>NZ_CP108024.1:0-682058 GCF_036158715.1 Streptomyces sp. NBC_00316 | reverse complement strand
GTACCACATCGCTGCGCGATGTGCAAGCGAACTGGGCTGCTTCGCAGCCCAGTTGTTCCCGCTTCGCGGGAACGGAGCGGTTCGCTTTGCTCACCGCGTTGCCCCCTTCGCTTCGCTTCGGGGGCAACTGCAGTGCGGGTGCACCGTGTTGCGGGTGCGGGGCCGGCCTTCGGCCGGCTGGTGGCCTGCGCTGCGCTCCAGCCACCTGGTGACGCTCCGCGTCACTGGGTGTGCCACGCTTCGCGCGGCACACTTGCGGGCCTTGCGGCCCGAGCAGCAGCAGGGGTGGTCGCTCTCGGGAGCCTGCATGAATCTCCGGGGCGGCCCTCTTGGCGGAGGAGGGGTCGATCGGCACATCTCACCGGTGAGCAGCTGCCGTCAGTGCTTCCAATACTTCGTCAAAAGGGCGGGGCCAGTGGGACGTGCAGACCTCCTCTCACACCATGCGAGTCCTCATCGTCTGCTCCACCACGTGCAGGGCGTCTGTCTTGTCGTCGGATGGCGTGACTCCCCTGCGGTTCCCCTGTCTGTGCGATTACGGGCTTCGCTCATCATGTGGTGACGGGTGGTCGGAAACCATCCGCCCGAGGGGCGGTGGTCGCTGTCCGGGTGTGGGGGCTGAGTGGGTGTCAGTGGGGGCGTGGGGGGTGAGAACTGCAGGGGTCTCGGTGTGCTGCGATTGAGCGGTGTGTTCTTCACGGCAGCAGCACCTGTCGGGTGTTTGTGATGGTGAGAGTGCACAAGGTTTGCTTCAAAATTAATTGCAGATATAGTCTGGAACTTGTGGCCCTCCCTGATCCGAGGAGTGATGGAGTGCACCTCGCAGGTCTGAGGAAATGGTATGAGGACATGGAGCTGCTCGGGGTCGAGTTCGTGTCCGACTTCGAGGCGGTCCATGGGTACCTGCCCGGGGAGCACACTGTGTGCCGCGTCCCCGCCGGAGAGGGTCCCGTGTTGGTGGAAGTCTTGGCCCGGCAGGGCGTGGCGGGCCCGCTCCTGGAGTACTACGGGCATCTCGGTGGGGCAGAGCTGCCTCACCTCGGCAACGGGATCTGGATCGATGACGCCTCGTCCCTCATTGCCCAGGTCGCTGCAGGCAACTATCCCAACCGGCTCACTGGTGTTGTTGATGACACCGTGTCGGTGTTCGCCACAGACGGCGGTGGAGCCATGTACGCCCTCGGCCACACCAGCGGATACGTCTACCACCTCACCGCCGGCGCCCTCACGGGCAGCACCTTCGAGCTCGAGGAGAGCGGCTGCAGCATCGCTGCAGAAGACCTCGGGAGCTTCCTTGGGCAGCTACACGCTTCCCTCACCGCGGCCGTCGACGCGCAGCACGCCGCGCTGAAGGCGGCACACGGGCGGTAGAGACGGGCAGCAGGATTTCTGGGAAAGAGACGCCTCGATGGAAAAGAAAACACTCCGGCCGCATCAGAGAGAGGCCGTCGACGCGGTTATCCGTGCTCTCGAATTCCCTGCAAGATCACTTGTGCCCGAGCGAGGGCTCCGGACCCAGGTCATCATGGCAACCGGATCCGGGAAAACTCTCGTCGCCGTGCGCAGCGCGCAGGAGCTCCACGCGGGGCGTGTGCTCGTCCTCGTCCCCTCGCTGGACCTGCTGGCGCAGACCGAGGCCGCGTGGCGTGAAGGCGGCCGCACGGGCCCGATGATCGGGGTGTCATCGCTGCGGGGTGAGGAGGTGTCCTTCCCGAACACCACGGACGTGGACGAGCTGGTGGAGTGGACCCGGCCCTTCGACAAGGTCACCGTGTTCGCCACCTACGCCTCCCTCGGTCTGGGCACGCTGGAGCGCGCGCACACCGCGGGCCTTTCGGGCTGGGACCTGATCGTCGTCGACGAGGCGCACCGCACCTCCGGGCGGATCGGCAAGCCGTGGGCGGTCGTCCACGACAACCAGAAAATCCCGGCCCTGCGGCGCCTCTACATGACGGCCACACCCCGGCTGTGGCAACTCGGAGACGAGAACCAGGAACAGGGCGCGCCGGGTGAGCTGGTGGCCTCGATGGACGACGATCCAAACGGCCCGTTCGGCAGCCGCTGCTACACGCTGACGCTCTCGGCAGCGATCGACCGGGGCATCTGCTCCCCCTACCAAGTCGTATGCGTCGACGTCACCGACACACAGCTCCAGGCCGCGCAGCTCCTCGGTGGTGAGGCCCGGTCCGAGGCCGTACGCGGGGCGCGGCTCGCCGCTCTGCAGACCGCCCTGGTGAAGGCGTCGGCCGAGGAGGGCTTCCGCAGGACGCTGGTGTTCCACCACGTGGTGAAGGAGGCCGAGGCTTTCGCGGCCGGCCTGCCGGACGTCGCTCAGCGGCTGCACGTGGCGGATCCGGAGCTGTACCCGAAGACGGTCTGGGCCAACTGGCTGTGCGGGGAGCACAAGCCGCTTCATCGCAGGCGGGTGCTGGACGAGTTCGCTACCGGGATCACGGGCGACGGCACCGTGGTCGAGAAGAGCTATCTGGGGTCCGTGAAAGTCCTCGGAGAAGGCGTCGACACAGCCCGATGCGATTCCGTGTACTTCGCCGACGTACGCGGCTCCATGCCCGACCTCGTCCAAGCTGTCGGGCGTGCCCTGCGGATGCAGCCCGGCGAAGGCAAAACCGCCTCCCTCGTGGTGCCCGTACTGCTGGGGCCCGGGGAGACGGCGGACAACATGCTCACGTCCCGGGCGTACGGCGGACTGGCCAAGCTGTTGGAAGCCCTCCGCGCACACGACACCCGGATCGTGGAAGCCCTCGCCGAACAGCAGGCCCCCAGCCGCTCCCCCAAGGGCCGCGAGCTGGGCGAAGAAGGCGAAGACCAGGAGCAGCAGGCGGCGTGGGAGGGCGTCAGCAGCCCGGCCAAGGCCCTGCTGAAATTCTCCACACCCCGCAACCCCGCCCAGCTGGCCGCGTTCATCAACCTCCGCGTCCTCAACCCCGAACACGAGCACTGGCGCCGCGGTGTGGAAGCCGCTGTCATCTACCACCGACTGCATGGCGACCTACGCGTCCCATTCACCTACCGCATCCCCCACGGAAAGGAAACCGGCGGTGCCGAGAGCGGGGCCCCGGGCAGCGCGGCAGAGGAAGGGGCAGGGGCAGGGGCAGGGCAGATCGTATGGCCGACCCCGCTGCACAGCTTTCCACTTGGCCAGTGGATCGCCGACGCACGCCGCTTCCACGCCCAAGGTCGCATGAACCAAGACCGCGCCGCACAGCTCGAAAAGCTCGGCATGATCTGGTCCCACTACGACCTCGCCTGGGAACAAGGCCTGGCCGCCGCCCGCGCATGGGCCACCGAACACGGACACCTGCTCGCGCCCCTGGACGCCACGTTCCAGGACGCGACGGTGGGCATCTGGCTGAAGAACCAGCGGGCCGCCGCCCGGCGGGCCGCCGAGAACGAGCAACGGAGTGCCGAAGGCCTCTCGGCCCAATCGTCGCCCGGGGCAATGTCGCAGGAGCGGCGCGAGCAACTGGAAGACATCGACCCCGCCTGGTGCCCGGCATGGCCCGTCACATGGCAGCGGTGCTTCCACCTCACCCGCCAGCACCTTGACGCCGGCGGGACGCCACCCACCACGCCGGGCGACGTCGTACGCCAAGGCGAAGACCTCGGACGGTGGGTACGGGCACAACAGCTGGGCTGGGAGAAGCTGACCGGGGTGCAGCAATGGATGTGCGAACACATCCTCGGCATCACACCCGCCAGCGAGAACGAGAAACCAAAGCCACGGGTCAGCCAGGCCGACAAGTGGGCCATGCACCTGGCCGCCGCGACCCAGTACTTCAAGCGTGAGGGACACCTGCAGGTCCCCCGCAAACACGTAGAAACCATCACCGTGGACCGACACGACGGCGAAGGCGAAAGCCGGGAACAGCGGCAGGAGCAGCGGGACATCAAGCTCGGCGCCTGGGTCAGCAACCAGCGAAGCAGGGCGGCGTCGCTGACGCCCGAGCGGGTCGAGCAGCTCTCCACCATCGGCATGCGCTGGGCGTGAGGGGCGTCGTCATCGCGGCCGTCGCGCTCGCGGTCGGCTGTCTGCTCGGGCGTCTGCGTCCCTGGCAGCATCTGGGCAACTGGACTGCCTGCTCAGGGCCTGATGGCATGATCGAAGCGTGACCAGTGAACCCGGCCAGTCCGGTGCGATGAGATATGTCCTGTTTGATGTCGATGGCACGTTGATCGACGCCGTGGACAATCAGCGCCTGGTTTGGCGAACGTGGGCAGAGCGATACGGACTGGACCCCGATGAGGTCTATCGAGTGGCGCTGCGGACGAGGCCGATGGAGACCTTCACGCAGGTTGCTCCGGACCAGGACCCCGGGGAGTGCCTTGCCGCATTGCACGAGCTGGAGGACGAGGACGTCCGCTCCGGCGCGTATACGGCCTTCGGCGGCGCCTCGGAGCTGCTGAGTACTCTGCATCCCGGGTCCTGGGCACTGGTGACTTCGAACTATGAGCACCGGGTACGTGGACGTTTCGCACGGACGGGCTTGCCGGTCCCGGAGGTCCTCGTGGATGCGGCCGCCGTGGACGAAGGCAAGCCGTCGCCTGTGCCGTATCTGCAGGCAGCCGCGCGACTTGGTGCCAAACCGGAGGACTGTCTGGTCATCGAGGACGCCCCATCCGGGGTTGAGTCCGGGCTGCGTGCCGGGATGACGGTGTGGGGAGTCAACGCCCCAGCGGCGGTGGACGGCGTGCATCGTCACTTCGGCAGCCTGCGCGAAGCGGTCCGCGACGTCCTTGCTTTCGTGTCCGGACCCCGCTTTCACGGGCTGGAGGAATCAGCCGCAGTGGAAAGATCTTGATGTGGCTGGTGTGATCACGGCGTCGGAGCCGTCTTGGACAGTCCCGTTCCCGGGCTGAGCCCGCGCCAGTTCATGAAACCGGTGACGGCGCTGCATCGCAAGGGGTCGACGCCACCCGCCAGGGCAGGCCGCGGAGCCTGCTGGTGGAACGCCATGTCGTACGGATCCCGGCCGGTGCTGCGCGTTGCACGCAGCTGCGCCGGCGATGACGGCACGGTCGTAGCGCAGCGGCACCCGGGGGATGTCCCACTGCCCCGCTTCGTCAGAGGAAGTCGGGGTGCGGCCCGATCGCCGGGGCCGCCCTCGGGATTACGGTCCGGCTCGCGAACGTCGGGCGCCGGGCACCGGGCGCCCGGCGCCGGGCGAAAGCGGGCCCGGGCAGGGCCCAGCGCGCGGTGCAGAGGCGGTACCCCGGGCTCTGACCGCACGACATCCTCGCCCCGGTGATACCGGTGCAGTGCGCGGCAAGCGCGGCGAGCGCGGCATCCACGATTTACTCGTCCAGGCCCCGCTCACAGCGGCCGCCACGCAGAACGAGGCCAAGACGGCAGCGGGCTTCGGCACACAGATACCGACCATAGAACCAGCCACCACCGCTCATCACGACACACGCACGCCGTCACATCCACGACCACCAGCACGACATCGACCACCACGGCAACACGGGCCCGGATCACAGCGGCCGCGGCGCGGACACACACAAGCAGGGACTCGATAACGTCGAACTCCACCCCAAAGTTGAGGATGGCGCTCGCGACGGTCGCCGAACCCGCGAGCACCGAGATCGCGACGACCGCGGTGACGACAGCGCGCTGCGACCGCGGCCAAGCCCGCGACGAAGCCCGCCGGAAGCTGAGAGCCGAAGAGCGACGGGCCCGGCCCCGTGGCGCAGCCGCCACGGGGCCGGGCCCGTTCGGCGTCTCCTTCGGCAAGGAAGCAAGGACGACGGTCGACCGGTGTCACATGATGCTGAGCAGTACAAGGAGCGCAACACGGTGGAACGCTGCATCAACAAGCTCCGGGCATGGCGGGGCTCCAGCTACGCGGATCCATCATCTGGATGCGCAGGCTCACCCCGGGGCCGCGGTCGCGGCGCCCGGCTGGCAAGCTGGACGCCGCAACCGCGCACGTCAGGCCGGCGAGCTGATCGGCCGGCCGAGGTGCCGGGCGAAGAACCGGACCGCGCTGTCGGCCTCGAACCTGGGCAGCTCCTTGTGCTTGCCCGAGTTCACGTGCAACGACTTCTCCATTGAGGCGAAGGCGTCGAACAGCGCGAGACCCTCCTCGCGCGAGATGTGCTCGTCGTCCCACTGCAGGTCGAACTCGATCGGGATGGTGATCTGCTTCGCCTTCTCGGCCAGGACATCGGGCCAGTGCTGGCCGAAGACCGCGGCGGTGATCCTGGGTTCGTTCGCCACGAACGGTATGCCGATCGCGGTGCCCATGTTGATGCCCCAGAAGCCGACCGGCCCATCGGTGCCGATCTCCGGGAGTTTCTGGAGGGCGTCCAGGGTCGCCTGGTACTCGGGCACGGCAAGCTCCGCCAGGTGGTCGTTGTAGCGCACGACGATCGGGCCTTCCGGCTCGCCCGCCGCCCGCGCCCGGAACAGCTCGGCGATCTCCGCCTCGTCGTGCTTCGTGCGCGGCCGGTCGCCGTGACCGGGCGCGTCGATGACGGCGACGTGCAAACCACAGCCGGTCACGAGGAGACGGGCGCGGCCGGACATCGCCGGATGCTTCTTGTGGTTGCCGCCGCCGTGGGCCATCAGGACCAGGGGGGCGCGATCGGCTGCACCGGAAACCGGCGACCAGAGAACGCCGGGGACACCGCCCACGATGAAGTCGCGTTCGACCATGCTGTTCGACGACGACTCGGCGGTGAACTGCAGAAAGTGCATAAGTGTTGCCTTTCGGGAGTGCCTTGTTGTCGAGGCGCTCCCGGCGACACCTACGTCAATCGCCGGCCGTGATGGGAAGGGGGAGCACCCACGTTGATACAGCGTTCATGGGTCTCACCTCCTCGGGCGGTGTCACGGTCGACTGCAAGCTACCAGCCCGATCATCATCCCTCCAACCCCTTTCCCCGCCACGTCGTTACGACTCCAGACAGGCCCTGGTGCTGTGACCGCATAGGTTCGCCGGGTTGTGTTCAGGCCACCTGTGACTCGCAGCGATACCTGGCCACTCGCAACCATGGAGGGCCACTCCCGAGGCGGCATCGAGCGATGAGTTCCGATACGAAGAGAGGTCTTCTTGGGCGGATGTGCTTGTGAGGTGCCGGTAGGGGCGTCGGCCAGTCCTCGGATCGTGGGCACGTACGAACTCGACCAAGCTTGATGACCGTAAGGAGAATCCAGCGTGAGCGACATTGTGGTCCAGAAGATCGTCCGGCCTGGGCGCGCAGTATCGGGCCCGTGGCTGGAGGTGATCGCCTCGAATCTCGATTACCACCGAGCGACCTTCTTGTGGAAGTGCGAGGGCCTCTCGGATGAACAACTGCGGCTACGTCCTGTGCGGTCGTCGGCGTTGACCCTGCTGGGGCTCATGCGCCATCTGCAGGGGGTTGAGCGTGCCTGGTTCCAGCGGACGTTGGCCGGCACGACGCCTCGCTTCTTTCCCTATCGGACCTACGTCACCGCTGACGGTGGCGAGTGGTACGACGAGTCGGACGCTACGCCGGCCGGGGAGGTCTACGAGGACTATCTGAAAGCGTGCGAGGAGTCGCGGCAGGTATTCGCAAAGGTGACCGCCGACCTCGCGCGCATCGTGCCGAACCCGGAATTCGGTGACACCGATGTGCGATTCGTCCTTGAGCACGTGATCGAGGAGTACGCCCGCCACGTCGGCCATGCGGATCTCCTCCGCGAGGCCATCGATGGCGTCACTGGCGAGTAGCCGACCGCTACGCCCCACGAAGCATGGGTCTGATGCACGATCGGGTGACATCTGAACTGGCTTGCCCTGCGGGGCGGGTGGGAAGGATGTCGCTGTGCCCAAGCCTTATCCGGAAGCGGCTTCAGGCCACGACTCCACCCTGGACTGTGAAGAGCCGGCTTGCCCCTTCGCCCAGCCGCATCCCGGTGTAGACGAGCGAATCGGCGAACAGCGCGTTACGCTCGCCGTTCCGTCCGCGCCACGTCGGGTCCGGCCCACAGGCGCACAGCGGTACGGCCGGAGTGCAGCTCCTCGGCGGCCACGACGGAGTACTCGAGCCCGCTCAGGCGCTGCCCACCGCGGCCGCCCTGAAGCCGTCGTGGGCCGCCACCAGCTCTGCGAAGCGGCACCGTGTCCGAACAGCGAAGCGCGTGGAGGGCGGGCAGCCAGGCTGCCCTCCACGCGCCGGTGGCGCGGCCCCGTGTCAGTTCTGACGTACCTGTGCCATTTCGGCGCGGGTGTAGATGCGGCCCTGGCGCTTGGCGGTTATGAGGAACAGCACGGTGGGCACGGCGCACACCAGGACGGCGAAGATGCTGGCCTCGGGGCCGAAGTCGCCACCGGTCAGGGCCTGGGGACCGCTGACGGAGGCGTGCAGCAGGCCGCCGGTGCCGGTCCCGGAGCCGGAGACGGCGGTGCCGTAGATGCCCTGCTCGGCCATGTTCCAGCCCAGGTGCAGGCCGATCGGCAGCCACAGCGAGCGGGTGGCGGCGTAGAGCGCGCCGAACATCAGCCCGGCCTCGACGGCGATGGCCAGCGCGCCCCAGAGCGTCGCGTCGGGGTTGACCAAGTGCAGGCCGCCGAAAGCGAGCCCGGAGACGGCCAGCGCCCCCCACGTCCCGGTCTTCTCCTCCAGCACCCGAAACAGCGCACCGCGGAAGGCCAGTTCCTCAGTGGCCGCCACGCAGCTCATCAACCCCAACGTGGTCAGTGCGCCACCGATCGATCCCCAGCCGTGGATGTGGTATCCGCCGGTCATCGCGACCAGCGCGATCGTGACGGTGAACAGACCCAGCCCGAGCAGGGCCCCCCGGCACAGTTCCGGCCGGGCCTGCGCCGGAGCCAGCTCCTGCGGCCTGCCGCGGCCCTCCAGGTACCGCACGAGCCTGGCATAGGCGGCCAGGGCGAGGCCGCCGGTGGCCACCCCGCTGATCAGAGCACTCAGCGGAGTGGCGGCGGCGGCACTGTTGATCGCGCTGGTGATCCCGCCCACGGCCAGCATCAGCACGAACAGCACCGGCAGACGCACCCACGTCGACGTCGCCCACCGCGCGAGGTGCCCGGTGTTCTTCCCGGCCGATCCGGTCCTTTCGGCTCCGCGACCGGCGAGTCGTTTCGGTGACTGGTGGTGGTTGGACGACATGGCTTCCTCCTCGGGGGCCCGCTCCCAGCAGGCGGTCTCCGCTTTCGATGCCGGAAAACTACGGGCCGCGGCTCCTGCGAATCGTCACCACCGGGTGGGCACTTGCCGCATCCTCCGGTCCCCCGAGCGAGCTACCCGGCTGTTCTCTTGCGGGGGACACAACTCCCGCCACAGGACGCTAGATTCACCGAGCAGGACCGTCCGGTCCGCGCTGCCGTGTGGTGCGGATGCCGGGCGGGTCGTACCGAATGGACCAGGCCGCGGACCACGGCCCGGTCCTCATGCCGCTCAGTGCCGGACTTACGAGATCATGGATGATGACGGAAGACCAAGCAGCTTGTGAACCATCAGGCTCGGCATGCCCCGCGCCGACGCACCCCGCTCCCCGCCCGGGCCGGCCAAGGACCGGCCGGCCCGCGGCGCCCCCTTCCGGGGGCCGGGGCCGAACCGCGGGCACGGGACAGGGGCCCCTCCGCACGCGGGAACCCGGTGGCCGCCGCGACCAGTCGGCTCCGCCGGCTGTCGCGGTGGTGGGGAGCACGCCCCACCGCTACCAGGGACCGCGAGTTCGCGCTCGTCTTCACCGTGCTGTCGTTCGCGGAGCCGCTGTCACGGGTCGGGGCGCGGTTCGGCGACCTTCCCACTCACGACGCCTCCATGGCGAGCGTGCTGCTGACGTTGGGTCAGACTCTGCCGCTCGCGGTGCGCACCCGATGGCCGGCCGTCTGCCTCGCGGTAGCGGGGACCTCGTTCGCGGTCCACGAGTGCCTCGGCTACCCGGCGGCCTTCGGCAGCCTGGGGCTGTACATCGCGCTGTACTCCGTGGGTGCCCACCAGGAACGCCTCCGGCGGGCCGTACCGCTGGCGGCGACGGGCGGGTACCTGGTGTTCAATGTCGCCCTGTACGCGCTGGGCTCGCCCGACGGCCTGACCGACTTCCTGGTCTACTACCTTGTCCTGGCGGCGATGTGGGGCCTGGGCGTCCTGGTTCGCGGGCGGCGGGCGCACGAGGCCGAGCGTCGGCGCCTGTCCGCACAGGCGGCCATCGATGCGGAACGCGGGCGACTGGCCCGGGAGCTGCACGACGTGGTGACCCACCATGTGACCGCGATGGTCGTGCAGGCCGGCGCGGCACAGTACCTCACCGGGTCACCGGACCGGATCGGCGAGGCCCTCGACGCCATCAACGGCACCGGCCGCCGCGCGCTGGCCGAACTACGGTTCCTGCTCGGCGTGCTGGAGGCGACCGGCGAGTCGGCGCCCAAGGAACGGACGCCGTTGCCGGGCCGGGTGCCTGACCTGGTGGAGCAGACACGAGCGGGCGGCCAGCCGATCGAACTGGTCGAGGACGGAGAGCAGCCGGACATGGACATAGGCGCCCGACTCACGGCGTATCGCGTCGTGCAGGAATCCCTGACGAACGCCGTGAAATACGCCGCGGGCAGGCCGACACTGGTACGGCTCACGCACGCCCCCGACTGGACGGACATCGAGGTCACCACCGCCCAAGCAGCCGACGGGGCGCCCGTGTCCGCCGCCCTCCGCCACGGCGGGCCGCACGTCTCGGGCGGCCGGGGCCTGACCGGGCTACGGGAACGGGTGGAGATGCTGGGCGGCGAGTTCGCCGCCGGGCCCCGCCCGGAGGGCGGGTTCCGCGTGCACGCACGCATCCCCACAGAAGGTGCCGCATGAGTGAACCGCCCGCTGCGATCAGGGTGCTGGTCTGCGAGGACCAAGCCCTCGTGCGCGCCGGCTTCGTCACGATCCTCTCCGCCCAGCCCGACATGGAGGTCGTGGGCGAGGCCGCGGACGGCCGAGCGGCGATCCGGAGCGCGCAGGAGCTGAATCCGGACGTCGTCGTCATGGACATCCGCATGCCCCTGCTCGACGGAATCGAGGCCACCCGCCACCTGGCAGGACCCGACTCCCCCAACCCCGCGAAAATCCTCATCGTCACGACCTTCAACGTCGACGAATACGTGTACGAGGCCCTCCGCGCCGGCGCCAGCGGCTTCCTACTCAAGGACGCCCCACCGCCCGAACTGATCAACGCGGTACGCACCGTCGCCCGCGGCGAGTCCCTCCTCGCCCCCGCCGTCACCCGCACCCTGATCGGCCGCTTCGCCAAACGCCTGCGCCCCACCACCGTCCCCACGTCCCCCGAGCGCGACCGCCTCAAGGTGCTCACCCCCCGCGAGCACGAGGTCCTCCTTCTCATCAGCAAGGGCCTGTCGAACGCCGAAATAGCCACCCAGTTGGTCATCAGCGCAGAGACCGTGAAGACCTACGTCTCCCGCATCCTCACCAAACTGGACCTCCGCGACCGCGTCCAGGCGGTGGTCCTGGCGTACCGGGCGGGCGTGGTGGGAGGCGGCGACCGAGCCTGACGACCGTGTGACACCGGCCGGGGCCGTCGGCCCACCCAGGCGTCGCGGCTGCGAGGCCGGCCGCCCAACCAGGGGCGGCGGTAGCGTCCGCTGATCCGGCGAGCGGGTCCGGCAGCTGGAGGCCCGGGTGGCCGAGCTCGAGGCGAGTGAGCGCAAGCTCGCCACCGAGCGGGACATCCTCCGCACGGCGGCGGGCCGAGGCCGTTCTGGCTGTCGAGCGCGATCAACGAGCCCTCGAGCCCACCGACCGCGTCTTCTTCGTGCACCAGGGCTATCAGTTCGAGTTCATGCGAGGCACCGGACCTGATCCCGAGGTCTGGTCATACTCCGAAGGCGAGCACGCAGACGTTCCCGTCCGCAGTTGGGCCTCCTTCCCCGACTGGCTCCGCGCGACTACCGAAGCAGAGATACCGGCCTGGAAGCACCACGTCGAGACGGTGCGCGAGGAGATCAACGCCGACGGCAGCATCACGTTGCGCTGGTAGCCAATCCCTGGGTTCATGGAGCCCGCTTCCCGTACACCGTTTTCGTTCTGACCGAGGCAAAGGAACGGAGACGGGACACGGGATCGAACATGCCTGGTGCATGTACACCGAAAGATGATCTACTCTCGCCGGCGGTGACGTGTGTCCCGTCTCATCGCTGACGGGGAAGGCCAAGGTGCGGGCCGCGATATCAAGACATGTTCAAGACGACACGAATCCCAGACCGGAATTCGCCGTTCTGGGATCTCTGGAAGTGCGCAGCGGCAGCGATTTCGTATCGGTCAACGGGGCTCTGCAACGGCGCGTTCTCGTGATGCTGCTCCTGGAGGCCGGGCGTGTCGTGCCCATCTCCCGTCTGGTGGCGGCCGCATGGAACGAAGAACCGCCGGACAGCGCCGAGCACCAGGTGCGCAAGATGGTTGCCAAACTGCGTAGCCGCATTCCGCACGGCCCCGACATCATCGTCACCGACGGGCCCGGATACCGCGCGGTCGTCGACACCGAGCACCTCGATCTGCTGCGTTACCAGAAGCTATTGCGACAGGCCAGGGAATCACTGGACGCGAGAGAGACGGAGCAGGCCGCCGCACAGTTGCGTGAGGCGCTGGCGCTGTGGCGAGGGCCGGTGCTGTCCGGTTCCGGCGGCCGTGTGGTCGACGCCGCCTCGACGGCTCTGGAGGAGCAGCGGCTCACCGCCGCCGAGCAGCTCTACGATCTGTGCATCGACGCGGGCGAGGCCGCCGGGATCACGGGCGAGCTGCGTGTCCTCGTCGACGAGCATCCGCTGCGCGAGACGCTGCGCAGTCGGCTGATGCTCGCCCTCTACCACTCCGGCCAACAGGCCGCCGCGCTGGCCGAGTTCGCCCACGTCCGAGGGCACCTCGCGGACGAACTGGGCATCGACCCCGGCACGGAGCTAACCGGACTGCACGAACGCATCCTGCGCCAGGACCCATCGCTCACCCGCCCGGAACGTGCCGCGTCCCGTGTCTCGCACCAGGTGACCGAGGCTCCGCACTCGCTGCCGTTCGACGTGCCCGACTTCTCCGGTCGCACCTCCGAGTTGCAGTGGATCTGCGATGCGGGCCGACGTGCCCCGGAGGGCTCGCCGACGGTCCTGGCCCTCGACGGCATGGGCGGCGGCGGCAAAACAGCCCTCACCGTCCGGGCTGCCCATCAACTGGCCGAGCAGTATCCGCAAGGCAGTCTCTTCATCGACCTGCACGGCTTCACACCGGGCCAGACGCCGCTCAGCGCGTTCCACGCACAAGGAGACCTGCTCGCCGCCGCCGGCATCCCCAGCGAGGAAATACCCACGGTGCCGGCGGGACGTGCCGCGCGGTGGCAGTCCTACATGCGGGGCCGTCGTATGTTGCTGGTGCTGGACAACGCCGCCGCATCCGAGCAGGTGCGGGCACTGATCCCCGCCTCCTCCGACAGCCTGGTCCTGATTACCAGCCGCCCGCGACTGACCGGACTGGACGGAGTCGAGTGGCTCTCCGTGGGCGCCCTTCCGGAGCTGGACAGCCACCAACTCCTGCGCACCACCCTCGGTGACGCACGCGTGGAGGGAGAGCCGGACGCGGCCCGTGAGCTGCTGCGGCTGTGCGGAGGGCTCCCGCTGGCGGTCCGGATCGCCGCCGCGCGGCTGGCGAACCGTCCGCACTGGACCGTCGAGCGACTCGTCGAACGGCTGCGCGACCATGGCCGGCGCCTGGACGAACTCACCAGCGAGGGCAGGGGTGTCGCGGGCGCGCTGCTGCTGTCGTACCAGTCCATGCCCCCGGGCCAGCGCACGGCCTTCCGGCTCCTGGGACACCACCCCGGACGCTATCTGGACGCCGAAGAAGCCGCCGCACTGCTGGACACGGACATCCGGACGGCCGAGGGCGTACTGGAAGAGCTGGTCGACGTACGGCTGCTGGAGGCCAGGGAGGCGGGGGTGTACGCGCTACACGACCTGGTGCGCAGCTTCGTGCAACGCGTCGCGCAGGATCAGAGAGCGCCCGAAGACGGGCAGGCGGTGCGGCGACTGCTCGATCACTACCTGGACACGGCGGAACGCGCGTGCGACACGCTGTTTCCCGGACGGCGCCACTTCGGAGACCGCGACGAGGAAGTCCGGGCAGGCGACGAGTTCGACCACAAGGACAAGGCCCTCCAGTGGCTCGACCAGCACCGTGACAGTCTGCTGGCGGCGGTGAACGCCGCACGCCAGGAGGGACTGCTGTGGCACGCCGCGCGGCTGCCGCGTGAGCTGGGCTTCCACTCCAGCATCCGCGGCTACGACGCCAGGGCGAACGAGGCACTGGAGACGGGGGTCAGCGCGTCGCGGCGCCTCGGGGACCAGTCGTTGATCCGGCTGAACCTGATGAACCTGGCCATGGGCAAGTGGCGGCTGGGGCAGCTGCGCGAAGCGGTCACCCAGCTGGAAGAAGCCTTGGAGCTGTCCCGGCAGATGGCGGACGAGCACAGCGAGGCGGAGTGCCGGGCCCGGCTGGGGCAGGCGCACAACAGCATGGGCGAGCTGGAACGCGCGCTGCGGCTGAACCAGGAGGCCAACAGACGTGCGCAGGAGCTCGGTTTCACCCGGCTAGCCGGCTCGACGCTCAGCACGCTGAGCCTGACCCAGGTGCGGCTCGGTCGGTTCGAGGAGGCAGCGGAGTCGGCGCAGCGGGCGGTGACGATCTTCGACTCGATCAAGGAGATCCAGCTCTCCGTGGACGCGCTGAGCAATCTCTCCCAGGCGATCGAGGGCCTGGGCCGCTTCGAGGAGGCGCTCGCCCGGGCCGACGCCGCGCTGGAACGGTGCCAGCGCATGAGCATGCCCTCCGTGCTGCCGCTCGTACTCGCCCGAAGAGCCGACGTGCTGGTGCGCCTGGGCGAACTGGAGGAGGCGGCGGACAGCGCCGACCATGCACTCGCCAAAGCCACCAGCAGTACCGCCGATATCCACCGTGCCACCGTGCACCTCGCGGTCGGCCGCGTGCGATACGCGCAGGGCGACCTGGACACGGCGCGGGCTCAACAGCTGCTGGCCCACGAAATTGCCTGCCGTATGGAGTTGCGCTACGACGAGGCGTGCGCACTGTGGGGCCTGGCCCGTACCGCCGAGGCCCAGGGACACCCGCAGATGGCCCGGCAGCACCGCTCAGCGGCAGACGACCTCTTCTCCCTCATGAAGGTGCCGGAGACAGCCCGGTGACATCCTGCGCCTCGGGCAGCACACGGCGCGGGGATCGGGCGGGTGTCCGGAGGGGAACGGGCCGGGAAGACGGATCGGGAGCATCGACGGAGTCGAAAAGGCTCACTGAAACCGGTGTACTTCTGTGCTCAGCAACTGGGTGGTCGCACCCACCTACCTGCCGACCGTTCTCCGCCATTGCCACGCGTGCGCGTCCGAGCGCTTCCGGCCGAACGGTAAATTTCGCGTCAACGCCAACCACAAGCTCCTCGACGCCTGGCTCCTCGTGCTCTGTACCGCATGCGGGGACACGGCAAAGCTCACGGTCCTGGAGCGGATGAACGTGCGCTCCGTACGACCTGAGCTGCTGGACCGGATGCATGACAACGACCCTGGCCTGGCAGCTGAGCTGCTCCAGGATCCGGTTATGCGGCGCCGTAATCGCATCGCCCTCGACTGGGACAACGCCTGGCGCCTCGACACCGGCGGATCGGACCACCTGGACCGCGAGGTGATCGACGTCTCGGTCCGCTTCGCGGCGCGGATCCCTGTCCGGCCGGTGCGACTGATCGCTGACGGTTGCGGTCTTTCGCGGGCCGAGGTCGAGCGACTGATCGCGGAGGGGAGGCTCGTTTCGGCAGTCCGGCTGACCGGCAAGCTCTCCGGCGACTTCACCTTCACGCTCAAACGCTGAGCCCTCCTCGGGACCAGGGGCCAGTCCGGCAAGATAGCTCAGTAGCTGGTCGGGTGACGGCGAGACCGGCCCTTGGGCGGGTGCACAGGCGTACGCCAGACGGCGGGCGACTCAGCGGTCGACCCAGTGTTGCTTCGTGATCTGTTCTCTTCGTCGGGATCCGCGCACAGTCTTGCCGTCAACTGCCAGGCGTCGGTGGTGATGGTGGTGCCCGCGATCATGCCCAACTGCGGCGGTGCCTTGACGGTGAGGGTCACCTTCACCGGGTCGACGTGGTCCCCGCAACGAGACGGCCCCGCCCACCGGCGGGGCCGCTTCGTTCTTCCGGGCCCGGCGCAATCGCCCGACCGAGGCGAACAAGAGAAAAGCCTCACCGACAGGGGGCGGCGCGGCTGCAACCAATGTGGCAGGAGCGAGCCACCCTTGCGCCCGATACACCGCGCAGAGCGCAGCGGCAGCAAAGCGCGCCAGTCGACGGCCGAACGCCGCCAGGGACGCGCCCGGACGCGCAGCTGGCGGAAGCAGCGGCCGACCGACACCACGCCGGGGTCGAGGCTCGAGGGAGCGGACCAAGCCGCGAGGAAGGCCGGCAGCGCGAGCAGGCCGCGCCGGGCCGTCAGACAACAAAGCCTCTTCCTCCGACTAACGCGGAGAGAGAGGTGTCGACGTACGAAAAGGGCTTGTCCACGGGGGCTGACCAGGCAAACACTCGAGATCACAAAAAAAGGGGGGTTCACACCTCCGGTGCAACCTTGGATCCCCCCGTGCAGACAACCGTGGGTGCAACCCTGATCCCGGGTGCGCCGTAACAGGCTTGCCCAGAGGTCAGGAGCCATCCGAGCCGCGAAACGGCCGAGGAACTCGGCCAGGGCGCCGACGCCGGCGCCGCTCCACGGCGAGCTGCTCGCGGTCGATTTAGAGCTCCACAGCTTCGAGCACCAGGGGCTTGATCGCAGTTTGAGTGTTCGCCAGAAGTGGCCCCAGGGAGGGCAGCTGACCGATGGCCAGCAGAGGGATCATCGGAGCGTGAACGACGCTCGCTGCTGCCACCTTGTTCCGTCGTGGACCATCAGATCGACCGACGACACTCGGGCGGTTACGGGAAGCCGGCTGCGCAGGTCGGCCTCGGCCTCCTCCAGCACGGCATCGTCTTGCTCCTGAGCGATGGTCAGATGCGGGACGATCTCGTCGAACTGCCCGCCGAACGGTGGGGTCTCCGGCCACCGATCCGCGATCGCCTCGGTGAGCCGTCGGAACGGGACGTCCGGTTCGGGGACGAGATACAAGATCCCTGGGAATCGCCCGCAGTGCTCGAACCGAGTCTCGAAGGGCCGGTGACGCCCGATCACTTCTCCGATGGCAGCACAAGCACCGTTGTCGATGCGACTCTCGTGGAGGAACGGGAAGAGGACGGTGACATGGGCCGGAACACCCGCACGGGCTGAGGGGTCCAGCCGGTCACGCCATGCTCGAACAGCAGGTTCTGCCTCGGGGACCCTCACGATGAGTCCCGACTGCCCTGCTTGAAACTCACCGGAGTCATCGCCTGTCATCGCACATATGTATCAGCGAGCCCAGAACGGCAGCGACCTGATTACGATCGCGGGCAGTTGAACCCGCGGTCGACACCCAACGCGCCCCTCGGTCAGGTGGGGCCAATCCACTCGTTCGAAGCCAGCTGCGCCCCGTGGGTCAGTCCTGGCCATACCGCGCGAGACAACGGCAACGCCCTCATCCCCGTCTGGCACGGCGAGAAGCGGGAAAGAATGGTTCAGTCCTGGGCCGTGACTGCTCAAGGGAGGCGTAGTGAACTTCAGGGCTCTACTTCTCTACGGGTTGCTGCCCGCCTTCGGATTGCTCCTTGTCTGGAACGTCGCCCGCTCCGACCGCTGCCGAGCCGCGGCAGACGACGAAGCAGCCCGCCCTGCGCCGCCGTTCTGGCGGGAGTACCTGAGGGCGTGGGGCATCGCGCTGCTGGCAGTGCTACTGCTCGTCCTCCACATGGCCTTCAGCGGCCACATTCCCTGAGCACCGCCCGGCGCAATCACGTGCGCACCGTGCCGGGACTCCCCTGCGCCCGCCGCGGCCGCCGATACGCTTCGTCACTGCGAAAGAGTGGGGTGGCGTGAAGCCGCGGAGCAAGATAGATGATGTCCTTGAGGGAACCCGGGTCGTCCTAACCCGCCTGATCCTGCCCGTGGGCGTCGGACTTTGGGTGCTCTCCGCAATGTTCGAGTTCAGCCTTCCAGGCTTCGGAGACGACGAGCCGCCACCCCGCCCCGTCCCATCTCCAGCAACGACGACGCCGATCTCGAGGACGTTCCTGGGTAACAGCTGCGCCGACGGATCATCCTCCTCGGCGATCGGCCGCCAAGGCGCGTGCAGCCACCACGGCGGAGTTGTGAGCGTCTGGTCCAAGGCCGACGGCTTCACGGTGCGCTGTCTCGGCGGGGGCGGCAATCTGCCTCGGACGGAGGACCAGTTCGCGCTGACACTGAAGCAATTCGGCTCTATCGGCTGCTGAGAGCCAGCTTCGAGTTTCGCCCCGAGAAGCCGCCGCCAAGGTCTGGTGGTCGGTGTGCGGCCGCCTACCAGCCGATACCCCTCCGAACGTCGCCGCGGCGTTCGCGCCGCTCACGGTCGAGAACCTCACACAGCACAGACGCGCCCACCTCTTCTAACCAGCTAGTGGAAGGGAGACGCCGCTCGGCTGGAGCGCCCCGTGGTCCGGAAATCAGGCCCTCACCCTGGGCTTGGCTCAGTAGCCCTGGGTGATCGCCTTTTCCCGCATCAGTCTTTCCAGCTCAGTGTTCGACAGCGGGTGCAGCGTGTTCAGGAGGCGGCGCAGGCCGGGCTCGTCGAGGGACTGGCTGGTGACCTCAACCTCCGCGTCGTGGTGGCGGCGGGTGAGGGTGATGTCGCGGGTGCCGCCGGGGAGACGGCGGATCATCCGCATTTCGCCGTGCAGGTCCACCGTGCAGGTCACGCTCTTCTCAACGAGCTTTGGGCATCGTGGTGTCTGCGTGAGCGGTGGACGCATCACGAGGCCCACGTACCCCAACTCGTATCCCTCCCGGACAGGGTGGTATTCGACGCTGAAGTAGGCGGGCGCGACCACGGCACGGGATATCCGCATTCCAGGCGGCACAGCGCCCAGATACAGCAGTTCCGGATGCTCCCGGTAGCGCGCGATCTCTGCCGCGTGTCGGCGCTGCTGTGCCTGCACCGGGCCGATGGAGCCCCCGTAGACCACGCCGGCCGCGAGCACTGCCACCGCCCCGAGCCGTACCCACCGGCTTGGCACGCAGAACGCCGCGGCGAGGGCGTACGGCATCCCGGTCAGCGCGACCCGGGTGCCGGCACTGCCCAGGTCTACGTCCCCGCCGTAGGCGGCCAGACCTGCCAGGACGCCGAGCGTGCCGAGGGCGAAGACCACGGCAGCCCAGCCGAGCCGCCGGCGCACCGAGCCGCACAGCGGCACCACGGTCCTCGCCGGTATGCCCGCCATGGCCAGCAGGCCCACCATCAGCGGCACACCCAACGCGAGAACCGGCACCACCGCCCCGACACCGCCGCCCCAGGCCGTCACCACCAACTCGAAGCCGAGCACCGGCACCGCGGCCGCCATCGTCGCCCAGACCAGGAAGAGATGAAGGGCCGTCAGCGCGCCTCTGCCACTTGTCATGCCGCGGAGCCTGCCAGCCCGCCTCCTGACGCACATGAGTTCTCCTACTCAGTACGTCCTCTCCCATCCTCCACCGGAAAGCGCACGTCCGCCCTCGCCGAACCGAAGCTGGAAATGATCACTGCTGAAGGGGAACTGACAGTCCGTGAATCAATTCGGGTGCCCGTCGCGGCCAGGAGCTTATGCTTCTCAGCCATGCCTACCAACGCAGAGATAGTCGGCCTGGCCCTGGACCGGATCACGGCCGGATACGTCTTCCCCCAGCGAGCCGTGGAGATCAACGGCGCGATCCGGAGCCGGCTCGCCGCTGGGGCGTACAACACGCTGAGCGGCCCCGCACTCTGCGCGGCCGTGACCGCCCACCTGCAGGAGGTCTGCCCGGACAAGCATCTGAGGCTGCTCTGGCAGGATGAGCCCCAGTCCACGGATCCGGCGGACGAGGATGAAGGCCGGGCGGCCTTCCTCGCACTGCTAAGGGCCGAGAACCAGGGCGTCCGCCGCTTCGAGCACCTCGAGGGCAACATCGGCCATCTCGACATCCGGCGGATCGCCGACGCCGGCGAGGGTGCCCGCGCGATCGGTGCGGCCATGGAACTGGTCGCCCACACCAGTGCGCTCATCCTCGATCTGCGTGAGTGCCGCGGTGGCTCACCCGAGGGCGCCGCCATGTGGTGCAGCTACTTCTTTCCTGACGACCAGGTGCACCTCAACGACATCTACGAGCGCTCCACCGGCTCCACCCGCCAGTACTGGACCGCCTCGCATCTGCCCGCGCCGCGCTACCTCGAGCGCCCGGTGTACGTACTCACCAGTGCCATGACCTTCTCGGGCGGGGAGGACGTGGCCTACACCCTGCAGGCGCACGGGCGAGCTGTTCTCGTCGGCGAAACGACCCACGGTGGTGCTCACCCGACCGCCCGGTACCCGGTGACGGAACACATCACCGTCACCGTGCCGACTGCCCGGACGATCAGCACCGTCACCGGGACCAACTGGGAGGGCGTGGGCGTTGTACCCGACCTAGCCGCCACCTCAGAGCAGGCGCTCGAGACGGCACACAAGGACGCACTGCGACGCGCAGCGTAGCCGACCGGAGAATGCGGCCACCGCAGCGGCCCTGCGACCCGGCCAACCCGATGGGCAAGAACCGGGCTGGTCGGGCGTCGGCGTACTTGCCGATGCCGCTGACGTCGGCTCTCCTCACGGCCGCGAGCTCTCCGTGACCGTGAGGAGGACGCTCGTCGTGGGTCGGATGCTGCCCGCCATATCGGCGGGGTTCAGCTGGCGGGCGATGTCGACGATCTCTTCCTGCCTGTCCGGCGCCTCGCGCTGCTTGTCGATGAGGACGGCGGGCGCCTGGATTTGAGCAACATTCCCACACAGCCCGAGACTCGACGGGGCGGCACCGACGTCACCAAGCTCGAACCGTCCGTCGTTGAGGTTGCGCTGCCCCTCCGTCACGTCCGCGATCCGCTGGCGGCGGGTCGACCGCCGGCCGATCAGCCGCTGGTCGATGCCGGCGATCTCCATGACCGGGCGCTTGCCGAGCGTCACCTCGCGCGGCTCCCACGCCCATCCGAGCCGGGCGAAGACCTCCTCCACGAAGGTCGGGGTGTACAGGGTGCCGGCCGCCAAGGGCTGGTTGAATCCCTACCTGATCTTTGTAAATCAGTGACGCTGAATCCTCTTTCAGTGCATCTCATTTATGATCCTGCTCCCCGGTGCCCTTCCAGCAGCCTCTGCCCATACCGCACAAGGAGGACCGTGCCCCCACTCCAATCCCTACGTGCCGGCACCCCGGCCGTCGGCCAGCGGTCCGGGCTCAGGTCCAGGCCCGCAACCGGGCTGTCTGCCGTTTGTGGATCACGGGCGCCGATGCGTGTTGTTGCCGGTGCGTGCCTCTGTCCGTGGCTACGGGTGAAGGGTGCACGGGTGTGGTGTCGCGGTCGGCCGGCAGGTATTGCCCGGCCTTGGTTCCGGGCGGAGAGGCCGGGTAGCACAAGGCCTCAGACTGCGACGGAGAGCAGGTCCACCACGAAGACGAGTGTCGAGCCCGCCGGGATCAACGGCGAGGGTGACTGGTTGCCGTAGCCGAGGCGCGGGGGAACGATGATCTCGCGCCGGCCGCCGACCTTCATCCCTCTGACCCCGCGGTCCCAGCCCTTGATGACCTTGCCACCGCCCACGGCGAACTTGAACGTCTGGCCCCGGTCCCAGGAGGTGTCGAATTCCTTTCCGGACTCGAAGGTGACCCCGACGTAGTGAACCTGCACAACCCTGCCCGGCTTCGCCTCAAGCCCGTCCCCGACGACGAGGTCACGGATTGTCAGCTCGGTGGGAGCGTCACCCTCCGGAAGGTCGATCTCGGGCTTCGTCAGTTCACTCATTGCAGCCTCATTCGCTCGCCGCCGGAAGCCCTCATACAGACCAGCCAGGCGCATGGTCACTCTATGCAGTAGATCATCATGCTGCCGTGAACGCTGATCTCCGGGAGTGCATCAAGCCCAACGGAGCACGATGCTCAGCGTGACTGGGCGTGCTACGTCATCGGTACGCTGCGCGGCACGGTGTGGCAGCCCTCGCCGCCGACGAAGATGATCGCGAGCTGGGTAGCGGGCTCGTCCCACAAGTAGCGGAATTCGAACGCCTCCCCGTTGAGCCACTGGGCCTCGTCCACGAGGAAGGTGCGGGGGCGTTCGGCCAGGGCGGTTTTCAGCAGGCGGTCGACTCGCCGACCCCGACGCCCCACCGCTCACGTATGAGGCGTTTGTGGGGCTGCTGCTGGACTGGGTCTCCTGGTGGAACACCCGCCATCACCCGTCCGCGTTGAACGGGAAAACCCCGTCGAGGCGTGGCAAGCCGACGCAACGCCGCTCACGTATGTGTCCGCCAGGCAACTGGCGACATTCGCGCTGGAGGACGACGGCCGTACGTACACGATCAGCACCAGCGGGGTGCGGTGGCGCCGCCGCGATTACCTTGCCCCCTGGATGAACGGCCGTACCGGCACCAAAGTCTCGGTACGGCACCTTCCCCACCACGACGACACCATCGAACTCTTCGACGCCACAACCGGCCACCACCTCGGCTCAGCGTTCCTGGTCACCGCGGCAAGCCGGGAGCGGCGACCAGGAGCAGGACAAGACGCAAGCCGCGGTGACATCTGCCCTCCTGCACTTCTCCAATCCCCGCCACCATCGCCGCCTTCGTCCGCACCCGCATCTACCGACCCGAGTCGCTGGTGACCCCTCCCAGGTCCAGTACGCAAATTCGTTGCATCGAGACACCACTCCCTGACCCGCCGCATTCCCCGATAAGCAGGCCGGGACTGTCGGTGCCGAAAGTCCTCTTCCGGATGCACGTCCCGTGGGCTGGAGGGACGCCGATGCAAGACGCACCTCGAACCGATGCCAGGACTATTCCGGCACCGATGCTCCGTGGGTATCTGGTGGAACGTTCCCCGTTCAGCGGTGCAACAGCTCGAACAAGACCGTGAGCCGCCCCAAGTACATCTCCGGGTACGTCGACCTGCCCCGCAGGTGGGTCGTTGAGACGTCGCTGGCCTGCATGCATGCCCATCGGCAGGCGCGAGACCACGAACGGCTCGTCCAGCACTCCGAGAGCCTGATCATCTGGGCCGCGATCACCCTCATGCCCAGGCGGCTCACCCGGCAAAAGCGGGCATCACCCCGCCCCTGACCGGCGGGGTGGAGCGACGCAGCCGTTCATCAGACAGGCCCTCAGGTACTGGGGGCTGTTATCGCTGCGGCGGGGCCGCGTTGGGAGCGCGGGGTTTTGTCGCCTACACGTCTGGGTTCGATCGTGCGGGGGTCGACAGCTTCGCCTGGGGCGCCTTCGTGGTAGGGGCCGTCGGGGTTGGCGTCACGGTCGTGCGGGAGGAGGAAGAAGACGCGGCGCAGCTGGAGGCCGCTATCGGGGTCTGCTTCGGCGTAGGCGTTGAGTTCGGTGTAGCCGACCATGCGTCCGTCGCGTTCGTAGCGGGGCTTGCCGCGGCGTCGGGCGGTTTTGTCGAGGGCCTGACGTACGTAGTCGAGGTCGTCGGGGTTCTCCAGCCACACCACGGCGTCCTCGTGGCGGAGGTCGCTCTCGTTCAGCAGCGAGCTCATGGCTGCAGCCCCTTTTCGTTGTCGGCGGCCGATTGCGGGCCGGGGTGGGTGTGGTGAGCACGACCCCGGGTGGGGGCACCGTGTCCATGGTAGGCCGGGTTGGCCGATGTGTGTCGGGCTCTCTGGTCAGGCAGTCCGCGATCAGGAGCCTGGCGTGCGCGGTCGCGGCGGCGCCGTAGGCGGCCGCGACCGGGGTGGCGACGCCGAGCTGGGGCTCGCGGAGTGCGGCCTGGATCGCGCCGGCCTTCTGGTCGCGGTGGTGGCGTCGGTGCCGGGCCAGGACCGCGGTGATCTGCGGCTTCGTGAGCTTCGCCGCCTGCTCCGGGGTGGGCGCCTTGACCAGCAGTTCCAGGGCATCGGTGCTGGTCAGCTCCAGGGACGCGTAGGCAGTCAGCGCGCCCGGGAAGTACTCGCGCAGTGTGTTGCGCAGCCGCTGGAAGGTGCGGGTGCGTTCCCAGATCAGGGTCTGGTGGGCGCGGGCGACCACGCGGACGGCCTGGGCTTGGTCGCTGTCGCCTGCGACGGGTCGCAGCTGGGGGCCGTCGATGCGGACCATATCGGCGAGCGCGTGTGCGTCGCCCTTGTCGCTCTTGGCCCCGGAGGTGCCGTACCGTTCCTTGAACCGCGCGGCCTGGCGCGGGTTGATCGCGTGCACGGTCGGCCTGGGGTTCGTCATCGGCGAGAAGTCCGAGGCCGGGGTAGTACTTCTTCCCGCTGGACTTCATCATGTCGGCGGGTGAGGCGAGAGAGAGTTCCTGGCGGACGCGGGTGGCGAAGGCACGGGCGGTGGCCGGGCGGATGCCCTCGCCGGCGCTGCACCAGCTGCTGTAGGTGGCGTACAACAGGCCCTGTTCGACGCGGAGGTCGCCCGAGGTTCGTTCGGCGCCGCGGTCAGCGCTGTCGGTGGTGCAGCATTCGGCGAGGAAGCGGCCGATGTGGTCCTCGGTGGTGGCGTAGGCCTCGGTGGCGGTGCGCACAGTGGCAGGTCCGGCGAGGGGATCGCGTGTCGCTAGGTAGAGCTGGGCGCCTTCGATGAGCCACTGAAGGATGCCGGGGCCCTCGCTCTGGACGAGTTCCTTGGCCAGGTTATCGATCTTGCGGGCGGCGGGGACAACCCGCTCGAATGGGATGAGACGGATCCGGCGCCAGAAGGCGTGGCCACCGGTACCGACTTCAGGGCGGTGGTTACCGAGCAGCCAGAGTTTGTGGGTGGGATTGAAGCTGAAGAAGTCCTGGCGCATGCGGCGGGCCATAATGCGGTCGCCGCCGGTCAGGAGCTTGACCCTGGATTCGTCGAACTTGTCGTTGGGTTTCAGTTCGGAGCACACCACGATACGTCGGCCGTGGAGTTCGGTGAGTTCGGTGGAGTGCTCGGAGAACTTGCCCTTCTCCATGAGGAAACCTGGCGGGGCGGCTTGGGCGTAGTCGCCGAGGATCTGTGTCATGACGTCGAGCAGCACGGACTTGCCGTTGGCGCCGGTGCCGTAGAGGAAAGGCAGAACCTGGGCGCCGACGTCGCCGGTGACGGAGTAGCCGAGCAGCAGGTGAAGGAAGTGGATGGTTTCCTCGCCCTTGGCATCGTCGCCGAAGGTGTCGTGGAGAAAGCGGTGCCAGCGAGGGGTGGGCATCGGCTCGGGAGCGACTCTGGTGGCCCGTGAGTGCATGTCGGCTTCGGGGTCGGGCTTGTGGAGGTTGCCGGTGTGGAGGTCGACGACGCCAGCCGGGGTGCACAGGGCATAGGGGTCGCCATCCAGGACGTCGGGGTCCAGAGCAAGTGCCGGGGATGCTTTGGCTTGGGTGAGCAGGGCCTTGATCCCAGGCGTCGACATGGAGCGTCGGCGGTGCGCAGCGAGGTCGCGGTCGGTGAACTGGCCGGTGGGGTCGGTAGCGGGCATCTGCTCGGCCAGGTCGCCGGCGGCCCACACGGCGGCCTTCTCGCCGCCGGTGCGCTTCCAGCGGTACTGGTCCCAGTGGTACCAGCCCAGCCCTTCGACGTGTCGGAACTGGTCACCGAACATCACCGCGAACAGCTTGGCGTTGCCGCGGTCGGTGAGCAGTCTGGGAAGCTGGCCCAAAGGCGCGGCCGGCTCATGGACAGCAGCGGTGGCAGAGGTCTGCTGAGCAGGCAGGGTGGGCGGGGCGGCCTGGGCTTCGAGATCGAGCATTTGCTGCGCTGCGGCAGTGGCGTCGAAGCGTGGGCTGTCGGCGCTGCTCATGGGCGTCCTTTGAGATGGAGCGGCCGACTGGCGCCGGCGGACAGGGCAGAGGTGATGACGGCAAGGCTGTGGCGGCTACGGTGCGGGCGGGCTGTGGCGGCGGCCGCGGTGAGCAAGGCGCGGGCCTGGCTGTCAGTGAGGTGGCCGGAGGCGATTAGGCCGCCAGCAGTGTAGGCAGCTCGGTTCAGTTTCTCTGTGAAGGCGGTTCCCTCAGCGGCTGCCGCGCAGGCTTCCACCTGGGCGAGTAGCGGTTCCAGGAGCCGGTGGGCGCGCTGGCGGGCCGGGCGCGCTGGAGTGTGGCGCGGTGCCGGAACCTGGGCTGGTTGGTCATTGACCGGGTGGCCGGTGCGCTGGAGTTCGACGGCGAGCCAGTCAGGCAGGGGCGCAGGGAGGCGTGCTGAGCCGACGGGGCTGTATGTGCCAGCGGCTGTGCGCGTGGCGGGGGTCACGATGTAGCCGCCGGTGGCCCGGACATCGACCTGCCAGGCGAGGGCAACCTTCGGGCTCGATCCCACCGAAGAGCGGTAGTTCGGCCCTTTTTCGGGTGCGCGGTACCAGATGTGCAATCCGCCGGACGGGGTCCGTACGCGCAGTGTGGAGACGTCGTCTGCCGGGTTCTGCTGGCCGCGGAGCGCGGCCAGCAGGGCAAGGGTGTCAAATCCTGAGGCCAGGCCTGCGAGATTGATGCTTTCGTGGATCGGGATGCCGGGCAGGAGCCGGTTGCGGTCGGGGACTTCGGCGCAATGGGCGTCGATGTCGAGCACGACGAGACCAGCCGGGCCGCAGGAGACTCCGACTCCGAGCGTAGGGTGCCTCCCCCACCAGGCGTCCAGGAGCGCCAGGTTCGTGGTCGCGGCGTGGAAACCGTGGCACCACCTGTCGGCGGAGCGACAGGAACAGTCCTGCGGGCGGTGGGGCTCGTCCCGGCAGGTCTGGCAGTTGGCAGCAGGGGTCTTTCGGCCTGGGGCCAGCGGGTGGACGGGCCAACCGTTCGCGGCACACCAGCGGGCGACATCGTAGGGACTCGCGGTTCCCGTCGACCCGGGAACGCTGGTCTCACCGTAACGCGGCACGCGGATCGTCCTTGCCGTGGGGCCAACAACCTGTTCAGTCTCTGCGGCATTAGCCCAGTTCACAGCCTTGCAACTGCCAGATGAGGGACCGAAGGGACTGAGTTTTCCAATGAGATCAGAGCCTACATCAGCCACCCGATGGCTGGCGTAGCCGTTTCTCGTCTTGGGTCCCTTCAGTCCCTTTGCCACCTGGGGGGGTTGGGGCACCCGCCCCCTGGGAGCTCGGTTCATCAAATCCGACAGCTCGGCGTGTCGCGCGCCCACAGGAGCCGTCCTGGCGGGGCAGGCGGAGCCCAAGACACAGATCGTCCTTGCCGTGGGGCCAACAACCTGTTCAGTCTCTGCGGCATTAGCCCAGTTCACAGCCTTGCAACTGCCAGATGAGGGACCGAAGGGACTGAGTTTTCCAATGAGATCAGAGCCTACATCAGCGCGCCAGGCGCGGGGGGCCCTTTCCTGTCTTTGGGTCCCTTCAGTCCCTCTGTCGCCTGGAGGTGGGGGCACTCGCCCCCTTTGAGCTCGGTTCATCAAATCGGACGGCCGGGCGTGTCGCGCCCTGTCAGGGACTGGGGCAGAGGGACTCAAAGTTCGCAGCTCCCTGGCCAGTCTTCAGTCCCTCCCGCAAACACACAGGTCAGAAGGCATTTGGCAGTTGAGCAAGGGACCGAAGGGACTCAAAATCTCAGTTATGAACTGCTCGGACTACATGGTCTATGTCTCGCGCGTCCGCATGTACGCGCACCCGTGATGAAGGGAACTGGGTTTTTCGGTCTCTTCGGTCCCTTGAGACCCTGTCAAGACTGCACAGATGCCTGTGAGCTGCCGTTTTGTCGAGGGACTGAACCTAGGGACTCAAAGAGGCCAAGTGCTGGCCTGCACAGACCTCGCAGCACGAACAATCGGAAGCCCCTGTTTGTACTGCAACGGTGTTTGGGCTGATGGGTGGCCAGCTGCTATGGGCTGTGTTCGCGTCGTTTGTGGTGATTGATGCGGGGTGATCAGGTGTCTGATTCCGGCGATGCTGAGGTGGGTGAGCTGGGAGGATCCGTTTCTGCTGTGTCTGTGTCGAGTGCGCGTTTCCGCAGGACGGTCGGGCAGGCGTGGGCTGCCCTGGCCAGGGTGATGTGGCGGTGCCAGCCGGGGTAGCGGCGGACTTGGTAGCCGTCCAGGCCGTACTTCTGCTCCGCGCTCTGGAAGCATTCCTCGACAGCCCAGCAGCTGCCGGCGATGTGGATCAGCTGATCGAGCGTGGTGTCCGAGTGGCAGTAGGCGATGTAGTAGGAGTCTCGTCGGGGCGGCTGACGCCGCGGCGGGCGATCACCCAGTGGTGGCGGTCCTCATCGGTGTCGAGCCCCTGCCGGGCTCATCCGCTCCCCGGCCGGGCAGCGGACGCCCGCGCACGCGGCCCGATAACCTTTGGGGGCAGCGAGGCCTATTCGTCGCGCCGCAGCGGTATGGCCTGTGCTGGCTGTATGGGTGTACCAAGTGCGGGCGCCTTCGGTGTCGTCCAGCAGGGTGGCGACGTTTTGCGGCAGCGGCTGCGAGGACGCCTGGGCAAGGTAATAGCGTCGCATAACGCTTATCTGCGCAACACGAAAAGAGGGAGGCGGGGACCCCGAAAGGTGATCCGCCTCCCGGACCACCGGAGCAAGCAGGGTTGCCTACGCCCCTACTTTCCAGCCGACTTCCCGCTCGTGGCAATCGACTTGAGCTGCTGCCTGGTCAGCACAGGTGTCTACCGCGTGGCCGCGGCGTTCCGGGACCTGGAGTTGAACGCGGACACCACGACCCGGGAGGCCGCCCGTGCGGATGGTGTCGGCGTTCCCCATCACCATGCCCGTACCGCCCTTCCCGCCCGGGCCCTGACGCGTGACGACCCTCGTGCCGTTCGGCAGCTCCTCCGCCCGGCCCCGAACAGGTCCCCCTCCACGTCGGATATGTTCGGCTGCACGCTGATTTGCGCCAAGCTCGCGTCCTTGCCGTCATCCACGACGACGTACGCACATCCGTCGTCACCGCGCTCGGAGGCTACTTCGCGGACACGGGTAGCAGCGGCTTGAGCTTTCTCAGGATCGCCTGGTCGTCCTGCCCCTGCGCCGGCGGCTGCTGTACCGGCTCCGAGGCCGCCTTTCCCAGAGCGTTCATCACGGGCTGCACAGTTGGCGGGGGTTCGGCCCGCGAAACGGCGGCTTCTTTCTCTGAATCCTCGGCGAGGTAGTTGTCGCCGCTGGTCAACAGGCACGCCGAACGAAAGAGATGCCCCATGCGGGCCGCCGCGAACTCCCGGAAAGCGCTCTGCTGCGATCCGTCTCATCCGCCGTCCCCCTTGCCTCGTCGCCTACACCATCCCTGATCTTGGGTGGGGAATGGATATCGCTCGACTGGCCCGGCTGAGCGCTCGAGGTGGCCTGGAGGGTATCGGTGGCTCGCCGAACTACTGGCTCCGCGCTGCCAGAGCCGACCCCTAAGGGCTGTCCCGTAACCCCTGGCGGGCGCACGACGACAGCTGTGGCACCTCGCCGCGTTGTCGGAACGCCCGCATACATCCAGCATGCGGACGTCCCTCCGCCTTGCGATGCACCGCATCTGACGCCGCGCGCTGATCCACCAGGGATTACGAGAGAAGAGTCCGGCCGCCTGGTCACGGCAGCTGGTGATCCACTCTCGGTACTCAAGGCAGTCGAGGACAGCACCGGTGCCGTCCGTCCCGCTGGATCACCGTGACGATGGCGCAGGACGTGTACAACGACTTCGCCCAAAGCGGGCGCCCGCCACGCAGCTCTCCCCGGCCGGCGCCCCTGGCCGATGCCCATAGAGCAGCCCAGCAGTGACAGCTGATGACGCATCTGCCCCAGAAGTCCTCTCCGCGCGCGGTGGTCGCTGAACGGTCTCCACTCCCCCGCCCCATATCCGATGCCGCGCGCGAAGCGCTCGGGTGGGCTCGTACGGCGGCCGCCCCCGGCTGGAAGCCTGTTGCAACACCGAGCGAGATCTGCAGCCCGGCCGGTCTAGTGAGCAGTTGGTAAAGGTCCACCGAGACCGGTCCAACTTCGTTGCGTCAGAGAACAGCCGCTGCGCGGAACCGGGAAAAACTCACTTCCCATCTGAAAAGCGACTCGCGGAATGACGCCGTACGCGGCCTATCTCAGTGCGGCCGGTATGACGCGATGTCGAAGCCGCTCCCAGGCCGCCAGGGTGGCGCACAGCCGGTTTGGCCCCCTCTGAGCAAGGTGCTGAACGCGGCATATGGGTGAAGCGACTCCCCCGGTGGTCGGGCTGCCGCGGCCCAGTAACTCGACCACAAGTGCCGTCTCTTCAATTGAGAGTCGATACGTGCCCCTATACGGCGTGCTAGCCGTATCGCTATGTATTACCTCATATGCGGCGCTCAGCATCGTGTACGCGATGGCGCCGGATGTGATGTCAGCCTCTGCGTCCAACCGGGTGGACACCGACTCCGCAGCGCTCCACGACGAGCGTGTCCTGTGCGAGTGCACGCGCGGCACCCATACCGTCGTTGGTCACATGATGTCCATTTTATGACTGGAGGTGATCCCTGTGTCCTTCGTTCTCCACTCGCTCCCGGCCATTGATCTGATCGAGGTGAAACGTGCCGTGGGGCGGCGCCTTCAGCTCATGTCGGAGGGTGTGCACCAGGCCAAGGTATTCGTGGTCGTCAATGGCAAGGGCGGTGTCGGCAAGAGTTCCCTGTCCGCAGCCCTGGGTGCGGCCTGGTCCGGCATCGGGCTACGAGTCCTGCTCATGGAGATGGACGAGCAGGGCAACAACGGCGAGGACCTCGGGACTACCGGAACCGTGCTCGCTGACGACGGCGAGGCTCAAGCTGCCGCAATCCTCGACGGCAAGCCACTCACTCCGACCGGCGAGGCACGCCCAGGCCTGTTCGTCGTGCCGGGCGGAGCTGTTCTCGAGGACGTCGTCGAAGAGCTGTACTGCCAGCGCCGTCTCGCCTCGCGCTACGACAATGCCGAGGACCAGAACGCCTGGATGGGCATGTACGCCGCAACGATCGACGCCGTCCGCGACGACTACGACGTGATCATCCTGGACGTAGCGCCCGGGTCGGAACCCCTGCAGCTCCAGGCACTCGCAGCTGGGGACTTGGTTCTCGTCCCCTCCAAGTCCGACCCCTCCTCGCGCAAGGGGCTACGCACCGTTGCCAGACGCTTCGGTCAGGCTCGCGTCCTCAACCCGATGCTACGCCTGCTCGGCGTCGTCATTTTCGCCACCAACGCGAGCGCTACCAATGTCCAGGCCAAGATCAAGGAGCAACTGGAAGAGGATCTCAATGGCGCCGCCCCTGTCTTCAGCCAGACGATCCGCCACGTCGAGGCGGCGGCAGTGGCCTGCCGGATGGCCGGCCGTGTCGCGCACGAGATGAGGGTCAGCAAGACGATCGAACCCAGTCTCCGGCGTTCGGTGAAGGCGCTCGCGGGGGACTACCAGTCGCTGGCCATCGAGATCATGCAGGCGAAGATCGCGCTTGACCGCGATGCCGGAACGGAGAATGAGGCGGCATGACCGAGTCCACCAGAACGCCCAGGAAGCGGGGTGGGCTTCCCGACGACGACGGTCTAAAGGCCTTCGCCTCAGCGGCCAGCAACGCCTTCCAAGCCCCTCCCGTCCGCCGACGGGCCCCCACCCCGGATCCACCCGCTCCTGAGGCAGCCCCCGCTCCGGCACCGGCAAGTGCAAACGCTGTTGAGCCCGAGCCAGTCCAGCCCGCCGTCGCCAAGCCGGCTTCACGCTCCGCGGAACCGACGGTCGTCGTCGAAGTGCAGGTGCCGCAGCTGGGGGAGAGGGGGCAAGAGGCCGGTCAGTGCACGATCATGGTGAGTTCCGACGTGCGGAAGCGGTTCGCGCACTACCAGCTCACCCAGAAAATGACGACCGGTCATGAACCGACGAACGCTGTCGTGGTGCGCCGGGCTGTGCTCCACGTCAAGAAGCACGACCTGTTCGATTCCCTGCGGGAGAACCTGCGCCACCGGAGACAGCCTGTGCAGGAGGAGGACAGCGACCCGGATGGCCTGTTCGGTGAGGTGCCGGCCCGCCGTACGGCCCGGGGATCGGTCAAGGACAGCCGTCAACAGAGCTTCCGACCCTCCAGCCGCGAGTTGGCGGTCATCGACGCACTTGCCTCGGCGTACGCGTTCCCGAACCGGTCCGATTTCCTCAACGGTGCTCTGGATGCCTTCCTTCCACCGTTGCCCGATGACGGCCCACGCAGGAGAGCGTCCGGTCAGGCGTAGGGAGAATGGGGCGGCTCCATGAGATCCGAGCCGCCCCGTTCTTGGGCAGGAGCCGTCAGCTGGCCGACTTCCGTACGGCGATCGTCCGTCCAATCTTGCCGAGCTGTGTCTCGATTTCTTTGACAACCAGCATCGCGGCCTCAGGATGCTCATCGACGGCACGTCGAACGGCCGGGCGGCTGACCGCTTTTGCAGCATCCGTCACAGAGGCGAGGGCTTGCATGAGCCGGCGTACGTCCTCGGAATCGGTCGGGTCAGGCCTCTGGCTGCCTCCCACACCCGCGGACTCATTCGCCAGAGAGAGGGCCGCAGCTGTCTCCCGGGCCGGGACCTCCGCAAGGCTGCCGGTGCCGCTTGCTTTGGCAGGTCCCGAAGCCTTGAGGATCCCGCGGACCGCCTGTACGACATCTGCGGGTACCGCGCCTGAGGGAATGGCTGGCAGTTGCCGCACCACATCCTTCAGCGCGCTGCTTGTCACGCGCCCGCCGTCACGTGCCAGGGTGTCGTAGACGGCCACCGCTGCGTCCTCGCCGTGGCTCTTGGCGACGGGCGTCAGCTCACGCACCTGGGATTCCCTGGGTCGCCAGCCGAGACCGGCGAGCGCTTCTCCTATACGCCACTCAGCCATCAGACGTTGGGAGTGCGACTCGGAGATTTCCCAGTTGATCCAGATGAAGTCCGCGAAGTTCGGCACACCGGAGTTCCGGTGCAGGTTGCCGGTTTTCATCGTTTCCAGAGCCTTGCCGGCGATCCAGAAGGCCTTGTGGAGGTTGTCAACCCCTGCCTTGCACGCCTCGAAGGTCTCCTCCTCATCGGAGCTGAGCTCCCCTTCGCCTGCTGGGGGGCGGGGGAGTGGAATCGACTCGAGTGTCGTGCCGACCGGTGCCTTGATGACCACGCTTGCGTCTTGGACAACGCCCGGGTAGCCACGTCCCATCAGGCCGGTGCCCGTGCTCTGAGGCGTTTGCGGCTCGTCGTCGCTGAACAGGTCGCCGCCCATCAGCCTGTTGCCTTTCTGCAGTGCTCGAAGATTTCGGTGGTCAGGGCCCGCATGTCGTCTGCCAGACCCACGATGGCGTCGGGTACGACGTCCGCGACCTTCGCGCGGCCAGCGGCCACGTCGTACCCCTTGGCGCTCATTGGAAGGAGCTCGGCGTACTCGGAGAACAGGAGGCCCTTTTTGCGTGAGTTGCGGGCCGGCTTTTCCCGGTAGCCGACCACGGTTGAGAGGATCGGGGTCGTGCTTCCGAGGACTGCGCGGATGTCCTCCTTCACTTCTGCGTGCATCGACGTTGCGGTCGGGTTGGACGCATAGAGGAAGGCGCCTCCGACGCGCAGGTGCGGGTTCACCTGGCGGCGCACCATCTTGAAGTTCCGGGAGATGCGCTCCATGCCCTGGATGGAGGAGTCATCTGACCGGGTGGGTACCACCAGCACGCGGGCCGCGGCGACGGCCAGTTGCTCGAGCGAGTCGTTCTCCGGAGCGCTGTCGATGACGATCTGGTCATACCAGCCGGCGATGGGTGCCAGTGAGCGGGCCAGAGAGAGTGCGACACCGGCACTTTCGGTCATCATCCGGTGCATCAGCAGCTGGATCAGCTCGCCCACGGTCTCGCCGCCCGGCACTACATCCAGGTTGGGGCGCACTTCACGGACGGGCAGAAGGGGTGTGCGGTCGTAGACCGCGCGATACAGGCCCTGCCCGTTTATGACGGGCGGACCAGCAGGGTGGATACCTCGGCCGTATCGCTTGATGCCAAGGTCGTCATCGTCCTGGCTTGTCAGGCAGATCAGCAGCGTGCGCCGGCCCTCTGCTGCTGAGGCGCCGGCTAGATGTGCGGCGATCGTGCTCTTGCCGACGCCGCCCTTGCCCGTGCCGATGACGACGCTGTTCGCTGGTGGGTCGATCAGTTCCAAGGGATCGTTGAGCACCGGAGTCGGCCTCCTTGCGTACCCCAGATCCGCGTCCGGACAGGCGCGGTACGCGCATCCTGGCACACTGGAATCCGTGCAGGGTGCGGTATCGAGGTTGGACTCCCCAATTGGGGAGTCCAGGCCAAAGGCCGGTTCTCCCAAGGGTTCGGCGGGTGGCAGGCGCAGGGCGAGAGCGTGAACGAAGGTCCATCCCGCCGTACGGGAGACCATGGCCAGGATTTTTTTGGCCGTTGCCGTCAGTCGGATCGCGCCGCGTCCCTGCAGTGGGCCGTGCACATGCTGCGCCACGATGCCGCTCAGACCATCACGCACCCGTCAGCACGTCGAGGACCTGAGCCGTCGGCCGGACGGCGTCGAAGGACTGGTAGACCGTGTGCAGGGGCCGGCACCACAAAGTATGGAAGAGCACTGGCAGCACGGCGATCGGGTCACCGATCGTCCGTGTCCCTTCCAGCAGGCCCCGCGCCTGGTGAACACGGCCCCAGCGCAGCAAGACTTCTCGGCCGGCTCCGTCCGTAGACGGCAGCGTGCCCCGCTCCCTCCCACCATCGGCAGGGGAACGGGGCACGCTGGATGTTGAGACTGTCCTCAGACCTGCTTGTTGGGCAGCGCCGCCTTGTCCAGTTCATCGAGCCTTTGCAGCATCAGCTGGCGCTGCTCAGGTGTCATCTTCCGGAACACCAGCTCGGCAACAGCGTGGCCGTCGTACCACGGCATCTTGATCGCTGGTCGCAGCGGGCCCGAAGAGTCTGTCGCCCTGGGAACGAAAGGAGCCGGTGTTTCGCCGGCGACGTCAGGTTGGACTCGCGGTTCGGGTAGGGGGCTGTCCGCCACATTGAGCTCTTGAGGCATCTCAGGCTTAGGGACTGCCGGTGCCGGGGGAGAGGCAGACTGGATTCCCTCCGATGTGGATGTACTCACCTCCGGTGCTGCGTCCTCGACAGTGGGCGATCCCGCAGACTCCTGCGAAGGGCTCGGCACAGTCTTTACCGCGGTAAAGCCATCGTGGGCGGCAGTAGGAGGCGTCGGCGCCTGTTCCGTGGAGCGGCGAATTCTGGGGCGTTCTCTCTCCTCCTCACGCTCCAACGCACGGTCGTGCCAGGCCCTGAGCTGGTCATCGTGAGGAAGCTTCACCAGGGTGCGTGTCTCGCGGACCGGAAGATCCCCGCTGCTCACCAGCGCTTGGAGTTCCGGGGCCAGGTTGAGCAGGTACATCTGCTGAGTTACCCAGCCCCCGGACTTGCCGTAGTGCTCGGCCACTTTGGCCTTGCCGCCGAGCTCGTCGACCATGGTCTGGATGCCGAGTGCACGCTCTATCGGATCGAGGTCCTCCCGGTCGTTGTTCTCGGAGAGGACAGCGTCCAGGAAGTCCGCTCGAGACTTGGCCACATCGTCATCGATGACAACCTCAAGGGTGCCGATACCGGCGGCCTGGGAGCCTCGATAGCGTCGCTCGCCGTTGGCAATGACGTAGCGGGCGGTGCCGACACTGTCTGCTTCGCCCTCCCACAGTTTGAGGTAGGCCTCGCGTGTGACAGCGACCGCCGGCTGTAGCTGCTTCTTCTTCAGCTTCAGCCCGAAGTCGAGCAGGTCTTCGTCGCTGCCGAAGTTCCGACGCGGGTTGAAGCGGGTGGGAACCAGCTGGTCGAGAGGAATCGTGCGCAGGCGACTGTCGGGAGCTCCGACGGTGACGGCTCCGGTTGCAGCGGCCACGGCTTGCCGCCGTGCGCTGACGCCCTGGGTGCTGCCGAATCGTCCGGTGCCGAGCTGGCCGGCCTTACTCATGAGACCTCCCGTGCGAGCGCCCGCATGGCAACTGCTTGCTGACTTCGTGGTGCGTACGCGAGCAGCGGGCGTTTCACGCGGACGGCTTCCTTCTGTTCCTTCAGGTCTCCGATGAGGCCGACGACTCGCGGATCCTTTATGTCGACCCAGCCTTGGAGGGAGGAGGTGGCGATGTAGCCGCGGCGTGAGTCGTAGAGGTTGACGACGATGCCGAGGTAGTCGATCTCGATGGCGAGGTCGTTGCGGAGGTCTTCGAACTGGGCGGTGAGGAGTTCGTAGGCGTCGGCGCTGCTGTCTTCGGCCTGGACCACGATCAGGGCACCGGACTGGCCGGGTGCTTCGCCGTCGCGGCGCCGGCCGTAGTAGGCGGCGGCGTCCATGCTGAGGCCGAGGCTGGGCGGGCAGTCGACGAGGATGACGTCGTAGTCGGCTTCGAGCGGTGTGAGGGCGCGCTCGAGGGCTGCTTCGCGGGCGCGGACCGCGGAGAGGCGAACGTCCAGGAGGAAGGCGTCGTTGCATGCCGGCAGCAGGTGCAGGCGTCCTTCGAAGGTCTCCTCGTCGATGGAGACGACGAGGTCGCGCAGGTCGCCCTTCGGGTCGCCGGCCATGTGGTTGGTGAGGCTGTCGCCGCTCATGGGCAGGGGAGTGGCGCCGAGCTGGTTGGTGAGGTGGCACTGCGGGTCGAAGTCGACGAGCAGGACCCGCAGTCCGAGGCCGGGCAGGTTCTCGACGTCGAGGGGGCTCTCTTCGCCGGACGCGGCCGCGAGCTGTTTGGCGATGCGTACGGGGTGGAGGGCGTTGGGGTCCTCTGCCAGAGCTTCTCCGGTTCCAGCTGTGATCGCGGTCTTGCCGACGCCGCCCTTCTGGTTGCAGACGATGACGCGCCGCGTGATGGCAGGGCGCTCGATGTGGGGGGCAGGGTTGGTGTCGAGCCACAGCTGTACCGATTGGGCGAGTCCCTGAATGAGGGAGACTCCGCGGTCGGTTGCAGCCTGCCGAAAGGTGTCCCACTGGCCGTCGGGCAGGAAGGTCGCGAAGGAGTCCGCGCCTCTGGTGTCGATGGTCTCGAGGCTGGCTGCGAGGTCGCACCATGCGGCGATGCCCTGCTCGACCGCGGTCTGAATCTCGATGCTGTGCTGGGCGGCTCTGACCTTGAGGTTCTGCCGGAGCCATCCCGGCAGCTTCGAGACGACCTTTTCGCGGTCGTTGGCTGGAGAACTCATGGGGGACACCTTACTAACGTTCAAGGTCGGTGGTGGCATTGATGCGTTAGTAGCGTCCTCTGCGTGTCGGGGGAGTCGGCTTTACCGCGGTAAAGCCGCCCCGTGTTCAGTCTCATGGTTGTCCTCAAGGTGTGGGGCGATCGGGGACGGGAAGACCGGCTCACCGAAGTGACTGTGTCCATCAGGGGCGGCGACGGCCACTCGTAGTCAGCGGCGTATGTGCTGTGCCGTCATGTGCTCGTACCGGTGGGCGGATTCTTTACCGCGGTAAAGCCCACGGCAGTCGTCAAGCGACATCGAAGGTACGGCGGACAGGTGTCCCGCCTCAGATGATCTGGACTGTGGGCAGAGCCGCGACCTGCGGCGACCAGATCGCTTGAGACGCCTGGACGCCGAGAATCTCAGTGGGTCTGTCCCGGGCGCTTGGGTGCCAGTTGCTGTCTCACTTGCTGTGGTCCGACCCCGCCGTGGCGAACTGGCCCGTCTCGGTAGGATCTCTTGATCATGGATGTGGTCGCGGGAAACGAGATGGTCGCCATCCCGCCGGGGCAGGTCACGCTGTCGGACCGGCGGACGCAGCGCAGTTGGTCGGTCGAGCTTGCGTCCTACCAGCTCGCGGCGTTCCCGGTCACCCAGGCGTTATATGCACAAATCACCGGCCAGCGGCCGAGCACCGCCCACGGGGACCAGTTGCCCGTCGAGTGCGTTTCCTGGTGGGACGCGGCACGGTTCTGCAACGCTCTGTCCCTGCGCGACGGGTTCACGCCCGCCTACCACCTCCCCGCCGACAGCGAAGGCATCGAGTGGGACGCATCTGCCGACGGGTACCGGCTGCCGACCGAAGCCGAGTGGGAGCACGCCTGCCGTGCCGGTACGACCGGTCCGCAGTACGCGCCGCTCGACGAGATCGCCTGGTACCGCGGCAACTCGCACGAGCGCATCCACGCCGTGGGCGGCAAACACCCCAACCCGTGGGGTCTTTACGACATGCTTGGCAACGTCTGGGACTGGTGCTGGGATGTCTACGACGCCGAGGTCTACGGCACCTACCGAGTGCTCCGCGGCGGTGGCTGGTTCGATGAGCACTGGAGTTGCCGGGCCTCTGCGCGGCGCCGCAGCCACCCGACATTCCAGGTCGACGACGTAGGGTTCCGCATCGCGCGCTCCGACGTGTGACGACCGCTTCCGCGCGTCGTCGAACGTGACGTCCGTCGCCTCCACCAACGGACGGCGCACCTTTCCCGCACACGGAGAGACCGGACAACAGGCTGGTTGTCCTGTCGCTCGCTGCTGCCACCTTGTTCCGTCGTGGACCATCAGATCGACTGACGACACGCGGGATCGGCCCTGGACCGGTCTCACCGAAGCTTGTCGACCGTCCTGTTCTCTCATCGAAGTGTGGTCATCGCTAGCAGGTGCCCTGTGGAGCAGGCCGCGTACCCTCGGCTCCGTGCCTCGCCATCCGAAGAAGCCCCGCCGGCTGGTCGCCGACGGGCGCGCGTACCTGTGGACGCTCCGTCACAGCCACTGCGTGCTGGACAGCGGCCGGCCCGCGGACTGCCGCGAGACCCTCACGCTGTACCCACAGCCGGCCGGCACCGCTGGCCCGCTGCGCATCGTCTTCGCCGAGGGCCCGGGCCGGTACGTCCCGGGCGGGGCTCCCATGGGCTCCGGGGACGTGGGGTACGTCCGGGGCAGCACCCTGAACCTGCACGAACCGGGGGCCGTCCGTGCCCTGCTTGACGCAGCGTCGGCCCGCGGGTGGCAGCCGGGGGAGCGGCGGGCGGTGGAGGTCGACGGCTGGCCCCTGCTGGAGGCGGCGGCCGCCGCGCGAGCCGGGTACGCCGGCCCTGCGGGCCCGTAGGGGGCTCCGGCCTCCACTGGGAACCAGCCCAGTTCGGTTCACTGATCCCGGTCAGGCGACTGAGGAACTACTTCGGCGCCCGCCCCGGCGTGGATACATCTGGGAGAACTTCAACGCCGGCGTTGCGGCGGCGCTGGACGGCCGGCCAGAACAGACTCAACGACGGCTCGCGGTGCGGGAGGAAGAGCCCCATTGCGCCATGGATCCGGGAAGCGCAAGAGACGGCCCGACACGTGCACGACCTTGCCGCGGTCCCGCTGGCGATCCGCACCTGGGTCCAAGCCGCGATCGCCTTGTGCAGGATGAACCTCTCGCTCGGAGAACCCGCAACGCCGCTGAGCACGCTCTACGCCTGACTTGATTGATCCTCGGACCGGCCCACCGCGCCGTGATCGAGTTCGGTGAGACTGGTCAAACTCCGTTGAGACGGGACACCGATCGGGGACGTGTGGACCGGCTCGCGGAAGAGTCCGTGTGCATCAGGGGGCGGCTACGGCCACTCGGGCTCAGCGACGTTCCACGTGTGCTGTGCCGTCATGTGCACGTACTGGTGGGTGGATTCTTTACCGCGGTAAAGCCTGCGGCGACTCGTCAGGCGACGTCGAAGACGTGGCGAACAGGTTGGTTCTGCCGCCGTGCTGGTACGTGAGGGCGGCCAGGGGGTCGGGGCTCTGTTTGGCACCGGGTTGGGGCTGCTTGACCAGGCACCGACGAAACTGGTCGAAGGAGCCCTGGTGGAAGACGGCCCACAGCGATCTCCTGAAATGCGGTGGCGGAAGCCGACAGGGGCATGTGGCGGTTCGGCCCATGGGCAACTCCAGGGCGTATCCCATTTTCCAGACCACCGACGCGTCGGCTGCATACGCGCAGGCCAAGCGCCTGTGCGCACTGCTGGCGGAATGCGACGACGAGGTCGGGCTCTTCGCCGAGCTGCGGACGGTCACGGACGTACGGCAGATGGCCGCGGTCGTGCCTGAGGCGATCTTCAACTATGCGGATATGCGTACTGGTCCAGCGGGTGAGGACATCTGGTTCGATCTCGACGTGACGACGACGGACGACGCCTCACTGCAGCCGCACCTGCCGCTGGACATCATGGAGGACGTCCCGACGGCGAGCGTGGAAGAACGCTTCGTAGCGGCTCTTGGCCAGGGCATGACCGCCATCGACTGGCATGGCTTGTGGCCGGACGAACCGGAGGCGGACCGATACGGCGTGGCCAAGTACGACGGGGTCCAGATCGTGTTCCACGGCGATCATGCCCAGTGGGACAGATGGACTGAGCACCACACTGTCTTCGTCCACGTGGACAAGTGGGGCGACCTGCCTCGAGCCCAGAAGCTCGCCGCGCACATCGGCAGCGAGGTCCTTGGCGAGCCACAGCTCGGATGGTGATGGCTCACTGAAGAGGAGCCCTGACCGGTAGTCATCGGCAACAGTTGTTTACCTCTCTTCCAGCAGCGGGAGCCGCGCACGCCACACGTCCTGCGGCGGGTGCCCCGTCTCTGCAGAACACGGGCCGGCAATCCAGTGAGGAGAGCCATGTATGCAGTGGTTCGGCGGTACGAAGGGGTGACCGATCCGGCCGAGGCGGGGCGCCAGGTGAACGAGGGGTGCGTGGCGCTCCTTCGCCAGGTCCGAGGTTTCGTGGCCTATTACTGGGTCGATGTCGGGGCGGGGTGATGGTCTCGACGAGCGTCTTTCAGGATCCGGCCGGCGTCGAGGAGTCGACCGACAGGGCGGCGGATTTCGTACGGGACCGCCTCGCCGCCCTGCTCCCCAGCCCTCCCCAGGTCACAGCCGGCGAGGTCGTGGCCCATTCGTAGCGGCCTGCCGGAAAGTGGCACGGCAAGCCGCCATCGAGGCGGGCGGCCCCGACAACATCACGCTCACGGTGGTACGCATCGGCGAGTAGTGGCCTGCAGAAGCGGGTGTTTTTCATCCTCAACGCCGCACGTCAGTCCCTGTTCGGTGCCGCAGAGCCGGAGGCTGCTGTTGCGGAAGTGCTTCGTGAGCGAACCCGAACGGCAGCGACCGCAAGCGTCGTTCGGCTTGCGAAGCCCGGGACACGGCGGTTGAGCTTGATCCAACTCTTCATTCGGTGCTAATTCGGTCCTGCCGAATCAAGGGAGAGCGCCGTGCGCCAGCATTACCCCTTCTCATTCCGTCATTCCTGTTCCTCCCGTTCTTCTCGTTCAGGCCTACGGGCCGCCGTCGGAGCCGTCGCGCTACTCGCGCTCGTTGCCCTCGTGGCCCCGGCCGGCCCTACAGCCGCCGCAGACCACCGCCAGCTGCCCTCGGCGGACCCCGCGGCGATCCGCAACTGGAACGCCATCGCCACCGAGACGATCAGCGCCAACCTCGGCCCGACCCGCCCCTCCGGGCAGGTGGCCGTCTGGCACGGGTTCGTCTCCGCCGCTGTCTACAACGCCGTGGTGGGTATTCAGGGCAACTACGCCCCGTACAAGTGGCGGGAGAGCGGCCCCGCCACGGCGTCTCCCGAGGCGTCGGCCGTGACTGCGGCACACCACGTCCTGCTCGCCTATTTCCCTGCCTCGCAGGCCCAGCTCGACACCGCGTACGCCGCCTCCCTCGCCGAGATCCCCAGCGGCCCGGCGAAGGACCAGGGCGTGGCCTTCGGGGCACGTGCTGCCGCCCACATCATCGACCTCCGCGAGGGCGATGGCCGGTTCGTGGACGTGCCCTTCACCAAGCCACCCGCGCCCGGCGTCTGGCGCCCCACCCCGCCCGCCCGGCTGCCCTTCATCGACACCTGGCTCAGCAGGCTCCGGCCGCTCCTGCTCACCTCTCCTGCCCAGTTCCGGCCCGGCGAGCCGCCCGCCCTGTCCTCAGCCCGCTACGCCCGGGACGCGAACGAAGTGAAGACCATGGGCGCGAGGACCGGCTCAGGCAGAACCGCGCACCAGACCGAGACCGCCCTCTTCTACGGGGGCAATCTGATGGCGCAGATCCAGACCGCCCTCCGCGACCATGCTGCGCGGCATCATCTCGGCATCGCCGAGACAGCGCGGCTGTTCGCCGCGGCGGACACAGCGGCGACCGATGCCGTCATCACCGCGTGGGATTCCAAGCTCCGGTACGGCTTCTGGCGGCCGATCACGGCAATCCAGCTGGCCGACACGGACGGCAACCCCGCGACCGAAGCGGACCCTCTGTGGGAACCGCTGCTCATCACGCCCCCGCACCCCGAGTACGTCAGTGGCCACACGGCGCTCACGGGCGCCGTGATGCGAGTCGTGACCGGGGTCCTCGGCACCTCGCGCGTCGACCTCGACGTTCCCTCCGAGGTCACCGGCACCACACGGCACTACGAGTACGCCGACCAGCTCAACGAGGACATGATCAACGCCCGTGTGTACGGCGGAATCCACTTCCGCACCTCGGACGTCACCGGATGCCAGGCCGGCAACCGCATCGGCACCTGGGCGCTCGCCCACTACTTCCAGCCGCTGCGCACGGGGAACGCGCAAGCATCGCAAACCGCTCAGCCCGCTCAGCCGAAGTGTCCGCGCGGTGGCGTCGGAGACGCCTCGTAAGCCCCTGGTCGGGCGGGCGCCCGGGCCCGACCAGGGGGAGCGTCACATCGGCATCAGCCCGTTCCGTAACTGGGGAGCGCGCGGGAAGTTCTTACGCTCAAGACCTTGCGCCGCTGACCCACCGTTGCCCGGCCTTGAATGCAGCCCCCCGGCTGATGGTCTGCCTCCAGACACGCCCCGCCTATCGGCGGGGCGTTCGTCATTACCGCCCTTCCTGCCCTTGGTTCCGCATGCCCTGAATCGGAGATCCTCGACGACCTGGACGGTCCCGCTTTCCGGAGGCTGCACTCGTGCTGGCACACCGTCATGGATGGCGGACTCCGGCCGGAATCCGTGGGCGGCGTCGTGACCCGCGCCGGCGAAACCGCTGGGATCGAGATCCGGTTCACCAGCCGCAGCCCGCCCGAGGGCTGGCCAGCCTCCGGCTGAATGAGGCAGCAGGAACAACGACTTCACGCAGGCCCCTGGTGACCGCGTACCTCGCCACGCTCCAGTTCGAGGCGGACGGGACAACCGTCATCGGCGCGTGGACCGACCGGGCGTTGTGCTGTGCGGAGCTCAGGCCGCCCGCGGAACCTCCCTAAAGAGCTCCAGGCACGCGTCGATCCACTCGTAGCGGGCGTCGAGCAGGTAGACGAGGAACAGGCTTCGGCGCGGATGACGCCGTACAGGCAGCGGGCGCCCTCCTCGTCGACCTTGGCGCCGGTGCACCAGCCGTCAGTGAGTAGGCGGTGGTGGGCGCGACGCAGAAGGGCTGCGGCCGGCGCCGGGTACGGGGTGGGCGACGGCTGGAGTGTCGGGGTCAGCGGAACGGTGACGACGTCGCCCAGGTCGACGGGCCAGCCGAAGGAGTTCGCTGACCTGCTGAAACGCGGCCTCTGCGGAGTGGGAGTCCCGCGAAGGAGTGTGGAGTTTCCCGATGAACCGAGGTATGCCGATGTCGTCGGTCTGGGTGTTCAAGGCTGGTTCCCAGATTGGGAACCGACTGGAATACTTCGAGTGTGGTGAGGAAGATCGAGAAGGCCGCTGAGAAGCCCCGTCCGAAGCGCCCGCCGATTCGTCTTGGGGAGATCAAGACTGGACGGATCGTGAACCGTCTGCGGGAGCTGCACGAACTGGGTGATGATCCGGAGTTGGAGCGGTTCCCGGCCTCGGAGGAGTTGTTCCTCGTGCTGGAACACGCGCAGACATGGGTCAGCAAGCTGAAACAGCCGAAAGACTGCCCGGTCAATGTGGTTGGCGAGACTGCGGTGCTGCGCGCGACGTTGTGGCAGTACCTGCGCGAGCAGGCCGATGCCGGACAGTTGAAGGCGATCGAGGACGGCCGAGCCGCCGGCGTGCCGTGGGACCACTTCGCCGAAGCGCTGTGCGTGACCTCCAAGCAGGGCGCGTACCAGAAGGCTCGGCGGCTGAAGGCCGAGCAGGTCCGCGAGCCTGGCGAGCGCCGCACGCCCGAGGTCGCCCGCCAGCACGAGGACCGCGCGGCCGCCGAGCAGCGGGCCGAACAAGCTCTCATGCTCGTGCAGGAGCGACGCTTCCCCGTCGCCCGGCAGATCGGCCAACTGCTCCTGGAGCACCGCGACGGCATGGTCCTGGACACCTGGGCGACGTACTGGCTCGGCGAGATCGCCGAGACCCTCGACGACCGCGACGACCCGGCCAAGCGCGCACGTTTCACCGGGTGGGTGGAGAGCCTCGTCCGGGCCATCCACGGTCATGCCAGCGAGCGCAAGCAACCCCCCACCACTACAGAGGAGGCACGTCGGGCCCTCGCGCTAGCCACCGAGTTCACCTACCAGGAGCGCCCCAAGATCCCCGAGCAGGTCTCGCATTCCCGGACTGGGAACCCGCCACGGCACGAGCGCCGACGAACACGCGGTGGACACCCGGCTGGTTGATGGGCTGCCTCGCCTGCGCGGGAGCGCAGCGGCGAGGTTCCTGCAGAGCATGCATGCGGTGTCCCGGCGGTAATGCGGGTCTTCGCACCAGTCGAGGAGCAAGGGCCGGGTGGGGCTGGTCATGTTGCGGTGCCAGGCGGTCCTTCGCGGTGGCCGTTGACGCTGTGCGCCCGCGCATGGTGAGGGCGGGCCTGGACGATGACGCCCTGGTGCTGCCCTTGTACATGGCCGCGTCGGCGGCGCGCATCAGTGTGTGCAGGTCAGTGCTCCCGATGCCGGCGGGAGTGGCGGCACCGAGGGAGACAGCGAGCGGCAGCAAGCCGTCGCTGTGGGGGACCGGGCGGGTCACGAGTCGGGCCAGGTGCTCCAGGCGTAGTCCCCGGTGTCGGGGTTCGATGCGGGCAGGGGCAGCGAACTCGTCTCCTCCGAGGCGGCCCCTGCGATCCCGTGGCGTCCCACCCCCCTGCTGAGGGGGCCGGAACGGCGGTATCAGCGGCGCCGCTATCTCCCACAGCCCGTCAGGAACCAGGTGAAGTTCGAGATCCATAGCCACGACGGACGATCATGTCTCAAGGCGGCTGCGCGCCGATGCCTGCCCGTCCTCAGTTGACCTCTCGCACTCTCGCAGCGGTCCGCTCGGCGAGCTCGCGGATGCCGTTCGCGGCGTTCTCCGAGAGTTCGCCGAGTATGGCGTCGGCGGCCGTGAGGAGGGCACGGGTCTCCTCGGGGCGGCCCGCGTCGGCCAGAGCGAGGGTGAGCCGGTAGTGCTCCTCGGTGATGAAGCGGCCGAGGTTGACCTGCTGCCAGTAGCGCAGTGAGTCGTCGCCCGGGGCGGCCAGGGCGTCCCGCACGGCGGCCAGGCTGTCCGCGGCTTGCGACAGCTGGCCCGCCTCCCGCTCCAGGCGGGCCAGGGTACGCCGGGCCGAGGCCCGGTCCCATGCCGTCTCCTGAAGGGCGGCGCATAGGCGCTGGGCGCGCAGCGCCTGGGTAAGGTCGCCGAGTTCCTCGAAGTCCCGGGCGAGCCCGCTCAGCGGAGCTGTGGCCAGGGTGCGGGGCGCCTCGGGGCGGCGGAGTCTGCTCTGGTCCATGAAGATGTTGTCGAGTTCGCGGATCAGCGTCACCTGAACGAGGCCCGTCATCCCTTGGTCCCGCGCCAGGTCGGTCCATGTGGAGACCGGTTCGTCCGACGGGTCCGTGCCGAACATCGACTCGTCGAGCGCCCGCGCCCACTGTTGCAACTCGTCCGCGCTTGCCCCCGGTTCCGGCATCCCGCCCAGGCCGCACGCCGTGTCGAAGTCCGTCTCCCGGACCTCAAGCAGCAGCGGCAGGTCTCCAGTGTCCCCGCGCAGCCCCACCAGCACGGCCGCGAGCTGTAGTTCGTCCGTCATCGATGACTGTGTCTCGTGCCGCAGCAGATGCCGCAGCAGCTCCAGATCGCCCTCGGCGCGGTCGAACTGCGCGCTCCGCAGGGTGATCCGGCGCCGCACCGGGTCCTCGGCGACTTCACGCCATGCCGTGCGGTCGCCCTCCCTCAACCGGGCGAGATCGGCGCGGCCCGCCGCGAGCACTGGCTCCCACAGCGGGGGACCGGCCGGGCCTATCCGGTCGTACGCGCAGCCCTCATCCGCGTTGAGCAGTACAAAGTCCGGCTCGGTGCGCAGCAGCGCGGCACGCAGCCTGCCCACCAGCTCGACCGGGGAGCGTTTCGGGAAGCCCAGCGCGCTACGGAGCTCGGCCCGCTCCTTGTCAATTCCGTAACACTCACGGATCTCGTCCTCGGTCTCCGCGACGCACGCCAGGATCGTCTCCTCGCCGTCGTCTGGTGACAGACGTGTGTAGCCGCGCCAGCCGGGCAGGCCGATCACGAGCTCCAGGGTCTCGTCGACACTGGAGCCGATGATCCCCGCGGCGCCCTCCGAGTCGGCGTAGAGCACCGAGCCGTCCGCGCACACGAAGTACGTACCGCCGGTGTCGTCCCCGGCTACCGTCTCCAGCGGCCCGCCCGAGGCGAGGCGGACCTCCTCGACATGGCCGTGGACGGCGCGGTCCAGGTCGAAGTCGAAAGGGAAAGCGGCCAGTTCGGCCAAGCGGCGGTCCTGCCGCAGCAGCCGAAGCGCGTGATCGGTCATGTCGGGAAAGTAACATCGTCCACTGACAACGGACTCGCGGCCTCTGTAGGAAGCCCTGCGGTTAGGTCCTCTCGTTTGGATCAAGATGGGGGCGGGAGCGGCGGGTGTTTCCAAGGTGGCAATCTGGGGTGATGCAGCCCTGGAGCCCATCTGTTGAGAACGATCTGCGGCATCTGCTCAATGAGTGGGATTCGCTCGGCGTCGCCGACGACATGCAGGACGAGTACGACTGCATGCTCGCCCCCATGCTCCAGCGGCTCCATGGCGGTGCCAACGAGACGGAGATCGTGAGTTCCTGCGGCACGAGCTGGAGGAGCACTTCGGTCTCGATCCTTTTGGCCTACGACCGGAAGCGATGGCTACCCAAGTGATCGCCTGGTGGACAGTTGCTGCGTGGAGCTCAGGCAGCCAGGCGGTGGCTGGCCGGGGGAGCGGTGTAGTTGGTCGAGTCGGGCTGGGGTGCCGTCGTGGCATTCCAGGCATGAGCCGGTCGTCTTGAGGGGTATTGGCGGAGTGCACGTGTTCCGTAGGTGCTGTAATCCGGAGCCGGGCGTGCCCCAGAGCCCTTGGTGGGCGGGAAGCTTGCTGGTCGCCCACCAACCCCGTAAGGGATGCTGCACGCGTGATTGAGCGAGATGCCGCGGTTCGGATCGTCGAAGACGAGCTCGAACGCGACTACCAGCGTGAGCTGTCGGTGGGACTAGACCCAATACCGGTAACTTAGGGCGTTTTTATCCGCTTGACCCGTTTGGGTTTGGTGGCATTGACAATGGTGATGGCCGGGGCGGGCGGGTGTTCTGCACCATGGTGGGCTGCGCGTTTGAGGGGCCAGTTGGCCATTTTGCGTTTGATGACACGGGGGTTGGCTCGGCGGCGTCGTGGTGGCAGGAGTCGTTCGAGGAGTTCAGCGTGGGTTGCTTTGACCGCACGGGCGAGTCTGCCGGGGGAAAACGCCGCCTGGTCGGTGACCTGGCGGCGCACGACGCGCAGTGAGCGAGTGAAGGAGATCCGGTCGGGATCGTGGTCGGCTTGTCGAGCGGCCTGGTGCATCAGACGCCTGATGGCGTGGTGGACGAGCAGGAAGCCATAGAGTTCCTGCTCGGCTCCGTCGGGGTGCTGCGAACGCAGCACCAGGTGGGAACCGCCGAGGTGGGTCTTGATCTCGTCGAGAGTGGACTCGAACTCCCATCGCTGGGCGTAGAGTCCGGCCAGTTCCGCGGCTGGGGCCTCGTCCGGGTCGAGGACCGTGGTGAGGAGCCGGTAGACGCCCTCGTGGCCGGCGATGGCGTACTCCACCGCGCGTGCCGGGACCCCGCGACGGACGTGATGGATGTCGCTGCGGTCGAAAATCTCCGTGAGATAAGAACCGTCCGGGAACTGCTCGACCACGGGCAGCACGAGGTCCTTGCGGACTCTCCACAGCAGGTCGGCTCCGGTCGCAGCGGCTTTGCACCACAGGTCCACGCTGTAGAAGCCACGGTCAGCCAGCAGCAGTATCCCCGGCCGCAGGGACGGCAGGACCGCCCGGGCCAGGGCCTGCTCTCCGGTCCGCAGAGGGCCGATCGCGGCGTCGCAAACGGCGTGGGTGCCGCACTCCACCAGGCCGACCATGCGGATCTGCGGGTAGCCGACGTTCTGCTCGCCCCGCCCGGAACGCGGTGGACGGCCGAACGCCTCCACGTTCGCCTTCGTGTCGGGCAGATCGAACGTGGTGCCGTCGATCGCGGTCAGCCGCCAGTCTCGGTAGAAGGCACCCTGAGTACCCGGTGTGGCAACCGGACGGCACACCCGCGCGAACAACTGCCGCAGCGGCGCCACCCCCAACCGTGACCTGGCTTTCCAGATCGCCGCCGTACTCGGCACCGCCCACGACGCACGCCAGCGCCGCTCACCCTGCAAACCCATGGTCAGCAGCCGGGCGACCTCCTCGTAGCTCTGCCCCGAGAAAAGGCACATCGCCAGCACGAAGTAGACCACCAGCCGGGCCGGCAACAGCCGGTTTCGCTGCTGCACCCGGCCCGTCTCCGCCAACACCTCGTCCACGAGCCGCGCAGGAAACGCCTGCGTCAGCACCCCGACCGCGACCCGGTCCGACAGACGCTCACCAGATGACTTCAGCTGACCCGCTCTCGGCATACCACCAGCAACGACCAGATTGCACCTAAGTTACTGGTATTGGGACTAGACCCGATACGCATGGCTGTGGTGCACGTCGAGCAGCACGAACTGGTGTGGATCGCCCGCCACCCACGCGGCCCGGTGGCCGGCGTCCAGGAACCGGGCGACCATGCACGCGGCCAGCTCGGGTTTGGTGGCGAAGGCGGTCTCCTCACCGAGCCCGGCGGCGCGGCAACGGTCAGGGTCGGTGGTCCAGGAACGCGGAACATACAGTTCGCGGTCCACTGCGGCGTGCCCGCGCTGACCGGCGTAGACCAGGTAGACGGCAACTTGGGCGTTCTCGATTCTGCCCGCGGTGCCGGTGTACTGGCGCTGGACGCCGACCGTGCCGATGCCCTTCTTCACATCGCCGGTCTCGTCGACCACCAGCCCCCCCCGCTCGTCATGCAGGTGCTTCACCACGTATCCGCGCACTTCGTCGCGGACGGCGTCGGCATCCCAATTGGCCCGGCTGAGCAGGTGCTGCATGGCATCCGGGGTGGCCTCCCCGGCCCACTCGGCGATCGTCCAGCAGTTCTTGCGCGGCAGGGCCGACAGGAGCCCGGGCACCAACCGCCGGACCCGGCGCCGGGGCTCGACCCGCTTGAACCGGCCCGCGATCCAGCCCATCAGGCATTCGAACGCCTCTTGCCATCGAGCAGGGTCTACGCTGTGACCTGCGGCCACCGCATGATCTTCAGTCTTCACACACCGATAATTAACGGTGGCCGTACTCGTGTCGTTAGCAGGCCCCTGATCCGGGTCGGGCTTGCGGCGGAGCGCTATATACCGCGGCTGCCGTCGAGGCTCTCACGAATGATGTCCGCATGACCGGCGTGCCGGGCAGTCTCCTCGATCAGGTGGAGCAGGACCCAGCGCAGATTCCGGTCCGCCAGGTCGGGTCGACTGCACGGAGCCTCCAGTGCCAGGCCTGCGATGATCTCCCGTGAGATGGCCACCTGCTCCTCGAAGAAGGCCGTCCAGTGCTTCACCGTGTCCTGCTCGTCGACACGGAAGTCTTCGTCCCTCCAGTCCGGGACCCCCGCTTCGGGCCACTCATTGGGAAGTGCCCGTCCCGCAACGATGATCTGAAACCACCTGCGCTCCCAGAGGGCCGAGTGTTTGAGCAGGCCCATCAAGGACAACGAGCTCACCGTCGGAGTCATGCGGGCATCCGTGTCAGAGACGCCGTCGACCTTCCGAAGCAGATCGGCGCGCTGCTTGTCGAGAAAGCCGCAGAGGGCTTCCCGCTCGGTAGAGGTCGAGAACTGGTTGGCTGTCATGTCCCGGACGCTACTGGATCACGAGGACAGCTCCCCGACCGGTGCTGCTGCGTAGCTAGTACTAGAAGGGCGGACAGTCGCTGTAGCCCGTCGGCTCCGGCAGTGGTACGGCGGGGCGCGGTGTCCGCAGCAGCGCCACGACCTCCTCGACTCGGCCCAGCTCCACCAGCAGCGGGCCGAGAGTCCGTCGGTGGTCCATGCGGTCTGCGTCCAGGAAGTCGACAGCCTCCTCCGGGCGTCCGGCCTCGGCCAACAGGCCGGCCAGGTGCTCCGCCGCGTACGGACGCCCGCCCTCGGGATGCACCCGGGCCTCCTCCACCGCCTCGTCGAGCTGTCCGCAGGCGGCCAGGATCGGGCCCCGCAGCCGGAACAGCTCCCACTCCTCTTCGCCCCGCCGGGCCTTGAGGGTGTCCAGGTGGGCGAGGCCCTCCTCGGCGCGGCCCTCGGTGGCGAACAGTCCGCACAGCAGGTCGACGACCCAGTCCTCGGCGCTGTCCAGCGCGCGCATCACCTCGATGGCCTCGGTGCCCCGCCCGTGCCGGGCAAGCAGTTGCGCCAGCAGTGTCGACGCGTGCCAGCCGACATCTGCAGAGGTCGGTGAGTCCGCGTGTCTCTCTCGGGACGCACTCCGCAGCTTCCATTAGCCGGGGATACCAATAGCCGGGATGAGCGCGGTGTCCAGGACTTCCAGGGCGTCGACGGTGAGCCGGGCGCGCTCGACAGGCGCCGGCGGCTGAACCAGGGTGCCGGTGACGCGCAGCCGGTCGCCAGGCTGGATGCCGGCAAGCAGCTCGTGCGTGATCCGGGGGTCGCCGCTGGTGCAGGCCACGACCGTGTCGGGGGCGTCCTGGGCGATCGTGTCGGCGTCGGCCGGGCGGACGATCAGGTCGAAGGTGGCGGTGCCGCGGGGGCCGGGGGCGGGTATCGCGTCGACCCAGCCGTCGACGGCGCAGTGCTTGGTGTCCTTCAGCTGGCCTCCGCCAGGGTTTCGGTGCGAGGGGAGCGGGGTCGGGGGGTGTGCTGGGCGAGCACCAGGAGCTCGCGGTTGCGCTTCTTCTCGGCCTCGGTGAGCGGCCGGGCCTTCGCGCCGTGGCGGTGGCAGAGCGGCGAGGCGGCGGCAAGGACCGCACGAGATGGACCATGCGCTGCAAGGCCCCACTGAACGCCTTCCAGATCGCATTCGAAGGACGCCTGCCCCCCGCCGACAACTAGAACCTCAACAACCCTGATCAGCCGTTAAGTTGACACTCCCTTTATTGACGCTGCATAGCCGCGATGATTCACTTCGTCTCTGAGAGCGCTCTCTCGCGGTTAGGGACCAGCCGCATTGTCCTTCCCCATCCACCCCTTCAGGGAGAGCCGTGTCCGTCATTCCCAGTCGCCGTTCCGTGCTTCGCGGCGCGGCCGCTGCAGCCGCGATACCGTTCGCCGGCAGCATCGCCACCGGATCGGCCTTTGCCTCGTCGCCCGCGCACAGACCCGTCGATCTGGGCCCGAACGTCCTTGTCTTCGACCCGTCCATGGGCGATGCGGCGATCCAGGCGCAGGTCGACGCCGTGTTCGCCGCCCAGGCACCCAACCAGTTCGGCACCGAGCGGTACGCCCTGGCCTTCAAGCCCGGCACCTACAACGTCGACGTCAACGTCGGGTTCTACACCCACGTCCTGGGGCTCGGCGAGAGCCCTTCGGACGTCGTGATCAACGGGCACGTCACGGTCGACGCCCAGTGGTTCAACGGCAACGGCACCCAGAACTTCTGGCGGTCCGCCGAGAACCTGACCATCGTGCCACCGGACGGGCTGGAGCGCTGGGCGGTCGCCCAGGCCGCCCCGCTGCGCCGCGTCCACGTCAAGGGCGACATGAACCTGATGCCGAGCCCGCCCGGCAACGGATGGTCCAGCGGCGGTTACCTGGCCGACAGCGTGGTGGACGGCCAGGTGAACTCCGGCTCGCAGCAGCAGTGGCTGTCGCGCAACGACACCATCGGCAGCTGGACCAGCTCCAACTGGAACATGGTCTTCGTCGGCGTCGAGGGCGCCCCCGCCACGTCATTCCCCACGCCGCCCTACACCACCGTCGACCGCACCCCGGTCGTGCGGGAGAAGCCGTTCCTGACCGTAGACCGCCACGGCGACTACCAGGTCTTCGTGCCCGCGCTGCGCCGTAACAGCACCGGCACCTCCTGGGCCCACGGACCGGCTTCCGGCCGCAGCATCCCGCTGTCCGACTTCCACGTGGCCCGGCCCGGCGACTCCGCCGCCACCATCAACCTGGCGCTCGCCCTCGGCAAGCACCTCCTGTTCACGCCAGGCGTCTACCCGCTGTCCGCCCCGCTGCTGGTGTTCCGGCCCGGCACCGTCGTCCTCGGCCTGGGCCTGGCCACCCTCCAGGCCGTCCACGGCAACTCGCTCATCGAGGTCGCCGACGTCGATGACGTCTCCGTCGCCGGCGTGATCCTCGAAGCCGCCTCCCCCAGGTCCCCCGTCCTCCTCCGCGTCGGCAACAGCTTCAGCCGGAGGAACCACTCCCACCGGCCCACCGCGCTCTTCGACGTCTTCCCCCGCATCGGCGGCGCCGTCGCCGGCGGCACCGAGGTCAGCATCCAGATCGACAGCAACGACGTGATCGTCGACCACGTCTGGGCCTGGCGTGCCGACCACGGCCTCGACGGCACGGTGGGCTGGTCGGTCAACCCCGCCGGCACCGGCTTCCTCGTCAACGGCGACCGGGTCACCGCCTACGGCCTGTTCGTCGAGCACCACCAGAAGTACGAGGTGCTCTGGAACGGCAACCACGGCCGCACCTACTTCTTCCAGAACGAGCACCCCTACGACGTCCCGACGCAGTCCGCCTGGAAGCACGGCAACACCAACGGCTACGCCGCCTACAAGGTCGGCGACCACGTCACCGAGCACCACGCCTGGGGCCTGGGCAGCTACTGCTTCTTCAACCTCAACGCCGACATCTACACCGACCGCGCCTACGAGGTCCCCGACACCCCCGGCGTCGTCTTCACCTCGCTGATGACCGTCTGCCTCAACGGCGCGGGCGGCGGCGGCATCCTGCACTGCATCAACAACACCGGTGACCCCGTGCAGAACGGCTTCGGCACGTTCAACATGAAGAGTTACACGAACGGCGTCGCGAGCGTCTGACGGGCCGCGGCTGCCACGTGATCGGGCGCGGTCCCCAAGGACCCGCCCGATAACGGTCACCGCGGGGCCCGACGGAAGGTGTGCGAGGCGCTCGCCGGCCGGGTTGAGGGCAGGACCTGTGTTCTCCTGTCTGCCGAGACGAACATGCCCGGCTTCAGGGCAGCCAGGAAACTCGGGGCAGTGCGGTTGGTCGGCTTACGCAGTGAGCGACAAGGACGTCAGGCCGGCACCGTCTGCCAGGGGCGGCGAGGCCGGTGGCGAGGGTGCGGCCGGAGGCGGGGGAGGCGGCCCAGATCATGCCGGTGGTGACGTCGCCCGCAGGGTCGCTGGCGTCGCGGACGTTGCTGACGCGGTCGGTGGCGGGAGCGAGCGTGTCGTAGACGCGGCTGGCGGCTGCCTCTTCGTTGGCGTCGGCCATGCATGAGAGCCAGCCGCAGTGCGCGTCGGTGTCGAGTTCAGTAGATCGCCCAGGTCGCAGGTTCGCCGTGGTCAGGGTTGGGGAGGAGGCCGATGGCGGTGACCGGGGCGGCTGGGTGGCGCATGGTGGTGATCGGGACGGCTCCGGGTTCGGTGGCCGGTGGCCAGAACCTGCGCCAGGTGTCGTCGCACTCGCATCCGCAGCCCCGGGGTACGCACCGAGGTAGCTGCGAAGGTGGGTGATCCGGCGGGCGAACACGGGCGGCTCGTCGACCGTGGACTCCGTGACCGTGTCCAGCTCGATCCCGTAGAGCGCCGGCGTGACCAGGCCCTCGGAGTGATCCGTGATCCGGGCAAGGACGGAGATGGCCCCTACCTCTTTGGCAACCACCCCGGCGAATGTCTTGTCGCCGTCGGCCCTCAGCGGCTCACAGTTGATGTGCGCCCCCGCACCGGTTGTCAGGCCCTGCAGTTTGCGGGCCTCCTGGCGCATGAGCACGTCGAAGCTTCCCCCACCATGTACTTGGCGCGCCGCACGTACAGCCGGGTGAGGGTCTCGCCCTCGTACGGGTGGATGGGAGCGCGTTCGGCGAACAGTGCTTGCGCCGCCTCGTAGTCACGCGTCCCGTAGCAGACCAGATCGATGTCGGAGCGGGCGTTGCAGGCGCCGACCACGCGACGATCCAGTTGATGATGGCGAGCAGGTCCTCGCTGACCGCTGTTGCGTCCAGGAGGCCGGGGGCCTGGTGCGGTGCGGCGAGGGTCTGGCGGCACGCGTAGTGGGTGACGATGCCCTCGCGGGGCACGCCGGTGTTGACGCACCCCACGGCGGGGAGTAGAGGTAGCACTCGGGCCGGTCGGCGAGGATTCCGAACGCTTCGGACACGACGCTGTTCTGCCGGTACGTCCGTCCGAACAGCACCCGGTCGCCGCGGGTGTCCGGGTAGTACTTGACGTACCCCAGGAAGTGCGTGCCGGGATGGACATCGCCGATGACTTTGAAGATCACCCCGGCGCGGTCCAGGAGGTAGTCGCGGTCACGGATGGTGGCCAGCGCTGTGCCCGGCGGCGAACTCTTCGAGGCCGGGGAAGAGGGCGGTATCGACCGTCCCGGTGTGCTCATACTGCTCGAGTCCCTTCGTGAAGAGATGACGGCGGTACTGCCACTTCAGGTGCTTGTCCGTGCGGGAGGGGGCGGTGGGCCGCATCAGGGCGAGGAAGAACAGGGCCTTGACGAGCAGGTATGCGCCCAGGTTCTGGCTGACCGGCTGTCCGGTTGCGTTCAGGCTCGCGTCGTCCAGTACGGCGAGGTAGCGGCGCCGCTGGCCGGGGCTGGCGGTGTAGCCCTTGTTGCCGCCCTTGAAGGCGATGATTTCCAGGGCCGGGAGGACGTCGTATCCGAGTGGCACCAGGCCGTGGTGCTGCCAGTCGATGACCCCGGCCGGCAGGACGTTGGGCAGGCCGTAGTCGAGGTGGCCCTGCACCAGCGGAACCGTGTCGAGGTGGACCAGCGCGTGATCGAGCGCGGCGTGTGTCCGGGCGTTGTCCAGGTCGGGGTTCTCGTGGAAGACGTTCTGGGTGAACCCGGCGCTGTCCAGCCACTTCCGCAGTGTGCCGGGCGTGGGATGGACCAGGTGGGCGGCCTGTGCGTGCAGCAGCCGGGTGGCGATCTGCGCGGCGGTGTCGGCGACGTCGTCGGGCAGGGTGCGGCCGCCGTCCAGCGACGCCACTGCCCGGTCGTGCAGGGTCTGGTCGCCCAGCGACTCCTCCACGACGTAGTAGTGGCCGTCGTCGGTGACGCCCTCCTCCAGGACGTGCGGGACCGGGTAGTTAAGGTCCGCGATCCTGCGCTGGAATTCTGCCTCCGCTTGGAGCTCGGCTCCGCCGGTGCGCCGATAGCGCCTTTTGTCGGCGGAGACGTATACCGCGCCGTCGTCGGCGGTCCGCTTCTTGACGAACCGCCAGTTGTTCTCGTTCATCAGCTCGCTCCTTTCGGCTCCTTGGCCAAGCCGTGGGTGACCGGGTAGTCAGGGATGGCCTGAGACAGGGGCCGGACGTCCATGACCCAGCGCATATCACCGGCCGCGATGTGGCGTCGCAGTTTGGTGAGGACGTCACTCCCGGGTGTGTCCGGCCGGGCCAGGTGGGCGCGGCGCCAGAATTTCAGCAGGCCCGGGAGCTGTGCCTGAGTGATGCCCGCCCGGATGTGCAGTGAGCACAGTGGCAGGAACCAGGTGAGGAACAGCTCTCGTTGCGCCGGGCTGACGCGGTGCACCTCGCACAGCCGCTGCAGCGCCGCGGTGTCGTGGTACGGGATGCGCCCGTGCAGCGCGTACCGCAGCCGCGTTGCGTTGTGCGTCCGAAACATGGCCCCGTAGGCGGCGACGTTCGCCGCGGCGTTCTCGGTGACCGTCATCACCGGCTGCCCAGTGTTGGACCGGGCAGCAGCGGCCAGCACGGCGATGTGCACGCCGGCCCGCGGGTCCAGGACCAGGCCGTGACCGCTCCCACGGCAGCGACCAGGGCGAGCCCCACGGTTATTGAACAGCGGTCGGTTCCATGTCGGACCAGCCACCGACCCGTCTCACAGACGCGTTCCCTGTCCGCCCGCTCAGCAGGGGTGATGTGTTCGTTGGGGTGAATCGGGATGTAGACGTCGTGGACGCACCTGACCTTCCGTCCGCACCACGACCTCCAGACCGCCGCCCGTCACCAAGCCGCCACCGACTCCGACTGGCAGGCCGACTACCGCCGCTGGCGACCACCGATCGAACGCGCAGTCGCCTGGCTCGTCCACCACGGCAACCGCAAACTCCGCTACCGCGGCACCATCGCCAACAACATCTGGCTCCACTCGATCCGCCGCTCTCAACCTCCACCGACTGATCAACCTCGGACTCACCCGCACAGACGGAGCCTGGACGATCAACCCGGCCACCGCATAGACCGAGGGCCGCCCGGCTTACGGCCGGACTACCCCTCACCAAGATCTTCATGAGTTTTCTAGTGTCCCGAGTCTTAGGAAAGCTTTAGAAGTATGCTTGGCTCATGGCGCGCATGGGTCGGCCGACGGTCGAAGTGGTCCTGACGGATGACGAGCGGGAGACGTTGCTGCGCTGGTCACGGCGGGCGACGTCCGCGCAGGCTCTGGCCTTGCGCTGCCGGATCGTCCTCGCGTGCGCTGACGGGTTGTCGAACACTGCGGTGGGCGCGGACCTCGGGATCCACCCGACCACGGTGGCCACATGGCGGAAGCGGTTCGCGGCCAACCGGCTGGAGGGCCTGGCCGACGAGAAGCGGCCGGGCCCGGCGCGCACGGTGACCGACGAGCAGGTCGAGGACGTGATCGTGCGGACCCTGGAGGCGACGCCGAAGGGCGCCACGCACTGGTCCACGCGCGAGATGGCGAAGCAGAGCGGGCTGAGCCAGTCGACGGTCTCACGGATATGGCGCACCTTCGGCCTCAAGCCGCACCAGGTCGACACCTTCAAGCTGAGCAAGGACCCACAGTTCGTCGAGAAGGTCCGCGACGTTGTGGGCCTGTACCTCGATCCGCCCGAGCGCGCCATCGTGCTCTGCGTCGACGAGAAATCGCAAATCCAGGCGCTGGACCGCTCGGCCCCGGTGCTGCCGATGATGCCCGGCATGCCCGAGCGCCGCACCCACGACTACCTGCGCGGAGGCGTCACCACCTTGTTCGCGGCGCTCAACACCGCCACCGGCGAGGTCATCGGCTCCCTGCACCGCCGCCACCGCGCCGCCGAGTTCAAGAAGTTCCTCGCCAAGCTCGACAAGGAGGTCCCCGCCGAGCTCGACGTCCACCTGATCTGCGACAACTACGCCACCCACAAGACCCCCGCCATCCAGAAATGGCTGCTCGCGCACCCGCGCTTCCACATGCACTTCACGCCCACCAGTTCGTCCTGGCTCAACCAAGTCGAGCGCTGGTTCGGACTGCTGACGGACAAGCAGATACGCCGCGGCGTCCACAAGAACGTACAAGCGCTGGAGAAGGACATCCGCGACTGGATCGCCCACTGGAACGAAGACCCCAAGCCGTTCACCTGGACCAGATCCGCCGACGAGATCTTCGAACGCCTCGCCGGCTACCTGAACCGCCTGCCGAACCCCAAATCCTAGATATGTAGTGCTCCTAAGACTCGGGACACTAGTGTCTTTCGGATCAGGCCAGCTCAGCGGTCCATGGCCAAGCGGCCTCGCGGCCGGCCTCGATGAGGCCGACCATCCGGAACGCGGCGTCCGTGAGGCCGCCGAAGGTGTGCCGGTGGGGGCCCGTGGGGCCGTGGGCGGGCCGGTACCCCGCCAGGTTCCACGTGTAGACCGGAATGTCGGCCGGAACCGGTTCGGCCGGCCCGCCCCCGCCCAGACCGTAGGAGGCGGCCTGCTCGTCGGTGACGATCAGGACCCGGTCGTGCTCCCGGTAATGAGTCCGCACCGCCTTCGCCGTGTGGGTACCTCCGAGACTGTGGAACCGTTTCAGCACCTCGAGCGCCGACTCGCCCGGCTCGAACGGCACCTCTGCGCTGCGCCAGCCGAACTCCACCAGATCTGCCTGCTCGGCACGCATGGCCAGCACGGTCCCGAACGCAGCCGCCGCGTCCGCCCGAGTCAGCTTGGACCGCTCGGAGACGGTGTCCCAGAACATGGAGTCGGACCGGTCCACCAGGATCAGAGTCCGGCCGGGCAAGGACGGTACGTTGGCCAGGGAGTGGCCCAGTGCCCGTTCCAGCGCGACTGACCAGCGCTGCGACGGCGCGTGCTGGTGGGCAGCCAGGTAGCGGAAGGGGAACTGCCGGGACTGGGCGACCTCGACGGCGTCACAGAGCCGTGTGGCGACCCGGGCCGCGACTTCGTCCGAGACCCCCGCCTCGTCGAAGTTCCGCAGGTTCCGCAGGAGCGCCATCGGCGCCATCGTGGGGATCACTGCTTCCCAGACGGCGGCGTCCATCGGCCCGTGGAGCCAGCCTGCCAGGGCTTCCCACGTCATGCCCGCTGCGGCCAGCCGCTCGGGGCCGCCCGGCCCGGTCACTACCGCCCACCGCTCGTCTGCAGCCGACTCCATCAGTGCCCGGTGGGCGGTCAGCACGTGGTCGGAGGTCGGCGGAACCGCCTGCTCTGGGTGGTGGCGGCGGTCTAGGGCGTACCGGAAGAGCGCGCCCTGCCAGGGCTTGTCCGGGTCGGGGAAGGCGTGCACCAGGTTGAGCACGTCACCGAAGCGGAAGCCCTTGGACGCGGTGTCGTACTTGAGCAGGGACCGAGACGTGTACAGCCGGCGTACGCCGTCGGCGATGCCCCGCTTCACGGGCTGCGGCACGTTCCGCCCGTACTCCGAGATCCAGTGGGCGAGCAGCTCGCCGGGCTCGTCGGCGCGCTGGAGCACCGAGTCGATCACGGACCGGTTGGACGGGCCTCCGGACGCCCCAGCCTCGAGCCGGGCCCGCACGTACGCGGCGGCGCCTACCAGGGACGCCGTGCGCATGTTGCCCTCGCTGCGAAGCCAGCGCAGCAGGGCGGCCGTCCACACGGGGTCCTGGACAGCGAGTTCACCGACGAGACGGGTGTACCGGTCGTCCCGCTCCTCACCACTCTCGTAAAAGGTTCGCTGGGAGACGAAGTTGCCGACCGCAAGGAGGAAGAGCTCCTCGCGGGGCTCCCGGGCGAAGGCTGGGCCGCGCTCATAGGTGCGGAAGTCCGGCCTGGCGGGCCCATGATGGAGCCGTGGTGGGGGCAGGGAGCGGGCGGCCGCCGAGACGTGCGGGGCCATGAGCATCTCGGGCCAGATCTTGGAGACGCGTGGGGTGTAACGAGGCAGCGAATCTCCCCGGATTCAAAGGATTGGACGGCCCCGGCCGAAAGGTCCCGTGGGGCGAAGACGCCCGCGCCTGCCGAGATCAAAGAGGGCGGCGGCGTCACTTGGTTGTCAGAAGGAAGTAGCCGCAGCCGAGCGCATCGGAGGCGCGGTCGCGATGCCAACGTACAAGGGCCACAGGGTCACACACCAACGATTAACGCAGGCCCGTTCTCGGACTTCGACACGGGCGCCGTGGGCCCGGGGAGGGAGGGCCATGCGGGGCACACAAGCAGGGGCGGTGTCAGCCCGCGAAGGGCTCGCCCGCCGGGACTCCCCCCGCGTGAGGGCGGCTTCTCCTGGATGTCGAGCGCGTCGAGCAGGGGCTGGATGTTCATGCGGGCACCGCCTGCGGGTCGTGCCAGGTGGGGGTGGTCGTGCCGGTGAGCCGGCGGGTCATGGTGTGGGTCATCGCCCAGTAGACGCGGGAGACGGAGGAGGCCGGGTGGTGTTGGTAGTCGCGGACCAGGCGCCGGTTCAGTATCAGGATCCCGTAGGTCTGCTCGACGCTCCATCGCTTCGGCTGGGGGGACGATTCCGCGCGGGATGCGCGGGCCGGACGGGCAGCGGTCAGGCCGGTCAGTCGGCGGAGCGGAGTTCGCGGCCGTTGATCTCCACGCGTTCGACGACGGGCCGGGGGACGTGGATGTCGGGGCGAACGTGGACGGGCGGGGACTGGAGGTCGTTGTGGACGTGGACGAAGGACGAGGAACGCAGGCTGAGGCCGCGCAGAGCGAGGGTGGAGACGGCAGCCCAGGTAAGAACGGCAAGGCCGGCGGCGACGGTGCGGCCGGTGGCTGGGGAGGCGGCCCAGATCATTCCGGTGGTGCAAGCCCCCCCCACAGGGCCCGGGTTGGGCGGGCGCCGGTGGCGCGCAGCCACCAGCTGGCGATGAATGAGGCCGCGCCGAAGAGTTGCCAGGCGGCGTAGGCGGTGGTCGCGGAGACGGGGAGCTCGACGGTGTGTGCCTGGAGGTTGTGGACGGGGTTGCGGTTGAACTTGCCATTGCAACAGCGATGCCTTGCGGTGGAAGCTCGGGTCGCCGGGTGGCTGGTGTCCCCGGCCCCCGCCAGCGCCCAGGCGGCGCCGGACCCGCCGGACCCGTCCCGGCCGGTTCTCCTGGCGCGACATGAACTCTCGACCGGACCGGTCCTCCCCCGCCGTCGTGACCTCCGCGTCCATCACATCGAGCGGCAGCATGACCGCGCGCACCGGGTGGACGTCACGTCGCCGAGGTGCCCGGCCGTGCGGCGAGGCCAGAGCACCCACAGGCACGACGCCTGGCGTACCGTCACCACCAGCGTCCTCGCAGCAGTGCGCAGCTTGTCAGCCGAGTGGTGGGAGGCGAGGACGTCCGCAATGGCCAACCGGCGGCGACTGTGAAAAACGCTGTCCGATCACCGGAGCACGGTGATAGACATCCGGCGTGGAAAAGAATCTTGAGTTCCCTGACCTGCTGCGACTGATCGATGAACGGTCGACCGCCTTCCGCGCAGCGGTCGCCGCCGCGCCCAGTCTCGACGCACAGGTGCCGACCTGCCCCGAGTGGACGCTGTTCGATCTGGTGAAGCACCTGGGTGGGGGAGACCGTTTCTGGGCCGCCATCGTCGGCGCGGGGCCTGCCGACGCTCCCCCGGCCGAGGCCACCGCTGCGCGCGCCGCTCTGGAAGTGCCGCGGGAGCGTGAGGCCCTGCTGGCCTGGCTGGCCGCGTCGACGCAGCTTCTGCTGAGCGCCCTGCGCGAGGCAGGACCGGAGAGCGGTTGCTGGACGTGGTGGCCTGCGTCGCAGTCACCGCAAACCTCCGGCGGTATCGCCCGGCACCGGGCCCAGGAGACCGCGGTGCACACGTACGACGCCCAGCTCACCGGGGGCGCCCCGCAGCCGCTGCCTGTCGAGGTGGCACTCGACGGTGTGGAGGAGTTCCTGTTCACCGTCTGCGCAACGCCGATTGCCTGGCCGCACAAGCCCACGGCCTTCGACTTCCACGCCGCCGAGGGCCGCTCCTGGCGCCTCACGGTCGACGGCGACGGCGCACGCTCCACCCGCATCCCCGCGCCCACTGCCGCGACCGGCGAGGACTCGGACGCAGCCGGCGCCTCCATCCATGGCACGGCCAGTGAGTTGGTCCTCTACTTGTACGACCGTATCCCGGCCGACTCCTTGCACGTTGACGGAGACGCAGGGCTGCTCGACCTGCTCCGCGCCTGGGAGCCGGAGGAGTAGGACGTAGCGGGGGCGGTTGGCCGCGCCTCGGGCCGGTAGGACACGACTCTTCGCCAGGTTCGTCGGTCGCGGCACCGGGCTCAAACCCGCGAGGCGGCCTCGGGGCGTCACCAAGCCGACCGTCTACCTGGTCAGAGCTCGAACTCACGACCTCCGCACGATCAGAGACGAGTACATCGATAGCCGGGCAACCGCCGACCGGCTCGCTCTCCGTATCCAGCGAGCCGGCGGTTCTGCGTCGCGCCCCTGGCCGCGTTCCTGGTCCCACGAACCCGCCAGATGATCATTTGTCGGGTAGGCCATAGGTAGCTGCTCTCCTCCCCAACCTGCTCAGCGGCGACCTCCGCTCTCGCCATCGGTGTACCCACCGCCTGTTCCAGCGTGGGGAATCCAAGTGAGCATGTCTGGGCAGCACTTGAGCGGCGGGTGGGGAAATTCGAGGCTGTGGCAGATATTTCGTGATGTCCGCTGTCAAACGATGCTGGTCAGCGGGGCGGAAAGGGTGCGAGAGCAAGATCCCACTGGTCGGCGGCGTGAAGCAGAGCATCCATATCCACCCGTACCTCCACGGCGTACTGGTAAATGCCAGTGCTCCCGTCGCGCTGCTGCCATGGGGGTGCAGCCTCCAAGGACAGGTGGACGCGAATCACCGCCCCGTCCTCGCTTCGATCGGCGAGGCTGAAGGCCAGGACCGGCTCGACGAACCAGGTGTCCGGGGACAACTCGCCTTCGGCATCCCGACCGGTTACGGATACTGTCCCCGCCGCCACCGCGCGCAGCCAGGTGGTCACCTCACGGGCCTCGTCGGTCAGCAGACATGGATCAGTGAACGACCAACTGCCCTCGGGAGTAGTCACCTTTCCACCGATGACCAGCCAGTTGTCGTCATACGAGTTTCCCCGGGTGGCGGGGAACTGGTGGCCCTGCAGGCAGAGCTCGACGCTGCTTGCGTGATCACTCAAAAGCACTGTCGCAGGATGTCACATACAGCTCGGTATCCCAGGTGAGGAGACTGCTCCGGGGCACGGCGGCTGGGCGAGGACGAGCGTCCGCAGGAGAGCGAAGGATGCACGGTGAAGATGACCCGGCAGTGCGGGGCGTGCGCCTTGACCTCCCGCGCGGTCCCCAGCGCCTCCTCGAACTTGGGGCGTACACGGATGCGGGTGCTGATCTTCTCGCTGAAGATCCTGTCCCTCGGGATGCCGTGCCCCGCGAGCGCGTCCAGCTGCGAGTCGAGTTCCTGCCCGAGCGCTGAGCAGCGGGCGTATCCGATACGGATGTCCGCGCTCGGCAGGTCCGGGTCGATCGGCGCCGGGGGCGGGGTGCCGGGCCGCCACGGCTGACCCGGCCGACGGTCGGCCGGGGTCGGAACTCGCAGTGCCTTCTTCAGTCGGGGCACGAGGGTGAAGCGGCGGGTGTGGTAGGCGGAGGTGACCGCTCCTGAGCGCGAGCGGCACGGCGATCCGGGCTGCGTGTCGCATTTCGGGCAGGCGTGCCGCTCGACATCGTCCGCGTCCGACTGCTCGGACGGGGAAGGGGTTTGAGGGTCCGTCATGGGCCCCGGATTTTCGCACAATGCAAGTCTCAGAAGGGGGCCGTCCCGCTTTTGAGTGAGAACGGGTTGTGAGAACCAATCGACGGTCGTGCGGGGTCCGGCGACCCGTTCTTGATCATGCTCGCGCAAAGGACCGTTTGTGAGAGTCGGGGTGACCGCCACGGCGACGATGACGGATCAGCACCCCGACTGCCCCACCAATGGGAGACTCTGTCGGGAATCTTTCTGTGGTTCGTTCCGGCATGGTCGAGGCAAGGCCGCGCATGCTGCCGGCCGAGTCGTGGTCCACCTGTTTCTCTCGTCTCAGCAGGCCATTGGCGCCGGCGATCGTCGATATGTCTCCTCGGCGCCGACCAGGGCGACGGGGCCGCCGCCCGTCCGGCGAGCCGGTCATCGGCTCGACCGGCCCTGACTCGGCACGCTGGCCGTGGCCGCGGTGGGGCAGGCTGGTACGCTCCGGGACGCGTTCGGTCGGCCGTTGCGGCCAGGTCCGGCTATCGGCGGACGCCGTTTGCGGTTGCCGGTTCGTTGAGCGTCAAAGGTGGGCCGATGTCCTGGCCGGATGTCACGGTGGTTGATGCGTGCGTGCGGCGCGACGGCCGGGGCGGTAGCCCCACGGCCGTCACCGACGACGACCCGGCGGCGACGGACGCGGACCGGCGTGCGGTCGCTGCTGCGGCCGGCACCTCGCACGCGGCGTTCCTCGGCCCAGGGCGGACGCCGGACGGTGGCTGGCCGGTCCGGTTCTTCACCGCCACCGCCGAACTGTCCGGCTGCGGCCACGGCACCGTTGCCGCGCAGGCCGTCCGGTTGACCCGCACCGCGCTGGGCGAGCTGAACGACCGCCAACACACCGGCGGGCGCACGTTCGACACCGTCGCGATCCGCCGTTCCGCCGGCATCGAGGTGTGGTTCGACCAGGGCCTCGTCGCGCTGCGTCACCCGGCACCGGACGAGCGCGCCGCGATCGTCGCCGCGCTCGGGCTCACCGCGGACGATCCGCATCCGACCGACGCGCCACGGATCGCCGCGCCCGGCGCACCACGCATGCTGGTACCGGTCCACGACCGGTCGGCGCTGCTCCGAGTCTGCCCACACCTCGGCAGGCTGACAGCGGCGTGCCAGCGGTACGGGCTCCTCGGCTGTTTCGTGTACGTACCGCCGGTAGGCGACCGACCGGGTGCGGCGCGGATGTTCGCGCCGGCGATCGGTGTCGACGAGGACGTCGCCAACGCCAACAGCACCGGCTGCCTGGCCGCCCACCTGCTCGACACGACAGGGGCGCAGACGGTCGCGATCGAGGTGGAGCAGGGCGACACCCTCGGTCGACCGGCCAGCGTGCTCGCTTCGGCCCGACGCGGGCCGGCGGGCATCACGACCCGGGTCGGCGGGTTAGCGGTGGTCCGCGACGGACACTGAGGCGACGACTAAGGGCTGTCCCGTAACCCCTGGCGGGCGGACGACGACAGCTACGGCACCTCGCCGCGTTGTCGGAACGCCCGTATACGCCCAGTATGCGGGCGTCCCTCCGCCTTGCGATGCACCGCATCTGACGCCGCGCGCTGATCCACCAGGGACTACGGGACAGCCCTTAGGTGGGAATGGAGCCCGCATCGCCGGCGGCCGGATCCGGGGCACGGAAGGTGCGACGGTACGCCGACGGGGCGACTCCGGCCTCCGCCGCGAGGTGCCGCCGCAGCGAGGTGGCGGTGGCGAATCCGACATCGTGGGCGACGCGTTCCACCGGCAGATCGCTGGACTCCAGCAGGTGCCGGGCCCGCCGCAGCCGCTGCGAGGTCAGCCAGCGGCCGGGGCTCAGACCGGTCTCCTCCTTGAAGCGCCGGGCGAAGGTACGGGTGCTCATCGCCGCGTGTGCGGCCAACTCGTCCAGCGACAGCGGCAGTTCAAGCCGCTGCAATGCCCAGTCGCGGGTCGGCCCGGTGCCGGTTGCGCCCGTCGGCGGCAGTGGCCGCTCGATGTACTGTGCCTGCCCGCCGTCCCGGTACGGCGGCACGACGCACAGGCGGGCGACCTGGTTGGCGACCTCGGTGCCGTGGTCCTGGCGCAGCAGGTGCAGGCAGACGTCGACGCCGCTGGCCGCCCCCGCTGAGGTCAACACGTCACCGTGGTCGACGAAAAGAACGCCGGCGTCGAGCTCGACCCGGGGGAACAGTTCCCGGAAGTGGTCGCTGAGCGCCCAGTGGGTGGTGGCCCGGCGCCCGTCGAGGAGACCGGCGCCGGCCAGCAGGAAGGCACCGCTGCAGATCGACACCAGACGGGTGCCGGGCCGGACGCGGGAAAGCGCATCCAGGGCCTTCGAGTCCGTGGCGGCGGCCGAGGCCTGGGTGATCGCGTACGGAGGGATGATCACGGTGTCCGCCTCGGCCAGCACCTCAGGGCCGTGCCCGGGGGTGACGGTCAGGTCCGAGTCGGTGCGCACGGGCTTCCCGTCCACGCCCGCGGTCACCACCTCGTAGCGGCCACCGGCGGAGCCCAGGACCCGTTGAGGTATGCCGAGTTCGAAGGGGTAGATCCCGTGGAGCACGAGGACGACCACCTTGTGGGCGCCAGGTCGCGGTTCCGGGCGCATCGCGCGATCCAGTTCGGCGGTGCGACCGGCTAGGTCGCGGGCGCCGGGAGTACCGGGGGCGGCATGGTGGACGGGCATGGCGAGAATGTATCGGAGGCTGACCTTTCCGCCATGGCCGAGGCCGGCTCGAACGGCAAGGATCGAGGCATGCCTCGACGGAGACATTTGAGAACCTCGACCCCCTGGGCCGTCGTCGGGATCGAGCAATCTGAGCGTCAATTCGAAGTCGGACATGTCCGACCGAACACAGGAGGTTCCATGGCTAAGGGCTACTGGGTCAGTGTCTACCGCGCCATTTCCGACCCTGAGAGGCTGACTGCCTACGACAAGCTGGCCGGTCCGGCCGTCCGAGCTGGGGGCGGGCGGCTCCTGTCCCGTGGCGGTCGAGTCGTCGCCCACGAAGCCGGAATCACGCAACGCGTCGTTCTCATCGAGTTCGACAGCTTTGAACAGGCCGTCGCGGCATACGAGAGCGAGGCTTACCAGAAGGCGCTGGTGGTCCTCTCCGACGGCGTCGAGCGCGACTTCCGCATCATCGAAGGCATTGACTGACCGACGGGCTCAGCCATCGCTGAGCATGCGTCACCTGATACGCACACGGTGCTGAACGACGACTCACGAGACGAGGTCCGGGCCGGCTGGACTGTCTCGTTGACCTCGTCGACGAAACTCACGCTCGCCCGAAGCGAACCGCGAACCGCTTCTCACACGACAGATCGGTCCAGCGAACACACGGCTTCGATGACCAGGGGCGCATCCTGCATCCATCTGGGCTGTAACCGCCCGAAGGCGTCCGGGCCATCACCGCAGAGCGGGCTGACCCTACCGGCTCGCGACCGTGTGGCACAGGTTGAAGATCAAGGCGAGGCGCAGCGGGTCAGCGACCGCGGATGACACGCGCGCAGCCTGGGAAAGCCCAGGTCAGTCCAGGGCCTCGTCGTCCTCGTCCCGCTCGGGCGCATCCGGGTCGCGCAGCGGGCGCAGGTCCCGGCCGGGGCTGCTGGCCTTGATGTTGAACAGGTAGCGGCCCAGGAAGCTGATGTGCCGGTCCTTGAGCGGGGAGAGGCGGGCGACGTCCTCGTCCTTGATGTCGCGGCCCTCGGCGCGGAGTTGGGCGATGGCGGCATCCAGGTAGCGGGTGTTCCACCGGACGACGGCGTTGAGGACCAGGCCGAGCGCGGCGAGTTGGTCCTCCTGGCCCTCGCGGTACGCCTGGCGGATCTGGCCCCGGCCGCCGTGGCAGATCGCACGGGCCAGGCGGTGGCGGGACTCCTGCACGGTTAGCTGCCGGTTCATCAGCCGCCGGTAGGTGTCGTCGACCGGGTCAACCATGGCGAGCAGGTGCATGGTCTTGTCGATCCGGCCGTACTCGGCGACAGCGGCCCCCAGCGGCGTGGGGTGGCCCTCGCGGCCGAACATCTGCAGCAGGTCGTACGCGCGCACCTGGTTGGTGATCAGCGATCCGGCGACGCGGAGCATGTCCGGCCAGTGCGTGACGATCCGCTTGAGGTTGACCTTGTTGCAGGCCACTGCGTCCAGCGGCCCGTATCCCGACGGTTCGTCGCCGTCGGGCAGGTCCGCGCGCCAGAACCGCTGGTCGTTCAGGTCACGGAAGCGCGGGGCGAAGCGGAAGCCGAGCATCTTGTAGAGGCCGAACGCCATGTCGGAGTAGGAGGCGTTGTCGGTGGCGACCATCTCCGGCTTCACCCCGCCGTCGAGGTTCGGCAGAGTGTGCAGGGTGTAGAGGCTGTCGCGCGGGGTGCCGCGTACGACCATCGCGCCGATCCCGGCGCGTCCGACTCGCCCAGCAGCGACAGGAACGGGCGCACGGTGTTGTAGCGCAGGGCCGGCTTCGCGCGCATCGCCGCCTCGGCCGACCCGTCGTCCTCCGGCACCAGGGCCTCCACCATCGCCACCGCGGAGGAGACCGCCGTACGCGGCACCGCCTCCTCCACCGCCGCCCACAGCGCGGCGACGTCCAGGTCCGCGTCGTGCTCGGCGACCAGGTCCAGCTCCTCGGTGCGGATCTTCGACGCCTTCGCCAGGGTCCGGGCCGCCTTCGCCAACTGCGGCAGCATCGCCAGGCGTTCCCGGTCCGAGGCCCGCCGTGCGGGGCTGACTCGTGGGCGAGGTCGCGGGCGGTGCCAAGTCGGGGCAGGCGTCCAGATGCGGTCAAGCTGGTCGCGCTGGCTGTCGGTCAGGCCCTCCGGGCGCCGCATGATCCAAGTGGTGATCCGGCGGGGGCTTGGGATTGGCCGCGGTGGTTCGGGGACGGCGGTGCCGGCGCGGAGGGTCGCGATGTACCTGGTGACCACGACGCGGCTGCCAGAGCCGTCCCGGCCTCACTTTACGCGCGTAGCTTTGACGTGTACAACTCACATTGCACCCTCCGGGCTCGGTCGCACCACCAACACCTTTGGAGGTCCCCCATGCACATCTCCAGATCCCGCTTAACCCCACTGGGTCGCGCCGCCGCCACCCTCGGCGCCCTCACCGTCACCCTCGGCCTGCTGGCCGGCAGCACCGCCCAGGCCGCGCAGTCCCAGGGCGGCCAGATCCCGCTGGGCGCGGGCTACCTGGGCGTCACCATGCACAACACGCAAACGGCCCCGGGTTCGGTCAGTCCCATGGCTGCCACCGACGGCGTCCAGGGCATCGACGTCTCGCACTACCAGGGGACCATCAACTGGACCTCGGTGCGCAACTCCGGCAAGCAGTTCGCCTGGATCAAGGCCACCGAGGGCACCAGCTACAAGGACCCGATGTTCAACACCAACTACCTGAACGCCTACCACGCCGGTGTGATCCGCGGCGCGTACCACTTCGCCCGGCCCGACGCCTCCAGCGGGGCCACCCAGGCCAACTTCTTCGCCTCCAACGGCGGCGCCTGGTCCAGGGATAACCTCACGCTGCCCGGCGTGCTGGACATCGAGGGCAACTGCTACGGCCTGTCCCAGACGTCGATGCGCAACTGGATCCTGGACTTCTACAACACGTACAAGACCCGGACCACCCGAGACATCGTCATCTACACCAGCCCCAGCTGGTGGAGCACCTGCACCGGCGGCTGGAGCGGCATGGCCACCCGCAGTCCGCTCTGGGTGGCCCACTGGACCACCGCCGCCAGCCCCACAATCGCGACCGGCTTCCCGGCCTGGACGGTGTGGCAGTACACCAGCACCGGCACGGTGTCGGGCATCTCCGGCAACGTGGACCGCGACAAGTTCAACGGCACCCGCGACCGGCTCCTGGCCCTGGCCAACAACACGCCATGACCGCCGCGGGCTGGTGACAGCCCCCCAGGCAGGCGGGCCGCTGACGACCGTCGAGCGGCCCGTCCCGCCCTCGGCCGGCACGGCACGAACGCACACACATCCCTGACTGCGTTACGGAGCCCCCATGGACATCGCGAACCCGTCACGGCGCGGCCTGCTGAAAGGCGCGGCCGTCGCCGCCGCTGCCACCGCGCTCGGACCGCTCACCGCCGGCACCGCCCGCGCCGCGAGCTACCCGACCACCCACTGGATCCCCGCCAGCACCTCGAACTACACCGTCTCCAACCGGCCCACCAGCTATGCCATCGACCGGGTCATCATCCACGTCACCCAGGAGTACTTCCAGGACGCCCGGCGGATCTTCCAGGACCCCGCACGGAAGGTGTCGGCGCACTACATGCTCGCCTCGGCGGACGGCTACATTGCCCAGTTCGTCCGGGAGAAGGACATCGCCTGGCATGCGGGGAACTGGAGCTACAACACCCGCAGCATCGGCATCGAGCACGAGGGGTGGGTCGACGACCGGAGCTGGTTCACGGATGTGATGTACCGACAGTCGGCGCAGCTCACCGCCGCGATCTGCACCCGGTACGGCATCCCCAAGGCCCGAACCCACATCATCGGGCACTACGAGGTGCCAGGAACGGACCACACCGATCCCGGTCCGTACTGGGATTGGGCCAAGTACATGACGTACGTCAAAGCCGCCGTCTGACCGGCTTGGGCGTGCTCGCCGCAGGCTGCGCCCCCACCCTGCCGCTCCTCATCGCCGCCAGCGCCCTCATCGGCCTCACCACCGTGGCCGCTAAGCCTTGATCCACCGACGTGGTTTGGGGAGTGATCTTGTGACCGGTTTCGAGCCGGTTTCAGGTCGGCGCTCGGGTATGGGCAGGTTGTAGTCGCTGGTCTGCCCAGCTTTTCCACGGGTTCGGTTCCGGTTGGGCCCTGGCGGCGGGCGGGTCGGGTAGGGGCTGTTCGCGTCAGCCGGGTGGGCCGTGAACGGTGTGGAAGAGGTGTGTCCAGGCGTGCTGCCAGGGCCAGTTGTGTGGCAGGTGCAGGGTGATGCGGCGGGCGGAGCGGGCGATCCGGGCCGGAACGTGGACCAGGTGGGTGCGGATCGTGGCGGTGGTGGCTTTGGCGTGGAAGGCGGAGGTCAGGGAGCCAGTGGCCCGCAGCAGGTTGTAGGTCATCGCCCACAGGGTGAGCCAGGCGGCGTTGGCGTGGAAGTGCCCGGAAGGCAGGTGGGCCAGGGCGCCGGCTTTGGTGTCCGCGATGACCTGCTCGATCACGGCGTGGTGGCGGTGTTCCCGCTCGGCCTGCAGGGTTGCGGCGGGCTGGTCGGTGAAGAAGGGGTGGTAGCGCCAGACGGGGAACAACTCGCCCTGTTCACCCACGACGGCGGGTTTGGCGAGGTCACGGACCCGGCGCACGATCAGCCGGGCGGTGATCTGCTCGCTCTTTTTGCGGCTCGCGAAGGCGGTGTATTGGGGTATCTCGGCGACTTCGGCGTCCGAGATGAGTTCACCGGTGGCGGGGTCGGGCACCGCGGTCGGGTAACTGATGTGCTGCCATTCCTCGTCGGGGATGCTGTGGACGGCTCGTTTGATGGAGGGGTTCATGCTGGTGGTGAGCGAGAAGTGGGCTCCGGCCCGGTGGCAGGCGGCGATCACACCGGCGTTGTAGAACTGCGAGTCGGCCCGCAGGATTCGGGTCCCGGTGCAGCCGGCCTCGCGGGCGGTGGCCAGGGCCTCGCTCACGAATTTCGGGGCGCCGCGGGAGTCTGCTGCTTTGCCGCGTCGCATCCGCACGCCGGCGATCACCGGCCTCGATTGCGGGGTGCAGACCGTGGCGAGCAGCGGGTGCAGGGTGCGGATGCCCTTGAACCGGCCGTACTCGGCGCCCTGTTTCGCCCGCCCGTAGACGCGTTTGTGGGTGGAGTCGACATCGATGAACGCCATCTCGTCCGAGCCCGGCAACAAGGGGGTGTGCGCGGCCAGTGCGGCCAGGAACCGGCGGTGGACAGCGTGGAGTTGGAGGGCGTGACCGTGGGTGAACGAGCGAAGGAAGGTGCCCAGCGTGGACGGGGCACGGGCACCTGCGAACACGGCCGGCATCGCGCCGTGCCGCAGGACGTGAAGGTCGTCGATGCTGTCCGCACCCGCGGCCATGCCGCCCACAATGCTGGTGACCTTGGCATCCGCCGCAGCCCCAGCCCCGTTCTTCGCGCCGGTCAGCTTCACCTTCTCGGCCACCAACCGCGACAGCCCGCACCGCTCGGCCAGCCGCAGCACCGGCAGCAGCCCGGCATACGCGATCAGGTTCGGGTCATCGAACGCAGCGGAGACCGCTGCCGGAGTATGGGAAACTTGCATCTACGAGGTGCCTTGCTGATTGTGCGTGCTGGAAGCGTCAGAACTCCCATCATCGCAGGTCAGCAGGCACCTCTTCTTGATTGCTCATCCACAGCAAGCGAGCCACTCGGTGGATCGAGGCTAAGGTCGTCCCCGCCGGCGTCCGGACTGGGGGCCCTCGACCACCGCGGAGCGGTGATCGGCACCGTGCTGAGCGGGTCGATCGGCGGCATGCTGCTGGCCCCCACCTTCAGCGGGGCACTCGGCGAATGGCTGGGGTGGCGGCACCCCTACCTGGTGGCCGCGGCCTTGGTCCTGCTTCCCGCCGGACTATGGGCCCTGCTCCCGTCCGGCGAACCCAGCCTGCAGCCCCGCCGACGACCAGGGGCTGCAACTCGGCTGCGCAATGCAGGGGTGCCGGGCCCCACCACCACGACCCCGGGCTACATCGGCGCCTAAGGGCTGTCCCGTAATCCCTGGTGGATCAGCGCGCGGCGTCGGATGCGGTGCATCGCAAGGCGGAGGGGCGTCCTCATACGGGGTGTATCCGGGCGTTCCGACAACGCGGCGAGGTGCCGCAGCTGTCGTCGTGCGCCCGACAGGGGTTACGGGACAGTCCTTACACCAAGTGCGGCTACGGGCGGTCCTTCGACAACGTCTCAGGATCAGGATGGGCCCGGCAGACCCGAACTGCTGACCGGGCCCCGTCGGTCGGTGGGACCGCGGCGGTCATCATGACCACGGCCGGCCGCCCGGCCTGGCGCAGGGCGGGCAGGAGGAGCTTCCATCATGGAGAGCATCTTGCCCGGCACGCGATCAAGCCCCGGCAGTTGAGTGTGGAGTATCAGTCGTTGTCGTTGTAGAAGGTGATGCCGCGCCAGTCTGTGACGCACGAGCGGCTCAGGAAGATCCAGCCGATCGCGCTGTCGCGGACGACGATCGCGGGGTTGGACCCGTTCGTCGTGAAGCGATACATCACGGTGGAGCCCGGATTGCCTGCCACGTCGCGCAGTGAACCGTCGCTGTATGTGCTGGTCGTGTAGTAGTTGTAGTACGCCGTGCAGGCCGGGTCGACCGTGATTGCGGTGCCGTCCGTGGCCGCGTGCGCGGCTGCGTTGAAGTTGTATCCGATCGTCCGGCGGTGCGAGATGTTGTCCTTGGTCGCGTCGCTGCATGACTCCGCGACGGACGCGGTCGGGCTGGAACCGAGGGCGCCGGGCGGGATCCAGCCACAGATGTTGTTGCCGCCCAAGCTGCGCCCGTAGTGGTAGTTGCTGGCGGCGGTCTGGTGGACGTCGAAGGACGAGCCGGCCATGGCGGTGCCGACCCAGTATCCGCAGACCTTGTTCTGCATCCAGGTGCCTGCCGGGATGGTGCCGGAGTTGTTGCACGCTGCCGGCTTGGGGGAGTTCGGCTGGACGGTGTACCTGTTGACGTTCGCCTGGGAGGAGGTGGGGAGCAGGCCGACGAGCGCGGCCGCCGCGGCGAGCACGGTGGCGGCACGGGTGCGGCGTCGGAGGGTTGTACCGATCGTGGCCATCACTGCAACTCCTTCGTTGTGGAGGGATGGTGCGGTGGGAAACTTCGGCCGCAGGTGTTGCCAGCGGGCCCCCTGTGTGCGGCTGACCGAGACGGACGGTGCGGCTGCCGCCCGGCGCTCGCGGCCAAGCTCTCGGAGAACGGGGTTGACCGTGTGGAATCCGGCGGCGCCGTATGCGTTGTGACCGCGGAGGCAGGCGGGTGGGTGGGCACGCCGGCGAAGGTGACGTAGAAGCTGACGGACTGTCAGACAGTCATCACTGTTGTGACGGGATGTGGACCTTGGCTGGGGAGTGCTCCAGGGCGATCGTGGCGGTGACGATCGCCCCTACGGCAAGGGCCCGTTCTGAGGCGCCGAACGGCCATCGACTCGTCGACGACGCGGCGAAGGTTTGCCGCCCGCAGGAGGTGTCCGCGCAGGTGAACCGGCGGACCCGCAGGCGTGGGGTTCTGAGCCCCGGCGTGCCCCGTCCGCCGGACGGGGACACTTCTGTCTGCCGGCTCAGCAGCCGCCGCAGTTGTAGTAGAGGACGTCCCAGTGGTTGCCCTCGTCCGCGTAGATGTTCCCGGAGCCGGACTGGTACTGAGGCGCGCCGTCACCGCGGAGCCCTATGTAGCTGAAGGCGCTGTGGATGTAGTTGGTGAGACAGGTGGACTTGCCGTAGTCGAGCTTGTAGCCGTTCCAGTGGGAGTAGGTACCGCTGGCGTGCCCGGTCTCGGTGCCGCCCGTGATGTTGAGCGCGCAGCCGGTGGCGCTCTTCAGGGTCTGGGCACCCTGAGCGGTGGCGAGGTTGAGCTGCTCGAAGGATGTGCAGGTGGCGTTGTTCCGGTCGGAGCAGCCGCCGGACGACGACCAGGTGATGCCGGAGGAGCTGAACCGGGACGTCGCCTGCGCGTGCGTGAGCTTGGTGACGGCGTGCGCCTGCGTGGCGCCGGTGCCGAAGGCGCCGACTCCGGGGACGAACAGCGCGCCGAGGACGAGGGCGAGGGCGGTCAGGGCGGGGCGCAGTTTCGGGCGGTGCAACATAGGGGGGTTCCTCCTGCTCATGACAACTTTCGGGGTGGAGCTGCCGCATGGTGGAGCAGGGAGATAGTGCCCGAGTTCTACGCGCGTCACAAGAGCGCGTCCGAACGAGTTGGCCATTGAGGTTGAACTTGCTTGATCCGCCGTCAGGAGGGTTCGAGCGACGCCGACAAAGCAGCTGAGCACCACCGATAGCGCCGAGGGGCGGACGGAGGTCCGTCGGGAGCAGGAACGTTAAACCGGATGCCTCCAGGGTCGACTCGGTGTCCGGGGTGGCGGTCAGGTTCGCATGAACTGCCAGTTCGGTCCCGGGCAGCTGGTCGCGGCTCGTTCCGTAGCCACGATCAGGCTGGCGGTGGAGTCACTGACCGCGACCTGGCCGCCGCGCCTTGGCGCGGGCGATGTTGTCTGGCCACCGAACCGACGTGGGCGGTGCCGACGTCGGTAACCACGCTGATCCGAGGTAGGGCCTGACGGCGCGGGGTCTGGACTTGCGGCTGGCGACGGAGGCGGATGTGCTGGACTTCCGGCGGTGGCGGCGAGAGGACGCGGGCTTGCCGACCGGCACGCTGTGGGCGCTGCCAACGTCTGCCTGGACCCGCCGAACGAGCCCCGGCCCGCTCCGGTCGAAGCCGCCAGGACGGACCTGACAAGACCCGCCTGATTCCTCTCGGGCTTGATGCATGCCGATATAAGCATATGATGGCTGCCATGGCACGAGCAGCGACGACGTCGGACGTCTTCAACGCGATCGCCGAGCCGCAGCGCCGGGAGATCCTGGTGCTTCTGCGGGCGGGTGAGCGGCCGGTGACCGAGTTGGCCCAGGAGTTGGGGATGACCCAGCCGGGGGCATCCAAACACCTGCGGGTGCTCCGGGAGGTGGGGCTGGTGCGGGTTCGCGGGGTGGGCAAGCAGCGCCTGTACGGCCTTGACGCCCGCGGGCTGCGACCGGTCCACGAGTGGTCCGGCGGGTTCGAGCGGTTCTGGAACGAGAGCTTCGGCCGGCTCGACGCATATGTGCAGGAACTGAAACAGACAAGTCAAGAGGAGTAGTTGATGAGCGCGACAGAACAAGGAACGCCGGCGCCATCGGCGACAGCTGGCCGCGAGATCGTGATCTCCCGGGTTATCGACGCCCCGCGGGAGCTGGTGTTCGAGGCGTTCACCGAGGTGCGGCACCTGTCGCGGTGGTGGGGGCCGGAGGGGTTCACCACCACCACGCGGGCGTTCGAGTTCCACGTCGGCGGGGAATGGGACTTCGTGATGCACGGACCGGACGGGACGGACTACCAGGAGTGGATCTCCTGGACCGAGCTCGCCCCGCCGGAGCGGATCGAGTTTCTCCACGGTGAGTCCCGCGACGACCCGAACGCCTTCGAGTCGGTCCTGACGTTCGAGCCCGACGGTGCGGCGACCCGGATCGAGATGCGCACGGTGTTCCCCACCAAGGAGCTGCGCGACGAGGCGGTCGAGAAGTACCACGCGATCGAGGGCGGCCGGCAGACCCTGAGCAACCTGGCTACGTACGTCACCGAGATCGTTCGGATGGGAGCGGAGGGCTGATGGCCGGGAAGGTGTTCTTCAGCGTGTCGATGTCGCTGGACGGTTTCATCGCGCCCGAGTCACCCGAGGAATTGATGGGGCAGCAGTGGATGGAACTGCAGCAGTGGATCTTCCCGCTGCGGTTCTTCCGGGAGAACCTGAAGCTCGGCGAGGGCGGCGAGGAGGGGCGCGACAACGACATCGTGCGGGAGACGTTCGAGCGCACCGGCGCGAGCGTGATGGGCAAGCGCATGTTCGACGCCGGCGAGCAGATGTGGCCGGAGGAGGCGCCGTTCCGCACCCCGGTCTTCGTCGTGACGCACACCAAGCGTGACCCGTGGGAGCGGCCGGGCGGGACCACCTTCCACTTCGTCAACGACGGCATCGAGGCCGCGCTCGACCTGGCCCGCGAGGCCGCCGGCGACCTCGACGTCCGCATCGCGGGCGGCGGAGCAACGATCCTGGAGTACGTGAACGCGGGCCTGATCGACGAGTTCTCGATCGCGCTGTCCCCCGTGCTGTTCGGCTCCGGGATCCGCCTGTTCGAGGACGTGGACGCGGCCCGCGTGGCCCTGGAGCCGGTCCGCGCGGAGCCCTCCCCAAGGGTGACGCACCTGACCTACACCGTCCGGGAGCGGTAACTGTCCCGGACTCAGCGCTCTCCCGCCGAGGTCAGCTGCCCGCGGACAGCCCGGCCCGCCCTGGCGGCGACGACGGATGGCGATACGTGCCCACCTAGGGGGGCGGGGAGCCGGCCATGTACGCCGACACGGTGTCCGAACTGCTGTCCGCAGTGATCCCCGGCTACGACGAACTTCCCAGCAACGAGACGGCGACGAAGCAGCGTTCGTGGCTCGCTACGAGGCGGCGATCGAGCTGGCCAACCTGGTGCAGACCGGGCTGGTGATCGACGCCACCGAGAACGACGGCTGGTCACCGGAGCAGGTCACCGAAGACGAGCTGAATGCCTTGTTCCAGTCGAAGGTGGTGCCGTTCGTTCCCTGTGAGGGTGTCGACGGCACGGGGTCGGCTGAGTGGCGCGTCGATGTTCCCCTGGTGGTGATCGACACCGACTACGCCCCGTTTACTGGCTCTCCGATTTCAGCGGGGCGTGATGGTGGCGAGTAGGTCCCAGTTCGGTCTGCCGGCGTAGAGCAGGGCGCGGACTCGGTAATTGCGGAAGCGGCGGAACCCGAATCCGACTCGCTTGATGCGGTGGATCAGGTTGTTGAACGCGCCCCCCGTCGGCCCGTTGGGCGGCGGTGCGGCCATCGACCGGTGGATCCCCCTACACGCTCAGACCCCGCTCAGATCCGAAGCGCCGGCATTCCAGCCTTCCCAGACGGTGATCAATGAACCGTTTGCGGCCATGACGACAGGCCAACCGCCTTCTCGGACTTAGTTCAGAGAGGCTCGGTGTATAGCTTGGTCGTCAGCTGATGCTGGCATCCTCGGTCCCGCACCAGTAGCTCTCACCGGCGTGCTCCCGCCGGAACTGATCCAGCTCGATCGCCTCCATCGGCAGGTCGACCCGGCGAGTCAGAGGCCGCGTCACCGGTCACCGCTGTCTGCACCCGACAACCGCGGCCGGCCAAGACGCCGGGCCGTCCGACTCACCGACGGCAGCAGCCAACACGGACGCGAAGGCAGAGTTCACGGTGACTGCGCGACAGATGGGGCACGAGCATCCCCGGGAGGAGGTCGTCGCCCGCTACCGGCCGCGCCTCGGCCAAGCTCTGACTGTCTGCGCTGTAGCGCACCATCCGTCTGCGCGATGGCCGCTACGAGACGCAGGAAATCCCGCCGAGGGCGGCGACTGAGAGTGCACGGTGACAACTTTGCGTGATCACCCGAGGTCATCGTTTGGATCCCTTTTGATCATCATTGAAGCGGGCGGGGGAGCGCTCTCCACGTCCCGCTGGGGGATAGGGTCAAGGCTCTCCACGAGCGCCTCGGAGGTGCCTGCCCGGTGTCCGACAGCTTTGTTCACCTGCACAATCACACCGAATACTCGATGCTCGACGGTGCTCAGCGGCTCAAGCCGATGTTCGCCGAGGTAGAGCGTCAGGGCATGCCGGCCATCGCCATGAGCGACCACGGCAACATGTTCGGAGCGTACGAGTTCCAGCAAGTGGCCAAAGGCTTCCAGGGCGTCAAGCCGATCATCGGGATCGAGGCGTACGTCGCTCCGTCCTCGCGTCGAAACCGCAAGCAGGAGTTCTGGGGCCCCGGCGGTGTCAGGGCGATGTCGGACGACGGTGAGGGCTCGAAGGACGTCAGTGGCGGTGGCCGCTTCACCCACATGACGATGTGGGCGCGGAACATCAAGGGACTGCAGAACCTGTTCTACCTGTCGACGGAAGCTTCCTACACGGGACAGTTCCCGGCCGGTAAGCCGCGCATGGACATGGAACTGATCTCCGAGCACGCCGAGGGGATCATCGGGACGACCGGCTGCCCCTCGGGCGCGATCCAGACCCGATTGCGTCTGAACCAGTACGCCGAGGCACGGGAGATTGCAGCCCAGTACCAGGACATCCTCGGGAAGGAGAACTACTTCCTGGAGCTGATGGACCACGGCCTGGACCTGGAGCGCAACGTCCGGGGGGATCTGCTTCGCCTTGCGAAGGATCTCGGCATCCCGCTGCTGGCCACCAATGACGCGCACTACGTCCTCGAAGAGCACGCGGACGCGCACGACAACCTGCTGTGCATCGGCGTAGGAAAGAACAAGGACGACCCGGGCCGGTTCAAGTTCAACGGCACCGGCTACTACCTCAAGACCGCAGCTCAGATGCGGGAGCTGTTCTCCGAGATTCCCGAGGCCTGCGACAACACTCTGCTGATCGCGGAGCGCATCGAGTCGTACGCCTCGGTGTTCGAGAACGTCGATGAGATGCCGAACTTCCCCGGCGTGCCCGAGGGCGAGACGCAGGAGTCCTGGCTTCGCAAGGAGTGCCTCAAGGGCCTCGCCATGCGCTACGGCGACCCGATCCCTGCCGAGGTCCTCGAACGGTTCGAGACCGAGATGAAGGTCATCGGCCCGATGAACTTCTCCAGCTACTTCCTCGTCGTCGCGGACATCTGCCAGTACGCCCGCGACCAGAAGATCCCCGTCGGCCCGGGCCGTGGATCCGCAACCGGCTCGATCGTCGCCTACGCCACCCGCATCACCGAGCTGTGCCCCCTGGAACACGGCCTGCTCTTCGAGCGGTTCCTGAACCCGGAGCGCATCAACCCGCCGGATGTCGACCTCGACTTCGACGACCGCCACCGTGACCGGATGGTGCGCTACGTCGTCGACAAGTACGGCGACGAGTACACCGCCATGGTGAACACCTTCGGCAAGCTCAAGGCCAAGAACGCGATCAAGGACACATCGCGGCTCCTGGGCTACCCGTTCAGTCACGGCGAGCGGATCACGAAAGCCCTGCCGCCGGACGTGATGGGCAAGTCCATCCCGATCAACGGGATCTTCGACGAGAGCCACCCCCGCTACGGGGAGGCCGGCGAGATCCGGGCCCTGTACGAGAACGAACCGGACGTCAAAAAGGTCGTCGACGGCGCCAAGGGCGTCGAGGGCCTGATCCGTAACACCGGCGTCCACGCGGCAGCGGTCATCCTGTCGAAGACCCGGCTCACCGACCGGATTCCGCTCCACATGCGCGCCAAGGACGGCGTCAAGATCACCGGCTTCGACTACCCCAGTTGTGAGGACATGGGGCTGGTCAAGATGGACTTCCTCGGGCTTCGGAACCTGGGCGTGATCGACCACGCGCTCCAGAACGTCCGGGAAAACCGCGGCATCAACATCACCACCGACACGATGCCGACGGACGGTGCGCAGCAGATCCCGCTGGATGACGCCACGACCTTCCAGCTCCTGGCACGCGGCGACACCTTCGGCGTGTTCCAGCTCGACGGCGGCGGCATGCGGACCCTGCTGAAGCTGATGGAGCCCTCCCGGTTCGAGGACATCGCCGCAGCCCTTGCCCTCTACCGGCCCGGCCCCATGGCGGCAAACGCGCACACCAACTACGCGCACCGCAAGACCGGCCGCCAGGAAATCCAGCCGATCCACCCGGAACTGCAGGACGCCCTCGAGCCGATCCTCGGCAACACCTTCCACCTGCTCATCTACCAAGAGCAGATCATGGCCATCGCCCGGCAGCTCGCCGGGTACACCCTGGGCGGCGCCGACCTGCTACGGCGAGCAATGGGTAAGAAGAAACCCGAGGTACTGGCCGCCGAGTGGGAAAAATTCCACGGCGGGATGAAGGGCAACGGCTACTCCGAGGAATCCATCAAGGACCTGTGGGACGTCATGCTCCCGTTCTCGGGCTACGCGTTCAACAAGTCCCACACCGCCGGATACGGACTTGTCTCCTACTGGACCGCCTACCTCAAGGCGAACTACCCGGCCGAGTACATGGCCGCGCTCCTCACCTCCGTGGGCGACGACAAGGACAAGGCGGCGATCTACCTGGCCGACGCCCGGAAGCTCGGCGTTTCGGTACTGCAGCCGGACATCAACGAGTCCGTCGCCAACTTCACCGCCATCGGCAACGACGTACGCTTCGGGCTCCGCTCGGTCCGCAACGTCGGCGAGGGCGTCATCGACTCCCTGGTGGCCTCCCGCAAAGCCAAGGGCAAGTACACCTCCTTCCCCGACTTCCTCGACAAGGCCGACATCGGTGCCCTCAACAAGCGCGCTGTCGAATCGCTGATCAAGGCCGGCGCCTTCGACTCCCTCCAGCACAGCCGCAAAGGGCTGTCGGCCATGCATGAGGACGCCATCGACGCAATTATTCCGGTGAAGAAGCAGGCCGCGATCGGGCAGGACGATCTGTTCGGCGACCTCGGTGGCGACAGCGACGAACCGGTCTTCGGCCTGGACTTTCCCATCGACGACAGCGAGTGGCCCCGCAAGATGTTGCTGGCCGCAGAGCGCGAGATGCTCGGGCTGTACGTCTCCGCGCACCCGCTGGACGGCACCGAGCACATCCTGTCCCGCAACCGGGACACCACGATCAGCGAACTGCTCGGCTCGGGCCGAACCGAAGGCACTGTCCAACTGTCCGGCCTCATCACCAGCGTGGACCGTCGGATGACCAAGCAGGGCAACCCCTGGGCAATCATCAACCTCGCAGACCGAGACGGCGAGATGGAGATCCTCTTCTTCCCCGCCACCTACACCCTCGTCCAGCACGCTCTGATCGCCGACACCGTCGTCTCCGTCCAGGGCCGCCTCAACGACCGCGACGGGGCGGTCAGTATCTTCGGGCAGGAAATCCAGGTACTGGACGTGTCCTCAGCAGAGAGCGGCGGCCGGCCACCGGTCACGCTGTCCTTCTCCGCCTACAAGATCAACGAGCGTACGGTCGCCGAGCTGAAGCGCATCCTTGCCGCGCACAAAGGCGAAAGCCCGGTACGGATGCGAGTCCAGACTCACGCAAAGACCGTCCTGTACGAGCTGGGATTCCTGGTAGACCCGACCTCGGTCGCCTCCGACATCAAGGGCACCTTCGGCCCCGACGCATGGCAGGGCGCTGCGTGAGCGATGAGGACGACGAAATCGTCCTGCAACTCGCCGATCCGCCGAACTGCGCACGGTGCGAGGGGCCGGGGCTGCTCTCGGCCCGGTTCTCTCACTCCTGGAAGAACGCCTGCGGTGAAGAGATCCCAGGTGTGCGGGAGGCCATGCTGTGCCCGGCTTGTGATCACGGTGAGCCAGGCGCTGACGGGCTCCTGGCGTTCTTCGAAGTGCACGAGACGATGGGTGCCTTCGAACTGGAGGCCTTCAACAATCTCGCCGCTGCCTGGTTAGCGGTTGTGCGTGCCCGCCAGGCGGATGAGCACCGGCTCGACGACGAATGCGAGCGCTTCCGCAACGGGGATCTGTAGACGGCAGTGCGCCGGCGGGGAGGATCCCGTCGGCGCATTGTCATGCCGGGCGGTTACTGCCCGTCGTAATTGCTGTCCGAGCAGCGTGTGTGGCAAGCGGCGGCCGGCCATCAGCGCATCTCGCCCGAGGACAGTTGCCCGTGCGGCAGGAGTCGCCGTTCTGCGACGGCGTTGCGATAACGGCGACGCCGGACGGCGGTACGTCCGTAGATGGGTATCTATGCCGGATCAGCCGGTGATCACGGGCGTCCCCGCTTTGCCGTGAGCGCCTCCAACTACCAGTACAGCTGTGTGACATGTGGCCCGGCAATAGGTCCGCGATCGGCGCGTCGGAGGGTTTCTTTTGGCGGTGTGCTTTCCGGATCAGCGATCGTTCGTGGGCTCTGCGCACTCAGCCAAGAGGGCGGCGAAGGCCGTGCCAGCGGAGTCGGCGGGGAAGAATCGCTGGACCGCGTCGCCCTCCGGCGATGTGATCACGTAGTTTCCCGCTAGGTAGGAGAGGTCTCCCCAGGGTTCTCGGGTGTGGGCCCGTGTCAGGACATGGCCGCATCGCGTGCAGGCGATCCACGGCACGAGGACGTTGACCACGTCCGGGTCGCCCCCGACCGCCGACGAGTTGACGATGTTGTCAGCGTGTTCGATCAGCTTCAGCTGGGCCGGCTCGTCGTCCCCACGGCATTGAAGGATCCGGGGCGTGAGCGACTGCCTCTCGCCCCAGACCTCCGCGAGCACGGATATCTGCGCCCTGACCGTCTCACTGATCGGTACCTGGTGGGCGAGGAGCCCGGAGACGAGCAGGCCAAGCCCCGCTTCCTGCTCGCCGATGTCCCAGCAGTCCTTGATCTCCTGGGCTTCGGCTTCTGGCAGCAATGCGGCGAGCTGGTGCCAGACAACAACGTCGTCGGTCACTCCGCAGACGCTACCGGCCGGCGCTGACACCCAGACGTCGCAGGCAGATGAGTCACCGCGATCGCCGTGAAGCCCATGAAGTGCTCGGACTTGCGCTCGTAGCGTCGATGCAACCGGCGGCACCCCGACATGGCGAGGAGATCAACTTCCGGGCCGTAGCCCGCAGGGCAAGCGTCAGCCTGGACTTCGTCTATGCTCACACCGATCTGCGCAAACGCATCGAAATCCTGCGCGGTCAGCAACGGACCGAGGACCCGCCTCCCCCTCAGGCGCCCTCAGCCGACGACGCCACGGTCATCCATACCCTTACCGAAACCCTTTGTCGTGAGCGCACCACCCCACCGCGAGCGTGTCCAAGAGCTCGAACAGCGACTGGCCGCCGCACACAGTGAGATCCTGCGCTTGCAACGCGTGATCCAGTCATACGGCTCAGGGCTGTGACAGCACTCTCCGGGCTGCAGAACTTACGATCCAGAGCGCAATCCCAGAGCACTGTGCTCCACCACACCCGAGGGAAGAGCACTCTTTCCCGAAGCCCCGGCAGTCAACCCCACAAGGCCGGCCCGGAGTTCGGCGGCGGGCTCACCAAGGACGATCGCGCTGATGATCAGCTCCATCATCAGACAGTCGTACTCGTCGCCCCTGCTCCGATAGCGCTCCCCATCGGCCTCCACGACAGCAGAGGTGATCCTCCTCCCACCACCAGTCCCGGGGGCAAAGGACGCCTCATAGATGCCGCGGCCGGTCCAACTCCGGTGCATGAAAAGGACATCGCCTTCAGCGAAGACGTTCCACTTCTCATCCATGTCCCGGGCGTGATACCCGCGCCGGATCTGGTCCCAGTCCTCGTCGGTCCAGACCCGGCCCGGCAACTGAGACACCGGCCGGGGCGTGCTGATCGGATGGAGGCGCCGGAACGACTCTCGGGTGAGCGGGGCATCGGCAGTCATTACGTGATCCTACGGAAGCACCACTCCAACAGGACAGCGGATTACCTCCAAGAGCAGGCAGCCTGGGCGGAGGGTGACCCTCAGCCGCCTTCCTGACGCGTCCGCAACGTCCTGAACAGCAGCTTTGTGGGAATCCTTCACTACTACCCCAGATAAGTTCAGCGGGATCTAGCGCGGAACCCCGGGCGTTCACGACTCCGTTGGAAAATGCGTAAACCGGGCTCGTCGGCTTGCTGAGGTTGACATGATCGTTCTGTTCGTCGGAGCGAGGGGGGCTGGGTGTCGCTGGAGTCTCGGGACGACCGTGGGGTGCCGGAGCTGACTGCTCGGGTCGTGCGGGCATCGTTCCCGAAGGGGACACTGGCTGTCCGCGTGCGTGAAGTGCTGGGCCCGCTGTTCGAAGACGATTCCTTCGCTGGGGCGTTTTCGTCACGGGGTCGTCCGGCGGTGTCGCCGGGGGCGCTGGCGCTTGTGTCGGTGCTGCAATACGCAGAGGGGCTGACCGACAGGCAGGCCGCTGACCAGGTGCGGGCCCGCATGGACTGGAAGTTCCTCCTTGGTCTGGAGCTGGACGATTCGGGGTTCGACTTCTCCGTGCTGAGCGACTTCCGCGCCCGGCTGATCGAGCACGGCCTGGAGGAAAAGGTCCTGGACCTGATCCTGGAGCGGATATCTGACCTCGGGCTGCTGCGTTCCGGGGGGCGTCAGCGCACCGACTCCACCCATGTTCTCGCGGCCGTGCGGACGTTGAACCGGATGGAGTTCGTCGGCGAGACCCTGCGCGCGGCGCTGGAAGCCCTGGCCGCCGCCGCCCCAGCATGGCTGTCGCCGCTGGTCACCGCCGACTGGGCCAAACGCTACGGCGCCCGGATCGACTCCTACCGCTTCCCCAAGGGCGACAACGTCCGCGCCGAGTGGGCCGGGCAGGTCGGCAGGGACGGCCTCACCATCCTGGAGGCCGTCTACGCACCCCAGGCTCCCGCGTGGTTACGGGAAGTCCCCGCTGTCCAGGTCCTGCGCCGGGCCTGGGTGGAGCAGTACCACCGCGACGGCGAGGAGGTGCGCTGGCGGGAGGGCAAAGACCTCCCGCCGGGCAGACGCCGCCTCGCCTCGCCCTACGACCCCGACGCCCGCTACGCGACCAAGCGCGGATCGGGCTGGTGCGGCTACAAGACCCACCTCAGCGAGACCTGCGAACCCCACGCCCCGCACCTGATCACCCATGTCGTCACCACGGACGCCACCGTCGCCGACACCGAGGTCACCGCAGCAGTCCACCAGGGCCTGGCCACACGTGAACTGCTACCCGATGAGCACGACGTCGATGCCGGCTACGTCACCGCCGCCCACATCGTGGCCGCGCGCGACGCACATGGGATCGAGCTGCTGGGGCCGGTCGGGCTGGATACGTGCCACGAGAACTACGAGGGTGAGCACTTCACGCAGAGCGCGTTCACGATCGACTGGGAAGCCAAGAACGCCGTCTGTCCCCAGGGCAAGATCAGTGCCAGCTGGTCCGACCAGCGCAAGAGCAGTGGCACTCCCGTCTCACGGGTGCACTTCACCGCCCAGGACTGCGCGGCCTGCCCGGTGCAGGACAAGTGCACCAAGGCGGCGAACGGCAAGTGGGGCCGAAGCCTGACCCTGCTGCCCCAAGACCAGCAGGCAGCACTGGAAGACCGACGCCGCGAACAGCTCACCGACCAGTGGCAGCAGCGCTACAACATCCGCGCCGGAGTGGAGGGCACCATCTCCCAGGCAATCCGGCGCACCCGCATCCGCCGGACCCGTTACACGGGCCTGCCCAAAACCCACCTCGGACACATCTTCGCCGCCACCGCCATCAACATCATCAGACTCGACGCCTGGCTCAGCGAAACACCCCTAGGCCAAACCCGCACCTCATACCTCGCCCGACTCCAACTCGCCGCCTGACGACAAGATCACACCCGCCGGTTTACGCATTTTCCAACGGAGTCCTTCAGGGCCGGGTCACGTTGACGGTCTTGTGGTGCGGCAGTTTGGAGAGCCGTAGGCCTTGGCGGAAGCGGCGGTCGTCGCGGACGGCGAGTTCTTCGGCCAGGACGAGGTCGAGGAAGTCGAGGTAGCCCAGCTTGGCATCGTCTGCCCGGTTGGCGTACTGATTCACGCTGTCGGCCAGGTGGGGCAGACCGAGCTTCGCGGCCGTAGTGCGGATACGGGTGCTGACCAGCTCGCTCAACTGGGCTTCTCCGGCGAGGCGAACTGGTCGTCCAGCGGCACGTGATCGGGGTTGTCGAGGTCGATCTGCCGCCCGGTCGTGCGCCGGATCTCGGTGACGGCATGCGCCATCGCCGACTGCATCCGCACCCCGAGAACATCGAGCTTGAGCAGGCCGAGGTCTTCGACGTCCCACCTTGTCGGCCTGCACCATCGGGTACTGCCCGCCCGGCGTCGGCTGCACCGGCAGCCGGTCCAGCAAGGTCGCGTTCGAAAGGATCACACTGCACGGGTGCATCGCGATCCCACGCGGTAGAGCGTCGAGCCCTTCGGCGAGCTCCCACAGCGGACCGTACGAATCTGCCCCGGTGGCGAGCTGCCGCAGCTCGGGCAGCTCCTTGAGCGCTCCGCGGATGTCGCAGGCCCGGATGTGAGGGAAGGACTTCGCGATCTTGTCGACCGTCTGCGGGGGCAGACCCAGGGCGAGGCCGGTGTCACGCAGCGCGTGACGCGCCCGCCAGGTCTCCGGCACGGCAGACCGCGGGTGCGGTCTGCCCGGCGCAAGTCCGGTGAGAGCCAAGCCGGTCCGGAGCAGGTCGCGCGGGGCTGGCAAGGCCGTTCACGGGTGGATCAGAAGGCAGTGGCGCCTTCCAGCGCCCACCAGGTGCCGTTGTAGTTGTCGACCTTGCGCAGGCCGCCGGTGGCGAGCCCCTGGTACTCGTAGAGCGAGAAGCCGTCGGCCGCCTCCAGGTCGGGTCGTCCGTCGCCGGAGGTGTCGCCGACGCCGAGGATGTGGTCCATGTAGTTCCAGCCGCCGGTGCCGACGAGGTTGCGCGCGCCGAGGCTCCCGTTGCCGGTGCCCGGGTAGAGCCACAGCTTGCCGGTGGCCTTGTCCACGCCGAGAAGGTCGGAGCGGCCGTCGCCGGTCAGGTCACCGAACGCAGCAAGCTGCCCCATGCCGTTCCAGCCGCCGGTACCGGTGAGCTTGCGCGCGCCGAGGCCCCCGCTGCCGGTGCCCGGGGGCCAGGTGCTCCCGCTTGCCGTGGTAGCGCTTGAGGACTCTCCAGGTTTTGATCTCGGCGATGGCGTGCTCGACGCAGATACGTTCGGACGACTGATGTCGGTGCGCACGCTGGTAGACGGTGATCTCGTCCGCAGAGGCGGCTTGGCCAGGCTTGGGCGGCGGGACCACGATCCGCTTCGGGCCGAGCTTGGCCAGGCTCTGGTAGCCGGAGTCCAGGGACAGTTCGACTTGGAGGAACTGGCTGAGTAGGTCCTCAATGCCTTCGGTCTTGAGCGCGGTCTGGTCATGCATCTTGCCTGGCCGGTGGGGCGCCGACGCACAGCGGACGGCCCTTGCTGTCGGGCGACGGTGCACTTGTGGGTGTTCTGCCGCCGCTTGCCTGAGACGAACCGGCGCCTTCCGGGCCGGTGGGTCCAGCCGCAGGTGCGCGCGGGTGACCAGGACCCGTTCTACGAAGACCAGCCCGTGCAGGCGGCCCGCACCTGCGGCCCGAAGGCGTTCACCGTGGCGTCGCTCGTGCAGTCGGCTCTCGCGTTGAGCTGACCAAGGCCCGGCCAACTCCTCGATCAAGTTGCCGAGATGTGCACGCGACAGGCCCGTGAAGGCAGAATGAGACAGGGCCGTACGGGCCCATTGAGACGACACATCCAATGAACCCCACGGCCCTGTTCACGTTACGGCCCGACGCCTTGCCGATCGCACGCAACCGACGACGAGCTGGACATCCCCACTGTGACAGTCCTGAGGATCAGGTCGAGTCGGGTAGCCCCTCAGTCCTCGGGGTCGCGCAGGCCGACGCAGTCAAAGGCCCAAAAGACCTCTGAGTAGACGAAGGTGCCCGTCATCCACGGCTCGTGAGCGGACAACCGGGCGACCTGGAACGCGGCTTCCGGGATACGCAGCGACGGCGAACGAAAGCCCACCGCGCCGGCACCCTCGAAGCCGCGCGTGCCGTAGTAGTGCGGCGAACCCTCCAGGAATACCAACGGCACACCCTTGCTGTCGGCCGCCTCGAGGGCGTGGGCGATGAGCTGCGTACCGATGCCCTGACGCTGGAACTCCGGGACCACGCCCAGCGGTGACAGCGACAGGACGTCCACGATCCGACGCGGAGCATCCAACCGCGTCGCGCTCAGCAGGACATGCCCGACGACCCGGTCATCAACGGTGGCGACAAAGGACATCGGCGCCAATGCAGCCTCCGCAACGCGAAGTGCCTCCACGAGCCCGGGAACTCGATCGCTGTCACCGAAGGCGCGCGTGTGAACCTCGCGCACATCTCGGTGATCGTCAGCGGTCTCTTGCCGGATCACCAGCCCGGCACCACCGGGAGCGATCAGGGAGCCTTCAGGCGCATCGTGTGACGTCATGGCCGCGAGGGTAAATCGCGGGGCGGCTCATGCGCGAGGCAATTGCGCACCAGGTCGTAACTCTGAGTCCGGGGTTTTCCGGGGGCCGACAGGCCCCCCGGAAAACTACGCTGTGACTTCAGCAGGTCAGGACCGGTGGTTGAGGGACCGGGTCAGCTCACGGTTTGCAGCTCGAGCCGCCTCAAGCTCCTCGGTCCGTTCTTCGAGCTCGCCCGGCTTCTCGGAGAGGTCCTGTTCGAGCAGAGCGATCTGTCGTTGGAGCTGGTCGATGTCGACTGGGGCTCCGAGCCCTGATTCCGCCCAGACGCTCGCCGAGCTGGGGAGGATAGGCGGCCGGAGCCGATGGACAACCTTGCGTATGCCGGAGTCGGTCACGCCGCTCATGCCTCCTGCTTTGCGTCGATCTCGGCGATCAGGGCCTCGATGCGGGTCTTGATCTCGTCGCGGATCGGGCGCACGGACTCGACGCCCTTGCCCGCCGGGTCCTCCAGTGCCCAGTCGAGGTACTTCTTGCCGGGGAAGATCGGGCAGGCGTCGCCACAGCCCATCGTGATCACGTAGTCGGATGCCTGGACGGCCTCGGTCGTGAGGATCTTCGGCTTCTGGTCGGAGATGTCGACGCCGACCTCCTTCATGGCCTCGACCGCGGCGGGGTTGACCTGGTCGCCGGGGATCGAGCCGGCGGAGCGGACCTCGATACGGTCGCCCGCGAGGTGAGTGAGGAATCCGGCGGCCATCTGCGAGCGCCCGGCGTTGTGAACGCAGACGAACAGCACGGAGGCGAGCGGGGAGGAGGACATCGGTTCTTCCTTCATAGCGTGGAGCGAGCAGTTCAAAGAAGCGGTGATGGCAGGGGAACTCAGGCGGTACTCGGCAGTGAGTCGAGCAGCCCGGTGATGTGCGCGTCGATCGCGTCGCGAATAGTGCGCACCACAGCGATCGGGGCGCCTTCGGGGTCGGCGACGGGCCAGTCCAGGTAGCGGCGGCCGACCACGATGGGGCAGGCGTCGCCGCAGCCCATCGTGATCACGATGTCGGCGGCCTGGACCACCGCGTCGGTCAGCGGCTTGGGGAAGGCGGTCTCCGCGGACAGGACGCCTGTCTCGGTGAGGACCTGGGCCACCGCCGGCTCGACGGCCGCGGCGGGATGGGTGCCGGCGGACGACACCGTCACATGTCCCTGGGCACGGTGGGCGAGCAGCGCCGCGGCGAGCTGCGAGCGTCCGGAGTTGTGGCTGCAGACGAACAGCACCCGGGGCAGTCCGCTGCCCGGCGCCCCCTCGATGTGTGCCAGGGCGTCCAGGCGTTCGGCCGCCAGGCGTTCGCCCAGGACGACCAAATGCGTGGTGACGCGGGCGGTCGCGGCGAGGCGCTCGTAGGAGTCGGTGATGACCCGCTGCACGGTCTCCGCACAGAAGCGGCCGCGGTGCGCGGTGGCCAGGCGGGCGGCGTCAGCAGCAAGGCGTTCATCGGGCAGGACAGGGGACGGGGACACGAGAACCCCCTTCGGCGGGTTCCAGAAGATCAGCACCGACTGGTATCAGCGCCGAGTGATGTGAAAGTATCAGCCCATGCTGACTTCAGTCGACACTGACGTGATCCGGGTCCTGGGTGACCCGCTCCGCCTGAAAATCGTCACTCTGCTCGCCCAAGAGACGCTCTGTACGACGCACCTGGTGGAGGAGACCGGAGCCAAGCAGACCAACCTCTCCAACCACCTGAAGGTGCTGCGCGAGGCGGGCCTGGTGGAGACGGAGCCGTGTGGCCGTTTCACCTACTACAAGCTGTGCCCCGACGTTCTGGCCGGCCTGTCCGAACAGTTTGCCGCGCTCGCCGAATCCGCCCGTACCGCCGCCGAGAACAAGAGGGCCTGCCCGTGACCTCCACCGAGCTCACCACCCAGACTCCGTCGTCCGGCGTCAGCGGTGAAGACTCGATCGTCAGGAAGCTCTCCACCCTCGACCGCTACCTCGCGGTGTGGATCCTCATCGCGATGGGTGTCGGGCTGGGTCTCGGGCGCCTGATCCCGGGCCTGAACGACGCCCTGGCGAAGGTCGAGGTCGGCGGCGTCTCGCTGCCGATCGCGCTCGGTCTGCTCGTGATGATGTACCCAGTCCTCGCGAAGGTCCGCTACGACAAGCTCGACACGGTCACCGGCGACAAGAAGCTGATGGTGTCGTCGCTCGTCATCAACTGGATCGTCGGCCCGGCCGTCATGTTCGCGCTGGCGTGGATCTTCCTGCCGGACCTGCCCGAGTACCGCACGGGCCTGATCATCGTGGGCCTCGCCCGCTGCATCGCCATGGTCATCATCTGGAACGACCTCGCCTGCGGCGACCGTGAGGCGGCGGCCGTCCTGGTCGCCCTGAACTCGGTCTTCCAGGTCATCGCATTCGGCCTGCTGGGCTGGTTCTACCTCGACCTGCTGCCGAAGTGGCTGGGCCTGGGCGACGGTCAGAGCCTGGACATCTCCATGTGGAAGATCGCGCTGAATGTGGTCATCTTCCTCGGGATCCCGCTGGTCGCCGGCTTCCTCACGCGCCGTGTCGGTGAGAAGAAGCTCGGCCGTGAAAAGTACGAATCCGGCTTCCTTCCGAAGATCGGACCTTGGGCGCTGTACGGCCTGCTCTTCACGATCGTCATCCTCTTCGCCCTGCAGGGGAAGACGATCACCTCGCAGCCGGTGGACGTGGTGCGGATCGCGCTGCCGCTGCTGGTCTACTTCGCCGTGATGTTCTTCGGCACGTTCCTTCTGGGCAAGGGCCTCGGCCTCGCCTACGACCGCACCGCGACCCTCGCCTTCACGGCGGCCGGCAACAACTTCGAGCTGGCCATCGCGGTCGCCATCGCCACCTTCGGCGTCACCTCGGGCCAGGCCCTGTCCGGTGTCGTCGGCCCGCTCATCGAGGTGCCGGTGCTGATCGGCCTGGTCTACGTCGCGCTCGCCTGGCGCAAGAAGTTCGACGCCCGCGCGGTGACGACAGCCTTGTGACGCACACCGTGGACGTGGTGGTGATCGGTGGCGGCCAGGCCGGGCTCGCCGCCGGTTACCACCTGCGCCGCCAGGGCGTGGACTTCGTCATCCTCGACGCGCAGTCCATGCCCGGCGGCGCCTGGCAGCACACCTGGGACTCGCTCCACCTGTTCTCCCCGGCGGCTTTCTCCTCGCTGCCCGGATGGCTCATGCCCGCCCAGAGCGGCGAGGAGTACCCGGACGCCGGCCATGTCGTGGAGTACCTCAGCCATTACGAACGGCGCTACCAGCTGCCTGTGCAACGACCGGTCCGCGTGCGGGCGGTACGCAGGGACGGCGGGCGGCTGCGGGTCGAGACGAACTCGGGCACCTGGTCGGCGCGGGCCGTTGTCTCGGCGACGGGCACCTGGTGGCGCCCGTTCCGGCCGGCCGTGCCGGGGCAGGAGGTGTTCTCGGGCCGACAGCTGCACACCGTGAACTACCGGCGGCCCACCGACTTCACCGGCCAGCAGGTCGTCGTGGTCGGCGGGGGAAATTCCGGCGCGCAGATCGCCGCCGACCTCGCCACCCACCCCGGCATCGACCTGACCTGGGTCACCCAGCGCCCGCCGCGCTTCCTGGCCGACAACATCGACGGCCGTGCCCTGTTCGACGCCGCTACAGCCCGGCGCAAGGCCCTGGACGAGGGCACCGCGGACACCGGTGGTGTCGCCTCACTCGGCGACATCGTGGCCGTTACGCCGGTCCGCGCGGCACGGGATGCCGCCCTGCTGAAGGCGGAGCCGATGTTCGAGGAGCTCACCGCAGACGGCATCCGCTGGAGCGACGGCACGACGATGCGTCCGGACACGGTGATCTGGTGTACGGGCTTTCGCCCAGCCCTTTCCCACCTCGCACCGCTGGGCTTGCGCGGGCCGCGCGGTCACATCGCCACCGAGGGCACCCGCGCCGCAGGGGAGCCCCGGTTGCACCTGCTCGGCTACGGCGACTGGACCGGCCCGGCGTCCGCGACCCTGATCGGCGTCGGCCGTACGGCCCGGGAGATGGCTCGTGACGTGGCACGACTTGTGTCGCACTGAACGTCCGGGCGCCGGCAGGCTGGAGAATTCCGCGTGCGCCCAGGGCGCCGGCGCGTCGCCCGGCGCGGCTGACCCGCGCCGCCCGCAGGTGGCGCGGCGCTCAGGTGCGGAGGTCGAGCATGGCGGACATCGCAGCCACGACGGACGGAGCGACCTGGTAATACACCCAGGTACCGCGGCGCTGCGAGGTGAGCAAACCGGCTTCGCGCAGTTTCTTCAGGTGGTGGGAGACGGTCGGCTGGGAGACACCGACGTCGGAGATGTCGCACACGCACGCCTCGCCCCCCGCGTGTGAGGCGACCTTGGAGAACAGCCGCAGCCGCACCGGGTCGGACAGCGCTTTGAACATCACGGCCATCTTCTCGGCGTCGGCCTGCGACAGCTCCCCGGCGGTGATCGGCGGGCAGCACGGCACCACATCTTCGACGTCCAAGACCGCCAGCTCGACAACCTCTGAATTCGACATACGTCTATGTTGACACTCGTCGATGCGAGTGGCAAGCTCAATACATAGACAGACATCGAAACAAGGGATTGTCGTGACCGCACGCATCCGCACGGCTCGTCTCTTGGGCGGCGTCAGCTTCTGTGACAGCTGCGCGCAAGTCTGCGACAGCGCTTGCCGGGCCACGGCCCACCACCGGCGCACCCAGCTGTCCGCGCTCTCCTTCACCCGCTGATTCGTCCCACCAACTTCAGGAGACCGACCATCATGAGCCAGAAGCAGCTCCCCGTCGTCGTCATCGGAGCCGGCCCCACCGGGCTCGCCGCAGCGGCCCACCTCAACGAGCGCGGTATCGGGCACCTGGTTCTGGAATCCGGTCCTGCTGCCGCCCGGGCCGTGCGCGAATGGTCGCACGTGCGGCTGTTCTCCACCTGGAGCGAACTCGTAGACCCGGCGGCCGAGAAGCTCCTGGCGCCGACCGGCTGGACCAAGCCCGATGCCGCCACCTATCCCACGGGAGGTGACTGGGCCGACAAGTACCTCCAGCCGCTCGCCGACGCCCTGGGCGAGCACGTCCGCTACCAGGCCACGGTCACCGGGGTCTCCCGCGCCGGCCGTGACCGCATCGTCGACGCCGACCGTGAGAGCCAGCCGTTCGTCGTCCACTTCACCACCGCCACGGGCGAGGAGCGCGTCTTCGCCCGCGCCGTCATCGACGCCTCCGGCACCTGGACCATGCCCAGCCCTGCTGGCGCCAGCGGCCTGCCCGCCCTCGGCGAGAAGTCTGTCGCCGACCGCGTCAGTTACCGCATTCCCGACCTCAAGGACCCGGCCGTGCGCGCCCGCTATGCGGGCAGGCGCACCGCCGTGATCGGCTCCGGCGCGTCCGCGTTCACCGCCCTGGCCTCGCTCGCCGATCTCGCCAAGGACGAGACCGGCACGCACGCGGTGTGGATCCTGCGCCGTGGCATCAGCGGCTCCACCTTCGGCGGCGGTAGCGCCGACCAGCTCCCCGCACGTGGCGCACTCGGTCTGTCCGCGAAGGCCGCCGTGGACAACGGCTACGCGGACGCCGTCACCGGCTTCCGCACAGACACGATCGAGCACGATGCGGACGGACGACTGATCCTCACGGGTGAGGACGGCCGGCGCCTGGACCCGGTCGACGAGGTCATCGTCCTGACCGGCCTGCGCCCGGACCTCTCGTTCCTTTCCGAGCTGCGCCTGGGCCTGGACGAGCGCCTTCAGGCCCCGCTCGAGCTGGCCCCGCTGATCGACCCCAACCAGCACTCCTGCGGCACCGTCTACCCGCACGGGCACCGCGAGCTCTCCCACCCCGAGCAGGACATCTACCTGGTCGGCATGAAGTCCTACGGCCGGGCGCCCACGTTCCTGGCCATGACCGGCTACGAGCAGGTCCGCTCCGTTGTCGCCGCCATCGCCGGGGACACCGAGTCCGCCGACCGCGTCGAACTCACCCTGCCCGAGACCGGGGTGTGCGGCGGCGCAGGCCTGTTCGACGACCCCGCCAGTGAGCAGGGCGAGGGCGGCGGCTGCTGCGCTCCGGCGCCTGCCGTTGTGCAGATCGGCGTCGGTGCCGCCGGTGCGCTCACCGTTGAGGAGTCGTCCTCGGGCGGCTGCTGCTGATTCGCCCCATCGCCCCGGCCATCCGGCCGGGGCACCATCCCAGCGTCAGGAGGATTCTCATGTCCCGACTACAGCTCGCCCTGCGCGTCCCTGACCTGAACGCCTCGATCGCCTTCTACAGCAAACTCTTCGGCACTCAGCCAGCCAAACTCCGCGACGGATACGCCAATTTCGCCATCGCCGAGCCCCCGCTCAAGCTCGTCCTCATCCAGGGCGTCCCGGGCGAAGAGACCCGCATGGACCACCTTGGCGTCGAAGTCGAGACCACCGAAGCCGTCCACGCCGCCACCACCCGCCTCGCCGACGCGGGTCTGGCCACCGACGTGGAGAACGACACCACCTGCTGCTACGCCCTGCAGGACAAGGTGTGGGTCCACGGCCCGGGCCAGGAGCCCTGGGAGGTCTACGTCGTCAAGGCGGACGCCGAAGCAATGACCAAGCAGAAGGCTGCCCCCTGCTGTGCGGGCCCGGCCGAGGGCAAGACAGCCCCGGTCCAGGCCACAGGCTGCTGCCCGTGACCGACCTGGACGCCCACTCGGCCGCGGCCGCGACTGGAACTGGGGACCGGTCGCGGCCGCGCGCCGTACTGCCCGCGCTGTGTGCCACCCAGATCACCAGCTGGGGCATCGTCTATTACGCCTTCCCGGTGCTCAATCCGGAGATCACGGCGACCACCGGCTGGCCCGTCGGGGCGACCACGGCCGCGTTCTCCGCCGCCCTGCTGATCTCCGCCGTCGCCGGGATACGCGTCGGGCGGATCATCGACCACCGTGGCCCCCGCACCGTCATGACCGCAGGATCCGTCCTTGGCGTCCTCTCCATCCTTATTATCGCCGCCGCCCCCAACCTGCTTGTCTTCCTTGCCGGGTGGATTGTGGCCGGGTTCGCCATGGCAGCTACCTTCTATCAGCCCGCGTTCGCCGCGCTCACCCGCTGGTGGGCTCCTGACCACGTCCGCGCGCTCACCATCGTCACTCTGGCCGGTGGCCTTGCCTCGACCGTCTTCGCACCCCTCACCGCCGTACTCGCCGACCACCTCTCCTGGCGGACCACCTACCTGGTTCTGGCCCTGATCCTCGCCGCCGTCACCATCCCCGCCCACGCCCTCGCCCTCAAGGCACCATGGCCGAAGGCGGCCTCCGCGCCTGCCCACGCCACAGGCGGGGCGGGCCAAGTGGCCCGGAGCCGGCCGTTCTGGATGCTGGCCACAGCCCTCACTCTGTCGGCGTTCGCCGTGTACGCCGTCGTCGTCGCCCTCGTCCCGCTCCTCCTGGAGCGCGGTCTCACCACCGCTCAAGCCGCCTGGGCCCTTGGCCTGGGCGGCGCCGGACAGACCCTCGGCCGCACCCTCTACGCATCCCTCGCTCGCCGCACCGCAGTAACCGCCCGCACCGTGGCACTCATCGCACTGGGCGGCGCCACCACGGCCGGACTCGCGATCGTCCCCGGTCCATATGCCCTGCTGGTCGTACTGTCCGTCGCGGCCGGGATGGCCCGCGGCAACCTCACCCTGCTGCAAGCCACCGCCATCGCTGACCGCTGGGGCACCACCCACTACGGCCGCCTCTCCGGACTCCTCGCCGCCCCCACGACCGCCGCCTCCGCCCTTGCACCCTTCGCCGGCGCGGCACTCGCCTCACCACTGGGCGGCTACCCAGCCCTCTTCGCAGCGCTGACCCTCCTTTCCGGCATCGCAGCCCTGGTCGCCGTCAGGTCAGCACCGACCAACATGCACACTGCTGACCGATGACCGGTAGGGATGGCAGGCCATGCCAGGGGCGAACTGCCGACCGTGACAGGGTCACCTCGGGGTACCCGCTGATCCGCCGATCGGGGGACTGTCGAGGGCCCTAAGGCGCGAACACTGAGGGCGTGGATGAAGACCTGGATGAAGATACGAAGTCCTATCTCGCCTGGGCGGAAGGCTTGTCCAGCGAAGAAACTGGACGCCGAGATCGCCCTGCTGGAGGCGCATGAGGCCCGGATCGCCAAGGACTGCACAGACCTGGCATGGCAGAAGCTGATGTTCCGGGCCTGCACCTCTCCCACCCGGGATGGACTGACACCCAGCCCCTTCCTGAGCTGACGATCCGAAGCAATCCGCCAGGTACTCGCCAAGTACCAGGCAACGGATCCGCCAACTACGAATCAATCACTGCGCCTGACCAGCGGTCCTGTGCGCACGGCTCGCCACCTGCGGCTCAATGTCACACGCGTGTCGCGATCCCGTTGCTGTGACTGAGCGCCCAATCTGGTCCGCTCGGCCGACTACAACGCTCAACTCCAGACAGCCGCGGACATGGCGTCGAGGTGCCAGCACCTACCGCGCACTCGGCGGCACTCCTGGCCGTCGGGCCGCTGGCCCTCCTCGCCAGGTCAAACGTCACTGGTCGCCGGAGCGGCGGGGTGCTGTCATGGGTAGAGAGGACGCGTTGACAAGCCGGCAGAGCCGCGGAGGCCGACGCGCCGCGCGTCGTCCGCCCCGGGCGGTCCGACCGCGCCCGCCCCGGCCGCAAACGGAGGAGGCCGACGCCATGCTGCACCACCGCACGGTCGGTGACGTGATGACCGAGGAGGTCGTCACTCTCCGCCCCAACACACCGTTCCAGGAGGTCGTCGGCCTGCTGGATGTACACGACATCGTCGCGGCCCCGGTTGTCGACGACGACGGCGCCCTCGTCGGCGTCGTGTCCGCGTCCGACGTGCTGCGGCACGAGACCGGCATGCCCGATCCGCAGGGGCAGGACGGGAACGACGAGGGCGCCTGGGGCAAGGCCCGGGCCCGAAGCGCGGGCGCGCTCATGAGCAGCCCCGCCTTCACCGCCCGCCCCGACTGGACGATCCCCCGGGCCGCGCGGGAACTCCGCAGGCGGCACGTCAAACAGCTGCCGGTGGTCGGCGACGACGGGCACCTCACCGGCATCATCAGCCGCAGCGACCTGCTCGACGCCTTCATCCGCTCCGACGTCGAGATCCGCGACGAGGTGGAGCGGGACGTCCTGGGGTCCATCCTCGGCCTGGACGAGGGCACCGTCGCGGTCGAGGTCCGAGACGGGGTCGTCACCCTGCGGGGTCACGTCCCGGAACCGCGTCTCGTCCCGGTGCTCGTGGGCCTCTGCCAGGGCGTCGACGGAGTCGTCGCCGTGGACACCCACCTTGCCGCCGCCCGGGCGGGCTAGGAACTGTTTCTTGGATCATGTTCGGAGCCAGATGGTGAGGGCTGTGAGGGTGACGGTTCCGAGGTAGATGTAGGCGCGTTTCTCGTAGCGGGTGGCGACGGCGCGGAAGCCTTTCAAGCGGTTGATGGCGCGTTCGACGGTGTTGCGTTTCTTGTAGAGCTCGCTGTCGAACCCGGTGGGCCGGCCGCCTCGGGAGCCACGGTTCTGCCGGTTTCTTTGCTGGTCGAGGCGTTCGGGGATGATGTGCTGGATTCCGCGTCGTCGCAGGTAGCGGCGGTTCTGTCGGGACGTGTAGGCCTTGTCCGCCAACAGACGGTCGGGACGGGTGCGAGGCCGTCCAACTCCGGCACGGGGAACGGAGACCTGCTCCAGCACGCGCGCGAGTTGAGGGCCGTCACCGTAGTGGCCGGGTGTCAGGACGAGAGCGAGGGGCCGGCATCGCCCCTCGGTAACGAGGTGGATTTTGGTGGTGAACCCTCCGCGGGAACGTCTCAGACACTCGCCGATCTGACCACCTCCTCCAGCCGGACGGCCAGCTTCCGCAGCACCGGATCGACCTGGTTCGTCCCTGTGCCGGCCCCCTTTTGAGGAGCTGCGGCAGGCGGCGCCTTCCTTGCGCCGGCGGCATGCTGATGGGCCCGCACTGCGGTGGAGTCCACCGACACGTCCCAGTCGATCCGCCCCTCGGTGTCCTCGGCAGCCTGGACACGGGACAGCAATATCGCCCACGTCCCATCCGCTGACCAGCGACGATGAGGCTTGTAGACCGTCTCCCACGGCCCGAACCGTTCCGGCAGATCCCGCCACTGCACACCCGTCCGCACCCGGTAGAGCACCCCGTTGATCACCCGACGGTGATCACTCCACCGACCCCCGCGCGCACCACCGCGAGGCAGGAACGACTCCAGTCGATCCCACTCCGCATTCGTCAGATCCCCACGCCCCATGCAGCCAGCCTGCCCTCAACACCCCACCTACGTCAGAGATCCGAGAAACAGTGCCTAACCGGCGGACTCCGGTCTGAAGGAACGCAGCAGCCGCCCGCCAAGCAGCACTGCGCAGGCTCCGGCGGTCAGTAGCCCGCCGACGAGGAAGGTGCCCCGCACGCCGGCGAGCGGCAGGACCAGTCCGCCGAGCGCGGCGCCCGCCGCGATACCGGCGTTGTAAGAACCGGAGTTCGCCGCGAGTGCGATATCTGTGCGGCCCGGTGCGCACTGCAGCATCGCGTTCTGGGTGGTCATGAACACCGGCCCGAGTGCACTGCCCATCAGCGCCAGGAACACCACCGCCACCACCGGCTCGGTGCCGGCCGCGTACAGACCGAGCATGCCCACCGCCTGTGTAGCAACGGCGGCGGTCAGTGCGGCCTGCGGAAAGCGGTCCAGCAACGCCCCGGTGATGCTCACTCCGGCCAGACACGCAACCCCGAAGGCCACGAACAGGGGACTGACCGCGCTCGGGGAAAACCCGCTCACGTCGCCCAGGAACTTGACGATGTAGGTGTATCCCGCGAAGGCCCCAGTGGCGGACAGGGTCCCGGCCGCCAGTACGATCCCGAACCGGCGGACGTCGGGACTGGTTCCGTAGGCGGCGTTCTCTTCTTCCGGACGGGTGGTGGGCAGCAGAACAGCGATCGTCACCAGAGAGACGAGTCCCAGAGCCGCCAGCATGGCGATGGGCACTTGCCAGTCGCTCTGCCGGCCCAGCCAGGTCCCGGCGGGAACACCGAGTACGAGGGCGAGCGAACCGGCGACGGACAGCGCCCCGACCACACGTCCACGGACTTCGGGCGCGAACAGGCCCACCGCGACCGGCCCCATCACGGCCCAGAACAGCGCTTGGGCGAGCGCGGTCAGCAGCCGCGCCACAAGGAGCAGCCAGTACGAGGTCGCCAGTGCCGCAACGAGACTGGACACGACCAGCGCGGCCAGCAGCCCCGTGAGCACATGACGTCGGGGAACGGCCCGCATGACGTGGGCGAGCGGCAAGGACGAAACGGCCACCGTCACGCCGTAACCAGTGACCAAGAGACCGACCGCAGACAGTGACACCTTCAGGCTCTCGGAGATGAGCTCCAGGAGGCCAATCGGCAGGTTCTCCGCAGTGTTGAAGGTGAAGGCGGCCAGCATCAGGGCCACGAGCGCCGCCGACCTGTGCCATGGAGCTGGTTGCGTCGTGATCTTGCAGTCTCTTCGTGACCTCGCTTGTTGCGCCTGCTCCGTGGCACCGTCCATGGAGGCAGCTCACCGGGCTCACCGGTCCCGCCGCAACCGAATTCATCTGCCGTGGGGGACGCTCAGGGGGCCAAGCACGGCCTTCGGGGATCGCCCATTCAGATGTCCGGCGCCAGAACGTGGGCGGGGATGGGGCGCGCAACGGCGGACAGATGCCCACTCCAGATCCTCCCCAAGGCCTGGTCAGCCAGCCGCACGCTCAGCTGCACCAGCCCAGCCAGATGTGCTCCGCTCACCGGACCCCCGGTCTCGCGCTCTTCAGAGCGGTTTGATCACCGCCGAACGCTACTGGCATGCCCTGGTCGTACGAGTTGATGACGACCGGGGCGGTCCAGTACACAAAGGGTGCGGAGGCATGAATCCCGCTGGCGTGCCGTCCGGCATGGCGACAACATCACGGCGCGGAATGCGACACGGGAAACGGGCTACAAGTTCAGAGCCATTCTTGGAAGCTGGTAGCCAGAACGGTATGCCCGGCGGCATACTCGAATCATGGCAGACACCAGCGTCAAGATCGACGACGTCACCAGGGACAGGCTCAAGGCCCTGGCCGACGGGGCGGGCATGTCCATGAAGGACTACCTCGCCAAGGTGGCCGCGGAGAAGGAGCACGAGAAGCTGCTCGACTCCGCGACGGCCGCGTTCCGCCGCGTCATCGGCGAGCCCGGCATCCTGGACCGGTTCGACGCCGACTTCGGCGGGCTCCCGCCGGCGGCCACGCACGAGATTTCGCGGGCGGCCTGAACCTGTGGAACTGCTCGTCGACTACCGATGGCTTCTGGCCCGCCAGGAAGACATCCTCCGCACCGACCTCACCGTCAATGACCTGTCCGTGCTCGTCGGCATGGCGGCCCGGCACCGGGTGAACACCCCGCGCCTGGATCAGACGGACCCGGATGCCTTCTGGCGGGCCGCCGTGTTCCTGGAGGAGTGCGTACTACTTCGCCCCCTCCCCGCCCGCAATGAGGCCTTCGGGTACGGCGTCGCCATCGCTTACCTGCAGGCCTCTGGCGAACCCGTCCTCGCGACGTACGAGCCGTGGCGCGACCTGATCAACGACATCCGCACCCTGCGCATGGACGCGTACGACATCGCCGATCGGCTGAGGTCCTGGCCCACCCCCTGACCATCCGCACTCAGGCCGCGCGCTCGCTCGCGCGCTTTACGCGGCCAGATCGTGCGGCGTAGCCGCTTCCCTCCACATCGCCGCCGCGGTCCGCAAGGCCGGCCCGGACCCCTGCGCCTGACAGGGCGCCCCTGCGATGATGCGGACCCGCACCCATTCCAGGGGGGACCAGGCGCACCCGACTCAGGGCGGCCGCAGTGACCGCGGCCGCCCTGCTCGCCCTCACGGGCTGCGGGGCCAAAGCCGACGCCGCCGCCTGCAAGGCCGCCATGGCCAAAGCGTTCGGCGAGGCCATAGCCGCAGGCGACACAGCCAACTCGGTGAAGAAGAGCGAGAGCCCGGCCGCCTGCGACGGGGTCGACGACGAGACGGTCCAGCGCTTCGCCGCTGAACTGATCAGCGATCGGGGCGGCAAAGCGGCCGATTGGAACCAGTGTCGACAAGCCTGTTCGAGACGCGCGGGCGAAGCCGCCTCACCTGGCGGGTGATGACCGCCGTTCACATCACCAGGGCACTACGCCGGCGTCTTCGAAGAACTTACCGGTCGGGCCGTCGTCGGGCAGGGTCGCGAGTTTGATGGCGATCGCCGCGCCCTGTTCGGGGGTACGCACGCCGCGGAAGCCGTTGAGGTCAGTCGCGACGTAGCCGGGGCAGCCGGCGTTGATCAGGATGTTCGTGCCGCTCAGCTCCCGGGCGTACTGGAGGGTGACAGCGTTCAGGAACGTCTTCGACGGCGCGTACGCCACGGCCACCGGACCCGTCGTCTGCTCAGCAGCGGTTCCTGACTGCCGGGTGAGGGAGCCGACACTGCTGGACATGTTCACGATCCGTGGTGAGGCGGAGCGGCGCAGCAGCGGCAGCATCGCGTTGGTGACGCGGATGACGCCGATCACGTTGGTCTCCACGACCGTCCGGATGGTGTCGGGAACGACCCTGGTGGGCTCCTGCGGCATGCCGCCGGTGATGGCGGCGTTGTTGACGAGCACGTCGAGGCGCCCGGCCTGCTCCTCGATCAGCCGTGCGGCGGCGGTCACGCTCGCGTCGTCGGTCACGTCCAGCGGTACGCCGAACGCCTCGACGCCGGCCGCGCGCAGTCTCTGCACCGCGCCCGCCCGGCGCTGATCGTCGCGGGCGCCGACGCCGACGCTCCAGCCGAGGGCTCCCAGGCCCGCGGCGATCTCGTAGCCAATTCCCTTGTTCGCGCCGGTGACCAGCGCAATCGTTCGTTCAGTCATAGGGACCATGCTGTCCTCGGGCCCCGGCGGGGGTCCAACACCGATTGGGTGGGCAGCGATACCTTCAGGGTATGGATCTGAAGTAGCGTGGCCGCATGGAGACCCGGGAACTGCGATACTTCGTCGCTGTCGCTGAAGAGCTGCACTTCGGGCGCGCCGCGCAGCGGCTCGGGATCGCACAGCCGCCTTTGTCACGGGCGATCCAGCAGCTCGAACGCCGACTCGGGGCAGCGTTGTTTGATCGGACCAGCCGCACTGTCACGCTGACCGAGGCCGGCTCGGTGCTGTTGGTCGAGGGCCGCGCGGCGCTCGACGCGGTCGACGCCGCTGAGCGTCGGACTCGCCGCGCAGCCCTTTCCGTGACCGGCCGTCCCGGCCTGGCCCTGGTCACGAAAGCCAGCGCGTCCAGCGAACTGCTGGCGAAACTGCTCGACGCTTACGCCGCCGAACCCGACGCGGTCCCCGTCGACGTCATCCTGTGCGGCCCGGCCGAGCAGCAACGACTCCTGCGCGAGGGCCGGGCCGACGTGGCGCTGCTGCACCGGCCGTTCGACTCGACGGCCGGGTTCCACACCGAAGAGCTCAGCACGGAGGGCCAGGTCGTGGTCCTGCCGGCCGGGCATCCGCTCACCGTCCGGGCCCATGTGCGCATGGCCGACATCACCGGGCTGCCGGGCCTGCCCCTGCCACGCTGGCCCGACCCCGACGGCACCTACCCGCCCGGCCCCGGCCCGCAGGTCCGCGACCACGCGCAGTTGTTGCAGCTCGTCGCGCTCGGCCGTGCTTGCGCGGTCTCGCCGGAGTCGTGCCGAGCCCAACTGCACGGGGACCTCTCCGCCGTGCCCGTGCTGGACGCGCCGACAGTCACCACTGTGATCGCCTGGCCACCGCACAGCCGGTCCAGAGCCGTCGCCGACCTTGTCCGGACTGCGACACGTCTCTAGCCAGTGCCCCTCCCGGCAAGCTTTGCCCCGTCACGGCGGCCGGCACGCACTCCCCCAGCCACCGCTGGGAGGTGCCCCCGCGCGGAGTTGGCCAAAAGCCCTGGTAGCTCCTTCCTCAAGCTCTCAACTTTGTTCGAGCAGGGGAGACCCCATCCAACAAGTAAAAATCTCGGTCGCAATCGTGCAGAGCCGCTGGCTTGGCCCCCTGCTCACGGTCGCACTGCGTGAGCGATCAATGAGCGTTTTACACGTGATTTATGTGCGATTGAAGAGAGATTGGGGGTAGGGTGGTGGATGGAGGTGGCATCTGTGTCCAGCGGGGAACAAGATCTTTTCAGTGCGGTCGATGCGCTGCTGGAGCAGGTCGCGCAGGATCCACTGCCGGATCCTGCCGAGCGCAAGCGCCTGCGCGAAGCGGCCGGGCTGAGCCAGGAGCAGATTGCCAGAGCCCTGAAAGCGCGCCGCGAGGCCGTGGGGAACTGGGAGGCCGGACGCACCGAGCCTCGGCCGCCCAAACGTGCGGCGTACGCCCGGCTCCTGGAGGGCCTCGCCGCCCGCTACCCCGCCAACGGCGCCGCACTCAGCGAGGACGCGGTCGAGGTGCCGGCTCCCGTCACCGGGGAAGCCAGTTCACCGCCCACCGGTCCGGCTGTTGAGCCTGAGCCCACAACTGCTTCTGGCACCACACCCCAGCCCGCCAAAACTGCTGGCGCTTCACAGCGTTCGGCGAGCACGTTGAAACCGTCGACGTTGCGTCGCCCGACCGTGAAGAAGGCCACCGCGAAACCCGCGCCGGCCCCGGCAGCCGTCGACCCGCGGTTCGAGAACGGCCCGCTCGCGGTCGTCGACGTGGAGAACGGGAAAGGGTTCGCGTACTGCGTCGGCGGCCTGGTCCTGGACGTGCCCGCCAAGTCGATCCCGGCCCTGGTCGACTGGACCCTGTCCGAGGCCGAGTTGGGGGCGCCCCGACTGCACCGGTCGGGGAAGGATGCCGACCCGCTGATCGTGCTCACCGAGGCCGCGTGCGAGCGGTACGGGCTGCCGGTCCACCTCAGCCAGGAGGAGCGCCTGTCGGGGCGGCTGCCCGAGGGCCACAAGGTCATCAAGCAACTGGAGCGGGCGAACTGGCAGCTCACACGGCGCGGGTTCGGACCGTGGGCCCGGATCTACCGCCCGGCGCAGGGCGGCAAGCGCAACTGCGTCCAGCTGTGCATCCCGTCGTGGGACGCGCTGGACACGCGGCACTGGAACGACGCCGCTCAGCTCCCGCCGCCGGAACTGGCCCGGCTGCTCGGCATCTATGCGGCCCGTGTGATGACCCCGCGCGGCTCCACGGCTGTCACCGGCCTGGAGCTGATGACCGCTCTGCACCCACCGACCCGTGCATCCGACCCGGACGAGACGGGCAAGCGGCACAGCGAGCACAACCCCGGCTCGCTGGGCATCCGTGCGGTGCAGTGCGCACCGTGCGAGGCGCCGGACGGGCACCCGCTGCTCGCACACCTGCCCAGGTTTCACCAGCGCACCCCGGACGAGGTCCTGGTGGAGGAGGCGTACGACTGGTCGCGCACGCTCACCGATGACGAGTGCCTCAAGCGCTACCTGGTGGGTATCGACGTGAACATGGCGTTCGCCGCGGCCGCGAACGGCACGGTCGTCGGCCTCGGTGCACCGGTGTACGTCAAGAGCCCGGTGTTCGACCCGAAGGTGCCCGGCTCGTGGCTGGTGGACCTCTCGCACGTGGAGATGGACAAGCGGCTGCCGTCGCCGTTCACGCCGAAGGGCAACCGGCCGGAGGGGCCGGCCTGGTACGCCACGCCGACCGTGGCGTACGCGGTGGAGCTCGGCTACACCGTGGCACCGATCGAGGCGTACATCCGGCCGGAGAACGGCCGCTTCCTGGACGGCTGGTACAACCGGCTGCGCGACGCGTACGTGGCGACGATGGCCGACCTGGGCGTCACCGCCGACTTGTCGGGGGCTGAATTCTTGGCGGCGATGGACGGTTACCGTCAGCACGACCCGCAGCTGGCGATCGTCCTGTCCGCGGTGAAGGCGACGGTCAAGGGCGGCATCGGTAAGCTCCGCGAGCGGCCGCGCGGCGGCGGCTGGCGTCCCGGCGAACCGTGGCCGGCCCTCAAGCGCCCCACCTGGCGCCCCGACATCCGTGCCGCCGTCATCTCCAAGGCGCGGATCAACATGCACCGCAAGATGCTCAAGCACGCAGCTGCCACCGGGCAGTACCCGGTCGCGATCCTGTCGGACTGCGCCGTGTACGCCTCCGACGGGCCGGGCCCGCTGGACTTCCTGCCGTACAAGGACGGCAAGCCCCTGCCGGGCGGCTTCCGGCTCGGTGTCTCACCCGGAATGGTCAAGCACGAGGGCACCCAGACCACCCTGTGGGCCGAGGGCGTACGCGAAGAGCACGGCCAGGAGCTCAACCTCGCCCGGTACATCAAGGACGGCAACGTCACCGCCACGGACAACGGGGAGTAGACGGCGATGAACATGTTCGGGGACGGCCTCGACAAGGCGGTGCAGCGGGCGTTCACCCGTCCCATCCCGAAGACGGCCGGGGCCCAGATGCGGTACCTGGTCAAGCAGTTCAAGGGCACCAAGGCCACAGCCGAGGCCCTGGGCATCACCCAGCGCACCGTCGAACGCTACGTGAAGGACCAGATCAAGAAGCCCCGCAAGGACCTCGCGCGCCGCATAGAGACCGAGGTGAAGAACCGGTGGCAGCCGCAGATCCGTGCCAAGGCCAAGAAGGCCGCCGCCACCACCGGCGGCATCGTCATCGACACCCGCGCCCGCTTCGGCTACACCGCCGCCCCCGGCACCACCGACGACGCCCGGCTGCGCCACCTCACCGTCGCGCTCCCGCCCACCTACGCCGCCCGCCTCTTCGAGGCCCGCGACCAGGGGGCGCCCGACCAGCAGTTGCAGCAGATCGCCGCCGAAGGACTCCAGGAGACGTACTTCAAGGACGGCGGCCGCCGTGCCGCCGGGCTCCTGGTGGAATACACCGACCTCGAACACATCGAGTTCGACCTGTAGGCCCCCTCTTCTGCTGTGCCGGTTCCGTGACGTGATCGGCACCGGCCCGCGGCCCGCACACAGCATGACCGTCCTGGTCGAGCAGTACTGGCGTGAAATCAGCACGGGCCTGGCCCAACATGGCATCCCGGTAAGGCACTTCGTCCTCCACGCCGACCAGGACACCCTGCGCGGACGCATCGCGGGCGACACCGTGACGGGCCCCAACTCCCGTTCCGTCTCGCATACCTTGAGCCCTACGCCGAGGCGGCCCGCACGTGGCTGCACGGCGAGGCCGAGGTCGTCGACACCACGCACCTCGCGCCCGCCCAGGCCGCCCTGCGGGTCGCCGAGGCCGTCAAGGGCTGAGGCTTGATCTGCCCGCCATGCGTTACCCGGCATGCAGGAAGGTGGGCGGCGAGCCCGACAGCCGGCCGCGTCCGTCGTAGTCAGCGACTCAAGCGACCCGGCGTCGGGGTCGCCCCGGGCAGCGACTGAAGCGATCCGGGCTCCGACAGCACTTCATGACCGCTCAAGGCCCACTTGAGGGCGGTCGCCCCGGGCAGCGACTGAAGCCGAGCGACCGAAGCATCCCTTGGTCGCTCCGTCAGTCTCAGGGAAACCAGCTGGTCAGAGGAGTGTTCTGAGGCAGGCAGCGACTGAAGCGACTGAAGGTCGGGGTATGTGGAGACATTCGCGTGTGCGTGTATGCGCGTGCGCTTCATATATAGGCGACTTGAGTCGCTTCAGTCGCTGATCTCAGTTGCGTACACTCCCTGAGCTGCACTTTTCCTCGTCGGGATGGACAGCGACCGAAGAAGAGGCCAGTCGCTGGCACCAGGGTTCGGACGCCCGGCCCGATGATCGTCCCGCCCTCCCCAATCGCACCAATTTTCGGACCAGCTTCGCTAACCTGTTTCTGTCACTGAGTCGCTTCAGTCGCTAACGGGGGATACATGACTGCTGAGCTGCGGGTTTCACGCAGCGAACAGTCGTTCAGAGGTCGCTCGTTGGCGACGGCCAAGTGGTGCGCGGGCAAAGGCTGGCCGGTCCATCCCCTGGCCGCCGGGCGCAAGACCCCCCCAGGCAACTGCGAGGCCTGCCGCGCCCCGGGACACACCCATGAGGGCTGTCCCTGTTTACGGGATGGCCGCTGGTGCCACGGCTTCCGTGCCGCCACCCTCGATCCGGGTCGGATCGAGCGCTGGTGGGGGACAGGCGCCGGCGACGGCCTGGGTGTGGGCGTCGCCTGCGGGCCCCCCGGACTGGTCGTCATCGATATCGACGCACACGCACAATTGCTGCCCGACCGCGCGCGTCTCCTGCTGGGCATCACCATCGCCGAGGGCATCGACCTCACCGGACTCGCCAACGGCTTCCACACCCTCGGTGTGCTGGCTGCCCTGCGCGGTGCCAAGAGCCCCGCCATGGATACGGCCACTCTGCGCGTCCGCACCCCTTCCGGCGGCCTGCACGTCTGGTACCGGGCCCACCCCGGACACCACTGGCAGTCCTCCACGGGCTCCAGCAGCGGCCGTGCCCTGGCCTGGCAGGTCGACATCCGGGCACATGGCGGCTACATCGTCGCGCCCGGCACCCGCACCGCCGACGGCACCTACACGCCCGTCGGCGCCGCCCGTGAGCCCGTCCTGCTCCCCGACTGGCTTTCCGCCGAACTGGAGCGCACCGGACACCTCGCCGCGGCCCGCCAGCCGTCCCTGCGCCACTCTGTCCCGCCGCCACCCAGGGCCCGGCAGGCCGTCGCCGCCGCCGGCGGCGGGCGAAGCGCCGCCTCGAAGGCTCTGGACAAGGTCCTGTCCGAAGTGGCAGCCTGCGCCGCCGTGCCGGAGGGCGCCGCGTTCTCCGAGAAGCTCAACCGGGCCGCTTACACCGCGGGCGGACTTGTCGCAGCGGGACACCTCTCCCGGGCCGAGGCCGAGCGGACCCTCACCGAGCTCGCTGCCGACGTCCGCCCCGGACAGGAACGGCGCTGCGAAGCCATCATCCGCAGTGGTCTGAGCGCCGGCGAACGGCATCCCCTAGCCCTCGGGGGCCGGCCTTGAACACCCACGATGACAATGCCGTGTTCAACTTCGACGCCGAGACCGTGGCCGTCCAGATCCTCGCCAGCGTCCAGCCCCCGCAGTCCACCGTGCAGGTGCCGCAGCAGCGTAATGACGCGCCCGCCGAAGTCGCCGCCCCCCAGGGCCTGCTGCCGGACACGCTCTCCGACCGCGGCAACGCCAAGCTGTTCGTCAAGCTGTACGCGGGCGACTACCGGCATGTACCGGGTCTGGGCTGGTACCGCTGGGACGGCACCCGCTGGCGGATCGACGAGGACGACACCGTGCTGTGGGCCGCCGGGGACCTCGCCGAGGTCATCGCCATCGACGACCCGCGCGGCATCCACTCCGCGGCCGCCCTGCTGCAGCACCGCCGCCGCGCCCTGTCGACCAGCGGCATGAACGCCATGCTCACCCAGGCCAAATCGGCCCCCGGGATGGTCCTCAGCGCCGCACTCCTGGACGCCGACCCCTACGCCCTGTGCACCCCCGCAGGCATCGTCGATCTGCGTACCGGTGCCCTGCGCAGGGCGGAGCCGGACAAGGACTTCCACTCCCGCGCCACCTCGCTGTCGCCAAGGCCCATGCCCACCCCGCGCTGGATGCGGTTCCTCGCCGACACCTTCGGCCACGGACCCGAGGGCGCCGAGATGATCGACTTCCTGCACCTGATGCTCGGCTACTCGGTCACCGGCGACGTCGGCGGACAGGTCATGCCGTTCCTGTTCGGCTCCGGCAAGAACGGCAAGTCGGTACTCCTCGACGTACTCATGAAGCTGCTCGGCGACTACGCCGATGCCGCGCCGCCAGGCTTCCTGATGGCCCGGCCCTATGAGGGCCACCCCACCGACCTCGCCGAACTCCACGGCCGCCGGGTCATCGTGTGCAGCGAGGTCAAGCCGGGCGACAAGTTCGACGAGGCCCGGGTGAAGCTCCTCACGGGCGGCGACCGGATCAAGGCGCGGCGGATGCGGCAGGACTTCTTCTCCTTCGGACCCACCCACAAGCTCTGGCTGCTCGGCAACCACCGGCCCGAAGTCGGCAGCGGCGGCTTCGCGTTCTGGCGGCGGATACGGCTCATCCCGTTCGAGCAGGTTGTCTCCGACGAACACAAAGTCGACAACCTCGCTGACATCCTTGTTACCGAGGAGGGATCCGGCATCCTCAACTGGCTGATCGACGGCGCCCGTCGCTACCTGCGCGGCGAGAAGGACCTCACCGGACCCGAGCGGGTGCGCATCGCGACGACGGCGTACGCGGAGACCGAGGATCACACCGGACGGTTCATCGGCGAATCCTGCGCGCTCCACCCGGCCCTGCGGGCGGAACAAGCGCAACTGTATGCGGCATACCGGGCGTGGTGCCACAATGAGGGCGCTCCCGCGGGCTCATCCAGGGCCTTCGCCGCCCGCATCCGCGAGGTGGTGGGATTGGAGTCGCCGAAAGAGATGATCTTCTCCAACCAGCGCAAGTACTACCCGGGCATCGGAATGCTCGCCGACGAGGAGACAGCATGAGCGCCCTCATCGAAGAGGACGAGATCTCCCACGAAGCCGAGGTGGTCTGGCTCGAGGGCATCGACGCTCTGGATTACGTACGCCAGAGCCTGGACCGGCTGCCCACACGGCGCGGCAGACCCGCCTACCACCGTGACGGACGCATGGTCGGCTATGCGCTGCTCGGCTCGCAGGCCAAGGCGTCCCGCTCCTCGGGGACCTTCCGCCGCAGAGTGTTCTGGCTGCTGCCGCACGACCGGGACTCCGATCCGGGGGGCCTGTACGCGAGTTCGGCTCCGGCGGAGGCGATCGACCCGCGGACCCTGGCCCCGGGCAGCAAGGGCTACAAGACGGAGCGCTCGGAGGGCGGGCCGCCGTCGCGGGCGATGCGGGAGATGGGTATCACGCTGCCGCTGTGACGCCGCCGAAGCAGCCGGTCCTGTCGCCGCGTCACGGTCCCGCCGACCTGCGAGCCGCAAATCCGACGGCTGTGCTGGCGGCCGGTGACCAGGACGCTCGTGGTGCCGGCATGCTGCACGAGGAGGGGAGCGGCCTCGATCCAGCAGGGCCGGCCGAACTCGGCGTAGTTGCCGAAGGCGCGGCCGAGTCTCCTTCTAGGCTCGTTTGAGTGGCACACGGCACCGTCGGAGCAGCACGCGGAATCTCGCGTGGACCGTCCCGCCAGCCGGAAGGAAGTCCGCCCCATGGTTGCCACTCCGTGGAACGCGAGGTTCGAGATGATTCTCCGCCAATGTCTTCCCGGCCTGGGCACCGATGTCGTGCCTGCCGCCGACATGCCCATGCAGGCGTACGGACTTGACTCCATCGCGCTCATGGCCATGGTCGGCGCACTCGAGTCAGCGTTCGGGATCAGTCTCACCGGTCAACTCACCGTCCCGGTGAGGACCCTCACGGCAGGACATTTGTGGGGCATCGTCTCCGCCGCGACGAACCCGGTGTGGGACCACGGCAGGGCGCCGGCGGCCGCACCTGCGGGATTCACCCCGGCGCCCTGGGCTGTGGCCTGAGGCGCCACAGACTGTCTGCCTCGAAGCCCCCACCGCTCACAGAGCACCGGCGGGGGCTTCGCTGACTCCCGTCATGTTCGCAGCCACACGCCATCCGCTCAGGTCGCGATTGCGCGCGAGCCACGTGCAACCGAGGTCCACAAGATCCGCCGCCGGGGCCAGCAGCGTGCGCGCGGCGCCGATGTGTCCTCGGACGGCCAGGCCGCACCGTGTCGCCTCGGTTCCGATGGCCCCGTAGTCGCCCTCGTACATCACGAGTTGGCGGCTCGGCTCCCAGCGGGTGGGACCCGAGGGGGTGGAGCGGGGGATGTCCATGCGATGGCTGCGGCGGCCCGGATACGCCGTCAGATGCTCGGACAGGTGCAACACGGTGCACCTGTCCCAGCCCACTCCGATCATCAATACTTTCGCGTCGCCCCGGCACAGTGCGGCCAGCGGGCTGTGGGAGCCCATACCGAAGGGCAGGGCGTGCCGGGCGAGGACGGCGTCCGCACGGGGCCCGGCGGCGGCGAAGGAGTACAGCGGGTGCGCGGAACGCCGGGCCCCGGGCAGGGACCGTACGAGCTCCGGCAGTCTGCCCAGTGGCGGCTGGGCAGGATGCAGATCCGGGTCGAAGGCGATCATCGCCTCTCGCACCGTGGGCCACCAGTCCCGCGGAACCGGGCGCTGCACCCAGGTGGCGGGATCGGTGAGATAGGTGGTGAACGCGGGTACCACGAGCGTGCCCGTCGTACCCACCGCATCACGCAGTGCCTGTACGAGCGCCACTCCGCCGCCCGTCGTCCAGCCGACTGAGCTGATCGCCGCGTGCACCATGAGGGTGTCGCCGGCGCGCACGCCGCTGGTGCGCAGTCCGTCCAGCAGGTCGTTGCGACTGTAGGGCCCGGGTGTCTCCGGGGTGGCGGCCGGGTGAAGCATCGTCACATCCGTTCGCTAGTCGACGGCCGCGGCGGGCTGTGCGGCGGGCAGGAGGTGCCGTGCGCCGGCGCTGCGTACGGCAGGGCCCACCAGGACGGCCGCGAGGACGAACAGGCCCGCGGCCGCAGCCCAGCCCAGTCCGGAGCCGCCGCCGATGAACGAGGTGAGCACCAGCGGCCCGACGATCGACTGGATGCCGTGGTGCAGCTGGAAGGCGCCCAGGTACTCGCCCCGCCGCTCAGGTGGGGCGAGTGCGATACCGAGGCCGAAGGACGCGCCTGCGTGCCAGAGTTCCGCCGCGGTCATCGCCAGGAAGCCGCCGCACACCAGAATTCCGGCGGCCCACGGGGCGAGGTTCCCGCTCGGGGTGAGCAGCAGGCAGGCCAGGGCCGCAGCGGCGCCGGCACGGCGGGCGGCGCGGGTCGCGCCGGCCACGTCCTCGGTGCCCTGGGCGGCGCGTACCTGAAGCAGCACGCAGAGCACGGTGTTGGTTCCGATGAGCAGCGGGGTGAGCAGCGTGGGCAGCCCGGTGCCGACGAGGATCCACAGCGGAATGGCCACTGCGAGGACGGAGTCGTGCAGGGACAGCACGGAGTTGACCGCGACGACGCGCAGGAACGGCAGATCACGCAGGGCGGTGAATCGGCCGCCGGCCGGTGGGGCCGGGCGGGCCGCGTTGGCGGGCAGTCGGCGCACCAGCAGGCCCGCCACGACGAAGGTGGCGGCGTTGATCAGCGGAAACAGCTGCAGGGCGGCGTGCGAGCCGATGCCCAGGACGACAGCGGCCGCCAGTGTGCCGAGCCCCATGCTGGCGTTGCCGACGGAGCGGATGACGGCGCGTGCTCGGGCCCGTCCGTCGTCCGGCACCAGCTCGGCGATCAACGAGGTGAAGGAAGGGCCGGTCCCGAACTGCAGGGCTCCGATCACCACGGACAGGAGGGCGAACTGCCAGGCGGCATGGACCAGGGGCAGCATGAGGTACCCGGCGCCGAGCAGGATGAGCAGCCAGGAAAGAAGCGGACGGGCGCCGACCCGGTCGGCCAGGATGCCGAAGAGAACCGACGCGAGCAGACCGGTCAGACCGGCGGCCGACAGAGCCAGTCCGATCTGCGCGGCGGTCAGGCCGGTGACCTGGGTCAGATAGACGGCGGAACCCGCCACATACATGCCCACGCCGATGCCGTCGACGCCGTGCAGTAGGGCGAGTTGCCGTGCGGGACCGTTCAGTTCACGCAGGGAAGATCGCATCTGTACGCTCCTGGGGGTGCTCGGACAGGTGGTCAGGCGGTGTCTCACAGGGTGCGCAGTGCCGAGTACAGGAGCTGGTCGTGCCAGGTGCCTGCGCGCCACTGGGCTCTGCGGACCCGGCCCTCGAACGAGAAGCCGGCTTTCTCGGCCGCCCGCTGCTCGGCGATGTTGTCCGGGTCGGTGGTGACCTGGATCCGTTCGGCGCGAGTGTGCGCGAACAGGTAGTCCACGAGGAGGCGTTGGGCCTCGGTGCCGATGCCGTGGCCGCGATGGGCGGCGAACAGGCCGATGGCGATCTCCCAGCAGGCGGAGGTATCCACCCGCCCCCACGCTTTGCGGAACCACTCGACGCGCCCGACCAGAGTGGCGTCGCTGGTCACGGAGAGCATGTTCTCGTCGCCGGCGAGCAGCTCCCGTTCCTGGTGCAGTCGGCGCAGGCGCACGGAGGGTGTGTGGCCGAACCACTGGTAGGGGCCGGGACCATGAGGGCCGGCGAACTCGACGTCGAACTGGTCGAGATCACCGGCCCTCACCGGGCGCAGCGCCACGGTCATCCGAGGTGCTCGGACTTGATGCGAACGGCCTGTTTGAGCACCTGGTCCGCGTCCGAGGCGCGCAGGGTCCGGGTCACCAGGGCCCGGAGCCGGGTGATCTGCTCGTGCAGCGTCAGCTGGTGGTGGTTCTCTGTCAGTTCGGCGTATTCCGGCTGATCGAGAAGGTCCGCGAGAAAGACGTTGGCGAGGTCCCTCGTGGTCGGTTCCTCGATGGTGACCGCGACGTGGATGGAGTTCTCCAGGCGCGCGGTCGCCGAGTGCGGGGTGCCGTGCGGCATGTAGAGGACGTCGCCCGGCCGCAGGGTGACCTCCATGCGGCGGTCGAAGGGGATGACGCCGCCGTTGTAGCGGTCGGAGTCGCTGATGCTGGACTCGTCCAGGCGCCCGACCACCCAGTCCTTGACCCCGGCGACCTGGAGGATCAGCACGTGCGAGCCGTCCATGTGGGCTGCGATCGCGGTCTTGCCGGGCGGACTGAGGAAGACGAACGACTCCAGCTCGGCACGGAAGTGCGGCTCCAGCGAGGAGACCAGGGTGCGCAGACGCGGGTGCCAGTGCTCGGGCTGACTGAACTTGAAGGTGCTGCCCGCAGCGAAGTGCGCCTTGATCTGTTCGGAGTCGATGTACCCCTGCACCTGCTGGCCCGCGATGGTGCGCGAGCGGGTCATGTCCGAGATGGCTGAGCGCACGCCCTCGTCGAACGAGGTGAAGTACGGGCGAATCAGGAGCCCGCAGTCCGCCTCCTCCCACATCTCCTTCTCGGTGATCAGACCGGTCAGGTCGGCCGAGGAACGGAAAACGGCCGGCTGTTGGCCCCAGTGGTCACGGAAGAAGGTCTCCGTGTCGCCGACCAGGTCCTGCAGCGTGATGCTCATCCGGTCACCTCCCGCTGAGGCCGCAGGGCGGCCTGCGCCCAGGTGTCGTCGTCGATGGCGTCGGCGACGGCCAGCAGGGCCTCGCGCACGTTGTCGGTCCGCTCCTCGAGCGTGGTGGCGTGGAAGCGGTGGGCGAGCTCCCAGTCGTTGTCGAGCACGTACTTGCCGAGTGCCTCGAGGAGGTCATCGGGCGTGGGCTCGGCGAGGGTGAAGGTCAGGTGCAGCGAGTCGCCGTCGCGGGCGATCGCGTCGTGCGGCCAGCCGTGCGGCAGGTACAGCACGTCACCGGGCTCCAGCACGAAGGTGTGGCTGGGGCGGTCGGCGTCCACGTCCAGTCCTGCGCTGCTGCGCACCTGGCCGTCGTCGGCGTACAGCTGCCACTCCTTGCGCCCCTCCAACTGCACGGCCACGACGTGGGAGGCGTCCCGGTGCGGAAGCATGCCGCGGCTCTCCGGAGGGGTCCAGAACACATACGACGCCACGGCCACGGGGGCGGCGGCCTCGAACTGTTCGACCAGTTCCCGGGTGGGCCGGTGCCAGTCGGAGAGCTGGTTGAGCTTGAGGGTGCCGCCTGCCGCCATCAGCCTGCGGATCGCGGCGGCGTCGGCGAACCCCGGTCTCTTGTGGCCGATGACGTCACGGGTGATGGTGTACGCGCTCTCCGGCGGTACGGCCCCGTGGCGCAGTACCGAGAAGTAGGGCCAACGCAGCAGGCTGGCCTCCAGCTTGTCCTCGATGAACGATGAGGACAGGTAGTCCTCGGGATCCACCGCACCGCGGAAGATCTTGAATTCCTTGTTCCACGCGTCGGCGAAGACTCCCTCGCCGCGCAGCACATCTACGAGCGACGTGTGCAACCCGACCCCCTGGGCTCGGCTTCTTCGATGGCCGGTGCCGGGCGGGATGAAGGCATCGTGTCCCGCCCGGCGCTCGTGTCCGTCTGACGTGTCAGGCGGCTGAGATCTGGTTCATGATCGTCTTCGGGGAGTCGAAGAGGTCCGTCTCCTCCTCGAGGACGGCCGACTGAGCCATCTCCTCCGGGTTCTCCGCGTTGTCAAGGGCGGTCTTGGTGTCACGAATTCCCATGTCAGCCTCCAAGGCAGCGGTTCCACCGTGATTGCGGTGGCTGAGCTAGAGCTTGGAGAGCCCACCTCGTGCGCCTCTCGAGTCTCTTTGGAACCGGAGGGAAAACATCCGGCTCACAATGGCCCACCTTCGTGGTCGACCTGCGCTCCAGTCTTCGACGAGTGCCGACCACCATCCTGGCGCGTACCAGGAGACCGATCGACGAGGGAGGACGAGATGTCACCGGCACAGGGAACGACACAGGCAGATGTCCAGGACATGGTGCTCACTTCCTGCCGGACGCGTGGGCCCCGAGTGCTGCTGGTGAAGGGCGGCCCGGGCTGCGGCAAGACTGCGCTGCTCGACCTCGTGGCGGAACAGGCGCGTGCCGCCGGAGCTCAAGTGCTCAAAGCCGCCGCGGGCCGTCCTCGCGAGAAGTGGGGGGTCATCCGTGAACTGACCGGCGCACGGGCGGACTTCGTTCGCAGTCGTGCCCTCGCGGACGACACCGGCTGCCACCCGGAGAGCGCAGCTGCCGCGTTCCGGGACCACCTGCGGACACTCGCGGCCACAGGGCCGGTGGTGCTGTGCGTCGATGACGTCCAGCAGGCCGATCCGGAGTCCCTTCGGCACCTGCGCGATCTTGTGCGTCACATGCCCTTCGCCCCGATCGTCGTGGTCCTCACGGCTCCGGCACACGGCACGCGGTGGGAGGACCTGTGCACGAAGACGGTGCTGCGCGGCCCGCATGTGCACTGTGTGCGGCTGGGCCTGCTCTCCTCTCACGACGTCGAACGGACACTCGTGGCCGAGACCGGAACGCACGGGCCGGATCTGCCCCGGATGGCAGCCCGCCTGCACCGCCTCAGCGGAGGCAACCCCATGCTCCTGCATGCGCTGCTCGCGGAGAACGCCGCTTTCCAACAGCCGTCCTGTGACGGCTTGTTCGCGCGCGCCGTCACCGACTGCCTGCGCCGCAGTGGCCCGGAAGCGGTCGCAACCGCCCGCGCTCTCGCCGTCCTCGGCGACCATCCGATCGGCAAAACCCTCCTCGACGCCCTGGTGGACGGGGGTGCACCCGAGGCACTGACCGGCCTGGCCGCGCTGCGCGCGTGCGGCCTCCTCGACGGCCTGGGCCGCCGGGAGCCGGCGGTGCGAGCCGCTGCCCTCGCCGACAGCGACGCACCGACCCGGGCGCGGCTGCGGTTGCGTGCCGCACACGCCCTGCGCGCGGCACAGGCTTCACCGGTCGCGGTCGCCGCCCACCTGCTCGCACTGGTGGCGGACGGCTCGCACGGCTGCCTGCGTGACACGGACCAGGAACTGATGGCACACACTGTCCGGGACCTGTTCGAGGAGGCGCACGTGCTGCGCGAGCGCGGGCAGGCGGCCCGCGGGGCCTCGCTTCTCCAGGCCGCCCGTCGTCTGGCGCTGCTCGTCGGCGATGCTGCAGCGCGAGAGGTGCCCTCTCCGATCAGCCGGCTCGACAGCCTGCGGGGCAGTGCACGCGGTCAGGCTGCCGAACCGGCTCTGGTGACCGCCGGCGCAGCTCCCACCAAGAACTGACGAGGACCGGACCGGGACTTCCACTCCCGCTCCATCACCGGGGCCCCGAGGCGATGGGCACGCCCCGCCGGGACCGGTTCCTCACCGACACGTTCGGCCCGCGGCCGAGGCGGGCCTCGGCCGTCACGCAGTGATCGGTGCCCCGGCGTGGCCGATGAGCGGGATGCAGTCACCGTTGGCGATGGGCACCCCGGACAGATACTCGTCGGGCAGGTCGAAGGCGTCGACCAGCGTCATCATGTGCGGGGCGAGCTCGCTCGTCGCCTTGTCGAGCATGGAGGGCAGAGCCAGGACCTGTTCGACGCTCATGAAGCCGTTGGCCAGCAGGTCACCGGTGTACGGGCCGATCTGATGCAGCAGGAACAGCAGGCACAGTCGCTCCAGCAGGTCGCGTGCCGTGGGGTCGGCGGCCCGGGTCACGGCTTCGATGAAGGCGTCGGCGGCGCACCGCACCGCGTACGCCGAGACCATGCTCAAGGCGGCCGAGGACGCGGAGTTCCAGCGGGCAAGCGGATCCCGGGCGGGCCCCTGGCGCAGTGCCAGGCGGGCCCGGGTCTGCCAGACGGCCTCGGAGCCGGCCAGCAGCCCGCGCAGGAAACGGACATCGGTCAGCTCGTCGGCGCCCGTGGCGGAACTGCTCGGATCGTCTTGCCGGGCTGTGCCGCTCAGCACCAACTCGGCGGCCGCCTTGGCCCAGATGGCGAGGTTGTCGCCCTCGGCCGTCACCGTGCCCTCGATGTAGTCGGGGAAGCCGGACAGGCCGTTGACGGCGAACAGCCCCTGTGCTCCGCACCGTTCACGGCACTCGGCCGCGATGCCGCGGGCCTGCCAGGTGATCCATCCCTTGGCGACGGCGATCTCACGCTCCAGGTCCGCGAGGTCGGCGCTGGTGCGCCGTTCCCAGCGGGCAGTCACCGAGCGGTGCAGGAACGTCATGCCGTACGCCGTGGAGAGTGCCTTCAGCAGCCTGCTGTGGTGGGTCTCGTGGGCGTTGACGGGGACGCATTCGCCCGCCCTTTGGCCACTGATCTGCCGGTGCTGTCCGTAGCGGACGGCAATGGCCAGGGCTGCCCGGGAAGCGCCGGTTGCCGCACCACTCATGCACAGCTTGCCGATGGTGACCCGCGCGATCGAACGCAGGAACCGCTTGCGCCGGTTGCCGAACGCGCTCGTCAGCACACCGTCGTCGCCGAGTCGGCCGTGCTCCGCCTCAAGCAGGGCTTCCCGGGGCAGCGTCACATGGTCGAACGCGGTCAGACAGTGGTCGACCGGCGCACCGGTGCGTATGGGCAGCGGGCGGACCTGGACGCCTGGCAGCAGCCCGTTCTCGTCGCTGAGCGGGGTGAGGAAGAGAAACACGCCCTGGTCCTGGTCGCGGATGACGAGACGGGCGGCGACCACCGCGGTCTTGGGGCCGCCGGTGGTGCTGGTGTTCGGCATGAACTTCTGGGCTCCGGGGCGGGGGGTGTGCAGCACGAACCCCCCGGTCTCCTCGTCCAGTTGGGCCGTGGTTTCAAGGGCGAAGCTGTCGTTGCCGTGCGCCAGCTCGGTACAGAGAAATGTTCCGATACGTCGCATCGAGGTGAAGTCGGACAGATCCCGCTGCCCGTCGTCCTCGTGGTCGAGAAGGCTGCCGAGGAAGAGGTTGTAATGAATGCTCGCCACTGTGCACAGGCCGCCGCCGTCGTCCACCGTGGCGGCCCACTCGTGCAGGCTGGCCAGCAGAGCAGGGTCGCCGGCCAGGTGCTCGGCCTTGCCGACTGTGTCGTTGACGAGGCGCAGCCATGCGTAGAACCGGGCCGTTCGCTCGTCGGGGGAGAGGCCCGGACGATGACGAAACGTTTCGTTGGAGATGAGTCGGCGCCAGGGTGTGTGCAGCCGGTCCCGCTCGGCGCTGTCACCGAAGAGCAGGCGGGTCAGCTCCTGAGCCGGTGTGGTGGCCGGGCGCTCGGTTCGGTGGCGGTACCGGTCGGAGAGGACTTTCGGATGATTCGGCGCCGTGGAACGTACATGGATCTCGGTCGTTAGAAGGCTCATGCCCTCTCCCCCCGTAGTCGCAGATACGCCAGAGATGTGGACGGAGCCAAGAAGATACGGACCTACCGGTTTTCTTATCAAGTCAAAGTTTCGCAAAGCGTGAGCTACCTGCGCTCTCTCACTAAGTGGATCTTTTGGCGCACGAGTGGGCATCCGTGTCTCGGAAAGGGGTGTGCACTGCGGTGCGATCCAGGCATAAAAAACCGTCCACACGGATTAATTACCGTGCCCTTGACACCCAAGACTGCGTGTGCTGTCGGACTCACGGCGCGAGGATAGCGAGGGTACGACTTGATCCGCCCTCCAGCCGAATGCGAAGATACGAACGTGCCGGTCTTTTTAGGCTGCACGGTACGGAAAGCAGTGGAGGTGCAGGCCGTGGCATTGCAGGAACGCGCGATCCGGACACGTCGGACCATTTTGGCCGCCGCTGCCGCGGTGTTCGCCGAGGGTGGGTACGAGGCGGCGACGATCTCCGAGATCCTCAACCGGGCTCAGGTGACCAAAGGCGCGCTGTACTTCCACTTCGCCTCCAAGGAGGAACTCGCGCAGGCGATCCTCGCGGACCAGCTGAGCTCCGTGCCCATGCCGCCTGATCGTGACCTGGTGCTTCAGCAGGGCCTGGACTACACCTACCTTCTCGCCTACATGCTGAGCAGGGGCGATCCGATGGTGCAGGGCAGCGTCAGGCTGACCGTCGAGGTGGGGCATCCCCATGACGGCCTGGACCGGAAGGTGCCGATGGCCGGATGGATCGAGTTCAACACCGCCACCCTGACCAGGGCCAAGGAGAATGGCGAGCTGCTCTCGCATGTGGATGTCGACGACACGGCCAGGATGTTCGTCGCCGCCTTCACCGGCACCCAGCTCCTGTCGAAGATCATGACAGGACATGCCGATCTGGTGGAGCGGGTGGCCGATATCGAGCGGCATCTGATGTCGAGCATCGCGGTGCCGGCGGTCCTCGTACAGCTGGACATGGCGCCGGACCGCGCGACCCGCGTCTATGAAGAGATCATGAGGTCGCGCGAGCAGACAGAGGCGATCGCGACCGGTTGAGCAGGACACCTTTCCGGGCGCAGCGATCAGCGCCCCAGTGCGGTAGGGGGATGTGCGCATGAGCACCTCGCAAAACTGGGCACCACCGGAACAGAACGCACCGTCGGGTACCTGCCCGTACACCCTTGATGTGATGGGGCAGGACGTCGCCGCCGAGGCGGCGATGCTGCGGACACGGGGCCCCGCCGTCCCTGTGCTGCTTCCGGGAGGGGTGGCCGCCTGGGCGGTCGTGCGGCAGCAGTACGTCGAACGGCTGCTGACGGACCCCCGTGTCTCCAGGGACGCCCGTAAGCACTGGCCTGCTTTCAACACCGGGGAGGTCACGCAGGAGTGGCCGCTGTATCCCTGGGTGGCCAACGAGAACATGCTCTTCGCCTACGGGGAGGACCACGCCAGGCTGCGCCGGCTGATCGCGGGGGCTTTTACCAATCGGCAGTCGCAGGCCCAGCGGCCGAAGGTGGCGCGCATCGCAGGGCAACTTCTCGACGATCTGGCGGCTGAACAGGCCGAGACCGCCGTGGTCGACCTGCGGACCTCGTACGCGGAACTGCTGCCGTTGCACGTCATCTGCGACCTGTACGGCGTGCCGCAGGGCGCCGCCAGGGACGAGTTGAGCGCCTGCCTGCATACGGTCTTCTGCAGCAACGTCTCCGGCGAGGAGATGAACCTGGCGCGTATGCGTGCCTACGAGCTGCTCGCTGATCTCGTCAAGCAGAAGCGGGAGGAGCCGGGCGATGATCTGGCCACCTCGCTGATCGAGGCCAGAGACAAAGAGGACCGGCTGACGGAGGACGAACTCCTCGGCACGCTCTTCATGATCATCGCCGCGGGTCAGGACACCACGTCCGTCCTGATAACCAACGCGGTCGGCGCTCTGCTGACCCATCCTGAGCAGCTTGAGCACATACGCGCCGGCCGTGCGGACTGGGACGACGTGGTCGCCGAGACCATGCGCGTGCACACACCGCCGGCCTTCGCCCCGATGCGGTTCGCCGTCGAGGACATCGATCTGGACGGGGTGCAGCTCCGCAAGGGCGACCCCATCATCGTCGCATTCCACGCCGCCGGTCTCGAGGCGGAACGTCACGGCGCCGACGCCCACCGCTTCGACCTGCTGCGCGACCGGCGTGATCACCTCGGGTTCGGCTACGGCACCCACCGGTGCATGGGAGCCCCGCTGGCCGAGGCAGAGGCGAGCATCGCCCTGGCCGCACTCTTCGAGCGTCACCCCGACCTGCAACTGGCCTGCGGCCCGGACGAGTTGCGTCCGCTGCCCACCTTCATGCTGAACGGCTACCGTTCGCTTCCCGTGGTGCTCGGCTCCGCGCAGGCCTGACGCCGGGGGTACGTCCACCGCACTCCGCCGTCCCCATCGGGGGCGGCGGAGTTCTGCTGTCTCAGCCACGTCACGACTGATCCGTGAGCGGGACACGAGGTCGGTGCACCACCGTTCTCAGGGCCTCGATGCGCGACAAACCTACCTACGTATCCGGTCTCCGCGCAGTGCCTCAGGGTGTGCACAAGTAAAAACCGCCTAGGTGGTTCATTTCTGAGGGTGCGGAGCGCGCTGACGCGCCCTGTCGACGACGTGTTCAATCGGTCGTCCGGCGTGGACCGCCCGACGATCAGTCAACCCGGCGCCGGCCGGTTCCCGTGCGATCCGCCGGCGTTCCTGTTGGGTCGCTCTGCCTCCGGCTTCGCGGTCTCCTCCGTGATCTCCACGGTGTCTGCGTGTGACGTTCACTCTCATCTATTGCAACGCTCAAGGTGAGGATTGTTGCATTAGATTTGAAAACATTGCAAAGATTTTTCGCCGTTCACCAGCAATTATTTGCAATATCTCTGTTGTCATACACGCGAATGCAACGTAGCGTTTCTATCATTAGAAACAACGAGCCGAAGGGCATGTGAGACGGAGGCGGCGGAGCGCGATGCGGAAGTGCGACGCGCCGCCCCCGATGGGTGACTTCCCTCGACATCCTGCGAGGCAAACCATCCATTCGGTTTCAAACGCCGTAGAGGGAGGTATGTCCCTCTCCTGTGGCACGCGCGAGAGGGACGCCGAAGCCGTAGCGAATCCCCGCTTGAACCTCGCTTGTCAGTCGAAGCCTGAGAGCTCAAAGTGCTAGAAAAATACCGCTTCTGCGGTCTGTTTGGAGGGGTGTGATGGTCAAGCAGGTCCGGGCGGCGCGTACGCGCGAGGCTCTGATCCGCGCGGCGGCGGAGGTGTTCGCCGACGACGGATACGCCCTTGCCTCGCTGCCCGCGATCAGCAAGCGCGCGGGAGTGAGCACGGGTGCCCTGCATTTCCACTTCGCGAGCAAGGACGTCCTTGCTGCCGAGGTGGAGGGCGCGGCCTTCGAGCGGGTCGCGCGGTTGGCCGAGCACTGCCGGGCGGCGGCCGGCACATCGCTGCAGTCACTCGTGGACACCAGCTCCGGTCTGCTGCACGCCCTCGCCGACGACCCCGTGGTCCGCGCCGGTTTCCGGCTCGGCGGGGATCCCTCTCGCAAGAACGACTCCGAGTTGCTGCACTGGTGGCATGGGCGGGTGCGTGATCTCATCGTCGACGCGCAGGGCGCGGGCGAGCTCGAACGAACCGTTTCGGCGGACGCCGCCACGACGGTGATCGTCGCCTCCATGGTGGGCTTCGGTGCGCTCGGCGTGGCGGACCGCACCTGGCTCTCGGCCGAGCGTGTCGCGCCCTTCTGGTCCTTCCTGGTACCCCGCCTGGCGGCGTCCCCGCACCGAGTGTCGGCGCCGGCGGCGACCGGGGGACGGGATGAGGGCAAGTAAAACAGCGAGTTCGGTTTGTTAACAAACGGGCTGAGTTGGGGCATTGATGGGTCCGACCTGCTGTTTTAGGTGAGTTTCGACCCCGAGTCCGGTTCCGCTGCATCGCCCCCCGATCGATTGACAAACCATCCATGCTGTTTTTTACTATGAATGCCAGAAGACCTCTTCACATGCGGCAGTAGCTGACGGGGAGACAGTGTGGACATCGACGTACTCGGCACACTTTCCGTGCGGGAGCAGGGTGTCTCGGTCACGCCGACTGCCCCCAAACTGCGCCAGGTGCTTGCCCTGCTCGCTCTGCACGCCGACCAGGTGGTGTCGGTCGCCACGCTGACCGAGGAGCTGTGGGGCGGCGAGCCCCCGCGCAGCGCGCGCCCGACGCTGCAGACCTACATCCTCCAGTTGCGCGAGCTGATCGGCGCAGCCCTGGGGCAGGGCGGTGAGCCGCAGCGCAGCGCCAAGGACGTGCTGATGACGGTTCCCGGCGGCTACCTGCTCAAGAGCTGTGAAGGCACCAGCGACGTCCGGGAGTTCGATCGGCTTGCCGGAACCGGGTACCGGGCGATGGACGCCGAGGACTACCGGGAGGCGGCGGCCCGGCTGCGCGAGGCGCTCGCGCTGTGGACCGGCCCGGCTCTTGTCGACGTCCAGGCCGGCCTCCATCTGGAGCGTCAGGTCAAGCGGCTCGAGGAGAGCCGGCTGTGCGCCCTCGACCAGCGGATCGAGGCCGATCTGCGGCTCGGCCGGCACCGTGAGCTGCTCGCCGAGCTGACCGTGATCGTCAGCAGGTACCCCACCCACGAGAGCCTGTGCGGCCAGTACATGGTGGCCCTGTACCGCTCCGGGCGCCGCGGCGAGGCGCTCAACGTCTATCAGCGGCTGCGTACGACACTGGTGCAGACCCTCGGCCTGGAGCCGCCGGCCGCGCTCGCCAAGCTGCAGCGCGCCATCCTCGTCTCCGGCCCGATCGGCGTCCCCACGCCCGCCACCGGCTCCGGACTCACCGGGACGTCCACCGGCACGGGGCTGACCCGGACCGGCTGATCGGCAAAAGCCCGGTCCGGCCGCGTGGGACCGGATGCCCATGGCGGCCCCTCCGCCCGGATTCGAGCGTCGGGCAAGGCGTGCGGGGCAGCCTGGCGCACCTGCGCACACTGGGAGGAGGGGGCCGCTCATGTCGTCGCAGACAGTGCGCTCCACCCGGCACACCGTCTCCGTGGCCGCGCCCGCCTCGGTCGTCTACGGCATGCTCGCCGACGCCTCCCGCCGGCCGGTGTTCCTGCCCTCCTGCGTCCACGTCGAACGCATGGAATTCGACGGGGCCGTGGAACGCCCGTGGGTGTGGGACGCCGCGGACGACCGCGTCCGCTCCACGCGGGTCAGGCGTGTGCTGCAACCGCACACCCGGTCCATCGACTTCGAGGAGTTCGCGGGGGACGAGACCTCCTGGCCGGGTGCGGTGGCAGCCGGGACCTGGAGCGTCGAGTCCGAGGGCGACAAGCGGTCCTCACCGACCCTGCGGTACGAGGAGCTTTCCCCGAGCCGGACGGCGGCCCCGGGCGCCCTCGAGGCGGACGCGCGCCTGCGGCTCGAGAGGATACGGCAGATGGCCGAACAGTGGGACAGGCTGGACGAGTTGCTCCTGTCCTTCGAGGACAGCACGCGGGTCGACGGCCCCCCCGAGCTCGTCTACGACTTCCTCCACCGCGTGGAGGACCGGGCCGACCTGCTGCCGCGCGTCGACTCGGCTCAGGTGACCGAGGAGCGGCCCGGCGTCCGGATCGCCGCGCTCGACACCTGCGCCACGCCCCCCGGGCTGACGGCCACTGGCAAGGCCGTACGGCTGTGCTTCCCGGCCGCGGGACGCATCGTCCACAAGGAGACGGTGACCCCCGACCTGATCGCCGCGCACACCGGCGAGTGGTCCCTCGTGCCGGACGAGTCGGGGCCGGCCGTGATCTCCGCCCACCACGTGCTGATCCGCCAGGAGGCCGTCGGAGAGGTCCTGGGGGAGCAAGCCTGCCCGGCGGACGCCCGGCTGTAACTGCGCGAGTGGCCGGGCCGCGCAGACCAGGAGGCGCTCGGCCTGGCCAAGTGGCATGCGGAAAGCCCCGTACGCCGACTGCGATGACGACGATCGAGGACGAGGGGAGGCCGACGATGACCCACACGCCATCGGGCGCCCCCGCACCGCGAAAGGACGCGGGGACAGACGGCGCCGCCGCACCGGCCGACGCGCTCGGCGCGGCAAAGACGCCCGCGAGCGCGCGCACCTACGCCGCCGCCGTGCCGCCGCCGGTGGACGTGGCGCTGCGCGCGATGCGCCTGGAAGCGCTGCTCGGCGACCCCGAGGACCCCGCAAACCCCTACGGCCGTGCCGCGCTCGCGGCCGCCGCAAGCGCAGCGGACACGGCCCCCGCCGACATACTCGCCGAGATCCTCCCCGGGCCCGACGACGCACACGGCACCGACGCCGAGCAGCTCGTCCGCACGCTGCGCCCGCTGCTGCGCCGGGATCTGGGCCTCGGCCACGCCTGGGCGATCCGCCCGCTGCTCGCCGTTCGGGCGCACCCGGATCCGGTCGGGGGGATCGCCGCGCTGCTCGGGCCCGCGGCGCTGATCGCGGCGACGGGCGGCGCCCTGCACACCACCGCCCGCATCGTGGACGGCCTCGCCCCGCGCGAGCCGAGCGTGCGGCAGTGGCAGCCCACTCTGGCTGCGGTCTTCGCGGACCTGCTGGCCTGCGAGTGCCTGACCACCGTGGCGCTGCGGTGTGCGCGCCCGGCCGACGACGTGGGGTCCCTGCCGGTCGCCGTGGTCGGGTACCTCGTACCGCAGCTGGTGGGTGGGCTGTTGGCGGATCTCGAACTGGTCCTGAACGAGAGCGGGTTCGGCCCGGACAGCACCGAGCGCAGGGTGCTGGCCGCGCTGGAGGCGCACCGCGCGGCCGCGGGCGTCGACTGGACGGCCGCCGCCTTCCGGCAGGGGCAGCTGGTCCGTGCGCTGCCCGAGCAGGACGACTTCGCGAGGCAGGGACAGGGGCAGGGGCAGGGCGAACAGGCCGTGCTCCCGGGGCTGTTCCGGCTGGCAGAGCCGGCACCGGACGTCGCAGGGACGGACGCGGGTGCGCGGTGCGCCGATGCCCTCGCGGCCGCCCTGCCCGATGCGGCCGCGTACCTGGCTGCGGCCGGTGGCGGCGATCCGGCCATGACCGCGCTCGCCCGGGTAACCCGCCGGCTGGCCGCCGAGCAGCGTGCGGTGCGCCGTGCCTGCCGGGCCGCCGCTCTTGCCGACCCGGCGGACCCCGCGGCGCGGGCGCTGGCCGACCGGCTCGCCCTGGTGCTGCTGGCCGCGGCCGCGCTGGGGGTGGCCCGGGCGGCCGCGGACACGGGCGCGGGTTTCCTCGGCGGCCCCGACTGGGTCCTGCTCGCGCTGGAACGCGTCGGGCAGCGGCTCGGCGTGCCGCTGCCCGGCCATGAGGCCGATCCGCGCGCCGCGATCTGGGCGGAACTGGCCGAGCGGACCCGGCAGGGCGTCGACTGCGACGTGTACGCCACGCAGCTGCTGTGGTGAGCGCGAGGGAGAACCGGAGGTGGGGGACATGACCGCGCCGCAGTTCGGTGCGCCGCCCGTCCATGTGGCAGGGCCCGACGCCTTGTGGGAGGAGGTGCGCGAGCGGGCCGAGGACACGGGACGGGTCGTGGTGTACACCACATGGGGCGAGTGGCTGACCGCCGCCCTGCTGGATCCGGACCTGCGCACGCTGCTCGGGCAGGACTGGCCGCGCTACCGGCAGGCCCCCGATCCGTCCGGCCGGTTCGTCTTCGCGGTGTCGCGCATGGTCATGAAGCACACGGCCGCGGCGGTCCTCGACGCCGCCCCGGTCGCCTTCGACATCGCCTACCAGCCCGGCGGGGCGCCCACGCTGCGCGGCTTCGGGGAGGAAGTGCACCTGAGCCTCGCCCACACCGAGGAGCTGATCGTCGCCGCCGTCAGCCGCAGCGGACCCATCGGCGTGGACACCGAGTCGGGCACTCGGCAGATCCCCTACGACCTGATGCGGACGCATGTGTGCACCCGGGAGGAGGCCGAGGTGCTCGACGCGCTGCCCGACGGCGAGCGCACAGCGCGCTTCCTGTGGCTGTGGACGCTCAAGGAGGCGTACACCAAGGCCCTCGGGCAGGGAATGCGGCGCCGCTTCAGCGCCGTGGGATTCCACTGGGACGCCGACGGACGTCCGGTCCTCGCCGAGGACTCCGCTTCGGCCGGCGCCTGGTCCTTCGCCACCCATCTCGTACAGGACCGGTATCTGGTGAGCGAGGCGTATCACCGCGTCCGCTGATCCGTGCGGCTGCCGAGGCGCTCGCCGAGGAGGGCTCCAACGCCGGCTTCGCCCGTACGTCGACGCGCCCGCCCTCGTCGGGTGACGGCAGGCGGGCGGACCGGGGGAGGGGATGTGCACGGCCCACTCTAAGGGCTGTCCCGTAACCCCTGGCGGGCGCACGACGACAGCTACGGCACCTCGCCGCGTTGTTGGAACGCCCGTATACGCCCAGTATGCGGACGTCCCTCCGCCTTGCGATGCACCGCATCTGACGCCGCGCGCTGATCCACCAGGGATTACGGGACAGCCCTTAGGCACGGGGCTTCCCCAAGTCCCTTGTCCAGTAGCGAACTTAGAGTCCAGCTGCAGCGGCGTTCGACCTCACGCCGCAGCTCCCAGGTCGCGGTCGTCGCGCTGTTCCTGCTGGGCGGCGTACACCGCGACGAAGGCGGCGAGCCCTCGCACACCGCCGTCCGGCCCGAGGGCCGTGACCGGCACGTTCTGTTTGAGCCCCCGAGACAGCGCTCGGTGCGCTTTCAGCGCGGCGGCCACCAGCTCGCCCGGCGGGCGGTGGGTGCGGTCCGCGTCCCCGTGGGCCATCGCCAGCGCCTCGGCCCAGGCCCGGGAGACGATCTCGTCCTTGCGCGGGTGCGGTACCGGCTTCGGGGCGGGGTCCTGCATGGCTGCCTCCTCGGCATCTCGCTGCTGTCGGTTCAGGTGCATCCCTGGTGTCGTGCGGTGTGTGGTGCGTACGAGGGCGGGTCAGGGCCGGCGTCCGACGGCTGACGCGAGCCTGTTGGCCAGTTCGTCGGGTCCGGTGCCGGCCGTGTCGAGGACGATGGCGAGCGGCCGGTGGCCGTCCGCCGCGGCGAGGCGGGCGATGGCGCAGGCGGCGACACCGTCACCGGAGAACGCGGCGAGGGCCAGCCCGCCACCGGACCGGATGCGGGAGCCGAGCGCGTCGTACACGGCGCGTGCGGCGGCATCGGCCTGGGCGCCGCCCACCGGAACGGGACCGAGCAGGAGAAGTTCCTCGGGGCCTGTGTAGGCGCGGGCGAGCTGGTCGTAGAAGGCCCGGGAGATGCCCGGCGCCTGCAGCAGGCCGACGGTGCCGGCGTCCGCGTGGGCGGGGTGGCGCAGTACGGCCGGCGGGACGCCGGTCTCCTCGGGTTCGGCCTGCACCGGACCGACGGCGGCGCCGGTGCCCATGCCGGACAGCAGGGCGAGGGCCTCGCCGACGGTGGTGTGCTGCCCGGCGCCACGCGGGAGTTCGCGCAGCAGTAGCGCGGCATGGGCGAGGAGTTCGGTGATCTCCGGGAGCCTCACCTGGTCGTAGGAGGCGGTGAGGACCAGGCGGCCGCCCCCGTCGCGGTGGGCGATCAGCGTGACGGGGAAGGCGGTGCGGGCACCGAGAGTCTGCGGCGGCTCCACCTCGATGCCGGACGCGGCAAGTTCGGCCTCCAGCTCGGTCAGGACACGCGGCGCTGCCTCGAAGGTGAGCAGGGTGTCGGCGGGCGGGTGCGGCGTGCGGGTCCAGACGTGGATCTGGCCCGCCGACACCCATTCGTAGGCGGCCTGGTCCAGGCAGCGGTCGCGCAGGTCGGCGATCAGCTGGGGCACCGTGGCGTCCGGGTCGACGAGCACGGACTGCGGCAGCGGCCCGGCCAGCGCGCCGGGGGTCCGCTCCACCCCTTCGAAGAGGATGCTCCGGCCCGAAGCAGTGGTGGCGAAGCGCACCTGTGACGGTCCCTCGGCCCGGTTGGCGCGGTACAGCAGCAGCGCCCACACGGCCTGCAGGGCAGTGGACTCGCTACCGCCCCAGAGGGCGGCCCAGTGGACGAGCCGCGAGGTCTCCTGCTCGGTCAGGCGGAGCCTCGAGCGGCCCTCGGCGCGGCTGCCGGTGCCGGTGAACAGCGGTGGTACAGGTACGAAGTCGCCGGTGTCGGCGCTGGTGAAGAAGTCCTCGGCGGCTGCGGTGCTCTGAACGGCGAGCCAGGCCACGTAGTCGGTCATGTCGGGTCGGCGCTCTCCGCCGGGTAATTCCCCGCCGGCGAGATAGGCACGGTAGAACTCGCGGACCAGGAGCCGGATCGACCAGCTGTCGAGCAGTGCGTGGTGGTAGGTGAGCAGGACCTGGGCGGGCGGTGCGAAGACGGGGCTCGCCGGGCCGCCGCCGAGCAGGGTGATGCGCAGCGGGGCAGGGCGGCGCGGGTCGATGCCACGACGCCGGTCGGCCTCGACGAGGGAGTGCCACTCGGCGCTGCCGTGCGGCAGCTGTACGACCTGCGGCTCGGCCTCGTCGTGCACGACGAGGCCGGGTTCTGCCCGGTCGTCGAAGGCGGTGCGCAGCACGGACTCGCGGGCGAACACCGAGCGCCAGGCCGCCGTGAACCGCGCTACGTCGAGGGGCCCGCGCCAGTCCCACGCCGTCTGCTCGACCTGGCGGCCCGGACCGGGGTGGGCGTCGGCGTCCGCCAGCAGTTCGCGCTGCAGTGGCGTCGCGGCCAGCCGGCGGGTCCTGAAGGATCCGCGGCCGCCGTGGGTGAGCAGGTCGGCAAGGGCCCCGAGGGGGAATTCGCTCTGCTCGCCGTCCGCCCCGTCCGTGAAGCGCAGGGTGTGCCGACAGGGCCCCCGGCTCTCGAGGTCGGCCGTCCAGGCGGGCGCGCCCGGGTGGCGTGCGGCGATGCTGTCGAGCGCGGCCTCGATACGGGTGGCCTCGATCGGCCCGCGCAGCTCCAGTACGGGCAGCGCGCCGCGGCCGAGCTCCACGACGACGGTGATCGGCTCGTCCTGCGGCAGACGTGAGAAGCGGCTGGTGGTCATCGGCAGTCCGGGGCCCGCGCTGACGAAGACCCCCTCCCCTTTCTCAGGAGGCGCCGCTCAAGCATGCAGAAGGCCATCAGCAACTCCTGACACAATCCCGACATCCCACTTGACCGGCCCGCGCGACTCTCGGCCTCCCGCCCCACCCCACGTCAACTGACCGAACGCACACGGAGGTGTGCTGCCGAGTTCATTCGGTAGTAGGAGGCGAGTTTGTAGTACTCCTCGCTGGAGGACAGCGCGGCTGCGTATACGAGGATGCGATCACCCTCGTACGCGTATGGCGCGTTCGCGGCGAACGTCCCGAGCTTCGGTTCGATGCGTGCGGGAAGGGCCTGCGGATCCGTGCTCCGTGTGGAGAAGCTGATCCGCTCGATCTTGGAGGAGTCCCAGCCGAGGGTGGGGTACAGCCCTGCCGAGGTCTGGGCGAAGTCCAGCAGGTGCTCGCTCGGCTCCGGCAGACCGAACTCTCGGAGCATCGCCACCACGGCCTTGCGCTCGACGTGTTCGGCGGACAGGCCGTTGAAGTACACGTTCCACGTCCGGCGTGTGTAGTCGATGGCGACGGCCGAGACCTTGTCGTCCAAGCCGAATTCGATGAACGTGGGGATCTGCTCGGACAGGCCGTGCGGCATGGACGGGATGTCAGCCAGTTCGGCCAGTGACTTCAGGTCGCTCAGCGGGAAGAAGGCATAGGCCTTGTTGAAGCCGCGGGTGATTTCGTAGTCGACGCCGAAAGCCATCAGGGAAAAGCGCGCTTGGATGTCCGAGAAGAGGGAGCGGATCGAGTGGTCCGTCTCATCCGCGAGGCCGTGCGCCAGAGCGCGCGCGTAGGGGTCACCAGCATCCGGCGCCGTCCCGAAGTCGAAGGAGAGCCCTCCCACTCGACCTCGGCTGGTCACTGTGTTGAAGACGATGGGGTCAGTAATCACGTCCTGGAACGCGGTCAGGGCGGGCCACATCTTCTCGCGGGAGCAGGTTATGTTCAGCAGTGCGGCCGCCTGCGCCGTGGCCGCGTACAGATCTTCGAGATCAGCTTTTCCGGGCATTCCGGTCCCCCAGGGTCGACATGGATCGGCGCATCGGCTCGGCGGCCTGTCGCCGGGCTCAATCATGGCTTTCGCTCCTAGAAACCCGGTGGAGAAGCCCTGCACCGATGCGGGAATGCGCTCCTCACGGCCGGCTGCGCCGTCGAGTCGGGTACGCCGGTCACCGCGACTATCAGCGACTGGAGCGATGGGGAATCCGGGGTGCACCGGGGTGTTTCCCGCCGCTCCGCCCGAGAAACACCGTCCCCGCTGCTCATTTCGCCGGAGCGCGTTCGGCGGATCGTCGGGCCGTGTACGGGGCCGGTCAGGAGGTGGGGATCCAGTCCCGTTGGATGTGCGGGGTCTCGATGCCCAGTGCCTTCATGTGCTCGATCGGGTTGGTGTACTCGCGGCTCGCGGCAATCTTCCCGTCGCGCAGCGTGAATCCGAGGATGAAGTGGTTGCGGTAGCGCCCTTCGGGATAGCCGGGGAATCGGATCGTCCCTTCGCCGTCGCACTCGACCCAGATGACCGACGGGTCCTGGGTCTCGTAGATCTGCGCGTCGAACCACTGCCAGTCGGGCAGTACCTGCAGGGACAGCTCGCCGTGGTGTCGCAGCTTCTCGAGGCCCGTGACGACGATGGGCCGGCCGATGTCGGTGTAGAAGAGGGAGGCGGTACCGTCCTCGGTGTAGAGGGTGTGCCGGCGCAGCCGTTCCTCGGTGCCGGTGCTCAGATACTGTTCCACGGCCCGCCGGTTGCGGGCCCGCAGGTCGTGGTGGTCAGTGAACACCGGCGCAGCGGTGACGGTCCGCGGGGCGTGCGACGAAGTGATGACGACTCCTTGGGTGTTCGTGGGTCGGCGGTGCCGGGGCTCGGAGCCGTTCACGGCTGCAGGCGACTGATCTCCCAGCCGTCCCCGGTGCGCTCGTAGACCAGGCGTTCGTGCAGCCGATCGGTGCCGTTGCCCCAGAACTCGACGGTGTCGGGCTCGAGGCGGTAGCCCGCGAAGGTGGCCGGGCGCGGCAGCGGGCGCTGCGGCTCCCCCAGTTCCAGAGCCCGGGCCCGCAGCCGGGCGAAGTGTTCGAGGTCCTCCAGCGGCGCACTCTGCCGGGAGGCCGTCGTCATGGCGTGCGTGAAGACCGCCCGCGCGGACCACAGGGACTCCGCTTCGGTATCGGACAGCCGACCGACCGGGCCCGCGAACGTGATCTGCTGCGTGGTCTCCCGCCAGTACAGGACCCCCGACGCCCAGGGATTCGAGGCGAGTTCGCGGCCCTTTCGGCTGTCGGAGTGGGTGATGAACACGATCCCGCCGGCCGTGACCCTGGTGACGGCCACGATGCGTGAGGAGGTGCGGCCCTGCGCGTCGGCGGTGGCCAGGGCCAGCGCGCGCGGCTCGCGGACCCCGTGCTCGACGGCTCCCTCGAGCCAGGCGGACAGCAGCCCCATCGGTTCGGCCGGCGGCGCGGCGAACTCGGGGAAGGGCACGTCGGCATTGCCGGTGAGCGTCTCGGAGCGGGTGGCGCCGCCGGGGGGCGCGACCGCGGTGCCATGGTCAGACATGGAGTACCCCTTCCATGGTGAGCACGCCGGGGCCCGAGACCTCGACGGAGGTGACGTGGTCGCCCGCTCCGTGCGCGAGCGCGTCCATGGGAGAGGGGCGGCCGATCTCGACTCCCTGGAGGATCTGGATGCGTTGCCCGTACGCGATCCGGCCGTGCCGGGCGAGATGGATGGCGATGGGCCCCGCGGCTGAGCCGGTGGCCGCGTCCTCGACAACTCCGTAGGCGGGCGAGAACATGCGGTTGCGCCACGCACTTCCCTTCCCCGCATAGCAGTTGGCTGCCATGTCGGGGAACCTGGCCAGGGCCCGGTGGTCGGGGTCCAGCTTCGACAGCGCCTCGATGCTTCTGAGACCGACGAGGACGTGCCGCGGACCGTTGCGGTAGGCCTCCACCGGCAGCGTGGAGTCCTTGACGCCGAGTGCCTCAAGGAGCTCATCGGCGCGGTCGAAGGGCTCCCACGTGGGCACCGGCTGCCGCATGCTCGCCCCTACGACCTTGCCCTCGACGCGCCGCAGCTCGAAGGGGACCGTCCCCCTAGCGGTCTCGATGACCAGCCGGTCGCCGTCGGTGGTGCGGCTGCCGAGCGCGATCGCGGTGCCCAGCAGCGGGTGGCCTGCGAAGGGCAGTTCGTTGACCGGCGTGAAGATCCGCACATGGGCGTCGTGGTGCTCGTGCTGCGGGCGGAGAACGAACGTGGTCTCCGACAGGTTCATCTCGCGCGCGATGCGTTGCATCTGCTCGCCGCTCAGGTCGTCGGCCTCGAAGTACACCGCCACCGGATTTCCGTTGAGGGGCTCCTGCCCGAAGGCGTCGACGACGACGTACGTGTGCATCTGGTCTCCCACTCGTGTGTTGTAGGCAGGTGCCGGGCCGGCGCTCGGGGGTGGGCGCCGGCCCGGCGGATTCGGGGCGGTCCGGTGGTGCCTCAGGCCCGGCCCGCGGTCTCGGCCGGCGCGAGCAGCCCGGCCAGGCGAGTGCCCAGGATCCGCGGCCCTTCCCGGGTCAGCACGGACTCCGGGTGGAACTGCAGGGAGTGGAACGTGGGCCCGCTCAGGGCGTGCACCTCCCCCGTGGCCGGGTCTGTGCTGACCCGGACCGGTCCCACACCGTCCGCGATGAACTCCTCGTCCTCGGCGACGAGTGCGAAGGTGTTGTAAAAGCCGACCCGCTCGACGCCGCCGAAGAAGTCGATCTTCTTCTGCACGCCCTGATTGGGCGTCGTCCTGCGGCGCAATGTCAGGCCCAGGCGCAGGCCGAGTACCTGATGGCTCAGGCAGACGGCGAGGAAAGGGCGCCGTTCGCGCAGCAGGGTGTCCACCGCGCGGTGCAGATGCCGCATCTTGGGGTGCGCGACCTGCTGCGGATCGCCCGGCCCCGGCCCCATCACGATCAGGTCGTGCCCGTCGAAGGAGTACGGTTCGTCGAACCGACGGACCGTCACCTCCAGTCCCAGTGAGCGGAGTTGTTGATCGAGCATGGAGGTGAAGGTGTCCTCGGCGTCCACCACGAGAACCGTGCGCCCGGCCAGTTCCGGCCGCGCCGCAGCACGGGCCTCGGTGCCGGTCAGCCAGAAGTCGGCGATGGTCGTGTTACGCAGTCCCAGGGCGTGGCGCACCACCGGATGGTCGCCGAAGCGCTCCGCCTCCTGGTCGCCGCCGAACGCGGAGACCAGGGCGGCGGCCTTGGACCGGGTCTCCGCGGCCTCGGACGCCGGGTCGGAGTGGCGCACGATGGTGGCGCCCACCCCGATACCGATGCGGCCCTGTGCACTGATGTCGGCGGTGCGGATGAGGATCGCCGAGTCCATGACCCGCTCGCCGTCGTCGTCGCGGCCGATCAGCGCCGCGGCGCCGCTGTAGTAGCCGCGGCCGCCGGGCTCGTACTGGCTGATGATGCGGCAGGCGCTCTCCAGCGGGCTGCCGGTGACCGTGGGCGCGAACATCGTCTCGTGCAGGATGTCGCGTACGTCGCGGTCGGTGCGGCCTTCGATGAAGTACTCGGTGTGCGCGACCTTGGTCATTTCCTTCAGGTAGGGGCCCACGACCCGGCCGCCGTCAGCACAGATCCGGGCCATCATCTTCAGTTCCTCGTCGAGCACCATGTACAGCTCGTCGGTCTCCTTGCGGTCACGGAGGAACTCCAGGACGCCCGAGAGGGTGGGACCGCTCGACGGATAGCGGTAGGTCCCGCTGATGGGGTTCATCACGGCCGTACCCTCTTGCAGGCTGACGTGCCGCTCGGGTGAGGCGCCGACGAGCGTACGCGTGCCGGTGTGGATCAAGAACGTCCAGTGTGTACCCGACTCGCGCTGCAGGAGTCGGCGGAACAGCGTGGGGGCGCTGAGCGGCCCGTACTCGGTGATGTCGGCGACGAAGGTGCGTTTGATGACGAAGTTCGCGCCCTCGCCGGTGCCGATCATCTCCTTGACGATGCGTCGCACCACGTCCTCGTACTCCGTGTCGTCGACGTCGAAGTCACCGTCGGCCAGCAGCGTCGGCACCTCGGGGATCCGGGCCAGCACCTCCTGAAGCGCCAGCCGCTGCTGGCCGGTGACGGTCATCGCCACCAGCGGCGTGCCGTCGTCGGCACAGGCGAAGCCGCGCTCGGTCAGCTGCCGGTAGGGCATGAGCACGAGCACCTCGTGATGCGCACCGACGCCGTGTGCCGCCTTGTCGGGCAGCGGGAGGTCGGCCAGGGCGGCGGGCAGGGACACCTCACCCGTCAGCACCTCCACGATTCCGGCGCCGGTGACCCCGGGCCGGTGCAGCAGCGCGTACGGCTGTCCCGTCCCGTTCAGTGCGTGTGCGAGCAGGTCGGACGTCATGCGAACACCTCCTTGACGGTGACGACGCGGGCACAACGTTCGGCGGCGTAGGTGAGCGCCGAGCGGTGGTACTCCTGCGTGAAATCGGCGGTCGCGTCCGCAACGAGGAATGGCTGGATGTCGTGGGTGAAGGCCTCGACTGCGCTGGCGAGGACGCCGACGTGGGCGTACACACCGCACAGGATCAGCTGGTCGCGGCCGGCGGCCCGCATCCGTCCGAGCAGGTCGGTCCTGAAGAAGGCGCTGTAGCGCCACTTGGTGAGCTGCCAGTCGTGTCCGGCCGGCGCGAGTGCGTCGACCACCTGACGGTCCTCGGGCGCTGTGCGCATGCCTGGCCCCCAGAAGTCCTTGAGCAGTCCGCGCTGTTCGTCGGTCATGCCGCCGGGCTGTGCGGTGTAGGCGACGGGGACACCGAGTTCGGCGCAGCGTTCGCGCAGCTGCGCCGCGTTGTGTATGAGGTCGTGACGCAGGGGGTCGGGGAACGGCTTGACGAAGTACCGCTGCATGTCGTGAATGAGAAGCACCGACCGGTCGGCTTCGGGCTTCCAGGACACGGCGGCCGGCGGCAGGTCGCCCTGGGCAGGCAGTGGGTACGCGGGGATGGGTGGGATGCCGGTCATGGCTTGGTTCCTGTTCCTGCTCGATGCGTGCGGGCTCAGGCGGCCCAGGCCGAGGTCACGGACACGGCCTGCCACGGGGTGAGTCGGGGGTCGCAGAACGAGGTGTAGCGCTCGCCGACGGTGGCGAGGCCGGCCTCGGTGGCGGCGCACTCGGTGACGTCGTCGGGCGTCGTCTCCAGGTGCAGACCGCCGGGGACGCCGCCCGCGTCGCGTACGGCCGTCACGAAGCGGGAGACCTCGAGTGCGACGGTCTCCACGATCCGTGTCTTGTAGCCGCTGGGCGCGGTGACGGTGTTGCCGTGCACGGGGTCGGTGAGCCAGATGGCGGCATGTCCGGCCTCGCGCACCGCCTCGACCAGGCGCGGCAGCCGGTCAGCGACCTTGTCGGCGCCCATCCGCGCGATCAGGGTGAGTTTGCCCGGGTCACGCCACGCGTCGAGCCGCTCGCACAGTGCCACCAGCTCATCGGGCTCCATGGTGGGGCCGACCTTGCAGGCCACCGGGTTGGCGACCTGGGAAAGCATGGCGACGTGGGCGCCGTCGATCTGGCGGGTGCGCTCACCGATCCACGGCCAGTGCGTGGAGCCGAGGAAGAGCCGCCCTTCGTCGTCGGTGCGCAGCATGGGCACCTCGTAGTCGAGCAGCAGCGCCTCATGGCTCGTCCACACCTGGGGGCTCACGACGTGGCGGCCCGCGCCGCGCTCGCGCCAGCCCAGGTGCTCGACCGCGTCGCTGGCGGCCATGTAGCCGGTGAGGATGCGCAGTGGATCAAACCGGCGGCTCTCGCGGTCCGCCTCGGGTCCGTTGATCATGTGTCCCCGGAACACGGGGAGTTCGATGCCGTCGACGACTTCGGTCGGCTGGGACCGGGGCTTGGCGAACTGCCCCGCTATGCGTCCCGCGCGCAGCACGGGCTTGCCGGTGATCAGGCCGAGGGTCCCGGCGAGCAGGTCGAGCACCGCCATCTTGCGGGCGACCTGTTCGGGCCCGCACTGCTGCGGGTCCTCGGCGCAGTCGCCGGACTGCACCACCATGGCCTTGCCCGAGGCCACGGCGCCGAGCAGCGTCCGCAAGGTGGCCACGTCGTCGGGCTGTACGAGGGCGGGGCGCGCGGCGAGTGCCTCGCTGACCCGGTTCAGCTGGAGCAGATCGTTCCATTCGGGCTGCTGCAGTGCCCCGCGGACGCTGATCTCACGGATCACGTCCTTTACGACGTCCTTCATTGCGTACTCCGATCGAACGGTGGTCTCGCTCGTGTCAGGGGACGTCGTCAGGTCGGGATCCCCGTGCGCTTGATCTCGGGGACGGGAATACCCAGGGCCCGCAGCTGCTGGAACCCGTTCATGAATTCTCGCTGCCGCTTGATCTTCCCGTTCTCAAATTCGAACGAATGCAGGAAGTGGTTCTCGTAGTACCCTTCGGGATAGCCCTCGAAGATGATCTTGCCGTGGCCGTCGCACTCGACCCAGAAGTGGTTGGGGTCGTCCGTCCCGAAGATCCGGATGTTGTACCACTCCCAGTCCGGGAAGCACTTGAGGGACCAGACGGCGTGCTCACCGAGGCGGTCCCGGCCGTGGGTGGCCACGGGAGTTCCGGTGTCGGTGGTCCACAGACCGCCGGCGCCGTCCTCGGTGAACAGCTCGTGGCGGCGCAGTCGGTCCTGCCCCAGGGTGTGCATGTACTGTTCGACGATCGCGCGGTTGTGCCGCCGCACTTCGGCGTTATCGGTGAATTCCTGAGCGTCCACGGAATCGGACATGATGCCCCCTGTGATTTCTCATGGGTGATCTCGGTAAGGTGTTCCCGAGAACTTGCTGTCGGGAATTTCTGCGAGGTCGGCGTGACCGGGGCAGGGCCGGGTCAGCGGCGCGTTACGGACGAGGTCGGTCCACTCGGATCAGGAGGCCCGCTGCGTCGCGCTGATCGCCATGGCGGTCAGCCCGCCCTTCGCATACGTGGTGGCGGTACTCGCCCGCAGCGTGGTCAAGGCCCTCTCGGTACGCCGGGCGATGTCGCATTCGATGTGCTCCACCGCTCCTGCATCGGTCATGACGGTCCGTATCACGGTGAGTTCGCCGTCGGTGATCGGTGTCCCGATCCTGGTCCTGAGGAACTTCGACGCATCCGGGTCCTGCTCGTCGGCGTAATGCAGTGCCACCGCGAACAGCATGGTGCGCTTGCCCTGGACAGGTCGTCGCCGGACGGCTTGCCGGCCTCCTCCGGGTTGCCGAACACACCCGGCAGGTCGTCGCGCAACTGGAAGGCAATGCCGATGTCGTGGCCGAACGGCTGGTAGGCGGCGACGAATCCGGCGTCCGCGCCGGCGATCGCGGCGCCGATGTGCAAGGGCCGCGACACCGTGCAGGAGACCGCCTTGTATTCGTTGACGCGCAGCGGCGTATCGACGTCCTCGGCACCGGAGACCTCGGCCGTCACATCGATCTGCTGCCCCTGCAGCACCTCTGCGCGCAGGGCCGACCACACCGGGGCGACCCGGGCCGGCACCGGCGCCGACAGACCGGAGGTGTGCAGCAGCTCGTCGGACCCGCCTGGGCCAGGTCCCCGAGCAGGATCGCGGCACCCGTGCCGAACAGCTCCGCGGACGAACCGGCGGAGCGCGTCCTCGACGGCCTGCGCAGGGCGGGTTCGGGCGCTGGTCATTCGGTCAACTTCCCTGGTTCTCATCGGAGTCGAAGAGTCATCGAGAGTATTGGCGAGCAGACTCGAGACCTGGTCGAGTTCCTGTCGTGATCGTGACGCGGCGCCCGCCCAGCCTGATCCCATGCCAGTGGGGCTCGACCACGAGCCAGGTCCGCGGCCCGCTCCGGGGTCCCGGGCCGTCAGAGCGCCGGGCCACATGTCGGGCGGGCGCCGAAAACGCCGCCCGCCGCCCGGACCGGCGCGTCAGTCGATACCGCGTACGACGTGCGGCTCGGCGATGTCGTCCTCGTCGAAGCCCGCGAGCCGCAGCGGCGGGACGGTGCCCGGGGAGAATTCCGCCGCCTCGTGAACGAATCCGGCGTCCTGTTCCTTGATGTCGTGCACTTGGTCCTCCGCTCTCAGCAGGTCGGTGAAGTGTCAGCCGTGGAGCATCCCCACCGGCCGGACACTCCTCGAGCCGGTCACGGCGCGATGGATCTCGGGCGCCGCCGTCGATCGGTTGAGCGTGATGTAGTGCAGTCCCGGGGCGCCTTCGGCGAGTAGCCGTTCGGCCATGGCGGTGGCGTACTCGACGCCGATGCGGTAACCCTGCGCCGGCTTGTCACGGGCGGCGTTCAGGCGGTGTGCCAGATCCTCGGGGAAGGCGGCGCCGCTCAGTTCGGCGAAGCGGCCTATCTGGCGGGCGTCGGTGGCCGGCATGATCTCCGGGATGATCGGGATGTCGCAGCCCGCAGCGGCCACCCGGTCGCGCAGCCGCAGATAGTCCTCGACGTGGAAGAACATCTGGGTGACGGCGTAGTCGGCGCCGGCCCGGCACTTGGCGACGAAGTGCTTGATGTCGCTCTCCCAGTCGGACGAGCGCGGATGACGTTCGGGGAAGGCCGCTACCCCGATGCTGAAGTCGCCGAGCTCCCGGACGAGCGAGACCAGTTCGTGGGCGTGCAGGAAACCGTCCGGGTGCGGGATCCACGGTGCGTTCGGATCGCCGGGCGGGTCCCCGCGCAGGACGAGGACGTCGCGCACGCCCGCGTCGGCGTACTGGCCGACGATGTGGCGCAGCTGCGCCACCGAGTGGCCGACCGCGGTGAGATGGGCGACCGGGCGCAGCGTCGTCTCGGCGACGATCCGCTTGGTCACCTCGATGGTGCGCTCCCGCGAGGAGCCGCCCGCTCCGTAGGTGACGGAGACGAAGTCCGGTGCGATGCGCTCGATCTGACGGATCGCCTGCCACAGACCGCGCATACCGGCCTGGGTCCTTGCCGGGAAGAACTCGAAGGAGAACGAAGGGGCAGGCCGGGCGAGGGTCTCACGAAGCGTCGTCACGTCCAGCCTCTCTGGCCTCGATGGTTCCGGTCACCGTCATACGCACGGGGACTCCTTCGATCGCTTCGGATCCCTCACCATGCGGCCCCGCACACGAGGGTCCCTCGCGAAACGCTGGAATCCGCGTGGAGGTGTCCCGGGGCATTCGACGGGCACAGGAGTCTCCGTAAACCGACCAGGCGTGCGGTTTGCTATTGTTCCCGAGCCAGGACACCGCTGTCCGCGGCGACCGGAGTGGGGACTCGGCGCGCCGCTCAGGGCGGAATGAGGAGGAACTGATGGTCAAGCAGGAGCGAGCGGCCCGCACTCGTCGTGCTCTCATCAACGCGGCCGCGGAGGTCTTCGCCGACGACGGATACGCGCTGGCCTCTCTTCCTGTGATCAGCAAGCGGGCTGGTGTGAGCACCGGCGCCCTGCACTTCCACTTCTCGAACAAGGACGCGCTGGCGGTCGCGGTCGAGAACGCCGCGGAGCTCGCCTTACGGGCCATGGTCGAGCAGTGCAGTGCCTGGTCGGCCACCTCGCTGCAGTGCCTGGCGTGCGCCGTCACGCGGATACTCGACGTCGTCGGCGCGGATCCCGTGACCCGGGCGGGCCTTCGGCTGGGCGGCGACCCTTCCCGCAAGGGCGGAGGTGGTGTCATCGTCTGGTGGTACGAGTGGGTCCGCGATGTGCTCGTGCGGGCGAGGGAGGCGGGCGAACTCCCGGAGGAGGTCTCCCCCGAGGGCGCGGCCACCGCCATCTCCACGGCCGTCGCGGGCGTTGTGCTGTTCGGTGGCACCTGTGGTCCGGAACAGCCGCCTTACGCGCACATGGTCCAGTTCCGGGAGTTTCTCCTGTCCTGGCTGGCCGCGGCACCGCGGCAGGAACAGCCCGGGCAGATCGGCGGGCCGGCCGAGAGCGGCGAATCCGGCTGACGGGTCCTGCCTGCCTCGAGTCGCACTCCAGCAGGACGCCGCATCCTTGGTCCGGTGATCCGGGCCGTTGGAGAGGGGGCCAGTTCGGATGTCGTCGCACCAAGCGCACGTGGCCGAATACGCGATCTCGGTGGCGGCTCCCGTCGGCGTGGTCTACGGCCTGCTCGCGGACCCGCTCCGCTGGCCCGTGCTGTTCCCGTCGTACATCCATACGGAGCGCATCGACGGTGACGGCTCTCGTGAACTGCTGCACCTGTGGGACATGGCGAGCGACGGGCTGCGCGCCCTGCATGTGCGCCGGCACCTGCGTCCGCGCACCAGGACCATCGAGACCGAGCGGATCGATCCCACGACGCGGCGGGTCACCGGGCGTGGCGTCTGGCGCGTGACGTCCGACGGCGACGGCGGCAGCGTGCTGACCCTGCGCCGAGAACTCGGGGCATCCCCTTTCCCCGCGCCCTGGGCCGGGGCGGCGGCACAGGCACTCGACACGGAGGTCAGGGCCCGGCTCGACGAGGTCAAGGCGGTGGCCGAGCGCTGGGAGCGGCTGGACGAATTGCTGCTGGCCTTCTCGGACTGCGTCCACACCACGGGGCCGCCCGAACTGGTCTACGACTTTCTCCAGCGCGTCGAGGACTGGCCCGACCTGGTTCCGCACATCGAGTGGACCGAGGTCAGCACGGACACTCCGGGTGTGCAGATCGTCGACATCGACAGCACCGCCTGGGACGGTGGCGACACCGTCACCTCGGGTGCCGTCCGGCTCTGCTTTCCGGCTGCCGGACACATCGTCCACAAGGACGTGGTGTCGCCCGAGATCCTCGCGGGGCACACCGTCCAGTGGGCTCTGCTTCCGGACAGTTCGGGACTCACGGTGGTCTGTACGCACTCCGTGATGCTCAGGGAGGAGGCCCTCGCCTCCTTCCTCGGCGCCGGAGCCACCCTCACCGACGCGCGCCACGAGGTGCGTACGGGTCTGGGGCAGGCCAGCGCCGAGATCCTCGGGCTGGCCAAGTGGCATGCGGAGAGTGCCCTGCGCCACGTGGGGTGACCACGCCGACCGCACCGGCACGGACGACGAGGAGGAACACGCCGATGGGCGCTAGCGGGCAGGGGTCGCTCCTGCGGGACGAGCGGACGGCCGCACCGGCCGCCGTGCCGCCCTTCCACGCGGCGGCACCGCTGCCCGCCGCCGTCACAGGGCGCGCCCGGCGTCTGGAGGTGCTGTTGGGCGACCCGTGCGACCAGACCAATCCGTACGGCCACCACGCCCTGGCTCTCCCGGGCGGGCTGCGGCGGCTGCCCGCGCTCAGCGGCATCGTCGAGTCCGAGATCCGGCCGGCCGGCAAGGGCGGGCACTTCGTCGGTGGTGACTTCCTGGTCGCCGCCCTGCGCCCGTTGTTCCGCCGCGACCTGGCCCTGGGCCACGCCGCCGTCACCGCGGCCCTGTTCGCGGACGACGGACCTGACGGGCCGCTGCCGGACCGGACCGTGGAGCTGGCCCGGTTGGTCGGGCCCGCGGCGCTGAGCGCCGCGGCCGGAACCGCACTGCGCGCCGCGGTGCGCGCCGTCGCCGAGGGGGAGCGGAGGGCACCCGGGCTGTCGCGCTGGCGTGCCTCGCTGGCCCGGAGCTTCGCCGACCTGGTCGCGTGCGAGAGCCTGACGGCCGTGGCGCTGCGGTCCCTGAGCCGTTCGCCCGGTACGGGACGGGCGCTGCGAGCCGCAGCGGGCTGCGTTGTACCCGCCCTGGCCGCCGAGATCCTGGACGAAGCCGTGCTCACGCTCGGCGAATGCGGTCACGAGCCCGACAGTGCCGCACTGCGGTGGTGCGTGAAGACAGCGGCCGAGGTGTCCTGCGTACGCGAGGCGACCGGAACGGCCGACTGCAGGGCTGAACTGGTGCGCGGGCTGCCGTCGTCAGCAGGTTCCGGCGGTGGCCGCGTCGCGGCACATCTCGCCGCGGCGCGCAGGGACGCGGATGCCGGCGGCGCGGTCCCGCCCGTCAACTGGGAGGCAGAGCTGCACCGTGTCCTCGATGCTGCGGCGACCCGGGGCGACTCCGGCGGCGCGGCCGGTCCGGTTTCCGGGCAGGCCCGGGCGGCACAGCGGCTGCTCGCCGAACGCAGACTGCTGACCGGACCGGACCGGACCGTGGTCCGGTCGGAGGCGGTGGCGGCTGAGCGGTATGCCCAACTCATTACGGTCTGCGTAGTGTTGGCGGTCCGCCGGGACGCCGTCAGGTACGGCGGCAGCCGTTTCCTCGCCTCCGGGGTGTGGGCGGCGCTGGCGCTTGCCCGCGCCGTCCAGCGCCTTGGCCTGCCGCCGGTCGGCCCCTTCGACGAGGCGCAGGCGGGTGTCGAGGCGGAGCTGGACAAGCGCGACCGGCTGGGTGCCGACAGCGACCTCCACGCCACCAGGATCCTGTGGTGACCGCCCGGGGTGCGGTGGAGGTCACCGCGGCCGGCGGTGCGGCGCCGGTGTACGTGGCCTGCCCCGACGGTCCGTGGGACTCGGTGCAGGACCGTTTCAGCAGTGCGGGTCGCGTGGTCGTGCACACCACGTGGGGAGTGTGGGCGCCGACTGCGCTGCTCGATCCCCAGCTGCGCCAGATGCTGGGCCAGGACTGGCCTCGTTACCGGCAGTTCCCCGGCACCGGGCAGCGGCTGGGATTCGCCGCGTCGCGCTATGTCATGAAGTACACAGTGGCCGCGGCCCTGGAGATCCCCGTCCAGGACATCGACTTCACCTTCCGGCCCGGTGGACGGCCGGGGGTACGCGGCTGGGACGAGCTCGCGCTGAGTCTGGCGCACACCGACGAACTGCTCGTGGTCGGAGTGAGCCGCACGGGGCCGATCGGTGTGGACGTCGAACGGGCCGACCGGTCCATCCCCTTCGACCTGATGGGCGAGGAGATGTGCACTCCCGACGAGGCCGAGCGGCTGGCGTCGCTGCCCGCGGAGCGACAGCGCGCGGAACTGCTGCGGCTGTGGACCCTGAAGGAGGCATACACCAAGGCGCTCGGCTACGGCCTGCGCCACAGCTTTTCCCGGGTGGGCTTCGAGCAGGACGCCGACGGGCGCACCAGGCTGGCCGCGCCCGCACCGGACACCGACGCCTGGACCTTCGACACCCATCGCGTCCAGGACCGGTATCTGGTGAGTGAGGCCCACCGCGGTCCGCTGCCCGGGCGGACGGCGGCGGATCCGTCCCTGGCCGCCGGCGCCTCCGCTGTGGGGGACGAGGGCGCGCGGGACCGGGGATGAGCGGCGGACGCCCGACTCCGGGCGGCGTCCTGTGCGTGACCCATACGGCGTCCGCTACGACGCCGGACGGCTCCCATGTGCTCGAACTGTATGGGGCGCTGACGCCGGCCGAGACCGACCGTTTGGCGGCCCGGCTCGTCGAGCGCCACCACGCCTTCTCCGTCCTGTTCACGAGCCGCACCGGCAGCCGCCACACACTGACACTCGTCCCGCGTGACACCGCCCGTGGCCGGGCGCCCCTGTCACCCGAACTGCTCGCCGACGTCCTGCTGCTGCCGGTGGGCGCGCGGACCGTGCCGCTGTCGGGTACACAGCGCGCACGGGTGCGGGCGGCCGTCCGCGCGCCGGACGATCCCGGCCGTCATGTCGAGCAGGTGGCCCTGCGCTGGACGGGCCCCCTGGACCCGCACTGCTTCGTGGCCGCATGGCAATCGGTGGCCGCCCGCGAATCGGTGCTGCGCAGCGCGTTCGACTGGGTGGCCACGCCCCGGCTGGTGCTGCATGATCACGCGGACATCGACGTCGTTCACCGCCCCCGTGCGGCGATCCGGTCCTGGAACGATCTGCTCGAACACGACCGGGCCCAGGGCTTCGTACTGAACCGCGCCGGGCTGCTGCGGCTGACGCTGCTCGAGGACGCCCCGTCCGTTGCGGGCGCGTCCGTGCCGTGTACCCGTGTCCTGCTGACGTACCACCGGGCGCTGCTGGACGAGCGTGCCGTACATGTCCTGCTGCGTGCCTTCTACCGCGCCTATTTGGCGGGCGGGCCACTGCCCGGAGGGGAACGGCGTCCCGATGTCCGCGACCACGCCCGCTGGCTGGCCGGACAGTCCCCGGACGCCGCACGAGCCTACTGGTCCCGCGCCGCCCCGCCGCCGGACGCCGCGGTCAGCCCCGGACGACCGTGCGGCTCCACGCGGCAGAGCGGCGACGGACGGATACGGCGCCGCCTCAGCCCGGCGCAGGTCCTGCGGCTGAGGTCCTGGGCGACTGCTCGGGGCGCCGGGGAGAGCAGTGCGCTGCACATGGTGTGGGCATTGCTGCTGCACCGGGCCGCGGGAGCCCGTGTCCAGCCAGGTCACGTGACCTTCGGTGTGCGGCTGTCGGGGAGGGACGTCGCGCTGCCGGGGGCCGTCGACGTGCCGGGCCTGCTGGGCGGCTGCGCCCCGCTGACGGTGACCGTCGACCCGGCGGAGCCACTGGAGGCGCTGATACGCCGACTGCGCGACGCCGCACTGGACATGGCCAACTATCCGTGGGTCAGCGACGAACTGCTGAGCCAGTGGACCGGCCGCGGTGTGCGATCGACGGACACCACCGTCGATTTCGACAGTCGGCCACCGATGATCCCGGCCGTGCGTGCGGAACTCGAGGCACAGGGCGTCCGGGTCGACGTGCCGCGTCTTGTCGGCGGTACGGGCGCCGCGGTCACGCTCGTGGCGCGCCACGAGCCGGACGGGAGCCTCGGTCTGACCTCGCTCTACGACCGTGCGGTGCTGCGGGATGCGGACGCCGCGCTGATGCTTTCGCAGTGCGTGCGGATGCTGCGTGCCCTGGCGGACCTCACCGACGTGGGCACCACCGTCGCGCAGTTCGTCCGGGTGCTGGACGGCCTGGGCGTGCCGCGCGCGGCGGTGCGGCCGCCGGGGACCCGCCCGCCGTCCCTGACCACACTGCGGCGCGGAGAACCCGGCGCAGATGTCATCTGCCTGGTCGCGCAGGAGGGCGTGGTGCCCGGCGCCTACGACCGTTTCGCCCGCCTGCACGAGGGCCCGGAGCGCATCGTCGAGCTGCGCTGTCAGGGGCCCCCGCTCGCATTGCCGTCCGCTCTCGTGGAGGCGGTGCGCGGGGGAGGGCTGCTGCTGTGCGGGTGCGGGCCGGGCGCGGTGACGGCGTACGAGATCGCGCGCACTGTCGCGGCCGGCCGGGACGCGATCGTGGTGATGGCGGGCACGGGGAGCGCCGAGGCGAGCGCGGACGCGCTCGCGGCCGGTCTGCGGTCGGTGGTGACGGGCAGGACATAGCGGGCCGTGCCGGGCGGGTGCGGCCGGATTCCAGCAGGGCAAGAACGTTCCTCCAGTGAACTGGCGGACGGTATCGGGACAAGTCTGAGGAGACCGTCATGAATGACCCGGACATCACCGAGCGCGGGGCGGGTGACGTGCTGCGCGTCGAGCGGGGACGGGCCGACGCCGAAGAGGTGGCAGCGCTTACCGTCCTGCTGCTCGGCCTGCGCGCCCAGGACCAGCAGCAGGACGGTGAGCGGCTGGAGCCGGACCGGCGCTGGCGGCCGGATCCGCAGCCTTACCGGGCACCCAGCAGCTGGCAGTGACAGGGATGTCGTACGCGCTCAGGGAAGGGACAGACATGGCTGTGGCGATCGCCGCCGGACTCACGGAGCCGGGGACGGGAGATGTCCGTGGCCGGGTGGCCGAACTGCTGGCACTGCGTGAGCAGGCGCGGCGCGGACCGAGTGACCGGGCGACCGAGGCGCAGCATGCCAAGGGCAAGCTGACGGCGCGTGAGCGCATCGAGCTGCTCGTGGACCCGGGTTCGTTCAAGGAGGTCGAGCAGCTGCGCCGGCACCGGGCGACCGGGTTCGGCCTGGAGGAGAAGAAGCCGTATACCGACGGTGTCATCACCGGTTGGGGCACGGTCGACGGCCGGACGGTCTTCGTCTACGCGCACGACTTCCGGATCTTCGGTGGCGCGCTGGGTGAGGCCCACGCCACGAAGATCCACAAGATCATGGACATGGCGATCTCGGCGGGTGCTCCGCTGGTGTCGCTGAACGACGGCGCGGGCGCCCGTATCCAGGAGGGCGTCAGTGCGCTCGCCGGGTACGGCGGCATCTTCCAGCGCAACACCCGGGCCTCCGGTGTCATCCCGCAGATCAGCGTGATGCTCGGCCCGTGCGCGGGCGGCGCGGCCTACAGCCCCGCCCTCACCGACTTCGTGTTCATGGTCCGCGAGACCTCGCAGATGTTCATCACCGGACCGGACGTCGTCAAGGCGGTCACCGGTGAGGAGATCACGCAGAACGGCCTCGGCGGCGCCGATGTGCACGCCGAGACCTCGGGCGTCGCGCACTTCGCGTACGACGACGAGGAGACCTGCATCGCCGAGGTCCGCTACCTGATCGGGATGCTCCCGTCGAACAACCGTCAGAGCCCGCCCGGGGTGAGCTCCGGAGACCCGGCGGACCGCCGCGGCGAGACGCTGTACGACCTGGTGCCCGCTGAGGGCAACCGCCCGTACGACATGCACAAGGTCATCGAGGAGCTCGTCGACGACGGCGACTACCTGGAGGTCCACGAGCGCTGGGCCCGCAACATCATCTGCGCCCTGGCCCGGCTCGACGGCCAGGTCGTCGGCATCGTCGCCAACCAGCCGCAGGCCCTGGCCGGTGTCCTGGACATCGAGGCGAGCGAGAAGGCCGCCCGGTTCGTCCAGATGTGCGACGCGTTCAACATCCCCATCGTCACCCTTTTGGACGTACCCGGCTTCCTGCCCGGCGTCGACCAGGAGCACGGCGGAATCATCCGGCACGGGGCGAAGCTGCTCTACGCGTACTGCAACGCCACGGTGCCGAGGATCTCGCTGATCCTGCGCAAGGCGTACGGCGGTGCATACATCGTGATGGACAGCCAGTCCATCGGCGCCGACCTCACCTATGCCTGGCCCACCAACGAGATCGCCGTCATGGGCGCCGAAGGCGCCGCCAACGTCATCTTCCGCCGGCAGATCGCCGACGCCGAGGACCCCGAAGCCATGCGCGCCCGCATGGTCAAGGAGTACAAGGCCGAACTGATGCACCCGTACTACGCCGCCGAGCGCGGCCTCGTCGACGACGTGATCGACCCCGCCGAGACGCGCGAGGTGCTCATCCGCTCCCTGGCGATGCTGCGCTCCAAACATGCCGACCTGCCGTCCCGTAAACACGGCAACCCGCCCCAATAGAGAGGGCGGAAAAATCGCTTGTAACCCCTTTTGTCGCAGAGGAGGGCGAGCGCGGTGACCCAATTGACAAACCGCCTGTGCTGTTTTTTAATGTGAGCCTTGTGCACCAGGACAGGAAGCCAGGGAGGCGAGCTGCGTGGACATAGATGCTCTGGGTGCGCTGGATGTGCGTGAGAACGGGGTGAGCATCACCCCCACCGCGCCCAAGCCGCGTCAGGTTCTCGCTCTGCTGGCCCTGCACGCGGACCAGGTGGTGCCCGTGTCGGTCCTCGTCGAGGAGTTGTGGGGGAGTACGCCGCCGCGCAGCGCCCGTACGACCCTGCAGACCTACGTGCTTCAGGTGCGTGACCTCATCGGCGTGGCCCTGCTGCAGGACCCCGCCGACCGTCCTGCCCGCACTCCCAAGGACGTCCTGGTGACTGCGCCCGGCGGTTACATGCTCGTCAGCGGTGAAGGTGTCAGCGATGTCCGCGAGTTCGACCGGCTCGCAGGCCTCGGTTACCGGGCCATGGACGCCGGCGACTATCCCAGGGCCGCCGAGACCCTGCGGCAGGCGTTGGATCTGTGGACCGGATTGCCCTTTTCCGGGGTGCAGACGGGCGGGCAGCTGGGGACGGAGGTCAAGCGGCTCGAGGAAAGCCGGCTATGCGCCCTCGATCAGCGCATCGACGCGGATCTGAGGCTGGGGCGTCACCGCGAGCTGCTGGCCGAGCTGACGGTACTGGTGAGCCGCTACCGCACGCATGAGAACCTGCACGCCCAGTTCATGATCGCGCTGCACCGTTCCGGCCGCCGGGGCGAGGCGCTCGGGCTCTACCGGCGGCTGCGCAACACCCTCGTACAGGAACTGGGGATCGAGCCGTCGGTCCGGCTCGCCCGGTTACAGAAGTCCCTGCTGGCCACCCCGGTCGACGACGGACGCGCCCCCGTCAACGGCTCCGTGCTCCCGCTGGGGGGCGCGGGCGCGGTGCCGATCAGCTGACGCGGTCTTCTCTTCCTCTCCTCGCGACTTGTAACCCGCCACGGGACCAAGGGCTGTCCCGTGATCCCTGGCGGGCGCACGACGACAGGTGCGGCACCTCGCCGCGTTGTCGGAACGCCCGGATACGCCCCGTATGAGGACGCTCCTCCGCCTTGCGATGCACCGCATCCGACGCCGCGCGCTGATCCACCAGGGATGACGGGACAGCCCTCAGAGGCCCTCATCCCGCTCCCGGGTCGGTTCTTTCCATCAGAAAAACATAGGGAAAAGAAAGATCGAGAGCTTGCGTAAACCGAATTATTTGAAGTCCGCTACAGAGTCGCTGGAGAAATGCACTCGGTGGGGCATGGCCCGATAGCTTGCTTCCCAGCGCAGCTTTCTGGCCACTCGAGGCCATTTGCGAGCGGACGCTAATGGGGAGGGCGAAGTGAGGGTTCATCTTCTAGGTCCGTTGTGGGCCGAGGTCAATGGCGGGTCGATCGTCCCGACGGCCAGCAAGCCTCGCCAGATCCTGGCGCTGCTTGCGCTGTATCCCAGCCGAGTGGTGCCGGTTCCCACTCTGATGGAGGAGATCTGGGCCTCGAACCCGCCACAGAGCGCACTCACCACATTGCAGACATATATTCTCCAGCTGCGCCGCAGGCTCGGCACGGCGATGGGGCCCGACTCGCGCGAAGGCGTCAAGGATGTGCTAGCCACTCGGCACGGTGGCTACTTGCTGCAGATACCGGACTCGAATATCGACGTCCGTATCTACGAGAAACTGGCGCGTGAGGGACAGATCGCTTTCGAGAACGGAGACAATGCGCTGGCGGCCGAGCGTCTTCGCTCCGCTCTCGACCTGTGGCGCGGCCAGACCCTTGTCGATGTACGGCTCGGCCCGGTTCTCGAGATCGAGGCCATGCGGCTGGAGGAGAGCCGCCTGGTGGCGGTGGAGCGCCGGATAGACGCGGACCTGAAAATGGGCCGGCACGCGGAACTCATAGCCGAGCTCATGGAACTGACGGCACGTCACCCCCGGCATGAAGGCCTGCACTCGCAGGTCATGGTCGCCCTGTACCGCTCCGGCCGGCAGAGTTCGGCGCTGGACGTGTACCGAAGACTTCGCGGGCGGCTCGTCGAGGAACTGGGGGTTGAACCGTCGCCGCAGTTGCAGCGGCTGCACCAGGCGATGCTGGCGGTCGACCCGCTGCTCGATGTGCTGTCGGGACCGCGGCGGACGTCGACGTTCGATCTGTTCGCCGCCTGAGGCCACGGGACAGTCCTCAGGTGACCTGAACCCGGGCCGTCCAGTCGGGGGAGGGAGTGGATGGCCCGGGGCCGGATCGTGCACCGGGCCGGGGTGCCCGGGTTCCGTTTCATCGTGGGCGACGGCAGTCGCGTACGGCTGGAGCGATGCCGGAAAGGACGGAACGGGAACGCCGCTGCGCGGCGTGGGTGGCCGGCAGAGCCGAGACGATGCAGGCGACGTCGGAACTCTTGAACACGCCCGCGTGGTCGTCCGCGAAGGCGACCTCCCGGCGCACGAGAGCGGAGGCGGGCGGCCGGCCTCGACGCTGGAACATCACCGTTGCCGGGCGCGGGTAAAGGAGACGGAGGCCCGGCTCGCCGAGGCCGACCCCGCCCTCCCGCTCGTCCTCGTCAACCACTATCCGCTGGTACGGCAACCGACCGGCATCCTGCGCTACCCGGAGTTCGCGCAGTGGTGCGGCACCGGGCTGACAGCCCACTGGCACACCCGCTTCCCCGTGCACACCGTGGTCTACGGGCATCTGCACATCCCCCGTACGACCTGGTACGACGGAGTGCGATTCGAGGACGTCCCGGTCGGCTACCCACGCGAGTGGCGATCCGAGGGTCGGGCCGCGTCAGATCCTGCCCTCGTCGCGATGACAGCGCGCCCGTTGCAGGCCCGCCGCCTCAGTGCGGCGTCGGCACGTCGCTCGTGGCCGCCGGCTCCAGCGGCAGATCCGGGCGCCGCGGCTCGTTCCGCAGCGCCAGTCCCCGCACAGGCCGCGGCGGACAGTTCACCGTCACTGCGCTGCTGGGCGATCCACACCGCGGCGCGCACCCGAGCGCAGCGACAGCGGCGGCGCGCGCGCTCCGCCACTGCCTGGTGCCGGCCGGGCCGCGTTCCACCGCTGCCTGCGCAGCTTCGTATCCGGCTGCCCGAATCCGCGCAGGCGAGGACGGAACGGCGGTGTCCGGTTCGGCTGCCGCCGACCGTCTCGGCCAGCCGATGTCGTCATCGGACTCCTCCGACCCGGACGTGGGCACCAGGTGCTTCATCAGCGACTCCCCCACGAGGACATACGCTCGGCAAGACTGCTCGAAATTCTGCCTCGAAACGCTCGGAATCCACTCGGGACCCGCTCGCGCGACACTCGAGCGATGCCGAAGGACGGCGTGAGCCCTGCCGGAGAGCTGGTTGTGGGCGCTGGCAAACGTTTGCCCGAATGTTGTCAGCGGCCGTACGCTCGATGCTCAACCGAGGCCTTGGCCCGCCGGTTCGTTCTCTGCGGCCACTCCCGCTCGTGTACGCGTCCCTGACCGCTGCTCTCCGAGGAATTGGTCCATGTTGCGACAGCCCGCGTTCGGAAGCCGGTTGAAGAAGATCCGCTTGGCCCGCGGCCTGTCCCAGACCGCGCTGGCCGGCGACGGCATGTCCACCGGATATCTCTCCCGGCTGGAGTCCGGGGGGCGCCAGCCCACCGACCGTGCGGTGGCCTACCTCGCCGAGCGGCTCGACCTGCAGCCGTCCGACTTCGAGGAGCCTGCGGCGGGTTCGCTCGCGCACGCGCTCACGCTGGCCACCTCCACCGGCTCGGGCACCGCCGTGGACGTACTGCGCGAGGCGTACGCGGCCGAGGGCCACGAGTCACCCGCACTGCGCTGGCAGGCGCTGTGGCTGCTTGCCCACTCCCACAGGCTGGAAGGCGACCACGTCGGTGAGCGGGCCCACCTGGAGGATCTGGTCCGCCTCGGCGACGAGGTCGCGCTGCCCGAGCTGCGGGTCCGCGGCCTGACCCGGCTGGCCCGCTGCCTGCGGTCCGTCGGCGAGATCCAGGCCGCCCTCGCCATGAGCGAGGACGCCCACCGACTGGCCTGCGAAGCGGACTTGGGCGTCGAGGACCGGACCGGTGTGCTGCTTGCCCTGGCGTCCGTGGAGACGGAGGCGGGTCGGCTGCCGGACGCGCGCGTCCACGCCGATGAACTGGCGGAGCTGGTCGAGGGGCGCTCTGACACCCTGTGGGCGGAGGCGCTGTGGACGGTGGCCGCCGTGCGAGTGCGGCAGGGCGATCACGCGGGCGCGCAGCACATCCTCGAACTGGCGCTGGCCGGGTTCTCCAGCGCTGAGGACCTGACACTGTGGGTCCGGTTGCGGATCGCGGCCAGCCGGCTGTATCTGCAGAAGGCCCCGGCCGACCCGGCGGCGGCGAAGCGCCGCATCGACGAGGCGGAGGCGGCTCTGGTCTATGTCCGCACGGAGACCTTGGATCAGGAAATGGCCGGACTCAAGGCGGACTTGGCGTTCGTCACCGGCCGCTACGACGACGCCCGCGCGCTGCTCGCCGGGCTGGCCAGGGACGAACTGATGACGTACCGGGACCGGGTGCGCTTCGATGTCCTGCGCTACCAGCTACGCGTGCTCGAGGGCGACGAGAGCGGTGTCCAGGGGCTTGGTGCGCTGGCTGAACAGGCGCAGCGCAATGGGAGCATCGACTTGGCTGCGGAGATCTGGCGTGTTCTTGCCGAGGCGCTCACTCAACTGCGCGCGTCGCCCGCCCGGCCGTCGCCCCGGCTGGTTCAGGATGCGGACAGCGCTTGACGGGTGTCCCGTCACGTCGTGGTGCGTCGGCGGATGCGCGGCGACCGGGTTGCGGCACAGCGTGGTGACCGTCGCCTCGTTCAGGGCGGCCGGCGAGCGGGACTCCGTCACTCGTGTTGAGTGGCCCCTTGGGGAGGACCGGAACTGTCAGTAGCGGCAGCGGTGATCTGGCGGGATGCGGTCGGAGAACCAGAGTTCCTACAGGTCGGGAACGTGGCTGTCAGAGGCCACAACGACAACGGGGAGGCCTACGAGGCGACTCGCTGCCGCTCGGGAAGCATGGCCGTGTCCTATAGATTCGATCACATCCCGTTGGAGGACGGGCCCAGACCCACGCGTGAGGGAGCTCGCATGGCCGCCATCCATCGCACCACCATGACGCCTACCAAGTTGGAGCTGCTCACCGGCTGGCTGCCGAATCAGAGCTGGTACGTGGGCGACGCAGAAACGCCGGAACTGGTTAAGGCCGGTGGGTTCCGTCTGGACGATCCGGATGGCGCGGTCGGGATCGAGTTCATGGTCGTGGTGGACGCCACCGCGCAGGAGCCGGTGGCGTATCTGGTGCCAATGGGCTACCGCGGTGCGGCGCTGGAGGGCGTCCCCGGCGAGGCGTTGATCGGCACGTCCGAGCATGGGGTGCTCGGCACCCGGTGGATCTACGATGGCGTCCACGACCCGGTGGTGATGGCGCAGTTGCGCGCGCTCCTGCGCGGCGAGGCGATGCCGCAGCACCAGAGCAAGAGCGACACCCCTGACCCGACCGTCACCGTGCACGGAACTGGCCCTGACGACGGGCTTGACGTTCAGGTCAACCGCGTCCTGCGGCCGGCGGAGGCCGCGCAGAGGTCGTCCATACGCCTCGTCTCCGGGTGGATTTGGCCAGACGGAACGGCTGCGCGGGGAGTACTCGCGGCCGTCGCGCTGCGGTAAGAGGTCGCGCGGAGACAGTAGGCGTGTGGTCAGGGTCGGCGGTTCGGGCGTCCGTTCCAGCGGTGAGTTGTCCAGGACCGCCGGATCAGGCTGCGCACGGTGATGATTGTGTCGGCGAGGTCGAAGAAGGCATCGATGACGGTGACGCGACGCTCGTAGCACCGGGCGAGACGGCGAAAGGCGTTCTGCCAGGCTTGGGTGCGTTCGACGTACCAACGCCGACCGGCCTGAATGGGCGCCTTCTCCCCCTTGTGCGCGATGCGTCCGTGCAGGCAGCGTTCGCTGAGCAGAGCGCAGCCGCGCTTTGCACCGTTTACATTGATCTGCCCTGTCCTTCGTAGGACAGCCTCAGCAGGTCTTGCCGCCGCTGGCCGAGGTACCAATTGCCGGACTGGTCAAGATCGATGGTGGATCTGATGACGGCGGTGTCGCCGGAGGTCACCTCGGCCAGGACCTCTCCTCGCGGCGAGATGATCATGCTTGGGCAGTGCTGGTGAGGGTCCGCGACGTTCGCCGCAAGGACGAACCGCTGGTTCTCCGCTGCGCGGCTGATGAGGTGGCTTCTCCAAACCCCAGCTGGCTCGGCTGTATTTGCGGCGTGGGTGAGATAGATGAACGCCTGTGCTCCGCTGCTGGCAAGGTGCTGCCATTGCTCGGGGAAGCGGATCTCCCGGCAGATCTGGACACCGAGGCTGACATGCCCGCCGGCCATCGGGATGGAAAGGGTGGAGAGGTACGTCCCCGCTTCCAGTCGGCCGCGTTCGTTCATCGCCAGGTTGATCTTCCGGTAGATCCACCTTGCGCCGTTGGGTGAGAAGTAGACGGCGGCGTTGCTCCAGACTCCCTGATCGAAGAGCAACGTGCCGCAGAACAGATGGACCGCTTTCTGCTGCGCCAGGTCGGCGACACGGTCTGTGGCGTGCGCCAGGGCCAGAGTGTCGAGGTCGCCAAGGACGGAGAGGTCAGGCCCGTAGCCTGACAGTGCGCCCTCGGGCAGGACGACGATGTCGTCGGGCCGGGCTTCGGCCAAGACCTCGGAGATCAACTCCACATTCCGCTTGACGTCCCAGGTGATAGGGAACTGTGCGACCGTTAGCGATACCCTCACGAATCCTTCTTCCGGCGGCTGATCTCGGCTGCGTATGCGGCCCAGTCTCCGGCAGCGGCTCGCCGTCACTTCACGGCGACGGTGATGTCGATGCCGAGGGTGCGGGCGAGGACCGCGGCGGGCAGCTCGGTGGCGAGCTGGAACAGGGCAGTTGAGCGGGTCTCGGCGAGCCGGATGCCGAGTTTGCGGAGACGTTCGCCCATGGCCCAGACACTGATCGGGCGGCCGGGCTGACCGCCGGGGAAGAGCCAGGGTGAACAGTGGCCCGCGGCGAGGAACTCACGGGATGTCGCACAGCCGGGCGCGCTGTTCGTCGAGCATGTGCAGGAAGCCGCGGACTTCGGCCATGCGGCTCGGGTCCAGGTCGGCCAGGATCGTGCTCTCCTTGTCCGTGCCCGCGCCGGCCGCCAGGGTGCCGTCCGGCGCGTATACGACGCTCCCGCCGCGCGTCGGGCGGGTCGCCGGCCCGCCGACCGGGTTGGCGAACACGCTGTAGACCGTGTTTTCCAGGGCCCGGGCCGCGAGGTAGACGGCGGCGCGGTGTTCGTTGCCGGACGCGAAGGCGCCGAGACACAAGTAGGCGTGCGCGCCGGACAGTGCGGCCGCCCTGGCGTGTTCGGGAAACGACATGTCGTAACAGACCGAGAGCCCCAGCCGCCAGCCGTCGGCCTCCAGTGCCGCGCCCGCCTCCCCGGCCGTGAACAGCCGGGCCTCGTCCGAGTGCCACAGGTGCTGCTTGTCGTACACGGCGGACACGGCGCCGGAAGGATCCACGGCGACAACGGAGTTTGCCAGCCGCCCGTCGGGCCGGCGGGTCGCGGCGCCCGTCAGGACCAGCGACCCGGTGCGGGCGGCCACCTCGGCCAGTGGCTCGAGCCGCCCATCCGTGATCGCCCCGGACTCGTCCGTGGCGACCTCGCAGTCGGCGGGCGCCGCGGCGAGGGTCGGCAGGTCGTAGGCGCACAGGTGCAGTTCGGGCAGGACCACCACACGCGCTCCGCGAGCGGCGGCGTTTGCGACCAGCCCGGCCGCCCGGCGGCAGTTGTCCGCGATGGCCCCGGGCGTCGCCTCCGTCTGCACGACGGCCAACCGCAGCGGCGCGGACGGCAGTTCCGTATCGGCGAGCGGCTGGGCGGTCGGGCCCTTCACGACCGCGCGCTCCCCTCCGGGAGGCATGCGAAACCCGGCTTGGCACCCTCGCGTTCCACCATGACCCGCGCCCCGGCGACCGACAGAACGTCCCGGGGAAGCGGCAGGTCGACCAGGAAGTCGCCGTACTCGGCCGACGGGTGTTCGCCCAGGTCGGCCCGGGTACCGTCGGCGCCCACCAGGCTCACCCGCCAGACGTCGGCGCCCGGTGCCGCGGGCCCTGTGGCCGCCACCCGCAGCGTGCCGTCGGGCAGCACCTGAGCGGCGGCCGCGACGGCCGTTCGCCGCACGGGCTCACCGAGCGTGTGCATGGGGCCGTGCTTCACCAGCGGCCGGCGGTCGGTCTCGGGCAGGTGCGCGGCCACGACCTCGGCGACGAACATGGTGTGCACGGGCAACGGCACCGTCTCGCGCAGCACGCACTCCAGAGCGACCAGGCCGCCGTGGACCCAAGGGGTACCGGTGGCCTGCGGGGTGCCGAACTCGATGAGTTCGCAGCTCGTCTTGTCGAGGTCGCCCAGGGAGAAGCTGCCGGCGAAGTCGGCCAGCTCGGCCTGCTCCTCGGAGCACAGCGTCAGGCTGAACTCGCCGCGCTCAGGGATCAGTTCACGGCTCTGCGCCCGAGGACTGAGCACCACGGCTGCGTACAGCGGGTTCTTGTTGACGAAGTAGGACCACTCGGCGGACATCACGTTGACGCCATGGTCGTGACGCACGGCGATGAGGCCGATGGTGCTCGTCGCCTTCTTCCACAGCTGGTCGGGGATCTCCAGGGACACGCTGCCCTCACTGCCTGCTTCGACCCGGCTCGCTGAGCCCTTGAGATCATTCACTGTAGGCCCGGTTCACAGCCCGGCGGCGATGCATTTCGGCCAGATCATCTTTGGTTCCAAGCGCCCCAAGATCCAGCCCCCGCTTCCTGATCCAGCCTGATCTCACCGGGACAGAGCTCCTCTTAGCTGCCGACGAGGGCGACACGAGCGGTGTCCGTCCTCGGGAAGGCGTGGCCCGACCGGGCGTCGGCCACCACTGCGGCAAGGGCCTCGGCGAAGTCGGCGATGTCCTGCTGCGTATTGCCGTTGTGCACCGAGGCGCACAGGGCCGTGGTGCCGGATCGGGGGCGCGCGAGCAGCGGGGTCTGCTCGGCCACCGTCTTCCGCACCGCCACTCCCCGCTCCGCGAGGCCGCGCCGGATGAGCGCGGCGGACAGCTCCGGGTGGTGGAAGGCGAGCATCGCCGAATGGCGCCGGCCGGGTGCGAGCAGTTCCATGCCGGCAACCGCGACGACGGCGCTGCGCAGCGCAGGGACCAGGTCGTCGTACGGCGGAGCCGGGTTCTCGGCGTGGTGGGCCAGGACCGAGGCGAACGCGGCGACCGCGGCGGTTGCCGGTATGGGCGAGGCGAAAGCGGCCGTGCGAGGGGCCTCGTCGCCGGAGTCCGCCCGGGACAGTTCTTCGCGCAGCCTCGGCGCCACGTAGGCGAAGCCGACCGAGCGCGGGCCGCGCAGGAACCGCCAGCCGTCGCCGGTCAGCAGATGGCAGCCGATGCTCGAGGTGTCCACGGGCAACTGGCCCAGTGAGTACGCCGCGTCGACGGCGTACAGGCAGCGGTACGGGGCGAGGAGGCGACCGATGTCCTCGACCGGGTTGACGATGCCCCGGTTCGCGGGGACGTGGGTCACGGAGACCAGCGCCACGGAGTCGTCGATGTGCGTGGTCATCCACTCGAGGTCCAGGTCGCCGTCGGGGCGCAGCGGGACGACCTCGAGCCGGCAGCGGGTACGGTCGCGCACGGACCGGAGCGTGGCGAGGTGGGCGGCGCTCTCGTAGGGAGTGGTCCAGATCCGGTCGCGCCTGCCGAGCGTGAGGCCGGACAGCAGCGCGTCGAACGCCGCCGCGCCGCCGGTGAACAGCTCGGTGTGCCCGTCGGGGGTGTTGAGCAGGCGCTCGAGCCGCTGGTGGACCTCGCCGTGTACGAGGTCTCCGACCCGTTCCTCGAGTTCATGGGGCCCGAAGCGATCCTCCAGGCGTACGCACTCGGTGAGAACCGTGCGTACCGCGTCAGGCATACGGCCCTGACCTGCCGTGTTCAGGTGGATCATCTCCAGGGCCTCCCCTGTGCCAGACATTGCCATCTTCCTTGGCAATAGATTGCCTACATGGAAAGGGAGTTGGCAATCGGCGCTCCAGCGTCGCTCTAGTTTGGACGCTCCGCGAGGGCGCGCTGCGGGCTGTCCGTCAAGAGGAGCGCCAGGGGGCGCCCGCTTGCACCGGAGCCAGAAGACGGCGATTGCCGCAGGTCACATGCCAAAGAGGAGACCCGGAACGGCGGATTGTGGAGGGACTCTCCGGCCATCGGTTTGCCTGGCTCCAGCCGTTCTTGAGCACATCACGAGCGGAACCCGAGGCAAGGTTGTCAATCTTCTTGCCAAGAAGCCGCACACACAGGCAGAACCGAGCCGCAGAGGAGTCAGTCATGAAGGGTCTCGCCCGGGGTCTGGTCGTCCCCGCCACTCTCACCGCCGCCCTGTTCACCGCGGCCGGAGTCAGCTCCGCGGATGACATCGGGTGGCCCGTCGCCCCGTCCGGCACCGTCTCCGCGAAGGACATCGGGTGGCCCGTCGCCCCGTCCGGCACCGTCTCCGCGAAGGACATCGGGTGGCCCGTCGCCCCGTCCGGCACCGTCTCCGCGGACGACATCGGGTGGCCCGTCGCCCCGTCCGGCACCGCCTCCGCGGACGACATCGGGTGGCCCGTCGCCGGCGCCTGACGGACGGGGAGCCGGCCGCGATGTACGCAGCCGTAGACCAACAGGTCGGTGCACAAGCCGAGTACACGCCTGTCAAATAGCCGAACAGCAAGGGACGATATGCACTCGATCAACCTGCCCGTCAGCCTGACCGGACACGCCGCCCCCGTCACCCACGTCGCGCTGCGCCCCGACGGAGAGCGCCTGGCGAGCTGCTCCTACGACGGAACCGCGCTGGTCTGGGACACCCAGGACCCGGCCAGGCCAAGGCTTCTGCACCGCCTGCGGCACCGACGCATGGTCAACGCCTGCGCCTGGAACCCCGCCTCCCCGGACCTGCTGGCCACCTGCTCCGCCGACAAGACCGTCGCCGTGTGGCGTATACCCGACGACGACGGAAGCCCACCCGGCCTGATCAGCGTGCTCGCCCGCCACACCGACGACATCAATTCCGTCGACTGGATGCCCGACGGCGAGCACCTCATCTGCGTGTCCGAGGACGGCCGGGCCACCATGTGGAACGCCCTGACCGGAAGGTTCCTCTCCGAGGTCGGCTCCCACACGGCGCACTGCATGGCCGTCTCCGTCAGCCCGGACGGGCTGGTCGCCACGGTCGGCGAGGACGGCATGGTGGCCGTACGCCGTCCCGGCACCGACTCCGACACCGCCGTGCGGCACTACGACTCCTCCATCGAGGGCTGCGCCTGGTCACACTCCGGCAAGGTGCTGGCCGTCGCCCTCGACGACGGCTCCGTCAACCTGCTCACCGGCCGACTGGAGCTGCTGCGCACGCTGCAGGTCTCCGACTCGGCGGCCCGCACGGTCGCCTGGTCCCAGGACGACACCTCGCTCCTCATCGGCGCGTACGACGGTGCGCTGCACTTCTTCGACGCGGACGGCGGACGCACCCACCGCGTGCAGGACGCCCGGGTGTGGCCCCGCTCCGTGTCGGTGGCGCGCGGGCTGGTCGCGGCAGGCAGCTTCTGGAACGGCCCCCATCTGTACGCTCTCGACGGCGCCGCCGAGATCGCCGCCCCCACCGCACCCAACCACGGCCCCAACGCGCTGGCCGCACACGACGGGCAGCTGTTCGTCGGCTGCGACTCGGGCACCGTGTTCGCCGTGGACCTCGACGGCACGACGGTCCACGGCGACCAGGCCGAGGCGCCGCGCGCGGTGCGCGCACTGGCCGTCGCCGACGGACCGGTCCTCTCCCTCGCCGCCCGCGACGGCGCCCTCTACGCGGCCACCTACTCCGGCCATGTGATCGGCCTGCTGGACGGCCGCCGGATCGTCAGCGAGCAACTCGGCGCGCCGCTGCCGTCGCTCTGCTTCGACGGGGACGCCCTGGTCGCCGGCACGTACAACGGCGAACTGGTCGCCCTCGACCCGCGGACGCTGACCGTTACGGCCCGGCGCAGGGCCCACGGCGGCTCGATCAAGTCACTCACCGCGCTGCCCTCGGGCTTCCTGTCCGCCGCCACCGACAACACCGTCGCCGCGGGTGACCTGTACCGACGCGACACGCTGTGGGAGCACGGCAACCTGGTCAACGCCGTCGCCACCCTCGGCGGTCGGGTCGCGGCGAGCGCTTCCCGCGACCACACCGTCAAGGTCGGCCGGATCACCGGCCATGGCCCGGGCGCACGGCGAGCCGAAGCCGTCCAGACGCTCCTCGGACCCGACGAGTCGGTCAAGTGCGTCGGCCTGCTCGGCTACCCCGACGCCCCGGTCGTGCTGGCCGGTTCATACGACTTCGGCCTCTACGCGTGGCGCGTCGACTGGGACGCAACCGCGCGGACCCTCGCCTCCGGGCACCTGCTGACTGCGTTCGACCAGGGCCTGTCCTGCATGACACCGCTGGACGTCGACAACGTCGTGGTCGCCGGCTGGGACGGGCGGATCGTCGTCGTGACCTCTGGACCCGACGGCGAGCCCCGCGTACGGCGGGACTGGCGGATCGAAGACCTAGCTGCCCAAGCCGATCGCCACGAGGAGGCCCTGGCCATATGAGCATGTACGAGTCCCAGACCACAGCGGTCGTCACCGTCCCGGAGGTCACGGTACGGGCCCGCGTCGGCGTCACCCTCCACCGGGCCGGAGGGCAGCGCGCCGAACTGGTCACCTTCTCCGGACTGCCCGACGCGGCCGAGCACCTCGCGATCGTCGTCGGTGAACCCGCACAGAGCGTCCCGGTCGTCCGGCTGCACAGCGAGTGCCTCACCGGGGACGTCCTCGGCTCCGCCCGCTGTGACTGCGGCCCGCAGCTGGAGGAGTCCCTGTGGCGGATCGCCGCCGACGGGGGAGTGGTGCTGTATCTCCGCCAGGAGGGGCGCGGTATCGGCCTCTACAACAAGCTCGACGCCTACCTGCTCCAGGACCAGGGAGCGGACACCTTCGAGGCCAACCAGCTCATCGGTCGCGAGGCCGATGAACGCAGCTACGATGTCGCCGCCGCGATGCTCAGTGCCCTCGGCATGAAACGCATACGGCTCCTCACCAACAACCCCGACAAGGTGGCACAGCTGCGGGAGTACGGCATCGATGTCGTGGACGCCATCCCCACCGGCGTCCACCGTACCGTCGAGAACGCCCGCTACCTCGAGGCCAAGGCCCTCCGCCAGGGCCACACCATCGCTCTGAGTGGCACCTCATGAAGCTCGAGGACGTCGCCCACTCGCCCCACTTCCGGGAGCACGCCGCCCTGGCCCGACCCGGCGACGTACGACCGCCCGGGCAAGAGGCAGAGGCCCTGACAGCGCTCACGCCGCAGCAGTTGGCCGCCCGGCTGGAGGACCTGCGGGTGCCGTCGGCGCAGCGGCTCGTCGCCGGGGGCACCCTCGCGCTCACCGGCGATCCCCGCATCGACGGCGCCCGTCCGGCCACCTGCCACGTGCCGGGCGGCACGGTGGAGATCGGTCTGAGCGCCGGGTCGGTCGGCGCGGTCGTCACCGACTGGGCGCACGTAGGCGTCGAGCGGTCCTGGATCGACAAGGAGACCCCGGCCCACACCGTGGTCCTGCGGGACTTCTGGATCGGCCGCTACCCGGTCACCAATCAGGAGTACCGGGACTTCCTCGCCGACACCGGCCGCCCCGGCCGCCCGACCACCTGGTACCTGGGCGCCTACCCGTACGACCGGAGCAACCACCCCGTCGCGGGTGTGCAGCCCGAGGATGCCGACGCGTACGCGGCCTGGCTCAGCGACCACACCGGCCACCCGTGGCGGCTCCCCACAGAGGCCGAGTGGGAGCACGCGGCCAAGGGGCCGGACGGCCGGGAGTTCCCCTGGGGCAACACCTTCGACCCGGCGGCCGCGAACACGCGGGAGACCGGTGTCCACACCACCACCCCCGTCGGCGCCTTCCCCGCCGGACGCTCCCCGTTCGGCGTGTACGACATGGCGGGGAACGTCGAGGAGTTCACCGCCGACGACTACCGCCCCTACCCCGGCGGGCCGTTCGTGGCGGACCACCTGGTGGAGTCCATGAACACCTACCGGGTCGCCCGGGGCGGCAGCTTCTCCCGTTTCGGCGACCTCACCCGCACCCGCCGCCGCCACGGCGCCTTCCCCGGCCCCCTGTACCCCGTCGGCTTCCGTCTGGCCACGAGCCGCCGGCCGTCGTACCCGGAGGAGGCCACCGGGGATGAGTGACGGCCGTTGATGACAGTGGTGCGTGTCCGCGGGCTCGTCGGCCGTCCCCGCACCCGCCCGGACGCGGTCGCCGGGGACAAGACATCCCACGCCACCAGCGCGGTGTCGGCCCGCGGGCTCAGGCGAGGGCGGCGGCCAGCAGGGCGAAGGCGGCGATGATGACGGCGACGCGGATGTAGTGGAAGCGGTCCCAGCGGTTCATCTGCTCCTTCCAGTCCTCGGGCCGGTTCTCGGGGGTCCACGTCTTGCCCCGGTTGTTGATCGGGACGAGCAGCAGAAGCGACATGATCACGCTGAGGATCAGCAGCGCGCCGGCGGTGACGACGAGGCCGGCGCCGGGGCGGTGCCATCCGGCGATGGCCCAGACCGCGCTCAGGACGAGCGAGCCGATGTACCAGAACGGCATCACGGCGCCGAGCATCCGGCCCCCGTGGGCGCGGCCGAGCTGGCCGCTGTCCTCGGGGAGTGCGTTGAGGATCGGGTTGATGACGAAGGCGACGGAGAACTCCACCCCCACCATCAGGCCGACGACCACGGTGGTGAAGACCTCGAGTGCGTTGAGCATGATGACCCCTCCTGTGATCTAGCGTCGCTAGATGATGAGGCAACGCTAGTACTGCTGCCGCTCGATTGTCTAGCAGTGCTAGGATCGAATCATGTCGGTACAGGAACGCAAGGAGCGCGAACGGGCGGGCCGCGAACGCCTCATCGTGGCGACAGCCCGCGAACTCGCCGAGCAGCAGGGCTGGGACGCGGTCACCACCCGCCGGCTCGCCGAGCGCATCGAATACAGCCAGCCCGTCCTCTACAGCCACTTCCGCGGCAAGCGCGAGATCATCGGCGCCGTCGCCCTCGAGGGGGCCGCCGAGATGGCCGCGGCACTGCGGGCCGCGACCTCCGCCGCAGACCGCCCTCGCGCCCGGGTCACCGCCCTCGCCCGCTCCTACCTCGACTTCGCCGCACGCAACCCGGCGGTCTACGACGCCATGTTCCAGCTCGACGGCGGCCTGGCGTTCGCACACGAAGACACCCCGAGGCCGCTGAAGGACGCCTTCGCCGCCCTGCTGGAAAGCCTCGGCGAGGTCGCCGGGGACGGCGTCCACCCGGCACTGTTCACCGAGACGTTCTGGGCGGCCCTGCACGGGCTGGCCACCCTGACCCGGGCGGGACGGCTGCCGCCGGAGGACACCGAGCGGAGGGTGGAACTGCTGGTGGACCGGTTCGCCATGATCTGACACACCGTCCCGGCGGGCACGCAGCCGGGATCCCGGGGCCCCGCTGCATGCCTGCGGCATCGCTTCCGGTCACTCGCGCCCACACGGCGCAGCGGGAGATCGCCGGGCTCCGTACCCCCGACGGGGCACCCGCCCCGCAAGCTGCGGTGCTCATTGCCGTCGAGGACGAGAAGGCCTTCGAGGAGCTCTGGCGCGGACTGGGGCTGTCGGTGGACTGGACAATGACGTACCAGACCATCGATGGCGAAGCCCGCGCCACCTCGCAGCTCGCCTTCCTCAAGAACCTCGCCCACGGCGAGGCGTACATGGCCGAGGCTCCAACCCTGTGGGACGTCACCTTCCGTACGGCCGTCGCCCAGGCCGAACTTGAAGACCGTGAACGGTCCGCAGCCTTCCACCGCCTGGCCTTCCATCAGGCAGACGGTACGAAGGTATCGACGTACGCGTGATCGGGGCACCCTGCTCTGAGCCGCACCGCGTACGAGGATCGCACCCTCCTCGGTCATCGCCGAGTTTGTGAACCCCGCACCCGTGTTCGCGTGCACGCCGACACCCAAGGCCGGTCAGGCTGTCGCTAACGGGGCCGTTGCGCTTCATGACGGTGAGCAGGACGCTGATCCACTCGTCCATGTGTCCGGCGTCGTCCCGCTCACTCAAGCGGAGTCCGGATTGCTGCCCTAGCGGTCGTCATCCCAGCAGGGCCAGCTGAAGGTGTACTGCCGCGGTGGTGCGGGTGGTTGCGCCGGTGGCGAGCAGGTCCAGCAGCGCTCCCCGCAGAACAGCGAGCACGAGGGTGCGCTGCGCGAGCGCGGCTTCGGTGTCGCGCTCCGCGGCGGGCTGGGCGCCGGCGAGGAGCGCCAGCCAGTCGCCAACCGTGTCGAGGGCGAATCCGGCCCACGGTCCGTCCGGTTCGATGAGGGAACGGGCGTAGCTCTCGACCCACAGTGTCAGCAGCCCACGGTGGGCGTCGTCGGACAGCCATTGCCACAGTTCGCGTGCGGTCGACTGCAGCCCGCCGGATGTGTTGCGCGTGCCGGCGATCTGCTGGACGAGTGCGAGTTCGTCGGCCCTGGCTCGTGCGAGCAGGGCGCGGATCAGGCCGTCCTTGCTGCCGAACAGATAGAGCAGCACGCGTGGGCTGGACTGGATCGCCTCGGCGAGAGGGCGCAGGGAGAGCTCACTGAGGCCGCCGCGCAGGGCGTAGGCATAGGCGGCTTCCAGCAGTTCCTGGCGACGCGGGGACGGGTTTTGTTGGGAGGGGGCCACCGGGCTAGTCTACTGAAACAGTCGTTTCAGTGCTGCGGGAGTGATGGTGTGATGGCGGAGCGTGAGGTGGTTGTCCGTTCGCTGGGTCGGCCCGGTGACCTGGGCTGGGTGGTGATGGCGCACGGCGATTTCTACGACCGGGAGTTCGGCTGGGACACGAGCTTCGAAGCGCTTGTCGCCCGGATCGTCGCCGACTACGCCGACGAGAAAGAACCCGGGCGGCAGGCGGCGTGGATCGCGGAGGTCGACGGGGTGCGGGCGGGCTGTGTCTTCTGCGTACGTGCCGACGACCGGACCGCGAAACTGCGGCTGCTGCTCGTCGATCCGGCGACGCGCGGCCTCGGCCTGGGCGCCCGCCTGGTCGAAGAGTGTCTGCGGTTCGCGCGGGAGGCCGGGTACGAGGCGATCACCCTGTGGACCAATGACGTCCTCGGCTCGGCCCGGCGCATCTATCAGAAGCAGGGCTTCGAGCTCGTTGCCGAGGAGGCTCATCACAGCTTCGGACACGACCTCGTCGCCCAGACCTGGCAGCGCCGCCTGTAGCGGCGCCCGACCGTTCGCCATTTCGAAGCGTCCGGCGTGGGAGGCATGCGAGAGAGTCGAGGCCGACAGAGGTGCGGCTGAGGTGGCCTAGCTCGGACGTATTTTCCGCCACCTGCGACGGCGGTCGAGATCCCCGAACCAGGAGGAACGAGCATCCGCGGCGGCAGCCCGGACCGAGGGGGCCTGTGCGACACGGTTCGGCCTCGAGGACTTCACTGCCGTTGCCGCCGGGCCGGCCGGTGGCAACGGGGACCGATCGGTCGCCTTGTCAGTGGTCGTCCCAGTGGCCCTCGTGGGCGGCGTGCCGGTGCCCGTCGTGAACGTAGTCGGTGTGGTCGCCGTGCGGGACGGCGACGTGGCCGCACCCGGCACCGTGCTGGTGGGCGTGACCCTCATGGGCCGTGTGTGCGTCGGTGCTGCACTCGTCGACGTGGCTCCCGTGAGCGCGGTGGATGTGCCCGTCGTGGGCGTAGTCGGTGTGGTCGCCGTGCGCGAAGGCGACGTGGCCGCAACCCTCGCCATGGACGTGCTCGTGGGTGTCATGAGGGTGGTGCGACGTTGCGGTGGTCATTGGGGCTCCTCCTCGGCGCTGTCGCGCGCGGGCCGGCAGATTGCGCTCCGGCGGCGACCCTAACGCCTACCGAATTCTGGTGGTATGTCCGACACGTTCCATCCTTCCGGACAGTGCGCGCCGCGATCATCGTGCCGCCGCCCCGCCAGGCCGATCCCATGCGTCACAACGCAGCGCGCGGTCGTGTTCGCAGTTGGCGTCGGGTGTGCACGTGGTTCGGACCGGGCATGGAGCAGGGGTTGTGAGCTGCTGTCGGTTTCATGCGATCAGGTCCCAGGCATCCGTCGTTTCCATCGATGACGCGAGCACCCGGCCGGCCGCTGCGCAGCGCGTGTCCGCTGTGCTTAGTGGTCGGCTCCGGAAGTCCTTCGGGGGTTGACCCCTGGGCCTGGAGGGTGTGTTCGCGGTCCGGGCGTTGAAGACGGTGCGGATGGAGCTCGACCACGGCGAGACAGACCAGATCCGAGCCGCTGAGCAGTGGCGGTCTGCCGGGGCATCGTGTTCGCCCGATCTTGTTGTCGATCTCCACGTACAGTGCGGCCAAAGGGTGTTCGGATCCGTGTTCACAAACGGGTCCTGGATGCCCTCCGCCCGTGCCAGGGGGCGAACCGCAGGGGTGTGCGCGCCCTTTGGACGGGCCCAGTATTTCAGAGAGGTTGGTGCCCTGGTGGAGGTAGCCGTCGAGAGCTCCGACGCGTCGCGTGGTGCGCGTTTGGCGGCCTACAGTGCCGTCTCCACATCGCTGGCGCTGTGCAGTGATCGCGAACTGCGCGACCTTGTGGATACGGCTGCGCCGATGGGTTCTGGCATCGGCGGGACCTCAGCATTGCTGGAGGTCGGCGGAACCCCAGTCTTCGTCAAGCGGATACCGCTGACCGATCTGGAAAGGCAGCCGGAGAACGTCCAATCCACGGCGAACCTCTTCGGGCTACCGACCTTCTGCCATCCCGGCCTCGGGGTTCCCGGAAGCCCGGGATGGGGGGCCTGGCGGGAGTTGGCCGTGCACACCATGACGACGAACTGGGTGCTCGCACAGGACCATGAGGGCTTTCCACTGATGTACCACTGGCGGGTGCTGCCGCACCCCGGGCAGGCGCTGCCCGAGCAACTGGCCGACGTGGAGAAAGCTGTCGCCTACTGGGGAGGCGGACCGCAAGTGCGCCACCGGATCGAGGCGCTGCGGGACTCCTCGGCGAGCGTCGCACTGTTCCTGGAGTACATCCCGCAGAACCTGCACGACTGGCTGGACATTCAGGTCAATGCCGACGATGAGACGGCCGAGCAGGCATGCACCATGGTGGCGAAGGAACTTGAGGCCGGAACCTCTTTCATGAACGCCCGCGGGCTCCTGCATTTCGATGGCCACTTCCAGAACATCCTCACCGACGGCAAGCGTCTGTTCTTCACGGACTACGGCCTCGCGATCTCCTCCCGGTTCGACCTGTCGAAGGAGGAGGCCGACTTCTTCGCCGAACACCAGACCTACGACCGCTGCTACACCGTCACCCACCTGGTGCAGTGGCTCGCCACCGCCCTGTACGGGTACGAGCGGGACGAGCGCACCGCCTTCGTGCGCGCCTGCGCCCGAGGGGAACCTCCGACGGGAATCCCGTCGCAGATCGCGGCGATCCTCACCCGCCACGCCCCGATCGCCGCAGTGATGACGGACTACTACCGCGAGTTCCGCTTTGAGAGCAGGCAGACCCCGTATCCCCTGGAGGCGATCCGCCGGATCGGCGGGCCGGACAGCTTGTTCATCATCTGATGGCCCTGGGCGGCCAACAGCCGGGCTGGATGCGGGCGGCTCCGGGTGCCCTGATCCGCTTCTGCTGAACGGCCTGCCTGCCTTGCCCGTAGCCATCGCGCGCCCAATCGTCCTGACCGCCGCCGAACGGCACCGGCTCAAGAAAGCGGCCTACGGCCACAGGACCCGCACCGTGACCGCCTGCGGGCGCAGATCGTGCTGCAGGCTGCCCGGGGGCGGGGCAACGCAGCGATCGCCCGCGAAACGGGAGCGCACCTGGACACCGTGCGCACCTGGCGGGTCCGCTTCGCCGACGGCGGCCTGGCTGCCCTGGCCGACCGCAGGCGCTGCGGCCGTCCACGACGCTTCACACCGGTGCAGGTCGCCGAGGTCAAGGCCCTGGCCTGCCAACTGCCCGCCGAGACCGGCACCCCGCTGTCGCGCTGATCGTGCCCGGAACTGGCACGTGAGGTCGTCGTCCGCCGTATCGCCGGCTCGATCTCCGCCTCCACCGTCCGCCGCTGGCTGCGCGAGGACACACTCAAGCCCTGGCAGTACCGGTCCTGGATCTTCATCCGCGATCCGAAGTTCCGGCCCAAGGCCGCCCGCATCATGGACCTGTATGCCGGCGCCTTCGAGGGCGTCCCGCTGGGCGCGGACGAGTACGTGGTCTCCAGCGACGAGAAGACCTCGATCCAGGCCCGCTGCCGCTGCCACCCCACCCTCGCCCCCGGACAGGCCCGGGCCATGCGGGTCAACCACGAGCACCGACGCGGCGGCGCCCTGGCCTACCTCGCCGCCTACGACGTCCACCACGCCCGCGTCCTCGGGCGCTGCGAGCCCACCACCGGCATCGTGCCCTTCATGAACCTGGTCACCCAGGTCATGACCAGCGAGCCCTACGCCGGCGCGAAACGTGTCTTCTGGATCGTCGACAACGGCTCCTCCCACCGCGGCAAGGCCGCCATCGACCGCCTGGCCAAGGCGCTTCCCGACGCCGTCATGGTCCACACCCCGGTCCACGCCTCCTGGACCAACCAAATAGAGATCTTCTTCTCCGTCGTCCAACGCAGAGTCGTGGCACCCAACGGCTTCACGGACCTCGGCCAGATCCGGGACCGGCTCCGAGCCTTCGAAGACCGCTACAACGCCACAGCACGGCTGTTCCAGTGGAAGTTCACCACCTCCGACCTGGACGATCTGCTGACCCGGCTCGACCGACACACACTCGACCGACAGGAAGAATCCTCCGCCGCACCAGCAACATGATCAACCCCCGAAGGACTTCGGGCTCCGAGCACTTAGCCGGCGGCGGCGGCGGGGGCCGGGCCGGTGGCGTCCGCGTCGCTCCAGTGGGGCCAGAAGCGGAGCAGGCAGAGCAGTGACAGGCCGGCGGCCAGCCCGAGGAACACCAGGACGGCGATGGCGCCCCACGCTTCCTGCACCACGGGGATCAGGAGGGGGGCGACCAGGATCGGCAGGCCGCTCATGAGGTTGAACAGGCCCTCGGCCCGGCCGACGACGTCGGGCGGCATGTACTTGACGACGATCATCGCGGTGACGGCCGTCATGGCGGACCGCATGGTGAAGAACGCCACCATGCAGGCTATGAAGACCAGGGTGGAGGGAAGCGCCATGGCGAACAGGGCCCCCGTCATGACGGTCGCCGAGAGTGCCAGGACGATCCGGGGGCGCGTGCGGGCCCGGGCCGCGATGTAGACGCTCCCGGCGAGTGCGCCGACGTTGGCGACGGCCTGGGCGGTGCTGACGCTGCCGGCAGACAGGTGCGAGTGGTCGCGCAGGTACCAGACCATGAACGACAGGACGCCCACCCCGCCGGCGAAGTGCAGCGGCAGTGAGGTCAGTTGCACGTACAGCACGCGCTTCTCGGCACGCAAGACCTGCCAGCCGTCGAGGATGTCGCGGACCAGGGCCGGCCGTCGGCCCGGCTCGCGGTCGCCCTGCCGTTGCACCCTGGCCGGCGGGTGGATGCCCAGCAGCCAGACGGCGATCGGTGCGAGGAAGGTGGCGGCGTTGAACCACAGCAGCCCCAGATATCCGACGAGGCCGACCCCGACGGCGACCAGCAGCGGACCGACGATGTTGGACGTGACGAAGAGACTGCTGAGGACCGCCCGGGACCGGGCGGCGTTACGCGGGAACATCGTCGCGACGCCGGTGATCCACCCCGTCCGGTACATCTCGCCGCCCAGTTGCACCAAGGCGCCAAGGCAGAACAGCGCGGTGGTGGAGGACCGCCCGGCCAGCACGGTGAGGTTGAGCGCCGCCGCCCCCGCGAGCTGGACCAGCAGCCCGGGGACGATGAAGACGCGTGGTCCCCAGCGGTCCACGACCGCCCCGAGCCACGGGCTGAGCAGCATCATCAGCGGGGCCAGGGCGGCGAGGAGCGACATGGTCGTCAGCGAGCCGGTGAGCTCGTAGACGAACAGCGGCAGACCTACCTTGTAGGCCGCCTCGCCCAGGTTGTTGACGAAGTTGCCGGCGGCGAAGACGACGAAGCGGCGGTCGCGCCAGGGGGCGGTGGGGGGATTCTCGACTGTCTGCCGGCTCATCCGAACGTTGTCCCGGTCTGCGTCTCGGCCTGCCGTGGGGCGTCGTAGCTGAGGGTGAAGCGGGCGGGCCTGCGCGGCAGCCAGCGGTCCTCCAGCTTGGCGAAGGTGCCGTCCTCCGCGGGTTTGTCCATGCGGTACAGGGAGAGCAGGCCGGTGCGGCAGCCGACGAGCAGATGGGGCCGGCCGTCGCTGTCGCGTACGATGCTCAGCGCCTTGGGATAGTCCGGCAGGTCCTCCATGAAGCCGACGAACTCGTCGTCCTCGTAGGTGTAGGCGGCCACCTGCATACCGTAGGAACCGGCGCACACCAGGCCGTCGCTTATGGTGGCGTTCTCAGCCGTGTTGGACAGCAGGTCCCCCCAGTGGCGGGTGACGCCCCGGCCCACGGCGATCTCTTTCAGGCCGCCGTCGCCGACGACGTAGAGGAAGCCGTCCTGCGCCCAGATGCGCTTGGGGTACTCGCCCTGGTCCAGGCGCCACTGCGGCTTCTCGGTGTCCTCGCCGAAGACGGCGATGACGCCGTTGCGGGTGGCCAGGACGCGCTCGCCGCCGGGAAGGTACGCGGCGGCCCACACGGGCAGTCCGTCCACGCCGAGTGTGGTCAGCACCTCGCCGGTGGTGGTGTCGAGTTCCACGGCGCCCGCGTTGCTCGCGACCAGGGCGCGTGCGCCGTCGGGTGAGGCGGCGACGGTGTGCAGCAGTGCCTCGGGCAGCTGCCGGTTCCACACGACTTCGCCGCTGCGCCGGGCGCGCAGGACGTGCCGGTCGCGGGTGACGGCCAGCCAGCCGCCGTCGACGGGTGTGACGCGGCGGGTGAAGCCGAGTCCGGTCTCGTGGTCCTCCGTGATGTGCAGCGTCGGTCCACTCGCCGTCTGGTGCACCTCGGCGACGGCGACGCCGGAGTCCGTGGCGCAGTACAGGACGGCCGGGTCCTCCCGGGAGGGCTGGATGTCCCAGACGGCCTGCCGCCGGAAGCCCATCGCCCGGACGAAGGTGCCGTCCGCGGTGAGCCGGGTGATCTCGCCGTCCTGGCACAGGACGAACACATCGCCGGAAGAGCTCACCGTGATGTCGCTGAGCTGGTGGGAGAAACCGCTGACCACGCGCTGTACCCGCAGCTCGGGGGTGCTGTTGTCGAAAACGTGCAGTTCGCTGTCGAATCCGCCGGAATAGGCCCTGCTGAAATCAGGGGAGAATACAACGAATTCGACATCGTCGCGGGCGAAAAGATATTCGCTCTGCTTCTCGCCGTCGAGCGAGACGACGACAATGCCGTTGGCGATGTCGGCATTCTCGCCCTCGCCGAAGTCCTGGGTGCACCAGAATCGATCGTGGCGGCCGTCGTAGCGGACCCGGTGGATATTTCCGTCGTCGAGCTTGACATGGTCGGGGAATTCCAGGTCGGCGAAACTGCCGAACCGGAGATTTCCTTCCTTGTCGGACACGGCATGCCGCGTGGAATGCTCGGTGCAGGCCCATTCCATCGGGCTGCCTTCGCAGATGTTGGGGCGGATTTCCAGCACGTCGAAGGTGTGCAGGTCGAGGACGAGCATCTGGAGGTGGTAGCCGCTGGTGACGAAGACCCGGCCGTCCCACACGCCGATCCCCCGGGAGCTCACCGGGGACGGCTCCTCGCCCTCGATCAGCCCCGACGGGTCGCACACGGTCGCCGGGTCGAGACGGTTGACCAGGTCGAGTGTGTCGAGCGACCAACGCAGCACGGCCCCCATGCGGTCCTTGCCGATGACCCAGCCGTCGGCGACGGCGAGCCCGTACAACGGCCGCCCCTCACACACCCGGGGCGACGAACGGACCACGTTGAACTCGTCGTCCAGCAGGTGTACGCGGCCGAAGGAGTCCGAGACGAGAAGCCCCTCGCCCTCGACGTAGAGAATACGTATGGCGCGGTCTGTCAGCTTCACGGCGGCTTTCCACATTCCTTGTGTGAGATTTCCTGCCGGATCAACAGCCCGGTCGACTGCAATGAATCGCAGTCGACCGGACTCTGTGGTTCGCGGGCTATCAGCCACTAAGTGATCGGTGAATCACTTGTTGTTGCGCACGTTGCGACGGATCGGCTTCTTCATGGGAAAGCACCTCCCTTCAGGATTTCCGACAGTAGAGTTACGACACCAATCAAAGGAACCCTCGCTCCGGAGTGGCAAGGGCCCGCGGTGTGATCTGCGTCATCGCCTACAATTCGCCAACTCATGTTTAACGGAGCCGAGTTGGCGCAGCCCCCCGGATGCAGAGTGTAGGAGGTGCTGTCCGGTCTCCTGCCGTACCGGTGCCGGGACGGCCGCGGCAGGGCGACCGGCTGGTGCCGAACGGGATCGTCCGGAAGCTCCGGACCGGTCCGGTCCGGTGAATCCCTGGGCCGGATCGAGCGCACTTCGAACCATTCTCGAGTGCTTCGGACGACGGTGAGAGGCGCGATCGCCGTGGGCACCTTCTGGTGACCGGCGGCTGCTCCAGTACTCCAAGCCGCCGCGGAACGTGCGGGATGAGCCCATGCACGCCAACCGTCCGACCACGCACCTTTCTGGAGAGCCATGTCCCGTCGCCTGTTCACCTCGGAGTCCGTGACCGAGGGCCACCCCGACAAGATCGCTGACCAGATCAGTGACGCGATCCTCGACGAACTGCTGAGACAGGATCCGTCCTCGCGCGTCGCCGTCGAGACCCTGATCACCACGGGCCAGGTCCACGTCGCGGGGGAGGTGACGACCCGCGCCTACGCCGATGTCCCCACCCTCGTGCGCGAGAAGATCCTCGAGATCGGCTACGACTCCTCCGCCAAGGGTTTCGACGGCGCCTCGTGCGGCGTCTCGGTGTCCATCGGGGCCCAGTCCCCGGACATCGCGCAGGGCGTCGACACCGCGTACGAGAGGAGGGTCGAAGGCGAGGAGCACGACGAGCTCGACCAGCAGGGCGCGGGTGACCAGGGCCTGATGTTCGGGTACGCCACCGACGAGACGCCGAACCTGATGCCCCTGCCGATCGAGCTGGCCCACCGCCTGTCGCGCCGGCTCACCGAGGTGCGCAAGGACGGCACCGTCCCCTATCTGCGCCCCGATGGCAAGACGCAGGTCACCATCGAGTACGAGGGCAGCCGACCGGTCCGCCTGGACACCGTCGTCGTCTCCTCGCAGCACGCTTCCGGAATCGACCTGGACGAGCTGCTCGTGCCCGACATCCGCCGCCACGTCGTGGAGCCCGTCCTCGCTCAACTTGCCGAGGACGACATCAAGCTGGAGACCGACGAGTACCGGCTCCTGGTGAACCCGACCGGTCGTTTCGAGATCGGTGGCCCGATGGGTGACGCCGGCCTCACGGGGCGCAAGATCATCATTGACACATACGGCGGCTACGCCCGCCACGGCGGCGGCGCCTTCTCGGGCAAGGACCCGTCCAAGGTGGACCGCAGCGCCGCCTACGCGATGCGCTGGGTCGCCAAGAACGTCGTCGCCGCCGGGCTCGCCGCCCGCTGCGAGGTCCAGGTCGCCTACGCGATCGGCAAGGCCGAGCCGGTCGGCCTGTTCGTCGAGACCTTCGGTACGGGCACGGTGGCCCAGGAACAGATCGAGAAGGCTGTCTCTGAGGTCTTCGACCTGCGTCCGGCCGCAATCATCCGTGACCTCGACCTGCTCCGCCCGATCTACTCCCAGACCGCCGCGTACGGCCACTTCGGGCGGGAACTGCCGGACTTCTCCTGGGAACGTACCGACCGGGCCGACGCGCTCAATGCCGCTGCCGGAGTCTGACCGGCCGCTCAGGAAACGTCTTCGCCGCGGCCCGAGTCCGGGCCGCCCGACAGGAGTTCAGGAGTTCATGTGCGTATCGCGGTGACAGGCTCCATCGCCACGGACCATCTCATGGTCTTCCCCGGCCGGTTCGCGGACCAGCTGATCCCCGACCAGCTCGCCCATGTCTCGCTCTCCTTCCTGGTCGACGCGCTCGAAGTACGCCGGGGCGGGGTCGCGGCCAACATCGCCTTCGGTCTGGGCAGCCTCGGCCTCGACCCGCTGCTGGTCGGGGCCGTGGGCACCGACTTCGCCGAGTACGAGGTCTGGCTCAAGCAGCACGGTGTCGACACCGGCGCCGTGCGGGTCTCCGCCGAGCGGCAGACCGCCCGCTTCATGTGCATCACCGACCAGGACGCCAACCAGATCGCCGCGTTCTACGCCGGTGCCATGCAGGAGGCCCGCGACATCGACCTGTGGCAGCTGGTCGGCGCCTGGGACCGCCCCGACCTGGTCCTCGTCTGTCCGAACGACCCGGCGGCGATGCTCCGGCACACCGCGGAGTGCCGCCAGCTCGGCCTTCCCTTCGCCGCCGACCCCTCCCAGCAGCTCGCTCGCCTCGACGGCGACGAGATACGGGAGCTGGTTTCCGGTGCCCAGTGGCTGCTCACGAACGAGTACGAGGCCGCCCTGTTGCTCGAACGCACCGGCTGGACCCGCGCGGAGGTGCTCGAACGCGTCGACACCTGGATCACCACCCTGGGCGGCGACGGCGCCCGGATCGACAGCAGGCACGAGCCGACGCGCACGGTCCCGGCCGTGCCCGACACGGACGTCACCGACCCGACCGGCGGTGGCGACGCCTTCCGCGCCGGCTTCTTCGCCGCCGTGAGCGCACGGCTGCCACTGGAGGCGGCGGCCCGGCTCGGCTGTGTGACCGCCGCGTCCGCCCTGGGCGCCGTCGGTTCCCAGGCATACAGCGCCGACCGCGACAGCCTGCTCGCCGCGGTCTCGCGCGCCTACGGCGCCGACGCCGTACAGGAGATCGCACCGGCGCTCAGCGGCATGCCGTGAGCGGTGACGCGGTACACACCAGACGATTCAGAACCCTAGGAGTAGCACGCATGCCCGCTCAGTCGAACGTCGCCTTCACCGACTTCAAGGTCGCGGATCTCTCCCTCGCCGAGTTCGGCCGCAAGGAGATCGCGCTGGCCGAGCACGAGATGCCCGGCCTGATGTCGATCCGCCGGGAGTTCGCCGCCGACCGTCCGCTGGCGGGCGCCCGGATCATGGGCTCGCTGCACATGACGGTGCAGACGGCCGTCCTCATCGAGACCCTGGTCTCCCTGGGCGCAGAAGTCCGCTGGGTCTCCTGCAACATCTTCTCCACCCAGGACCACGCCGCGGCGGCGATCGCCGCCGCGGGCATCCCGGTCTTCGCCTGGAAGGGCGAGTCGCTCGAGGAGTACTGGTGGTGCACGGAGCAGGCGCTGACCTGGCCCGGCCACACGGGTCCGAACATGATTCTCGACGACGGCGGTGACGCCACCCTCCTCGTCCACAAGGGCGTCGAGTATCAGAAGACGGGTGTGCTCCCCGCTGCCGAGAACGAGGAACTGGCCGTTGTTCGCGCCCTGTTGGAGAACAGCTCCCTGGACTGGTCCGCCCTCTCCTCGGAGATCCGTGGTGTCACGGAGGAGACCACGACGGGGGTGCACCGGCTGTACGAGATGCACCGCGACGGCACCCTCCTGTTCCCGGCGATCAACGTCAATGACGCCGTCACCAAGTCGAAGTTCGACAACAAGTACGGCTGCCGTCACTCCCTGATCGACGGCATCAACCGCGCCACCGATGTCCTGATCGGTGGCAAGACCGCCGTCGTCTGCGGCTACGGCGATGTGGGCAAGGGCTGCGCGGAGTCCCTGCGCGGCCAGGGCGCCCGGGTGATCATCACGGAGATCGACCCGATCTGCGCGCTGCAGGCGGCGATGGACGGCTACCAGGTCGCCACGCTCGACGACGTCGTCGCGCAGGCCGACATCTTCGTGACCACGACGGGCAACAAGGACATCATCATGGCTGCCGACATGGCCAAGATGAAGCACCAGGCGATCGTCGGGAACATCGGTCACTTCGACAACGAGATCGACATGGCCGGCCTCGCGAAGATCGACGGGATCGTCAAGGACGAGGTCAAGCCGCAGGTCCACACCTGGACGTTCCCCGACGGCAAGGTCATCATCGTGCTGTCCGAGGGCCGCCTGCTGAACCTGGGCAACGCCACCGGTCACCCGTCGTTCGTGATGTCCAACTCGTTCGCGGACCAGACCCTGGCCCAGATCGAGCTGTTCACCAAGCCCGAGGAGTACCCGACCGACGTCTACGTGCTGCCCAAGCACCTCGACGAGAAGGTCGCCCGCCTCCACCTCGCCGCGCTCGGCGTGAAGCTCACGACGCTCCGTCCCGAGCAGGCCGCGTACATCGGCGTCGAGGTCGAGGGTCCGTACAAGCCCGACCACTACCGCTACTGAGCACCGGCCCCACTCGCTCGGATCATCGCCGGGCCGGCAGATCCTCGAATACGGAGGTGAGCCGGCCGGAGGCGGCGGCGAGGGCGGCCAGTGCGTCGCCGATGCGCCACTGGGCCCGGTCGCGCGGGCCCACGGCGTTGGAGACGGCACGCAGTTCCACGACCGGGCAGCCGGCCACGGCAGCGGCCTCGGCAACGCCGAACCCCTCCATCGCCTCGGCGAGGGCACCCGGGTGACGGGCCCGCAGCGCGGTGGCGCGCGCGGCGGTGCCGGTCACGGTGGAGACGGTGAGCACTGCGCCCGTACGCGCCCGCGTCGCCTCGGCGATGCGGGCCACGAGCGCCGCATCCGGCCGGTGCACGACGGTGCCGAAGCCCAGCTCGGTGGCCGGCACGAAGCCGTCGGCCGTCTCGGCACCCAGTTCGGCCGCGACGAGTTCGCTCGCCACGACGAGCGAACCGAGCGGCGCCTCGGGCTGGAAGCCGCCACCGATCCCCGCGCTGACGACCAGGTCGTACCCGGCCCCCCCGAGCGTCGCGGCGGTCAGCGCCACCGCCGTCGCGGCGGCGGCAGCGGCGGGCCCCACACCGGCGGCCAGCAGGTCGACGCCGACGCCGCCCGCGGTCACCCGGTGCAGGGTGCGGGCGGCGAGCAGGACCGGTGTGGGCGGGCCGGAGCAGTCGCGGAAGGCGCTCGCCACCGCGTTCTGTTCCGCGGCGACCGCGGTGACGACGAGGACCCGTGGACCGGTGCCCTCGTCGTACCGGCGGCCGGTTCCGTCCGGCAGGGAGGCTCTCATCGCGCCACGGCTCAGTGCGGGCCGTGGCTGACAATGCCGGCGAAGGCCATCTTGAGGTACGTGTCGCCGCGGCGACGGGACAGCAGCGCGAACGAGCCGGCGAGCGCGATCAGTTCGAGCTGGTCCCAGTGGCCGTCGACCGAGATCTGCACGGACTTGCCGTCGGATCTGGCCAGGGAGAAGTCGATCAGGTCGGAGCCGCGGACGAGGGCCGCGTGATACCGGCCGCGGCGCGGCCGGGACGTACGCCACTCGACCGGCGCCCCGCTCCCCGGCACGAACGCCCCCTGCCCGTCCAGGCACAGGATCGCGTCCTCGCCGGCGGTGACTCGGGTCCGAAGCCGTCCGGTGGCCGCGATCGGCAGGGCACGGCCACCCATGGTGACCGTGCCGGTGCGCATGCCGCGGCCGAACTTCAGTGCGCCGGAGGGGGACCCGAGGCCGTCGACGACGTAGGTGTCACCCTGCTTGTGCACGCTCAGCGCGGTCTTCGCCATGCGTCAGTCCTTCCGCGCGGTGCGGGCGAATCCGGGAATGAGTACCAGGGCCACGACGAGGTGCATGCACAGCAGTGCGACCTTGGCCGAGCCGCCCTGGCCGCTGCCGGCCGGGCCGAGGAGGGACACCACGAACACGACCGACGCGATCACGGTCCACAGGGTGCGGGCGGACGACGACTTGCGGTCGAGCACCGCCACCACGCCCCAGGCGGCGAAGCCCACCAGAAGCGTCACGACGATGACCATCGGCAGCCCGATCTCCTGGATGTCTCCACCCGCGGCCTTCGCCTTGAGATCGATGTCGAGAGCGGAGTGCGTTATGAGCCAGACGATGACGGCCGCCGCGGTGGCGGCCAGGGGGTAGACGATCCGTCCGCGGGCTTGCTGCCGGGTGGGGGAGGCGGTCGCTGTATTCGACATGCGTCTTCATCCTTACGCCGATGCGCGTGTCTCGGTCCGGTGCCGAACCTTTGCGAAAGCTCACGGTACGGGCAATCGGTCACAGCGGTGGGGGAGCTGGATCGGATCTGTAGGGATTCTCTTAGCGGTGGTTCCGCCAGCATGGAGCTGCGCTGCCCGGGGCTGTTGTGTTCGCGGGGCCAGCAGACCGTTCTCATGCCGGACTTGACGCTGAGGAGACGCACGGGTGGACGCAGGATTCAAACGCGAGGTCGAGCAGAAGGTCGCCGCCGGCGAACGTCTCAGCCGGGAGGACGGCATCGCCCTGTACGAGTGCGACGACCTCGCCTGGCTCGGCGGGCTGGCGCACCAGGTGCGAACGCGAAAGAACGGCAACGTCGTTCACTTCAACATCAACCGCCACCTCAACATGACCAACGTGTGCACGGCCTCGTGCGCGTACTGCTCATTCCAGCGCAAGCCGGGTGAGATGGACGCGTACACCATGCGCATCGAGGAGGCCGTGAAGCTGGCCAAGGCGATGGAGTCCGATCAGCTCACCGAGCTGCACCTGGTCAACGGCCTGCACCCGACGCTGCCCTGGCGCTACTACCCGCGCTCGATCCGGGCGCTGAAGGAAGCGCTGCCGCCGACGGTCGCCGTCAAGGCCTTCACCGCCACCGAGATCCACCACTTCGAGAGCATCTCCGGGCTCCCGGCGAGCGAGATCCTCGACGAGCTGATCGACGCGGGCATGGAGTCGCTGACCGGTGGTGGCGCGGAGATCTTCGACTGGGAGATCCGGCAGCAGATCGTCGACCACAAAACCCACTGGGAGGACTGGTCGCGCATCCACCGTCTCGCCCACGAGAAGGGGATCAAGACTCCCTGCACGATGCTCTACGGGCACATCGAGGAGCCTCGGCACCGCGTCGACCATGTGCTGCGCCTGCGGGAACTGCAGGACGAGACGGGCGGGTTCCAGGTCTTCATCCCGCTGCGCTACCAGCACGACTTCCATGACTCGATGGACGGCAAGGAACGCAACCGGCTGATGTCCAAGACGAGGATGGCGACGCCGACGGAGTCCCTGAAGACCTTCGCGGTCTCGCGGCTGCTCTTCGACAACGTGCCGCACGTGAAGGTCTTCTGGGTGATGCACGGACTGCAGACCGCGGCGCTCGCGCTCAATCACGGCGCCGACGACATCGACGGCTCCGTCGTCGAGTACAAGATCACGCATGACGCGGACAACTACGGAACCCCGGACAAGATGTCCCGCGAGGGCCTGCTCGACCTGATCCGCGACGCCGGGTTCCGGCCCGTGGAGCGCAACACGCTCTATCAGACCGTCCGTGAGTACGACGGCCCGGATCCGGAGATCCGGGAGACCCCTCAGCCCATGCGGGTCTGACTCATGACCATCATCACGACAAGTATCGGCAGGTGTGCACGATGACCGTACGGGACGAGGACCTCCGGGGCGATGCTCTCGAGGTCTGGATCGACCAGGACCTGTGCACGGGTGACGGGATCTGCTGCCAGTACGCGCCCGATGTCTTCGAGCTGGACATCGACGGGCTCGCCTACGTCAGGAGCGCGGACGGCGAACTGCTGCAGGATACGGGTGCCACGGTTCTCGTGCCCACCATTGCCCTGCGTGACGTCACCGACTCGGTGAAGGAATGCCCGGGGGAGTGCATCCATGTGCGCCGGGTCAGCGACGGCGTCGAGGTCCTCGGACCGGACTCGGCGGACGACTGATGACGTCGGCCACCGGCCACCGGCCGGTCCTGCGCGCGGCGTCGGCCGACATCGGCCGGCCGCGCGTCGGCCACATCGATTTCCTCAACTGTCTGCCGTTGTTCTGGGGGCTGGCCCGCACGGGCAGCCTGCTCGACCTCGATCTGCGCCGGGACTCGCCGGAGCGCCTCAGCGACGCCCTCGTCGCCGGTCAGCTGGACATCAGCCCGATCAGCGTCATGGAGTACCTGCGCCACGCCGACGACCTGGTGATCCTCCCCGACATCGCGGTCGGCGCGGACGGGCCGGTGATGTCCTGTCTGCTGCTCAGCAAGGTGCCGCTGGAGGAGCTCGACGGGGTCCCGCTGGCCTGCACCACCGCCAGCCGCACCACCGTGCGCCTGGCAGAACTGCTGCTCACCGAATCGGTCGGCGTAAGGCCGCAGTACTTCAGCTGCCCGCCGGACCTGCCCACCATGATGGCGGGCGCCCCGGCGGCCGTGGTGATCGGCGACGCGGCGCTGCGCGCCTCGCTCCTGCAGGCCGACACCTTCGGATTCCAGGTGTACGACCTGGCCGAGATGTGGCGGGAGTGGACCGGACTGCCGTTCGTCTTCGCGGTGTTCGCGGCCCGGCGCGAGTTCGTCGCCGATCACCCCGAGCTGGTCCGCGAGGTGCACGCCGGATTCCTGGCCTCGCGCGAACTCTTCCTCGACGAGATCGACGTGGTCTGCCACAAGGCCGCCCGCTGGGCGGAGTTCGAGGTCGAGACGCTGAAGCACTACTACCTGTCCGCGCTCGACTTCGGCCTGGGGGAACGGCAGCTCGCCGGGCTGCGCGAGTTCGCCCGCCGGGTCGGCGGAGTCGACGCCGGCTTCGCGACCGACCTGGGGATCCACCTGCTGGACACCGGGCGCACGCACTAGGCCTCGATCCATCCGAAACAGAAAGGTGGCCCGATGGCCATCCCGACCAGTCATCTCACCGCTGCTCTGGACCGCGCCGCCACCGGAGGCCGCCTCACACCCGACGAGGCACTGGAGCTCTACCGCCACGCACCGCTGCACGCACTCGGCCAGGCAGCCGACGCCGTGCGCCGCCGTCGTTACGCCGACCGGGAGAACCTGGCGACGTACATCATCGAACGGAACATCAACTACACCAACGTCTGTGTGACGGCCTGCAAGTTCTGTGCCTTCTACGCTCCGCCCAAGGACAAGGAGCGCGGCTGGACCCGGGACCTCGACGACATCCTGCGCCGCTGCGCGGAGACCGTGGAACTGGGCGGCACGCAGATCATGTTCCAGGGCGGACACCACCCGGACTACGGCGTCGAGTACTACGAGAGCATGTTCTCCGCCATCAAGGAGCGCTTCCCCGAGCTGGTGATCCACTCGCTGGGCGCCTCCGAGGTGGCGCACATGGCGAAGGTCTCCGGCGTCCCGGTCGAAGAGGCGATCAGCCGGATCCGCGACGCCGGGCTCGACTCGTTCGCCGGCGCCGGCGCCGAACTGCTGCCGGCCCGCGCCCGCACCGCCATCGCCCCGCTGAAGGAGTCCGGCGAGCGCTGGCTGGAGATCATGGAGACCGCGCACGGCCTCGGCCTGGAGTCCACCACCACGATGCTGATGGGCACCGGCGAGACCAACGCCGAGCGCATCGAGCACCTGAGCATGATCCGCGACGTGCAGGACCGCACCGGCGGCTTCCGCGCCTTCATCCCCTACACGTACCAGCCGGAGAACAACAAACTGCGCGGGCGCACGCAGGCGACCTCGCTGGAGTACCTGCGGGTGATCGCCGTCGCGCGGCTCTTCCTCGACAACGTGGCTCACATCCAGGGCTCGTGGCTCACCACGGGCAAGGAGATGGGGCAGATGACCCTGCACTACGGTGCCGACGACCTCGGCTCGGTGATGCTGGAGGAGAACGTCGTCTCCTCGGCCGGGGCCAAGCACCGCTCGAACCTGCCCGAGCTGCTCGAACTGATCCGCGGCGCCGACCGCGTACCGGCGCAGCGCAGCACCACGTACGAGATCCTCCGGGTGCACGACGATCCGGCGGCCGACCCGGCCGACGAGCGGGTCGTCTCGCACATCTCCTCGGTCGTGGATTCCGGCGACGGCGTCCGCCGCCGCTCACTGAAGGTTCTGCCGGTCAGCTGAGGAGACAGGTCGACGTGAAGGTATTTGTCACAGGCGGAGCCGGCTTCATCGGCTCGCAGTACGTGCGGGCGATGCTCGCCGGCGAGTACGCCGGGTACGAGGACGCCGAGGTCACCGTGTTCGACCTGCTCACCTATGCGGGCAATACGGCGAACCTGCCGCTCGGGCACGAGCGGCTGACCTTCGTCCAGGGCGACATCCGCGACGCGGCCGCCCTGGAGGAGGCGCTGCCCGGGCACGACGTGGTGGTGCACTTCGCGGCCGAGTCGCACGTGGACCGGTCGGTCGCCGGCGCGGTCCCGTTCGCCTCGACGAACGTGGTCGGCACCCAGCAGCTCCTGGACAGCTGCGCCCGGCACGACGTGGCGACCGTGCTGTGCGTGTCCACCGACGAGGTGTACGGCTCCATCGGCATCGGGTCGTGGGACGAGCTCGAACCGTTGCAGCCCAACTCGCCCTACGCGGCGTCCAAGGCGGGCAGTGATCTGGTCGCGCTGGCCTGCAGGCGCACGCACGGCCTGGACATCCGGCTCACCCGCTGCTCCAACAACTACGGTCCCTACCAGAACGCCGAGAAGCTCATCCCGCTGTTCATCACCAACTTGCTGCGCGGCAAGCCCGTGCCGCTGTACGGCGACGGCCGCAACGTACGCGAGTGGCTGCACGTGGCCGACCACTGCGCGGCGCTGCAACTGGTGCTGACCGAGGGGAAGCCGGGCGAGGTCTACAACATCGGCAGTGGCGTCGAGGTGACCAATGCCTCGATCGCCCGGCGTCTGGTCGAACTGTGCGGCGCCGACCGGTCGCTGATCCACCAGGTCGCCGACCGCAAGGGCCACGATCTGAGGTATTCGCTCGACTTCAGCAAGATCACAAAGCTCGGCTTCACTCCGGCGATCGAGTTCGCCGCCGGTCTGGAGAGCACGGTGCAGTGGTACCGCGACCATCCGGACTGGTGGCCCGCGGAGGCCGGCTGACCGGCCCCCGCCCCCTGGGACGGCCGCGGCGGCCGCCGGATCACAGGATCCGGCGGCCGCCGCGTGCGTCGACGATAAGGTGCCCGGCTGTCAGTGGGAGCTGCTCGAATCCCCCGTCGTGATGCCGCCCCCGTTGCTGACGTTCTTCCGGGCCAGTCTCGCCCGCTCCGGGTAAGACCTAGCCTTGCGTTCTCATGAAGCTGACTGAGCCTTTTTCAACTTGACTGCGCTGGCCGCGTGTTGGACGGATCTGCGGAACGACGAAGCTCCTGGTAGACGGGTTCACGACCAAGATCGCCCGCAGTCACCATGAGCTTCGCGTGCTTGTCTACCCGTCCTCGATCGACCTGTCCAGTCGCTCCCTGCGGTGCCTGACCGAACGGCTCGCTGCGCGGCGCTCAGGTGACACCAACAAGATCACGAGACACTACCGCGTTGCTCCGAGCGGTTTCCGAGCCGGGCGCGCGGGCCGAGGCGGCCTGGGCGGTGGAGACTCCGGCGGGACTGCCGCAGGGCGGGCAGAGCGCTGCCTGGTTCGGCCCCAGCCCGCTGGTGGACAGCACCTTGTGGCGGTGCAGACCGCGACCGGCGGCCGGTCACAGGGACCGGCCGTCGGTGCTCGCCACGGCCGGCGGGCGGACGGGTCAGGCGGCGCTCTCGTGCAGCCAGGTCGAACACGAGTTCATGTCGTACGTTTGGGTGGGGTATTCACCGAGGCAGACCCGGTACTCGACCCAACCGTTCTCCGGAAGGTTCATGTTGATGTCGAGCCGGGATCCCTTTCCGTACTGGTTCCAGTCCTTGAGCTGCGTGTCGCTGTTGTCGGACCGGTAGTACATGACCATCACCGAGTGGCCGTCGGCATTGTTGTCCCAGACCAGCAGATGGTCGCCGTCACGGACGAACGACGCTGACCCGTCACAGTAGTTCGGCTCATCGGTGCACAGGTCGCCGGCGTGGGGGCCGGGGTAGGTGACGGTGTAGGTGGAGGCGGAGGCGGGGGTGGCCACCGCGAGTACGGCCAGCATGCCTGCGGCAGCGGCGCCTATGAGCTTGGAGTGCTTCTTCATCCTGGTCATCCTCGGATTGACGGTGTCACACCTGCCGCCGGCGAGTGCAACGGCGACGGCCGCAGGTGAATCGAGAGCGAACGGATGCTAGCGAAGAAGTTGATCTTGGGCCAGGGGCAGGAGCCGTTTCCTGATCATTTCTCATCGCCGACGCCTCACCCCTCGCGTCCGGGACTCGGGGCCGGATGCGCATGGTCATCAGCACGCCCAGGCTGCCCCGGCCCGAACAACCCGCGCTCGACGGCCCCGGCAACGGCCGGCGGGGCCGCCGGCGCGGCGGTCTACCGCCTGCCGGAGGTCCTTGCGTCGTCGCCCGTGGTGACGTGGAGCGACGTGAGACTGTTGACGATCAGCGAGGCTGTCCGGCCCTCAAACGGGTCGGACAGAGGGCTGGCACCTCCTTCGGAAGCTCCGCTTCAGCACCAAACCGAATCACCGCGATCGTCCAGGCTGTTCTCGTCCTTCATCACGCGTCAACGTGAGGTGGGAAAAAGCTCAATGTGCCAGCCTCACGCGAACGAGTGGCCCATCGCAGACGCGATCGGCGCGGACCTCGTCCAGACATAGACCCGCCCGCACCCCCGACCACCGCCGGCCACGGGTACGGGCGGGAGATCAGTGTGGGGCGTGCCCCCGCTCCAGCGGGTCAGCGGCCCGCTTTTCAACCCGCTTCGTGCACGCCTCGGTGTCGGCGCAGGCGCGAGGGAACCACGAGTACGCAGCCCCGTCGGCCGGCCGGGCGCGCTGCTCTCCCAGGTCGATGTCGGCGCCCACCGTGAGAGGGGACCGGCACCAGACGCAACGCCACCCGCGGCGCTGCTGCTCGGTGAGTTCGTCGGCTGGCGGTAAATCCCTCACGGTCATGGCGTCCCCAGATCGTCTCGTCGACAGTCTCCTGACGATACGAGCGGGCACGGCAAACGAGGGGCAGGGATCCTGCCCCTCGTTCAGGGGTTCGAGCTACGCGGCGAGGAGCCCGAGTTGCTCGGCGAGCACAGCAGCGCGCTGTCGTCGGGCCGGGACTCGAGACTCCGTCTCCTCCAGCACGATGCGCCTCGCGTAGCCGTTGTAGCGGATCGTCTCCGGTGCGGCCTGGTGCGCCTTTTCCAGGGTGGCGAGTGCGGTCTCTGCCTGCCCATCGAGCTGGTACGCGCGGGCCTCCTCGATCCGGTGCCGGGCCAGCCGCGGCCGGGACGGGATCGAGGTCGCGTCCGCCGCAACGGCCTGCCGCACCGACTCCCCGCCGGCCCGCAGCTCCACCGCCACCGTCACAGCATGGGCGCCCATGATGGCCTGCGAAAACGATGTGATCGGGTGGTAGTAGCCGGGGGCCAGGCGGCGGGCGGTGGCCTGCGCCTTGTCCCACCACCCCCATGCTGCGCCGTTCTCTCCTCGGCGGGCAGCGGTGTATCCGGCCTCGAACTGCAACGCGCCCGCGATGGCAACGGTGCGGTCGTCGCCGTCGGGCAGAAACCGGTCGAGGTAGCCGAGGGCGTCGGTCGTCATGGCGTCGGCGGCGTCGAAATGCGAGGGCCCGGAATCGCGGTGCGCCTGCGCTGCCAGCCAGGCGGCGACGCCGATCGCGTGCGGGTCCTCGGACTCCTGCGCTGCGACCATGCTGCGCTCGGCCACCCGCCACAGCAGGGCGCTGTCGGGCTGGTACGCCACGAAGAACTGCGACAGTGAGTAGACCTCGGACAGCACGGCTTGCGCCGCCCGCCGGTCCGCGGCCGTATCCGCCTGCCGCACTGCCTGTTGCGCGTCCCGGATCAGGTCGGGCAGCAGCTCGCCGATGACCTCGCGGTGGTTGGGTGCCTGGTGTCGCGCTGCCCACGCTTTCGCGAGCCGGGCCCCCAGGTGTTCAGCAGACGGAGCCTTGCGGTCTCCGTCCAGCGACAGGGCATTGACGGCATCCCGGACAGCGGGCAGCCGGGAGTGGCCGGGTCCGATGAACAGGTCTACTGCCTGGCTCTGATCGCCGGTCAGATCGGAGAGGTCCCGCACGCGCAGCAGCTCGGCGATACGCAGGATCACGGGAAGCTTGGGCATCTGGATCTGTCCCGTCTCAACTTGCTTCACCCACGACGGGGACATGCCCAGCAGGCCGGCCACAACCGGGCGACTCATACCGCGCTTTGTACGGAGGATCTGCATGCGCTGACCGAATGCCATGGGGTCGGCGTATGGGCCCGGGGTAGCATCGTGTGGCATGGCCTTGCCCCTCTCTGAACAGCTCGTCACTGTCAGATTAGGGGGCAGGGCCCTTTTCGCGTGTGGCGTCGTGTGATCCAGGTGTAGGTTCTCGTTCTTCTTGTCCGACGGGTGGCCGCTGACCTGGGCAGACTTGGTCCCTTCTCGGCGTTCTGTCCAGGGATTCTTCTCATCAATCTGTCCGTTTCCTTGAGTGTCCCGGCCGCAGATTACGGGTCACCCCGGGAAGGGGATGACGGGTGTCGTGACGGCGGGCATGATGGTCGTCATGTTCAAGACACGAAAGGCTCATGCCTCGTAGGCGCCCTTCGCAGGTCCGTCGTGACCTGCCACGACCCTTGCGGCAGTGGGAACGCAGAGCCACGTGCCTGGCTTGTCGTCCCGCGTACTGGCCGAGATCGCTCGCGTCGAGCGACGGCGCTTGTGGATTGCGGCGAGCTGCCAGCCGTTCTTGCGGCCCACAGGGCCAAGGAGCCCACGAACGTAGTCCCGCATCCGGCGCCGGGGCTCCACTCGGGCGAAACGGCCCCCGATCCGCAGGAGGAGATCGCCAAGTCCCTCTTCCCACAGGTTCGTTGGTGCATCGTTCATGCGGGCGGACTGCCCGGAACGTTGCCACTGCAAGCACCGCGGCCACACGTTCGTGGGACGGCCCGGCAAAGACCGTCCCACCCCCATTCCAGCCCGCTACACTCTTCACGCCCAAGCCGTTGACCAGCGCTGATGAAGAAGTCCGGCTGCAGTACTAGTCCCAGGCGACCAGGAGCTCGTGCACGCCGTAGTGGAGCATGTCCGAGCGGAGCGGGACCTCGTCGACAGCCGTGGCCAGACGCAGGCCCGGGAAGCGGTCGAACAGCATCGGCAGGGCGATGCGCAGCGTGCTGCGCGCCAGGTTCTGGCCGATGCACTGGTGCTCGCCGTGTCCGAAGGCCACATGGCCCTGGGCGGAGGCAGTGATGTCCAGCCGGTCCGGGGCGTCGAAGTGCTCGGGATCCCGGTTGGCGGCGGGCAGCGCCAGGACGACCGTGTCGCCCGACTTGATCCGGGCGCCGTTCAGCTCGACGTCCGCCAGGGCGGCGCGGCTCGCCCCGAGGTGGGAGATGGTGAGGTAGCGCAGCAGCTGCTCCACCGCGTTGTCGGAGAGTTCGGGGCGGGCCCGCAGGAGGGCGAGCTGTTCGGGATGGGCGAGGAGCGCGAACGTGCCGAGGGCCAGCATGTTGGCCGTCGTGTCGAAACCGCCGCCGAGCAGGGCCCAGGCGATGTTCACGATCTCCTCGTCGGTGAGCTCGCCGCCGGTGGCGAGCTCACCGAGCAGGTCCGTGCCGGGCTCGGCGCGCTTGGCCACGACCAGTTCCTGGAGTGCCTCGGCGATGACCGTGCAGGCGCCGATCAGCTCCTCGACCGTGTAGTGCATCCGGGACAGCACCGCCAGCCCGCGGGCGAGCGGTTCGCGTACCGCGTCGGGCACCCCGAGCATCTCGCACATCACCCGGACCGTGAGCGGCTCCGCGAAGGCGGTGACCAGGTCCACCGGCTGCCCGGACCCGGCCATCGCGTCGAGGTGCTCCTCCGCCAGCCGGGTGATCATCGGGGTCAGCTCGGCGATCGCCCGCATGGTGAACCGACGGGTCAGCAACCGCCGGTAGCGGGAGTGACCGGGCTGGTCCATCTTGATGAAGGCGCCCGGTGCGGCGGGCGGCGGGGTGTACTCGGTCAGCGGGAAGGGCGGCGGGATCGGCAGGCCGATCAGCTCGTTGCGGTGACTGAACCGCCGGTCGCTCAGTACGGACCGCACGTCGGCGAGCCGGGTGACCAGCCACCCGGCGCCCTCACCCGGGCCGACGGTCAGCTTCAGGGGAGCGACCGGACAGGTCTCGCGCAGCACCGCGTACTCGGGGGGCGGGTCCAAGGGGCACCGCCTCGTCGAGGGCAGGGTGACCGGCGGGTCCGGTGCTTGCGCGCGGTCGGTGTCCGGGGCCGACGGGAGGCCGGCACGGAGCTGGGTCATGTCGCCTCCAGGGACGGTGCGTACAGCCGCTGTTCGATGGCGTCGGCCGCCCGCGCCGCGCCGCCGGCCGACCGGACGTGCCGCCGCATCTGCCGTACGCGCTCATGCAGAGCGGTGTCGCCCGCGACCTCCAGCACGGCGCTGCGCAGGGCTTCCACGGACGCGTCCTCGCGCTGCACCACCCGGGCCAGACCCAGCTCGGTCAGCCGCCGGGCGTTGACGTGCTGTTCCGGATGATGCGGCACGACGACCATGGGGACGCCGGCCCGCAGGGCCTCCTGGATGCTGCCCATGCCCGACTGGCACAGGAGGACCGACGTGTGCGGCAGGACCTCGGTCAGCGGAACCCAGGGATGTGCCTCCACATGGGGCGGCAGCGGTCCGAGCTCCTCGGGGGCGACGCGCTTGCCGAGCGCGAGCACCGTGTGCCACGGCAGATCGGCGAAGGCCTCGACGCAGTGGCGGAAGAAGTCGGGGCGGTTGTTCACGGTGGTGCCGAGCGAGACGACCAGCACCGGCCGGCCGTCCGCCGGTGGCCGCCATGCCGTGCTGCCGCCTGCCGCGGCCGTCGCCTCTGTCGTCGGTCCGACGAACACATGGCGCCCGTCGAAGGTGCCGCCGGCGAACTGGAACTCCTTCGCCACGAACGCGACCGTGAACTCCTCGTGCCCGTGGAACAGTTCGGCCTGCTGCTCCTCGCGCAGGCCGCTGCCGGTCACGATGTCCTTGAGCCGGTCAACGAATGCGGTGATCGCCGGATGCGCCGGATCGATCTGCCCGGCGAACTCCTGGTGCTGCTCGGAGAGGTTGAAGTGCTCGTTCGAGATGAACGTCGGGGACAGCTGCACGCTGGGCCGCCCCCAGCGCGCGGCCAGCAGCCGTCCGGTCAGCCACAGGGTCGTGTCGTACGCGACGGCGTCGGGCGGGCCGTCCGCGAAGCAGGCCTCGATCGACGGGAGTACGGCCGTGCTCGCCTCGAGCAGCTTCAGCGGGGCCCGCGCGCACTCGTCGGCGTCGATGACGTCCGGCGGCGGATCGGAGGACAGCGGCGGGTCGTACGGGCGCGCCTGTGCGCCCGTGGCGCGGACCCGGTCCTCGAACTCCTCGGTGGTGAAACAGGTCACCCGGTGGCCGCGCGCCACGAGTTCGGCGACCACCGGGAGCACCGGAACCATGTGTCCGTAGGCCGGATAGGGGAGGAAGGCGAGATGCCGGGGCGGGCCCGGCGGGCTCTGACGGGACGCCTCGGTCATGACGCGGCCGCCCGGGACTCGATCGTGTCGGCGGCGAGTACGGGGCCACGCCGGGCCGCGATGCTCGCGGACAGCTCCCGCACCCGTCCCCGGACCGCCTGGTCCTCGGAGAGGTCCAGTACCGCGGCGCGCAGTACCTGCGCGTCGAGTTCGTCCGGCGCGATGGACCGGCCCAGGCCCAGCTCGGCCACCCGTGCGGCCACCAGGTCCTGTTCGCCGGTGCGGGGCACCACGACCGGCGGCACACCGAACGAGAGTGCCTCCATGGTGCTGCCCATGCCAGCGTGCGAGACGAAGGCCGACGCGTGTGCGAGGACCGACAGCTGGGGCACCCAGGGGCCGGCCTCGACGTTCGGCGGGAGCGGCCCGAGGTCGTCCGGGGTGACCAGGCCGCCGAGAGACATGACGACGTGCCAGGGCAGATCGGCGAGCGCGGCGAGCGCGTCGCGGTAGAAGGCCGCCTGGTTCTCGTACCCGAAGCTGCCCAGTGCGACGAGCACCACCGGGCGCCCGTCGTCGGGCCGCCGCCACGTGCCCTGCAGGGCACGGTCGCCGATGCACGGTCCGACGAAGACATACCGCTCGTCGAACGTCTCCGTTCCCGGCTGGAACTCGGGCGCCACGAAGACGATGATCCGCTCCTCGGCGGCGTCGGTGAACTCCTCGTTCGACACGTCACCGAGCCCGTGCGCGTCCAGCGTGCCGCGCAGGAGGTCCCGGTGCCGGGCCAGGGCCGGATGGCCGGGATCGGGCGGGGACATGGTCGCGGCGAGCCCGGCGTACGGGTTGCAGGTCTCGCTGACCACGAACGTGGTCGCGGTCATCACGGAGGGCAGCCGCCACTTGCGTGCCAGGAGCCGGCCGGTGGCGTAGCCGAACGCGTCGTAGACCATCAGGTCCGGACGGTCGTTGCCGAGCCGCTTCTCCACCTCGGCGAGCGGCGCGAACGCCTCGGTGAGGTGCCCCACCGCCGCCTCGGCCATGTCGTTGCCGGTGATCTTCGCCGGGATGGCCACGGTGTTCCACGACTTCGGTACGACGGACTCGTACCCGATCACCTCGGCGCCGGTCGCGGCGACCACGTCGGCGAACTGGTCGGCGACCACGTACGTCACCCGATTGCCGCGGCGCACCAGTTCGGCGACGACCGGCAGGGTGGGGTTCACATGGCCGTGTGCCGCGTAGTTGAAGAAGGCGATATGACGGCCGCTCATCGAAGGCCCACCATTTCCCGCCGGTTCGTCGACAGCGTGTCCCCCGGCTGCGTGCGCCGGGTCTCCATGGCCTTCCTGGCGATGTCCATGACGTACTCGCCGTAGCCGGACTTGGTCAGCCGCGCGCCGCGCCGGTGGCAGGCCTCGGCGTCGATGAAGCCGCGCCGCAGGGCGATCTCCTCGATGCAGGCGATACGCACGCCCTGGCGCCGTTCCAGTACCTGGACGTACTGGCCCGCGTCCATCAGCGAGTCGTGGGTTCCGGTGTCCAGCCAGGCGAAGCCGCGGCCGAGATCGACCACCTTCGCCTTGCCCTCCCGCTGGTAGTGCCGGATGACATCGGTGATCTCCAGCTCGCCGCGCGCCGACGGCGCCAGGTTCTTGGCGATGTCCACGGCCTGGTTGTCGAAGAAGTACAGGCCCGTGATGGCGCGGTCGGTGCGGGGCCGGACCGGCTTCTCCTCGATGCTGATCAGCCGGCCCCGGGCGTCGACCTCGCCCACGCCGTAGCGCTCCGGGTCGGACACGTGGTAGCCGAACAGGACGCAGCCGTCCAGGTCGCGGCGACTGTCGCGAAGGCAGTCGGACATGCCGGGGCCGTAGAAGATGTTGTCGCCGAGGATCAGCGCTATCGAGTCGTCACCGATGAAGTCCGCGCCGATGACGAACGCCTCGGGCAGGCCGTTGGGCTCCTGCTGTACGGCGTAGTTGAGCCGCAGTCCCAGTTCGGAGCCGTCACCGAGCAGGCGCTGGAACAGCGGCTGGTCCTCGGCCGTCGAGATGATGAGGATGTCCCGGATGTCCGCGAGCATGAGCACGGACAGCGGGTAGTAGATCATGGGCTTGTCGTAGACGGGGAGCAGCTGCTTGGAGACGGCGAGGGTCACGGGGTGCAGGCGCGTTCCGGCGCCCCCGGCGAGGATGATGCCCTTCATGGGTGAGTCACTTCCGTAGGTGGCGCGTGGTGGGTGCGTGGACGTTCGGAACGGCGCATCAGGCCCTCGACGACATCGGCTCCGCGCGAGGCGCCCCCCGCCTCGTGCACATGCCGGCGCATGGCGGCCACGGCGGTGGCGATACGGGAGCCGGTGGCGACCTCGTCGACCGCCGCACGCAGCGCGGCCGGACCGGCCGACTCCCGCATCAGGACGCGCCCCAGATCGAGAGCAGCCGCCTGCCGGGCGATGACCCGCTGGTCGATGTGGTACGGCACGAGCACCATCGGGACCCCGTGGGCGAGGGACTCCATGACGCTGCCCATGCCGGCGTGCGTGATGAACGCGGCGGCATGCCTCAGGACTTCGGGGTGCCGGAGCCACTGGTGGGCCTCCACGTTGGCAGGCAGCGGGCCCAGCTCCTCGGCGGTGACGCGGTGGCCGAGGGTCACCACGACATGCCACGGCGAGTCGGCCAGCGCCTCGACGCAGAAGCGCAGGAAGGCGGCCTGGTCGGGGGTGTACGAGCTGCCCAGGGACAGCAGCACGACCCTGCGGCCTTCCGGCGGCCGCCAGCCGCCGGTGTCCGGGGCGCTGTCGTCGGACGCGTCTGCCAGACACGGGCCGATGAATGCGAACCGGTCGTCGAAGGTCTCCGCGGCCGGCTGGAACGCTTTCGGCAGGAATACGATGTTGTCGCCGTGCTCCGCGCCGAAGCCGTCGAGCGGGGAGCCGTCCAGGCGGTGTTCGGTGAACAGCCGCCCCTTGCGCGCGACGAACTCGGCGATCGCCGGATCGTGCGGGTCGATCGGTTCCGGCGGTGGCCCCGAGACCTCCTGGCTCTGGCGCTCGGACATCGAGAAGCCGGGGCTGGAGGCGATGGTCGGACACAGCTGCAGCACCGGGACGTCCCAGGCGCGGGCCAGCAGCCGGGCCGCGTCGGACGCCGCGAGGTCATGGGCGAGGACGTCGGGCCGGTCGCCGTCGAAGCGGGCCAGCGCCGTCTCCAGCGGTGCGATCGCCTCCTCGAAGAAGGCGAGGATGTTCTCCAGCGCCGAGCCGGTCGGTCCCGTGCCCCAGGGGAAGCGCGACGGGTAGACGACGGCCTCCGCGCCACAGCCCCGGGCCAGGTCGGCGAAGCGCTCCGTGACGAAGCAGGTGACCCGGTGCCCGCGCCGCACCAGCTCGGCCATCAGGGGCACGGCCGGTGCGATGTGCGCGTACGCGGGGAAGGTGCAGACACCGACATGTCCGCGTCGGTCGGGTGTCTGCCGGTGCGGTGGTCCGTCCTGGGCCGGTCGTCCGTTCACGGCGTGAGTATGTACATGTCCGCGCGTCGCCTTCGAGGGGGCGGCGCGAAGACTAGGGCTCCCGCTAGACCGTGTTGACCAAGCCGGTTGTCGATGGATTCAGGACATCAGGTCCCCTCGACAGAGAGACACAGGCACGGATGAACACATACGCAAGTCCGCCCGGCCGCCGCCTCGTTCCTCACCGGTCTGCTGCGCAAGCCACCGGATACGCCCTCCCGGGTGCGGAGCCTGGCGCCCGGGGCCAGGCCGGAGGGCATTGTGCCGGCGCTCGGCGGTGACAACTCGGTGACGCAACCCGAGGGCTACGAGCTGGAGGTGACGTTCACGCCGTCACCGTCCGGGCCGACGGGCGCGCCGGCATGTTCAACGGAGTGGAGACGCTCCGCCGGCTGCTGCCGGTGAAGGCCGAACGGCAGGAGCAGATGCCCGGTCCCTGGCGGGTCCAGGGTCCACTCGCTGCGATTCGGGGCCGTCGTCGACGAGGCCGAGGCCTTCGCCGCGTGGGTGCGCGCGCCTCGGACCGGCCTGCAGGTGGACGTCCGGGAGGTCTGACCGGGGCCCGTTCCGGCCGTGCCGGTCAGACCTCCCGGGCGGGCGAGAGGTCCAGGACCGCGGTCCGTACGGCATCGACGACCAGGTCGATCGCGTGGTCGGGCAGCTGGGGGCCGATGGGCAGACTCAGCACCTCGTCGGCCAGCCGCTCCGTCCTCGGCAGGCCGGTGGCCGGCTCGAGGCCCTGCCCCGCGTAGGCGGGCGTACGGTGGATGGCCACCGGATAGTGGATCAGTGTCCCTACGCCCGCCTCCTCCAGCCGTTGGCGCAGGGGCTCCCGGTGAGGGGTGCGCAGCACGTACTGGTGCCAGACGTGCTCCGCCCACGGCGCCACCTCCGGGGTAACGAGTCCGGGCAGGTCCGCGAACGCCTCCGTGTAACGGCGGGCGACGATGCGGCGCCGCTCGTTCCAGGCGTCCAGGTACGGCAGCTTCGTGGCGAGCACCGCGGCCTGGATCTCGTCCAGCCGGGAGTTGGCTCCTTGTTCCTGGTGCACGTACTTCTCGCGGGAGCCGTAGTTGCGCAGCAGCCGGAGCCGGTCGGCGAGCTCCGGGTCGTCGGTGACGACGGCGCCGCCGTCGCCCAGGGCGCCCAGGTTCTTTCCGGGGTAGAAGCTGAAGGCCACGGCACGGCCGCTGCCCACCCGGCGGCCACGGTGGCGGGCACCGTGCGCCTGGGCCGCGTCCTCGAGCACGGCGAGGCCGTGCCGGTCGGCGAAGCGTTCCACCGCATCCAGGTCCACGGGGTGCCCGTACAGGTGCACCGGCACCACCGCGCGCGTGCGCGGGGTGACAGCCGCCTCCAGCAGATCCGTATCGATCTGGAACGACCCCTCGCCCGGCTCCACGGGCACCGGGCACGCACCGGTGGACGAGACGGCGAGCCAGGTGCCGATGAAGGTGTGCGCGGGCACGATCACCTCGTCCCCCGGACCGACCCCGAGGGCTCTGAGCGCCAGTTCCAGAGCGGCCAGGCCGCTTCCCGTCGCGACACAGTGGGCGTTCTCGCAGTACGCCGCGAAGGCCGCCTCGAAGGCTTCCAGCTCGCGTCCCAGGATGTAGCGGCCGGAGCGTGACACCCGCAGCACGGCCGCGTCTATCTCCTCCTGGATACCGGTGGCCGCATGCAGTTCGTGCAGGTCGAAGAAGGGAACCTTGTTCACGCCTGCCTCCGGCTGTCTCGCAGGAAGTCCTCGTACTCGCGGTAGTAGTCCGCCTCGTCGTAATGGTGCGATGCCAGTACGAGGCAGACCCCGCCCGGAGTGAAGTCACTGAGGTCCCGCCACACCATCGGGCCGACGTACAGAGCGGTCCCAGGAGTGTCCAGGCGGTATTCGGCCTGCTGGTGGCCGTCGTCGACCTGGATGGTGAAGCCGCCGTGGGCGGCGATGAAGACCTGCTCCAGCTCGCGGTGCGCGTGCCCGCCCCGGGACGTACCGTCCGTCAGGTCGTGGAGGAAGTAGACACGCCGGATCGGGAAGCCGGCCGTCCACTCCGACTCGGCGACCGAAATGCAGCCGCGTTCGTCCTTGTGCTGTTCGAGATCGATGAGCCGGCTGGGCTTGACCCTGCCGACGGGCGTCTCGACGGTGCTCGCTGCCATGGCAGCCACTCCTCGCTCCTGTCCGGCGTGCGCTGGGCACGGCTGTGCTGGGGCCGGTCCGCTACTGTGCGGCGGTGCCGGTGGTTCGGGCACGCCGTAGCGCGGTCACCTCGGGCCCGTGGGCGACGGCGACCCGTACTACATCGCTGATGATCCCGATGTCGTCGGCGCTGACCTTGGGGCCGGTGGGCAGGGCGAGCAGCTGCTCGCACAGTGCCTCGGCGTGGGGGAGCGCCACGGTCGACTTGTCGGCGTACGGCTGAAGTTGATGCATGGCTTCCGGGAAATAGGGCTGGGCCAGGATGTTCTCTGCGCGCAGCACGTCGAGCAGCACATCCCGGTGCAGGCCGGCGGCCGGCTCGTCCACGGTGACCATCATGTAGTGGTGGGTATTGCGGTGCCGCGCGTCGTACTCCAGCGGCCGCACCCCCGGGACGGCGGCGAGCGCGGCCCGGTAGGCCTCGTAGTTGGCGTGGTTGTGGGCGACGGTGTCCTCGAGCGCGTCGAGCGACGTCACGCCCATCGCGGCCGCGGCCTCGCTCAACTTGCCGTTGGTGCCCACTTCTTCGACCCTGCCGTCCGGTCCGAAGCCGAAGTTCCTTATGGCCCGCATGCGTTCGGCCAGAGCGTCGTCATCGGTGACGATCGCACCGCCCTCGAAGGAGTTGACGATCTTCGTGGCGTGGAAACTGAACACCTCTGCGTCGCCGAAGCCCCCGATCGGGGTGTCCCCGTGGGTGCAGCCCAGGGCAGGGGCTGCGTCGAAGTACAGCCGCAGCCTGTTGGTCTCGGCGATCTTCTCCAGCCGCCGTACGTCGCAGGCCTGCCCCCACAGATGGACGCCGATGATCGCCCGGGTCCGGGGCGTGATCAGCGCCTCGACCCGGTCCGGGTCGATCAGTCCGGTCACCGGGTCGACGTCGCAGACGACCGGCCGCAGACCACGCCACTGAACGGCATGTGCTGTGGCCGGGAAGGTCAGCGCCGGGATGATCACCTCGTCGCCGGGGACGCCCCCGGTGGCCACGTCGCCGACCAGCATCTGCAACGCCACGGTCGCGTTGCACAGGGAGACGCAGTGGCGCACGCCCGCGAGCTCCGCCACGCGCGCTTCGAACTCATGCATGAGGGGGCCCATGTTGGACAGCCACTCGTTGTCCAGGACCCGGTTCATCCGCTCGAGGAACCGACGGCGGTCACCCTGGTTCGGTCTGCCCACCCGGCGGTCCTCCAGAAATGCTGGTGCCCCGCCGAACAGCGCCAGATCCTGTGTGCCGTGCTTCATCCGAACGGTCTCCCTCTGGAAGCGGTGCGGGCCACGTCAGACCCGTCTCCGGTACGCCTGGATGGACAGCGGGGCGAAGACGGCCGTCATCACCACGGTCCAGCCGACCGTCCACCACACCGAGTCGCCGATCGGTCCGCCCGTCAGCAACGAGCGCAGCGCGGTCGCCTCCTGCGAGATCGGATTGATGTCGGCCCAGGTCTGAAGCCAGCCGGGCATGGTGCTGGTCTTGACGAACACGTTGCTGCAGAAAGTGAGCGGGATCGCCAGCATTCCGGTGAGCATGTGCACCGTGGTGGCGGACTTGGCGGCGAGGCCGACCAGCATCGACAGCCAGGCCAGTCCCGCGCTGAACAGCGTGATCAGCAGCAGTCCGGCCAGCGTGGCCCAGACTCCGGTGTGCACCTCGAAGCCCTGCGCCGCGCCCACGGCCAGCAGCATGAGCAGCCCGGCCGAGACGCGCACCATGGTGCCGATCAGATGGCCCATCAGGGGCGCGATCCGGGCGATGGGCAGGCTGCGCAGCCGGTCGAACAGGCCGTTGCTGATGTCCTGGTGCAGTCCGGTGCCGGTGGCGAGTACGGAGGTGACCGACGACTGCACGATCAGCCCCGGCAGGGCGTACTGCAGATAGGTTGCGGTGTCCCCGGCGATCGCGCCGCCGAAGACGTACACCAGAAGCGCGATCACCATCAGGGGCTGCACGACGGCGAAGCCGATGATCTCGCCCGGGTTCGCCTTGAGGTGCCGCAGATTGCGTCCCCCCAGGGTCAGGCAGTGCCGGGCCGTCGTCACCGGACCCAGCCGGTGCTTCACGGGAGGGTGGGCGAGCGCGGTCATGAGCTGCTCCGTTCCGTCTGTCCCGCCAGTACGGCCCCGTCGGTGGCAAGGTCCGCCACGAGGCCGCGGTCCTTCTTGCCCCGGCTCCCGGTCAGTGACAGGAACACCTCGTCGAGGCTGGGCCGGCGCAGCGCCAGCTCGGTGACCTCGATGCCCGATTCGTCGAGGCGTCGCAGCACCGCGCTCGGCAGGGCCGTGTCATTGACCTGGATGCGCAGCTGGTTGCCGTCCGTGACGGGCCGGATCCCGCTGAGCTCCTCGACGATCCGCCGGGTGGCTTCGAGATCGCTGTCCGCGGCGAGCTGGATCTCCAGTGTCTGCCGTTCGGTCTTCGCCTTCAGCTCCTCGGGGGTGCCGGTCGCGATGGCCACGCCCCCGTCGATCACTACGATGTCGTCGGCGAGCCGGTCGGCCTCGTCCAGGTACTGCGTGGTCAGCAGGACCGTCGAGCCGTTGGTGACCAGTCCGCGCACGATGTCCCACAGCTCGTAGCGGCTCTCCGGGTCCAGGCCGGTGGTCGGCTCGTCGAGGTACAGCACCGAGGGCTCACCCACCAGGCTGACGGCGAGGTCGAGCCGGCGGCGCATGCCGCCCGAGTACGTCTGCGCCTTGCGGTCGGCGGCGTGGCCGAGCCCGAACCGCTCCAGCAGCTCCGAGGTCCGGCGTCTGGCCGCAGGCCGCTTGAAGCCCAGTAGCCGGGCCACCAAGGAGATGTTCTGCGCGCCGGTGAGCTGCTCGTCGATGGCCGCGTACTGGCCGGTGAGGCCGATGATCCGGCGGACCTCGTGGGGGTTGCGGGCGACGTCGTACCCGCAGACCCGGGCGATGCCGCCGTCCGGCGGCATCAGCGAGGCCAGGATGCGCACCGCCGTCGTCTTCCCCGCCCCGTTCGGGCCGAGGACGCCGAGCACGGTGCCCTGGCGCGCCGTGAGGTCGAGGCCGCTGAGTGCGGTGACCTTGCCGAACCGTTTGACGAGGCCTTCGGTCTCGATGGCGTACGTCATCGGGCGCCCGCGTTCTCCGGCGAGGCGGGCAGTGCCGTGTGCTTCATGGGTTCTCCAGACTTCGGGAAGGATTCGTTCAGCCGGCCGTCGATCAGCTGCGCGGCCCGTGCCGGTCCTCCGGCAGCCAGCATGTCCATGCGCATCCGGGCGACTTGGCGGCGGATGCGGGGGTCGTTCGCGACGCCCTCCACCGCTGCCCGCAGCCGCTCGGCGGTGACCTCCTCGCCCGGCAGCTCCACACCCAGGCCGGGTTCGGTGACACGTCCGCTGTTGACCCGGTTTTCGGGCGTGCAGGTGACGACCACCAGCGGTCTGCTGAAGGAGAGGGCCCCGGGAACACGAAGATCGCGACGTGTTTCGTCGTCATCGCCTCTCCAGACTCGTCCGCGGACCGGTCATCGCAGGGCCGGCTCGCTCAGCCGTTCGTCGAGGACCCGCAGGAGGTCGGCGGCGTGGTCGAGCAGATAGAAGTGGCCGCCGGGATACGTGTGGAGCTCGAACTCTCCGTCGGTGTGGGAGCGCCAGGCCTCCGCCTCTTCGCGGTTCGCCATGGGGTCGCTGTCCCCGACCAGGACGCTGATGGGTGCACTCAGCGGGGGCCTCGGGGTGTAGCGGTAGGTCTCCGCGGCGCGGTAGTCGTTACGGATGGCCGGCAGCACCATGCGCAGCAGCTCTTCGTCGCCGAACACCCGCTGATCGGTGCCGCTGAGCGCACGCAGCGCGCCGACCAGGCCGTCCGTGTCACGCAGGTGCACCTGCTCGTCGCGGTGGCGGGACGGCGCGCGCCGGCCGGAGGCGAATACCCGCAGGGGGAAGATCCCTTGCTGCTCCAGCCGGGTGGCCACCTCGAAGGCGAGGGTCGCGCCCATGCTGTGGCCGAAGAGCGCGAAGGGCCGGTCCACGGCGGTCACGACGGCCTCGCACACCCGGTCCGCCAGCATGCCCAGATCGTCGATCATCGGTTCGTGGAGCCGGTCCTGGCGGCCCGGGTACTGGACGGCGAGCACCTCGACGCGGGGGTTCAGCGCCTGGGCCACGGGGCGGTAGAAGGGCGCCGAGCCACCCGCGTGCGGCAGACAGATCAGCTGAACCGCTGCCTCGGCGCTCGGAAAGTAGCGCCGTATCCACAAATCGGAGTCGTTCATGCCAGCCTCTCTGGTCTCGAGCACGGCCAGCATCTGGGGAAGACGGGAGCACATGTCCCGTCGGCCGCTGGTGTCTAGGGAAGTTCGCAGACCGGCCTCGCGGCAGCTCCTCAGCAGGGATCTGAGTGAACACCTAGACCGGTCCGGCCCGACTGGGTCGGCTCCCGCAGTCGTGTTCACCTGGTACGCGACGCCATGGGCCGGCCCCGGTCACCCGACCGGAACAGGAGCGCCCCACTGACAGACGAACCGGGGGAGACACTATGCCGCTGACCACCGGACTCGGCGTTCTGCGTCATGCGGACTCGACCCTGCACGCGCGACTCGCACAGTCGGCGCGCGCGACCGACGGTGTGGCCACCAGCCCCGAGCAGTTCGAGAAGTGGTTCGCCGAGCGCTGTGCCGCCCAGGTCCATGAGGTCACCCGGATCCCGTTCGCGCAGCTGCGGAACTGGTCGTTCGCCGAGGACGGCGGGCACCTGGTGCACGACAGCGGCCGGTTCTTCTCGGTGGCGGGCCTGAACGTGGAGGTTGACGAGGGCCCCGTGCTGCAGTGGGCCCAGCCCATCATCCTGCAGCGGGAGATAGGCCTGCTCGGCATCGCCGTACGCGAGATCGACGGCGTACTGCACCTGCTGATGCAGGCCAAGGCGGAGCCGGGCAACCCCAACGGCGTGCAGCTGTCGCCCACCGTGCAGGCAACCAAGAGCAACTACACCGGAGTGCACCGAGGCCGGAACGTGCCCTACGTGGAGCACTTCGCCGAGGCCGAGCCGCGCAGGGTGATCGCCGACGTGCTCCAGTCCGAGCACGGCGCCTGGTTCTACCGCAAGCGCAACCGCAACATGGTCATCGAGGTCGGACCGGACGTCGAGGCGGGCGAGGACTTCTGCTGGCTGACACTGGGTCAGGTGCAGGAGCAGCTGCGCATCGACCATCGGGTGAACATGGACGCCCGTACGGTGCTGTCCTGTCTGCCCGGAGCCGGCAACGAGGAAGGCGGCCTGCACACCGAGACCGAGATCCTCAGCTGGATCACCTCCAACCAGGCCGTTCACGACGTGGACTCCACCGTCGTCGGCCTGCGGGATCTGCCCGGCTGGCAGCAGTCGGACTGGTCGATCTCGCACGAGAGCGGACACTTCTTCAGCGTCACCGCCGTGGACGTCGTCGCCAACAGCCGGGAAGTGGGCGGCTGGACCCAGCCGCTGCTCGAACCGCACGGTGTCGGCGTGGCCGCCCTGCTGGTCAAGCGGTTCGGCGGAGTGCTGCACGTGCTGCTGCGCGCCCGTATCGAGCCCGGCTACATCGACGCCATCGAGCTCGCACCGACCGTGCAGGGCACCCCGGAGAACCATGCACAGCTGGGGGGCACCGTCCACGAGCAGTTGCTCGACATCGAGCGCCGCCTCCGCACCGACCGCGTGCTGTTCGACGCCGAGATGTCGGAGGAGGGCGGCCGCTTCTACCACTCCCGCAGCCGCTACATGATCATCGAGGTGGGCGAGGACCACCCCGACGAGGAGCCGCCCGGATTCCGCTGGATGACGCTGCCCCAGATCACCTGGCTGCTCCAGCACCGGCACTACCTCAATGTGCAGGCCCGAAGTCTCATCGCCTGTCTGCACGCCTGCGCGGACTGACCCATCCGGCACCTGACATCGCACCGTCGAACATCCGGCAGACAGAAGGGGCATCCCATGAGCAGAAACATCGAGCGAACCGAGGACGAGCGCAAGGTGCTCGTGGAGCTGGTCGGTGGTCCGGCAGACCTCCCGCAGGCTCAGCGGACGATGCGCGTCGACGCGGCCGAGGCACAGCAGAAGATCAAGATCAAGTACTACGGCGGATATCAGCACTTCGAGCCCTCCGACGATTCAGGCGGGAACGGCGGCCAGTCGTCGAGGACCTTCCGCTGGACCGGTTTCACCAAGATCGCGGAATAGCCGGGAGCAGCCCGCCCCATGGACACCTTGCGCCCCATGGACACTCCCGGCACCGGGAACTCACCCGTACGCCTGTCCCTCGCCTCGCTCAACGACGCGGATCAGGTGCTGGAGATGGGCTTCGGCTCCCTTGGAGCCGTCGAACTGCGCAACCGGCTCAGCAAGGTGACCGGGCCGGCCGCCGCTCCGCCCGTGCCACCGGACGCGGTGATCGACGGCCTCGACGCGGCCCCCGACGACGAGATCTTCCGGTTCCTCGACGGGCTGGACACGTGAGCGGCGAATGGAGGAGCAGGACGTGCATCAGGCCACGCGGTCCGGACGAGGGGGAAACCGATGAGTCCCATGAATGAGGAGCGGCTGCGCGATTATCTGAAGCGCGCCACCGCCGATCTGCAACGGACCCGCCAAAAGCTCACGGAGTACGAGGAGAAGAGCTCCGAACCGATCGCGATCGTCGGCATGAGCTGCCGGCTGCCCGGTGGGGTCGCCTCCCCCGAGCAGCTGTGGCAGCTGGTGGCCGAGGGCACCGACGCGGTCTCGGAGTTCCCGGCCGACCGCGGCTGGGACCTTCAGTCGCTGTACGACCCGGACCCCGACCAGCCCGGTACCTGCTATTCCACGCAGGGCGGATTCCTCCACGACGCCGCCGAGTTCGACGCCGAACTGTTCGGGCTGAGCCCGCGCGAGGCACTGGCCACCGACCCGCAGCAGCGGCTGCTCCTCGAGGCATCCTGGGAGGCGCTGGAGCACGGCGGGATCAGCCCGACCTCGCTGCGCGGCAGCCGCACGGGTGTGTACGTCGGCGTGATGTACAACGACTACGGCGCCCGGGTGCGGCAGGCACCGCGAGGTCTGGAGGGCTACATCGGCAACGGCAGTTCGCCGAGCATCGCCTCCGGCCGCATCGCCTACACCCTCGGCCTGGAAGGGCCTGCGGTGACGCTGGACACGGCGTGCTCCTCATCGCTGGTGGCCCTGCATCTGGCCTGCCAGGCGCTGAGGTCGGGGGAGTGCACGCTGGCGCTGGCCGGCGGGGTGACCGTCATGTCCACACCGGCCGCCTTCGTGCAGTTCAGCCGGCACCGGGGACTGGCACCCGACGGGCGCTGCAAGTCCTTCGCCGACGGGGCCGACGGTACGGGCTGGTCCGAGGGCGTCGGTCTGCTGGCCCTGGAGCGGCTGTCGGTGGCCCGGCAGAACGGCCACCCGGTGCTGGCCGTGATCCGTGGCAGCGCCATCAACCAGGACGGCGCCAGCAGCGGCCTCACCGCGCCCAACGGACCCTCCCAGCAGCGCGTCATCCGGCAGGCGCTGACGAGCGCCGGCCTCACCACGGCCGACGTGGACGCCGTCGAGGCGCACGGCACCGGGACCCGGCTGGGGGACCCGATCGAGGCGCAGGCGCTGATCGCGACGTACGGCCAGGACCGCCCGGAAGAGCGGCCGTTGTGGCTCGGATCGCTCAAGTCGAACCTCGGGCACACCCAGGCCGCCGCCGGCGTGGCCGGTGTGATCAAGATGGTGCAGGCGATACGGCACGGCAGCCTCCCGAAGACCCTGCACGTGACGGAGCCCTCACAGCATGTCGACTGGTCCGCCGGCCGCGTGCGCCTGCTCACCGAGGCCCAGCCGTGGCCCGAGCGGGACCGCCCCCGCCGAGCCGGCATCTCGGCGTTCGGGGTCAGCGGCACCAACGCCCACCTGATCGTCGAACAGGCCCCTGCGGAGCAGGAGTCCGTCGCCCCGCCGGACGGCGCGGTCCTCCCCGTCGTCCCCTGGGTGGTCTCCGCCAAGACCCCTGAAGGCCTCGCCGCCCAGGCACGCCGGCTGCTCTCCGGTGTCGCCGGGCACGCCCCCCAGGACATCGGCTACTCGTTGGCCACCACGCGCGCACCCTTGGAGCGGCGGGCGGTGGCGGTGGGAGCAGGCCCGGAGGAGCTGCTGACCGCGCTCACCGCGATCGCGGACGGCGGGACCGCCGGACCCGGCGTCGTGGCCGGGCAGCCCCTCGGCGGACCGGTCGCCTTCATGTTCAGCGGCCAGGGCTCCCAACGACCCGGAACGGGCCGTGAGGTGTACGCCACTCACCCCGTGTTCGCGCGGGCGCTGGACGAGATCTGCGCGCACCTGGACACCGGGTCGGGCACCCCGCTGAAGACGGTCATGTTCGAGGACACCGGCCTGCTGGACCGCACCGAGTACACCCAGCCCGCCCTGTTCGCGCTCGAAGTGGCACTGTTCCGGCTGCTCGAGTCCTGGGGCGTACAGCCCGACCACCTCATCGGCCACTCCATCGGCGAACTCGCCGCCGCCCATGCCGCGGGCGCCCTGTCCCTGCCGGACGCCTGCCGGCTGGTCACAGCCCGCGCCCGGCTGATGCAGGCGCTGCCGGCCGGTGGCGCCATGGTCGCCGTACGAGCCACGGAGGCCGAGGTCACCGGGCTGCTCGGCGAGCGGGTATCGATCGCCGCGATCAACGCGGCCGGTTCCGTGGTGCTCTCCGGCGACGAGGACGAAGTGCTGCGCGTCGCCGCCGAGTTCACCGACCGCGATACCCGCCGCCTCAACGTCAGCCACGCGTTCCACTCCCACCGCATGGACGGGATGCTGGAGGAATTCCGCGCGGTGGCAGAGACCGTGCAGTACCGCAGGCCGGACATCCCCGTCGTGTCCAACCTGACGGGGCGGCCTGTGGAAGAGTTCACCGCCGACCATTGGGTGCGGCATGTGCGTGAGACGGTCCGTTTCGCCGACGGCATCGACCAGCTGCGCACGCTCGGCACGACGCGGTTCGTCGAACTGGGCCCCGACGGCCCGCTGTGCGGGGCCGTCGCCGCCGACCTGACCGACCCGAGCCTCGTGGAGCCGCTGCTACGCAGGGACCGGCCGGAGCCCGAAACCCTCACCGGGGCGCTTGCCCACCTCTGGGCCGGCGGTGTCGCCGTCGACTGGTCAGCCTTCTACGAGGGCAGCGGAGCCCGGCGTGCCGAACTGCCCACCTTCGCCTTCCAGCACCGCCGCTTCTGGCTGGACGCGCCCGTCTCCCGCCCCGACCCGGCGGCCGGCCACCCCATCCTCGGGTGTCGGATGGAACGCGCCGACGCGGACGGGTTCGTCTTCGGTGGCGAACTTTCCGTCCTTACGCACCCCTGGCTGGCCGACCACCGCGTCGCCGACCGGATCCTGGTGCCGGGCACCGCCTTCCTGGAACTCGCGCTGCGGGCCGGCACCCAGATCGGCTTCCCCCGGGTCGACGAACTCGTGCTGGCCGAACCACTGGTTCTCGACCCCGCCGACCGGATCACCCTGCAAGTGGTGATCGGCGCCGCAGACTCCGCCGGCCGTCGTCCCGTCACCGGCTATGCGAGACCGGAGTCGGACACCCCGGACCCGTGGGACCAGCCGTGGACCCGCCACTTCACCGGCACCCTGACCGTGTCACCGGACCCCGTCGAGCCCGCACCCACCGTCTGGCCGCCGGCCGGCGCGACCCCCCTGGACATCGGACACCTCTACGAGGAACTCGCCGTGGCCGGCCTGCAGTACGGGCCCCTGCTGCGCGGACTGCGCGCCGCCTGGCGGCTCGGTGACGAGATCCACGCCGAGGTCGAGCTGCCCGAGTCCCAGCACATCGAGGCCGAACGCTTCGAACTGCACCCGGCCCTCCTCGACGCCGCCCTGCACGCGTCCGCCCTCGGAACCGATGCCTCGGCCGCCGGCGCGATCCCCTTCACCTGGACCGGCGCCAGCGTGCACACCCCGGGTGCCACCGGACTGCGCGTCACCCTCAGCCGCTCCGGACAGCGCTCGCTGACGCTGACCGCGACAGACACCGCCGGGGCGCCGGTCGTGTCCGTCGACTCGCTGCTGGTGCGTCCCCTGCCGGGGGACCGGCTGCGCGCGCTGCCCCGCCACCGCGACACGTTGTTCCGCATCGACTGGCTGGAGGTCCCCACCGGGCCCGGCCCCGAGGGCGGAGTGCCGGACGTGGTGGATCTGCCGGGTGGTCCCGCGCTTCCGGACGACCCGCACGAGGCGGTGCGCGAGGCCCTGCACCGCACCCTCGCGCGACTGCGGGACCTGCTCGCCGAGCCGGAGGCCGAGGATCTCACTCCGCTCGTGCTGCGCACCCGCGGCGCAGCACGGCTGCCCGACGAGAGCGGAGACGTCGACCCGGTCGCCGCCGCCGTGCAGGCCCTGGTGCGCTCGGCGCAGTCGGAGAACCCGGACCGGTTCGTCCTCGTGGACGTCACCGACGACGACCCGGAAATCCCCGTGGCGGCTCTCCCGTACGACGAGCCGTCGCTCCTGTGGCGCGACGGCCACTGGTACGCACCCCGCCTCGCCCGGCCCGCGGCCCGCACCGAGGAGGCGGCCCCCGCCTTGGACCCCGACGGTACGGTTCTGGTCACGGGAGCCACCGGTCGGCTCGGCCGCGCACTCTGCCGGCATCTTGTCGAGGAGCACGGTGTCCGGCATCTGCTGCTGACCAGCAGGTCCGGACCCGGCGCCACGGGCGCCTCCGAACTGACCGCGCTGGAAGCCGAGGTGAGGATCGCCTCCTGCGACGTGGCGGACCGGGACGCGTTGGCGGCGCTGCTCGCCACTGTGCCCTCCGAGCATCCGCTGACCGCAGTCGTCCACCTGGCGGGCGTCCTCGACGACGGCATCATCCAGTCGCTGACCCCCGAGCGCATCGACGCCGTACTGGCCCCGAAGGTCTACGGCGCGCTCAACCTGCACGAGCTGACCCGGGGACTCGACCTCTCGGCGTTCATCCTGTTCGCCTCGGCCGCCGGCACCTTCGGCGGCCCCGGCCAGGGCAACTACTCCGCCGCCAACGCCTACCTCGACGCCCTCGCCGAACAGCGCCAGCGGGACGGACTGCCGGGCCTGTCGCTGGCATGGGGCCTGTGGGAAGGCCAGGACGGCATGGTCGGCGGCCTCAGCGACGTCGACCTGCAGCGCGTCGCCAGCATCGGTGTCCTCAGCCTGAGCGGCCCCGAAGGACTCGCTCTGTTCGACACGGCCCTCGGCCGCCCCGAGGCCAACCTGGTGCCGGCCGCCTTCGACTTCCCCGTGCTGCGCGGGCAGGACGGCAAACAGGCGATGCACGCCCTGCTGCGCGGTCTGGTCCGCCACGAGAGGCCCGCGACCGGCCCGGCAGCCCGACCGGCCCGGATGATCGACCTGGTCCGGGCTCGGGTGGCCGCCGTGCTGCGGTACTCCTCGGCGAGCGCCGTCGACCCCGACAAGGCCTTCTCCGAGCTCGGCTTCGACTCGCTGATGGCGGTCGAACTGCGCAACGCGCTCAGCGAGCAGACCGGCCTCAGACTGCCCGCCTCGGTCATCTTCGACCAGCCCACCCCTGCCGCCCTGGCCGAGCACCTCGAGTCCCTGACGGCCGCCCCCAAGACAACGTCCGCCGGCAGGACCGCGCCCGTACCGGCGGCCGCCGCAGTCGCCGACGGCGAGCCGATCGCGATCGTGTCCATGGCCTGCCGGCTGCCCGGCGGTGTCGAAACGCCGGAACAACTCTGGGAGCTGGTGCTGCGCGGCGACGACGCCGTCGTGCCGATGCCGGACGACCGCGGCTGGGACCTCGACGCGCTCTTCGACCCGGACGCCGGCCGGCCCGGTACCAGTTACGCGTGTGAGGGCGGCTTCCTCGCCGACGCCGACCAGTTCGACCCCACTCCCTTCGGGATCTCGCCCCGCGAAGCCCTCGCCATGGACCCTCAGCAGCGTCTGCTGCTCGAATCCTCCTGGGAGCTCTTCGAGCGGGCCGGTCTCCCCCCACGCTCCCTGCGGGGCAGCAGCACGGGCGTGTTCATCGGCCTGATGTACACCGACTACGCGACCCTGTTGCTGGGCCGCGACCACGATCTGGAGGGCCACCTCGGCACCGGCACCGCCGGCAGTGTCGCCTCCGGGCGGCTCTCCTACACCTACGGACTGGAGGGCCCGGCGGTCACCGTCGACACCGCCTGCTCCTCCTCCCTCGTCTCCGTGCACATGGCGGTCGCCGCGCTCCGCTCCGGCGAGTGCTCGCTCGCCCTGGCCGGCGGCACCACCGTGATGTCCACACCGACGGTGTTCGCCGAGTTCAGCCGCCAGCGCGGTCTCGCCACCGACGGCCGCTGCAAGCCGTTCGCGCAGGGCGCCGACGGCACCGGCTGGGGCGAGGGCGTCGGCCTGCTGCTCCTCGAGCGGCTGTCCGACGCCCGCCGCAACGGGCACACCGTGCTCGGCGTCGTACGCGGCTCGGCCGTCAACCAGGACGGTGCCTCCAACGGGCTCACCGCACCCAACGGCCCCTCGCAGCAACGAGTGATCCGCCAGGCCCTTGCCAACGCCCGCCTGGACGCCGCCGACATCGACACTGTCGAGGCTCATGGCACCGGTACCCCGCTCGGCGACCCCATCGAGGCGCAGGCGCTGCTCGCCACCTACGGTCAGGAGCGGCCGGACGGCTCCCCGCTGCTGGTCGGTGCGCTCAAGTCGAACCTCGGGCACACCCAGGCCGCCGCCGGAGTCGCCGGAATCATCAAGACCGTCCTGGCCATGCGCCACGGCATCCTGCCGAAGATCCTGCACCTGGACGAGCCGTCCACCCGGGTCGACTGGGACTCCGGCGCCGTACAGCTGCTGGACAGGAATCAGGACTGGCCGGACACCGGACGTCCGCGCCGGGCCGCGGTGTCCTCGTTCGGCATCAGCGGCACCAACGCCCATGTGATCCTCGAGCAGGCACCCGACGTGAATGTCCGGCCGAACGAGCACCCTGCGCCGCCCGCGGCCGTCGCCTGGACGCTGTCCGCGCCGACCGAACCGGCCCTGCGGGCGCAGGCGCACCGCCTGCTGCCGGCCGTACAGGAACTGGCGCCCGTGGACGTGGGTCTGACCCTGGCCACGACCCGGTCCGCCTTCGAGTACCGCGCGGTGATCGTCGGAGCAGACCGTGGCCAACTGCTCGACGGGCTGCAGGCCCTGGCCGCCGGCGAACCCAGCGCGAACGTCGTCGAGGCGGTCGCCCGCCCGGCGAGCCGCCCGGTGTTCGTCTTCCCCGGCCAGGGCTCCCAGTGGGCCGGCATGGCGGCCGAACTGATCGACACCTCACCGTTGTTCGCACGGAGCATCGCCCGCTGCGAGGCCGCACTCGCCGAGTTCGTCGACTGGCGGCTCACCGACGTACTGCGCGGCGCACCCGGCGCACCCGGACTCGACAGCGACGATGTGGTGCAGCCCGCGACCTTCGCCGTCACCGTGTCGCTGGCAGAACTGTGGCGCTCCTGCGGCGTCGAACCGGCCGCGGTCATCGGCCACTCCCAGGGCGAGATCGCCGCCGCCTGCTTCGCCGGTGCGCTGACCCTGCGCGACGCCGCCCGCGTGGTCTGCCTGCGCGGCCGGGAGGTCACCGCGCTCGCCGGGCTCGGCGGCCTGCTCTCGGTGGCCGCCCCGCAGCCCCGGGTCGAGGAACTGCTGCGGTCCTACGAGGGCCGGCTGTACATAGGCGCGGTCAACAGCCCCGGCGCCGTGGTCGTCTCCGGGGACGCGGACGCACTCGAGGAGTTCGTCGCCGAGTGCGCGGGCCAGGACATCCGCACCAGGACGGTGCCGATCAACTACGCCTCCCACTCCCCGCACGCGGACGCAGTCGAGGACCGGCTCGCGGAGGTTCTCGCGCCGATCGAACCGTCGGCGCCCGAGGTGCCGTTCTTCTCCACCGTGACCGCCGACTGGATCGACGGCCCGGAGTTCGACGCCTCGTACTGGTTCCGGAACCTGCGCCTGCCGGTACGCTTCGCCGACTCCGTGCGGGCACTCGCCGAGGAGGGCTTCGGGCCGCTGATCGAGGTCAGCGCCCACCCCGTTCTGACCGGCGCCGTCGAGGAGACCCTCGCCGACCGCGACGACGTGGTCGCCCTCGGCTCGCTGCGCCGCTTCGACGGCGGACTGGCCCGCTTCCTGCGCTCCGTCGGCGCGGCCCATACGGCGGGCGCGACCGTCGACTGGACTCAGGTCTTCGAGGGCACCGGAGCCCACCGCGTCGACCTGCCCCCGTACGCCTTCCAACGCCGCCGCTTCTGGCCGGAGTTCAAGGAAATCGCAGCGCAGGCCGCCGACCCGGTCGAGGCAGAGTTCTGGCGGGCCGTACGGCACCAGGACCTCGATGCGCTCGCCGAGCACACCGGTCTGGCGCGCGGAGAACTGGAACCCGTGCTGCCCGCACTGTCTCGCTGGCACACCGGGCACCAGGTTCGCGCCACGCTGGACAGCTGGCGGTACCGCACCCAGTGGGAGCCGGTACCGGCGACGGACCAGGACGCGTTGTCCGGAAGCTGGCTGGTGCTGCGCCCGGCCGAGGGGAACCACCGTCTCGCAGATGCTGCGGCCCGTGCACTGGACCAGGCGGGCGCCGACGTGATCGACGTACCGGTGGACACCGCCGAGAGCGACGCCGCCCGGCTGGCCCGGCAGATCATGGACGCCCTCGTCGACGGCCGGCGCCCCGCGGGTGTGCTCTGCCTCACCGGCCTCGACGAGACCCCCCACCCCGACCACCCGGCCGTGACCGCCGGGCTCACCGCCGCTCTGGCCACGGTCCGGGCCCTGACCGAACTCGACCTGGACGCCCCGCTGTGGCTCGCCACCTCGGGGGCCGTGGGAACCGGACCCGACAACCCGCCACGCCACCCGGTGCAGGCACTGGTGTGGGGGACGGGTGTGGTGCTCGGCCTCGACCTGCCCCGCCGCTGGGGCGGACTTGTCGACCTGCCGGAGGAGCTCGACAACGACAGTGCCCGCCACCTGTGCGCCGTGCTCTCCGGCAGCACGGGCGAGGAACAGCTGGTGATCGGGGCGTCCAGCGTGCTGGCCCGCCGACTGGTCCGCGCGCCCGCCGAAGGACCGGCGACGCCCTGGCAGCCGCGGGACACCGTGGTGATCACCGGCGGCACCGGGGCGCTGGGCAGCCGGGTGGCCCGCTGGGCCGCGCGCTCCGGCGCCGACCGCATCGTCCTGGTCAGCCGGCGCGGTGAGGCCGCCGAAGGCATGCCCGAACTGCTCAATGAACTAGTCGATTCGGGAGCCGACGTCGTCATCGCCGCCTGCGATCTGGCCGACCGGGCCGCCCTCGGCGACCTGTTCGACAAGATCGGCTCCGACGGCCCGCCGATCCGCGCGGTGCTGCACGCCGCAGGCACCAGCGGACGCGAGCTCCCCGCCGACGAGCTGACAGCCGCCGAACTGGCCACCGTGCTGGCTCCCAAGGTGACCGGCACCCGCCATCTCGCCGCCCTCACCGAAGACCTCGACCTCGACGCCTTCGTCCTGTTCTCCTCCGGCGCCGGGACCTGGGGCAACTCCGGCCGGATCGGCTACGCGGCGGCCAACGCCCAGCTCGACGCCTTCGCCGCCGAACGCCGCGCCGCGGGCCTGCCGTTCCTGTCCATCGCTTGGGGCGCCTGGGACGGCGGCGGCATGGTCGACGCGGAGACCGCCGCCCATTTGCGCCGGCTCGGCAACCGGCAGATGGACCCGGACCTCGCCATTGCCGCGCTCGCCGACGCCGTCGGCCGCCAGGACCACAACCTGGTCGTCGCCGACATCGGCTGGCAGGCCTTCGCCCCCGCGTACACCGCTGCCCGCCCCAGGCCGCTGATCCTCGGCGTGCCCGAGGCGCGCCAGGCGCTCACCGAGTCGGAGACGGTCGCCGTCGAGAGCGACAGCGCGACCGAACTCGTCCGCGAACTGTCCGAGCTCGACGACGCCGAGCGGGAACGGCTGCTGCTCGACCGGGTCAGGCGTGAGGCGGCAGTGACTCTCGGGCACGACTCCGTCGCCGAGCTGCAGTCCGACCGGTCTTTCCGGGACCTGGGCTTCGACTCGTTGACCGTGGTCGCACTGCGCAACCGGCTGTCCGCGATCACTGGCCTGAAACTCCCGACCACCCTGGTCTTCGACCACCCCACCTTCCCGGCCCTCGCCCGCTATCTGACGACCCGGCTGTTCGACGCCGACGGCGAAGCGGCCGCGCAGAGCCCGGAGGAGGCAGCCACCTGGTCGACCCTGCGCACCATCCCGCTGAGCAAGCTGCGCGAGACCGGGCTGCTCGACGCCCTGCTGGAGCTGGCCGCGGCCCCGCACCAGCAGGGCGCGCCGGAGTCGGACACCGAGGCCGGCGCCGTGGACCGTATCGACGACATGAACGTGGCCGACCTCGTCGAGTTGGCACTCGGCACCGACAACCACGTACGGGAAAGCTGACATGACCGCACCTTCGGACAAGATCGTCGACGCGCTGCGCGCCGCACTGCGCGACAATGAACGGCTCAAGCAGCGCAACCAGCGACTGGAGCAGGTCGCGCGCGAGCCGATCGCCATCGTGGGCATGGGCTGCCGGCTGCCCGGCGGAGTAAACAGTCCCGAGCGGCTGTGGCAGCTGCTCGCCGCGGGCGAGGATGCGATCTCGCAGTTTCCCGACCGGCCCGGCTGGGAGCTCGACTCACTCTTCGACCCGGACCCCGACCGGCGCGGCACCACCTACGTCAGCCAGGGCGGCTTCCTGCATGACGCCGACCAGTTCGACGCAGGGTTCTTCGGCATCAGCCCGCGTGAGGCCCTCGCCATGGACCCGCAACAGCGGCTCCTCCTCGAGGTCGCCTGGGAGACCATCGAGAACGCCCGCATCTCCCCGGCCACCCTGCGCGGTACCGCCACCGGAGTCTTCACCGGAGCCACCGGCCAGGACTACGGGCCCTTCGTCCACCAGTCAGGCATCGACACCGAGGGCTACCTCGCCACCGGCACCGCCACCAGCGTCGCCTCCGGCCGCATTGCCTACGTCCTGGGCCTCGAAGGCCCGGCGGTGACCGTGGACACCGCCTGCTCGACGTCCCTGGTGGCCCTGCACCTGGCCGTGCAGTCCCTGCGGTCCGGAGAATGCTCCCTGGCCCTGGCCGGCGGCGCCCAGCTGATGACGAGCCCCTCCACCTTCCGCGAGTTCAGCCGACAGCGCGGACTCGCCCCCGACGGCCGGTGCAAGCCGTTCTCCGACGACGCCGACGGTACGGCGTGGAGCGAGGGCGTCGGCCTGCTTCTCGTCGAGCGCCTTTCGGATGCCCGGCGCAACGGCCACCGGGTGCTGGCCGTTGTCCGCGGCACCGCCGCGAACCAGGACGGCGCGTCGAACGGGCTGACCGCTCCGAGCGGCCTCGCTCAACAGCGCGTCATCCGGCAGGCCCTCGCCAATGCCGGGCTGACCTCCGCCGAAGTGGATGTCGTCGAGGCGCATGGCACGGGCACGACACTCGGGGACCCGATCGAGGCGCAGGCGCTGCTGGCGACCTACGGCCAGGAGCGGCCCGAGGACCGGCCGTTGTGGCTGGGCTCCATCAAGTCGAACATCGGCCATGTGCAGGGGGCGGCCGGTGCTGCGGGTGTGATGAAGATGGTGCTGGCGATGCGGCATGGGCTGATGCCGAAGTCGCTGCATCTGAGTACGCCGTCGTCTCATGTGGACTGGTCTGCGGGTGCGGTCGAACTGTTGTCCGAGGCGCGTGAGTGGCCTGGCGGGGAGCGGCCGAGGCGTGCGGGCGTGTCGGCGTTCGGGATGAGCGGCACGAACGCGCATGTGATTTTGGAGGAGGCGCCTGAGGAGACGGCGGCCGAGGAGACGATCTCCCAGGCACCTTCGGTGGTGCCGTGGATCCTGTCGGGCCGTAGTGCCGACGCCCTGCGGGGGCAGGCTGCCGCGTTGGGCTCCCTGGTGGATGGGGTTGATCCGGCGGGTGTCGGGTGGTCGTTGGTGTCGACCCGTGCACGGTTCGAGCATCGGGCGGTGGTGACGGGGTCGTACGCGGCTGGGCTGGCGGCTCTGGCAGTGGGTGAGCCCGCGGGGCGCGTCGTGTCGGGGATGGCCGGCCCGGTGGGGCGGACGGTGTTCGTGTTCCCGGGGCAGGGGGCGCAGTGGGCCGGTATGGGTACCCGACTCCTGGTGGAATCGCCTGTGTTCGCGGGGGTGGTCGCGGAGTGTGAGGCCGCGATGGCGGGGCTGGTGGACTGGTCGGTCACCGATGTGCTGCGTGGCAGTGCGGACGCCCCGTCCTTGGAGCGGGTGGACGTGGTGCAGCCCGCGTCTTTCGTGGTGATGGTTGCTCTGGCTGCGCTGTGGCGGTCGTACGGGATCGAGCCCGCCGCGGTGGTGGGGCATTCGCAGGGTGAGATCGCCGCTGCGTATGTCGCCGGAGTGCTGTCGCTGCAGGACGCTGTCCGGGTCGTGTGTCTGCGCAGTCGCGCGATCGCAGCGGTGGCCGGGCAGGGTGGGATGGCGTCGGTCGGTGCCTCCGTTGCGCGGGTGGAGGAGTTGTTGGCGGCACGGGCGGACCGGGTGTCGGTCGCAGCCGTCAATGGTCCCTCGCAGGTCGTGGTGTCGGGCGAGGCGCGAGCCGTTGACGAAGTGGTCTCCGAGTGTGGCCGGTCGGGGATCCGGGCGCGGCGGATCGCGGTGGACTACGCGTCGCACTCTCCGGCGATGGAGGCTCTTCGAGCCGATCTGGCCGTGGAGTTGGACGGAATCTCCCCGCGTGCCGGCGTGGTGCCACTGCTGTCCACCGTGACCGGTGAGTTCGTGGACCCGCTGTCCATGGGCGGCGATTACTGGTTCACGAATCTACGTTCCCGGGTCCGTTTCGCCGAGGCGGTCGAGAAGCTGGTCGCCGACGAATACGGTGTGTTCGTCGAGGTCTCCTCCCACCCGGTGCTGACGGCCGCCGTCGAGGAGATCGTGGACGAGGGTGTGGTCACCGGCTCCCTGCGTCGTGACGACGGCGGGCTCGACCGGTTCCTCGTCAGCGCTGCCGAGTTGTGGGTCCGGGGAGTGGAGGTCGATTGGGCGGCCGCCTTCCAGGGTGCCGTCCCGGACACCGTCGACCTGCCCACATACGCCTTTCAACGGCAGGGTTACTGGCCGGAGTTGAGCACAGAGAAGAGTGTTTCCGGCGCCGTCGACCGGGAGTTCTGGGCGGCCGTGGAGCGTGCGGACGTGGACGCGCTGGCCGGCACGCTGGGCGCGGAGGCCGCCGTCATCGACCCGTTGCTGCCCGCACTGGCCGACTGGCGCCAGAAGCAGCGCGAGCAGGACACCACCGACTCCTGGCGCTACGAAGTGAAATGGCGCCCCTGGAGCAACGGCGGCGGGCGGCCCGAGCTGACGGGGACATGGCTGGTCGTCCTGCCGGAGGGGGAGGCGGGAACCGAGCACGTCACCGCGGTCCTCGACGCCCTGCGCACTCATGGGGCAGACGTACGCACCCTGGTGCTGGCGGACGACGCGGCCGAGCGGCAGGTGATCGCCGAGCGGCTGAGGGAACTCGTACCGCAGCCGGCCGGGGTGCTGTCCCTTGTGGCGCTCGACGAGCGCCCGCACCCCGGGCAGCCCGCCGTGCCGGCAGGGCTGGCGGCCACCGTCGCGCTGGTGCAGGCACTCGGTGACGCGGACCTCGCCGCACCGGTGTGGCTCGCCACGCACGGCGCGGTCGGCATCGGACCCTCGGATCCGCCGCGCAGCGTGCCCCAGGCCGCGGCCTGGGGGCTCGGCCGGGTCGTCGGGCTGGAGCACCCGGACCGCTGGGGCGGACTGATCGACCTGCCCGAACTCCTCGACGCACGTGCCGCGGAGCGGCTCGCCGCCGCGCTGGCCGACGGCGGCGAGGACCAGATCGCGCTGCGTGCGTCCGGCTCCTTCGTACGACGCCTCGTACACGCCAGGCCCGGGGACGCACCGGGCCGCCGCTGGCGGCCGCACGGCACCGCACTGGTCACCGGCGCCACCGGCGGGATCGGCGCGGAACTCGCCCGGTGGCTCGCGGCGGAGGGCATCGACCACCTGATCCTGACCAGCCGGCGCGGCGCCGACGCGCCCGGGGTGCCGGAACTGCGGGACGAGCTGACCGCGCAGGGTGTGGGCGTCACCTTCGCCGCCTGCGATGTCGCGGATCGCGCGGCCCTCGCCGGGGTGCTCGACCTGGTGCCCGACGAGCACCCGCTGACGGCGGTCGTGCACGCGGCGGGCGTCGGCGAGTTCGCGCCGCTGTCCGAGCACGACCTGGCGGACCTGTCGGACGTCCTGACGGCGAAGACCCTGGGCGCCACCCACCTCGACGAACTGCTCGGCGACCAGCCGCTGGAAGCCTTCGTGCTGTTCTCCTCCAGCGCCGGCGTCTGGGGCAGCGGCGGCCAGGCGGCCTACGCGGCGGCCAACGCCCACCTCGACGCGCTGGCACACCACCGCCGGTCCCGCGGCCGGGTCGCCACCTCGGTGGCCTGGGGTGCTTGGGGCGGCGCAGGCATGGCGGCCGACGAAAGCATGGCGCGCCATCTGGGCGCCCGGGGCATTCGGGCGATGCCGCCCGCCTCCGCCCTTGCCGCACTGCGTGCCGCCGTCGAGCGCGAGGAAACCGTCGCGGTCGTGGCCGACATGGACTGGGAGCGGTTCGCCCCGGCCTTCGCGTCGGCCCGCCCCCGCCCGCTGCTCGACGAACTGCCCGAGGTCAGGAAGGCTCTGGAAGCAGGACAGCCGGACACCGGCGGCGGCCGGACCGATGACACGCTGCGCCGCCGGCTGGCCGACCGGACGCCGGCGGAGCAGCAGCGCGAACTGCTGGAGCTCGTACGTGCCCATGCCGCCGCGGTGCTCGGCCACACGGACGGTGACGCCATCGAACAGGGCCGCGCTTTCCGCGACCTCGGCTTCGACTCGCTCACCGCCCTGGAACTGCGCAACCGGCTGAGCGCCGCAACCGGGCTGCGGCTGCCCGCCACCCTGGTCTTCGACCACGCCCAGCCCCGGCTGCTCGCCGCCTTCCTCCACGCGGAGCTCGGCGGTGACGGGACTGCCGAGGACGGCACCGGGGTACCGGGCGACGGCCAGGAGGCCGACGAACCGATCGCCATCGTCGGCATGGGCTGCCGCTACCCCGGCGACATCCGCTCGCCGGAGGACTTCTGGGCGCTGCTCGCCGCCGGCACCGACGCGCTGTCGCCGCTGCCGTCCGACCGAGGCTGGCCAGCCGTCGTCGGCGGGGTCCGCGAGGGTGGGTTCGTCCACGACGCGATCGACTTCGACGCAGGCTTCTTCGGCATGAGCCCGCGCGAGGCGCTGGCCACCGATCCGCAACAGCGGCTGCTGCTCGAAACGGCCTGGAAGGCCTTCGAACACGCCGGAATCGATCCGTCGTCGGTACGCGGCAGCCGCACAGGCGTCTTCATCGGCTGCAACGGCATGGGGTACGGCAGCGGGCTGTCGTCCGTCCCCGAAGAGGTCCAGGGGCACCTCCTCGTCGGCAACGCCACCAGCGTCGTCTCCGGCCGGGTCGCCTACACCCTCGGCCTGGAGGGCCCGGCGGTCACCCTCGACACGGCCTGCTCCTCCTCGCTGGTCGCGCTGCACTGGGCCGCCCAGTCGCTGCGCTCCGGCGAGTCCACGATGGCCCTCGCCGGCGGTGTGTCCGTGCTGGTCACACCGGACAGCTTCACCGAGTTCAGCCGCCAGGGCGGTCTGGCCGCCGACGGCCGCTGCAAGGCGTTCTCCGACGATGCCGACGGCACCGGCTGGGGCGAGGGAGCCGGTGTGCTCGTCCTGGAACGGCTGTCGGACGCGCGGCGCAACGGCCACCGGGTGCTGGCCGTGGTGCGCGGCACCGCCACCAACCAGGACGGCGCGTCGAACGGCCTCAGCGCACCCAGCGGCCCGGCCCAGCAGCGGGTGATCCGGCAGGCCCTGGCCAACGCCGGTGTCTCCGCGTCCGAGGTGGACGTGGTCGAGGCGCATGGCACGGGTACCTCGCTCGGGGACCCGATCGAGGCGCAGGCACTCCTCGCCGCCTATGGCCAGGACCGGCCGGAGGACCGGCCGCTGTGGCTCGGCTCGGTGAAGTCGAACATCGGACACACGCAGGCCGCGGCCGGTGTGGCCGGTCTGATCAAGATGGTGCTGGCGATGCGGCACGAGGTGCTGCCCAGGACCCTGCACGTGGGCGAGCCCTCGACGCATGTCGACTGGTCGGCGGGCGCGGTGGAGCTGCTCTCCGAAACGCGGGAATGGCCCCCCGGCGAGCGGCCGCGGCGGGCCGGTGTCTCAGCCTTCGGGATCAGCGGCACCAACGCGCATGTGATCCTCGAAGAGGCGCCCGCCGAGCCGGAACCCGCCCGGGACGATGCCCCGCTGCCTGTCGTGCCGTGGCTGGTGTCGGCCCGGTCACGCGAGGCCGTCGTGGCACAGGCCGGCCGGCTGCAGTCCGGGGTGGCGGGGTTGGACGCGGCGGATGTGGGCGTGTCACTGGCGACGACCCGGGCCGCGCTGGAGCACCGGGCGGTCGTGCTCGGCAGTGACGCGGATGAGTTGCTTACGCGGCTGGGGGCGTTGGCGGACGGTGAGCCGACGCCGGACACGGTGACGGCGGCGGCCGGTGACGGCCTGACCGGGTTCGTGTTCTCGGGTCAGGGCGGCCAACGTGTCGGTATGGGGCGGGAGCTGGCAGAGGCCCACCCGGTCTTCGCGGAGGCTCTGGACGAGGTGTGTGCCCACTTCGACGGGCTGTTGGACCGGCCGTTGCGTGAGGTGATGTTCGCCGATGCGGAGGCGTTGAGGTCCACGGGATGGGCGCAGCCCGCCTTGTTCGCGGTCGAGGTGGCGTTGTTCCGGCTGGTGGAGTCGTGGGGTGTCCACCCCGACTACCTGGTGGGTCATTCGGTGGGTGAGCTGGCCGCCGCGCACGTGGCCGGGGCCATGCCGCTGGCGGACGCATGCCGCCTTGTCGCAGCCCGGGCGGGGCTGATGCAGGCGCTGCCGGCCGGTGGCGCGATGTGGGCGGTCCGGGCCACGCTCGACGAGGTCACTCCGCTGCTGGTCGAGGCCGAGGGTGTGTCGGTGGCGGCGGTGAACGCCCCCGGCCAGGTGGTGCTGTCCGGCACCCGCGATGCGGTCGAGACGGTAGCCGCCCTCCTCCCCGGCCGTCAGGGGCGCCGGCTGGAGGTCAGCCACGCCTTCCACTCGGCTCTGATGGACCCGATGCTGGCCCGGTTCGCCGGACTCGCGGCTGAGCTGACGTACGAGAGCCCGCGCATCCCGATCGTGTCGACGCTGACCGGCGAGCCGGTCACGGAATTCTCCCCGGCCTACTGGGCGGACCAGGTGAGGGGCACGGTGCGTTTCGGCGATGCCGTCACCCGCCTGAAGTCCCTGGGCGTCACCCGCTTCGTGGAACTCGGGCCGGACGCAGGCCTGGTCGGGGCCGTCGAGGAAACCTGCGAGGACGCCGCGTCGGTGGTCTCGCTGCTGCGCCGGGACAAGCCGGAGCCCGTCACCGCGGTCGCCGCCCTGGCGCACCTGTGGGCGTCCGGCGCAGAGGTCGACTGGACGGCGTTCTTCGCCCCGGCCGGCGCGCGGATCACGGATCTGCCCACGTACGCCTTCCAGCGCCGGCGCTACTGGCTCGGCGCAGGGCCGTCCGGAGCCGGGGACGGCTGGAGCTATCAGGTCGCCTGGCGCCGGACCGCCGAGCGGCACGGCCGGCTCGCCGGACGCTGGCTGCTGCTGGCACCCGAGGCTGACGGCCCGCTCGTCGCTCCGCTCACCGAAGGGCTGCAGGCCCATGGCGCGCAACCCGAGCCGGTCGTCCTCGCCCCGGACACGGACTTTGCGGATCTGCTCGGCGGGTACACCGACGTGGCGGGGGTCATCTGCCTGCCGACGCGGGCCGCCGGACCCGGACCGGCCCGGGCCGGCTGGCTCGCGGAGGTGGTGAGAGGGCTCGGCGAGGCCTCGGTCGCGGCGCCGCTGTGGTGCATCACCAGCGGTGCTGTCGCCACCGGCGATGCGGATGCGGCACCGGACCCCGAGCAGGCGGCCGTCTGGGGCCTGGGGCGGGTGGCCGCACTGGAACACCCCGACCGCTGGGGCGGACTGGTCGACCTGCCGGCGCAGCCGACCGCGCGGGACATCGAGCGGCTGGCCGGTCTGCTGGCCGGGGGCACCGGCGAGAACGAGATCGCGATCCGCTCCGGAGGCATGTCCGTACGGCGTCTCGAGCGCGGTGCCCGGCCGGCCGGCGGTGCGGGCGAACTGCCGCTGGGCGGCACCGTCCTGGTCACCGGCGGCACCGGAGCGCTGGGCGCCCATGTCGCCCGATGGCTGGTCGGACACGGTGCCCGGCACCTCGTACTCGTCGGACGTCGCGGGCCGGACGCGCCCGGCGCGGCCGCACTGCGCGAGGAACTGACCGCCGCCGGAGTCCGCGTCACCCTCGCGGCCTGCGATGTCTCCGACCGGGCCGCGCTCGCCGCACTGATCGGCGGACTCGACACCGACGGCGTCCGCATCGACGGCGTCGTGCACGCCGCCGGTGTGGTCGACGACGGACTGCTGCACACGATGACCCGACGGCAACTGGCGGACATCTGGGCGGCGAAGGCGACGGCCGCCGTGCATCTGAACGAGCTGCTCGGCGACCGGGAGCCGGCCGCGTTCGTCCTGTTCTCCTCGTTGTCCGGCACCCTGGGCGCCGTCGGCCAGGCGGGCTACGCGGCGGCCAACGCCTATCTGGACGCGCTGGCCGAGACGCGCCGACGCGCCGGGCGGCCGGCGTTGTCGGTCGCATGGGGCCCCTGGGCCGGTGACGGCATGGCCGCCGGTGACGGCCTCGCCGAGCGGATGCGGCACACCGGGCTGAACCCGATGGACGCCGCGGCCGCGCTGGCCGCACTGGAGCGTGCCCTGACCGGCGACGCGCCCTGTGCGGTGATCGCCGACGCCGACTGGACGCGGATGTCTGCCGGGCGACCGAGCGGCCTCCTCGCGGAACTGGGTACGCCGGCGGACACCGCCGCCGACCCGCAGGGCACCGTACCGATGCTGCGGCGTGAGGCGCTCGCCCTGCCCGAGCAGGCGCGGCACGCCGCACTGCTGGACGCGGTGCGCGCCCAGGCCGCCGAGGTGCTCGGGCACGCGTCCGCCGCCGCGGTCGAACCGGAGGCCGCGTTCTCGGCGCTCGGCTTCGACTCGCTGCTCGCCCTGGACCTGCGCGGCCGGCTCTCCACGCTCACCGGCCTCGTCCTGCCCGCCACCCTCGTCTACGACCACTCCAACGCCGACGCGCTCGCCCGCCACCTGCTGCAGGAGCTGACCGGTGCCGACGACGCACCCGACGACAGCCTCCTTCCGGCGCCCGCCGCAGCGCGGGCCGACGACGAACCGATCGCCGTGGTCGGCATGAGCTGCCGGTTCTCCGGCGGCATCCGGACCCCCGAGGAGCTGTGGCGGCTGCTCACCGACGGGGCGGACGCCGTGGGCCCGTTCCCCGAGGACCGCGGCTGGGACACCGCCTCCCTGTACCACCCCGACCCCGCCCATGAGGGCACCTCGTACGCACGGGAGGGCGGCTTCCTCCAAGGCGTGGCGGACTTCGATGCCGACCTGTTCGGCATCAACCCGCGCGAGGCGCTGGCCATGGACCCGCAGCAGCGCGTTCTCCTCGAATGCTCCTGGGAGGCGTTCGAGCGGGCCGGTGTCGACCCGCGTTCCGTACGGGGCAGCCGCATCGGCGTGTTCGCCGGAACCAACGGCCAGGACTACCCCGTGGCCCTGCACAACTCCGAGGAGAACGTCGCCGGTTACATTGCCACCGGCAGCTCCGCCAGCGTGTTCTCCGGCCGGATTTCCTACACGTTCGGGCTCGAAGGCCCCGCCATGACCGTGGACACCGCCTGCTCCGCGTCCCTCGTCGCGCTGCATCTGGCCTGCCAGGCGCTGCGGGCCGGCGAATGCAGCGCCGCCCTGGTGGCCGGCGCATCCGTGATGAGCACCCCCGGCGCGTTCGTGGAGTTCAGCCGCCAGCGCGCACTGTCGCCGGACGGCCGCTGCAAGGCGTTCTCCGACGACGCCGACGGCACCGGCTGGGGCGAGGGCGCGGGCGTCGTCATGGTGGAACGCCTGTCCGACGCGCGCCGCAACGGGCACCCCGTACTGGCCGTGATCCGCGGCACCGCCGTCAACCAGGACGGCGCGTCGAACGGCCTCAGCGCACCCAGCGGCCCCGCCCAGCAGCGCGTCGTCCGCCAGGCGCTCGCCGCGGCGGGCCTCACCCCGCAGGACGTCGACGCCGTGGAGGCGCACGGCACCGGCACCACACTCGGCGACCCCATCGAGGCGCAGGCGCTGCTCGCCACGTACGGCCGGGACCGGCCCGAGGACCAGCCGTTGTGGCTCGGCTCGCTCAAGTCGAACATCGGCCACACCCAAGCGGCGGCCGGTGTCGCCGGAGTCATCAAGACCGTCCTGGCACTGCGGCACGCCACCCTGCCGAAGACCCTGCACGTGTCCGCCCCCACCTCACACGTCGAATGGGACAGCGTGCAGGGCGGCGGCGTACAACTGCTCACCGAGCAGCGGGCCTGGCCCGACCTCGGCCGGCCGCGCCGCGCGGGAGTCTCGGCGTTCGGCGTCAGCGGCACCAACGCCCACGCCATCCTGGAACAGGCACCCGAACCGGCACTTCCGGCCCCGGACACCACCCCCCGCCCCGCCCCGTTCTCGGGCGCGGTGCTGTGGACACTGTCCGGCAAGACACCGCAGGCACTCGCCGATCAGGCCACCCGGCTGCTGTCCAGGGTCACCGCCCCGGACACGCCGGCCCCCGCGGACGTGGCCCGGGCACTGGTCACCTCGCGCGCGGCACTTGAGCGGCGCGCCGCTGTCATCGGCACCGGCCACGACGAGCTCGTGACCGGCCTGACCGCACTCGCCGACGGCCGGGAGGCCGCCCACGTCGTCACCGCGACGGCCGGCTCACCCGGCAGGACCGTGTTCGTCTTCCCCGGCCAGGGCGCCCAATGGGCCGCCATGGCCACCGAACTGGCCGCGTCCTCACCGGTGTTCTCCGCGAAACTCGCCGCATGCGAGGAGGCACTCTCCGAGTACGTGGACTGGAAGCTGACCGACGTACTGCGCGGCGCGCCCGGAGCCCCCGGATACGACCGTGTGGACGTGGTACAGCCCGTGCTGTTCGCGGTGATGGTCTCGCTCGCCGAACTCTGGCAGTCCTGCGGCGTACGCCCGCACGCCGTGATCGGGCACTCCCAGGGCGAGATCGCCGCCGCCTGCGTGGCGGGTGCCCTCTCCCTGCGCGACGCAGCACGGGTCGTCGCCCTGCGCAGCCGCGCACTGACCGCACTCGCCGGAAGCGGCGGCATGGTGTCCGTGATGCTCGCGCCCGAGCCCGCCGCCGACCTGGTCGCCGGCTACGACGGACGCCTTTCGGTCGCCGCGGTCAACGGGCCCGCCTCCGTGGTGATCTCCGGCGACGTGGACGCACTCGACGAACTGCTGGTCCACTGTGAGAGGAAGGGCGTACGGGCCCGGCGTATCCCCGTCGACTACGCCTCGCACAGCGCCCACGTGGACCGCATCGAGGAGGAGGTCCGCGCGGCACTGCGCCCGATCCGGCCGCAGCGCCCAACGATTCCCATGCTGTCCACCGTCACCGGCGAGTGGATCGACGACGACGGACTGGACGCCGAGTACTGGTTCCACAACCTGCGCCGGCCCGTGATGCTCGACCCCGTCGTACGCACCCTCGCCGGGCAGGGCCACCGCGGCTTCCTGGAGATGAGCCCCCACCCGGTCCTGACCGTCCCCGTCCGGGAGACCGTCGACGACATGGCCGACCGCGCGCCGGCCGCCGGGCAGATCTTCGTCGGAGGCTCGCTGCGTCGCGACGACGGCGGCCCGCGCCGGTTCGCGACCTCGCTCGCCGAGGCGTACTGCTCCGGCATGGAGATCGACTGGGACGCGGTGACCGCGGGCTCCGCGGCCACCCGCGTGGACCTGCCGACGTACGCCTTCCAGCACCGCCGTTACTGGCCGCGCCCCACGACCGCCGCCACGGACCGGGCCGCCGCCGACCCGGTCGACGACGCCTTCTGGACGGCCGTCGAGCGGCAGGACACCGCCGCCCTCGCAGACACCCTCGGCATCGGCGCCGCCACCCTCGACGAGGTGCTGCCCCGGCTGTCCGCCTGGCGACGCACCCGGCGGGACGCCGCCGCACTGGACGCCTGGCGCTACCGCGCCGTATGGCGCCCGCTCCCCGAGCAGCGGCCCGCACGGCTGTCCGGCACCTGGCTGCTGCTCACCCCCGCCCTCCCCGACACCGCCGCGAGCGCGGTCGCGACCTGGTGCGAAACGGTCGGCCGGGCACTGGCGGCCGCCCCCGGAGCCGAGCTGCGGACCGTGACCGTCGACGCGGCCGCGTCGACCCGCGACTCGCTCGCCGAACTGCTGCGCGCACACCAGGCGGACTCCGGCACGTTGCGCGGCGTCGTCTCCCTGCTCGGCACCGATGTACGACCCCACCCGGCGCACTCCTCGGTGCACGTCGGGGTCGCGGCCACCGTGCAGCTCGCCCAGGCACTGACCGACTCCGACGGTGACGCGCCCCTGTGGCTGCTGACCCGCGCCGCCGAACTGGCCCTCCCCGAAGACCGGCTCGCCGACAGTGCCCAACGACAGATCTGGGGCCTGGGCCGGGTCATCGGACTCGAGCACGCCGACCGCTGGGGCGGCCTGCTCGACCTGCCCGCCGAACTCGCCGATCCCGACGCGGAGCGGCTCCGCCAGGTACTGGCCGACAGCGGCGACGAGGACCAGATCGCACTGCGCCGCCAAGGCGCCCTCGTACGGCGGCTGGTGCCGGCGCCGCTCGGCGACACCCCGCCGAAACGGGCCTGGCAACCCCGGGACACCGCGCTCATCACCGGTGGAACCGGCGGACTCGGCGCCCACGTCGCCCGCTGGCTGGCCGAATCAGGCGCCGAACACCTCGTGCTCACCAGCCGCCGGGGCCCCGACGCACCCGGTGCCCAGGCACTGCGCAAGGAACTGACCGCGCTCGGCGCCCGCGTGACCATCGTCGGCTGCGACGTGGCGGACCGTGCCGCGCTGGCCGCTCTCCTGGCCGAACTGCGCGACGACGGTCAACGCATCCGCACCGTCGTACACGCCGCCGGAGTCGTCCAGGCCACCCCGCTGCCCGAGATGAGCATCGCCGAATGCGCGGACGTGCTCGCCGCGAAGACCCTGGGCGCGACCCATCTCGACGAGCTGTTCGACGAGTTCTTCGACGAAGCCGACCTGGACGCGTTCGTGCTGTTCTCGTCCAACGCCGGCGTCTGGGGCAGCGGAGGCCAGGCCGCCTACGCCGCGGCGAACGCCGCTCTCGACGCCCTGGCCCAGTCCCGCAGGGCGCGTGGACGCACCGCGACCTCGGTCGCCTGGGGCGCCTGGTCCGGCAGCGGCATGGCCGCCGACCCGGCGGCCGAGGAGCAACTGCGCCGCCGAGGCGTCATCGCCATGGCCCCGGACCGGGCCGTCGCCGCACTGCGCCAGGCCCTGGAGCACGACGAGACGCTGCTCACCGTCGCCGACATCGACTGGCCGCGCTTTGCGACGGGCTTCACCGCGGCCCGGCCCCGGCCTCTGCTCACCGAGCTGCCGACGGGCCGGCCCGCAGCGGCCGGCCCCGGCCCCGACGCGTCCCCGCAGCCGGACTCGGAGCCCGGCGAGCGGCTGCGCGGCATGGTGGCGGCGGAACGGGACGCCGCCCTGCTCGGGCTCGTGCGGTCCGCCGTCGCCGCCGTCCTGGGCCACGACGAGGCCCATGCCATTGATGTCAACCGGCCCTTCAAGAGCCTCGGGTTCGACTCGCTGACCTCGGTGGAGCTGCGCAACCGGCTGACGTCCGCGACGGGAGTGAGCCTGCCCGCGACGCTGGTCTTCGACCATCCGACGGCGCTGGACCTCGTCGGGCGGCTGCGCTCCGGGCTCCTCGGGGAGCAGCCCGAGCAGATCTCCCCGGACCAGGCAGTACTTCAGGAAATGGACAAGATTGAAGCTGGAATTTCAGCTCTTTCCCCAGACCACGACCTGGACGCCGTTCAAGCGAGGTTGCGCAGCCTACTGTCGGCGCTGGGGGACAGGCAGACCGTGGATGACGAGGTGCCCGTAACCCGCAAGTTGGAGACAGCGACAGACGACGAGCTGTTCGAATTCATCCACAGGGAGTTCGGTAAGTCTTCCTGAGCGAAAGCCGAAGCTACCGTCTCCCGTGGCGACGCCAACAGGAGACGGTCCGTACGGTGAACGAGGACAAACTTCGCGACTATCTCAAGTGGACTACAGCCGACCTTCACGAGACCCGCAAGCGGCTCCGTGAAGTGGAGGACGCGGCCCGGGAACCCATCGCGATCATCGCGATGAACTGCCGGTTCCCGGGCGGCGTCCGCTCGTCCGACGACCTGTGGCAGCTCGTCGTGGACGAGGTGGACGCCATGTCCCCCGTGCCACGCGACCGCGGCTGGGACCTCACCCTTCCCGGCGTCGGCCCCGACACCCAGGGCGGATTCCTGGGCGACGTTGCCGACTTCGACGCCGCCCTCTTCGGGATCTCGCCGCGCGAGGCCCTCGCCATGGACCCGCAGCAGCGGCTGCTCCTCGAAGTCGTGTGGGAGTCGCTGGAGCGGGCGGGCATCGCGCCGATGTCCACGAAGGGCGAGAAGGTCGGCGTCTTCATGGGCGGCTCCCCGTCCCGCTACGACGTCCTGCTGGGCGCCGACGACGGGCTCGACGGCTACATCATGACCGGCAGCGCCGGCAGCGTCCTGTCCGGCCGGATTTCGTATGCGCTGGGGCTCGAGGGCCCGGCGGTGACCGTGGACACGGCGTGTTCGTCGTCGTTGGTGGCTCTGCATCTGGCGGCGCAGTCGTTGCGGGCGGGGGAGTGCGAGCTCGCACTGACCGGCGGTGCCGCGATCATGTCGACGCCGGGTGCGTTCGTGGAGTTCGAGCGGCAGGGTGGTCTGGCCGGGGACGGCCGGTGCAAGGCGTTCTCGGACGACGCGGATGGCACGGGCTGGGGCGAGGGCGTGGGTGTCCTGGTCCTGGAGCGACTGTCCGACGCACGCCGCAACGGCCATCAGGTCCTGGCGGTGGTGCGGGGCAGCGCGGTGAACCAGGACGGTGCCTCGAATGGCCTGACCGCCCCGAACGGCCCGTCCCAGCAGCGCGTCATCCGGGCTGCGCTGGCGAATGCCCGCCTGTCGTCGGCGGATGTGGATGCGGTGGAGGCGCACGGTACGGGTACCAAGCTGGGTGATCCGATCGAGGCGCAGGCGCTCCTGGCCACCTATGGCCAGGACCGTACGCCGGAGCAGCCGTTGTGGCTGGGTTCGGTGAAGTCGAACATCGGGCACACGCAGGCGGCGGCCGGTGTCGCGGGCGTCATGAAGATGGTGCTCGCGATGCGGAACGGGCTGCTGCCCAGGACCCTGCACGCGCAGACCCCGTCGACCCATGTGGACTGGTCGGCTGGTGCGGTGGAGCTGCTGGACCGGGCGCGGGACTGGACGCCCGGTGACCGGCCGCGGCGGGCAGGTGTGTCCGCGTTCGGGGTCAGCGGTACGAACGCGCACGTGATCATCGAGGAGGCGCCGTCCGCCGAGGCGACGCCGGCCGCCGATGAAGCGCCCGACACGGACTCGGACGTCGTGGCGCAGGAGCTGGCTGCGGCTTCGGATGTGGTGCTGCCGGTGGTGCCGTGGCTGGTGTCGTCGAAGACGGCGGCCGGTGTGGCGGGGCAGGTGCGGCGGCTGGCGGCCGGGGTGGACGGTTCGGGCGCGGTCGACGTCGGCTTGTCGCTGGCGACGACCCGGGCGGCCCTGGAGCACCGGGCCGTCGTTCTCGGTGCGGACGCCGACGAGCTGCGCGCGCGGCTGGGCGAGCCGGTGGTACCGGTGGTGGCCCGGGGCGGGCTGACCGGGTTCGTGTTCTCGGGTCAGGGTGGTCAGCGGGTCGGTATGGGCCGGGAGCTGGCGTCGGCCTTCCCGGTGTTCGCGGCCGCCCTGGATGAGATATGCGGTCACTTCGAGGGTCTGCGTGAGGTGATGTCGGGTGACGCGGAGGCGTTGAAGAACACGGGTTGGGCGCAGCCCGCATTGTTCGCGGTAGAGGTGGCGTTGTTCCGGCTGGTGGAGTCGTGGGGGGTGCGCCCGGACTACCTGGTCGGTCACTCGGTCGGTGAGCTGGCCGCCGCGCACGTGGCCGGGGTCTTCTCGCTCGCCGACGCGTGCCGGCTGGTGGCTTCCCGCGCCGGTTTGATGCAGGCGCTTCCTGCTGGTGGTGCGATGTGGGCGGTACGGGCGACGGTGGAGGAGGTCACGCCGCTGCTGGCCGAGGGTGTCTCTGTGGCGGCGGTGAACGCTCCGGGCCAGGTCGTTCTGTCCGGGACGCGCGAGGCGGTCGAAGCGGTGGCCTCTGCCTCCGTTCTTGAGGGCCGTCAGGGGCGTTGGCTGGAGGTCAGCCACGCCTTCCACTCGCACCTGATGGACCCGATGCTGTCCGACTTCGCAGCTGCGGCAGGCGAGGTGACGTACGAAAGCCCGCGCATCCCGATCGTGTCGACGCTGACGGGTGAGCTGAGCGAAGACTTCACGGCGTCGTACTGGGTGGACCAGGTCCGCGGCACGGTCCGCTTCGCCGACGCCGTTTCCCGGCTGAAGGCGCTGGGCGTCACGCGGCTGGTCGAGATCGGACCGGATGCCTCCCTGGTCGGTGCTGTCGGTGAGGTGAGCGACGACGCGGTGTTCGCCGTCTCGATGCTGCGCCGGGACAAGCCCGAAGGACCCACGGCGGTGACGGCGCTGGCCCGGTTCTGGGCGGAGGGCGGCCGCGTGGACTGGGCGGCGTTCTTCGCGCCGACCGGTGCCCAGGTCGTTGATCTGCCGACCTACGCCTTCCAGCGTCAGCGTTTCTGGCCGGGTGTGCGGCGGGAGCCGGTGGTGGCTTCGGTTGCTGATGCCGTGTTCTGGGATGCGGTGGAGCGTGGTGACGGTGAGTTGTTCGCGGCGGAGTTCGGTGTGGATGTCGGGGCGCCGTTGCGGGAGACGTTGCCGGCGTTCTCGGCGTGGCAGCGGCGTCGTCGTGAGCGTGAGGCGGCCGACAAGCTGCGTTATGAGGTGTCCTGGGCGCCTTTGCAGTCCGCCGGTGTTGAGGTGTCGGGTGGCTGGCTGATTGTTGAGTCGGCGGATGCCGAGGACGTGTGGGCGGATGCGCTCGCGGATGAACTGACGGTGCGGGGCGGGGCGGTTACCCGGCTGCGACTGGAGTCTGCGGGCCCGGACCGGGCGGTGTTGGCTGCTCGGTTGGGGGAGTTCGCCGGTTGCGGGCGGGTGGTGTCGTTCCTGGGCCAGGACGAGGAGGGGTCGAGCGGTGTCGCGGCGTCGGCTGTTTTGGTGCAGGCGCTTGGTGATGCCGAGGTCGGTGGCCTGTTGTGGTCGGTGACGTCGGGTGCGGTGTCGACCGTCGCGGGGGATGCGGTGTCGCATCCGGTGCGGGCTGGTGTGTGGGGTCTGGGCCGGGTGGTGGCTTTGGAGGAGCCGGGGCGTTGGGGCGGCTTGGTTGATGTCCCGGAATTGACGTCCCGGGAGGCCGTCGGCCGGCTGGTGGAGGTGCTGGCCGGTGGTTTCGGGGATGAGGACGAGGTTGCCGTGCGCGGCGGGACGGTCCTCGGTCGTCGCCTTGCTCCTGCCCGGTCTGTCCGTGCGGAGTGGTCGCCGTCGGGGACGGTGTTGGTTTCGGGTGGTACGGGTGTGTTGGGTGCGCGGGTGGCGCGTTGGGTGGTGGAGCGGGGTGCTGGGCGTGTCGTGCTGGTGAGCCGGCGTGGCCTGGAGGCGGAGGGTGCGCAGGAGCTGCGGGATGGGCTGTGTGCGCTGGGTGCCGAGGTTGATGTGGTGGCCTGCGATGTTGCGGTGCGCGGGGAGGTGGATGCGCTCTTCGCCCGGTTCGATGTCTCGGCGGTGGTGCATACGGCTGGGGTGCTGGACGACGGTGTCGTTGACGGCCTGACCCCTGACCGGGTGGCCGGAGTGTGGGACGCCAAGGCAGGGGGTGCGTGGAATCTTCACCACGCGTCGCTGGGCCGTGACCTCGACGCGTTCGTGCTGTTCTCATCTGCGGCGGGTGTGTGGGGTGGTGCGGGGCAGGGTGCGTATGCGGCGGCGAACGCGGCGTTGGACGGGTTGGTGGAGTTCCGCCGGTCCCAGGGTCTGGCCGGCTCCTCGATCGGGTGGGGTCCGTGGGCCGAGGGCGGGATGGCGGATGACGCCACCGTCCTGGCCCGGATGGGCCGAGGCGGCGTACGACCCCTCGATCCCGACACCGCCCTCGACGTATTGGGTTCGGCGTCGGGGTGTGTGACGGTCGCGGATGTGGACTGGGAGCGTTTCGTTCCCGGGATGACGGCGTTGCGAGCGAACCGTCTGTGGGACGAGGTTGGCCCGCACGGCACCACCACGACCGAACCGCGCACTGGCGCCGAGGCGTTGAAGGATCAGTTCGCCGGTCTTGCACCCGCTGCCCGCCGGACGACCTTCATGGAGACCGTACGGCGCCTGGCCGCGACAGTGCTGGGGTTCCAGGACACGGCGGCCGTCGGGGTGTCCACGGCCTTCCGCGACCTGGGTCTCGATTCACTGATGGCGGTGGAACTCCGTAACGCCCTGACCACGGCATCCGGGCTCAAACTGCCTTCGACCGTGGTGTTCGACTTCCCGTCGGTCGAGGCGCTGACCGACGAGCTCCTGTCCCGGTTGTTCGGTGCGGAGACGGAGGCCGCTGCTCCGGGTGCGAGGCCGGTGCTCCAGGCCGTGGGTGATGACCCGGTGGTCGTGGTGGGTATGGGCTGCCGCTTCCCCGGGGGTGCGGACTCGCCGGAGGAACTGTGGCGGCTGCTTGCCGAGGGCACCGACGCCCTGGGCGGCTTCCCCGCCGACCGAGGCTGGGAGCAGATCGGCCTCGCCGGCGGCGACTACGCCCAGGTCGGTGGGTTCGTCGAGGGCGTGGCGGATTTCGATGCCGGCCTGTTCGGGATCTCGCCGCGCGAGGCCCTCGCCATGGACCCGCAGCAGCGGCTGCTGCTTGAAGTGGTGTGGGAGTCGCTGGAGCAGTCGGGCGTGGCCCCGTCGTCGTTGCGGGGACTTCCGGTGGGCGTCTTTGCCGGGACGAACGGTCAGGACTACCCGGCGGCGTTGGCGTTGGCGGGGGAGTCCGCCGAGGGCTATGGCGGGACGGGGAGCTCGGGCAGTGTGCTGTCGGGGCGGGTCTCGTACGCGTTGGGGCTTGAAGGCCCGGCCGTCACCATCGACACGGCCTGCTCGTCCTCGCTCGTCGCCCTTCACCTGGCGGCGCAGTCGTTGCGGTCGGGTGAGTGTGATCTTGCGTTGGCCGGTGGTGTGACGGTGATGTCGACGCCGGGTGCGTTCATCGAGTTCGAGCGGCAGGGTGGTCTGGCCGGGGACGGCCGGTGCAAGGCGTTCTCGGACGACGCGGACGGCACGGGCTGGGGCGAGGGTGTGGGTGTCCTGGTGCTGGAGCGGCAGTCGGACGCCCGCCGCAACGGGCACCAGATCCTGGCGGTGGTGCGCGGCAGTGCGGTGAACCAGGACGGTGCGTCGAACGGTCTGACGGCGCCGAACGGTCCGTCGCAGCAGCGGGTGATCCGGCAGGCGCTGGCCAGCTCCGGTCTGACGGCTGCTGAGGTCGACGCGGTCGAGGCGCACGGTACGGGCACCAAGCTGGGTGACCCGATCGAGGCGCAGGCGCTCCTCGCCACGTACGGCCAGGACCGGCCTGCGGAGCAGCCGTTGTGGCTGGGTTCGATCAAGTCGAACATCGGGCACACGCAGGCTGCCGCGGGTGTCGCCGGTGTCATGAAGATGATCCTGGCGATGCAGCACGAGACGCTGCCCCGGTCCTTGCACGTCGGCACTCCGTCCTCGCACGTGGACTGGTCGGACGGAGCCGTGGAACTGCTGGACCGGGCGCGGGACTGGGCACCGGGTGACCGGCCGCGGCGGGCGGGAGTGTCCGCGTTCGGGGTCAGCGGTACGAACGCACACGTGATCATCGAGGAGGCACCGGCCGCCCAGGAGGCGCCGGTGGCGGATGCGGATGTTGTGCTGCCGGTGGTGCCGTGGGTGGTGTCGTCGAAGACGGCGGCCGGTGTGGCGGGGCAGGTGCGGCGGCTGGCTTCCGGGGTGGATGGTCTGGGCGCGGTCGATGTCGGGTTGTCGCTGGCGACGACCCGGGCGGCACTGGAGCACCGGGCAGTTGTTCTCGGCGCCGACACCGATGAGCTGCGTACGCGGCTGGGTGAGCCGGTGGTGCCCGTGGTGACCCGGGACGGCCTGACCGGGTTCGTGTTCTCGGGGCAGGGTGGTCAGCGTCTGGGCATGGGCCGGGAGCTGGCGGATGCCTTCCCCGCGTTCGCCACTGCCCTGGATGAGGTGTGCGCGCACTTCGACGGGCTGTTGGACCGGTCGCTGCGTGAGGTGATGTTCACCGATGCGGAGGCGTTGAAGTCCACGGGGTGGGCGCAGCCCGCGTTGTTCGCGGTCGAGGTGGCGTTGTTCCGGCTGGTGGAGTCCTGGGGTGTCCGCCCCGACTACCTCGTCGGTCACTCGATCGGTGAGCTGGCTGCCGCGCACGTCGCCGGGGTGCTGTCCCTGCCGGATGCGTGCCGGCTGGTGTCGGCGCGTGCCGGGTTGATGCAGGCGTTGCCCGCCGGTGGTGCGATGTGGGCGGTACGCGCGACGCTCGAGGAAGTCACTCCACTGCTGGTCGAGGGTGTGTCGGTGGCGGCGGTGAACGCTCCCGGTCAGGTGGTCCTGTCAGGCACCCGCGAAGCGGTCGAGGCCGTAGAGAGCCGTCTGCCCGAACGTCAGGGACGCTGGCTGGAGGTCAGCCACGCCTTCCACTCGGCGCTGATGGACCCGATGCTGTCCCAATTCGCTGCCATAACCAGCGAGTTGACGTATGACAGCCCCCGCATTCCGATCATTTCCACGCTCACAGGTGAGCCGGTCACCGAGTTCACCGCGTCGTACTGGACCGACCAGGTACGCGGTACGGTCCGCTTCGCCGACGCCATCACCCACCTCAAGTCCCTTAGCGTCACCCGCTTCCTGGAGCTGGGCCCGGACGCCGGTCTCGTAGCGGCGATCGGTGAGACCGATGAGGACGCGCTCGCCGTAGCGGCTCTGAACCGTAAGCAGTCCGAGCCCGCAACCGCCGTCACGGCGCTGGCCCGCCTGTGGGCGGACGGCGCCGACGTCGACTGGACGGCGTTCTACGCACCGACCGGCGCCCGCACCGTCGACCTGCCCACCTACGCCTTCCAGCACCAGCGCTACTGGCCGCGGCATCAGCCCCGGCCGGCCGAGCCCGCCGCCGGTGGTGCGGACGCCGCGTTCTGGGAGATCGTCGAGGGCGGTGACCTGGACGCGTTCACGCAGTCGCTCGGAGTCGCACCCGATGCCGACCCCGGCCATGTCCTGAGGGCACTCAGTACGTGGCAGCGTCGCCGGAGCGAGCGCGCCGGCGTGGACCGGCTCGGCCACCGGATCGGCTGGACGCCGACCGGGCCGGTCAACAGTGTTGATTTGTCCGGGAGTTGGCTGATCGTGGAACCGGAGCCGACGGACGTCGACGACCCCTGGGCGGGAGCCCTCGCCGAGGAGCTGGCGGCGCGCGGCGCTCGGGTCACCCGGCTGCGGCTGGAGCCCATGGATCTGGACCGGGCGGCCCTGGTCGCTCGCCTCGCGGAGTTCACCGGGTCTGCCGAGTCCTCCGACCGAATGCGTGTGGTGTCGTTCCTCGGCCAGGACGAGCGGGAACACACGGGCCGCCCCGGTCTCACACTCGGTCTGACGGCCACGACCACGCTGGTGCAGGCCCTGGCTGACGCCGAGGCGAACGTCCAGGTGTGGTCCGTGACGTCGGGGGCGGTGTCCACAGGAGCAGGCGATGAACTCTCGCATCCGGTGCGGGCCGCCATCTGGGGCCTGGGTCGGGTCGTCGCCTTGGAGGAGCCGGAGCGCTGGGGCGGTCTCGTCGATGTTCCGCAGCGGCCGGTGGGCGGTGCCGTCGCCCGGCTGGTGGAGGTGCTGGCGGGCGGCGCCGAGGGCGAGGACCAGTTGGCCGTGCGCGGCGGGGCCGTGCTCGGACGGCGGCTCGTTTCCGCGTCGCTGGAGAATACGGCCGCCGGATGGACGCCCTCGGGCACGGTCCTGATCACCGGTGGCACCGGCGCGCTGGGCGCCCGGCTGGCCCGCTGGGCGGTGGACCGGGGCGCACGGCACATCGCGCTCGTCAGCCGCCGGGGTGAGGATGCCCCGGGCGCCCCCGAACTGCGTACGGAACTGGAAGCGCGCGGCGTGACCGTCACCTTCGCCGGCTGCGACCTCGCCGACCGTACGTCCCTCGCGGCGGCCGTCGCCCTGATCGAGGCCGCAGGACCCGCGATCCGGTCCGTCTTCCATACCGCGGGCCTGACCCAGGCCGTGGTCCTGGGTGACACCGACGCCGACGGCCTCGCCGCGATGCTGGGCGCGAAGGCGGCCGGGGCGGCGAACCTCGACGCACTGCTCGGCGACCGTGACCTCGACGCGTTCGTGCTCTACTCCTCCATCGCGGCCACCTGGGGCAGCGGCGGCCAGAGCGGATACGCGGCCGCCAACGCCTACCTCGACGCCCTCGCGACCCGGCGCCGCGGTCAGGGCATGGCTGCCACCTCCCTCGCCTGGGGCCCGTGGGACGGCGGCGGCATGGCCGACGCCGAGGGCGCCCGGGACGATCTGCGCAGACGCGGACTGCCGGCCCTGTCGCCCGATGACGCGATGGCCGCGCTGGAGTCGGCGCTGTCCGCTGACGAGCCCTGCGTATCGGTCGTGGACGTCGACTGGGACCGCTTCCTGCCGACCTTCACCCTGCGCCGGTCCAGCGCGCTGTTCGCCGCGTTCGACACGGCCCGCACCGATGACCACGGCCAGGCCGCCGCCGACGGGGACGACGCCGCTGCCCGCCTGCGTGATCAACTGCGCGACCTCGACGACCGGGAGCGGCGCCGCCACGTCCTCGCACTCGTCCGCGGCGAGGCCGCGGCGGTCCTCGGCCACGCGGGTGCCGCGGCGATCGAACCGGAGCACGCCTTCCGCGACCTCGGATTCGACTCGCTCACCGCGGTCGAGTTCCGTGACCGGCTGCGCGTGGCGACCGGCCTGTCGTTGCCCGCCACACTGGTCTTCGACCACCCCACCTCGGCGACACTCACCGATTTCCTCGTCGACCGGCTGCTGGGCACCGAACAGCGGCCCGAACGTGTCGAAGCCGTCCACGCGGTCCTCGACGAGCCGGTCGCGATCGTCTCGATGGGCTGCCGCTTCCCCGGCGGCGCCACGGACCCGCAGGGCCTGTGGCAGGTGATCTCCGGAGCGGCCGACGCCATCACTCCGTTCCCCGCCGACCGTGGCTGGGATCTGGACGCCCTCGACGCCGCCGGCTCCTCCTTCACCCGTGAAGGAGGATTCCTCTCCGGTGCCGCGGACTTCGACGCCGCGTTCTTCGGGATCTCGCCGCGTGAGGCCCTCGCCATGGACCCGCAGCAGCGGCTGCTCCTCGAAGTCGCCTGGGAGTCCCTGGAACGCGCGGGCATCGCCCCGCTGTCCCTGAAAGGCGACAAGGTCGGCGTCTTCGTCGGCGCCGGCAGCTCCGGCTATCTCAACCAGGTGAACGACGTGCCCGACGGGGTCGGCGGCCACCTGATCACCGGCAACTCGGGCAGCGTCCTGTCCGGCCGGATCTCGTACGCGCTGGGCTTCGAGGGCCCGGCGGTCACCGTCGACACGGCCTGCTCGTCCTCGCTCGTCGCCCTCCACCTCGCCGTGCAGGCGCTTCGGTCGGGGGAGTGCTCGCTCGCTCTCGCCGGCGGTGTCACGGTCATCGCAGGCCCGGATGCCTTCATCGACTTCGCTCACCAGGGGGGACTTGCCACCGACGGCCGTTGCAAGGCGTTCTCCGACGACGCGGACGGCACCGGCTGGAGCGAGGGCGTCGGCCTGCTCCTGGTGGAACGCCTCTCGGACGCACAGCGCAACGGTCACCAGGTGCTGGCGGTCGTGCGGGGCAGTGCCGTGAACCAGGACGGTGCGTCCAACGGTCTGACGGCGCCGAACGGTCCCTCGCAGCAGCGGGTCATCCGGCAGGCCCTCGCCAACGCGCGGTTGGATCCGGCGGACGTCGACGTGGTGGAGGCGCACGGCACGGGCACCTCGCTCGGCGACCCGATCGAGGCACAGGCGCTGCTGGCCACGTACGGGCAGGACCGGCCCGCCGACCAGCCGCTGTGGCTGGGTTCGGTCAAGTCCAACATCGGGCACACGCAGGCCGCGGCCGGTGTCGCGGGCATCATGAAGATGGTGCTCGCGCTGCGCCACGCCGAGCTGCCCAAAACGCTGTACGCCGACACTCCGTCCTCGCACGTGGACTGGTCGGCAGGTGCGGTGGAACTGCTGTCGGAGGCCCGGCAGTGGCCGCGTGGCGAGCGCACGCGCCGCGCGGGTGTGTCCGCGTTCGGGGTCAGTGGCACCAACGCGCATGTGATCGTCGAAGAGGCGCCTGCCCTCGAACAGGCACCGGAGACGGCTCCGGACGCCACCCTGCCGGTGGTGCCCTGGGCCGTGTCGGCACGCTCCACGGAGGGACTGACCGCACAGGCCGGCCGGCTGGCCTGTGCGGTGGCGGGTCTGGACGCGACCGACGTGGGTCTGTCACTCGTCACCACCCGGTCGTTCCTGGAACACCGGGCAGTCGTCCTCGGAGGCGACGCCGACGAACTGCGTACGCGACTGGAGGCGCTGGCGGCCGGTGAGCCGACATCGGGAATGGTGTCGGGTATCTCCCGTGCCGGCCTGACCGGGTTCGTGTTCTCGGGGCAGGGTGGTCAGCGTCTGGGTATGGGCCGGGAGCTGACGGAGGCGTTCCCGGTGTTCGCGGCGGCCTTGGACGAGGTGTGCGGTCACTTCGACGGGTTGCGCGAGGTGATGTTCACCGATGCGGAGGCCCTGGGCCGGACGGGGTGGGCGCAGCCTGCGTTGTTCGCGGTCGAGGTGGCGTTGTTCCGGCTGCTTGAGTCGTGGGGTGTGCGCCCCGATTACCTCGTGGGTCATTCGGTGGGTGAGCTGGCTGCCGCGTATGTGGCCGGGGTGTTCTCGCTTGCCGATGCGTGCAGGCTGGTGTCGGCGCGTGCCGGGTTGATGCAGGCGTTGCCTGCCGGCGGTGCGATGTGGGCGGTACGGGCAACCCCCGACGAGGTCACCCCGCTGCTGGTCGACGGCGTGTCGGTGGCGGTGGTGAACGCTCCCGGTCAGGTCGTCCTGTCGGGCACCCGCGAAGCGGTCGAGACCGTAGCGAGCCGTCTGCCCGATCGTCAGGGACGCTGGCTGGAGGTCAGCCACGCCTTCCACTCGGCGCTGATGGACCCGATGCTGGGCGAATTCGCGGCTGCCGCGGGTGAGGTGACGTATGACAGTCCGCGTATCCCGATCGTCTCCACTTTGACGGGTGAGCCGGTCACCGGGTTCACCGCGTCGTACTGGGTGGATCAGGTGCGCGGCACGGTTCGATTCGCCGACGCGATCGGTCACCTGAAGGCGCTGGGCGTGACACGTCTCCTGGAGCTGGGCCCGGATGCCACGCTGACCGGTGCTGTCGACGAGACGTACGACGGCGATGCCCTCGCCGTCGCGGCGCTGAACCGTAAGCAGCCCGAACCCGTCACCGCCGTCACGGCGCTGGCCCGCCTGTGGGCGGACGGGGCCGACGTCGACTGGACGGCGTTCTACGCCCCCGCCGGCGCCCGGGCCGTCGACCTGCCCACCTACGCCTTCCGGCACCAGCGTTACTGGCTGGATGGCGGGTCGGGTGTCTCGGACGTCGGTGCCCTTGGGGCCGAACCGCTCAAGCACCCGCTGCTGAGTGCGGCGGTGGAACTCTCCGACGGCGATGGGCACGTGTTCACCGGCCGGATATCCGCCCGTACCCATCCGTGGATCGCCGAGCACCAGGTCGCGGGCGAGGCGGTGTTCCCCGGCACCGGATACGTGGAGCTCGCCGTCCGTGCCGGTGACCACCTGGCCTGCGACCGGATCGAGGAACTCGTCCTGGAGGCCCCGCTGGTCCTGCCGGAACGGCAGACGGTCCAGCTGCAGGTCATCGTCGACACCGCGGACGCGGCCGGCAGCCGTCCCTTCCGCATCAGCTCCCGCAGCGGCGGACAGCCGTGGACCCGCCACGCGAGCGGCGTCCTCGGTGCCGCGTCCGGACGACAGCACACCGGGCTCACCGCCTGGCCCCCCGCCGGAGCCACCGCCGTCGACATCGACGACCACTATCCGGCCCGCGCCGAACGTGGCTTCGGCTACGGAGAGATCTACCAGGGGCTGACTGCCGTCTGGCGGCGGGACGGGGAACTGTTCGCCGAGGTCGTGCTCGGCGACGAATTCCGCGGCGAGGCAGACCGGTTCGGCCTCCACCCGGCCGTGCTCGACGCCGCGCTCCAGGCCCTGTCGTACGACGAGAGCGCGGCAGGAGCGGGTCGGCTCCCGTTCGTCTGGAGCGGAGTCACCCTGCACGCCACCGGCGCGTCCTTGCTGCGCATCGCGATCGCGCCCGGCACAGCGGAGGGCGCGTACACCATCACCGTCGCGGACACCTCCGGCGAACTGGTCCTGACCGCAGACGCGTTGACCCTGCGGCCCTATGACGGCACCCCGTTCTCCACCCCCACGGACCGGACGACCAGGGCCCCCGAGGCTGAGGCGGACGCTTCGTCGCCCCGCCCTCCCGCACGCCGCAAGGCCGCCGCAGCCGTGTCCGGCGGCGGCCAGGCACTCCGCGACCGCCTCGCCGCGTTGCCCCGGCCGGAACAGCGTGACGCCTTGCTGGAGATCGTGCGCCGCCGCGCCTCGATCGTGCTCGAGCAGCCCCGCACGCAGACGATCAACGCGGAGCTGCCCTTCCGCGACCTCGGCTTCACCTCCCTCACCGCCGTCCAACTGCGCGAAGCACTCGCGGAGGAGACCGGCCTGCGGCTGCCCGCAACACTCGTCTTCGACTACCCGACGCCGCGCGCCCTGGTCGACCACCTCCGCGACGAACTCCTCGGCGGACCCGAGCCCGCCACCGCCCCGGCGGCCCGGGCCCGTGCGGCCGCGGGCCTCGACGATCCCATCGCCATCATCGGCATGAGCTGCCGTTATCCCGGCGGCATACACACCGCCCAGGACCTGTGGCGACTCGTCGCCGAGGGCACCGACGCGATCTCCGCCTTCCCGACCGACCGCGGCTGGGACCTGGACGCGCTGTACGACCCGGACCCGGACAACCCCGGTACCTGCTACGTCCACGAGGGCGGGTTTCTGCACGACGCGAGCCAGTTCGACGCGGGCTTCTTCGGCATCAGCCCGCGCGAGGCCGTCTCCATGGATCCGCAGCAGCGACTGCTCCTGGAGATCTCCTGGGAGGCGATGGAACACGCCGGCCTCGACGTCCACACGATGCGCGGCAGCAGCACGGGTGTCTTCGCCGGTGTGACCTACCAGGACTACGGCGGCATGCTCGCGGCGGCGAAGGAGAGTTCCGAGGGCTTCCTCGGCACCGGCAACTCGCCCAGCGTCCTGTCCGGCCGGGTCGCGTACTCCTTCGGTCTCGAAGGCCCGGCGGTCACGATCGACACGGCCTGCTCCTCCTCCCTTGTCGCGCTGCACTCGGCATGTCAGGCACTGCGGGAGGGCGACTGCACGATGGCGCTCGCCGGCGGTGTGACCGTCATGTCCACCCCGATCTCGCTGATCGAGTTCAGCCGCCAGCGCGCACTGGCCGAGGACGGCCGCTCCAAGCCGTTCTCCGACGACGCCGACGGAGCAAGCTGGGGCGAGGGCGTGGGCATGCTGCTCCTGGAGCGGCTGTCGGACGCCCGGGCCAACGGCCACCAGGTGCTGGCGGTGGTACGCGGCTCGGCCGTGAACCAGGACGGTGCGTCGAACGGTCTCACCGCGCCCAACGGTCCGTCGCAGCAGCGGGTGATCCGGCAGGCGCTGGCCAATGCGCGGCTGGCTTCCGCGGATGTGGATGTGGTGGAGGCGCACGGTACGGGTACCTCGCTCGGCGACCCGATCGAGGCACAGGCCGTGCTCGCGACGTATGGGCAGGACCGCCCGGACCACGATCCGCTGTGGCTGGGCTCGATCAAGTCGAATATCGGCCATGCGCAGGCTGCGGCCGGTGTGGCGGGTGTGATCAAGATGGTGCAGGCGATGCGGCACGGCGTGATGCCGAAGTCGCTGCATCTGGGTACGCCGTCGTCGCATGTGGACTGGTCGGCGGGTGCGGTGGAGCTGCTGGCGGAGGCGCGGGAGTGGCCTCGGGGGGAGGATCGTCCGCGGCGGGCGGGTGTGTCGGCGTTCGGGATGAGCGGGACGAACGCGCACGTGATCCTGGAGGAGGCGCCGGAGCCACCGCCTGTCGAGGAGCAGACCGCGATCGAATCGTCGTCGGTGGTTCCGTGGTTGTTGTCGGGACGGAGTGCCGGGGCGTTGCGGGGGCAGGCGGTGGCGTTGGGCGCGTTGGCCGGCTCTGATCCGGTGTCGGTGGGTTGGTCGCTGGCGACGACGCGGGCGCGGTTCGAGCACCGGGCTGTGGTGCTGGGTGGTGAGTTCGCTCCGGGTCTGGGTGCGTTGGCAAGTGGTGAGCCGTCGGCCCGTGTGGTGTCGGGGATTTCTGGTCCGGTGGGGCGGTCGGTGTTCGTCTTCCCGGGTCAGGGGGCGCAGTGGGCGGCGATGGGTGCCCGGCTCCTGGAGGAGACCCCGGTGTTCGCGGGGGTGGTCGCCGAGTGTGAGGCCGCGATGGTGGGCCTGGTGGACTGGTCGGTCACCGATGTGCTGCGCGGGGCGCCGGATGCGCCTTCCCTGGAACGTGTCGATGTCGTCCAGCCCGCTTCCTTTGTCGTGATGGTGGGTTTGGCTGCGGTGTGGCGTTCGTTCGGTGTGGTGCCGGCGGCGGTGGTGGGGCATTCGCAGGGTGAGATCGCGGCCGCGTACGTGGCGGGGGTGTTGTCTCTGGAGGATGCGCTGCGGGTGGTGTGTCTGCGGAGTAAGGCGATTGCCGGGCTGGCGGGTGGTGCGGGCACGATGGCCTCGGTAGGCGCCGGTGTCGCCCAGGTCGAGGAGATCCTTGCCGCCTGGGGAGAGCGGGTGTCGGTCGCGGCGGTGAACGGACCGTCGCAGGTGGTGATCTCCGGTGAGGTCGCTTCGGTTGACGAGGCGGTCGCTCGTTGCCTTGAGTTGGGGTTGCGTGCGCGGCGGATCGCGGTGGACTACGCGTCCCACTCGCCCGCGATGGATGTGCTCGAGGCCGGCCTGACCACGAGCCTCGCGGGTATTGCTCCGCGTGCCGGCAGGGTTCCGTTGCTGTCGACCGTGACGGGCGAATTCGTCGACGGTTCGGTGATGGACGCCGGTTACTGGGTGACGAATCTGCGTTCGCGGGTGCGGTTCGCGGAGGCGGTCGAGAAGCTGGCGGCCGATGGGTACGGCGTGTTCGTGGAGGTCTCCTCCCATCCGGTGCTGAGCGCTGCGATCGAGGAGATGGCCGACGAGAGTGTGGTCACCGGGTCGCTGCGTCGTGATGACGGGGGTCTGGACCGGTTCCTGACCGGTGCGGCCGAGCTGTGGGTCCGTGGTGTGGACGTCGACTGGACGACCGCCTTCCCCGACACCCGTCCCGCCCTCGTCGACCTGCCCACCTACGCCTTCCAACGCGAGCACTACTGGCCGGAGTTCGACACCGAGACAGTTGTATCCGCGGATGAGGGTACGGCGGCGGATCGGGAGTTCTGGGCGGCGGTGGAGCGGGCCGATGCGGAGGCGTTGGCCGGGACGTTGGGAACGGAGGCTGCGGTACTGGATCCGCTGCTGCCCGCCCTGGCCGACTGGCGGCGCAAGCAGCGCGAGCAGGACACCACAGACTCCTGGCGCTACCGGGTCAACTGGACGCCGCTGACCCCGGCGGACGGGGAGCCGCTCATCGGCGACTGGCTGGTGGTGACGTCCGATGACACCGATGGCACCGGCGACGCCGCACGGACCTGGGCGGACACGATCGCCGAGGAGCTGACCGCCCGGGGCGCGACCGTCCGGCCACTGCGGCTGGACGAGACCGCGCAGGACAGGACGGCACTCGCCGCTCTGCTCACCGGCCTCACCGGCCACGACGAGCTCGCCGGAGTCGTGTCACTACTGGCCTGGGACGAGCGCGACACCGACGGACTTCCCGGACTGTCACTGGGCCTGGGGCTGACCGCCGTACTGCTGCAGGCACTGGGGGACGCCGGAATCGCCGCACCGCTCTGGTCGTTGACCTCCGGGGCGGTCTCGGCCGCCCGCTGGGACACGGTGACCAGGCCCGGCCAGGCGGCGGTGTGGGGACTCGGACGGGTCGCCGCGCTCGAGCACCCGGACCGCTGGGGCGGACTGGTCGACGTACCGGAGGAAGCCGACGCACGGTCCGCGCGGCGGCTGCTGAACGCGATCGCCGCGGGCGACGAGGACCAGGTCGCCCTGCGCGCCTCGGGCCTGTTCGGACGGCGGCTCGTGCGCGCCCCGCACGCGACGGACGCGGACGGGACGTGGGCGCCCTCGGGCACGGTCCTGATCACCGGTGGCACCGGCGCGCTGGGCGCCCGGATGGCCCGCTGGGCGGCCGGGAACGGCGCCGAGCACCTGGTGCTGACCAGCCGCCGCGGCGTGGACGCGCCCGGCGCGCCGGACCTCGCCCAAGAACTGGAGGCACTCGGCGCCAGGGTCACCCTCGCGGCCTGCGACATGGCCGACCGCGAACAGGTTGCCGTGCTCCTCGGCGGACTCACCGACGAGGCGGCCCCGCTGACGGCCGTCGTGCACGCGGCCGGTGTCCTGGAGGACGGCATCCTCGACGCGCTCAGCCCCGAACGCATCGCCGCGGTCATGGCGCCCAAGGCGCATGCCGCGCTGCTTCTGGACGAACTCACTCGTGAACTCGGCCTGGAACTGGACGCGTTCGTCCTGTTCGCCTCCACCGCCGGCATCTGGGGCGGCCCCGGGCAGGCGAACTACGCGGCCGCCAACGCGGTCCTCGACGCCCTCGCCGAGCACCGGCGGGCCGACGGCCTCGCCGCCACCTCGATCGCGTGGGGCCCCTGGTCCGACGCCGGCATGGCGGACAGCGCGGCCGTCGAGGCCCGGCAGCGCAAGGGCGGTGTCCACTCCCTGGCCCCCGACTCCGCCGTCGCCGTACTGCGGCAGGCGGTCGGTGACGGGGACGCCACGCTCACCGTGGCCTCCATCGACTGGGCCGTCTACGCGCCCGCCCTCACGGCGAGCCGCCGCAGCACACTCCTCGACGGAATTCCGGAAGCCCGCAGGGCCCTGGAGACCGCGAGCGCCGACGCCACCGCGGGCAGCCCCGACTCCCTCGCCGCCCGACTGGCCGGGCTCACCGAGGCCGAGCGGGAACGCGAACTGCTCGACCTGGTGCGCGGCCACGTCGCCGCGGTGCTCGGCTTCGCCGCGCCGACCGACGTGGAACCCACGCGCGTGTTCTCCGACATCGGCTTCGACTCGCTCACGGCGATCGAACTACGCAACCGGCTCAACTCGGCCACCGGGTTGCGGCTGCCTGCCACGCTGATCTTCGACCATCCGACCCCGACCGCGCTCACGCGCCTGCTGCGCCAGGAACTCGTCGGCGTCGCCGCCCCGGCGCCCGCCACCCCGCTCCCGACCGGTGGCGGCAAGGACCACGATCCGATCGCCATCGTCGGCATGAGCTGCCGGCTGCCCGGCGGCGTCTCCTCGCCGGAGGAGCTCTGGCGGCTGCTGTCCGAGGGGGTCGACGCGATCTCCGACTTCCCGGACGACCGCGGCTGGGACATCGAAGCGGTCTACGACCCCGACCCCGACAAGGCCGGTACGACATACACCCGGCACGGCGGATTCGTCCGCGGCATCAGCGAGTTCGACGCCGCGCTCTTCGGCATCAACCCGCGTGAGGCCCTGTCCATGGACCCGCAGCAGCGGCTGCTTCTGGAGACCGCGTGGGAGGCCACGGAGCGGGCGGGCATCGACCCCCTGTCCCTGGCCGGCAGCCGGACCGGCATGTTCGCCGGCAGCAACGGCTCCGACTACGGCGGCCTGCTGATCGCGTCCCCGCAGGGCGCGGACGGCTACTTCATGACCGGCAACGCCTCGAGCGTCCTGTCCGGCCGGGTCGCCTACACCCTCGGCCTGGAAGGCCCGGCGGTCACCGTGGACACGGCCTGCTCCTCCTCGCTCGTCGCCCTGCATCTGGCGTCGCAGGCGCTGCGCGGCGACGAGTGCGACCTCGCCCTGGCCGGCGGTGTCACGCTCATCTCCACGCCCACGCCGTTCGTGAGCTTCAGCCGTCAGCACGGTCTCGCCGTCGACGGCCGGTGCAAGGCGTTCTCCGACGACGCCGACGGCACCGGCTGGGCCGAAGGTGTCGGCGTCCTCGTCCTCGAACGGCTCTCGGACGCCCGCCGCAACGGCCACCAGGTGCTCGCCCTCGTCACCGGCAGCGCCACCAACCAGGACGGTGCCTCGAACGGCCTCACCGCCCCCAACGGTCCCTCCCAGCAGCGCGTCATCCGGCAGGCACTGGCCACAGCCGGACTGTCGGCCGCCGAGGTGGACGCGGTCGAGGCACACGGCACCGGCACGACGCTCGGCGACCCGATCGAGGCGCAGGCGCTGCTGGCCACGTACGGCCAGGACCGGCCCGCGGACCGTCCGTTGTGGCTGGGTTCGGTGAAGTCGAACATCGGCCACACCCAGGCCGCCGCCGGTGTGGCCGGTCTGATCAAGATGGTGCTGGCGATGCGGCACGAGGTACTGCCAGGCACCCTGCACGTCAGCGAGCCGTCGACGCACGTCGACTGGTCGTCCGGCGCCGTGGAACTGCTGTCCGAGGCCCGTCCGTGGCCGCGCGGCGACCGGCCGAGGCGCGCCGGCGTGTCGTCGTTCGGCATCAGCGGCACCAACGCGCACGTGATCATCGAAGAGGCGCCCGCCCTCGCCCAGGCACCGGTGGCGACCCCGGACGTCGCCCTGCCGATGGTGCCCTGGCCGGTGTCCATGAAGACGGGCACCGCGCTGTCCGCACAGGCCGAGCGGCTGGCGGCCGGGGTGGACGACCGGGACGCGGTCGATGTCGGCTTGTCGCTGGCGACGACCCGGGCGGCGCTGGAGCACCGGGCTGTCGTCCTCGGCGCCGACACCGGTGAACTGCGGACGGCACTGACGGCTCTGGCGGCCGGTGAACCCACACCGCACACCGTCACCGGCCGGGCCCGCACAAGCTCCACCGGGTTCGTGTTCTCGGGGCAGGGTGGTCAGCGTCTGGGTATGGGCCGGGAGCTGGCGGATGCCTTCCCGGTGTTTGCAACTGCCCTGGATGAGGTGTGCGCGCACTTCGACGGGTTGCTGGACCGGCCGTTGCGTGAGGTGATGTTCGCCGATGCGGAGGCGTTGAAGTCCACGGGGTGGGCGCAGCCTGCGTTGTTCGCGGTCGAGGTGGCGTTGTTCCGGCTGCTTGAGTCGTGGGGGGTGCGCCCGGATTACCTGGTGGGTCATTCGGTGGGTGAGCTGGCTGCCGCGCACGTCGCCGGGGTCTTCCCGCTCGCCGATGCGTGCCGGCTGGTCGCTGCTCGTGCCGGGCTGATGCAGGCGCTGCCTGCCGGCGGTGCGATGTGGGCGGTACGAGCCACCGTGGAGGAGGTCACTCCGCTGCTGGTCGAGGCCGAGGGTGTGTCCGTGGCGGCGGTGAACGCTCCCGGTCAGGTCGTCCTGTCGGGCACCCGTGAGGCGGTCGAGACGGTGGCCGCCCAGCTCACCGGCCGCCAGGGACGCCGGCTGGAGGTCAGCCACGCCTTCCACTCGGCGCTGATGGACCCGATGCTGCCCCAATTCACCAATGCTGCAAGCGAGTTGACGTACGACAGTCCTCGCATTCCGATCATTTCCACGCTCACGGGTGAGCCTGTCACCGAGTTCACCGCGTCGTACTGGACCGACCAGGTGCGCGGTACGGTCCGCTTCGCCGACGCCATCACCCACCTCAAGTCCCTGGGTGTCACCCGGTTCCTGGAGCTGGGCCCGGACGCCACGCTGATCGGTGCCGTCGACGAGACGTACGACGGCGAAGCCCTCGCCGTAGCAGCGCTGAACCGTAAGCAGTCCGAGCCCGCAACCGCCGTCACGGCGCTGGCCCGCCTGTGGGCGGACGGCGCCGACGTCGACTGGACGGCGTTCTACGCACCGACCGGCGCCCGCACCGTCGACCTGCCCACCTACGCCTTCCAGCACCAGCGCTACTGGCCGCAGGCGCCGGTGTCGAGGCCTGGTGATGTGTCCGCGGCCGGGCTCGCCGATGCCGGGCACCCGCTGCTCGGCGCTGCCGTGGCGCTGGCCGGGGACGACGGGCGGTTGTTCACCGCACGGATCGGCGTACGGGATCTGCCGTGGCTCGCCGACCACGAGGTGATGGGCACGACCCTCTTCCCCGGCACCGGTTTCCTGGAACTGGCGATGCGGGCAGCCGACGAGGTCGGCTGCGACCGGGTGGAGGAACTGACGCTGGCGGCCCCGCTGGTGCTGCCTGCCGACGGCACGGTACAGCTGCAGCTCCAGGTCGGTGCCCCCGACGCGACCGGCCTGCGTCCGCTGAAGCTGCACGCGCGGCCCGACGACGCGGCGGCCGACGCCCCGTGGACGCTGCACGCCACGGGACTCCTCGGCGGCGGCCGGCCGGAAGCGACGTACGATCTCTCCTCCTGGCCGCCGCCCGGCGCCGAGACCATCGACGTGTCCGACTTCTACGAGATGTACCGGCAGGGCGGATTCGCCTACGGCCCCTCGTTCCGGGGGCTCCGCCGGGCCTGGCGCGCCGGGGGCGAGGTGTTCGCCGAAGTGGCTCTGGACGAGCCGCACGCCGCCGAGGCCGCCGCCTACGGACTGCACCCGCCGCTGCTCGACGCGGCGCTGCAGGCGCTGACCTTCGTCGCACTCGACGGCAGCGGCCGGAGCAGACTGCCGTTCTCCTGGTCCGGGGTCTCCCTGTACGCCTACGGCGCGTCGAGCCTGCGCGTACGGCTGAGGCAGGCCGGGCCCGACGCGCTGACCCTGGCCATCGCGGACGGCACGGGACAGCCGGTCGCCCACGTGGAATCCCTGGCGATGCGGCAGGTATCGGCGGCGCAACTGCACGCCTCCTCGCGCACGACGGCCTATCCGCAGGACATCTTCCGGCTCGACTGGATGCCGGTGGCCATGCCGGTGTCCGGCGACAGCCCGGCCGCCGGCCGGCCGTGGGCGGTCCTCGGTGACGAGGAGACAGGGCTCGACGAAACGGGGCTCGCGGAGGCACTGGCGGCGCGCCTCGTCCCCGGCCTGGACGCGCTGGACGCCGACGGGCCGCTTCCCGACGTGGTGTTCGTGCCGTGCCCGGGCGCGACAGCGCACCCGTCCGGCGAGGACACCACCGACACGATCGCGGCCGGCACCCGGGCCCTGACCGTCCGCGTCCTCGCCCTGCTCCAGCGCTGGCTCGCGGACAGCCGGTTCGCGTCCGCACGGCTCGTCCTCGTCACCCGCGGCGCCATCGCGGCGGGCGACCCCGAAGGACCGGGCGATCCGGCGGCCGCCGCTGTGTGGGGCCTCGTCCGCTCGGCACAGTCGGAGGACCCCGGCCGGTTCGTGCTCGTGGACCTCGACGAGAACAAGCCGTCCGCCGGGACGTCGGCCGGCCTGTTCGCCGCGCTCCTCGAATCCGACGAGTCCCAGGTCGTCGTCCGCGACGGCGAGATACGCGCCGCACGGCTCGTGCGCCCCGCCCCGGACGACACCCTGCTGCCCCCGGCAGACACCGAGGCATGGCGGCTGGACAGCACCGGCCGCGGCAGCCTGGCGAACCTCACCCTCACCGCCGACCCCGAGCTGCTGGAACCGCTCGGCCCGGATCAGGTCCGGGTGGCCGTACGGGCCGCCGGACTCAACTTCAGGGACGTACTGAACGCACTCGACATGTATCCCGGAGAACCCGGCCCGATGGGCGTCGAGGGCGCCGGCGTGATCACCGAAGTGGGGCCGGACGTCACCGGGTTCGCACCGGGCGACCGCGTCCTCGGCATGTTCGGCAAGGCGTTCGGGCCGGTCGCGGTCGCCGACCGGAGGATGATCGCCCCGATGCCCGAGGGCTGGTCCTTCGAACAGGCCGCGTCCGTGCCGGTGGTCTTCCTGACCGCCTACTACGCACTGGTCGACCTGGCAGGGCTCAAGCCCGGTGAGTCGGTCCTCGTGCACGCCGCCGCCGGCGGCGTCGGCATGGCCGCCGCCCAGCTCGCCCGGCACCTCGGGGCCGAGGTGTACGGCACCGCCGGCCAGGGCAAACACGACACCCTGCGCTCCCTCGGCATCGACGACGCCCACCTCGCCTCCTCCCGAGACCTGCACTTCGAGGAGCACTTCCGCACGACGGCGAGGGCGGCCGGCATCGACGTCGTACTGAACTCGCTGGCCCGCGAATACGTGGACGCCTCACTGCGGCTGCTCACCGGAGGCGGCAGGTTCCTCGAGATGGGCAAGACCGACATCCGCACCCCCGAAAGCATCACCGAGGCACACCCCGGTGTGACCTACGCGGCCTTCGACCTCATCGAGGCCGGACCCGAACGCATCGGCGAGATGCTCACCGAGGTGCTGCGCCTCATCGAAGCGGGAGCTCTGCGCCCGCTGCCGCTGACCGCCTGGGACGTGCGCCGGGCACCGGAGGCGTACCGGCACGTCAGCCAGGCCCGGCACATCGGCAAGGTGGTACTCACCCTGCCCAGGCGCCCCGACCCGGACGGCACCGTGCTGGTCACCGGCGGCACCGGAGGCCTCGGCCACTACGTGGCCCGCCACCTCGTCGAACGGTACGGCGCCCGCCACCTGCTGCTCACCAGCCGCAGCGGACCGCAGGCCGAGGGCGCTGCCGAGCTCATCGCCGAACTCGAGGAGCTCGGCGCCCGCGTACGGATCGAGGCGTGCGACGCGGCCGACCGGGCCGCGCTGGCCCGCACCCTCGCCACTGTCGAGGCGGCACACCCGCTCACCGCGGTCGTGCACGTCGCCGGGGTGGTCGACGACGGGGTCATCCCCTTCCTCACCCCCGAGCGCCTGGACACCACTCTGCGGCCGAAGGCGGACGCGGCCCTGAACCTGTACGCACTGACGAAGGACGCCGACCTCGCGGCATTCGTCCTCTTCTCGGGTGCTGCCGGCACCCTGGGCGGTGCCGGCCAGGCCAATTACGCGGCCGCGAACGCCTTCCTCGACGAATTCGCCCGCTGGGCACGCCACCGAGGTGTCCCCGCAGTGTCGCTGGCCTGGGGCCCGTGGATAGCCGACCGTGGCATGACCGGACACCTCACCGACACCGACATCGCCCGGATGGAAAAGGCCGGGCTCCGGCCGCTCGACGCACAAGCGGGACTCGGCCTGCTCGACTTCGCCCTGTCCGCCGACGAGGCCGCCCTGCTTCCGATGCGACTGGACACCTCGCCGCAGGCGCTCACCGCCGGACCCGTACCACCGATGCTGCGTCACCTTGCGGGCAGCGCCGCACCACGGCGTACGCAAGCCGCCACCGCGGCCGTCGCGGAACCGGCCGCCGCACTCGCGGGCCGGCTGCGCGCCCTGCCCGCCGCCGACCGGGCCGACCATCTGCTCGACCTGGTCTGCGGACAGGCGGCCGCGGTCCTCGGACACGGCTCGGCCCAGGACATCGAACCGGAAGAGGCCTTCCTGGGCTTCGACTCCCTCACGGCCATCGAACTGCGCAACCGGATGGGCATCATGACCGGCACCCGGCTCCCCGCGACGCTGGTCTTCGACTACCCGACACCGGCCGCGCTTGTGGACTACCTACTGGCCGAACTCGTCCCCGACGGCGCACCGGATGACGACACCGCCGGGGCACCGCACCCGGCACCGGGCGGTCACACGGCCCTCGACGAGATCGAACGGCTGGAACAGACCCTGGACAGGCTGGCCGGTTCAGGCCCGGCCGAGGACGACACGGTGCAGCGGCGCCTGCGGGCACTGGCAGAGAAATGGGCTGCCGCGACCGCGACCGGCGAACCTTCGGGCAACGACGAGGCCGACGCACTCGAGTCGGCAACGGCTGACGAACTCTTCAAACTGATCGACGGCGAATTTGGTGGGACGTCTTGAGCGAGAACCGGGTTGTCAGCGCCGACGGCGAGCAGCAGAAACTGCTCGACTATCTCAAGAAGGTCACCGGTGACCTCCGCCAGGCACACCGCAGACTGCGGGAGATCGAGGCCGCGAACACCGAGCCGATCGCCATCGTCGGCATGGGCTGCCGGCTGCCCGGCGGCGTCCGCTCACCACAGGAGCTGTGGCAGCTCCTCGACCGGGCCGGCGACGGCATGTCCACCTTCCCCGTCGACCGCGACTGGGACCTGGAGCGCCTCTTCGGGCCCGACTCGAGCCTGTCCGGCACCAGCCACGCCCGCGAAGGCGGCTTCACCTACGACGCCACCGAGTTCGACCCCGCCTTCTTCGGCCTGAGCCCACGCGAAGCCCTCGCCATGGACCCGCAGCAGCGCATGCTGCTCCAGACCTCCTGGGAGGCCTTCGAACACGCAGGCATCGACCCCACCACCCTGAAGAACACCGACACCGGCGTCTTCGTCGGCGCAGCCTCCACCGGCTACGGATCCCATCTGACCGAACTCCCACAAGGCGTCGAGGGCTATCTCCTCACCGGCAACTCCATGGCCGTCGCCTCCGGCCGCATCGCCTACACCCTCGGCCTCAAGGGCCCTGCCGTCACCGTCGACACGGCCTGCTCCTCCTCCCTGGTGGCGCTCCACATGGCCGTCCAGTCGCTGCGCTCCGGCGAATGCTCCCTCGCCCTCGTCGGAGGCGTCACCGTGATGTCGACGCCCGGCATGTTCCTCGAGTTCAGCCGCCAGCAGGGCCTGGCGACCGACGGCCGCTGCAAGGCGTTCTCCGACGACGCCGACGGCACCGGCTGGTCCGAGGGCGCCGGCCTGCTGGTCCTCGGCCGCCTCTCCGACGCGATCCGCGACGGGCACCGCGTCCTGGCGGTGGTGCGCGGCACGGCCGTCAACCAGGACGGCGCGTCCAACGGCCTGACCGTGCCGAACGGCCCGTCCCAACAGCAGGTCATCCGGGCTGCGCTGGCGAATGCCCGCCTGTCGTCGGCGGATGTGGACGCGGTGGAGGCGCACGGTACGGGTACCAAGCTGGGTGATCCGATCGAGGCGCAGGCGCTCCTGGCCACCTATGGCCAGGACCGTACGCCGGAGCAGCCGTTGTGGCTGGGTTCGGTGAAGTCGAACATCGGGCACACGCAGGCGGCGGCCGGTGTCGCGGGCGTCATGAAGATGGTGCTCGCGATGCGTAACGAGGCGCTGCCGAAGACGCTGTACGCGGACAAGCCCTCGACCCACGTGGACTGGTCGACGGGCGCGGTGGAACTGCTGTCGGAGGCCAGGGACTGGCCGCGCGGCGAACGTCCGCGCCGGGCGGGGATCTCGTCCTTCGGTATCAGCGGTACGAACGCCCACGTCATCGTGGAAGAGGCGCCCCTCCCGGCGGATCGACAGCCCGCGGACACGGTGCGGCCGCCGGTGATGCCCTGGCCGCTGTCCACCCGCCGGCCGGAGGCGCTTCCCGAACTCGCGGCCCGGCTCCACGCGTCCCTGACCACACACCCGCACACCCGCCCTCAGGACATCGGCCACACCCTGGCCACGGGCCGCGCCGCGTTCGAACACCGGGCCGTGGTCCTGGCCCCCGACGCGGAATCGGCCCTGACAGACCTGGCCGCACTCGCCACCGGCGGCGGAACTGCCGGCCGCGTGGTCCAGGGCACGGCTGCGGGCCGGAGCGGCGGCGGAAGAGGCCGGAGGCGGCTGGCGTTCGTGTTCTCGGGGCAGGGTGGTCAGCGTCTGGGTATGGGCCGGGAGCTGGCGGATGCCTTCCCGGTGTTTGCAACTGCCCTGGATGAGGTGTGCGCGCACTTCGACGGGTTGCTGGACCGGTCGCTGCGTGAGGTGATGTTCGCCGATGCGGAGGCGTTGAAGTCCACGGGGTGGGCGCAGCCTGCGTTGTTCGCGGTCGAGGTGGCGTTGTTCCGGCTGCTTGAGTCGTGGGGGGTGCGCCCGGATTACCTGGTGGGTCATTCGGTGGGTGAGCTGGCTGCCGCGCACGTCGCCGGGGTCTTCCCGCTCGCCGATGCGTGCCGGCTGGTCGCTGCTCGTGCCGGGTTGATGCAGGCGCTGCCTGCCGGCGGTGCGATGTGGGCGGTGCGGGCCACCGTGGAGGAGGTCACTCCGCTCCTTTCCGCTGACGTCTCCGTGGCGGCGGTGAACGCTCCCGGTCAGGTCGTGCTGTCGGGTACCCGCGAAGCGGTCGAGGCGGTGGCCTCGGGGTCTGTTTTCGAGGGCCGTCAGGGGCGTTGGCTGGAGGTCAGTCACGCTTTCCACTCGGTCCTGATGGACCCGATGCTGGATGCATTCGTGGCTGCTGCGGGTGAGGTGAGGTACGACAGTCCTCGCATTCCGATCGTCTCCACGCTGACGGGTGAGCCGGTCACCGAGTTCACTTCGTCGTACTGGGTGGATCAGGTCCGGGGTGCGGTCCGTTTCGCCGACGCCATCACCCACCTGAAGTCCCTCGGCGTCACCCGGTTCCTGGAGCTGGGCCCGGACGCCACGCTGATCGGTGCCATCGACGAGACGTGCGACGGCGACGTCCTCCCCGTGGCGACACTGCGTAGGGACCTGCCCGAACCGGGCACATCGGTGCGCGCCCTGGCACAGCTGTGGACCGACGGCCACCCGGTCGACTGGCAGAACTTCTACGACGCCACGGACGCACAGCCCACCGACCTGCCGACCTATCCCTTCGCCCGGGACCGCTACTGGATGCAGAACCCCGAAGGCGCCAAGGCCCAACGGCAGGAACGGGAGCCCGGAGACGGCCTGAGCTACGAGGTGTCGTGGGCGCCGTTGGGGTCTGTTGGTTCTGCTGGTGTTGATGTGTCGGGTGGCTGGCTGATTGTTGAGTCGGCGGGTGTTGAGGATGTGTGGGCGGGAGCGCTCGCGGAGGAGTTGGTAGGGCGGGGTGGGGAGGTTACCCGGCTGAGGTTGGGTGCGGCGGATCTGGACCGGGCGGCTCTGGCGGCTCGCCTTGGAGAGTTCGCCGGTCATGGGCGGGTGGTGTCGTTCCTGGGTCAGGACGAGTCGGAGTCTCGGGGTGTTGCGGCGTCGGCTGTTTTGGTGCAGGCGCTCGGTGATGCCGAGGTCGGTTCCCTGCTGTGGTCGGTGACGTCGGGTGCGGTGTCCGCAGGAGCGGGGGATGAAGTTTCGCATCCGGTGCGGGCTGGTGTGTGGGGCTTGGGTCGGGTGGTTGCTCTGGAGGAGCCGGGGCGTTGGGGCGGTCTGGTTGATGTCCCGGAGCGGCCTGTGGGTGGTGCCGTTGCCCGGTTGATGGAGGTGCTGGCCGGTGGTTTTGGGGATGAGGACGAGGTTGCGGTGCGTGGTGGGGCGGTGCTGGGCCGTCGCCTTGGCCCTGCTCGGTCGGGGGGTGGGGAGTGGTTGCCGTCGGGGACGGTGTTGGTCACGGGTGGTACGGGTGTGTTGGGTGCGCGGGTGGCGCGTTGGGTGGTGGAGCGGGGTGCTGAGCGTGTCGTGCTGGTGAGCCGGCGTGGCATGGAGGCGGAGGGTGCGGAGCAGTTGGTGGCCGGTTTGCGGTCGTTGGGTGCTGTGGTGGATGTGGTGGCGTGTGATGTGGCGGTGCGGGAGGAGGTGGAGGCGCTCTTCGCTCGGTTTGAGGTGTCGGCTGTGGTGCATACGGCCGGGGTTTTGGATGACGGTGTGGTTGATGGGTTGACGGCTGGTCGGTTGGCTGGGGTGTGGGGGGCGAAGGCGGGGGGTGCGTGGAATCTTCACCATGCTTCGCTGGGGCGTGAGTTGGATGCGTTTGTGTTGTTCTCGTCGGCTGCGGGTGTGTGGGGTGGTGCGGGGCAGGGTGCGTATGCGGCGGCGAACGCGGCACTGGACGGGCTGGTGGAGTTCCGGCGATCCCAGGGGTTGGTGGGTGCGTCGATCGGGTGGGGTCCGTGGGCCGAGGGCGGGATGGCGGATGACGCCACCGTCCTGGCCCGGATGGGCCGCGGCGGTGTACGGCCACTCGACCCCGACACCGCCCTCGACGTATTGGGTTCGGCGTCGGGTTGTGTGACGGTTGCTGATGTGGACTGGGAGCGCTTCGTTCCCGGGATGACCGCGTTGCGGGCGAACCGTCTGTGGGACGAGGTCGCGCCGCGGGTGGCGGATCGTCCGGCCGCTGGTGCCGGGGGGTTGAGAGAGCGTCTGGCCGGGGTGTCGGGGGTGGCTCGGCGATCGATGGTGATGGATGTCGTGCGCGGGCAGGTCGCGGCAGTGCTGGGGTTCGCGGACTCGGCGGCCGTGGACGTGTCGAAGGCGTTCCGCGACCTGGGCTTCGACTCCCTGACCGCCGTCGAACTGCGCAACGCCCTCACCGCCGAGACCGGCCTCAAACTCCCCTCGACGGTTGTCTTCGACTACCCGTCGGTCGAGGCGCTGGCCAACTTCGTGGTGACAGAGCTGTTCGGTGCGGAGGAGGAGGCCGCGGCACCGGGCGTGCTGCCGGCGCACCAGTCCACAGGTGACGATCCGGTGGTCGTGGTGGGTATGGGCTGCCGCTTCCCTGGTGGGGCGGACTCGCCGGAGGAACTCTGGCGGCTGCTCGCCGAGGGCACCGACGCCCTGGGCGGCTTCCCCGCCGACCGAGGCTGGGAGCTGAACGGTGGCGCGGGACAAGGCTTTGCGCCCGTCGGTGGGTTCGTCGAGGGCGTGGCGGATTTCGATGCTGGTCTGTTCGGGATCGCGCCGCGTGAGGCGTTGGCGATGGATCCGCAGCAGCGGTTGCTGCTTGAGGTCGTGTGGGAGTCGCTGGAGCGGTCGGGTGTGGCTCCGCTGTCGTTGCGTGGACTTCCGGTGGGGGTCTTTGCCGGGACGAACGGGCAGGACTATCCGGCACTGCTCGCCCTGGCCGGTGAGTCGGGAGACGGATACGGCGGGACGGGCAGTTCGGGCAGTGTGTTGTCGGGGCGGGTCTCGTATGCGCTGGGGCTCGAGGGCCCGGCGGTGACGGTGGACACGGCGTGTTCGTCGTCGTTGGTGGCTCTGCATCTGGCGGCGCAGTCGTTGCGGTCGGGTGAGTGTGATCTTGCGTTGGCCGGTGGTGTGACGGTGATGTCGACGCCGGGTGCGTTCATCGAGTTCGAGCGGCAGGGTGGTCTGGCCGGGGACGGCCGGTGCAAGGCGTTCTCGGACGACGCGGATGGCACGGGCTGGGGCGAGGGTGTGGGTGTCCTGGTGCTGGAGCGGTTGTCGGACGCGCGTCGCAACGGGCATCAGGTCCTGGCGGTGGTGCGCGGCAGTGCGGTGAACCAGGACGGTGCGTCGAACGGTCTGACGGCGCCGAACGGTCCGTCGCAGCAGCGGGTGATCCGGCAGGCGCTGGCCAGCTCCGGTCTGACGGCTGCTGAGGTCGACGCGGTCGAGGCGCACGGTACGGGCACCAAGCTGGGTGACCCGATCGAGGCGCAGGCGCTGATCGCCACCTATGGCCAGGACCGGCCTGCGGAGCAGCCGTTGTGGCTGGGTTCGATCAAGTCGAACATCGGGCACACGCAGGCGGCGGCGGGTGTCGCCGGTGTCATGAAGATGATCCTGGCGATGCGGCACGAGACGCTGCCCCGGTCCTTGCACGTCGGCACTCCGTCCTCGCACGTGGACTGGTCGGACGGAGCCGTGGAACTGCTGGACCGGGCGCGGGACTGGGCACCGGGTGACCGGCCGCGGCGGGCGGGAGTGTCCGCGTTCGGGGTCAGCGGTACGAACGCACACGTGATCATCGAGGAGGCGCCGCCCGCTCAGGAGGTGCCGGTGGTAGCTTCGGATGTTGTGCTGCCGGTGGTGCCGTGGGTGGTGTCGTCGAAGACGGCGGCCGGTGTCGCGGGGCAGGTGCGGCGGCTGGCTTCCGGGGTGGATGGTCTGGGCGCGGTCGATGTCGGGTTGTCGCTGGCGACGACCCGGGCGGCACTGGAGCACCGGGCTGTCGTCCTGGGTGCAGGCACCGATGAGCTGCGTGCGCGGCTGGGTGAGGCGGTGGTGCCCGTGGTGGCCCGGGACGGCCTGACCGGGTTCGTGTTCTCGGGGCAGGGTGGTCAGCGTCTGGGCATGGGCCGGGAGCTGGCGGATGCGTTCCCGGTCTTCGCCACTGCCCTGGATGAGATATGCGGTCACTTCGACGGATTGCGCGAGGTGATGTTCACCGATGCAGAGGCGTTGGGCCGGACGGGGTGGGCGCAGCCTGCGTTGTTCGCTGTTGAGGTGGCGTTGTTCCGGCTGGTGGAGTCGTGGGGTGTGCGCCCCGATTACCTCGTCGGCCACTCGGTGGGTGAGCTGGCCGCCGCGCACGTTGCCGGGGTCTTCTCGCTCGCCGACGCGTGCCGGCTGGTGTCGGCGCGTGCCGGGTTGATGCAGGCGCTGCCCGCCGGCGGTGCGATGTGGGCGGTACGGGCCACGCTTGACGAGGTCACGCCGTTGTTGGTCGAGGGTGTGTCGGTGGCGGCGGTGAACGCTCCCGGCCAGGTCGTGCTGTCGGGTACCCGCGAAGCGGTCGAGGCTGTAGCGAGCCGTCTGCCCGATCGTCAGGGACGCTGGCTGGAGGTCAGCCACGCCTTCCACTCGGCGCTGATGGACCCGATGCTGGACGCATTCGCGGCTGCTGCAAGCGAGTTGACGTTCGACAGTCCCCGCATCCCGATCGTCTCCACGCTCACAGGTGAGCCGGTCACCGAGTTCACCGCGTCGTACTGGACCGACCAGGTACGCGGTACGGTCCGCTTCGCCGACGCCATCACCCACCTCAAGTCCCTTAGCGTCACCCGCTTCCTGGAGCTGGGCCCGGACGCCGGTCTCGTAGCGGCGATCGGTGAGACCGATGAGGACGCGCTCGCCGTAGCGGCGCTGAACCGCAAGCAGCCCGAGCCCGCAACCGCCGTCACGGCGCTGGCCCGCCTGTGGGCGGACGGAGCCGACGTCGACTGGACGGCGTTCTACGCACCGGTCGGTGCCCGCACTGTCGACCTGCCTACTTATGCCTTCCAGCGTCAGCGTTTTTGGCCGGGTGTGCGGCGGGAGCCGGTGGTGGCTTCGGTCGGTGATGCCGTGTTCTGGGATGCGGTGGAGCGTGGTGATGGTGAGTTGTTCGCGGCGGAGTTCGGTGTGGATGTTGAGGCGCCGTTGCGGGAGACGTTGCCGGCGTTCTCGGCGTGGCAGCGTCGGCGTCGTGAGCGTGAGGTGGCCGACAAGCTGCGTTATGAGGTGTCGTGGGCGCCGCTGGGGTCTGTCGGTGGTGGTGTTGATGTGTCGGGTGGCTGGCTGATTGTTGAGTCGGCGGGTGTTGAGGATGTGTGGGCGGGTGCGCTCGCGGAGGAGTTGACGGCGCGGGGTGCGGAGGTAGCGCGGCTGCGGTTGGAGCCTGCGGATCTGGACCGGGTCGCTTTGGCGGCTCGGCTCGTGGAGTTCGCCGGTTGTGGGCGGGTGGTGTCGTTCCTGGGTCAGGACGAGTCGGAGTCTCGGGGTGTTGCGGCGTCGGCTGTTCTGGTGCAGGCGCTTGGTGATGCGGAGGTTGGTTGTCCGCTGTGGTCGGTGACGTCGGGTGCGGTCTCGGCGGGGGTGGGGGATGAAGTTTCGCATCCGGTGCGGGCTGGTGTGTGGGGTCTGGGTCGGGTGGTTGCTCTGGAGGAGCCGGGGCGGTGGGGCGGTCTGGTTGATGTCCCGGAGCGGCCTGTGGGTGGTGCCGTTGCCCGGTTGATGGAGGTGCTGGCCGGTGGTTTTGGGGATGAGGACGAGGTTGCGGTGCGTGGTGGGGCGGTGCTGGGCCGTCGCCTTGGCCCTGCTCGGTCGGGGGGTGGGGAGTGGTTGCCGTCGGGGACGGTGTTGGTCACGGGTGGTACGGGTGTGTTGGGTGCGCGGGTGGCGCGTTGGGTGGTGGAGCGGGGTGCTGAGCGTGTCGTGCTGGTGAGCCGGCGTGGCATGGAGGCGGAGGGTGCGGAGCAGTTGGTGGCCGGTTTGCGGTCGTTGGGTGCTGTGGTGGATGTGGTGGCGTGTGATGTGGCGGTGCGGGAGGAGGTGGAGGCGCTCTTCGCTCGGTTTGAGGTGTCGGCTGTGGTGCATACGGCCGGGGTTTTGGATGACGGTGTGGTTGATGGGCTGACCGCTGACCGGCTCGCTGGAGTCTGGGGGGCGAAGGCGGGGGGTGCGTGGAATCTTCACCATGCTTCGCTGGGGCGTGAGTTGGATGCGTTTGTGTTGTTCTCGTCGGCTGCGGGTGTGTGGGGTGGTGCGGGGCAGGGTGCGTATGCGGCGGCGAACGCGGCACTGGACGGGCTGGTGGAGTTCCGGCGATCCCAGGGGTTGGTGGGTGCGTCGATCGGGTGGGGTCCGTGGGCCGAGGGCGGGATGGCGGATGACGCCACCGTCCTGGCCCGGATGGGCCGCGGCGGCATACGGCCACTCGACCCCGACACCGCCCTCGACACACTGGGCTCCGCAGAAGGCTGCTTCGCTGTGGCCGACATGGACTGGGAGCGCTTCGTAACGTCCGTGACGGCGTTGCGGGCGAACCGTCTGTGGGACGAGGTCGCGCCGCGGGTGGCGGATCGTCCGGCCGCTGGTGCCGGGGGGTTGAGAGAGCGTCTGGCCGGGGTGTCGGGGGTGGCTCGGCGATCGATGGTGATGGATGTGGTGCGCGGGCAGGTCGCGGCAGTGCTGGGGTTCGCGGACTCGGCGTCCGTGGAGGTGTCGAAGGCGTTCCGCGACCTGGGCTTCGACTCCCTGACCGCCGTCGAACTGCGCAACGCCCTCACCGCCGAGACCGGCCTCAAACTCCCCTCGACGCTCGCCTTCGACCACCCGACCACACTCGCCCTCGCCGACTTCCTGCTCGGCGAGCTGGCCGAAGAGTCGGCCGACGAGGTCCGGGACGTAGCGGCCGAACTGGACAGGATCGAGACCGCCTTGCTGGCCCTGCCCGCCCCTGAGTATGCGCGGCTGAGAATCGCCTCGCGCCTGCAACAACTGATGAAACGACTGGACGGTGCGCCATCTGACGCGAGCGCCGTGGACATCTCGGCAAAGATCGAGGCCGCTACATCCGACGACATCTTTGCACTTATCGACCACGAGATCGGGACGCGGTGAGCTTGATGAGTAACGAGGACAAGCTTCTCGGATACTTGAAGAAGGTCACGCTTGAGCTTCACGAGACCAAGCAGCGCCTTCACAGCGTGGAGTCCGCCGGAACCGAACCCGTGGTCGTGGTGGGCATGGGCTGCCGCTTCCCTGGCGGGGTGAACTCGCCGGAGGGACTCTGGCGGGTGGTGGCGGAAGGGATCGACGCGCTGGGCGAGTTCCCCCCGGACCGAGGCTGGGATGCTGGCCACGGTGTCGGCGGGTTCGTCGAGGGTGTGGCGGATTTCGATGCCGGCCTGTTCGGGATCTCGCCGCGTGAGGCGTTGGCGATGGATCCGCAGCAGCGGTTGCTGCTTGAGGTCGTGTGGGAGTCGCTGGAGCGGTCGGGTATTGCACCGTTCTCCTTGCGTGGACTTCCGGTGGGGGTTTTTGCGGGGACGAACGGGCAGGACTATCCGGCGGCGTTGGCGTTGGCGGGGGAGTCCGCCGAGGGCTATGGCGGGACGGGCAGTTCGGGCAGTGTGTTGTCGGGGCGGGTCTCGTATGCGCTGGGTCTCGAGGGCCCGGCCGTCACGATCGACACGGCCTGCTCGTCCTCGCTCGTGGCTCTGCATCTGGCGGCGCAGTCGTTGCGGTCGGGTGAGTGTGATCTTGCGTTGGCCGGTGGTGTGACGCTGATGTCGACGCCGGGTGCGTTCATCGAGTTCGAGCGGCAGGGTGGTCTGGCCGGGGACGGCCGGTGCAAGGCGTTCTCGGACGACGCGGACGGTACGGGCTGGGGCGAGGGCGTGGGTGTCCTGGTTCTGGAGCGGTTGTCGGACGCGCGGCGCAACGGTCACCAGGTGCTGGCGGTGGTGCGGGGTTCGGCGGTCAATCAGGACGGTGCGTCCAACGGTCTCACCGCCCCGAACGGTCCGTCGCAGCAGCGAGTCATTCGCCAGGCGTTGGCCAACTCCGGCCTGACCTCCGCTGACGTGGATGCGGTGGAGGCGCATGGCACGGGCACCAAGCTGGGTGACCCGATCGAGGCGCAGGCACTCCTTGCCACCTATGGCCAGGACCGGCCGGCGGAGCAGCCGTTGTGGCTGGGTTCGATCAAGTCGAACATCGGGCACACGCAGGCGGCGGCCGGTGTCGCGGGCGTGATGAAGATGATCCTGGCGATGCGGCACGAGACGCTGCCCCGGTCTCTCCACGTCGGTACGCCGTCCTCGCACGTGGACTGGTCGGCCGGCGCGGTGGAGCTGCTGTCCGAGCCCCGCGAGTGGCCGCACTCCGAACGGCTCCGCCGGGCTGGAGTGTCGTCCTTCGGAATCAGCGGGACGAACGCGCACGTGATCATCGAGGAGGCGCCGCCCGCTCAGGAGGTGCCGGTGGTGGCTTCGGATGTTGTGCTGCCGGTGGTGCCGTGGGTGGTGTCGTCGAAGACGGCGGCCGGTGTCGCAGGGCAGGTGCGGCGGCTGGCTTCCGGGGTGGACGGTCTGGGCGCAGTCGATGTCGGCTTGTCGCTGGCGACGACCCGGGCGGCACTGGAGCACCGGGCTGTCGTCCTGGGTGCAGGCACCGATGAGCTCCGTACGCGGCTGGGTGAGCCGGTGGTGCCCGTAGTGGCCCGGGACGGCCTGACCGGGTTCGTGTTCTCAGGTCAGGGCGGTCAGCGCGTCGGTATGGGCCGGGAGCTGGCAGAGGCCTTCCCGGTCTTCGCCACTGCCCTCGATGAGATATGCGGTCACTTCGACGGATTGCGCGAGGTGATGTTCACCGATGCGGAGGCCCTGGGCCGGACGGGGTGGGCACAGCCCGCGCTGTTCGCTGTCGAGGTGGCGCTGTTCCGGCTGGTGGAGTCCTGGGGTGTCCACCCGGACTACCTCATCGGCCACTCGGTCGGTGAGCTGGCCGCCGCCCACGTCGCCGGGGTCTTCTCACTCGCCGACGCGTGCCGGCTGGTTTCCGCCCGTGCCGGGTTGATGCAGGCGCTGCCGACCGGTGGTGCGATGTGGGCGGTACGGGCCACGCTCCAGGAAGTCACTCCACTGCTGGCCGAGGCCGGTGACGTCTCCGTGGCGGCGGTGAACGCTCCCGGCCAGGTCGTCCTGTCAGGCACCCGTGAAGCAGTTGAGGCGGTGGCCGCCCAGCTCACCGATCGTCAGGGACGCTGGCTCGAGGTCAGCCACGCCTTCCATTCGCCGCTGATGGACCCGATGCTGGACGCATTCGCGGCTGCTGCAAGCGAGTTGACGTACGACAGCCCCCGCATCCCGATCATCTCCACGCTCACGGCCGAGCCGGTCACCGAGTTCACCGCGTCGTACTGGACCGACCAGGTACGCGGCACGGTCCGCTTCGCCGACGCGATCACCCACCTCAAGTCCCTGGGTGTCACCCGTTTCCTGGAGCTGGGCCCGGACGCCACGCTGGTCGGTGCCATCGAGGAGACGTACGACGGCGAAACCCTTGCCGTAGCAGCGCTGAACCGTAAGCAGTCCGAGCCCGCAACCGCCGTCACGGCGCTGGCCCGCCTGTGGGCGGACGGAGCCGACGTCGACTGGACGGCGTTCTACGCACCGACCGGCGCCCGCACCGTCGGCCTGCCCACCTACGCCTTCCAGCACCAGCGCTACTGGCCGACCGCCCGTCTCACCGCGGGCCCGATCCCGCTCGGCTCCGTGGGGGCCGGTCACCCTCTGCTCCAGGCCGTGATCAGCCTGGCGGACTCGGGGGACGTACTGTTCCTGGGCGGGCTTTCGGCGCAGTCACATCCCTGGCTCGCGGACCATCGGGTGGCAGGCCGGATCGTGTTCCCCGGCACCGGACTGCTCGACCTCGCCCTGTGCGCCGGGGAGCGTGTGGGCTGCGAGAGGGTCGAGGAGCTGACCCTGACGGCTCCTCTGGTGATCCCGGAGAGCGGTGTCGTACATGTGCAGCTGCTGGTCGGCGCGCGGGACGCCACCGGCTGCCGCTCCGTACAGGTGTCCTCCCGGCAGGAAAGTGAGCCGGCCGACCGGTGGACACGGCACGCCACCGGCCTGCTCGCCCCGGCCCAGGACGAGGAACCGTCGTACGACCTCACCCAGTGGCCTCCGGACGGCGCGCGGGAACTGGACACGGCCGGGCTCTACGAGGCTCTGTCGGGACTCGGCCTTCAGTACGGTCCCGTCTTCCGCGGGCTGCGCCGGGCGTGGCAGCGGGCGGACGGGCTCTTCGTCGAGGCACTGCTCGCCGACCCCGCTCAGCCGTCGGGCGCCGACACCTACCCGCTGCACCCCGCCGTCCTGGACTCGGTACTGCACGCGATGGCGCTCGGCGCCACCGCACCCGGCGACCCCGGGACCGAGGGCGAGAGCGGCCCCGGGCGGCTGCCGTTCTCCTGGAACGGAGTGACCCTGCACGCCGTGGGAGCCGGTGCCCTGCGCGCACGCCTGACGCACAGCGGGCCGGACAGCGTCTCCGTCCAGGTCGCCGACGTCACTGGGCGGCCTGTCGTCGAGGTGGCCTCGCTGACGCTCCGGCCGATGGCTCTGGACGCTCGGGACTCCGGGGGTTCCGGCGCTGCCGAGTCGGTGGACGCCGCCCCGCAGGACGCCCTGTTCCGGCTGGACTGGACTCGGATCGCGGCACCGGACGCGCCGGCAGCGCCCGACCGGGTGTTCCTCGGCGAGGACGGCGGCCCGGCCGCGTACCCCGACTTGGCGGCACTGCGTACGGCACTCGACGCCGGACAGTCCGTACCCGATGTCGTGGTGACCAGAACGACCGGAGGGACTGGAGTCGCGGACGCGGGCGGAGCCGAACTGGCCGACCGTACGCACGAGGCCGTCCTGCGCACCCTCGCTCTCCTCCAGGACTGGCTCTCGGACGAGCGATTCGAGACGAGCCGACTGGTCCTCGTCTGCGACGGGGCGGTGGCGGCCCGACCCGAGGAGAATGTGCGGGACCTGGCGGGCGCGGCCGTCTGGGGCCTTGTACGGTCGGCTCAGTCCGAACATCCGGAACGGTTCCAACTCATCGACATACAAGGTGAGTTGACCGAAATCGCCGACCTCGCTCACGGCTCGTCCGAGCCGCAGCTCGCCGTGCGCGACGGCGAGCTGCTCGCCTGCCGTCTGGCCGTCGCACCGCCGACAGCCGAGGCCCCCATCTGGAACCCCGACGGCACCGTGCTCGTCACCGGCGCCACCGGCGAACTCGGCGGCGTGATCTCCCGCCATCTGGTCACCACCCACAGCATCCGCCGCCTGCTGCTCCTCAGCCGTCGCGGCCCGGCCGCACCGGGCGCCGCCGAGCTGATCGCCGAACTGACCGGGCACGGCGCCGAAGTCAGCCTCCTCGCCTGCGATGTGACGGACCTGGACGACCTCGCCGCCGCCCTCGCCACCGTTCCCGTCGAACACCCGCTGACCGGCGTCGTGCACACCGCCGGTGTGCTCGCCGACGCGACGGTGACGTCCCTGGCCCCGGAGCAGGTGGCGCGGGTGCTGCGCCCCAAGGTTGACGCCGCGCTCCACCTGCACGAACTGACGTGCGGCGCGCCCCTGTCGGCGTTCGTCCTGTTCTCCTCGGTCTCGGCCGCGCTCGGCGCGCCCGGGCAGGGCAATTACGCGGCAGCCAACGCCTTCCTCGACGCGCTCGCCCAGCGCCGCCGCGCCGAAGGGCTTCCCGGGCTCTCCCTGGGCTGGGGCCTGTGGGACGGCTCGGGCGAGATGACCGGCGAGCTCGGCGACACCGACCGGCGGCGCATGGCCCGCGGCGGTGTGGTGCCGCTGTCCGTCGCCGACGGCACCGCCCTGTTCGATCTCGCAGCCGCCACCGGGCACGCGGCGGTGCTGCCCGTCCGCCTCGACCTCGCCGTACTGCGCGAGTCCGCGGAGCACCTGCCGCCGGTCTTCCGCGGCCTGGTCCGCGCCCCGCGGCGACGCGCGGCCGCCGCCGATACGGTCACGGCGGACTCGCTGACCGACCGGCTCACCCCGCTCCCCGCCGAGGAGCGGCTCGCCGCCCTGCGCGAACTGGTCCGGGAGCGGGCGGCCACCGTGCTCGGCCACGGCTCGGCGCACGACGTGGCGCCCGACCTGCCCTTCCGCGAGCTGGGCTTCGATTCGCTCACCGCGGTCGAACTGCGCAACCACCTCAACGCCGCGACCGGTCTGCGGCTCTCCGCGACCCTCGTCTTCGACCACCCGACCGCCGACGCCGTCGCCGCCCATGTGCTGGAGCGGCTGTTCGGAGCGCAGCGCCCCGACCGCGCCCAGGCCGCGCCCGTACGGCACCCCGGCCCGGACACCGACGACCCGATCGTCATCGTCGGTATGGCCTGCCGCTATCCCGGCGGCGTCCGCAGCCCCGACGACCTGTGGGACCTGGTGAGTTCCGGCGCCGACGGCGTCACCCCGTTCCCCGACGACCGCGGCTGGGACCTGGAACGGCTCTACGACGCCGACCCGGACGCCGGCGGCGCCAGCTATGTGCGGGAGGGCGGATTCCTGCACGACGCCGCCGAGTTCGACGCGGCCTTCTTCGGAATCTCGCCGCGCGAGGCACTGGTCATGGACCCGCAGCAGCGCCTCCTCCTCGAGACGTCCTGGGAAGCCGTCGAGTCCGCGGGCATCGACCCCACCACCCTGCGCGGCCGGCGCACCGGAGTCTTCGCGGGCGTCATGTACCACGACTACCTGGCCCGGCTGCGCACCATCCCCAAGGGCGCCGAAGGGTTCCTCGGCACCGGCTCGGCGGGCAGCGTCGTCACCGGCCGCGTCGCCTACCTGATGGGCCTCGAAGGACCTGCCGTGACGGTCGACACCGCCTGCTCCTCCTCGCTGGTGTCGCTGCACCTGGCGGCGCAGGCGCTGCGCGCCGGCGAGTGCGACACGGCGCTGGCCGGCGGTGTCACCGTGATGGCGACCCCGGGGACCTTCATCGACTTCAGCCGGCAGCGCGGCCTCGCCCCCGACGGCCGGTGCAAGTCCTTCTCGTCCACCGCCGACGGCACCGGATGGGCCGAGGGCGTCGGCATGCTGCTGCTCGAGCGGCTCTCCGACGCGCGTCGCCACGGACACCGGGTGCTGGCGGTCGTACGGGGTTCGGCCGTCAACCAGGACGGCGCGTCCAACGGCCTGACCGCGCCCAACGGTCCGGCCCAGCAGCGCGTCATCCGACAGGCCCTGGACCGTGCCGGGCTGCGGCCCGCCGAGGTGGACGCCGTCGAGGGCCACGGCACCGGAACCGTCCTCGGCGACCCCATCGAGGCCCAGGCGCTGCTGGCCACGTACGGCCAGGACCGGCCCGGGGACCGGCCGCTGTGGCTCGGCTCGCTCAAGTCGAACATCGGGCATGCCCAGGCCGCCGCGGGCGTCGGCGGGATCATCAAGATGGTGCAGGCCATGCGGCACGGCGTGCTTCCGCCGACGCTGCACGTGGACCGGCCGAGCGAGGAGGTCGACTGGTCGGCCGGGCAGGTCGAACTGCTCACCGAGACCGTCCCGTGGCCCACGACCGACCGCCCCCGGCGCGCCGGCGTCTCCTCCTTCGGCATCAGCGGCACCAACGCGCACGTCATCCTGGAAGCCCCGGCCGCGCAGCCGGCACCCGCCCCGGCGCTCGAGACCCGGCCGGCGCCGCCCGTGCTGCCGCTCCTGGTGTCGGCCCGCACCGAGGCGGCCGTACGCGGCCAGGCCGCGGCCCTGCGCGAACACCTGGCACGGCACCCCGGACTCGCCCCGCTCGACGTCGGCTTCTCGCTCGCCACCACACGCCCCCTCTTCGACCACCGGGCGCTCACGGTCGCCACCGACCGGGAGGGGCTGCTGGCCGGTCTGGACGCGATCGCGGCCAGTACCACCGCACCGGGCGTCGCGTACGGCCGGGCCGCGCAGCGCCGCGTGGCGATGCTGTTCACCGGACAGGGCAGCCAACGGCTCGGCATGGGAAGCGAGCTGTACGCGGCCGCGCCCGCGTTCACCGCGGCCCTGGACGCGTTGTGCGAGCACCTCGACGCGGAACTCGGCACGTCCCTGCGCGAGGTGATGTTCACCGACGAGCAGGCCCTGGCAGGCACGGGGTACGCACAGCCCGCGCTGTTCGCCCTCGAAGTGGCGCTGTACCGGCTGATCGAATCCTTCGGGATCGAACCCGACCACCTGGTGGGTCACTCGGTCGGTGAACTGGCCGCCGCCCACGTGGCGGGCGTACTGACCCTGGAGGACGCCTGCCGGCTGGTCGCGGCCCGCGGACGGCTGATGCAGGCACTCCCGGCGGGCGGCGCGATGCTGGCGCTGCGGGCGACCGAGGCGGAGGTCACCCCCCTCCTGGGCGAAGGGGTGGATCTCGCCGCGGTCAACGGGCCCACGGCCGTGGTGCTGTCGGGCGAGGAGGAAGCCGTCCTCGCGGTGGCCGGAAGGTTTGCGGACCGCCAGAGCAAGCAACTGCGGGTGAGCCACGCCTTCCACTCGGCCCGGATGGAACCGATGCTGGAGGAGTTCCGCCAGGTCGCCGAGGCCGTCACCTACCACCCGGCGACGATCCCGGTCGTGCCGACCGGCGGTGCCCACGCCGCCGAGTCGGGCGGCTTCGAGGCGCCGGAGTACTGGGTGCGGCAAGTACGCGAGACCGTGCGGTTCCACGACGCGGTCACGCGGCTGCGCGCGGCCGATGTGAGCACCTTCCTCGAACTCGGCCCGGACCCCGTCCTCACGGCGGCCGTCGAGGAGTGCCTCGCGGACGACGGCACCGGGGCGACACCGGCACCGATCGTCCGCGCGGCCCTGCGCCGCGGCCGGCCCGAGACCGGGACGCTCGCCGCGGGGCTCGCCCCGCTGCTCGCGCACGGAACCGGTATACAACGGCCGGCGCTCTACGCCGGCACCGGTGCGCGCCGGGTGGACCTGCCGACCTACGCGTTCCAGCGGCAGCGGTACTGGGCCGAGAACGCCGCGGTCCCGGCCGACCTGGCGGGGGCCGGACTGACCGGCGCCGACCACCCACTGCTCGGCGCCTGCGTTCCGCTGTCCGGCGGGGGGTCCGTCTGCACCGGACGGCTCTCCACCGCCGCCCACCCGTGGCTCGCCGACCACCTCGTCGCCGGGGTGCCGCTGCTGCCCGGCACCGCACTCCTCGATCTGGCCGTGCACGCCGGCGATCACGCCGGCTGCGGTCTCGTGGACGAACTGGTGCTGTCCGCTCCCATGCCCCTCGACGCGGGCGACCAGCAGATCCAGGTCCTGACCGAGCCCGCCGACGCAGCCGGAAACCGCACCGTACGGATCTCCTCCCGGCCGGCCGACGCGCCCGCCGAGACACCCTGGACCCTGCACGCGACCGGAACCCTCGCCGCGGCCATGGCCGACGGTGAGCCGTTCGACACCTCCGAATGGCCGCCGCGCGGCGCGCTGGAGGTGCCGCTCGACGGACTCTACGACGGCGACCAGGACCCGGACGGGAACGGTGTCGCGTACGGCCCGGCCTTCCAGGGCCTCAGCGCGGCCTGGCGGCGCGACGGAGAGCTCTACGCCGAAGTGGTGCTGCCCGAACCGGTCCGCGCGGACGCCGGGCGGTACGGGCTGCATCCCGCCCTCCTCGACGCGGCCCTGCACTCTCTCGCCCACCTGCTGCCCGGCGCCGCCGGCCGTCTCGTCCCGTTCTCCTTCGGCGGCGCCGCCCTGCACGCCCAGGGCGCCACCGCACTGCGCATCCGGCTGACGGCGACCGGACCCGAGCAGGTGGCGCTCAGCGCCGTGGACCCTGCCGGGCGAGCCGTCGCCTCGATCGCCTCGCTCACGCTGCGCCCCCACGCCGCGGGCCGCCCCCGCGAAGCACGCCACACGGACGCGCTGTTCCGCGTCGACTGGCAACCGGTGCCGGTGGCGGCGCGGGAGACGGAGTCGGGGTTCCGCCGCTGCGCGCTGGTCGGCGCGGACGCCCTGGAGATCATGGGCACCCTGACCGGGGCGGGTGTGTGGACCGAGTCCTTCGCCGACCTGGAGGCCCTGTCGGCCGCGGCGTCGGCGGGCATGACCCTGCCCGAAATCGTCCTGGTCTCCTTCGCCTCCGATCCCGGAGCCGAACCGGTCCGCAGCGTACGGGACATCACCGGTGAGGCACTGCGGAGCGTGCAGTCCTGGCTCGCGGACGAGCGGTTCGCCGGAGCGAGCCTGGCCTTCGTCACCCGCACCGCGCTCGGCGACGGCAGCGGACGCCCGGACGACCTGGCCTGTGCCCCAATCTGGGGTCTGGTGCGGACCGCCCAGTCGGAGAACCCCGGCCGCTTCCACCTCGTGGACCTCGACGGGAAGGAGGCCTCGGTCCTCGCCCTGCCCGCCGCCCTCGGCACCGGCGAACCCCAACTGGTGATCAGAGACGGGCAGTTGCGTGCGGCCAGGCTCGCCCGAGTCGCCGTACCCGAGGAGCCCGGTGCCGTCTGGGACCCGGACGGCACCGTGCTGGTCACCGGCGCCACCGGCGCCCTCGGCGGCCTGGTCGCCCGCCACCTCGTCGCCGAGCACGGCGTCCGGCAGCTGCTCCTGGTGAGCCGCAGCGGATCCGCCGCCCCCGGCGCCGAGGCACTGCGGGCCGAACTCGCGGGGCTGGGCGCCGAAGTCACCCTGACCGCCTGCGACGCGGCCGACCGCGCCGCCCTGGCCGGGGTCCTGGCCGCAGTCGACCCGGCGCATCCGCTGACCGCCGTGGTCCACCTCGCCGGCGTCCTCGACGACGGAGTGATCACCTCGCTCACTCCGGACCGGTTCGATGCGGTGCTGCGCGCCAAGGCGGACGCCGCGCTCCACCTGCACGAACTGACCCGTGACGACAAGCTCGCCGAGTTCGTGCTGTTCTCCTCCTCGGCGGCCACCTTCGGCACCCCGGGGCAGGCCAACTACGCGGCCGCCAACGCCTTCCTCGACGCGCTGGCGGAGCAGCGGCGCGCCGACGGCCTGCCCGCCAGGTCGCTCGCATGGGGTGCCTGGGAGCACGGCATGGCCGGCCGGCTCGACGGAGTGGACCGCGGCCGCATGGCCCGCGGCGGCGTGCTCGCCCTGGGCGACCGGGACGGGCTCGCACTCCTCGACGCCACGCTGCGCGTCGACGCCGCCCAGTTCGTGCCCGTCCGCCTCGACACCGCGGCGCTCGGCCCCGAACCGGCCCCGCTCCTGCGTGGCCTCGCCCGCCCGGCGGCCCGGCGCACTGCCGCAGGCCACGATGCCGGCCGCAGCACCGGGCTCCGGCTGCGCGGACTGACCGGGACGGCCCGCCGGGATGCGGTACTCGACCTGGTGCGCGGTGCCACCGCCGCCGTCCTCGGACACCCCTCGGCCGATGCGATCCAGCCCGACCAGCCGTTCCTCGAACTCGGCCTGGACTCCCTGACCTCGGTGGAGTTGCGCAACGCGGTGGCTGCCGGGACCGAGCTGCGGCTGCCGGCCACCGTCGCCTTCGACCATGCATCGCCACTCGAGCTGGCCGGCCACCTGAACGCCCTGCTCGGCACGGCACAGGACGGTACGGAGGCTCCCGCGGACACCGCGGCCGCCGGCGCTCCCGACACCGACGAGACCATCGGCCGGCTGTTCCGCCGGGCCTGCGAGGAGCGCAGGCTGCGGGAGGGCTTCGAACTGCTGCAGAGCGTCGCCCAGCTGCGGCCGACCTTCGGCGACGCCGACGAGGTGCGCGAGTCTCCCACCTCGGTCCGGCTGGCCAAAGGCACCGAGCCGGTCCGGCTGGTCTGCTTCAGCTCGCAGGTGGCGCTCGCCGGTGTGCACCAGTACGCACGGTTCGCCTCGGCGTTCCGTGACGTACGGGAGGTGATCGCGCTCGCGGTGCCCGGATTCGCGACCGGTGAGCCGCTGCCGGCCACCGAGGACGCCCTGCTCGGACTGCTGGCGCGGATGGTGCGCGAGCAGGTCGGGGACGCGCCCTTCGCGCTGCTGGGCTCGTCCTCCGGTGGCGTCCTCGCCTACGCGACGGCCGCCCGGCTGGAACAGGAGGGCCGGTCTCCGGCGGGAGTCGTGCTCCTCGACACCTATGTGCCGGGCGACGACTCGCTCGGCCAGTTCGAGGACCAGCTGCTCGGCGGAATGTTCGAACGGGAGGCCGGCTTCGCGCGCATGGACGCCGCCAGGCTGTCCGCGATGAGCTGGTACTTCAACCTGCTGGGCGGCTGGCGGCCCGGGAGACTCACCTCCCCCGTGCTGCTCGTACGGGCCGGTGAACCGATGCCAGGCGGCGAGGAACTGGCTCCCGAGCAGTGGCAGACGGGCTGGAGCGAGGCGGACCGCGTCGTGGACGTGCCCGGCAACCACTTCACCATGATGGAGGACCAGGCCGGCACGACCGCCGAAGCCGTCGACCGCTGGATCCGGGAGCAGCCGGTGCAGGAGCAGCCGCTCCTCCAAGGGCAGCCGGTGTGCGAGTAGCGGAGGCTGTGGCCCTGCCCGGGGGACGTGGCAGGGGCCACGGCTCTCCGGCCGCACCGTGGCCCGAATCCGGTACGGCCGACCTTGGCGGTGGCACAGGCCGTGAACGTCACCACTCACATCGCCCCGGCCCGCAGCGCCCCACTCGTACAAGGGAATTGCCCGGACCCAGGGCTTCTGCGACAGGGAGTCGTCCGGCCGCCGGTCGCACGGAGGGCCGGGGCCGCGCATCGGGGGAAACACCCAGAGTTTGGATGCATGGCCCCGTCGCGGGTGTGCGCATCCCCGGGGCGCGTGGATAGTGGCGGCAGAGGTGATCGCCCGGCCGGGCCGTCGCCCCAACGGACCAGATGATCCGGGAGACTCGTCGATGGACCCAGTGGGTTCCGCGGGCCGGCCGACCGCCGTGGTGCTCGGCGCCAGTGGCTTCGTCGGCCGCAATGTGTGCGCCGCGCTACGGGACGCCGGCCGGCCGGTGGCCGCCGTCGCCCGCCGCGCCGGCGGCCTGCCCGAGGGCTGCCGCCCCGTGGCCCTTGACATCGCCCGCGGTGATCCCGCCGCGCTCGCCGCCGAACTCGCGGCCCTGCGGCCCGACGTGGTGGTGAACGCGGCGGGCGCCCTGTGGAACGTCACCGACGACGAGCTGACCGCGGGCAACGTGACCCTCGTCGAGCGACTGGTGCGCGCCGTCGAGGTACTGCCGGGCCCGGTACGGCTCGTGCACATCGGATCGGCGTACGAGTACGGCGTGCACCCCGACGAGAAGCTGGTGGAGACGCTGCCGGCCCGCCCCGTGGGCCGGTACGCGCAGACCAAGCTCGCCGGCACCCAGGTCGTCACCCGCGCCGCCGCAGAGGGACGGGTGACCGCGACCGTGCTGAGGATCCCGATCGCGCTCGGCCCGTTCACCCCCGGGGACAGCCTGCTCGGCGGGCTTGCCCGGCAGCTCGCCGCGCACCCGGCCGAGGTGCGGCTGCCGCCACTCGACGGCGTACGACGGGAGCTTGTCGACGTCCGGGACGTGGCCGACGCCGTGCTGTGCGCGGCGCACGCGGCCCGGCTGCCCCCCGTGGTCAACATCGGCTCGGGCGGCCTCGTCCGGCTGACCGACACGGTGGACGCGCTGCTCCGGATCGCCGGACCGAACGCGGCCGGCCCGACGATCGTGCGTGGCCCGGCAGCCGCCGTGCGCCGCGACGCCGGCGCCGGTGACCGGCCCCTGGACACCGGCCTGGCGCGGCGGGAGTTCGGCTGGGCCCCGACCCGCACCGTGACGGACGCGCTGCACGCCCTGTGGGACAGCCTCCGCGTCCCCGACCCCACGCCACGACACCACACCTGACCACCACAGCGGACGAGGAGGGCATCCATGACTGATGCCGACGTACAGTCCATCATCGAACTGACCCGCAAGTACCACCGGGACCAGGAGGCCTCCGGGCAGGAATTCGTCCCAGGCGTCACCCCGATCCTGCCGGCGGGCGCGGTCCTCGACGAGGACGACCGCGCCGCGCTGGTGGAGCACGCGCTGCAGCTGCGCATCGCCTCCGGCGCCACCGCGCTGCGCTTCGAGCGGAAGTTCGCCAAGACGGTCGGTGTCCGCAAGGCTCACCTGACCAATTCGGGCTCGTCCGCCAACCTGCTGGCGCTCGCCTCGCTCACCGTGCCGGAACTCGAGGACCGCCGGCTGCGCCCCGGCGACGAGGTGATCACCGTCGCCGCGGGCTGGCCCACCACCGTCAACCCCATCGTCCAGTGCGGGCTGGTGCCGGTCTTCGTCGACGTGGACCTCGCCACGTACAACACGACACTGGACCGGGTCGAGGCGGCGATCGGTCCGCGTACCAAGGCCATCATGATGGCCCACACCCTCGGCAACCCCTTCCAGGCCACCGAGATAGCCCAACTGGCCGAGGACCGCGGGCTGTTCCTCGTCGAGGACAACTGCGACGCCCTCATGTCGACGTACCAGGGCCGTACCACCGGCACGTTCGGTGACTACGCGACCGTGAGCTTCTACCCGGCCCACCACCTCGCCATGGGTGAGGGCGGATGCGTGCTCTCCAACAGTGTGGAGCTGGCCCGGATCACCGAGTCGATGCGGGACTGGGGACGCGACTGCTGGTGCGAGCCGGGCGAGGACAACAAGTGCCTCAAGCGTTTCACCTACCAGATGGGTGATCTGCCGCACGGCTACGACCACAAGTACATTTTCTCCCACATCGGCTACAACCTGAAGTCGACCGACCTCCAGGCCGCCCTGGGCCTGAGCCAGCTCGGCAAGCTCGACGACTTCACCGCCGCCCGCAAGCGCAACTGGCAGCGGCTGCGCGACGGACTCGAGGGGGTGCCCGGCCTGCTGCTGCCCGAGGCCACCCCCGGCAGCGACCCGAGCTGGTTCGCCTTCGTCCTCACCCTGACCGAGGACGCCCCGTTCCGCCGCGCCGAACTGGTCGACTTCCTCAACGCCCGCCGCATCGGCACCCGGCTGCTGTTCGCCGGCAACCTCGTACGGCACCCCGCGTACCTCGACGTGGAGCACCGGATCAGCGGCGGGCTGACCAACAGCGACATCATCATGGAGCGGACGTTCTGGATCGGCGTGTACCCGGGCATCACCGCCGAGATGACCGACTACATGACCGCTTCCATCCGGGAGTTCGTCGCCAAGCACCGCTGAGCAGCGGCTGGCCCGGGGCCGCCCCGGGCCAGCCGCACCAGGCGGTCCACCAGCCGCACCGGGGACGGCCGCCGCAGGTTGTCCTCGCTCAGCTGCCAGGCGGTCCGCCGGTAGTCGGGGCGGCTCAGTAGTGCCTCGGCCGCGGACCGGATCGCCTCCCGCGAGGCGAGGTGCCCCGGCAGGTGCCGCCCGGCACCGGCCTCTTGCACCCGCTCGGCGATCCGGGCCTGTTCGGCAGCGAACGTGACGGCCAGCTGGGGCACCCCCGCGGCAAGCGCGGTCATCGCGCTGCCCGCCCCGCCGTGATGCAGGACGAGGTCGCTGTGCGCGAGCAGCGGGCCCAGCGGGCAGCGCTCCAGCACCCGCACCGACGGAGGCACCGCCCCGAGCGCCGCCACATCGTCCCTGGTGGCGGTGAGCACCACCTCGGCGTCCAGGTCGGCGAGCGCCGTGACGATCCGCGGCAGGATGAAGGAGTCGGGGCCCGACATGGAGGTGAGCGCCGTCGACCAGGTCACCGCGACCCGCACACCGCGGGCCGGCTGGTCGAGCCAGTCCGGCGCGAGGCCGCCTCCGTTGTAGGGGATGAACCGCACAGGCAGCCTGCAGGCCTGAACCGGCGGCTCCAGCGCTTCGGGGCAGGGATCGATGACGTACTCGATGGAGTCGGCCCCGAACGGGCCGCAACCGTACCGTTCGAAGGAGCGGCTCAGGTCCTCGGGTATCAGTTCCGGGCCGTGCGCCTCGTGCGTGCCGACGGGTCCCCAGAGGGCCAGCACCGCAGGCACGCCCAGTACGTGGGCGACGAGCTGCCCCTCCGTGCTGACCGGGTCGTGCACGACGAGCTCAGGGCGCCAGCGTCGGGCGAACCGCACCGCCCGGTCGTGCCCCTGCGCGGCACGGCGCGCGTACTCCGGCTCGGCCGTCCGCCGGTACTGCGCCAGGTCGAAGTCGTCGAGCGAGTCCATCACGGCGCCGGTGACCGGGTGCAGCGGTGGCCACGGATACGGCCAGTCCCCGCGCAGCGCCTCCCGCACATACGACATCCGGTTGTGGACCGCCACGTCCATGCCGTCCAGGACCGGCACCGGCTGCAGACCCGCCCGGGTCACCGGACCCGTCTGCGAGGGCGCGCACAGCACCCTCACCTCGTGCCCACTCGCCTGAAGAGCCCAGCTCAGCGGCACCATAGAGGCGTAATGCGTCGGCCAGGGGGACACGGAGAACAGCACGCGCATGAGATACCCCTTGTCGAGGGCTTGTCGTCGACGGCGCCACAGCGGTGCGCGCACGCGCGGGTCACGCCGCGATCCTGCACCATCGCGGCCCGGGCCAGTGGGGTCGTCGCGCCCCCGAACACGCAGTCTGGGAAAAGTCGCAGACTCCGGGCGCCGCCCGGCCGCGGCCGGGCGCGATGTGAGAGACATGGGATCTGCTGAGGCCGGCTGCCGCGGCCGGCCCCTGGACTTCAGCGGCGAGGGACACCATGCAGCCAATGCCACGCACCTCTCCGATCGCCCTCGTACCGGGCGCAGAACGCGGGGGACGCCGTGTCTGATGCCGAACGGACGGGCATCGGAGTCCTGGGCGCCGCCGACATCGCCTGGCGCCGCACGGTCCCGGCCCTGCTTCGCTGCCCCCGGCTGCGGCTGGTGGCGGTGGCCAGCCGCACCCCCGACAAGGCACGCACGTTCGCCGAGCGCTTCGGTTGCGAGGCCGTGACCGGCTATGAGCGGCTCCTCGAGCGTGAGGACATCCAGGCCGTCTACATCCCGCTGCCGAACGCCCTGCACGAGCAGTGGGCGGACGCGGCCCTGCGGGCCGGCAAGCACGTCCTGGTGGAGAAGTCGCTGACCGCGAGCGCGGCGGCGGCCGCGGACCTGGCCCGGACCGCGCAGGAGCGGGGCCTGGCGTTCATGGAGAACTTCGCCTTCCTCCACCACACCCAGCACGAGCGGGTCCGCGAGCTGATCGCCGACGGCGCCATCGGCACGCCCCGGGTCCTCACCGCCTCCTTCGGTATCCCGCGAGCTGACGGAGCGCTCATCCGCTACAGCCGTGAACTGGCCGGCGGAGCGCTCCGGGAGACCGGCTGCTACCCGGTCCGCGCCGCCCAGCTCTTCCTCGGCGCCGACATCGAAGTCCTCGGTGCCCGGCTCCGGTACGAGGAGGCCGACGGGTGCGACATGGCCGGATCGGTGCTGCTCGCCGACGGCGCGGGCGTCACGGCCCAGTGCGACTTCGGTCTGGATCACGCCTACCGCAACACGTACGCGGTCTGGGGCAGCGAGGGTCGTATCGAGGTGGAATGGGCCTTCACCCCGCCCCCCGACAAACGGCCACAGGTGTGTCTGCGCCGGGGGGACCACACCGAGCAGTGGACGCTGCCGGCCGCCGACCAGTTCCTCCGCGCGGTCTCCGCCTTCGCCGAGGCCTGCGCCGACCCGGCGGCCCGCGCCTCGCACGCCGTCGATGCCGTCCGCCAGGCCTCGCTGCTCGAGTCGGTCCTGGAGCTGGCCGGCACCCCCGAGGCCCCCGCCCGCAACCGGCTCGGACGGGCCGGGACAAGGAGCACTCATGTCCCCGGCTAGGCCCCCCGGCCCCGTGGCCGCCACCCAGGAGCAGCCCGGAAAGCACGTGCTGTGGCTGGGGTTCCCCTCGTACGGGCACATCAAGGCGACCCTCGGCATGGTCGAGGAACTGGTGCGGCGCGGCCACCGCGTCACCTATGTGGTCGCCGACCGGCTGGCCGCCACCGTCGCGGCCACGGGAGCGCACGTCGTGCCCTACGCCTCCGTGTTCCCGGAGACGATCACATCCACCGAGACCGCGACGACGATGCTGCTGGCCTTCCTCAGGGAGAGCTTCGCACCCCTGGAAGCGGCCCTGGAGGCGGCGGCCGCGGACCCGCCCCAGCTGGTCGTGCACGATGCGCTCGCCTCCGACACGGCGGCCGCGGTGAGCCGGCGGTACAAGGTGCCCACGGTGCGGACCTACGCCGGCTTCGGAACCAACGCGCAGGTACCGCAGAACGGGACCGAGGCTGATCCCGCACACACACCGGTGGACCTGGACGATCCCCGGCTGCGCGAGCTGGCCGCGGAGCTGACCTCCCGCGTCGAAGCGGCCGGCGTCGCCGGCCTGTTCGCCGACGGGCCGGCCGGCGGTGACGAGGCTGCGGTCAATGTCTCGTTCGTCGTCCGGGAGTTCCAGATCAAGGGGGACACGTTCGGAGACGACTACCTGTTCGCGGGGCCCTGCCTGCGCGCGGCGGACTTCGCAGGAGCGTGGGCGCCCCCGCCCGGCGCGGCGCCTGTGCTGCTGGTCTCGCTCGGCACCTCCGTCAACCGCCGCCCGGACTTCTTCCGGCGCTGCGCCGAAACCTTCGCCGGCACCCCGTGGCATGTCGTGATGACCCTCGGCCGCGGGATCGATCCGGCGGACCTCGGGCCGCTGCCGCCCAATGTCGAGGCCCGGTCGTGGCTCCCGCACCTGGCGGTGCTCGGACATGCCACCGCGTTCGTCTGCCAGGGCGGGACCGGAAGCCTGATGGAAGCGTTCCACCAAGGCGTCCCGGTGGTGGTCGTACCGCAGCAGCAGGACCAGCGGGCGATCGCACAGCAGGTCGTCGACCTCGGCCTGGGCCGGTCCATCAGCCCCGATGATCTCGATGCCGGCACCCTGCGCTCCGCCGTCGAAGCCATCGCCGGCGACGCCGGAGTGCGGCGCAGGGTGGCCGAACTGAGCCGGCAGGTGCGCACGGCCCCGGGGGCCGCCGCGGTCGCCGACCGCCTGGAGGCCGTCATGGCCGGCCGTGCCACCGCGATGGGCTGACGCCGCGGCGGGAGCAGCCCCGGGGGGAGGGCCTCGGGCTGCTCCCGCCTCACTGCGCGGAGCCCACCGGGTCCAGTGCGCCGGGCGGGAACGAGGGGACGGCCCCCGCCTGCACGGCCCGGTCCAGCAGGACACGGACCGCCGCGAGACCGTCCGGGCCGAGATCCTCGGTGTACTCGTTGACGTACAGCTCGATGTGCTGCTTCTGCACTTCCGGTGCGATCTCCTGCGCGTGCGCCCGCACATGGTCCCGTGACGCCTCGGGGTCGGCCCACGCGTGCCGGACGGAGGCGCGGACGGCCCCGACGATTTCCGCGAGCCGCTCGGGGCCCAGATCGCGCCGGGCGACGATCGCGCCGAGCGGGATGGGGAGCCCGGTCCGTTCCTCCCAGGCCTCGCCGAGGTCGACGAGGCGGTGCAGACCGTACTCGTGGAAAGTGAACCGGGCCTCGTGGATCACCAGGCCCGCGTCCACCTCGCCGTCCCTGACGGCCGGCATGATCCGGTCGAACGGCATCACCACGGTGCGTATCTCCTGGCCCGGCAGGGCCTTTTGCGCCCACAGCCGGAACAGCAGGTATGCCGTGGAGCGCTCGGTGGGGATCGCCACGACGCGCCCGGCGAGGTCCGCGGGCTCGCCGGCGGTGCGGGTGAGCAGCAGCGGCCCGCAGCCGTGGCCGAGCGCGCCGCCGCAGGGCAGCAGCGCGTAGTGGTCCAGGACATACGGCAGCGCCCCGTACGAGATCTTCAGTACGTCCAGCTCGCCCCGCGCCGCCATCCCGTTGGTGACGTCGATGTCGGCGATGGTGACCTTGGGGGAGGGCACCCCGGGCAGTAGCCCGGCCGTCCATGCATGGAAGACGAACGTGTCGTTGGGGCATGGCGAATAGGCGAGGTCCAGAGGGCTTGCCATGACACTCCTGTCCGTCGGCCGAGCGGGCTCGGCGAAATTTCCTTGCGGTCCGGTCGTGCGACAAAGAGGCGCGGAGAACTGCGCGGTCAGCCACGGTGTGCCCGCGGCTGACGCGCTCGACTGCCGGCGGAGCGGCTATCGGGTCAGGTCCCAGAGCCCGAGGTACTTGTTGGGCGAGTTCTCGGGGATGAGGTCCAGCGGCTGCCCGAGGTCGAACGGCGGCAGGGACAGGTCGAGCTTCGCATGCCGCAGACTCGGCTGGGCGATCCGCGCGGAGTTGGAGAACGCACCCTGCTCCAGCGTGGGATCGCTGGCGTAACTCGTGGTGAGCAGGTACCGGCAGGAGCCGCGGAACCGCTCCAGTGCGGGCAGGACCATGTCGTTCGGCAGATGGATGAACACATCGCGGCAGACCAGCAGATCGGCAGGACGCAGCACGGCGGTCGTGATGTCGACGACCTCCAGCCGGTAGCCACGCCGCCTCAGCTCGGGCCAGGTGGCCCGCTCGTGGACGTCGTAGCCGATGTAGTCGACGCCGTCGAGGTCCATCGTGCTCATCCAGGCCAGATCGCCGCAGCCGGCATCGTTGAGCGTCTTCACGCCGTACGTTTCGATGATGGTCCGGAGTCCCTTGCGGACCAGCTGGGTATGCGGCTCGCTGGAGCCCCAGCCGCAGACCGTGTCAGAAGCCTGGTCGGGCCAACCCCGTGAGAAGACGTCCAGGCTGGGGTTGCGCTGGTGCTGGTGGAGCTCCCGTGCATCGGCGTAATCTGGTGGGTGGATCACGGCATCTCGCTCTCTCCTCGGGAACGGGTCATCGGACCCACGGGAGCACGGAGCCCGCGCGCGGAACCACACCGAGGGCCGGACACCAGGTGTTCTCCCGAACTCCGCGGCGAACTGCAGCAACGGACTGGTGAAAGGCCCAGTGTTGGGCCGGCGCGGGGAGCCACCGGCGCCGCCGCTGGCAAGCTGCTGCTCATGTCGTCGTACCACGTGGCGTTTCTGCCGTTTCCTGCGTTCGGACACATCAACACGACGCTCCCCGTCGTATCGGAGCTCGTGCGCCGTGGCCACCGAGTGACCTTCGCGACCAATGCGCGCTTCGCACCCCTGGCCGCCGAGGCCGGCGCGAAGGTGCTGGAGTACGAGTCCTGGCTCGCCTCGCGCAAGCTGCCCGAGCGGGTGGACGCGGACTACATGGTGCGCGAGCCGGTCCGCTCGATCGACGAGGCCATTGCCACCGTTCCGGTCTACGAGGCCGGATTCGGCGACGACATACCGGATGTGCTGCTGTACGACGTCAGCACCTTCGCCGCCGGCCGGGTACTGGCCCGCAAATGGCAGCGGCCCGCGATCGAGCTGTTCGCGACCTTCGCCTCCAACGAGCACTACTCACTGACCCAGCAGATCGGTGCGCTGTACGCGGACGAGATCGACCGGGAGCACCCCGCGCTCGTCGACTTCTTCGTGAAACAGGGGAAGCTGCTGCGCGACCACGGCCTTGCGGGCGTCACGCTGGAGGAGTTCAACGCGGCGGCCGACGACGCGAACCTGGTGTTCCTGCCGCGGCGGTTCCAGCCCGCCGAGGAGACCTTCGACGAGAGGTTCGCCTTCATCGGCGCGTGTCTGGGCGACCGGGCCGAGGGCGCCCCATGGAAGCCCCCGGGCGACGGCCGCCCGCTGCTGCTGGTGTCGATGGGCAGCTTCAGCTTCGACCACCAGAAGGAGTCGCTGCGCACCTGGGCGAACGCCTTCGCGGACAGCGAGTGGCAGGTGATCGTCTCGGCGGGCCCGCTGGCCGACAGCGACGATCTGCCCGCGGTGCCGGACAACGTCCAGCTGCACCGCTGGGTGCCTCAACTGGCCGTGCTGGAGCACGCGGACGCGTTCGTGTCGCACGCCGGGATGAACAGCGTGATGGAGGCGATGTACTTCGGGACGCCCGTGGTCGCGGTGCCGCACATGCCCGAGCAGCGGCTCGTCGCGGACCGGCTTCAGGAGCTCGGCCTCGGCGTGCACCTGCCGCAGGCCGAGGCGACCGGCGAGCGGGTGCGCGCCGAGGTGGACCGCATCGTGAGGGACGGGCACACGCGCGCGCAGGTCGGTGCGCTGAGCCGAGCGATGCGGGCCGTCGACGGCCCGGTGCTCGCCGCGGACTACGTCGAGAAGGTGGCCGCGCGCAGGTGACATCCGGCGCGGACCACCCCCGGGTACGAAGGGCCGGCCCGGGCGCGGGCGGCCACCTGGCCGGGCGCCGGATCAGTCGCCGCTGTCCGGCCGCGGGCCCCGCGTGCGGTCGGCTCCCTGGCGGTCGGGGCGGATGTACTCGGGGAGGACCCTGGGCGGCCAGCAGCCGATGCTGAACATGCCCATCGAGTAGGCCTTCGCCGCGAGCGCGGTGCGGTTGGGCACCTTGAACTGCCGCAGCAGGATGCTCACGTGGTATTCGACGCCCTGGCGGCTGAGGAACAGTTTGGCCGCGAGGCGCACGGTCGGGTCCCCCGCTGCCACACCCTCCAGGACCTTCGCGGTGAGGGCTGTCAGCTTCCGCTGCGACCCGACGAGTTCCTGGCGGTCGTCGGCCGTCTCCTCCGGCGTGAACTGCGCCATGATCATCTTGACTCTGCCGCTGTCGTCCTTCACCGGGAAGGCGGCGAGCTTGCCGGAGACCGCGGTGTCGTGGAACCACATGGCGATGGGCCGGCTGATGACCGGGGCGTGGTGTTCCTGGACGAGCCGGCCGAACTGGCGCAGCACGTACTGCCGCACGCTCGGGTGAAGGAACTCGGCGAAACTGCGTTCACAGAGATCGTCGGGATAGCGGCCGCACTGGGTGCTGAAGGCGCTGTTGACGGACCGTATCCGCAGTGTCGGATCAAGGATCGCGAGGCCGATTCCCGAGCGTTCGAACAGCGAAAGGACCACAGCGCTGTATTCATCGCTCCGGATCTCCGCAGTGAACAGGGATGATTCGGCGTCGCGCAATTCATCGACGGGACGAGAGGGTCTTCGCGCAGTGACAGACATTTCCTCGACCGTCTGCGGAAAATCGCTCCTCGTGCTGGTTTCTGCATGGAACATGTCCGCCACACCTTCCCCGATTTGTGTGTATCGGCGAGCGCTCAGCAGCCTAGGAGCTCGGGGCAGGATCTCAGTGCAGTCCTGGTCGTGTTTGACTCGTGCGATGTCCGGTTCGTCCCGGAGGGCGTGGTGACCTTGGCGTGGACCATGAACGAATGCTTCCCGCGCAACCCTTGAGCGCGTCGGCGGCCTGCCTCCGTGGACCCGCATGGCGGCCCGGTATGCAGTGTCAGGGAAATCTGCGACTTCTTATAGGGACTGCCGACGCCGAACCTGGCGGTGCGGCGACTGAATTAGGCTCGGATCGCCGAGGAAGCAGAACGGCAACCGACAGGCGAGGTATATCCCAAGTCCTGTAATGCAGGGTGGTGGATTATGACCGACTTCAAGACCTGGCGTACCCCGATGGCATGGGAAGAGGCCTTTCGGCCCGGCTGCGAGCAGTCGAATGAGGTCGTCGCACGGCTGCGCTCTTCCCCGCCTCTTGTGTTCGCAAGGGAATGCGACCTGCTCACAGAGCGACTGGCGCAGGTCGCCGGCGGAGAGGGCCTGGTCCTCCAGAGTTCGGAGCACACGCAAAGCCTCGGCAGCCTGAGCGCGGATGCGATCATGGGCCGGCTCCGTACCCTCCTGCAGATGGCGGCGGTCCTGTCGTACGCCGCCTCCGTCCCGGTGGTCAAGATCGTCCGACTTGCGCTGCCGGATCAGGAACCGACCGGCATCTTGCGCGGATACGAATCCTCGGCGGCCGCACTGAACCTCGTGCGGGCACTCGTCAGCGGCGGTTACGCCGATCTCGGTCAAATCCACGAGTGGAACCGGGACTTCGTTTCCCGCTCGCCTGCGCGGGACCGGTATACGGCACTGGCTGACGAGATGGGCCGGGCGCTCTCTTTCATGCGGGCGTGCCGTCCGACGTCTGCGCGGCCGGCTGCCGCGGAGTACTTCGTTTGTCACGAGGCGCTGCCGCTCGTGTACGAGTCTGCACTCACCCATGTCGATTCACAGACCGGGAACCGGTACAACACCGCCGGGCATTTCGTGCGGATCGGCGCACGCTCCCGGGAGCACGGTGGGGTGTACAGCGAATACATCGACCACTTCACGGCGATCCGCAATCCCATCGGTGTCGAGATCGGCCCCGGGACGCAGCCCGACTACCTGCTGGGTCTGCTCGACCAGCTCGATCCGGCCCGGGAGCCCGGGCGGCTGACCTTCCTGGTGCGGATGGGGGCTGCGCCACTGCGCGACGAACTTCCCGAGCTCATCGAGAAGGTCATGGCCGAGGACCGTCAGGTGGGTTGGATCTGCACCCCTGTCTCGGAGGGCCCTGGGCTCCGCCGTTTCGGTGGCATCCCCGACGAGGTGACCGCCTTCTTCGAGGTACACCAGGCTCTGGGCACCCACCCAGGCGGCTTCACCGCCGACCTGACGGCGGATGTCTCGGCCTCGTTGGACCTGGCCTTCCTCGCCGCGGAGTCGTACCGGGCCGATCGGATGATTCCTCTTCGAACGTGATGGCCGATGCCCGGGTGGCGATCCTCGGTGCAGATGCGACATGGCACCGCGTGGCTGTGTTGCCGCGGGGCTGACCAGCGATGTCGGAGATGGACAAAGGACGCCGATGCCGCCCGTGGGAACCCCGGTGCAGGGTGTGCGCGGTGAGCTGGACCGGTGTGGGCGGGCCGGCGTCGGCACAGAAGGCGCTCGCCATCGCGTCCCGTTCCGCGGTGACGACCAGGACTTGTGTGGTGTGCGGGGGTCTCATTCCGGAAGTGTGCGGGCCGGGGGACCTGTGCCCCCGGGCGAGGACCGGGGAAGGGTCCCCGTCCGCGCGTGCCGTTCGCTGCCGATCAGTGCATGTGCGGGCTGAGGATGCCTGCCATGGTCATCGTGCGGTACGCGTCGCCGCGGCGATGGCACAGGATCGCGTCCTCGCCGGCGGTGACTCGGGTCCGCAGCCGTCCGGTGGCCGCGATCGGCAGGGCACGGCCACCCATGGTGACCGTGCCGGTGCGCATGCCGCGGCCGAACTTCAGTGCGCCGGAGGGGGACCCGAGGCCGTCGACGACGTAGGTGTCACCCTGCTTGTGCACGCTCAGCGCGGTCTTCGCCATGCGTCAGTCCTTCCGCGCGGTGCGGGCGAATCCGGGAATGAGTACCAGGGCCACGACGAGGTGCATGCACAGCAGTGCGACCTTGGCCGAGCCGCCCTGGCCGCTGCCGGCCGGGCCGAGGAGGGACACCACGAACACGGCCGACGCGATCACGGTCCACAGGGTGCGGGCGGACGACGACTTGCGGTCGAGCACCGCCACCACGCCCCAGGCGGCGAAGCCCACCAGAAGCGTCACGACGATGACCATCGGCAGCCCGATCTCCTGGATGTCTCCACCCGCGGCCTTCGCCTTGAGATCGATGTCGAGAGCGGAGTGCGTTATGAGCCAGACGATGACGGCCGCCGCGGTGGCGGCCAGGGGGTAGACGATCCGTCCGCGGGCTTGCTGCCGGGTGGGGGAGGCGGTCGCTGTATTCGACATGCGTCTTCATCCTTACGCCGATGCGCGTCTCTCGGTCCGGAGGCGGACCTTTGCGATGGCTCACGGTAGGGGGAACCGGTCGCGATGGGCCGGGCTGGATCGGATCTCTAGGGTTTCTCTCAGCGGTGGTTCCGCCGGCATGGAGCTGCGCTGCCCGGGGCTGTTGTGTTCGCGGGGCCGGCAGACCTTTCTCATGCCGGACTTGATGCTGCGGACGGCGGCGGTGCGCGACGGGAAGACTAGGGCTCCCGCTGAACCGTGAAGACTAGGGGTTCCGCTAGCCCCTGTTGACCAAAGCTTGAGCCCTGTTGGGAATCGGGACGTCTAAGCCAACTTCGACAGGAAACGCGGTTACAGATGAGAGTGAGTGCAAGTGCATCGAGCCCCTGGCGCAGCCGAGGCATGAGACTGACCGTCACCGGGGTCGCGATGGCGATGACGGTGACGCTGTCCACCGCGGCGGTCTCTGCAGGCAGCCCGACGGTGTCCGACGTGAGGGGGGTCGTGCCTCTCGCCGCGGTGGTGCCACAGCCGGTCGGCGTCCGGACCGCCAGGGGCGTCGCCTTCGATCTGGAGTCGACCGACGCGATCTACGCGACCGGGAGTTCGGCCGACGCGAAGGACGCCGCGAATTTCCTCGCCGGCCTGCTGCGGATCCCCACCGGCTATCCGCTGGAGGTGCGCGAGCTGCCCGCCGGAGCGAAACCGGCCGGCATCGTGCTGTCGCTCGGTGGGAACAACGCGGTGACCAAGAAGGAGGGGTACCGGCTCGACATCGACGACGACGCCGTCACCATCGAGGCCGACGACCGTGCGGGCCTCTTCAACGGCGTGGCGACGCTGCGCCAGTTGCTGCCGGTGAAGGTGGAGCGGAAGCAGCAGATGCCCGGCCCGTGGCGCGTCCAGGGCGGCACCATCGACGACGCGCCGCGCTACGCCTACCGGGGCGCGATGCTCGATGTGGGCCGGCATTTCCTGCCGAAGGTCGACGTCGAGAAGTACATCGACACCATCGCCCGCTACAAGGTCAACTACCTGCGCCTGCACCTGACCGACGACCAGGGCTGGCGTATCGAGATCAAGTCCTGGCCGGAGCTGACCGAGGTCGGTGGTCAGAGCGGGGCAGGCGACCAGGGCGGGGGCTTCTACACCCAGGAGGACTACAAGGGCATCGTGCAGTACGCGCAGGCGCGCGGCGTCACGGTGATCCCCGAGATCGACGGCCCCGATCACACACACGCGGCCCTGGCCTCGTACGCCAAGCTGACCTGTGACGGCGAGGCCATCGAGCCCTACGTCGGCTACCCCAAGAGCGACGAGGGCGTGCTGTGCCTGGACAATCCGACCACCTACGAGTTCCTGGACGACGTCATAGGTGAGGTCGCGGCCCTCAGCCCCGGCCCGTACTTCGCCGTCGGCGGCGACGAGACCAGCGGGCGGACCAAGGAACAGCTGGACACATACTTCTCCAAGGTCGCCAAGCTGCTCGAGAAGCACGGCAAGAAGCCGCTGGGCTGGATGGAGGCGGCCGGTTCGCTGCCTGCGGAGTCGTCGATGACCGAGTTCTGGGTCCCCGGGATCAACGAGGACCAGATCATCGCCTCCGCCAAGGCGGGCGGCAAGGTCATCATGGCGCCGGCGATGACCGCCTACCTCGACCAGAAGTACACGGACTCCTACCCCGAGTACCCGCTGGGCCAGACGTGGGCCGGTCCCACCTCGGTGCAGCGCTCCTACGAATGGGATCCGGAGAACCAGCTCGAGGGACTGCCGGCGTCGGCCGTCGGCGGGGTCGATGCGCCGTTGTTCACCGAGACCGTGTTCGGCATCCACCAGCTGGAGAGCCTCGCCTTCCCGCGTCTGCTGTCGATCGCGGAGATCGGCTGGGCGAAGGCGTCCTCGCACGACTGGAAGAGCTTCGAGCCGCGTCTCGCGGCGCAGGGACCGCGGCTGCGTGAGGCGCGGGTGGACTACTACCCGTCGCCCGAGATCGACTGGCCGATGGGGAGTTGAGACCCGGCCCCTCGGAGAACGGCGTCGCCCGGCCGCAGCAGTGCGGCCGGGCGACGCCGTTCTCCGAGGGGTGACGTGCGTCAGGCGCGTCGCAGCCGGATGCCGTGCTCGCAGACGGCGGCAACCGCCTGCGGTCCACCACCAGGGCGAGTTCCGTGCCCTGCTTGCGCATCTCCTCGCGGCAGCGCGTTGGCAGGTCCGGTTGTCGGGGTGGAGGTGTTGGTGGGAGGTGCCGTGTGGCTTCTTGACCGGGTGGTGGACGCCGATTCCGGCACCCTGGTAGCCGGCGCCGGCGTGGGCAGCCCTTGCGCGGCCGCCGCGTACGGAGCAGGCAGGCAGTGCGCGTGAGCGGCGACGATATCCGGCTGCAGGTAGCGGTGGCCGGTGGCCTGCGAGATTCCGGCATCCCGGGCCAGACAGTGCACGCGACCCGGCTCTCAAAACCAGCGCGGCACCAGCACCGCCTGGCGGAAGGTGCCCAGCGCCCGAGAGCCCTTCGGGGCGCCGAGTCGACGCCGGTGAGCGGCCGGCAGCCGGGCGAGGTACTCCACCACATGGCGAGGGACATCGAACACGGCAACACAGGTGACCAACACGAAGCCCCCGGTTCAACGGACGATCTTGTGGTGAGACCAGTCCTACCAGGGGCTTCACGTCTGTCCGCATTCGGGCCGTCCACCGACCGCGCCCCGAGCCACACCACGTGCAGCACGCTCCCGAGCGGCCCCGGCATCATTTCACTGAGAAAACCTCAGCCCTTTGTCTCAGGCGCGTACGGCCCGGACCATGTAGTACTGGTCCGCCGCCTCGGTGAGCGGCGCTCGCTCCGGGGTGACGTCGAAGCCGTTGCCGCGCAGGATCTCGCAGACCCGGTCCAACTGGCCGTCGAGGTCGCAGACTTCGGCGATCACCCGGCGGATGCGCGGCCACTGGGACGCGTCGATGCCGAGCAGCACATCGGCCTCGGCGCCCTCCACGTCCACCTTGAGGAGATCGATGTCCCGGTCCTGGGGAAGGAAGGCCGCGAGCCGCTCGACGTCGACGGTCACCTGCTCGGCGGTGTAGAACTCCTCGGCCAGGTCCTGGTGCTGCTCGGCCATCTGGGCCTTCGGCCCTTCCTTGATCTCCGGATAGCGGGTCGAGTTCGCGGGGAGCAGCGGGAAGAAGGAGAACTCGACGCCCGACTCCGGGGTGCTGCCGAGGGCGGTCTCGTGCAGCGTCACCTTGCTGAGACCGTGCAGTTCGACGTTCTTGCGGAAGAGCTCGATGTTGTTCGGCATCGGCTCGAACGAGTTCACTTCTGCGTCCGGGTATTTGCTCTTGATGTACAGCGCGAACATTCCGATGTTGCCGCCGGCGTCGAACACCGTAGGCGCGTCACCGAGTTCCAGGCCGTCGTAGCAGCCCTGGCGGAAGATCTCGTCGTACATGTACTCCGCTTCGATCGTGCTCTGTGTGTAGACCTTCAGATCGCCACCCAGTTCAACAAGCTCCGTCACGGCTGCTCCACTGTTCGGTCTGGATTATTGATGGCTGGGAGATTCTAGGCGACCGGATCAGGCCCCGCGGGGTGCTGACATTCCACCTCTAGTGGAACAACTACTCTGCACAGAAGGCGCGTTGGGCAAAATCCGGTGCATGCCTTCGGCTATTCAAGTACTCCGGAGGCAGTTCACCATTCCCGCTGGGCTCGAAAGACCGCCCCTGAAATCAGCAGGAATGGTGAAACTCGCCAAGGTCACCACGTGAGACGGTTGACCGGTCCCTCGGTTTCGATTGCGTACGTCATCAGGCATCCGCCTCTTGGAATTCGGCTGCTACGACGGTGGGCCGGGCCGCCGGGACCGGCTCGCCGAGCCAGCCGTCGAGGAGCCGGGCGGCTCGGGCCGGGCCACCCGCCGCCAGCAGCTCCGTGCGCATCCGGGCGACTTGCCGGCGGATGCGGTCGGAGTGCGCGACGGTCTCGACCGCTTCACGCAGCCGCTCGGGAGTCACTTCGTGGCCGGACAATGCGACGCCCAGGCCGAGTTCCGTGGTGCGCCGGCCGTTGACTCGGTCCTCGGGCGTGTAGGTGATGACCACCAGCGGTTTGCCGAACGAGATCGCCTCGAGCATCGTGCTGATGCCGGCATGGCACACCACGGCCGACGTGTGCGGCAGCACGGTGTTGAACGCCAGCCATTCGTGCATCTCGACGCCTGTCGCGCCCTGGGCGGCGGCCCGGCAGGCCGGCAGGTTTCCCGGCCCGACCGCCATGACCAGGTGCCAGTCGCTCCCGTCGAACGCCTCGACACAGTCCGTGAAGAAGTCGGGCCGATCGTTCACCTCGGTGCCCAGCGTGATCAGGGCCACCGGGCCGCCCCCCGAAGGGTGCTGCCAGGATCCGGTGCCGGACCGGTCGGCCGGGAGGCTGTGCCCGGTGAAGGTGTAGCGGTCGTCGAACGTCTCGCCCAGCGGTTGGAACGACTTCGGCAGCAGCACCACGTTGCGGGAGTCGAAGTTGGCCAGGAACGTCGCCGCGGTCTCCGGATCGGTGTCCTCGGCGGCGAGATGTTCCATGATCAGGTCCAGGCACTTCTGCAGGCTCTCGCTCGTCCCGTCGAAGACCTCGAGCGAGAGTGCGTAGTGCTCGTTGGCGGCGACGTAGGGGAACAGCTGCACGGTGGGGCGGCCCCACCGCCTGGCCGCCGTACGCGCGGTGAAGAAGCTTTCGAGGTCGTACAGGACCAGGTCGGGGACGTCGTCCTCGAACGCCTCCAGGGTCCGCGGCAGGATCACGTCCATCGACTCGCGCAGGAACGTCAGGCCCAGGGCACCGATGTCCTCACCGGTCACGGTCCCCTTGCCGAGCCGGCTGCGCTGTGACGTGTAGCGGACCACCTCGGCGCCGATGGCGGTCACGGGGGCGGCGAACTTCTCGTCCAGGACGTAGGTGACCCGGTGGCCCAGCGCGATGAGGCAGCGGCTGATCTCGAGCGTCGGGTTCACATGCCCGTAGCCCGGGAACATGAAGACCGCGACGTGTCTTGTTGTCATGACTCCTCCGTCATCGCAGGGCCGGCTCTGCGAGCTGTTCGTCGATCAGCCGCAGGACCTCCGCGGTGTGGTCGAGCAGATAGAAGTGGCCGCCGGAGTACGTCCTCAGGTCGAACCCGCCGTCCGTGTGCCCGCGCCAGGCCGCGACCTCCTCGAGCGTCGCCTTGGGGTCGCTGTCGCCGGTCAGCGCGGTGACCGGGCAGCGCAGCCGGGGGCCGGGTGTGTGCCGGTACGTCTCCGCGGCGCGGTAGTCGCCCCGGATGACCGGCAGCACCATCCGCATCAGCTCCTCGTCGCCGAAGACCTGCTGGCTCGTGCCGCTGAGCGCGCGCACGTCCGAGATCAGCCCCTCGTCGTCGCGCAGGTGCACCCGCTCGTCCCGGTTCGCCGACGGGGCCCGCCGGGCAGAGGCGAACAGGCGCAGCGGGTATGTCCCCCGGGCTTCGAGGCGCCGGGTGACCTCGAACGCCAGGGTCGAGCCCATGCTGTGCCCGAAGAACGCGAAGGGGCGGTCGACCGTGGCGGCGACGGCCTCGCACACCTCGTCCGCCAGGGTGCCCAGATCGTCGATCAGCGGCTCGTGGCGCCTGTCCTGACGGCCCGGGTACTGCACGGCCAGGACCTCGACCCGGGGGCGCAGCGCCTGCGCCACCGGCCGGTAGAAGGAGGCCGAGCCGCCCGCGTGCGGCAGGCAGACCAACTGGACCTTCGCCTCCGCACTCGGGAAATATCGCCGAATCCACAAATCGGTGTCGATCATGCTGGCCCCTTCGGCCTCCGTCAGGTCGCGAACGCGGCCGACATCCGGGAGTGCCGGGGCACCGCTGACGTCCACCGCTGGAACCCAAGGAGAATCGCTTCTCGTCCGCCCGGCGGGTCGTTCCGGCGGGATCTGAGTGAACACCTAGAAACCCCCGGACCCGCCGGGATGAGCCCGTTCGGCCGTGTTCATCTGGGCGCGGCATGAGACGTGCCGGCCGTCCCCACCAGGAAGCGCTCGCCAACACGCGAACACGCCGCACCGACTCACGATCTGGGAGTGATTCCATGCTCTTGAGCACTGGACCCGAAGTGCTGCGCGCGGACGATCCGGACGTGCGCGCGCGGCTCGCGGAGTCGGCGCGCATCACCGACGGCGTGGCCATCACGTCCGCGCAGTTCGAGAAGTGGTTCGCCGAGCGCAGCGCCGCCCAGCTGCACGAGGTCACACCGATCCCGTTCGCGAAGCTGCGCAACTGGTCCTTCGCCGGGGGCTCCGGGAACCTCGTGCACGACAGCGGGCGGTTCTTCTCCGTGGCGGGCCTGACGGCCGAGGTCGACGACGGTCCCGTACGCCGGTGGAGTCAACCCATCATCGTGCAGCCGGAGATCGGCCTGCTCGGCATCGCGGTCCGTGAGATCGACGGCGTGCTGCACCTGCTGATGCAGGCGAAGGCGGAGCCGGGCAACCCCAACGGCGTGCAGTTGTCGCCCACGGTGCAGGCCACCAAGAGCAACTACACCGGGGTGCACCGCGGCCGGCAGGTGCCCTACGTCGAGCACTTCGCGCGGGCCGATCCGTGCCGGGTGATCGCGGACGTGCTGCAGTCCGAGCACGGCGCCTGGTTCTACCGCAAGCGCAACCGCAACATGATCGTCGAGGTGGGGCCCGAGGTCGAGGCCGGTGAGGACTTCTGCTGGCTCACCCTCGGCCAGGTGCACGAGCAGCTGGGTATCGACCACCGGGTGAACATGGACGCTCGCACCGTGCTGTCGTGCCTGCCCGGATTCGGTGCCGAGGACCGGGGGCTGCACTCGAACACCGAGATCCTCCACTGGATCACCAGCAACCAGGCCGTCCACGACGTCGAGACCACCCTGGTGGGGCTGGGGAACCTGCCGGGCTGGCGGCAGTCGGAGTGGACGATCTCGCACGAGCGGGGCGTCTTCTTCAGTGTCAACGCCGTCGACATCGTCGCCAACAGCCGTGAAGTGGGCGGCTGGACCCAGCCGTTGATCGAACCGCATGGCGTCGGCCTGGTCGGACTACTGGTCAAGCGGATCGACGGAGTGCCGCACGCGCTGCTGCGGGCCCGCATCGAGCCCGGCTACATCGACGCCATCGAACTCGCCCCCACCGTGCAGGGCACCCCGGAGAACCACGCCCATCTGTCGGGGCCGCTGCATCAGCAGCTCCTCGACTTCGGGCAGGGTCCGGACGAACGCGTGCTGTTCGACGCGGAACTGTCCGAGGAGGGCGGCCGCTTCTACCACTCCCGCAGCCGCTACAAGATCGTCGAGGTCGGCGACGACCACCCGGTCGAGGAGCCGCCCGGCCACTACTGGATCACCCTGCCCCAGATCACCTGGCTGCTGCAGCACCGTCATTACCTCAATGTGCAGGCCCGCAGCATCATCGCCTGCCTGCGCGCCCACGAGGTCAGCGCGGCGAACTTCCACAAGGCGATCAGGAGGGACACCCCATGACTGGACAGACCGGGGAGACCGGCGAGCACATGGTGGACGCGCAACTGGTCGGCGGTCCGGCGCACTTCTCGGACTCCCTGCGCGCGGTGCGCATTCCCGCGGCCGCGGTGCGACAGAGGATCAAGGTCGAGTACTCCGGCGGCTACCGGCACTTCGAGCCGTTCGACGCCCCGCGCGAGGGTGTCGGCGGGCAGCCGACGACCCTCCGCCGGACCGGGTTCACCAGGATCGCGGAATAGCGCGGCATAGCGCGGAAGAGCAGGGAGCAGCACGCCACATGGACACCTTGCGACCCATGAAATCCTCCCGTGCCGGCGATCAGCCGGTGGCGATCGTCGGTGTCTCGTGCCGACTGCCCGGCGCGGCCGACCCGGACGCGTTCTGGCGGTTGTTGACCGAGGGGCGGAGCACGGTCGGCCGCGTTCCGGCCCGACGGGAGCCGGCCGGTGGGAGCTGGGGCGCGTTCATCGAGGGAGTCGACCGGTTCGACGCCGGCTTCTTCGGGATCACCCCCCGCGAGGCCGGCGTACTCGACCCCCAGCAGCGGCTGATGCTCGAACTCGCCTGGGAGGCGTTCGAGGACGCCCGGATCGTCGCCGGCGAGCTGTCCGGCAGCGCGACAGGGGTGTTCATCGGCGCGATGCGCGACGACTACGCCCTGTTGGCCGGCGACGCCGGGCGCGCCGCGCTCAATCACCATGCGATGGCCGGTCTCAGCCGCGGCGTCATCGCCAACCGGGTCTCGCACGTCATCGGACTGCGCGGGCCCAGCCTCGTCATCGACACCGGCCAGGCGTCGTCGCTGGTCGCCGTGCACACCGCCATGGAGAGCCTGCGGCGCGGCGAGAGCACCCTCGCCCTCGCGGGCGGTGTGAACCTCAATCTCGCCGCCGGGACCGGTGTCCTCGCCGAGGAGTTCGGGGGCCTGTCCCCGGACGGCCTCTGCTACACGTTCGACCACCGGGCCAACGGCTTCGTACGGGGCGAGGGCGGGGTCGCCCTCGTCCTACGGCTGCTCCCGGACGCGATCGCCGCGGGCGACCGCGTCTACGGCGTGATCCACGGCGGCGCCGTCAACAACGACGGCGCCGCGGAGCAGTTGACCACCCCCAGCCGTGATGCCCAGGCCGAGGTGCTGCGACAGGCGTACGCGTCGGCCGGGGTCGCGCCGGAGTCCGTGCAGTACGTCGAACTGCACGGCACGGGCACCCCGGTGGGCGACCCGGTCGAGGCGGCGGCCCTCGGCGCGGTGCTCGGCAGCGCCCGCGACACGACACGCCCGCTGCTGGTCGGTTCGGTCAAGACGAACCTGGGGCACCTGGAGGCCGCGGCCGGAGCGGCCGGCCTGCTCAAGACCGTGCTGGCCCTGTCGCACGGCCACATCCCCGCAAGCCTCAACTTCGAGGAGCCCAACCCCGACATTCCGCTGGCCGAACTGAACTTGCGGGTCGTCGGCGACCCCACCGAGTGGCCCGACGTCGACCGCCCCCGGATCGCCGGGGTCAGCTCCTTCGGAATGGGCGGCACCAACTGCCACCTGGTCCTCTCGCAGGCCCCGGCGCCGGCGTCCGCCTCCCCGGCCACGCCCCCGGTGATGCCCGCGGTGGTGCCCTGGGTGCTGTCCGGCCGCGGCGCCGCCGCGCTGCGCGGGCAGGCCACGGCGCTGCGCTCGGCGGTGGGCGGAGCCGGCGCGCGCGAGGTGGGCTGGTCGCTGGCGACGACCCGGACCTGGTTCGAGCACCGTGCCGTGGTGGTGGGCGGCGACACCGGCGAACTGGACGCCGGTCTTGAGGCGCTGGCACGCGGCGAGTGGCTGCCGCAGACCGTCTCGGGAGTGGCCGGTGACGGGATGACCGGGTTCGTGTTCTCCGGGCAGGGCGGTCAGCGACTGGGCATGGGCCGGGAGCTGGCGGCAGCCTTCCCGGTCTTCGCAACTGCCCTGGACGAGGTGTGCGCGCACTTCGACGGGTTGCGCGAGGTGATGCTCACCGATGCGGAGGCGTTGAGGTCCACGGGGTGGGCGCAGCCCGCGTTGTTCGCGGTCGAGGTGGCCTTGTTCCGGCTCCTTGAGTCGTGGGGTGTCCACCCCGACTACCTCGTCGGTCACTCGGTGGGTGAACTCGCCGCCGCGCACGTCGCCGGGGTGTTGTCCCTGCCGGATGCGTGCCGGCTGGTGTCGGCGCGTGCCGGGTTGATGCAGGCGCTGCCTGCCGGCGGTGCGATGTGGGCGGTACGGGCAACTCCCGACGAGGTCACCCCGCTGCTGGTCGAGGGTGTGTCGGTGGCGGCGGTGAACGCCCCGGGGCAGGTCGTCCTGTCCGGTACCCGCGAGGCGGTCGAGGCGGTGGCCGCTCGGCTCACCGACCGCCAGGGGCGCTGGCTCGAGGTCAGCCACGCCTTCCACTCGGTGCTGATGGACCCGATGCTGGCCCGGTTCGGTGAGACGGCAGACGGGTTGACGTACGAAAGCCCGCGTATCCCGATCGTCTCCACGTTGACGGGGGCGCCGGTCACCGAGTTCACCGCGTCGTACTGGGTGGACCAAGTGCGCGGCACGGTCCGCTTCGCCGACGCGATCACCCACCTCACGTCCCTCGGCGTCACCCGCTTCCTCGAGCTGGGCCCGGACGCCGGTCTCGTGGCGGCGATCGGTGAGACCCACGAGGGCGCCCTCGCCGTAGCGGCGCTGAACCGCAAGCAGTCCGAACCCGTAACGGCCGTCACGGCTTTGGCCCGTCTGTGGACGGACGGCGTCGACGTCGACTGGGCGGCCCTCTTCCCGGGACCCGTCCCGGCCACCGTGGACCTGCCCACCTACGCCTTCCAGCGGCGGCGCCACTGGTTCGACACCGTGGCCGCGCCGACCGCCGACGAGGAGGTCGTGACCAGCGCCGCGGCCGCACGCCTTGCCGCGGCCCGTTCGCCGGACGAGCGGCGGCTCGTCCTGCTCGACCTGATCCGGGCCCGCGCGGCCGCGGTGCTCGGATACGAGGACGCCGAGGCGATTCCGGCCCGGACACCGTTCAAGGACATCGGGTTCGACTCGCTGTCCCTGGTCCGGCTGCGCGAGCGGATCGGCACCGACCTGGACGTCGACCTGCCGAGCACCCTGCTGTTCGACCATCCCACACCGGAACGGCTGGCCGGGCACCTGCTCACCGTGACCGGCACGGAGGCCGGCGGGCACACCGTCGTGGCCGCCGACCGGCCCGCGTACGACGAACCGATCGCAATCATCGGTATGGGCTGCCGTTTTCCCGGCGGGGTCCGTTCGCCGGAGGAGCTGTGGGAGCTGGTGCGTTCGGGCACGGACGCCATCACACCGCTGCCCACGGACCGCGGCTGGGACCTGCGCCGGCTGGCCGACGCGGACGCACCTGGCGGCACCGCGGCACGCGCGGGCGGATTCCTTCGCGACGCGGCCGACTTCGACGCGGACTTCTTCGGCATCGACGCGCGCGAGGCGCTGGCCATGGACCCGCAGCAGCGCCTGTTGCTCGAGACGTCCTGGGAGGCGCTGGAGCGGGCCGGGATCGATCCCGGCGAACTCGGCGGTACCCGCACCGGCGTCTTCGTCGGCGCGATGCCCCAGGAGTACGGGCCCCGGCTGCACGAGGCGCCCGACGGTCTGGCGGGGCACGCGCTGACCGGCACCACCGGATCCACCTCGTCCGGGCGGATCAGCTACACGCTGGGCCTGGAGGGGCCCGCGATCACGGTGGACACGGCGTGCTCGGGGTCCTTGGTGGCGCTGCATCTGGCCGTGCAGTCGCTGCGCGGCGGCGAGTGCTCGCTGGCGCTGGCCGGGGCGGCGACCGTGATGTCCGGGCCCGGAATCCTCGTCGAGTTCGGCGGGCACGGGCTCGCCGCAGACGGCCGGTGCAAATCCTTCTCGGACACGGCCGACGGCACCGGATGGGCGGAGGGAGTGGGCACTCTCGTCCTGGAGCGGCTGTCCGACGCTCGGCGCAACGGGCACCATGTCCTCGCTGTGGTGGCGGGCACGGCGGTGAACCAGAACGGCACGTCGAACGGGCTGACCGCGCCGAACGGCCCGGCCCAGCAGCGCGTGATCCGGCAGGCGCTGGCGGCCGCGGGGCTGCGGCCGGAGGACGTGGACGCCGTCGAGGCGCACGGCACCGGCACGGTGCTCGGCGACCCGATCGAGGCGCACGCGCTCATCGACGTCTACGGACAGGGCCGTACGCCCGAACGGCCGCTGTGGCTCGGCTCGTTGAAGTCCAACATCGGGCACACCCAGGCCGCCGCGGGCCTCGGCGGTGTGATGAAGATGGTGCTCGCGATGCGGCACGGTCTGCTGCCGCGCACCCTGCACGCGGACACCCCGTCCTCCTACGTCGACTGGTCGGCCGGCGGCGTCAGGCTGCTGGCCGAGCCCGTGCCGTGGACCGCGGGGGACCGGACGCGCAGGGCCGGTGTGTCGGCATTCGGCGTCAGCGGTACGAACGCGCACGTCATCCTCGCCGAGCCGACCGAGCCCGTGGCATTCGAGGGCGACGGCCGGCCCGGTGTCCTGCCGTACGTGCTGTCCGCGCGGACCCCGGCCGCCCTGCGCGAACAGGCCCGCAGGCTGCGCGCGGCGGAGCGCACCGCCCCGGCCGACACGGCGTACACGCTGGCCGTCGGCCGGGCCCGGTTCGCGGAACGTGCCGTCCTGTTCGCCGACGACGCGGCAGACCTCGACCGGGGACTCGCGGCGCTCGCCGAGGGCCGTGAGGCGGCCGGTCTGGTGCGCGGCACGGTGGGGAGCAACAGCCGCGTGGTGTTCGTGTTTCCGGAGCACGGGGGACCCTGGGCGGGCCGGACGGCCCAACTCCTGAACGTCTCGCCCGTGTTCGCGGAACGGCTGGCCCAATGCGATCAGGCGCTGGCCGAGTTCGTGGACTTCTCGGTCGCCGATGCGCTCATGGGCGCCGACGGCGCGCCGTCCGCGGACCGCGCCGACGTGGCGCCCCTCGCGTCCTGGGCGGTCATGATCTGTCTCGCGGAGCTGTGGCAGTCCCAGGGCGTACGGCCCGACGCGGTGGTCGGGTCAGGGTGGGGCGAGGTCGCGGCGGCCTGCGTCCAGGGCGCGCTGAGCCTGCGGGACGGCGCACGGACCGTGGCCCTGGGCGGCCGGGCACCCGAGGCGGAGCCGGCGCGGCCGCCCGCGCCTGCCGGCGAACACTGGAGCCGGCTTCCGCACGGCACCGCACGGTTCGAGGAGACCCTCGCGAACCTGTCCGCGTCCGGCCACCGGATCTTCCTCGAGGCCGGCCCCAACCCGACCCCGGCCGGCACGCTTCCCGACGACGCCGTCGTCATCGGCGCCCCGCACGACCCCGTCTCGTTCCGCCAGTCACTGGCCCGGTTGTATGTGCACGGTGTGGCCGTGAACTGGGCCGAGACGTTCGGGGACCGCGCGGTGCGTCGGGTCGAGCTGCCCACCTATCCGTTCGACCGGCAGCGGTACTGGTGGACGCCGTCCGCCGAGATACCGGCGGGCCGGGCGGAGGACGACCGCCCGGACCCGGCTCCGCGCCAGGAGACCGACTGCAGCCCGGCGCCCGTCGGCGAGTTGCGTGCCCGGCTCGCCGACGTCCCCGAGGACCGGCAGCACGACCTGGTCCTGGGCTTCGTCCGGGAGCACACCGCGCATCTGCTCGGCTGGGCGGAGCCGCAGGACATCGCCGCCGACCGCACCTTCAAGGACCTGGGCCTGTCGTCGCTCACCGCCGTCGAACTGCGCGGCCGGCTCGCCAGGGCCACCGGGGCAGCGCTGCCTCTCACGGTCGTCTTCGACCACCCCACTCCGGCGCTGCTCGCCGAGCACCTGTTGCGGGTGGCGCACGGCAGGCCCGCGGCGCCCGCCGCACCCGAGCCGGTCCGCACGGCTACCGACGAACCGCTCGCCATCGTCGGCATGGCGTGCCGCCTGCCCGGCGACGTCGACGGCCCGGACGCACTGTGGCAGCTCCTCATGACCGGTGGCGACGCTGTCGGCCCGCTCCCCTCCGACCGGGGCTGGGACGTCGACGCGCTGTACGACCCCGACCCGGACCGGCCCGGCACCAGCTACGTGCGGGCCGGCGGATTCCTGGGCACGGCCGCCGAGTTCGACCACGAGTTCTTCGGCATCTCCGCCCGTGAGGCGCTGGCCATGGACCCGCAGCAGCGGCTGCTGATGCAGACCGCCTGGGCGGCGTTCGAGAACGCCGGTCTGCTGCCGGACGACCTCAAGGGCAGCGACACCGGCGTGTTCGCGGGCGTGATGCCACCGGACTACGGCAGGCCGGACAGCGTGCCGGACGAGCTGGTGGGCTACCAGGTCACCGGCGGCGCGCCGAGCGTCGCCTCCGGGCGGCTCGCCTACCACTTCGGCTTCACCGGGCCCGCCGTCAGCATCGACACGGCCTGCTCCGGCTCCCTGGTCGCCCTGCACATCGCCGCCCAGTCCCTGGCCTCGGGCGAGTGCGAACTCGCCCTGGTCGCCGGGGTGTCGGTGACCTCCACGCCCACGTCGCTGATCAGCTTCAGCCGGCTGCGCGCGCTGTCAGCCGACGGCCGCTGCCGCGCGTTCGCCGAGGACGCGGACGGCTTCGGCATGGCCGAGGGCGTCGGCGTCCTCCTGGTGGAGCGGCTCTCCGCGGCGCGCCGCAACGGGCACCGGGTGCTGGCGCTGGTACGCGGCAGCGCGATCAACCAGGACGGCGCGTCGAACGGTCTGACCGCGCCCAACGGCCTGTCCCAGCAGCGGGTGATCCGCCAGGCGCTGGGCCGGGCCGGCCTCGGCCCCGCCGACGTGGACGCCGTGGAGGCGCACGGCACCGGCACCCGGCTCGGCGATCCGATAGAGGCGCAGGCGCTCATGGCGACGTACGGCGACGGCCGGCCGGCCGAGCGGCCGCTGTGGCTCGGCTCGGTCAAGTCCAACGTGGGGCACACCCAGGCGGCGGCCGGCGTCGTCGGAGTGATCAAGATGGTGCAGGCGCTGCGGCACGGCACCCTGCCGAGCACCCTGCACGTGACCGAACCCACCTCGCGGGTGGACTGGGAGTCGGGCGGTGTCCGCCTGCTCGCCGAGTCCCGGCCCTGGCCGGACACGGACCGGCCACGCCGGGCCGGTGTCTCCGCGTTCGGCATCAGCGGCACGAACGCGCACGTGATCCTGGAGCAGGCCCCGGAGGCGGAGCCGCTGCCGGAGCCCGTGGCGCAACCGGCCGCGGGCGGTCCGTCCGTCGTGCCGTGGCTGCTGTCGGCCCGCGACGGGCAGGTCCTGCGCGACCAGGCCGCGGCGTTGGGCGCGTGGGCCGACGGTGGCGCCGAACCGGCGTCGGTGGGACGGGAGCTGGCGACGGCACGGACCTGGTTCGAGCACCGGGCCGTGGTTGTGGGCGGGCACGACGAGGGGCTGCGGGCGCTGGCGGCCGGTGAGCCGTGCGCGCATGTGGTTTCGGGTGTTGCGGGGCCGCTGGGGCGGACCGTGTTCGTCTTCCCTGGGCAGGGTGCGCAGTGGGTCGGCATGGGTGCCGGTCTGCTGGAGAGCTCCGAGGTGTTCGCACGGGCCGTCGCTCAGTGCGAGGAGGCGCTGTCGGCGTACGTCGACTGGTCGTTGACCGATGTGCTGCGGGGCGCAGAGGGGGCCGCGTCGCTCGAGAGGGTGGACGTGGTGCAGCCCGCGTCGTTCGCGGTGATGGTCGCGCTGGCCGCTGTATGGCGCTCGTACGGGATAGAACCAGCCGCCGTGGTCGGGCACTCGCAGGGCGAGATCGCCGCCGCCTGCGTCGCCGGAGCACTGTCGCTGCAGGACGCGGCGCGGGTGGTGTGTCTGCGCAGCAAGGCGCTGACCGCGCTGGCAGGACGTGGTGCCATGGCCATCGTCGCGGTGCCCGAGGAACAGGCCGACGACCTCGTGTCCCGCTTCGAAGGGCGACTGTCCGTCGCCGCCGTGAACGGGCCAGGCATGGTGGTGCTCTCCGGAGACCCCGCGGCCCTCGAGGACGTGAGCCGCGACTGCCGGGAACGCGGTCTGCGCCTGCGGACGATCCCCGTCGACTACGCCTCGCACTCCGCGCACGTCGAGGAGATCCTCGACGAACTGGGCGAGCTGCTCGCCCCCGTCCGGCCCCGCACGCCGCAGGTGCCGTTCTTCTCCACCGTCACCGCCGACTGGATCGACTCCCCGGCGCTCGACGCCGCCTACTGGGGCACGAACCTGCGCCGCCCCGTGCGTTTCGCCGAAGCGGTGCGCGCGCTCGCCGGGCAGGGCCACGGACTCTTCGTCGAGTGCAGCCCGCACCCGGTGCTGCTCGCCGCGACCGAAGAGACTCTCGCCGAGCACGGCGACGCCTGCGCCGTGGGCTCGCTGCGCCGGAACGACGGCGGGCCCGACCGCCTGCTCCTCTCGCTCGCCGAGGCGTGGGTGCGCGGCGCCCCCGTCGACTTCGGCCCGGCGTTCCCCGGCGGGTCCGCCCGGCCCGGGGTCGACCTGCCCACCTACCCGTTCCGGCGCCGCCGCCACTGGCTCGAAGCACCCGCCCAGGCCGCCGCGCGCCAGGAGGCCGCCGTCATCGACAGCTGGCGGTACCGCGTCGACTGGACCCCCGTGCCGGGCACCGGGGAGCCGACGCTCACCGGCGACTGGCTGGTGCTCACCCCGACGAGCCCGCTGCGGGACGACCTCGTCGAGACGGTGCTGACGGGCCTCGCCCGTCACGGCGCCATTCCCCACGCCATCGGCGTGGACGACCTGGCGCGCGAGGGCGCCGCGCTGCCGGACCGGATCGACGGCATCCTGTCGCTGGCCGCCCTCGACGAGCGGCCGTGCGACGACGAGCCCGTGGTCACCGCCGGCCTTGCCGACACCGTCGCCGCGGTGCGGGCCTTGGCCGAGTGTGCTCCGGACGCCCCGCTGTGGCTGGCCACTTCGGGCGCGGTCGGCACCGCACCCGACGACCCGGTCCGCGCTCCCCTCCAGGCGCAGGTGTGGGGCCTGGGCGTGGTGCTCGGGCTGGAGGAGGCCGACCGCGCCTGCGGCCTCGTGGACCTGCCGGACGAACCGGGCGAGGACTGCCTCGTGCGCCTTGCGACGGTTCTGTCCGGGGTCACCGGCGAGCATGAGGTGGCCGTACGCGACAACGCCGTGTTCGCCCGCAGACTCGTCAAGGCCCCCGCGCCGGAGGCCGAGCCGTGGCGGCCGCGCGACACCGTGCTGATCACCGGCGGCACCGGCGTCCTGGGCGCCCATGTGGCGCGCTGGGCCGCCCAGCACGGAGCGGCCCACCTGATCCTGACCAGCCGCCTCGGCCCGGACGCGCCGGGCACGGCGGAGCTGAGCGCCGAACTGACCGCGCTCGGCGCGCGGGTGACGGTCGCGGCCTGCGACGTCGCCGACGCGGACCAGGTCGCCGCCGTCCTCGCGACGATCGATGACGAACGGCCGCTGACCGCCGTCGTGCACGCCGCCGGGGTCACCCACCCGGAGATCCCGGTCGGCGGCCTGTCCACCGCCGAACTCGCCCGGGTGCTGCGGGCAAAGGTCGAAGGCGCCCGCAACCTGGACGCCCTCACCGCGGACCTGGACCTGGACGCCTTCGTCCTGTTCTCGTCCGGAGCCGGCATCTGGGGCGACGCGGGCAAGGCCGGATACGCCGCCGCCAACGCCTACCTGGACGCGTTCGCCGCCGAGCGGCGCGCCCGCGGCGCGGTGGCCACGTCCATCGCCTGGGGCGCCTGGGACGGCGGCATGGCCGAGGGAGATGCCGCCGACCTGTTCACGCAGCGCGGCGTACACCTCATGCTGCCCGAGCGGGCGGTCCGCGCGCTCGCCCGCGCGGTGGGACAGGGCGACACCACCGTCGCTGTCGCCGACTTCGACCTGGCCCGCTTCCTGCCGCTGTACACGATGACGCGGGACCGCCGCCTCGTCGCCGAACTCACTACGGCACAGCAGGCCGCGTCGCCGGTGCCGGGCCTGCACGCGAACGGCGTCGAGCCCGCGCCGGAGCCGCCCACGTCCCTCGCGGACCGGCTCGCCGGGCTGCCCGCCGAGGAGCGGGAGAGCGCCTTGACGGACCTGGTCAGGGGCGAGGCCGCCGTAGTGCTCAAGGCCGACGGGCCGGAGGGCGTGCGGCCGCGCTCGACCTTCAAGGAGCTCGGCTTCGACTCCCTCACGGCGCTCGAGTTCCGCAACCGGCTGGCCGTCGCGACCGGACTCAAGCTGCCCGCGTCCCTCATCTTCGACCACCCCACTCCGGCCGCGCTCGTTCGGCATTTGAGCGACGAGCTGTTCGGTGGGGCCGACGACGTACTGGCCGAACTGGACCGCATGGAAGCCCGGCTGTCCGCCCTGCCGGACGAGGAGCGCGACCGCCTCGGCCTGACCGACCGACTGCGTGCCCTGCTGCGCCGGGTGGAACCGGCCGCCGACCACACCACTGCCGGCGCACAGGGCGACGACGACCTGACGGCGGCTTCGAACGACGAGATCTTCGACCTGATCGACCGGGAGTTGGGTATCAGATGAGCGGTGACGCGACCGAACAGCGGCTGCGGGAGTACCTGAACCGACTCACTGCAGAGCTGCGGACCACCCGTAAGAGGGTCCGGGAGCTGGAGGACAAGCGGACCGAGCCCATCGCGATCGTCGCGATGAGCTGCCGCTTTCCCGGCGGCGCTGACACCCCCGAGAAGTACTGGGAGCTGATCGAGGCCGCCGCCGACGTCGTCGGCGAGATGCCCGACGACCGCGGCTGGGACCTGGACCGCCTGTACCACCCCGACCCCGACCACTCCGGCACCAGCTACACCCGGCGCGGGGCGTTCCTGGCCCGTGCCGCCGAGTTCGACGCCGGGTTCTTCGGGATCTCGCCGCGTGAGGCGCTCGCCATGGACCCGCAGCAGCGGCTGCTGCTGGAGACGTCGTGGGAGGCGATCGAGCGGGCCGGGATAGACCCTGAGAGCCTGACCGGCGAACGCGCAGGCGTGTTCGTCGGTGCGAGCAACGCGGGCTACGGCGCCGGCGTACGGGCGGTGCCCGAGGGCGTCGAGGGCCATCTGCTGACCGGCAGCCACGACTCCGTGATGTCCGGGCGGATCGCCTACACCCTGGGCCTGGAGGGGCCCGCCGTCACCATCGACACGGGGTGCTCTTCGGCGCTGGTGGCCCTGCACCTGGCGATCCAGGCGCTGCGCGATGACGACTGCTCCCTCGCGCTGGCCGGCGCCGCCGCCGTGATGGGCCATCCGCTCAATTTCACCGAGTTCAGCAGGCAGTCCGGGCTCGCCGTGGACGGCCGGGTCAAGGCCTTCTCCGACGACGCCGACGGGACCGGCTGGGGCGAGGGCGTCGGCGTTCTGCTCCTGGAGCGCCTGTCGGACGCACAGCGTAACGGGCATCAGATCCTGGCGGTGCTCCGCGGCTCCGCTGTGAACCAGGACGGCGCGTCCAACGGCATGACCGCACCCAGCGGTCCGGCCCAGCAGCGGGTGATCCGGCAGGCGCTGGCGAATGCGGGTGTGGCGGCGGCCGGGGTCGACGTGGTGGAGGCGCACGGCACGGGCACCACGCTGGGCGACCCGATCGAGGCGCAGGCCCTGCTGGCGACGTATGGCCAGAACCGGCCCGAGGACCGTCCGTTGTGGCTGGGGTCGGTGAAGTCGAACATCGGCCACACCCAAGCCGCGGCCGGTGTGGCGGGTGTGATCAAGATGGTGCTGGCGATGCGGCACGGCGTGATGCCGAAGTCGCTGCATGTGGGTGTGCCGTCGTCGCATGTGGACTGGTCGGCGGGTGCGGTGGAGTTGCTGTCGGAGGCGCGGGAGTGGCCTCGGGGGGAGGATCGTCCGCGGCGGGCGGGTGTGTCGGCGTTCGGGATCAGCGGGACGAACGCGCACGTGATCCTGGAAGAGGCGCCGGAGCCACCGCCTGTCGAGGAGCAGACCGCGATCGAATCGTCGTCGGTGGTTCCGTGGTTGTTGTCGGCGCGGAGTGCCGGGGCGTTGCGGGGTCAGGCGGTGGCGTTGGGCGCACTGGCGGCCGGGGACGGGTTGGATCCGGTGTCGGTGGGTTGGTCGCTGGCGTCGACGCGGGCGCGGTTCGAGCACCGGGCTGTGGTGCTGGGTGGTGGGTTCGCTCCGGGTCTGGGTGCGTTGGCAAGTGGTGAGCCGTCGGCCCGTGTGGTGTCGGGGATTTCTGGTCCGGTGGGGCGGTCGGTGTTCGTGTTCCCGGGTCAGGGGGCGCAGTGGGCGGCGATGGGTGCCCGGCTCCTGGAGGAGTCGCCGGTGTTCGCGGGTGTGGTCGCGGAGTGTGAGGCCGCGATGGTGGGCCTGGTGGACTGGTCGGTCACCGATGTACTGCGCGGGGCGCCGGGTGCGCCGTCGCTGGAGCGGGTGGACGTGGTGCAGCCCGCGTCGTTCGTGGTGATGGTGGCGTTGGCGGCAGTGTGGCGTTCGTATGGTGTGGTGCCGGCGGCGGTGGTGGGGCATTCGCAGGGTGAGATCGCTGCCGCCTATGTGGCGGGGGTCCTCACGTTGGAGGATGCGCTGCGGGTGGTGTGTCTGCGCAGCAAGGCGATTGCGGAGCTGGCCAGTGGGGCGGGCACGATGGCCTCGGTTGGTGCCGGTGTTGCCCGGGTGGAGGAGATTCTCGCTCCGTGGGGTGAGCGCGTATCAGTCGCGGCGGTCAACGGCCCGTCCCAGGTGGTCATCTCCGGCGAGGTGGCCGGGGTCGAGGAAGTGGTCGCGGCATGCCTTGAGTTGGGGTTGCGTGCGCGGCGGATCGCGGTGGATTACGCCTCGCACTCGGCTGCGATGGATGTGCTCGAGGCCGAGCTTGCGGAGAGTCTGGCGGGTATTGCTCCGCGTGCCGGCAGGGTTCCGTTGCTGTCGACGGTGACGGGTGAGTTCGTCGACGGTTCGGTGATGGATGGCGGGTACTGGTTTACGAATCTGCGTTCGCGGGTGCGGTTCGCGGAGGCGGTCGAGAAGCTGGCGGCCGACGGTTATGGCGTGTTTGTCGAGGTCTCCTCGCACCCGGTGCTCTCCGCCGCGGTTGAGGAGATGGCCGACGAGAGTGTGGTCACCGGATCCGTCCGCCGTGACGACGGCGGTCTGGACCGGTTCCTGGCCAGTGTGGCCGAGTTGTGGGTGTGCGGCGTCGAGGTCGACTGGACGGCCGCCTTCCCGGACGTGCCTCCGGCACCGGTCGATCTGCCGACGTATGCCTTCCAACGCAACCACTACTGGCTGCAGGAGCAGGCAGGCCTCGGCGAGAGCGCGCAGGACCCGGTCGACGCCGAGTTCTGGGCAGCCGTTCGCGGGGGCGACATCAGTGCGCTCGCCGACGAGATCGGCCTCGCGGAGGACGCGCCGTTGAGCGCTGTACTGCCCGCGCTCGAGGGGTGGCGCGAGCGTCGGGCCGCCCATTCGGTGCTGGACACGTGGCGCTACAACATCGAATGGCTGCCGCGCACGTCTCGCACCGATGCGCGGTTGTCCGGCAGTTGGGTCGTGGTGAGCTCGGCGGCCCAGCAGGGCGGTGACACCGTCGCGCTGGTCGCCGACGGTCTCCGCGAGCGTGGCGCCGAGGTCACACACGTGGTGCTCGACGCCGGGCACGACCGGTGTCAGGTCGGGGAAACGCTGGCCGCGCATGCAGGTGCGGCCGGTGTGCTGTCGCTGCTCGCGCTGAACGAGCAGGCGCACCCCGAGCGTCCCGGGCTGACCACAGGGCTCGCGCTGAACCTCCTGGTGATGCAGGCCGTGGTGGAGCGGGAGGAGCCGGTTCCGCTGTGGCTGTGCACCCGGGACGCGGTCTCGGCGGGCCGTGCGGACCGCGTGAGTCGCCCGGAGCAGAGCAGCACATGGGGCCTGGGCCTGGTCTTCGGCCTGGAACATCCGCAGTCGTGGGGCGGCGTGATCGACCTGCCGGAGGAGCTGACGGCCCGCGACGTCGGCCTGCTGACCGACGCCCTGAGCGCCGGCGACCACGAGGACCAGGTTGCGATCCGCTCCGGTGAGGTGCTCCTGCGCCGACTGCGGCGCGATCCGCGGCGGGATGCTTCCGGACCGTCCTTCCGGACGAGTGGCGCGGCCCTGATCACCGGCGGCACCGGCGGCCTTGCCGCACACACGGCGCGCTGGCTCGCGACATGCGGCGTGGAGCATCTCGTACTCGTTTCCCGGAGCGGCCCTGACGCGCCCGGCGCAGGTGAACTCGCCGACGAAATAAGGGCATTGGGCCCCCGGGTGACAGTTGCTGCAGTCGATGTCTGTGACTACGCGGCGCTGGCGAGGCTCGTCGAGGAAGTGGAAGCCGACGGGGCGTCGCCGATCAGGACCGTGGTGCACTGTGCGGGGGTGAGCCGGTTCGCCTCGCTCCAGCAGATGGAACTCGCGGAGTTCGAGGACGGCGCGGCGGCCAAGCTGGTCGGCACGGCCAACCTCGACCGGCTCTTCGACCGCGACGACCTGGACGCGTTCCTGCTCTACTCGTCCGTGGCCGGGCTGTGGGGCGCGGGCGACCACGGCTCGTACTCGGCGGGCAACGCCTATCTCGATTCGGTCACCCGGAACCGGCGGGCCCGTGGCCGCACCGGGACGACGATCTACTGGGGTCTGTGGTCCGCCGACGACGGCATGGGCGAGGCCGCGGCCGAGTCCAGCTCCCTGAACTGGTACGGCATGCGCTTCATGGATCCGCGGACCGCGATGGCCGGACTGCGGCAGGCGATGGCCGACGACGAGGAGTTCATCGTCATCGGTGACGTCGACTGGGCGGACTTCAGCCGCGTCTTCACCGCCGCGCGCCGACGCCCGCTGCTCGACGAGATCCCCGAGGTCAGGGCCGCCCTGGCGGAAGGCGAAGCGTCGGCGGCCGAGGAGAATCCGCTGCTGGAGCGGCTACGTCCGCTGGCCGCCGACGAGCAAGAGATCCTCCTGCGCGATCTGGTGCGCACACACGTCTCGCATGTGCTCGGGCACACCGCCTCGGATGCTCTGGAGAACGCACGGTCGTTCCGTGACCTCGGCTTCGACTCGCTGCTCGCGGTCGAGCTGCGCAACTCGCTGCGCGCCGCCACCGGTCTGAAGCTTCCCACCACCCTCGTCTTCGACCACCCCGACGTCGACCGTCTCGTACGGCATCTGCACACGGCTCTGCTCGGCGAAGGCGAAGGGGAACGGACGGACGCCGGGGCGTCGCCCGCCGCGACCGTCGTCCCCATGGCCGACGACGACGCGATCGCGATCATCGGAATGGGGTGCCGTCTCCCGGGCGGGATCAGCGGGCCGGACGACCTGTGGAGGCTGCTCGCGGACGGCGGCGACGCCGTCACCGCCTTCCCCGGCGACCGGGGGTGGGACCTCGCGGAGCTCTACAGCCCGGACCCGGACGAAGCGGGACGCACGTACGTCCGTTCCGGCGGATTCGTCCGGGACGCGGGCCACTTCGACGCCGGGTTCTTCGGGATCTCGCCGCGTGAGGCGCTCGCCATGGACCCGCAGCAGCGGCTGCTGCTGGAGACGTCGTGGGAGGCGATCGAGCACGGCCGGATCGACCCGCACAGCCTGCGCGGCAGCGCCTGCGGGGTATTCCTCGGCGTCGGAGACGACGGTTACGGCGCGAAACTGCAGCAGGTTCCGGACGGGGTGGAAGGACACCTGATCACCGGGACGGTCACCAACATCGCCTCGGGGCGCATCTCGTACACGCTGGGCCTCGAGGGCCCCGCGGTCAGCGTGGACACCGGATGCTCCTCGGCCCTGGTGGCCCTGCATCTGGCCGCGCAGTCGCTGCGGTCGGGCGAGTGCTCGCTCGCGCTCACCGGAGGCGCCACGATCGCCGCGGAGCCTACGGGTTTCGTCGGCTTCAGCCGGCAGCGTGCCCTCGCGGAGGACGGCCGGAGCAAGGCGTTCTCCGACGACGCCGACGGCATGGGCCTCGCGGAGGGCATCGGCGTCCTGCTCCTGGAGCGCCTCTCGGACGCCCGGCGCAACGGGCACCACGTACTGGCCGTCATCCGCGGCAGTGCGATGAACCAGGACGGTGCCTCCAACGGCCTCACCGCACCCAGCGGTCCGGCCCAGCAGCGGGTGATCCGGCAGGCGCTGGCGAATGCGGGTGTGGCGGCGGCCGAGGTCGACGTGGTGGAGGCGCACGGCACGGGCACCACGCTGGGCGACCCGATCGAGGCCCAGGCCGTGATCGCCACCTATGGCCAGAACCGGCCCGAGGACCGTCCGTTGTGGCTGGGCTCGATCAAGTCCAACATCGGCCACACCCAGCTCGCGGCAGGTGCCGCGGGTGTCATGAAGCTCGTACTGGCGATGCGGCACGGCGTGATGCCGAAGTCGCTGCATGTGGGTGTGCCGTCGTCGCATGTGGACTGGTCGGCGGGTGCGGTGGAGCTGCTGGCGGAGGCGCGGGAGTGGCCTCGGGGGGAGGATCGTCCGCGGCGGGCGGGTGTGTCGGCGTTCGGGATCAGCGGGACGAACGCGCACGTGATCCTGGAGGAGGCGCCCCCCGAGGAGGCCCGCGAGACGGGGGGTTCGGTTCCGTCGGTGGTTCCGTGGTTGTTGTCGGCGCGGAGTGCCGGGGCGTTGCGGGGGCAGGCGGTGGCGTTGGGCGCACTGGCGGCCGGGGACGGGTTGGATCCGGTGTCGGTGGGTTGGTCGCTGGCGTCGACGCGGGCGCGGTTCGAGCACCGGGCTGTGGTGCTGGGTGGTGAGTTCGCTCCGGGTCTGGGTGCGTTGGCAAGTGGTGAGCCGTCGGGGCATGTGGTGTCGGGGGCTGTGACTCCGGTGGGGCGGTCGGTGTTCGTGTTCCCGGGTCAGGGGGCGCAGTGGGCGGCGATGGGTGCCCGGCTCCTGGAGGAGTCCCCGGTGTTCGCGGGTGTGGTCGCCGAGTGTGAGGCCGCGATGGTGGGGTTGGTGGACTGGTCGGTCACCGATGTACTGCGCGGGGCGCCGGATGCGCCGTCTTTGGAACGCGTCGATGTGGTGCAGCCCGCGTCGTTCGTGGTGATGGTGGCGTTGGCGGCGGTGTGGCGTTCGTATGGTGTGGTGCCGGCGGCGGTGGTGGGGCATTCGCAGGGTGAGATCGCGGCCGCTTATGTGGCGGGGGTCCTCACGTTGGACGATGCGCTGCGGGTGGTGTGTCTGCGCAGCAAGGCGATTGCGGAGCTGGCCAGTGGGGCGGGCACGATGGCCTCGGTCGGTGCCGGTGTTGCCCGGGTGGAGGAGATTCTGGCCGGGTGGGGGGAGCGGGTGTCGGTCGCGGCGGTGAATGGTCCGTCGCAGGTGGTGATTTCCGGTGAGGTTGCTGCGGTTGATGAGGCGGTGGCTCGTTGCCTGGAGTTGGGGTTGCGGGCGCGGCGGATCGCGGTGGATTACGCCTCGCACTCGGCTGCGATGGATGTACTCGAGGCCGAGCTTGCGGAGAGTCTGGCGGGTATTGCTCCGCGTGCCGGCAGGGTTCCGTTGCTGTCGACGGTGACGGGTGAGTTCGTCGACGGTTCGGTGATGGATGGCGGGTACTGGTTTACGAATCTGCGTTCGCGGGTGCGGTTCGCGGAGGCGGTCGAGAAGCTGGCGGCCGACGGTTATGGTGTGTTTGTCGAGGTCTCCTCGCACCCGGTGCTCTCCGCCGCGGTTGAGGAGATGGCCGACGAGAGCATTGTCACCGGATCCGTCCGCCGTGACGACGGCGGTCTGGACCGGTTCCTGGCCAGTGTGGCCGAGTTGTGGGTGTGCGGCGTCGAGGTCGACTGGACGGCCGCCTTCCCGGACGTGCCTCCGGCACCGGTCGATCTGCCGACGTACGCCTTCCAACGCAACCACTACTGGCTGCAGGAGCAGGCAGGCCCCGGCGAGAGCGCGCAGGACCCGGTCGACGCCGAGTTCTGGGCGGCCGTCGAGAGCGAAAACCCTGAGGCGGTCGCGGGAACGCTCGGGGTCGAGGACCCCGCCGCGCTGGAGCCGGTGCTCCCCGTGCTCGCCGACTGGCGACGCCGGCGGCGCCACGACTCCGCACTGGACTCGTGGCGCTACGACATCCAGTGGCAGCCCCTCACCCACGGCGTGACGCCGCGGATCGACGGCTCTCGCTGGCTGCTGCTGGCCCCGGCCGGTGGGCACGCGTGGCAGGAGCGGGCCCGGCAGGCGCTTGCGGCGTCCGGCGCCGACGTGAGCGTGCTCGAGGTCGTGGAGGGCGACCGGGCCGAACTGGCCGCGCGGCTGCGCGACTTCGGAGCGGAGGCCACCGGCGTCCTGTCCCTGCTCGCGCTCGGCGATCGGTCGGACCGCGACGGGGCCGATCCGGAACAGCAGGACCTGGACCGGGCGGTGCTGGTCGTCCAGGCGCTCGGTGACGCCGGGATCATGGCGCCGCTGTGGATCGCCACCCAGGGCGCGGTCGGCGTCGGACGCTCCGACCGGTCGCCCGTGCCGGAGCAGGCCCTGCTGTGGGGGCTGGGCAGGATCGCCGCTCTGGAGTACCCGCAGCGGTTCGGCGGCCTGGTCGACCTGCCGGCCGACGCGGATGAGCGGGCGGGCGAGCGGCTGGTGTGCGGGCTCGGCGCTCCCGACGGCGAGGACCAGGTGGCGGTGCGGACGGGCGGGCTCTACGTGCGCCGGCTCGCTCGCAAGCGGCTGGCCGGCCACACCCCCGTACGGAACTGGCGCCCTTCCGGCACCGTCCTGGTCACCGGCGGCACGGGCGGCATCGGCGCGGAGGTCGCCGCCTGGCTCGCGGCGAACGGCGCCCGGCACCTGCTGCTTGTCAGCAGGCGCGGCGAACAGGCCCCGGGTGCCGTGGAGTTGGCGCAACGTCTGACCGGGCTCGGCGCCCGCGTCACCGTCGCGGCATGCGACGTGGCGGACCGTACGGCGCTGCAGGAACTGCTCGACGGCATCGACCCCGAGTACCCGCTGACCGCGGTCGTGCACGCGGCGGCCGTCCTCGACGACTGCCTGCTCGACGCGCTCGGCCCGGAGCGGGCCAGGACGGTGTTGCGCCCCAAGGTGGTCGCCGCGCACCATCTGCACGAGCTGACCAAGGACCTCGACCTCGACGCGTTCATCCTGTTCTCCTCGCTGGCCGGCACGCTCGGCCTGCCCGGACAAGGCAGTTACGCGGCGGCCAACGCCTACCTGGACGCGCTGGCGTCGGCCCGCCGCGCCGCGGGACTCCCGGCCACGTCACTGGCCTGGGGCGCCTGGGACCGGGTCGGGCTCGCATCCGGTGAGGTGGGCGCGTCGCTGCGTCGCGACGGAGTGGCCGGGATGGCCCCGGAGACGGCGATCTCCGGGCTGCAGCAGGCACTCGACCACGATCTCGGCTACCTCGCCGTCGCCGATGTCGACTGGCGGGTGTTCGGCCCGTCGTGCACGGCGGGCCGCGCCGGGCGGATGCTCGAACAGTTCCCGGAGGCCCGGGAGACGGCGCCGCCGCAGTCCGACGAGCCGCAGGACGGCGGCGGCTTCGCGGCCGGACTCGCGGGGCGTTCCCCGGCCGAGCGGCAGCAGGCGCTCCTCGATCTGGTCCGCAGCCATGCGGCGGCGGTCCTCGGCCTGCCGGGGCCGGACGGGGTCGATGCCGATCGGGCCCTGCGCGACCTGGGCTTCGACTCGCTGACGGCCGTCGAGCTGCGCAACCGGCTCAACACGATCACCGGCCTGCGGCTGCCGGTCACCGTGGTCTTCGACCACAACACCGCGCACCAGCTGTCCCGGCACCTGTTCTCCGAGCTGTTCGGCACGGACGGCCAGAAGACCGCGTCGCCGCGGCTGCCCGTGCGCGAGTCGGCTGCGGCCGCCGGTCAGGGTGGCACGGTGGACGACGACCCGGTGGCGATCGTCTCGATGAGCTGCCGCTTCCCGGGCGGCGTGAGCACGCCGGAGGAGTTCTGGGAGCTGCTGGCCGAGGGCCGCGACGCGGTTTCCGGCTTCCCCACCGACCGCGGCTGGGACCTGGAGGGCAGCTACCACCCGGACCCGGACCACCCGGGCACGCACTACACGCGTGGCGGCGGATTCCTGGACGACGTCGGCGCGTTCGACCCCATGTTCTTCGGCATCTCACCGCGCGTGACACCAGCCATCGACCCGCAGCACCGGCTGCTCCTGGAGACCTCTTGGGAGGCGTTCGAGCGGGCAGGGATCGACCCGGCGACGCTGAAGGGCAGCCCGGTCGCGGTGTTCGTCGGGGCGAACCAGACCGACTACGGACCGCGGGTCGCCGCCTCGGCGGGCGAGTTCGAGGGCCAGCTCGCCACCGGCAGCGCGGCCAGCGTGGCATCGGGCCGGGTCGCATACACCTTCGGGCTCGAGGGCCCCGCCGTCACCGTGGACACCGCCTGCTCGTCCTCGCTGGTCGCCCTGCACCTGGCCGCCCAGTCGGTGCGCTCGGGCGAGTGCGTGATGGCACTCGCGGGCGGCGTGACCCTGCTCTCGACGCTGTACACGTTCATCGAGTTCAGCCGGCAGGGCGCGCTGTCCAGGGATGGCCGGTGCAAGGCGTTCTCCGCCGAGGCCGACGGGGCGGGCTGGGCCGAGGGCGTCGGCATGATCCTCGTGGAGCGGCTCTCGGACGCCCGGCGCAACGGCCACCGCGTGCTTGCCGTCGTCCGCGGCAGTGCGATGAATCAGGACGGGGCCTCCAACGGGCTGACCGCGCCCAACGGACTCGCCCAACAGCGCGTGATCCGTCAGGCGTTGGCCAACGCGGGGCTCGAAGCCGCCGACGTGGACCTGGCGGAGGCGCACGGCACCGGTACCGCGCTCGGCGACCCCATCGAGGCCGAGGCGCTGCTCGCCACCTACGGTCAGGACCGGCCCGCGGACCGGCCGTTGTGGCTGGGCTCGGTGAAGTCGAACATCGGCCACACCCAGGCCGCGTCCGGCATCGCCGGTGTCATCAAGGCCGTACTGGCTATGCGGCACGGCGCCATGCCGCGCACCCTGCACATCGACCGGCCCACCCAGCACGTCGACTGGTCGGCCGGAACCGTGCGGCTCCTCGCCGACGCGCGTGCCTGGCCGGACGACCACGGGCCGCGCCGCGCCGCCGTGTCCTCGTTCGGCATCAGTGGCACGAATGTTCACCTGATCGTCGAAGAGGGCCCGGCGGCCGCACAGGCGCTCCCGTCCGGCGCACCGGCGGCGACGGACGGGGCCGCCCCGGAACTGCTGCCGTGGACACTGTCCGCCCGCACGCCCGCCGCGCTGACCGAACAGGTCCGCAATCTGCTCGGCGCCCTCGACGCGGAGCCCGGCCACGACGCGGCGGCGATCGGCCGCGGCCTGGCGGCGCGCTCCCGCTTCGAACACCGTCTGGTGTGCTGGGGCACCGACCGCGACGCGCTCCGCGACCGGCTCACCGACTGGCTGGACGGACGCACCGACGCACCGTCGGCCGCCGGCACCGCGAGCGGCGGCAGGACCGCGTTCCTGTTCTCGGGGCAGGGCGCCCAACGTCCTGGCATGGGACGCACGTTGTACGAGACGTTCCCGGTCTACGCCGATGCCTTCGACGAGATCTGCGCCCAGGCGGACCTGCACCTGCCCAGGCCGCTGCGTGAGATCGTGTTCGCCGCGCAGGGCAGCCCGGAAGCGGATCTGCTGGACAGCACCGAGTACACCCAGCCGGCGCTGTTCGCCGTCGAGGTCGCGCTGTTCCGGCTCTTCACCTCCTGGGGCGTCACGCCCGACCACCTGATCGGGCACTCCATCGGTGAACTGACCGCCGCTCACCTCGCCGGTGTCTTCACCCTGCCCGACGCATGCCGCCTGGTCGTGGCCCGCGGCCGGCTGATGGGGCAGGTGCCGGCCGGCGGCGCGATGGCCGCCCTCGCCGTCGCCGAGGAGGAGGTGCGGCCGCTGCTCGCGGACCGTACGGACCGGATCGCCGTGGCGGCGGTCAACGGGCCGCGGGCCACCGTGGTCTCCGGCGACACCACCGAAGTCGAACGCGTGGTCGAGCATTTCGCGGGTCTCGGCCGGAAGACTACGTATTTGCGGGTCAGCCATGCGTTTCACTCACCTCACATGGACGCGATGCTGGAGGACTTCGCCGCGATCGTCCGGGACATTCCGATGTCACCGCCGACGATCCCCGTGGTGTCCGACGTCACCGGCGAGACCGCCACGGCCGAGCAGTTGTGCACGGCCGAGTACTGGGTGACGCAGCTGCGCGAGGCCGTCCGGTTCGCCGACGGCATCCGCACCCTCGAGGCAGCGGGCGTGACCCGGTTCCTGGAACTCGGGCCGGACGCCGTGCTCGCCGCGATGGCCGCGGACAGTCGCACGGGCGACACCCCCGGCGTGGTGGCGGCGGCCCTGCGGCGCGGCCGCGAGGAGACCGAGACCGCCGTCGGCGCGCTCACCGAGCTCCATGTACACGGCGGCGCCTGCGACTGGTCGGCCTTCCTGCCGGACGGCCACGAGTTCGTCGACCTGCCCACCTACCCTTTCCAGCGGCAGACCTACTGGCTCGACGCCCCGGCCCCGGCAGGGGACGTACGCGCGGCAGGCATGGACGCCCCCGGGCATCCGCTGCTCGGCGGGACTGTCCAACTCGCCGACGGTGGCGGCGTGTTGCTGACCGCGCTGCTCTCGTCGGACCGGCAGCCCTGGCTGGCCGACCATGTCATCGACGGCACGGTGGTGCTGCCCGGCACCGCGTACCTCGAACTCGCCGTCCGGGCGGGCGACCAGGTCGGCTGCGGCCGGGTCGGCGAACTCACCCTGCACGCACCGCTCGCGCTGCCCGAGCACTCGGCGGCACAGGTGCAGATACGGGTCGGCGCCGCCGACGCCGCCGGGGCCCGCTCCCTGGACGTGTACGCGCGGCCGGACAGCGCAGGTGACGGAGCCGAGTGGCACAAGCACGCGACCGGCACGCTGCTGCCCGACGCGCTGCCCGCCGAGCCGGCCCCCGCCGTGTGGCCGCCCGCGGACGCCGAACCGATCGACCTCGACGGCCTCTACCCGCGCCTCGCGGCGAACGGCAGCGACTACGGCCCGGTGTTCCAGGGCCTCACCGCCGCCTGGCGGCGCGGTCTCGAAGTCTTCGCCGAGGTGGCGCTGCCCGACACCACGGACACGTCCGGCTTCGGACTGCATCCGGCGCTCCTCGACGCCGCGCTGCAGGCGGTGTCGGTGGGCACGATCGGCGACGCCGGCGTGATGCCCTTCTCCTGGCAGAACGTCGTACTGCACACCGCGGGCGCCCGGCAGCTGCGGGTAAGGCTCGCCGACCTCGCCGAGCACACGGTGTCCGTACAGGTCTGGGACCCGGCCGGCACCCCGGTCGCCCACGCCCAGTCGCTGGCGTTCCGCCCGAGGACCGCCGCCGAGCCGCGGCGCCCGCGCGTCGAGTCGCTGCTGCGCACCGAGTGGACACCGGTCCCGGCCGGGACGGTACCCCGGAACGTCACCTGGGCGACGGTCGGCGCCGAAGCCACGCCCGGGACACTGGCCGCGCTCTCCGGCGCCGTCACCCTTCACGACCACCCGACGCTGCACGCCCTGGCCGAGTCCGGGGCGGCCGTCCCCGAGCGCGTCCTCGCTGTCGCCCCGTCCTTCGCGGGCGAACCGGCCGGGGCCGCGAGGTCCGCCGCCCACTGGGCCCTCGAACTGGTCCAGGGCTGGCTCGCCGACGAGCGGTTCGCCGTGTCCAGGCTGGTCCTGGTGACCCGGGGCGCGGTGGCCGCCGACGCCGGCGCGGGACCGGCCGACCTGCCCGCCGCCACCGTCCACGGACTGGTCCGGGCGGCGATCACCGAGAACCCGGGACGGTTCGCGCTCCTCGACGTCGACAGCGACAGCGACGGCGACAGCGGCCCCGGCACCGGCGCGCACGACCCGGCCACGGGCGGCGCGCTGGCCGCCGCGCTCGCCGGAGACGAACCCCAACTGGTGCTGCGCGACGGGACGGTGCGTCTCGCCCGGCTCGCCCGCGTGCCCGCCGAAAGCACGCCCACCGGATGGGACCCGGCCGGCACCACACTGATCACCGGCGGTACCGGCACCCTCGGCCGGCTGCTCGCCCGGCACCTGGTCACCGAGCACGGCGTACGGCACCTGCTGCTGATCAGCCGCAGCGGACCGGCCGCCGCCGGAGCGGGCGAGCTGCGTGCCGAACTCGCCGCGCAAGGTGCCGAGGTGACGATCGAGGCCTGCGACGCGGCGGACCGCACCGCCCTGCAGAAGCTGCTCGACGGCATCCCCGCCGAGCACCCGCTCACCGGGGTCGTGCACGCCGCGGGCGTCGTCGACGACGGAGTGGTCACCGCGCTCACGCCGCAACGGGTCGACGGTGTGCTCGCCCCCAAGGTCGACGCGGCGCTGAACCTGCACGAACTGACTGCGGCCGTCGGGCTCTCCGGCTTCGTCCTGTTCTCCTCGCTGGCCTCGACACTCGGCGGGGCGGGCCAGGCCAGTTACGCCGCCGGGAACGCCTTCCTCGACGCGCTCGCCGGTCACCGCAGGGCCCAGGGACTTTCCGGGCTCTCGCTGTGCTGGGGGCCGTGGGCCGAGCTGAGCACCATGACCGGCAAGCTCGGCGACGCCGACTTCGCGCGGTTCGCCCGCAGCGGCCTCGTACCGATGTCCACCACCGAGGCGCTCGCCCTGTTCGACGCGGCCCGCGGGCGCGCCGAGGCGGTCCTTGTACCGGCCCGGATGACCCTCGGCGCCTTCGAGGACGGGCAGCCGGAGCAGGTGCCCGCGCTGCTGCGCGGCCTGGTGCGCGGCCGGGTCCGCCCGACCGTCGCGGTCGCCGAGGCCCAGGAGACCAGGGCGACCGGGAAGGACGGGGAGACGGAAGCCGCGCCGGCCGACCGGTTCGGTGCGCTGGCGGGCCCCGCGCGCAAGCGGGCCCTGCTCGACCTGGTGCGCCGGGAGGCGGCGGTGGTGCTGGCCTACCCGGGCCCCGAACTCGTCGACGTGGAGGCGGGCTTCCTCGGCATGGGCTTCGACTCGCTCAGCGCCGTCGAACTGCGCAACCGGCTCAGCAAGGAGACCGGCCTCCGCCTGCCGGCGACCGTACTCTTCGACTACCCGGCTCCCGCCGCGCTCGCCGCGCACCTGCACGAGATCCTCCCGTCCGACGGCGAACGCGCCCTGGCCCCGCTCCTGCGCCAGCTGGAGCAGCTGTCCGAGAGCCTCCCCGACCTGGCCGACGACGACGTTCTGCGCGGCCGACTCGAGACCCGACTGCGGGAGGCACTGGCCCAGTTGACCGGATCGGGCGACATCCCCGCCCAGGTACCCGGGGCACTCGCCGAGGACTCCGCCATCGCCGACTTCGACGTAGCGAGCGACGACGAGATCTTCCGATTCCTCGACGAGCTGGACACATGACCGGCGAACGGAGCGCACGTCGTGCCCGGGCGGCCCTGAGCCCTGAGGGGAAGACGATGAACGAGGAGCGGGTACAGGAGTACCTGAAGCGCGCCACCGCTGATCTGCAGCGCACCCGGCAGAAGCTCACCGAATAGGGGGCGCGCGGCTCGGAGCCGATCGCGATGCCGGCATGAGCTGCCGGCTGCCCGGCGGCGTCACCTCCCCGACGAGCTGTGGGGCCTGCTGTCGCGGCACCGTCCACTCCACCCGCGGCGGATTCCTGTACGACGTCGAGTTCGACCCCGAGGTGTTCGGTCCGAGCCCCGCGCGCGGACCCGCTGAGGCGAGGCGGACCATGTGGTGGACGTGCCCGGCGACCACATCACACCATGACGGAGGACACGGCGCCCTCCACGGCCCGCACCGTGAACGCATGGCTCGACGGCAGGCTGACCGGCGAGGTGCCGCGGAGGAACAGCGCGCCGACGGCGCCAAGCCGGTTTCCTGGCCCACGACGCGCGCGTCATCGACTCCCAGGGACCCCCGCGGGCGTTACGCCCGGGGCGGCACCACGAGCGCGGTGAACATCTCGTCGAGCCGCGACACGGGCGTGCCCTCGAACTGCCAAGGGGCTTCCCGCCGTTCCCGGGCCAGCCGCTCCAGCACGGGCACCACCTCAGCCGGCGAGGGCAGAGCCGTTGCCTCCTCGCGCAGCCGGGTGGCGTTCTGCTGGAAGGAGGTGTTCGCCAGGATGCGCGAAGCCCGCTCGTACACCGCCTCGGGCGTCGCCCGGTCCGTGCCGAGTAGCAGCCCCGCCCCCTGCTGTTCGATACCGGCTCCCCGGTAGAGCTGATCGGCCAGGGGCGTGGTGACGGTGAGCTGCGGGACCCCGTACACGAGCGCGTTGGCGTAACTGCCGAAGCCGCCGTGGTGGATCAGCAGGGAGCAGCTCGGCAGCAGGGCGTGCAGCGGCACGGAGGACACGGCGCGCACATTGTCCGGCAGCGGGCCCAGCTCCTCGAGCTGCGCCGGCAGCAGCGCGGCCACCACCTCGGCGTCCAGCTCCGCCAGCTGCCCGAGGATGTCGCTCTTCGAGACGTAGTCACCGCCGTGCCGCTCGGTGTTGGAGGCGCCCAGGGACATACAGATCCGGGTCCGCTCGGGCGGCGTGCTCAGCCAGTCGGGCACGATCGCCGGGCCGTTGTACGGCACGAACCGGAGGGGAGTGCGCGGCGCGCCGGTGACGATCCCCAGGCTCTCCGGCAGGGGGTCCAACGTGAGCTGCCCGGTGGTCAGCTCCTCGCTGTAGGCGCCCCCGAACTCCTCGGCACGGTCGCCCAGCCATTCAGCGAGCGGATCCTTCCGCTCGGCGGTGGGCACGGTCAGGGCCAGCTCCCGCAGGATCTCGCGCTTCTTCACCCACACGTCCGCGAAGCACAGCGACCGCACATGCGCGGCGCCGACGACGCCCGCGACGATGGGACCGGCGTACGTCAGCGAATCCCACACCACGAGGTCGGGCCGCCAGGCGCGGGCGAACTCCACCATGTCGGGAATCATCGTCTCGTTGAACATGGCGCAGGCGTACGCGACCACTTGGGCGCGGTAGGCCTCGGCCTCGTAGGTCAGCTTCGCCGGATCCAGCTCGTTCCAGCTGATCAGCTCCGCCATCTCCTGCGCCTCGCGATTGGCGTGCATCGACGCGTTGATCCCGTCGTTGGTGCCGGTCGCCACGGCCGTCATTCCGGTGGCGGCGACGACGTCGGCCAGCTCCTTGCAGCTGGCGACCCTGACCTCGTGTCCGGCCGCGCGCATCGCCCAGGCCAGAGGCGTCATGCAGAACAGATGGGACTTCTCGGGGATGGTCGCGAACAGCACACGCACGGTGGACTCCTGAGGGAGACAGCGATCCGGAGCTCGTCCCATGGTGGTCCCGCGCCGGGACCGGCGCGGGACGCCGCACGAGCATCGGGGGAAACCCCCAGAGTTTTGCTGCACTGCGTGATCGACGCGGTCCTGTACCTGGTGGCTGAGCCGGCCTAACGGGCCGAGTCGGGAGTGCGCTGCGGAGCAGCCAGGACCCAGGCGGCGAAGGCTTCGACGCCGTCCACGACTGCCTCGAAGCGTGCGGAGTGGAACAGGTCGAACGCGTGCTGTGCGCCGGGCAGTTCGGCGTAGACGACGGTGTTGTCCGAGACACGGCGCAGCCGGTCGACGAAGTACCGGGCGCCCTCGACGGTCGCCAGCGCGTCCTTGGTGCCGTGGGCGATGAGGAACGGTGGCGCACCGGGGTTGAGGTACGCATACGGTTGGTTCGGGGACGGCGCCACGTCGGGCTTCTCGCCGAAGAAGAAACCGTAGTAGCCGTAGAGGCAGATCGCCGCGGTGACCGAGGTGTCGGCCGACTCGAATCCGGGCTGGTAGACCGGGTCGTTCGGCGTGAGCGCGCAATGGGCCGCCATGTTGGAGCCGGCGGAGCTGCCCGCCACGAACAGCCTCGACGGATCGGCGCCGTACTCGGCGGCGTGCTCGCGGGCCCAGGCGATGACCTTCTTGGCGTCGATCTGGTGGCCGGGGAAATCGGTCTGGGGCCGCAGCCGGTAGTTGGCGCTGATGCACACCCATCCCTGGCCGGCGAGCCGGTAGAGCAGGGGCCGCGCCTCGCGGCTCTTCGCTCCGCTGGTGTACCCGCCGCCGTGGAAGTAGATCAGGACCGGCCCGTTCTGCGGTGTGTCGCGGCGGCGGTAGATGTCGAGCAGATTCCGGCGGCCGGCGTCCCCGTAGCTGATGTTGGGGATCCGCTCCACGTCGCGCCGCCGCATCACGCGCGACAGCAGCAGGATGCGGGCCCAGCGCCGGCGGCGGCGCAGCGGTACGTGCATACGATCCCGCCAGCCGGCCCCCAGCCCCTCCTCGAGGGCGCGCCCGATCACCTGGTCCGTCCGCAGGCCCCGCCAGGCGGACACGGCCATCCCGGGGATGGTGGCGAGGGCCACCGCGGCCGTCACCTTGCTGGCCGGTGACTCCAGATCGCCTTGGCCGGCGGCCAATGCCGTGGAGGCCACCACGGCGAGCATGCCCAGGAATGGCACCTCGTTGAGGACCATGCCGAACCAGAAGCTCATTGTCGCCAGCGGTCGGGGACGGCGCGGCGCGACAACGGCGAAGAAAGTGCACCAGGTCAAGAGCGCGGTCGTCACCACGTATCCCATAGGCATGGCCATGATCCTACTCCAGTCAACTCTGGGAACCTTCCTGGTACTTCCTCGCCTAGCGTTGCCTTGTCATGGAGGTGACACACGTGGCTCTGGCATCCATTTTTGGTACGAATCAGTTCCGCTATGAACCGGGCGGGGTCATCGAGTTCTACGACCAGTACGCGGCAGTGCGCGAATCCTTCGCGCAGGCTTCGGCGTGGACCGGACTCGATGTCGAGGCCCTTGTGCGGCAGAACGGGGACCACGACGAGGAGATCCGGCGGCTCGCGGTGCCCGTCGGGCTGGCCGCGGCCCAGCTCGGCATCCAGGACGTGCTCACCGAGAAGGGGCTGCGCCCGCACATGGCCGGCGGCATGAGCCTGGGCGGCATGGTCGCCTCGTGCATCGCCGGGGCGTGCGAACGACGGGAGCTCATGGGGCTGTTGATGCGCGGTGAGCTCCGGCCGCTCCAGCCGGAGACGGCGGGGGAGCCGGAGCGGGAAGAGGCTCTTGCCTCCGCCTACCTGGGTCCGGACGACGACCCGGCGGACCTCTGCGCCGACCGTGACGGCGTCTATCTGAGCTGTGACTTCGGCTGGGACAAGGACCGCAGAGTGCGGATCGCCATGCTCAGCGGCTACCGGGACGCGCTGGAGAAACTCAGCGCCGAGACCGGCGGCCTGGTCAGCGTCACCGAGGGCACCGATGTGGCGGAGCACAGCCCGCTGCGCGAACCGGCCCAGGAGGTGACCCGCGGGCATATCGCGGCGATGCCGTTCACCGACCCTACGCTGACGCTCTGCTCGTCCTTGGAACAGAAGACCCTCACCCGCGCCGACGAGGTGCGCGAGATGTTCACCGACAACGTCGTCGCGCCCATCAGCCTGGTGCATCTGACCCAGGAGATGGAGCGCCATGGAGCCAGGCTGGGGCTGATCGTGGGCCCCTCACCCAGCTTGGACGCGATGCACTACCCCTTCCCCGTTGTCTGCGTCGACAGCCCGCACGCGGTCCCGCGGGCGGTCGCGGCGGTCTTCGAGCACGGGGTGTCGCTGCGCCGGTAGCGCGAGGGCGAGCGTCATTGCGGCCGGGCGTCGCGGACGGCGGGGGCGGCAGGGGATCTACCCCGCCACCGTCCCCAGCCACTCCCGCACCGCCTGAGCCGTGCTCTCCGCGTGGCTCTCCATCAAGGTGAAGTGGTTGCCCGCCACGTCCAGCGTGGTGTGCGCCGTCTTCCACACGGTCTGCCAGTTCTCTCCCGCGAGCGTGGGGGAGAGCGGCTCCGAGGCCCGCACCAGCAGCACGGGCACTCCCAGCGGCTCCGCGTTCCACTCCGCGAACAGTTCGCCGTACCAGCTCATCGCCGTCAGCCGGGTGAAGTCGAGCCGCGCGAACGCGCTCTGCCGCTCGTGGAGCCCCTCGACGAGCACGTCGCGGAACGCGGTCGCGGCGAGCGAGGAGTTCAGGACGGCGGGCGCGTAGCTGTCCAGCAGGACGACCGCGGCCGGGGGAGTGCCGGCTGCCTCCAGCAGACCGGCCACCGCGTGCGCGATCACCCCGCCGGAGGAGGACCCGACCAGGACGAACGGGCCCCCGTCCGCGCACTCCAGCGCGCGCTCCGCGTGCGCTTCGACCAGCGCCTGTCTGCTCGGCGGCAGCGTCGCGGACTTGTCGAATCCAGGGTTGGGCAGTGCCCATACGGGGCGCTGCCCGCGGAACGACGCGGCGAAGCGGGCGTATTCATGCGCACCGCCCAGTGCCACATGGGAGCTCACGCACACCAGCGCGGGCCCGGAGCCGCCTGAGCCGAGCCGCACCGGCTCGACCGGAGCGACGCCCCGGGGCCGGAGCCGGGCGGCGCTGTGGAGGAAGGCGAAGGCCTCGTCGGTACGGCCGTCCGCGCATGCCTCCTGGAACAGCGCACCGAAGACATCCGGGCCCGCGTCCGCCCCGTCCGCGGCGGCGACGCTGTTACTGCCGTCGGCGAGCCGCTCGGCCAGGTGGCCGGCGAGCGCGACGGTCGTGGGGTGGTCGAAGACCAGGGTGGTGGGCAGCCGCAGAGCAGTGGCCTCGCCCAGCCGGTTGCGCAGCTCCACGGCGGTCAGGGAGTCGAATCCGGCCTCGGCCAGCGACTGGGAGGGGGCGACCGAGTCGGGGCCGGTGAAGCCCAGCACGGCGGCGACCTCCTGGCGCACCAACTCCACGAGGACCTCCTGCTGTTCGGCCGGCGAGCGGCCCGCCAGGCGCCGCCGCAGCGACGTCCGGTCCGCACCGGCCGTGGCGGCGCGCCGCGCCGGACCGCGCGCCAGACCCCGCAGCAGAGCCGACGAGGTGTCGCGCAGGCGGCTGCGGTCGAAGCGGGCGGCCACGAGTACGGCGTCGTCGTGCGCACCGGCCAGGCCGAGCGCCGCGTCGAACAACGCCGCGCCCTGCTCCGGGGTGAGCGGACGCACGGCGCCCGCGGCAAGCCGGCGACGGTCGGTCGAGGCCAGGTCGGCCGCGAGACCCGGGCCGTCGTCCGGCTGCTCCCACAGGCCCCAGGCCACCGACACTCCCGGCAGGCCCTGCCCGCGGCGCTGCTGCATCTGCGCGTCCAGGAAGGCGTTGGCCGCCGCGTAGTTGGCCTGCCCGGATCCGCCGAGGACCCCGGCCAGGGAGGAGAAGGTGACGAACGCGGCGGGCTCGTCGCCCCGGGCGAGGACCAGGTCGGCCAGGTGCGCCGCGGCGTCGACCTTGGGCCGCAGTGTCGCCGCGAGCCGTTCCGGCGTGAGCGACGTGATCACTCCGTCGTCCAGTACGCCGGCAGCGTGGATCACCGCCGTCAGGGGCCGGTCCAGACTCTTCAGCAGCGCGGCGAGGGACGGGCGGTCGGCCACGTCGCAGGCGACAGCCCTCAACTCGGCGCCCCAGGCGGCGAGTTCCTCCGGCAGCTCGCCCGCGTCGCCGCCGCGGCTGGCCAGCAGCACATGCCGGGCGCCGTGTTCGACGACCAGGTGCCGGGCGATGACCTGGCCGATCATCCCGGTGCCGCCGGTGATCAGGACCACGCCGTCCGGGTCGAGAGGGGGCGGCGGTGGGGTGGGGGCCCCGGCCGCGGCCCGGGTCAGACGGGGCGTCAGCACCGTGCCCGCACGCAGCGCGAACTGCTCCTCACCGGGCCCGGCCGATGCCATGGCCGCCGCCAGCATCCGCCAGTCCTCCTGCGAGGAGGCGATGTCGAAGTCCGCGAGGACGATCCGGCCCGGGTGCTCCGACTGGGCCGAGCGGGCCAGCCCCCACACGGCCGCGTGCACCGGGTCGGTCACCTTCCCGACGCCTGCGCCGACCACCGCGCCCCGGGTGGCGAGCACCAGCCGTGACGAGGCCAGGCTCTCCTCGGCCAGCCACTCCTGGATCAGTCGCAGGGCCTCGCCGGTGGCGCGGCGCACCGCCTCGGCCAGGGGGATCCGCGGTGCCTGCGTGCACGGCGCCAGCACATAGTCCGGCATGGCGTCGCCCGCGGCCACCGCCGCGGCCAGAGCCGCCACGTCCGGGTAGGTCCCGGCGGAGACTCCACGCCCCACCACGGCCCAGCGATGGCTGCCTGCGTTCCGGTCCGAGGCGGGCAGGGGGCTCCATTCGACCCGCAGCAGGGCGTCGCGCGCGATGCCGGACTGCGCGATCCGCGGTTGCGCCGGCCGGGTCTTGAGCGCTCCGACCGTCACCACGGGCGCCCCGGACTCGTCGGTCGCCGAGAGGGCCACCTCGCCGTCGGCGCCACGGCGCAGCCGCACCCGCAGGACGGAGGCACCGGTCGTGTGCAGCCGCACCCCGCTCCAGGCGAACGGCAGCCGCAGCTGCCCGGCGCTCGCCTCGATGACGTCCGGGTGCAGACAGGCGTCCAGCAGGGCCGGATGGATCCCGAACCCCTTGTCGCGGCCGGCACCGGTCGGTAGCGCGACCTCGGCGAACACCTCGGCCTTCCGCCGCCACATGGCGCGCAGCCCCTGGAACGCGGGACCGTAGCCGAGGCCGCCATCGGCCAACTGCTCGTAGATCCCGTCCAGTTCGACGGGTTCGGCGTCGGCGGGCGGCCAGGCCGGCGCGTCCTCGGGGCCGGACGGGTCCGTGGCGGGAGTCGTGGCGCCTGCCGTGGTCGTGGTGAGGAATCCCGTGGCGTGCCGGGTCCACTCCGGGTCGTCGTCGGCGGCGGCCCCGGCCTCGCAGGCGTGGATACCGACGGGCCGGCGCCCTGTCCCGTCCGGTTCTCCCACGCGGACCTGGACCCGCACCTCGCCGGTGTCGGACTCCGGCAGCACCAGCGGCGTCTCGATGACGAGGTCGTCCAGGACGTCCATGCCGACCTCGTCGCCCGAGCGCAGCGCCAGCTCCACGAAACCGGTGCCGGGGAAGAGGACGGAACCGCCCACGACGTGGTCGGCGAGCCACGGCTGCGACCGGGGCGAGAGCACGCCGGTCAGCAGCACGCCGTCGCCGTCCGCGAGACGCACGACAGCGCCGAGCAGCGGGTGGGCGGCCGAGCGCTGGCCCCAGGAGGCCGGGTCGCCGGACGAGGGGCCGACATGCAGCCAGTGCCGTTGCCGCTGGAAGGGGTACGTCGGCAGGTCCACGGTCCGGGGACGGAGGCCGTCGAAGGCGGCTGTCCACTCCACGGTCACACCCCGGACCCACGCTTCGCCGACGCTCGTCAGGAAGCGGTCCCACCCGCCGTCGTCACGTCGAAGCGAGCCGGTCACCACCGCCGCGTCCTGGGCCACGTCGGTGAGGGCGGCCGTCAGCACCGGATGCGAGGAGATCTCGAGGAACGCGGTATGCCCTTGTTCGGCCAACGCCCGCACGGCGTCGGCGAACCGCACCGGCTGCCGCAGATTCCTCAGCCAGTATCCGGCGTCCATCGTCAGCGGGTCGGCCGGTTCCCCGGTCACCGTGGACACCAGAGGCACGCGGCCCGGCCGGGGCACGATCCCGGCCAGGTCAGCCGTCAGCCGCTCAGCCAGTACGTCCATCGCCGCGGAGTGCGAGGCGTAGTCGACCGCGATCCGCCGCGCCCGCACACCCCGCTGGTCGCACTCCGCCAACAGCCCTTCCACAGCGGCCACCTCACCGGAGACCACCACCTGGGACGGGCCGTTGACCGCCGCCACCGACACGCCCTCCGTCAGCAGCTCCTCCACCCGCTCGACCTGCAACGTCACCAACGCCATGGCCCCGGGCCCGGCCAGCTCCGCTATCGCCCTGCTGCGCAGGCACACCACCCGGGCCGCGTCCCGCAGCGACAGCACTCCGGCCACGCAGGCGGCGGCGATCTCTCCCTGGGAGTGGCCCACCACCGCGGCCGGCTCCACACCGAACGAGCGCCACAGCCTGGCCAGCGACACCATCACGGCGAACGACGCGGGCTGGACGACATCGACCCGCTCCAGCGGCGGCGCACCGGGGACACCGCGCAGAACATCCGTCAGCGACCAGTCCACGAACTCCGACAGCGCCGCCTCGCACTCGGCCAGCCGCGCCGCGAACACCGGCGAGGCGTCGGCCAGCGCCATGCCCATGCCCGCCCACTGCGCGCCCTGCCCGGGAAAGACGAACACCGGCTTGCCGCTCCTGACGGTGTCCGCCGCCACTCCTGTGACGACATGGTCCGTCCGTTCGCCCCCGGCCAGCACCTTCAGACCAGCGGTGAAGTCCCCGACCACCACGGCGCGATGCTCGAACCGTGCCCGACCGGTCATCAGCGACCATCCCACGTTCACCGCGTCGACCTCGCCGGCATCGGCCAGCGTCGAGAGCGCCGCCGCCTGGTCCCGCAGCGCCGAGTCGCTTCGTGCCGACATCACCCACGGCACCACGGCCGGGTCGGGTCCCTGGGCGGCCGGGTGATCCTCGAGGGGTTCGTCCGGCGCCTCTTCCAGGATCAGGTGCGCGTTGGTGCCACTCGCGCCGAACGCCGAAACGCCGGCCCGCCGGGGCCGTCGGCCCGTCGTGGGCCACGGACGGGTCTCCTTCAGCAGCTCGACGGTGCCTGCCGACCAGTCCACGAGTGGCGACGCCTCGTCCACGTGCAGAGTCCTCGGCAGTACCCCCTCGCGCATCGCCATCACCGTTTTGATGACGCCCGCGACTCCGGCTGCGGCTTGGGCGTGCCCGATGTTCGACTTGACCGTGCCCAGCCACAAGGGCTGGTGCTCCGGGCGCTCCTGCCCATACGTGGCGATGATCGCCTGCGCCTCGATCGGGTCGCCGAGCCTGGTGCCCGTGCCGTGCGCCTCCACCACGTCCACATCCGCTGCCGAGAGGCGGGCGTCGGCGAGGGCCTGCCTGATCACCCGCTGCTGCGCAGGGCCGCTCGGCGCGGTCAGACCGTTGGAGGCGCCGTCCTGGTTGACGGCGGAGCCCTTCACCACGGCCCACACCCGGTGGCCGTTGCGCCGCGCGTCCGACAGCCGCTCCAGCAGCAGCAGTCCCACGCCTTCGCCGAACGTGGTCCCGTCAGCCGTGGCCGAGAACGGGCTGCACCGGCCGCTGAGGGACAGCGCCTGCTGGCGGCCGAACTCGATGAACGGCGAGGGGGTGGACATCACCGTCACCCCGCCGGCCAGGGCCATCGAGCACTCCCCGTCCCGCAGCGACCGTGCCGCGAGATGCAGTGCCACCAGCGACGACGAGCACGCCGTGTCCACCGTCATCGCGGGGCCCTCGAGCCCGAGCGTGTACGCGAGACGACCGGAGGCGACGCTGCCCGCGCTGCCGTTGCCGAGATAGCCCTCCAGGCCCTCGGGAGCCGGGCGGCCCAGCAGTCGCGCGCCGTATTCGCTGGACATGGCTCCGGCGAACACCCCGGTACGGCTACCCCTCAGGGAGGTCGGGGCGATGCCCGCGCGTTCGCACGCCTCCCAGGCGCACTCCAGCAACAACCGCTGCTGCGGGTCCATGGCCAGGGCCTCGCGTGGGCTGATGCCGAAGAAGGCGGCGTCGAAGAGGCCGGCGTCGTCGAGGAATCCCCCGGTGCGGGCGTAGTTGGTGCCCGCCTGCTCCGTGTCCCCGTCGAAGGGCCGGGCCAGGTCCCAGCCCCGGTCGCCGGGGAAGGCGCTCACGGCATCCGATTCCTCGGCCACCAGCTGCCACAGCTCCTCCGGCGAGGTGACTCCGCCGGGGAAGCGGCAGGCGATTCCGACGATGGCGATCGCGCTGTCCGCCGCGCCCGCGTCGTCCGTGCCCGCAGCGCCCGCGTCCTGCGTGGGCGCTGCGGCTGTCGGGCCGGAGAGCTCCGCCCCGAGGTGCGCCGCGACGGCCGTCGGCGTCGGGTAGTCGTAGACCAGCGTCGCCGGGAGCGGCAGACCGGTGGCGGTGGTCAACCGGTCGCGCAGCCGCACGGCCATCACCGAGTCGACCCCCAGCTTCCGGAAGGCGACATCCGCCGCGACCGCCGCCGACTGCCCGAGCACGGCGCTGACTTCACCCCGGACCAGGTCGAGCAGCACCTCCTCGCGTCCGTCCTCCGGCGCCTCACCGAGCCGGCGCGCCCACTGCTCGGTATCACCTTCCTCCGGGTCAGCGCCCTCCACCGCACGCGACAGCACCAGCCGTCCCGGAGCGTTCGCCAACGCCGGCCGCATGACTTTGCCGAGAGCGGTGCGCGGGAGCCGGTCCACCTCCCACACCTCGTGGGGCACCTTGTAGTACGACAGCTGTGCACGGCAGGCGTCGATGAGCTGCCCGGGGTCGAAGCCCTCGGGGCCGGGAACCACGTACGCGGCCGGGATCTCGCCCAGCAGAGGGTGGGGCCTGCCCGCCACAGCCACCTCTGCGACCCCGGGCAGCGGGGCGATGGCCGCCTCGACCTCGCCGGGGTGGATGTTCTCCCCGCCGCGGATGATCAGCTCCTTGACCCGGCCGGTGATGGTCACGAAGCCCGCCTCGTCGATGCGGGCCAGGTCACCGGTGCGGTACCGGCCGTCGCGCAGCACCTCGGCGGTGGCTTCGGGATGGCCGTGGTAACCGAGCATCACGGCCGGGCTCTCGACCCACGCCTCGCCCTCGGCGCCGGGCGGCGCCTCCTCGCCGGTGGACGCGTCGAGCAGACGGAGGGTGAGGCCGGGGACGGGCAGTCCGCAGGAGCCGGGGACACGTGGTCCGGTGGGGGCGTTGGACGCGATGGGGCCGCCCGTTTCGGTGCTGCCGTAACTGTCCAGGAGCCGAACGCCGAAGGTCTCTTCGAACTCCTCGTGCAGTCCGGCCGGGCAGGCGGCGCCCGCGACCATGCAGACTCTCAGGTCGGGGGTGCCCAGGCCGGTGTCCCGGGCTGCTCGGAGCAACTGCTGGTAGACCGTGGGAACGGCGCAGAAGAAGGTCGTCCGGTCCTCGCGCAGCGCGGCGACGATCTCGTCGGCGGCCAGCCCGTCCACGATGTGCGCGGTGGCACCGACGGCGACGACCCCGAGCACGCACAGGTTGTGCGCCACGGTGTGGGACAGCGGCAGCGGCCACAGGACCCGGTCCGTCTCGTCGAGGCCGAGCACGGGCGCGTAGCAGGCGGCCACACCCCACAGGGACATCCGGTGGGTGGACAGCACGCCCTTGGGCTTGCCGGTGGTGCCGGAGGTGTAGAGCATCCAGGCGACGTCATCCAGACCGGCGTCGTCCCGCGCGGGTACCGGCGGCTCGCTGCCGACCAGGGCATCGAACCGCTCGACGTCCGGTGGCGCCGCCCGGTCCCCGGTCACCACGACCCGCAGCCGCGGGTGCCCGGCTCTCAGCCGCAGCACCTGCTCCAGGTGCATGGGGTCGGTGATCAGCAGCACGGCGCCGCTGTCGCTCAGCAGATGCTTGAGCTCGTCGTCGGAGGCGTGCGGGTTGAGCGGCGCGCCCACGGCGGTGGCCCGCGCGATGGCGAGGTAACTCTCCACCGCCTCCAGGCAGTTGCCGAGCAGTAGCGCGGCGGTCTCTCCGCGGCCCAGGCCCAGATGGGCCAGATGACCGGCGAGGCGGCGGGTGCGCCGGTCGAGGTCGGCGTAGCTGACGTCGCGCCGCGCGTCACGGAACGCGATCTTGCTGCCGAGGCGTTCGGCATGGGCTGGCAGCAGCTCGTAAAGGGGCTTGATGAGCTCGGTGCGCGGCATCTGCTGCCCAGCCTCCTGGTCGCTGTTCCATTGGTCGGGCGGGCTCAGTACAGGCCCTCGGGCGTCTCCGAGCTGATCTGGAGCGGCTGTACGTTGGCCACGCCGTCGCACGGCCACTGCTCGGAGGTCCGGAAGCGGATCGCCTGGTCCCGTTCGAGGATGTTGGGCAGGAACAGGTCCTCGTGCAGCACGGTCAGCCGCACCCGGCCCACCTCGTCGTAGTCCACGACACGGCTGGGGTCGGCCTTGTCGACCACGGACATGGTGATGTGCGGGTAGTTCGGTACGTAGGGGAGGGTGGCGCCCCCGTCGGGCGAGGCAATGCCGTTGGCGCAGCCGAGGGTGTTGCCGTAGGTGGTGGCGATGATGCCGCCGGGCATGGCCTCGGAGAACCTGCGGTAGGCGTCGGCGGTGAACTGAGTACCGCCGAGATAGACCCCTGAAAGGCCGGCCATCAGGTCGGGGCGGCGGTTGATGAGGGCATGCACCGTGGCAGGAGTGCTGCGCAGGTAGTCGACGTGGCCGGTGTCGAGGATGTCGGTGATCTGCTCGACGACGTGATCGACGTACTCCTCCATCTCGATCAGCCGTCCATTGCGGATGAGGTGCTTGATCCACCGTGTGTCGAGGTCGATGGTGTACACGGTGGACCCGCACATGCCGGCGAGGTAGTCGGCCTCTTCGCCGACGATGTGCGGCCCGGAGGGACAGGCGTCGATCCAGGTGGCGCCGGGCCGGAACCCGGACGTCCGCCAGCCGTGGAGGCGCCAGGCGGCCCAGTGCGCGGACATCGCCGGGGTGTAGAAGACACGGCTGGGCCTGCCGGTGGTGCCACCGGATTCCCAGACGCGGCCGCCGAGGGGACGCGGGACGGCGGCCGGGACGAGATCGGCCGGGTCGAGCTCCCTCAGGGCGGAGAGGTCGAAGTGGCCGAACGCGGCCAGGTCGTCGTAGCCGGTCAGTTCGAGCGGGTCGAAGTCCAGCTCGGTGCGGCGCTTGAGCCAGTAAGGGGATCCGTGTTCGGGGTCGAAATGCCGCCGCAGCACGCGCCGCGTCCACTCGTCCAGGTCCCGGGCCAACCAGCCATCGGTCAGCGACCGCGACTCTTCCGTACTCATCGTCACCGACATGACGGCAGTATCAACGGGGACCTGATAGGGGATTCCCTAGTGCGTCGCGCTGCAGAACCAGGCCCCGGGACGGCGTGTCTAGTGTGGGTGCGCAAGGACGTTCTAGCGGGAATGTGGGTCCGACCCCTGGTTCTTCCTTTCCTGCCCCTCTCACTCCCCGTCACTCCTCGTCCGCCGCCGGAGAATTAGGAGTCTGCTCCATGGCCAAGATCGCAGTTATCGCCCACAGCCTTGCCGGGTCGAACATGTCGCTGGCGAACGCGGTCGCGGAAGGTGCCGCGAAAACGGGGCAGGCCGACGACGTCCGCCTGCTGCGGATACCCGACATCCGCAGCGATGAGGAGCTGGCTCAGGCTCCGTATACCGGAGCTCTTTTCACCGAGCGCGTCTCCCCTCACCCTGTCGCCACCGTCGACGACCTGGCCTGGGCCGACGCGGTCATCCTGGGCAGCGGCACCCGGTTCGGCGGGATGTCGGCTTCGACACGCCATTTCCTGGAGAACGCTTCGGGGCTGTGGATGAGCGGCGCGCTCCAGGGGAAAGTGGGCGCCGCGTTCTCCACCGCTTCCAGCCCGCACGGGGGCATGGAGCAGACCGTCCACGACCTGCTGACCGCGATGATGCACTTCGGCATGCTGATTGTTTCTCCCGGCTACGCCGACCCGGTGCAGTTCCGCGCCTCCAGCCCGTACGGGGCGGTCGCACAGGCCGGCGGTCCCGAAGGGCTGATGCCGACCGAGACCGATCTCGAGGCGGCTCGCTTCCTGGGTGGACTGGTGGCCCGTACCACCGCCCGGCTGACGCCCGCCGAACCCGCGGTCTGAGCCGAGCCCGCTACGGGGGGAAGCGTTCGGCATGCCTTTGCACGGCCGCCTCGCCACGGGCCGGTCCCCCTCGCGTGAACCACTCGCCGTGTGCACCTGTGCGTGCCCCCTGGAGCGCCCCCTTCGAGGAGATCCGTGATGGCTGTCGAGACAGAGACCGCAGATGTCGTCATCGTCGGCGGCGGCCCCGTCGGGCTGTTGCTCGCATGTGAGCTGGGCATGACGGGGCTGCGGCCGGTCGTCCTCGAGCGGCTGCCCGACCGCAGCTCGGAGATCAAGGCCAACGGCCTGGTCGGTCAGGTGGTCCGGTTCCTCGACCACCGTGGTCTGTACGAGCGGTTCGGCGGCGTCGCCGACGTGCCCCAGCGGATCCCGGGCTACCTCTTCGGCGCCATCCCGCTGAACCTGGGCGTGCTGGAAGCCAACCCGATGACTGTCCTGCCGGTGACGCAGCAGCACATGGAGCAGGTGCTGGAGGAACGCGCCCGCGAGCTCGGCGTGGACGTCCGCCGCGGGCACGAGCTGACGGGTTTTCAGCAATCCGAGGAGCGGGTGACCGCCCGGGTCCAGTACGCCGGCGGCACCTACGAGTTGCGCGCCCGCCACCTCGTCGGCTGCGACGGCGGGAGAAGCACCGTCCGCAAGCTGGCCGGTATCCCCTTCGCGGGCGCGAACGGTTGCGACCTGGTCTCCCGGGCCGCGTACGCCACGCTGCCCGCGTCGATGCTGGTTCCGGACACCGGCGAGCTCGATGTCCCCGGCCACGGCCGGATAAGCCCGTCGTTCACCTTCACCCGTACCCAGCACGGCATCTTTGCCTTTGCGGCCCTGCCGGACGGCAACCACCGCCTGTTGACCCTCGAATGGGGCTCCCCGCCGGAGGGCGAGGATACGGCGATGACGCTCGATGACATGCGCGACAGCGTCCGCCGCGTCCTCGGCATCGGCCTGCCCCTCACCCCGCCGTCCGGGCCAGGCCCGCACATGCTGCGCCGCCTCGTCGGCCGCAGCACGCGGCTGGCGGAGCAATACCGCAGCGGCCGGGTGTTTCTCGCCGGGGACTCTGCGCACGTCCACTCCGCCGTCGGCGGGCCGGGGCTCAATCTGGGCCTCCAGGACGCCGCCAACCTCGGCTGGAAGCTGGCCGCGCAGATCCACGGCTGGGCACCGCCCGGCCTGCTCGACAGCTACCACGCCGAGCGATACGCGGCCGGGCGCCGCGTCTTCATGCACACCCAGGCCCAGACAGCGCTCATGGCCCCCGGACCGGAGGTCACCGCGCTGCGCGAGCTCTTCGGCGAGCTCCTGTACTCTACGGACAACATTCAGCGCATCGCCGACTTGCTGGCCGGCGATGACGTCCGCTACGAGACGACAGCGGCGCACCCACTCGCCGGCCGGTTCGCCCCGGACCTCGCCCTGGAAACCGGCGGCGGCCCGACACGGCTCGCCGAACTCATGCGTGCCGCCCGGCCGATCCTGCTCGACCTCGCCGGGGAACCGTACCTGGCGGAAGCGGCGGCGGACTGGAAGGACCGGGTCGACGTCGTTGCCGCCAGTTGCCCGCAGCCGCCCGCGGCCGCACTGCTCGTCCGCCCTGACGGCTACGTCGCCTGGGCGGCCGCCCCCGACGAGCCGTCCGGCCAGGTCCAGGACGGTCTCCGTCGCGCGCTGGCAGGCTGGTTCGGCTGATTCAACGAACCATGACCGCCGGCCCTCCTCGGGACGGCGCCCCCAGCGTGCGAGCTCACCTTCGACCCGCCGGACCATGGACTCGTACGCATTAAGGGGCAGTGACGTGCGCGCACGCGGCATCAACTACGACACCGGGTTCCTGCCCGGAGAAAAGTTCACCCGGAAGACCTTCCACCCGGAGGCGGTCCGGCGCGAAATGGCGGTGATCGCCGGCGAACTGCACTGCGACGCCGTACGCATCTCAGGGCGCGACCCCGAACGGCTCAGCCTGGCAGCTCGATACGCCGCGGACGCCGGCCTCGAGGTCTGGTTCGCGCCCTTCCCCGTCGACCTCCCCGTCGAGCAGCTGATGCCGTTCTTCGCGGACTGCGCCAGGCGTGCCGAAGCCGTGCGGCGGACCGGCGCCGAAGTGGTGTTCGTGACCGGGTGCGAGATCAGCGTCTTCTGCGGCGGCTTCTTCCCCGGCGACACCTTCGGCCACCGCATCCACACCATGGCGTCCGACCCGCAGTGCTGGTCCGCCCTCGACCGGATGTCGGAGCGTGTCAACAGCCTCCTCGCCGAAGCCGCCGCCACCGTGCGCGCACACTTCGGCGGTCAGGTCACCTACGCGTCCGGCCCCTGGGAGCCGGTCGACTGGGCCCCCTTCGACTTCGTCAGCATCGACGCCTACCGTGCCGCCCAAACCACCGACACCTTCCGCACCCACCTGCGCGAGTTCTTCCAGCACGGCAAGCCCGTCGCCGTCACCGAATACGGCACCTGCGCCTACCGCGGCGCAAGCGACCTCGGGGGCATGGCCTGGAATCCGCCACCAGGGGCAGTGCCGGACGAGGACGAGCAAGTCCGCCATCTCACCGAGCTGTTGACGGTCTTCGAGGAAGAGGGCGTGGACACCGCGCTCTGGTTCTCCTTCGCCCACTACGACAAGCCCAGGGAGCGTGACATCGCCTCCTACGGCGTGGTCCGCATGCTCGACGAAACCCGCTGGGAACCCAAGAAGGTCTTCCACGCGATGGCGGACAGGTACGACCGCCGCTGACTTGCCGGACACCACCGGTGAAGGCCCGAAAGCCGGAGCAGTCAAGCCCGCGACCGCTCATTCTGGGTCTTGTCCCTGACCCGTCCGGGAGCCGGACCTGCCGGCGCCCCACTGAATTACCGTCGGGCCGTGAATAGAGACGCAGCGGACGCGGATGTTCTTGTAGTCGGCTACGGCCCTGTGGGACAGGTGCTGTCGATTCTGCTCGCCCAGCGCGGCTGGCAGGTGACCGTGGTCGAGAAGTACGTCGATCCCTACAACCTGCCCCGGGCGGTCTCCTTCGACCGCCACGTCGGCCGCATCCTCGGCACGATAGGCGTCGCCGACGCGCTCGCCCCGGTCAGCGAGCCGACCAAGGACTACGTCGTGGTCAACGGCGACGGGCAGACACTGATGCACTTCGAGCTGAACCAGGACGACCGGTACCGCTGGCCGGAGGCGACCTCCTTCTACCAGCCGGGCCTGGAGTCCGCATTGGTCGAGCGCGGTGCCCAGCTGCCCAACCTGCGCGTGCTGCGCGGCTACGAGGCCGTCGATCTGACCGAGAAGGACGACTCGGTGCACCTCACCGTCCGAGCGGCGGCCGGCGAACAGGCCCTCTCCGCCCGCTGGTTGGTCGGCTGCGACGGAGCCAACAGCTTTGTACGCAACCACCTGGGCGTCTCGGTGTCCGCCTCCGACTACGCCGCGGACTGGATGGCGTGCGACGTCATGCCGCACGACCCCGAGGTATTCCCCTCGCAGAACGTGCAGGTCGCCGATACGGCCCAGCCCCGCGTCGACCTCTCGGCCGGACCGCGCCACAGCCGCTGGGAATTCCTGCGACTGCCCGGCCAGTCCTTCGAGGACTTCGACACCGTGGAGAACGCCTGGCGTCTGTTGACCCACTTCGGGGTCAACCCCGACAACGCGACGCTGCAACGGTACGTCGCCTACACCTGCCTGGGACGCAACGCCGACCGCTGGCGCTCCAGCGACTCCGGCCGGGTCTTCCTCGCAGGCGACGCCGCCCACGTGATGCCACCGCACGCCGGGCAGGGCATGTGCACCGGTATCCGGGACGTGGCGAACCTGGCATGGAAACTGCACCTGGTCCTCGCCGGCTCGGCCGGCCAGGAGCTGCTCGGCACGTACGAGGCCGAGCGCCGCCCCGACGCCCAGCGCACGATCGACCTGTCGGTGAGCCTGGGCGAGCTCATCGGCACGGTCGATCCGGTTGTCGCCGGCTACCGGGACAGCGCCCTGCTGGCCGCACGCGGATCGGACGACGCCCCTTCCCATGATCCGGAGGCGTTCGCCCGCCCAGGGGAGGAGGCGTTGACGGCCGGGCTGTTCCAGCGCGCCCCTGACGGCCTGTTCACCGGACCGGACAGCCGAGTCGTTCCCCAGGCCCGCACCAACCGTGCGGACGCCGGCGAGCTGTGCGGCGGTGCCTTTGTCCTGCTCAGCCTGGAAGACCCGCAGACGTTGGTGGAGCCGGCCCTGGCGGACCAACTGGCCGTGCTGGGCGGCTCGATCGTCCACCTGACTCCCGATGTCGACATTGACGGCACCTACACCGCCTGGCTGCAGGAAGAGGTGCAGGCACCTTCCGCGCTGATCCGCCCCGACTTCCACGTCTACGGCGCCGCCCGCACCCGTACCGAGATGACCGAACTGCTGAACGGCCTGCTCACGGGCATATCGGCCCGCCCTTGAGCACTCTCCCCCGGGGGAGAGCGCCCGCTCACGCCGCGTCCGGTGCGCGTGCGGCGGCGGCCCGACGCAACGTACGGATCGCCGGAATAGCGAACAGCGCCACACCACCCGCCGGACGGACCCCAGCCGTCGGCGCAGGGCAGCCCCTGCGCGGGACTCAGCTTGTTCTTTATGATCTGACCTCGAACGATGCCCCGAACGTGATCGCTCGTACGGGGATCCGGGGACGTGAACACGGCCTCCGTCTGATCCTGTGCTCCGACAAAGAGGCACTTGACCAGCACGAAGGCCGTGGGGGAATGAGTCTGCTGCATCACGATGTCCGGCGGGAAGCGTTCGCGGCGGCGTCACACTTTCTTGTCGAGCGTTCCGAGAGCGCGGGCTCGAGCGGATCTCGTTCGCGCGTGGTGTGGGAATCAGGCGCGGTGGTGGGCGCGGTCGTTGAGGTCCTGAAGTAGTGCTGCCAGCAGGCGGGCCAGTTCCTGCTGATCCTGGGGTGACAGGACTTCGATGAGGCTCTGCTCGTAGGTCAAGAGGCCGTCGACGGCGTTCTCGACTGCGCGGTGGCCCTCGGGGGTCAGTTCCACGGGCACGGCGCGCGTGCCGGGGTGCGCGGCCAGTCGGCGGACGAGTCCTTCGTGCTGGGCTCGGTCGACTCGTTGGGTCACTGCTCCGGGTGTGATCAGGCAGCGGGTGGCGAGCTCCCGGGTGGACAGGCGGTAGGGCTGGCCAGCGCGGCGCAGGGTGCTGAGCAGGTCGAGGGTGGCGGCGTCCATGCCGACCTGGGTCAGGACGCGGCGGCGTTCGTCGCCCAGTAGTTTCGCGGCGTGGTGGATGCGGGTGAGGATCGCGATCGAGTCGACCGGGAGGCCGGGCTGCTCGCGTCGCCAGGCCTGGGCGATCTCCTCGGCGCGGTCGATACGGGGCTGGTCCGGCGTGGTCATGGTGGTAGTGTCCCACACACGTTTAGAGCTAAACGAGGAGTGGGGATGCGTCAGATCGTGGTTACCGGTGGCGGCACCGGCATCGGCCGGGCGGTTGCCGAGGCCTTCGCCGCGCAGGGCGACCAGGTAGTGATCACCGGGCGCCGCAAGGACGTGCTGGAGGAGACCGCCGCACAGCTCGGCGGGAACGTGCGTGCCGTCGCTTTCGACGCCAGCGACCCCGTGCAGGTCCAGGCGGCACTCGACACCTTGCCTACGCGGGTGGACGTACTGGTCAACAACGCCGGCGGCAACACGGACATCGGCGCCGAGACGCCCTCTGGCCTGCTCGGGGTGGCGGCGGCCTGGCGCGCGAACCTCGACGCCAATGTGCTCTCTGCGGTCCTGGTCACCACCGCCCTGCGACCGCGTCTGGCGGCGGGGGGAGCCGTGGTGAGCGTCAGTTCCATCGCGGCCCACCGTGGTGGCTCCGGCTCCTACGGATCCGCCAAGGCCGCCGTCGAGGCCTGGAACCTCACGATCGCCCAGGACCTCGGCAAGGACCAGATCACAGCCAACGTCATCGCCCCGGGCTACATCGAGTCCACCGACTTCTTCCAGGGCGGGATGACCCAGCAGCGTCGTGCCACCCTGCTCGCGCAGACAGCCAACGGCCGGGCCGGTACTCCGGCGGACATCGCAGGCACCGTGCTGTTCCTCGCCTCACCGGCTGCAGGACACATCACGGGACAGACCCTGCACGTCAACGGCGGTGCCCTGGCCGGACGCTGAGCAACAAGCCCGTTCAGCTGGACGGAGCCGACCCGCCGCGGGTTCGCGGGCGGCTCCTGGATGCCGCTGTCGCCGCGCCGAAGACTGGGAGGGTCGGTTCCGTGCCGCTGGACAAGACGTTCCGGGCGTTCACGCCCGATCGGATGCTGTTGATGCCACTGTCGTTGGACGATTGGCCACCCAAGGCACATCTGGCAGTTACGACAAGCTCGCCGTTCGCTACGAGGCCACCGTCCTGGTAGCAACCATCAACGAGTGGCTGTGACCGCTGGGTTCGAAGCACACCTCAGTCGTCTCGGCCCTGCCATGTGGTCACGCAGGCCTCGTTCCCCTCCACGTCGGCGAGCACCCAGAACGCGGGGGCACGGGTCGCGGATACGAGTCGGCCCCCTGCCGCCAGCGCGGCCTCGATCCGCCGGGGTGCCTCGTCATGGGGAACGCAGATGTCGAAGTGGATGCGATTGCGCTGTGGGCGCGCCCGATCCATCTGCTGGAACCAGATCGCCGGGCCCTGCCCAACAGGGTCGACAAGCGGATCCTCCGGTCCTTTGGCGCCCGCCTCGTCGGCATAGCCCAGCACTGCCTTCCAGAACGGCCGAATCTCGGCGATGCCCAGCGCATCAATCGCGATCTCCAGGAGTTGGACTGACCGCGGTGCCCCCGTTCCGATCTCGGGCTCCGTCATCAGCAACCCGGTCTCGTTGACGGCGGCGGAGATCCGACGCGCGAGTTCGACGTCCCGGGTGGTAACCGCTGCATGGTCCAGCGACTGCAGAGTGAGCACGACCCGCTGGGGGCGGGCATCGACCCGAAGGTGCCGATCGGCGTTGCTGCCGCACACCGCGATGGCGTCCGCCGCCAAGCCGACCGCCTGAGCCAACGATCCGACCGGGACTGCCGTTCGCAAAGTGCCCAGCAAGAAGCGCCAGCCGTGGTCGTGGACAGCCTCCGACGCTTCCTGCCGACTCAATATTTGCTCCATGCCTGCATCCTCGCAGCCCACTGTCAGACCCGTCTGGCGGACATCTGAAACACGCCCTAGTCATCACGGCCCACACCCAGTTCCGCCTCGCCCGGCCGCTGACCTCCGCCGCCCCTGGGAGAAGCCGGCCGAGCCCGGCCGGCTCACACCCGCCCGGGTCCGCCGGGGGTTCCGGAACCTCCGCCCGACCCTGCACTGCCCGGCCCGTGCGTCGAAACCATCGCGGCCAGGCCCCGGTCGCCCGCTCGGCCCGAAGAACAAGCAGCCCGCCAACTACGACGTGGGCAAGACCGTCAGACGCCCGGGCACCCTGATCGAACGTGATCAAGCCCGGCTGTGAGGCCATGATCTGGGTCTGTCAGTGGCGCCGGGCAGAATGCACTCCCGTGAGCCTCCACTACGAAGTCGTCTTCACGTGCTTCCTCCGGGACGACACGCCCGACACGGTCCTGGCAGCCCTGCGATGGCACCTCGGCCTGGCCCCCGAGCGTCCAGCAGAGCTCGACGCGGAGGAGCACTCGTATCCACTGCTCTCCCCGGATCCGGACAGTCGCCTGCCCGGAGGCGATTTCGTGTCCCTACGACGCCAGTCCCGAGGCTTCACGCCCGGTGGTGAGCTCCACGCATGGGGACTGTTCAGCCGCAACCTCTGGCTCGACGACATGATGGGTGACCTCTACACCGTCCTGGACCTGCTCGCACCCCACGTCGAAGAACCTGGCTACAGCGGGTACTTCCGGGAGGAGTTCGACACCGAGCCGACCGTCTTCACGTTCCGAGACGGCACCTTCGGGCCACTGAAACTCTGAATCCGGTTCGGTCCCTGAACGCCGAAAGGGTTAAAGAACAAGCTCAGAAGCTGTGTCTGAGCCCTCCATGACAAGTCGTCAGGGCCCTTTGAACCGTTCCGGATGGCGAAGAGGCTCAAGAAGCGGGCCGAGCCCCGCATACGGCGCATCGGCGCACAGCGCGTCATCGACCGTTCGGGGATGGCCGAGGAGGCTGAGCCGACACCTGGGCAACGTCGCGCGGTGCGGCCTCGTGCAGGTCGGATTACCGATACCGTGCGGTGTCTACGGCGTCAAATAGCGGGCGCCGAAATCTGGAGGCACCACCCCATGCTGATTGCTCAGCGTCCCTCGTTGACCGAAGAAGTCGTCGACGAGTTCCGCTCCCGGTTCGTGATCGAGCCGCTGGAGCCGGGCTTCGGTTACACCCTCGGCAACTCCCTGCGTCGGACGCTCCTCTCCTCGATCCCGGGTGCGGCTGTCACGTCCGTCCGTATCGACGGTGTCCTGCACGAGTTCACCACCGTGCCGGGTGTCAAGGAGGACGTCACCGACCTCATCCTCAACATCAAGCAGCTGGACCTCTCCTCGGAGCACGACGAGCCGGTCGTGATGTACCTGCGCAAGCAGGGTCCCGGCCTGGTCACCGCTGCTGGCATCGCCCCGCCGGCCGGTGTCGAGGTCCACAACCCGGACCTGGTCCTGGCCACGCTGAACAGCAAGGGCAAGCTGGAGATGGAGCTGACCGTCGAGCGCGGTCGCGGCTACGTCTCCGCCGTCCAGAACAAGGAGGTGGGCCAGGAGATCGGCCGTATCCCGGTCGACTCCATCTACTCGCCGGTGCTCAAGGTCACGTACAAGGTCGAGGCGACCCGTGTCGAGCAGCGCACCGACTTCGACAAGCTGATCGTCGACGTCGAGACCAAGCAGGCCATGCGTCCGCGTGACGCCATGGCATCGGCCGGCAAGACCCTGGTCGAGCTGTTCGGTCTGGCACGCGAGCTCAACACCGACGCCGAGGGCATTGACATGGGTCCCTCCCCGACGGACACCGCGCTCGCCGCCGATCTGGCGCTGCCGATCGAGGAGCTCGAGCTCACCGTCCGGTCGTACAACTGCCTCAAGCGCGAGGGCGTCCATACGGTCGGTGAGCTTGTCGCCCGCTCCGAGGCGGACCTGCTCGACATCCGCAACTTCGGTGCGAAGTCGATCGACGAGGTCAAGGAGAAGCTGGTTGGCATGGGCATGGGCCTCAAGGACAGTCCGCCCGGATTCGACCCGATCGCCGCCGCCTTCGGCGACGCGGACGAGAGCTTCGTCGAGACCGAACAGTACTGAACGCTGCGCCGGGTCGTGCGGAGCCGGGAGTCGCCTCCCGGCTCCGCACGACCAGTCAGGCAAACGGCCACATGACGGTAGTTCAGCGGGATCTAGCGCGGAACCCCGGGCGTTCACGACTCCGTTGGAAAATGCGTAAACCGGGCTCGTCGGCTTGCTGAGGTTGACATGATCGTTCTGTTCGTCGGAGCGAGGGGGGCTGGGTGTCGCTGGAGTCTCGGGACGACCGTGGGGTGCCGGAGCTGACTGCTCGGGTCGTGCGGGCATCGTTCCCGAAGGGGACACTGGCTGTCCGCGTGCGTGAAGTGCTGGGCCCGCTGTTCGAAGACGATTCCTTCGCTGGGGCGTTTTCGTCACGGGGTCGTCCGGCGGTGTCGCCGGGGGCGCTGGCGCTTGTGTCGGTGCTGCAATACGCAGAGGGGCTGACCGACAGGCAGGCCGCTGACCAGGTGCGGGCCCGCATGGACTGGAAGTTCCTCCTTGGTCTGGAGCTGGACGATTCGGGGTTCGACTTCTCCGTGCTGAGCGACTTCCGCGCCCGGCTGATCGAGCACGGCCTGGAGGAAAAGGTCCTGGACCTGATCCTGGAGCGGATATCTGACCTCGGGCTGCTGCGTTCCGGGGGGCGTCAGCGCACCGACTCCACCCATGTTCTCGCGGCCGTGCGGACGTTGAACCGGATGGAGTTCGTCGGCGAGACCCTGCGCGCGGCGCTGGAAGCCCTGGCCGCCGCCGCCCCAGCATGGCTGTCGCCGCTGGTCACCGCCGACTGGGCCAAACGCTACGGCGCCCGGATCGACTCCTACCGCTTCCCCAAGGGCGACAACGTCCGCGCCGAGTGGGCCGGGCAGGTCGGCAGGGACGGCCTCACCATCCTGGAGGCCGTCTACGCACCCCAGGCTCCCGCGTGGTTACGGGAAGTCCCCGCTGTCCAGGTCCTGCGCCGGGCCTGGGTGGAGCAGTACCACCGCGACGGCGAGGAGGTGCGCTGGCGGGAGGGCAAAGACCTCCCGCCGGGCAGACGCCGCCTCGCCTCGCCCTACGACCCCGACGCCCGCTACGCGACCAAGCGCGGATCGGGCTGGTGCGGCTACAAGACCCACCTCAGCGAGACCTGCGAACCCCACGCCCCGCACCTGATCACCCATGTCGTCACCACGGACGCCACCGTCGCCGACACCGAGGTCACCGCAGCAGTCCACCAGGGCCTGGCCACACGTGAACTGCTACCCGATGAGCACGACGTCGATGCCGGCTACGTCACCGCCGCCCACATCGTGGCCGCGCGCGACGCACATGGGATCGAGCTGCTGGGGCCGGTCGGGCTGGATACGTGCCACGAGAACTACGAGGGTGAGCACTTCACGCAGAGCGCGTTCACGATCGACTGGGAAGCCAAGAACGCCGTCTGTCCCCAGGGCAAGATCAGTGCCAGCTGGTCCGACCAGCGCAAGAGCAGTGGCACTCCCGTCTCACGGGTGCACTTCACCGCCCAGGACTGCGCGGCCTGCCCGGTGCAGGACAAGTGCACCAAGGCGGCGAACGGCAAGTGGGGCCGAAGCCTGACCCTGCTGCCCCAAGACCAGCAGGCAGCACTGGAAGACCGACGCCGCGAACAGCTCACCGACCAGTGGCAGCAGCGCTACAACATCCGCGCCGGAGTGGAGGGCACCATCTCCCAGGCAATCCGGCGCACCCGCATCCGCCGGACCCGTTACACGGGCCTGCCCAAAACCCACCTCGGACACATCTTCGCCGCCACCGCCATCAACATCATCAGACTCGACGCCTGGCTCAGCGAAACACCCCTCGGCCAAACCCGCACCTCATACCTCGCCCGACTCCAACTCGCCGCCTGACGACAAGATCACACCCGCCGGTTTACGCATTTTCCAACGGAGTCGTTCACGCCCGGGAGGAAGCGCTTCTGTGGGCTGCTCTGCCCCGCAGGTTTCCACGGGTCCGTACTGTTGACCTCAGTTCGGGCGCTTCTGGTTCTCGATGTACTCCTTGATGATCGACAGGGGTGCGCCTTCGGAGGATGCGGCGAAGTAGGAGGGTGACCAGAAGTGATCGCCCCATAGGTACTTGCGGATGTGGGCGGGGAACTCCTGTCGGAGCCTGCGGGCGGATACGCCCTTGAGGGAGCCGACCAGCCGGGACAGGGCGATCTTCGGCGGGTAGTGCACGAGCAGGTGGACGTGATCGCGTTCGCCGTTGAACTCGACCAGTTCCGTTCCGAAGTCGGCGCATACGTCGCGCATGACTTCCTCGCAGCGTCGAAGGATCTCGTCGGTGAACGGACCGCGCCGGTACTTTGGTGTAAAGACCAAGTGGGCATGGAGAGTGTAGATGACCGTACGACCCCTGCGGATGTTGGGGTTTGGCTCCCAGCGTGGTGACATAGGTCAACGCTACGATCAGGGCTGTGAAGATCGTGACGCAGGTGAAGCTGCTGCCGGAGGCCGGCCAGGCCGCCGCGCTTGGCGCGACCCTGCGTACGGTCAACGAGGCCGCGTGCTGGGTATCCGGTGTGGCGTTCGAGCGCGGTGTCCCGCGTGAGTACGAGCTGCGCAAGCACACCTACGCCGAGTTGAAGGCGCGCGGGCTGGGGGCGCAGGCCGCCCAGCACGTCATCAAGAAGACGCGTGACGCCTATGCCACGTTGAAGGCGAACATCCGCGCCGGGAACCTGGGCAAGCCGGGGTCGAAGCGCAGGGACAAGGCGGAGTCGAAGCCGATCACGTTCCGGCCCCAGGCTGCGCAGCCCTACGACGACCGGTGCCTGTCTTGGCAGTACGACGCCAAAACGGTGTCGATCTGGACGACGGCCGGACGGCTCAAGAGCGTCCGCTTCGCCTGCTCGCCGGACGCGCTCAAGATGCTTCGCGAGCACCGCAAGGGCGAATCCGACCTGATCGAACGCGACGGCGTGTTCTACCTGATCGCCGTCTGCGACATCCCCGAGGCCGAGCAGTACGAACCCAGCGGGTTCATCGGCGTCGACCTCGGGATCACCAACATCGCTACCACTTCCACCGGCTACCGGGCTGCCGGGCGCGGCCTGAACCGGCACCGGAAACGACAGCTCGATCTACGCAAGAAGCTCCAGGCCAAGGGCACCAAGTCCGCGAAGCGCCTCCTCAAGAAGCGCTCCCGCAAGGAAGCCCGACACAGCGCCAACGTCAATCACATCGTCTCCAAGACCATCGTCGCCACCGCTGAACGCACCGGCTGCGGTATCGCCCTGGAAGACCTCACGGGCATCCGAAGCCGGGTACGGCTCCGTAAGGACCAGCGGACTCCCCTGCATTCGTGGAGCTTCCACCAGCTCGGCCAGTACATCGAGTACAAGGCCAAGCGGGCTGGGGTGCCGCTGGTGTACGTCGATCCGGCATACACCAGCCAGCAGTGCTCCGAGTGCGGTCATATCGACCGGCGCAACCGCCAGTCACAATCCACGTTCGCCTGCCGGTCCTGCGGGGCCCTCATGCACGCGGACGACAACGCGTCCCACAACATCGGCCGCAAGGGCGAGACCGTGTGGACCGCGGGGCGTGAGTCAGGCGTCCCTGCCACCCCCTAGGGGTGTCTGGACGGAGGAGCCCACCCAGCAGCCAGTTGGGCGCTACCTCCAAGCCCGGCCCTTCAGGGCCGGATCACGTTGACATGCCCTGTCAGTCACATCCGTTGTCGTGCGGCGACCCCTATGGGAACCCCCGTCCCGATCGGCCATGGCCCTTTCAGGACCGGACGATCACTGTCGACGGCCCCGGATCGGCCACCACCGGCTCGCATTTTTTGATCTTGCGCACCTGTCGGTCGATATCTGCACAAGATCAACTTTGCGACCCAGGGGCTGCACTTCCTGCACTGCCTCAGCCGAGACGATCACGTCTGTCATCAGGTGTCACTTCCTGTTCGAAGATCCACCATTGACCGTACAGACCCGGTGAGGGCGCGTAGCGGCTCTGGAGGTGCGGTGTGTGGACGCCGAGGGCGAGAACGCCGGACATGGCATGCCGTACGGCTGTGGCGGGCCGTTGCCGAGCCTGCCGCACCCGGCCACGCCTTTCGATCGGTCTCCTGGCTGTGGGGAATCCCGGGCCGGCATGGGCACTGCGGGTAGTCAGTTGATGGTCCAGTCGCGCAACTGACGGGCGGTGCGGGCTACGCCCAGCGTCCCGGCGGCGGCGTCGCGCACGAGGGCGACGGCCGCCTTGGGCGGGTAGTCGAGCCGGTGTCCGTTCAGGGCGAGGTACGCCTCGGTCGAGTGCCAGGCGAAGGCCTCGCCCGAGTGCTCGAGGCAGGGGAGTTTTGACAGGGTCTGCAACAGTGCGGCGGCCTTGAGGTGCACAGAGCCGTAGATGTCGAGTTCCATGGCGCTGGCGTTGACCCGCGCGACGGCCGCGTACAGCGGTCCGAGGTCGTCGACCTGCGGGTCGCCGTCCAGGAGCTCGGCGGCGTGCAGCAAGAAGGTGATGTCGAGCGGGTGCAGCGGTTCGGGCTGTGTCACGCGGCCTGGCCCCGCCTCTGCTGCTGAAGCTCGGCACGGGCCTGCTGCTCGGCGGCTCGCTGCTCCGGGGAGGGGTCGGTGCTGCTGGGCTCGGCGGCGAACGCGGCGCCGCTGCGCGTCATCGACTCCTTGAAGCTGTCCAGGAACCGCTGCTCCACGGCGGTCGCGCGGGCGTAGGCCGCGGAGAGGATGTACTCCTGCAGGCTCACTCCTTCCTGCGCGGCTGCGGCGGCGATCGCGGCCCGCTGCTCGGGGTCGGGGAAGCGTAGGTTCATGGCCTTCGGTTCTGGCATGGTACCGACGGTACCAGTGGTATCACCTTTGGCCTAGAGCAATGGCTCCGTCGGGGTGAGGTGGCAGGTGAAGGCAGCTCTGAAGGCAGCGGAAGCCGTTCCGCAGGGTGAGCTTGTCCTGGTCGCTGAGAGCGACAGACATGATGGGGGCTCCTTTACGTCGTACGCCGTACCCGGCACCGCTCCGTTTCCGTGGCTCCCTAATGGCACATGTTTGGCGCCATGGCGAGCCATTCGTGGTGCCATGTGTGTGCCAGTGGTGTCGTGGGTTGGTCTTCGGCCCATGAAGCAGCAGGTCGGAAGCTGCCTCCCTCCGGTGCCAATGCAGCCGAATTTCTTGGCGGGCCGAACCGGCAGCGGGCACGCAGGGGGCCCGCCGGTGCCCTCGGGGGATGGGGCGCCGGCGGGCGGTTCGTTGCTCCGCGAGGGATCATGACCGTCCGCAGCGGAGCTCACGACCCCGAGCCTCACACCCCGCGCTCGACGGATGTTCGCGCGGCGGTGGAGAGCCGGCATGGCCGGAGTCATCGTCATCCAGCGCTCCAACCGGCTTCGAGTGACATGGCAGAAGCTGGCCGTTGGTTCATCACGACGGCCGGAAGGGGAATTCCATGACCGCCCTGGACGACAGACCGGTCGGGCAGCAGCGCGGCGCCATCGCCGAACTCGAGGCCGTACGTGACGCTATGCGCCGAGGGCCCAGCGACAAGGCCACCGCGGCGCAGCATGCCAAGGGCAAGCCACGGCCCGGGAGCGGCTCCGGCTCCTCTTCGACGACGGCTGGTTCACCGAGGTCGAAGGGTCTCGCAGACACCGAGCGAGCCAGTGACGCGCAAGGCCCAACCGGGCGACCGCACAAGCCCTTCTCCATCAGTGATGCATAGCCTCCGGAGAGATGTACGACCTTGCACCGCACCGCGTGTCCGCCGACGTGTCTGCCTGACCTCGCGGACCAGGATCGACAGGAGCCGACACACGTATGTCCGTGAAAACCACTGCCCCTGACGTGACAGGGGCGTGTGACAAAGAAGTCCGCCGCCTGGATCGGGTGATCATTCGCTTCGCGGGTGACTCCGGTGACGGTATGCAGCTCACGGGTGACCGGTTCACCTCGGAGACGGCGTCGTTCGGCAATGATCTGTCGACGCTGCCGAACTTCCCGGCCGAGATCCGGGCCCCCGCCGGTACCCTGCCGGGCGTCTCCTCGTTCCAGTTGCACTTCGCCGACCATGACATCCTCACGCCGGGCGATGCCCCGAACGTGCTGGTCGCGATGAACCCCGCGGCGCTGAAGGCGAACATCGGCGATGTGCCGCGCGGTGCCGAAATCATCGTCAACACGGACGAGTTCACCAAACGGGCGATGCAGAAGGTCGGTTACACCGCCTCCCCGCTGGAGGACGGCTCGCTGGACGGCTACCACGTGCACCCGGTGCCGCTGACCACGCTGACGGTGGAGGCGCTCAAGGAGTTCGGGCTCTCCCGCAAGGAGGCCGAGCGGTCCAAGAACATGTTCGCGCTGGGCCTGCTGTCGTGGATGTATCACCGGCCCACCGGGGGCACGGAGAAGTTCCTCAAGGCCAAGTTCGCCAAGAAGCCGGAGATCATGAAGGCGAATCTGGCGGCGTTCCACGCGGGCTGGAATTTCGGGGAGACGACCGAGGACTTCGCGGTCTCCTACGAGGTGGCGCCCGCGGCGCACACCTTCCCCACCGGTACGTACCGGAACATCTCCGGGAATCTGGCGCTGTCGTACGGGTTGATCGCCGCGAGCCGGCAGGCGGATCTGCCGCTGTATCTGGGCTCGTATCCGATCACCCCGGCCTCCGACATCCTGCACGAGCTGAGCAAGCACAAGAACTTCGGCGTCCGCACCTTCCAGGCGGAGGACGAGATCGCGGGCATCGGTGCCGCGCTCGGCGCGGCCTTCGGCGGCTCGCTGGCGGTGACGACGACGTCCGGGCCGGGTGTGGCCCTGAAGTCGGAGACGATCGGTCTGGCGGTCTCCCTGGAGCTGCCGCTGCTGATCGTGGACATCCAGCGCGGCGGCCCGTCGACGGGGTTGCCGACCAAGACCGAGCAGGCCGACCTGCTGCAGGCGATGTACGGGCGCAACGGTGAGGCCCCGGTGCCGGTCGTGGCTCCGAAGACCCCGGCCGACTGCTTCGAGGCCGCGCTCGACGCGGCCCGGATCGCACTGACCTACCGCACCCCGGTGTTCCTGCTCTCCGACGGGTATCTGGCCAACGGCTCGGAGCCGTGGCGGATCCCGCAGATCGATGAACTCCCGGACCTGCAGGTGCAGTTCGCCACCGGTCCCAACCACGAGCTGGCCGACGGCACCGAGGTGTTCTGGCCGTACAAGCGCGACCCGCAGACGCTGGCCCGCCCGTGGGCCGTTCCCGGCACCCCCGGTCTCGAACACCGCATCGGCGGCATCGAGAAGCAGGACGGCACCGGCAACATCTCGTACGACCCGGCGAACCACGACTTCATGGTCCGCACCCGCCAGGCCAAGATCGACGGCATCGAGGTCCCCGATCTGGAGGTCGACGACCCCTCCGGCGCCCGGACCCTGGTCCTGGGCTGGGGCTCCACGTACGGCCCCATCACCGCCGCCGTCCGCCGGCTGCGCGCAGCGGGGCAGCCGATCGCCCAGGCCCATCTGCGCCACCTCAACCCGTTCCCGCGGAATCTCGGCGAGGTGCTGAAGCGTTACGACAAGGTGGTCGTCCCGGAGATGAACCTCGGCCAGCTGGCCACGCTCGTCCGGGCGAAGTACCTGGTCGACGCCCACAGTTACAACCAGGTCAACGGTATGCCGTTCAAGGCCGAGCAGCTCGCCACAGCTCTCCAGGAGGCCATCGATGCCTAACACCGACCAGGCACTGCCTACCGGGCTCCCCGCCCTGCAGTTGGTGCCCAAGGCCGAGGCCAGGCAGTCCATGAAGGACTTCAAGTCCGACCAGGAAGTGCGCTGGTGCCCCGGTTGCGGTGACTACGCGGTCCTCGCGGCCGTGCAGGGCTTCATGCCCGAGCTCGGTCTGGCGAAGGAGAACATCGTCTTCGTCTCCGGCATCGGCTGCTCCTCCCGGTTCCCGTACTACATGAACACATACGGGATGCACTCGATCCACGGCCGCGCCCCGGCCATCGCCACGGGCCTGGCCTCGTCGCGGCGCGACCTGTCCGTCTGGGTCGTCACAGGAGACGGCGACGCGCTGTCCATCGGCGGCAACCACCTCATCCACGCCCTGCGCCGCAATGTGAACCTCAAGATCCTGCTCTTCAACAACCGGATCTACGGGCTCACCAAGGGGCAGTACTCCCCCACCTCCGAGGTCGGCAAGATCACCAAGTCGACGCCGATGGGCTCGCTCGACGCCCCCTTCAACCCGGTGTCACTGGCTCTCGGCGCGGAGGCCTCGTTCGTCGCCCGCACCGTGGACTCCGACCGCAAGCACCTCACGAGCGTGCTGCGCGAGGCCGCGGCCCACCCGGGCACGGCCCTGGTGGAGATCTACCAGAACTGCAACATCTTCAACGACGGCGCCTTCGAGGTCCTCAAGGACAAGGACCAGGCGGAGAACGCGGTCATCCGGCTCGAGCACGGACAGCCGATCACCTTCGGCGGAGGGGGAGGCGCCAAGGGCGTGGTGCGCGATGCGGCCACCGGCGACCTGGAGGTCGTGCCGGTGACCGAGGAGAACCGCTCCCAGATCCTCGTCCACGACGCGCACGCCACGTCTCCGACGACGGCGTTCGCACTGTCGCGCTTGGCCGACCCGGACACGCTGCACCACACCCCCATCGGGGTGTTCCGCAACGTAGAACGCCCCGTCTACGACACGCAGATGGCCGACCAGCTCGACACCGCGATCGAACAGAACGGCAAGGGCGACCTCGCCGCCCTGCTGGCCGGCAGCGACACCTGGACCGTCGCCGGCTGACGCGCCCGGGACCCGGGCCGGAAGCCGGGGGAGCCGGGCGGTATCCGTGGCCGAGGCCGGATCAGACCGTGTCCGGCGAGGGCGCCCGCGACCCCGGTATCCGGTGGGAGCCCACGCCGGCGAAGGTGCGCGCGAGGTTCATTTCGGACTCCAGCACAGCGGCCAGCCGGCGCTTGCCCTCGTGGATCCGCTCCGGCGTCGGGTAGCAGTAGGACAACCGCATCTGGCGGCTGCCGGACTGGTCCGTGTGGAACCCGCTGCCCGACGCGTACGCCACCCGGGCGGACACCGCGCGCGGCAGCATCGCCTTCGTGTCCACACCCTCCGGCACCCAGCCGACCCGCAGGCCGGAGGCGAAAGGTCCGATGATCTGCGCGACCTGCGTCGAGAGTGACTCCAGCGGCAGCGCGGCCAGGTTCGGCACGCCGCCGGCCGGCGAGACCACCTCCGGCCTGCTGGCGACCGCGAACAACGACCGGATCTCCGAGGCCGTCATGCCCGCGGTGCGCACGGCGTACCGGTCCAGGTGCGGGTCGAGGACGTCACGGCCGCTCTGCGGCGTCGCGAGGCTGTGCATGGTTATGAAGGCGCCCCCGGGGCTCGGTGGACAAGGTGACTGCCGTGGTGGGACCGCAGAGAGGAACCTCGGGAGCTGCGGCTCAGTATCGGTAGTGATCCGTCTTGTACGGGCGGAACCGGTACCGCGATTCGCATGAGTACTCCTCCGGTCGCTTCAGTCGCTTCGGTCGCTGATCGCCCGTGGGGCGCGTGTCGGCCGACAGCGCCTGGCCCGGCCGTCGAAGTGCCGGGCTCAGATACCCGTGGCTGCCTTGAGCCGCTGGGCGCGGGCGGTGCGCTCCTGGGCGTACGCAGCCGAACGGCGGAGAGCGATGGCCAACACCGCGTTCGACACACCCGACGACCTCGACCGCATACTCCGCCGCGAGTTACGCAGAACCCGGCTCCGGCCCCACCTGATCAACGGATGCCTCACCGCCTGCCCCTCACCCCACCGACCCCACTCCGAAAAACTCAGGTAGCAACCCCTCACGCGCGGCGCTGCCCGCTCCTTTCGCCTTTCGTTGGCGCGCTATTCACCACCGGTTCAGGAGTCAGTCGGGGATCATGGGGCGCGACGCCGAATGCCAGGGCACCCGTGCACCGGTAACTTGTTTGCGATCGGGATCGTCCCGCCGGGTGAGGGGACGCGTCAACGCCAAGGGCTACCGTCGGTTACACGGTGATTCCACTGAAGGTTGATTGCGTTTCGCCAGTCGTGGGCTGCCCGCGGATTGTGGCCGTGCGCTAAGTATCGTTCAGCAAATCCAGGCCGGAGTGTGGCTGGATGACCCCCGAAATGCGCCGCCGGCGGAGCCTGATAATGCCCCGAGGGCGTGACCCTATATAGGTCCTCCTGCGTCGCCGCCGTCCGCCAGGGATTCCCAAAAGCGCCCAGACGGAAACACTCGTTGAAGTCGGTACAACCCGTTGACGTGGCCATGGCGGGGGCGACACAATCCTCCCCGGTGGACGCGGGTAGCGCTGCCCCACCGTTGAGAGGCGTACGATCCTGCGAAGGGACGCTATGCAAACGATCGACCGTGCACCTCTGATGGAGATAAGACCCCGGCTGCGTAATGACGTGGTATTTCTTCGCGTCGACACCGGAATCTATCTCAGAAGTTCAGAGACTTCCTGCGTACTCAAAGGCGCCGGCGCATATGAGTGGATGTCCGTCCTCGGTCCTCGAATGACTGGCGAATCCAGCATCGCTGAATTATGTGAAGGGCTGGACGACACCCGACGCAAAACCGCGGTCGGACTGATGCGCACCCTGCTCGACCGGGGCTTCGCCCGCGCCGTCCCGCGCCCTGACGTGCAGGTGCTGCCGGCCGCCTTATCGGATCTGTTCGCGCCGCAGATCAATTTCGTGGAACATTTCATGCACGCGGACCAGCGGACGCCGCAGGAACTCTTCGCGCGGTTCCGCTCCTCCCGGGTGCTGGTCAGCGGCCCACCCGGGAGCGTAGCGGCGGCCGCGGTGCGCGGCCTGCTGCGCAATGGCCTGGCCGAAATCGCGCTGGACCACGCCGCGTGGGGATCGGAATTCGACACCGAGACGGCCCGGCTCGCGGACGCGGGCGCACCGGCACACGTCGTCGTGATGCCATCGACCCCCGAGGATCTGACGCCGTTCGACGTCGTGGTGGCAGTGGCTGACGGATCGCGCAGCGGTGCGCTGCTCGAACTGGCCGAACGGCTGCACGGCGTTCCGCACGGCCCGCGCCTGGTCCCGGTGGTGGCCGACCCGGACCGCATGGTGGTGGGGCCGGTCTCCGGGCCCGCGGAGCAGCCGTGCTGGGTGTGCGCGCAGCTTCGGCTGTCCGCCAACTCCGATCCTCGTTTGATGGCCGACTTCTGGCGCTCGCTGGCGGTCGGCCCGGCCGGCGGCGATGACCCGGCCGACGGCCTGGTGGCGCAGTCCATGGCCGGAAACGCCGTCGCGTTCGAGGTCTTCAGGCTGCGCACCGGCCAGTTGCAGCCGGACGACGAGCGGCACGCCGTGATCCAGGATCTGACCACGCTGGAGGCCGGCCGCGAACGGGTGCTGCCGCATCCCGGATGCCCGATGCGTCACCAGCGGGTGGAGCCGGACGACGCCGTACGCCCGCCCGCGGACGACAGTGACGCCTATGGGCGTGCGGCTGTTCTGGTCTCCCCGCGATTCGGCGTGATGTCCGGCTGGACGGACGACTCGATCCGGCAGATCCCGCTCAAGACCGGCCGGGTGCGGCTCGGGCCGGCCGGCTCGCTGACCGACGGGGCGCGTGAGATCGCCGCGTTCGACACCGACACGCTCCTGGTCGCCCGCACGCGCTCGGTGCAGGTGGCGGTCGTCTGCTACGTGGGCCGGCTCGGGCCCGTCGGGCTACGGGGCGAGGTGGCCCCCCTGGACGGGGAACCGGTTCCGGCCGAGCGGCTCGCCCTGTTCAGCGGCCTGCCCGCACCCGAGGAGGAGTCGACGATGCGAGCACGCCTGTCCGCGGTGTCACTGCACGACTCAAGCCGCTGGCAGGTGCAGGCCGCGGCTGTCCACCCGCTCTCCCCGGCCAACTCCCGGCTGCTGTTCGAGCCGAGCCCCGCGGGTGCGGCGGCCGGCTGGACCGCGGCGGACGTACAGGAACGCGGGCTGTGCTCGGCGCTGGCGCAGCGCGGGCTCGTCCGCGCGATCCGCGGCGAGGACCCCGCCCTGCCACTCACCGAGGAGTGGCTGGCCGGCGACGAGGAGACGGCGTTCGCGCTCGGCGGCCTGCGGCACATCGGCCGCACCGCCCGGGTCTACGCGCTGCCCGGCGCCGTACCGGCCTTCGCGGTACTCGCGGTGGTCGAGGGTGCCGACGGCGGAGCGCTCGACTGGGCGACGGGCTCGGCGCTGTCGGTGCGCGCCGCGGTACGCGAGGCGGTGCGGGACGCCGTCGGTCTGGCCGTCGGCCGGCACTACGAGGGCGCGCCCATGGACCCCGGCGACCCGCTGGTGGCCGACTTCGACCCCAGGACCCTCACCGAGGGCGACGCGAAGGCCGAGTGGTCCTTCGACCAGCCCGGTGTGCCGATGCCCGAAGCGCTCGGCCGGCTGGACGCCGACGGCACGCGCGCCCTGTTCGTCGACACGACGCCGGTCGACCTGAGCGCGATCCGCGCGATGGTCACTGGAACGATCCTGCTCGCTGCGAAGTAGCGCGACAGCGAGCCGGTCCGCGCCCTCGAGGCGCGCCATGGTTCTCGGAACACCGGTTCCGGGTGCACATCCCATCATCACGAAGGGAGGATCGCCATGTCCGTTGAGCTCCGAGACGAACTGAGCGCTCTGGAGAGCGCGACGTTCGAGATCGAAGAGATGACCGACGAGTCCGTCGAGCTGGCGTGGTCCAGCTCGTCCTGCTCGTGCTCCAGCTGCTGTTCCTGCTCCACCAGCAGCTGCTGCTCCTGCAGCAGCAGCACCAGCTGACGCAGGCAGCTGACCGGGCCGGTGAGCACCTGCCGCCGGCCCGGTCGTCCGGCTGACACGTGCGGCTGCCCGACGCGACGGTCCCCGTCGCCGAGGCAGGCAGCCGCACCCCCCATCTTCGGAGTGACTGGGTGGACGGATGAATGTGGTGTCGAACGCGGTGACCACCGCGACGGTCCTGGACGACCCCCGGGTGACCGACGTCGTCCGCGGCTATCTGGCCGGGCGCGCCGGCGCGGGCGTCACGGTCGACGTCGGGGTGCTCGGCCTGCCGGAGCGGCCGGCGCCGAGCAGGGAGCGGCCGGCCGAAGGACTCGTCTACCCGGTGCGTCTGTACGGCGGGACGGTGCTGATGGGGCCGCTGCACCGGGCCGACGGCACGAGCCGGCCGTGCGGCCGTTGCCTGGACCGCCGTTGGCTGGCGCTGCGCCCGGTCGAGGAGCGCCGGCCGATCGAGGACGGCGCGGACGCCTGGGTGGCGGGTGATGAATCGCTCACCGCCTTCGCCCTGGAGCAGATCGCGCAGATCGTGCACGCGGAGACGGCTGACGGCGAAGTCGCCCCCGGCGACCGGCGGATCGGACGGATCGTGGAGCTGCGGACCGGTGATCTGACGGTCGACCGCCACGACCTGATCCCTGACTCCGAGTGCGAGAGCTGCGCCACCCCGGTGCCCGACACCGCCGAGGGCGCGAGACTGCCGCTCGGCCCGCGACCGAAGCCGGGGCCGACCATCTACCGGGGTGCGTCGGCGGCGGACCTGACCCTGCCGATCACCGGCCTGGTCAACGAGGTGTGCGGAGCGCTGGCGAGCGCGGCCCGCCGCGTCTACCAGTGCAGCGCCACCCTGCCCGTCAGCGGGTACTTCCGGGTGCGCAGCAAGTACGACTACCACGAGATGTGGTGGAGCGGGCAGTCCCAGAGCTCGGCGAGCAGCGAGCGATACGGCATCCTGGAGGGCCTGGAGCGGTACGCGGGCCAGTTCCCACGGGCCAAGCGGCCGGAGACGTACGGCAGTTACCGCGAACTGGCGCCGCAGGCCCTCGACCCCGCGACGATGGGCTCGTACCGTCCCGAGTTCTACGTCGGACACAACGACTACTACCAGTCCTACCATCCGGACACCCCGACCCACTGGGTCTGGGGCTACTCGTTCGGTGAGCAGCGGCCACTGCTGGTGCCCGAGCAGTTCGTGTTCTACCTGGACCGCCGCCCGGACCGGAAGTTCGTGCAGGAGTGCTCCAACGGCTGCGCCAGCGGCAGCAGTGTCGAGGAGGCGCTGTTGCACGGCATGCTCGAACTCATCGAGCGCGACGCGTTCCTGCTGTGCTGGTACGGCGCGGCGAAGCTGCCGGAGATCGACCAGGCGACCGTCGTCGACGAGGAGGTCCAGTTCGTACTGGACCGGGTCGCGAGGCTCGGCTATCGGATGCGCCTGTTCGACATGCGCGTGGACATCCCGGTGCCCGCGGTGATGGCGGTGGCCGAGCGGCTGGACGGCGGGATGGGCCGGCTGTGCTTCGCCGCCGGCGCGAGCATCGACCCGGTGGAGGCGGTGCGTGCGGCGATCGCGGAGACCGCCTCCTACATCCCGGGCATGGACGAGCGGGTGGAGGCGAAACTGCCCGACCTGCGCGCGATGGTCACCGACCACAACCGGGTGCACGAACTCACCCACCACGCGCTGCTGTACGGCCTGCCGGAGATGGCACCGGTGGTCGACTTCCTGCTGGACGCGGCGCCGCCCCGGTCGATGGACGAGCTGTACGGCCCGTGGCTCGCGCAGCGACCCGAGAGCCTGGACCTCACGGATGACGCGCGGTTCGTGATGGAACGGCTGCGCGAGGTGGGCAGCGACGTCGTCGCGGTGGACCAGACCTGCCCGGAGCAGGACGGCACCGGCATCCGCACGCTGAGCGTGCTGGCGCCGGGACTGGTGCCGATCGACTTCGGCTGGGAGCGGCAGCGTGTACTGCAGCACCCGCGGCTGAAGGCCTACCTCGACGGCACGCTGGCGGAGATCCATGCCCGCGACGAGGGGTTCGGTCCCACGGGGCTGAACCGCAGGCCGCACCCGTTCCCGTGAGCTGTACCCGCTGCCTTCCGTGAGCCGTCCCCGTCGGCGCCGGCCCCGGCCGAAGAAGGAGATCCCGTGTCCGAGAACCGCACGCAGGTTGTGAGCGACTATGTGGAGTCGGTGTTCCGGCGCGGCCGGGAGCCGATGGAGCCGGTCGGATTCGCCCCTGATTGGGAGGACCAGCCCTCCCGGCACAAGACCTACCTGGGGGTGCGGCGCTTCCCCCTGCCGGCGGGCACCGGCCTGCCGCTGGCCGGCGCCGCGGACGTACTCCTCGGTGAACTGCCCGCAGGCCAGGGCCCGCCCTGGACGCTCGACTCGCTCGCCGCCTTGCTGCGGCTGTCCTACGGCGTCCTCGACCGCAGGCTGCGGGTGAGCTGGAACCAGGACAGCCATGTGCGGGTGCTGTACCCGGAGGCGCTGTGGGGGAGGGGTACCGCATCCGGGGGCGGGATGTACCCGCTGGAGGTGTACTGGGTGGCCGGGCCGGGTGGTCCACTGACCCCCGGCGTCTACCACTACTCGACGGCGCACCATGGCTTCGAGCGCCTGCTGGCCGGTGATCTCACCGATGAGGTGCGCGCGGCGTGCGAGTCCGGGAACGGGACCGGGACCGCTTCCGGGGAGTCCGACGGCTTCCTCGTGGTGACCGTGCGGTTCTGGAAGAACTCCTTCAAGTACAACAGCTTCTGCTACCACGTGGTGACCCAGGACGCCGGTGCGCTGCTGGGCAGTTGGGAGCTGATCGCGCGGGGCACGGGCCGACGCCTCACCCGCGTGCTGTGGTTCGACGACGAACGGCTGAACCGGCTGCTGGGACTCGAAACCGACCAGGAGTGCGCGCTGGCCGTGGTCCCGCTGCCGTTCGGTGGGCCCGCCGTCCCTGCGACCGGTCCGGCGGACCGCGACGGCCCGGTCGGTCTGATCGACCGGCCGAGCTTCGAGAGGTCGGCGCGGACCCGCACCTTCGAGCAGGTCGAGCAGGTGCACCATGCGGTCCTGGCGGACCGCCGCGAGCGCCCGGAGCCCGAGGCGGCGCGCGGACTCGTACCGGTCCCGCCCGCCGGGGGCGAGGACGTCGTACTTCCCGAGCCGCTGACCGACCGGATGGGCACGGACGTCGGCGAGACGCTGCGCTCCCGCCGGACCAGCTTCGGCTCGTTCACCCGCTCCCGCCCGCTCGGCCTCGACGAACTGGGGACCGTGCTGGCCGGCACGGTGTCGGGGCAGCGGTACGTCTCGGACGTGGTGCCCGACGACGTGGGGCTGACGGGGTTGTACGTACTGGCGAACCGGGTCGCCGGGCTGCCCAGCGGCACCTACCGCTACGACGGCGGCGGGCACCGGCTGCGTGTGGTGCGCGAAATGCCGCTCGCCGAGAAGCTGCAACACAGTTACTACCTGAGCAACTACAACCTGGAGCAGGTCGGCGCCGTGCTGGCGATCTCGGGACGGTGGCGCAGCACGCTCGACGCCTACGGCAGCCGCGGCTACCGGGTGCTCAACTCCGAGGTGGGCGCGGTGGCGCAGACGGCCTACACCGCCGCTGCCGCGCTGGGCGTCGGCTGCGGGGTGGTGCTCGGCTTCGACAACATCGCCATCGACGAGTGGGCCGGCCTCGACGACGGGGACGAGCGAACCTTCCTCTTCGTCCTGCTCGGCCACGAACGCGCGGACAGCGCGGACTTCGACTACCGGCTGGTCTGAGAGGGCTCATTCGTGAAATCCAGCGCGCTGCCGGCGCCGACGTCACGTGTGACGTCGGCCGCGACCCTGCCCGACCACGAGAGCGCGGAGCGCGTGCGGTGGCACCTGGTGCCGAGGTTCATGCTGCGCGTCGGCGGTCTCCCCTTCGAAACCGCCGCCGCGCTGGCCACTCCCATGAGCGCGGCGTGGGCGGACGGCGTGCTCGACGCGCGGCGGCGGCTGCGCGAGCGCGGGGCCAGACTCGCCGACTTCCTGCAGGAGCGGGTGGCACAGAGCCTCGACGACCCGGCGGCCCGCCGGACGCTGATCAACCTGCGCCGCGACGTCTTCAACGCCCGTGCGCCACGCGGCCTGGCGGCAGCCGAGCCGCTGCTGGCAGCCACCGAACTCGCCGAGCTGCGCGAGTGGTCCGCTGAACGGCAGCGGCAGGAGGCGCTGCTGCGGACCGGCTCCGGCATCCTGGCCGAGGAGAGTGCCGCGGTCCGGCGGGAGCTGCGGCGCGCGGCGACGGAGACGGACCTGCGGCACGGCATCCAGCTGTCGTCCCCGTCGCTCGACGGGTATCTCGACGGTTACCTGCACCGCGCCGGCGGCCCGCTCAGCAAGCGGGAGAGGCGCATCGAGCGGTCACTGCTGGAGTACCTGCTGCGCACCGCGTGCAAGACCAGCCCGTTCAGCACCCTGACGGCGGTGTCCGCGGGCCACTTCGCCGAGGCCGGCGGCCGGCCGCTCGTCGCGTCCGTCGACGGGTGGGAGAAGCGGGGCAGCACCCGGCTGAACATTGCGGTACTCGCCAGACTGTCGGAACTGCTGACCACGAACCCCCGGATCCGTCATGACCTGCCGGTCCGGGCCACCAGCGGAACGCAGGTGCACCAGGACCGGGTCCGCTACCTGCGCAAGCTGCGTGGCGCCGACGGCAACGCGGACGCGGCGGTCACCCTGGACGCGGTCCACGAGAGCCTGTTCTTCCTGCCCGGCGGAGAAGCGCTCGCCGATGTGCTCAAGCTGTTCGGCGACGGCACGACGCTGCGGTTCGAGGACGCCGTACGGCAGTTGTGCGCGATGGACGCCAAGCGCCCCGAGCCGGAAGCGGAGCGGTATCTCGCACAGTTGCTCAGGCTCGGCCTGCTCGTCGTGCCGGATCTGCACATCGACATCCACGACCCGGACCCGGTCTCCACCTACCGAAGCGGGCTACGGGGACTGGGGACGAGCTGGGCCGACGACATCGCGACGCTCGTCGAGCGGATGGGCGCGGACGTCGAACGGTTCACCGGGGCCGGACTGGCCCGCAGGCGTGAACTGCTTGCCCACGTGAAGGAGTCGGTGGCCGAGACGCACCGCCTGCTGGGCCGCGACGACACACCGGTCCTGCGCACCCTGGTCTATGAGGACACCACACTGCCCGGGCTGGCGGTGACCGGCGACGCCGAGGCCTGGACCCGGCAGCTCACCCCCGGCCTGCGTCAACTGGCCCGGATTCTCCCGGCGTTCGACGGGAACGCGGTACGCAGGCTCGTCACCAAGGGTTTCTTCCGGGCGCGCTACGGCGAAGGCGGCCGCTGCGAGGACTTCCTGTCCTTCGCCCACCAGTTCAACCAGGACTTCTACGACAACTACAACCAGCGCCTGATGCGCCATCAGCGCTTCGACGGCACCACCTTGCGTCCGTACGACAACTGGTTCCGGCAGGAGGAGATCGCCGGCATCGACCGCGCCCGCGCCGCCGTGGCCGAGGAGATGAGAGTCCGGTACGACGGAGCCCGCGCGCGGGGAGCCGACGTCGAGCTCGACCAGGACTTCCTGGCCACCGTGGAGGAGCTGCTGCCGCGGACGGAGGACATGCGGTCGCTGTCGTTCTTCCTTCAGCTCGCCGAGAACGGCACTGAGGACCCCGTCGTGGTCGTCAACCGGGTCTACTCCGGACTCACCCTGCTCTTCTCCCGGTTCGCGCACTGCTTCGACGACGCCCTCACCGCGTCACTGCGCCGCTCGCTGGACGACGCCGTACCGGAGGGCGCCGTGTTCGCCGAGCTCAAGGGTGGCTACGACGCGACCAACCTGAACCTCCACCCGGTCGTCACCCCCTACGAGATCGTCTGCCCCGGAGAGACCAGCTTCCGCCCGCCGCACGAGCGGATCCCGGTGGAGGACCTGGTCGTCGAGCACGACGCGGCCACCGACCGGCTGCGACTGCGCTCCCGCCGTCTGGGCGTCGAGGTGATCCCCGTCTACCTGGGCTTCCTGCTGCCGATGGCGCTGCCCGAGGTGCAGCAGGTGCTGCTGAACTTCTCCTGCACCACCATGGTCCAGCTCGACCTGTGGGAGGGCACCGGCGTCCAGGAAGGCGCGAGCGGTGTCCTCCCCCGTGTGCGGCTCGGCAATGTGGTGCTGCAGCGCAAGACCTGGCGGTTCGCCGCCGACCAGCTGCCGCCGGCGGTGGCCGGACAGCCGGACGAGGAGTGGTTCCTGGCGTGGCGGGAATGGCAGTGCGACGCGGGGCTCCCGCGTCATGTGTTCGCCTCGCTGGGCGGTGAACACAAGCCGCAGTACGTGGACTTCGACTCCTACGCGTGCGTCCGGCTGCTGGAGACCGCGGTCCGCAAGAGCGCCTCGGCGGTGGTGCTCACGGAGATGCTGCCCGGCCCCGACCAGATGTGGCTGCGTGACGGCCGGCACCGGTACGTCACCGAACTCACGGTCCAGCTCGACGGCGTCAACGGAACTGATACGGAGCGGTGATGGACGGCAGACGAGGATCGAACGACGGGGGCACCGCCGACACGGAGCAGGACGGCGACGGCTGGATCAGCCTGCACGTCTTCTACGCCGCGAACGCCAACCCGGTACTGGTGCACTGCGTACGGCCGCTGATGTCACGCCTGAGTGAACGGGGCCTGCTGCGCTCGTGGTTCTTCATCCGCTACTGGCTGGAGGGTCCGCACATCCGGCTGCGTCTGCTGCCGGCCGACGCTTCGGCGGCCGGCGAAGTCGCCCGCGCGGCGCGGGAGAGGCTGGAGGCGTACCTGGGCGAGCGCCCCGCCCTCTACGAGGAGGACCGCAACTCCAGCGGCGACCTCTACAAGAACATGTTCCTCGCCGAGTACACCGAGGAACGCTGGAACGAACTCTACGGCGCCGACGGCGAGATGCCGTTCCGGGACAACAACAGCGTCGCGCCCATCCCCTATGAACGCGAGCTGGACCGCTACGGTGGCCCGGCCGGCATGGAGCTGGCCGAGTGGCACTTCCAGGAGTCCAGCGAGACGGTGATGGCGCTGCTGGAGACCACCAACGTGCATGTGCGGACCGTACTGCTCGGCCAGGCGGCGCAGTTGACGGCGGGACTGTGCTTCGCCCTGCTGCGGGACGAGGACGCGGTGGCCCGGTTCCTCGTCCGCTACCGCACCATGTGGGAGACCTCGTACCAGGAGCCGAGCGACAGCCAGCACGAGCGCTTCGACCGCTCCTACGAGCGGATGAAGGACAGGCTGGTGCCCCGGCTGCGGCATGTGCGCGACAGCGCCTGGGGCGACGTGGCGGCGTCGCCCACCCCGCTGGAGCGGTCCTGGCTCGACCACTGCGCCGAACTCCGCGACCGCGTACTGAAACTGGCCGACGCCGGACACCTGACGTTCCGTGACGGAGCCGTACCGGACCCGCAGGACGCGTTGGCCATCATGCTCAGCTCCTACGTCCACATGACCAACAACAGGCTCGGGGTGAGCATCCTGGACGAGATCTATCTCTCCTACGTCATCTGCAGAGCGCTGTCCGACATGGCACCCAAGGAGGCGCTGCGGTGACCGGAACGGCCTACGACCGACCCCGGCTCCGGCCCGAGGTGCTACTCGGCCCCGCCCTGCGCTCCGGCCCGAAGACCGTGCACCACGTCAAGGACGCACGCACCGGCTGCTACTACCGGGTCGGCCCCCGTGAGCACTTCATCATGGGGCTGATGGACGGCGGTCACACCCTCGAGGACATCGGACGCAGCTACACCGACACCTACGACCGCCGGCTCGGGCCCGCACACTGGCAGCAGATGTTCACCATGCTCGGCCGCTACCAACTGCTCGACGGATACGCCGACGACGCGGCCCTGGACAAGCTCAGACAGGCCCACGAGGCCAAGGAGTCGGCGCGGCAGAGCCGGCTGCGCCGGCGCTGGGTGATGCTGCGCCCCGACCGGTTGTGCGCCGCTCTGGCCACCCGGCTGGCGTTCGCCTTCCGTGCGGCGTTCCTGATCCCCGCGTTCGTCCTGGTGGCCGGTCTGCAGGTGTTCGTCTGGACGCACGTGTCCACCCTGACCCACGAGGCGACGCACCAGAGGTCCTGGGTGATCACCGTGCCGCTGTCGATGCTGCTGTTCTGGGGCATCACCGTGCTGCACGAGTTCGCCCACGGCGTGACCTGCCGCCATTTCGGCGGCACGGTCACCGAGATCGGGCTCAGCTGGCGGTTTCCGATGCTGACCCCTTATTGCCGCACGGACGACATCGTGCTCTTCCACCGACGCAGGGCCCGGGTGGGCACGGCGTTCGCGGGCGTCTTCGTCAGTCTGATGGCGCTCGTACCGGTGCTGGCCTGGTGGCTGCTGGCCCGCGACGGGGTGCCCGGGCGCTCGCTCGCTGCCGGGCTGCTGCTGTTCGGCAGCGGAGGCGCCGTGATGAGTCTGCTGCCGATTCTGCGATCGGACGGTTACGTCATGCTCACCCACTCGCTGAACATCGTCGACCTGCGCCGCGAGTCCTACCGGTTCTGGCGGCTGCGACTGCGCCGGCGCGACCCCGCCGCCCGGGAACAGCTCAGCGCCTACTCGCCCCGCGACGCACGCGCCTACGCGATCTACGGCATCACCTCGCTCCTGCTCCTCGTGGCGGCCTACTGCGCGCTGATGTGGGTGTGGTTCGGCACCCTTCAGCGCTGGACGGGCCCGGTGTGGGCGGTGGTGATCCTCGCCGTGGAGTCCGTGGCGGCGGCCGGCATCCTCGGGCTGGCCGCGCGAGGCCGCTCCGGTGAACGGCAGGCCGCCGATGCCTGACAGCGGCGACGACATCGCGATCCGCACCAGCGGGCTGACCAAGCGGTACGGCCCGGAAACCGGTGTGTTCGACCTCGACATGACGGTCCGGCGCGGCAAGGTCTATGGATTCCTCGGACCGAACGGGGCCGGGAAGAGCACCACCATGCGGATGCTGGTGGGGCTGATCCGGCCCACCTCGGGGACCGCCACGGTGCTGGGCCACCGCGCCGGGACCCGGAGCAGCCTGCACGGGGTGGGAGCACTGATCGAGGCACCGGCCCTGTATCCGCATCTGTCCGGCCGGGACAATCTGCGCGTCCTCGCCGGCTACGCGTCCGTACCCACGGCCCGCATCGAGCAGGTTCTCGAAGAAGTCGGGATGACGGCCAAGGCGGATGTCGCCTACCGCTCGTACTCGCTCGGCATGAAACAGCGCATCGCGGTGGCCGCCGCGCTGCTGAAGGACCCCACTCTGCTCATCCTCGACGAGCCGACCAACGGCCTCGATCCGGAGGGCATGGCGAGCATGCGCGAGCTGATCACAGGACTGCGCCGGGACAACCGCACGGTGCTGCTGTCCAGCCATCTGCTGGCCGAAGTGGAGCATCTGTGCGACCGGGTGGGTGTGATCCGGCACGGCCGGCTGATCGCCGAGGGAACGGTGGCCGAGCTGCGCCGAGGGGTCGGCGAGGGCGGTCTGACGGTGACCGTGGACTCGCCCGAGCGTGCCGCAGAGCTCGTACGGCAGTTGCCGGCGGTCCGCTCGGCGACCGTCGGCGACGGGGACCTGCGCGTGGTCGTCGACCCGCGTGAGGCGGCCGCCGTCAACAGGCTGCTGGTGGTGAACGGGCTGGAGGTCAGTGAACTGCGCAAGCAGGTCCTCTCCCTGGAGGACGTGTTCCTCGACCTGGTGGAGGGCCACCGGCCCACCGGACCGGAATCCATGGAGGTGGTGGGCCGGTGAATGGCGTCTTTCGGGCCGAACTGCTGGCGACACGCAAGCGTCCCGGTGTCTGGGTCGTCGGCGGGGCATGGGCCGGCCTGGCGGTGGCCTTCGGCATGGTGGTGCCGTACATCGTCTGGCTGGCCATCAGGAACCGGCCTGTCGGCTCGGCGGGTGATCCGGAGCAGTTGATCGGCGGCGTGCTGCCGGACAAGTTCCTGTCCGGCACAGTCGACCTGTACCCGATGTTCGGCAGCGCGCTGATGCTGATCCTCGGCGCTGTCCTCGTCGGCGGGGAGTACCGGTGGGGTACCTGGGGCACCCTTCTGGTCCAAGGACCCGGCCGGAACTCGGCGGTACTCGGGAAGGCCATGGCGGCAGCGGTGGCGGTCCTGTGCGTCACGGTGCTGGTGCTGGCGGCGAGCGCGGGGGCGAGCGGGCTCGTCGCGGCACTCACCGGCCGCCCCGCCCACTGGCCGGACGCGGCCACGCTGCTGGGCGGAACCGGCGCCGTCTGGCTGATCAGCATGGCCGCGGCGAGCCTGGGCATCTTCCTGTCGATCCTGCTGCGCGGCACCGGGGCGGCCATCGGAGTGGGCCTGCTCTGGCTGCTGGCGCTGGAGAACCTCGTTTCCGGACTGGCCGGCACCTTTCCCTCCCTCAAGTGGGTGCAACGGCTGCTGATTGGACCGAGCGCCGGGTCGCTCGCCACCGCCCTCGATCCGTCCGGCAAGCCGAACACCTCGATTCCCGGGGTCGTCTCGGTTTCGGGCCCCCTGTCCGCGAGCCTGGTGCTCGCGGCGTACGTGGTGGTGTGCCTCGGCCTCTCCTGCCTGCTCGTCAACCGGCGGGACGTGACCTGAGCCCCATTGATCCCAGTCGACGAAAGAGGAGTTGTGGAAAATTTCTGCAACTTGTCGGCATGTGTGTGGCGGGCTGTGCCGACCTCGACGGTCCCAGCCGCTGCCGGCTCGGATGCGTTTCGCGCTGCTTTCGCTCAGCAGCGCCCAGGCGCCAAGACTCACTTCCGCCCCCGCGGCCGGTCACAGCAGCCGGGGATCGGGGAAGACCGTCGTGGGATCGGCGAAGTCGACCACTGCGCCGCAGACGCGGTGCGCTCTGGTCATCGCATACAGCGTGCCCATTGCTCCCAGCAGGGGGCCGCCTGGACGCGCTGGGGCGCACCAGCTCCTTGGTCTTTAGCCGGGGGACCGGGCCGGGAGCGCTGCGGTCGGCCAGCAGCGCGACCGCCTCCTCGAAGGACGCGGCGGCCAGGAACCCCTCACTCCTGACGCGGACGGGACGAGTGAGGACCGCCGGGATAGCACTGGACCCGCCGCGGCATGAGCCGGCGACCGCTATGTAAAGGAGGAGGTGGCCGCCTGAGGGAGACGGTCGAACAGCGCACGCAGCACTCACGCGGCCGGGGGCGACCACAGCAGCGCGTCGCTGGTGATGCCGTGCCGGTGCAGGAAGGCGATGACCTGTGTGACGGTGGCTGAGCCGTGACGGGGCCCGGCGAGAGCCGCTTCTCCCGGAAGTAGGCGCGAACCCGCTGGTAGCCGCCCTGATAGCCAAGCGGCACAATCTCCTCCCACAGCGTCCAGGCGTTCGTGGAGCCTTGGTTCCAGCGGCCATCCAGGTAGGGCTTGAAGGCGTCGAGTTTGGATGGCCGGCCCTGCCACTGCCCGTGGAACAGGTCCTCAGGGGTGGCTGCGTCGGCGAAGAGCTTGACGGTGCGGGAGGTCATCCGAAGTTGGCGGCCAATCGCCCTTCGGCTGAGCCCGGCGGCCAGTAATTCGAGGACGGTCGCGTGGCAAACAGAGAGCGACTCGTCTGCCTCCGCTGGGTTTTCGTGTCAGTCCCCGAAAACGGTGCTCGGGCAGCTTCGGGAGGGGTGAGGAGGCGGACCCACGGCCCATCGGATCGGGGAACGGCTCCGCCGGCTGTGTCGGTTGGACCGTCGGAGCCCCGGGTGTGTCCTCCCGCCGGGATCCGTCAGGAGTCGGTTGCCGGGTGCGGGTCGCCGAGGTACGGGAACCGGTCCAGGGTGTCGGTGTGCGGCGTCAGACCGGTGGGCGGCGCCTCGTTCTTGGTGAGGAACGCGACGCGGATGTCGATGACGTCTTCCGTGAATGTCCGGCCGTTCGGGTACGCGGCAGGCTTGGACGGGTCGAAGTGCAGCACATCCGGCAGGAGGCCGTGCTCGTCGAGCGCGGTGATCGCCTCCTCACGCGAGTAGCCGCCGGTGTGACCCAACAGGTGGACGAACTGGTCCGTCCACCTGGCCCGGTCGTCGACCGGTTCGCTGGCGTTGTACTCCTCCTTCGTGTCGTCGGTGTTGAAGAAGCTGCTCATTGACGGGTGCCCGGCCCGGTCCGCGTGGACGAGTTCGCCGTCGCGCAGGACGCTGCACCGGCCCCAGATGTGCAGCTCGGGGTTGGGGGCCAGCTCCGCGGTCGGCAGTTCGACGGCCATGGAGAAGACGTTGGCCGTGGTGTTGGAGTCGACGCCGGTCCACGGGGACTTTCCGCCCAGGTGCGGCGCGGTGAAATTCCGCTTGCCGCTGGTGTCGAACAGATTCTTGATTCCGTCGAAGTCGAAGTAAAAGGCGTCACTGCGGCTACCGGCGGCCACCTTGTAGTCGCCGCTGCTGACCACGTTGGCCTGGGGGCCGAAGGAGACGGCGGCGTCCGACACGATCTTGGTGCCGACCGCCTCGGGCCTGCGGGACTCCGCACCGGTTGCCATGAAGACGCTGTAGGTCTGCGAGCCGTCGGATGACGGCGGGCTGAAGACCCAGCTCAAAGCGACGTCGGTCAGGTAATCGCCGTCGCTGTCGATGTTCAGGCGGTATACGGCATCGGGGTGCAGAGCATCGGCGTTGGGATTGGCGTTGAGGATGAGAACGGTCCTGTTCGGATCGCCGGGTGCCCCGAAGGCGTACAGGTCGCACAGATCCAGGCGCTGGTCGCCGAGCGGCGGTCCAAGGCTGAGGCCGGTGAAGTGGTTGGACATGTCGGGCCCTTCCATTGCTCGCTCGCCGGACAACCGCGAGAACGGTCGAACGGTCGTTCTGGGCGCGTGAGGTGCACCCACACCTGGGCGGTGTATCCACGCTAGCCGCCACAGCAGTCCGACCATCGAGGGCGAAGGCACCGTCGTCAAACAACGCTCGAATGGGTCACCGACAGGCGGGAAGTGACCGTCTCGCCGTCCGGGAGCAGGGTTGTCAGACAGCGCTGTCATTACTCGCCGGCCCCTTCAGTCCCCGCGTCGGCTGCTTTGGTCGCTGCTCAACGCCATCCTGAAGGAGTGCATGGCTCGCAAACTACGGACCAAGTCCGGCATGGCCGCCTACAGTCGTCGCAAAGCCATCGTCGAAGCCGTCTCCGGTCAGAACATGATCGGCCAGAACGCCCGCCAACTCCTCCTCCGGGGCGAGGACGGTGCCCGCAGCGGGTGGCGCCGCTCGTCCCAACTTCCGACACGCAGGAGCCTACGAAGCCCTTGCGCATCCCGTCGCAACGGACGGCACTGGCGCTCCGGCCGACTCACCGGATAGCGGTGGGGCCGAACCAGCCAACACTGCAGAGGAAACCTCGCTCAGGGCCTGAGCGAGGTTTCCTCCTCGGTCATGCTGTCCCTGTCATCGGCACATCCCTCAGGATGATGAAGGCGAGGAAGCGCTCCGGCTTGTGCTCATAACGCCGATGAAGGCGACGGCAGCCAGCCAGGGCACGCTCGCTGGATCAGCCGCCGAGGAGGTCCGAATTGGCGGATCGATAGTCCGCCGCCGAGGCAGCCCTGCGGCCCAGCGGTCACTGCGACTCGGTGCCTGCGGTGCAGAGAGCCGATGACCTTTCCGGTGGTCACCGGCGGCGAACAGGTTCGTGGTACCGGAGCGGCTCAGGGCCTGAATCTGCGACTTCTCGTCCACACACAGGACCAGGGCCTTCTCCGGCGGGTCGAAGTAAGGCCGACGACATCACAGACCCTGTGGATGAACGAGGTATCGGTGGACAGCTTGAACGTACCGGGTCTTTCATCTGCGTTACGGCGAGGTCATCCGCATCCGCGACTACATCGAAGCACCCATGCCCTCGTCGCCGTTCACGGATCAGCGGTCCGCAGCCTTTGACACGCGTCGACCGGCCCCGGTGAGAAGAGTTAGTCAAGGCTGGAGGAGGGTCACCCAGGAGGCCGACGGACCGCCACGTCGGCGATGTCGGCGCCGCGGTGCAGTACGTCGCGGAGCATGGCAGGGGTCAGTGTGCGGGTGGACAGGTTGCGCTGGCTCGGGTGGTAGCCGCCGAGCAAATGCAACACTCGTTCACTTCGGGCGTCGGTGAGCTGCGCGTGTGCGCCGTGCCCGAAAGCTGGGCGCGGACGAGGCACCTGCCAGCCGGTGGCGGTGAGGACCGGGAGCAGCGCCTGCCAGGCGAAGCCGCCGAGCACCACGATTGCGCGCAGGGTCGGGCGCAGGAGTTCCAGCTCCCGGGCGAGCCATGGCCGGCAGGTGTCGCGTTCGGTGGTGGTGGGGCGGTTGGCGGGCGGTGCGCAGTGCACCGGCATGGTGATCCGTACGCCGTAGAGCTTCATCCCGTCGTCGCGGTGCGTGGCTACTGGCTGGGAGGCCAGGCCGAGGTCGTAGAGGGCGGCGTAGAGCGCGTTGCCGGACGGGTCACCGGTGAAGATGCGTCCGGTGCGATTGCCGCCGTGCGCGGCCGGAGCCAGTCCGATGATCGCCAGCGGTGCGTCCGGCGGGCCGAAGCCGGGCACGGGCCTGGCCCAATACTCCCAGTCCCGGAAGGCCCTGCGCTTGACGTGTGCAGTCTCCTCCCTCCAGGCCACCAGCCGTGGGCAGGCCCGGCAGGTGGTCATGGCCTCGTCCAGTTCGCGCACGGAACCCAGTCGGGGGGCCATCACCGAGGGGAAGTCGTGGGCCTGCGTTGTCGTACGGCTGCCGCGCATGCTCGGCCTCCTCTCTCTCACCGGCCGGCTCGCCCGGGCGAGCCCCGCCGAAGGCGGTCACCGATAAAATGGGTGAGTCGGATGTGGGCGCGCGCGGCGCACCGCGGCCGCCCACCATCTCAGGCCGAGCGATCGATCTGGAAGGTGCCGTCATGGTCAAACAGATCACTTACCACAGAGTCTACGAGGAGACCTCGCCCAAGGACGGCAAGCGGATCCTTGTCGACCGTGTCTGGCCACGAGGCATGCGCAAGCAGGACGCACATCTGGATGAGTGGCTGCGCGATGTGGCCCCGTCAACCGAACCTCCATCGCCCGACGGCCTGGTGGACTGGCCACATTGAAGTTCCCCCTGCGCCGTCAGTCTGGCCGGGGACGAGGGACGTGGGCGGCTCGCGGTGCGGTTGCGGGGCCGGGTTCGCAGGACGGGGTGAGATCGGTGAAGTCGCCGTGTGGCTCTGCCAGTCCGCGAAGGTGCGGATCCGGTACGGATCAGATCCGGTTGCCGGCGTACGACCACCTGGCGTGCTGTTGGCACCGAGGCCGATGTCCAGGTCGGCCAGGGAAGGTTCCGGCCAGAGCGCGGACCGGGTCGTCGAGGCGCGCGAGGAGTTCGTTCGGGGCCAGGTTCAGGTTGGCCAAGGGTGTGCACGGCCGCACGAAGCCGCCCCATGGTGGCGGCCGTACGCACGCCGCGGCCGGGGCGCTCCCACTCACAAGTGCGACGCGGGCCCCCGGAAGAGGAATGACGTCGGTCCAGTCGTCGCCGGCTCCGGAGTAGACCATGTGATGAGCCCAGTCCACGGCCCGGGTGGCGGGGAAGCGCTGGGGCAGCATGCCTTGCTGCAGGGCGAGTACGGTGTTGCGCTCGCGGACGTAGCGGCGACCGTGGTCCAGGGCCACCGCTGCCCGGCCCGCCAGGTCCACAGCGAGCGTGAGATCGCCGTCCCCGAATGGGCCCTTCGCCGTACCCCACCGGTAGAAGCAGACCGGTCCCAGGGCGCGGTCGCGGACGACGATCGAAGCTCGGCTTCTCGCTGGCCAGGCGTACGAGGGGCCCGGATGAATCGGATGCTGCGCGCTCGGCCTCCGCGGTCTGCCGGTACCGAGCGGCGCGCCGACAGCGCGACCAGGTCGCGCTGTCGGCCGAGATGTGTCGCGACAGCGAGCTCGTCTTCGCGGGTGTGGCATGTGACGAACGCCGGGTTTCGAATGTACGCACGAGCTGATCAAGCCCGACGTCGCTTAGTGAGCAGGGCCGTTCCGCGGAGACCGTGGCTCGTCCGGCGTTCGGTTTTGACGGCCGGCCCCGGCCTCACATAGGAACGCTCGTGCACGATGCTCAAGTGGAGTAGAGCGTCGCAGTGTTCTCGTGCAGTTGCTCGGCCATGGGCGGAGCCTCGTAGGTTGCGGTGACGACCTCGATGTAACAGCCGGTGTCGGCCTTCGCCGCGGTTTCCATGGCCTGGTCGAGTTCGGCGGATGTGGTCACGCGAGCGGTGAACCAGCCTTCGCAGCCCAGGACTTCCGGCAGTTCGGAGTACTGCCAACGGGCGACGTCGTTGTAGGAGATGTCCGGGTGAGCGCACAGCAGGCGCTCGATCAGGTAGCCGTTGTTGTTGAGGATAAACACCACCGGGCGCAGGCCGTTGCGCCCGAACTGGCTGATCTCCTGCGCGGTGAGCTGGTGGGATCCTTCGCCGGTGATCAGCACGACGCGTTGATCGTCCTTGGCAGCGAGGGCTGCGCCCACCGCTGCGGGGGTGGCCCATCCGATCGAGCCCCACAGGGTCTGATTCTGGAACGTGGCGTCCTGAGGAAGTCGGGTGAACGCCATCCCCAGGGACACGGTTCCAGTTTCGGCCACAAGGATGTCGTTGGGCTTGAGGAAGCTCTCCCAGCGGGGGTAGAGGTTCTCCGCGGTGATGGGGTCGTCGCCGCTGCCGCCGGCCGCGGGCATGCGGACCACTTCTGCCGCCGGACGGGGCCACTGCTTGTTGGGCAGCTTCTCGGTGAGAGCGTCGAGGAGATCCTTCATCTCCACGCTCTGATACGTCATGCCGTCGACGCGCACGTAGTGGTGCCGGATGTCGATCGTGCGGCCGGGGTCCAGGTTTGCGGTGAACGCACCGGTGTTGAAGTCGTTCATCAGCGTGCCGGCCATGATGACGACGTCACCGTCCTCGACGAATCGGCGCACGCCCTCATTCATGAGCTTTCCGTCGTACATGCCGAGGAACGAGGACTGGTCCTCGTCCAGGACCCCCTTGTCGGACATCATCGTGGCGAAGGGCAGCCCTGTGGCGTCGAGGAACCGCTGGAGATCCTGGTTCAGACCGGCGCGGGAGACAAGGATGCCGGGCAGGACGCAGGCGCTCTTGGCTCTGCCGAGCATGTCGCTGATCGCCTGTGCGGCGGCGTCCACCTGCGCGGGGTCGCTGGCCGGGGCAGGGATCGGCTGAGCCTCACCGACCACGGTCATGTTCGCCAGGTCGGAGGGGAAGGCCATGTAGACCGGGCGACGGTGGTAGAGCGCCGCCGCGATGAGGCGCTCGGTCTCGGCTGCCACGTTCTGAGGGGTCATGATGGCGCTGGCGCAGACCACTGGTTCTGCCATCTTGTGGAACAGGTTGAACTCGCCGTTGCCCAGGGTGTGGTGAACGATTGAGTGGTGGGCCTGGACCGGCATCGCCGGCATGCCGACAAGGTGGAACAGCGGGAGGTGTTCGGTGTAGGCGCCGGCGATACCGCACATGGCGCTGAGCTCTCCGACACCGTAGGTGGTGCTCACCGCCCCCACGCCGTGAACGCGAGCGTATCCATCAGCGCTGTACGCGGCGTTGAGCTCGTTGCAGCTGCCGACCCACTCGACGTCCGGGTGCTCGGCGATGGCGTCGTTGACCGGGAAGGCGTAGTCACCTGGCACCCCGAAGACGTGTTTCACGCCGATGTCGCGCAGGCGGTTCAGCACGTGCTGGACCACGGTTGTCATGAATGGCTCCTTTGCCACGAGCGGCCACCGTTCCTCCGGGTCAGCTACTCACCGGCGACCTGGAGTATTGGGTGCCGCTTTGCCTGAGTGATCTACAAACACGGTTCGCGCGGTGGCGCTCATGCTGAGCCGAGAGCGGTGGCACAGGTCCGACCGCGGACATGACGGCGACAATGAGTCGAGTCCACGCGCGCGACACTCCTCCCGGTGAGTGCCCGGCCCGCTCTACGCGGGTCTGCTCGTCAGCGATCCGCCGCAATGCTCTACGGCAGAGCATGCGGAATAGCCGGGCAATCGACGTCGTTCACCATGCAAATAACGAACATAGTTATTTTTATGTCGAATAGTGGTCAATTGCAGGAAAGCCGCTCATTTCGCCCGAACCGTAACTCGAATGGCACCACCTTTCCCCGGACGCGCTCACGCTTGAGTTGTTGTTCGTAGGGGCCGTGTCGAACAGGCCCTACTGGCCTTGTGGTCATACGACGCAGGTCCGACGAGAGCGACGTGGGTCCGCCGTCGCACCAGTACACGCAGGACATTCGCGCCGGCCGCCGGGGTCGGACGGCAGGCGCTCGCCACAGATATCAGGGGCTCGGATCAGGCCGATCGGAACCAGTACTGCTTTGGCCGTCAGCGCCAGTTCCTCTTGCCTGCACCGGACTTCGATCGTCTCAGGGGGGTCGGCGCCCGCGGCAGCCGCATGGCCGATCAAGCGGGCCGAGATCCACAGGCACACGCCGATGCGCCGACGCTCCCGCGGGAGTTGCATCGCACGTAAGCGACGGTGCCGGGGCATCGCCGATGCCGGCCGCGGTGCTCCGGGAGCCGCGCATCGCCCCAACTGGTCTGCTACTCCGTGCGTGGCCGGCGGCTCGGCGGCGGGTTGGCCCTGAAGGAGGTGCGTCTGGAGGGAACCTGCAAGGACATCTACGACGCGTTCGACGAAGTAGTGGGCGGCGCCGACGTCACCGAGCTCAGTGCTGCGCAGATCGAGCGGCTGCGGGGCTCCCGCGCGCTGCACATCCCGTCCGGCACCCGCGGGACGGCCCGCTCTCTCACCGCGGCGAGTGGTGAGCGTTCTTTCCACCCCGGCACTTCGGCGGCCCAGCTCCTCTGCGACTATCTGTGCGATCTACTCAAGAGGAGATTGGATGCTCACACGCATCTACATATGCGTGGCAGGAATGGTCCTGGGGCTGGCAGCGGTGCTGCTGGTGACCTCCACGGCGACTGACGCGCCCGATCGCGACGGTGTAGCGAGCGTGGCCCACCGGGCCGGGGCATACCGGGCCCCGGAGAACACCTTGGCCGCGGTGGATGCCGCGCGGGCGGTGGGCATCGACTGGCTGGAGAACGACGTCCAGCGCACCAAGGACGGCACGCTGGTCGTCATCCACGACAAGAGCCTGGCCCGCACCACTGATGTCGAGAAGAAGATCCCGCACGGCGCGCCGTGGAACGTGGCGGACTTCACCTGGGCGGAGATTTCCACCCTCGACGCCGGCAGCTGGAAGGGCCGGCAATGGGCCGGCGAGAAGATACCGACCCTTCAGCAATACATGCGCCGCGTGGACAGCAACGACCAGCGGCTGGTGCTGGAGATCAAGTGGCCCGAGCTGTATCCGAGGCTCACCGAGGACACCCTGAACGAGCTGGACCGTCTGGGCTGGCTCAAGGGCGACCGGGTGACCGACCGGCTGATCGTCCAGGCCTTCGACACCGGCACCCTGAAGACCGTGCGCGCCCGCGCTCCCGAGGTGCGCACCGCCCTGTTGTCACGCGATCCGGTGGCGAAGGACCTACCCCGGTACGCCGAGGTGGCCGACCAGATCCATATGAAGTACCTCAAGGTCACTCCTGAATACTTCAAGGCGGTCCATGCCCTGAAAGGTCCGCACGGGCGCCGGCTGAAAGTCTTCCTCTGGACCGTCGACGACCCGCGGCGCGCGGTCGAGTTCGCCCGGTGGGGCGCGGACGGGTTCATCAGCAACCGCCCGGACCTGCTGCAGAAGGCCCTGGCTGAAGCCGGCTACACCGCTGACGTCAAGGACTGACCCCGGACAGCCAACACCCGGCGGCCTTGAGGTCACACGCAGCTTTCGCGCCCACCCACCGACATCCAGAAGGACGGCTCGAGGAGGCGCGCTGCCCGGCGCGCATTCCCCGCATCGGTGCACCCGAGGGCGCACCGCAAAAGCGCCCCTGTGCGAAGGCCAGCGCGGTCAGCACCGACCGCAGCCACGGTGTCTCAAGACGCTGCGATAGGTCCAGTTCCAACAGCTCACGCAGGCCACGGGGCATCGTCGCGCCGAGTTCCCGAGCCTCGAGAGCAGACACAGGCACGGTTTGGTCCGACACGGTCCGCATATACAGCGCCGGGATTGACGTGCTGTCAATGAAGTAGGCACTGGACGTAGCCGAGGCATTCCTGGCCCAGGACTGCGAAGGCTGGAACCCGGACACGATGCGGCTTGTGCATGAGCAGGCTGTGAGACCGCGAAGGCGGCCCACGCCGTTGACCACCGGCCGGAACTTCGGCACCGAGCCTGGTGCTCCAGCTGGGGACGTCGACCACATCTGAGCTGGGTCAGCCGTGCGTCGGCGATCGCAAGTGCCTTCGGCGTGGTGCGGGCGATGCAGGGGCGGACGAGAAGCTGGAGGGATGCCTGGCGGTGTCCCATCGCCCGAAGCCGATGCCACCGCCAGGCTCGTGCCTGGCCTCTTCACGGCCCATGGCAGCCGTAGGGCTTGAGCCGGGCCCGGCGCCCACGGGGGAGGCCACCAAGCCCGGTCATTTGGTCAACATGACGGGTCGGGCGAGGCAATGCTCCGACTCCCCGCAGGTGCCGACCAGGATCGCTCCCTCGGCTGACCGTGCGCCCTGTTTTCGTTGGGCCGCAGTGTGCCTCCGGGTGTGTGCGACCCGCTCGATCACGCTGTGCGGTCGATGCGCTTTCCCGGCCGGTCGGACGGGCGGATCAGCGCAGTCCGGCGAAGAGGTCGTTCTCGGGTATGGGCGCGCCGGTGGCGTCCTGGACACGTACGAAGGTCTCCATGCCCATCAACTCGCCGAACCTCTCCGTGCCCATCTTGAGGAAGAAGATGTTCTCGCCCTGACTGGCGTGCGCGGCCAACGCGTCGAACTTCTGACCGCTGAACGCGGTGGTGTCCACCCACGTGGTGATGTCATCGTCGGGGAGGCCGATCTCGGCCATCGCGGCGGCCTCGGCAGGATCCGGTTCCGGCATGTCCTCATGAAACTCGCGCATGATCTCGCCGAACCGCTGCATCATCGAGCGGGGCATCGTGGTCCAGTACACCTTCGGTGTCAGCGCGGTCATCTCCAGCGCCGCCATCGTGATGCGGTGGGCCTGGATGTGGTCGGGGTGGCCGTAGAAGCCGTTCTCGTCGTAGGTGACTACCACATCAGGTCGGTAGTGCCGCATGAGTTCCGCGAGTCGGGCCGCGCCTTCCTGCACGGGGGTCTGCCAGAAGGATCCGGGGGCGTCGTTGCTCGGCCAGCCCGTCATCCCGGAGTCGGCATAGTCCAGCATCTCCAGATCGCTGACCTTCAGGACGTCACAGCTCGCCTCGAGTTCTTGACGGCGCATCAAGGCGACCGACGCCGGATCGTGCCCGGGATCGCCCGGCTTGACTCCGCCCGGTCCGTCACCGCAACCGCCGTCGGTACACGTCACGAGAACCGTGCGGATGCCTTCCGCCGCGTACCGCGCGAGGACCCCTCCGGTTCCGGTGGCCTCGTCGTCGGGGTGGGCGTGTACTGCCATGAGCGTCAAGGGCCGGTCAGTCATGAAACAGTCCTCCTGCAGAAATACGTCTTGGTCCGAGTGCGCGGCGGGCGTACCGCGACTCCTGGGGCCCGGATCCTGGTGGTGCGGACGACCTTGTGGTCTCCGTGTTCCCCGCACGTGCGGCGCCGGTCCCTCGGTCGATGCAACCGTGCCGGCCGGACCGGCTGTTCCCGACGCGGCCGCTTGGCCTTCCAAGCGTCGGCGTTCAACGCGAACGAGGTACAGGCGCAACCTGCATGTCTCGGCGCCACGTCGGATCCGACTTCCATCCGGCACCAGCCGTGAGATTCCGACACGAAATTTGGGACACTACATCGCGTGTAGGGTCTCGCCGCCGATGACATGTCGATCTTCTGTGACCTGCTGGTTCTCTGTTGTCTCATCGCGATGTCACCCAAGATCAGTCTCAGATCGATGCCATTTCCTCGGCGGAACGATGAGTCTGCGGCTGAGCCACCGAGCACGAGGACTACATGCGAGCTCAGATCGCGCACCGATCAGTTTCCCGCGCCGCGCCGGTCTGTACGCGTGAGACCGACTCACGGAAGGCTGGCGCCATGCGGAAACTGATCTACGGCATGAACCTGACCCTGGACGGCTACATCGCCGCGCCCGGCGACGACATCGGCTGGAGCGTGCCGAGCGACGAGCTGTTCCAGTTTTGGTCCGACCAGTTGCAGGCGACCGACCTGTCGCTGTACGGGCGCAAGCTGTGGCAGACGATGAGCTCCTACTGGCCGACCGGCGACCAGCAGCCCAACGCCACCCCGGCGGAGATCGAGTTCGCGTGCCGCTGGCGGGACATGCCGAAGGTGGTGTTCTCCTCGACGACCGACAAGGTCGACTGGAACACCCGCCTGGTCACCTGCGACGCGGTCGCCGAGATCACCCGGCTCAAGGCCGAGGACGGCGGCCCGATGGACATCGGCGGCGCGACGCTCGCCGGGGCGGCCATGCGGGCCGGACTGATTGACGAGTACGTGCTGGCCACCGCGCCGGTCCTGGTGGGCGGCGGCACGCCGTTCTTCACCGCGCTGGACAGCTGGGTGAACCTGAACCTGGTGGAGACGCGGACGTTTCCCGGCGGCGTGGTCCTGACCAGGTACGAGACGAGGCGCTGAGCGCCCGTCACGCGACTCGACCGCCTGCCGGGTCCACGCGAACGTGAACGCCACCACTGGGGTGGACAGCCGGCAGTGCGGCTTCACATCCACCACTACCGGACCCTGCTCAGTGGTCAAGATGTAATCCGGGATGTGCTTGCGGACCTTCCCCTCGACTACGGACTTCAGCAAGAACGGCTGGGCCACGATGCCATGGACCGAGGCGTCGAAGCCGGCGAACAGCAGACGCGCAAGCACGAGGCGTGACTCGTACGAGACATGGCCCCGCTTCGTGGCTGACCAGTAGGTCCCCGCGTAATGCCGCTGCCCCTTGTACCAGCGAAAGGCCCGCCACGGTGAAGCCGAGCGCAAGAGGTCGACTGAATCCGTCATCCATATGCGGTCTTCCAGAACCGCACCATCGCTGCAGCGGACACTGAACATGACGTCAGGGCTGGTCATCGATGCCCCCATGGCGGTCGGTGGTTGATGAGGCGCGCTGTTAGAAGACTCATGAAGATCTTGGTGAGGGGTTGTCCGGCCGTAGCCGGGCGGCCCTTCGGTCTATGTGGTGGCTGGGTTGATCGTCCAGGTGCTGCCGGTGTGGGTGAGTCCGGGGTTGATCAGTCGGCGGAGGTCGAGGGCGGCGGCTCGGGTGTGGAGCCAGACGTTGTTGGCGATGGTGCCGCGGTAGCGGAGTTTGCGGTTGCCGTGGTGGACGAGCCAGGCGACTGCGCGTTCGACCGGTGGTCGCCAGCGGCGGTAGTCGGCTTGCCAGTCGCCGCCGCCGCTGGTCAGGTGACGGAACCTGGAGTGCACGAGCCCTTTCCGGGGGCGTCGCAGCGAATAGACCGGAATATCATGGGAAATGATCGTTTGGGCCATCGCTCGATGATTGTCAGGGAGCGGCAGATGGACACCTGGGACGAACTCAATCGGAGGGCTACCCCTTCCGCTCTTTTGACCCTGGACGGCACCATCCACTCCCTCAACGCCTCGATGGCCGCGACGCTGGGCAGGCCGGCGGAGCAGTGCGTAGGTCATGACTTCCTCGGTTTGCTGCCCGATACCCAGCGGGCCTCAGCCGTGAGTCTGCTGACTCACGGGGCGACGACGAAGACGGTCGCGATGCGTGTGCTGGAGTTCTCCGGGCCGGGCAGTGCGTCCGTGGTCAGCCTCATCGAGGCCCAGCCGGTGGAGGATCCGGCAGGTCGCGAGCGGCTGGTGTGGGTGTACTCGGTGGACGCGCGAAACGACCCGGGCGGGCTACTGATCCCGTTCCGGCTGGCGGCCGCGGCCGCGGACCTCGGTCTGTGGATGTACTCACCCCAGGAGCATCGGCTGGATTGGCTGGGTGGCGCACCCGCCCTGGCTGTGCTGTTCCCGCATGCCTCGGCGTCCTTGTCCAGGGTTGTCCGGCGCGTTCACCCGGACGACCGGGAGGCCCTGGGACGGCTCGTGCGCTCGACGGCCGCCCAGTCCCCCTGGATCAGCCTGCGGTTCCGTACCGAGAACGAGGGGTGGCACCATTTGGCCTGTCAGATCCGTCGGATCCAGCTGGGTTATGGCGGCCCTGAGCAGGTCTTCGGGGTGATCCGGGACGACACCCGGCTCGAGGCGAGCCGACAGAAAGCGCTGGTCACGCTGGCTGCCGAGCGGCAGCGTGCCGACGAGATCGCCGACTTCTCCGCCGCCCTGATCACCGCCACCACCGAGCAGGAACTGCAGCAGGTCGTCCTGACACGGGTCGCCGCGACTTTCGGCGGTACGGGTGCCATGCTCGCACTCGTCGACAACGAGACGCGGCGTCTATCCGTCTCCTCCGATGCCAGGGTCGACCCGCGGCAGGCCGACGACATGCACGGACTGTCGCTGGATGAGTCGGGACCGCTGACCTACGCGATCCGAACCGGCATGCCGCAATTCATCCCTAACCAGGAGGAATACGTTCGTCGCTGGCCGGGGGTAGTCAGTGCTCCGTGGCTCAGCTCCTATGTCGCCACGTCGATCGCCCCCCTCAGCCCGGTCGGCGAACAGCCGCTCGGCGCCTGGGGGGTGATCTACGACATCGAGCACCACGCGTCCCCCGACGAGCGCGCCCTCATGAGTACTCTGGCCGACCTGGCAGGCCAGGCACTCGAACGCATCCAACTGCAGCAGGCCCGCGTCGAGCTGGCCACGGCGCTCCAACAGAGCATGCTCCCCACGCTGCCCGAACACCTCCCGGGCCTGGAGGTCGCCGCCTGCTACCAGCCCAGCCGGGACGGGCTCGACATCGGGGGAGACTGGTACGACGCCTTCGTGATGCCCGACGGTGCAGTGGCCCTGGAAATCGGCGACGCCCAAGGGCACGACGTGGGTGCGGCCGCCTTCATGGGACAGGTACGCGGCTCCATGCGCGCGATCGCCGCCCACGAGCCGGACCCCGGAACCGTGCTGAGGCGCACCAACCAGCTACTCATTGCGATGGACGCACCACGGTTCGCCAGCTGCACCATGCTGCATATCGATCCGCGCAACGGGCAGGTCACCGGCACCAGCGCAGGCCATGTCCCTCTGCTGTGCGCACACGACGACGGCAGCCACGACATCCGCGAGCTGCTGGGCGGTCCGGTCCTGGGAGTCCTGCCCGACACCCACTACTCGGAGGAGACCTTCACGCTGGAGGAGGACACCGCGCTGGTCATGGTCACCGACCTGTCAAAGTGGTCCGGGCACGCCATGGCGATCCGGCGACAACAGCAGGCCGGCCCCTGAGCTCCCCGTCGAACAGGCCTCGCCCGCGTGCAGGTATTGGTAGTTCGCGACGACGGCCGAATCGGATTTCAGCCGCCGTCGACAGTGGTGGCGCTTGCACGCCGACCGAAGAAATGCCTTTTGAGGTCAGGCCAGCCTGCTCCAGGTGAGTTCGGCTGTCCGTTGCGCACCCCACAGACGGGTGGGAGTGGTGACGCTGAGTTTGAGGAGCGACCCTGCGAAGCTGACCTTCCGCACTTGGGGCTGTCCGATCCAGTTCGGGAAAAGGCTGGTGGTGACGTGGTGTTCGATGGTTGTGGGGTCGGTGACCTCGAACGGCCCGCCATAGGAGAGATAGTCGACCGCTGCCTGGGCCAGTTCGTCGGTTGCCGCGTCCTCAAGGCGTGCTGATCTCATGGGTGGGCGGTCGCCGCGCGCCAGCTGGGCGGACATGTATCCGTCGGGGGTGTAGACGATCAGTCCGTTCGGGGTGAGGCCAAGGGGGTGGATGACCTCACCGTCGGTGCTCGTGGCGGTGTACGACACCAGTCGCCATGCGCCAAGAAGCTTTCTGCGAACCTCTTCGCGGGCCTCGCCTTCGCTGCTTGCGACCGCCTGGCCGGTGGCTGTCATAGAGGGGATTCCTTTCGTCCGGGATACCGAATGGGCCCCATTCGGTGAACGGGACCCGGGACGAGCGTCAGGGCCGGCTGAGTTCGCCGTCGACGAGGCGCCAAAGATGCAGGAGGTTGGCCTCGCGCAGGGACTCGGGCAGCAGTTCGTCGGGGAAGTTCTGGTAGGCGACAGGACGCAGGAATCTTTCGATCGCGCTCATTCCGACCGAGGTGAAGCGGGAGTCCGAAGTGGCCGGGAATGGGCCTGTGTGGACGGACGCGTAGGTCACCTCCTGCGGGATCGAGAAGGCATTGATGACGATCCGGCCGGTGCGGCGCTCCAGGATCGGCAGGAGCCATTCGGCGGCGGCGTGGTCGCTCTCTTCGGCGTGGACGGTGGCCGAGAGCTGCCCACGGAAGGCGCGGGCCGCTTCGTGAAGTTGCTCCAGACCGGTCAGCCGGACCAGCAGGATGGCCGGGCCGAAGACCTCCTCGCGCAGGGTGGGTTCGGCCAGTAGTTGTTCCCCGGTGACCTCGTACAGCAGGGACTGGCCGTCCCATGCGCGGATCGGAGCCGGGCCTGCGGCGATCCGGGTGGCGCCGCGTTCCTGCATGCGCTGCGCGTTGCGGGTGTAGGCGTCGTGGATGCCGGGCGTGAGCATGGTGCGCGCGGCGACCTTTTCCACCTCGGCTCTCGCTGCGTCCCGCATCTCCTGGAAGCCGGGTCCGTCGACGGCGAGGAGGATGGCCGGCTTCAGGCAGGCCTGTCCGACGTTGTACATGGCGCGCTGGACCAGGCCGCCGCCGATCTCGGCGCCGCGGGCTGCCAGGGCGGCGGGCAGGACGAAGGTCGGGTTGACGCTGGTCATCTCGGTGAACACGGGGATGGGGTCGGGACGCTGCTGGGCCCGTCGGTACAGGGCCATGCCACCGCCCTCGGAACCGGTGAAGGTGACCGCCCGGACCAGGGGGTGGTCCACGAGTGCCTCGCCGATCTCGTTGTCGGCGCCCCGGATCAGCGAGAAGACGCCTTCGTGCAGTCCCGCCTCGGCGACGGCCTGCTGGATGACGCGGCCCTGGATCTCGGAGGCACCGGGGTGGGCGTTGTGGGCCTTGAGGACGACGGGGCAGCCGGCGGCCAGGGCGGAGGCGGTGTCGCCGCCTGCGACGGAGTAGGAGATCGGGAAGTTGCTGGCACCGAAGATCACCACGGGGCCGAGGGCCACCTTCTGCATCCGGTGGTCCATGCGCGGTCCGGGTCGGCGGTCCGGTTGCGCGGGGTCGATGGCCGTCTGGAGGAAGCGACCCTGACGGACGACGGTGGCGAACTTGCGGAACACGCCCGCCGTCCGCACGGCCTCGCTCTCGAGCTGGGCAGCGGGCAGGCCGGTCTCCAGTGACGTTCGGGCGGCGAGCTCCTCCTTGACCGCCTCGAGCTTCTCCGCGATGAGGTCGAGGAAGGCGGCCCGCTCGGCGAGGTCGGTGTGGCTGTAGCTGTCGAAGGCCTCGTCAGCCAGGCGCAGTGCGCAGTCGACCTCGGCCGCGCCGCCGAAGGCGAACTCGGGCTCGATGGGCTCGTTCGTGGCAGGGTTGAGCGCCGTCATTGTCCCAGCGGTGGCGGGCACGCGGGCCGCACCGATCAGCAGTTCTCCGGTCAGTGTCATGCGTGCGCTCCCTTGAAAGCGGCGGTGAGCTCGTCCGTGGAGACGATGGCGTGGGCGTAGGTGGGGCCGTTCAGCTCGTGGGCGGCGTGCAGCATCTCGGGGAGGAACGCCGCGGTGGCGTCACGGACCAGCGTCACGTGGTAGCCGAGCTCCATGGCGAAACGGCCGGTGGACTCGATACAGGTGTTCGCCAGCAGGCCGACGACCGCGACGTGGGTGATGCCGTGCTGCTTGAGCTGAAAATCGAGGTCGGTGTTGGCGAAGCCGCTCTGCGCCCAGTGCTCCTGGACCACGATGTCACCGGGCTGCGGCTGGAAGTCCGGATGGAACTCACCGCCCCAGGTCCCGCGCGCGAAGCTGTGACGCTCCATGATGGTGCGCTGGGTGGGGTTGGGGTGGTCCCACGTCTCGTAGTCACCCGGCTCCCAGCGGCGATGCGGAACGAACACCACGCGTACGCCGGTCGTACGGGCGGAGCTGACCACGCGGCTCAGGTGGTCCAGCAGGCCGACCTCGTTAGCCACGGGCTCCAGACGCGGCCAGATCTTGCCGCCCTCGGACAGAAAGTCGTTGTAGGGGTCGACCAGCAGGACCGCCGTATGGCGCGGGTCGTAGGTCTTGGACACGGTATCTCCTCGGTTCGAAGGCGCTCGCCATCTCAAAATAGGATTATGTTAATAATCCTGAAAGTCAAAAGTGCCAGCTCAGATCGCCTTTTCCTGTCGCTGGAGTCGCTTGGCGGCATCCGCAACCCGGCTCGTGCTCCACCCGCCACGAGGGGCGGCGCGGCCACGCAAGGCGTCAGTCGGCTGTCGACCTCGGTCGTCGGTGTGATCTGGGAGAGATTGGACCTCGCGCCGCGACTGCAGGACACCTTCGAGCTGTCCGCCGATCCGCAGTGCGTCGACGAGGTCGCCGATGTGGGCGGGCCGTGCCACGGCCCGCCCGAAAAGGCGGTGGCGCCGACGTGAACGTCCACATCCAGGCGCTGGACCGGTTCCGGCCGGGATTTCCGATGGGCAAGTGCGAGCAGCTCAAGCCGCCGATGTAGATGCTTGTGTATGATGGCCAACATCCAGTTGTCGGGCGTGCAGGCGCCGCTTCTCGAAGGGAAGGCCGAAGATGGGTCACTCACAGGCGGAGAAGACGGCATCTCGCGAGCGCGTGCTGCGCATCGCGGCCCGCAAGGTCCGCACGGAGGGCGTGACCCGTCCCGGCATCGCGGACCTGATGAAGGAGGCGGGGCTCACGCACGGCGGCTTCTACAAGCACTTCGCCTCCCGCGACGACCTGATCGCCCAGGCCGCGGCCCTGGCTCTGGCGGAGGGCTCGGCGAAGATGGAGCGGGCCGCGCGCAAGAACAAGCAGCAGCCGCGAAGCGGCCTCATCGATACCTATCTCGCCAAGCAGCACCGTGATGCGCCCGGCACGGGATGCGCCCTGGTCACCCTTGGCGCCGCCGCCGGGCGCAGCGACCAGCCTTTCAAAGCCGCCTACGAGAAGCAGGTCCGTGGATACCTGGATCTGATCGCCGGCCTCGGCGACGACGAGGAGGCACAGGCCGAGGCGATGCTCACCCTCAGCGCCCTGGTCGGCGCGCTGCTCATCTCCAGGGCCGTAGCCGACCCGGAATTCTCCGACGAAATTCTGGAGGCAGTCGCCGAACAGTTGAAGCGACACGGGCCGGAAGCCGCGTGGCCTGCTGCCTGATCCCGAATCCACCGGCTTGATTGGCGAGTGATGGTTTCGGGTGCTGCCGGCTGATACCTGCGTCGGAGGCCGTTGCCCTTCCGATCTTGAACGGTTCCGTCGAACGGGAATTGCGATCGGGTGATGGTGGCCGAGGTCCATGCCCCGTCACCGAAGCTGCCGCGACAGGCGGCGACGTGCAGCACATCATCCACGTCACCGCCGTGATGCGGGGGTGGGTGTTCGGTTCTCTTTTGGGCGGGCGGCGTCTGTCCGCTCTGCTGGAACGTCCACGGGCCCGCTGGCAGCGGTTACCTCGCAGCGGATTGGTCCCCGGAAGTCCTGTGCAGTGTTGTGGAAACCGCACTTGGCGCACCAGTGTGTCGCCCGACTCGGCCGCCCATCGCAGGCCTCGACGACCCAGCCTCTCACTGGGGTCGCCCAGCCCACGGTGCCCAGCACCAGGGGGACCTGGCCATCTTGTACATCGTGTGTGGAGGAGGACCTGGCCGGCTTGCTGCCGCTCCACCAGGCCGTGGCCGAGCGCGTCCCGGCGGAGTTGACGGCTGCGCTTGGCACACTCGGCGTTCCCGTCGCGGCCGGTGGAGCAGGCCCGCATGCTCCGGGAGGAACTCGTCGGCCACCTGCGGGATTTGTGGTCCGCTGACACCAGAGGGATTTCTTCTGGAAGTCGCTGATCGCATCGAAGCACTCAATGAGCGACCAGCTGCCGGGCAACGTTGCTGGGCTGCGATCCGACGCTTTCAGCAGGAGCCGGCCGAGTCCAACCGAGCACTTCTCCGGCGGCATATCTGGCGGTTCCGCCGCATCTTCGGATCTACGTCCTCGGAGATATGGACCGCCAGGACCGTCCCTTGCGGATCCTGCTCACGAGCATCGGTGAGGTTGTCGACGGCGATGGTCCGGTAGTGACAGCGGAGATGCATCAGGACGTCCTGGATTGCTTCAGCCGCGGAGATCAGGGAGACCGGAGCGAGCAGGAGCGGCGAGCCATCCAGCATGCCGACGATCCTGGCTACCAAGATCGTGCCCGCTGTAGGGGTGGTGCGCCGGGTGGTGTGGTAGAGCAACGCCGCCCTGTGAAGATCGTCTCGGCACGCAACTCCTTCGGATGCGGGCCCGCTCACACAGGTCCTTCCCGGAAGCAGAAACGCCACGCCTGGATGCTGCCCCAGGTCTACCCGCAACTGACCATGATGGCGTTGGCACACCGCGTCGCGGCCGCGGGAGCCGTTCGGGCCGGGTTCAGCAGTCGTAGCGGTGGGTGTACGGGGTGTCCGGGCAGACGCGACAGACGAAGAAATACACGCCGCCGATGTCTCCCAGGCCCATGTTGTGTCCGAACGCGTCGAGGGTGGCGGGGTCCGCCTCGGCCCGCCAAGACGGGGTCGCGGCCTGGTCCTGGCTGGGGTTCCGGTCGTCCAGGGGGAGCCAGCGACCCGTGCCCGGTTCAGTCGCGGTGGCGCTGAGCAGGTGTTCCATGCGTGTGCCGCAGCCCGCGCAGTCGGGCCAGTCCGGCGGCTGGGTCCACCCCGGGTAGCCGCCGACCTTGCTCTGCTGCGTGGTGGCTACCTCGAAGTAGTCGAATCCGCGTTCCTCCTGCAGGGCCTCGAACCGCTCGTCGAGCAGCTCGCTGAGCCCCTCCGGAAGGTCCCAGTTCGGATACTCCACGGCCGGTGCGGGTGACACCGTGCACGGGCGGGGCAGGTAGTCCTCCTCCGCGGTGTGCGGGCGGGGCGGTTGCCCGGCAGCGGCGTCGGCGCAGTGCTATCCGTCCGCTCAGGAGCACCGCCTCATCTGGCGCGGCCCCTACATCAAGGGCCCAGCTGATGGGCCCCTCATGCTGGGCGAGAAGGTGTACGTGGCTGACCACTGACGGGGTCGGGCAGGCTGACGAACCTTCGCGCAGCACGGTTCCGCCCCGCGGGCACGGGGCTTTCGGCCAACCTGCGGACTGCGCCGCGCACGTTGCTGGTGTCAGGTCCTCTCCACTGCGGCAGACAGGTTCTGCAGCAGGTGCCACCTGTCGGCGACTTCGAGGGAGCTGGGGGCGGCTTCCTTGATCGCCTTGGCGTAGGCGGTGGCACGGTCGCGGCAGATGATCTCCGCACCGCGATGCTCCTTGAGCCAGGCCGCGATTGTCTCCGAGGTGCGGTCGGGCAGCACGTCCACGACCCGGCCGGCCTCGACGTCGACCAGGACCGTGCAGTAGGTGCAGCCCTTGCCGAAGGCGAACTATGAGGCCCGGTCACCCGAAGGCCGGGGTGCCGTCGGCTGTGTCGGTGGAGCGCAGCAGGCGCAGGAACGCCTTCACGCCCGCGATGATTTCCTGGTTGTCGGTGAGGCGGTTCACCGTGGACTCGAACTCCCTGCCCAGCGCGGCGATCCTGCGGTTAGCCTCCTCGGTCCGCTCGTACGTGCTCATGGCCAGCGCGTCCACGGTGCGGCGCAGTTCGCCGAGGGCTCGGTACTGTTCCTCCGCCTTCTCCTCCAGAACCCGCGTCCCGGCCTCGGCGCGGTTCAGCCGGGCGTGCAGCTCAACGACGTCGTCCCGCGGATACGTGACGTCCTTCAGGAGGGTGCCCAGGCGCCGCCGGAGCTGGCCGAAGTAAGCGCTGGCCGGACGGAAGAAGGTGCTCAGCAGGAAGAATGCGGCGAACCAGTAACCCGTGAACTCGCCCGTCGCCCAGGTGACCGCGAAGACAACGGCTGCCGTCAGGACGTGACCCGCGACCGCCGCCCGGAGCATCGTGCGGGCGATGCGCGCGGCCTCGGCATCCCGGGCCGGGGAGACCTCCATGCCCTTCTCACGGCTTACCGCGATCTCGGCGAGCACCGCATGCGCGCGGAAGTACAGGTTCCAGGGCAGCGTGAGCAAGAGCAGCAGCCATAGAAGGCTCAGCACGCCCGCCCCGACGGCGAATACCACTGCGGGCGGTGTCCCCACCACGTATGCGAAGACCAGCGCTGCGGCCGCGGCCACGACTGCTACCACCGTCCCCAGAAATCTGCCCATGCCCCCGCCTTCCGGTACGCCGACACAGCCCATGGTCCCTGGCGCGGTGCGGGTGGGCATGAGTAGGCGTACTCAGTGGAGTGTGCGGCGCGGCAGTGTTCGCCAGCAAGGCGGCGGCCAGGGGTAGAGCTGCAGACGATTTCATGCGGAATGCGCAAGTCCAGGATTCCTCGAACCGTGCGCTTTCGCCTTCGACGGACTGACTGAAGGTCTCGGGTAGAGATCAGTTGCGGCAGCCCTACCGTGAGCGCGGCTGTGCGACATTTTCCGAAGCGGCCGCATTCGCGGCCGCTTTCGTCAACCCTCCTCTGAGTGGCACTGCCCCGGGCACTTGGAATCCCAGTAGCGAGGCCTGGCTGTAGAGCCCGCCCCAGATCGACTCGGGATGCCCCGTACCGGATCGAGCAGGGTGCTGGGGGCGGCCAGAGAGACGGTGACCGCGCCGATGAGCGCCTCGGTGGTCTCGCGCACCACTGGTGAAGCGTCGGTATTCGGGAGCTGGGGTATTCCTCCGCGAAGTGACTCGCCGATCCCGTGGGAGACATCGACTTCCCACGGCAGGTGAACGACGCAGGTGAGACCCGGCTCAGGCCCCGGGACCGGCCGGATGGGGGTCCGGTGCGGAGCCGGTCGCGGGCGCGTTCCAGCTGCTGAGGATGCGCAGGGACTCGGCTGTGGCGGAGCCCGGCTCGGGGAGGTAGACGCACAGCGTCTGGTTCTCGTCGCCGGGCGGCTGCAGCGACTCGTACGAGAAGTGCAGGTCGCCGACGACCGGGTGCCGGTAGTGCGTGGTCCCGTGGTTGCGGCGCACCACGCGGTGGTCGTTCCACCAGATGCTGAACTCCGTGGACTTGAGGGTCAGTTCGCCGATCAGGTCGGCCAGCTTGCGGTCCTGCGGGCAGTAGCCCGCCTCCAGGCGCAGCATGGCGACGATCTCGCACGCGATCTGCTCCCAGTCGCCGGTGCGCTCGCGGGCCTCGGGGTCGAGCGGGTAGTAGCGGGCGAGGTTACGCCGCGAGGCGGGCAGCGCCATCTCCTCAGGGGCCACACCTGATACAAGCTCACGCGGTATCCGGCAGACGGCAGTCGGGGTACCTCACGAAGCTCTCCTAGTAACTCCTAATTTAGGAATTATTATTGACACGCGCCGGTAACCGCTGCAAGATCCTGGAAACCGACCGCAGGCGCGCGGGCATTGACTGGTCCGAAGGCCGACCACCGCACCCTCCACGAGGGAGCGGTACCTCAGACTCACGACCAGGACGGGTCGGCACGCCTGATCGAAGGATCCGATGTGAAACGACATCTCACCGTCCTCCTCGCTCTCCTGACCGGCTTGCTGGTCGTGGCAGCACCCGCCCACGCCGGGCCGGCGCCCGGCACTGCCGCCGTCACGGCGCCGGCACCTCAGCAGGTGCTGAGCCCGACGCCGTACATGGGCTGGAACACCTACTACGCGCTGGGTGGCGATCCGACCGAGGCCGAGGTCAAGTCAGTAGCCGACTTCCTGGTCAGCAGCGGTCTGCGCGACGCCGGCTACCAGTACGTCTGGATCGACGGCAATTGGGCGGCGCCGACCCCGCGTAGCTCGGCCGGCGACTTGGTGGCCAACCCCGACCAGTTTCCGAACGGGCTGAAGCCGCTGGTCGACTACATCCACGCCAAGGGCCTGAAGGCCGGCATCTACACCGACGCCGGCCCGTACATCCCGGGCAAGTGCGGACTCGGCAGCCACGGCTACTATCAGCGCGACGCGGACCAGTTCGCCGCCTGGGAGTTCGACGCGGTCAAGGTGGACTACCTCTGCGGGATCGCCGCGGACCTCGACCCGAAGACCGTCTACACCGAATTCGCGCAGGCGTTGCGGAACAACGCCAGCGGGCGCCCCATGATCTTCAACCTCTGCAACCCGGTGACCTCCCCGGACTGGGGCAACTACCCGCAGGAGCAGCAGTCGACGTACTCCTGGACCTACGCGCCGGCGATCGCGCAGTCCTGGCGGACGTACACGGATGTGGGTTTCGTCGGCGAGATCAAGTTCAAGGACGTGCTGCGGAACTACGACGCGAACGCGCGGCACCCCGAGGCCGCCGGGCCGGGGCACTTCAACGACCCGGACTACCTGGGACCTGAGCTGGGGATGACCGACGAGGAGTTCCGTACCCAGATGACGCTCTGGTCGGTGGCGGCCGCGCCGCTGCTGATCGGCAGCGACGTCCGTAAGCTCAGCCAGACCTCGCTCGGCATTCTCGCGGACCCCGATGTACTCGCGATCAACCAGGACACCGCCGGCATCCAGGCCGTCCGCGTCGGCCCCGCCGGTACGACGGAGACCTGGGTGAAGCGGCTGGCCAACGGTGACCGTGCCGTGATGCTGCTGAACCGGGGCGACAGCCCAACGACCCTGACCACGAAGGCGTCGTCGGTCGGGCTGTCCGGGGATCGGTTCACCCTGAAGAACGCCTGGACCAACCAGGTCACCGAGAGCGCCGGCACTATCAGTGCCGCCGTCCCGGCCCACGGCGCGGCCCTGTTCCGGGTCGGCCCGGCCACGGGCAAGCCCGGTGTTCCGCACGTCGTCGCCGGCCTGCCGCAGGTGACGCAGGTCGGCGGCGACGCGGTGCCGGCCGGGGCCGCCCCGCTGGTCGCCGGCGGCGACCAGGCCCGGGTCGAGGTCACCGTCCGTAACGACGGTGCGCAGCCGGTCTTCGCGCCGCAGGTTGAGCTGACGGTGCCCGCCGGCTGGACGGCCGATCCGCTCGGCAAAGCGCCGAAGCTGCTGGGCTCCAACCATTCCGCGACCTTCGCCTTCACGGTGACCCTGCCGGCCACCGCCGCGCCGGGCAGCGCCGCGCTGACCGGCAAGACGTCGTACAAGGTGATCGGCAAGGGACGCCTGCGGCAGGAGACGGCCACGTCGGTAGTCGTCGCACCGGCAGCGCCGGACGGCGACGTCGTACTGTCGCACCACAAGTGGATCAGCGCCACCAGCGGGTGGATGAGCCCGACGGTCGACCTGAGCGTCGGTGGCTCGTCGCCGATCAGCATGCTCGGCCAGGTCCACCCGACCGGTATCGGGGTCGCCTCACCCTCCGCGGTCCGCTACTACCTCGGCGACAAGTGCAGCCGGCTGACCGCGACCGTCGGCATCGACGATGCGGTGCGCAACGTCGGCCCGGACGGCGGCACGTCGACCTTCCAGGTGATCGGCGACGGCCGGGTGCTGTTCGACAGCGGTGTGCTGACCCGCGACGACACCCGCCAGGCCGACATCGACCTGACCGGCGTCCGCGTGCTCGACCTGGTGGTCGGCGACGGCGGCGACGGCGGCTACAACGACCGCGCCAACTGGGCCGGTCTGAACGCCACCTGCTGATTCGGCTCGGCCGCACGCAGGTGACACCTCACCTGGGTGCGGCCGATTCGCCAAGACTTTGAGACGCCGTCGCGCGGTTACGCGCCACGGCGTCGTGATGTTGGGCCGGCCCGCATGGGGAGCGGACGGCGTCAGGCGCGCCGCAGCACAACGAGTTCGGGGCCCTCGATGACTATGAGGTCGCATTCCCTGAGCCCGATGCGGACCTGGGAGTAGAACGTCGGTGAAGCCACATGCAGCATCGGGAAGATCACGAATTCACGTGGCGTCCCTGTCCGCCTCGTGGTGATCACAGCAGATCGGACGGCATGCCCGGTCACCTCGATGATCTGCATGATTCCGGGCCGCGATCGGTTCGTCATTGCCGAGCAGGGCGGAGGGGCCCTGCACTTCAAGGTGCTGGCGATCTTCATGAGTCTTCCAGCTGGGAAGTGCTGCAAGGCGACAAGGTCACGTCCAACGGCGCGACGTCACGAATGCCGGGTGGCTATGACCCGAATTTCGTCCATTGCCCTTCGGAGACCACCTCGACGAGGCCGTCGACGACCTTGATGGCCGTCTGTTCGTCGATGGCGTAGGCCGGAACGCCGATGTCGGCGGCCCACCGCTCCGCGTCAGCCAGGGTGTTCTGCGGGAAAGCGTCCAGGTGCGGGAAGATCGAGAAGTCGACGACTCCCAGGGTGCGGTCGTCCGGCGCGGACGGCCACTCGACGAAGTACGCTCCGATCCGGGGCGTCATCACCATGCTTCCGGCGCTCACTCCCACCCAGACCGTGTCGGGCAGCGAAGGCAGCAGATCGGCCAGCCCGGACTCCCGCATCCAGTGGCACAGGTACGTCGCGTCGCCGCCGTCGACCAGGAGCACATCGGCCTCCCGGATCCAGGGGACCCATCGCTCCGCGCCGATGGTGGGCAGTGCGGTGAGCTCCAGGACACCGAGCGACGCCCAGCCCAGGCCGGACAGGTGCTGCCACTCGGGCTCGGCGGCTACGAAGCCCCGCGCCGATGTCGGACCGCACATCGGGTGACCCCACTGTGCCGTCGGGACGCAGAGGGCGCGGCACTCGGCGATCGGCTTGCCAAGAAGCTGCACGAGCGCCGAGTTGATGCTTGGGTTCGTGACGCCGCCTGACGTCAGCAAGAGCTTCAAGGTGCCTCCAATTTCGCGCGCGGAAGGTGGCTGTACCTGAAGACCCGGGACCGTGCCGGGACTCATCGCAGTTTGGGCAACCTCTTCAGAGGGTCTCTCAGATCGCCGCGCGCGATTGCCCACTAGAAGATCTTGCTCGGGCCGCCCGGCTCATATCGGATTGCCCCTAATGCCAATCGGGTTGAACCGGTGCAAGCCGGGCGCGGTTTCAAGATCTTCAGTGGTTTTCTAGGCTAGAGCCTGTTTCCTTGAGGCTTCCAGGGGCGCCATTCCCGGCGGTAGGCGGGGTGTTCGGCGTACGACTGCGCGAGGACGCGGATCGCATAGGTGAGGCCCTGTCGAACCCAAAGACGCGCTCGCCGAAGACCTGGGCGCCTCAGAGCCGACAGAATGAGTGCGCGCGCCTCCTTAGCCGGAGGCTACGTCGACGACGGAACCCGCCCCGAGCCCCTGGGCCCTGAGCGGTGCATGCTCCACTGCGCGAGCGGCAGCAGGGCGTCCACAAGTGCCTGGCCGTCCGGGGACAGCTGATAGCGGACTTGTACGGGCGTAGAGGGTATGACGGTGCGCTCGATGAGGCCCGCGGCCTCGAGTTCTTTCAGGCGCTGGGAGAGCAGCCGGTCGGAGATGCCGTCGATCATCGTCCGGTACTCACCGAAGCGCCGGGCTCCACGGTCGGCGGCCTGCAGTACCGAACCCGTCCAGCGGCGTCCGATCAGTTCGAGGGTGCCTTCGAAGCTCGGGCAGGTGTCGTCATGAATGGAGCTCACTTACAAAAGATTAGCACCTTACCCACCGCTTTGCCGGTGGGGCGGTCCGGCGCACCGTAGACGCATGACCGACTACGGACGCCCACTCTCCTTCGGAGTGAACCTCGATCCCTCCGCCGGGGCCTGGGCGCAGACCCGGCGCCTCGCGCGGACGGCGGAGGACTCGGGCCTGGACTACCTCGCCGTCCAGGACCACCCCTACCAGCCCGGCCACCTCGACGCTTGGACCCTGATCACGCATCTGTCCGCGGCCACCGACCGCATCTCCTTCCTCACCGACGTCGTCGACCTGCAGTTGCGTCCGCCGGTGATGCTCGCCAAGGCCGCCGCGTCGCTGAGCGTGCTCACCGACGGACGGATCCAGCTCGGTGTCGGCGGGGGCGGCATCCCCGATGCCATCGCCTCGATGGGCGGACCGGCGCGACGCGGACAGGACATGGTGGCATTCGCCGAGGAGTCCCTGGGGCTCCTGCGCGCGGCCCTGTCCGGGGGCGTCGTACGACTGCACAGCCAGTACCACGCCGTCGGCGGTTACCGCGCCGGACCGGTGTCCCCGAAGCCCGTCGAGCTCTGGCTCGGCGCCCAGAAGCCGCAGATGCTCGCCGTCGCCGGCCGGTTGGCCGACGGCTGGATCTCTCCGCTGAACATCTACGTCCCGCCGCAGGAGGTGCCCTCGCGTCAGCGGATCATCGACGAGGCGGTCGCCGACGCAGGCCGCGACCCGAGGACGCTCCGGCGCGTCTACAACGTGACCGGCGTGATCGGCGACCACGCGGACGGACCCGGGCTCGTCGGCGATGTGCGGCGGTGGACAGACACACTCGCCGAGTGGGCCGAGGAACTCGGCTTCGACACCTTCGTCTTCTGGCCCGCCACTGACCCCGAGCAGCAGCTCGCGCTCTTCGCCGCCGAGGTCGTGCCCGCAGTACGCGAGCGCGTCGGCGCTCTCCGGAGCAGGCGATGAACGGCACCCTCTCCACCGTGCCGACCGAGCTCGCCGGCAAGCTGGTCATGCCCGACGACCGCCGCTACCGGCTGCTCCGTTCCACCTACACCACCGTGGGCCACCCAGCCGCCGTCGTCCTGCCCGAGTCCGCGGGCGATGTCGCGGCGGCGCTGCGGCTCGCGCGGGAGACGGGGCTTCGGGTGGCCGTTCGCAGCGGCGGGCACGGCCTGTCCGGCAGCGGCACCAACAACGGCGGGCTCGTCATTGACCTGAGCGCGCTGCACCGAGTCGACGTCCTCGACCGCGGTTCCCGTCTGGTCCGTGTCGAGGCGGGCGCCCGCTGGGCCCAGGTCGCCCAGGCGCTCGCCCCGCACAGGCTCGCCATCAGTTCGGGCGACCACGGCAACGTCGGGGTCGGAGGCATCGCCACCGGGGGCGGCGTCGGATGGCTCGTACGGCAGTACGGACTCACCGTCGACCACATCCGCGCCGTCGAGCTCGTCCTGCCCGACGGATCGGCCGTGCGCGCCGATGCCGAGGCCGAGCCTGACCTGCTGTGGGTGATGCGCGGGGCCGGCGCGGGTGCCGGGATCGCGGTGGCCTTCGAGATCGAGGCCATGGATCTTCGTGACGTCGGTTACGCGCAGCTGGTCGTGGCGGTGGACCCGGCCGGGGAGACGCTGCGGCGCTGGGAGGCCGTCATGGCACGGGCGCCGCGCGAGCTGTCGACGGCGGTGATGCTGTCCTCGCAGGGCGCCGCCACCGCCGCGTTCATCAGCGCTGTCGTGGCCTCGGACAGCCCGTCAGTCATCCGCGACGCCATCGAACCGCTGCTCGGCATCGGTGACGTAATGGCCCAGCAGGCCCATGTCATCTCCTACACAGAGCTGGTCCCACCGCTCCACCTGCACACCAACACCGGGCAGATGCCCTCCAGCACGACCAACGGACTGCTCACCGACATGACTCCGGATGCCGCCCGTGTCCTGGTCGCGGCGTCGGCCGCCCCCGACCCGGTCCTGGTCCAGCTGCGTTCGCTCGGCGGCGCGGTCCACGACCCCGCCCCCTCTGCCATGGCCTTCACACACCGCCATCAGAACACCCTCGTCATCGCCTCGGCGTTCCCGCCGGACGACCGCGCCACGCTGGCCGCCGCCTGGGCGCCCCTCGCCCCACACACCGACGGCGTCTACGTGAACTTCGAGAGCAATCCCGACAAGACGACGTTCTCACGCGCCTACCCCGGACCGACCGGCACCCGCGTCACCGACCTGTGGAAGCGCTACGACCCCGACGGTGTCCTGCGCCCCCGGCCGCCGGCCTGACCGCCGGCCCCATCGACTCACCGACCACGAGCCCCACGGCACCCGCCGCAGGCGCCCGCCCTGTCACCCCCCTACTGGAGACAAACCATGGCCACGTTGCTGCACATCGACTCCTCCGTGTTCCCGGGCGGCGCCTCCGCCTCCCGCGCCGTTACGGAGACCTTCCGCAAGACCTGGGAAGAGCAACACCCGGAGAGCACGGTGATCTACCGCGACCTCTCCGTCGCCCCCGTCCCGCATATCACCGCCGCCGCACACACCGCGGGCTTCGCCGATCCGAACGCCCACACGCCCGAGCAGGCCGCCGCCTTCGCTGAACGCCTCCAGCTGATCGAGGAACTGGAGCAGGCAGACGCGGTGCTGATCGGCGCGCCGATGTACAACTACTCGATCCCGTCGACCCTCAAGGCATGGCTGGACAACGTGATCCTCCACGGCCGCACCTCTGGCGAGAACCCCTCTGCCAAGGGCACCCCGGTCACCGTCGTCGCCAGCCGCGGCGGCTCCTACGCGCCCGGCACCCCGAAGGAGCCCTACGAGTACGTGCAGAACTACCTGACGGCGACCCTCGCCGACATGCTCGCCCTCGACCTCGACTTCATCGTTCCGGAACTCACCATGGCCCCGCACAACCCGGCCATGGCCGAACTGGTGCCGCTCTTCGAAACCTCCCGCGACCGCGCCCTGCAGGACGCGGCCACCAAGGCCAAGGCCCTCGCCGAACGCCTCGCCGCGTAAACATGGGAGCGCCGTGCGCATCCCTGCCGCCAGGGCATCGCGCGGCGTCCTCGATTCGCCCCGACAGCGTCCACGGGAGTGAAGGTCGTCTCGACGCCGACACCCGGCTCAGCGTCGCCGCCGCTCGGCCGGCGGCGGGTAACCACAACGACTGCAAAGTGGGAACAGGCCGGCACCAAGCACGCCGTCGGCCGGGCCACAGTCATCGCGGACGGCGGCTGCCGGAGCACCGGTCTGGTCATCCCGCACTGTCGCGAGCGGGCCAGGCCGAACTCCCGGCCAGTTCGGGCTGTTGGCGCAGGCACGCGGGGCGTCCGAGCGGCGTCCACATATGTCCGGTCGCCGCCTGAACCGGAAACGGTCACTCCGCGACGTCGATGATGATCTTGCCCGCGGCGGATCCGCTCTCCACCGCCTTGTGGGCCTCGGCGGCCGTATGGAGGGTGAAATGCCGGGGATCGACCATGGGCATGAGCGCCCCGGCGTCAACAAGGGCGGCCGCCTCCCGCAGAATCTCCCCGTGGTGTTCCCGGCCCCGTCCGGTCAGCATCGGCAGCAGCGTGAAGACGCCCGAGTATGTGGCCCCGCGGAACGACAGGGGCGCAATGCTGTGGGTGCCCCAACCCAGGGCGCTGACCACATGACCGGTGTAGGTGCGTACCGCGGTGAAGGAGGCGTCGAGCGTTTCGCCGCCGACGGTGTCGAAGATGATGTCGAAGCCCTCACCGCCGGTGTGCCGGGTGACGTAGTCCTCGACCGGGGTGGTGGTGTAGTCGATCGGCGTTGCTCCAAGGCGGGCGATGGTCTCCAGGCTGCGGGCTGATCCGGTTGCGAAGACCTTGGCTCCCCGCGCCCGGGCGATCTGAATGGCCACATGCCCGATGCCGCCGGCTCCGCCGTGGACGAGGACCCGCTGACCGGTCTTCACCTGCGCCCGGTCCACCAGACCCTCCCAGGCCGTGATGACGGTCAGCGGCAGTGCTGCCGCCTCCCGCGGGCTCAAGGAGACGGGCTGGTGCGCAAGCAGCCGGGCGTCGACGGCCGCGTACTCGGCCAGCGAGCCCTGCAGCTCGCCGACGCCGCCGGTGAGCCCGTACACCTCGTCGCCCGGGGTGAAGCCGGTGACCTCGGGACCGACGGCCTCGACCACGCCGGCCAGGTCCACTCCAAGGACGGCGGGCAGTCGGCTGCGAGCGTGGGCCGCCTTACCGGCCCGGATCTTGGTGTCCAGCGGGTTCACGCCGCTGGCCGCTACTCGCACCAGCACCTGGCCCGGCCCGGCGGCAGGGGTCGCGAGTTCGCTCAGGGTCAGCGGGCCGCCGAACTGCTCCAGCACAACCGCGCGCATGGACGCGGCCGCCGCAGGGCGGGAGGTGGTCATAGTATTCCTTTCGAACAGACAGGTCTGTTTTCTTTGGATCCGAAAATCCCTCAGGTGCCCCGAGGGGGCGCATGAGGGCCTGGAGGGGTCAGGTGGTAGGAGGCGGGCAGGAGTATTCGACCGCGAACCGTGCCGCCTCCTTGGCGGCGGCGGGTATGGCCGGGTCCTGCTCGAGCTTGCCCGCCGCCAGCGCACCGTCGACCAGCAGGGTGAGCTGCAGGGCCAGCTGGTCGGGGTCGGCAGCTCCGGCCGCCTCGGCCAGGTCGCGCACCCATGCCCGCACCGCTCGCTTGTGTTCGACGGTCACGGTGTGCGGGAGGCTCCCCGGCACGCTCTCGGCGGCGGCGTTGATGAACGGGCAGCCGTGAAATCCGTGCCGTTCGTAGGAGGCGGTGACCGCGTCGAACAGACCCACCAGCTGATCGCGGGGACTGTCACCGGCCGCCAGCGCGGCGGCCCGCAGTTTGCCGCGCCATGAGTCGTCGGTCCGCCGCAGATAGGCGGCGGCCAGTTCGTCCTTGGACGGGAAGTGCACATACAGGGTGGACTTGGCGACGCCCGAATCGGCGATGATGCGGTCGACGCCCACGCCGCGCAGCCCATGGGCGGAGAACAGCTCTTCCGCCGTCGTAAGGATGCGCTCGCGCGCCGGGAGGCGCTTGGCCGTGGCAGGCATGGCAGTTACTCGCCCCTCTCCGGGACCCCTAGGATTCGTCACCTGAAGACTAACAGACAGGTCTGTCCGATCAACCGGTCGGACGGCGTGCCTGGCTGGCGATCGAGGACCTCGCAGATACGGGGGCGGAGTGATGAGGCGGATCGCGCGGGCGCGGTCGTTCTTCAGGATGGAAAGGTTCGTTGGCCACGCCGACCCGGGAGGCGTCGGGCGCCATCGCGCCGTCCCTTCCAGATCCTCCCTCTGCGACCAGGCAGAGCCGAGGCAGTCATCACCTGTGACCCGCGGTGCTTCGCTGAAGACGCCCTGGCGCGATGCGTCGTGGATCAAGCGGTGCCCGTTCGGTCAAGGGCGCCCAGGGCCACTTCGACGGCCCCCATCAGCGAGGGCCGGTCCGGATCGATGGCACCCATCACCTTCAGCCCCTGCATGGTCACCAGGAGGAATCGGGCCAGGTCGCGGGCGCCGCGGGCGGCGGGCAGCTCCCCACTTGCCTGCGCTTCCGCGATGAGCTCGCAGAGCGCGTCCTCCAGTGAGGCGGTCGTCGAGCGCACGTGCGCGGCGGCCTTGGGGTCGTGTGCGATGCGCTCCGTCGTGGCGCCGACGATCAGGCAGGCCTGCCGGCTCCCGTCGCGCACGATCGCGTCCACGGTCCCGACCAGGACCTCGCGCAGCAGCTCGCGAGCCGGCGCCCCACCGCGCAGGAGCTCGACCAGAGGCAGCGCATACCGTTCGCGGTACCTGTCCATGGCCGCCAGGTACAGCCCCTCCTTGCTGCCGAACGCGGCATACAGCGATCCGCGACCCAAGCCGGTGGCGCTCACCAGGTCCTGAACCGACGTTCCCTCGTAGCCCCTGCGACGGAAGGCGTTCATCGCCGCCTCCACCGCCGCCTCCGTGTCGAATTCCCTGATGCGTGCCATGAACCGAAGCCTATCAGGAACGGACAGTACAAATTTTACTTCCATATGGGACATGTAAACAGAAGTTTTTTTTGACTCATCGTTCCACATACGATTCACTGAAGGCCGGCGCCCGATCGCCCTCCCGGCAACGGCGCTCCTTGGATCAGCGTCCGGCGCTCACAACGCAGGCCTGGAACTCAATGGCCGGACAAGACCTGCCGCTCCCGCCCCGAGGCACGGAGCCGAAAGGAAGACACCATGGACGAACAGGAATCCCGTAAGCCCTCCGCGTGGCGCTCCCGCGTGGCCGCCGCGGCCGCGGCGGCCACGCTGCTGGTCGGCGGCGGCGCAGGAGCGGCGGCCTGGGCCTCCCAGTCCGCGTCCGCCGAGGCGCACTCCCGTACCGCGTCGAACGCGGCCAGTGTGCAGCGACTGGCCGACATCGAGGACATCCGGCAGCTGAAGGCGCGTTACTTCCGGTCCATCGACAGCAAGCAGTGGTCGAAGCTGGCCACGCTCTTCACCGCCCACCCCACGATCGACGTCGGCGCCAAGTACAGCAGCGGCAAGGAGCTCGCCGAGAAGACGGCGGCGCTGCTCGGCGACGCCCCCAGCGCCCACCAGGGCTTCCTCCCGGAGATTCAGGTGCACGGCAACCGCGCCTCGGCAATCTGGGCGATGGAGGACTACGTGAGCTTCCCGGCCGGCTCCACCTACAGGAACGGCTTCCACGGCTACGGCGAGTACCACGACACGTACAAGCGGATCAACGGCCACTGGTACATCGACAGCACCGTGCTGTCCCGGTTCCGGGTGGACACCGTCCCCAACTGGACGCCGTCCTCCGCGCCGAAGAAGTAACAACAAGACAGACACACCCTCATGAGCCCGCCAGGGCCCCTATTCGCAGGAGTGACAACATGAACACCATCGGTGTCGGCATCATCGGCGGCAGCCAGGGAGGCTGGGCCTCCATCAGTCACATCCCCGCCCTCAAGGCACTGCCGGACTTCGAACTGCGCGCCGTCAGCACCTCGCGCCAGGAATCCGCGAACGCTGCCGGGAAGGAGTTCGGGGTCGAGGCCGCTTTCGACAACCACGCGGACCTCCTCGCCCATCCCGGGGTCGACGTCGTCGTGGTCGCGGTCAAGGTCCCCCACCACCGGGAGCTGATCTCGGCGGCGATCGACGCCGGCAAGACGGTCTACGCCGAATGGCCACTCGCCCTGAACCTGGCCGAGGCCACCGAGCTGACCCGGCGCGCCGAGGCTGCGGGGGTTCGCACCGCCATCGGCCTGCAGGGCCGCTACCACCCCGAACTCCGCTTCGCGCGCCGCCTGGTCGAGGACGGCCGGATCGGCCGAGTCCTGGGCACCAGCATGGTGGCCTCCGGCATGGTCTGGGGCGGGGAGACCACCCGGGCCCATGCGTACTGGTACGACCGGACGCAGGGCGCCACTCCGCTGACCGGCGCCGCCCTCCACGCCATCGACGCGCTCAACGTCACGCTCGGCCAGTTCGGCCACCTGTCGGCCGAGCTCGTCCTGGGCCGCACGCAGGTCACCGTGACCGACGACGGCAACACCGTCGTCCCGGTGACCGCCCCGGACCAGATTTCCCTCATCGGCACCCTCGACAGCGGCGCCGCGGCGTCCGTCTTCTACCGCGGCGGCACCTCCCGCGGTGACAACTTCCGCTGGGAGATCAACGGCACCGACGGGGACCTGGTCCTGACCGCCCCATGGGGCAACCTCCAGGTCACTGACCTCACGCTCCAGGCCGGCTTCGGCACGGACACGACCGTCTCCCCCCTCGAGGTGCCCGCCGCGTACTCCGCCGACATCCCCGCAGGCCTCACCGGCCCGGCCAGGAACGTCGCCGCGCTCTACACGCACCTGGGACGGGACTTGCGCGAAGGGACCCACACGGTCCCCGACTTCGCCTACGCCCACACACGCCACCAGCTCCTGAACGCCATCGACCGCTCATCCGCCGAAGGCGCCGCACAGACCCTGGCCTGACCTGCCCGACCCGGCCCGACGCCGGTGAGAACAGCCGTGTGCACCCGGCCACCCCCATGCCCCGAATCTGTAACGAACAGTCAAAATTGTGAGGGATCATGAAGACAGTAGGCGTAACCCGATTCGGGGGGCCGGAAGCCCTGCGGGTCTTGGAAGTGCCCGAGCCCCACGCCGGTCCCGGTCAGGTGCGCGTCCGGGTGCACGCCGCATCGGTGAATCCCGGCGACAGGTATCTGCGCAACGGTTCACTCGGCCTCATCTCCCCTGCACCCCCGTACGTTCCGGGCATGGAAGCCGCCGGAGTGTTGGATGAGATCGGGGCGGGCGCGGTCACCGATCTGCGCATCGGGGACCGGGTGATGGCGATGACCATGCCGACCGAGCCCGGCGGCGGCGCCTATGCGCAGTACCTGACCCTGCCCGCGCAACGGGTGACCCGCGCACCCGAGGGAACCAGCCATGCCGAGGCGGCGACGCTGCCTATGAACGGACTGACCGCCCGGCGGGCACTTGACCTGCTCGGCCTGTCCGCCGGGCAGAGCGTCGCGGTCACCGGTGGTGCGGGAGTGGTCGGCGGACTCGTGATCCAGATGGCCAGGGCCGAGGGGCTCACCGTGGTGGCGGACGCGTTGCCGGCGGACGAGGAGCTTGTGCGTTCGCTGGGGGCCGACCTCGTAGTACTGCGTGGACCCGGCGTGGCCCGTCGCATTCTCGACGCCGTGCCGGAGGGCGTGGACGGACTGGTGGACGCGGCCGTCATCGGCTCCTCGGCGGTGGCCGAGGCCGTCCGCGACGGCGGCGTCATCGTCACGTTCCTCGGCGAGGGCCCCCGCGCTCTTCGCCCCGCCGATCTGCGACGCCGATCCCTGCGCACCTACATGGTGTTCGTTCCGGACTACCTCGACGACCGCGCCCGGCTGGACCGCCTGCGCTCTCAGGCCGAAGCAGGCGAACTCACCATGCGTATCGCCCGGGTCCTGCCGGCGGAACAGGCCGCCGAAGCCCACCGTCTCCTCGAGGCCGGCGGTGTCCGCGGCCGACTCGTTCTGGAGTTCTGACCCTCCCAGCACCAGTACCAGCACCGCATCAACCAACTGCTGAGGAACCTCTTCCTTCATGTCTGCGACATTCGCACATCCGCATCCGCGCCGCTGGGCCGCACTGCTGTTCATATCCATCGCCCAGCTGATGGTCTTCCTGGACAGCGCGGTCATGAACATCGCGCTGCCCTCCGCCCAGGACGCCCTCCACTTCTCCGACGGCGGCCGCCAGTGGGTCATCACCGCCTACGGCCTGGCCTTCGGCGGACTGCTCATCCTCGGCGGGCGCCTGAGCGACCTCCTCGGCCGCAAGCGCACCTTCACCATCGGCTTGGTCGGCTTCGCCCTGGCCTCCGCGCTGGGCGGAGCCGCCACGAACCTGGGCGTTCTCCTGACCGCGCGCGCCGGGCAGGGCGTCTTCGGTGCCCTGCTGGCGCCCTCCGCCCTGGCCCTGATCTCGCTGACCTTCACCAACCCCAAGGAACGCGCCAAGGCCTTCGGCATCTTCGGCGCCATCGCCACCGCCGGCGGCGCCCTCGGCCTGCTGCTCGGCGGGGTGCTCACCCAGTACCTGAACTGGCGCTGGTCGATGCTGGTCAACATCCCGATTGCCGTCATCGGCATCATCGGCGCAATCACTGTGGTCCACGACATCTCCACCGAGGGCAAGCGCACCCGCCTGGACATACCCGGCGCGATCCTCGCGACTTTGGGCCTGGTCGCCCTGGTCTTCGGCTTCGCCGAGGCCGAGAGCCGCGGCTGGGACTCGGTCCTCACCATCACGATGCTCATCGCAAGCGTGATCCTGCTGCTGGCCTTCGTCATCCTGGAGGGCAAGCTCACGTCGCCGCTGCTGCCACTGCACATCCTGACGGAACGCAACCGGGCCGGCGCCTACCTCTCAGTGGGCCTCGCCGTGATCAGCATGTTCGGCATGTTCCTGTTCCTCAGCTACTACCTGCAGCTGGTCAAGGGCTACTCCCCGATCGAAACCGGTGTGGCGTTCCTGCCGCTGGCTGCCGCCCAGGCCTTCGGCTCCATGGTCATCGGCACGCGACTCACCGGCAGGATGCGTCCCGGCCTGCTGATGAGCGGCGGCTACCTCGTCACCGCAGTCGGCGTGCTCCTGCTGGTCCTACTACGGGAAGACAGCCCCTACAGCCTGCTCGCCGTCGCCGAGATCATTACCGGCCTGGGCATCGGCACCGCCTTCATGCCCTCCATGAGCCTGGGCACCCATGGAGTCCAGCCCGAGTACGCCGGCGTAGCCTCCGCGATGGTCGGCGCCTCCCAGCAGGTCGGCGGTTCGGTCGGCACCGCGCTGCTGAACACCATCGCGGCCAGCTCCACCGCCACCTACCTGCTCTCCCACGCACACGGCAAGGCCAACACCAACGCCGCGCTGGTGCACGGATTCTCCACGGCCTACTGGTGGGCGGTCGGCTTCCTCGTCCTGTCCGCCCTGATCTCCCTCCTCGCGGTCAACGCCCCCCACCCCAGCCACCACACCACCGAATCCTCCAAGGCCCCCGAGATGGCGATCTGACCACTGAACCCCTCTGCAAGCCAGGCCTTTGAGCCTCCCCTAGATGATCGATTCCAAGGCTTGGTCGACGCCCGCTGCATGTGTTCGCGCTTCCGGCGCGAGTCGATCACCCGGTGATGGGCCGGCCGATGACCTCTTCCAGTTGGAGATCGCGGAGAACAGCTTTGCCGAGCTTGGCGTCGGTGGCATTCGTCAGCCCGGGGGGTGGGGCACCGGTGCGCTGAGAGCTGGTCGTGTGGGTAGTGCCGCCGTGAGAGGTCGGCCTCGATCAGCTGCCCGGGAAAGCCGAGCTGCGCGATTCCCAGCAGTGTGCTCGCGGTGGTGAACGCGGGCCCGATGGCCGAATGGGTGAGGCGTTGCCAGGCGGCGCCCAGGATCACGGCATCGCGGCTGACCACGTAGATCACTGAACGGACGACCTGATCCGGCTGGGCACCCACCGTACTCAGGGCGGCGAGGGCATTGGCTGCCACTTGGTCGATCTGGGCATCGAGGTCGCCATGACCCACCAGCGCGCCGGAGCGGTCGAGAGGGCACTGCCCGGCCAGGAACGCCGTCCGGCCCGCCTCCACCACCGTGATGTGGTGATAGCCCGGCGTCGGATGAAGCTGATCGGGATTGATTCGAGTGATCTCGGCGGTCATGCGGGCGAGTCTGGTGATTCGGCCGACGCAGTGCACTGGGCTTTCGTCCGGCCCTCAAACCAGGCACGTACTGTCCGCGAAGCCATACAAGTGGACCTACGACGGCACCCCGCTCAAGGCCGCCTGATCATTCCAACGCCCCTCCACGAACATACGCGGAGCAGCACCAGGGGTGTCCTACCGCAACCGTGATGCCCGAAAATGTGTCTCTCATCCCGTGCTCGATGCTCCGGGGCGGGTGAGGTTCCGGGGCACGGCGGCCTTGGGGGGACGGACATGAGCACTTGGGCGGTGCCGGGATACACCGAGTTGCTGGAACTCGGTTCGGGGGCGAGCGGACAGGTCGTGCTCGCCGTTCATGTGGAGACCGGGGTTCCGGTCGCGGTGAAGTACCTCAGCGACTCCTTGCGCACCCAGCCGGGCTTCGTGCAGGGGTTCCGCTCGGAGGCGCGGCTGCTGGGCGGGCTGGGGAGTCCGTACGTCGTCGGTCTGTATGAGTACGTCGAGAGCCCCGACGGGGCCGCGATTGTGATGGAGCTGGTCGACGGCATCTCGCTGCGCACCTTGCTGATGAGGCAGGGCCCGCTGGTGCCGGAGGCGGCGCTCACCGTCCTCAAGGGCTCGCTGCTGGGGCTGGCCGACGCGCACCGGGTCGGTGTCGTCCACCGCGACTACAAGCCGGAGAACGTTCTGGTCGGCACGGACGGGTCCTCCCGCCTCGTCGACTTCGGCATCGCGGTGGACTCCGGCGTCAGCGCCGGCATCGCCGGGACACCGGCCTATATGGCGCCGGAACAATGGACCGGTGCGCCCGCCTCGCCCGCCGCCGATGTGTACGCGGCCACGGCCACCTTCTTCGAGTGCCTGACCCGCCGTAAGCCGTACCAGGGCGAGAACTTCGCCGAGCTGGCGCTACGGCACCTGGACGCGCCGATTCCGGTGGAGCAGGTGCCGGAGGCGGTACGGGGTCTGGTGGCTCGGGGCCTGGCGAAGAACCCGGCGGAGCGGCCCACACACGCCGAGGAGTTCGTGCAGGAGCTGGAGGTGGTGGCGGGGGCGGCGTACGGATCCGACTGGGAGGAGCGCGGCCGCGAGGCGCTCGCCGTGCTGGTTGCACTGCTGCCCCTGCTGTTGCCGTCGGGGCGTACGTCCCCGGCCTCCACGACGGACTTCGCCCTGACGGTGCTGCGTCAGCCCTCCGCGGGAGGTCGGCTGCGGCCGTGGCTGCCGGGCCGGACGGGACTGGTGCTGTCGGCGGCCCTGGTGCTGCTGGGAGTACTTCTGGCCGCCTACGGTGTCCAGTCGGCCCCTGCCGCTTCCCCGCGCGAGGCGGCGCGGGCGCTGGCGACGAGCAGCGTGGGACCCGGGGCCGACCACGTCGCGGAGTTGAGCGAGACGCCCACGCCTGCCACCACGACCGCCCCGACGGCCCTCGAGTCACCCACCCATCCGGCCACGTCGTCGACCTCGCCTCCGCCGGTCGATCCGCCGCCCCCGGTGACCACGACCCCGACTACCCCCGACGTCGATCCGCCGCCCCCGCCCCCGCCCCCGCCGCTCGTCGAACTCGGGGAGCCGGACCTCCAGCAGACCAGCCCCACGACCGCCACGGCGACGTTCAGGATCCAGACGGACGGCGCCGGGCCGCTGACCCTCACCGTCGCCTGGTTCACCAGCGGCGAGCCCGGCGGGCCGTTCACGCCCGACGGCCCGCCGGAGACCTTCAAGCGCAGCGCAGCGAGCAGGGGCAGCAACTACTTCACCGTCACCGTCGAGCACGCCTTCCAGACGGATGCCTGCTATTGGACCGTGCAGGCGACCACCGACCCGGCGTCCCCCGGCGGCGTCAGGACCGCGCAGGTGGAGCTGAGGCGGTGTGTGGTGCGATGACCACCCCCGAAGACCAGGTTCCCGAGGAGCCCACCCGCAGACTCGGCCCCACCGAGGCCGAGTACAGCGCGACGGTGCTGGCCGGCCACTGGTTCACGGGCCCGGAACAGGAGGGGGCCAGGGCGACGGTGCCGGAGCAGGGGGAGCCCTCCGTGACGGTGCCGGTCGGGGGGTTCACAGGCCCGCGGCGGCAGGTGTCCCCCGCGACGGTGCCGGACCGCGTGGAGGGCACCGTCCTGCGCTTCGGCCCCGGTGTCACGGCGGCGACGGCCCACCCTATCCACAGCACGCTGCCCGTCACGCCCCCACCGCCCCCGCCCGTCCCACACAGCGGCCTGCGCCGCTACGCGCTCCCGGCGCTGGTCTTCCTCTGCGTCCTCGCCTTCCTGGCGTGGCAGCGGCTCGGCCCCTCGGTGGAGGTACGCGACGTGTCGGTCACCGCCCGCCCGGCAGAGCTGGGCTGCGGCGAGACGGCGCAGATCCTTGCCCAGGTCACGACGAACGGCCGCCCGGGCACGTTCACCTACCGCTGGTTCCGCAGCGACGGCACGTCCTCGGACGTCCTGCGCGAACGCCTGCCCCGCGGCCGACGTCACGCCACCCTCAGCCTCCGCTGGACCTTCGAGGGCAAGGGCCACCACGCCGGCCGAGCGGAACTCCGCCTCCTCACGCCGTCGGTGCACACGGCGGTCACGAGGCTGACCTACGACTGCCGATGACCTCGCGGTGGCCTGTTCGGCCGAAGTGGCCACCGCAGCGGGCACGTTCCGCGCCGATGCCCTGGTGAAGAAGGTGCCGAAGCGGGCCCCAGCCGCCGGCTCCTGAAACTGGGGCGGCCCGCACGACGGCGATGATGCACCGGCACCACGCCGGCACGGAGAGCGGGTTCCACGAACGGACAGACCGGCCCGGAACGCCAACCGCTCGTGCGGGCGGCTGATGTAGTCCTCAAACCACTGCCGGATTACCGCATCCTGCTGCGGCGTGGGGTCGCTGAAGCGCACCTGGACGCTCATGTCACCGGCCCAGCCCGGCAAGGCGGGCACGCATGAGCGCGGCGAGGGTGAAGACGTCGGTGATCTCACCGGCCCTGGCCATCGCCTCGGCCCGGGCGAAGGACACGGTGCGGGCCTGCCGGATTCCCTTGCCGTACGGCACGTCGCCGACCTCATCGATGCGCGCCGCATACAGCAGCACCGCGTCTGCCAGGAGCCCGGTGTCGGGGTGGACCTTACCCAGCGGGATCAGCTCCCGGGCGCTGGCGCCGATTTTCTCCTGCAGCGTCCTGGCCGAGTTGTCCGTGGAGATCAGGCCAGGAATGCCCCCGCCGCGGGGGATCTCCCAGTGCCAGGCCCGGGTGGCGTGCCGGTAGTGCTCGATGAGCACCACCTCGCCGCCCAGCAGCGGCAGCACCGCCACGCCGGCACTTCGAAGGTGGTACGCACAACGGTGGTCTTGATGCCGCGGTCAGGGTGGGCCTGCGTGAGCGCGGCGGAGATTGGGCGAGCAGCCAGGCGAGGACGACCCGGGCGACGGTGATCTCCTTGGCGGCGGCGAGCTCCTTCGGCTGCCCCGCCAGTGATGAGCGCCGACGTGCCTGTAAACCCTGCTCTGCTGTGCCCGCGAGGCTGCCTCGGCGGGCGTTCCGCCACCTTGTCGGTCCGGCAGTTGGCGTGTCAGTAGCGGGTGGGGTTGGTCTGAAGCAGGGGGGAGACGATGGTCTGCTGGTCGTCGACGGTCGCGCCGGCGAAGGCGAGCATCGCGGCGAGGGTCCTGTTGTTCTCGGCGGGGAAGTTGAGGGTGGGAGCGGAGACCTCGTCGAGGGTTTCGCGCTGGGCGTCGGTGAGGGTGACGGCGAAGGCGTCGAGGTTGGTCTCCAGCTGTGCCAGCCGTCGGGCGCCCACCAGGGTCGAGGTGATGCCGGGGCGCTTGTTCACCCAGTTCAGGGCGACTGCGGCTGGGCTGGCACCGGCCTCGGCGGCGATTTCGTTGAGCGCGTCGATGACGATGTAGTCGCTCTGGCTCGGAGCGCCGACCAGGGCCGAGCGCGCGGTGTCGACCGGCCCGGTGCGGCCGCTGGAGTACTTGCCGGACAGGAAGCCGCTCTTGAGCGGGCTCCACGGCAGTACACCCATGCCCTTGGCTTGGGCCAGCGGAATCAGCTCTCCCTCCGAGGAGCGCTCCAGCAGGGAGTACTCCAGCTGAAGCCCGACGATGGGCGCCCAGCCCCGGAACTCCGCGAGGGTGGCCGCCTCGGCGGTCCTCCATGCCGGCACGTCGGAGAAACCGATGTAGCGGACCTTGCCGCTGGCCACCAGGTCGTCCAGGGCCCGCATGGTCTCCTCGATCGGTGTCGCGGGATCGAAGTTGTGCAGCCAGTAGATGTCGACGTAGTCCGTCTGCAGGCGCCGCAGCGAGTTCTCAAGCTGCTGCATGATCCCCTTGCGGCCGGCCCCGCCGCCGTTGGGGTCCTTCTCGTAGAGGTTCCCGAAGAACTTCGTGCCGATCACGACACGGTCGCGCAGCGAGCCTTTGCCGGCGAAGTAGTCGCCGATGATCTTCTCGGAGTGCCCGTTGGTGTAGATGTTGGCCGTGTCGATGGAGTTGCCACCGCGCTCCAGGTAGGCCGAGAGGATGTCCTTCGACTCCGCCGGGCTGGTTCCCCAGCCATGATCCTCACCGAAGGTCATGGTCCCGAGGGTGAACGGACTGATCCTTAGCCCCGAGCGGCCGAGCGTGACGTACGAATCAAGCGACATGGTGCAACTCCGATGTGAGTCGGGTGAAAGGAATCGGGGGGCGGGTAAGGCATTGCTGCCGGGTACCTCCATCCGACCACCGACCTCGTCGCAGCCCTAGGCCAATGCGCTCAAATGAATGCACGATCCGCTCAAGTTGGCCCGGATGGTATTCCGTCCTGTGCGGGCGCGTGGTTAGGGTGAGGCGGTGGAAAAGCTCGACGAACTACGCGCACAGATCGTCCGGCTCGCGCGGCGGAACGCTCCGCCGGAATGGATCGACGGAGTGCAGGTGTTCGCCACCGATCAGGTGACAGAACCGCTCGGCACGGTCACCGAGCCGTGCCTGGCCCTGGTCGCCCAGGGGGAGAAACGATCCGCCCTCGAGGAGCGGATCTTCGACTACCGTGCTGGCCAGTACCTGGTGGTCACCCTCGATCTGCCCCTGACCTCACAGATCACGCACGCCGACACGGCCGAGCCGTTCCTCGCCTTCGGGCTTCCGCTCAATCCCGCGGTGATCGCACAGCTCCTGCTCGACGCCGGCACCGCTACCGGCACGGGGAAAAAGGACACAGGCGTGGCCATCGCCACGAGCGACGCCGACGACGATCTGATCGACGCAGCCGTCCGACGTCTGCGCCTCGTGGGCAACCCCGTCGACCAACGCATCCTCGCACCGGCGATCGAGCGTGAGATCCACTGGCGCCTCCTCACCGGCCCCCAGGCGGCCACCGTCAGGCAGATCGGACTCGCCGACAGCAGGCTCTCCCTTGTCGCCCGCGCCATTCACTGGCTCCAGGCCCGCTACGCCGAAGTCATTCGGGTCGACGACCTCGCCGCCGAGGTAGGGCTGAGCGTTTCCTCACTCAACCGGCACTTCCGAGCCGTTACAGCCATGAGCCCGATGCAGTACCAAAAGCAGCTCCGCCTCCAAAAGGCCCGCATCCAGCTCATCGCCAACCCCCACGACATCGCCGCGATCGGGCACGCCGTCGGTTACGACAGTCCGTCTCAATTCAGCCGCGAATATAGACGCATGTTCGGCGCACCACCGGGCCAGGACGCGGCCAGACTCCAGACCGCGGTGCTGCCCGCGGGGTAAACGCAAACACCGCACGGGTGCGTCCTTGGACGGCGCACGCGAGCACATGCCCCTGCTCGGGGCGGGAACTGTACGGGCAGGGCGTGTGCGCCGCCGCGAGAGCACATCTGCGGGAACGGACGCAGCGGCTGGTTCCTGGCCGCCCTGAGAGCACGGAGCCTCCCCGGTGTGCTCCAGCGCCAGCTCCACGACCCTGCCGATCGGCACCTGTGATCCAGGAGATGTACCAGGCAGGGTTGCCGAGCAAGCCGATCGCGGAAATCCTGCCGTACCTCGCGACCGGCATGGTGACGCCGCCGCTGCTGGAGCGGCTCGCGGCGGAAAGAGACCGCATCGACCGGCAGATCAGCGCTCTGGTCACGACCCGCGACAGGCTCGGTACCGGCATCGCCGAGGCCGCTGCGAACGCGGCCGCGGGTGCGCGGTGCCGCCTTGCCTGAGCGGCGTTTTTTCCGCGCGGGCCCGCTCGTACATCGGCCCGCCTCGCTGCCTCTCCGCCCGGCCGCCGTCGCGCCATCCTCGTGCCGTGCCCTCAGCTCCCGCCTATGCGGCCAAGGCAGACAACAACGGGCCGTGAGTACGTACGGCGGCAGGTCCCCCCAGCCGAGGTCGCCTCAGCGAGACGCATGATCGGCCGGACAGGCACTAATCGATCCCAGCCTCGCCTTTCAGGCTTTCCCCGTCGCCCCACGGCCGGGCGGGCCAGGCGCACCCCCAAGCCTTCCTCGCGCTGGATGTGCGTGGTGTCAGCGGTCCAGCTGGCAAGCAAGCGCAGGGCGTTTTCCGACGGTGATCCGGGTTCGACGGTGTACAGGCCCAGCGTCTGGTCGGGGTCGCCCATGGGCTTGAAGGCCTCGAAGCCAAGGGTGAGGTCCCCGACGAGTGGGTGGTGGGAGCGCTTGGAGCCGTACTTGGGCTGGTACACGTCGTGGTCCGCCCACCCACCGGCGGAAGTCCCGGTCGTCGACGGACTGGGCCAGCCGGGGATCGCGCGGATGGTGGCTGGCATACAGGTGCAGCATGCCCACGTTTTCGCGGGCGGTCTCGGGCCAGTCGACGTAGAGATCCCGGGCGGCGGCGTCGACGAACATGTAGCGGGCCATGTTCCACCTGCCCAACAACGCCCCCGGGTGAGCTTCAGCGCGAGGACGCGGTCGAGGAGGGCGAAGGTTTCGATGTGTTGCTGGTTGTAGAGGTAGGGGCTCAGGTCCGAGTCGCGCTGTCCAACACGGGGGTCCAGTTCGGTCAGGCCGCTTCGAACCTTCAGTCCTGAGCATTGCTCGATTCGAACCTGCGCACACGGCTCCGGGGTGAACGCGTAGATCACCACTCGCAGCCCTCTGACCTGTGGCGGAGTCCGTCAGAGGACGTCAGCGGCGCAGAGTGTGTCGGAGGCGTGTTGGACGCCCCTGCGAAGCCCGCTTCGCGAGGTCTGTGGGTTCGCCTCAGATGCGCGCCGATCGGGGGCCGGCTGTACGGGGGAGGTCTTGTTCAGCCCAGACGACCTTGCCGCCCGGTATCGAGCGGGAGCCCCACCTGCGGGACAGGTTGGTGATGAGGAAGAGCCCGCGCCCGTTCTCGTCCGTGGTGCGTGCGCGACGCAGACGCGGGATGCAGGGTCCGGTGTCGGACACTTCGCAGGTCAGGACCTGGTGCCGGACGAGCCGCAGCCCGACCTGTCCGGTGCCGTGGCGGATGGCGTTGGTGACGAGTTCGCTGACGATCAGTTTCGTGGAGTCCTCAAGACCTTCCAGGCCCCATTCCGTCAGCTGACGTGCCGCCAGGTTGCGGGCGTTGCGGACTGCCGCCTGTTCACCGGGCAGTGTCCAGGAGGCCACCCGGCTCGGGCTGAGAGGACGGGTCCGGACGAGGAGGAGTGTGACGTCGTCGCACGGAGCCTGGTCGGGAAGGGTCTGCATTGCGGTGTCGCAGAGGGCATCGAGGGATCGGCCCGGCTGCGCGAGGGCGGCGCCCAGCCGGTGCATCCCCTCTTCGATGTCGTGGTCGCGGGTCTCGATCAGGCCGTCGGTGTACAGGGCGAGGATGCTTCCCTCGGCCAGTTCGAGTTCCACGGACTCGAGGGGGTCCCCCAGGCCGACACCCAGGGGGGCTCCGGTGGGGAGGTCGGGGTACGAGACCCGCCCCTGGGGGTCGATGATCGCGGGCGGGGGATGCCCGGCTGATGCCATGGTGCAGCGGCGGATGGTGGGGTCGTAGACGGCGTACAGGCAGGTGGCGCCCACCACGGGGGTCGGGTCCGGGGAATCGCAGTCTTCCTCGCCCAGTCGTTGGACCGTGTCGTCGAGTTGGGCCAGCAGTTCGTCCGGGGGTAGTTCCATGTTGGCGAGGGTGTGCACGGCGGTACGGAGCCTGCCCATGGTCACGGCGGCGTGGAGGCCGTGCCCGAGCACGTCGCCGACGACGAGCGCCACGCGTGCGCCGGACAGCGGGATCGCGTCGAACCAGTCGCCGCCGACACCGTGGTCCACGTCTGCGGGCAGGTAGCGCGACGCCACCTCGACCGCCGTGCCACCCGTCAAATGGCGGGGCAGTAGATTGCGTTGCAGCGTGAGGGCGGCGGTGTGTTGGCGAGCGTACTGACGGGCGTTGTCCAATGCCTGCCCGGTGCGGCCGACGAGCTCTTCGGCCAGGAGCAGATCGGCCTCATGGAACGGCACGGGATCCGTTGTGCGGACGAACAGTGCCATGCCCAGCAGGGCGCGCCGTGCACGGATGGGCACGATCATGATCGAGTGCATGCCGTTTTCGCGGACCCTGTGCGCCAGTTCCGGCACCTTGTCGACCCATGTGCCTGAAGTGGTGTCCAGGACCGCCTCCAGGCGGGACTTCCCGGCACGCAACACGGCGGTAAAGGGTGAGGCGGGAGGTACGTTGACCGGCTCGCCGCGCATCCATGGGGATTCCGGCATACCTTGGTGGTTCGAGGCCAGACCTGCCCGCCGGAAAGCGGGGAGGCGGTTGCCCGTCGTGCTGATGCCGACCGGGGGCCCCTCGCCGAACGGTATCGACTGCTCCAGGTCCACGGCGACGTAGTCGGCGAGCAGAGGCACGGCAAGGTCAGCCAGTTCCTGGCTGACCTGCATCACATCCAGGGTGCTGCCCAGACGCGCACTGGCCTGGCTGAGGGCGGCGAGGCGCTCGCGTGCCTGCCAGCTCGCGGTAACGTCGGCGCTGATGGTGCACACCCCCAGCGATTCGCCGTCGGCGCCCTGGAGGCACTGGAACGAAGCCGCGAACTGGTGCTGCGGGCCCTGGCTCGTCGGCTGCCACGTCCGGTACTCGTGGATCTTGGTCGTACCGTTTTGGAGGGCCTGCCGCATCACCGCCTCGAGTGCCTCGGCATTGGCACCGGGCAGTACCTCGGTGAATCGACGTCCGAGGCGCCGGTCATGGGGAAGGCCGTCGTGGCTCTCAGCAACGTCGTTTACGTAGGTGGACCGCAGTTGCCGGTCACGAATGCCGACACCGATCGGCGCGCGGGCGAGCAGTGGCCCCCGCACCGATCTGTCTGTCGCGTCCCCGGACTGCGGGACGGTGTCGGTCACGGACGCGAGCCATCGCGTTGTTCCGTCCTGACCGTGCAACATCGTGATCCGCAGGCTGACGTCGAGCACACGGCCGTCCCGGTGGCGCACCGCCGTCGCCCCCGACCAGCCGTTTTCGGCGCGGCACTGCTCGACGAACGCCGATGGCGTCGTCGTTTCGCCGAAGGATGGCAGCACGAGTGCGGCGGACCGGCCCACGACCTCCCCGGCGGAGTATCCGATGAGCTGTTCGGCCGTGTGTGTCCATGCGGCGATCATTCCCTGCTCGTCGAGCAGGGCGATTGCCGTGTCGAATATTTCAGACGCGTTCAACTGCTTACCGAGTGTCACCGCGTCGAGGCTGGTCGTGGTCATCGAGTGCCGTCCTCGGGAGTCCGGGAAAGCCGACGGTATAGGGCTGGAATGATGTGACCCTTTTGCATGGAATGACCGGATAAAGACCAGCTTTGTGACGGCGCTGCAGCGGTGACTGATACTGCTCCCGTCATTCAGGTCGTCGTCGGGCTGCGAGCCGGGCGGAGTGCCAAGCTGCCTGCCGACCCGACCGTCTCCCGGCTCATCGACAAGCCCGCCGCGGCCGGGCCGAAGGCTCTGACCGTGATCCAGTCAGCGCGGGCCGACGTACGGGAGCGAGTATGGAGGTTGGCTGGCGCCTCGTCTCCGGACGCCGCAGGTCAAGTGGTCGTGGACCTGGACGGGGTACTGGTGCTTGCGCACTCCGAAAAGCAGGACGCGGCGGCGACCTGGAAGAAGACCTACGGCATCATCCACTGATGGGTTTTGTCGACCACGGCAGTGGCGGCACCGGGGAGCCGGTGCCGCCCTGCTGCGGCCCGGAACGCGGGGTCCAACACCGCAGCGGACCACATCACCACCACCCAACTTGCCCTGCCTCCCCGAGAGATATCGGCGGGGGCGGAACACGCTGATTCGCACCGACTCCGCGGACGCCACCCATGAGTTCCTCGCCTGGCTCTCCAAATGGGGGAGGTGGCTGTCGTACTCGGTCGGGATGACCATCACCGAGCAAATTCACCAGGCGGTGTTGAGGGTCCCGGACTCTGCGTGGAGTCCGGCGATCGAGCCGGGTGGAGAGATCCGCGAGGGTTCCTGGACCGCCGGACTCGATGGCGACGTACTCAAGGGCCGGCCGGGCGGGATCCGTCTGGTCGTCCGCAAGGAACGGCCCCACCCCGGAGCCCAGTTGCGCTTCACCGACGCCGACGGACTGCGCCTGACCTGCTTCGCCACCAACACCGCTAGCGGGAAGATCGCGGACCTGGAACTACGGCACTGCCGACGTGCCCGGGCCGAGGACCGTACTCGGGCCGCCCGTGCCACCGGCCTGCGGAACCTGCCCCTGCACGAGGCCTCTCAGAACCGGATCTGGCTGGAGATCGTCCAGCCCGCCCTCGATCTGCTGGCCTGACTACCGATGCTCGCGCTGGCTGGAAAGCCCCGGCTCTGGGAGCCTCGCCGTCTGCGGTTGCGACTGTTCTCCGCCGTCGTCCAGCTCGTCACCACCGCCCGCCGACGACACCTCAGATTCGCCCGGCACTGGTCATGGACCGACGCGATCACAGCGGCAATCCAGCGCCCCGACGCTCTCCCCAACCCCGGCTGACCAGCAACAACCCGCCCCGACGAGCAGAAACACCAGCGACCGGACCCGTGGAAACCGGCGCCCACCCGACGCGACAGCCGGGTTGTCGGCTTGCCATCACGATCTCGAAGAGCCGCGGCGAGAGTGTCCTCCGTGAGAGCGTGCAGGGGCACACTGTCAGGTGCGGTCATCGTGCTGATCTCTCCTATCAAAGACTTAGTCGTCTTGAAGGATCAGCCGGTGGCCGTTCATCTATGCGGGCGTCATCCCCGAAGCCGGAACAGACCCCCGGACCGGGTCGAACCCGTACTACCACTTCCAAGGACGCAACCGCGCGCAGAGATCCTGGAACTGCGGTGATGCGATGTGTCACACGCGATGGTCGTACCCGGTCTACCGTGTGAGTGGTGGCCTGCACACGCCCCCCTCAATGCATCGTTGCATCAAGCATACGTAGGGAATGGTATACATGTCGTACCCGAAGCAGGTGTATTTCGGAAATGGCGGCGAGATCAGCGCGAATTTCCGGCCGGAGAGCACCGGACCCAATCTCGGCGAGGCCGGCAAGGACGCCATCCATTATCTGGCGACCACGGCCACCACACGAGGCGAGTTCGGACTCTACCGAGTCGAGATGAGTCCGAAGGCAGGCGGCCCCAAGACGCATTTCCATCGGTCCATCTCGGAGTCGTTCTTCATCCTCGACGGAACCGTTCGCCTTTTCAACGGCGAGGAATGGGTCGACGCGCAGAAGGGCGACTTCTTGCACGTGCCGCAGGGTGGACTTCACGCCTACCGCAACGACTCCGACGCGCCGGCTCAAATGCTGCTGCTCTTCGCGCCGGGCGCACCGCGTGAGAAGTACTTCGAGGGACTGTCGCAGCTGGCCCATGCCACGGATGAGGAGCGAGCCAGGTTCCTCGACGAGCACGACTCGTACTTCGTGGAGTAGCCCGACCCTCCGGGTGCCACCCCGGCCCGGTCCCACCTGGCGGCTCCTCGTGAGACCGCCAGGTGGAAGAGCACCGAGCGGCTCACCGGGCGGCCGGTCACCGCCGGGGCCTGGCGTTCGCGACCGCGCGGCGTGCGGTGGCCAAGTGCCGAAAATTAGGTATGAGTTGGTCTGCCCCCCCTTCAGCACACTGAGGCATGGGCGGACTGTACGTGGTCAGACATCCCATGCCGTTTTGGTGTCAAGTGGTGGCCGAGAGGGTCGCGTGGTGTGACCACCCGGTGGACTCGTCGTAGGGGGTGCGTGTCTTGAGGCATCCGTGGAGGATGCCGACGAGGCGGTTGCCGAGCTGACGCAGGGCGGGGTTGTAGCCCGCGTCGCGGGCGCGCTGTTTGTCGTAGTAGCGCCGGGCTCCGGGCGAGGTGTTCAGCGCCGAGAACGCCTGCCGGTGCAGGGCGTCAGCGAGGCGGTTGTTGCGTGCGTAGCGGGCCTGAACGGCGTGTGTTCGGCCGGAGGCACGGGTGATCGGGCTGGTGCCGGCGTAGTTCTTGCGGGCCTTCGCGGAGGCATAGCGGGTGGGGTCGTCCCCGAACTCGGCCAGCACCCGGGCGCCGGTGATCGCGCCGATGCCGGGCATCGACAGGTAGATCTCAGCGTCCGGGTGCTCACGAAAATGCGCGCTCACCTGCTCTTCCATCATGGCTATCTGCTCGTTCAGGGCGATCAGGAGCCTGGCGTGCGCGGTCGCGGCGGCGCCGTAGGCGGCCGCGACCGGGGTGGCGACGCCGAGCTGGGGCTCGCGGAGTGCGGCCTGGATCGCGCCGGCCTTCTGGTCGCGGTGGTGGCGTCGGTGCCGGGCCAGGACCGCGGTGATCTGCGGCTTCGTGAGCTTCGCCGCCTGCTCCGGGGTGGGCGCCTTGACCAGCAGTTCCAGGGCATCGGTGCTGGTCAGCTCCAGGGACGCGTAGGCAGTCAGCGCGCCCGGGAAGTACTCGCGCAGTGTGTTGCGCAGCCGCTGGAAGGTGCGGGTGCGTTCCCAGATCAGGGTCTGGTGGGCGCGGGCGACCACGCGGACGGCCTGGGCTTGGTCGCTGTCGCCTGCGACGGGTCGCAGCTGGGGGCCGTCGATGCGGACCATATCGGCGAGCGCGTGTGCGTCGCCCTTGTCGCTCTTGGCCCCGGAGGTGCCGTACCGTTCCTTGAACCGCGCGGCCTGGCGCGGGTTGATCGCGTAGACGCGGTAGCCGGCTGCGATCAGCGCCTGCACCCAAGGGCCGCGGTCGGTCTCGATCCCGACCGCTACCTTCTCGGACTCCAGGTCCTCGCCGCCGTGCCGGGCTATAAGCGTGTGCAGCTTGGCGATGCCCTCCACACCCTCGGGCAGCTGGGCTGAGGCCAGTTTCCGGCCTGTCTCGTCCTGCAGCTCGACATCGTGGTGGTCCTCGGCCCAGTCATCGCCTATGAACAGCAACAACACTCAACTCCTTGCCCTCGTCCGGTACTTGCCTGCAGCCGACGGAAGGCACGGCTCGCGCCCTAATGGATCCAGTGCTCACGCCCAACCGCCCGGCGGGCACGCCATCCCATCAGCAGTCAGGCCTCCCGGCCGACCAGCAGGGGCACGGTCTGACCACAGAGCTCGAATGGCTCCGGCATGGAGAGTGCTCACCTGCTGGCGGCTACGGACCGTAGTCTCTCTCACGGCCCGATGAATCCCATTAGGCATGAGCCGACCTGGCGCGAGGAGCCGGAGCCGGACGACGAGTACGACAATGGCACGGACGAGAAGACCCTGTATGCCCTCTTCGGGCTACTAGGCCGACGGCATGGCACGGAGCGCTGCGCGCCGAGCTCCCGGCTGGTGTCGCCTGCCTGCACCTGCCGACGCAGTCCAGCCGACCTCCCGTCTGGTACTCGTTGAAGCCAGTCACCAGCACGGCTGCGATCACCCTGGGCGAGGCCGTCCCCCCGAGGCCAGAGCAGACGCTCTGCGCCGGGACCAGCAGCGGAAGGCGGAAGAGAAGCGCACTGCTGCTTTCCTCCAGGACTCAGTTCAGAACTGTGAGTTCTCGGCCTGAGTCCTTACTTGTGCCTCGCGGATACCCGGGGCACACGATGCCACCGAGTCAGCGTTTCTGGAAATCCGTCTCTGGGGTTGTGATCAGGAGAGTTGCCGGTCCTAGCGGTGGGGGAGGGGTGTCCAGGCTGTCGCATACGTAGACCGTGAGGTGAGGGGAAAGGCGGATTCCGTCGGCTGCCCGACGGGCACGCTTGCGGTCGCGACGAGTTCCTTTGCCCGGCTTCGTGGGGTGCAGCGCTCTGCGCACGGGCTGCCAATCTGTGGCCTTCAGTGCAAGCGTGGCGATCGCCAGGTGACGCCAGTCCTCCGGCCGGCCCTGTTGGACGAGGTCCAGGGCGTCCAGCACCTCGGACGGGATGCCTGATGTCGGACGGCTCGGAGAGGGTGACCCCGGGGCATCAACGTGCGTGTAGAACGCGTTAACCGCCTCACTGCTGGTGTCGAGGTGCACGAGTTCGCCAGCGGGGGGCTCGACAGGCTGAACGCGGTGTTCCAGCCAGGCCGCCAGAGCATCTGCCTCGACGAAAACAGTGGGCCCCTTGGCCTTGGCCATGGCAGCGCGGGTGCTGGCGTAGGCGTAGAACTCTGCCGGGTGACGCAGGACGTCTGCCACCATCATCAGATCCGCGAGCGTGACCAGCCAGGTCCCATCGTCTGGGGCCGCGCCGCGTTTGCCGCCATCAGGAAGGTGTGTGGCGAACGGATCCACACGGTCGAGCGTGACGATCACCGACACCGCGGTAGGGAGATGGTCCGGCAGGGGCAGATGGCGCTTGTGTCGGTCCCGGAAGTCCCTTCCACCACCGTCGAGGTAGGCAATGGTGCGCGCGTTCTGCGTGAGGGCCTTGTCGACGAACTCGCGTGTCTTCTTCTTCACTCGGTCCGGCGCAGCCCTGCGGGCTGGGTCAGTGAAACGTCCCCCCTTGGCCTCGACCGCAAGTACGGCACCGGGCATGGCCATGAGGACGTCGACGTCCGGGTTCCCAGCCTCCGGATAAATGACGCCGGCGTGGGTGTACTCGTCCCCGAAAACCAAAGCCAGGGTGCGTCGGGCCTGTTCCTCGCAGAAGTCCTGGCGTCGCTTGTCGAACTGCTTCAAGAGGTCCGGATGAGCGAGGCAGGCGTCTGCGGCCCAGTCGAGTGCCTCGTGCAGGAAGTCGCCTGGACGAGCCCACAGGCCTCGCGTGTCTCCCAGGCCGATGATCGGGCGACGACGCAGCGTGTTGGTGTCGCTCAGTTCACGAAGGCCTGGTTGGCTGCCCAGCTGCGTCGTCAGCGAGGCGACCAGGCGGGTCATTTCGTCACGAGGAGCGTTGAGGCGTTCGGCCAGCAGCCCGGGAAGGTCGTCTTCGACAGGGGCTGCCCCGAACGTTGCCACCCCAGCGGCATGAACGAGTGCTAACTGTGAGCGGTGCGCCTTGTCCGTGGAGGCCTGGAGCGCGGCGAGAACGTCCTGAAGTGCGTCCACGGCCTGGTTCATCTGCGTGGCTCTCAAGGAGTGATACGCGTCAGCCGCATCCACGGCATGGTGAAGTGCGAAACCGAGGGCTTTTCGAGCCTGGCCGGCCAGTGGGGCGGTTATGCCTTCGATAATGGGTCGTAGGTGTGCGGGGTAACCCTGCATCCGGTCGAATCGCCGCTCTAGTTGCAGCATGTGCAGGACGTTCGTCTGCCGGTCTGCGGTGCCGTCGCGCAGCATTTTGGCCTGGTACGCCAGAGATTCGGCCTTCCCGTACTCGCGCAGCAGCGAATCCACGTCGAACAGGGCCTGCGGATGGTAGTCGGTCCCCAGCCGGGCGAGAACGTCGTCCGGCGGCATTGCCGTAACCAGGCCTCCGTAGAACTCCGTCAGCGCGTCACTGCCGAACACCAGTCTTGCCGGTAGCACCGCCCGGCTCATCGCGTTGAGAACGTGCATGCTGCTGTAGATCACGAGCGGATCGGCAGCCAGAGAAGCTCTGGAGATATCTGCCAACAGCTGCGGCAACTGCTGCTCTGCAGTTGCCATCTGCCGCCACGCCTGCTGCGCTTGATGCAGTCCGGCCTTGGACGAGGCATCCGGCCGACGGTGTCGCCGAAGGCCGCTGCCAACGGCTGTAGGCACAAAGGATGTTCCGGCCCCCAGGTAGGGCTCAAGCTCACTTACTGCGGCCGTGTAGTCGTTGGGCCGAGGACCTGACGTTGCCAAGAGGCTTCCTTTCCACCCACCCAGACTGCGGCCACGTCCGATGGCGCTGGTCAGCATAGAGCGTCAAGGACGCAGCCATGAGCGTCGCATCAGCACAGCCCTGCTTGCTGCAGCGAGCCGACTACTTGCCTTGGGACCGCCTTGATTGATCCTGGTTGCCATGACGGCCATCGCGGCACGCTGCGTCGCGCGTTCGGGGGGCCTTGCCGAGTCCGCCGGGCCTGCGGATGTTGGTGAGCCATTGCCCGACGGGTTTGACGAGGGCGGTGGCGTGGCGGGGCGCGGCCAGGGTGCCGGCTTCTGGTAGTAGCTGGCATCGGGAACGCCGTCATCATGTGCGAAGGACTACCGGGCGGACTCCATCGTCCACGGTGCCCTGACAGCCAATGCCGCCACCGTTGACAGGGCCGAGAGGTGAGCCGAATGTGTCGGTCACAAAGCCGCTGAGGTGTCGGTGTTCAGGTGAATGTGTAGAGCCGTGCACAGATCAGCTGGGTGTGGGCTGCGCCGGTCAGCCGTCGGGGCCCGCGATTGCGGATGGTGCTGCCCACGGGCTGCAGGATCTTGCCCTGGAGCGACGAAACGCGCCCTTTGGCCCGTCCCATGGTGCGCCGGGAATCAGCGCGCGCCGCCGGAAGCAACCGGCACAAGGGTCCCGCCCGGCCCATGGGGAAGACCGGGCAGGGCCCCGTACCATCAGCCCGCGGGCGTCAGCCGCACGGTGAGGATCTGGAACGGCCGTAGTGTCACGGCCACCTCCCCCTCACGGGCCGCTGATACCTCTGCGGGCTGCCCCGCGAGCGGGCGCTCCAGCAGGTCCGTGACCTGTACTTTGCCCAGCGGGAAGCCCGGGCGCAGAACCGCCTGCGCCCGGCCGCCCAGCGACTCGTAGAGCCGCACCACCACATCGCCCGAGCCGTCGTCGGCCAGCTTGACCGCCTCGACGGTGACGGCCGGGTTGTCGCTGGTGACCACCGGGGTGGCCGAGGCCGCGGCGCCGACCCGCAGCGGCAGGTTCAGTGCGTACCCCTCGGCGACGGCGTCCTCGACCGTCGCGCCCGGCAACAGGGCGTAGGTGAAGCGGTGCTTGCCCTGGTCCGCCCCCGGGTCCGGGACGCGCGGGGCTCGCACCAGGCTGAGACGGACCGTCGTCGTCGTACCGCCGTCCGTCTCCCGCGTGGTGCGGGAGACATCGTGTCCGTACGTCGAGTCGTTGATGACCGCGACGCCGTACCCCGGCTCCCCGATGTGCACCCACCGGTGGCCGTAGACCTCGAACCGGGCAGCCTCCCAGCTGGTGTTGGTGTGCGTGGGGCGCTGCACATGGCCGAACTGGATCTCGGCGCGGGAGTGGTCGGCCCGGACGTCGACCGGGAAGGCGGCCTTGAGCATCTTCTCCGCCTCGTGCCAGTCGATCTCCGTCTCGATGTCGATCCGGCGGCTGCCCGCACGTACCACGATCCTCTGGACGATCCGTGAGCCCTTGCCGAAGGAGCGCTCCACCCGCAGCGCGCCGAGCAGCGGACCCTCCTCCGACACAGTGACCGACTCGGCCTCGGTGAGGTCCGTGTAGCGGTTCCGGTAGTGCTTGTCGATGTCCCAGGCGTCCCAGTAGTTGGGCAGGTCGCTGTGCAGGCGCAGCAGATTGCCGGCAGCGTCCGGCGCCAGCACCTCACGGCCGGCCACCAGGTCGCGGACAGAGGCGATGGTGCCGTTCGCGGCGACTTCCACCCGCACCAGGCCGTTGTCCAGCACCCGGCCCTCGACGGTCACCGGCTGCGGGGCGGCCCCCGACGCGCCGAGCGGTGCGATGCCGCTCGCCGGGACCTCGGTGTACACGGCCACCGATCCGTCGGCCAGCTGCTGGCCGTCGGCCGCTGTGCCCGCGGGCACCGTGACTACCTCGGCGCGGTCGCGCGGAGCGGTGTTGAACACCGAAAGGCCTTCACCACCGGAAAGCGCCGCCAGTGCCTCGGTCGTCAGCTCCTGCACCTCGGCCGCGACCCGCGCGTACTCCGCCTCTGCCTCGCGATGGACCCAGGCGATCGAGGAGCCCGGCAGGATGTCGTGGAACTGGTGCAGCAGCACCGTCTTCCACAGCCGGTCCAGCTTCTCGTGCGGATAGCGGTAGCCCGGCGCGTGCAGCGCGGCCGTCGTCGCCCACAGCTCCGCCTCGCGCATCAGGTGCTCGCTGCGCCGGTTGCCCTGCTTGGTGCGCGCCTGCGAGGTGTACGTGGCGCGGTGCAGCTCCAGATACAGCTCACCGGACCACACCTGGTCCTTGGGAACCTCCTTCGCCGCCTCCGCGAAGAAGGTGTCCGGGTGCTCGACCGTCACCTTCGCCGAGCCCTCGAGGTCGGCGAGCCGGCGGGCGCGCTCCAGCATCTCCCGGGTGGGGCCGCCACCGCCGTCACCGTGCCCGAACGGGGCCAGCGAGCGGGTGCCGACGCCCTTGTCCTGGTAGTTGCGCACCGCGTGCGCCATCTCCTTGCCGGAGAACTCGGCGTTGTAGGTGTCCACCGGCGGGAAGTGGGTGAAGATCCGGGTGCCGTCCACGCCCTCCCACCAGAACGAGTGGTGGGGCAGCTTGTTGGTCTGGTTCCACGACAGCTTCTGGGTGAGGAACCACTCGTTGCCGGCGAGCTTTGCCAGCTGCGGGTAGGCGGCGTTGTAGCCGAAGGAGTCCGGCAGCCACACGCCCTTGGTCTCGATGCCGAAGTGCTCGATGAAGAACCGCTTGCCGTGGATCAGCTGGCGGGCGATGGCCTCACCGCCCGGCAGGTTGCCGTCCGACTCCACCCACATGCCGCCGACCGGCGCCCACTGCCCGTTCTTCACGGCCTGCTGGATACGGGCCCACACGTGCGGGTAGTTGTCGCGCACCCACTCGTACTGCTGGGCCTGCGAGCAGGCGAAGACGAACTCGTCGTACTCCTCGGCCAGCGCCGTGACGTTGGAGAAGGTGCGGGAGGTCTTGCGCTTGGTCTCACGGATCGGCCACAGCCACGCCGAGTCGATGTGCGCATGCCCGACGGCCGACATCCGGTGCGCACTGGCGTGCGCGGGCTTGGCCAAGGCCTCCTTCAGCACGGCGCGGGCGTCGGCCGCGGTGCCGGAGATGTCGTCCAGGTCCAGCGCGTCCAGGGCGCGGTCCAGACACGTCATGATCTCGTGCCGGCGCGGGTCGTGCGCCTCAAGCTCCAGCATCAGCTCGCGCAGCACCTGCAGGTCCAGTGACAGATGCCAGACGTCCTCGTCCAGTACGGCGAGATCGGCGCGCTTGAAGGTGTACAGCGGCTTGTCACCGGCAGTGAGCCGGTCGCCCAGCGGAGTGGGGCCGATGAAGTCGTTGGCGAGGATGTCCGGGTTGGAGGCGGCCTCCACCAGGTAGTGGATCTCCTCGCCGCCGACGGCCGGGTTGGCGACCGGGACGTACTGGTTCTGCGGGTTGACGGCCTTCAGCGGGCGGCCGTCCGGCACGTGCACCAGCGCCTCGGCCTGGTTGCCCGGCCAGTCGCCGACGAAGCCCAGGTCCATCACCGTCTCGACACGCTTGCCGGCCCACTCGGCCGGCACCCGGCCGCGCATCCGGAACCAGGTGGTGCCCCACGGCGGGCCCCACGGCGTGCCCATCGCGAAGGGTTCGTACGCGGCATCCGCGGCCTCGGCGAAGGGCACCGGCTCGCCGGGCGCCTGCCAGGCCTCGACCATGAGCGGGACGGAGGCGGAGTAGACGGCCGGCTTGATGCGCTGGTCGTGGATGCGTTCGACGCGCTCCTCGATCCGGCGGCGTTCGTCGTGCATGGGATCTCTTTTCAGAAGTTCTTGGGCAGCTCTCAGGGAGCTTTGCGGCAATGGAGAGGCGCGGCGCTACGTCAGGTACGCGAGGCCCGGATGCACCTCGCGGTACTCGTCGACCAGCCGCCGCGCCACCTCCACGGAGTCGATGAGCGGGTGCAGCGCGAAGGCCTTGATGGCGGCGGGCCGGGAGCCGGAGGCGGCTGCGTCCAGCACCTCGCGCTCCACGGCCTTGATCGCGCAGACCAGCCCGGCGGCATGACCCGGCAGCGGGGAGACGGTCACCGGGTGGGCGCCGTTGCCGTCGACCAGGCAGGGGACCTCGATGACGGCGTCCTCGTCGAGGATGGGGAGGGTCGTCCGATTGCGCACGTTGAGGATCAAAGTGGCGCGCTCGTCGCGGGCGATGGCCCGCATCAGGGCGAGGGCGACCTTCTCGTAGCCGCCGGACTCACTGAGCGACGCCTCGTCCCGCTCGCCGGCGCCGGCCGCCTCGCGGTTCTCCGACATATAGGTCGCCTCGCGCTCGGCCCGGGTGTCGTCCCAGGTACGCAGCGCGGGCGCGGCCGGGTCGCGCATGCAGTCGTAGAAGCGGGCCTGCTGGTCGCGCAGGAAGGCGCCGCGGGTCTGCTGCGCCTCCCGGTACGCCTTCACCGCTTCCCGGTTGAAGTAGTAGTAGTGCAGATACTCGTTCGGTACGGCGCCCAGCGACTGGATCCACTCCGGGCCGAAGAGCTTGCCCTCCTCGAAGCTGCCCAACAGCTCCCGGTCCGCGAGCAGCCGCGGCAACTGGTCGCGGCCGTCGATGTGCAGGCCGCGCAGCCAGCCCAGATGGTTCAGCCCGACGTAGTCGATCCAGGCGTCCTGCGGGCGTGTGGCGCCCAGCGCGCGGGCCACCCGGCGGCCCAGGCCCACCGGGGAGTCGCAGATGCCGATCACCCGGTCGCCCAGATGCCGGGACATGGCCTCGGTGACGAGGCCCGCCGGGTTGGTGAAGTTGATGAACCAGGCGTCCGGGGCCAGCGCAGCCACCCGCCGGGCGATGTGGTCCACGACCGGCAGCGTGCGCAGCCCGTACGCGATGCCGCCGGCGCCGACCGTCTCCTGGCCGAGCACGCCCTTGGCGAGCGCCACTTGCTCGTCCGCCGCCCGGCCCTCCAGACCGCCGACGCGGATCGCGGAGAAGACGAAGTCGGCGCCCCTCAGCGCCTCGTCCAGATCCGTGGTGACGGTCACCGCCGGGGCGTCCGGGTGACCGGCGGCCTGCTCGGCCAGCACCCGGGCGATCGCGGAGAGCCGGCCGGCGTCGAGGTCGTAGAGGGTCACGCCGGTGACCCGGCCCTCCGCGCGGTCGCCGAGCAGCGCACCGTACACGAGCGGCACCCGGAATCCCCCGCCGCCCAGAATGGTCAGTTTCATACTTTGATCACCTCTGCGCCGGCCTCCGCGAGCGCGGCGAGGGTCGCCGGGTCCGCGGACGCGTTGGTCACTACTACGTCGAGGTCCGCCGGACCGCACACCTTGGCCATCCCCTGGCCGGGGAACTTCCCGGCGTCGGCGAGCAGCACCACCTTCTCGGCGGCGGCCATCATGGCCCGCTTCACCGGCACCTCGATCACGGTGGTGTCCATGACCTGTCCGCCGGGTCGGACGCCGCTCGTTCCCAGGAACAGCCAGTCGGCGTGCAGTTGGCGCAGGCTGTCCTCGGTGAGGAAGCCCACCAGCGAGCGGTACTCGCGGCGGACCACACCGCCGGGGAGCACCAGTTCGATGCCGGTGTCCTCGGCCAGCTCCTCGTACACCACCAGATTGCTTGTGATCACGGTGAGTCGGCGGCCGTGCAGCTGCCGGGCCAGGCGGTAGGCGGTGGTGCCGATGTCCAGCAGCACCGTCTGGCCGTCCTTGATCATTGCCGCGGCGCGCTCCGCCAGGACGTCCTTGTCGGAGACCCGGACCTCGGCGACCTCCGCGAAGGGCTGATCACCCTCCTCCACCACCGCGCCCCCGTGGACGCGGGTGAGAAGGCCGTCCTCCTCCAGCCTGATCAGGTCGCGGCGGACCGTGGCGGCGCTCACGTCCAGCTCGGAGGAGAGATCGGCCACAGAGGCGGGCCCCCCGGAGCGCAGTGCCCGCAGGATGAGTTGATGTCGTCGCTCTGCCAGCATGCAGTGCACACTACCCTTCAATTTCATTCAATTCCATGCTTGATATTGAAGAAGTCTTGAAAAGTTTGCGCACTTGTCCCACGATCGGCTGGTCGAACTTGCACACTCTTGACGAGAGGACGCGCTCGTGAGCGAGCCGCTCCCAGCCTCCGACGTGACACCGGGCGATGAAGCGCCCGACCTCCTGCTCACCGGTCTGCTCTTCTACGACCTGGTCTTCACCGGCCTCGGACAGCCACCCGTGCCGGGCGAAGAGATCTGGACCCGGGGGATGGGCAGCGGTCCCGGCGGCATTGCGAACCTCGCGGTCGCCGCCGCCCGCTTCGGCCTGCGCACCTCGCTGGCCACCGTGTTCGGTGACGACTTCTACGGCCGCTACTGCCGCGAGGTGCTTGCCGGGCAAGAGGGTATCGACCTCTCCCTGTCCCGTACGGCCCCGGCCGGCTGGCACACGCCCGTCACCGTCTCCCTCGCGTTGGGGGATGACCGGGCGCTGGTCACCAACGGCCACGAGCCGCCGTACAGCCAGGACGAGCTCATCCGTGACCCACCGGCCGCCCGCTCCGCGCTGGTGCACATCGGCGCCGAGCCGCAGCAGTGGCTCGCCAAGGCCGCCGCTTCGGGCACCAAGATCTTCGCCGACGTCGGCTGGGACCCCTCCCAGCAGTGGTCGTCCGACGTGCTCGACCGGCTCTCCCTGTGCCACGCGTTCCTGCCCAACGAGGGCGAGGCCATGGCGTACACCCGCACCGACACCCCGACGGCGGCGCTGCACGCGCTGTCCGACCTGGTGCCGGTCGCGGTGGTCACCCGGGGGCGGGACGGCGCGATCGCCGTCGACCAGAGCACGGGTGAGTTCGCCGAGGCCGGCGCGCTTGACGTTGATGTCCTGGATCCGACCGGCGCCGGGGATGTCTTCGGGGCGAGCTTTGTCGCCGCCTCCCTGGCCGGCTGGCCGCTCGCCGAACGGCTGCGTTTCGCGGCGCTCGCGGCGGGGCTGTCCGTACGCCTGCACGGCGGGGCGCTGGCGGCGCCCGGCTGGGGCGGCGTCGCCGAGTGGTGGCGCGGTGTCGCAGCCGATCCCGGCGCCGAGGCGCTGCGCCGCGAATTCGGCTTCCTCACCGACCGGATCCCCACCGACCCCGGTCCGCCCCCACCAAGGGCACCGGTCACTCCCCTGTAGGACCTTCCTCCGTAAGACCCTCCGTAACACCTCCTGAACCCTCAACGACGAGAAACCGAAAGGCGGTGGGAGCAGTGCATCTCTCGCGCAGAGGACTGCTTCGCGCGGGCCTGGCAACCACCTCGGCCGCCCTGTTGGGCGGCACGGTCGCCGGCTGCTCGGTCCCAGCCGGATCCACCGGGAGCGACATGACGCTCTGGTACTGGGGCGGTGGACTGAGCGACAAGCTGGTGGAGGACGCCGTCAAGCGCTTCACCCAGGTCGACCTCAAGGCCACTCAGATCGGCGGCTACTTCCGCTCGAAGCTGCTGACGACCCTCACCGCCCGCGCTCATGCGCCCGACATCACCGGACTGAAGGGCGAGGACATAGCCTCCCTGCTGCCCAACGCCGACCAGTTCATCGACCTCAATACCCTCGGCGCGGACAAGCTGAAGAGCCAGTACCTGGACTGGAAGTGGAGCCAGGGCACCGCCGACGACGGCCGCCAGATCGGTTTCCCGATCGACACCGGCCCCTGCGTCCACTACTACCGCCCCGACATCTTCGAGAAGGCGGGCCTGCCCACCGAGCCCGAGGACGTGGCCGCGCAGATGGGCACCTGGGACGACTACTTCGCCGCCGGTGAACAGCTGGTGAAGAAGGCCAAGGGCTCCTACATGGTGAGCGACCCGCTGGCGATCTTCGGCATGGCCGTGGGTCAGTCGACGAAACGCTACGTCGACAAGGACCGGCACTTCATCGGTGACCAGGAACACATCACCCGCGCCTGGGACCTCGCGCTGGAATGCCTGGACCGGGGCATCGACTCCCCCTTCAAGTCCGGCACCGTGGACATCAACCCGGCGCTGGAGGACGGCAAACTGCCGAGCCAGATCGGCGCCTCCTGGGTGGCCGGCGACTTCAAGTCGCAGCTGACGAAGTCCAAGGGGAAGTGGCGGGTCGCCGCGATGCCGGAGCGCCCGGCCAACGACGGCGGCTCCTTCCTCGGCATCACCAGGTACTGCCGTGATCCCGAGCTCGCCTTCCAGATCATTACTTGGCTGCTCGGCCCCGAGAACCAGTCCCGCGGCTTCCTCGAAGCCTCCCTCTTCCCCTCCACCCCGGCCTCCTTCGAGTCGCCGGACCTGCGCACGCCGGACGAGTTCTTCGGCGGCCAGATCACCATGGACGTCTTCGGTCCGGCCGCGCAGCGGGTCCCGGTCTCCTACAACAGCCCGTACGACGTAGCCCTCAGCCAGCCCATCAGGGACGAGCTGACCTCCGTCTACATCTCCGGCAAGAACCGCAAGAAGGCCTGGCGGGACGCCATGGCCCAGTGCCGACGTATCGCAGACCACCTGGGGGTGAGCTGAGTCATGGCCGATCTGAAGACCGCACCGGCCGCAGCGGCCATGGACGCGCCCCCACCGGCTGTCGCTGCCAAGGCCCATCCGGAGGGCGGCATCCGTCGCCACTGGCGGCTGTACGCCGCGATCTCGCCGTTCTATCTCCTCTTTCTCTGCTTCGGCCTGATCCCGGCCGGCTTCTCGCTCTTCCTCGCCTTCCAACGCTGGGACGGCCTGGGCAACATGGAGTACGCGGGGCTGTCGCAGTTCCGCTATCTGCTCACCGACACCCAGTTCTGGGACGCGCTGGGCAACACACTCGTGATCTGGGCCATGGGCACCTTCCCGATGCTCGTCATCGCCCTGATCAGTGCCGTGATGCTGAACTCCGCGGTGCGGCTGAAGCGCGTCTACCGGTTCGCCTACTTCGTGCCGTCGGTCACCTCGGTGGTCGCCGTCGCGATCATCTTCGGCTCCATCTTCTCCACCAGCTTCGGCATGGTGAACGCCGTGCTCAAGGCCATCGGGGTCAGCGAGGTCGCCTGGCTGAACGAGCCGTGGGGCATCAAGGTCGCCGTCGCCGCGCTGATGACCTGGCAGTGGACCGGCTACAACGCGATCATCTATCTCGCCGGTCTGCAGACCATCCCCAGCGAGCTGTACGAGGCCGCGAAGGTCGACGGAGCCGGTCCGGTCAAGACCTTCTTCAAGATCACCGTGCCGATGATGCGCCCGGTCATCCTGTTCACCGTGGTGGTGTCCACGATCACCGGTCTGCAGTCCTTCTCCGAGTCGCAGGTGCTGCTCGGCGCCAACAACGGCGGCTCGACGTTCTCCGGCGGCCCCGAGCACGCCGGCCAGACGGTGGTCCTCTACTTCTTCCAACAGACCTTCGACAACAACGACTTCGGCTACGGGGCGGCCATCGCCTGGGCGATCTTCCTGATCGTGGTCGTCTTCTCCATCATCAACTGGCGGCTGGTCCAGCGCCGGGAAAGGGACTAGGAGGCCGCCATGACCAAGACCTTCACACCGAGGATCAAGGGTGCCCTGGCCCGCGGTGTCTCCTTGCACACCGCGCTCATCGCGGGCGTACTGCTGTCGGTCTTCCCGTTCTATCTGGCCGTCGTCATGGCCACCCGGACGACCAGCGAGATCTTCTCGTACCCGCCGAAGCTGCTGCCCGGCTCGCACTTCGGCGAGAACGTCAAGAACCTCTTCGACAACGTGGACTTCTTCGGGTCGATGCTGAACTCGTTGATCGTCGCGGTCAGCGTCACGGTGCTGGTGTTGTTCTTCGACTCGCTCGCGGCGTTCGTCTTCGCCAAGTTCGAGTTCCCGGGGCGCAAGCTGCTGTTCGGGCTGATGATGGCCATCTTCATGCTGCCCGCGCAGCTGGCCGCCATCCCGCAGTTCGTGATCATGGCGAAGCTGGGCTGGATCGGCTCGCTCACCGCGCTGATCGTCCCTGCGGCGGCCAACGCGTTCGGCATCTTCTGGATGCGCCAGTACATGACGGGCGCCATCCACGACGAGCTGATGGACGCCTCCCGCCTCGACGGCTGCAGCTTCCTCCGCCAGTACTGGCATGTGGCGCTGCCCGTGGTCCGCCCTGGCCTGGCGTTCCTCGGCATCTTCACCTTCATGAGCCAGTGGAACGACTACGCCTGGCCCCTGATCGCCCTCACCAACCCGGACAACGTCACTCTCCAGGTCGCGCTGTCCCAGCTCAACGGCGTGCACAGCATGACGGACTACGGCATGGTCATGGCCGGCGCCCTGCTGGCCCTGATCCCGCTGCTCATCGTGTTCGCCTTCGCGGCCCGCCACTTCATCGCCGACCTGGCCAAGGGAGCCATCCGCTGATGACCCGCCCGTCCCTGCCCACCCGCCCCTGGGAGAGCCCGGAGCTCACCTCCTGGCAGCGGCTGCCGATGCACGCCGTACGCCGGGAGGGGGACCGGATCGAGCTCGACGGCAGCTGGCGCTTCCAGCTGCTGCCCGCGCCCGATGTCCCGCTCGCGGACTTCTGGACCGAGCTGGAGGTGCCCGGCCTCTGGACCATGCAGGAGTTCGACGATCTGCACGGGGTGGCGGACCTGCCGCACTACACCAACGTCCAGATGCCGTTCCCGCACTTCCCGCCGCAGGTGCCCGCCGCGAACCCGACCGGTGTGCACGAGCGGGAGGTCGACATCCCGGCGGAGTGGGCGGGGCGGCGGATCGTGCTGCACGTGGGGGCGGCGGAGAGCGTGCTGGTCGCCGCGGTCGACGGGCGACCGGTGGGGATGGGCAAGGACTCTCATCTGGCGGGCGAGTTCGACATCACCGACGCCGTACGGCCCGGCGAGCGCGCCACCGTACGGCTGACCGTGGTCAAGTGGTCCGACGCCACGCACATCGAGGACCAGGACCAGTGGTGGCACGGCGGTATCACCCGCTCCGTGTACGTCTACGCCACCGATCCGCTGTATCTCGCCGATGTGAAGATCACCGCCCCGGCGGACGGCGGTCTTCTGGCCGAGGTGCAGGTCCGCTCGGCGGCGGGGGCGCTGCCCGCCGGCTGGTATGTCAGCGGCGAGCTGGAGGGTGTCGGGGAGCTGGCGCAGGACGCGGAGTTCGACGCGTACTGCAAGGAGGAGTGGCGGGTCTCCGACTTCCTCGGCGAGGCGCGGCTCAAGGCCGTCGTGCCGGACGTGCGGCCGTGGACCGCGGAGACCCCCGAGCTGTACGGACTCACGGTGCGGCTGCACCGGGCGGACGGCAGCGTGGCGGACACCTCGCGGCACCGGGTGGGCTTCCGCACCGTGCAGATCCAGGGCCGGGACCTGCTGGTCAACGGCGAGCGGATCTTCCTGCGGGGTGTCAACCGGCACGACTTCCACCCGCTCACCGGGCGGGTCGTGTCGCAGGCGGACATGCGCGCCGACCTCGTCCTGCTCAAGCGCTTCGGCTTCAACGCGGTGCGCACCTCGCACTACCCCAACGACCCCGCCTTCTACGATCTGGCCGACGAACTCGGCGTCTATCTGATCGACGAGGCGGACATCGAGTCGCACGACCACGCCCATGAGATAGCCGACGACCCGCGCTATCTGGCGGCGTTCACCGACCGGGTGTCGCGGATGGCGCTGCGCGACAAGAACCACCCCAGCGTGCTGATCTGGTCGCTCGGCAACGAGTCCGACTACGGCGCCAACCACGACGCCGCCGCGGGCTGGCTGCGCCGCTACGACCCGACCCGGCCGCTGCAGTACGAGGGCGCCGCGAAGATCGACTGGGCCGACACCTCGCTGGCCTCCGACATCGCCTGCCCGATGTACGCCAACCTCCCCGAGGTTGTCGAGCACGCCCTGTCCGGGCGCCAGACCAAACCGCTGATCTGGTGCGAGTTCTCGCACGCCATGGGCAACAGCAACGGCACCCTCGCGGACCACTGGGCGGCCATCGAAAGCACGCCGGGCCTCCAGGGCGGGTTCATCTGGGAGTTCCGCGACCACGGCATCCTGCAGCGTGTGGACGACAAGCGACCGACCGGCACCGCGGGCGCCGGCGCCTTCGCCGACGGTGTCGCAGGTCCGGGCCTGCGCTGGGCCTACGGCGGCGACTTCGGTGACACCCCGCACGACGGGGCGTTCGTCACCGACGGCATGGTCTTCCCCGACCGCACCCCCAAGCCGGCGATGTACGAGCACCGCGAACTGGCGGCGCCGGTCCGGCTGACCGCGTCGGTCGACGGGTCGGTGACGGTACGCAACCACCAGCACTTCCGCGATCTGTCCTGGCTGGCGGGCGAGTGGGTGCTGGCGGCGGAGCGCACCGGCACGCACACCGTCCCAGCGGTCCTGCCCGACCTGGGTCCGGGGGAGTCGGCGACCGTCGCCGTACCCGCGGAGCTGCTGGCGCAGGCGGACGGGGACGGCGGCGAGGCGTGGCTGACGCTGCGCGCCACCACGGCCGGCGCGGAGAGCTGGGCGCCGGCAGGGCTGGAGGTGTGCACGCCGCAGGTGCGGCTGCGCGGCGCCGCCCCGGCGGCCGCCGACACCGCGCAGGGCGAGGTCACCCTCGACGAGGACGGCCTGCTCGTGCACCCGCTGCTGGCCGCGCCGCCCACGCTGAGCCTGTGGCGCGCGCCCACCGACAACGACGAGCTCGGCGGGATCGCGGAGCGGTGGCGCAAGTGGGGCCTTCAGGCTCCGACCCGCACCCTGCTGGACGTGTCCGTACGCGACGGGCGCACCGTCGTACGGGCGGAGTACGCCACCGCCGAGGGCGCCGTACGCCATGAGCAGACCTTCACCCCGATCCCCGGCGGAGTCCTCGTCGAGGAGACGGCCGAGCTCCCCGAGGGCCTGACGGACGTCGCCCGGGTGGGTACCGTCTTCGAGACGGCCGCCGGCTACGAGGAGCTGGACTGGTTCGGCCAGGGGCCGTGGGAGTCCTACCCCGACCGCTGCGCCGGCCCGCCCGTCGGCCACCACCGGGTCGCCGTGGACGACCTGTTCACCCCCTATCTGCGCCCGCAGGAGAGCGGCGGCCGGCACGGCGTACGCAGCCTCGCCCTGCACTCCGCCGCGGGGGAGCGGCTCGCGGTGCGCCTGGACGAGCCGCGCCAGGTGTCGGTCACCCGGCACCGCGCCGCCGATCTGACGGCCGCCACGCACCACGACGAGCTCACACCGCAAGAGCGCTGCGTGGTCCATCTGGACGCCGAGCACCGCGGTGTCGGTACGGCGTCCTGCGGGCCCGACACGCTGCCGCAGTACCTCGTGGGCCCGGGCGTCCACCGCTGGTCCTGGAGGCTGACCGCCGAGTAGGCGGCCCCGGGGCACCGTCCACCACCAGCCAGCCAAGTCCGCATCCACCGGGCCGACAAGCCCACCGCGCTCCGTCCCCGAGCCGGAGCGCGGTCCGGGCTGCCCGAAACCTCTCCTGGAGACGATGTGTGCACCTCGCACGGCACCGACCGGCGCACCTTCCTCAGCCGCGCCGGGCTGATCACCGCAGGCACCGCGCTCGCCACGGCCACCGCCGCCACGCAGGCCGCAGCGCAGGCGGACGAGCCCGCCGACTGGCGGCCGGACCCGGACAGCAACCGGTTCACGCTGGTCGTGATGCCCGACACCCAGTACCTCTTCGACGGTCCGAGCATCCAGCGCGCACCCGTCGAGGCCTCCCTGCGCTACGTCCTGGACCACGGCCGCGACGACAACATCGTCTTCCTGGCCCATCTGGGCGACCTCACCGAGCACGGCACGGACACCGAGTTCGCCGCCGTGGGCGAGGCGTTCGAGCTGCTGGACCGCAACGGCGTCGGCTACAGCGTGCTCACCGGCAACCACGACATCCCCTCGCGCACCGACGACCAGCGCGGCGCCACCCCGTATCTGCGCACCTTCGGCCCGGACCGGATGGCCGATCTGCCCACCTTCGGCGGGGCCACGCCGGACGGCTACAACACGTACCACCTGATCCCCGCCGCCGGCCGCGAGTGGCTGGTCCTGGCGCTGGACTGGCGGATGTCCGAGGCGGGCTTCGCCTGGGCCCGCCAGGTCATCGCCGACCACCCGGAGTCCCCCGTCATCCTCACCACGCACGACCTCGTGGGCGTCGACGAGGACAAGGGCGGGGCGGTCGTGTCCGACTACGGGCAGCGCCTGTGGTCCGAGCTGATCCACGACCACGACCAGATCTTCCTCACCCTGAACGGCCACTTCTGGCCCGCGGCCCGCACCGTCCGCGAGAACGCCGCCGGCAACGACGTGCACCTGCACCTCACCAACTACCAGAACCGCTACTACGGCGGCGCCGCCATGATCCGCCTCTACCACTTCGACCTGGACCGCGACACCATCGACGTCGAGACCGTCTCGCCGTGGATCCTGGGCCGGGCCGCCGACGGCCTGAACGAGCTGGAGCGCGGGGAGATCGAACTGACCGGCCCCGACGACCGGTTCTCCGTCGCGGTGGACTTCGCCGAGCGTTTCGCGGGCTTCGCCCCCGTGGCCGCGCGCGGGCCCCGGCCCGCGGCGCAGCTGCTGGTCCCCGGCACCCTGGCGTACTGGCGTTTCGACGGGCGCGAGGACGGCGCCAGGGCCGAGGGACCGATTCGCGACCTGACCGGCCGCGGCAACGACCTCACCGTCGTCGCCGTCCCCGGCTCCTCCTCCCGCAGCCTCACCTTCTCCGCCGCCCACCACCCCGACCAGCCCGGTCACGGCAGCCTGCGCTTCGCCGGCGGCAAGCCGCCGCTGCAGGGCGCATATCTGCGTACGGTCCAGGGCGCACCGCTGAACGCCGCGACCTTCCCCGACGGTTACACCATCGAGGCCTTCTACCAGCCCGCCGAGGACTGGGACTCCGCCCGCAACGCCTGGGGCGGACTCGTCGGCCGCACAGGCACCGGCGGCGCCGCGGGCAAGACGCAGGACGACCCGGACGAGCCGCTGGCCACCCTGTCGTTGTCCGACGGCCCCGGCCCGCAGTGGGCCGTCCGGCCGCTCAACCAGGAGGGCATCGCCACCAACTGGGGCGACGAGACCGCGCCCGGCCGCTGGTGGCACGTCGCCGTCGTCAACGACGGCAGCCACACCACGATGTACGTCCAGGGCTGCCCGGTCGCCCGCAACCCGCACGCGGCAGCCGTCGGCCTCACCTCGGTCGGGCTGCCGTGGCTGCTGGGGGGTTACGAGTACGGCGGCAGGATCGACCAGATCCTCAACGGCCGCCTCGGCGACGTCCGCATCTGCGACCGGGCGCTGGCCGTCGGCGACTTCATGCTCAGCTGACGGACTTCATCCGGGCCGACAGGTCCCGCCCGAGGGCTCGCCCCCTCTCGCCTCCGGGGGCGAGCCCTCCATCCCGCCGATTCCCGCCATCCACCGCAAGGGAGTAGGACCCGCATGCCGTCCTCCAAGCTGCCGATCTGGGCCGACCCCGACGTGCCCGCCGCCGCGCTCAGCGCCCAGGCCCTGTCCCGCCGCGGCCTGCTGCGCCGCGCCGGCCTGTTCGGCGCCGCCTTCGCCGCCGGATCCCTGCTCAGCCCGTCCACCGCTTCCGCCGCGTCCGCGCCCCAGCTCGGCGGCACGGACCCGGAGTTGGCGTACCTGGTCGGCGACCACCACATCCACAGCGTCTACAGCCACGACGCCAAGTACACGTTCAGCCAGCTGGCCGACGCGGGTGCCCGCTACGGCCTGGACTGGATGGTCTTCAACGAGCACTCCAACTTCGGCCACGCGAGCTACGGCGCCCGGCTGGAGCACGAGGAGATCCTCAAGGCCCGCGCCGCCCACCCCCGGCAGCTGATCTTCCAGGGCCTGGAGTGGTACATCCCAGCCGCCGAGCACTGCACGGTCTTCGCCGCCCCGGGACCGCACGAGGTCGACCTGCTCACGCGGTTCGAGCTCGCCTACGACGGCAAGCTCCTGGACTACACCGCCGGCGGCCCCGACCACCCCGACACCCCGCGCAACGAGGCGCACGCCGTGGCCGCCATCCGCTGGCTCGCCGAACAGCGCCGCACCGGCTACATCGACGACGTCCTGGTCATCGCCAACCACCCGATGCGCCTGGGCATCGACTCCCCGCACGAGATGCGCAACTGGCGCGACGCCGCACCCGACATCATGATCGGCATGGAGGGCGCCCCCGGCGCCCAGGGCGGCGGCATCCCCGGCTGGCGCGGCCCCGACTCGCAGCGCGGCGAGTACGAGAACGCCCCCTCGGCCAACTCCTGGCCCGGCTACCCCACCGACGCCTACGTCACGTACGGCGGCTTCGACTGGGTGACCGCCACCGTCGGCGGCCTGTGGGACGCGATGCTCTCCGAGGGCAGGCTGTTCACCATCACCACCAACTCCGACGTGCACCGGGTGGTCTTCGACACCTGGAAGAACGGCGACTGGCCGCCGGGGCAGAACCTCGACAACACCGGCCGGCTGCCCGACCCGGTGAACACCACCGAGCCGCAGCCCGGCGGCGACTTCTGGCCCGGCCAGTTCAGCCGGACCCATGTGGGCGTCACCAAGTACGGCTACCGGCCGGTCATGGCGGGTCTGCGGGCCGGCAGGGTCTGGCTCGACCACGGCCAGCTCCTGGACGGGCTCGACGTGCGCCTCAGACGCGCCGACGACACCGGCCGCGGAGTCACCCTCGGCGGCCGGCTGCGGGTACGCCCCGGCGACCGGCTCACCCTGTCCGTCACCGTCACCACGGCCTCCCGGCCCAACGCGCACGACATCCTGCCGGAGCTCGCCCACGTCGATGTGATCCGCGGTGCGGTGCGCGGCCCGGCCGCGGACCGCGACTCGTGGCGGGCGCCCGACACCCGGGTCGTGCACACGACGGACGTCACCGGCCGCTCCGGGACCTATACCCTGCACATCCCGCTGACGGCCGGCGACGAGCCCTTCTACGTCCGGCTTCGCGGCAGCGACGGCAACCGCAACGGCACCGGCTACCTCGGCGCGTCGATCGACCCGCACGGGCCGATCGCACACGAGCCGGGCGACGGCGACCCGTGGCTCGACACGTGGTTCTACACCAACCCGGTGTTCGTCGATGTCGCGGGGAGCTGACGTGACGGCTCAGCTCCCGGCCTCGGTGCTGCGGATGCTGGCCGAGGAGCCGCCGGCCGGCGGGCTGGAAGACGTCCGGCACGTGGTGGTCCTCATGCAGGAGAACCGGTCCTTCGACCACTACTTCGGCATGCTCCCCGGCGTCCGCGGCTTCGGCGACCGCAATGCGATCCGCCTCCCCGGCGGCGCCCTGGTCTTCGACCAGCCCGACGGGGAGCGGACCGTCCGCCCCTTCGCCGCCCGCGCCGCGGCCGGTACGCCGCAGCTGGCGACCTTCCACGACCTCGACCACGGCTGGGAGACCGCCCAGCAGGCCTGGCACGGCGGCTGGATGGACGGCTGGGTCCCGGCGAAGACCCCGGCCACCATGGCCTACCTGGACCGGGACGACATCCCGCTGCACTACGCACTGGCCGACGCCTTCACGATCTGCGACGCCTACCACGCGTCCATCCACTCCTCGACCAGCCCCAACCGCAACTACCTGTGGTCCAGCCTGTCCGGCCATGAGCCGGACGGCCGCCGCGCCGTCGACAACGACGCCAACGACGAGGACGTCCACCCCGGCTACGACTGGCCGACGTACGCCGAGCTGCTGGAGCGGGCGGGCCGCAGCTGGCAGACGTACAGCGAGTGGGAGAACTACACCGACAACCAGCCGGAGTTCTTCGCCACCTTCAAGGCCGTCGCCCGCAAGGCGCTGCGCAAGACCGACGGCCACACCTACCTGGAGTCCTTCTACGAGACCGTCCGCGAGGCGGCCGACGACGCCGAACGGGACCGGCTGCTGGGCCTGCTGGAGGAGGGCGTCGACGCCCTCGCCCCGGCGGAGCGCAGCCTGTTCGAGCGAGCCCTGCGCCGGGTGCCCACCGGCACCCTCACCGACGCCTTCGCCCGCGATGTGGCGGCGGGCCGGCTGGCGGAGGTCTCCTACGTCGTCGCCCCGGCGGTGTCGTCGGAGCACCCCAACGTCTCCTCCCCGCAGGCCGGAGCGGAGGTGATCCACGGGCTGCTGGACGCGCTGGCCTCGCACCCCGAGGTGTGGCGGCACACGGTCCTCCTCCTGACCTACGACGAGAACGACGGCTTCTTCGACCACGTCCCGCCGCCAGTGCCGGGCCCGGACGACCCGGACGAGTGGTGGGAGGGACACCCCACGGGCCTGGGGATCCGGGTGCCGATGCTGGTCATCTCACCCTGGTCGACGGGCGGTCACGTCTGCTCGGAGCTCTTCGACCACACCTCCGTGAACCGGTTCCTCGAGCGGTGGACGGGGGTCGAGGACCCGAACGTCTCGCCGTGGCGCCGGACGGTGACGGGCGATCTGACGGCGGCGTTCGCGTTCGACCCGGAACCCGCTCCGGCCGCCGTGCCGCCGGGAACGCGTCCCGCCCGCGCGCTGCCGTACCAGCCGGACGCGCACGCCGTTGTGCGCGGCGAGCAGGTCGCGCTGACGCTGGTCAACACCGGCGCGTCCAGCGCGCACTTCGCGCTCTACCCCTACGCGGGTGAGTTCGCCGCGCCCCAGCACCGGGATGTAAGGGGCGATGCGCAGTGGACGGTGCCCCTTACCGCCGACCACTACCGCTTCACGGTCACCGGCCCGAACGGCTTCCGCCGCGAGTTCACGGGCACGCCGTCCGACGGCGTGGAGGTCGCCTCGGCGGTCGAAGCCCCGGCCCGTGAGCTGCGGCTGACGCTCACCAACACCTCGGCGCGGCCTCAGACGGCAACGGTCCGCCCGCAGGCCCGTGAACGGGATCCGCACCCGGCCTGCCTGCGGTTGGCACCCGGCGAGACCCGCACCCTCACCCACCCCACCAGCGCCGCACACGGCTGGTACGACCTGGTGGTCACCGTGGCGGGTGACCCGGCCTTCTCCCGGCGGCTGGCGGGACACATCGAGGACGGGAGGCCGAGCGTCACGGGGTGACCGGTCCGCCAGCCGCGACAGCCCGGAGCGGTCAGGCCGAGCCGGTCGGCGACGGCTAGGGCCGCGCCGCCTCGCGGATCGTACGCGGCGCCGCTCCCAGTTCGCGGCGGCAGGTCTTGTTGAAGGCCTGGAGGTCCGGGATGCCGACCGCCGCCGCCACCGCCGGGATCGGCATCGTCGAGGCCTGGAGCAGATGCCGGGCGCGCTCCATACGGCGGCGGCGGATGTAGGACACCACCGTGTCGCCCGTGCCCGTGCGGAACAGGCGGGTGAGGTGGTTGTGCGAGACCCCCGCCGCCCGGGCGATCCCCGGCACCGGCAGCGGTCCCGCCAGCCCCTGTTCGATGTACGCGAACGCCGCCGCCAGCGCCGGATGCGGCTGCCCCGCCGCCTCCTGGCCGCCGCCCAGCTGCGCCGTGTGCCACAGCACCGTCCACACCTCCGCAGCCGCCCGCGCCGGCGACACCGGCATCGCGGCCACCGCGTGCCGCAGCAGAGCGGTGAGCAACGGGGCCTCCGCGCCCGCGTCCTGCATCACCGGCACGGTCCGCCGCTCACCGCGGCCGGGCAGCGCGAAGTGCGCGTACAGATGCTCGTTCCGGCGCGACTCGTAGTGGAAGTGCACCTCTACATCCGGCGGCACCAGGCTCACGTGCCCGGGCCGGATGGGATACCGGCCGCCGCCGAAGGCCAGCTCGCCGGAGTAGGTGTACAGGTGCAGCTGCCACAGGCCGGGAAGCCGGAAGACGTCGTGCGAGCCGAGGGTGCCGTGCATGCCGACGCCCGCGTTCACCGCCTGCGGCGGTTCGTCCAGCGGCAGCACCACATGACCGGTCATGGTGAGAAATTACCAGTAGTCGATGAATAGAGCACACGACAGGGGGGCAGGCCCTTTCTAGGCTTGCCGTATGTCAACCAGCAAGCAGCTACTGAACTCGGCCCAGGTGGCGAGCTTCGTCGCGCACGGCTCGCTCCGCCTGGACGCCGTCGTACCGCCGGAGATGAACGAGCAGGCCATCGGCGTCTTCGACGCCGGGATCCCCGAGGTGCCGTTCGGCACCCCCGTGGACAAGGCCTTCCCCGAGGGGTCCTTCGCCCGCCGGCTGATCGAGCTCCCGGCCGTCGCCGGCGCCCTGGAGAGCCTCGTCGGCCCGGGCCCCACCGTCGACCACCACTTCGTCCACGTCCGCGAACCGCACGGCGGCGAGGCCCAGCCCCTGCACGCCGACGCCGTCATCGACATCCGGCCCGACGCGTTCGACGTCCAGCTCATGTACTACCCGCAGGACGTCACTACCGAGATGGGCGGCACCCTCAGCGTCCCCGGCAGCCATCTGCGCCGCACCAACGAGTCCGACACCGGCCGCTACCAGAACCTCCGCGGCCAGACCCGCCTCACCTGCCCGGCCGGCACGGTCGTCCTGCTGCACCATGGCATCTGGCACGGCGGCCGGCGCAACGACAGCGACATCCTGCGCTACATGTTCAAGATCCGCTTCAACCCGACCGTCCCCCAGGTCCGCCTCTGGGACACCTCCGACCTGGACGACCCCGCCGTCGCCAGGGAACTCAGCCGCACCTTCCCCTGGTACGAGCCCGCCACCGGCCGCCTGGAGGTCTACAACCGGGTGAAACTCTGGCGCGCCCTGACCGGCGACGACACCTTCGACATTGACTACTGGGCGACCCGCGTCGCCAACCGCCCCACCCTCCGGAGCCACGCATGAAGCAGCAGGTCCTGGTCCTCTATCTGGCCAACTCGGCGCTCGACTCCGAGGTGGTGGGCTGGTCGCAGTACGACGGCACGGGCCGCACCAGCCCGACCACCGGCGACAGCGACGAACCGCCGTACGAGACGGGCGTCGCGGCGCTCCAGGACGGCTGGCGGCTGTTCCAGGCCGCGCAGCTGATCCCGCCGTACCCGGGCGCGGAGTACGACACGTCGTTCCTGAAGCACGAGTTCTTCTTCGAGAAGCTCCAGGGCTGAACGCGTAAGGGGCGCCCTCCGCGGAGGGCGCCCCTTACGCACGCCGACGTCAGGCGTAGAACGCCGGCTTGTCCACCATCTCCACCTGCTCCACCGCGCCGGAGCGCTGCGCCCGCACCGCCGCCACCGACACCGCCGTGGCGGCGTAGCCGTCCCACGCCGACGGCCCCGTGGCGCGGCCCGCCGCGGCCGAGTCCACCCACGCCTGCAGCTCCGCGTCGAAGGCCGCCGAGAAGCGGTCGTCCCACTCCTGGTCGATCGCGGTGCCGATCCGCGCCGCCGCCCGCAGCTGCGCCCGGGCCGGGTCGGGCAGCCGGATCAGGCCCTCCTCGCCGATCGCCTCGCACTGGATGTCGTAGCCGTACTGGCAGTTGACGAAGACCTCCAGATCGATCCGCACCCCGTCGGCGGTCTCGAAGAGGATGAACTGCGGGTCCGCCAGGTGTTCGAAGCGCCGGCTGGTCGACCGCGGCACGATCACCTGCACCGAGACGATCTCGTCGTTCAGCAGCCAGCGCGCCGCGTCGATCTCGTGCACGCCGGAGTCCTGCACCGCCATGTCGGTGGTGTACGCGTCCGGCACGGCCCGGTTGCGGTGCGCGCAGTGCATCATCAGCGCCCGGCCGATGCCGCCGCCGGAGATGATCCGCTTCAGCTCGCGGTAGCCCGTGTCGTACCGGCGCATGAAGCCGACCTGCACCAGCCGCCGCCCGTAGGCCTCTTCGGCCGCCATCACGGCCAGGCAGTCCTCGGCGGTCGTGGCCAGCGGCTTCTCGCAGAGCACCGGCTTGCCCGCCGCGACGGCGCCGAGCACATGCTCGGCGTGGGTCGGGCCCCAGGACGTGACCAGCACCGCGTCCACGTCCGCGGAGGCGATGAGTTCGGCGCCGTCGGCGCACACCCGGGCGCCGCCCGCCTCGCCCGCAGCCTTCTCGGCCAGGGCCCGGTCGATGTCGGTGACGGCGGAGATGACGGCGCCGCTGGTACGGCGGGTGACGCGTTCGATGTGCTCGCGCCCGATCGAGCCGGTGCCGATCACTCCGATACGTATGGTCATGCTGGTCGTTCTCCTTGCGGGTCGGGCGGGACAGCGGCGGGCTTGCGGGCTAGCGGTTGGGGCGCCGGGTCCCCGACAGCCCGGCGCCGTTCAGATACTCGCGGGTGCGCACCGCGATCGGCAGCGGCACCTCCGGGGCGCAGGGGTACAGGTCCTGCTCGACGATGACGAACAGCTCCGCGTCGAGCTCCGACAGCGCGGCGACGATGTCCGCCGGGTTCGGCACCCCGGCCGGCGGCTCCACGCACACGCCGCGCCTGACGGCCTCGCTGAAGGACAGGTCCTCCGCCTCGACCTGGGCGAGGATCTCCGCGTCCATCTGCTTGATGTGGACGTAGCCGATGCGCTCGGCATACCGGCGGATCAGATCGAGGTTGTCGCCGCGGCCGTAGGCGACGTGCCCGGTGTCCAGGCAGAGGTTGGCGTAGCGGGAGTCGGAGGCGTTCAGGAAGCGCTCGATCTCCGGCTGGGTCTGGATGTGGCTGTCGGCGTGCGGGTGGACGACGAGGCGTACGTCGAACTCCTCCAGCAGGATCTTCCCCAGCCGATCCGCCGCGCCGCCGACCAGGTCCCACTGTGCGGCGGTCAGCTCGGGGGACTCGGTGAAGGAGCCGGTCTTCTCGTCCCGGTACAGCGGCGGGATGAACACCAGGTGGTGCGCGCCCGCGGCGGCGGTCAGCTCGGCCACCCGGCGGGCGCCCGCCAGCATCTCGTCCCACTGCTCGGGCCGGTGCAGCGCGCCGAAGACGGTGCCGCCGGAGACCTGCAGTCCGCGGGCGGTCAGCTCGTCGGCCAGGCGCCGCGGGTCGACGGGGAGGTAGCCGTACGGGCCGAGCTCCAGCCAGCGATAGCCGGCCTGGACGAGTTCGTCGAGGAAGCGGGTGTAGGGGACCTGGTGCTCGTCCTCGGCGAACCACACGCCCCAGGAGTCGGGCGCGGAGCCGAGGCAGAGGTTGCCCGCGGTGGCGCGGGGGGTCGATGCGGTGCTCACGGTATGGCCTTTCAGGGGTCTGGGAGATACGGGCGGGTTCAGCGGTCGCAGCCGTCTCGGCGGTCTCAGGTGGACGTCGGGAACGCGAAGGCGGCGCGCGGGCCGCCCCGTCCGGCCAGCGGGTGGTGACGACCTTCGGCCGGGTGTAGAAGCGCACGCCCTCCGGGCCGTGGATCGGGCTGTCGCCGATGAGGGAGTCCTTCCAGCCGCCGAAGGAGTAGCCGGCCATCGGCACCGGCACCGGCACATTGACGCCGATCATCCCGACCTGCACCCCGCGCTGGAACCGCCGCGCCGCGCCGCCGTCGCCGGTGAACAGGGCGGTGCCGTTGCCGTACGCGAGTACTGCGCCGAGTAGTCGCCCTTGAGCGCGTCGGCGATCCCGCACGCGAACTCCACGACCTCCAGCCCGCGCACCACCTCGCCGCGCGCGTCGTCCAGCACCTTGCCGTGCTCGGCGGAGATGATCCGGGCCAGCTCGTCCTCATGCCGTACGAGCAGCTCACGGAAGGCGAACATGACCCGCATCCGGGTGCTGAGGGAGCTCTCGCTCCAGCTGTCGAAGGCCTTGGCCGCGGCGGTGACCGCCGCGTCCACGTCGGCCGGCTCCGCCAGCAGCACGCTCGCCCGCTGCCGTCCGGTCGCCGGGTCGAAGACGGGGGCGGTGCGGCTGCCGCAGCCTGCGGCGGGGGAGCCGGCTATCCAGTGCTCGATGGTGTGCAAGGGGTTCGTTTCGCTGTTCAGTCGGTACGGATCACAGATACGGCCGCTGCGCCCGCTTGGCGGTCTCGTACGAGGCGTGTGCCTGCCGGGTGGAGTCCAGCTCCGCGACCTCCGCCACCGGCACGTCCCACCAGGCGGAGCTCGGCGGACCGGGGCTGAGATAGTCCGTGGTGACATGCACGACCGTCGTGCGGTCGGCGGCCCTGGCCTCCAACAGCGCCGCACGGAACTCGGGAACGCTGCCCGCGCTCAGCACCCGCGCGCCCAGGCTCGCCGCGTTCGCCGCCAGATCCACCGGCAGCACGCCGCCGTCCAGCCGCCCGGTCTTCTCGTCGCGGAAGCGGTAGCGGGTGCCGAAGCGCTGCGAGCCGAGGGACTCCGACAGCGCGCCGATCGAGGCGAAGCCGCCGTTGTCGACCAGCACCACCGTCAGCTTCAGCCCCTCCGAGACCGCGGTGACCAGCTCCTGGCACATCATCAGATACGAGCCGTCGCCGACCAGCACCACCACCTCGCGGTCGGGGGCGGCCAGCTTGGCGCCGACCCCGGCGGCGATCTCGTAACCCATGCAGGAGTACGCGTACTCCACGTGGTACGCCTTCGGATCGCGCGCCCGCCACAGCGCCTGCAGATCGCCCGGCATCGAGCCGGCCGCGTTGATCACCACGTCCCGGTCGTCGAGGAGTTCGTTCAGCGCGCCCAGGATCTCGGTCTGCGCGGGCAGCGGGCCGTGGCCCAGGTGGTAGGCGTGGTCGGTGGCCCACCGCCAGTCGGCGGCCAGCTCCCGCACGCGGGCCCGGTACGCCTCGTCCGTGCGCCAGTCCGCCAGCTTGCGGGTCAGTGCCTCCAGGCCCGCCCGGGCGTCGGCCACCAGGGGTTCGGCGGCGTGCTTGACGGCGTCGAGCCGGGCCACGTTGAGGTTGACGAACCGCACCTGCGGGTAGGCGAAGACCGTCCGGCTGGCGGTGGTGAAGTCGCTGTAGCGGGTGCCGATGCCGAGGACCACGTCCGCCTCGGCGGCCAGCGCGTTGGCGGCGCTGGTGCCGGTCGAGCCGAGGCCGCCCACCGCGCACGGGTGGTCCCACGGGATCGCGCCCTTGCCGGCGTGCGTGTCCGCCACCGGGATGCCCGTCGCCTCGGCGAACTCCCGCAACTGCGGCCACGCCTGCGCGTACACCACACCGCCGCCCGCGACGATCAGCGGCCGCTCGGCCTGCCGGAGCAGCGCCACCGCGCGCGTCAGCGCGTCGGGTTCGGGCTGCGGCCGGCCCACGTGCCAGACCCGGCGGCGGAAGAAGTCCTCCGGCCAGTCGAAGGCCTCCGCCTGCACGTCCTGCGGCAGGCACAGCGTCACCGCGCCGGTCTCCACCGGGTCGGTGAGCACCCGCATCGCGGCCAGGGCGGCCGGGATCAGCTGCTCGGGGCGCTCGATCCGGTCGAAGTACTTCGACACCGGCCGCAGCGCGTCGTTCACCGAGACATCGCCCTGGCGCGGATCCTCCAGCTGCTGCAGCACGGGGTCGGCGACGCGGGTGGCGAAGGTGTCGCCGGGCAGCAGCAGCACCGGCAGCCGGTTGACGGTGGCCAGCGCGGCGCCGGTGACCATGTTGGTGGCGCCGGGGCCGATGGAGGAGGTGCAGGCGTAGGTCGCCAGCCGGTCGTTCATCTTGGCGTAGGCGGCGGCGGTGTGCACCATCGCCTGCTCGTTGCGGGCGAGGAAGTACGGCAGCTCGTCGGGGTACTGCAGCAGCGCCTGCCCGATCCCCGCCACGTTGCCGTGGCCGAAGATCCCCCACACGCCGTCGATCAGCCGCCGCTCACGACCGTCGCGCTCGCTGAACTGGTTCGCCAGGAAGCGCACCAGTGCCTGGCCGGTGGTCAGTCTCATCTCGTCGTCCCTCCGAACGGCAGCCGCGGATCGGTGGGCTGGTCCTCCCAGGTGGTACGGATCCAGCCGTGCGCCGGGTCGTCGCAGATCAGCCAGGCGCGTTCGGGGCCGGGCCCCGCCATCACGTTGAGGTAGAACAGGTCGTAGCCGGGCACAGCCATGGACGGCCCGTGCCAGCCGTGCGGAATCAGCACCGTGTCGCCGCTGCGCACCTCCTGGAGCACGTCGACGGGCCGCTCGGGGGAGCCGTACACCCGCTGATAGGCCATGCCCCCGTCCGCCACCTCGAAGTAGTAGATCTCCTCGAGCTCGCCCTCCTCGCCCGGCCGCGCCTCGTCGTGCTTGTGCGGTGGGTACGACGACCAGTTGCCGCCCGGCGTCAGCACCTCGCACACCAGCAGCCGGTCGGCGTCGAAGGTCTGCGGCAGGCAGTAGTTGTGGACCTGCCTGCTGCAGCTGCCGGCCCCGCGCAGTTCCACGGGCACCTCCTCCGCCGGGCCGTAACGCACCGGGAGGCGCCGCTCGCAGCGGGCGGAGGGTAGCGCGAAGCGGCCGCCGTTGCGGCTGGTCACGCGGGCCTCGCCGTCCCGGGGCAGGTAGAGGAAGTCGGTGGGAGCGCCGAACACGCCGTCGCGCCCCTTCAGTTCGTACGACGCGCCGTCGACGGTAACCGTGCAGCCGCCGGACAGGGGCAGCACCAGATGCTCCGCGTCACTGGTGCCGAAGACGTGCTCCTGGCCCGGCGCCAGTTGAAGGATCCGCAGGCCCGAGTAGCCCCACCCCGCCGACTTCGGCGTGATCACCGTTCGGTACGGCCCGGAGGCCGCGGTATCCGCTTGCAGATATTTCGTGCTCACAGCAGCCCCACCGCCCTGTCCACCGCTCCCGCCACATCGCCGTCCGCCGGATAGAGCAGCGAACGGCCCACCACCAACCCCTGCACCCCGGGCAGCCGCAGCGCCCGCCACCACTTGGCTCGCGCCACCCGCTCCCCATCTGCGTCGCCCGGATCGCCGCCGAGCAGCAGCACCGGCAGGGTGGTCGCAGCCAGTACCCGCTCCATGTCGTCGACCACCGGCAGCTTCAGCCATGTGTAGGCGCTGCGCCGGCCGAGACCGGAAGCAATGGCCACCGAGCGGACGACCGCGTCGGGCGACAGGTCGTTGCGCACCCGGCCGTCCTCCCAGTGGGACAGGAACGGCTCCACCATGGCCAGCAGCCGCCGCTCGGCCAGCTCGTCGACTGCCCGGGCCGAGTTCTGCAGCACGCCGGCGGTGGCCGGATCGTCGAGGGCGACGCGAGTGAGCATCTTGCCGCCGTCGAAGCGGAGTTCGGCGATGGTGTGCGCGTCGTAGCCGGTGAACCGGTCGTCGATCTCGAAGACCGAGCCGGCCAGTCCGCCCCGGTTCATCGACCCGAACACGCACTTGTCGTCCAGTACCCCGAGCAGCAGCAGGTCCTCCAGGATGTCGGCGGTGCCCAGCACCCCCGTCACCCCGGGCCGCTCCAGTGCGACGCACAGCCGCCGCAGCAGCTCGGCACGGTCCGCCATGGCCAGCGCGTCGCCGCCCACCGCCGTCGCCCCGCGGGCCGGATGGTCGGCGGCGATGACCATTGCCCGCCCGGTGTCTCCCAGCGGGGACTTGGCCCGCCTCCGGGTCGCGGCCGCCGTGGCCACCGCCTCCGGATCCCGCACCCGCAGCGAGGTCAGCTCCCGGATCCGCCCCCTCACCATGTGCCGGCCGCCTTCAGCCGCTCCGCGACCTCGGTCTCGGTGGGCATGGCGTCCGAGCAGGCGAGCTGTCCGGCCACATGGGCGCCGGCCGCGTTGGCGAACGCGATGATGTGGTCCAGTTCCCAGCCGGCCAGTAGGCCGTGCACCAGCGCACCGCCGAACGCGTCGCCGGCACCGAGGCCGTTGACCACATCCACCGGCACCGGCGGCTGCTCCACCGCGGTGCCGTCCCGATGCACGGCCAGCACACCGCGCGGTCCCTGCTTGACGACGGCCAGCTCCACGCCCGTGGCCAGCAGCGCTCGGGCCGCGGCATACGGGTCCCGCTCGCCGGTGGCGACCTCGCATTCGTCGATGTTGCCGACAGCGACGGTCGCGTGCGCCAGGGCCTCCTCGTACCAGGCCCGGGGCGGGGTGGTCCAGAACATCGGGCGCCAGTCCAGGTCGAAGACCGTGTGCGCCCTCCGCCCGCGCGCCCGCAGTGCCGCCAGAGTGGCGGCTCGGCTCGGCTCCTCGCACAGCCCGGTGCCGGTCATCCAGAACACCCTTGCCGAGCGGATCGCGCCCAGGTCCAGCTCCTCGGGCGTGATGTCCAGATCCGGAGCCTTGGGGAAGCGGTAGAAGTACAGCGGGAAGTGGTCCGGAGGGAAGATCTCGCAGAACGTCACCGGCGTCGGCAGCCCCGGGGAGACGCCCACATGGGCGGTGTCCACGCCGTAGCCCGTGAGGGCCGCGCGGACGAACTCGCCGAAGGGGTCCGCCCCCGTCTTCGTGACGACGGCGGCGGCGCGCCCGTAGCGGGCCGCCGCCACGGCGACGTTCGTCGGGCTGCCGCCGAGGTAGTTGGCGAACGAGGTGACCTCCGCCAGGCCGACGCCGCTCTGCAGCGGGTAGATGTCCACGCCGCCCCGCCCCATCGTCAGCACATCCAGTGCCATGAAACCCTCCTGTCGCGCTCTACTAGAGCGCGCTAGATGCGAGTACCATGATCCCGTAGCGCCGGGATGTCAAGAGTGCGGGCGGCGGCCGGCCGAGGAAGTGCGTTCCCGCGCGGGAGCAGACGCGAAGGACCGCACCGTCAGGACGACGGCCAGAGCGCGGCAAGACAGGAGCGAAGCGTTGGCAGGAACCGACCAGAAGCGCCCCACCATGGTGGATGTGGCCGCCCGGGCGGGTGTCTCGCGCGCCCTGGTCTCCCTGGTCTTCCGTAACCGGCCGGGCGCCAGCGAGCAGACCCGGCAGCGCGTCCTGCGGGCAGCCGACGAGCTGGGCTACCAGCCGGACAGCGCCGCCCGGCTGCTGGCCCGCGGCCGCAGCCGCACCATCGGCGTGCTGCTGACCCTGCACCATCCCTTCCACGCCGACCTGGTCGAGGCGATCTACCCGGAGGCGGAGCGCCTGGAGTACGACGTGCTGCTGTCGGCCCGCGCCCCGGGGCGCGACGAGCGCACGGCCGCCGAGGCGCTGCTCAGCCACCGCTGCGAGGCGCTGATCCTGCTCGGGCCCGAATCGGAGGCCGCCTTCCTCGGCGAACTGGCGCGGCGCAGCTCCGCCCTGGTCGTGGTGGGCGCGGACGTGCCGGGCAGCGGCGCGGACAGCGTCCGTACGGCGGAGGGCAAGGGCGTACGCCAGGTCATCGACCACTTCGTCACCCTCGGCCACCGCCGTATCGCCCATATCGACGGCGGCCGGGGCGCCGGCTCCGCGGAGCGCCGCCGCGCCTATCGTGCCGCGATGCGTCGTCACGGCCTGGCCGACGAGATCCGGGTCATTCCCGGCGGACATACCGAGGAGGCGGGCATCGCCGCCGGGCGACTGCTGGCCATGGAGGACGCCCGACCCACCGCGGTTCTCGCGGCCAACGACCGCTGCGCCGTCGGCCTGCTGCACAGCCTCGCAGGCGCGGGGCTGGAGGTGCCGGGGGACATCTCGGTCGCGGGTTTCGACGACAGTTACCTCTCCCATCTGTCGCACATCGACCTGACCACGGTCCGCCAGGACGCCGCGGCTCAGGCCGCGCAGGCGGTCAGCTTCGCGGTGGAGCGGCTGGAGGACGCGGCGTCGACGCCGCCGCGCGAACTGGTGCTGGAACCGCGGCTGATGGTGCGCGGGACGACGGGGCCGCCGCCGGGGGCGTGAGGAATGGTCTCCCGTCGCACAGCCACACCCCGCCGGCTTGCGGAGACGCGGCAGGCGGTGGCGTGGGGGTGGAGTACTAGGGTCGCGCCCTACCGGCGACCTGAAGATCGGCCGCCTGTGCCGCCATTCTGTGCGTCGTTTTTCGAGCGGGGTGCGCGATTTCACCCATTCGCCCTACCGCTGTCGTGCCTCTTCTGAAAGGCGGGCCATTCTCACTGGTCTTTGACGAGCGACGCGTTCGTCTCATCGAAGGGCGGTCAAACTTTCGACGAGATCGGCAAAGAGGTGGGCGGACGGGGGAGTGGAGATGGGCCTTCAGTTCATGGGGCGTGGTCCTCGAGCCGCGACGAGGAAGAGCTGCGGGATCCCGGCAGAGGCGGCCAACGCCAGCCCTGTGGCGAGCAGGGTGTCTCCGTGGCCCTGCTTACGGTGCAGCACAGCGGTGACGAGGTCCTCCAGCTGAGCCAGCCCGGCGGATTGGTTGAGGTAGAGGTCGGTCCAGGCCGCGATCTTCAAGCCCGAACGCCTCATGGGTGAGTTCCCCGACGTTCTCCCCATACGTCTCCGGTGCCGGCCACCTCCTGTAGGACAACGGGGGAGTGGGTGGCCATGCTGGCCATTCCGTTGCGATCTGACAGGAGGTCGAAGACGCCTCCGCATGAGCGCGGCGAGGAGCGGGGGGTGCAGGTGGGTTTCTGGTTCGTCGATCAGGACGAGCGTGCGCTCGGTGACGACTCGACTAGGTGTATTGACCCGGAGCGTTGTTGACTCGGCTGATCGGTGGCTTGCCGTCGAGTGCGGTGTGGCAGCGGTGGTGGTTGTAGGTGTGGAGGAAGTCTGCCAGGGCCGCGGTTCGTTCGGTGTTGGTGGTGTAGGGCCGCAGGTAGGCCCATTCCTCCAGCAGGGTGCGGTTGAAACGTTCGACCTTGCCGTTTGTCTGGGGCCGGTAGGGGCGGATGCGTTTATGGGTGATGCCGGCTGAGGTGAGGGTCTGGGTGAACAGCTTGGACTTGTAGCAGGAGCCGTTGTCGGTCAGTACCCGTTCGACGGTGATGCCGTGGCCGGTGAAGAATGCCTGGGCGCGTTGCCAGAAGGCGATCGCGGTGTGCTGGCGTTCGTCGGGCAGTACCTCGCTGTAGGCGAGGCGGGAGTGGTCGTCGACGGCGGAGTGGATGTAGCTGTAGCCGATCACCGGCTTGCAGCTCTTGCGCAGGTCGGTAGTGGCCTGCCGGTTCTGGTTGCCGGCTGTTCTGCCGACCGTGCGCCAGCCGCCGCCGTCAGGGATGTTGCCGAGTTTCTTGATGTCGACGTGCACCAGCTCGCCGGGGCGGCTGTGTTCGTAGCGGCGTATCGGCTCGCCGGTGGGCCGGTCCAGCCAGGCCAGACGGTTCAGTCCGTGACGGGTCAGGATCCGGTGCACTGTGGAGGCGGGCAGCCCGAGGATCGGGCCGATCCTGGCCGGGCCGAGCTTGCGGGCCTGTCGCAGATCGCAGACAGCGGCTTCCGTCTCGGGGACCGTGCGATGCGGGGTCGTGTGCGGCCGGCTCGAGCGGTCGAACAACCCCGGATCGCCTTCCGTGCGCCACCGTCGCACCCACTTATGGGCGGTCGCCCGCGAGATCCCCATCTCCTTGCCCACATGAGCGACCGGGCGGCCGGAACGGACACGCTGGATCAACAGCCGCCTGCCATGAACAGTCAGCCGGGCATTACGGTGGGACACGAAGAGCTCCGTGTGGTGCAGTCCTAGACAGCTCCACCACACCGGAGATCTTCGCCTTTGATCAAGACCCTCGCGTCAACAACGCTCGTGATCAATACATCTAGGTCGCTCAACGGCGACGGTTTGCACTCCTCGGTGGCGTATGCGCCGAAAAGAGCCGGCACCGGCAACGGCCGGCACCGGCAGATTCGGCAAACCACCGTAGGCGGCGGCCAGGCACACCAATGCGTCATAGGTGCCGGATGCGTGCGAAACTCTCCGCGATGATCGTCAGCGCCCGAGGCGGCGCGTGCGTAGTGCGGGAGGCGTTCAGCTGCCCGCCAGCAGGTGCGCCAGCTCGGCATCCAGGTCGAGTTGGCCGGACTCGGCCCCCGGCGGCACGACGGATCGCGTCTCGCGCAGGAAGGATTCCACGCCCCGTGCTGGGACCTCGAGCAGGATCGAGCCCGCAGGCGGGCTGAGGGCGATGTACAGCACATTGCGTCCGAGGCCGTCACCCGACCACATCCGGACGTCTCCATGGCCAGCGTGACCCCGCAGGGCCTGAGCCAGCATGTCACGACTGAAGAACCACTCAACCGTCCCGCCATGGCCGAGGGGGTAAAGGGCGGCACGGACGGCGTAGGGATCGCTCGCCTCGTACTGCAGCCCCATGGGCAGCGGCATTGACAGGTCACGTGACACGACAAGCCGCACGGGCAGCTCGTACACCACGGTTCTCAACGATTTCATAGTCTTTCACTCCGAGGTGTCTGCTTCGCCGTTCACTCCGACTGCTCGCACCTGGCCTCGATCCGTGGAACAACAACGGCCACTGTGACGCAGCACGAACCATCGAAGAGGAAGGGCGGCAAAAGGCGGTTCCTTTGCGGACCCTGCCCGGCCAGGAGGCGATCTCACTGCAGCGGCCTGATGCCGCTTCGATGAGCGGTCACCTGACGGTGCCAAGTCTCATTCGGCGACTGCGTCTTGGCGCCGCAGTACACCAGCCGGACGGTGACCACCGACGACGGGGCGGGCCTGTGCGCGCCGACGGGCGGGTACGGGCAAGCCGGGCCCTCGTCCGGGCGGCTGAATCAGCGCTGGTCCTGCAGGAGCTGGTCCATGTACCAGAAGTCAATGCTGCCGTTGCGGAACGGTGTCACATCGATCCATCGGCCGTCGTCCCAGACGTAGAGGCGGTGTCCGTCCCAGCGGTAGTGGCTCTTGTGGTGCCAACCGCGGTGGTGGTCCCGGTGACCGTCGTGCGTGTACCAGCCACGGTATCCGTCCCAGCCGTCGTTGCGTTCCCCGTCGTGGCCGTACCGGCCTGCGTGGTAGCCGTCACGGCCGCCGTCGTTCACGGAACTGACGATCGAGGACCGGTTGTGCTCGATGGGGCCGGAGGTCGCCGCCGACGCCGAGCCTCCGGCACCGAGGATGGCTCCGCCCGCGATCGCAGCGGAAGCAACAGCAACCGAGACGCGCCTTACGAACCTCTTCATGGTCATCTCCTTGTGACGTGCCGGTGACGCGAAATATTCGAAACAGATCGCTACCGAGCGAACCAGCCAATCGGAGGGGTCCCTCACGTTTGGCTCTGCCAGCGTACTCGAGGGCCCCCTCATGTTTGCGGTGAGCCTCATCACAGCAGGTGGAGCGCCATCCGGAATGGCCTCCACTACGGGGCGGAAGCCAAGCGGAGACCATTCGCCGATGATTGTCGGCGGTCCGTTTTCAGTGGTCGGGTTCAGGGCGGTGGAGCCTGTGCCGCCGGTCCTCCGTAAAGCCGCGGGTCCGCGGGCGCCGTGGCGCCTGCGGACCCGGGTGGTCGAGCAGCGAATCGGATCAGTAGGAGAACTGCTGGATCTGGCTGCCGTCGCCTGCGTACGTCCAGCCGGTCCGGGTTGCCGGGTCGAGCTGGATGGCGCGCTCGCCGACGAACACCAACCCGCCCTACAACGGCCCATACGACGGAACCCGGGCAAGCGTCGGCGGAAGCGACGGCACCGCCAGCGCCGGAAACGGGACTGTAAGAAGAACGGCTCTGTCCCGTAATCGGTGGTAACGAAGCGTGAGCAGAGTCGTTGACATCTCATGTGCGATGTCAACTCCCTTATAGCGAACGTGTTTTCGGGGCTGTCGGTGCTGGTTGTCGAGGATGTGGTGGACGAGGGTGAGGTGGTCCGCCTGTCGGCCCGGACCCAGCAGGAGCCGGTGCCATGCCCGATGTGCGGGACGCCGACCGCGAAGGTGCACGGCATTCATCGCCGGACGGTGGCGGACGTGCCGGTGGGCGGCCGACGGGTGGCGGTGTCGGTGCGAGTGCGGCGCCTGGCCTGCCCGGTGCTGGGCTGCCCGAGGCAGACCCTCCGCGAGCAGGTTCCCGGGCTGCTGGAGCGATACCAGCGACGCACGACCCGGCTGACTTGTCAACTAGGCTGCTTGTTCCGAGAGTTAGCGGGCCGAGCAGGTGCCCGCCTCTCCAGATGCCTCTCCGTCGCGGTCTCCCGCTCAACCGCGCTGCGGATGCTGACACGACTGCCGCTGCCCCGACTACAGGTGCCGCGGGCTCTCGGGGTCGATGACTTCGCCCTGAAGCGGCGTCACCGCTACGCCACGATCTTGATCGACGCCGAGACCGGCGAGCGGATCGACGTACTACCGGGCCGCAGCGCGGATACGCTGGAGCGATGGCTGCGCAAACATCCCGGCGTGGAGATCGTCTGCCGCGACGGCTCGGGCGCATACGGTGAGGCAATCCGCCGCGCCCTGCCCGATGCAGTGCAGGTCAGCGACCGCTGGCACATCTGGAAGAACCTCTGCGACAAGACCCTGGCTACCGTCCGCTCGCACAGCTCCTGCTGGGCCACCGTTAACCCGCCGCGTCCCGCGGGCGTGCACGAGCAGACCACCCGTGAACGCTGGCACCAGGTCCACGACCTGCTCGGCAAGGGCGTCGGCCTGCTCGAATGCGCCCGCCGCCTGAATCTGGCGCTCAACACGGTCAAACGCTATGCGCGGACGAGGGAACCCGAAGCCCTGCGCCGGGCCCCACGCTACCGGCCCACCCTGGTTGATCCCTACCGCGATCACCTCCGCGAACGCAGGGCCGTCGATCTCGATGCCGACACTCTCGCCGGGGCCGGTCAGTTGTCGTCCCGGCTGCTTGAATGCCCGCTCGAACCGGCTGAGGGCATTGGCAACCGCGTCCGGCCGGAGGTGCTGGGCCTCAACACGGCGTACCGCCGTCCGAGTCCGAGCCGATACACACGGGAGTCGACCGACCGGCATGTGCCTGGGCGGCCGCTACCGCTCAACGCGGACGGCCGTGGGACGCCTACGCGGCATCGCCCTTTCGGATCAGAACCGTGTCGGCATCCTGCCACGGCCCGTGCCCTCGGAGGGGGCCGGCGGACTCGGCCCCGTCTCACCGAGAGGCCCGCAGGCGAACAGCCGGCCGGCTCACGGCCCGCGGTGAACGCGCCGGGTCCGCCGGGGGAGGCCGGCGATGCGGAAGACGTGCTCGCCCTGTGAGGTGCGGGCGGCGTGTGACAGCACGGGTCAGGCCCGCTGCTCGCGGCAGTCCTCTTCGTTGCACTCGAGAGTGGTGAGGGTCTGGTCGACCTGCTCGCTGGTCAGGGGAGGTTCGGGCAGTTCGTGGGCGCCCTCGGTGCGGAAGGCGTCGAGCATCAGGTGGAGGTAGCGGCGCCAGGCCTGGGGCGCGACGGTGCGGGTGGCCCGGATGATCCCGGCCTGGGACCAGATCACGAAGGCGATGTCCTGCGCGGTGACGTCGCCGCGCAGGACGCCCTGTTCCTGGGCGTTGCGCATGATCTGGCCGCAGAGTTCCTTGGTTCGGTCATGCATCTCGCGGCCGGTCGCGTGAAGGGGCAGCCGTGCTGAGATCAGGTCGTTGAAGGCGCGGTCGCAGGCCTGCAGCTGGCAGAGTTTCTCCATGGAGCGGCAGAACCCCTTCCAGGCGTCGTCCATGGCCGCGGCTTCTTCCGCGGCGACGAGTAGCTCCGTGTACTTCGCGTTGAAAAGCGTTTCGACCAGGGCGAGACGGGTGGGGAAGTGGCGGTAGAGCGTGCCGATCGCCACACCGGCCTCGCGGGCGACGCCCTCCAGGGACGCCCCGAGGCCCTGCTCGGAGAAGGCTGTGCGGGCTGCGGCCACGATCGCGTCCCTGTTGCGCTGTGCGTCACGGCGCAGGGGTTTCGCCGGTGACTCGCTCGCGGACGGGGCGTGGTGGTGGCTCATGGCTCGACAGTAACATGAGGCACCCCTCCAATTGGATTGTTGTGATGTTTCCGATCGCAATCTCGCGCCTCCGACGTGCTGTGATGAGCCTTACTGCAAACATGAGGTGCCCCTCGGGTACGGTGGCGGAGTCAACGTGAGGAACCCCTCCGGATGACCTTGAAGCCAGCCGACTGACCCGGGATTTCCGGATCTCGGTTCACATGGAAGCGGCGCCCGCCGGATCGGCGAAGCCCGCGGCAGTTTTGTAAGGGAAATGACCATGAGCAGCATGACGAAGCGCCTCTCGATCGCACTCGCCTCCACGGCACTGGCCGGCGGAGCGCTTCTCGGGGCCGGCGGCTCGGCGTCGGCAGCCACGACTTCGGTGTCCGTGCAGCACACGCAGCACGTGTCCGCCACGTCCGTGACCGGCAGCGAGCGAGTCGGCCGCTACGCGGACCACGAGGCCGAAGCGGCGTCGTGGCACGGTGTCAGTGCCGCTCGTTGGTACGAGGACCAGGTTGAGGCTGCGGCGTCGTGGCACGGTGTCAGTGCCGCTCGTTGGTACGAGGACCAGGTCGAGGCTGCGGCGTCGTGGCACGGTGTCAGTGCCGCCCGCTGGTACGAGGACCAGGTCGAGTGGTCCCTGAACCACAGCTGACGCGGCCCGGACTGCCCAACTCCGGAACGGCGGAACCTGCCCGGACAGCAGCACGGCCGCACCCCCGGCCGACCGGGATCCCGGATCGCGCCCCCTACGGCGCTCCGCACCCGCATCGGGAAGACCACCGCACGCAAGACGAAGGCACTCCGGCCCCCAGCGCCCGCCACGCCGACCACGGCCAGGCCCACACCCGCACATGAACCCCACCGGCCGCATCCCCGGCCGACCGCTTCCTGCTGTTCGACCACCACGCCCACGACCTGCGTGGCACCCGCGCCGGCACCGGCTCCCTCACCGTCCACACGCTGGGTATCCGGGTGGAGGACTTCGTCACCTGGGCCAACGACGAGGCCACTGCCCATGGGCTAGCCCATGAGGTCATCCCGCCTGATCCGCACGGGAAGATCCGTACTGAGCGGTTCCGCAGGAGCCTGGCGTGGCATATCGCCCGTCGGCCCGGTGGGCTGGTCGCTCTCGCAATTCAGTATGGCCATCTGCGGACTTCGGTATCCGCCGGCTACGCCGCGCGCGGCCGGGACGGCATCCACGACCTCCTCGACGTCGAGATGGCCCACGCGACCATCGACACCGTCGCCGGCCTGAACGCCGATCTCAAGGACGGCCCCGGCAACATCGTCACCGCCCGGCAGGCCCGCCAGATCCGCGCCAACCCTCAACTGGCCGTCTACGACAATCCCAACACGCTGCTGATGTGTGTCTACAAGCGCGACAAGGCCCTGTGCCACCGCGGCACCAAGGACACCCCCAGTCTCGACCGGTGCGTTCCCACCTGCGCGAACATCGCCCGCACCGATCAGCACGCCGCCGGTCTCAGGTGCCGTGCCACCGTGTTCGATCAGCGGGCAGCCCAGGTCCCCGGCCCGCTGGGCGAGCGGCTACGCAGCAACGCCGGGCGCCTACGCGACCTTGCCGACGCCCACTACCGAACCCGGACCACACTCCAGGACGGCACCGCATGAGCCCCGCACCCGACGAACGCGACCGTATCCGTGCGGCCATCGGCCGCATCCTGCAAGGGACCCCACTGCGCTCCAACGGCGCGTGGACGATCGTCGCCCTGGCCGAGGAAGCCGGCGTACCCCGCAACGCGCTGACCCAGCGGCACCCGGACCTCAAGATCGATTTCTGTGCGCAGGTCAGGGCGCGCGGTAAGACGCCAGACTCCGAGATCCGTCTACGCAAGCAGATCGTCAAGCTGAAGGAACTCCGCGTCAAGGACGCCAAGGAGCTGTCGCAGTTGCAGACCGACATCGATCACCTCGTCCGCGCCGTCAACCAACTGACCGTGGAGAACCGGCAACTACGCGGTGCGCTGTCGCAGCCCAGCTCCCCGGTCAGAGCACTGCCGACGCAGCCGCGGCCCAATCGGATCCCGTGAACCGCGCTCAGGGGCCCAGTTCGGCCGTGGGGAACATCGATACAGCCGTTGGCAAGAGCCCTGATCGTCCTGGGCCGCTACAGCTTCAACGCCTCCGTGCCGTGCGAGGGCCTACGTCCGCTGCGTGACCCGGACGCGATCGAGCTCGACGAAGACGGCGCGGAGGAGTAGAGCCCTCGACCAGGTCAGGCCGATCAGCCTTGTAGGGAGCGTGTCCATTCCTGCGCCTGTCGGGGCCGGGCCGTCTATCGCGAACGCCTCAGCTCCACGTCCCGCAGCGGCCCTGAGTCGCATCAGTCGAGGGCGTGGCTGCGGCCGGTCTGCAGGATCTCGTCGGAGAGCTCGGGCTCGACGTGGCATACGGCGCGGGCGAGCATCAGCGCGCCGACCATTTCGCTGAGCAGGCGGATGGCCCTGTGGCGGGCCTCGGCCGGGTCGAGCTCGTGGCCCTTCTCCTCGGCTTCGCGCAGGAACTCGGCGGCGAAGCCGGTGAGGTAACCCTCGACGCCTTCGGCGTACGCGCTCTGCACGGCTTCGCTGTGCCGTCCGGCGTCGGTGACCAGGGAGGCGGAGGGACAGCCGCCGTCCGGGGCGTCACGGTGCGTGGTGGACAGATACCCGGCCACGACCCGCTCCAGCGGAGAGCCGGCCTGGCCCGGACCGTCCTCGATCGTCCGGGCCAGGCCCCCGAGCGAGGCGGCGTAGGAGGCGCCGCACACCTCCACGGCCAGGTCGTTCTTGGAGGCGAAGTGGTTGTAGAAGCCGCCGTGGGTGAGTCCGGCTTCCTTCATCAACTCGGCGATGCCGACCGCGTCGATGCCCTGCGAGCGAAACATGCGGCTCGCCGCTTCGAGGATGTTCTGCCGGTTGCGGGCCTTGTCCTCCTTGGTGATCCGCGGCATGGCCGTCCTCTCGCGTCGCTCTCGATTTGACATTTTTAATGATGCCTCTCATCATAGCAGGAGAGTTTCAATGATGACCATCATCAATAGTTCGTGGAAGGGGAGCGTCATGCGCGCCATCGCCTACGACCAGCACGGAGAAGCCGGGCAGGTACTACGCCTGAGCGAGCAGCCGGCTCCTGCCGCGCCCGCGGCCGGGCAGGTGCAGGTGCGGGTGCTGTCCCGGCCGATCCACCCCGGCGACCTGGCGGGAGTGGAGGGCCTTCCGGGTGGGCCGCGGCAGCGGTTCGCCACGCCACGGATTCCCGGCGTGGAGGGAATGGGCGTCATCGAGACCGTCGGCGAGGGTGTGCAGGATCTGCGGCCCGGTCAGCGGGTGGCGTTCTTCCCGGTGCCGGGCGCGTGGAGCGAACTCGTCACGGCGCCGACCGGTCTTGTGGTGCCGGTGCCCGAGGACCTCAGCGACGAGACCGCGGCTTTGACGCTGGTCAACCCGCTGACCCTGCTCTCCTTGCTGCGGGCGGTCGAGGACGCCCAGCACGGCCAGGCTGGTCCGGTGGTGCAGACGGCCGCCGGTTCGTCGGTGGGAAAGCTGGTCAGCGCCGCAGCACTCAAGCACGGCATCCCGCTGGTCAACCTGGTACGCAGCGCCACGGGGGCGCAGACCTTGCGGCAGCGCTTCCCCGGACTGCCGACCATCTCGACGGCCGACGCGGACTGGCGCACTCAGGTCCAGGACGCGACCGGCGGCCGGGGTGCCCAGGTCATACTGGACGCGGTGGGCGGATCCCTGACCGGTGAACTGGCCGGGCTGCTCACCGACGGCGGCACGCTGATCACCTACGGACAGCTCGGTTCCGGCAGCACGCCGCTGGAGTCGCTCGCGCTGACCCCGCGGGCCCTGACCGTGCGGGGCACGTCCATCTTCCAGTGGATGGCCGCCCGCACGCCTGAGGAACGGGCCGAGGACGTCGCCTTCGCCGCCCATCTGGCCGCGACCGCCCCGGAACTCTTCGAGGTCGCCGCCAGCTACGACCTCGCCGACTTCGCGAAGGCCATCGACCATGTCCGCCGCCCCGGCAAGAGCGGAACCGTCCTGCTCACCAGCCCCGCACCCTGAACCCCACGAAGGGCACCGCCATGAAGATCGGAACCCTCGGCGCCGGAACCGTCGCCCAGGCCATCGCCCGCCACGCCGTGGCCCACGGCCACCAGGTCGTACTGAGCAACAGCCGCGGCCCCGCCTCCCTGGCCGGCCTCGCCGACGAACTCGGACCGCTCGCCCACGCCGGCACCCCGCAGGAAGCCGCCGCGGCGGAACTCGTCGTGCTCGCAGTCGGCTGGCCCCAGATCCCGGACGCGGTAGCCGGCCTGCCACCCTTCGACGGGCGCATCGTCATCGACGCCACCAACCAGTTCGCCTCCCCGCCCCCGCCCATGAAGATCGCCGACCTGGGCGAGCTGACCGGCAGCGAACACGTCGCCTCACTGCTGCCCGGAGCCCGCGTCGTCAAGGCGTTCAACACCCTCTACGGCCAGTACATCGCCGCCGACCCGCGCCACCAGGCCGGACGCCAGGTGCTGTTCCTCGCCGGTGACGACGCCGACGCCAAGACCACCGTCAAGGACCTCACCGCCGCCTTCGGCTTCGCCCCCGTCGACCTCGGCTCCTTGCGCGAGGGCGGACGCCTCATGCAGCTCGGCGGCCCACTCTCCGGCCTCCACGCCCTCAAACAGGACTGAGCCGGGCCCTCGCCCATTCCTCGCTCTCCTCCTCATCCACCCCCCTCAGCACAAGGAAGTTACTCATGACCACCACCCAGCCCCTGCTGCAGCCCGTCCGCCTCGGCGCGCTGGAGCTCGCCAACAGCGTCGTCATGGCTCCCATGACCCGCGCCCGCGCTCAGAACGCCGAGCTGGCCCCCACCGACCTGCACGCGACCTACTACGCGCAGCGCGCCGGCGCCGGCCTGATCGTCACCGAGGGAACCTGGGTCAACGCCGACGCGATCGGCTTCATCCACGCGCCCGGCATCTACACCGACACGCAGACCGCCGGCTGGGTGAAGGTCACCGAAGCAGTCCACGAGGCCGGCGGGCGGATCGTCTCCCAGTTCGGCCACCTCGGCGCGGCCTCCCACCCCGACCACCTCGGCGGCCGCCTGCCCGCCGGACCCTCGGCCATCAACCCCGGCGAGAAGTCCTTCACCCCCTCCGGCCCGAAGGACACCGTCACCCCGCGCGCCTACACCGCCGCTGAGATCGCCGCCACCATCGCCGACTACCGCCATGCGGCCGAGAACGCCCGCCGCGCCGGCTTCGACGGCGTGGAAATCCACGCCCAGCAGTCCCACTTGATCCCGCAGTTCCTCAACCCACGTCTCAACCAGCGCACCGATGCCTACGGAGGCAGCAGCGAGAAGCGGGCCCAGTTCCTCCTCGACATCCTCGACGCCGTCAGTGACGTGTGGGGCAGCGACCGCATCAGCGTGAAGATGTCCCCGGGCTGGGCCAACGGAACCACGTTCACCGCGGACGAGGAGGCACTCGCCGACTACGACCAGCTGTTCAAGAAGCTCAGCGACAGCAACCTGGCCTACCTGCACCTCCTGGGCACCCCCGGCACCATCGAGGAGCGCATCGCCCTCTTCTCCCGGTACCGCGCCCACTACCAGGGCAACATCGTCGCCAACCTCGGCTTCACCCAGGCCCTCGGCAACGAGATCCTCGACCACGGGATCGTCAACGCGGTCTCCTTCGCCGAGCCTTTCATCGCCAACCCCGACCTGGTCGAGCGCTTCGCGCAGGGCCACCCGCTGGCCGACGGCGACCGGGGCACCTACTACGCCGGTCACAGCGAGGGCTACACCGACTACCCCGCCTTCACCGCCAACTGAGCAACTACGTCTTCCTGCGCCTTTGACGGTTGATCGGAGGCCCGCCGCGCCCGCTCCTCGCCACAGCGAGGAAGCGGCGCGGCGGACCTCGGACGCGCCGGCTGGAGGTGACTTGTGCACCCTGGCTCAAAACCGTGCGCACGGACCTGTTCGGAATCGGCGCAGGCAGGAACTCAGGACCGACTGCGGGACGGCGACAGGCGGCCGCGCCGCCTCACGCCGGACACCCCAGGCCTGGCAGCTTGGGGCGTGTTGAGAGCGGGCGGCTCGGCCAGCCACTTGCCCGCAGCGACCACGAATTCCCGGCGGCCCGTGAGCATTTCATGGCGCGCTTTCTGGTCCCGCTCCAGCTGCTTCTTGCGCGTCGCCCGGGCCTCGGCCGATCCAAGAAGCGTCGACACGCTGAGCCCAACCGGCGGACCATACTGACCGAATTCGTTCTCGATCTCGTATATCTCCTGTTCTCGGTCGGGCTCCAGCTTCCCGGCCCGCACTGCCCGGTCGTCTTCGGATCTGATCTCCCTCACCCTGTCCCGTACCCACGCCAGCGACACGGCGTCGGAAGGGACGCTGTTGCGGGGGTCGTCGAGCATGGCCTCCTCGTGGTCTGCGCTGCTCCGCAGCTCGCGAAGCATCTTCTCCTCAGGATTTTCTTGGAGCGCTTCGTCGCTCATTAGGCCGACCGCTCGGAACTGGATGCGCTCTGCGACCTCGACTGGGCCGACGCCCGACTGGAACACGAGCTGCACCCTCAGAAGCTGTGCCCGCATCGTTCTCTCTGTCGCCGGCGATGGATCGTCCAGCACCGCGCCAACGGCCCCAAGAAAGTGGCCTGCAGAACTTGAAGCCAGCCGACTGACCCGGGATTTCCGGATCTCGATTCACATGGAAGCGGCGCCCGCCGGATCGGCGAAGCCCGCGGCAGTTTTGTAAGGGAAATGACCATGAGCAGCATGACGAAGCGCCTCTCGATCGCACTCGCCTCCACGGCACTGGCCGGCGGAGCGCTTCTCGGGGCCGGCGGCTCGGCGTCGGCAGCCACGACTTCGGTGTCCGTGCAGCACACGCAGCACGTGTCCGCCACGTCCGTGACCGGCAGCGAACGAGTCGGCCGCTACGCGGACCACGAGGCCGAAGCGGCGTCGTGGCACGGTGTCAGTGCCGCTCGTTGGTACGAGGACCAGGTCGAGTGGTCCCTGAACCACAGCTGACGCGGCCCGGACTGCCCAACTCCGGATCGGCGGCACCTGCCCGGACAGCAGCACGGCCGCACCCCCGGCCGACCGGGATCCCGGATCGCGCCCCCTACGGCGCTCCGCACCCGCATCGGGGAGACCACCGCACGCAAGACGAAGGCACTCCGGCCCCCAGCGCCCGCCACGCCGACCACGGCCAGGCCCACACCCGCACATGAACCCCACCGGCCGCATCCCCGGCCGACCGCTTCCCCGCACACCGTGACACCCGGCCGGACCAGGCAGGTCCTCTCCACACCGGGACGGTCACCCGCGACGCGAACACCACGCCACGCCCGGTCCCTTTCCGCCGCGCTGGTCGTGAACTTCGTGATCGTGCCGCTGGTCGTCGCCGCGATATTCACGTTCCTCCCCGCCGACCAGACCGTCCGGCTCGGTGTCCTGCTGGTGCTGCTGTGCCCGTGCGTGGACTACGTGGTCGTCTTCTCCGGCCTGGCCGACGGATCCAACCGCCGGCTCCTGGCCGCGACCCCGCTGCCGCCCGTGTTCCTGTACCTCTTCGTGGGCTCCGAGCTGGCCGACATCGTCGAGGTCGAGCCGTTCCTTAAGAATTCATCTCATTTGGTGAGTCTGTGGTAGCAGATGAGGGTGCAGGCGAGGAAGTGCTCGGCTTTGCGCTCTCGACTCCCTTGCGTGCGATGCGGTGCTGGATGCCGCGCTGGCGTAACCATCGTCGCAGGTGGTAGTAGTCGTAGCCCTTGTCGGCGTGGAGCTTTGCGGGCTTGCGTCGTCGGCGTCCGTGGCGGGAGCGGATCGGCGGTATCCCTTGCACGAGGGGAATCAGGGCCTGGCTGTCGTGCAGGTTCGCCCCCGAGATTGCGACGGACAGAGGCAGATCGGTCCGCTCGGTGATCAAGTGGATCTTCGACCCGTACGTGCCCCGGTCGACAGGATTCGGACCCGTCAGATCCCCCTTTTCAGGGCCCGCATGTTCACCGAGTCGATCGCGCACCGCGACCAGTCCAACTCGCCGCAGGCCCCGAGCTCGTCGAGGACCAGGCGGTGGAGCTTCGCCCACACCCTGGCCTTCGTCCACTCGGAAAAACGCCGATGAGCTGTCGCTCCCGACGGCCCGAACGAAGCCGTGGGCAACTGCTGCCACGTGCAGCCCGACGTGGCCACGAACACGATCGCGGCCAGCACCTCACGATCACCATGCCGGCGCCGTCCACCACCCTGAGGACGCGACGGCGCCTCCGGCACAACCCGCTGGAACAACACCCACAACTCATCCGGCACCAGCCGCTCAACGATCCCCACCATGGCCGACAGCTTACCGACGAAGCCAAATGAGATGACTTCTAAGGCGCTCTCACGCTGTCTCCCTGGAGAAACAAGCCCGTTGAGGTGCCTTGGTCGCTAGGACCTGGGAATCAGGTCCAAAGACCGATCGCGGACATGATCATTGGCGGACACCTTCCTGGCAGCGGATGCTCCAGCCGATGGCGATCGCCGCAACGGAGAAGTCGCGAAAAAGCGGCAGACGTGGGCCCTCAACACCACTTGAACGGTCTCGCTCTGATCGGTGGGTGGTCCTGTGACCCAGGCCCTATGCGGTTGACTCCCACACGCTCGGCGCGAAAGACGTCGGCAACTGGCTCTACACGCCCCACGGGCCAGGGTTGCCGCTCGTCGCGGACGGGATCGAACACACCGAACATCGCGCCGCAGGGCGGCCTCAAGCGCGTGCGGGTCAGGGGCGAGGGAGGCTCAACAACGCGGTGCGGCCGATCTGCATGAGGGCCGAGGCGTCCATGTCGGTCTTGGCGAGGAACTCGATTCCCTGTAGGACCGCGAGCAGCAGGTTGCCCATTTCCTGCGGATCGGCACCTTTAGCTAGGTCGCCTTCCCGTTGTGCATCCTTCACACAGGCGGCCAAAAGGTCTTGTACCTCCTGATAGGTCGCCCGGGCGCGAGAGACCACTTCGGACTCCTGGCCGTGCAGTTCGGAGGTGCTGTTGACCAAGAAGCACCCGCGGCGGCAGGCATCATTCGCGTAACCGCCAGCGGCGCCGTCGAGGAGGCGCCCTAGGCGCTCCAGCCCCGAACCCGGTCCGGTGAGTATCTGCCGGACGCTGTCGAGCTGCTCCCTGCGATAGTCGTCCAGTGTGCGCAGGAAGAGCTGGCGTTTGTCGCCGAACGCCCCGTACAGGCTTCCTTTGCCCAGTCCGGTGGCCGACATGAGGTCTTCCAGCGATGTAGCCGTATAGCCCCGGTTCCAGAACTGCTCGCGCGCGGACTGTAGAACCTGGTTCTCGTCAAAGCTTCGGGGGCGCGCCATGCGCCCACTCTAACAGTTCTTGACTTTTCAGTCCATTTGCATGAGGAGTCGCTACCGAGGGTTCCGGTCGGGTGCCCGGCATGAGTTTCCACGGTGGTTCGCCGGCGGCAAGGGCTGGTGCCACACTGCTGCCCCGCCTCAGCCTGCGGTCGTGGCGCGTGCTTCTCGACGTACCCGGTTCACCACCAGCTGCGGATCGCCCAGCACCAGGCGCAGCCACAGGCAGCGACTTTGTCGCGCTTGGTGCACCCTCCTGAATAGGTCGTGCCCCCACACGGCGCTGATTGCCGGCGATCCACGTGATGAAGGATCTGTCTACGACTCGGCGGTTCTGCCCTTATCAGCGGTCTATCGGTGCCTTCGGCGCGCGGTCACCTCCCAGATCGTGATCAAGAGGAGGAAGAGAAGTCATGTAGGGCCCGGCTGCTGGGAGCCCGCTGTGGAGAGGTGGAAAAGATGCCGGGGGACAACTTGGCGATCAGTGGTTGGCCTGGGCGTTTCCGAGTGCGATGAGTACCTCTCGTGCATGGGCCGTCTCAGCAATGTCGCTTAGCGAGAGAAGTCCCACGAGATGGCCGTCGTCCACGACAGGTAGACGGTGCAGTGCATGGTCGCACATCAATGCGGCGGCCTCGCAGAGAGTGGTGTCGGAGGTGACGGTTACCAGGGCTCCGGACGCGGCTTGGTGGGCCGTTGCGCTTCCCGCGATCATACCTTCGGCAGTGACGCGGACCGTGATGTCGCGGTCCGTGATCAAGCCGTGAAGGGTGTCGTCAGTGACGACGAGGACGCAGCCGACGTTGGCGTCACGCATACAGGCGGCAACCGAAGTCAGGGCGGTGTAGGGCGGTACGGTAACGACGTCGCTGGTCATCGCGTCTCGAACCAGGTTCACAGGCTCCTCCGGTCGTAAGCGGGTCCAACCACGATGTGTCACACAGGGATGTCGTGAAGTGTGCGGGTATCCGGTGGCCTTCGACGGAACTTTCCGGCGATGATCCACGGGGGCACCGAAGTCTCGGTTGTCTGGGCGAGAGAATTCCGAGGCAGAGTTTGCGATGCGACGGTCTGGCCATGATCGGTGGCTTCGCGATCTGCACGACGTGTAAACCGCGAACATGATCCCCGGATCGCTGTGCAGGGCTGGTCATACTTGCCCCTTTGCGTCGGCTGCACCGACATAAGCATCCTTGAGCGGGCAGGAAGCCCATGACTCTTGCGGTCAACCGAACTTCCCCTGGTGTTTGCCATGTTGGCCGAACAAGTACTTGTATTCCGAAGGAAAGCTTTCCCCATTTTCCCACTGTTGCTGAGGTCTCGCCATGTGTGCCCCACTTGGCATCAATAGCGCTGCGTCCACGATCAACAGTCTTTGGAGTTGTTCGGCGGCGGATGCCTGCAGGTCGGAGCGGAGTCGCTGGGGAGTAGATGCTGCAGTCCGTGCGGGGCGGCGCACTTGGCGAGCCGCTACCGTTCTTGCTCCTCACTGGGCCGAATAGGACGCCCAAACCACCGACCACACACCGGAATCGGCGGTCAGACCCCAGTCAGCCGCATCACCAACCTGCCCGGACAGCCCTTAGCCTCGATCCACCGAGTGGCTCGCTTGCTGTGGATGAGCAATCAAGAAGAGGTGCCTGCTGACCTGCGATGATGGGAGTTCTGACGCTTCCAGCACGCACAATCAGCAAGGCACCTCGTAGATGCAAGTTTCCCATACTCCGGCAGCGGTCTCCGCTGCGTTCGATGACCCGAACCTGATCGCGTATGCCGGGCTGCTGCCGGTGCTGCGGCTGGCCGAGCGGTGCGGGCTGTCGCGGTTGGTGGCCGAGAAGGTGAAGCTGACCGGCGCGAAGAACGGGGCTGGGGCTGCGGCGGATGCCAAGGTCACCAGCATTGTGGGCGGCATGGCCGCGGGTGCGGACAGCATCGACGACCTTCACGTCCTGCGGCACGGCGCGATGCCGGCCGTGTTCGCAGGTGCCCGTGCCCCGTCCACGCTGGGCACCTTCCTTCGCTCGTTCACCCACGGTCACGCCCTCCAACTCCACGCTGTCCACCGCCGGTTCCTGGCCGCACTGGCCGCGCACACCCCCTTGTTGCCGGGCTCGGACGAGATGGCGTTCATCGATGTCGACTCCACCCACAAACGCGTCTACGGGCGGGCGAAACAGGGCGCCGAGTACGGCCGGTTCAAGGGCATCCGCACCCTGCACCCGCTGCTCGCCACGGTCTGCACCCCGCAATCGAGGCCGGTGATCGCCGGCGTGCGGATGCGACGCGGCAAAGCAGCAGACTCCCGCGGCGCCCCGAAATTCGTGAGCGAGGCCCTGGCCACCGCCCGCGAGGCCGGCTGCACCGGGACCCGAATCCTGCGGGCCGACTCGCAGTTCTACAACGCCGGTGTGATCGCCGCCTGCCACCGGGCCGGAGCCCACTTCTCGCTCACCACCAGCATGAACCCCTCCATCAAACGAGCCGTCCACAGCATCCCCGACGAGGAATGGCAGCACATCAGTTACCCGACCGCGGTGCCCGACCCCGCCACCGGTGAACTCATCTCGGACGCCGAAGTCGCCGAGATACCCCAATACACCGCCTTCGCGAGCCGCAAAAAGAGCGAGCAGATCACCGCCCGGCTGATCGTGCGCCGGGTCCGTGACCTCGCCAAACCCGCCGTCGTGGGTGAACAGGGCGAGTTGTTCCCCGTCTGGCGCTACCACCCCTTCTTCACCGACCAGCCCGCCGCAACCCTGCAGGCCGAGCGGGAACACCGCCACCACGCCGTGATCGAGCAGGTCATCGCGGACACCAAAGCCGGCGCCCTGGCCCACCTGCCTTCCGGGCACTTCCACGCCAACGCCGCCTGGCTCACCCTGTGGGCGATGACCTACAACCTGCTGCGGGCCACTGGCTCCCTGACCTCCGCCTTCCACGCCAAAGCCACCACCGCCACGATCCGCACCCACCTGGTCCACGTTCCGGCCCGGATCGCCCGCTCCGCCCGCCGCATCACCCTGCACCTGCCACACAACTGGCCCTGGCAGCACGCCTGGACACACCTCTTCCACACCGTTCACGGCCCACCCGGCTGACGCGAACAGCCCCTACCCGACTCGCCCGCCGCCAGGGCCCAACCGGAACCGAACCCGTGGAAAAGCTGGGCAGACCAGCGACTACAACCTGCCCATACCCGAGCGCCGACCTGAAACCGGCTCGAAACCGGTCACAAGATCACTCCCCAAACCACGTCGGTGGATCAAGGCTTAGACGGCCTTAGCTCGGCAGGTGAGCCTCACCGAGGTGACAACCGCTTCAGGTCTTCGTATTGGGCACAAGTGGTCTTGGATGGTGCCCGTGAAGCTTGCGGCGCCCTGAATCTCTGCACGGAGCCGCCATCGCCATGGTGCTGTACGTCATGACATCTCAGGTGTGACGGTCAGGGCGGCAGAGGCGCTGTCGGAGGGTGTGCTACGGGGGGTCATACGCAAGGCGGTCAGTGCGCCGACGAAAGCCACAGCGGCAATGGTCCACCGCGCGAGCGTGAAGGCCGCGTGTGTGGCGGTATAGGTGTGGGGGACACTGACAAGCGCGATCAAGATGCTTACTCCCAGGACTGCTCCCAGTTGGCGGCTCATGTTGACGATTGCGCTGCCGGTCGCAGCACGGTTGTTGGGGAGGTCGGCCGTGGCCGCGGCCAGGATGGTGGGCAGGGCCAGACCGACGCCCATGCCACTCAGCAGCCAGCCCGGAAGCACCTGCGTGAGGTAGGCGGGCTGAGCGCCCAGGCTCAGTTGCAGCACGATGATGCCGGTGCCGAAGAGGGCCGATCCCACCGCGGTGATCCAGCCGGCCGGCACTTTGTGAGCGACAGCTTGGGCCAGGGAGGCGAACAGCGGCACCATCAGGGGTCCCGGGGTGATTGCCATGCCGGTCCTGAGCGCCGAGTAGCCCCATACCTCTTGCAGCCACATGACGGTGGCGAGCAGGCCGGCGGCGAACGCGGCTGTGAAGGCCAAGGCGGTGGCGTTGGACCAGGCGAATGAGGGCACGCGCAGCAGCGCCGGTTCCACCACGGGGGAGGCGTGGCGTAGGGAGCGGCGCCAGAAGACAGCCATGCCCGTGAGAGTCAGTCCCAGACATACAGCGGTCCTGGGGCTGCCCCAGCCCCAGGAAGGAGCTTGGACCAGCCCGAGAGCTAGGACGCTGATGCAGGCCAGAAGAACAGCGGCACCTGGGAGGTCCGGCAGCCGGGCGTCCACGTCGTGTCGGCTGGCGGGCAGCGAAGGAAGCGCCAACAGGAAGGCAGCAGCGCCGATCGGCACGTTGACCAGGAAGATCCAGCGCCACGAGGCCTCGGCAAGGAGGCCTCCAACGACGGGCCCTGCGGCGGCCGCGAGACCGCCTGTGGCCGCCCAGACGCGCACTGCTCGCTCTTTCCGGTCGGCGGGCGTGGCAGTGAGGAGCAAGCCGAGGCTCGTGGGAGTGAGCAGGGCGGCGCCCATTGCCTGTATTCCCCGAAAGGCGACCAGGGGCCACAGGCTGTCGCTCAAGGCGCAGGCGGCGCTGGCGGCGGTGAATACAGCCAGGCCACTCAGGAAGCCCGCCTTTTGCCCGAAGCGGTCAGCCAGGCGCCCCAGGGGAACCAGAAGGGCCGCGTACAGGATCGCGTAGGCGTTGAGGATCCAGCTCAGGTCGGCCAGCGAACTGTCTGGGAACTCTTGCCCGATGTCCGAGAAGGCAACGTTGACGATGAACAGGTCCAAGCTGGCCATGAACGCGGCAACGCAAAGCACCGGCAGTACCCAGGCGGTCTTCGCCTGGCTTTGATTTTCCATAGCCAGACGCTATCCATCTGGCTGGGACCGACGCAAGCCAGATGCCTCGCGAACTCGCTGTCGGCTCGTACGTCGACGGCTCAAGGCTCGGCTGCCAGCCCTAACCCTCTCCCCGCGTGCTGAGCGCCTCGGCGCGCGGGACGTCGGTGGGTGCTGGCGTTCCCGGCCGGTGTGACGGTGGTGGAGTGGTGTTCGCCCTTGCCGGCGTCCAGGTCGAGGAAGACGTCGATGTCGCCGTGTCGATCACGTGCAGGCCCCCCTCCACTCACGCTTTCGTCCGGCCTGTCGCGGCACCGAGCTGTCGCAATCCCCGTTACGGAGAGCTCTTCGGTCTGGGTGAAGCCGGTGCTCAAGCCCCTTATAGGCGGTCCGTCGGTGCCCTCGGACCTGGTGACTGATACCCCCGGATCATTGCCAACAAGGAGGAAGTGATGCCGGACCCGAAGGTCGGAGGCGCCATTGCGAACCACGAGAGGTAACTGTGATAGTCGTCCTGCGGCCCGCTATCCATGAGTCGGAGCGTTAAATGGCCTGAGTAGGGAAATCTCAAGCCAGCGTTAGTCTTGGCGCATGTCGACAGAAGCTGCACATCTAGACGGACCGGTGGCCGACCGGGACGGCTGGATCACTGACCGTTGCTCCCTCGACCGCGCTGTGCGCGCGGTCGGCAGTCGCTCCGCAATGCTGCTGATACGCGAGGCCTTCTACGGCACTCGGCGCTTTGACGACTTCGCGCATAGGGCGGGCATTTCCGAAGCTGTCGCTGCCTCGCGCCTGCGCGAACTCGTGGCTGTCGGTGTCCTTGAGCGTCGCCCCTACCAGGAGCCCGGCACGCGCACCCGGCATGAGTACGCACTCACGAAAAGAGGCCGCGACCTGCTCCCTGTGGCCTTGGCTCTCATTCAGTGGGGCGACCGTTACCTCGCCGACCCGGCCGGACCACCACTCCTTTTCACCCACCACAACTGCAGCGCGCCGCTGAGGGCAGGCGTCACCTGTGAGGAGGGGCATGAGGTTCCACTCGGCGAGGTCGGCGTCGCCTTTGCGCCGAACAAGTTGAACGGATCAGACCTCAGCTCTGCTTCCACGCTCTCGGAGGGCGACCAGACGGCAAACTGCTAAGGCTTGTCCCGTGGGGCCGCCGCGGCGGACGACCACCCGGCTTCGACCGCGAGGTCTACCGCCGACGCAACACAGTCGAGCGCTGCTGACGCCGGTGCGCACCCGCCTCAGTAGTTCGTTGAGGGTGATTACCGGGTCCATCAAGGTCTCGATTGCCGCCTGGGGTCTGTTCCGACGGGTGGGTTGGGACAGAAATCCGATGCAGGGTGTCGGTCGGTGTCCGGCCCTTGCTGCCTGAGCCGGCGTCTTTGGGCGGCAGGGCCGACAGCCGCGTTGGCATCCGCTGCCTCCTTGGTCAGCAGAGGTTGAAGCCGTGGGCAGGCGCCCAGTTGGTGGCCCGGTTGGTGAAGGCGCGGGCGGCGGCGCTTTGGTACGTGCTTTCACGGTGCAGGAGTGTGACAGTGCGGGACGGGAGTGCGGGGGAGAGGGGGACGGGGGCCAAGTGGGGATGGCCGCGGGTGATCGCGTCGGGTAGGACGGTCGCGAGCGGGGTGCGGGTCACGATTTCGGTGAGTGCGTTGATGGAGTTGGCCTCCATCGCGATTCGTGGCTGCACGTGGTGTTCGGCGAGGTGCTGGTCGATGTGCTGACGGGTGGCGAAGTCACCGCTGAGCAGGGCGAGATGGCGTTCGCGGAGGTCGGTGATGGTCAGGGGGTCGCGCCTTTGGGTGTCGGGGTGATAGGGGCCGACGACGAGGCTGAGGGTCTCGGTGAACAGTGCGGTGGCCTCGATGCCCGGGTGATGGGCGCCCATGAAGGCGATGCCGAGATCAATCCGATCGCTGAGCAGGTCGGCTTCGATGCGGGTCTGGGGCATCTCCCGCACGTCCAAAGTGATGCCCGGATAGCGGGCATAGAAGTCGGCGACGAGGGGGCCCGTGAGGTAGGCCGTAAAGGTAGGGGTGACAGCGAGGCGTAGGTGCCCACGGGAGAGGTTCTGCACGTCCAGCACCGCCTGCTCGCCGGCCGCAAGGTCCTGTAGCGCGCGCTGGGCGTAATGGGCGTAGGCAGTCCCGGCGTCGGTGAGGCGTACCGTGCGGCCAGTGCGGTCCAACAACTGGACACCGAGGATCTTTTCCAGCTGCCGGACCTGCTGAGACAGGGTGGGTTGCGAGATGCGCAGGCCCTCGGCGGCGCGGGTGAAGTTCCCGTGCTCGGCCACTGCGAGCAGGTATCGCAGATGACGCAGTTCAGGCTTCACACCCATAATTATAGATGCGGTCGATGGAACTCAGTGGTAATGAGTCTTGGACGCTATAAGGGCAGCTCGTGCACAGTGAATGACGTAGACCTCATCGGCAAACCCACCGGAAGGAGTACGGCATGCGTCATCTCGCCGAGGGCATCACCCGCTTTCAGCGGGAGGTCTTCCCCGCCAAGGCAGGGCTTCTCGCTCAGCTGGCCACCACCCACCAGCCCAGCACGCTGTTCATCGGCTGCTCTGACGCCCGTGTCATCCCCGAGCTGATCACCCAGGCCGATCCCGGCGAGCTGTTCGTCATCCGCACTGCCGGCAATCTCGTTCCCCTCTACACCTCCGGCGCCGACGGCATCGTCGCCAGTATCGAGTACGCCATTGCCGTCCTGGGAGTGAAGGACATTATTGTCTGTGGACACTCAGCATGCGGTGCAATGACCGCTCTCGCCCAAGGCCATGACCTGACCGACACCCCGGCCATCGCCGACTGGCTGCGCCAAGCGGCTGCCGCCCAGGACCTCAGCGCACCCGCTGGAAGCAGGCAGACAGTCGCCGCATTGGTACGGGAAAACGTCGCTGTCCAGCTGGCGAATCTGGCCGCACACCCCTCGGTGGCCCATGCGCTGGCCAAGGACAGTGTGCGGTTGCACGGCTGGGTCTTCGACATCCCAACTGGAACCGTCGAGGAACTCGACGCCGGGCGGCACCGCTCCCGCGTGGCCTGACCCCCCGGCCCAGTCTGGCCGCTCCAAGGACTATTTCTTCCGCTCTCCGCACTCTCCAAGGGGGGCCGACTGAAAGGAAGCAACGCCATGATGCACGCCCAACTCGACAACGCCGCCCGCCAGCAGCTCGCGGTCACCGCGGTCGAAGCCAAGACCCGCAAGGACCTCACCTGGCAGCAGATCGCAGACGCTGCCGGCCTGTCCGTTGCGTTCGTCACGGCCGCCATCCTCGGCCAGCACGCGCTGCCAGAGAAGTCGGCCGAGGCCGTCGCTGAACTCCTTGGCCTCGACGACGATGCGGTAACACTGCTGCGAAGTATTCCCACCCGCGGCTCCATCGAGGGCGGCATTCCCACCGACCCGACGATCTACCGCTTCTACGAGATGATCCAGGTTTACGGCACCACACTCAAGGCCCTGATCCACGAGCAGTTCGGTGACGGCATCATCTCCGCGATCAACTTCAAGCTCGACGTAAAGAAGATCGCCGATCCCGAGGGAGGCGAGCGCGCCGTGATCACCCTGGACGGCAAGTACTTGCCCACTAAGCCCTTCTAGCGACCCGAGTCAGAGTTCATCGGCAGTAGCGGCGCTTTTCGAGGATCTCGTCGGCTATCTGCGTCCAGAAGAAGGGGGCGTGGTTTGCCGTTCCAGTCGGCGAGCCAGGCGGCGGTGTGGCGAACGGCTTCAGTAGTTGTCTGCGGGCATCTGTGACGCCGGGGCGATCTGCCCGTCCTCGACAGACTGGGGACCCGCACGGCGGCCTTACGGGTCATACGCTAGGTCAAGCTGAGGTTGACGTGGACGTCCGTGATCCCGGTGGGGCGCAGACAGCGGGCCAGGCGCCGACAGCGGTGCCTGGGCGCCGAACATGCTGTGCCGGGAGCCGGTGCCCAGCCAGAAGCCGCCTGTCCTACAGGACAGCAGCGCGGTGGAGTCGGTCATGCGCAACAGGCCGGTCGGGGGCTGGCGGGGTGGCCAATGTCCACGCGCCGGTGCGCCGTTCCGCCCAGGTGTCGGAGAGCGACGGCGCAGGTCTGCAGTCCCTTATTTAGGAATGTCGATCCACACTGTCTTTCCTCGGCCGTGGGGAGAATTTCCCCACGCGGAGGAAAGGATTTCCACAATGCTTAGCCCCCTCCCGTGCTCCGCCACGGCGTTCGCCTCGTCGGAGTCGGTGATGGATGTCGGCACTGGAGGCTTGGCATCGGTGTCACGGACCTCGAAATGAATGCGGTCGGGGTATTCGCGGAGCCATACCTCGACATCGCTGTCGGCATGAATGAGGGCATTAGTGACGATTTCGGAAGCCATCACTTCCATGTCGTCGGCAAGTCTCTGCAGGTCCCGTCTGAGCAGGTAACTCCGCACGAACCTCCGCACAGACCCCACGCCCTGGATGTCGTGCCTTCGTATAGCCATCCGGTCGACCCTGCGGACCGAGCCGAGAGGATTTCCCTCGTATAGAGCAAACAGGAGTGCCATGTCGTCCCGCTGGCGCTCGGGGCGCTTCGACGCGCCCATGAGGAGCAAGTCCGCAATCTTGTGCAGGGAACGGGCTTCGACTTTGTCGGCTGAAGCGAGAAGGCTGCGTGCGTCGACCACCGGGTCGCCGGTGGGGGAGTTGACGATTCCGTCCGTGTAAAGCATCAGTAGTGTCTCCGGGCGGATGGTGAATTCCGTGCTCCTATACACATAGCCAGGCTCCACGCCGAGCGGGAGGTTCGGCGGAGCGTTCGGCGCTATGATCCCGGCCTCGGGGCAGCGAAGGAGCGGAACCGGGTGACCGGCCAGAGCGATCTCGACGACCCCGCCTTCCGGATCGAGCCGGACGAAACAGCAAGTGGCAAAGAGATCGGTGTCGAGTTCGGCGAGCAGTTCGCTGGATCGGGCGAGCACATCGGCGGGCTTGTGTCCTTCCGCAGCATACGCGCGCAGTCCGCTTCGGAGCTGTCCCATGATCACCGCGCTGTCGATGTTGTGGCCCTCCACGTCGCCGACCACGAGACCGGTTTGCCGACCCGGCAGGGGAATGACGTCGTACCAGTCACCGCCCATCCCCGAGGGAGCTGACGCGGACAGGTACCGCGCAGTGATCACCACCTCGGGGAGTTCGGGCAGTGAGCGGGGGAGTAGCTTCTTCTGCAGCGCCTCCGTGAGAGCGTGCTCGCTCTCGTTGAGTTGGGCACGCTCCATGGCCACGGCGAGCTGGGCGGCCATCATCAGCAGGACGGCCTGTTCTTCGGCGCCGATCCATCGCGCAGTCTCAAAGCCAAGCAGGCAGCTGCCCCGGAAGTTTCCGCTGCCCACCAGAGGTAGCACCGCACACGCCTGGACGTCAGCACTCTCCAGAGTGGGGTAGGCCGCTAGCAGCGCCGCGCGATCGGGGAGAAAGAGGGGTTGTCCGGTGCAGAGCACATCTGCACTGGGGGTGCTTCTGTCCAGGGGCGCCCCGTGGACCATCCGCACCAGCTCCGCAGACCCGCTGTGCCCGGCCACCCGGAGTCTGCCCTCTTGAGCCACCGCAGCCACGAATGCGCCGGCGCCGAAAGGCAGCATGATCCGTTCACGCGCAGCTCGCATGACGTCGACCAGCCCCGGCGCCTCGTTGAGCGCGGCGGAGAGTTTGTGTACTTGGTACATCTGCGAGAGAGCGGCTGATCCGGGAAGGTCGGGCAATCCCCAACGTCGCTTCACCTCCGCAGTGGGGATCCCTTCACCACCCGGGCTTCGGAACATGGGGATGATCAGGGGAGATGCGGTCGGCTTCATAGCGTGATCAACCTGAGACTGGTCGACCAAACCGGACGCCAGCAGTTCCCCCAGCGTCGCCATCCGTTCCTGCAGTCCCTCGCAGGTCTGGCTTGGCGGTACCCAAATCCCGGTCAGCACTCCAAGCTTCTCGTCCCCGGCGATGAGGGGTACGGCCACGACCGAGTATGGATAGGGCATCATCCGCAGTGCGCGCTCTTCACGGGAGATCGCATGGGCGGCATCGGAGGCCATGGTGCGGCCGGTGCGGTAGGCGGCAGCCGTTACGAGGGGACCGTCGCACGCAATGACCTCGGGGATGGTGAAGACGGCTGGCGGGGCCCCGCCGACTGCGGCTGACAGCAGGTGCGTGCCATTAGCATCATGCGCAGCCAGGTAGACGACGCCGACATAGGCGCCGAACTCGAATCTCATCTGACGGAAGACCTCGGCAAGCAGCTTGCTCCGGTCAGTGAGAGCCGGAGGGGGGTTGCCGGTGGCGTCAGTTCCGTCGTTGGCTGTCCGCGTATCATTCACCCTTTCCCCACACGGTGCGGCGCGCTATGCGGCTATAGGGAGCGGATTGCGTCATACGGCGCCTACGTCCCCGGTCCTATGTGATGGCACTCATTCAAGTCATCTCACCCCGGTGACTCTGGTGCAACCGCGACGCGGCGATGCTCTCGCGGCTTGTCTTCAGCATTGGGAAGTGTGTCCGCCGTAAACCTCGGATTCTCGGCGGTGGCGCCAATGGCTTCGCGGTGAAGGGCGGCGCACTGCGCACCAGCCCAGTAGGTGGGGCGGGGGAGGGTGCTCGTTGTGGTCCGCTTGTGGACGGCAAGGCCCTGCTGTGCGGGGGTACGGTGCCGTCGGCGCCGTACGAGCGATAGACAGCAACGTTGTCAGCGACGGGCGGCGAGGCCGGCGACGCTGCGCCCGGCGCAGCCAGTGTCCTTCTGGTAGTCGGGCTTGGTCTGGTATTGCGCGCAGCCGGAGCCCGCCCGTAGTTGCGGTCGTGCAGGGCGGCAGGCCGCACTGCACGCGGTAGACGGCCAGGTCGGCCTCGGCGTTGGGATTGTCATACGCATCGACGATCGCGATCACCTGGCCCGCGCAGCCGCCCGGGGCAGGCTGTAGGCGCTTTGACTGCGATAGCCCTCTTCCGGCTGGTCAAAGGGCTACACCTTCACACGGCATGCCGTGACGACGGGGGGTTCCTGGACAACCGCATGGCTGTAGGACTCCGTTGGAAAATGCGTAAACCGGGCTCGTCGGCTTGCTGAGGTTGACATGATCGTTCTGTTCGTCGGAGCGAGGGGGGCTGGGTGTCGCTGGAGTCTCGGGACGACCGTGGGGTGCCGGAGCTGACTGCTCGGGTCGTGCGGGCATCGTTCCCGAAGGGGACACTGGCTGTCCGCGTGCGTGAAGTGCTGGGCCCGCTGTTCGAAGACGATTCCTTCGCTGGGGCGTTTTCGTCACGGGGTCGTCCGGCGGTGTCGCCGGGGGCGCTGGCGCTTGTGTCGGTGCTGCAATACGCAGAGGGGCTGACCGACAGGCAGGCCGCTGACCAGGTGCGGGCCCGCATGGACTGGAAGTTCCTCCTTGGTCTGGAGCTGGACGATTCGGGGTTCGACTTCTCCGTGCTGAGCGACTTCCGCGCCCGGCTGATCGAGCACGGCCTGGAGGAAAAGGTCCTGGACCTGATCCTGGAGCGGATATCTGACCTCGGGCTGCTGCGTTCCGGGGGGCGTCAGCGCACCGACTCCACCCATGTTCTCGCGGCCGTGCGGACGTTGAACCGGATGGAGTTCGTCGGCGAGACCCTGCGCGCGGCGCTGGAAGCCCTGGCCGCCGCCGCCCCAGCATGGCTGTCGCCGCTGGTCACCGCCGACTGGGCCAAACGCTACGGCGCCCGGATCGACTCCTACCGCTTCCCCAAGGGCGACAACGTCCGCGCCGAGTGGGCCGGGCAGGTCGGCAGGGACGGCCTCACCATCCTGGAGGCCGTCTACGCACCCCAGGCTCCCGCGTGGTTACGGGAAGTCCCCGCTGTCCAGGTCCTGCGCCGGGCCTGGGTGGAGCAGTACCACCGCGACGGCGAGGAGGTGCGCTGGCGGGAGGGCAAAGACCTCCCGCCGGGCAGACGCCGCCTCGCCTCGCCCTACGACCCCGACGCCCGCTACGCGACCAAGCGCGGATCGGGCTGGTGCGGCTACAAGACCCACCTCAGCGAGACCTGCGAACCCCACGCCCCGCACCTGATCACCCATGTCGTCACCACGGACGCCACCGTCGCCGACACCGAGGTCACCGCAGCAGTCCACCAGGGCCTGGCCACACGTGAACTGCTACCCGATGAGCACGACGTCGATGCCGGCTACGTCACCGCCGCCCACATCGTGGCCGCGCGCGACGCACATGGGATCGAGCTGCTGGGGCCGGTCGGGCTGGATACGTGCCACGAGAACTACGAGGGTGAGCACTTCACGCAGAGCGCGTTCACGATCGACTGGGAAGCCAAGAACGCCGTCTGTCCCCAGGGCAAGATCAGTGCCAGCTGGTCCGACCAGCGCAAGAGCAGTGGCACTCCCGTCTCACGGGTGCACTTCACCGCCCAGGACTGCGCGGCCTGCCCGGTGCAGGACAAGTGCACCAAGGCGGCGAACGGCAAGTGGGGCCGAAGCCTGACCCTGCTGCCCCAAGACCAGCAGGCAGCACTGGAAGACCGACGCCGCGAACAGCTCACCGACCAGTGGCAGCAGCGCTACAACATCCGCGCCGGAGTGGAGGGCACCATCTCCCAGGCAATCCGGCGCACCCGCATCCGCCGGACCCGTTACACGGGCCTGCCCAAAACCCACCTCGGACACATCTTCGCCGCCACCGCCATCAACATCATCAGACTCGACGCCTGGCTCAGCGAAACACCCCTAGGCCAAACCCGCACCTCATACCTCGCCCGACTCCAACTCGCCGCCTGACGACAAGATCACACCCGCCGGTTTACGCATTTTCCAACGGAGTCCTGTAGCGGGGCGGTTCCTCAGTCTGGCAGTCCCTGGTAGCCACGCAGCTTGCGATACAGCGTTGCCCGGCCGATGCCCAGCGATGCTGCAGCGCGCGCCTTGTTACCGCCGTGGCGGTGCAGTGCGCCGAGGATCGCCTTGCGCTCGGCGAGCGCCATTGGGCTCAGGTTCCGGGCGGCGGGTGTCTCCCGTACAGCGTCGGGAAGTTCGCCACGGCGCACCGGCCCGGAGCTGCGCCGCTGCTTCGCCACCGCCCGTACAAGGTGGGCGAGTTCGGTGATATTGCCGGGCCAGGAGTGCTGTTCGAGCGCTCGCAGCGTGTCGAGTGTCCAGGTCAGCGGCGGCTGCCCGGGCTCCGGCCGAGGTGCCAGGAGGGGCAGCAATTCCCTTATGTCATCGACTCGTTCACGTAGGGGCGGCAGTACGACGGAACGTGCCGCCAGTGCGTCCAGCAGCCGCTGCAGACACGGGCCGGGCGCGGTCCCTGGTGTGTACGTCGCCACGAGCGGCAGCTCCGGGTGCTTGCCGAGGAGGGCGATCAGTGCGGCCACATCACGCTGTGCCAGCTGCTCGGTGTGGCGCAGCAGCATGGGATTGGTCAGGGCGCCCTTAGCGCCCAGCGACTCGCATTGAGCGGCTAGTTCGCCGTCTGGTGCCTGGGCGGCATCGACGATCAGCGGCCGGGTGTTATCGCGCTGGGCGAGTAGGGCCAGAGCCAGCGCGGTCTTCCCGGTGCCGCGCTCGCCGGTCAGTAGCAACGGCTGCCCGGACTGCGCCAGGTCGAGGGCGCGGCCCGCTGCATGCCGCCACGGCACGGAACTGCCGGCCAGCCTGGCCAGCTTGTCCCGCCCTAGCCGTGGTTCATTGAAATGTTCCTTGCGAAGGCGGTCTGGCTCACCGCGTCGACTTGTCTTTTCGGACAGGTGTGAGGGCGGGGAGAGCGCGGCGCTCAGCTCGCTCGGTTCCTCGACGACAGCGAGCACACCACCCGTCCGCAGCGGAGTGACCCGGGCGACACGCCCCTCGCCGTCCGGAAGTTCGATGTTGTATGCCTCCGCAGGCTCTTCCCATACTCCTGCCGCCTCCCGTTCGAGCGCTGCCAGTGCCTGCGGGGACAGCAGCCGCGCGGCGCCGCCGCTTACCAGCTGGTTTCGGCCGTCGAGCGCGAGCACCGCCCGCCCGTGGGCGCTCTCCCGCAGGTAGGCGTCGAGCAGCAGTCGCTCCGGCGGGCGTGCCGCGGCGGCCAGCTCCGCCTCGACGGCCGCTGCCGTCGCCTCGGCGAGTACGGCGCCCGGGTGCGGGACGCAGTCCGGGCGTAGTCCGCCCACGACGGTTACGGTGCCGGCCGCGCGCCCAGAGCCAGGTACGCGGAGCGGAACACTGACACAGGAGAGTTCCTGCCACAGGTCGAGAAAGTGCTCGGGTCCGTGCACCTCGGCGCGAAATCCCGTGCGCAGGGCGAGCGCCGCGCTGTTGTTGCCGACGACTCTCTCCGACAGATCACGGTGCAGGGTGTTCGGGGACCAGCGGCCACACCACCACAGGACCTTGCAGCGTTCGTCCGTGAGGAGCAGCGCGTAGTCCCCGCCGTCCAGCGTGGCTGCGAGCCGGTCGAGCACTGGGCGGGCGGCGGCGAGCAGCGCCGAGTTCTCGGTGGCATCGGTGCCGGGCGCGGTCGCCAGATCGTGCCGTACTCCGTAGAAACGCGCCCGCCGCCAGGCCGCTACGACGTTGTTCGGTACATCGTCGGACAATGGCCGACCCTGCAGGAAGCGTTCGCGTGCCTGGCGTAGCCGTTCGAGGGAGAACGCTGTGCTGGACTCGGCTGTGGGGGAATGCTCGGTACTGGTCACGACGGCTCTACGGTATCTGGCTGCCGGTGTCTCGAATTGAGACACCCATTCTCACGCGGGCAGGTCCAAGATCACTAATGACAAAGTTGTGAGTCCATCCCCAGGAGATACACCGGTGCACACCGTCGAGACCGACGTACTGATCGTGGGCAGCGGCCCCGCGGGATCTTCGGCAGCCCTGGCACTGAGCACCTACGGCGTGCCCAATATCGTTGTGACCCGCTATGCCTCCCTGGCGGACACTCCGCGCGCCCACATCACCAACCAGCGCACCATGGAGGTGCTGCGTGACCTCGGCGTCGAGGACGAGGTCGTGGCCAAGGCCACTCCGCAGCATCTGATGGGCAACACTGTCTTCTGTACCAGCCTCGCGGGCGAGGAGCTGGGGCGGCTGCGCTCCTGGGGCAATGAACCGCTGGTGCAGGCCGAGCATGAACTCGCCAGCCCGAGCCGCATGTGCGACATGCCGCAGCACCTCATGGAGCCGATTCTTGCCGACGCGGCGGTTGCGCGCGGTACTTCGCTGCGCTTCGAGACGGAGTACCTGTCGCACGTACAGGACGCGGACGGGGTGACAACCACCGTCAAGGACCGGTTGCGCGGGGACACTTACGAGATACGCGCGAAGTACCTGATCGGCGCGGACGGCGCCCGCAGCCGGGTCGCGGAGAACGCGCGGCTGCCGACCGTCGGCCAGATGGGTGTCGCGGGCAGCATCAACATCCTCTTCGAGGCGGACCTCAGCAAGTACACCGCGCACCGTCCGTCCACCCTCTACTGGGTGCTCGCCCCGGGCGCCACAGTTGGCGGCATCGGCGCGGGCCTCGTTCGCTGTGTACGCCCGTGGAACGAGTGGATGATCGTGTGGGGTTACGACCTCACGGCCGGCACCCCCGACCTCACCGAGGAGTACGCGGTGTCGGTCGTACGCCGTCTCATCGGTGACGACGACATCCCGGTGACCATCACCTCGTCCTCCGCCTGGACGGTCAACCATCTGTACGCCGAGAACTACCAGGACGGCCGTGTGCTGTGTGCTGGCGACGCTGTACACCGCCATCCGCCGTCGAACGGACTCGGCTCCAACACTTCCATTCAGGACGCGTACAACCTGGCGTGGAAGCTGAAGCTTGTCCTGGACGGCACCGCCGGCGCGTCCCTCCTCAACACCTACACCGCCGAACGCGCTCCCATCGGCAAGCAGGTCGTCGAGCGCGCCAACAAGAGCATCGGCGAAACTGCACCCGTCTTCGAGGCGCTCGACGGGCTCTCCCCACAGACGCCCGAGCAACTGTGGGCCAATATCGCCGGCCGTAAGGACGCCACCGAGGCCGCCGAGAAGCAGCGGGAACAGCTGCGTGAGGCGATCGCCTCCAAAGCGTACGAATTCAACGCCCACGGCGTCGAGATGAACCAGCGCTATGCGTCGGACGCGATCGTCTCTGACGGCACCGAAGGCCCTGGTTTCGACCGCGATCCCGAGCTGCATCATCAGCCCTCCACCAGGCCGGGCGCCAAGCTCCCGCACGCCTGGATCACCCGCGGCCGCGAGCAGCTGTCCACCTTGGACGCGGCGGGTCGGGGGCGGTTCACCCTGTTCACCGGCATCGGCGGAGACGACTGGACGTGCGCGGCCATGACCGCCACCGAAACGCTCGGTGTCGAGCTCGCCACGGTCGTCATCGGCCCCGGGCAGGAGTACGAGGACCCGTACGGCGACTGGGCGCGGCTGCGCGAGATCGCTGACTCGGGGGCTCTGCTCGTACGACCCGACCATCACATTGCTTTCCGGCACGCTCACGCCGCGGCGTGCGGTGACGCGGAGGTGCTGCTCACCGCGGCGCTGCGTCAGATCCTCGGACACGGCTGAACCCCTCTCAATGCTTACCCTGCATTTCCACGAAAGGTGAACACCATGGCCTTCGCACTGCTCAGGCGCAGGCGCACCCACGGCTTCGGCGGCGGCACAGGCCTCGCTCTGCCCCTTCCGCCCGGCGCAGGCGGCCTCGTCCGCGAGGTGCTGGACCCGTTGGGTCACCCCCTCGGCGGCGTTGACGTCACGGTCACCGCGACTGATACCCAGCGGGTCGCGGCACGAGGCACCACCGATCCGTACGGGCTGTTCTGCGCCGCATTGCCCGCCGGCCGTTACAGTCTGCTGATCACCGCGGAGAGTCTGCAGCCGCACCGCGAGGCGGTGGACATCGTCGCGGGCGAGGGCGTACCGCAGGCCAGGACACAGCTGGACATGGCCCGCCAGCCGGAGCTTCCGTCCCCCGGCGTCTGGCTCTTCGACCCGCCGCACACTGCGATCCGCTTCATCGCTAAGCATGTCGGCATGGCAAATGTGCACGGCCGATTCGAGCGCTTCGAGGGCGGCATCCGGGTCCACGAGAACATGGAGGAGTCGCAGGTCGAGGTCAGGATCCACGCCGACAGCATCACCACGGGCAACAACACCCGGGACAACCACCTGCGCTCGGCGGACTTTCTCGACGTCGAGAACTACCCGTACATCGACTTCGCCAGCAGTCGGTTCGTTCACCGCGGTGGCTCCAAGTGGTCGCTGCAGGGCACGCTGACCATGCACGGCGTCAGTCGCTCGATGGCCCTGGATACCAACTACCTGGGCACGGTCAACGGCGGCTATGGCGAGGAACTGCGCTGTGCCGCGCTGGCCAAGGCTGAACTCCACCGTGAGGACTACACCCTCAACTGGCGCAACATGTTGGCGCGCGGTATCGCCGTGGTTGGACCGACGGTCAAGCTGGAGCTGGACATACAGGCGATGTACCGGAGCCACGACACCCCCACGCCGCCCCGGTAGTTCCCGCGCCGTTGAGCCTGCGCCAAGTCGCCTTCATGACACCGGGGATGAATGGCGACATGCCTCAAACCAGGCGACACAACCTGCCGCGCCCTGTCTCGTTACCTGTCCGATCCGTGGGAGGACATGGGGCTTGGACCTGTAAGTTTGACCCCCTTGTTAGCGCGCATGAGCTGATTGTGCGCGACGCCGTTGCTCGGTCAGCTTGGCGGCCATCCCCGAGATGCAGGAACCCGCTCAATTGCCTCACGCAGCCGGGATGCCTGAGGGTGCAGACAGGGGCGAGGGGAGTTCGAATTCTTCTCTCCCGGAAGAGCCTGGGTCTCACCCCCGGTGTTGGCAACGTTGCTGGCCATCCCGCGCCGGCCTGCTCCGCTCGCTGCTCGGGCGCTGATCACGGCTGGAGTGATCGGTGAGGTATGTCAGTCATGTTGATCGAAGGCCTGACCTCGACACGCATCGCGCACTTCCTCGTCGGCTTCGACCGGGAGTTGTTCTCGGTCTGCCGCCCCATGACGTGAAGGTGTGCACCCTAGCTGTCACGGCCGAGCCCGAAACTCAAGGCGGTGGCCTTGAGGGCAGTGGCACTGGGTCGAGATGTCGACTCCCTTTCGTTACTTTCCGCTCTCAAGAGATCGGCTTTTGGTCGTGATTTGCCTTGCGCTTTCATCGTGGACAGACGCTTGATCATCGTTTGTCATCTCGCGTCTGCCCAGCTCAGACCGCTTCTGCGTAACATCGTTGCGGTTTGAACTATCGATGCGAGAGAGGCTCTCATGTGTATTCACGGTGACACTCCGTCACAAGAGTCGACTGGGCAGAATCGGCGAGGTTTTCTGCGTAACGCGGCGCTGGCCGGTGCGGGAGCGGCAGCCGTAGGAGTCGGCGCGTCCGCGCTCGGCGGGACGTCCGCGTTTGCCGCGGACGCCACCAGGAGTGGGAGTGGTAAGACCGGTCCGTGGAGACCGGATTCGACCGCCCTCCAGTTCACCCTCGCGGTCATGCCGGACACCCAGTTTCTGTACTGGGGAAGCCAGGACAGCGTAAACCGGACGCCGCAGGAGGAGTCGTTCCGCTACATCATCAACAACAGCGGGAACCCCAGTAACAACATCGTGTTCATGGCACACCTCGGTGACCTGACACAGGACGCCGACGCGTCGTCATTTCAGCAGGTCGACAAGGCGTTCGCCCTGCTGGACTCGCACGGTGCCGCGTACAGCGTGGTGGCCGGCAACCACGACGTGTCCGGCGACGACAGCCGCGGCGACACGCCGTACCTGAAGACCCTGGGCCCGCAGCGGTTCAAGCGCTCCAAGACGTTCGCCGGGTCGGACCCGACCGGCTACAACACCGCGCACATCTTCCAGGCCGCTGGCCGCTCGTGGCTGGTGCTGGCGCTGGACTGGCGGACCACCGACCAGGGCTTCGCGTGGGCCAACAATGTCATCAAGGCCCACCCGAAGATGCCGGTGATCCTCACGGCGCATGACATCGTCTATTCGGACTACGACGACAACGTCTTCCCCTACGAGTCCGGCGACCCGGAGGACAACGCGGCGCTCTCCGACTACGGCCAGTCGATCTGGGACAAACTGGTCAACGACAATGACCAGATCTTCCTGACCCTCAACGGTCACTACTGGCCGTCCGGGCGCATGACCAAGAAGAACGCCGCCGGCAACGACGTGCATATGCACATCACGAATTACCAGAACCGCTACTTCGGCGGTGGCGGCATGATCCGGCTGTACCACTTCGACCTGGCCCGCAACACGATCGACGTCGAGACGATCAACCCGTGGATCCTGGCTCAGGAGCCGGAGTCCCGCACTGAACTGGCAGCCGAGCACGCGCGGATCACCGGTCCGGTCGACAACTTCTCGATCCCAGTCGACTTCGAGCAGCGGTTCTCGAGCTTCATCCCGGTCCCGGTCCGGCCCGCCCGGCCCGCCGGTAGAGAGCTGGTGAAGGGCACGCTGGCGTATTGGCGCTTCGACGGGCAGGGCGCGCCCGGCACCTCGCTCTCCGTGGGCCAGACGATCCACGACCTGTCGGGCAAGGGCAACGACCTGACGGTGGTGACCGTGCCAGGCACAGCCGCCGACGCGCTGACATGGTCCGCCGACCACCACCCCGACCAGCCCGGACATGCCAGCCTGAAGTTCGTCGGCGGCAGGAACCCGGTCCACGGCTCGTACCTGACCACCGGGGCCAAGGCTCCGCTGAACTCGGAGACGTTCAAGACCGGGTACACGATTGAGACGTTCGTGAGGATGCCGCTGGACTGGGACGCTGGCAAGAATGGCAACGCGTCGATACTCAGTCGCCGGGGTTCGGCCGGGGCCGCCGGAAAGCACGGCAAGAACACCGACCCGAACGAGCCCGTGGCTCAGTTCGCTATCACGAACAACGGCCGCGAGCCGCAGTTCAACCACTACCCGCTGAACAACACCTACCCGACGACCAACTGGGGTCACGGCTTGGTGGAGCTCAAGTGGTGGCACCTGGCGGTGGTGAACGACGGCCGTCTCACGAAGTTGTACGTTGAGGGCGCCCCGGTCGTAGACAACCCGAACCGCCTGTCGGTCGGCCTCGCCTCGCTCGGGTTGCCCTGGCTCGTGGGCGGCCACGAGTACGCGGGCGCCGTCGACGTCGTCTTCCACGGCAACGTCGGTGACATCCGCATCGTGAACCGTCCCTTGTCCGCGGAAGAGTTCCTGACCGCCAAGTAGGGCTGTCCCTCCCGTCTCCCGTCTTCGGCCCACCCGCCGGAGGTGGGAGGCACTCATTCCAGGAGGCGGCGTACGTCGGCGGCCTCGCACTAGGACAGGGGTGAAACCTGAGCTCACGTCGGCTCCGCTGGAGCAACATCCCAACGCGATCCGATCTGACGACATCTCCTCAACCAGCGCTTCGCCTGCCCAGTCCGTGGCACAGCACCCGTCCCGCACCATGCGGTGCAGGCAGCCCAAAGTCAGCGGCAGCCGGGTGTGCCGCGGCCCGCCTGTGGCGGGCCAGGAGCTTCCCCCGGAGGCGATTCAAGCATTCGACCTACCGCAAGAAGGCAGGACGTCGATGCCGGGATTTATGCCAGCCAGCGAAGGCTCCGCGACCCCAATCGATTACCTTGTCAACCATCCGAGCAGAGCCGCTCGAACGCCTTGAGTCCCGGTGGTTCAGCTGAGAGCGGCGGCTTCCACGGGAACCCTGCGCCAGGCCGCGCCCGCCCAAGTAGGCCCGCCTACATCCAGTTCCTGGACGGCAGCGCTGCCCGCTTCGCCTTTCCCTAGTCTCCCGCCGCCCCAGCACCGCGGACTCTCTCGGCTCACCACAGTGCAGCCGGCAGCCCGCGCATCAATTGCGGTACCCAAAGCACAGCCTGTGGTTTCGGCTCACCACACATCAGCGACACTACGCCGCCAACTCCCACGAAGGGCGCGCCCGAAGAAGCAGGCGGCCCAGGCCGACTCGGATGAGTGTCTTTTGTGCGACGGCCGAGGCATCGGCAACCCACGCCCTCGGCCCGGGCGCGTCAGTCGGACGTCGGGCCGGTGTCGCCTGGGAAGGCCCGTAGGGCGATTTCTGCGGTCTCTTCGAGTTGCCGGCGGTTGGCGCCCGCTGCGGCGTGTACGGCTTGACCCTCGGTGAAGGCGATGATGTAGCGGGCGAGGGCGGCCGGGTTCGTATCGGAGGGCAGGTCGCCGTCCATCACCGCCGTGCGGAAGCGGTCGGCCAGTGCCTGCTCGCCCTCCAGTCGGCTCGCGGCGAGGAAGGCGCAGACCGAGGCGTTGTCGGGGCTGGTGGACAGGCCGCCTTGGATGGACAGGCAGCCGGCCGGGCGGTCTTTCCGGGTGAGGGCCTTGGCGTTCTCCAGTAGCAGGGTCCGGGCGACGGTGGCGGCTGTCGGTTCGGCGAGCGCGGCGGTCTTGTAGCCCATGTCCCGCTCCGCGTAGCGCGCGACGACCCGCTGAAACAGTTTTTCCTTCGACCCGAACACCGTGTACAGGCTGGGCTTGTTCATGCCCATCGCGGTGGTGAGGTCGGTGATGGAGGTGCCCTCGTACCCCTGGCGCCAGAAGACCTCGACCGCGAGGTCAAGCGCTTCCGCCTCGTCGAACGTGCGGGGTCGGCCGACAGCCATGGTCGCCTCTTGTTTCTCTCCGGTTCAACCTGTCCTTCGGACAACGTACGACCTTTAGAACCGGGCGGTCAATAATTTTGCCGTATGTCTTCGAGGTGGGGTACTGTGAATTTTGACCAATCGGTAAGAAAGTGTCGGGGTGATGATGACGGCGGCCGCCGTTCCGTCAGGTGAGGTCGGCGCCCGCGCGCCCCAGCATCACCCTCACCTCACATCTAACATCTAAGGAAACGATCATGGGACAGCTCGACGGCAAGACGGCCCTCGTCACCGGCGCCACCTCCGGTATCGGCCTGGCGACGGCCCGCCGCTTCGCGGCGGAGGGGGCGTACGTCTTCCTCACCGGCCGGCGCGAGCGCGAGCTCGACGAAGCGGTCAAGGCGATCGGAGGCAACGCCGTCGGTGTGCGCGGTGACGTTTCCGACCTCGACGACATCGACCGGATCATGGCCGCGGTTGCCGAGCACGGCAAGGGCCTGGACGTGCTCTTCGCCAACGCGGGCGGCGGCACCATGCTGCCCCTGGAGGAGATCACCCCCGAGCACTTCGACGAGATCTTCGGGAGCAATGTGCGCGGCACTCTGTTCACCGTGCAGAAGGCGTTGCCGCTGTTCAACCAGGGCGCCTCGGTGATCGTGGCGGGCTCCACCGAGGCCAGTAACGGCTCGCCGGCGTTCAGCGTCTACTCGGCCTCCAAGGCCGCGATCCGCTCGTTCTCCCGTACCCTGGGCGCCGAGCTGGCCCCGCGCGGCATCCGGGTGAACACCATCGCCCCGGGCCCGACCCATACCCCCGGCCTCACCGGCCTCGCCCCCGCCCCGGAGCACGTCCCGGCGATGCTGGAGGCCCTGGCCGCCGGTATCCCGCTCGGCCGCCTCGGCCGCCCCGACGAGATCGCGGCGGCGGTCCTCTTCCTCGCCTCCGACCAGAGCAGTTTCATCACCGGCACCGAGCTCTTCGCCGACGGCGGCACCAACCAGGTCTGACTCCCGTACCCCGAAAGGCCCGCGTCCGCCAGAAGGCCGTGTCCGCCACCCGCTACGACCCCGTGTCGTGGCGGGCGGCGGGTCGTCGCCGTCTGCTCGCGAGGCCTTCCCCTTCGACCACTGCCGTACGGTTCGACACCGCCGTTCGGCATGAGGGGCGCGCATGGCGCTGCCCGCCCCGGCCGTTTGGCCGGGGCGGGCGCTTCCAGTAGGCCCTACAGGCTGGCGCGCACCGAGTCGCCCCAGCTCACGCCGTCGGCGTGCGTGCGGCCGAAGTCCGGGTCTTCGTAGATGTGCAGCCGCTTGATGTGTTCGCCTTCGAACTCGAACACATTGCAGAACATCCCGCTGATGGGATCGCTGTCAGGGAAGGACGCCCCCGACGTCAGGGTTCCCCGGCCCGTTCCCTCGACCACCACGTGGTTTCCGGACGACATCACATGAAGGCCGGACACGTCGTGCTGAATCGACGCGATCGCTCCGGCGAAACCCTGGGCGAACGCCGCGATCTGGGGCTTTCCGGTGGCAATTCCGAACTTCGGGAAGAACATCTGGGCGTCCTCCGTGAAAAGATCGAAAATCGCCGGGTCACCTTGGTCCACCAGGCGGAAATAGCTGAGGGCTATCTCTTCGTACTTCTTCTGGCGATCGCTGTTGCTGTTCACTGTGGCTCCTGGTGGGTGTGCATTTTCTAAGTGCTGGATCTTCGCGCGGCGCCTTGCGCTCAGGGGTTCGGTCGGCGCTTGCGGTAGCCGTGTCGCGACGTCGAATTGCCGCCCCCTCTGACGGGAGTGGTGCGACGTGACAATATTTAACCGATCGGTTAGAAATATAACCGGGGCGGATCCGCTCCGTCAACAAGGCCGGGGACGGTCTTCGGTTGCCGGGTGCGCTTCGGGATCGCCCGCGGGGGCCGTTGACGGTTGCCCAGCCTGCTGATCGGCGGCCCTGTGGCGGCCGCCCGCCCCGCCCGCCCTCGATGGAGGGTGACGGTCGGCCTGGAGGCTTCTTGACAGACCGGCCCATCGCGCCTAAATTTTTAACCGTTCGGTTAAGAAGGGCTGTGGCGCGCACCCTGAACGTCGGCACGAGGCGACAGGAAGGTCGCGCAGGGTCATGATCGGACCGAGTCCCACTGGCCCTCGGGGCTGATGTGATGGCTCTGTGGACCTTGTCGGCCCATGATCCGCAACCGGTGCGCGGAAGCAGCCCTCTGCCGGGATGGCAGGGCGTAACTGGTGCGCCGCGGAAGAAAACACGCGAAAAAGCAGAACATCCAACAGGAGGAAAAGTGAACGGCAACAGCGATCTCCAGAAGCGCCGCGAAGAGATTGTCATCAACTACTTCCGCATGGTCGACGCCGGAAACCCCGCGGTGATCGACATCTTCACGGACGACGCCCAGATGTTCTACCCGAAGTTCGGCTTCGCCGTCGGCAAGGCGCAGATCGGCGCGTTCGCCCAGGGCCTCGGCCGGGGAATCGCGTCGCTCGAGCATGAGATCGACGGTTTCACCGTGCTGTCGTCCGGAAACTACGTGATCGTCGAGGGTGCGGAGAACGGAACGACGACATCGGGTGTGGACTTCCCCGACGGCGTCTCCTCTTTCGGACTGTTCTGCAATGTTTTCGAGTTCGAGGGCGAACTCATCAAGCGGACCCACATCTACGTGGACCCGGACTTCGCCAACACGCACGCTGAAGGTGTGGCGTGGGGCAAGTCGGTGCAGGACAGCATCGCCAGCCTGTAAGGCCAGGCCGCGCGACGCAGACGCGCGAGGCGGGATCCCGCCGTCGTGGGCCGGTCTGCAGTGGCGGAACGTCGGACGTGAAGCGGTCCTGTCATGGGGCGGGGCGGGTTGGCTGACGGGCACCGTCCTGGTTCGGCGGCGGCCAACTCGCTGTCCGCCAAGCCAGTCCAGGCCACCCCGCGGTCTCAGTCGTCTTTTTTGGTTGCAACTCCTGTTGCTGCCTCGGTTAGGGCAACAGTGCAGTCGCATTCCTCGATGTAACCAAAAGAGTTGCTTCAATTTCGTGCCGGACGGAGTCTCAAAGCCGTCCGACCGATGGGCGTCGGCTGCTGCCTGGCGCTGCCCGGCCTCCGGCCAGGGGTCTGCGTACCACGCAGTGACGTCCGCCCTTCCCCTGCTGGATGCCTCCCCGAGTAGTGCACGTAGAAGGAGATATCGATGACCAACCTGTTCGAGCCGGTGACCGTTGGGAAATGGGTCCTGAGCAATCGCATCGTCATGGCGCCCATGACCCGGAACCGGGCCGGCGAGGGGCAGGTGCCGCAGGAGATCAGTGCCCAGTACTACGGGCAGCGGGCCGGTGCCGGCCTGATCATCGCCGAGGGGACGCAGCCCAGCCCGCGCGGCCAGGGTTACCTCGACAGCCCGGGAATCCACAGCCCTGAGCAGATCGAGGGGTGGCGTCCGATCGCGGAGGCCGTCCACGCGCGGAACGGTCACATCGTCGTGCAGCTGATGCACGTGGGCCGCATCGCGCACTCTGAGAACAAGCCAGGCCAGGAGACGGTGGCTCCCAGTGCCATTGCGGCCCCGGACGAGATCTTCACCGCGAAGGGCATGCAGCCCTACCCGGTGCCCAGGGCGCTGGAGACACACGAACTGCCCGAGCTGGTTGAGGAGTTCGTGCACGCGGCCCGATCCGCCGTCGAGGCCGGCCTGGACGGTGTGGAGCTGCACGCGGCGAACGGCTACCTGCTTCACCAGTTCCTCGCTCCTTCCACGAACCTGCGCACCGACGAGTACGGAGGGTCTCCGGCAGCTCGGGCGCGGCTGGTCGTGGAGGTCGCCGGGGCTGTCGCTGACGCGATAGGGCCGGAGCGGGTGGGGATCCGTATCTCTCCCGCGCACAACATCCACGGCGCCATCGAGGACAACACCGCCGAGACGGCTGCCACGTACCGGGCGCTCCTCGACGGCATCGCCCCGTTGGGCCTGGCCTACCTCCACGCGCTCGCCGACCCGGCCGAGGCGTTGATCCAGGAGCTGCGCACGCGCTTCTCGGGACCTTTCATCGCCAGTGACGGCTTCGCACAGGTCACGACGAAGGAGTCCGCGCAGGGGATCCTCGACGCGGGCCTGGCCGATGTCGTTGCCGTGGGCCGCCCGTACATCGCCAACCCTGATCTCGTGCGTCGCTGGAGCACCGGCGCGGAGCTCAACGAGGCCGACCCGGCGACCTTCTACGGCGGTGGTGTGAGCGGATACATCGACTACCCCGCCCTCGAGGACTGAGAGCCGACCTCCCCCCCACCCCCACCGGGCCCCGCCCCCTTCCCGAAAGACGAACATGAACTCCTCAACGACCTCTGAGCTGAGTACTGAACCGGCTCTCGGTAAGCACGCCCGAGCAGGTGTGCCGTCCACGACCTCCGGTGGGACGAACTGGGTGGCTGTGTGGGCGGTCGCGGCGGGGGCATTCGCCCTGGTCATGTCCGAGTTCCTCGCGATCGGGCTGCTGCCCGACGTGGCGAAGAGCCTTGATGTGTCGGAGGGGACGGCGGGGCTCATGGTGACCGCCCCGGGCCTGATGGCCGCGCTCTCCGCGCCGTTGCTGACCATGGCCGCGGCCCGGGTGGACAGAAGGGTCATCCTGCTGTCGCTGAGCGTCCTGCTCGTGGCGTCCAATCTGCTGGCAGCACTGGCCCCGGCTTTCTCCGTGCTGATGGTCGCGCGACTGCTGCTGGGCGTGGCGGTCGGAGGGTTCTGGACGATCGGCGTCAGTGTCGCCCCCCGGCTGGTTCCCGTACAGGTCGTTCCTCGGGCAGCTTCAGTGATCACCTCGGGTATTACCCTGGCGACCGTGGCCAGCCTTCCGCTGGGTTCTCTGGCCGGTGACCTACTGGGCTGGCGCGCGGGATTCCTGATCATCACCGGTCTAGCTCTGGCCACCCTCGTCCTGCAGTTCTTCGCCCTCCCGCGGATGCCGGCGCAGCACGCTGTCACGTTCGGGTCGCTGCTGACTCTCTTCAAGATGCCCAGGGCCCGGGCCGGCGTGATCGCCTCGGTGCTGGTCTTCTTCGGCCACTTCGCGGGATACACCTACCTGTCGCCCGCGCTGCACAACCTCGCCCACATCGACAGCACTTGGACGACACCCGTCCTGCTGCTGTTCGGAGTGACCGGGATCGTGGGGAACTTCGCCGCGGGCGTGACCGCGGCCCGCAGCATCAGGGGGACACTCACCGCAGGGGTGATCCTGCTGGTCGCATCGCTGGCCCTGCTCCCGCTGATCGGCACGACGGCACCGGGCGCGGTCGTGCTGGTCGGACTGTGGGGCCTGGCCTGGGGTGCGATGCCGCTCGGACTGCAGCTGTGGATCCTGGACGCAATGGGTGAGAAGGCCGACAGCGGACTGGCCCTCTTCATCTCCGCCAGCCAACTCGCCCTCGCCGCAGGTGCTTTCCTGGGAGGTGTCACCGTCGACAGTGCAGGCCTCAGCCCCGACCTACTGATAGCGGCGGCAGTCTCGGCTGCGGCCCTCATCGCACTGTGGACAGCCCCACGGCTGTCCGCGGCACACAGCAACTGCTAGCGAACGGGACGTTCGGTGGGACCGATGGAGTATCAGTCCCACCGAACGTCGTTCACCGTCGCGAGCGGAACTGTCGAGGCGGCGGAGGCGGTCGGCCGACAGGTGGAGCGGCCCGCAGACCTTCTGTACACCGAGTGGTTGGGCGCGGCGGAGCGGTCTCCCGCAGCGCAGGGCGTCGACTCGCCGAAGCCCACTGGAAACCGCCTTTTCTGAGGGGCTTTGCGGAGTCTGCCTGTGGGCAGGTCCTCAGACTCGTGTGAGGACGACGACCGGCAGAACACGGCTGGTCATCTGCTCATACTCGGCATACGTGGGAAAGGCCTCCACCATCAGCGGCCACAGTGCGGCCCGTTCGGGGCCCTCGGCGGTGTGTGCCCGCACGATGAACTTCTCCGCATCGACCTGAACCTGGACCTCGGGCTGCGCCACGAGGTTGAGGTACCAGTTGGGATGGGTGTCCATCCCGCCGCGCGAGGCCACCAGGACGTAGCGCTCGTCGACTTTCCGGTAGATCACCGCGAACTTGCGCACAGCCCCACTCGTCCGGCCGATGGTGTGGAGGACCAGCGTGTACACGCCCTCCATCCATTCGTGGCCGATCTTGCCGTCGCTGCTCTCGTATGCCTCGATGTGCGCTTGCTGGAACAGCATGGGCGAGTGTCGCTCCTGATCATGTCTGGCTGTCCGACCGCCCGGAATGCTGGTGCTACCGGGCTCAGCTCATCGTAACACTTTGTGTTACATCTGGGAGCGCAGGGTCCGAGGCTGCTGACCTGTCAGGATTCACGGCACCGCGATGACGTCGCGGAGTACGTCGGCGAGAGTCCGGGACGCCAGCTCGCGCCGCAGTACTTCTTCCATTCCGTCATAGACGATCTGCATCGCGGGGCGGATGCCGTAGCCGACAGGGCAGTTCTGATTGGGGGTGGCTCGGTGCATACCGAAGAGCGGACCGGCTTCCAGCGCGTTCTGGACGTCCAGGAGCGTGATGTCCTCCAGCGGCCGCGCCAGTTGCCAGCCGGCTCCCGCGCCTCTACGCGACTCGACCAGCTGTGCGTTGCGCAGCTCACTCAGCAGCCGCCGGATGACAACCGGGTTGGTGTTGACACTTCCGGCGATCTGCTCAGAGGTGGCTACCTCGTAGCCCTGGCGTCGGTGCAGTTCAATCCACAGCAATGCGTGTGTGGCAATGGTCAGCCTGCTGTTGGCACTCATACCGCCTCCTCCCTGACGTCACAATAATAGTTACGGTTCTTTTGTGGAACTCTGCCCCTACTGAGGATTTCGGGTTGTCGTCGGGTAGTGACGGTTCATGATCCCTGCGGTATGCCGTTGGTATCGTTATCCGGAGGGTGGGGGCCTGACCGCTGAGCGTCGGGCGTTTCGTGAGGGGATCCGGCTCCAGGCCGGCGGGCGGTTCGCGGCGGGGGAGAAGACCGCGGTGATCGCAAAGGATCTGCGGGTGAGTGTGCGGTCGGTGGAACGCTGGCGCCGCGCCTGGCGTGAGGGCGGGATGGAGGCCCTGCGCTCGGCCGGGCCGGCGAACTCCCCGGCGGTCACCGATGCCCAGTTCGCCGTGCTGGAAGCGGAATTGGGCAAGGGTCCGGCTGCGCACGGCTTCGAAGACGAGCGGTGGACCCTGGCCAGGGTCCAGACGGTGATCCGCCAACAGTTCCGGCTGAGTCTGTCGGTGGCGACGGTGTGGCGGCTGCTGAAACGGCACGGCTGGTCCTGGCAGGCACCCGCCCGCAGAGCACTCGAACGCGACGATCACGCCATCGAGCTGTGGAAGAAGGAGGTGTGGCCGCGGGCAAAAGGATCGCGGCGGCGTGTGGGGGCTGGATCGTCTTCGAGGACGAGGCCGGCTTCTCCATGACGCCGCCCCGTGCCCGCACCTGGGGCCGACGCGGACACACCCCCCTCATCCGGGTCAGAGGACGCTCCCGCAGACGGACTTCGGTGGCAGCCCTGTGCTGCTACAAACCCGGCGAGGCAAGCCGGCTGATCTACCGGCCTCACGGTCACCTGCTGTTGAAGGGTGCACGCAAGAGCTTCTCCTGGAAGGACTACCGGGACCTGCTGGTACGGGCCCACATCCAGCTCGGCGGCCCCATCGTGGTGGTCTGGGACAATCTCAACACGCACATGACGGCAGGCCTGAAGCGGTACGAGGCCGAGCACGACTGGCTCACCACCATCCGCCTCCCGCCGACACACCGATCTCAACCCCGTCGAGGGGATCTGGTCCCTGCTGCGAAGAGCGATGGCCAACACCGCGTTCGACACACCCGACGACCTCGACCCCATACTCCGCCGCGAGTTACGCAGAACCCAGCTCCGGCCCCACCTCATTGACGGATGCCTCACCGCCACCGGCCTGCCCCTCACCCAACCGAACCCACCCTGAAAACCTCAGTAATCACCAATCCGGACTCGTCGTCAGCGGGCGGGCTCTCTTCGTCATCCGAGGCGCTGACCGGTGGCGGGCGCCGCTGAGGTCGGAATTTATGGGTCAGAGGCGTTCCAACGGCTCCGGCTGGAGCAGGTGGTGCGCCGACAGTGTGCCGCCCACCTGCATCATCCGCCCGCCGCTGCGCAGGGCGCTCACGTCGAGGGGGGAACCCGAAACCCTCGGCGAGCGATGCGACCGCCGCCGTCGCCACCACGTCGTCCCCCGCATGGAAGAGGACGAGACCGCACGCCGTGGGGCGGCGATGTACTCGGCGAAGAGAGTGTTGAATGCTTTGACGACCCTGGCGCCGGGCGCGAGTTCCGCCACGAACTCACTGCCCGTGGTGTCCCCAAGGTCGTCGATGAGACCTTGGCGAGGGAGGCGAACTGGTTGGTGACACCGATGAGAATGCGGCCGTCCCACGCCGGCAGCACGTCAAGGGCCATGGGGACGACCGGCCACGGCACGGCGACCAGCACTATCTCGGCCGCGGCAGCCTCCTGCCGGGTGCCGGCCGAGGCGCTGCGCCCCAGTTCGGCGACGAGCTGCTGGAGACTGGCGGGCCCGCGGCTGTTGCTCAGTACGACCTGATGCCCGGATGTCAACGCCTGACGGGCGGAGGCCGCCGAGACCGTGCCAGCTCGGATGGTTCCAATCTTCATGCGATCGCTCCTTGGGATGAGCGACACGGCGAGCGGGCTGGCATGCCGTTGCTCAGGCGGAGGGGGAACTGAGGAGAACCGTGCCCGTCTTGCCCGAGCGCTCCATGTGCTGGACCGCGTCGGTGACGTGAGCGAGGTCGTACTCGGCTGCGCCGTCGAAGAGATCGGGCCGCTCTTGCGCAAGCTTCAGGGCGCCGTCGATGTCCTGCCCGCGCAGTGCCTCGGAGGCGCTGATCAGCCATCGCCCGATGGTCACACCGCGTACTGTCAGCCCGCGCGAGGTCAGGGTCATCGCGTCCAGGCCCATGGGCTCGCCCTCGGCGAGTCCGCCGTAGGTCAGCAGGGTGCCGCCGTCGGCCAGCAGGCCGGTCAACTCGACGGAGATCGCTCCGCCGATCGGGTCCACGGCTACCTGGACGGGCCGGCTGCCTGCCGCCTCGCGCAGCCGCGCCACCCAGTTGTTGTCGTCGGTGCTCAGGACGGGGACGTCGAACGTCTCGCGCAGTACGGCGGCTCCGGTGGCGCTGCGGACGACCGAGACCGTTGCGAATCCGCGGGAGAGTGCCATGGCGGTGACCAAGCGTCCCACGCCGGATCCGGCGGCGGTCTGCACCAGCAGCCCGCTGTCGGCCGACAGCCCCGCCTCTTCGGCGGCACGCAGCAGCATTGCCGCGGTGATCGGCTTGACCATCAGCTGGCTGGCCGCCACGTCCGTGACGGTGTCGGGGACCGGCGTCACGAACTGACGGGGGGCAACTACTCGCTCGCCCCAGCCGCCCGGAACGGGGAAGAACGCCACCCTGCCGCCCACGGTCAGGCCAGAGTCCGCGCCGATACCGTCTCCCAGCGCCTCGACCGTGCCCACGCCTTCCATGCCCGGCGTGACCGGGGCCGGCAGGTGGTGATCGGTGGTGTAGCGCCCGCGAATGCCGGCGAGATCTCCAGGATGCACGGGGCGCGTCGTGACCCGGATCAACACTTCGCCGGGTCCGGGCGCCGCCGGGTCCGGGACCTCCGTCACCCGCAGGACCTCCGACGGCTCGCCGAACCGGTCGTGAACAATGCTTCGCACAGGAGCCTCCAACGAATTCAAAAATGGACACAAGGACTCGCGCCGCGGCCACGCTCCCCCGGGGCTGGGGAAGGTGCAGTGCCGTTTCGGCTGAGATCCTCGTGTGGGGCGACAACCCTTTTTGACCGCTCGGTTAAGAATAACTATTTCGAACCGCCCGGTCAAGAAGCAAGGCCGGGGGTTGCCCCGGTCGCCGATCTCCGGAGCCGACGGTCCCAGACTCTTCCAGTGGCCCTGCGCTCTGACCGATCCGGTCACAGCCATTGCGGTGCAGGTGACTGACGAAGGTCAGGCTCTTGGCCACACATCCACCGCGTCTGGCACGGGCAGGAGCCGCCTTGTGCTGCTGCGGCTGCCGGACGGAGTCCTGGTCGCGCACGTTCTGAAGTGAGACTGCGAACAGCGCCGACTTCACGGCGCTGTGACTGCGCGCCGCCGAACGCGTGGGCCGCCGTGACGCCGACGCAACCGGCCCGGATTCACGGGTCACTGGGGCGCTTCCTGCATAGGTCCCAGGCCGTGCCGAACCTGGTGGGGTCGTCACCGTGCTCACCGGCGCTCGGATGAGGTGCAGGTGGAATCGGGGGTGGGCCAGCAGCCACTTCTTGACCGCCGGCCGCAGCTTCCCGGCTACCACTGATAGATATCGCCAGCTCCTCGACTGGGCGAAATCGCTCGGCGTGCTGCGACGGGCCGGCGTTGAATGCACCGGTTCCTACGAAGCCGCCTTGACCCGCCACCGGCGCGCTGAGGGCATCGAGGTGACCGAGGTCAACCAGCCGACAAGGTCGCCCGACGCTGTCACGGCAAGACCGACGCCATCGACGCTGAGCTCGCAGCCCGCGCTGTGCTGACCGCACGAGCCACCGCCTCGGCGAAGACCGGAGATGGTCCAGTGGAGACGCTCCGATTGTTCAGGCTGGCGAAGGGACCTGCGATCAAGTCCAGAACCAATCAACCAGCTGCGCACTCCGCGAGTTGCTGGCGGGACTGGGTAACCCGCACTTGTTCAAGCTTTGCGCCGAGTTGGAACCCCAGCACTCAAGTGAGCCGGCCGCGGCTGCCCGTCACACTCTGAGGCTGCTGGCCCACCGTATTCGGCACCTGTCCGAGGAAAACGACGAACTCAACAAGCGGATAGCCCAGGCCGTCGAAGCGAGTACGCCGGGCCTGCTGGAAGTCCGTGGCGGCGGACCGGACAGCGCCGCAGCCCTACTCATCACGGCCGGCGACAACCCCGAGCGACTGGCCAACAAGGCGTCCTTCGCAGCGCTATGCGGCACCAGCCCGGTCGAGGTGTCCTTCGTAAGACCCGGGTGTGGACGGTCACGCAATTCCCCAGGCGGAAGTTCACGTAATTCCCCAGGGTGCTGCTGTGATCTGACTGGAGGACGCCCGGTGTCAGTCCCACCACAGCACGAGAAGAAGGTGCCGTTGGGATGCATCACGGTAGAACTCTCGCAGGGCATTGAAGTGCCCCAGCAGGTACTTCCTCGGGCCGCCGACGATCCTGGCCGGCCCGTCGCCGATCAAGGAAGCGGCCTCTGTCTCGTCGGTCGGCAAGGCGGCCAGAAGGGCGGTCAAGTCGATCTGCGAGAGCAGTTCCGAGACGCGAGCCACCTGAGCCGCGGAGAGGGCCGTGGGAGCGGGCCCGAAGGGACCGATGGCATGCGGGTGTGTGTTGAGGAAGCCGAGGTCGATTGCAACATCGCCCTCGGTGGACTGCCGCAGAGCGTTGAGGTGGACGTCATCGAGACCTCCCAGCTCGCAGATCCGTTCGAGCAGAGTCGGCGCCCAGTCCAGGTCCAGGGTGTCCGCCGTGGGTGGATCCCAGTGAGGATCTCCATCCGGTGACTCGTCAGCTGACTGCTGGCAGGAGGTGAGGTACTCCGCAGGGATGCGGGCAAGTTGTTGAGTGACGGCCATGAGGGCAGTATCCCGACGACGTCCACCGATTTTCCTACTTGGTCTTGTCAGTGGGGTTCTTTGGCCGCTTGTTGGGGCGGTAGCTGGGGCCGTTCATGATCACCTGGTGGCTGGTGTTGATCAGGCGGTCCAGGAGCGACTCGGCGACGACGGGGTTGGGGAAGAGCGGATACCAGTCGCTGGGTGCCCGGTTGCTGGTGATGATCAGGGACCGTCCCTGCCGTTCGCTGACCAGTTCGTAGAGGTCATCCGCCTGGGCCGCGCTGAGCTGGCGCATGGCGAAGTCGTCGAGGATGAGCACGTCGGGCCGTACCAGTTCGCGGATCCGCTTGTCCCAGGTGCGGTCCGCGTGGCCGCCGGCGAGGTCTGCGAGGATGCGGCTGGTCTTGGCGAAGCGGACGTGGGCGCCCTGGCGGATCGCGAGGTGGCCGAGGGCCTGGGCGACGTGGGTCTTGCCGACCCCGACCGGCCCGAAGAGGATGACCGACTCGCCGGAGTGGAGCCAGCGCAAGGCCCCGAGATCTCGGATCTGGGCGGCTGGGAGCTTCGAGGAGGCGTTGAAGTCGAACTCCTCCAGGGTGACCTGCTGCTCGAACTTCGCCCGTGTCAGGCGTCGTTGGAAGGCGACGGTCTCGCGGCGGGTGATCTCGTCCTGGCAGAGGACCTGGAGAAAGTCCAGGTGTCCGAGTTCGCCGCCGTGGGCCTGGGCGAGGCGGGCGTCGAGGGTTTCCAGCATTCCCGAGAGCCGCAGGGATTTCAGCGACTCGCGCAGGGCGGTGTCCATCACGCTCATCAGATGCTTCCCTCAGCTTCGCCGTGGACCTGGTCGTCGTGCATGTCGTCCGCCGTCTCGGCCGGGGCGACGGAGGCGAACAGTCGCTGGGGCCCGTGGAGGAAGGCTGCGGCTCCCGCGTCTCCGCTTGATTCGGGCTCCGGGTCGGTCTCGGTGCCGGCGATCAGGATGCCCTTGATGGTGCGGTAGGACGGATCACCGACCGTGATTGCCTTCGCGCAGGCGGCCTCCAGCCGCGTCTCGTCGTACTTCTTCCTCAGCCCGACGACCCCCTGGGCGGCGCGGAGACGGTAGAGCGCGTTGACCTCCAGTAGCTGGTCGACGACGGTCCGGCAGGCGTCCCCGACCTCGGATGCCTGGGTCCGGCACCAGATTGGCGTGCGCATCTGGAAGGCGATCTTCTCCGGCGGGTAGTCACCCTTGTCGGTGCGTTTGCCCTGGTCAAGCGAGGCGTGGGTCTTGACCAGGTCGCCGTCGAGGAAGACCTGCACCATCGTGGCGGTGGAGCGGACGTCGACCCGGCGGCCGATCAGTTTCCAGGGCACCGAGTAGAGGGTGCGGCCGGCCTTGATGTGGATGTCCGGTCCGACCGTCGCTGTTGACCAGCGAGCCAGGACGAACGGAGTGGGTGGCAACGGCAGTAGGGTCTGGGCTTCGACGGCCTCGAACACTGCCATCGGTGAGGCTCCCTGCAGCGGCCGGCACTGTCGTCGGCCCGCCACCTTCTGACTCCAGGCGACAGCCTCGGCCTGCATGTGCTCGATCGAGGTGAACTCCCGTCCACGCCAGAACGAGTCCCGGATGTAGGGCATGGGCCGCTCGACCCGCGGCTTGTCCTTGGGCCGGGCGGCGCGGGCTGGATCCACCAAGGCGCCGTAGTGGGTGGCGAGTTCGGCATAGGCCTTGTTGATCTTCGGGTCGTAGAGATCGGGTTTGTCGACGCCGGTCCGCAGGTTGTCCGGGACCAGGCGGCGCGGGACGCCCCCGAAGTAGCGGAAGGCGGCGACGTGGGCCTCGGTCCAGGCGTGCTGGTGCAGGTAGAGGACCGGGCGGACGAACATGTGTCGCGAGCACGGCAGTACCATCACGAAGGCCCAGATCCGGTGCCGTTTGCCGGTCTTCGGATTGGTCCACTGGCCCAGGTGGCCGTAGTCGATCTGAGCTTCTGAGCCCGGCTCGACGTCATCGCGCAAGACCGTGACCTGCGACCTTGTCGTCTCATCGGGCAACGTGGCATGTACCCACCGGCGGAACGAGGAGATCGACACGTCGAGCTTGTGCTCGTCCCGCAGCCGTTGGTGGATCGTGGAGACGGTCACCGTCCCCAGCAGGTTCTTGATGTAGTCGCGGTGCTGGTCGATGTCGGGCCAGGTGATCTGCCGCAGCCGCCGGTCAGACAGTTCAGGGAACCATCTCTTGATCAGCTTGGCCCAGTCGGCCTCTCGCATCGGCGGACCGCCCGGGACGATCTCGGACGCCTCCGCCGGTGCCAAGTACTTCCTGATCGTCTTGCGGTCCACCCCCAGCGACGCGGCCAGCTCGCTCTTCGATCGGCCTGCGTACCAGTGGACATAGATCTCGGTGATGTCGACCACGACGAACGTTCTCCTCGCCATCCGGGCTGCCCATCGGCCATCCGCACTACAGGCCGAGAGCTGCCCACGCGCCTCCGCGATGACCAGGTCCCTCGATCCCGAACTCCGTCGTACCCCTGGGGAATTAGGAGAATTCGGGATGGGGAATTACATGACGCTCAAACCACTCGTCGTGGGGAAAAACGTGAACGCTCACACCCGGCGTCGCAGGCTGAACCGCGGAGGTAACTGCCAAGCCGACGCTGCCCTCGACCGCATCGTCCTCAGCCGCCTGCGCTGGGACGACCACACCCGCGACTACCTACGGCGGCGCCTGGCCGCGGACAAGACACGTCGCAAGATCATCCGCTGTCTCAAACGCTACGTTGCACGAGAGATCTACCGATCGTCCCAGCGAACACTGCAACTGGCCCGACAACACCCGCTGGCGCTGCTGCTTGACATCTATAGGGGCATCAAGCGCCGCTACGTAGTACCTCGGCACGGTCACCGCGGGGTCCGTCGCGATCTGGCTCCGAACGCGAACCCTTGCGCGACTCAGCAACGGATGTCCTGCCCCTGCGTCGGGCATTGCTGACGAAAACAGCTAGTCCCCAGGATCACGGAAGCGATCTCCGTGTCTATGGCCTCACCGTCCTCCCCACGCCGCAAGGACCGCTCCACCGCGTCATCCTTCAACTCGGAGCTCTCAGCCTCGGCGAGTGCTGCGGACAGGCGAGGCGAGATCGCGAATTCGACGCACCCATCATCACCCTGGCCAGCGACGAGACGAGCTTCACCAGCTACGACGAGTTCCTCGCTGCCGCCGGCAAGAAGGCACTGCCACTCGACCACAGCTTCGGGATCGAAGTTGCCGAAGGGGAAGCGACTCGAATGCGCGCCGCGGTCCTGGTCTGAAGAACCAGAGCCGCGGACGCGTCATCCGGAGCCGCGAAGAACTCGACGATGATGCTCACCCGGACATCGTGCCGGACCGCCCACGACCGTGATCGGCCGGACAGCTCTTAGGCGCGGGTGTCTGCGGGGAGTTCGCCCATCTTGTTCACGACGTTGCGGGAGAGGATGGCGCTGGTGCCGGTCAGCATGCCGGCTTTGCCCTCGGGGGTGTCCTTGATGAGGTAGCTGCGCTCTCCGAGGAAGAGGTGGGTGTCGCGGTCGAAGATGTATTCCGTGCGTTCGCCGTTGGAGACGTGGGCGATGGCTTCGCCGTGGCGTCCGGCCGCGTCGACGGAGTCCTTGACGAGGACGACGCCGGGGATCTTTGCGGCGGCCCGCCAGATGATGGAGGCCACGTTCCCGGGAACGATCGACTCGGACACGGCGTCGCCGACCCAGTTGAACGCGGCTGCGTCCTTGCCGGGGGCCTGGCCACGGGTGTCGGAGTAGATCTGCTTCAGCAGTGCGTCGGGATTGGTGGGCAGGGAGGCGATCTGCGGGACGGTGCCCGGGCGCGGGTTCTGCGGCTTGCCCGCGTCGGGGTTGACGATGCCCTCACCGCTGTTGTGGATCGTGATGTCCTCGCCGCCCTCACGGATGAGGCCGTCCTTCGAGGGATCGGCGGCCAGCCACACCTCGCGCTGGTGGACGGCGTCGAGCTTGGCGGGACCGCCGATGGTGCGCTGCTTGACCTGGTGGGTGAAGCCGACCTTGCTCTTGACGTAGATGAACTGGTTGGCACCGACGACCGGGGCCTTCTGCTTGCCGGCCGCGTCCGCGACCTGCGTGAGCAGGGCGGTGGTGCCGGTGGCCGAGGCGGGCTGCACCTTGATGACCGATGCCATGGCCACACTGTCGTCGCCGTGGGTCGTACCGGTGGTGCTGGCCACGACGGCCGCGGCCACGGCCATGGCCGCAATCGGCGCGGAGATCAGGCTCCAGCGGGGCATTCCGCGCTTCACGGCGGGAGACGGCTGGGTGTGCGCGCTGGTCTGGGTGACTTCCTGCATCAGATATTCCTCAAGACGTTGAGACCGGGCGGGAGAGAGACCAGGTGTGCCGGGGCGCGGCAGCAGGTGGGACAGCTCCTGGCGCTCGACGTCTTCACCGTTGTTCGGGGCGTTCATCGGGCTTTCTCCTGTATCGACCGGACCGCGGGTGTGCGGTCGCCCTGTATCTGTCGCAAGTCCTTGGGGGGTTCCACTCTTTTTCTCGCACGTCGCAGTTCGTGCTCGGTCAGTTTGAGTAGACGGGCACGTGCTCGCGACAGCCGGGAGCGCACGGTGCCGACCGGGATGCCGAGTGCTTCGGCTGCCGCGGCGTAGCTGAGGTCGGACCAGACGCACAGCATGAACACATCGCGGTCCGCGCGGCGCAGCTTGGCCACCGCCGCTCTGGCCGCTGCGAGTCTTTCACTGTCATCGATGCGCTCAGCGACCTCGTCGGAGAAATCCGGCACCGTGTCCGCTGCCGGGAAGCGGGACAGGACCTGCTGGTGTTTGCGCGCAGAGCGTCCGCGGTTACGCAGGACGTTGGTGGCGATGCCGTAAACCCAAGGGCGCACGCTCTCGTCACCCTCCTCCAGCTGCTCCCGCAGACGCCACACTTCCAGAAACGTCAGTGACACCGTGTCCTCGGCCGCCGACCAGTCGCCCGTGGCTCTGTAGGCATGCGCGTAGATCGCCTGGCCTAGTTCCTGAAAATGCTGCCGGAAAGCTTCTGGATCGCCGGCTCGCAGACGAGCTCGCAAGGATTGCTTCACGTAGGTACCTGTCAGATATACCGGGGCAGTTCCCGTGAGGTAGGTCACTCAGATGAGGTCCAGCAGGATTTCGGCACCCGTTCCTTCTCGTCCACGCAGAGGACCAGCGCTCTTTCCGGCGGATCCAGGTAGAAGCCCACGACGTCGCGGACCTTGTCGATGAAGAACGAGTCCGTGGACAACTGAAAGGTCTCGGACCGGCGCGGGGGCGAGGGCCTCGGCTCATCGGACAGGCCGTCCAGGCCACCTCGAATGGTGATCGGCACCCTGTCCGCAACCGGTATTGAGCAGGCTCGGAAGCGTGCAGCTGGCGACGTCCGGGAGTGTTCCCTGATCGCCACAAGTCATCCGCAGCTCCGGCCTACAGGTCTGCCTGGGCGGTCACAGGCGTACTTGCAGCAGGTGACTCTGCAGTCCGGCTCGCGAATCCGATTCCAACCCGCTCATGCTCAGTGTGATTGTGGAACAGCGGCCTTGCGTTGTTTCCGGTAGGCGCGAGCCGCTCGCACCCTGTTCGCACACGAAGGCTGGCACCACTTACGGCGTGAGTGGTCTTTGATGAAGAGCAGAGGACAGTCAGGTGCCGGGCAGGAACGGAGCAGCTTCCTGCGTTCGGTTCCGAAGAGATCGACAGCATCCCAGGCGAACTCCGCCAGCAGCCTGTGCATGCCAGTTGCAGCCGACTCGGAGCGTGAGATCAAGCCGGTCTGCTCCATGTCCAGTCTTGGATTCGCGCGGTTGGCGCGCGCAAAGTTGTTGATTCGATCTACTGCGTCACCGATTTCTCCGTCACCCACAATCAGGGCTCGAGCGACCGTTCGGATCGCATCGCGGAGTTCGATGAAACTCGCCAGACCTGCTGGGCCTACGGTGCAAACAGGAGCGAGGCTCTGGCTCGTACGCATGGCTGCCAGCCAGTGTTCCAGGGCCTCTATGTTCGACAGACCCTCTACGGGCTTTCCTCGAACGGCGAAGTGTGTATTCGCAAGGTCGAGCGCTAGCGTATCTCCAATGATCGGCGACTCATGCACGGCACACTCCTAACGAATCATCCTGTAGCTCTGTGACAGGTCTGCAGGATTTCCCGGCGCCCTAGTCTAGATCCATGCCGCATCGGACAGATCAGGCCCTTGGGGCTGTGCTGACTCCCTGCCACCGTCGGCTTTCGCGCCGCGAGGTGTGCCCAGACACACGGAGACCTGGGCACAGCGACGGCACACTCACTGGTCGTGCCGGACCTCGGGCCAGTCGAGGTCCGTGCCTACGGCCTTGTTGAAGTAGTTGGTGAAGATGCTTAGCGACACGGCGGCGATGATCTCGGCAATCTCTGCGTCCGACAGTCCTGCCTCGCGGGCTGCGACGACGTCACCATCCGCTATGTCACCGCGGCTCCGCAGAACAGCCGCCGCCAGGCGCAGTGCCGCATCGGCTTGCGGGTCTGCCGACTTGCCGTGCCGCGCCCGCTCCACTTCGCCCTGGTCGAGCTTGGTCACCTTGGTAGCGATGTAGGTGTGCGCAGAAAGGCAGTAGTCGCACTCGTTTTCCTGGGCGGCCAGGAGAGCGATGCGCTCCCGGACCTCCGGGCGAAGCTCACCGCTGGCGAGGGCCCCGGAAAATGCCAGGTAGCCCTTGAGGACGGCCGGGCTGTTCACCATTGCCTTAGTCATGTTGGGAGTGACTCCCATGGCCTTCTGGACGCCATTCAGCAACTCAGCCGCCGCAGGAGTGGCGGTTTCGGGCTGGATCAGGGGGATGCGGGACATGTTACTTCCTTGTCTTGGTGCGGCAATGAATCGAATAGCTCGCGTCAAGACCTCAGGAGGGTTTGTTACCAGCGTCCCTGAGTGAGGCCGGGGGCGTTCGCTAGTTTCTGCCGGCTCACGCCGGTCCTCCTGCAGTCGTGAACGAGACGACGGCCCCGTCGCGGCAGCCGGCGAAGCTACCTGGACGGAGAGTGCTGCTGCCTTGCAACACAAATCATTCTCACGCTTACTTTGCTGTCCAACCGTGAGAATGACTCACCGATTCCCCGCCCCTTGAACCGTGAGTCACGTCACTGCCTCGCCACTCTCGATCGCATGCTCGGCCATAGGGGCGTCCAGGACCTGCACCGACGTCGTGATCGCGCTCCAGACATCCCGCAGGCCATCAGCAGTACCTACCACCGGTGGCCAGGCGCTGCCCGACGCGAGATGCCATCGCAGGCGGCGCTCAGCTCGCTCTGACGGAGTGGGCACTCCTGGGCAGCTGGGCGGTCCCTGGGCGGGAACCGCCGAACGCTCGTCTCGTGGGGGAGAAAGGCAATGGAGCGTGAAGGTCATCGCTGTTCTCGGCGGTCAGGGTCAGCTCGGCTTATGTGGGCAAGCTGTGGGAAGCGACTGATGGCTGAGCGGCCAGGGGCCGTGTGCCGTTCAGTCGGTAGAGAGTGCTTCCAGCAGGTCGCCAACCCGGAGGTCGGTGCAGGGCGCCGGCCACGTCGGCTTCGCCGACCCTGTCGACCAAGCGGTGGCCGTCGATGGCTGGCAGGCGGCGGACCTTGTGGCGCGGCATCACGAGCGGCCCGATGGCGACTTCATCATCACGCCGGCGCGCGAGTCTTCCAGAGGGTGGGGGGCTTACGGAAGTTCTGGCTCTCTTTTCATGGCGCAGCCGCCTTGGGCGATCGTCGCCGGTACAAACTGTTGGGGAGCCAGATCGAAGCCCCCTGCTTCTACCCTCTCGTCGCCTGGAGGCAGGGAGGGTAGCCACCGCGCCTCGGCCTCGGCTGACGAGGAACGGGCCGTCGGATGAGCCGGGTTCACGCTCACCCGGCCCCCATCCCGACGCCGCCACGCAGGGTGCTTGTACCTCGCTTACGCCCTCGGCACAGAGTCCGGCCCTCGGTAGAATTCGGCAGGCACGATCACCACGTCTTCCACACCCATACGGTGCCGAGAACAGCGGCGAAACCCGCGCCGCCGACGACCCGGGCTCCTCGCAGACGGCACAGAAGTTTGCGTGCAAGACGTCGACCGCCCGCAGCCCGCGTCAGCGTTCGGCCCAGCGGCCCTGATGGAAGCGGGCACGCGGGCGGCATCGCCCACGCTTGGCAGCCGAGCATTCGATGCTTTGCACCGTGGCTTCATCGGGGCGAGGCGAAGGCGCAGCACGTAGGCGGCTACGAGGGCTTCCGTGCCATCCGAAAGCGGTCGACACCGAAACTCGGCAAACCCGTGTGTCGATTTGTGGTGTGGCTTGCGGACGCGGCGTGCTATCGGACCGTTGAGTGGGCAGCCTTCTCGATCAGGCTCGCGACAGCGGCCGGGTGGGAAACGGGAACGGCGTGGGACGCCTGGATCTCGATCGTGTGCGAGTGCGCCCGCTTGGCCATGAACTTCTGTGCCGCCGCCGGGATGTTCTTGTCCTGAAGGGTGACCAGGTCCCAGGAGGGAATGGTCTTCCATGCCGCTGCGGTCGCCTTGTCGGTGAGCGCACTGGCGGCCACCGGGCGCTGGGTTGCGGCCATCAAGTCGGTGGTCGACTTGGGGACGTCGGCTGCGAACTGGTCGTGGAACTTGTCGGCCTTTATGTATAGGTCGCTGCCAGTACCGCCGTCGGGAAGCGGGAAGGACACGGAGTTGAGAGTCGGGCCGAGTGTGCTCCCGGGGAACTTGCTGGAGAGGTCTGCCGCGTTCTCACCTTTGTCGGGAGAGAAGCCGGCGATGTAGACGAGCGCCTTGACGTTGGGGGCTTCGGCGGCTGCCTGGCTGATGACCGAGCCGCCGTAGGAGTGACCGACGAGCACGACGGGCCCATGCACGCTCTTGAGGAAACTGCTGAGATAGCCGGCGTCCTGAGTTAGCCCCCTCAGCGGGTTGGCGGGAGCGGCGACCGGGTAGCCCGCGCGCTGCAGGCTGGCGATGACCCCGTTCCAGCTGGAAGAGTCCGCGAAGGCACCGTGAACCAGCACAACGGTGGGCTTTGTAGCCGGGGAGCGACCCGCAGCGGAGGCCATCCCGGGCGCGGTGGTCGTCAACGCGATCGCTGCCGCACTGGCGCCCAGCACGGTGGCGTAGGTCCAAGGCGAGCGGTGCAGATGCTTGCGGGTCATGGTGGTTCTCCTTTGGGTTGCTGCCTCAGGCCGAAGGCTCCGGGCGGGCCCCGTCTGCCGGGCCAAACATAACCATAGCCCCCAATTCATTTGTGCACAAACTAATCATGCACGAGACCATTGCCTGCCCTGGAATTGTGAGAATGGTCGCGGCAGCTCGCCAGCTGACAGCAGAGGAGAAAAGCCCGTGAGCAGTACCGACGCCCTCACGCCTGCTGAGTCCCCGGAGCCCTCGCTGCCCCACCTCGAGTACGGACCCTGAAGCCACTGATCAAGCGCTTGGAGACCAACGGCCTGTACAAGCGGCAATGGTGGGCCGACGATGAGCGAGTAGTCGAAGTGACGCATACCGCCCAGGGCGTTGCACTACGTGAGTGCGCCCTCGCCATCCCCCCAGCCCTGGATGGCGCCATGGCTGAAACCAGACGAGATCACTGTCGTGCAGAACCTTCTGTGTCGGATGACGACTGACCTCGCCCTGGCCAGCACCGACTACTGAGTTTGCAGCGTGGTCTCGGCTGATACCGATTGCCGTCCGTGACGTGGGGCAGCTGCCAGCGGGCTCAGAGTGGGGCGCTGCCGACGGGTATCACGGCAACCCACAGGTGACGTCCACCGACCGGGCGGAAGCCGGTATGACCGAGCGGCGCGACTGGACTCGACGTGGCCACGGTCGAGTTCGAAGTCTGGCCTTTCCAGCACGTAGTGATGTGCGAGGGCTACTTCGGGTGCGCCAAACCGGCGCGGTGCGCCGGGCGTGCGGTGCCCAAAATTGGCGTGATGCGACCGAGGCGGCATGAAGGTGCTAAGACGATGTCCTCGTCCGGATGCTGTCCACCTGGGCCTATTCAAGGGCGAGTTGGCAGATCAACCTACCGAACACGTCCTGACCGACGCTATCGAGCACGACCAGCGCCACGCCCTGATTCATGCCCTCGCCGAGCGCGGCGCAGGCACGGCCAGGGTTCACGTGTACGGGGCCGCGTCCGACAGCCATCCGCCGACGCCGACCTGGCCCGGAAGCTGGTCCCTGCTCACGGAGGGCAAAGGCCCGCGTCGTCTGGCTCCTCGGCAGCGCCGGCTCCGGACTGGGTACCCAATGGTGGGTCGTAGAGCCTGCGTTCACCACCTGCACTGGTTTGCCGCCTGCGGATCCGCTGGGAGATACACCACGGCATCCCCGAAGCCTTCTTGTCCCTCGGACGCGCACTCTTCTGCAGCGCCTCGTTTGGCATTCCTCCCGAGCTCACAGCCGAGCAGCTGACGGACCTCGAGGCGGGCGATAAGTCTTGAGAGGGGCGCCAGTTGAGGTCCACTGGGTCTTCCCTTTGAATCATATGGACTACACAATCAATCCACTGATCATGTGGCGGCACGCGTCTGGTGGTGCCCGTGGCCGACGTTCCGAAAAAAGGATTCTTTGTGTCACTTCCCCACTCCCGCAGACCCAGGCTGATAGCCCTGGGGGCTGCCCTCGCGGTACTGGCGGCCATTCCGACGTCGGCGGCCGCTGCGCCGGCGGCCGCGCCTGCGATCCCGCGCGGACTCTCGGGCGCACACTCGGGCACCCCCCGCACTGTCACCCTCATCACCGGTGACAAGGTCACGGTGACCAGCCCAGGCGACGACCACCTCCTCGCGACCGTGCGGGGCCCCAACGGCGGTCCGGTGGGCGCTCACACCATGAGCGTCGGGAAGGACACTTATGTCTATCCCGACGCCGCGATGCCGTACATCGCCTCCGGCCAGCTGGACGAGCACCTCTTCAATGTCACCGAACTGCTGGCCGACGGGTACGACGACGCACACAGCGAGCATCTGCCGCTGATCGTCTCCTATACCGACGCGGCAACCCGTTCGCGCAAGCAAGCCGTTCCCACCGGGGCGACCCGCACTCGCACCCTGGACAGCATTCAGGGGGCCGCGCTCTCCGCCGACCACCGCCGTGCACCGGACTTCTGGTCCGCCCTGACCGGCAAGGCACCCGCGTCCGTGCACGCCCGAAGCAAGAGCGCCGCACCGGCGTTGACAGGCGGAATCGCGAAGATCTGGCTGGACGGCAAGGTCAAGGCCACGCTCGCCGACACCACCGCGCAGATCGGGGCGCCCCAGGTCTGGCAGGGTGGCGATACGGGCCAGGGCGTGGATGTCGCGGTCCTGGACACGGGCATCGACGCAGCGCACCCGGACTTCGGAGGCAGGATCGCCGCGTCCGCCAGCTTTGTCCCTGGCCTGGATGTGACGGACCGTCATGGTCACGGCACACACGTAGCGTCGACCATCGCTGGCACCGGTGCTGCCTCCGATGGCAAGGAGAAGGGCGTCGCTCCCGGCGCCAAACTCCACATCGGCAAGGTCCTCGACAACGATGGCAGTGGTCAGGACTCCTGGATCTTGGCGGGAATGGAGTGGGCTGCTCAGGATCAGCACGCCAAGGTCATCAGCATGAGCCTGGGATCGGGCCCCAGCGACGGCACCGACCCTATGAGCCAGGCCGTCAACCAGCTCAGCGCCCAGACCGGTGCACTGTTCGTCATCGCCGCCGGCAACGCTGGGCCGGATTTTTCCACCGTGGCGTCGCCCGGCGCCGCGGACGCGGCCCTGACGGTGGGGGCGGTGGACGCCTCCGACCGGCTGGCCGTCTTCTCCAGCCGCGGCCCGCGCAAAGGCGACCATGCGCTCAAGCCTGAGCTCACCGGCCCCGGCGTCGATGTACTTGCGGCCCGCTCCCAATATGCCTCCGAGGGCGAGGGAAGCTACCAGACCATGAGCGGCACCTCTATGGCGACGCCCCATGTCGCCGGTGCCGCCGCCCTGTTGGCACAGACCCATCCCGACTGGACGGGGCAGCAACTCAAGGATGCCCTGGTCAGCACAACCAAGTCGACTCCGCAGTTCAGCCCGTACATGGGCGGCAGCGGCCGGGTGGACATCGCGGCCGCCGTCAAGGACTCGGTGGTCGCGTCAGCTTCCGCCTTCGCATCGGCTAAGTGGCCCTACACGCAGGGCCAGGTGGCTTCCAAGGACGTCACCTACACCAACACCGCTGCCGACCCTGTCACCCTGGACCTGGCGCTCAGCACGCCGGGTTCACCGACGGGCCTCTTCTCTCTCTCGGCCTCCCAGGTGACCGTTCCCGCACACGGCACCGCCACGGCAACCGTGACGACCCATCTGGACCTCGCGTCCGACGACGTCGGCTACAGCGGGATACTCAATGCTTCCGGCCCTGACGGTGTGCTGCGTACTCACACCCTGATCGGTAGCAACAAGCAGAGCCGACGGGTCAACGTCGCGGTGAAGGGGACGGGCTGGCACGGCACTGCACTGCCGGGGACGCTGATTGTCAAAGACATCGCCCGGGACACGGTGCCCCAGGTCTTCGAAGTTGACGACAGCGGGAGCCTGAACCTCAACCTCGCACCCAGCACGTACTCGGTCTGGATGTACGCGGATGTACCTGGCGTCAACGGCCCGCACTCACTGGGCCGCGCTGTCCTCAGCGCACCGCAGGTCGTCGTCGACAACGACCGGACACTCACGTTCAATGCCTCCGCTCTCCGCAGAGTCAGGGCCGTCACCCCGAAGCTCACCGCGACGAGCTCGGTGCGAGTGGATCAGTACCGGTCGTACAGCACCCTGCACCCGTTCACCGACAGCTACGAGATCGAGGCCGTCTACGACAGCCTGTGGGCAACTCCCACGTCGAAGGTCACCCAGGGTTCGTACACCTTCGCCACGCGCTGGCGCCAGGTGCAACCGCCGCTGACCGTGGCCTCCTCGTCGCAGTCGTTCGAGGACCTGCAGGTCCAGAGCATGTCCCCCAGCATGGCCAAGGGCACGGGCAACTACGCGACGGTCTACGCCGGAAAGGGTGCGGCATCTGACTTCGCGAAGGTACAGGTACGGGGCAAGATCGCGATCGTTCGCAGGAACGACACGGTGACCGCTCCCGACCAGGCCATCGCCGCAGCTAAGGCCGGGGCCAAGCTGCTGCTCATCGTGCATGACGGTTACGGTCGGCTCGACGCCTGGTGGGACCTGCCGGAAGCCGCCGCGCTGCCCGTCGCATCCCTCTCCGCGGACGAGGGCGAGGAGCTCATCCAGCGGATCCGGCTCGGTAGGACACGCCTGTCCGTCTCGTCCCATCCCTACGCCGACTACCTGTACGACTTGGTGCAGCACCACAAGGGAGCCATCCCCACCGATCTCACATACCGGCCAGGCGCTGGCAGCCTCGCCCGGATCAACACGTCATACCGTGACTACAAGCAGGGTCAAGCGGTGGACGTCCGCTACGACCTGTCGCCGGGGTTCGACTTCGCGGTCGGCGGCGCCGCGACGCTGCAGCAGGCCCAGGGGACTCACACGGTCTGGGTCACCGCTTCGCCCGGCGTCAAGTGGACCCAGCTGGCGGCCACACCGGACCTCACCGAAATCAGTGCCGCACGGTCCTACGCGCCGCGCAGCACCACCAAGGAGACCTGGTTCGCTCCCGTTCAGCACGCGCGCATGCTGAACGACAACAAGGTGAACATCGCGCCGTCACGGTTCGGCGACATCATTGCCACCTTCGGAATGCCCGCCTGGGGCGATTCCGGTGGGCACCTGGGAATCGTGTGGGAGGGAGACGTCTCCTGGGCGACAAAGCTCTACCAGGGGAAGACACTGATCGGCGAGGGCGTGGACCATGTCCAGGCGGAGGTTGCGCCGGACAGGCTCCCGTACCGGCTCGTCCTGGACAGCACACGCGGGGCTGGCATGAGTCCGTACGCGACCAGCTCGCACACGGAATGGAAGTTCACCTCCTCCACCGCCGCGGTCGAGGGCGCGTACCTGCCGCTCGTTCAACTGGACTACGGAGTCAGTACGGATCTGTCGGGCAAGGCCGGACGGCACAGCGACCTGAAGGTCACGCCGTCGCATCTGACGGGCGGTCCCAGCTCGCATACGATCCGCAGCGTCGCGCTCCAGATCTCGTACGACGACGGCGCCACCTGGCACAAGCTGGCGCTGCGCCACCTTGGCGGCGACTGGAAGGCGCACTTGGCGGCGCCGTCCAAGGCCCGCTTCGCGACGCTGCGTGTGACCGCCGGGGACACCCAGGGCAACAGCGTCAGTCAGACCGTGGTCCGGGCCTTTGGTCTGAAGTAGTCGCCGGGCATCCCGGGGTGAGGTAGCCCACACACCTCACGACAGTGCACCCCACGGAGACGGGGCCGCGTATGCTGCGGCCCCGTCTCCGTGGGGTGCACTTGCCTGCGAGTGCGGTTCCCGTGCGGGATGTCCCGCTAGGGAAGCGTCCTGAGCTGGGCGTACAGGCCCGGATGGTTCATCTTCACGACGGCCACGCAGTGCGCGCCGGGTGTACAGGGCGTCGGCGGTCACCACCGTGTACCTCCTGCTGGGACGGGCAGCCTCAGCCGGCGTGGTGATGTCTCTTGGCCCCGCTGATGCCCTCGCCTACGGTCGAGGACGTCGCCGCAGGGCTCGATGGCGGCGTCCAGACAGCGGCGAAATCCGGCAACGCGGCCCGGTGTGCCGCGTCGGCGACGCAGGTTCTTGACCATATGGTCCATAAAGCGTACTTTTGGATGGGCGGTCTGGTCAGCGTTCGCGAAGTGCGAGGGATCGCGAGGGCTGACCCTTGGCGGCGAGACGACCGGCCGCGTTCCGCATCACCCGCGCACTCCGTGTGTCGACAGCACGAGGGGCTCCTTGCCTCCTCACGTGCGCTCCTTGAAGAGCCTCTAGCGCTAGGAACTGATGCGCTGGCGCGCCGCGGGAACACCCGCGGTGGGCTCGGCTCTTTTGTCCAGCACCGAGCTCCGTCTTCCGAGCTGCTAAGGACCGGCGCAAATTCCTTCGAATTCTCGCGTTGCACCTTCGCGGGTGGTGGACACGTAGGGATGGAAGCAGCGAGAGGAAGCCATGGCCATCGACACCGAGGACGAGTTCACTGATGTCTACCGCGCTCACTATGAGGACGTATTGCGCTTCGTCCGTCGGCGTGCTCACCCGATGAACGTGGATGACATCGTCGGTGAAACGTTCCTTGCCGCGTGGCGTCGTCGGAGCGAGTTGCCCGAAGACCCACGTCCGTGGCTCTTCGGCACCGCACGTAAAGCGATGCTTAACGCCCACCGCGGGCAGCGTCGCCAGACGGCTGTCGCGGTGCGTGTCATGGAGAACGGTGGCGACGACAGCTACGACGGGATGATCGAGGCCGAGGACCGGATGGACCTCGTAGCCGCCTGGCGTCGGCTGTCGGCTGCCGACCAGGAAGTACTGGCGCTCCATGTGTGGGAGGGCCTCACGGACCGGGCCGCGGCTACTGTGCTCGGCTGCTCACGCGCGGCCTACACGATGCGGCTCTCCCGCTCCAAACGTCGCCTGGCCAAGCTGTTCGGGCCGACCAGCCAGACCACATCCGCTCCGGCTTTGACGCGCTGAAGGAAGAGACGTGAACGATCGCGAGAAGAATCTCCCTCGGTTGCTGGCCGCCCTGGACGCTGCTCCCGTCCGTGAACTGACCGAAACCGAAAACAACCGTAAGGAACATCTGTTGCGTACCGTGATGCATGGCGCCGCTTCCACGACGCAGTCGGCTTCCCCGGCTCGTCGTCGCCTGTTGAACTGGGTGGCGGCTGGCGCTGTCGCTGCCACCGCGGCCGTAGTCGTAGTCGTAGTGAGTCAGACATCGCAGAGCGTGTCAGGCTCGAGTGGCCCGCTGTCCTCAGCGGAACTCGCGAGCTGGACCGGCACGCCGAGTCAGCTGGCGGCTACCTCGCCCGAGGCCACCGTCGCGGAGAAGTGGTGCGTCAAGGCCCTGGGGAGCGACTACTCCGGCAAGCCGGTCTCGTACAGCAACCTGGACGTGCGCGGCTCGATCACCTCTGTGGTCGTTACCGGCGGGACGACCATCTCCTACTGCCTCACCGACAAGACCGGACAGGGTATGACCGCGGTGATCGATCCGGTCAAGAAGGTCCCCAGTAATGCGATCGAGGTGGACTCGGCCGGTGGCCACGGCGAAGGGAGCACCGGCTTCAACTACCTCGTGGGCTCGGTAGGATCCGATGTCAAGGCCGTGACCCTGCACGACGGCGGCCGCACTATTGAGGCCAACATCCAGAACGACCGGTTCACCGCCTGGTGGCCGTCCGCTGAGCCGACGGGCAGCGCCAGCGGCAAGGTCGTCCTCACCCTCAAGAGCGGCTCCACCCGGACCGTCTCCGGTGACTCCATCTTCCCGAAGGGGTAAGGAGCCAGTGTGGTAGGCGGCCGCTCCAACCTCATGGACCGGCCGACCGGCTCTTCAGGAGGCAGGCTGCCGTTCCGTGATCCTCCCCCTCCTGAAGAGCCATAGCCGTCGTAAAGAGTTGAGGGAAAAGCAGCAGCGTCCGCCGGGCATCGCTGCCCCCTCTGACCTGGACCGTTCCTGCGGACGCCAAACCGGTGCCGGCGATTCGCCCCACACCTGGCCACCGTGACGGTCACCGATCACCTAGGCACTGTTTCTCGGATCATGCTCGGAGCCAGATCATGATGGCTGCGAGGGTGACGGTGCCGAGGTAGATGTAGGCGCGTTTCTCGTAGCGGGTGGCGATGGCGCGGAAGCCTTTGAGTCGGTTGATGGCGCGTTCGACGGTGTTGCGTTTCTTGTTGCGCTCGCTGTCGAACCCGGTGGGCCGGCCTCCTCGAGAACCTCGGTTCTGCCGGTGACTTTGCTGGTCGAGACGTTCGGGGATGGTGTGTCGGATTCCGCGTCGTCGCAGGTAACGGCGGTTCTTCCGGGACGTGTAGGCCTTGTCCGCCAAGACATGGTCGGGTCGCGTGCGGGGCCGTCCGACTCCGGTGCGGGGCACGGAGACCTGCTCCGACACGCGGTCGAGCTGTGGGGGCCGTCACCGTAGTGTCCGGGTGTCAGGACGAAAGCGAGGGGGCGGCATCGTCCCTCGGCGACGAGGTGGATTTTTGTGGTGAAGCCGCCGCGGGAACGTCCCAGACACTCGCCGATCTGACCACCTCCTCCAGCCGGACGGCCAGTTTCCGCAGCACCGGATCGACCTGGTTCGTCCCCCGGGCGGCCCCCTTTTCAGGGACCGCGGCCGCCGACGCTTTCCTCGCGCCGGCGGCGCGCTGGTGGGCCCGCACCGCCGTCGAGTCCACCGACACATCCCAGTCGATCCCGCCCGCGGCGTCCTCGGCAGCCTGGATGCGCGACAGCAGCATCTTCCAGGTTCCATCAGCTGACCAGTGGCGATGCCGTTTATAGACCGTTTCCCATGGCCCGAACCGCTCCGGCAGATCCCGCCACTGCACACCCGTCCGCACCCTGTAGAGAACCCCGTTGATCACCCGCCGATGATCGCTCCACCGACCCCCACGCGCACCACCAGGAGGTAAGAACGACTCCAGCCGATCCCACTCCGCATTCGTCAGATCCCCACGGCCCATACAGCCAGCCAGACCCCAACACCCCACTCACGTCCGGAGATCCGAGAAACAGTGCCTAGTGTCCTGAGTCAATAATTCGTCTATGGTTTGGGGATGACTCGTCCGGGACCGAAGCTTGTGCCGTTGGATCTAACTGCTGCGGAACGCGGGGAGTTGGAGCGGTGGGTGCGGCGGCGCAAGGGTGCCCAGGACATGGCTCTTCGAGCCCGCTTGATCCTGGCGTGTGAAGCGGTGGGTGAGGACGGGTTTCCGGTCTCGACGAAGGCAGTCGCGGGCGAGATCGGTGTGACGCGGGAGACGGCGTCGAAGTGGCGGAAGCGTTTCCTGGTCGACAGGCTCGCTGGTCTGCAGGACGAGCCGCGTCCTGGCCGGCCTCGCACGGTTTTGGACGAGCAGGTCGCGGATCTGATCGCACGGACTCTGGAGTCGAAGCCGGAGAACGCCACGCATTGGTCGACGCGCTCGATGGCGAAGAAGACGGGTCTGTCCCAGTCGACGGTTTCACGTGTGTGGCGGGCTTTCGGGCTGCAGCCGCACCGCTTCGAGTCGTTCAAGCTGTCGACGGATCCGTTCTTCGTCGACAAGGTCCACGACGTCGTCGGCCTGTATCTCGACCCGCCTGAACGGGCGTTGGTGCTGTGTGTGGACGAGAAGTCGCAGATCCAGGCCCTGGACCGGTCTCAGCCAGTCCTGCCGATGATGCCGGGGGTGCCGGAGCGGGCCACCCACGATTACGTCCGCGCCGGCACCACCACCCTCTTCGCCGCGTTCGACGCCGCATCCGGCAAAGTCATCGGCTCCCTCCACCGCCGCCACCGCGCGACGGAGTTCAAGAAGTTCCTCACCAAGCTCGACAAAGAGATCCCCGACGACCTCGAGGTCCATCTCGTCTGCGACAACTACGCGACCCACAAGACCGCCGACATCAAGAAATGGCTCCTGGCCCATCCCAGATTCCACATGCACTTCACGCCCACGAGCTCTTCCTGGCTGAACCTCGTAGAGCGATGGTTCGCAGAGCTGACGGCCAAACAGATACGCCGCGGCGTCCACAAATCCGTCCAGGCCCTGGAGAAGGACATCCGCAACTGGATCACCACCTGGAACGAAGACCCCAAGCCATTCATCTGGACCAAGACAGCCGACCAGATCCTCGAATCACTCGCCACGTACTGCAAACGAATTACTGACTCAGGACACTAGAGGAGTTGTTCCCCAAGGTCAGTCACACTGCTGCAGGAAGAACGCGTCCTCACCCACGCGCCGTCGACGAGTCCCTCACCGAGCCCTGGCTCACCCATTGTTACGGCCCACCATCTCCGTGGCGCGGCACGACGACAGCTGGACGGCCCGCTCCACTGGCCGTCCGGCGTCGTGGCCAGGCACCCGGTGCGACCCGCTCCAGGGGAGCCGCCTGGCCCGGATCGTCCTCGATCGTCCGGGTCAGCCTCCGAGCGAGGCGGCGAGGGAGTCGTCGAACACCTCCACGGCCAGGTGGACGTTCTGCCGGTTGCGGGGCTGGTCGTCCATGGTGATCCGCGGCATGGCCGTGCTTTCGCCAGGGACATTGCGCGATTGAGATTGGTCCGGTTCGCCAGCCTCGTGTGGTTGTCGAGAGCCATGAGAACCGAGCGAGACCGTGCCTGTCCATTGCCCATCCCTTCGTGGTGGAGCAAGTGGGCTCCCGACGATCCCCTCACCCCAAGCGATGTCGCTGACCTGCGGCGTTTCCTGATGCCGGTCGCCGATCCCCGCGATGCGCGGGACTGCCGGTATCCGGCCCCCGCGTTGCTCTGCGCAGCCGTCTCGGTGTGCTGACCGGGCTCCCGCTCGCTTCTTGTCTGTGCGGGGCCGGTCAACGATGGTTTCATGATCCGGCAGCTCGCATGCATGCCACGGGTGGGCAGCTGCAGTGGCCCTCTCGCGGGCTTCAAGCGGTTAGGACCAGGCCGAAGGCGTACGCTTTCTCACATGGGGCGTTGACACAATCGAGCTTGACACCCGAACGAGCCGTAAGTGTTGCCCCCAAATGGCGCCCCGCGGAAGGAAATCTTCTGTGCACCACAGCGTCCGGAGTTGTCGACCGAGTACTAAAACGAGGTGGGTTTCCCGTCCCCCTCGGCATTCCTAAGGGCTGTCCAGTAACCCCTGGTGGGCGCACGTCGACAAGTGCGGTACCTCGCCGCGTTGAACGCCCGCATGCGCCTAGCACGGGACGATCCTCCGCCTTGCGGCGCACCGCATCCGGCGCCGCGAGCTGAATCGCCAGGGATTACGGGACAGACCTTAGGAGCCATGCACGCAATGGCCAACGTATTCCCACCACAGACGGGCCTCACAGGAGTCCACGCGTCCCGATTCTCCGCAACCCATATAGGAAGGCGCGACTATGACAGCAAGTGTGGATCCTGATCGCTCCGAGTGGGACGTCATCGTGTTGGGCGGGGCCGCGGCGGGCGAGAACGCGGCTCAATACGCCACGCAGTTCTCAGGTCTGGACGCGGTGCTGGTGGAAGCGGAACTGCTGGGTGGCGAGTGCTCGTACTGGGCCTGTATGCCCAGCAAGGTTCTGCTGCGCCCCGCCGACGTACTGGAAAACGCAGAGCATGTGCCCGGTGTGTCCTCGCTGTTGACCGGACACCAGTTGGACGTGCCGGCGGTACTGGCTCGCCGGGACACTGTCGTAAACGGCCTCGACGACTCCTCGCAGATCGGCTGGGCACTCGGCGTCGGCATCGACGTTGTACGCGGATACGGGCGGCTCGACGGGGAGCGCTCGGTGGCGGTGGAGATGACAGCGGGCGGTACCCGTGTGCTCACCGCCAGGCACGCGGTGGTGATCGACACAGGCTCCTGCACCGCCGTGCCCTCGATCCCAGGCATGAGGGAGGCCCGCCCGTGGACCTCCCGCGATGTCACCAACCTGCATGAGGTGCCGCGCCGTGTCGTCGTCTTGGGCGGTGGAGTGGTCGCGTGCGAGGCGGCGACCTGGTTGCGGGCGCTGGGCGTGGCCGAGTTGAGCGTCGTGTACCGGCGGACTGAGCTACTCCCGCGAGAGGAACCGTTTGCCGGACGTATGGTCGGTGACCGGCTTAGGGATGCAGGGGTGCGGCTGCTTCCCGGAAGGTCGATCACCAAGGTGGGACGCGACGACCCGCGCGACACGGGAGTCGGGCTGCCACATGGCGGAGAGGTAACCGCCTGGCTGGACGACGGCAGCACGCTCGTTGGTGACGAGCTGGTGCTTGCCACCGGCCGTACGCCGAACACTCAGGACATCGGCCTGTCGTCGGTCGGATGCTCCGACGACGGCTTCCTGGAGGTGGACGACGAGCAGGCTGTGCAGGCGGTGAGCGGGCACTGGTTGTACGCGGTGGGTGATGTCTGCGGACGTGCGCTGTTGACTCACATGGGCAAGTACCAAGCGCGGGTCGCTGGTGAGGTGATTGCCGCCCGTGCCACGGGGCGGCCGACGGCCGGTGCACAGAGCGGTGCGCGGGGCGCTGCCGACGGACATCGCGGCAACCCGCAGGTGACGTTCACCGACCCGGAAGTCGGATCAGCAGGTATGACCGAGTGGCAGGCCCGCACGGCAGGACTCGACGTGGCAACGGTCGAGTACGACATGGCTGCCCTCGCCGGTACGTATGTGATGCGTGAGGACTACCTCGGGCGCGCCAAACTCGTCATCGATCGGGTGAGCGACACGGTGGTGGGCGCGACCTTCGTCGGATCGGGCGTCGCGGATCTCGTCCACTCCGCCACGACGGCCATTGTTGCCCGGGTGCCGCTTTCCGTGCTGTGGCACGTCGTGCCCAGCTACCCCACCGCCAGCGAAGTTTGGCTCCGCCTGTTGGAGACGTACCGAACTCAGCGCTATGCCTGATCGCGAAGGGGCAACGTCGGAGAGGCGATTTCACCGGCACGGGTGCTGTGCGTCGCCCCGCACAGCACAGAAACTCGGGAGGAGGAGCAGCATAAACGTGCTAAGAGCCGTCCGAAGCAGCCGGGGCCACCGGGGGGTTGAACCGTGAGTACTGTGGTGCCGACCAGCTCAAGGCGTCTTCAGAGTGGTCGATCTGGATGACCTTGGTCACCCTGAATTCCACCGTTCGTTCCGCGCCGGGAAATCCGGCAGCGGCGTGCGCACTCCAGTTGACTGTCGCTGTACCGGTCAGCTGCACGGTCGCACCGCGCTGCCAATCGATGAACACCAGACCTGCTGCCGGATTGACGGTGAGGTTTCCCAAGGTCATCAGCATCGTGTTCCCCTCGTAGTCGGGCCACTGGACCCGGTCCGCGGAAAGACTGCGGACGAAGCCGGGGTTACCGCCCCGATGGGAAGCGTCGGCGTCTCCTGCTGTGGAGGTTGAGGCGATGAAGAAGGTGTCTGCGGTATCGATCACCCGGCGTTGTTCCGCAGTCAATTCGCTGCCTTCCGACACCATTCGCGTCGAACGAGCCGGACCGGTTTTCTGAGGTGATCTGCGCTGGATGTACTTAGGGCAATTCCCGTACGCCTGGTCCACGGACAGTCGGAGCCCGTCTTGTGAGGGAGTCACCCTGCCGTTGATCCGGAGCCGTCGACGGTTCGGAAGGTCGATGGCAAGAGTGCCCACAAGCGTGGGCTGCTGCAGGACCGCCGCCAGTGGGTCCACCTTTGTAGGCCGGGCACCGATGTACACATCACGGGAACCGAGCACGTGCAGAAAACCCGGTTCTCCGTAAAGAACGGATGCCCACACCTGCCCATCCGGAGATGCAGCACCGACTACGAGAAATCTGAGCTCGGCCAAGAAACCTGCCGCGCCCTGCGGAAGGGACTCGCCGATGATCGGGCGCAAGCGGTCGGCACTCTCACGAAAACCTGCAAGATCCTGGGCGGCCAACTCGCCTTCGTGATAAGAGGCCAGGTGAGATCGGCTCCCTCTCATATTCATCTTCCCCTGCCGTCGTTTCAACGGTTTGTTAGCGATGACGGGTTTGCTAGAGATGACGCACCGACGACTGGAAATATTCCCATGTGCTCTGTCTTCCCTCGCTCGCGCCAACCGCCCTGTTCGAGTGCGGCCGAAACCCTGCGCGCCACCTTAGACTCGCAAGCTTTTCGATGAGGCGCCCCGGACGCCCGGATGTGCCAACGACGCCGGACATTCGAGAATACATCTATGCAGTTCGGTGATCACACTCTGCTATCCGGTCGTTGCCGCGTTGCTCGTACTGGGAGTCGGGTCTAGCGTTGAAATGGTGGCGTCGTGCACCGGCCTGCCGAAAAGCGAAAAGCGGCAGGCCGCTGAGGGAAAAGAGTCCCCGGCCTCCGGTGACGACCGCCCCATCCACTCGTGTCGAATGGGCCACTTGCGGACGGATTTTTTGACGCAGATTCCGCGCTCTGGCGCTCCCGGAGGTCGACGTGCTCCCTACGCATCACAACACAGCGACTATTGACGGCCAAGAGGTCTTCTACCGCGAGGCCGGCCCCAACGACGCACCGGTCATCCTGCTCCTGCACGGATTTCCCACCAGTTCACACATGTTCCGCCACCTCATCCCTGCACTGGCCGACCGCTACCACGTGATCGCCACTGATCACATTGGCTACGGCCAGTCATCCATGCCCAGGGCCGACGAATTCGACTACACCTTCGACAATCTCGCCCGTATCACCGCCGCACTTCTCGACCACCTGGACATCAAGCGCTTCGCGGTCTACGTCCACGACTACGGGGCGCCCATCGGGTGGCGGCTGGCTCTCAATCCCTCCTACGAGGTCACCGCTATCGTCTCGCAGAGCGGCAACGCCTACATGGAGGGCTTCGCCGAGCCCTTCTGGGACGACCTTTTCGCTTATGCCTCCGCTCCCGGGCCCGACACCGAGCCGGGCGCACGGGCCAAGTTCTCCGCAGAAACCACCCGTTGGCAGTACCAGAACGGCGCCACCGACAGGAGCCTGGTCAGTCCGGACAACTGGCTTCACGACCAGGCCTTGCTGGATCGACCCGGCAACGACGAGGTGCAGTTGGCGTTGTTCCGTAACTACCCGACCAACATCGACGGCTATCCGCAGCTGCAGGATTACTTCCGCACCAGCCAGGTGCCGACGCTCGCGGTTTGGGGCGGGAGGGACGAGATTTTCGGGCCAGACGGCGCGCGGGCGTTCGCGCGCGACCTGCCGGACGCGGAAGTCCATCTGCTGCCGGCCGGGCATTTTGCCCTGGAGACACACCTGGATGCCATTAGCGGGTACATCCACGGATTTCTCGGCCGTGTCCTCGCTTGAGGTGCGGACGGCACCTGCGGATGCCGGAAAGAGGTCTTCCGGCTAGTCGGTGAAGGTGTCGCCGACCGTGTCCCCGACGCCTTCGCCCGAGGAGATTTCCATTCTGTGACGGGGCGAGCTCTCTGGCGGGGGAGGGCCCCGCATGAGAGGTGACGTGGTGGCTACGTTGATGGCAGTGAACGTCGGAATGCCCCACGACGTGCCCTGGCACGGGAAGACGGTGCACACCGGCGTATACAAGCAGACCGTCACCGGGCCGCGGATGGTGCGGCGCCTCAACATCGACGGGGACGGCCAGGGAGATCTGGGCGGACACGGCGGTGAGCAGCGGGCCGTACTGGTGTACCAGACCGAGTCCTACCAGTACTGGGCGAAGGAGCTGGGGCGCGAGAATCTGCAACCGGGCGAGTTCGGTGAGAATTTCACCGTGGACGGCCTTGCGGACAACGAGGTCTGCATTGGGGATCGGTACCGCATCGGCGACGCGCTCTTCGAAGTCACACAGCCGCGCGTGACGTGCTACCGGGTAGGTCTACGCATGGGGGAGCCACAGATGGCAGCGCTGATGGTGTCCCATCGCCGCCCAGGCTTCTACATGCGGGTGATCAAGGAGGGTGAGGTAGAAGCCGGGCAGGAGATCGTCAAAGTCTCCACGGGCCCGGAGGCGATGACCGTCGAGGAGATCGACGGGGTGCTCTACCTACCCGGACACACCCGCGCGCAGGTCGAGCGGGCGTTGCGCATCCCGGCCCTCAGTCCGGGATGGCAGGGCTCAATGCACACGCTCCTGGACCAGGCCGAGGGGGACACGGCCCGCTCCTCGGGCAGTGCCGGGCTCACGGCGGCGGCCGGCGCCCCGCCACCCGGCTGGCCGGGATTTCGCCCCCTGACCGTCACGCACATACAGCCCGAGAGCCGGAGCGTGTTCTCACTGTCCCTGGCCTCAGCCGACGGCTCAGCACTGCCCGCTGCTTCGCCCGGTCAGTTCCTCACTGTGAAGGTCCCGCTCGAGGCAGATGTGCCGCCTCTGATCCGCAGCTACTCGTTGTCCGGCGAACCCAGCGCGGGCACATATCGAATCAGCGTGAAAGTGGAACCGCACGGCGCGGCCAGCAACCGGCTGCGCACTCACGTCCGAGTCGGTGACAGCCTCGACGCCGCCGCGCCCCGCGGAACGTTCTGCCTGTCCAAGGGCGACAACCCTGTGGTGCTGCTGTCCGCCGGGGTGGGGGTGACTCCCGTGCTGGCCATGCTCCACGCGCTTGCACGCGGCCACTCCCCGCGCCAGGTGTGGTGGCTGCACGCAGCCCGTGACAGTACCGAGCATCCCTTCGCTCAAGAGAGCCACGACCTGATCGAAGAACTCGCGAACGCACGATCGACCATCTACTACAGCAAACCGAACGACACCGACCGCCAGGGCGTGGACTACACAGAGGCTGGCCGACTCTCGGTCGACCGCATCTTCGGTCTCGGTCTGCCGACCGACGCCGACGCCTACCTATGCGGGCCCGTGGGCTTCATGAACGGCTTCACCACCGCGCTCGTCGACGCCGGGCTGGAACCGTCCCGAGTGCACACCGAGATCTTCGGCGCCGGGCCCTCCCTCACCCCGGGAGTGAAAGATTCCTCGACCGTACCCGAGCCCCACCAGCCCGCAGGCTCCGCCGGCACCGGCCCTCCCGTGTCCTTCGCCCGCAGTGGCCTCACTGTCCCCTGGAACAACAACCAGGACTCCCTGCTGGAACTCGCCGAAGCGTGCGACGTCCCGGTCCAGTGGTCGTGTCGTACCGGCGTCTGCCACACCTGCGAACTCGCCCTGATGGCCGGCACCGTCGAGTACTCCCCGGATCCGGTCGAACCACCAGCCGAAGGCAACATCCTCATCTGCTGCTCCAAGCCCACCGAAGGCGTCGTTTTGGATCTGTAAGGCAACCGGGATGTCGGTGTACAGCCGGGCACCATTGCTGCCAAGCTTCCAGGGGCCCCGGGCGAAACCTGCGGATGGGAGGAGGCCTGCCGTCCGGCACAGCGGCCCGCGAGCAGCAGATCAGGGCGGGTGCCGTCGGCAGCCGACGATTGCGGCGGTAGCAATGTCACGTGGACCAGCCGCCCGTCCTCATCCGCTCGTAGCTGCGGACCGGCCGCAGGCCAGCCGGGGTGGGCCGTGACGGGCGAGGACGCGGGTGACCGTCGGGTCGGGCAGCCCCAGGTTCGGCCGGTCCTGACCGGTCCGATCCTGGCGCTGACGCAGCTCACACACCCCGCGGCCTCGATCGTGGCCGGAGCGCGGAGCGGGGTTGCCCGGGGCCGGCCGGAACGGTGGGGCAGCCCCGCGTCGCCCTGGGCTGCGAACCTGCGCACCCACTGGTAACACTTGGCGCGCAAGGTATTCATCTGGGCTACGGCATGGGCGACGGCCCACGTGTGTTCGAGGCCGGACGATACACAACAAGCGAGAAGAACCTGGGCGCGAGGGCAGGCTTGTGCGTGCCGACCACGTCAGCGTGTGACTTTCTTGCCGCTGGTCCCAACGGCGAACCATGTTCCGCCGATGCCTTGGCCGTTGAGATCGCCCGGCTTGGTGTCACCGGCGTAGCGATAGACAGGCCACCCACCGTAATTTGGATCCGACCGTCCTGGCGTTGGATTGCCCCTATCCGCTGGGGGCTCACCCCTGCCAGATAGACGTTCCCGCCCTGCCTGATCGTCACAGGAGGCCACTGCGCGGCACAGTCGTCGTTGCAGGCGGACTGCGACGGGCTCGCGGTGTCGTTGTCGAAGCGATAAAGCGCCGCCTGGTTGATGTTGATCAGATGGGGTGAGCCGAGCGGGGGCGAGGACACCGCGGACAACTGCACCCACTGCGGGGGGAACTCTTGTGTGGCGGCGCCGACCACGGTGCCGCCGGTACCGGTCCTGCCGTCCTGGGCGGCCGTGGTGTCGACAACCTGCAGCGCGGTGTTGCCCGCTGCTTGGCCGGACGGCGCTCCCGAGGCGGAAGCCGATGCGGCCGAGCTCGGGTTGTCACTGATCGCGATGCTCTTGCCACAGGCAGACAGCCCTGACGCGGCGCAGATGACAAGGACGGAAGCGACAACGGCGCGGCGTAGCGGTCCGGGGGCGCTGCGCGTGATGGAAAGAAGACGAGGGAGAGTCACACTCCCCACACGAGGCAGGGGGGACCATAAGTTCACCTGCTCGCGCAAGCTGCTCACCTGGCCGGATGCGCTGGTTGAACGAAGGGCCGGCCTGCCTCGTGTGAAGAACGGGGTCACCACCACACGCCGAGGAGATCCAGATGGCTCAGGACGTCAACAAAACCGAGAGCGGAGTGCAGGAGGTGCGAACGTGATGGGCTTCATACATGACCTTCTCGGCATGGAGTGCCCCACCTGCGCAGGCCTCGCCATCGCGCCGCCCCGGCATGGCCGCGGCATGCGAGAGGGCGGCGACTATCAAGTGAAGCGTTGTGGCGGCGGGCAGGGTGGCCGATGAGCACAGCACAGCGTTTCCTGCTCGACGTCCCCGAGGCCTGGGACGAAGTCGACCTCAGCGGTGAAGGGCTGGCCAAGGCCCGGGCGAAGGCTCTGGCCACTACCGATGATCCTCGGGAGAAGGCCCGGATCAACGACATGTTCCGTCAAGGCCGCGAGCAGGGCAGCACGTAGGCACGGGGCGCTGCTCGCCTCGGGCACCGCCACCCTTTACGACGAGGGCCTGTTCATGGCATACGGCATGGTCTTCGCCGTCACCACGCCCGCGGGCTCGGAACTGACGTTGCCTGTACTGTCTGGGCAGTTGGGTGTGTCCTCGGCGACGGGGACGGCGCCGAAGGACCGGGTCATCACGTCCGCGAAGGTCCCCCAGGTGGGGACGGTTGCTCGCGTCACAGGGACCGAGGTCACTCAGCTGACTGGTGATATTTCCGTCGAGCTGCTGACGATGCACACCATGATGCCGGTGCCCGGCACGACCGAGGACTTCCTCGTGGTTACTCTCGCCAGCCCCAATCTGCCCTTGAAGAGTGAGGTGTACGACCTGTTCGATGCCATCACCAGTACATTCCGCTTTATGTCCGACGATGGTGTCACCGTAGCGGGCGGGGGACCGGCAACGGGGACGCCTGACCCTCCAGGCTGACAGCAGAATGGCTGCCCGGAGGAGACGTCCGGGCAGCCATTCCAGGTGAGCGTGTCAGGAGTTCCGCGCTTTCAGAGTTCTCCCTCTGAAAGTGGTACCTGCACCGAGAGCAGGGAGCCATCGCCCAGGTGGAGCAGCCCCCGGCCGGCTTGGGGCGCCTGCCCGACGGCGCCGCGAGTCAACTTCACCCCGATAACCTCGCCGTCGCTCAGGTTCTGCGGTGATAGGAGCATGCCGGTGCGGTTGCGTTTCACTTGTCCTATCCAGCCGGCCAGGCTCAGCGCCAGCGACTCGGCATTCCCCGCCACCAGCAGTCCCCACCCGGTGCCAGCACCGCCACGCGCGAGCAGTGCGAGATCGGCGTCGATCTCGGCACCCATGAACAGCTCCGCATCGTCCACTACGACCACCGCGTTCTCCTGGGGCACGTTACCCAGTACCTCCCTGAAGTCCTCCACCAATACTTGCGAGTCGGTGATGACAGCTGCGACACCAGGACGGCCCTCGAGGTCACGCAGCGGGGACCGCCTGGGTGCCAGGACTATCAGGCCTGTGCCCGCTGCCAGTAGCGAGTGCGCCGCGGAGAGCAGCGCGCTGCTGCGGCCCGTGCGCGGGGGTCCTGCGATGACGAAAGTCGGTACGTCGGCGAGGTCCGGTCCCACCGAGGTCAGGACATCGCCGCCGATGGCGATCATCGGCCGCATCGGATCACCTTGCGTGTGCAGAGTGATGGCGTTGGTGTAGGTGATCCGGTCCGGAAGGACGTCGAGCCGCAGCGCGCGGCGCGCCGGAGCCACCTGGGCCTCACGCAGAGCCAGTTGTTGCCCGAGCTCAGCCAGGGCCTGTCCCTGTGCTGCTCCGGACAGGTCGCTGGCCAGCACCGCGATCTGGGTCTCGCTCAGATCCTGGGTGCGTATCCCACGTCCGGGCGCGGGGTCGGTAGGCGCCGATTTCGACGGGATCCCGACGGAGGAGTAGTCCTGGCGGTCATTCAGCCGCAGAACGACCCGGTCCTCGGTGGTCCCGGAGAACCGGCTGCTGCCCAGCACCCGATCGCCTGCCAGAACGAAGTGGATGCCGGCTCCTGCGCCGTCACGCAGGAGTCGGATCATCCGCTCCATGAAGCTGCCGTTGTCGTACGAGGTGAAGTCGCGGTCGAAAACCTCGAACCGGTCCACCATCACCACGATGTGCGGCAGCCGCTCGCTCGCGGACTGGACTCTACGCAGTTCGGCGAGGTCGGCGGCGCCGCGCGCACCCAGCAGGCCCTGCCGGAAGGTCAGTTCGGCATTGAGACGGTCCAGTAGCCGTCCCAGCCGCTCCACCTGGTTGCGATCCACGACTGCTCCGCAGTGGGGCAGGGACGTAAGCGCGTTGAGCGCACCGTTGCCGCAGTCGATACCGAATAGGTGCACGTCGTCGGCCCCGTGCGCCTGGCCCAGCGCCGCGGCCAGCGTCCGCAGGGTCTGCGAGCGTCCGCTGCGGGGCGATCCCATGATGTGCAGATGCCCGGCGCGGTCGATGTCGTACATCAGCGGAACAGGCGCTGGACGGCGAGCGGAGGGGGTCAGTCGGACGTCGGGCTGGTGTCGCGTGGGAAGGCCCGTAGGGCGATTTCTGCGGTCTCTTCGAGTTGCTGGCGGTTGGCGCCCGCTGCGGCGTGTACGGCTTGGCCCTCGGTGAAGGCGATGACGTAGCGGGCGAGGGCGGCCGGGTTCGTATCGGAGGGCAGGTCGCCGTCCGTCACCGCCGTGCGGAAGCGGTCGGCCAGTGCCTGCTCGCCTTCCAGTCGGCTCGTGGCGAGGAAGGCGCAGATCGAGGCGTTGTCGGGGCTGGTGGACAGGCCGCCTTGGATGGACAGGCAGCCGGCCGGCCGGTCCTTGCGGGTGAGTGCCTTCGCGTTCTCCAGTAGCAGGGTGCGGGCGACGGCGGCGGCCGTCGGTTCGGCGAGCGCTGCGGTCTTGTAGCCCATGTCCCGCTCCGCGTAGCGCGCGACGACCCGCTGGAACAGTTTTTCCTTCGACCCGAACACCGTGTACAGGCTGGGCTTGTTCATGCCCATCGCGGTGGTGAGGTCGGTGATGGAGGTGCCCTCGTACCCCTGGCGCCAGAAGACCTCGACCGCGAGGTCGAGCGCTTCCGCCTCGTCGAACGTGCGGGGTCGGCCGACAGCCATGGGCGCCTCCTGTTTCTCTCCGATCTACCTTCTTCCGGCAAGCCAACATACGACGTTTCGAACCGATCGGTCAATAAATTTTGCCGCCGGGGTGGGATATGTCAAATGGGCGGGACGCCACGTGATGTCGCGCCAGTGCGCCGCTCGACGCGTCGAAGTTCCTGCGCAGGTAGTTGCCGCGCCTGCTGGTGCGAGGGTCTCTCGCGCGCTCATCCGCGAGGTGCTTGTCCGACTTTCCAGTGCTGCTCGGTGGACGGTCTCCCGGTCGCCCGTCTGCTGCTACCGAGTCCGGGAGGGCTACGACGTGCTGCCCGGCACGCTGATCGAGGCGTGGATTGCTGTCGCCCTCCGCGGCGCCACGCCGCTCACGCTTCCATCCGCTCACGGAAGATCTTGATCGGGCGTGGGGCGGTTGGTCTGGCCTTGCGTGGTCTGACAAATTTGAACCATGGGGCACCGGTAGGGCGCTTGCCTTAAATCGGTTCCTTTTCGATGTGTGCCGCCGGGTCCACCCGGGTTGCTTCGCCCACGGGATCGGGCGGCGTTTGAGCCGGCTTCCCTCGTCGCCGACTCCTCGCCCTTCCCGGTCGAGGGCAGTGTGACGCGGACCAATAGTTAACTGATGGGTTCGAAACTGGGCCAGCGGGCCGCTCCGTCAAGAAGGTCCACGGGTGGGTCCGGCTATCCCGGGCCCGGATTGCCCAAGGGTGCCAGGCGGCCATGGGCGGCGAGCTTGCCGTCAGGGGACCTGCATCAGCGGATCTTCGCGATCCTCGAGCGAAGGAACCAGTCAAGGCTGGGGAGTTCTTGACAGATCGGTCCATCTCATTTAGATTTCCAACCGTTCGGTTAATAATGATTGTGTCGCACACTCTCACGGCCCCAGAGCAGGAGGCGGGAGGGTGACACGGGTCGTGATCGGACCAAGGGCCACCAGGCTCCCCGGAGCGAAGCAACCCGGGCGGACCTGGGGGGCATCCGTCGCCACTGACGGCGGTACGCGGAAGGCGGCCCTCCTGTCTGGGCGGCATGGCATACGGGTTCGGCTGCGAAAACGCAGCACACATCAGGAGGAAAAGTGAACGGCAACAGAGATCTTCAGAAGCGCCGCGAAGAGACTGTGATCAACTACTTCCGCATGGTGGACGCGGGCAGCCCCGCGGTCATCGACATCTTCACCGATGACGCTCAGATGTTCTTTCCGAAGTTCGGAATCGCCATCGGGAAGGAGCAGATCGGGGCATTCGCACAGGGTTTCGGCCGGGGGATTTCGGCGATTGAGCACGATATTCCTGGCTTCACTGTGCTGTCGTCTGGAAATTACGTGATCGTCGAGGGGGCGGTGAAGGGGATGACTGCATCGGGTGTAGCTTTCCCTGACGGCGTTTCCTCTTATGGGTTGTTCTGTAATGTGTTCGAGTTTGAGGGTGAACTCCTTAAGAGGCTTCACATCTACGAAGACCCGGACTTCGCCGCCACGCACACTGACGGGGTGAGCTGGGGAAAGTCGGTGCGCGACAATATCGGCAGCCTGTAGAGCCTGACCTGTGTCATGGTCTCGCCGCCGCGGGTCCAGTCGCAGGACGGCGGAACAGCCAGGACGCGAAGCGGCCCGCATCCGCTCGATGAGGCGGGCCTGGTGGACGTGAACCATCCCGGCTCGGCTGCGGCCGACTCGCCGTCACCAGGACGGCCAGGTCCAGGTGAGACATCCGGTGGAGCGGGATGCTGAGTCGATCCCACCGGATGGTTACCTTCAACACATTCATCGTCGTGAGCGACGTGACCGCCTGTACCGAAGTGGTTGAAGTGGCCCAGCCGGACGAGCTGTCGTGGATCTTCTGGACGGCCGATTGGTTGGGCAGCTGGTCGAACGGGCTGGCGCGAGTGGCCTTGAGCTGACTGGCGAGAGCGAGCTCCTCCAGCAGCTGACCAAGCACGTGCTGGAGTCCGCTCCGGGGGTGAGATCACCGATCATCTCCAGTACGACTGACTGGAACGACCCGGCCGGTGCCGGCAGCGGCAACAGCCGCAACGGCTCACGAGCCAAGACATTGCTGACCGATGTCGGACCGGGCGGGGATCGCGGTGCCGCGGGACCGGGAGAGCGGCTTCGAGCCGCAGACCGTCAGAAGCGTCAGCGGCGGTGTATCGGCGTTGACGAGATGGTGCTGTCGCTGTCGGGCCCGGGGTCTGACCCGCGGCGACATTTCCGTCCATTAGACCCGTGATATGCCGGTTCTCGAGGCTGGCGTGGGGGCGGCCGCCGAAGACGGGTGGTAGGTGATGGAAATCCTGCCCAAGGCGCCGGAGCGAAACAGCGTGTACACGCCGCCGATAGCCTTGAGCCGGCTCGAGCATGTGCAGGAGGTGGTTGCGGTGTGCCGCCAAACGAGCATCCGCAGTTGCGGGTTGTGTCATGTTCTGGGTCCTGGGGGTCGTACTCGTGCCCTGCCCGCGGGCCGAAGCCGAAGGCTCTCGCGCCGAACTGGAGAAGACCCATGGCCGTGACGTTTGGAGCACCAAGAGGCGGGCTGGAGAAAAGTGGCATCGGCCTGATACCGCGGGTGTCCGCGGGGGCCGACGGGTACGGGATTATGCAGGGTCCGGCGAAGCGCCCCGAGTGGAAGCCGCACGCGGGGTGAGCCGAAACAGACGATCATGCCTGAGTTTGAGGCCGAGATTGCCGGGTTGTGCTGCTGATGAGTGAAGTCGGTGGTCGGCTGTCTGTGCTAGCCGAGGGTAGCCGTCAATGAGACGTATTCCCTGTTCGCGGGGCTCGCTCTCCATCGACCACATCCGGGACTCCAGTGTGCAGTGCAGACCAAGTCCTCTCGTGAACGAGCCCTTCGAATCTGTCCGCTCCAGGACGAGGACGGAAACGTCGGCCAGCGTTGCACCTCACCAGCGAGTCACAAGCCGCCAGGCTCTGCACCGCGATGACGGCCTTCGATTTGCGCATCACACCACGCCTGATCACTGGGTTGAACCCGGCTGCGATAAAAGGAGTTCTGTCAAGAACACACGCCTCGGCGTGTGTACAGGGACGGCTGAACCGTCGTGGCAGGTGTGTTCGAAGACATGGAGGTCTGGAAGCGCGGTGCCTCGCGCACACGGCAGGCTCCGAAGCGCCCGGTTGGCTCAGCGCGAAGCCCTTGGGGGGTCCGATCAGTCGGCGTACGCCGCGGCCACCTTGAGCGTGTCTTCGTAGAGATAGAACTTGACGATCTTGTCGCCTGCTACCTGAAAGTGCATTGCTATGGGCATGTGGTACGTCCTGCCCGTACTCCTCGCGACACGCGTGAAACGCCCAAGCATGACTGCGTGGTCACCATCGATGAGCAGCCCTTCGACCTCATCGACGTTCCTCTCAGGGACGATGTTCGACCCCAGTGTCCGCAAGTAGTCGGCCACCTCGTCCCCCTTGGAGCGCCGCCCTGTCCAAGGGGGCGACTTCGATCCAGGGACGTACCAGTCGATTTCTTCTGCGAAGGCCTCTGCAACCTTGTCCGGGTCCCCTCCGGCCAACAGGTCGAAGAACTGCTCGACGACGTCACGCGTGGTCATATCAAATACCTTCCGAGTCTGGGCCCCTGACGCGTATCCCAGGGAGCATCACCGCATCGTTGCCATAGCGGCGCCGCCGGCAGACACGTGAAGAGGGTGGCGGCGGCTCTCTGGAGAAGTTATGGACCGCACAGTCAATTAGAGGAGATATGGACTGTAAGGTCAAGAAACGCAAGAGGTGATGCCTCCCACAGGCACCGTCGGCTGCTCGGCAATTCGCGCGGATAGGGTGCAGGGCGCTTGGCTGGCGGTCGAGTCGGCGAGTGGCTGTATGAGGGCAACCTGTCGCATGACCTCCTTCCGTGTGTGCGGGGCGTCGAGGTGCGCAGCTGTCGGACCCGGAGGGAAAGCGGGGGCGGCCACTGCGGTGTGAGCCATGGCCGCCGCAGGTCATCGCCCTGAGAGCGGGGTGAGGGGCGTCAGGGCCTGGGGGCTGGCGGCGTGGCGCCCGCGCCGACAGGGTGAATGTGCTCAAGGTGGTCGGGCGCCAAGGCTGAGGCTGACGTAAGGGGCGGCGCGCGTTGCCGAGAACCCGACGTCCAGTGCCGCCTGCGGGAACAGATCGAGAGTAGGGAACGACTGGGCGCTCAGGTCTGCGTGCTCAAGCGGCACGGGACCAATGGCTGCGCTCCAGGCGCTGCGAGCGATACGGCAGGGGCTGAAAGTGAGATGAACGGCAGGAGAGCCACCGTGTCTGGCAAGCGGGGGCTCCGGCGATGAAACAGGCCGTCAGTCGGTGTAGGCCTCAGACACCTTGAGGGTGTCCTCGTAGAGGTACATCTTGACGATCTTGTCGCCTGCCACCTGGAAGTGCATGGCGATGGGCATCTCGTAGGTTCGGCCCGTGCTCTTTGCGACGCGCGTGAACCGCCCGAGCATGACTGCGTGTTCGCCGTCGATCAGGAGAGCCTCGACTTCGTCGATGTTTTTCTCGGGGACGATGTTCTCCACGAGCGTCCGGAGGTAGTCGGCCACGTCGCTGCCTTTGGAGCGCTGCCCTGTCCAGGGCAGCGACGGCGAGCCGGGAACGTACCAGTCGATGTCATCTGCGAAGACTTCGGCAACTGCATCTGGGTCGCCGGCAGCCAGCAGGCCGAAGAACTTCTCCACAACTTCACGTGTTGTCATGATCAAAGACCTTTCCAAGAGCGGGAGTCCTGGGGTGGCATTCCAGGATCAGGGGGCGGTGCACAAACCGTCGGGATCGCACGGCCGTTGGTAGGGCGGGAGGCGAAAGGGCCCCATCGAGGAACCCGGCAAATTTCTTGTGCCGAGTCAAGTAGAGCGGATGTGGACCGATTAGTCAAAAACTTCGCACGGTCTTCTTCGATCGTCGATCGCAACTGAGCTGAGGAAAAATGCGGTCAACCCAATGCGCGCCTCCAACATAGGGCGCGGCCATGTCGCGGCGAAGTTCCTGGCGACGCCTATCCGGGCGAGCATCCTTAGGACTGTCCCGTAATCCCTGGCGGGCGCACGACGACAGCTGCGGCACCTCGCCGCGTTGTCGGAACGCCCGAATACACCCCGTATGAGGACGCCCCTCCGCCTTGCGATGCACCGCATCTGACGCCGCGCGCTGATCCACCAGGGATTACGGGACAGCCCTTTGGCGCCGGCACACTCAGCGCCCAACCGCACCCACCTGACCATGTCGCTCAGTAAGCAGCCCCGGCTCGCTTGGGTTAGTCCACTGGGCCGGGGGCGGCGAGATGCTGTAGGCGGGCGGCCGTGCCGTCGCGACGGGCACGCCATAGCCCGTACTTGGCCAGCAGGCCATTCGAGACCGTCAGGAGAGTCTTGTACGGTGGCGCTGCCAGGCCCTTAGAGGTATGGGGGGAGTAGATGGCGCCTTCATCGGTGACGGTCAGCCAGCCGGTGAGCGTTCGCATGCCCAGCCCGACGCACTGAGGCTGGAAGGCATGGGCGAGGAACCCGGCTCGCCGCCCGCCCGGCGGCAACAGTCCGGAGGGCACGTCAAGGTGCAGCCCGGCATCGTTGTGCCCGGTGACCCTAACGGGGAGAATCACAGGGAAGCCGTCCGCGCCTCGGTAGGCGAGCACCCGGTGCGGCAGTCCGCTGATCTGGCGCGCGACCGCGGGGACCTCGACACGCGGGTCCGTGCCGTTCTTCGGCGGCTTCTGCTCGATCGGCGCCTCTGGCCAGGTGGCGCCAGTGACGGTCATCGCATCCCGGGCCGCCAGGTCGGGCCAGACGGTGACACGCTCGATTTCGACGTCGACGAAAACACGCTCCTGGTGATACTCGCGCAGCAGCCAATCCCATACTGGCCCGCGCTTGGTCTCCCCGAGGAACGGCTCGGAGGCCCGCATCAATTCCGCCAGACGCTCAGGTGACGGGCGCAGGTCGACCGATGCTGCGCCCTGTGCGAGTACGTAGGCGTTACTTGAGGCAAAGCCGTGCTCGCGCGTGTGGTAGGCGAGCGACACGTGCGGATCCCGAAGGATGCGCTCGAGTTTCTTCGGGAAACCGAGCGAGGTGGTGAAGCCGACACGGCCCACCCCCCGATCTCCGAGGCCTACTGGCGAAACACTGGTGACCACGGCACCGCCGGCCGGGGTGACATAGGCGACCGCAACGGTGAGGTCACCCCTGATCACCGCGTCTGCCGCATCCGGCCACCTGACTGTGGCAGAGGTCATGAGCCAGTCCCGCGGAGGATCTTCAGGTCGTCTGCTGCCTGGGTACGCATGGCGGGGAGCAGCGGGCGCACCGGCTCCGGCAGGCCCGCGAGCACCAGTTCAACCTCCGCGGGCGTGCCGACCTCATCGAGGAATCCGACCATCAGGTGTCCGGCCACGGGCGGCGTGGTCGAGATCACCCGCTGCGCGAAGTCCTTCCATTCCGCAGGGCTGACGTGGTCGCGGAGTGCGGGGAAGAGGATCGGCTCTTCATGGGTCAGGTGGTCATGCACCGTGTCACGTACTGCGACGGCCGCGTCGTGCAGCGCGGCCCGGATTCCCTCACTCGTGGCGCCCTCACCATGGCCGAGGTTTGTGGCGGCCAGCCGGTCGAGAGCGGCGTCCAGTCGTTCGTGCTCCTCGGTCAGTGCGTCGAGCTCGTGTGCCGTGGCCGGCGCTGCCGCGACGATCCGCGGCCACAGGTCGTCGTCCTCGGTCTCGTGGTGATGGCGCAGGTTCACGACGAGGAAGTCGCGCAACTGCGCCAGTGCGCTGAGCGGTACAGAGGGGCGAACGGCCGCCTCGGTCAGCAGGGTGGTAGCCACGCGGTGGACCCCGTGGGCAAGCCGGGTCTCGATGACCGCCGTGGACTCGTTGAGGGAATCTATCGTCATGTAGTGGACAATATTCATTAGACGGTTGCATTGTCAATATGGTCACCTACTGTAGAAGAGGTAGAATGTGCCGGTGACCACCACCCGGAAGTACAACTCACCCCGCCGCGCCAACTCGGCAGCCGCCACGCGTGAAGCCATCCTGAGCAGCGCACACGCACTCTTTCTGGCCCGCGGGTACGCCGGGGTCACCATCGGGGAGATCGCGGAGGCAGGAAAGGTCGCCGTGCCACCGTGTACAGCAGCGTGGGCAACAAGCCGGGCATCCTGACGGCCCTGCTAGAACCGGCTCTCACGGACCCGGCTATTGCCAGCACCCTTGCCGCAGTTGAGGCCAGCGACAACCCACGTGCTGTGATCGAGTTGACCGCCGAGGGCACCCGGCTTACGCATGAACGCCACTGGGAGCTCTGTATGGGCTCTTCTATCGAAACCCGCCCGGGGAACCGGCCGTTAAGGCGGTTCTTGACAGGGGGGCGGACGACTACGTCCAAGCCCTGACGCGTGTGGCCGATCGGCTCGTTGCGCTCGACGCACTCCGTGCCGAGGTCAGTCGCGCGAAGGCCATCGACCTACTCTTTTTCGAGCCGAGCGCCTGCATAAGTTGATTGCGGCCTGGCACGACCACGTGGTGCGCCGATCCGAGAATTAGCCGAACCGGCGGGCGTCACGGAAGTTGGGAGTTTGGCCGGAGTAGGGCTTCTATCTCTGCTGAGCGAGGACATCCCGCAGCATGTCAGCGATCGTGGTGCGAGCCAGCTCTTGCTGCATCTGCTCCTCCAGTCCGCTGTACACCTGCTGCAGGGCCGGCCGGATTCCGAAACCGATCGGGCAGTCGGGGTTTGGCGGAGTGTGGTGCATCCCAAACGGGCCCCCGCCCTCCACGGCGAGGTAGACCTCTAGCAGGGAAGTCTCTTCGGGCTCCCGAGTCAAGATCCAGCCAGCTCCTACGCCCCTCTTGGCCTGAACCAATCCCGCCTTGCGGAGGTCACCCAGGCACCGGCGGATCACCACGGGGTTGGTGTTGACGCTCCCCGCGATGCGGTCCGAGGTGGCGACCTCATTGTTTTGCCGGTCCAGAGACATCCAGGTGAGCACATGGACGGCAATCGTCATTCTGCTGTTCGCGCTCACTTTTGACTTCCTCCCCGACTGGCGTGGCCAGCAGCCTGCCGACCCCACCGTTCGTATCGTAATAGATTTCGTTACATTGTACGGCAGTGCCTCGATAGCCGGAAAGTTGCGCCCGCGGCGCCAGACGAATCCTGCGGCGGCCCAGCTCCCTCCGACTGCAGAAGCAGGCCTCGCGTCAGGCCATGCTGTGCCTTGTAGCGAACCCTTTTTGCGGGAGGATCCTCCCTTAGGCCGGGCCCGAAAGAGCGAGGTCGACAAAGCCGTGCGAAGCAAGTGCGGCGAGGACGGTGGGACGGTTCCGCCCTCACAGCGGGTGGCGTCACCCGACCGGCATGCGGGAGCGGATCTGGGTGGCCGCGCTGAGCAGTGCGAGCATGCCGCCGACGGCGAAGCCGGCCAAAGTGCCGTAGCCGTCAATGACTATGCCGCCGATGAATGACCCTGCGGCAAGTGCAATCTGGCATGAGCTGACCAAGAGCGCCATGCCGCTCTCGGGAGCCTCGGGGGTTGCGCGCAGGATCCATGTCTGCAGAGCCAGGGGCACCGCACCAAAAGCCGCACCCCAGAGCATGACGAGCGCGACAACCGCAGGTGCCGCGCCTGCCAGGGCGTTGAGGAGTGCGGCTGCGGCTGCGACCAGGAGGCTCGCGGTGACGTACACCACGCGCAGGCTGCGGCCGATGAGCACGCCAGCGGCGAAGTTGCCGGCCAGCCCCGCCAGACCGTAGGCCAGCAGGACGGCCGTCACAGCGGAGGAGCCGAAGTGTGCCTGCTCCTCCAGGTAAGGAGTGACGTAGGTGTAGGCGGCGAAGTGCCCGAAGAAGATCAGCGCGGTGGCCAGCAGGGCGATACGGGCTGCGGGGTTTCGCAGGGCGGCGGTGAGCGTTGCCAGGCGGATTGTTCCGGTGGGCGGCAGCGCGGGTAGCCGCAGTGTCAGGGTCGTGAGTGCGAGCAGAGCGGCACCGGCGGCAACGACGAACGCCATTCGCCATCCGGCGAGATGGCCCACCAGTGCGCCGAGCGGCAGACTAACTACGGTGCCGGCCGAGATTCCGGCAGTGATCAACGATGTGGCCCGGTGGACGGCCTGGGCGGGTACCAGTCGAGCGGCGACACCGGCACCCATTGCCCAGAAGCCGCCGACACCGACGCCGAGCAGGATCCGGGCTGCCGCCATCGCAGCCATGTTCGGGGCAAAGGCCGCCATGACGTTGGAGACTGCGATGAACAAGGCGAGGGCGATGAGGACCCTACGCCGGTCGAGCCGCCCTGATGCGATGGTGACCAGGGGAGCTGTGACCGCAGCCATCAGGCCGGGCACGACCACCACCAGGCCAACAGTGCCGATGGATACATCAAGGCTGGAAGCGATGGTGGGCAGTAGCCCGATCGGCAGGAACTCTGACAGCACCAGGACAAAGGACATCAGTGCGACGGAGGCGACGGCCGACCAGCCGCCCTGCGGGGCATGTTTGCCCTGCACTGACGCCTGTATCGATTCCGGCTGTCGGACGGCCGAAGCCGCGCTGGAAGGGTTGCTCATGCTCTCTCCTGCAGGGGGCGGGGACCCCGTTGTTCCGTGTCGCGCTACTGCGCGGAGCGTGCGCTTCCGTGAGGCGGGAGCGGGCTACGGTCACGCCGGTGTGACCTGAGACGAGGGGGGCGCTCAAACCGGAGAACTGCCGGTCCGCGCCATCCCGAAGTTGTAACAATAAACGTTACATCTGAGGCAGGCAAGTGCCCCCGAGGAGACGATCTCGACACGGGTCGACTGGCGATCAGGTCGTGGGCGGGCAGTTGGCTGTGACTGCGAGCGACATCTGGAACCACTGCGCTATCCACACTCATCGTCCCGGCTCATCTGGTCGCGGGCCGGTGTGGGGGCCAGCCGCACCAGAAGATTCTTCAAACCGGGTGTGAGATCTGGTCGGGGGGCGATCGCGTGACGCGCCCCGGCTGATCGTCCTCAGGAACACTTCCCGGAGCCCAGTTGTGTTCCACGATGCCGGCGGCTTCCCCGTCTTTGCCACCAACACGCAGGTCGAGCGCGAGCGACGATCCCAGCCAGATCCGGTCATGTTGCGTTGGGGTGTCCAGCTCGTACCCGAGGTTGCAACGCGCCGCCCAGTTGCCCGGTCGGATGTGCCATGTCCGCGGCGCTCTTTTTCGCGAGGGCGCGCGTCCGTGCGTTGTGCAAGTACCAGTGATACGTCTGTTGTGCTGGTGCGGCGGTCGGCTCGGTGACCTGTCATGGTTCCTCGATCCGGGCGGCGGCGAGGAAATGGGGCCGTACGCGCGGCGGATGGTGCGCCGGCGTCCTGGTGGTTGTCGAAGTCAGGGTGTACGGCGACCAGTCGAGTTCTGGGCACTGCGCATGTAACAACCCCGCGTGCCCCCCTTGGAGACCTTGCTGTCCGGCCTGAGTGCCCTTCACTGGGCGGGGGAGCGGCGCGCCGCTGCACTCGCGCGGATGCTGCGGTGCGACGGTGGGCGCGTCCCGGCGGAATTCGGGTTAACGCTTGGGCCCCGCCCGGATCCAGGCTCGACACCCGGGCGGGCCGCTGTGTGCAGTCCCGCCCGGGTGACGGGCTTGAGAGTGGCTACTTCAGCCCGAAGGCCCGGGTGATGCTCTGGGTCACGCTGTTGCCCTGGCGGTCGTGTGCGGAGGTGCGCAGGGTGGCGTACGCGGTTTTGGCAGGGGCGTGGAGTGTGGTCTCCCATCCGTCACCGCGGTGGGTGAGGGATGCCTTCTGCCAGGTGGTGCCGTCGTCGTACGAGATGTCGAGTGTGAGGGCGCAGATGGCCTTGGAGCTCGGTCCTCCGGGGAGATGGGAGGGAGCGACCACGAGTTCGGCGTTCCGGCGTGCCTTGCCTGAGGTGTCGGTGTCGACCTTGTAGTCGAGCTGGATCAACGGCAAGACCGCCGTCGTGCCGGGCTCACCGGCCGCCGAGGTGAAACCCCACTCGGTTCGCGTGCTGGTGGAGTACGGGTTCGCCCAAAAGCCGCGGGAGTTCTCCGAGACCAGCCGGTAGGGAAGACGCTTGGGGCTGAGTCCCGCGACCGTGATCCAGTCGGAGTAGAACTGGTCCAGGAGTGTGTCGCCCTGGTACAGCGTCACCAGATTGTTGACTCCCGGGTTGCCCAAGGTGGTGCCCACGTGACCGCCGCCGGAGTCGCCCCAGCCCGGGACATTGGCGTAGATCTCGTCGTCGGTTCGCTGCTGTACCCCTGTCTGGTTGTCGAGGCGCGGGCGCTGGATCGGGCCGAACCAGTGGAGGCTGCTGGTGCTGCCGGCCTTGTAGCGGAGCGTCGCGGAGGACTCCTGGACCGCACCGGGGATCTGGGCCCGCTCCAGCCACTGGATGTCCGAGTCGGCGGAGACCCAGTCGGTGCGATCACCCTGGGCGGGAGCCTCGTGAAGGAAGGATGCGCTTTGTGTGATTCCCTGCCAGATGTCCGAGCGGTAGTCGGACGCCCGGTCTGGCCGGTGATTGCGGAAGGAGACGTCGACGCGGGCCAGGTCGTCCTTCTCCGGCCGGTAGGTCGGGTCGGCGGGTACCGCGCCTTCGTAGTGACGGACAAGGTCGTAGAGGTAGTCCGTGATGCGGCTGGAGTCCAGGGTCAGCGGGGTCCTACCGTGCCGGATCCGGGCGATCAGCTCCTCGCCCTCGTCCTGGGTGAGGGTGGCTACCGTGACAGGCGGCGGAGAGGCGAAGGACTGCACCGCGCTGGGCCAGGGTTGCAGTCGGCCCACTCCGTCGTTGACGACCAGCAGCAGCCGGGCACCTGCCTGGGCGGCCGCGGCCGCCTGTTCCCCCAACGTGACCGTGTCGTTGCGGCGAACCACGACGATCTTGCCTTGAGGCTGGAGCCCGGCGTAGTCAGCCGCTGCGCCCTGCCCGGCGAGGATCGTGTCGAGGGTCATCCGTCCATCGGGAAGCGGCGCCGCGCCCCGCTGGACCCTGAGGTCGTCGAAGCTCCGGTTGTCGGAGGCCACGGTCAGTGCGGGCTCCTCCTTGCGCCAGCGTACGCCGAAGGCGAAGTCCCCCTTGGTGACCTTCTTGCCGGTGGGCAGCACCCACATGCTGTCGTACCCGGGCGTGGAGGGGTCCAGAGTGCCCGATGTGAAGTGGTCGGAATCGAAGGCTCGGTAGATGTCCATGCGAACCTCGGAGTCGGTTGTCTCCTTCGGGACGATGGCCTTGACCTGACGGGCCGCCGAGGCGTCCAGCGTCACCTGGCGATCCCGGTCCAAGATGATCTCAGGAGCGCTCAGCATGGCTTTGCCTAGGGAGTGTGGACCGTACGTGCCCTGCACGTCGGCCTTGAGCCACACGGCGTACGTGCCGACCGGCATCCGCACGGCAACCGTGCCTGACTCATCGAGCTCGTACTGGTGGAAGATATTGCTTCCCGCCACGGTGAGTTGCCCGGAGAGCGGCTTGCCGACGCGGTCCTTGGCGGTGACCGAGGTTGTAGCGCTCGGCCTCCTTGCCGACCCCGATGAGGGTATGGGCGACGACCTTTCCGTCGGCGCCGAAGGCATTGATCACGCCGCTGAAGTGGCTGTCCAGGGGGGCTTTGTCCAGGTCGGCCGTGAGCGTGACCTTGCTGGTGCCGTGCGCGGGCACGGTGACCTGCGTGGCGGACAGGGTGAACAGATTCTGGGGTGCATCAGGGGCGTTGATAACCAGATTGAGTGTGACCGGGGCGTCGGCGATGTTGGTGTAGGTCACCGCCTTGTCGCCCTTCTCGCCGGGCTGGTGCGGCCAGAGGTGGTAGCCGGAGTAGGCGCTGCCGGTCGCGAACACCGTGTCCCGCACAGCGGCCGCGACGTCCAGGCGGCCGGCGCCGGCCTCGTAAGGAGTGTAGTGCGGGGTGGCCTTGGCCGAGCTGATCAGGGCGTCCTTGAGTTGCTGGCCGGTCCAGTCCGGGTGCGCTACGGCGAGCAGTGCGGCGGCTCCCGCGACGTGCGGGGCGGACATTGAGGTGCCGCTCATCGTCCGGTAGCGGCCATCACCCTCGGAGAGGTGCGAACGTGCCGCGAGGACGTCGACTCCCGGCGCCGTGAGTTCCGGCTTGAGCCCGTAGTCGCCTGCGCGCGGACCCTGGCTGGAGAAGTCGGCGAGTTGGTCCGAGGTGTCCACGGCGCCGACGGTGAGCGCGGCATCCGCGGCGCCCGGCGAGCCGACGGTGTACGGGGCACCGCTGTTGCCTGCCGCGATCACGAAGAGCGCACCGGTCTCCGCACTGAGCCTGTTGACGGCCTGGCTCATCGGGTCGTCGCCGCTGGAGGGGGCGCCCCCGAGACTCATATTGATGACCTTGGCGTGCTGGTCGCGGGCGGCCCACTCCATGCCCGCAAGGATCCACGACTCCCTGCCGTGGGCGCCGCAGCCGAGAACATCGCACGTCGTGCCGAGCACCTTGCCGATGTGCAGCGCGGCGCCGGGGGCGACGCCCTTCTCCTTTCCGCCCGAGGCCGCGCCGGTGCCGGCGATGGTGGAGGCGACGTGCGTGCCATGGCCTGTGTAGTCGTCGAAAACGCCCTCGTCGGGCACGAAGCTGGCCGCGTCGGCGATGCGGTCCGCCAGGTCCGGGTGACCAGAGTCCACGCCGGTGTCCAGCACCGCGACGTCGATGCCCTTACCCGTGTTTCCTGCTTCCCATATCTCCGGGGCGCCGATCTGCGCGGTGGTGTCGGCCAGAGCGGCCTCGACCCTCCCGTCCAGCCAGACCTTGGCGATGCCATGGGTGAAGGAGGGCCGGGAGCCGTTGATGGCGCGTTCGGCGCCTCGCGCACCGGTCCCGCCGGTGAGCCCGGACCAGAAGTCGCCCGCTTGGTCGCGCTTCTCGGTCAGCGCGGCGCCCCGGATGCTGCTGAGGGTGCGGATTTTTGTGACTCCGGCGGGGAGTGCCTGGGCAGGGCTGATGCGTTCTCAGATGGCGAGATGAAGGGGCGGGCCGGGTTCGGTGGGACCGGGGGCAAAGTAGGTGACCTGTTCGGGATCAACTGGGTGCCCCGTGCTCGGCGGGTATCGCGCCAGTCGGGGACTGATCGGGCACGCGATACGCTCTCCGTCATGCCAGAGACAGGGCGCCGACTGATGCGCACCTTTTGGGCCGTGGACCGTTTCCTTGGCGGCGAGCGCCCACCAACACGTACACAGAAGTTCGCGGCCCGGTATCCGCTCCTCCCGGCATGCCTGGCAGGAACGATCTGGGCTGCGTACTTCCTGTTGCTCCCGGGGGTCCAGCCCTCGGATTATGCCATCGGGCCGGTCGGAGGCATCCTGCTGGGCGGCATCTTCGGCCTCACGGCACTGTACGAGAGGCACCGACAGCGCCGCCTGCGACGGCTGGGGCTGTGGGACGGCTCGTGAGCGAGCCCAGTACAGCCTTCGACGTGCCATCGAGGTCCTCCATCCTCGCCGCCCCCATCCCAGGCGTTGTCGTCCACTGAGCAACTCAAGGTCACATGGCAGGCAAGCCTCGTCGGCCCGTGGGCGGCAACCCCGCGCGCAAACGATGGACGCGACGTCTGGCTTTGTTCACGAGAGGCAACTGCTCGATAAAGCCAATCGGATGAGGCAACGACTGGTTTCACTGAGAACGGTCAGTCAAGTCCGATGGCACGTCAGGATGTCTGTATGGCAAATGAATCGATCACCCCGCGCAGCATTGCCGACAGCCACCTCGACCAGGTGGCCGAACATAACCCGATGACCTCCGCATGGCTGGGCCTGAACCGGGGCGACGACCGGCAACCGGACCTCTCGCCGGATGGCTTCGAGGCTCACGCCGAGTTTGCCCGCTGCAGTCTCGCCGCACTCGATGCCGCCCCTGCAACGGACGACCCCGCTGAACAGGCCTGCGCCCGGCTGCTGCGGGAACGCCTCACCGCCGAGCTCGCGATGCACGACACCGGCGAGAACTTCCGACAGCTGCGCACCGTGGGCGCGCACGTCGACCAGGTGCGGACGATATTCGCCTTCATGCCCACCACCACCGACGAGGACTGGGCGGCGGTGGCCGGACGGCTGCGCAACCTCCCCAGCGCGCTGGACGGTTACCGGGCCACCCTCACCGAGGGGATCTCCCGCGGCCTGCTCGCTGCTCCCCGGCAGGCCGCCGGGGTGATCGGCCAGCTCGCCGACTGGACCGGGGAGGCCGCCGGACAGCACGCGGGCAGCGGCGCGGGCTGGTTCGCCGACTTCGTCGCGGACGGCACCGACCGGCTGCGCCCCGAGCTGGACGCCGCCGCCCGCCAAGCCACCATCGCCGTCTCCGAGTTCCGCGACTGGCTGCGCGACACCTACGTCCCCGCCACGGCGGACACCCCGGACGCCGTCGGCCGAGAGCGCTACCTGCACGCCGTCCGCTACAACACCGGTGCCGAACTCGATCTGGACGAGGCCTACGCCTGGGCCTGGGATGAGTTCCACCGAACGCTCGCCGAGATGCGCGTCGAAGCCGAGCGCGTCCTGCCCGGCTCCACGCTCCTTGAGACCATGCACCACCTGGACGAGCACGGCCACGCGGTCAAGGGCGAGGAGGCCGTCCGCGACTGGTTGCAGCAGCTGATGGACGAGGCGATCACCGCCCTCGACGGCAGCCACTTCGACCTCTCCGGCCCGATCCGGAAGATCGAGTCCCGGATTGCGCCCGCGGGCAGCGCCTCCGGACCCTACTACCAGGGCCCGAGCCTCGACTTCAGCCGCCCCGGACGCACCTATCTGCCTACCCTCGGCCAGGACACTTTTCCGACCTGGCAGCTCGTCAGCATCTGGTACCACGAGGGCGTCCCCGGCCACCATCTCCAGCTCGCTCAGTGGGTCGCGGTCGCCGACCGGCTCAGCCGCTACCAGGTCACCGAGGGCATGGTCAGCGCCAACATCGAGGGCTGGGCCCTGTATGCCGAGCGCTTCATGGACGACCTGGGCTTCTTCTCCGAACCCGCGCGCCGCCTCGGCTTCCTGGACGGGCAGATGCTGCGCACCATCCGGGTGATCGTCGACATCGGTATGCACCTCGAACTCGCCATCCCCGCCGACTCGGGTTTCCACCCTGGCGAGCGTTGGACCCCGGCGCTCGCCACGGAGTTCATGGCCACCTACAACGGCAGCCCGGCTGCCCGCCGCAACGGCGAGATCGACCGCTACCTCGGCTGGCCCGGCCAGGCCATCGGCTACAAGATCGGCGAACGCGCCTGGCTCCAGGGCCGCGCGGCCGCGAAGCGCCGCCATGGTGCCGCCTTCGACCTCAAGAACTGGCACATGAAGGCTCTGTCCCAGGGCTCGTTCGGGCTCGACGACCTGGTCGGCAATCTCGCGGCGCTGTAGTGCACAGCTCAGTCGGCCAGCTGCAGGTAGACGCGGTTACCGGAGGCCGCGAATTCCGCCGACTTCTTGAGCATGCCCGCGGCGATCTCCCCTTCCGTCGCGGCAGGCTCGTCACCGCCGAACTGCTCTGTGATGCTTCTACTGATCTTCATCGACACAAGAGCCAGCCTCGTATTGCCGCGGCCAGCCCGACGGCCACGCATACGACCGAGGCGGCAAGCAGCAGTTCGGCGCCGATCGACCAGGTGAACCGGCGCACCGGTCGAGCGTCTCCCGACACAGGGCGAATGCGTTCTCAGGCGGTGAGATCGAGGAGGGCAGTCGCGTGTTCGGGGCGTGACCGATAGTGGTCGGTTGCGGTGGCGATGTTGGTCCAGCCGGCCTGGCGCATGAGACCGATGGCCAGGTTCCGCATCGTGGCCATGGCTCGTGGCGCGGTGCCGGTGCGCACGCGCGAGGCGTCCTCGCCGTAGGTCACGTCTCTGACATGGTGCAGGGCCTCAACTGACCAGTGGTTCTGCATCAGTTGGGCGAGCTGGGACGGGGTGGCCCGGCCCGGGGGCAGGCTGGTGACGAAGCTGTGGCTGGCCAGATGCAGGATGCCGTCGTGGCCTGCGAAGGATGGCTGGAGCACCCAGCGGGCAGCCGCTGTGGCAGAACGGCAGGCCGCAGTCCATGCAGCGCCCCGCCTGCTCGGAGATGAGGCACGCTGATCAAGATGCTCTCCGGCGCCTACCGCCCGGAGCCCGAGTCCCGCGACGCCGCTCTGCTCGCGGTTCTCCCATCTCTTCATCCCGGTGGAGCCCGACGACGACGAGAGGGAGACCTCGAGGCGCGGCCAGCCTCCACAGCGATGCCGCATTTCGGGTCTCCCTTCGTCATGCGAAGGGCGTCTTTCGACGCCCTGAATTTGCGCCACGGGACTGACAGCCGAGGGGCGCTCCCGAGCACGGTCACGCGTTGCAGGGCCTGTTGGGTCGGTGTCTGCCGTCGAGCGCGCGCATTATGCAGAACGGCACCGACAAACACGACGGCCGACCAAGTCAGTGCAGGTCAAGGCGTGAGTCGTACCCATCGACCTGGTGCATCCGCGTCGGCCCCACCTTGAAATAGCTGTGAGCGATGGCACATTGAGGAACTCGGTTTTCCTGTCCATCTCGGCAGTCATCCTGTGGACCTCGTGGACGGCGGCCGACGCGATGGACACAGCCGGACCGCAGGTCTGTGACGACATGACCGTCGAGGTCGCCCTGTCAGTCATGGCAAGCGCCCGCACCGGGCACCTGCTCGTCTGCGACAACGACGGTCTGTGCACCGGGCGGGTCACCCAGGCCCAGCTCGCCGCAGTTCGCGACAGCTCCGCGTACACGGACCGGGTCCAGCTGCGTGACATCCTCGGCAATTGCGGGCCGTTCACCTCGCCTGTGACCACCAGGACCGAAGCCGAGCACACGATGCGCTACCGCCGGCTCGATGGCCTGCCTGTCGTCGACGAACAAGGCAGCGCTCTGGGCATCCTCGCCCTTGCCGGCTGAACCGCCTCACCGCGGCAGAACCATCCCCCCTTCGTTCTTCTCCTTGTGAGGCATCATGCGCTGTGTCATCGCCCGTTTCCCGTTCGACCTCACCAAGAGCGGCGTCCTGGAATCCATGAAGGGCATCAAGCCCGAGCAGGTCTTCAGCGAGTCCGTGATCATCGGCTGCCGCACCTACCCCGTCAAGCAGGTCGGCCAGGTCGTCACCCGCCAGGACCGGCGCGACTTCAGTGTCGGTGAAGTTGTCCGGGCCATGACCCAGCTCGGCTTCACCTGCCGCGGCCTTACCAGGGCTGCCGCACACGCACGCGTCCTCAGCCCGCTCCAGCAGGCTTCCGCGATGCTCGGAATCCCGGCGACCGTCTGACTGAGGGGACCGGCGCGAGCCGACACCTGAACAGCGAGGAAGGCCCGACCGGCACACGTGTGCCAGTCGGGCCTTCCTCGTGGTGGGGTTCTAGGAATGGTTCGGTGGCCGAGGGCGGGGCTCTCCCGCCAGGTGGAGCTGGTGCAAGGTGCTTTCCCTCTCCTGCCTGAGGTGTTCGGGAGAGGCGAGACGCTGCCACAGCGGGTCGGGGCGGCAGGGGACGGTGGCGTCGCGGGCGGCCCATTCCTCGGCGAGCTTGCGTGTACAGAGGGTGTCCTGGTCCGCTGCTTCTATGGAGGTCTGGCCGCGGGCGTGTGCCAGCCCGTGGAAAAACCTTTGGCGCGCTTGTTCCGGGAGTCGGGCCGCGGCTCTGCGCTTGCCGCTGCCGGCCTGTGCGTTGCGGCTGAAGTACGTCCAATGATCATCCGTCATCTTCGTCAAAACGATTCTTCCACCCCCTTGGACACCGTTTGCGATGAGGCGCGCACAGGGGACCCGGCCTGAAACCGGATGGGTTGCGGTCGCTGGACGCTGCGGGATGAACACTCGCCCCCAAGGATCACCCCGAGCGCCCCGGGGCCGGGCCCCCTGCGGTCCTGGCACCTGACCGCCTCGCCGTCGGGCCGCGAGGGAGTACCTGGAGAAGGCTGCCGAGGCGGCGCAGAGAGCCGGCAGCCCGCCGCGTTTGCCTCTTCGCTCCCCGCCTGGGTCATGGTTCTTGTCGACGGCGGTGGTCCGCTTCCTGGGGGGCCCTCTTGTATGTTTCTGCGACTTCTGGGGGCTGGCCTGCGCGGGCGCTGAGGTCGGCGGCCAGCAGCCTGTTGAGAGCACTCGGGTTGGTGCAAGGCCGTTGGGGGTGATGGCCACCCCGGTGGGCTGGTTCCCGACCGGGACGATGTCGGTGACGGTGTTGGTGCTGGTGTCGATGACACTGACATTGTTCGACCCGTTGTTGGCCACGTAGACCTGGCGGCCGTCTGGGGCAGCCGCTACCCCCCCATGGGGTGGTGCCGACCGGCACGGTGGCGATGATCGCGCGGGTGACGGTGTCGATGATGCTGACGGTGTTCGCGGCGCTGTTGGCAATGTAGAGCCGGGTGTTGTTGGGGGAGATGGCCGCTCCGAGCGGTGCGGACAGACCGGTGATGGTGTCGACCACGGTCCGGGTGACGGTGCTGATCACGCTGACGGTGTTGGAGCCCTTGTTGGAGACGTACACCTCCAGCCCCGTGGGGGCGACCGCGACGCCGGTCGGCTGGTCTCCGACGGGGATGGTCGCGATAACGCTGTCCGTGAGCGTATCGACCACGCTGAGGGTGTCCGAACCCTGGTTTGCGATGTAGAGGCGCACCCCGCTGGGGTCGACTTTGATTCCGGAGGGGGTGTTGCCGACGGGGACCGTGCCGACAACGGTCTAGAGGTCGCGTTGCGCGACGGTGATGGCGTTGGTGGCGATGTCGGCGACGTAGAGGTGGGTGTTGTCCGGGGCGACCGCCACTTCGGCGGGGCCGGGCAGCGGTGCCAGCGCGGTGGCGACCGTGAAGGTACCGCCGTCCACGACACTGACCGACCCCGAGCCGTTGTTGGCGACGTAGGCGTTCAGCCCTACCGGGCTGACTGCCAGGCCCAGCGGGCTGGCACCCACCGGAAGGGTAAGCACCACCCTGGGAGCTGCCAACCCCGGCGAAGACTCGTCCAGGCTCGGCCGGGCGAGGGAGGAGACTTTCGATGTGCTCATCATGCACCTGCCATGTACGGGTCCGAGGGGCCAGGTGGAGGCCCCCTCTGCACGGAGGGCAGCGAACACAGGGTTGAAGAGCGACCGGGATAGCAGAAGGCTGCAATATCCCCATCAAAAATAAGTTCACCACCAATGCCAATACCACCGGCAGGTGGTATTGAAGCGAATGCATATCATCGTAAATACGCCTGTAGTTCCGCCTACTGAGGAACGCGCCGGAGCCACTGCCCGTCATCTGCAGTGCCGGCACACACGCGCAGCTCGCGGCTCGGGAGAGAGGCGTCGTGACCTGTACCGGCACGTCACGTCGTCACGATCCCGACAAGGAAGTCCCCGCCGAGTTCGACGTCCACCTGATCTGCGACAACTGTTCGCGAAGTTCTTCGGCGCGCCGTCTACCCTCGCAAACCGCGTGTCAATCGCGGACCCGCGCCGCCACTTGCGTCGGACAATCGCCCATCACGCAGCACTTGGACCTTCCCGGAACCCCACTGTCTCCGAGTCCGGCGAGTTTTTGCCGGACGTCATGGACTCGCGTATTCAAACAATTCCCCCTGGATATGGATAAACTCGCGCCGTGCCGCTGCCGTTCTCTCTTGCAAGCGGCTCCTTTTCGTGAATTTGTTGCCAGGATGGGAGTTCCGCATGGACAGACGCAGCTTCAACCGCCGGATGCTAGTGGGCGGTGCGGCCGTCGCGACCTCCATGTCACTGGCTCCGGAGGCCGCCGCGGCCCCCAGATGGGTGAAAACCGCGCCCGCCGGTGGCAAGGAGAGGCACATCAAGTTGTTCGCCGAGCAGATCGGTCGCAACCAGATGGGCTATGGCATCGGGAACGGCAGGGCGACCATCCCGGGCCCGTTGATCGAGATGAACGAAGGCGACACGCTGTACGTCGAATTCGAGAACCGGCTGCACAGCTCGACGGGTCTGCACGTGCACGGTGTGGACTACTCAATCAGCAATGACGGGACGAGACTCACCCGGAGTCTTGTGAAGCCGGGTCACACGCGCACGTATGTCTGGCGCGCTCATGCGCCGGGCCGTCGCGCGGACGGCACCTGGCAGGAGGGCAGTGCGGGGTACTGGCACTACCACGACCATGCCATCGGCAGCGACCACGGAACGGGCGGCGTCAGCAAGGGCCTGTACGGGGGGTTGGTCGTACGTCGCCAGGGAGACATCCTCCCCGACAAGGCGCACACGCTGGTTTTCAACGGGACCACGATCAACAACGGGAACGGGCATGCCGGACCCGATATCAAGGCCACCGTCGGGGAGCGTGTCGAGTTCGTGATGATCACCCACGGCAATGAGTTCCACACGTTCCACCTGCACGGTCACCGCTGGGCATACAACCGCACGGGACTCCTCACCGGCCCTGACGACCCGAGCCAGCTCATCGACACCAGAGTGGTGGGGCCCGGAACCTCCTTCGGCTTCCAGGTGATCGCGGGCGAGACCAGCGGCGCGGGCGCATGGATGTACCACTGCCATGTGCAGAGACACTCCGACAAGGGGATGGCAGGGCTGTTCCTTGTGCGGAATACGGACGGGACGATTCCCAGGTACGACGACATGGTGCACCGCGGACACTAGCTTGATCTTTAACCTCGGGGTCCGAACGACTCCTCGTACTTGATCACTCGGAGTGGTAACTGCCGTACATGCAGGCGGCCTTCGGCTGGACATGTGATCCGACCAAGGAACACACAACGCCCAGCACGAAGGCCGTGGGGATGAGTCTGCTGCATCACGTCGTCCGGCAGGATCCGTTTGCGGAACTGTCACACTTCCGGGGTGAGTTCTACTCCTGTCTGACCAGACGTGCGGACGCATTGTTCGAACTCGCGGACGCGGTGCTGTGTGCAGACGGTCCGGTCCGGTCGCTGGTCGAATTGTCGCTGGTCGGCGAACACCGTCGCGGGCACGGCGGGCTCTACGACGCCCTGTCCGTGGGCCGGGTCGATGTCGCCCGGCTGAGACGAGCTCTGGCCACGGTGCCGCTGCCGCGGGCGGCGGACGGCCGGCTGGTCCTGGCCGCCGACCTCACCTGCTGGCTGCGGCCCAGCGCCCACACCTCATCGCAGCGGATCCTGTGCCACACCTACGGCCGGGGCAAGGACCAGCACATTGCTGTTCCCGGCCGGCCGTATTCAGTGGTCTGCGCGCTGGAGACGGGCGGCAGTTCCTGGACCGCACCGCTGGACGCGCTGCGTCTGGAGCCGGGCGACGATGCCGCCACTGTTACCGTCGGGCAGATGCGTGAACTGGTCGAGCGGCTGATCACGGCCGGGCAGTGGAAGGACGGTGACCCGGAGATCCTGATTGTGGTGGACGCCGGCTACGAGGTGCCGCGTCTGGCCTTCCTGCTGGAGGATCTGCCGGTGCAGGTGCTGGGCCGGATGCGTTCGGATCGCGTCCTGCGACGTGCGGTCCCGTTCCGCGAGCCCGGTGTCCGGGGTCGGCCGCCCCGCCACGGCGGCGAGTTCGTCTTCGGTGACCCGGCCACCTGGGGCACACCCGACGCGGCAACAGTGACCCAGACCCGTCTCTACAGCACCGCCACCGCCCGGGCCTGGAACACGGATCAGCAGCGGTGCCGGGTGGCCGGCGTTGACCCATTGCAGTCGGCCCGTGGCGATGTTCAGACACATCATCTGTGCGGTGACGAAGTGGTCGGGGCCGAACTGCTCATCAATAGCCTTGTCCATGAACGCGTACACCTGGGACAGACCGGTGTTGGCCCGTCGCGTGTGGCGATAGGCGCCGATGGCCACGGTCGCCATGGTCGCCGCGTCCAGGCCGTGACCCATCGCGTCGATCATGGCCACATGAAGGATGTCGCCGTTGAGCGCGTAGTCGAAACTGTCGCCGGCCACGTCGTACGCGGGCTCGAGGATTCCTGCCACCTCAACCTGCGGAACAGTCATCGACAGCGGGGGCAGCAACGACCACTGGATCTCCGCGGCCACGCTCATCGGGGCGCTGCGTCGGGCCTGGAAGAACAGGTCGGTGTAGGCGTCCTTGGTGACGATCATGTCTGCGACCAAGCCGGCGAGTCTGCGCAGCAACCGCCGGTCGTCGTCATCGACGCTGTCCAGGGTGACGGCCATCGCCGCGATCTGGTCGCTGCCGTCCAGCAGCGGCAGATACATCCGCACACTGCCGTCCTGCAGCACCTCCACCGCTTTGCGGCTCAAGAACGCCTCGCCGGCGGGAGAGCCCTCGACCGGTTCAGGGTCACCGACCGTCAGCCGACGGTCCGGCAGCGGCACCAGCAGCATTTGTTCGTAGTCCTGCAAGAGGATCGAGAGATCCCGGCCACCGACCCTTGCCACCTCCTCCGCAACGAGCGGAGCGATCAACTGCGGCGGCATCTCGTGAGTCCGGTCCAGCAGCACACCCAGCAACCGCTCACCAAACCCCTCCGACCGGTCCACCCCAAACCTGCTCGGGTTCCGCCCGCCTTCGGCCATCGCTGCGTGCACCCCTTCGTCCCGCGGCCTCGGGGGAAATCACCGGGCGGCTGTCTCCCCGAGCTGTTCGCCAGGCTGCCTGGCGCTCGCCTTCGGTGGCCAGGCGCCGGTACGAGGCGGTACCAGCCAGGATGGAGATCACCTTCTCCCGCCCCTCGGCGCGCACCTTCACCACTCCGGCCCCGCATTCCGGCTCACAATGCTGTCGCAGGGCATTCAGCACCGCCGTTGCACTTTGGTTCGGTGCAACGGTGGCCGCGTCCGTAGGGGCGTTACTACAGCTCCCGCTCGATCTGGTTCTCGCTGACCTTGTCTTCGCGCAGGGTCGCCTCGTTCTGGACGGCGTAGCGAGTCTGTGCCCCACTGCCCTCAGCACTGCGGATCTCGCCCCGCTGAAGCTCGTCCTGCTGGTCCCGGTACTCCACGTGCTGTCCCTTGCGGTAGGCCATGGTGCACGAGCAGGTTAAAGCGATCATGCGGAACGGCATACATCCACCTGCTGCATCTTCCCAATGACAGGCCGCTATGAGCCCTGTGTGTGAACGAAACTGCGCGTTTGAGTCGCCCCTCTCAGTAAGGACCTGTATGCAAGCCATCACTGTTCGAGACCGTGACGCTGGTCTTGCCGGGATGTCCCTGGCGGACATGCCCTACCCCCACGCGGCCGAGAACGACGTCATCGTGCGGGTGCACGCCGCGGGCTTCACCCCCGGAGAGCTGGACTGGCCCGGCACGTGGACCGATCGCGCAGGCCGCGACCGGACGCCGAGCGTGCCCGGGCACGAACTTTCGGGTGTCGTCGTAGAGCTGGGGTACGGCACCACCGGCCTGAGCGTCGGGCAGCGGGTGTTCGGCCTGGCCGACTGGACCCGCAACGGCACGCTCGCCGAGTACACCGCGGTAGAGGCCCGCAACCTCGCCCCGCTGCCGGCGGACCTCGACCACACCGTGGCCGCCGCGCTGCCCATCTCCGGGCTGACCGCCTGGCAGGGTCTGTTCGACCACGGCCGCCTCACCACAGGCCAGACCGTCCTGATCAACGGCGCCGCGGGCGGCGTCGGCTCGATCGCGGTACAGCTCGCCCGCGATGTCGGCGCCCGCGTCATCGGCACCGGCCGCGCCTCCGACCGGGACAGGGCACTCGCATTCGGCGTCGACGCCTTCATCGACCTGGAGGCCGAGAAGCTGGAGGACGCCGACGAGGCCGACGTCGTGTTCGACGTGATCGGCGGAGACATCCTCGACCGCTCGGCCGCCCTGGTGCGCGCCGGCGGCACGCTCGTCACCATCGCCATGCCGCCCAAGGTGCAGCCCAAGGACGGGCGGGCTGTCTTCTTCGTCGTCGAACCCGACCGCGCCCGGCTCACCGACCTCGCCCAGCGGGTAAGGAACGGTCGGCTCAGGCCGACCGTCGGCGCCGTGCGGCCGCTCGCCGAAGCACCCGCCGCATTCGCCCCCGGCAAGCGCACCCCCGGCAAGACGATCATCCGCGTCACCCAAGACTGAATCAGGAGACCCATCGTGATTGGAATGCGGATCGCCGGTGGCCTCCTGGCCGTCGCCACGCTGGCTGTGTCCACGGCCTGCACCACCTCGACCCCAGCCGCCCATGCTAAGGCTCCGGCCTCAGCCGCTGCCTCGGAGCACCCCGCCGAAACCCTGACGCCCTTGCTCCAGCAGGCCCTTCCGAATGTGAAGGGCAAGACGTTCACCTCGGCGGTCGTCGACTTCCCGCCCCGCGCACGCGCGGTGCCCCATCGGCACGGCCAGGCGTTCGTCTACGCCTACGTCCTGGACGGCACCGTGCGCAGCAAGCTCGACGGCAAGGCTGTGAGCACTTACCAGCAGGGCGAGAACTGGGTCGAGCCGCCGGGCGCCCACCATGTGCTCACGGAGAACACCAGCCGGACCAAGCCGGCCAAGCTCCTGGTCGTCTTCGTCTCCGACACCGGAGACGAGCTCAAGGTCGACGACCCGCGGTCGTAGCCCGTCCCACGCAGCGGGCGGCACGGTCCCGCACTAGCTAGCGGTTCGGGTAGTAGGCCGGGAAGCACACGGCGCCGTCCGCGCCGCAGATCTCGGTCTTCGGAATCTGGCGCGAGTGCTTCTCGTAGGAGATCAGGCCCAGCTTTCGGCCCGAAGCGAAGGTCACGACGGCGTCGTGGATCGGGCCCGCCGCCTCTGGCGTCGCCCCCTTGTAGTTGTACGGGCCGTGCTCGCCCTCGACGATGGCAAGGAAGACGAACAGGCTGGGCTGCTCGCCGGGCTTCTCCTGGTACGGCTCGCCCGTCGTCACGTTCAGGACGCCCTTGCGCGGCCAGCTCTCCGGCAGGGACCTGCACTCGATCCTGGCCAGCCCCTCGCGAACGATCGCGGAGCAGTACGTACGGTCGTCCTTCATCCACAAGAGCTCACCGGCGTCCGGCGCATCCCGCCGGATCACCGCTACGAACTCGTCAGACGGCATCTCGTGGGACGGCAGCGAGTTCATGCTCTTGCGGACCGACGCCAGCATCGGTCCGTCTGCGACCGTGGGCCGCGCCGCCCCGACCGGGACGCCGGGCCCCGACGAAGATGCCGGCTAGGGCGGCGAGGGCGACGCAGTGGGTGAGGCCTGCGCCTGCTGCGACTGCGGCGGCGCGGATCCCGACGGCGGAGCCGCCGTGCACGAAGTCACGGCCAGCAGTGCCAGTCCGTACCCCGATCCGTGCGCGACGAGCCTGCGCCCGTGCCAGTTGAGCCCCATCTGCCCCACCCCCGTGGTCGAACCCCCGAGCCCCTCGAACGGGGCGAACCGCCGGGCCGCCTGCTGCCCCGTACATCCGTGCCGCTCCGGTAACTGCCAGGCTCCCTCGACGGTGCAGGAGAGAGGGAACAGGCGACCGATCAGCGTCTCCCATGGCCTGCCGTCGGGCTCCGCTCTCGTGCGGTCGTCTCGGCGTCGGTCACGCCGGCGCCTGTGTGGTCATGGCCGAGGCCCCGAGGATTCGCGGACGATCAACTCGGGGCGGTGCAACATGGAATGCCCACCTGCAGCCTCGTTGTCGATCCGGCCGCGCAGGGTCGCAAACGCCGCCTCGGCCATTGCGGACACGGGCTGGCGCACCGTGGTGAGCCCGGGCATCGCCATCTGGGCCAGCATGATGTCGTCGAAGCCGACCACGGAGACGCCGCTGCCGACCTCCAGGCCGCAGTCGCGGACGCCGGCGCACACGCCGAGGGCGCAGATGTCGTTGATGGCCACGATGGCCGTCGGAGGGTTCGGACCCTCGAGGAGTTCCTTCGAGGCGACACGGCCCAGTTCCGCCGCGTCGCGGTCGTCGAAGGTCGAAGTGGCGTCGCCGGACCAGGCGGTGATCTGGTCGTCCGGGATGCCTGCGGCCTCCAGGGCGTCCCGGAAGCCGCGGTATCGCTCGGAGCGGTTGACGGACCCGATGGAGCCGGCGACGAAGGCGATCCGCTCGTGCCCGAGTTCAAGCAAGTGCCGGGTGGAGAGCTGGGTTCCGAGGAAGTTGTCCGTGCTTATGTTGACCACGCCGTCAGGGTCTCCTGGTTGCGCCGTGCGGTCGAAGGCGACCAGGTTCAGTCCCTGCTCGACCAGGGGACGCACGTGGTCAAGAGTTGGCAGTGAGGAGCAGAGCACGACTCCTCGGATCCCGTCGGCCCAGAGCTCCTCCATGTAGCCGCGCTCCCGCACCGGATCGCGCTCGCTGTTGCAGAGCAGTACGTAGAAGCCCTCCGCGAGTGCTGCCGCCTCCAGTTGCCGGGCGAAGGTACCCCAGAAGGGGTTCGCCACCGAGGGCACGATCAGCCCGATCATCTTGGTACGACCCGTGCGCAGCTGTCGCGCCGCCCGGTTCGGCCGGTAGCCCAGTTGCTTGATGGCGGACTCCACCCGCTGCCGGGTCTCCGGCAGCATCTTGCCGTGCCGGCCGTTGAGGAGGTTGGAAACCGTGCTGGGTGAGACCCCGGCTGCCTTCGCCACTTGGTAGATCGTTACACCTGACATGGCTCAACCTCCGGCTGCACGTAGTGAGAGTTGTTTCCAACTTGTTGACACGGATGCCGACCGTTCCTAATCTTCGTGCATTGATGCACCAGTAAACCGTTGCACCACTGCTTGGCGCAAGACCTTCCCGGACACATCAGCTACCGCCCGGCCACCCGCCGATGGGAGTTCAGCCATGCGTTCCATACCCTCGTCGTCCCTCTCCAGAAGAGGTCTCCTCGGCCTCGGCGCGGCGGCAGCGGCCGGCGCAGCGCTGTCCGCCTGCGGCGGTCCCGCGCCGGGCAAGTCGGGTGGCAAGGGCGGCAGCGGCTCCTTGCGGATGATCACCCCCATCTTCGACCGCTCCGACGGCCAGCAGCTGCTCGAATCGCTGCTCGCGGACTTCAAGAAGGCCAACCCGGGCGTCTCCGTCCAGGCCGACTACACCAGCTACGACAAGCTCAATGAGAAGCTCACCACCGCGATCGTCGGCGGCACGCCGTACGACGTGATGCTCATGGGCGTCGGCTGGATCCCGCCGTTCGTCAAGAAGGGCGTCCTGGCCGACCTGGGAACCAGCGAATCGGCGCTCGCGAAGATCTACAACCCCAGGGTGCTGCAGGCCGGGATCTACGAGGGCAAGGTCTACGCCCGCCCGATCGTCCTCGACACGCGGATCGGCATCTACCGCAAGGACATCCTGGCCGAGGCCGGCATCGACGCGCCTCCGAAGAACCTGACCGAGCTCAAGGAGATGGCCAAGGAGCTGACCGTACGCAAGGGCGGTGAGCTCCAGCGCACCGGCCTGGACATCCTCAGCAATGACCTGCGCCAGACCTTCCTGCCCATCATGTGGGCCCACGGCGCCGATCTGTTCAAGGACGGCAAGCCCGCCTTCGACTCGCCTGAGGCCGTCGCCGCGCTGCAGTGGATGACCGACATCATCCGTAAGGACAGGATCGAGGACTACGGCTTCACGCAGAAGGGCGCCGTCACCGCGCCGCTGATCCAGGGCCGTGCCGCGATGATGATCGGCCACAACGACATGTGGCGGCAGTTGAAGGACAGCGCGCCGCAACTGATCGAGGAGGACAAGGTCGGCGGCTTCCTGCTCGAGCAGGCCCGCCCGGCGCTCTTCCAGGGCGGCACCCTGGCCACCATGTCCGCGAAGACGAAGAGCCCGGAGGCGGCCAAGAAGCTGGTCGAGTTCCTCTCCGGCGAGAGCGTCTCGCCGAAGGCCGCCGAGCAGCGTGGCAACATCCCGGCCGTCCTCAGCGCCGCGGACTCGGCGTACGTGAAGGGCGACAAGCTCGTCGCCTTCGCCATGGACAACCTGGACCACGCCTTCTCCGAGGGCGGCGTGCCGTCCTGGCTGGAGATCCGCGAGGAGTTCAAGCCGGCCATCGAGAGTGCCCTGACCGGCAAGGCGAGCGCGAGCGAAGCATTGCAGTCGCTCGCGGACAAGGCCAACCAGATCATCGCCAAGGACTCCTGATGTCAGCACCTGCCACCGCGGCTGCGAGGGCCGACCGCCGCAAAGCGCCGGCTAACACCGGCGACGCGGCGTCCGGGCGTGCCGGCCCGCGTCGGCGGCGGACGTTCGGCCACGAGCGCCGCCGGACCGCATACTTCATGCTCGCCCCAGCAGTGATCCACCTGGTCTGGTGGATCGGCATCCCGGTCGTCACCACCGTCGTGCTCGCCTTCACGAACTACGACATCCTGGCGGGCACCGCCACCTTCAACGGCCTGGACAACTTCAAGGCGATCTTCGCCGACGCCACCTGGAACGCATCCATCTGGCACACGGTCGTCTTCACCTTCTTCACCGTGCCGGTGGCCATGGCCGTCGCGGTGGTCATCGCCGTACTGCTCAACAACAACATCCGTGGCCGCGCCTGGTACCGGGCAGCTGTCTTCATGCCGCACGTCACCGCCACCGTGGCCATCGCGCTCGTGTGGATGTGGATGTTCGAACCGCGTATCGGCATCCTCAACACGGTGCTCGGCTGGGCCGGGATCAAGGGCCCGGTCTGGCTGGCCGATCCGGACTGGGCGCTGTTCGCCGTGATCATCGCGTCCATCTGGAAGGGCATCGGCATCAAGATGCTCATCTATCTGGCCGCGCTGCAGGCGATGCCGCAGGACGTGTACGAGGCTGCCGAACTCGACGGCGCGTCCAAGGTCAGGACCTTCTGGTCGATCACTCTGCCGCTGCTCAAGCCGGCGACCTTCTTCGTCCTCGTCATCTCGATCATCGACTCGTTCCAGGCCTTCGACCAGCTTTACGTGCTGACGCCCGACGGGGGCCCGAACAACTCCACCACGGTGATGACGTACGAGATCTACCGCACGGCGTTCAAGGAGTTCCGGATGGGCCCGGCCTGCGCGCAGAGTGTGGTGCTCCTCGTCTTCCTGCTGGTGGTCACGTTGATCAGCCGCCGCCTCACCGGGAGGGAGGACGATGTCCGCTGAGGTCGCCCGGACAGCGGTCCGCCGCAGTCCGCAGCTGACGCGCCGGCTGCGCCGCCTGGCGCTGCATGTGGTGCTGATCCTGATCTCGTTCTCGATGGTCGTCCCATTCCTGTGGATGATCACCACCTCGGTCAAGACCGAGCCCGACCTCGCCTCCTATCCACCGCACCTGCTGCCGCAGACCTGGAAGTGGTCGAACTATTCGGAAGCGCTGTCGTACGCACCCTTCGGTACGTACTTCAAGAACAGCCTGATCATCGCCGTCGGCCATACGACGATCAATCTCGTGCTCGCCTCGATGGCCGGCTACGCGCTCGCCCGGGTGCCGTTCCGCGGCCGGACCGTGCTCTTCATCGCGGTACTCGGCACGATGATGATCCCGAGCTACACCAAGATCGTCCCGCAGTATCTGATCGCCAAGGGCATGCCATTCTTCGGCGGCAACGACTATCTCGGGCGCGGCGGCCACGGCTGGATCGACTCGTGGTGGGGGCTCATCGTCCCGGGCGCGCTGACGCCCATGGCGATCTTCCTCTTCCGACAGTTCTATCTCTCGCTGCCGAGCGAGCTGGAGGAGGCCGCGCGCGTCGACGGACTCGGCGAGTTCGGCATCTATGCGCGGGTGATGACCCCGCAGGTCAAACCGGCCATCGCGACCGTCGCACTGCTGACGTTCGAGAGCAGCTGGAACAATTTCGTCTGGCCGCTCATCGTCACGACCAACACGGACAAGCGCGTCATCCAGGTCGGCCTCTCCGCCTTCCAGCAGGCGGACCAGCACGCCTGGGCCTATCTCATGGCCGGTACGACGCTCGCCACCGTTCCCATGGTCGTCCTCTTCCTCTTCGCTCAGCGCTACTTCGTGCAGGGCTTCGCCAACTCCGGCATCAAATGACCCCGTCGTCATCGCACTTCGTACTAGGAGGCACCTTCATGCCCTTCGACCTCACTGGACGCCGCGCCCTCGTCACCGGCGCCGGGCACGGCATCGGCGCGGCCGTCGCACGCGGACTCGCCGCCGCGGGAGCGGATGTCGTGGTCCACTACGGGCACAGCGCGGCCGACGCGGAAAACGTGGCCGCGGAGATCGGCGGGCTGGGCGTCAAGGCCAAGGCGCTGCAGGCCGATGTCACCGACGCCCGCCAGGTCGGCGGGCTCGTCGAGGAGGCCGCCGGATTCCTCGGCGGGATCGACATCCTCGTGACCAATGCCGGGCATCTCGTCGCGCGGGTGCCCATCGCCGAGATGTCCGAGGAGCACTTCCACGCCGTGGTGGACGTCAACCTCGGCGCCACGTACCGGACCGTGCGCGCTGCCGTGCCGCATCTGCGCGAGGCGGGCCGGCGCGGCCGCATCATCACGATGGCCTCGCAGGCAGCGCACGACGGCGGCGGGCCGGGGGCGGCTGCGTACGCGGCGGCCAAGGCTGGTGTGATCGGGCTGACCAAGGGGCTGGCCAAGGAGTTCGGCCCGGACGGCATCACGGCGAACGCGCTGGCGCCGGGTTTCATCGGCGATACGGCTTTCCACGGCACCTTCACCGCGCCTGCGGTGCAGGAGAAGATCGTCAGTGGGCTGCCGATCGGCCGCGGGGGCGTCCCGGAGGATGTGGCAGGCGCCGCGGTCTACCTCGCGTCCGACGAGGCCGGGTATCTCACCGGCGCCACCTTCGACATCGGCGGCGGCGCATGGCCCCGCTGACCCCGCCACCGGACCGGGGCGGTTGGTGGCACGACTACGTCTGCCCCGTGCACGGCACCGAACTCGCCCACGGCGACCTGCTGTCGGGTACCTTCCCTGCGGACGGTGCCGCCTGCCGGCACGGCTGCCGCATCGACACGCCGCCGGTGCGCGGCGCGTGGACGGTGCTCGCGCACCAGGCGTGCGCGCTGCGGCTGCGCCACCTGGCGGCCTCCGCCGACCCCGCCGACCGCGACGCAGCGCTCGTGGGGCTGGAGCGGTACGCCGAGCTCTACGCCGAACTGACCGCAGACGGTGAGCGGCACGCCGGGGCGCAGAGCTGGATGCTGCGCGGCCGGATGTTCCACCAGGCACTCACCGAGGCGATCTGGGCAGTGTCGATCGGGCACGCGGTCCGCAGTCTCACGGAGCGCGGCGAGGGAGAGCGGCTGGCGGCCATACGTCCCATGCTGGAGACGCTCGCCACTGTTGCGGAGAAGGCACGCGCCGAGCTGGCGGCCCAGGGCAAGGAGAGCTCCAACTACACGGCGTGGCTGGACGCTGCCGCCGCCGTCTGCGGCGGCGGCCCGGACCCGGCGCTGCGCGGCCATCCACAGCTCGCCACCCGTCCCGACGGCTGGGAGTGGGAGGGCAGCACCTATTACCACCTGTTCGTGCTGCGCGCTTATCTGCTCGCGCTGCGCGGCACCGACCCGGCCGCGCTGCCGGCAGAGACCGTCGAGCGACTGGCCGCGATGATTGCCGCGCTGGCCGGGATCGCCACGGCGTACGGCGAGTTGCCGGAACTGCACGACGGGCCGTACCGGCGTACGGGCGCGCTGGCCGAGCTGCATGAGATCTGCCTGCTGGCGCACCAACTGTTCGCGGGGGAACCGCTGGTGGCGGTGGTCGGCTGGACTGCGGCCCGGACCCCACAGCCGCCCGCAGATCTGGAGGGCTGGTTCAGCGGTGTGCCCCTGCCCTGGCCGCGCCCGGCCGCTACCGCCGATCCCGGCGTGCACCGGATCTTCCCGGACGCCGGGTTCGCGGTCGTTCGTGCGGGTGGCATCCATGCGGTGCTGGATGCCGGACCGCACGGCGGCAGCCACGGCCACCAGGACAAGCTGTCGCTCTATCTCTACGGCGACGAGGGCGCCGCCTGGCAGCCCGATCCAGGCCAGGCCCCGTACGGCCACCGGCACTTCCGCAGGTACTACGCCTCGGCGGCCGCCCACCCGGCATTCTCGGTGGACGGCCTCGACCAGCAGCCGGTCGACGCCCGGCTGAGCTCGGCGGGCAGCGGGGAGTGCACCGGCGCCTACGACGGCGTGACCGCCACCCGCGCCCTCACCGCGGGCCCTGGCTACCTTCTGGACATCCTGACCATAGAGGCCGACCGCGACCGCACGCTCACCGCGCACCTGCGCCCGGCGGTCCCGTTGAAGGTCGTCGCGGCGCCCGGCGGCCAGGTGCGCACCACCTGGGGTGAGGCCGACGGACCCGTACTCATCGGGCACCACGCGGCCTCGGCCCACGCGGAGTTCGCGCTGCGCCCGCATCCCGGCCCGGCCGACGACCCCACCGCGATACGCCAAGGCTCTGACTGGTCGGTACACGGAACGCGCGCCGTGTTCGCCTCCGCCTATGCCTCCGGCCGCTCCCCGGTCCGCGAACTCCGGCTCACCGACGACGGCGTCACCGTCCGGCTCGACGACGGCTCCGCCCACCACCACGCGACAGGAGCGTGACCGACATGCTTCTCCTCGACGGCCGACTCGATGAACTCAGCCACCAGATCCGCGACGTGCGGGCCGCCCAGTGGCGGCGGCTCTACGAGCAGTGCGACTGGTACCGCGGCCAGACCCCGCCCGTCGAACACCCCGCCATGTCCATCACCTATTTCGGGCCGGCCGCAGCCAACCTCTCCCTCGCCTACCGCCTCACCGGCCGCCGAGGCTACCTCGAGGAGGCCTGGCGTTGGATCTCCACCTGCATCGGCTACCCGCATTGGGGCAAGGCCCACATGCCGGACCACGACCTCGACGCGGGGTGGCTGCTGCACGGCTTGTCCCTCGCGTACTCCTGGCTCGACGGTGACCTCGGCCCGGAGCGCACCGCCCGACTGCGCGCGAAGATCGAGCTGCAGGGCGAGCGGCTGTGGGCGTACGTCCAGCAGAACACGGGCTCCTGGTGGACCGACGCGTACTGGCAGAACCACAACTGGATCTGCTGGACGGGCCTGGCCACCGCCGGTTACGCACTCGGCCACCGTGAGTGGTCCGACGCTGCCCGCGCCAACTTGGAGACCGTCCTCGCCCAGCTGCCCGAGGACGGCTCCGACTCCGAGGGCGTCGTCTACTGGCGCTACGGCGTACCGTGGCTGGCGATCCATGCCGATCTCGTCCAGCAGACGGAGGGCATCGACCTCTTCAAGGGCTGCGACTTCCTGCGCAACACCACGAACTGGCGGCTGCACCAGTTCGCGAGCGGTCGCTTCGAGGAGAACATCGACCACGGCGACTGCCACGACCGCCGCAGCGGCCACAGTGTCGCCCTCTACTACCGCCTGGCCTCGGCCTACGGCGACGGCACCGCCCAGTGGCTCGCGAACCTGGCCGCCGAAGAACACTTCTGGCGGGAGGCCTACGCCTCGGGCGTACGCCCCGGCGTGATGCCCGAGTGCTTCCTGGAGCTGCTCTGGTACGACCCCGAGGTCGCGCCCGAGGCGCCCCAGGCCGTCCCCACCACCGCGTACTTCCCCGACCTCGGCCAGCTCACCGCCCGTACCGGCTGGGACCCCGAGGCCACCGTCGTCAGCTTCAAGGCCGCCCCGGGCGGAGGCCACCGCGCCTGGGAGACCGGTGAGCGGCTGCGCCGCGAGACCGGCTGGGACGCGGCCAGCGCCGGGCACCACCATCCCGACTCGGGCGCCTTCGTCATCGCCTCACACGGCGCGTTCCTCGCCGTCGACGAGGGCTACAGCAACAGGAAGCGCGCCGCGCACCACAATCTGGTGCTGGTCGACAACCAGGGCTGGGCCGACGAGGACCGTTACCACGTCTACAAGGACATCCCGTACGAGCGCATCCCCCTGGTCCGCGACGTGCTTGCGCAGGGCGGCTTCGCCCACGCCACGTCGGAGACCGCCTGCATGTTCCCCGCGGAGCTCGGGGTCGCCCGGCTCGACCGGACCCTGGTGGTCACCCCGCGCGGCCGGGTCGTCGTCCTCGACCTGCTCGAGGCCGAGCAGCCTCGGGAGTGGACGTACGTGGTCAACGCCGACTGGCTGCCCGAGCAACTCGACGACCAGGGCTGGCTCCTGGCCTCCGGCCCCGCGCAGGCCCGGCTCACCCGGCTGGCGCCGGAGGCGGTGCGTACCGAGCAGCGACCGGTGGCGATCGAGGCCAACCCCACCTCCAGCACCCCCAGCCTGAAGATCGAGAAGACGCTGCAGACGCTGCGGTTCACGACCGAGCGGCTGGCGCGCGCGAGCTTCCTCACGGCGTACGAGTGCACGAGCACGCTGGACCCGGTGCCGGCCCCGGCGGCACCGCTCGAGGCGGTGGGCTGGGCGGTCCGGGTCGGCGAAGGGGCTGAGGCCGAGACGGTCCTGCTGTCCCCGGTCGACCGCCGGATCGAGGCGGCGGGTGTACGGGCGGACGCGGCGGCCGTCCTCCTTTCCGGCGACCGGACCGCGGTGGTGGCCGCGCTACGCGTCGAGCGGGAGGGCCGCGAGCCATGGGCCGCCGACGCCCCGTTCACGGGGATCCTGCCATGAGCTGGGAGCGCAAGGCCCTGCGAGCCACCGAGTTCGTCGCCTGCCCGGCACTGGCCGGGGCCGCATTCTGCCTGCTCGCCCTCGGCGCCGTCACCTGGCTGCCCGCCCTCGCGGCCGCCGCGAACAGCTTGCAGACCTGGCGCACCGACGGCGCCGCCCGCTGCTTCACCGGCACCCTACGGGCCTTCCCCCGCCACTGGCATGCCCTGTGGCGGGAGAGCGTCGCGGGCACGGCTGCCGCCGTCGTCCTCGTGGTCAACGCTCTGTTCCTCTGGGACAGGAACGGCCCCGCCCTCGTCCTGCTGCCCGTCCAGGTCGTGCTGCTGGCTGCACTCGTCCTCTACGCCCTGGCACTGGCCACGGTTGCTGCCGCCGCACCAGAGGACCCGAAGGGCTGGCGGCGCGCCGCCACGGCCTTCGCCTTCGGCTCGCCCCGCCGGGCCGCCGTCCTGCTGGCCGCGGCGGCCGTACTGCCCCTTGCCGTCGTGCCCATCCCGCTGGGGCCGCTCCTCCTCGGTCCCACCCTGCCTCTCATGCTCGCCCTCTCCCTGCACGCACCCGCCGATCCACGTATCCGAAAGGTGTCCCACGCATGAGTCGCACCACCGGACGTACCTCCAGACACGGCGCTCGCGCGGTGCTCCTCGCGACCGTCCTCGCCGCCTCGTTTGCAACTCCGGCCGAGGCGAGCACCGGCGCCGATATCCGGGTGACGCCCGCCGACAGCATCCAGCAGGCGATCGACAACGCCCCCGAGGGTGGCACGATCCGCCTGGCGCCCGGTAGGTATCTGCAGGACTTCAAGGTCACCAAGCCCGGGCTGACGATCACCGGGCCGCGCTCCGCGGTGGTCAAGGGCGCAGGCGCCACCCGCATCGTGGAGGTGCAGCAGGACGATGTCACCCTCTCCGGCTTCACCGTCGACGGACTGCACGGCGATCCGTCCCAGATGTCCGGGTATCGCAAGAAGCTCATTTATGTCATGAGTACGACACCAGGCGATGGCGTGGACCATGTGAAGATCACCGGGATGTCGCTCAGGAACGCCGGCGAGGAGTGCGTACGGCTTCGCTACCTGATCACGAACGCCGACGTCTCCCACAACGTCATCGACACCTGCGGGGTGTACGACTTCCAGTTCGCCGACGGCGGCAAGGTCGGCGAGGCCGTCTACCTCGGCACCGCCCCCGAGCAGCAGGGGCTCAACGGCGCCCCGGACGCCCGACCGGACATCAGCCGCGACAACCACGTCCACCACAACGTGATCACCTCGCGGGGCAACGAATGCGTGGACATCAAGGAGAACTCCACCGCCAACCTCGTCGAGTACAACGCCTGCAGCCACCAGCAGGACCCCAAGTCGGCCGGCTTCGACGCGCGCGGCAGCGGCAACACCTTCCGTTACAACATCAGCCGTGACAACGTCGGCGCCGGCGTCCGGCTCGGCGGCGACACCGCCGCCGACGGCGTCCGCAACAACGTCTACGGCAACATGCTGTCGGACAACGGCGGAGGCGGCATTGCGTTCTCGGCCACCCCGCAGGGCCGGGTCTGCGGCAACGTGATGACGCACAACACCGGCGGCGACGCCATCGGCGAGTTCGGAGATGGGTTCCGACCGGATACACCCTGCGGCTCACTCGACGCGGCGTGTACGTATCCCGCCCAGCGCCTCGACCTCTCACGGTGGAAAATCACCCTGCCCTCGGGCGAGCCCGGCAAGCCGAAGGAGGTGCTGCAGCCCGAGCTGACCACCTTCTCCGTCGCACCCTGGTTCGGCGTCCTCGACGACTGCGCCGGCGTGCAGTTCCGCGCCGCCGTCGACGGCGTGACCACCTCCGGCTCCGGCTACCCGCGCACCGAGCTGCGCGAGATGACCGGTGACGGCACCGTCAAGGCGAGCTGGGATCCGACCCAGGGCACCCACACCCTGACCGTACGCGAGGCAGTCACCGCGTTGCCCCACGACAAGCCGCACGTCGTCTCCGCACAGATCCACGACGCCGACGACGACGTGACCGTCTTCCGCCTGGAAGGCTCCAACCTCTACATCACCAAGGGCGACGACACGCACTACCACCTGGTGACCGACTCGTACGAGCTCGGCACGGTCTTCGAGGCCAAGTTCGTGGTCGAGAACGGGCAGGTGAAGGCGTACTACAACGGCGAACTCGAGACCGTCATCGAACACACCGAGCCCGGCAACTACTTCAAGGCCGGCGCCTACACCCAGGCCAACTGCAGCAACTCAGCCCCCTGCAGCGCCGACAACTACGGCGAGGTCGAGATCTACGACCTGAAGGTCAGCGATTCCTGACCCGCCGCTCCCGAGCCCGGCGTCCGGGTGGACGCCGTACGCACAACCCCGCACCACCTTTGTGCCACCCGCACATCCGACGGAACACGACAGGAAGGTGCACCACCCATGAGCCGCACCCATATCCGCACGCTCGCCCTTGCCGCGGTGCTCGCCGCCGCAGGCCTCGCGCCGCTGACCGGCCAGGCCGCCGCCCTCGACGGCTGCAGCTACCCCGCCGAGCAGCTCGACCTCACCAACTGGAAGGAGACCCTGCCCACGGGCTCCGCGGGCTCCCCCACCGAGGTCAAGCAGCCGGCCCTGGCGACCTTCGCCTCCGATCCCTGGTTCACCGTCAACCCCGCCTGCACCGGCGTCCAGTTCCGCGCCGCCGTCAACGGGGTCACCACCTCGGGCTCCGGCTACCCACGCTCCGAGCTGCGGGAGATGACGAACAACGGCACCGCGAACGCCAGCTGGTCGGCCACCTCGGGCACCCACACGCTCACCTTCCGGGAGGCCTTCAAGCACCTTCCGAACGACAAGCCCGAGGTGGTGGGCGCACAGATCCACGACGCGGAGGACGACATCACCGTCTTCCGCCTCGAGGGCACGAACCTCTACATCACCAACGGCGACGACACCCACTACAAGCTGGTCACCAGCTCGTACGCACTGAACACCGTCTACGAGGGCGAGTTCGTCGTCAGCGGCGGGGAGATCAAGGCCTACTACAACGGCACCCTGGAGGCCACGATCCCGTACACGGGCTCCGGCAACTACTTCAAGGCCGGCGCCTACACCCAGGCCAACTGCAGCAACTCAGCCCCCTGCAGCGCCGACAACTACGGCGAGGTGCACATCTACAACCTCGAAGTCACCCACTCTTAGCACAGGCATGAAGCGCACCAGCGATGCCGGCTCCCTGCCCCGGGGGCCGGCGCCGCCGTGTGTGGCGCCGGCCCCCATGACCCGACCCGCGTAGCGGCTCCCGCCCGTTCCTGAGCTGCAATCCGAAGCAGTCCGCCAGGCGCTCGGTGAAGGCGTGGAGGGCTTCGCCGTCGGCGACACAGTGTTCGGCGTGGTGATGAAGCCGTTCTTGGCACCGGGTCACTGGCCGAGTACGTGACCGTGTCCGCCGCCTACGGCGTCGCTCACGTCCCCGCGGGCCTGGACATCAAGGACGCGGGGGCGCTGGGCCTGGCCGGTACCGCGGCCTTCGACAGCCTGACCGCCCTGGACGTCGCCAAGGGCGAGACGGTGCTGGTCTCCGGCGCCACCGGAGGGGTCGGCGCGCTGGCCGAGCAGCTCGGCGCCGCCACGGGTGCTCACGTGATCGCCACCGCCCGCCCCGGCGCCGAGGCCGACTTCATCACCGGCCTGACCGACGCCGACGTCGCCGTCGTGGACTTCACCGGCGACCTCGCCGCGCAGGTTCGCGCGCTCGCCCCCGAAGGTGTCGACGCGATCATGCACCTGGCCGGCGACGGCACAGAGCTCGCCAGGCTGCTCAAGCCGGGCGGCCGGATCGCCTCCACGATGGGCCTTACCCAGGAGGCCATCACCGGACAGGACGTGACCGTCCACGGCGTTATGGCCGACGCGAACGCCCAGACCCTGACCGCGCTGGCCGAGAAGGCCGCCTCCGGCGCGCTGCGCGTCCCGGTCAGTGCCACCTTCCCGCTGGAGCAGGCCGCGGACGCGTTCGCCGCGTTCGGCGCAGGGACGCTCGGCAAGATCGCCATCACCTGCTCCTGACCACCACGTTCCACCCACACCACGGAAAGAAGAGACGGAAAGAAGAGCCTGATCGTGTCCACCATCGCCATCATCGGCGCCGGCCCCGGCATGGGCCTGGCCATCGCCCGCACCTTCGGCAGCCGCGGCTGCAACGTCGCGCTGATCTCCCGCAGCAAGGACAAGCTCGACGCCCTGGCCGAGCAGCTCGGCGGCGAGGGCATCACCGCCGAGGGCTTTGCCGCCGACGTCATGGACCAGCCCTCCCTGATCGCCGCGCTGGAGGCCGCTGAGGCCCGGTTCGACGGCGAGCTCGAAGGGCTGAGAGTCCAGCTCGTCGTCGAATCCGGCGTCGCCCTGGTGGCGCTGGGGGTGGCAACGGCGCTGTCCGTGTACAAGCCGCGGGGCCGTACCGGCACGGGCTGCGCAGGCAGCGCGCGGCGACGGAGTCCGTCGACGCATCCGCGCCCGGTCGGCCCCTGGGACGCGCAGCAGTTTCCTGACCAGCGAGCTATGGCGGCCGCAGTACTTCATCGGCAACGAGTGGGTGGCCCGCTACCGCAGCCGCACCAGACGCATGATCGGCTCCGCTGCCCTGGTCGCGGACGGTCTGCACGCCCGTACCGCCCGAAGGAGCGCCAGGTACCCGGACGGGGTACCGTCGTCCGGGCGGCGCCGACACGGGAGCGCTCAAGGACTGAGGAAGGATGCAGCAGTGACAGGCACGGGACAGACCCGCAGGCGGGGCGTCGCCCGGCTGCTGGCGCTCTGCGCGGTCCTGCTCGGCCTGTTCCTCATGCACGGCGCACCGGCCACTGCCGCCGGGGGCTGCCACGGCGAGATGACCGCGCCGGCCGCGATGCACGAAGCCCCCACGGCGGTCGCCATGGAATCCATGACGCCACCGGTCATGGCGCATTCCGGCGCCCAGCAGGCGGCCGACACAGCGGCTATGCACGGTGCCCTGTGCGTCTCCACCCCTGCACGCGACAAGACCCCGCTGCCGATCGGCGGACTGGTGGCCGTCGCCGCGATCCTCGCCGCCGGCTACCTCGCGGGCCGGCCCTGGGCTCTCGGCCGTACGGGGCGGCGCGGACCACCGCCGTCCGGCGGGCGAAGTCTGCTGCTCCAGGTGTGTATCGCGCGGACGTGACAGGACGCGCCGGAACCCGGTTGTGAGGACCGGGCCCGGCAATTCTCGTCCTGCTCACCCCGCGCGCCGCCCCGGTGTGGCGCGCCCACCCGGAAAGACCCACCTTCATGTTCGTTTCTTCTCGTTCCACCCTGCGCCGTCGGGCCCTCGCGGCGGCAGGCACCGCCGCCGCTCTCGCGCTGACGCTGGCTGCGTGCGGCTCCTCCGGCGACTCCTCGATGCCTGGCATGGACCACGGCGCCAAGTCCTCCGCGTCCGCCTCGGCGAGCGCGTCGCCCTCGATGGGCGACATGACCGGCATGGACCACATGGCCGCCGGCAACGGTCTGTCCGACACCCAGGACGGCTACCGCCTCACCAACCGGGACGCCAGCCTGCCGACGGACAAGCAGAGTGCCTACCGGTTCGCCGTCACCGGTCCCGACGGCAAGCCGGTGACCGACTTCGCGCTCGACCAGACCAAGCGGATGCACTTCTACGCCATCTGCTCGGACCTGACCGGCTTCCAGCACGTCCACCCGACCATGGCCGCCGACGGCACCTGGAGCGCCGACCTCGCCTCCCCCGCACCCGGCTCGTGGCGCATGTTCGCCTCCTTCACCCCCGACAGCGGCAGCAGCAAGGGCAAGGACTTCGTCCTCAGCCGCACCGTCACCGTCCCCGGTAAGGCGGCCAAGACCCCGCTGCCGGCGGCGGCGGACTCCACCGAGGTCGACGGGTACGACGTCACCGTAAAGGGCAAGCCGATGGCCGGCATGGCCCACCCGCTGACGGTCACCGTCACCAAGGACGGCAAGCCCGTCACCGACCTTCAGCCGTACCTGGACACCTACGCTCACCTGACCGCCTTCCACGAGGGCGACCAGGCATTCGCGCACCTGCACCCCACCACGAAGGTCAACGGCGACCACGGCGGTCCGGAACTGTCCTTCCACGCCGAACTGCCCACGGCCGGGAACTGGCGGCTGTTCCTGCAGTTCCAGACCGCAGGCAAGCTCCACACCGCAGCCCTCACCCTGAACGTCGGCTGAACCCCCTGCGGGGCGCCGCCCGTCCGGCGGCGCCCCGCACCTCCGGCCACGACGACACCAGCCGGGCTGGCCGTGTCGGTGCCCCAGGACGTACCGCTGCCGGAAGGCTTCCGCTATGCACGCCGTACTGCACGCGCTGTCCATCGCCGGTTCCATGACCTGGGAGATCACCTGGGCCCTGATCCTGGGGTTCGCCCTGTCCGCCGTGGTCCAGGCCGTCGTCCGCAAAACGACCGTCGTCTCCCTGCTCGGCGATGACCGCCCCCGCACCCTCGCCATCGCCTCCGGCCTCGGCGTGGCCTCCTCCTCGTGTTCCTACGCCGCCGTCGCCCTGGCCCGCTCCCTGTTCCGCAAAGGCGCGAACTTCACCGCCGCGATGGCCTTCGAGATCGCCTCCACCAACCTCGTCGTCGAGCTCGGCGTGATCCTCGCCCTGTTGATGGGCTGGCAGTTCACCGCGGCCGAGTTCATCGGCGGGCCCATCATGATCGTCGTGCTGGCGGTCCTGTTCCGGCTGTTCCTCCGCGACAAGCTCCTGCGTCAGGCCCGCGAGCAGGCCGAACGCGGAATCGCCGGCTCGATGGAAGGGCACGCGGCGATGGACATGTCCGTGCAGCGTGAAGGGTCCTTCGCCCGACGCCTGCTCTCACGCGAGGGCTTCACCTCCACCAGTCACGTGTTCGTCATGGAGTGGGCCGCGATCCTGCGCGACCTGGTGATAGGACTGCTCATCGCGGGGGCCATCGCTGCCTGGGTGCCGGACTCGTTCTGGCGCGCGTTCTTCTTCGACGGACACCCACTGGCAGCCAAACTGTGGGGGCCCATCATCGGCCCGCTCGTCGCGATCGCGTCGTTCGTCTGCTCCATCGGGAATGTGCCGCTGGCGGTGGTGCTGTGGAAGGGCGGCATCAGCTTCGGTGGCGTCGTCGCGTTCATCTTCGCCGACCTGCTGATCCTGCCCATCCTCAACATCTACCGGAAGTATTACGGCGCAAGAATGGCCCTCTTCCTGTTCGGCACCTTCTATCTCGCCATGGTCATCGCCGGCTACATCGTGGAGTTCGTGTTCGGCGGCCTCGGTCTCATCCCTGATCAGGCCGACGCCAAGGTCCCCATGGAAGGCATCACTTGGAACTACACCACCTGGCTCAACATCGCCTTCCTCACCCTGGCCGCCGCCCTCCTCTTCCGGTTCTTCCGCACCGGCGGGCGGGACATGCTCCGCATGATGGGCGGCGCACCCACTACGCGCCACGACCACGGCGACCATGGCTGAGCGCAACATCCACCTGGGGGTGGGGCACTGTGTCCACCCCCAGGCCGATTCCGGCGCTGCCCAGTCAGTGCTCGACTGGTCCCATGAGCCCTCTGCTGCCCCGCATCCTGCCCAGCCCTGACGGCAAACCGTCACCGCAGAACGACACCGCAGCGGCATTCCGGGCCTTCGCCCGCGACCTGGCAGCAGGCCGGCGCCCCTGGACCACCGAAACAGCCGGCTTCCTCTCCGACCTGTTCGACCAGCTCGCCGGCTCCTGGGACAGTGACCAGGCCACCGGCCGTGACGATCCCCTCCACGACGCACTCGCTCGCGGCGGCCCCTTCCCCCACGGCACCTGCCTGGAAATCGGCTCCGGCACCGGCCTGTTCACGCCCACGCTCTCGGCAGCATTCGGCACCGTGATCAGCATCGACCTGTCCGAGCAGATGCTTCGCCAGGCCGCCGAACGTTCGCCGATCCGCGTGCGCGCCGATGCCAGTGCCCTGCCAAGTGCCGATGCCACGGTGTCGGTCGTCGCCGCCATCGACATGCTGTTGTTCCCCCGCGAGTTGGCCCGCGTGCTGGCGCACGACGGTGTACTGCTGTGGATCAATCAGCTCGGGCAGGACGGCCCTCTGTACCTGTCATCCGAAGAAGTCGCGGCTGCCCTTCCAGGCCAATGGACCTCAGTGGAGGCCGCTGCCGGCTGGGGAAGCTGGGCCGCTCTGCGACGTAATCGCTGACCCCACGACGCAGGGGTGCGAACGCCAGCCAGCGGCCCGCCCTGTGCGCCAGCGAGCTTGTTCGAAAACCGCCTCCGTAGGTTGTTCGGCGGCCCCGGAGAGCGTTGGGAGATGCGCACCGCGGCGACGGCTGGTCAGACCGTCGATGAGTTCCTGAAGACCGCGCTCTCCAGGCCGCGAACGGTCCATTCCTCCTGCCCTGGAGCTGGCCGCGGAGACCGTGGCCGCTCGTACCCGAGAAGTTGTCGTCCAACACGACTACGCCCTATAAGCCCTGGCCAGTCCGCTGCCGCCGGAGCCCGGTGAGGTGGACGCGGAGGGCGCCGCCGGCGCCGCGGACGGCGAGGCGGCGGCCGAGCGGCCGCTGGACGGGATGACGGTGGTGGTCACCGGAGCCATGACCGGGGTGCTGGAGAAGCTCTTGCGGAACCAGATGAACGAACTGATCGAGCGGGCCGACGGGAAGTCCTCGTCCAGCGTCTCCAAGCGCACCACGCTGCTGGTCGCAGGGGAGAAGGCCGGGTCCAAGCGCACCAAGGCTGAGGTCCTCGGCGTACGGATCGCCGCACCGGACGAGTTCGCCGAGCTGATCGCCGAGTTCCTGCCGTCGGAGGTGTGAGGGGCGGACCACTCGGGCGCCCGTACGCGGGGGTGGACGGACGGGCGCGCCGATCCCTTGGATTTTGCCTGAGAGTGGCTTTCTTTGCCTTCCTATTGCATAGTGAGGGTTCGGTCGTGCCTCGCTATCAGCGGGTCGACGTGTGTGTGAACGGCTGCTGAGGCAGGCCGGGGGATGAGGGACGATGCATTCTCCGCACGACGGACGGCGGCACGGCCGGTCCATCCGCAACGGATACCGCGGTGCCACCCGCGGACTCGCCCTCGACCTCGGCAGTTCCTGCACCCGCGCCTGGATCCCCGGACTCGGCATCGTCACCGACGTCGAGTCCACCGGCGATCCCGGGGGCGGGTCCGGTCACGGCCGTCCGGTCCGGCGCGGGCGCATCGTCGACCCCGAGTCCTGCGGCCGGATTCTCAGCCGCATCGCCGGCACGGCTCTGGGCGCCGACCGGAGCGAGACCCTGATCGTCCTCAGCCACCCGGTACTCGCCGGGCCCGAACACCGGGCCGAGGTGCGGGAGATGCTCGCCGCACTCGGGCCGACGAGGATCATCGTGCTGGACAGCGCGAGAGCCGCTGCCGCTTACGCCGGACCGCAGGACGGCGGCCCGCTGCTCGTCGTCGACATAGGCGCCGAGCTGACCGAAGTCACCCTCCTGGTCGACGGAATGGTCCGTGACGCCCGCCAGGCCGAGACCGGGCTCAGTGACCTCGGACCCGATGAGCCGCCCACCGCCGTCGTGCGCACCGCACTGGACATGATCATGGAGATGTGGCGGCAGGACCGGCACGGCGCGGTCCTCGGAGCCCTGCGCAAGGGGCCGCTGCTCGCCGGCGGCGGTGCGCTGCGCCCCGACGTCACCAACAGGATCGCGGTCCGCCTCGGGGTTCCGGTGCGGCTCGCTGACGACCCGGCCACCACGGTGGTCCGCGGCGCGGGACTGATCCTCGACTCCGCGCTCCGGAAGGCCGGCGCGGCACCCGCCCTGCCCGGCCCGGTGAGGTGACCACCTTCCCGGGGGCGTCCCCGGGGTACACACCCCTGCGACGGTGGATGGACAGCCCGGTCCGCCGAGGGCGCGCGGCGGCAGCCCGTCAAACGCTCGTCGTGCTCCTTCTCGTCGTGCTCACCGTCGTCGGCGGCGCGTCCGCAGCCGTCGCGGCCGCCGGAGGCGTAACCCCGTCACGCTCCCTGTCCGGTCCTGAGTCCGCCACCACGCACACGCCCGCCGCCCCGACGCCCGCCCGGCGCACCGACCTGACCGCCCGCCCCGGCCCGCCGCACGACACCCGGTGGACCCGCACGGCCACGGCCACGGCGACCGGCCACGACCGCACGGACCTCCCGGCAGTACCCCGTCCCTGGGTCGCCACCGACCACATCCGCATCCAGCACCAGCTCCCGCCGCCCGGCCCCGGCGGCGCCCTGTTGCCGGGGCCGTTCCGGGTCCAGGTACCGCTTCCCGCTCGGCAACAGACCACGGACGCCCCCTCCTTCGCAACCGACCGCTTTCGCGTGGCGCTCCCCGGCGTACGGGGCCCTCCGAGGACGGACCGTTCCCTCGGCCACCGTTCTGCTCGACAGATCTGACGGCACGTCCTCGCCGAGATGAGGACGGCCGGCGTCCCTCGGAGGATTTCCATGACTCGCGCCACCACGGTGCGAGCGGTCCTGGCTGCGGCCGTGCTGCTCGTCTCCGTGCTCATCACGCTGACCATGTCACCCAGACTCGGCCTCGATCTTCAGGGCGGCACCAGGATGGTGCTCCAGGCCAAGGACTCCGCCACCGCGAAGGCGGACCGGGAAAGCACCGACCGGACTCTCGAGGTGCTGCGCCGGCGCATCGACTCGCTCGGCGTCTCCGAACCGACCCTGACCCGGTCCGGGGAGGACCGGATCATCGTCGAACTGCCCGACGTCCAGGACCCGCGCAAGGCCGCCGAAGTCATCGGCAGGACCGCCCAGCTCAGCTTCCACGCCGTCCGGGGCCCGGGCACGGAACAGGAGAAGGGCAAGGCCGCGGGGCTGACGCTGCCCGACGAGGAGGGCCGCCTTCTCGCGCTCGGCCAGGCCCGGCTCACCGGCGCGGGCGTCAAGGACGCCGGGGCCTCCTTCGATGCCCAGCAGGGCGCCGGCTGGACCGTCGCCCTCGACTTCCACAAGGACGCGGGCCGGGACTGGACCCGGCTGACCGGCGAAGCCGCCTGCCATCCCGCTCAGGACGAACGGCGACGGGTCGCCATCGTCCTCGACGACCGGGTCATCTCCTCGCCCCAGGTCGCCCCGTCCGTCGGCTGCAACGTCGGCCTGCCGTCCGGCTCCACGCAGATCACCGGCTCCTTCGGCGCCGACGAGGCCCGCGATCTCGCGCTGCTCATCAAGGGCGGCGCGCTGCCCCTCCCCGTCGAGCTCGTCGAACAGCGGACCGTCGGCCCGACGCTCGGCGCCGCCGCCATCGACGCCAGCGCCCGGGCGGCCCTCATCGGTGCCGCCGCCACCGTCCTCTTGATCACGTTCGTCTACCGGCTCTTCGGCGCCCTCGCCGCGATGGCCCTGGCCGCGTACGGAGTCATCTCGTACGCCGCACTGGTCGCCCTCGGCGTCACCCTCACCCTCCCCGGACTCGCCGGATTCGTCCTCGCCATCGGGATGGCGGTCGACGCGAACGTGCTGGTCTTCGAACGTGCGAGAGAGGAGTACGCGGAACGGTCCGGCCGTTCCCTGCGCTCCGCGATGACCGCCGGGTTCCGTAACGCCTGGAGCGCGGTCGCCGACTCCAACCTGACCACACTGATCGCGGCCGGTCTGCTCTTCTTCCTCGGCTCCGGACCGGTCAAGGGCTTCGGGGTCACGCTCGCCATCGGTGTTCTCGCGTCGATGTTCTCGGCGCTGGTCATCGCTCGCGCCCTCACCGAGATCGCGTCCCACTCGCGATTCGTCGGCGACTACCGGGGCGTCAACGGCATCGCACGCCCCGGACGGGTACGGACCTGGCTGGCCCGCCGTGACCCGCAACTGTTCCGGTCCCCTCGCCGCTGGCTGCTGATCTCCACGGTACTGATCGCCGTCGCGGTCCTCGGCATCGTCGAACGAGGTGTCGACCTGGGCGTGGAGTTCACCGGCGGCCGACTCGTCGAGTACTCCACGAGCCGGCCCGTCGACGTGGAGACCGCCCGCACCGTCCTGGCCGGAGCGGGATTCGGCGACGCCGAGGTGACCACGGCGGGAGCCGGCGACCTCTCCGTACGCACGGGAGACCTCGACAACCACGAGGAGCACGCCCTGCGTGCCGCCCTCGCCGAGGCGGGCGGCGACACCACCAAGGTCCGCGACGAACTGATCGGCCCCAGCCTCGGCGACGAACTGCGGCGCAACGCCCTCATTGCGCTCGCCGTCGCCGTGCTCGTACAACTCGCCTATCTGACGGTCCGGTTCCGCTGGACGTTCGCCCTCGCATCGGTCGCCGCGCTCGTCCACGACGTCGTCCTGCTGGTCGGCGCGTTCGCCTGGCTCGGCCGCACCGTCGACGGCATCTTCCTGGCCGCACTCCTGACCGTCATCGGCTACTCCGTCAACGACTCGGTGGTCGTCTTCGACCGGGTCCGCGAACTGTGGGCGATGGCACGCCGAGAATCCGTGACGACCATCGCCAACCGTGCCGTCCTGCAGACCGTGCCCAGAACCGTCAACACAGGCATGGGGGCCCTCTTCATCCTGGCCGCCCTCGCCGTGCTGGGCGGCGACTCCCTCGAGGACTTCGCGCTCGCCCTGCTCATCGGCATCTGCGTCGGCACGTACTCCTCCGTCCTGACCGCCGTACCGGTCGCGCTCACCCTGGAGAAGAGAGCCAAGACCCCGCCGCCCGCCCGCAAGCGCGCCTCCGGACGCACGTCCGGCGCAGGAGCGAAACGCCGGGACCCGCTCGACAACGGGGCGCGCGTATAACCGCTTCGCGCTCCGACGACGTGTGCCGCCCCCGCCCAGCGGTGCGGGGGCGGCACACGCTGCGGCGGTCCCGCGTCTGGCACTACACCGAACGACATCCGCACCCTGCGCATGGACGCGTACGACATCGCCGATCGGCTGAGGTCCTGGCCCACCCCCTGACCATCCGCACTCAGGCCACGCGACTCGACGGGACACGCGACGGCCTGGGAAGAAGTGCACACCGCCGACGCCACTCATCGAACGCGACGAGGTGACCGCCGCATGAGCCACGTTGCAGGCACCGACGCCCCCTGGATGGTGCTGGTCGGGCCAGCCGGCACGGGCAAGACCACCCTCGGCCGAGAAATCGCCGCCAAGGCGCAAAGACCGTTCATCGATCTGGACGCCGCTGCCCACGGGTACTACCTGCAGGCGGGGTGGAGCATGCCCAAACTCCGCGAGCGCATCGCCATCGTTGGACGTCTCGCGGCCGAGGCGGAGTGGGAGCCGGCTCGGGCACACGCCGTGGTGCGTGTCGTCGCCGACCATCCCGGCGCAGTCATCGCCCTGGGCGCAGGCCATACCAGCTACACCCATCACGAGCACTTGGCCATGGTCCGCAAAGCATTGCGCCACTGTCGAGACGTCGTCCAAGTCCTGCCCGCACCCCGACCGGGAGACCTCGCTGACCGTCCTACGACAACGCTGCACGGCCAGCAAGGGAGCAACTTGGATCGTCGATGGACACGACTTCCTCGCCCACTGGCTTGACGACCCAGGCACACAACAGGTGGCGACACGGACGATCTACACCCACGACGAGAGTCCCGCCCAGACCGCAGCCCGCCTGCTCCAATAGGAGCGAGCAGGCCACTAATCACCAGATCCACAAGTATTGACTATTGCTCTGCGCCCCTCGCCGAGTTCAGCATGGGCAGCCCGCCCATGGGCAAGGCCGAGGCCCAGCGCTGGCTGGGCATCTACACCCGAATGGTTACCGGCGGCCAGCTCCCCATCGACCCGAAGGTGCGGTCATGACGGGCTCAACGCCCGCACCGCGTGGGGCCGAAGCGGAGCGCCTCGCTCGCGCGCCTTACGTGGCCAGATCGTGCGGCGTAGCCGCTTCCCTCTACTTCGCCGCCGCGGTCCGCAGGGCCGGCCCGAACCCCTGCACCTGACAGGGCGCCCCTGCGATGATGCGGACCCGCACCCATCCCAGGGGGACCATGCGCACCCGACTCAGCGCCGTCGCAGTGACCCCGGCCACCCTGCTCGCCCTCACGGGCTGCGGGGCCAAAGCCGACGTCGCCGCCTGCAAGGCCGCCATGGCCAAAGCGTTCGATGAGGCCATAGCCGCAGGCGACACGGCCGACTCGGTAAAGAAGAGCGAGAGCCCGGCCGCCTGCGACGGGGTCGACGACGAGACGGTCCAGCGCTTCGCCGCTGAACTGATCAGCGATCGGGCCGGCAAAGCGGCCGAGGACGTGATGGAGAGCGCCGCACCCGACGCGATCAACGCAAAGACGGCCCTGGAAACTGAGCCTGTCCGTGCCGAATACCTCAAGCGGCACCTGCTGCACCAGGGCGTCTACCTCGAACGCATCCGCGGCAACCGGGTACTGCACGAAGTACTGTTCGTCGGCGCCGACCCGTTGCACCTCACCCTGGTCTTCAACCTGTCCCGTACCGCCGCGAGCCGCTACGCGACCATCGCCGAGAACCTGCTCGACGACCGGACGGGAGTCCGCCGCGATGCGGTCGGATGGGAGAGCGGGCGCTCTTGACGGCTGCCCGTAGGGGGATTTCCGACCGAACGATGCTGGCGGAGCAGACAGGAAAGACCGGCACGGCTTCTGTCGAGGAGTTGCCGCAAAAACAGTGGCGTCCCCATGGACGAGCCTCATAGCTTGTGCGCTCGTGACAGATGACCCGAAGACGCGCCCGAATCGACATGACCTCGGCCGGGTGTTCAACGAGGTGCCGGAACTCTACGACCGGGTCCGGCCGGCATACCCCGACAAGCTGTTCGCGGACCTTGTCGCCGTCACCGGCATGGACGAAACGTCGTCGGTGCTGGAGGTGGGCTGCGGTACCGGCCAGGCCACGCACTCGCTGGCGGCGCTCGGATGCTCAGTGACCGCCATCGAGCCGGGCGAAGAAATGGCCGCCCTCGCTCGCCAACGGATGGCCGTCTTCGGCAACGTCGAAGTCGAGACCTCGACGTTCGAGGAGTGGGACGACCGCGGTCGCCGCTTCGATGTTCTTGTGGCTGCGTCGTCGTGGCACTGGGTCGTGCCGTCGATCGGCTGGCAACGAGCGCACGACGTGCTCTTTCCCGGAGGTTGGATGGCACTGCTCGGCCACGTCGTTGTACGCCGACCGGGAGAGCCGGAGGTGTATGCCGAGACCGCCGATCTCCACGAGCGGTTCTGCCCCGGGAACCCCGGCTGGGGTCATCCTCCCCTGGAGGACGACGTGCGCACCACCGACAAGGGTTGGGGCTTGGTCGACGATCCCGGAGGATTGTTCGGCCCGACGATCGTGCGCTGGTGCCCGACCGTTCAGTGGTTCAACGGGGACGGCTTTGCCGATCACCTTCGCTCGCTGTCGCTGTACCGCAGGCTCGACCGCGACGTCCGCGAGCCCCTGCTCGACGCCGTCGCCGAGCGTATCCGCACGCGGATGGGCGACCGAGCACCACGCCGTTACCTGAGCGTCCTCCGTGTCGGACAGCGCGCCAAGTGAGCCCAGCGGTGAAGGACCCGCCGATTCAGCGGCAGCGGACCCACCGCACTTTCATGCCAGCCTGCCGAAGACGCCGTGGGTGCGATGGCGCGACGGGCAACGACGCCTCTTGCCCGCTCGGGTCGTCCAGCAGCTTCATGATTTGTACGGCTGTGGGAGTGATCAATGCATGAATGACGTTACGCTCTGATCCCTTTCGCGCATCGTTCTCCATGTGTCTACCCGATCTGGGGCAGAGCAGCGGAGGAGAACATATGAGGAACGTCCAGAAGATTGCCGCGGTGACCGTAGCCACCTGCGGAATCCTCTTCGCCGGCATCGGCGTGGCCAGCGCTGACACCGGTAACGGGGGGGACAACATCCCCGTGCTCAGCAACTTCAACCAGCTCGACTGGGACGATTCGCCCTTCTGTGGAATTCAAGTCAAGACCAAGGACAGCAAGCAGGAGACGAACTGTCCGGTAGTGCACAACGAGGGCAGCTATAAGAGCCCCGTCTACATCATCACTTTCGGATCTTGATCTTCCAAAGCGGTCCGGCGGTTCGCCCGTCGGGCCGTTTGGCTTGTCGGGGCGCTGGCAGGCAGGTGAGTGATCCGGCTGTTGTGTCGGGTGGGCTCCCAGGGCTTCGGCATGGTTCGGCCTCGCATTTTTGATCACGTCAGGCCGAGGAGGGCCAGGGGGGCGGGTTTGGTCCGGCCATGCTCACTGATCGTTTCAGAATGCGGTTCGGAGTCGCCTCAAACAGATGATGCTGCAGGCGAGTTGGAGCGGGCCTTGGTGGAGGTCGGCGCGTATCTCGTAGCGGATGCGGAGTCGTTTGAACTGGTGGAGCCAGGCGAAGGTGCGCTCGACGACCCATCGGGTCTTGCCCCGGCCGGGGCCGTGCGGGATGCCGCTGACCTGGGCCGGAGCGCGATCGGCGCCGCTGTTCCTGTGCCGTTCGGAAACTCGTCGCCGCTGGTCAGGCCGCACATCTGTACTCGTTGACCACGCCGCCGAGGAGACGAGTGCGTAGGAGCCGGTGAGCGGTCGGGGTGACCATGGGCTCCGGGTGCTCGCAGGCGAGGGGCGGGAGTTGCCCCCGGGCCTGATGCGGACGATGACCGTTGTAGTGCCGGGCATAGGCGTGCAGGACCTGTCGGGCGTGGGTCTCGTTCCAGATCAGCAGGTGGTCGAGGACCTCGCGGCGCAGGGTGCCAACGACCCGCTCGCAGTGCGCGTTCATCCGAGGGGCGCGCGGAGCGGTCCGCACGACCTCGATACCGTCGGCGGCGAAGACCGCGTCGAAGAACTCGGTGTACTTCGCGTCCCGGTCGCGGAGCAGGAAACGCAGCGAGTCGACCCGTACACCCAACTCGACGGCGAGGTTTCTCGCCTGCTGCACCGTCCAACATCCGGTGGGATGGGCGGTCACGCCGGCGATGTGCAGTCGGCGTGTGCCGTGCTCGAGGAAGACCAGCGCGTACACGCGGCGCAGGTCGACCAGGTCGATGTGTACGAAGTCGCAGGCGATGATGCCCTGGGCTTGCGCGGTCAGGAACTCTCGCCACGTCGGGCCGTTGCGGCGTGGAGCTGGATCGATGCCCGCTGCGGTGAGGATCTCCCAGACCGTCGTCGAGCCGACCGGGTGTCCGAGCCGGACGAGCTCCCCTTGGATCCGTCGGCAGCCCCAGCGCGGATTCTCCTTCGCGAGCCGCACCACCAGCGCCTTCACCGTGCTCGCGGTCGACGGTCTCCCGGGCCTGCTCCGGCGCTTGCTGTAGTCCCACTTCTTGGCGATCAGCCTGCGGTGCCACGCCAGCAGCGTCGCGGGCGTCACTGGGAACACCTGCGCCCACCGGTGCCGGGGGATCAGCGACGACAGCGCCGCGAACCACAGCCGATCCGCTGGCTCGTACCGCACAGGACCGGTGAGCTGCCTGCGCAGCACCGCGTTTTCGTGGCGCAACACCAGCAATTTCGCGTCCTTGGCCATGTCCCTGCGCAGCAGCACCGCCGGGACCGCGAGGAGCTTCCGAGCCACCCGATACACCAACGAGACGATCACCCAGACAGGGTTCCAGCAGACCGTAAGGGCGCGCCAGACCCCCTACGACCAGCAGCGATGAGTTTCCGAACGGCACAGGGTTCCAGCCGGACGTTTTGGCTGCCGGCCTGTTGGCCTTCGTTCCGGGCTGGTGTGGCCGAGATGGACCATCCGCATCTTCACAACTTCCCAGCTGCGTACGAGTACTTCATGCGCCACCGTGTGCGGACGTATGTGATCAGCCGTCTGTTCGAACCGGCGGCGCGTCGGCGCCCTGGGCCGAGACGACGGCCTCGAACTCCTGCAACCTTCGAGGGTCGCCATTCTCCCCGGCGGCATCTGCTGCGGCCTTCAACAGGCGAGCGGGGGCGGCCAGTTCCGTAAAAGCCTGCAATGCCAGGTGCCGGGCGGCTGGTATCGCGTGCCAGCCGGTGCAGCCGCGTGACCGGTAGCGCGTCCAGCCCGGCCGCGATGTGCCACGTCAACTCGACACTTCCTCCCGCCGCCGGTCATCGCTGGCTGTGGCGGGGATGGCGTTGTCGATGAGGACGGCGGCGATGGCGGCGGCGGTGGGGAAGGCGTCGGCGTCGAGGACCTGGGTGCGGGCCGCGGCGCCGTCGATGAGCAGCGCGAGCTGCTCGCCGAGCTGTTCAGGGTCGGCGGCGCCGGCTTCGCGGGCGGTGTCGGCGAGCCGCGCGGCGACGGCCTTCTTGTAGTCGCGTGCGTACTGGGATGCGGGGTGCTGGGGGTCGTGGAGTTCGACGGCGGCGGCGATGTAGGGGCACAGGGGGGTGGTGGGGGGGATGTCGAAGGCGGCGAGGAGCCGTTCGCGGGGCGTGAGGTCGGTGCGGTCGAACACGCCGGACAGAACTGAGGGGTCGAACCGGCGCAGGTACTCGGCGATGAGTTCGTCCTTGCCGCCGAAGTGCTGGTAGGCCGTGCGCTTGGACACCTCGGCCGCCGCGCAGAGCTGGTCCATGCCGGTGCGGTTGATGCCCTGCTCACGGAACAGTTGCTGGGACGCGCTGAGGATGCGCTCGCGGGCGCCCCGGCCGCGGCGGCGGCCCGTGGGGCCCTTTTCCAACTCCGTCATGGGTCCATGGTACTCCAGCTGGGTAACGACCGGTGTACATAGTTTGCGTCCCGACCGCCCGCCCGGTACCTTAAGTGCACGGAGCGGTGTACATAACGCCGTCACCCCAGGTACACACGGCACCACCGACCCAAGGGAACGACTATGGGAAAGCTTGACGGCAAGGTCGCGGTCATCACCGGCGGCACCACCGGCATGGCGCTGGCCGGTGCGAAGCTGTTCGTCGACGAGGGGGCGCACGTCTTCATCACCGGCCGCCGCCAGGACGCCCTGGACGAGGCCGTGAAGCAGATCGGCCGCAACGTCACCGGCGTCCAGGGCGACGCCGCCGACCTGGACGACCTGGACCGCCTGTACGACACCGTCAAGCGGGAGAAGGGAAGCCTCGACGTGCTGTGGGCCAGCGCCGGAGGGGGCGAGCCCGCCCCGCTCGGCGAGATCACCGAGGCCCACTTCGACGCCGCGTTCTACCTCAACGCCCGCGGCACCCTGTTCACCGTCCAGAAGGCCCTCCCGCTCTTCAACGACGGCGGTTCCATCCTCATGACCGGCTCCAACGCCTCCCTCGGCGCCTTCCCCGGCTGGAGCGTCTACGCCGGCAGCAAGGCCGTCCAGCAGGCCTGGGCCCGCGTCTGGCTCAACGAGCTCAAGGACCGCCGCATCCGCGTCAACGTCCTGACCCCCGGCCAGGTCGCCACCGCCAAGCAGGAAGAACTCTTCGACGGGGCCACCATGCGCCAGTTCGAGTCCCTCATCCCCCGCGGCCAGATGGGCCGCCCCGACGAAATCGCCACCGCCGCCCTCTTCCTCGCCTCCGACGACTCCAGCTACGTCAACGGCATGGAACTCGTCGCCGACGGCGGCACCACCGCCATCTGAACCGAACAACCACAACCAGGGCGGGACATCTCATGAGCAACATCAGCATCATCGGCACCGGGAACATGGCCCGCACCATCGGCGCGCGGGCGATAGCGGGCGGCAACACCGTCGAGGTCATGGGCCGCGTTCAGTCCAAGGCCGCTGACCTGGCCAAGGCTCTCGGCGGCGGCGCCACGACGGGAGAATGGGGCACCGCCCCGGCCGGGGACATCGTCATCGTGGCCCTGCTGTACGACGGCGTCGTGCCGGTCGTCGCCCAGTACGGAGACGCTCTCGCGGGCAAGGTCATCGTCGACATCAGCAATCCGTTCAACTCCACGTTCGACGGGCTAGCCCACCGCGAGGAGACCTCGATCGCGCAGGAAGTCGCCAAGGCGGCCCCGGCCAGCGCCAGCGTGGTGAAGGCGTTCAACACCGTCTTCCGCCATGTCCTGGAGAAGGGTCGGCCCGACGTCTTCATCGCTGGCGATAATGCGCAGGCCAAGGCAAGTGTGGAGGCGTTCATCGAGAGCCTCGGGCTGCGCCCGTTGGACGTCGGCGGCCTGAAAATGGCGCACTGGCTGGAAGGAGCGGGCGTGGTCACGGTGGGCCTCGCCAACCACGGGGTGGGGAACTTGGACTTCGCCCTCAGCATCACCGAACTTCCCGTCTGAGCAAACGGTTGACGGATCACCGAAAGGACTCGCCAAGTGAGCCTGTGGCGAGTCGGTGGGGTAGCGGTCCTGCGCGTCCTTCTCGAAGGCGAAGATCACTTCCGTCAGGTCAATGACAGCTCCGTCCAGTCGTGCTTCGGCCGCCTCCAGCCCCCGGGCCGCCAGGCGGCCGTCGGTGAACTCGGCAAGCAGCCTGATCACGCGCGTGTAGGTCTGGCTGTTCGTCAAGGCCGTAGCCCGGTGGTGGGCGATCCAGGCGTGTTGCCAACTGGGCGACCAACTGCGAGCACCGATAGTTCCCCGGGCGGATCACGCGCCGCATGGCCGTCTCCCGCCTGATCGGCGCCCTCGCCGTCTCCGGTGAGAAGGCCCTGCAGGCCGTCCGGTCCGAACGGTCCGAAGTCCGGTCACGCGTCTGGTCGTTGGCGGGCAATAACGCCCCCCGATGCCGACAAGCAGATCATCGTCGATCTCGACGGCGTCCTCGTGATCGCGCACTCGGAGAAGGAGGACGCAGCCGCGACCTGGAAGAAGACCTACGGCCACCACCCGCTGGCCGCCTTCGGCGATCACGGCCCCGGCGGAACCGGAGAGCCCGTCGCCACCCTCTGAGACCGGGAAACGCGGGCTCCAACACGGCCGCCGACCACATCACCACCGCCCAACTCGCCTGGTCCAACTACCGAAGAAGTAACGAAGAGGGCGGCAGACGCTGATCCGCGCGGACTCCGCCGGCGGCACCCACGACTTCGTGTCCTGGCTCGCCAGGCGAGGGCGATGGCTGTCCTACTCGGTCGGCATGGTGATCACCGAGGCGATCCACGAACACGTGCTGAAGGTCCCCGCCTCGGCCTGGACCCCGGCCGTCGAAGCCGACGGCGAGGTCCGGGACGGGGCCTGGGTCGCCGAGCTCACCGGCAAGCTTTTGGACGGCTGGCCGAAGGGCATGCGATTGACCGTCCGCAAGGAACGGCCCTATCCCGGGGCCCAGTTGAGGATCACCGACGCGGACGGCATGCGGATCACCTGCTTCGCGACCAACACCCCTGACCGGCCGATCGACGAGCTCGAACTCCGTCACCGGCTGCGGGCCAGGGCCGAGGACCGCATCCGGGCCACCCGGGCCACCGGCCTGCGGAATCTTCCTCTGCAGCGCACCGCCCAGAACCGGATCTGGCTGGAGATCGTCCAGATCGCTCTCGGCGTGCTGGCTTGGATGCCCATGCTCGCCCTGACCGGCAAGGCCCGGCTCTGGGAGCCCCGCCGCCTGCGATTCCGCCTGTTCTCCGCAGCCGCCCAACTCGTCACCACCAGCCGATGCCGCATCCTCCGCCTCGCCCAGAACTGGCCCTGGATCAGCCAGATCACCGCCGCCCTCGAACGGCTCGCACTCCTGCCCAACCCCGGCTGACCAGCAGATTCACCCGCCCCGACGACAGCAGCACCCAACCTCCGGGCAGTGGAATCCGGCGCCCACCCGACGCGACGGCCGGGCCACCATCAGCCCCGAAAAGCGAGAGGTCCGCCGACTCCGTCGGCGGACCCTCAAAAAAGGGTCGAGGCTAGATGACGTAGCGGCGGATCATGCTGCCCTGTTCCTTGCGGTCGGCGTGGTCCGTGTCGTCGAGGGTGAAGTAGCGCAGGGCGGTGAACTGGGCCTCGATGCGGTTGAGCCAGGCGGAGTTGGTCGGGGTGTAGGCGATCTCGACGTTGTTTGCCGTGGCCCGGGTGCCGACCCGTTGGCACGGTTTCGTGGTCAGAGCGGGGAAAAGTTGTCGCAGCTCATCGGTGATCTCGGTGAACTCGAAGCGGTCGCCGGTACGTCGGAGATGTGCCGCCGAGGATCGCCGGCTGGGCAACGGCGTCCTCTCGTCGGCAGCAGACTTTGACCAGTATGAGCAGAAGTCCGCTCTCTTTGCCCGGAACTTTCGCGTAGCAGAGTCTTTCTTTGGCTGATTCGCGGCTATACGATCCGAACCTGGACCGAGCCAGTCGCTCACCAGTGATCCCGGTGGGCGCTTACGCGCAGCTCGGAGTTGTGCACGCACTTGGCGTCACCCCGTCCCACCCGTAACGCAGCGACCGTTCACCCGTCTGGCTGTTCCCTCTGGACTTATCGGCGCATACAGCACCTTTCCCGGCTGGGCCGTCTCCGCACGACGGCCCGTCGGTCGGGCATACCCCTGAGGAGGTTCCATGCGCATAGCCCTCCGCCGCCGCCTCACCGCGTTCGGCGTGCTGCTCGCGCTCGTGGGCAGCACGCTCATCGGTTTGGCATCGACGTCCATCCCGGCTGCGGCGTCCGCTCCGGCCGCGGCCGTGCCGGAGAGCTCCGGCAATCAGTACAGAGTCCTGGTCTTCACGAAATCCACGGACGCGGACCCGTCGGTGATCGCCGCCGGTGTGGACGCCATCAGACAGCTGGGCGATCAGCTCCGGTTCGCGGTTCAAGTGACCGACGACGCCCGCAAGTTCGACGAGGAGCACCTCAAGCAGTACCGCGCTGTCGTCTTCCTCAACACCAGCGGCGACGTGCTCACCACCGCCCAGCAGGACGCCTTCGAGGCGTACTACCGGGCGGGCGGCGGCTTCGTCGGCATCGGCTCGGCGATCGAGGCCCAGCCCGGCTGGGCCTTCCTGTCCGACGCCCTCGGCACCCGCGCGTCCGGCCGGACCGACGTACAGCCCGGCACGATCAAGGTCGCCGACCGCGTCCACGAGGCGTCGAAGAACCTGCCGGAGTACTGGACCCGTTCCGACGCCTGGTACAACTTCAAGTCCAATGTGCGCGGCAAGAGCCATGTCCTTGCCACCGTCGTCGAGGACACCTTCAAGCAGCAGCCGTCAGGTGAGACGCTCTCCGGCATCAGCGGCGGCACGATGGGGTACGACCACCCGGTCACCTGGTGCAAGGACTGGGAGGGCGGCCGCTCCTTCTACACCGCGCTCGGCAACACCGCCGCCAGCTTCCGCGAGGGCGACATGCGCTCGCACCTCGGTGGCGCGATCAAGTGGGCGGCCGGGCAGGCCGACCCGGTGTACTCCGACTGCGGCGCGACGGTGCTGTCCAACTACCAGCAGACGGCCGTCGCAGCCCCGCCGAACCTGGGCGAGCCGATCGGCTTCGACGTCCTTCCCGACGGCCGGGCCATCCAGACAGACCGTCGCGGCAGTGTCCGGCTGCACGACTCCAAGTCGAACACGACCACCGTGCTGGCCCAGATCCCGGTCTACCAGAACAGCGAAGACGGCATGTACGGGCCGGGAATCGACAACGACTTCAAGACCAACCACTGGGTTTACCTCTACTACGCGCCACCCACCGTGAAGGACGTGAAGCTGTCGACGGGTGAGGTCGTCACGCAGACGACTCCGGCGGCGGACGCGCCGACCACCGGGGCCTCGCCGGCGGTCTGGGATCCCTGGGTCGGGTACTTCCAGCTGTCCCGTTTCAAGTTCGTCGATGCCGCCGGGGACAAGCCGGCGCACCTCGATGTCGGGTCCGAGCAGGAGATCATGCGGGTTCCGGTCAACCGCGGCGCCTGCTGCCATGTCGCGGGCGACATCGACTTCGACAAGCACAACAACTTGTGGATGGTCACCGGAGATGACACCCCGTCCGGCGGCGGCAACTCCGGGGGCTTCGCGCCCTTCAACGACATGCTGACCACGACCGGGCAGTACAACGCCCCGTTCGTCGACGCTCGCCGCTCGGCGCAGAACACCAATGACCTGCGCGGCAAGGTCCTGCGCATCTCGGTCAAGGACGGCGACATCGCCGCCGGCGATCAGAACCGGTTCGGCGGCGCCTACACGGTCCCCTCGGGCAACCTCTTCCCGGTCGGCAAGGACAAGACCCGTCCGGAGATCTACGGGATGGGCTTCCGCAACCCGTTCCGGGTCCAGGTCGACGAGAACGACGTCGCCTACGTCACCGACTACTCGCCCGACTCGCAGACCCCGCAGAACTTCCGCGGGCCTGCCGGTACCGGCCGAGTGGAGATTGTGCGCAAGCCGGCGAACTACGGCTGGCCGCTGTGCGTGCGCCAGGACCTGCCTTACTACCGCTGGAACTTCAACACCTCCACGCCGCTGGACAGTCCGGCGCAGCCGTTCGAGTGCGACAACCCCGAGCACGGGCCGCAGAACAACTCCAGGTGGAACCTCAACGGCGGGCCCACCGTTGAGCCCGGCCTCGAGTACGGCCCGCCGGTCACCAACCCGGACATCTGGTACTCGTACACACCCGAGAACCGGGCGGACAACCCGATCGGTACGCCGTGTCTCGCCTACTACAACGGCTCCGGTGCCACCACCTGCCCGCGGCTGTTCCCCGAGCTCGGCACCGGCGGTGTCGGCCCGCAGGGCGCGGCCAAGTACCACTTCGACCCGGACAACTCGGACCCGACGAAGCTGCCGCCGTACTACGACAACGCGATCTTCGCCGGCGAGTTCACCCGGGACACCCTGAAGGAGGTCCGCCTGGACTCGAAGGGCAGGGTGTTCAAGATCAACGACGTGCTCGACTGCGCCGGTCTCAATGCCAGGCGGGTCCCGGACACGAACAAGCCGTTCGAGTGCGACAACCCGATGGACATGCAGTTCGACGGGAACGGTCACCTCTACCTGCTCGGCTACGGCGACGGCTTCTTCAACAGCAACGCCGACGCCGGCTTGTACCGGTGGGACTACGTGAAGGGCAAGCGCGCACCGATCCCGGTGCTGGCGGCGACGCCGGCGAACGGCTCCGCACCGCTGAACGTGAAGTTCTCCAGCGCGGGCTCGCGGGATCCCGACGCGGGCGACTCGATCCGGTTCGAGTGGGACTTCAACGGTGACGGAACCGTCGACTCGCTCGACCCCGACCCGCAGTACACCTACACGACGCCGGGACAGTACACCGCGAAGCTGACCGTGCTCGACTCGAGCGGCAAGTCCGCCTCGGCGAACACGACCATCACGGTCGGTAACACCGCGCCCGTCGTGACCGTCAACACGCCGGTCGACAACGGCCTGTTCTCCTTCGGCGAGAGCATCCCGTTCTCGGTGACGGTCACCGATCCCGAGGACGGGACGATCGACTGCAGCCGCGTCGAGGTGACGTTCGTCCTCGGCCACGACACCCACGGTCACGCCGAGCAGAGCGTCCACGGCTGCACGGGTGTGCTGACGACCGATGTCAACGACGTGTCCCACGGGGGCAACGTGTTCGGTGTCATCAGCGCCTCATACACCGATCGCGGCGGTGCCGGCGGCGTTCCGGCGCTGACGACGGTCACTCAGAACCAGGTCCGGCAAAAGCGCCAGGAGGCCGAGTTCGCCCTGGAGGAGTCCGGCACCAACGTCGCCACGACGAACGACCCGGCCGGCGGCAGCCAGCACCGCGGCAGCCTCGGCAACGGCGACTGGATCGCCCTGAACGGACCGTTCGACCTGCACGGCATCGACTCGCTGACGTTCCGGGTGGCGAGCACGTCGACGCAGGTGCCGGCGGGTAGCCCGATGGCCGCCGTCGAGGTCCACCTCGACTCGGTCGGCGGGCCGGTTCTCACCACGGCGAATCTCACGTCGACCGGTGACACGGCGACGTGGCAGAGCCAGAAGTTCCCGATCACCGACCCGGGCGGCAAGCACAAGATCTACCTCGTGTTCCGGTCGGTCACCGGCGGCCAGACCGGAGGCAACCTGTTCAACCTCAACTGGGCCGAGCTCGGCGGACAAGGAGTGAGCGCGTCCTAGCACCATCCCGCGGCCGGGGGCGCCGTGCGATCACCGCGGCACCCCCGGCCCTGACCTGGTTCAGCCACTTCGAAAAAGGGACCACAATGGCCTTCGAGAGCAAGTTCAACCGGCGCCGGTTCATGGTCGGCGCGGGCGCGGCGGTGGCCGCGGCGTTCAGCCCGATCGGCCCCGCATCCGTGTTCACGCCGGCCCAGGCGAGCGCAGCCGGCGGGCGGCTGATCCCGGGCGGCAAGCTGGGCACGATCGCCTACAGCCAGCGCGACGTGCCCACGCGGGTCGGCATCGCGGCGAGCGCGGCCCTCGGCGTCTCACCCACCATGGGCCGCCTGGGCGGCCCGAACTTCCCGCAGGACCCCACCGACCTCGGCCCGCTCGTGCCGCTGCCCGGCGGCTGGGTGGAGCTGTTCGAGTTCCTGGCGAACTGCGGCTTCAAGCAGATCGAGTTCGCCGGCTACGGCCAGAACGCCGCCAACCCCGGCGGAGACGTGCCCAACCCGGCACCGGGCGGCGTCACCACACCGCAGTCGCGAGCGGCGTACCTGGCGTATGCGCGTACGCTGCGCGGCTTCCTCGACGCGTACGGTCTGGAGGTGATCGGCAACCACGGGTTCATCCCGAACACCTGGAACGGCCCCAACAGCGCCGGTGGCGCCATGTCCACGCAGGATTACGAGCGGCTGCAGACCGAGCTCGAATTCGCGGCGATCCTGGGCACGCCGTTCATGGGCACCGGCAGCGACCCGACGAACTCGGGCAACCGCAACATCGAGCCGTGGACCGTCGCCGGCGAGAAATGGGAGGCGCTGAACACGATCAGCCAGCAGTGGGGCATCCACCTGTACACCCACAACCACTCGCCGGCGTACAACTTCCTGCAGGACGGTCCCATGGTCACCGTGACCCAGGACCGCGTGACAGGCAAGCCGATTGCGCCCACGCAGGTGCGGGGAGAGTCGGGCAAGCGCCTCATGCAGCACTATCTCGACATCACTGACCCGGCCCTGTGTGTCATCGAGATGGACGTGTACTGGGCGCACGTCGCCCAGCACCAGTGGCGGTGGCGCTATGACTGGGAGGGCAACCGCGTAGAGGACATCTTCGACCCGGCCGCCCAGGTAGCCAAGCAGCCGCAGCGGTACCAGCTGTTCCACGCCAAGGACGGCGACGCCACCGGCGAGGCCCCCGGTGTCGGCAACGGCTACAACTTCATCCCGTTCGGCGACTCCCGCAGCGACATCGACTACACCACCTTCTACAAGAGCGTCGGTGCCAAGGGTCACTACAACTCGAACTACGAGCAGGACAACGCCCCGGGCGGCAACTCGGACCCGGGCCAGTCCCTCAGGTTCTCCAGGATCAGTGCGGCCGGCATGGCGACACTGCGCGGCTGATACCGGGCAGCTCTCCGTCCCGCTCGCGTCGCGGCGGCCACGCAACCTGGTGGTCACCGCGGCGGGAGCGGGGTGCGCGCCGGCAAATCCCGTCCCGGGCTTTTGCATAGAAGAACAAAAGTTCTAGTACTCTAGTGTCCCGAGTCTTAGGAGCACTACATATCTAGGATTTGGGGTTCGGCAGGCGGTTCAGGTAGCCGGCGAGGCGTTCGAAGATCTCGTCGGCGGATCTGGTCCAGGTGAACGGCTTGGGGTCTTCGTTCCAGTGGGCGATCCAGTCGCGGATGTCCTTCTCCAGCGCTTGTACGTTCTTGTGGACGCCGCGGCGTATCTGCTTGTCCGTCAGCAGTCCGAACCAGCGCTCGACTTGGTTGAGCCAGGACGAACTGGTGGGCGTGAAGTGCATGTGGAAGCGCGGGTGCGCGAGCAGCCATTTCTGGATGGCGGGGGTCTTGTGGGTGGCGTAGTTGTCGCAGATCAGGTGGACGTCGAGCTCGGCGGGGACCTCCTTGTCGAGCTTGGCGAGGAACTTCTTGAACTCGGCGGCGCGGTGGCGGCGGTGCAGGGAGCCGATGACCTCGCCGGTGGCGGTGTTGAGCGCCGCGAACAAGGTGGTGACGCCTCCGCGCAGGTAGTCGTGGGTGCGGCGCTCGGGCATGCCGGGCATCATCGGCAGCACCGGGGCCGAGCGGTCCAGCGCCTGGATTTGCGATTTCTCGTCGACGCAGAGCACGATGGCGCGCTCGGGCGGATCGAGGTACAGGCCCACAACGTCGCGGACCTTCTCGACGAACTGTGGGTCCTTGCTCAGCTTGAAGGTGTCGACCTGGTGCGGCTTGAGGCCGAAGGTGCGCCATATCCGTGAGACCGTCGACTGGCTCAGCCCGCTCTGCTTCGCCATCTCGCGCGTGGACCAGTGCGTGGCGCCCTTCGGCGTCGCCTCCAGGGTCCGCACGATCACGTCCTCGACCTGCTCGTCGGTCACCGTGCGCGCCGGGCCCGGCCGCTTCTCGTCGGCCAGGCCCTCCAGCCGGTTGGCCGCGAACCGCTTCCGCCATGTGGCCACCGTGGTCGGGTGGATCCCGAGGTCCGCGCCCACCGCAGTGTTCGACAACCCGTCAGCGCACGCGAGGACGATCCGGCAGCGCAAGGCCAGAGCCTGCGCGGACGTCGCCCGCCGTGACCAGCGCAGCAACGTCTCCCGCTCGTCATCCGTCAGGACCACTTCGACCGTCGGCCGACCCATGCGCGCCATGAGCCAAGCATACTTCTAAAGCTTTCCTAAGACTCGGGACACTAGCCGGCCTTCTCCATTACCGCTGGAGTAGCTAGGAAGTGCTGCAAGTCGACAAGTGACGTCCAGCCGTGCGACGTCACGAATACCGGGCGGCTATGACCTGAACTTCGTCCATTGCCCTTCGGAGACCACCTCGACGAGGCCGTCGACGACCTTGATGGCCGTCTGTTCGTCGATGGCGTAGGCCGGAACGCCGATGTCGGCGGCCCACCGCTCTGCGTCCGCCAGGGTGTTCTGCGGGAAAGCGTCCAGGTGCGGGAAGATCGAGAAGTCGACGACTCCCAGGGTGCGGTCGTCCGGCGCGGACGGCCACTCGACGAAGTACGCTCCGATCCGGGGCGTCATCACCATGCTTCCGGCGCTCACTCCCACCCAGACCGTGTCGGGCAGCGAAGGCAGCAGATCGGCCAGCCCGGACTCCCGCATCCAGTGGCACAGGTACGTCGCGTCGCCGCCGTCGACCAGGAGCCCGTCGGCCTCCCGGAGCCAGCGAACCCATCGCTCCGCGCCGATGGTGGGCAGTGCGGTGAGCTCGAGGACACCGAGCGACGCCCAGCCCAGGCCGGACAGGTGCTGCCACTGGGGCTCGGCGGCTACCAAGCCCCGCACCGATGTCGGACCGCACATCGGGTGACCCCACTGTGCCGTCGGGACGCAGAGGGCGCGGCACTCGGCGATCGGCTTGCCAAGAAGCTGCACGAGCGCCGAGTTGATGCTTGGGTTCGTGACGCCGCCTGACGTCAGCAAGAGCTTCAAGGTGCCTCCAAAATCGCGCGCGGAAGGTGGATGTACCTGAAGACCCGGGACCGTGCCGGGACTCATCGCAGTTCGGGCAACCTCTTCAGAGGGTCTCTCAGGTCGCCGCGCGCGATTGCCCACGGGTTCGTTGGTGCATGGTTCATGCGGGCGGACTGCCCGGAACGCTGTCACTACATGCGGCGCGGCCACCCGTTCGCGGGACGGTCCGCCAAGACCGCCCCGCACCCAAACCCACCCCGCTACAATCCCCACACCCAAGCCGTTGACCAGCGGTAATGGAGAAGTCCGGCTGGAGTACTAGTGTCCTGAGTCAATAATTCGTCTATGGTTTGGGGATGACTCGTCCGGGACCGAAGCTTGTGCCGTTGGATCTAACTGCTGCGGAACGCGGGGAGTTGGAGCGGTGGGTGCGGCGGCGCAAGGGTGCCCAGGACATGGCTCTTCGAGCCCGCTTGATCCTGGCGTGTGAAGCGGTGGGTGAGGACGGGTTTCCGGTCTCGACGAAGGCAGTCGCGGGCGAGATCGGTGTGACGCGGGAGACGGCGTCGAAGTGGCGGAAGCGTTTCCTGGTCGACAGGCTCGCTGGTCTGCAGGACGAGCCGCGTCCTGGCCGGCCTCGCACGGTTTTGGACGAGCAGGTCGCGGATCTGATCGCACGGACTCTGGAGTCGAAGCCGGAGAACGCCACGCATTGGTCGACGCGCTCGATGGCGAAGAAGACGGGTCTGTCCCAGTCGACGGTTTCACGTGTGTGGCGGGCTTTCGGGCTGCAGCCGCACCGCTTCGAGTCGTTCAAGCTGTCGACGGATCCGTTCTTCGTCGACAAGGTCCACGACGTCGTCGGCCTGTATCTCGACCCGCCTGAACGGGCGTTGGTGCTGTGTGTGGACGAGAAGTCGCAGATCCAGGCCCTGGACCGGTCTCAGCCAGTCCTGCCGATGATGCCGGGGGTGCCGGAGCGGGCCACCCACGATTACGTCCGCGCCGGCACCACCACCCTCTTCGCCGCGTTCGACGCCGCATCCGGCAAAGTCATCGGCTCCCTCCACCGCCGCCACCGCGCGACGGAGTTCAAGAAGTTCCTCACCAAGCTCGACAAAGAGATCCCCGACGACCTCGAGGTCCATCTCGTCTGCGACAACTACGCGACCCACAAGACCGCCGACATCAAGAAATGGCTCCTGGCCCATCCCAGATTCCACATGCACTTCACGCCCACGAGCTCTTCCTGGCTGAACCTCGTAGAGCGATGGTTCGCAGAGCTGACGGCCAAACAGATACGCCGCGGCGTCCACAAATCCGTCCAGGCCCTGGAGAAGGACATCCGCAACTGGATCACCACCTGGAACGAAGACCCCAAGCCATTCATCTGGACCAAGACAGCCGACCAGATCCTCGAATCACTCGCCACGTACTGCAAACGAATTACTGACTCAGGACACTAGGCATTGTTTCTCGGATCTCCGGACGTGGGAGATGCTGCTGTCGAAAGTCCAGGCCGCCGAGGACGCCGTGGGCCGGATCGACTGGGACGTGTCGGTGGACTCCACAGCGGTGCGGGCTCACCAGCACGCCGCCGGCGCGAGGAAAGCGCCAGTGGCCGCGGTTCCTCAAAAGGGGATCGACCAGGGGGCGAACCAGGTCGATCCGGCGCTTCGGAAACTGGACGTCCGGTTGGAGGAGGTGGTCAGATCGGCGAGTGTCTGGGCCGTTCTCGCGGAGGATTCACCACTAAGATCCACCTTGCCGCCGAGGGGCGATGCCGGCCTCTCGCCTTCGTCCTGGCACCCGGACATTACGGTGACGGCCCCCAACTCGAGCGGGTGCTGGAGCAGGTCTCCGTGCCCCGCACCGGAGTCGGACGACCTCGCACCCGGCCCGACCATGTCCTGTTCCCGGGTTCGGCCACGCGCTCGATGCGCAGTCGCGTGAGGATGGTGTCCGTGGTCAGGTGGGGGTGCGAAGGAGAACGCTGGGAGACGACGATGGCCACTAATCGGATCGGGCTGGCCGAGCTCTTGGCCGCAGCCGAGGATGCGTCGCCGGTAGCGTCCCTGGACATGGTCGCGGACAATCTGCGGGACCGTTTCGGCACGCAACAGGTGAGCTTCCTGTTCGCCGACGTCGTTGGCCAGCAGGTGGTGCGGATCAGCGAGGAGACCGCCCCGCGGCGGGGTCGACGCGGCGCCGACCAGATCCCCCTGGCCGGCAGCATCTACGACGAGGTCCTGCGGACCCAGAAGCTGGCGCAGGAGCCGGACGGCGACATGCAGCGGGTGGTGGCGCCGGTCACCAACCGGGGCGACACCATCGGCGTGCTGGAGCTGTTCCTTCCCCAGGCCACGCAGGAGGTGCTGGAGCAGGTCGAGGAGGCCGCGCACGCGTTAGCATACATCATCGTCACCGACCGCCGTTTCACCGACCTCTATCACCGGGGAGCGCGCACCACCCAGCTCAGCCTGGCCGCCGAGATCCAGCGTCAGCTCCTGCCTTCGGCCGCCTCGTGCGAGGCCGCTGAGTTCGCCCTTGCCTGCGCCCTGGTGCCGGCCGACACCATCGCAGGGGACACCTACGACTACAGCCTCGACCACGCCACCCTGCACCTGGCCGTCACCGACGCCATGGGCCACGACGTCGACGCCTCCCTCATGGCCTCTCTCCTGGTCAACGCCTCCCGCGGTGCCCGCCGCGCCGAGGAGGACCTTGCCGAACAAGCCCGCCAGGCCAATCAGGCCCTCCTCGACCACGGCCGTGGCGCCTTCGCCACTGGCCAGCTCCTGCGCATCGCCCTGGACGGGTCCGGCGCACAGCTCGTCAACGCCGGCCACCCCTGGCCACTGCGCCTGCGCGAGGGCACAGTCGACGAAGTACGCCTGGACGCCGACCTGCCCTTCGGCGTGCACGCACCCGGTCGCTACCGGGTCCAGGACTTCGACCTTGCACCAGGCGATCGCCTGGTGCTCTATACGGACGGCATGCAAGAACGCCGAGCGGCATCCGTCGACCTGCCCGACGTGATCCACAACACCGCCGGCGAACACCCCCGCGAGGTGGTCCGGTCCCTGACCGAAGCGGTCACCGATGCCTGCCACGGACACCCGGCAGACGATGCCACCATCGTCTGCCTGGACTGGCACGGGCCCCAGCCCGCCGGCCGCCACGCCCAAGCCGGCGCCGACAGGTAGGCCGCTGCCGCGTCTTCCCGGCTTTAGCGTGGCCGCGCGCTACCGCCCAGCCGGTCACGATATGGACATCGGCGGCGACTTCCACGACCTCATCGTCTGCACACCCACGACGGCGGCCGCGGTGATCGGCGACGTGCAAGGCCACAACATGGGGGCAGGTCCCGCACCGCCGTCCACCCCTACGCCGCCACCGCCAGGCGCCATCTCGGCGCCGTCGCCGTCCACACGCCCACGTGAAGGAAGCGGTCGGGCTGAGGACTTGCAGGAGCAGGGCGCGGCCGCGATGGCGCGATCGAGGTAACCCCTCCGCTCTTCAGCCGGCGCGGTCCGATGCCGTGGCACAGTGGCGCTATGTGCGGCCGTTACGCCTCCACCCGCAGTCCCCAGGAACTGACCCAGCTCTTCCGGGCCACGGACTGGCTTCCTGCCGAGAAGCTGGCGCCCAGCTGGAACGTGGCCCCTACCGACGATGTCTACGCGATTCTCGAGCGCGCCGGACGCGAGGAAGGCGACGAGGTACGGCGAGAGCTGCGGTCGCTGCGGTGGGGACTGGTCCCGTCGTGGGCGAAGGACCCGAAGATCGGGGCCCGGATGATCAATGCCCGGGTGGAGACAGTGCACGAAAAGCCCGCCTACCGCCGTGCCTTCGTCAAGCGGCGCTGCCTCCTGCCGGCTGACGGGTTCTACGAGTGGGAACCGCTCAAGGACGAAGCAACGGGCAAGACACGCAAGCAGCCGTACTTCATCCACCCCACCGACGGCCAGGTGATGGCCCTGGCGGGCCTGTACGAGTACTGGCGCGACTCGGACATCGAGAACGACGACGACCCGGCCGCCTGGCTGATCACCTGCACGATCATCACGACCGAGGCCACCGACGCGGCTGGCCGGGTACACCCCCGCATGCCGCTCGCCCTCACCCCGGACCACTACGACACCTGGCTGGACCCGCATCACCAGGACACCGACGACCTTCGCGCCCTGCTCACCCAGCCCGCAGGCGGCCTGCTCAACGCCCGGCCCGTTTCCACGGCCGTGAACAACGTCCGCAACAACGGCCCCCACCTGCTGGACGAGGTCGCCTGATTACGCCGCCCGCTTGACGGAAATGGGCATGCAGCTCGCGGTACCTGTCAAGCAGTGCAAGGGCACCAAGAGGCGGTCGCCCAGATACTGCGGATCTCCCAGCGCACCGTCGAGCGGTAAGTGAAGGACCAGATAGAAAAGCCCCGCCCGGACCTCGCCGCACGCCTGGAGACGGAGGTCAAGAGGCGGTGGCAGCCGCAGATCCGGGCGAAGGCCAGGGAGAAGGCGGCGAGCACCGGCGGCATCGTCATCGACACCCGGGCCCGGCTCGGCTGCGTCGCGCCAATCGGGTCGACGGATGAGGACCGGATCCGGCACCTGACCGTCGCCCTGCCGCCGCGACACGCCGACCGCCTCTTCAAGGCCCAGGAACAGGGCGCCAGCGACGACCGCCTGAGGGAGATCGCGGCCGAAGCCCTCAAAGAGACCTAATCCAGGACGGCGGCCGCCGCGCCGGCTCCCTGGAGGAGGTCCGTTTCACGGACATCGAGCACCTGGAGTTCGACCTGTAGAGGCCGTCCTGGTGGAGCACCCGGAGGCGGATGCAGTGAGCCGAAGCACGATAGTTGTCACCAAGGCAGGCGTGTTGTCACCAGGACCACCGAACGGGCGCATTCCACTTGGTGATCATGTCACCGGTCTGCGACAGCGATGTCCTGGAACGAAGACGACGGGATCTTCTCGGCTCACCGCCCTCATAGTGATCAAGTAAGAACCAAGAAGCCGAACCCGCTTCGGCCTCAACCACTGGGGGATTTCATGTCCGGCAGCCGTCGCAAGGCCTTTCTCGTCTCCGCTGTCCTCGTCGGCGGCGCCATGCTGATGACGGCGTGCCAGGACTCGGACGCGGCCACGGACACCGAGGCCGCGCAGGGTTCTTCATCCGCCACTCCGGCCGGCAGCGCGGTCACCCCGTCCGTCTCGTCGACCGCGGGCAGTAACCAGGGCACCGGCAAGGGATCCGACGCGACGGGCAAGGGAACCGCGGACGGTGGTGGCTCCAGCGCCGACACCGCCGACGGCGAGCGGGAGCCGGTCGGGCAGAGCTGCGGCGCCAACGACATTTCCTGGAGCACCAGGTCCGAGACCCAGGCCGGCGGATACATTCTGATCATCGCGAAGGCGAAGTCGGGGATCACCTGCTACCTGCCCGCCGCGCTTCCGACCGTGGCGTTCGGCTCTGACGGCACCGAGGCGGGCCCCGCGGAGCAGACAGTCGGCAAGCAGATCAAGCTGAGCGGGAGCACCACCGCCTACGCCGGGGTGAACCCGAAGACCACCAACGCGAACGGTGGCAAGGAACTGGACAGCATCATCGTCGCCATCGGTGACGACGACCCCAACCCGGTTTCCCTGCCGGTCGGCACCATCACTGTCGATCACCCCATCGTCACCAACTGGCACACCGCCGCGAAGGACGCCGTCCCGTTCAGCTGAACGGACCCGCAGCTCGTGATCCATGCTGGTGACGCGCAGCGTGGCGACCTGGTGACGGGACCTTCCCCCTTCGCCGCGTCGGCGAGTGCGGTGCCATCCCCGTCGAGCCCGGGTAGCGAAGTGATGGCGGTGAAGCCGCCCCGCACCTCCAAGGGCATGCCGGCACCGGATGTGAGTGGCCCCGCGGAGGGCAGGTGTGATCCTACTTCTGCGGAACGACACCCAGTTGCTGAAGCGCGGTCAGCGTGCTGCCGACCCCGGGACGGTTGAGGCATCACCGTGCAGCAGTGCGCTACCGCCCGGCAGTCGAGGGGCGCAGCGTCCACGCGCGCGTCCCGGCTCGGCTACCGGCTGCGTTCGACAGGATAAGCCCAGGTCGGAGAGGTGTGGACTGGATGCCGCAGTTAGATTGGAAACATGGTGTTGCCGGGGCGTCCCGCGGTTTTCCTGGGTCGGCGTGCTGAATGTGCGCTGTTCGACCGCTGGCAGGATGCCGTCAAGGCCGGTCGAGGCGGCGCTCTTGTGGTCCTCGGTGAGTCTGGTATCGGCAAGTCCGCGCTGCTCGACCACATGGCTTCGACCGCGGTCGGCTTCCGCGTGGTGCGGGCCGCCGGTGTGGAAGCGGAGGCAGAGCTGCCCTTCGGGGTGTTGCACCAGGTCTGCGCGCCGTTCCTAGCCACACTGGAGCACCTGCCCGGACCGCAGCAGGACGCCCTGGCTGCGGCATTCGGGCTGCGGACAGGAGCGGCGCCCGACCGCTTCATGCTGGGCCTGGCCGTACTGGGCTTGTTGTCCGAGACGGCGGCCCGCCAACCGCTGATCTGTGTGATCGACGACGCCCAGTGGCTCGATCTGGGTTCGGCCCAGGCGTTGACGTTTGTGGCGCACCGCGTCGGTGCGGAGCCCCTCGGCCTCGTGTTCGCCACTCGCCATGCCGGTGGTGGTCTACGCGGGTTGCAGGAGGTAGTGCTGACCGGGCTCGGCCCTGGAGACGCCCGTGCCTTGCTGCACTCGGCTCTGCACGTGCCGTTGGACGAGGAAGTCGTGGACCGGATCGCGGCGGAGGCCCGCGGCAATCCGCTTGCCCTGCTCGAACTGCCCCGAACCATGACGGCTGCCGGGTTCGCGGGCGGTTTCAGTCCGACGGACACCGCAGCCGTGCCGGGTCGCATCGAGGACAGTTTCCGTAGCAGGGTTCTCCGCCTTCCGCCGGCCACCCGGATGCTGCTCCTGGTGGCCGCGGCGGAGCCGACCGGCGACTCCGCGCTGCTGTGGCGCGCGGCCGCCCGTCTGGGAATCGGGGTCTCGGCCGCGACGGCGGCCGAGGCCGACGGGCTGCTGTCCATCGGCACGCAGGTGGTCTTCCGCCATCCCCTGGTGCGGTCGGCTGTCTATCAGGCGGTGCCGCCGTCGCAGCGGCGGGCCGTGCACCGGGCTCTGGCCGATGCCACCGGTCCTTCGGAACCGGACCGGCGAGCCTGGCACCGCGCGCAGGCTGCCGTCGGCTTTGACGAGGAAGCCGCAGCGGAGCTCGAGGGATCGGCTCACCGGGCGCTGGCACGCGGCGGTATCGCTGCCGCCGCGGCATTCCTGGAGCGGTCGGTCGCGCTCACTGCCGACCCCACCGCCAGGGCAGAGCGGGCGCTGCGTGCGGCACGCGCCAAACAGCAGGCCGGCGCGTACGACAGCGCTCTGGACCTCCTTGCCCTGGCTGACCGAGGGCCCGAGAACGAGCTGCGGGCTGCCAACAGTGAGTTGCTGCGAGGGCAGATCGCCTTTGCCCGCAGTTTCGGTGGCGGAGCCGCCCCCGTGCTGCTGCGCGCGGCCCGCCGTTTCGAGTCCATCGACGTCTCCCGTGCCAGGGATGTCTACTTGCAGGCCCTGACCGCAGCGATGCTCGCCGGCCGGCTGGGCGACGAGTGCCGGATTGCGGAGGTTGCCCATAGTGCTCGCAGAGTGCCTGCGGCGTCCGTACCACGCGCCTCCGACCTCTTGCTGGACGGGCTGACGCTCCTGATCGTCGAAGGCCGCGACGCCGCAGTTCCGGTGTTGCGCAGGGCGGTGTCGGCGTTCACCACAGAGGAATTGGCCCCTGAGGAGGAACTGTACTGGCTGTGGCTGGCCGGCCACGGCGCCGGGCTGTTGTGGGACGACGAGGCATGGCGACTCCTGGCCACGCGGCTGCTGCGATCCTGCGAGGAACGAGGAGCACTCAGCATCCTCCCGGTTGCCGCAGCCACACGTGCGGCACTGCACCTGCTGGGCGGGGATCTCCTGAAGGCCGCGTCGTTGGCCGAGACGGCCGCCGACGTCACTTTCATGACTGGAGCCGGCCCGGTCCCCTACGCGGAGGTGGGGCTCGCCGTCTTCCGCGGCCGGGATGATGAGGCCGCTGCCGCGATCCGCACCGCGACCCGGGACGCGATGGCGCGGGGCGAAGGCATGGCGCTGACCTACCTGCAATGGGCCACCGCCGTGCTCCACAACGGTGCATGCCGGTACGATCAGGCGCTGGAATCCGCCCGCCAGGCCGGAGCCGACTCCAGCGTCCAGCGGATCCGCAACTGGGCGCTGGCTGAGCTCATCGAGGCGGCCGTACGTACGGGACACCAGGACCTGGCCGACGAGGCGTTGAGGGAGCTGTGCCGGACGACCAGACCCTGCTCCAGCCACTGGGCCGCAGGCGTCGAGGCACACTGCCGGGCTCTGCTTGCCGTTGGCGCGGACGCCGAGGACCTGTACCGCACGGCCTTGGGACGGCTTGAGCGCACCGGCCTGCGTGCCGCGGTGGCCCGTGTCCATCTTCTGTACGGGGAGTGGCTGCGGCGCGAGCGCCGCCACCTCGAGGCACGAGACCAACTGCGGCAGGCACACGAGATGTTCGTGCGGTTCGGCATGGACGGTTTCGCCGAACGGGCCCGAAGCGAACTGTCAGCGGCCGGAGAACCCACCCGCAAGCGTCGGTCTCGGTTCGGCGAGCAACTCACTCCCCAGGAAAGACGTGTTGCGATGCTGGCGGCCGAGGGAGCTACCAACCCCGAGATCGCGTCGCGATTGTTCATCAGCGCCAGCACGGTCGACTACCACCTGCGTAAAGTCTTCCGCAAGCTCAAGGTCACCACGCGTACTCAGCTTGCCCGGCTGCTGCAAGATGGCCAGCCGACCTCCGGAGACACAGACCGGCCCTGACACGGCAACCCGGGCACGACTACGCATTCACGCGATGCCCTCGGGCGGGGGCGTGTGCCTACCTTTATTAGTGAAGCGGCACCGGCGCGGGCCGGGCAGCACACCGTCGGCCGTGCCTCGCGCGACACACCGCGGAAAGCGAGCGGACCGCAATGATCACGCCCATGACCTCACCTGATTCTCCCGTGTCCTGCTACGAGGTATTCCACCAGTGGGCATGCCTCCTGCTTGCCCGCGACCGCCCAGGTGCCACCATCGTCCTGAAGCGGCTCCGGGGGAGCACCCGGCCTCCACGATCGCCACACTGCTCGACGGCATGCGGCGGCGAGGTGATGGTCCGTAAGTTTCCGCGACACGGCAGCCGACATCGGCTTGGGCGCCTTCAACCGCCTCGACAGTGCGCTGCTCGTCCTCGACGGCCTCCCTGAACTGGCTGCTCACGAGCGGCGCCAGGGACATCGCCATCCACCCCGAGGCACATGGCCTGCCACCCCGCCCAGTTCCTCGCCGTGCACCAGAGCACGGCCGAAACGGGCACGCAGACCCGCCGGGCGGAGGCCGGGTGACGGCCCGGCCCCGGCCGAGCGCCGACCGACCCGCACTGACCGGCCCGGCGACGGCACCACACACACGGTTAGCAACCGCCACCGCCGTTGCGCAAACCCAACGATCAAGAAAGGCGGCGGGCACATGCCCACCCCACCCGTCGGCGCGGCCCAGCGCATGGTCGAGACCCTCTCGCGGTACGGCGTGCCGTACGTCTTCGGTGTCCCCGGAGCCACGAGCGACGCCGTTCACGATGCCCTGGCCGTCGGAGGCCCCGAACTTGTGATGTGCCGCCACGAACACAACGCTGCCATGATGGCAGCCACTGTCGGGCTGCTGACCGGCACCCCCGGAGCGGTCATGGCCACCTCAGGAGCAGGCACCACCAATCTGATGACCGCTCTGCTCACGGCGACGGCCGAGCAGTACCCCATGATTGCCATGTGCGGGGCCGGGACCCGCCGGGACCGGTTCAAGCGAAGCCAGCGGTCGATGGACGCCATCGCCGCACTGAGACTGGTCACCACTTACACCTGCGAAGTCCACGACCCCGACAACGTCCCCGAAGCCATCGCCAGCGCCCTGCGTGCGGCGGTCACCCCGCCCCGCGGTGCGGCCGCGGTGGTGATTCCGGCCGACGTCGCAGGCGCGCTCACCGCCGCAACCGTCGTCCAGCCGCACAGGCACCCTTCTCCCGGCCCCGCTCCCGCCGAAAACATCCACCGTGCCGCACAGATCATCCGCGCCGCACAGCAGCCCGTCCTTCTGGTCGGGTTGCGTGGTGCAGATCGCGAGGCCTGCGCCGCGTTGCGCGAACTGATCCGTGTCACAGGCCTGCCCGTGGTGGAGACCTCCCAGGCGACGGGTATCGTCCCGCGCACACTGGAGGAGCAGTACGCCGGCCGGGTCGGCCTTTTCCGTAACCGGCCTGGGGATGGCGTGGTGGCACACGCCGACGTCCTGATTACCGTCGGCTACGACCCCGTGGAGTACGACCCGGGCCTGTGGAACACCGACCCGGCCCGCACGATCGTCCACATCGATGCGCTGCCCGCCGAGATCGGCAGCCACTACCAGCCCGCTCTGGAACTGCAGGGCGATGTGGCCGCGACGGTCGGTGAGCTGTCAGGTGAGCTGTCCGGGCTGCCGATCAGCGACCGGACCCGAGCTGCCCTGGCCGAACAGCGCGCCGCCCTGGCCTGTATCGAGGAGGAGGCCAGGGCGGTCCCGGCCACCGCTGCCGGCCTCAATCCCGCCGCGGTGATCCTGAAGATCGCTGAGAACGTGGCGGACGACGCCACCGTCGTGTCCGACACAGGCCCGCACATCTACATGGCCCGTCACTTCCGCGGACACCAGCCGCGCCACATCCTGCTCTCCAACGGTCTGCAGACACCGGGAGTCGCCCTGCCACGGGCGATGACCGCCGCGCTGCTGCGGCCGGGGACCCAGGTGGTGTCGGTCTCCGGGGACGGCGGGTTCCTGTCCAGCGCACCGGAAATAGAGACCGCCACCCGTCTGGGCCTCCACATCACGCAGGTGATCATGCGGGACAACGCCTACGACATGGTGGCCTTCCAGGAGCATCGCAAATACGGCAGCGCCTCCGGTGTCCGGTCGGGCGACTACGACATCACCCTGTACGCCTGCGCGTTCGGCGCCAGAGGAATCCGGACCGAGACCATGGCCGCCTTCGAGACCGAACTGCGCAGGTCGCTCGACCCGGGCAGGCTCTGCGACCCCGGCATCACGGTCATCGACGTCCCGGTCGACTACGCACACAACACAGAACTCTTCGCGCAACTCCACGACGGCATTCCGAGATGACGGACGGACGACCGCGGCTCCGGCGCAGCCCCCTCGGTACGCCGAGGCGCCCGGCCACGGCGCCGCGAGCGCTCGCTGCTCGTAGCCGGGAAGCCGCAGGGCCCACCGGACAGTCATACGCCGCGTCGGGGGAGACCGACCGCGCCGTGGCGCCAGAGCATGGAGATCCTCATGAGCAACAGCACCGTGCCGGCTCCCGGAACCCCCGGCACCCTGGAGACCCCGCTGCGCAGTCGCGGTGCGGCCGTCACACGGCGGGAACGGCGGACCCTCGGCCTGACCGCACGCCTGCGGTCCATGGTGGTGACGGTCGATCAGCAAGCCAACTGGTCCGGTCGGTCGACCCGGCCCACGGTGCCCGATCAGCCGCGGTGAGGCGACGCGAATGACATGACGCACGAGCGAGGCTGCCCACCGACCCGAGAGGACACCTGTCATGCCAGCTGGACCAGCCCCATGTCGTACGTGGCAGGAGGTTCTCATGACGACGCAGACGACGCAGACGCACATCGTGACAAACAAGAGGTTCTCATGACGACGCACACACAACTCGTGACAGGAACGGGCCGCGTCGCGACTCTCGGGGGACTTGCCGTCAGCTTCTCGGCGGTACGGCTACGACCGCTCATCGCGGTCGTGGTCGCCTCGGCCGTCCTGCTCGGCGTCACCCTGGGGGGCGTGATCGTCCCCGCGGACGTCCACCTGGTAGTGCTGCTGGTGATGGTGCCGGCTCTCACCGCTGCGGCAGACAACACGCGTACCACCGTCAGTATGACCGCCCTGGCCTGTCTCGGCGTGGTCGCGGTCGACGTCGACGACGGTCTGCCCAGCTCACCGATCCTCCCGATCGACGTCCTGGGCCTGCTGGTCGTCTGCGTCCTGGTCCTCGTGTTCCGGCGCCTGCGGGACGTGGACCATCGAACGCTTCATGCGGTGCGCTCCGTCTCGGAGACAGCGCAAAGGGCGCTGCTGCCCCCGTTGCCGTGCCGTGTGGCAGGTCTGGAAATCGCCACTGCCTATCGCTCGGCCGCCGCCCACGCACACATCGGCGGAGACGTGTACGCCGCCGAACGTGTCGAGCGCACGGTCCGAATGTTGATCGGTGACGTGCGGGGCAACGGCTTGGCAGCAGTCGACGACGCCGCAGCCGTCATCGGTGCGTTCCGCGAAGCCGCGCACCGCGACGTGCAACTGGAGCATGTCGCCCTGTCCCTGGACGCCAGCGTGCGCCGGCGTGTCGACCAGGCCGGCCAGACGGACAGCAACGCCTCGGAGCGGTTCATCACCGCTCTCGTCCTGGAGATACCCGACGACCTCGACGTCGTCCACGTGACCAGCTGTGGCCACCCTGACTTGATGCGCTCTCACGGCACAGACGTGGACCTCCTCGACGTGTCGCAGCCGGCACCACCGCTCGGCCTGGGCGGCGACCAGGCGGCCTATCAGGTCAACACCTTCGGATTCGAGCCGGAGGACACGCTGCTCCTGCACACCGACGGCCTCCTCGAGACCCGCGACCCGGCGGGCGTCTTCTACCCGGCGCTGGACCGTTTCGCGCTCCTCGCCGAGGACGAGCCGCACCACCTGATCGAGCGCCTCATGAGCGACCTGACCGTCCATGCGGGCGGGGAGGTCCAGGACGACGTCGCCATGGTCGCGGTGCGCCGCCGGGCCGCACCGTCCACGGCGGGTGCCGACGAGGACGGCCACCATGCTCGCCTCGGGATCGACGGTTCGTCCTGCTGACGGTGCCCCTTTTCGGCCGGTGGCGGCGGCGTGCCGGTGTGTGCGGACCACAGCGGAGTCGATCTGGACCAGCCAATCGACGTCACCGGCCGCATCGGCCTGGACTTGGAGGTGGGGTGGGACCACTCGCGTATCGCCACGAGGAAGACGGAACTCGTCCAAGGAGCCGGCGGTGACGTCGTCGGTGTCGTCGGACAGCGCGGTCACAGGGAAGACGATCCTCTCTGCGACCGCGACCAGCAGACTGTCGTAGGGGCGGTTCTCGACGCGAGCTTGGCGACGCTGGTGTGCGCACCCGTCGCTGCGGCCGCGCTCGGCGGCGAGGTCGAGCGGGTGCAGGTGGCCGACCGCACCTTCCGACGGGCCCGACCCTCGTCAGCCGCCTCCGTCCTGGGCGAGGGGGCTGACACTCGACGAAGCGGAGTTAGCCTCCGCATTCTCGAAAAGTGCTGCCGTTGAAACCGCCACCTGCGCTGCCCGCGCTACGTCATTTCACCGCCGCGATCGCCGACTGAATGACCTTGCTCACGGCAGCCGGATCGGACACCAGGGTCAGATGCGAACCGCCTGGGTAGACAGTCACCTTCGCCCCCGCGCGACGCGCCATCTTCTTCTCCGACTCCGGTGTGATGATCTGGTCCCCGCTGCTGATGAAGTACCAGGAGGGGATCGTCTTCCATGCCGCAGCCTTGGAGGGGGTGTTGAAGGCCACTGTGCTGGCAGCCCGCTGGGTGGCCCACAGGTTGATCGCCTGGTCACGTGGCACGCTGCTGGCAAACTTCGTGACGAATACGTCCTTCTTGAGATAGAGGTTGGATGCCTTGGCGGGGGCGTCCGCGTACGACACGGCGTCGTACAGTTTGGACGGCGGCCCCGACAGCGCGGACGTCGAGCCGCTGAGCTGCCCCGTCGTCTCCCCGACCGCCGGAGCGGCCGCGTCGACGTATACGAGTGCCTTTACGTTACTCACTCCTGCCGCGGCGTTCGTGATCACCGACCCGCCATAGGAGTGCCCCACCAGCACGATCGGCCCCGAGATGCTCTTGAGGAAGTCTTTGACCGTGCGCGAGTCGGTCGTCAGGTTCTGCAACGGGTTCCCGATGGCACGCACTGGATAGCCCGCGCGGCGCAGGATGTCGACCTCGCCGTTCCAGCTCGACGCGTCCGCCCAGGCCCCGTGCACCAACACCACTGTGGGCTTCGCCTGCGCATTGTCCGCTGCCTTGGCAGCTGGATGCCTGACTGTTGTGGCGCCGTCAGGAGCGGACGCAGCCGTGGTTACAACAGTGATCGTGGCCACCGCCAGAGTCATCGGGATGAACCGCCGCCGTGCAGTGGACGCCTTCATCGGAAGCCTCCTTGCTACAGCTTCATCAGGGAACGCGTCCTCAAGAAGGATGAAGGGCCAGCGCACAAATCGGAAGCGAACCGCGCTTCAGCCAACGACACGTCCCGAGCCGTTCTCCCGACGTTAGCGCCAGGCCGCTGCATCGGCACCCGGGGCCACGGGGCCCCATCCTGTCGGCGCAGATCCGCCATGGCCACAGCACCAGCGAAGGCTGCCCCCGCCCGACCGGCGTGCCCCAGGCACCCGTAGTGCAAGGCGTGGCTGGTCACTTTCCATCCGTTGTCTTGCATGGGTATCCCCGGGTTCAGGCGTGGGGGATGCCCGTGGCCTGAAGCCCTGGCGGTACTCGGGCTGTCCCAGTAGGGGTTACTCAGCGGTAGACGTTGGATGGTCGGGAGTCCTTCCATCGGCGTACCAACGGCTGTGGAGGCGCCTCAGCGCAGCGTCGCGTAGACGATGAAATTGTCCACCGGGTGGCCCTGGGCGTCGAATGCGCCGTCGCAGGTGATGAGGCGGAGGACACGGTCGTCGGTCGCGCCGTACACCTTCTTCGTGGGGAACGCCTTCTTGCTCACGGATTCCGTGCCGGTGACGGTGAAGTGGGCCACCTGACCTCGCTCGTTGCGGATGGCGATGTCCGCTCCCTTGCCGATCTTCTTCAGATCGTGGAAGACGGCCCTGCCGAATCGGGTGTCGTTGTGCCCGATGACCACGGCTGTTCCGCGCTCGCCGGGGATCGCGCCTCCCGTGTACCAGCCTGCTGTCATGCCCTTCTCCGCCGGTGGGACTTCTACGGTGCCGTCCGCGTTGAGGCCGAGTCGCATCAGGGAACTCGTCACGCCGATCGAGGGGATGGCCACTTGGGTGGGAGCCGCGGGTTGTTCGGCCCTGGGGGTGACGGAGGAGCCGGACGGCGGCGTGGTGGCGGGGCGGTGCGAGGGGGCGTGGGCTGGTTCCTCCGCGGAATGCGTCATGCAGCCGGTGAGTGGAGCGAGAGCGAGGACGAGGGCAAGGCAGAGGTGCGTCGGGTGCGCGGCGGATCGCCGCAGCCGGTGGTGCGTACGGGGCATGTGGGTTCCAGTGCGGAGAGGATGTGCGGGAACAGGCAGTGGCGCCGCCCCTCAGGGCGGCGCCACTGCTGGTGGTCAGCCGTTGCGGTGCGCGGCCGTGCGGCGGCGCAGTACGAGGGTGCCCGCGCCCGCCAGGACGAACGCGGCAGCGGCCGAGCCTGCAAGGGCAGTGGTGTTGTCGCTCGTCGTTCCCAACGGGCGCTCGCCCGCGGCCACCCCGCCACGGGGCTCGGCGGAGTCGCGCTTCGAGGGACGGGCCGGGACCGCACTGGGCCGGTCGCCCGCGGCCACGCCGCCACGGGGCGCCGCCGACGGCGCCCCGCCCCGGGTGGGCTTGCCCGCATCGGTTCCCCTGGCGGGCGCCGGGGCTCGATCGGTGGCGGCCACCGATGGCCTGGGCTTTGCGTCGGAGGCGACCGATGCGACGGCCGTGGCCGACGGGACGAGTACCGCGCCCGCCGCGACAGCGGTCAGGACGGCGGTGCGCAAGGACATTCGGGGACGGTGGGACATACGTGGCTCCAGTTCCAGCCCGGCTTTGGTGGTGCCTGGACGCCGATTCGTACCAGGCGCCGGACATGCCGTCAGCCTGGCGGGACCTTGTGAAGAAGCTGTCAGAGCGCTGTGGTCATCGCATCAGCCCGGATGACCGGTGGACGATTCGCGACGGTCCGCGCCCTCTGGTTGCCGGCCCGGGACCTGCACCGGCTCGCTCGCCGGCCGGCCTGCCGGCAGCCGTAGTGTGAAGACCGAGCCTTCCCCTTGCGTACTCACCGCGCTCGCGCCGCCACCATGCGCCTCGGCGAGCTTCCTGACGATCGCCAGGCCGAGACCACTGCCGCCGGTGCGGCGGGTCCGGGATTTCTCGGCTCGCCAGAAGCGGTCGAAGACGTACGGGAGGTCCTCGGCCGAGATACCGGTTCCCGTGTCGGCGACGTCCACGACCACCTCGTCACCCGACTCGGTGCCGTACGCGCACAGGGTCACGCGTCCCCCCGACGGCGTGTGACGCACCGCGTTGGACACCAGGTTGTCGATGGCCTGCCGCAGTCGCACCGGGTCGGCGGTCAGTTCGGGGGACGGGGATCCGGGCGCCGGCTTGCGTACCGTCAGGGTGACACCGGTCGTTTCGGCCCGGGCCTGGTGCGCCGCGGTGATCTGTCCGAGGAGTTCGAGGATCCGTACCGGCTCCGGGTGCAGACGCAGCGCGCCCGCGTCGGCCGCGGCCAGGTCCTGGAGGTCGTCGATGATGTGCTGCAGCTGGACCGCTTCCTCCAGGAGCGAGGAGATGAACGCCGGCTCGGGGTCGGCCAGGCCGTCCTGTGCGGCTTCCAGCCAGCCGCGGATGTTGCTCAGCGGGGTACGCAGCTCGTGGGCGACATCGCTGACCATCATCTTCCGCTGTTCCTCGAGGCGCGCACGGTGCGCCGTCATGTCGTTGAAGGCTGCGGCCAGGCGCCCGATCTCGTTGTCATCGGCGACCAGTACGGCCGCCGATTCCTCACCGTCCCGCATCCGCTGGGCGGCCCCCGTGAGCGCTCGCAGCGGACGTACGAGCCGGGCCCCGGCCAGCACCGAAGCACCGACGGTGAGGGCGAGGACGAGGGCGGCGACGCCTGCGATCCGAGCAGTGTTCGCCGGTGAGAGGTCGAAACCGGGCACGGTGGCGCCGTTCGCGTCCCCGATGAACAGCAGCGCGGGCGAGGCGACATACGAGCTCAACTGCTCGTGGCGGGCGGTGCCCACGCACGACGCGATGGCCCGGTCGGCGTCACTGCTCCGGACGGCCGGTACGGGTGTGGGGGCGGAGGACCGGCGGACCGGTGCCGCGCTCGGCTCAGGCTTGCTCCCCTGGTCCCAGGCGAGGTCCAGCCGCAGGTGGACGACCGTCCGGCCCTGGCGGTTCAGACAGGCATTGGCCAGCTTGTTGAGCGTACCGAGCGCCTTCTTCTCGGTCCTGGTGGGCTCGTCCAGTGCGTCGGTGCTGCATCTGATGCCCAGGATGCGGTCGGGATCGTTGCCCACGAGCTGGATGCGAGGGCGCCCGCTGGGCCCCTCGACGACGTCCGAGGCGATCCCTACGTCATTGAGACACGACACGACTTCGTCGGCGGCTCGGCGCAACTGCCTACGTTCCGCCGTCGGCAACCGGAACGGCCCGACGGCCCGCGGGTCGACGCGGTCGGCCGCTGTGTCGCTCGTACCGGCGGTCTGCGCCGCGAGCGCGGTGTCCACGGACAGCGGGTCGACGATCGCGGAGGCCTGCGTGGGCAGCGCCGGCGGCGAGGACCCGGCCGCGGAGTCGGCGATGACCTCCCGGTTCTGGGTGGTCAGGGCGATCCGGCGATCCGACCGGCGGGCCAGATCACGCACCGTCGCCCCGACGTCGTCCCATCGGGGGTGGCCCGCCGCGAAGCCGAGCAGTTCGTTGTAGATCCGGGCGTCGGCGGTCAGGTTCTGGCCCTGCTCCTGCTTGATCGCGCCGGAGGTGGTCTGGACGGCGAGCCATGCGGTGGCTGCCACCGAACAGGCCGCCACCAGCACCGATACGGCAAGCAGCCGTCCGAGCAGGCTCTTGCGGAGCGGCAGCCGCTGCGGGTCCCACGGACGGCCACGCCGGTCCTTCCGGCTACGCCGAGGCACGCGGCGCCCTCTTGGCGGCCGGGTCGGTCAGCTTGTAGCCCACACCGAAGACGGTGAGCAGCCGGGTCGGCTTGCGCGGCGCGGGCTCGATCTTCTTGCGCAGGTTCATGATGTGCACGTCTACCGTGCGGTTGCTGATGTACCGGTCGAAGCCGTGCAGTTCCTCCAGGAGCCGCTGTCTGCTGAAGACGCGCTCGGGTTCGGCGGCCATCGCGGCGAGAATACGGAACTCGCCGGGGGTGCACTCCACGTACGCCCCGTCGACCCACACCTCGTACCGGACGGGGTCGACCCGGAGCGCGCCCACGGACAGCACCTCGTCGGTGGCGCCGGTGGCGCCGGTGGCGCCGGTGGCGGGGGGCGCATCGGGTGTCCGGCGGGTTCGGCGCAGGAGCGTACGGACCCGGGCCATCAGCTCACGCGGGCTGTACGGCTTGGTCATGTAGTCGTCGGCGCCGAGGTCGAGGCCGAGCAGCAGATCGTCCTCGGTGGTGCGGGCCGTCAGCATCAGGACGGGCAGTTCCCGGCCCTCGGCACGCAGCACACGCAGCACGTCCAGACCGTCCGCCCGCTCCATCATCACATCGAGAACAAGTAGGTCGGGCTCTTTGTCTTTGTGCCGCACCTCGTCGAGCGCGGCGAGCCCGTCCCCGACGACCGTGACCGCGTGGCCCTCGTGTTCGAGGTAACGGCGTACGAGTTCGGCCTGCTTCTCGTCGTCTTCGGCGACTATCACGTTTGCGCACACGAGGTCGATCGTAGGCGAGTGCGGGGTGCGGTCCGGTGGGCGAGCCCGCGGGATGCCTCCCGCCAGCGGGGTGTTGTCGTGCGGGTCGACGGGGTTGCGAGCTGCTGTCGGTTTGGTGTGCAGAAGTGAGTTGTAGCGCCCGGGAGTGAGTCTGGTGGTGGGCCGGCAGAGATCGAAACGGGGGTTCTGGAGTCGAATGGGTGACCTTGGTGGTGGTTGCTCGTTGTGCTGAGTGGCGGGTGCACGGGTTCTTGGGGGGTGTTGTGGTGGGTGGTGTGCGGGAGTTGGCGGCGTCGTTCGTGGTGCCGGGTCCTTCAGGAGTGGCGGTGCGGGACCGCTTGAAGCACCTCACACCCCAGGACGAGAAGGTCCTGCGATCCGTCGGTGAACACCAGGGCGCGCTCGCCTCCCATGACCTCAAGGCCCGCTGTGCGGATGGTCTGGATCACAGTGCTGATACGTGGGCATCGCGTAAGCGGGAGCTGACGAGGCAGTCGTCGTCGCGGATCGCGGGTGCGATCACCAAGGCCACGCATGATCAGTGGGCGCTGGCGCGCCGTTGCCAGGTGGCGCACATCCAGAACCTGGCGGCCGGGATCAAGACGTTGCGGCACCGGCTGTCCCTCCCGGTCGGGGAACGCGGAACGAAACGTGCGGCGGGTGGCTACCGGTCGAAGAGCGAGTGGTTTTGCAAGTCCCGCCGCCTCGCGGCACTGGAGGCGCGGCACACGGCGGCTGTTGCCGACCGGCAGGCGGGACGGGTGCGTGTGGTGCGGGGCGGCAAGCGTCTCCTCAACACCCGCCACCATCTCGCCGAGGCCCGTCTCACCGAGGACGAGTGGCGGGAGCGGTGGGAGGCGGAGCGCTGGTTTCTTGCTGCGGATGGTGAGTCGGGGAAGCGGTTCGGGAACGAGACGATCCGTGTCACCCCGGACGGCGAGGTCAGCATCAGGCTGCCTGCCCCGCTCGCGCACCTGGCCAACGCCCGGCACGGCCGGTACGTCCTCAGCGCTCGCATCGGGTTCGCGCATCGGGGTGCGGAGTGGGCCGACCGCATCACCGCGAACCGGGCCGTGGCCTACCGCATCCACCTCGATGTGGAGCGCGGACGCTGGTACCTGACCGCCTCCTGGCAGCGCCCCGTCGTGCAGACCATCCCGTTGGAGACCGCCCGGGCCCGGGGCATGATCGGCGTCGACACCAACGCCGACCACTTCGCCGCCTACCGCCTCGACCGGCACGGCAACCCGGTCGGTGACCCGCACCGCTTCGGCTACGACCTGTCCGGTACCGCCGGTCACCGGGACGCGCAGATCCGCCACGCGCTGACCCGGTTGATCAACTGGGCGGTGCGGGTGGGTGTCGCGGCGATCGGGATCGAAGACCTGGACTTCACGGCTGAGAAGACCCGCGAGAAACACGGCCGCCGCAAGCGGTTCAGGCAGCTCATCTCCGGGATGCCGACCGGGAAGCTGAAGGCCCGGCTGGTGTCGATGGCCGCCGAGCACGGCCTGAGCGTTGTCGCGGTCGACCCGGCCTACACCAGCCTGTGGGGTGCCCAGCACTGGCAGAAAAGCCTGACCACCCCACACCGCAGAATGTCCCGTCACGATGCCGCCGGTATCGCGATCGGGCGACGCGCCCTCGGACACCCGGTCCGGCGTCGGACGGCACCGCCCCCACACGACCGGAGTGATCGTGCGGGGCATCGGACCGCCCAGGCCGGACCAGGCGACCGGGGGCGTGAGGGAACCCGCCCACCCACCACGGACCGGCCCCCCAAAGGGCCGTCGCCGAGCGGGAAGCGAAAGCGGGAACCCAGCGCATCCAAAACCGTTCGGGATGCGCCCAGAACACATAGGTGAGTCCAAGACTCACTCATGCACACTGGCTAGGAACGGTACTTCTCGGAACGCAGTAGCCGGACGGTCCCAGCGCGCCTGCCCGCTGATGCTCACCCAGTTGAGACTGGCGTTGGCGCAGAGCTTTCCCGCAACAAAGGCCCAAGGTGTTCGGACAAGTTGCCGGCGGCCAAGCTCGACCGAGGTGGCCGAAGGTCTCAGGCGGAAGCAGGGTCGGCTTCGAGGGCGCGATAAAGGCGTTGGTCCAGATTCCCCCGCGGTCCTGCTCTACGTCGTTCTCCCGGGCTTCCGAGAGTGCCAAGCGCTGGGCGGGCGGCACCGAGGAGTTCTACGTCTCCTACTTCCAGCAGCCGGGCAGGGCCGAGGCAGAGATTGAACCCGACGTCCGCGGCTGGCTCGCGGGCTTCTCCGCCGTCCTGTCCGCCGACACCATGCCCGCACCCGGCGCCCCGGACCCGCACTTCGTCAGCCCTGGCAGTCCACTGCGCGACCGTTTCCTCGCAGCAGCTGCCATCCTGGCTCACCGAGTATGACCTCGACGTTTACCTCGGCGAATTCGAACGTACCGGGATGACAGGGGCCTTGAACCGCTACCGGAACATGAACCAGGACTGGGAGGACCTGGCCGCCTACGCTGGCGCCTCCATCAGGCAGCCGTCACTGTTCATCGGCGGCGGTCTGGGCGCTTCCAGGCCTGCGAAAGAAGCTGCGCGCGTGCAAGGGGGGAGAGAGGGGGCAGTTGTGGCGAAAGAGCATCGTCGGGTGGCTGCGGCGGCTCGATCCCGATCAGCCCGGGACCGGGCTGGCCGGTCGGGGCACCCGGCCTGACCGGACCGACGGGCTGAGCCCCTTGTCGGGGATGAAAAAAAGATTGATCCGTATTCCTCTGTCGTGTCGATCCGCGGCCGCCTCGTTCGACCTTGGAGTGAGAGGGTCCAGAGGCGACCCGATATCAAGGAGTTCGAAGATGGCGAAGTACATGCTGATCATGCGAGGCACGGACGAATCCGTTGCGAAGATGATGGAGACGCCCTTCGAGCAGATGCTCGAGACGGTGGGTCGCTTCAATGAGGAGATGATCCGGGCCGGCGTGCTCGTCGCTGCCGAGGGCCTGGATGACCCGGCCCAGGGCGTGGTGCTCGACTTCAGCGGCGAGACGCCAGTGGTCACCGACGGCCCGTACGGTGAGACGAAGGAGCTGTTCGGCGGCTTCTACGTGATCGACGTGGCTTCGAAGGAGGAGGCGGTCGAGTGGGCCAAGCGACTCCCAGCGGTTGCCGGCTCGAAGTGCGAGATCCGCCGCGTGCCGGGCATCGACGAGTTCCCGCAGGACAACGAGTGGATCATCAAGGAGCGGGCGTGGCGCGAGCGGACCGGCCAGCTCTGACACCCGCGGCCACCGGCGGCCCGCTGAGCACCGAATCGGTGCGGCGGGCCGTCGAGGCCGTCTGGCGGATCGAGTCCGCACGGATCATCGGTGCGCTCGCCCGCTTCACCGGGGACTTCGACCTCGCCGAGGACGTCGCGCAGGAGGCGGTGGCGGAGGCGCTCGTCACCTGGGCGCGCGACGGTGAGCCGGCGAACCCGGTGAACTGGCTGCTCGTGACCGCGCGGCGGCGCGCCATCGACGGCTTCCGCCGACGGTCGGCACTCGACGAGCGGTACGCCATGCTCGCCGGCCAGCTAGTCGAGGGCGAGGCGAACTCGGGCGCGGCAGCCCCGAGGGGCTTGTCGGACGACCTGCCGTGGGATCCCGACCGGGTCGACGACGACGTTCTCGCGCTGATGCTTGTGGCCTGCCATCCGGTGCTCTCGCCGGAGGCCCGCGTGGCCCTGACGCTGCGCGTGGTCGGCGGCCTGGCGAGCGAGGAAATCGCCCGGGCATTCCTCGTGCCCGTGTCGACGGTTCAGGCACGGATCACGCGGGCGAAGAAGACGATCGCCGCGGCGGGAGTGCCGTTCGAGCTGCCGCCGGCCGAGGAACGGCGCGAGCGGCTCGGCGGTCTCCTGAGCGTGCTCTACGTGATCTTCACGGAAGGCTCGACGGCGACGGCCGGTGACCACCTGCTTCGTCCCGATCTCGCGTACGAGGCGATCCGGCTGGCCCGGATGCTGGCCGCCTTGCTGCCCGATGAGCCGGAGGTGCACGGGCTGCTTGCCCTGTTCGAGCTCACGGCCGCACGCTTTCCCGCACGCACCGGGCCCGATGGCGAGGCGGTGCTCCTGGAGGATCAGGACCGGCGTCTGTGGGACCGGTCGGCGATCCGTCGCGGTCTGGCCGCGATCGGCAGAGCCTCGGCTGTCGGGCGCGGCCTTGGCCCGTACGGACTGCAGGCAGCAATAGCCGCCTGCCACGCGTCGGCATCCTCGGTTTCGGAGACCGACTGGGAGCGTGTCGTGCTCCTTTATGAGGCGCTCGGTCGTGTGGCTCCGTCACCCGTGGTCGAGCTCAACCGGGCTGTCGCTGTCGCGATGGCGAATGGACCACAGCGGGCGCTGTCTGTTGTGGACGAACTGGTCGCCTCCGGCCGCCTGTCGGGGTCGTACCTGCTCCCGAGCGTGCGCGGCGAGCTACTTGTCCGGCTCGGCCGGACCGCTGAGGCACGGGTCGAGCTGGAGCTCGCCGCCCGGCTGTGCCGCAACGTCCGTGAGCGGTCGGTGCTGCTGCGCAAGGCGGCTGCGCTGGCGTGATATCGGGCCGCCTCCGTCCGGGCAGGTGCACCGCGGTGCCGGCGGCTGGCGCACCCGGCCAGCGATGTACGCGCGCAATGGCACGACCTGGCGCAGAGCTTTCCCGAAGGCGAATTCGATAGTCGGCGAAAGAAATACCCTTGGAGAATTGCACGGGGCTACGCAGTCACGTAATTGCGCAGCTCGTTACCAATCGCGCGCATCGCAGCCAGGACTGCGTCCCGCGTCGGACCTTCATCGTGCTTCTCATTCCACCTTGCGATAACGGCATACGATGCAGCCGACCGGGGGGCGGTGATGTAGCCGACATCGGCTCGTACGCCAGAATCCGTCCCCGTCTTGTTCCGCAACACAAGATTGCGGTCACTGTCCAAGTGGGCGAGCGGGTCAATTCCCAGTGCGGATGCAACCATTGAAAGATCGGCGTTGAGACCCATCCATCTGTCCATCGTGGCGGATACCTCAGGAGAGATCAAATTCTCTCCCCGGACGGCATCCATGAAGCCGGACAACTCCTCTGCAGATCCAACCGACAAGCATGGGGGATGATCGTCACCCCTCTCATTCCGAACCCGATCCAGAAGTGACGTCGACTTCAGTCCGAGTTCAATGGCCAGCTGATGAATCCGCGGAAGGCCAATGCGTTCAAGGAGGATATTGGTGGCGTAATTGTCACTCACGCTGGCCACGAGAACGACGAGGTCCTCGACCGGGAGGGACTTCTGCGTGAGGTACTGAAGAATTCCTGAGTTCTTGACGGCGACGGATGGGTTCCGACTCAGAAGGTCGTCACGCGCGATCGAACCCTTCTCGTACTGGAGCGCCACCTCCGTCATGAGGAACAGTTTCCCGACGCTGGCCGTGGGGAGCGGAACTTCAGCGTCCAACTCGGCAAGTACGTGCCCCTGAGCGTCACGTAGACAGACTGACCAGGAGACGTTTGGGATGCTTGCTGCATCAATAACCACTTGTTGCAAAATGTCACTCATCGGCATATCCATCACATCTAGTCGTTACTCAGGCTGACTCTTCCGCCAGTTCCCAGTGCGTGACTCGGGAAGTCGCGAGCGTGGGGCGTCACGGTAGCGTCCACTGCGCGGGTTGTCCGGCGTGATGCTCAGCGGATGCTATCAGGCTGCAGATCTATTATCTGGGAGTGGGAAGTGTCCTGGTTCGACTACGTCGAATCCTTTGGAGTCATCGGCGCGCTGGGCGTGGGAGCGTTTCTGTCTCGTCGATTGGTCTTAGAGCGGAAACTTCGAGATGAGGATCGGCGTACCGAGCGGGCCCTTGAGCTGTATCGAGATTTTGGGTTGAAGGCGACGCTGCGAACGCCTTTCATCGATTCTCGAACCTGCTCCGGACCACAGGATCGGAGAATCACGGAGGGGCGACCTGGCACGTCATGGAAGACAAGGGTTTTTCGCCTGGCGCGCTACTGCGTCCGGAACCGGGAATCGATACGCCTTTCGCGGACTTCTATCGAATGCTGTGGTTCTTCGAGAGAGTGGAAATGAATATCCGCTTCAATCTCGTCGATGCTTCTGTATTCTTTGAGGCCTCTGGCTTCCATTGCTGGTGGTGGAGTCAGTTAGGTAGGAAGGTGCATGGCCCCAAGGCCACCGCTGCACTGCATAAATTGGCGACAGAAGCCACAGAGCGGGCCAAGGGAAACGGGAAGCTGGAGCAGTGGCCCTCCCATTGCCCGCAGGATTTCGACGATCCCTCGCCCTCCTGGGACTCACATAACGACAACCCGACTACGCCGAAGCCCTGGGGCTTACATGACCACGGAGCGGGATCCCGCCGAGACTCTGCCCACGGGCCTACTCGCCCGGCGGAACCCGAACGAAGCCCTCGGTCCAATGACGTTTTCGGCAAGGGCAACGTCAACACGCTGGTGATGCAGGAGGTCCTAGCCGATCCAAAGTGGGCCGACATGCTCACCGATGCGGACCGCCGGGCGCTGTCACCATTGTTCTGGTCCCATGTGAATCCATGCGGCAGGTTCGAGCTTGACATGAACAGCCGTCTCGACCTGGACCTGTCCATCTGGGGGACGGCGCCTGGCCAGCGCACCCCGCAGGGGGAGGCAGCCGCGGCCTCGGCGTGACACCGCGGCTCCGGGCCTGGCCAGAACCGTGTTGAAGACGGCGTTGCCCGGGATGCTTCAGCGTCCCGGGCAACGTGTGTGAGCGGCAGCGGCGGACCTACCGGGAAGCCGGGCGGCTTCAGGAGAGATCGCTACGGTCAGGGGCGGATCTGGGTGCTGAGGCGTTGCAGCAGTTCGATACCGCGTCGGAGTTCCCCGCGCTCGTGCGCGGTGAGCTCCGCCTCGATGGCGTTTTCCAGTACGTCGGCGCGAGAGCGGCGGTCCTCGTCCAGGGCGGTGCGGCCGGGTGCGGTGATGTGCACCAGCAGTTTGCGGCCGTCGGTGGGATGGGCTTCGGTGGCGACGAGTCCGGCCGCGGTCAGGTCCTTGACCGTTTTGGCGGCTGACTGGTGGCGGACCCCGCGTGCCTGGGCCAGTTCGGCGATGCTCTGCGGGCCGTCTCGGTCGAGGAGTCCGAGGACGGCGCCTTCGGCAGCGGGCATCGAGTCGGCGCTCTGCTTCGTCCTGCGGACCAGCTGTCCTACGGCTCTGCGGAGGTCCTCGGCCAGCTGGCGGCTCTGTGTCATACGGGCAGCCTACAGGAAATATCTACAATCAAGTTGTACAGCTTGATTGGATATATTGACTCCTTCTGCACAGCGAGAGAGGCACCCCATGCGGCTCACCAAGTTCGGCCACGCCTGCGTCCAGGTCGAGCAGGACGATCGGCGTCTGGTCATCGACCCCGGCGGCCTGACCGACCCGACCGCCCTGCACGGCGTCTCCGCCGTCCTGGTCACCCACGAGCACTTCGACCACTTCTCCGAGGCCGCGCTGCGTGCCGCCGTCGAGGCCGACCCCAGCCTGGAGATCTGGACGAACACCGCGGTGGCCGCGCAACTGGACGGCCTGGGCAGCCGCGTGCACCGGGTCGGCGAGGGCGACGCCTTCACCGCCGCCGGCTTCGAGGTCCAGGTCCACGGCACCTGGCACGCCGTGATCCACCCTGACATCCCGCGCATCACCAACATCGGCTTTCTCATCGACAGCGCGCTCTTCCACCCCGGCGACGCGCTGACCGTCCCCGACCAGCCGGGCCTGGACACCCTGCTCCTGCCGGTCCACGCACCCTGGTCCACCGTCGGCCACCTTGTCGACTACGTACGCGAAGTCGCCCCCAAGCGCACCTACGCGATCCACGACGGCGCCCTTAACGACACCGGGATCGCGATGATCGCCGGACTGCTCGGCGAACACGGCCCCGGCATCGGCGCCCCCTACACCCGGCTGGCCGCCGGAGACACCGTGGCAGTGAGCTGAAAGACACCCCAACCTGCCTCTTATGAGATGGTGCGTGATTGCGGGTGAGGTGTTCTGGCTGGTGGGCGGCATGATCCAGATGTGTCGATCATGCTCAATGGGACGGTTCTTGCGCATCAGGTGTTCACGGGGGCCTCTCGTGGGCATCTCGCTTCTCTGGTTGAGGAGTTGGCTGGTCCGTGGCAGGCCGTGGTCGAGGGGCGTCGTCACGAAGCCCGTGGCGGGGCCAGGAAGCGCGAGGCCGGAGCCGGTGTCCGGCATCGGCTGGTGTTCGTCGACCGGCTCGTGGCCACGTTGACGGTCTGCTCGTTCTCCCCGCATCCGCGGTGATGGTCCCCTGGCCACCCTGGCCAAAGAAGCCGTGGAGTGCTGCTCGCCGCACTGGAATGGTCGGTGTGGCCGAGATCGTCATAAGGGGCAGGGAGCGCCTGGCAGTGCTGCGGCTACGCCCCGGCATGCTGGTCGTTCAGATCAAACTCTGTTCAGCATGCACCCCGACGGCCCGCAGCAGCCGGACCGCCGCGACCCGCTGGTGGCGCGGACGGTTCTCGGCCAAGAACCCGCGCAGCAGTTCCTGCGGTACGCGGTCGGCCCACGGCAACAGAGCCGTGGTCGCCTGCCGGACCACCGCGGCCGACGGGTCCTCCAGGAGCGGTCGTACGTCGTCGACGCGCACCGCTTCCAGCGCCCGCAGTCCCGCCACCGCGCAGGCGCGCACCCCGGGTACCGGGTGCGCGAGGAGTGCCCGGACCAGGTCCGTGTCCTCGCGCACCCCGCACTCGCCGAGGCCCACCGCGGCGGCGGGCCGGGCTGCGGGGTCGGCGCACAGCGCGCGGTACAGCGGCGCCGGGTCGGTGCCGCCCTGCCGCAGCACCCACCGGGCGCACGCCCGCACCATGGCGGACCGGTCGGTGAGGTACGGCTCGGCGTCGGCGTGCCGCCCGGCCCGGCGTAGCGCGGTTACCCCCGCCGACCTGACCCGGGGCTGCCGGGACCCGAGCAGCGGCACCACGACCTCGGTGAACCCGTCGAAAGTGCCCTCGCCGAGGGCGGCTACAGCGGCTTCGGAGCACAGGTCCTGCACCACGACGTCGCGGTGGCGGACGGCGGTCCCAGCGAGCCGCGCCGCGGGGAGCAGCCGCCGCTCGACGGCGACGCGGTGCGCGAGGCGGGCCGCGGCCCGGTCGCCGCTGTCAAGCAGCGCCTCCGCCTGCGCGGCCGGGCCCGCGCGCAGCGCCCCGGTCAGCAGCTCCTGGGCGAAGCCGCCCCGGGAGCGGCGGCCGACTCGCAGGATCAGCGCGGCGTGCGCGGCAAGCCGGTGCGGGGGCGCCTCGGCCAGGAGCGCGCGGGCCCGTTCGCGTACCTGCCCCACCCAGTCCGCGCAGCGGATGACGACCAGCGCAAGCAGCGCGGGCCGCCCCTCGGCGTGACCCAGTGCGGCCTCGCGGATCCTGCCGTCGTGGTGGCACAGGGCGAGGGCGAGTTCGGCGTCGCCGGGCACCCGGAGCCAGGTGGCGGTGGGCAGCGATGCATCCGGGTCCCAGCTCAGCCGCCGCCCGGACGGCGACGCGTTCGAGTGGAACAGCTCCGGCCGCTGCCAGGCCAGTTCGCGTACCCCGAAGTCAAGGCCGATCCAGGACTCCGGGTCTGTCACATCGAGCGCCTGGTCCAGGGCAACTCCGGCGGCCAGTCGCCTGATGGCCTCATACGACCTGTCTTCACTGGTCAGCATGGGTGAAGCCTAGGGAGTATCTTCAAAGTCCCGTCTGCCCGGCGCTGTGTGGTGCGCACGCTCCCTAGGACATTCCGCGAGGGACGGGCTCCGCGGTACCGCGCCTCGCCACGAACACGAACTCCCTGCCCGGCCGGTCGGGTGCGTCGCGTACGTCCTCGACGACTAAGCCGTGCTCATACAAGTCCCGCTCGATCTCCGTACGTTCGCGGAAGCGAAGTATCGATTCCGAGGTCAGTACGTCCCCGTCCGCGAACACGTGCGTACCCCGGAAGCTCACCAGCGGCAGGCTCACGTCCGTCAACTCGGCCCAGGTCTCGACGTGGCCGACGCCCGGAATGTCCGTCATGCGGTACGTGGTCTCGCGCGTCCACTCCGCCCACTCCTCCCACACGCGCTGCGCCGGATCGCGCGTCTCGAAGACAAGCCGCCCACCGGGCCGCAGCGCCTCGTACGCACCGCGCAGTGTCGTACGCCACGCCTGCGGATCGGCGATCGCCTGGGCGACGTTCCCGGTCATCGTCACCAGGTCGATCTGCATGGGTGGCAGGTCCCCCGCGTCGCCGTCGAGCCAGCGCACCCGCTCCGCGCCCGGCTTGCCACGCGCGACGTCGACGGACGCCCGCGCGGGATCGATCCCGGTGACCGTAATCCCGCGCTCGGCGAGCAGCAGCGCGAACACGCCCGTACCGCACCCGATGTCCAGCACAGACCGCGCCCCGAACTCCTCCGCCATCGCGAGATACGCGTCGAGATCGCTGCGGTCCGGATCGAGTGGGTCGTAGATCGCGGCGAGGCGCGGATGCCCGAAAGTTGCGTCTACCATGGATGCGAACGTATGTGGCCCCGAGCCCGCGCGGCCACTGCCTTTTCGGGTGACGGCACCAAGCGGGCGCGGCGAAGTGCGCCGCTGATCCCGGCGCCCCCATCGGGCACGGCCGTACCGAAGCGGATCTCGGCCAGGCCGACAGTGCCCGCTTCACAGGCCTCGATGCCGACATCACGGTCGGCCGTCTGAACGGTCCCGGCGAGATCAGCACGCAGAAGGGTGACCTGAACATCACCGAGGCCGTGCTCGGCACGCTCACGCTGAGCACCCAGATGGGCGACATCACCGTCGGTGCCGCCCGCGGAGTCTTCGCCTGTCTGGTCTGCCTGCCTGTGCCGGTGGGATTCGTCGTGCCGCTGTCGGCACCAGATGGCGCGGAGTTCGGGATCGCGGGCGATGTGTGGTGGGCAGGGAGCGAACTCGGAAGGCGCGCACGCGGTCAGGGGGTCGTTGGCGTGAGGTCCTGCAAGCCCACCACCCGCAGCAACTGCAAGCGCTTGTACGACTCCGTGCCCGGGCGGGCCGTGTGGATGACGAGCCGCTGGTTGTGGTCGGAGTTGATGAGGATCTCGCAGTCGAGTTCGAGGATGCCGATCGTAGGGTGCCTGAAGCGTTTCGTGGCGGCGCGGCGTACGGCGACCTCGTGTTCGTCCCAGAGGTGGGCGAACTCCTTGCTTGCGGCACACAGTTCGGCGACGAGGGCGGCGGGTTCGGGGTCCGTGGGGCGGGCCGAGGCCACCGCTCGCAGGCCGGCGACCTGCTCGCGGGCGCGCTCCGGGCGGTCCTCGGACGGGAACAGCTCCTGGGCCGCCGGGTCCAGGAAGAAGCGGCGGATCATGTTGCGTTCTCGGGGCGGGCGGGCGAGAGCGTCTCCGCTCAGTGCCCGCGACAGCGCGTTCTGGGCCAGGACCTCGCCGCAGTCGGTCGCCACCATCGCCGGGGTGTCGTACAGCCGGTCCAGCACCAGGAGCAGGCCCGGGAGCACGTGCGTGCTGGTTGCCTCCCGGCGCGGCGGCTCTTCACCGGTGAGGTGGAAGAGGTGGTCGCGTTCGTCCTCCGTCAGGCGCAGGGCGCGGGCCAGCGCGGTGAGCATTTGGCGGGAGGGGCGCGGCCCCCGGGACTGTTCCAACCGCGTGTAGTAGTCCACGGACATGCCGGCCAGCTGGGCCACCTCCTCGCGGCGCAGCCCCGGCGTACGGCGGCGGGCGCCGGCCGTCAGACCCACGTCGGAGGGGTCCAGGCGGGCACGAGCGCGGCGCAGGAAGTCGGCGAGTTCGGCTCGGTTCACCTTGCCAGGGTGCGGGATGCGGGCCGGCTTATCCAGGGACTCCCGATCCCCTGATGAAGAGGTCTCTCCCGGTCGTCCCCGCATCCGCCGAGGCTGGTCATCAACGACAGGCGACACAGTGCGTTAAGGAGCACATCATGCTGACCTTGGTGACCGGTACGACGGGACAAGTTGGACGCCGCTTCGTGCCGAGGCTGCTGGCCCAGCGACAGCCGGGCGAGCAGGTGCGAGTCCTGGTGCGGGACGCGGCCCGCGGCGAGCGCTTCGCAGAGCTGGGCGCCCAGGCCGCCGTAGGAGATATGCGCGACGAGGAGGCACTCGGCAAGGCACTCGCCGGCGTGGACGCCGTCGTAAACGTCGCCGCCGCCTTCCGCGGGGTGCCGGACGAGGAGGCGTGGGCCGTCAACCGGGACGCCGCGGTGGCCCTGGGCCGCGCCGCCCAGACCTCCGGCGTGGAGCGGTTCGTGCAGGTCAGCACGAACAATGTGTACGGCCTCGGACGGGGCCGCCCGCTGACCGAGGAGGACGAGAGTCGGCCGGGCGGCGCGATGTGGGGCGCCTACCCCGAGTCCAAGGCCGAGGCCGAGCGCGAACTGCTCGCGCTCAAGAGCCTGGACGTACGTATCGGGCGGCTCCCCTTCGTCTACGGCGAGGGCGATCCGCACCTGGCCAACTCCTTGCATTGGGCCGCCCGCTGGGCGCCGCACCAGCGCCTGCAGATGGCCCACCACGCTGACGTCGCCCAGGGCCTGATGCGTCTGCTGTACGCGCCGGGTATCGCCGGCCGGATCTACAACATCGCCGATGACGCTCCCGTCACGACGGTCGAGTTGTACCAGCTCAACGGCGTCGAGGTGCCCAACGGAGTCCACGAGCTCACGGACCCCGACCCGTGGTTCGGGATCGTGTCCAACCAGCGGATCCGCCGGGAGCTCGGCTTCCGGCCGATCTACCCGAGCGTCTGGACGGCCCGGGATGCCGGAGCCCTGTGACGGTCACTGCGCCGGGTCAGCCCACCCTTGTGATCCGCCCAGCCGGCATCCGTCTGCGGGGCGTAGGGGCGGTGACATCGCCTCTGCTTCACGTGCTGCTGGTGACAGGTGGCGCACCGTATCGGTGACAACCACCGTGCTTCGCCCGACTGGAGCCGCAGTTCAGCGGATGCCGGTGGTGACACCTATCGTGCTTCGGCTCACCGAACCGCCGATGGTCCGGGGCTCGCTCGCGTATCTGCGGGGGGTCGGATGTTCATGCACGCGTGCCGTGTTCAACGACGCCGCCCCGCCTACTGGTCACCACAGCGGCAAAGCGACGCTTACGGCGCGGTGAGGCCGCGGGTCACTCAGCGGGGCGGCCTCCAGCGGGTGAACACGCACTGGTCGGGGCCGGCATGGATTCCGAAGGGCAGCCCGATTCGTTCGAGAAGGAATCCCTCACCGGGGGAGTGGACGGTGTATCCGCAGTCCTTGCAGAAGGCGCCCAGGTCCCGGTCGGTCTCGAAGGTAGTACGAGCGCTGCCACTGCACCGACCAGGGGACGTTCCACCACAGGTCCAAAACCGTCAGCGCCCGGACACGGTCCGGCGACAGCGCCCAGGCCCTGGTTTGCACATTGTGCAGCAATTCCCCGAGCCGGAAGGACCCCGTCATGGTGTCCTTCTGGACAGCAAGGTTCCCGTGTTCGCGCACGTACTGGCCCGCATGCGCCAGGCCGGCCGTGAAGGACTCATCCGACTGCCGGTTGTGCCCCCGCCGTCTCTCGCCCTCCACCTTCTGCCCGCCGGTCCCGACGGACGTCCGCGCGGCGAGTTCGTCTACCAGCGGGCGCAGACGGTGTGCCGGAGCGACCGTCCACATCCGGCCTCTGGTCCAGCGTCCTGACGACCAGGGCTTCGACCTGCTCGTCCGTGATCTTCCGCGGCGCCCCCGAACGGGCAGGTCCACCAGGCCCTCCAGCCGGTCCGCAACAAACCGCGCCCGCCACTTGCTACCTGCGCGTTCGACCGGCCCTCCGCACAGGCCAGCACGATACGGAGCTCCGTGGCGAGGGCGAGCGCGATGGGAGTCGGTCAGCGCGGGGCGCTTGGTCGGGGGCCATGGCCGGTCATGTTCGCGAGGGCAGCCGAAGGCGGTCGGTCAGCAGTCGTGGAAGGGCAGTGGACCGAGGTTGTCCCGTGTGCGCTGCGGTTGGGGGGCTCTTGCGCCGCCTGGCGGAGGTGCTCAGCGAGTGTCGCGGTTGCTGTCGAGGTGGCGCGGTCTGTGACACCCCAGGCGAGCAGACGGTGGCGGCGGGCCCAGCGCTCCTGGAGTTCGCATACCTCCAGGCTCTGTCGGGGGTCGATGGCCCGGCGCGGGACGACTGCGAGTCCGGCGCCGGCTGCGGCCAGGGAGATGAGGACGCCGAGGTCGGTGACGGTGGTGCGGTGGCGCACCACGGGGGCGTGGGGTCCCAGGTGCTTTTCGATCCAGCGGCGCAGCGAGGAGTCGGCGTCGAGGCCGACGAGCGGGTGTTCGGCGGCCTCGCGGTAGGTGAGTGCGGTCCGCCCTCGGCGGTGAGACGCTGCCCGTCGTCCTGGGAAGCGCCCCCAAGCCCGGCGACATTTTCGTCACGGCGGACGGCGACGGCGCGGGCGAAGGCTTCCGGATCGACGTGACCGAGCAGTCGATCGCGCTCAGCGGCGACGGGCCGACCGGCACGTTCTATGCGGAGCAGTCGGTCGAACAGATCCTGAAGACCGCCCCGGACCACGCTTCCGTCCCGGTCGGCAACAGCGAGGACGCCCCGGCGCAGCGCGAACGCGGCCTGATGATCGACACCGCGCGCAAGTACTGGTCGATTGCGTCCATCAAGCAACTGATCCGCCAGCTGGCCTGGACGAAGCTCAACACCCTCCACTGGCACTTCACCGACGCGGAGTTCTTCCGGCTGGACCTCCCGGGCTACCCCGGACTCGCGGCAGACAAGTCCTACTCGCCTGACGATGTGCGCGCTGTTCAGGACTACGCGGCCCGCTACCACGTCACCATCCTTCCCGAGTTCGACATTCCTGCGCATGCCACGGCGATGACCGACTACCGGCCGAGCCTGCGCTGGGACTGCCCGTCGATGAACTCGATGATTAGCCCCGGACGGATCGATCCCGGCTTCACAGTCGACATCACCAAGCCGGCGAACGTCGCCTGGCTCGACGGCCTGGTCGAGAACATCACGAAGCTGTTCGACTCACCGGTCATCCATCTCGGCGGCGACGAGACGCCGCAGACCGCCCTCCAGGAGCAGTGCCCCGAGCTGGCCGACTACGCCGCGACCCGCGGCTTCCAGAAGACCGAGGACGTCTTCCTCGCCTACGCGAACCACCTCGACGACCTGCTTGCCCGGCACGGCAAGCGGATGCAGATCTGGGGCTGGTGGCCACAGGCCGGCGGCAGCGGTTCCGTAACGGTCAACAAGGACGTACGCATCCAAGCCTGGCTCGGCGATGAGGACTACTTCATCGACCAGGGCTACGACGTGGTCGTCAGCAACGAACACTCCCGGCTGTACGTCGTCCCCTCGTACGCCCCGGGCACGGCGAACGGCACCTACATCCCGGACGACAACGCCCTCTACTCCGCGTACACCCTCCCGGAATCCGATCGCGTGCGTGGCGTCGAAATGGCCCAGTGGGGCGACCGCGCTTACACCATGACCGACGCGTACATGCTCTCCTACCTCCGGCGACCACTTCAGGTCCTCGCCTCCACCGCGTGGGGCAGCCCCCGCATGGGCAACTACCTCGACTACGAGGTGTACGCCGACGCCGTCGGCACTGCGCCCGGCGTCCCCGAGACGGCCGATCCGGACGCTCGCCCGGTCAGCGGTGTCGCGTTCGGGCCCGACGGGGCGCAGGCCGCCTTCGATGGTGATCCCGCGACCGCGTTCGCCTCGGCCACTGCAGGCGTGAGCGCCGGCCTCGATCTCGGCGCCGACGGCGCTGTGCGGCCGGCCGCGGTGCGACTGCTACCGCGTAGCAACTCCTCGGCCGACCTGGCCTCACTGGTCGGCGGCACCGTGCAGGGCTGCACCGACGGACCGGACAGCGGCTGCCGCACCCTGACGACCGTGGAATGGACACCGACCCGCGACTGGATCACGCTGCCCATCGACGCCCCCGAGCACTACCGGTGGCTGCGGTTCACCGGCGCACCCTCGGCGAAGCCAGTGCTGGCGGAGCTGCAGTTCCTGGCCACGCCCACGAATGTACAACTCACCGTGCAGGCCCCCGAGACGCTCCGGCCCGGCCATGACAACACCGTCAGCGCCGTGATCACCAACAACTCCGGCCGTGCGCTGCCGCATGTCACGGTGTGGCTCTCGGCGCACCACCTCCTCAACAGCGCACCGCTGTCCGGCACGCCGCTCACCCTGTCCACCGCCGTCCCGCCCCGGCAGAGCCGCACGGTGCACTTCCGGGTCAGCCCGGACACAGACCTTACGCCGGGCAGCTACCGGTTCACGGCCGCGGCCGACTACGACGCGCACAACCGCATACACGCCACCGCGCTCAGCGAGGTGCCGCTGCGCTCGCTGTCCCAGGCTTACGACAACATCGCCGTCACCGATGACGGCAACCCCCAGCCCGGCAACATCGACGGAGCCCTGTCCAGCTACTCGGCCCAGGGACTCGCCGTGGCCGGCGTCAGGGCCGGCGGGCAGGTGCAGGCGGGCGGGTTCGCCTTCACCCTGCCCGAGAGGTTCGCCGGCACCGAGGACAACGCCATCGCCCACAGCCAGGTGATCCCGCTCTGCGGAAGCGCCTCGCGGGTCGGACTGCTCGTCACCGGGACGTACGCACCGGCCGACGGTTTGACCGGCACGGTCACCCTCTCGTACACGGACGGCACGACCAGTACAACCACGATCACCGTGCCCGACTGGGCGACGACCACCCCACCGGCCGGGACGGTCGTCGCCGCCGACGGCGGCAAGGCCAACGGCCAAGGACGAGCCCAGATCAGCCGCACCGCGAAGCTCTACGCAATCGGCGTCGACGCCGACCCGGACAAGCAGCTCGCCTCGGTCACCCTGCCCGCCGGGCCCCGGTATCTGCGCGCCAAGGCTCCGATGATCCACGTCTTCGCCATCGCCACAGCAAGGCAGGCCGGCTGAACGGCCTGCGGAACCACCATGTGTTCCCGGCAGCTACGGGCCTTGTGCCCGCGCACAAAGGAGAGTTCCCGATGCTCAGACCGATGCGTGCCGCCGCATTCACCGCCGCCCTGCTGGTGGTCGGCGCACCGGCAGCCATCGCGCACGACGCACCTCCCGCCAAGACCGTCTTCGTAGCGCCACAGGCAAGCGGCCCGGCCTGCTCCGCACACAAGCCCTGTTCCCTCGCCACCGCCCAGCAGCGGGTCCGCCGACTGCTGGCCGACCAGGAAGCGGACGGCGAGGCCAGGGACATCACCGTTCAGCTCGCCGACGGCACCTACCGGCTGACGCAGACGCTGAACTTCACCTCCCAGGACTCCGGCCGTGCCGACAGCCGGGTGACCTGGACCGCGGCTCCCGGGGCGCACCCGGTGCTCAGCGGCGCCACACGGGTGACCGGCTGGCAGCTGCACGACGCGGACGCAGGGATCTGGTCCGCTCCCGTACCCGACGGCCTCGACACGCGCCAGGTGTACGTCGACGGCAAGAGAGCCCCCATCGCCCAGACGACCCCGGCCGAGCAGAACCTCAAGTTCGCCGCCACACCCGGCGGCTACACCACCACACCCGCCACCTGGGGCCAGGTGCTGCAGGGCCGGATCGGCGCGGCCGCTCTGAAAGGGGTGGAGTTCGTCTACACGGGCGGCAACGGCCCCTGGACCCAGTCGCGGTGCCGAACCGACACGGCCGACGGCCCGGTCATCCTCATGCAGCAGCCCTGCTGGGGCAACGTCACCAAACGGCCCACCTTCACCCAGGCCTCCGGCTCGCTGCCGTCCATGTCGCCAGGCAAGGCTCCCACCCGCATCGAGAACGCCTACCCGTTCCTGCACACCGGGCAGTGGTACCTGGACCGCGACGATCATGTCCTCTACTACGTTCCACCCGAGAACCAGGACATGGAACAGCTCGACGTCGAACTCCCCCGCCTCTCCGCACTGGTGACGGGATCAGGCACCCTCGACCACCCCGTACGCAACATCACCTTCTCCGGTCTCGAGTTCTCGTACGCCACCTGGCTGGACCCCAGCAGCCGCGCAGGCTTCTCCGATGTACAGGACAACCTCCGCATCACCGGCGACGACCCGGCCCACCCGCAGGCCACCTGCACCTTCGGCACCTGCCCCTTCGGCTCCTTGAGCCGCGAGCCGGGCAATATCCAGTTCACCGCCGCGCACAACATCAACTTCGAAGACAACACCTTCAACCACCTCGGCGCCGCGGGGCTGGTCCTGGAGTACGGAAGTCGTCATAACACTGTCGAGGGCAACACCTTCGCCGACATCTCCGGCAACGGCATCATCCTCGGCAACACCACCGACCCTCACCCCTCGGAGGTGGGCGCCGACGATCGTGAGCTCTCCACGCACAACACCATTGCCAACAACCTGATCCACCACATCGGCGCCGACTACCCCAGCGCCGCCGGCATCACCCTCTTCTTCACCCAGAACACCACCGTCACGCACAACGAACTGCACGACCTGCCCTACACCGGTATCAGCGCCGGCGTGGTCCAGGGCCACGTGGACAATGCCGCCCACCCGGACAACTCCACCAACATCAACAGCGACAACACCATCAGCCACAATCTGATCCACGGCTTCATGCAGGTACTCAAGGACGGCGGCGCGGTGTACGTCGAGGGCCACCAGGGGCAGACCATCACCGCACCCGACGGCACCGTCGACCGCGCGGCGAGCATCGCCCATGGCCTCAACGTCGAGGGCAACGTGGCCTACGACCAAGGCAACTCCAACTTCACCTGGTACGACGACGCCCGCGCCCAGTGGATCGACTGGACCGGAAACGTCGAATGGGGCGGCTACCTGGGCCAAGGCGGCTGCCAGACGACCGGACACCTCGACTTCACCGGCAACTACTCGTCCGACCCCACCGGCGAGTACCACTGTTCGCCCCCAGTGCCCGTCGACACCCACGCCGACGGCAACCGCGTCATCCCGCCCCAGCCCGCGGCGGCCGATCTACCCCTGGACACGCTGACCACGGCCGGCCTCGTGGGCCGCTTTCAGCACCTCACCACCGACGAGCGCCCAGTGATCGGCTACCTGCAGAGTCCCTCCGGCAGTCCTGTGTCCCAGCCCGTCGATGTCCTGGTTGCCGGCTCGGGCTACGACGCCCACACCCGGGTGAGCTTCGGGGACATCCCGGCCGCCAAGGTCAGCACACTCTCCTCCGGCTTCCTCATCGCCACCGCGCCCGCCGGCGCCAACCCGGCGCGCGTGGCAGTGACCACTGCGAACGGGAGTGTCTCGGCGACCGCCCCGGCGCTCAACGTGGCCAGGAACAGACCTGCCGAGCAGTCTTCGACCTGGGAAGGCAGCAGCGGTACGACTTACCCGGCAGGTAACGCCGTTGACGGCAACGACGGGAACTTCTCCGACACCAAGAATGAGACACAGCCGTGGTGGCAGGTCGATCTCGGCCAGTCCCATCCACTGGACCAGATCGTGATCTACAACCGTACGGACTGCTGCCAGTCGCGCCTGAGCGACTACTACGTAATCGTCTCCGACGAGCCGTTCACCTCCAGCGGCCTCGCCGACACCCTGGCCCAACCGGGGGTGTGGTCGTCGCACCAGAGCGCGCAGGCCGACCGGCCGACGACGGTCGATGTCCAGGGCCACCAGGGCCGCTACGTCCGACTCCAGCTGGCCGGCACCAACGAGCTCGCCCTCGCCGAGGTCCAGGTACTGCCCCGCTGAGCTCCGCGACTCGGCTTGCAGGAAGGGGTGGGTGAAGGGGGTGCCGCGGTGATCGATGGCGGGCCATCTCGGACCGTGCCGACGTGAGCTACGACTAATCCGCCCCCGTCCCGAGTTGGGGGGCGGATTGCCGTCCGGCCGTGGCCATCCGGGGGCGCATGTCCCGTGGAGCGGGCAGCACCCTTACCCAAGCAGCCGTACTTCATCCACCCCACCGACGGCCAGGTGATGGCCCTGGCGGGCCTGTACGAGTACTGGCGCGACTCGGACATCGAGAACGACGACGACCCGGCCGCCTGGCTGATCACCTGCACGATCATCACGACCGAGGCCACCGACGCGGCTGGCCGGGTACACCCCCGCATGCCGCTCGCCCTCACCCCGGACCACTACGACACCTGGCTCGACCCGCATCACCAGGACACCGACGACCTTCGCGCCCTGCTCACCCAGCCCGCAGGCGGCCTGCTCAACGCCCGACCCGTTTCCACGGCCGTGAACAACGTCCGCAACAACAGGCCCCACCTGCTGGACGAGATCGCCTGATTACGCCGCCCGCCTAACGGAAGTGAGCATGTAGTTCGTCAGACCAGCCAACTACAGGGCTCCGTCACATCAGCCGCAGTCGTCCATCCGCCTGGTCCGGATTGGCCTACCACTGTGGCCCTGGTGGGTGCGCTGACCAGGGTGGGGGAGACCGACCGTGCCGAGGGCGTGCCCGGCCCATCATGCACAGAGCGACAGGGGACCGGGTGGCGGCCCTGTCCGCCGTGGCCAGTGAACGGGCGCGGCAAGGGGAGACGGAGCGCGCGGCGGACATCGCCCGGGAAGCCGTTGCCCTAGCCCGGACTATTGATTTCGCGCCACTGCTGCTCAAGGCGCTGGCGAAGGCGGCGGAGGCGGTGGCTGCAGCCGGAGACGCCCGCCTCGCGGACGAACTCGTCGAGGAGGCCGAGGACGCGGCCCGGAAGGACACCACCCCCTATTCACGATCGCTGAATCTGGCAGCGCTGTCCGAGGCCCTCGTCCCGACAGGCCGCACGGAGTACTCCAGACAGCTGGCCCGGGATGCCGTGACCGTGGCGCGGACGCTCTTTGACCAGGGCAAGCGGGGGCGGGCCCTGGCCGACGCGGCAAAGGCCATGGCCAAAGCCGGCGACACCGACCTCGCGAGGGACATGGCCCACGAAGCCACGGCCGTGACACGGCCCGGGATGCGACACTCCTGGCCCTTCAGGTACCTACTTGGTACCATCAGGGTATGCCGTCCTTGAACATCACTTTCACCGACGACGAACTCGAAGCGGTCCGCGCCGCCGCGGCCGCCGAGGGCAAGTCCCTCAAGCAGTTCGTCCACGACCTCCCGCTGCGCGAACAGCAGCGCCTCCAGTTCGTCCGCTACGCCATCTCCTGGGGCGAGCAGCACCGGGACGAGTTCGACGACGCCTTCCCCGACGAGATGCCGCCGGCCGACCATCACCAGGGAGCCGAAGCCGCCTGATGGTCCTCTACATCGACGTCCCCTGGCTCCTGGACGTCCAGGAGCAGGCCGTCCCCGAAGACGTCACTGTCGCCGACTACTCCGCTCTCGTCGCGGCCGTCGCCCGCCACAAGACCCGCATCCCCCGCCCCACCACCGCCGAACCCGACGCAGCCTGGCGCGCCGCCGCTCTCCTGCACACCCTGGTCCGGCTCCAGCCACTGCCGTACCGCAACTCCCTCTACGCCTGCCAGGTCGCTGCGGCCTACATGCACGCCTCCGGTGAGGGCATTGACCCCCCATACGGCGCGCTGGTGGAACTGGTCCGCGACATCCAGTCCGGCAAGGCAAGCGTCTACCAGGCAGGCGACCACATCCGCTCCTGGCGCATCTGACGGCGGCGCGAGGGTCGTCGCGCTGCCCGCCGGGAGCTCCCGTACCTGGAGTGCCAGGCTGCGCGGACAGCCGCGATGAGCCGCACCATGGCACGGGGCGAGAACCGCTGGTATGGGGTCGTAACCGGCCACCAGGCCGGAGGCAGCAGGTTGACGCCGCCAGCAGCAGTTCGTGGCCGGAGCGGCCAGGGCCGTTGGGCCCGAAGCCGGCTGAGGCCGCCCGCACGCGGATTGCCGGCCGCGCAACGATTTCGCCCGGTCCGCAGAGCGACTGATGGCCTACGCCGGTGCGCTGTGGAAGGTGCTGCACCCTGACGCCCGCTGGCGCTGGCCGAGGCTCAGCCCGTGTTCGCCCCCTTGGCCCGGGCCATGGACTTCACCGCTCAGCAGGCGTGCAGTAGTGATAAGACAGGTGTCGTCGGCGGGCGGAGCTGGCCAGCAGGCGTGTTCAAGCTCTTCAAGGGAGCGGTCACGATTCAAGGGGAGCGTCATCGAGCGATCGCCCCACGACCAGATCTCAAACGCGGTGCTCAGGGAATGTGGCCGCTGAAGGCCATGTGGAGGACGAGCAGTAGCACTGCCAGCAGCGCGATGCCCCACGCTCTCAGGTACTCCCGCCAGAACGGCGGCGCAGGGCTGGCTGCTTCGTCGTCTGCCGCGGCTCGGCAGCGGTCGGAGCGGGCCACGTTCCAGACGAGGAGCAATCCGAAGGCGGGCAGCAACCCGTAGAGAAGCAGAGCCCTGAAGTTCACTACGCCTCCCTTGAGCAGCCACGGCCCAGGACTGAACCATTCTTTCCCGCTTCTCGCCGTGCCAGACGGGGATGAGGGCGGTGCCGTTGTCTCTCGAGGCAAGGACTGACCCCCGGGGCGCAGCAGTCGCCCAGGGCGCGGGCTTTCCGGGGCGCAGCGCCCGCCCTCGATTTGGCGGATTCCAGCGGTCGTCGCAACACGTGATCTCTGACGTGTGGCACAGCAAGCTAAGAAGTCATCTCATTTGGCTTCGTCGGTAAGCTGTCGGCCATGGTGGGGATCGTTGAGCGGCTGGTGCCGGATGAGTTGTGGGAGTTGTTCCAGCGGGTGGTGCCGGAGGCGCCATCGCGGCCTCAGGGTGGTGGACGGCGCCGGCATGGCGATCGTGAGGTGCTGGCCGCGATCGTGTTCGTGGCCACGTCAGGCTGCACGTGGCAGCAGGTGCCCACGGCTTCGTTCGGACCGTCGGGAGCGACAGCTCATCGGCGTTTTTCCGAGTGGACGAAGGCCAGGGTGTGGGCGAAGCTCCACCGCCTGGTCCTCGACGAGCTCGGGGCCTGCGGCGAGTTGGACTGGTCGCGGTGCGCGATCGACTCGGTGAACATGCGGGCCCTGAAAAGGGGGATCTGACGGGTCCGAATCCTGTCGACCGGGGCACGTACGGGTCGAAGATCCACTTGATCACCGAGCGGACCGGTCTGCCCCTGTCCGTCGCGATCTCTGGGGCGAACCTGCACGACAGCCAGGCCCTGATCCCCCTCGTGCAAGGCATACCGCCGATCCGCTCCCGCCGCGGACCGAGACGCCGCAAGCCCGCAAAGCTCCACGCCGACAAAGGCTACGACTACCCCCACCTGCGACGATGGTTGCGCCAGCGCGGCATCCAGCACCGCATCGCGAGGAAAGGAATCGAGTCCTCACAGCGACTGGGCCGCCACCGCTGGACCGTCGAACGCACCATGTCCTGGCTCGCCGGCTGCCGCCGTCTCCACCGACGCTACGAGCGCAAAGCCGACCACTTCCTCGCGTTCACAAGCATCGCCTGCACCCTCATCTGCTACCGCAGGCTCACCAATTGAGATGACTTCTTAGGCATCAGCCGACCGGAGTCAAGAACCGGTCGCCCACCTGCTGAAGCCCCATGGAGCCCTCCGCCGAGAGGCGATCACCCTCCGTACTCACACCCCCAACGGGCCCCGGCTGGTCTTCCCGACCATCCGGGGCTTCCCCGTGTTTCGGTTGAGAGGCAAGGGTGCTGTCATCGCTCTGCGACAGAATGTCGGCCATGGTCACACCAGCCGATCTCTCTCCGCCCCGCCGCCCTCAACGGCCGTCCTTGCGTCCGGACCAGGTGCAGGGGTTGGGGGCGGTGGTGCGGCATCTGCGCCGGCCGCATACGCGTGCGCTGTATGTTGCGGCGACAGGCACGGGGAAGACTCTGGTGTCGATGCGGGCCGCGGACGAGCTTGCGGCGAGGCTGGTCCTGGTTGTCGTGCCGACCTTGGACCTTGCCGCGCAGACCGCCCTGGCATGGCGGGAGGACGGTCACCTGGAGCACATGGTGATCGTGTCCTCAATGGATACATCAGCGCATGACGCTCTGGCGGCACGCCCGAATCGGGTCAACGAGCAGTTCACACGGCTTGGCTGCATTGATGTCGGTGGTGGGAGAGAGGGAAGACCAGCTGCGGGCGCTGACCGTCATCTGTACGTACGACTCGCTCGACAAGATCGAGGGCACACAGCACACCGGCTACCAGGTACCGCCGTTCGACCTCGCGATCATGGACGAGGCACACCGCATCGCCGGCCGGTCGGACAAGAAATGGGCCGTGATCAACGACCCGCAGCGGATCCTTGCCGACCGGCGTCTCTACATGACCGCCACGCCCCGCAGCTTCGCCGCCCCAGATTTGGCCGGCTCCGCGGACATCTTCCGCCCGCGGCAGCGGGGGAGCAGCCCGCCGGGTCTTGATGCTGCGGCGAACTCCATGGATAACGAGGCCGTCTACGGAAAGAAGGTCTTCGAGTACCCGCTGGCGCAGGCGATCACCGACGGAGTGGCCGCGGACTACCGGATCGTGGTCCCCACCGTCACCGACACCGAACTGCGCGACCTCCTCAACCTCCCCGCCCCCGGCACCAGCACGAGCGACCAGGCCGGACCACAGGACGCTTTGCGTACGACCGCCCTGCACCTGGCCGTCCTCAACGCGATGGCCGAGCACTCCATGCGACGGGTCCTGCTCTTCTTCCACCTCGTCGAGGACGCCACCCGATTCGCCCGCGAACTCGGCCACACACTGCGCCGCCTACGCCGCGCTGCTCCTCAGAGCTTCCCGGGGCTGGACCCGGAGGTCTTCGTCGTCCACGGCAACCACACCTCCGACGAACGCGCCGAGATCTTCGCCCGCTTCGCCTCCTCCCCGTGTGCGATCCTCACCAACGCCAAGGTGATCGCCGAGGGCATCGACATCCCCAGCGTCGACGCGGTCGTTTTCGCTGACCCCACCAGCAGCATCGTTCGCTGCGTCCAGGGCCTCGGCCGCGGCCTGCGCCTGGACGTGTCCGGAAAGACCGCCAGCCTCATCGTCCCCGTCTACATCCCGCCCGGTGCCGACGACGAGGACATCCTCGGCACCGCCTACGAGCCGGTGTGGGCTATCACCACCGCCCTGGCCAGCCGCGACCACCGCATCCTGGAACGCCTCCCGAACAAGGCCAACCGACTTCCCACAGAGACCAGCCGCATCATTCAGCACCGGTGGCACTTCGACTTCACCGTCCGCCCCGAGCGCATCGCCCGTGCCATGGACCTGATTTCCTTCAACCCCCGCGGGCCCCTCTCACGCTCCCGCCGCGAGGGCCTTACCGCGGACCAGGCCTTCCACGACGCCCACGGCCACCTCGACGTTCCCACCGACCACACCGACACCGTCGGCTACGAGCTCGGCCGCTTCATCACTGCAATGCGCGACGCCCACAACGCCGACCGCCTCGATGCCGGCTTCGCCGCCGAACTCGACGCCCTCGGCATGATCTGGGACAAACACCAGGCCGCCTGGCGCGCCCGCCTCACCGCCGCCGCCGACTACCACCGCATCCACGGCCACCTCGCTGCCCCCTCAACCACCCCCCTCGGTGCCTTCCTCGCCGAACAACGTTCCCTGGCCACCCACCACCGCCGCGGCGAAGCCCGTGCCGCCGACCTGGCCGCCATCGACCCCCACTGGAAGCTGCCCTACGGAGCGGACTGGCACCGCAAGTACCACCTCCTGCGCGCCCACCTCACCGCCGGGAACGACCCCACTGCCCTGACCACGGACACCACCCTGGGCACGGTGAAGATCGGCAGCTGGCTCGCCCGCCAGCTCACGCAGTGGAACAAAATCGACCCCGGCCAACAGCAGCTGCTGACCGCCCTCGACCTAACCCCCGAAACGAACCCCCTCACGCCCCGACGGACCCGCCGCACCTTCGAACAGACCGTCCAACTCCTTGAGCTCTTCCTCCACAGCGAAGGCCGCGCCCCCACTGCCCGCGAAACCATCACCGTGGACGGGGAGACGGCCCAGATCGGCCCGTGGCTGGCCAAGGCCCGCACGAAGAGGCGAGCCGGCCAACTACCCGCCGAGCACGACACTCTGCTCGCGACGCTCTTCGAGGGGGACTGGACCAGCGAATCAGCCGAGCCTGTCGTTTTGATGTAGCGCTGATGGAAACGGCGACGGGCCCCGCTCTCCCGACCGTGAGACGTCACACCGGCCCTCCCGCGCTCCAGCATGGACAAGGACAGATTCTCGGCCTCCGGACGGACCTGGTGCATCGTGGCGGACAGCCTGCGGAGCGCCGCGATCTGCCCTCGCACCCTGACCGGCATGGCAAAGCACCCATAGGAGCCTCATCGCCCGCAGTAGAGGGGCTTGGCAGCCGGATCGGCCGGGCGGGAGTCGTTCGGCGGTGAGGCCAGACGCGGCGTGCGGCGACGGCCCAGTGACTTCCCACACATCTCTCGCCCTTCCCCCGGCCGCGCTCGCCCGCCATGCCGTCAGCTGGGGTCCTGCCACTCGGTGGTGAAAAGCGCGTACTCCAGAAGGTCGGGACCTGCGTGGGCGGGCCAGAGGCCCGTGCCGGCCAGCTGACGGGTGGCTGCCTGCATGTAGGAGAGGTAGATCCCGTACCGGTGAGGCGACCAGTCCCAGTCTGCCCATACCCAGGCCGCCACCGACCCGTCCAGGTCCAAGCCCGTCTCAAGACCGACCGCGGCCGCTCGCGACCGCAGACGCAGCGACAGAACTCGGTCCAGGATGAGCGGCTCTGGGCCCCGCCCTGGTCTCAGCGTCCTACCGGTGAAGTACAGGAACTTGGTGAAGAACGACGGCCCGAACCCTGGGATTCGCCGGTGGAGCGCGGCATAGGCCTCCCGCGCCCCGATCTCACCCAGCGCGGTCGTTGCGGCAGCCAGAGCCTCATCGAGGCCATCGGCGGCCAGGATCTTGCTCAGCGTGCTCGGTCCGCTCCCGCCAGGGCTGCCACGCTTGCCCTTCCCCCACACGTAGGTTGCGACCAAGGCTTCCCGGAAGGCGTCGCGGCGCAGCGCATCGGCGACCATCGAGGTCACCTCCGCCCGGCTGACAGCGGCGTCCCCCGTCTGGGAAACCGGCGCCATGCCTGGAGGCCACGGGTTGATCTGTGCCCACCGGCCCGGGCTGTAGCGGATCGAGTGCGCACCAGGCGTACCGTCCGCGCACCTCACTGCGTTCGCACTCCACCAGCGGCCCAAGGTCGTCACCGCGGCGTTGGGCAGAAGGCGAGTAACCATCTCTTGGTCTATCGCATCCGCGCGGTCCTGTAAGTTCACGATCCCCCCGATGATGTGCCATGCCCGAGCTGGCTGCACCTTGCTGGCGGCGAGGTGGTGTGCGGGCCTAATCCGGCTCGGTTTCCGTGCCGAGATAGCGCACCGCCGGGAAGTTCTTGGCGAGGCGCATGATGACAGTGGCGTGTCCGTGCTCGGCAAGCTCGCGTCTGACTTTCTCCATGTTCAGGACCTTGTCCATCGCGGGGACCGTCGCCGCGCTCCGTTGCTGCGTTGCCGTACGTTGTTCCAATCCGTCGCCGCCAGTCGGCCGCGCCGTCGCGTGGGCGGGGAGAGGACGTCGTCATGGTGCTGTCCGTCCTGACGCCGTACACGCTACCCAGCGAGCACCCGGGCACGGTCGTGGCCGGGGCCGCCCCCCGGGGCTGATCCGTCCTTGCCGCCGGGACACGGAGTGTCTGTTGCCCTGGCGCTCACCAGGGGGAAGCGGGAGTTCCGTCGGGGCGCAGACCATGTATGTCATACGCGACAGCTGTCGCTATGGGTGACGTCGCGGAAATCGGCGATGATGGGGCTGGCCATGGATTCGCGGTAGACGACGGCTGCGCGGCCGTAGGGCCAGGTGATGTCGTCATGAAAGTTCTGCTGCGCCTCGGTGCAGCTGCCGAACATCACCGAACGCACGTTGTCCGTCCAATCCAGGTCGTCGCGGTAATCCTGGCCTTCAGGGAAGATGCCGGGACCGAAGGTGACGAACATGGTCTGTGCCTCGGGGTTGAAGGTGACGATCACCTCGTCGCCCATGTACTCCTTTCCTTGCAGGACTTGAGCCGCGTTGCTGCGCAGGCGTTCGGCTGTGGCCTTTTCCACCGGGGTTGCCGGTACGCGTGCGTCGGCCCATTCGTCGATGCTGGGCTGCGTGGCGTCGTTGCGGGTATACGCAGGCGAGGGAGCGGTCTGGTGCCCAGGCTCAGTCTGAGGGGCTGCCGTGGAGGGAGTCGGCGATGCGTTGCTGGGCTCCGGGCTGCGGGACGGTTCCACCATGGCCGTAGCGCTGGCGGGTGCCGCCTTCGGACGGTGGCTTGGACCGGCGGCTTGCTCGTGTCCGGAGGTCGACGCTGCGGCGATGGCTCCGCCGATGCTGCCCACCACGAGAGCCGCCGCGGCGACTGCCAGATACAGCCTGAGGCGACTGCGGGACGGGGCAGCGTGCCAGGCAGTGTCGTCCTCGTGAGGCAGATCCCAGTGGACGCTCACCAGGTCGGATACCAGCGTCGGCTGTTCTCCAATAGGAGAGGTGACGGCCGTTGCTTGCGCGGCGAGTAGTGCCGTACAGGTGCGGCCGAGTTCGGCGGCGGTCGGCCGGTCGCCGGGCTCTTTGGACAACGCCTGCTCGACCAGCTGCAGGAGGTCGTCCGGGACACCTTCCAAGTCCGGCTCGGTGGACATGATTCGGAAGGCCACCGCGTCGGGTGCGCCGGTACCGAAGGGGAGGCGACCGGTCGCGGCGTAGGCAATGAGCGCGCCCCAGGCGAACACGTCCCCTTCGGGGCCGACCGCGCCGGTGCGGTAATGCTCGGGGCTGATCCAGCCGGGCGTGCCGGTCACATCCCCGTGCGCGTGACCGAGGTGCCGTCCAAGGCATGGGCGATACCGAAGTCCAGCACCCGCGGGCCGGACGGGGCAAGGATGACGTTCTGCGGTTTCACATCCCGGTGGACGATGCCCGCCTCATGCACCGCGGCGAGCGCGGCCGCAGTGCCGGTAGCCAGTGCAAACAGGCGGGCCCCGCTCGTGGCTAGATACCGGTCCAGGGTGGGCCCGGGCACGAAGGGTGTGGCGAGCCAGGGGAGGTTGCTGTCGGTGTCTGCATCGTGCACCGGTACCAGGCACGGCCCCGTCACCCGCCTCGACAGCTGCACTTCCCGGCGAAAACGGGCCCGGAATTCCGCATTTGCTGCCTGCGCCGGATGCACGACCTTGACGGCCATCTGCAGGCCGGCTGAATCAACTGCGGCATACACGGTGCCCATGCCGCCCGTCCCGAGCCGCCCAATGACTCGATAGGGGCCTATTCGGCGCGGATCGCCAGGTTGCACCGGCTGGACACGACTGGACACAAAGGTGCCTTCTGTGCAGTCGTACTGGCTCAGGGCCGCACCATGTGGCCGGACGTGCGGCTCGGCCAGGAAGCCTTGGGCCCTCACGACAAACTGCTTGAGGCATCGGTCAGCTCGAACAATCCACCTTCAGGCGGAAGCCCACTCCAGCCCGCGCGTACCGCCAGGGCTGCTGCTGGGCATCGACCGCTGTCCGCCGAGCTCCAGGCCGCCGGTATCCAACTCGAACTCCTCACCGGCCCCCTCACCGGGATCTACGACCCCCCGCCGCTGTATCCACTGTCGCAGGACATGGGGACGTGGCGTTCTCGGGGCGGACGTCGCCGGTGCCATGAGGGCTGCGCGCACCGGTGTTGCTCCATTTCGATGGTGCACGCGCCGCACAACCGGCCCGGCCCGGCGCTTTTGCCGGGCCGGGCCGGTCTGGTGTCAGCTGGGCTGTGCGGTCGGCATGATGAAGACCTGCGGGAGGTTGACCCGCAGCGGCAGGGAGGCGATGAAGCCGACCGTCTGCGCGATGTCCTCCGGCTGGAGCCAGTCGATGGTCTCCTTCGACCCCTCCAGCCACGCGCTGGCGCCCTCGTCGGTGACGTGGCCCTGCAGCTCGGTACCCACGATGCCGGGCTCGATCGCCGAGACGCGTACCTTCTTCGGGCCCAGCTCCACGCGCAGGTGCTTCGACAGATGCGAGACGAACGCCTTGGTGGCGGCATACACGGCGAAGGTCGGGTAGAGGCTCTGCGCGGCGCTCGACGAGGTGTTGATCAGGTCGGCGACACCGCGTTCGCCGGCGGCCCGCACCAGCTGCGGCGTGAACGCGCCGATGACGTTCATCAGGCCGGAGATGTTCAGGTCGATCTGGCGCTGCCACTGGTCGGCGCGCAGTTCCTCGATGGGTGCGGGCAGCATGACGCCGGCGTTGTTGAAGAGCAGGTCCGCGCCGCCCAGCTCGGCCTCCACGCGGTCGGCCGCGGCCTGTACGGCGGCGGCGTCGGTGACATCGACGGTGATCGCCACCGCGGTGCCGCCGTTCTTGGCGATGCGGGCGACGAGGTCGTCGAGGCGGTCCGCGCGCCGGGCCAGCACGGCGACCTTGGCGCCCAGCGACGCAAGGTGCTGGGCCGACGCCTCGCCGATGCCGCTGGACGCGCCGGTGACAACAGCCACCCGGCCGTGAAGGGACTTGGTGGAGGCCTGGGCAGAGGTCTCGGTGGTCATGGGATGACACCTTCCGGAAGATCATTGGTTTCGAAGCGGGGCGCCTCCGACGTTCGCGGCGGCTCCTTGGCTTCAAGCTGACCACCGGGGGAAGCGCCCGAACGGCCCGGAGATGGCCCTGGTCAGACAGGTATCGGCAGTACCACCCAGCGGGCGACGACCGGTGTGCGGTCGGTCCAGACTGGATGTATGGACCGCAGCAGCGAGATCGCCAACTTCCTGCGCACCCGCCGCGCGCGGATGAGCCCCGAGTCGGCCGGGCTGCCCGCCGACGGGCGCGCCCGCCGCGTCCCCGGCCTGCGCCGCGAGGAGGCCGCCCGCCTCGCGGGCGTAAGCACCGAGTACTACACCCGCCTCGAGCAGGGCAGGGCTGCACACCCCTCGCCCGAGGTAGTGGACGCTCTGGCCCGCGCCCTGCGCCTGGAGACCGCCGAGCGCGAGCACCTCACCGACCTCCTTGCCCGCCCGGGCGGGCGGCGGGCGCCGGTAAACCCGCAGCGGGTCCGCCAGGGTCTGCACCTCATGCTGCAGACCCTGGACCACGTGCCCGCCTTCGTCATCGGCCGGCGCACCGACGTCCTTGCCTCCAACCGCCTCGCCCGCGCCGTCCTCACCGACTTCGACGCACTGCCCGTCCCGCGCCGCAACCTCGCCCGCTACTACCTCCTCGACCCCGAGGCACGTGAACGCACCGGCAACTGGGAACAGGTGGCGTGCGAGACCGTCGCCATGCTGCGCCTGGAAGCCGGCCGCTGCCCGGGAGACCGCCGGCTCGCCGACCTCATCGGCGACCTGACCCTCAACTCGCCGGAGTTCAGCGCCTGGTGGAACGACCACCGCGTACTGCGCCACACCCACGGGGCTGTGCACTACCGGCACCCGCTCGTCGGCGACCTCGAGTTCTCGTACGAGTCCATGCAACTGCCCGGCGACGACAACCAGACGCTGTGCGTGTACCTGCCGGAGCCGGACTCCTCCACAGCCGAATCCCTGCGCATCCTCAGCAGCTGGAACGCCCCCGCCACTGGTACCGCACCGGACCCCCGTCCGACCGGTCCCGGGAGCTGAGCAGCCCCGGGCCCTCAGCCAGGCCGACTCCTGAGAACACCACGGCCTGTGTGATCCCCCGGCAGGCCCGTCCCCCCAAACAGTACGCCGGAGGCACCCACGGGCTACCCTCGCCGCCTCTCGCTCCGGCAGATACGACGACCCCGGGCAGCTGCAGTGCATCCGCCGCCCTCCCCCGGACCGCCCGCGCCGCGGTCGTACGCAGAGCGGGCACCCGTGGACGGGGTGCCTGTTCCACGCAGCTGGGGCAGCCGGAAGATCCTGGACGTCGTGGTGATGGAACTCGGCTGGTGGTGGAAATCGGCGTCGATGTCGCCCGCGACGCCCCGACGCGGGAGAGGGGTCGACAGCGGATATCAGGTCCGGTGGCTACGCGATGGCCGCCGGGTCGTTTCGGCGGTTGGGCGCGAGGCCGTCGAGGAGGAGGGTGATGAGCCGGGAGGCGAGATCGCGCTCGTGTTCGTGTCCGCTGATGAGCGTGATGCCGCCGAGCGCCATGAGGATGTCGTTCGGCGCCGTGTCCCGGCGTACCTGTCCGGCGGCGATCCCGGCCTCCAGGAGCGTCGTCACGGCTGTCCTGAGGGCGTCGCGGCTATGCAGGCGCAGTCCTTCGCGGGTGGCGAGGATCACGGGCAGCGCGTCCGCCATGCCCCGCTTGGTGAGCATGTAGTCGACGAAGGCCTCCATCCATGCGCGGAGCGCGGCCGACGGGGCCATTTCGTTCAGCAGCTGCCGTGCCGACGCGCACAGCCGGTCGGTCTCGTTGCGGTAGGTGGCCTCGATGAGGTCCTCGCGAGTCGGGAACCGGCGGTAGAGGGTCCCGATTCCGACTCCGGCCTCGGCTGCGATCGCCTTCATCGATGCTTCGGCGCCCTCCTGGGCGAAAACCTGGGCAGCGACCTCGAGCAGGCGCTCGTGGTTCGCCCGGGCGTCCGCGCGCATTGAGCGGGGCATCACATCTCCTTGCATGCGGAGCCGAGTCCGTTTACGGTGAGAGGCGAAGCGGACTCGGCTCCGCTTATGGCGACCAGGAAGCGGACTTGCATCCGCTTACGGCCAGTGTAGGTGGTCGCTTCGCTGGCACCCCGTCCCCGGCACGGTCCGGCGGGAGAAACAGGAACAGGAACATGACACAGCTCGTCACCACACCCTTCGGTCCGCAGTCGACCGCCTCCGAGGTACTCGCCGGCGTCGACCTCACCAGCCGCAGCGCCATCGTGACCGGCGGCGCAGGAGGCCTCGGCCGCGAGACCGCCCGCGCGCTCGCCTCGGCCGGCGCCGAGGTCACCATCGCCGCCCGGACCCTGGAGGCCGGCGCCGCCGTCGCGCGGGAGATCGCCGAAGAGACCGGCAACGCCCGCACCCGGGGCGCCCGGCTCGACCTGGCAGACCTGGCCTCCGTCGCGGCCTTCGTGTCCGACTGGGCCGGGCCGCTGCACATCCTGGTCAACAACGCCGGCATCATGGCCACCCCCGAACTGCGCACCCCGGACGGCCGGGAGCTGCAGTTCGCCACCAACCACCTGGGCCACTTCGCCCTGACCGTCGCTCTCCACGACGCCCTCGCCGCCGCCCGCGACGCCCGGGTGGCCGTGCTCAGCTCGGTCGGACACATCAACGGCCCGGTCCGCTTCGATGACCCCGACTTCACGGCGGAGTCCTACGACCCCTGGCTGGCATACGCCCAGTCCAAGACTGCGAACATCCTCTTCGCTGTGGAGGCCGCCAAGCGCTGGGCAGCCGACGGCATCGTGGTCAACGCGCTCAACCCCGGACGGATCTGGGGGACCGGGCTCGGCCGCCACATGGACGCCCCGCCTGCTTCGTTCGACCCGTCGGGCAAGACCGGCGTCACGGAGAAGACCATCGCCCAGGGCGCCGCGACATCCGTCCTCCTGGCGGCATCCCCTCTGGTCGAGGGCGTCACCGGTACCTACTTCGAGGACTGCCAGGAAGCCGGCCCCTTCACCCCCGGCGTCCGCCGCGGCGTCGCCGACTACGCCCTCGACCCCGACAACGCCCGCAGACTCTGGGACCTGTCCGTGCGGCTGACCACCGCCAGCTGGTGAACCGCGGCCGGATCTGAGACTGTCGCCCCGCCCGGGGCGACAGCACGCGTCACAGCTCCGTCGTACCCTTCCGCCTCACCGGTACGCGCCGCCGCGACGACGGCTGCCATGCGCGGGCGGCCCCGAGAGGTTGAGGCGCCCCGAAGTTCTCGGACAGCGGTCCCCATAAGGGCTGTCCCGTAACCCCTGGCGGGCGCACGACGACAGCTACGGCACCTCGCCGCGTTGTCGGAACGCCCGTATACGCCCAGTATGCGGACGTCCCTCCGCCTTGCGATGCACCGCATCTGACGCCGCGCGCTGATCCACCAGGGATTACGGGACAGCCCTTAGGATCGAAGTCCAGAACGGCGGAGAGAGCACGTGGCACAGAAGCGTAGGAAGTTCAGTCCTGAGTTTCGGGACGAGGCGGTCAAGATGGTGGTCGTGGAGTCCCGCCCGATTGCCGAGGTCGCCCGAGAGATACAAGTGAACGAGGGAACGCTGGGCACCTGGGTCAGCCGGTACCGGCAGGAGCACGCCGGGGAGGAGCCTCCGCTGAACATCAGCGAACGTGCCCGCCTGCGCGAACTGGAACGCGAGAACCGGGAACTCCGCATGAAGACCGAGTTCCTGGGAAAAGCGGCGGCCTTCTTCGCCCAGGAATACCGGTGACGGAGAAGTACGAGTTCATCGACGGCGAGTCCGGTAACTTTCCTGTGCAGCAGATGTGCACCTGGGCGGGAGTATCCACGTCAGGTTTCTACCACTGGAGATCGAGGCCATTGTCGGCCACCGCGAAGCGTCGTGCGGACCTGAGGGCTGTCATCCTCCAGGTCTTCTCCGACTCTCAGGAGACCTACGGCTACCGGCGTGTCCACGCCGCGCTCCAGCGGATGAACGTGCAGGCCGGAGCAGAACTGGTCCGCGCGCTGATGCGCGAGCTCGGCCTGGTGCCGTGTCAGCCGCGGCCCTGGCGGGCGACCACGATCGCCGATGATGCGGCGCCGGCCACGCCCGACCTGCTGGCCCGTGACTTCACCGCTGACGCTCCCGGGCGCAAACTGGTCAGCGATATCACCTACGTTCACACCTGGGCCGGGTTCCTTTATCTCGCGACCGTCATCGACTGCCACACCAAAGCGGTGGTCGGCTGGGCGATGGCCGACCACATGAAGACCTCTCTCATATCGGATGCACTCGATATGGCGGCCCGGAACATCGACCTCGCCGAAGGATGCATATTTCATTCCGATCGCGGCAGTCAATACACGTCTCGGGAACTTCGTTGCAAGCTCAGTTCGTTGGGCCTGCGAGCGTCGGTCGGCCGCACCGGTGTCTGCTGGGACAATGCGATGGCTGAATCATTTTTCGGCTCCCTCAAAAACGAACTCGTGCACCGAACTACGTTCCCAACACGCGCACATGCCCACCGGGCTATCGTCCGCTACATCGAGATGTTCTACAATCGAAAGCGCCTCCACTCCGGACTTGGCTACAAGACTCCCGCAGAAGTCCACCCCGAGTACGAAGAGTTGCAGGCAGCGGCATAGGCAGAACCTCAACACCGCTGTCCGAGAAGCGCAGGGCCCCTCAGTCACCATGGACCAGATCGTCAGATGCGGGATAATCCTGGCCCGTCTCAGCCGATCTGTTCCCGCTGGTGCTGTGTCGGTGGGGGCGGCAAGCGATCGTCACTATCACTGCCTACGATCGGCGCGACATCACTCCATCGACTCCAGGATGCGGTCGAGTGTCCTGCGCCCCATTCTGCTCATCGTCGGATTGCTCTCGACGTAGTACCAGACAACACCCATCGCCTGTTGGAACGCCCATGCCTTGCCGCGCTCCCACTCCAGATCGTCACAGACCAGTGTCCGCCGGAGAACTTTCCGCGGGCCTGGCTGCAACAGGTGCCAGGCACTGACCAGATCCAGCGCGGGGTCGGCGGGACCGAAGCCGCCGGTGTCGAGTACGCCGCTGAGCCGGTCTCCCGCGACCAGTACATTGCCGGGAATCAAGTCACCATGGCTCATCACGTCGGCACCCGTGCGTGGCAACTCCCGAAGGTGGCTCCACACCTGGCGCAGCCGGGGTACGTCGAGCAGCCCCTTGCTCTCCTCGAAGCACTTCGCCATCCAATCGTCGTGGTGAGCGAGAACGCCGCCACGACCCTCGCCGCTGAAAAGCCGCCCCCGCGTCTCGGCCTCCCGGAGGGCTGCGATGAAGGCCGCAAGGTCCTCGGCGAAAGTGTCCGACCCACTCGGGTCGGCATCAAAGGCGACCGTTCCCGGCAGCCATGTCTGGACCGACCACGGCATGGGATAACCCGCTCCAGGCTTTCCCAGGGCGACGGGTTCCGGAACGGGGAACCGAGACACCTGTGCCAGCTCCGCGCTCGCCTGGGCTTCCTGTTCCAGAACCGCCAGCGCCGCGGCAGCATCGGCCAGACGCAGTGGGAAACGCGCAGAGAGGTCGTTTCCGATGCGGAATATGGCGTGGACCGTCCCGGTCGACGACACGAGTTGGATCGCCTTGCCGCTCCACTGAGGGAACTGTTCTTGGATCAAGGTCGCAACGATTTCGCTGGTCACGTCCACTTGGTCATCGTGCATGGTCAATCTCGCAGGTCCTTCCACTAGTCCAATTCGAAACGCCGGAAGCAGACCAGATCAACTGAGACGCCAACCAGTATTCAGACGGCAGTTTCCAGATCAACTGAGATTTGCGGCCACCCAGGTGTCTCAACCGTTCTGGTCGCCCCAGGTCACAGCCGCGGCTTCGGACCAGATCACTTGAGACGGGACACCGGTGGCCGGCGGTGTGTCTCGACATGACAAGAAAATGGGAGACGCCGCTGCGGCAGGAGGAATTGTCAAGATTTGTGGTGCGGAGTGGTTTGGTGCTGGCAGACGGATGAGCTTGAGTCTCCCGTAGGGGGAGGCGCGAGGGTGGGGGCATGGACGGCGACACGCTCTACTCGATCGGTGATCTGGCCCGGCGGACCGGTCTGACGGTCAAGGCCATTCGGTTCTACTCCGACTGCGGGATCGTGCCGCCGACTGACCGTAGCCCGACCGGCTACCGCCTCTACGGCATCAACGCCGTCGCACGCCTCGACCTCGTGCGGACGCTGCGCGACCTGGGACTGGACCTGCCCACGATCCGAAAGGTCGTGGACCGGGAAATCTCGCTTCCCGAGGTCGCCGCGGCGCACGCCGAAGCACTGGCGGTGCAGATCCGAACGCTGCGTCTGCGGCGCGCGGTGCTGACGGCGGTGGCCAAGCGCGGGTCCACCCCTGAGGAGATGGATCTCATGCACAAGCTGGCCAAGCTCTCCGAAGACGAACGTCGGCGTCTGATCGGCGATTTCCTCGACACCGCCTTCGGCGGCCTGAACGCCAATCCCGAATTCGGGGGAATCATGCGGTCGATGACTCCCGAGCTGCCCGACAACCCCGAGGCCGAGCAGGTCGAGGCGTGGGTGGAGTTGGCCGAGCTGTCCCAGGATCCGGATTTTCGCGCCGACATGCGGCGCATGGCTGGGCACTATATGGCCGATCGCGCCCAGGGCGGCTCCACGGGCCTGCGCCGCGACCCTGCCGCAGCGGTCCGCGACGAGGTCGGCCCGGCCCTGGTAGCCGGCATCGACCCGGGCTCGCCTCAGGCCGATCCAGTCGTCGCGGCGGTCATGGCTCAGTATGGGCGTGTCTTGGGCCGCCCCGATGACGTCGACCTTCGGCGCCGGTTGTTGACCCGGCTGGAGACCGCGAACGACCCTCGCCGGGAGCGGTACCTTCAGCTGCTCGCAGTGATCAACGGTTGGTCGGCCCCGGAAAACCTGGCACCGGTGTTCGTCTGGTTCATCCAGGCCTTGCATGCCCGGATACCGGGGTAGCGGTCCGGTCGCGACGCGGCGTGACTGGACCGGTTCACGTCACGCCTTCGCCTGGTCGCGTTCGACCAGCAGGCCGTGCTGGAAGCGGGCTCCGGCGCGGACGAGCGCGACCAGGTGGGCGCCGTTGACCGCCCGCCAGCGAGCTTGGGCGGACTCGACGAGCTTGAACACCGCCAGCCCAGCGGCGCGGGATCCGGCGCCCTTGGTGACCTTGGTCCGGAGGCGCACGGTGGCAAAGCTCGACTCGATGGGGTTCGTCGTACGCAGGTGGATCCAGTGCTCGGCGGGGTAGTCGTAGAAGGCCAGTAGCTCGTCCTGGTCGTCGGTGACCTTCGCGACGGCCTTGGGGAACTTCGCCTGGTAGAGCTTCGCGAACGTCTTGATCGCCTGCTCGGCGCGGTCGCGGTCCTCCGCGTTGTAGATGTCCTGCAGGGCCTTCTTCGCCGCGGGCTGCGCGGACTTGGGCATGGAGTCGATCACGTTGGCGGTTTTGTGAACCCAGCACCTCTGTTCGCCGGTGGTGGGGAAGACCTCGCGTAGGGCCTTCCAGAACCCGAGCGCGCCGTCGCCCACGGCCAGGACTGGGGCGCGCATGCCCCGGCGCGCGCAGTCGCGTAGCAGGCTGGCCCACGCCTCGGACGATTCGCGGTAGCCGTCGGTCATCGCCACCAGCTCCTTGGTGCCATCCGCTCGGACGCCGAGCACGACCAGGACGGCGGCCTTGGCCTGGTCCAGCCGTATGCGTAGGTGAATGCCGTCGACCCAGATGTAGACGTAGTCGGTGCCGGACAGGTCTCGCTCCTGGAACGCGGCGTGGTCGTCCTGCCACTGGGCTGTCAACCGGGTGACCGTGGCCGGGGAGAGTCCGGCTGAGCTGCCCAGGAACTGTTCCATCGCGGGCACGAAGTCCCCCGACGACAGTCCGTGTAGGTAGAGCAGCGGCAGCACCTCGGCGATCTTCGGGGACTTGCGGCACCACGGGGGCAGGATCGCCGAGGAGAACCGCCGGCGCTCACCCGTCGTCTCGTCCATCCGTTTGTCATTGACGCGCGGCCCGCGGACCTCGACCGATCCGGCCGAGGTGGTGACCTTCCGGCCGGTGATCCCGGGCGGTACCCCACCGGCCGCCGTCCCGGTACTGGACCCGGTGCCGTCGCTGGCGACGTTCCTGCGCGCGATCCGCCGGGATCTCACGGCGGGGGGAACCCGGCCGTCCTGCGGCGCCCGCTTGTACGCAAGGGCGCGGCGACGGGCCCCGTCGCTCCCGGTGGCGGTTCGCTCGGCCTTCACGGCCGCCTCTCCGTCGGCGAATGCCTCCTCAGGTTCGCGGTGTCGACGCAGGTCGGCTTCTTGCCGGGCGGCGGGTTCTCGGGTCTCCTGGTCGGTCGACAATGCTACAACCGGGCGGTCGGCGAAGAGCCGACGGGCGGGGCCGCCGGCTGCGGCCCCGCCCGTGCGTGATGCTGTGTGAGGTGACGTCAGCGCAGGCCGAAGGCCCGGGTGATCGTCTGGGAGACGCTGTTGTCAGAGCTGTCTCGGGCGGTGACCCGGAGGGTGGCGAAGCCGGCCGACTTGGGCGCGTGCAGGCCCGTGCGCCATCCGGCACCGTTGCGGGTCAGGTCGGCCCGCTGCCAGGTGTTGCCGTCGTCGTAGGAGACCTCGAGGGAGGGCTTCGCGATGGCGGCTGTCGTGCCGGGCAGGTGGGAGGCGGTCACCGTCAGGGTGGCGCGCCGGTCAGCCCGGCCGGCCTTGTCGGTGTCGAGCCCGTAGTCGAGCTGGATCAGCGGCAGGGACTCGGCCGCCTCGGCTCCGGTGGCGGCGGAGGTGAAGTTCCACTCGGTCAGGGTGTGCGTCGAGTACGGGTTGGCCCAGGCCGCCCGGTCGTTGTCGACCACCAGCCGATAGGGCAGCCGCTCCGGGGCGAGCCCGGTGACCGGCAAGTACTCGGCGTTGCCCCAGTCGAGTTGCCGGTCACCTTGGTAGAGCGACATCCAGTCCTTGACGTCGAAGTTGCCGCGGGCATCGCCGACATGGCCGGTGCCGGAGTCACCCCAGCCAGGCGCGGGGATGTAGACCCCGTCGAGGTAGCGCACCGGCTGAGAGGTCACCGGGCCCATCCGGGGCCGCTGGATCGGCCCGAACCAGCTGACCTTGCTGGTCTTCCCGGCCGGGTAGCGAAGGACGCCGATCGAGTGCTGCATGGTCTCGGAAGCGATGATCGCATTCTCCACCCAGTCCACATCGTGAGTGACCCAGTCGGTGCGCTCGCCCTGGGCGGGGGCCGTCACCTGGTTGGAGACCGCCCAGCCTCGCCAGACGTCGGTGCGGAACTCCATCGCCTTGCCTGGCCGGTAGTTGCGGAACGAGACGTCCACCCGGCCGAGGTCGCGCTGCTCCACCTGCCAGGTCGGGTCCGCGGGGACGGCGCCGGACCAGTGGTGCACCACGTCGTAGAGGTAGTCGGTGGTGGGGTGCGAGGTGACCTTCAGCTTGTCCTCGCCCCGCTGGAGCGCGGCGATCAGGTCGGCGCCCTGGTCGGCGTTGAGGGTCGCCACCGTCAGCGGGGCCGGGCTCTCGGGGCTCCAGGTGTTTTCGTCCCAGGGCTGCAGTCGGCCGATGCCGTCGTTGACGACCAGGAGCACCTGCGCGCCCGCGGCCGCGGCGGCCTCCGCCTGCGCCTGGATCCCGCGCGGGTCGCTGCCCCGCACCACCACGGCCTTGCCGCGTACATCGCGCCGGGCCAGCTCCGTGGCGGAACCGTCACCGGCGTAGACCGCCGTCAGAGTCCGGGTGCCGGCCGGCAGAGGCGTGGCCGCGCGCTTGACGAGCGGGTCGGCGAAGTTCTCCGTCTTCGTGCCCACGGTCAGTGCCGGTTGCTCGAGGCGGAAGCGGGCGCCGAACTCGAACTCGCCGTCGGTGACCTTCTTGCCGGTCGGAAGCGCCCAGATGCTGTCGTAGGAGGGGTCGGGCAGCATGGAGGTCTCGAAGGAGCCGCCGCCGACCCACGTCCGGCGGACGTCCAGCCGCGGCGCGACAAGGGTGCCCTGCTTCGGCACGCGCGCCAGGATCTGACGGGCCTTCCGCCCGTCCAGAGTGACGGTCCGGTCCTGGTCCAGCGTCACGTTGCTGAAACCGAGCAGCGCCATACCCCGCGAGTGGGGCCCGTTGGCGCCCTGCACGTCGGCGATGAGCCAACCGCTGTAGTTTCCGGCGGGCAGCCGCGTGGTGCCGGTGCCGGACCCGTCGAGCTCGACCGCCGTAAGGGTGTGCTCCGCGATGAGGATGGCGTAGCCCGAGAGCGGCTGGCCCAGCCGGTCCTTCGCGACGATGGTCAGGGTCTGCCGCTGCCCCTCCTTGGCGACGCCGATCAGGGTGCGGGCACGGACCACGCCGCCGGCGTCCGTACCGGTGATCACGCCGCTGATCGCCTGGTCGGCCGGCAGCCGGTCCAGGTCCGCGGTCAAGGAGACCGTGGCGGTGTCGTGCGCGGGAACAGTCACCCGGTTGTCGGAGAGGGTGAACAGCCCCGCCGGGGCGGCGGAGTCGATCGCCAGGTCCAGACTGACCGGGGCGTCGCCGGTGTTGGTGTACGTCACCTTCTGGACGTCGGTCTCGCCCGGCTTCTGGGGCCACGCGTGGAAGCCGGAGTAGGCGCTCGCGGTCGCGAAGACCGAGGCGTGCACCGCCGCCAGGGCGTCGACCCGCCCACTGCCGGCCTCGTACGGGGTGTACGACGGGGTGGCCTTGACGCTGCTGACGAGCGCCTCCTTCAGCTGCTGGCCGGTCCAGTCGGGGTGGGCGGCGGCCAGCAGCGCGGCGGCGCCGGCGACGTGAGGTGTCGCCATGGACGTGCCGCTCATCGTCGTGTAGTACCCGGAGCCGTCCCCGTACTGGGAGCGGGCCGCCAGGATGTCGACGCCCGGTGCGGTGATCTCGGGCTTCAGCCCGGCGTCGCCGCCGCGGGGGCCGGTGCTGGAGAAGCTGGCGAGGTGATCTGAGGAGTCGACGGCGCCGACGGTCAGCGCGGAGTCCGCGGCACCGGGGCTGCCGATGGATTGCGGGCCTCCGTTGCCCGCCGCGATGACGAACAGCGCGCCGGTCTCGCGGCTGAGCTGGTCAACCGCCTGGCTCATCGGGTCGGTGGCGTCGCCGCCGCCGCCCAGGCTCATGCTGATGATCTTGGCCTGCTGGTCCCGGGCGGCCCATTCCATGCCCGCGATGATCCAGGACTCCTGGCCGCTGCCGCGGCCGTTGAGCACCTTGCCGATCTCCAGCCGGGCGCCGGGGGAGACGCCCCGCTCCCTTCCGTCGGAGGCGCTGCCGGTGCCGGCGATCGTCGAGGCCGTGTGGGTGCCGTGGCCGTGGTAGTCGGTGATCTCCGGCTCTTCCGGGATGAAGCTGGCGGTGGCGTCGACCTGCCCGGCGAGGTCGGGGTGTTCGGTGTCCACACCGGTGTCGAGCACCGCGACCTTGACGTCCTTGCCGGTGTCGCCTTCCGCCCAGACCTTCTGCGCGCCGATCTGGGCGGTCGAGTCGGCCAGGTCGGCCTTCACCTTGCCGTCGAGCCAGACCTTGGCGACACCGCCCGCGAAGGCGGGGTGCGCCGACCGGGCGGCCGAGCTGGATCCGCCGGTGAGCGCGGACCAGAACGCCGGAGCCTGCTTGCGGTTCTGCGCGACGGCCGCGCCCTGGATGCTGTCCAACCGGCGGACGACGGTCGAGCCGGCCACCTTCGGCTGGGTCCGGGACCTCGCGGCGGCGGCGGTGTAACGGACGATCAGCGGCAGCCGGGAGGTGTGCGCGTCGTCGTAGCCGTCGGCGATCAGCCGGGTCACGTTGAACAGTTGCTTGTCCAGCTTCCCGGTGGTGACGTACGGCAGGACGGCGTCGGGATAGACGTACGTCGAGCCGTCGATGACGGCGCGGTGGAAACCTGTGGTGGTTCCGTCGACGCCTTCGAAGGACCGCACGGCGGTGCCGTCGGCGGCGGTGCCGATCGTCACCTTGTCGCCGGTGATCAGGGTGACGGTGTGCGTGCTGCTGCCCCCGGGTGCCTGGTGGGCGGCGGTGGGCTGCACGGGACCGGCCGGGTCCGCGGATATCGCGGCGGTGGCCGGCATGACCCCGAGTGCCAGGGCGGCCACCGCGACGAGCGTGATGGGCCCGGACCGGGGGATGGGAACCTTGGGCAAGGCGAACTCCTCAAGCGCTGCCAACAAGACTGGAAGGTCCTGATCGTCTTGCCGGCCTTCTGCCTCGCTCAAGAGGCCGGTGCTGTCGTTCTTGTGACGTGGCGCACTTGTGTCATCGGAAACGGGAACCCTTCGGGAGCGATGCGAGAGCGCGCGCGCATCACGGAGTACGGAATCCGAACCGTCGTCCCTGCCAGCTCCGGCGTGGTTCGCTGTTGGCCGTCGTCGCTGCTTCGACCCACGGCAGCCACGGCAAGACGCACGCCCAGTCGTCCCCGCCGGCGCGGGGGCGTTCCGGCGTCCCGTAGTGATCGGCCATAGGCTGGCGCGGGCGAAGGGCTCCTGTATGGGGGTGCTTCCGCTCCCAGGGGCGTGGTCTGTCTGCGCCGGTGGGAGCGGCGTTCGGTGGCGTGGTGAGCCAGTTCGGCCCGGTAGGCGGTGGGGCCGCCGTTGCGCATCACCTCACGCGTGATCGTCGAGGTCGGGCGGTCCGGGGGCCTGGCGATCTCTGCGATATAGCGTTCACTCTCAATTCATTGCAACGCTTCCGTGTGAGGGTGTTGCATTTGGCGCCAGAGCATTGCAACAAGTTTCGAGCAACTACCTGCAATGATGGTGAAATTGCGCAACATTTCTATTGTCGGATCTGTGAATGCAACGTAGCGTTTCTGTCATCGGAAACAGCGTGCCGAAGGGGTACGTGATACCGGAGAAGGAGAGCACGATGCAGAAGTTCGACACCCCCGCCCCGGTCTCGGCCGTCCTCGACATCCCCGCGGGACGCATCCAGTTCATTGCCGCCGACCGGGCCGACACCACCGTCGAGGTCCTGCCCGCAAACGCCTCGAAGAGCCGCGACGTGAAGGCGGCGCAGCAGATCACGGTCGAATACGGCGACGGCGTCCTGCGCATCGGGGCCCCGGAGACGAAGAACCGGATTCTCGGCCCGTCCGGGTCCGTCGAGGTGACCGTCCAACTGCCTGCCGGCTCCCGCATCGAGGCGAAGGCGGCCGGCGCGGAACTCCGCGGCGTGGGACGCCTCGGTGACGTCGCTTTCGACGGCGCCTACGGCTCGGTCAAGCTCGACGAGGCCGACAGTGCCCGTCTCACAGGCCTCGATGCCGACATCACGGTCGGCCGTCTGAACGGTCCCGGCGAGATCAGCACCCAGAAGGGCGACCTGAACATCACCGAGGCCGTGCTCGGCACGCTCACGCTGAGCACCCAGATGGGCGACATCACCGTCGGTGCCGCCCGCGGAGTCTCCGCCTGTCTGGACGCCGGTACCACCTACGGCCGGATCGACAACGCGCTCAAGAACACCGACGGCGACGCCGCCGGCCTGAACATCCGCGCGACCACCGCACAGGGCGACATCACCGCCCGCAGCCTCTGAAAGGGAGTACCCCTCATGACCAACTCGGCCATCGCGGCACACGGGTTGTGCAAGTCCTACGGTGACGTGGTGTCGTCGTCGAACTGGTCGTCGCCCGAGGAGCCGCAGCCAGCGCAGCACCAAGCGCCCCATGGTGGTGTCTTCTCCGCGTGAGCGGAGGTGAGCTGGCGCGCAAGGACCGCAACCGGTTCCGCAACCTGTGCTCTTCGTGCGAGCGGAGGTGAGCCGTTCGCCGGTACGGTCCGGGCTCTGTGTCGCCTGGACTGTTCGGCGCCTGCTTCACGAGATCGGCAAAGGCGTTGTCGTCCCATTCGTCGGCGGTCCGCATGTGGCAACCGCGCGGCATGCCCGGTCGTCCTTCGAGCATGACGTCTTCGAGCCCGCCGAGCTGGCCTCCCTGCGGCCACGGCGCCGCCCCTGCGACCGAGCCGGTTGGCTGCCGTGGCAGGCATGTCCCCGGACACACCGCCTGCCTGGCTCACCTGGATGAGGCCGACCGCAACGCGTACCTTTCCACCCTGTCTCCAGGCGCGGACATCGATCACAGCGGTACTCCCTTCACCGGAGAGCTGTTGAGCAGCCTGCTTGCCGCGCTCACGGACTCCGCAGGCCGGCCCTGTCTCGGCGTCGCCCAGTTCAACGAGGTGGAGTTCAGCGGAGACGCCTGGTTCGGCGGGGTCAAGTTCAGCGGCGACGCCTGGTTCAACGGGGCGCTGTTCAGCGGAGACGCCCAGTTCAGCGGGGCGCTGTTCGGCGGGGGCGCCCACTTTGGCGGGGCGCTGTTCAGGGGCGACGCTGAGTTCTTCGGAGCGGTGTTCGAGCGCACTGCAGCAGTGGGGCCACTGGTGTGCACGGGGACGCTGGATCTGTCGGAGGCGGTGTTCGGGACCGCTGTGACCATCGAGGCGGCAGCGTCCTCCTTACGCTGCCGACGGACGCGGTGGTCCTCCACTGCAGCGCTGCGGCTGCGTCACGCCACCGTGGACCTGAGCGACGCGGTCCTGCAGCACCCGGTGACGATGGCGGCCCGTTCCCGACCCTTCACCGTGCACGCCCGCGAATTGGACGAACCCGGCCTGAGAAGCCCCCGTGTGCGGGCCGTATCGCTGCGGGGGGTGGACGCGGCGCACCTGGTGCTCGCCGACATCGACCTCGCCGACTGCCGGTTTGCCGGGACCATCCATCTCGACCAGCTGCGGCTGGAGGGGCTCTACCTGCTGGCCGCAGCCCCCTCGGGGCTGCGTCGGCGTGGGATGTGGCCTGTGCGTTGGACGGCACGCCGGACGCTGGTCGAGGAGCACCACTGGCGTGCCGCCCGGCACGATGGCGCAAACGGCTGGAATCCAGCGCCGGTCGGTGAAGAGATACTGTCGCCGGCCGCGCTGGCGCCGGTGTACCGACAGATGCGCAAGGCCTTCGAGGACGGCAAACACGAACCCGGTGCAGCCGACTTCTACTACGGCGAGATGGAAATGCGCCGCCATGCCAGCGACATCCCCTGGAGCGAGCGGAGCCTGCTCGCCGCCTACTGGGTGGTGTCCGGCTACGGACTGCGCGCCTCCCGGGCTCTGGGTTGGCTGCTGCTGGCCATGACTGCCACTGTGCTGTCGATGATGCTGTGGGGTCTACCCCAGGACGATCCGACGCCGACCGGCACCGGCCGCAGCAGCACGATGACCACCAACGCGCCCGATGCGGTGAACTCCTACGCGTCGAATGGGGAGCGTCTGTCGACCGAACGATTCGACCGGTCCCTTCGAGTCGTGATCAACTCGGTGGTCTTTCGGTCCTCCGGGCAGGGCCTGACCACCGTCGGTACCTATACCGAGATGGCCTCACGCCTTACCGAACCTGTCCTGCTGGGCCTGGCCGTCCTGGCCATCCGCAGCCGCGTCAAACGTTGACATCGCCCCATAGCCCAGGCAGCGCCAGACAGGCACGTCCCCGTTGCCATGGGCTGGCTGGGCTACAGAAGTAGACCGGGGTCTCGGTGGCGAGGGTGAACGTGCGATGGCGTCGTCGCAGAACAGCGGATCGGATCGTCCGGCGATCGTCAGATGGTGCTTGATTTAGCTGGCGGTCTCCTCCTTCGTCAAGTGCGAATGGATCAAGAACAGCCTGCTGCTCTGGCTCATCGGCGACTCCGGCACTGGCAAGTCCACCTGCTGATCGCGTCTGCGGGGGTGGTCCCATCGAGGGCGAGGCGACCGGGCGAGTCAGACGCCGGCGCGCCGTTCCGTGTTCAACGCAGGGGGGTCAGTAGGTCCACCGCTAGCGTTCAGGTGAGTCCGAATCTCATGCCGCAGGACAAAGGACCGTGATGGCATACGCGCCGCCGCTCTGGCCTGTCTCCGTGAAGGGCGTCGCGCTGGACGCACATGATTGCGTACTGCTGCTGAGGAACGAGCGCGACGAGTGGGAGCTTCCCGGCGGGCGCCTGGAGATTGGCACCCCGGATGGCGCTGTTCCGGCCGACGCCAGTCCCGAGGCCGCGCTGGAACGGGAGATTGCGGAAGAGACGGGCTGGGAGGTCAGAGCGGGTCCGCTGATCGACGGCGGCGCGTGGGTATATCAGCCCGTCCCGGGACGGCGCGTGTTGATCGTCACCTATGGCTGTGCCGTGCTGACACCGGAGCGGTCACCCGTCGTCAGCCATGAGCACAGGCAGCTCGGTCTGTTCACGGCCGACGAGGTGCCCGGACTGAACATGCCCGACGGCTACAAGCAGGCCATCGCCGCCTGGTACGGCCGTGGCCTGCGAACCTGCCGAGCGGGCGTGTGCTGGGCTTGTCGAGACGCGCTTGGTCTCGTGACATCAACGGATGACACCGACAAGCGCGAACAGGAGCAATGTTCGCCGAACGCCAGCAGACGGCGGATCGAGGCTCAGCACGCGCTATGTGGCCGATGCGGCCTCTCGTGATCGAACGGATAGGGATGAGGTCACAGGTTCAAGCCCCCGCGATCAGGACGGCTCGTGCACGACCAGTCGCGACTGCCGGCCCGCAAACGTGCTTCGCAGCGCCTGGGCCTCAGGGTTTCGCGTAGCGAAGACTCCCTGCTCGTCCACGTGGACCACCAAGACGTCGTGCCTGTCGATGATTGCGGAGATGCCTCGGGTTTGGATGGTGTCCCTCCAGGCATCGATGTTCCGGCCGAACCACTCCGGCAGTTCGCAGGGCTCGGTGATGGCGTCCCAGAAGGCGTCGAGGGTCTCGATTGACCACCCCCGCAAGTCAACCACCAGCTCTGATTCTGTCTTCTTGGCCATTGCAGCAGAGTAATCAAGCGAGTGCTCAGACGCTTTCCCACCCGTGCTGGAACTCTGCCTGGTCGTCGTAGGTGGTTCGCTTCCGGGCGGCGTACAAGACTTTCCACGCGGTCGTCTCGGCGTCACGGAGCCAGAGCTCACCGAGAAGCGCCGGTTTGTAGCTGCTGAGGCTCGGGCTTCGAGTGTTTCACCGATCAGAACGGCTGCCGCAATCCTTTCTCCCGCGTCCATCTCCGAGACCGCGGTGAGGAACTGGTTCGCGAGGCCGACGCTGTCACCGCCCAGCGCCCGCAGGACCTGGTGACTGATGTTGGCGGGAAGGAAGATCGCGATGACCGCCGCGCGCCACAGCCGATGCCAGAAGTCCCCGGCCCCGTCGAAGGGGGAGGGGAGCCCGCCCCACAGCGACACGAGATGCGCGGTGGCCGCGTATCCCTCGGAGTGCGCCATCGCGAGCATCGCGACATCGGCGATCTGCTCCATGCTCAGGCGGCCGCACGGAAGCCGCCCAGCGTCTGGCTATCGCGGCCCAGGACCTGCCGTCCGGGCTCATTACAGGTTGGCGTCACCCGCAGGCGGATAGGGCGTGATCTCGGCCGCCCACTCCGTTGCCGCCGCCAACACCGATTCGGCCGTCAGCCAGGACGTGACCACGAACGGCTCGCCCGAGCGGGCCTGGCGTCGCCAGGGAGGCGAGAGCTCCAAGTCCAGGCTGACGCGCAGTTCGATTAGACCCGGATCGGTCGAGGTGAAGGCGAAGGCCAAGTTGGGCTCGGTGAAGTCCAGTCGGCCGCTGTCGTCGTGTTCGCAGCCGGAGGGGTGGGCCGCCGCCCGACCGAGCCATCGTGCCAACTCGACGGCGTCGTCTGCGGTCAATGCCTGCCAGCGGAAGGACCAAGTCCCCTGCGGGCAGTGGGCGGACCCTTCGATGATCAGCCAGCTCTGCCGCTGGCGCGGGTCAACCGCATCGGGGAACTGGTAGCCCACAATGCCCAGCTCGACACCATGCCCGTCGCTACCGATCAGCCTCATCAGCCCAGCATTCCATGCTGGGAACCCATCAGGCGCCGGGGACGATCAGCTCACCCTTCCCAGAGTCTGCTGGAAGACTCGTTCCATGGCCGAGCAGCTGACGAAGTGGTCCGTGACCGACGGAACCGTGATCCGCCACATGCACTACGGGCTCAGGGTCCAGATCTTGTCTGGAGAGATCGGCGTGGTCGACCGCGTCGATATCGCCGACGGCTACCTCAACCCAGCAGACTGGCTGGCGATCGGCTCAGTGATCACAGTCGTCGGGGCGGGCTATGCAGGCAGTCAACTCCGGTTGAGCACCCGCCCGAGCCACCTCGACGAGGCAAGCCCGGATGGCGAGCGGCCGCGAAGCAACGGCCCAAGCCGAAACCGACGACTCTGGACCCAACCCCGGGGCTCACTCAAACTGCCCCAGTCCCCAGAAATTGCCATGTCCAGCGAGAATCGACCCTTCAGCGTCTCGGTCAAGCTGACGAACCCCAGCTCAGCCCCCCGGCTTCAACCATGATCGATGAGACTGTCGACACCGCCCAGGCAGCGGTCCGCGTCCCGGCACGTCACCCACGAAACGAATCTCAGTCAGACCTGTCAGCGCCCAGTTCACAGGGCGCCTTCATGACGTGATCAATGAGACGGGGCATCAGTACCTGACGCTGTCGGGGGTCTTGAAGTGCCGGGCGCCGAGCGGGATAGCCGTGGGGACCGTTCCGGTCAGCGCGGACCATTCCGGGGGCCGGCCCGCGGAAAATGAAGGTCTCCTCGGCGGCCACTGCGACACAATCACCAGATGATCGGCAAACGGATCACCCATCGCACCGTGGACGGCGTCCGCATACCCGGAACCTGGCGGCACGCCGTCATCCGTAACGGCCGTACTTCCTGACCGACCTCTTCATCTATGCCGACGGGCTCGTCGACTGCTGGGGCCTGGTCACCGTCGAGGAGTTCGAGGAGAAGCTCCGGACCGGTTGGGTGGCCACCACCCTCCCGGACGGCGCTGAGGCATCCGCGCACGGTCTGGCGCGCTGGAAGTTCAGCGAGCCCCGGAGTTTGCTCACCCCTGACGTGCTGGTCGCCGAAGTCCGCGACACCATCGACCAGCTGAACGGGCGGCCTGACTCGACTGGCCGTTGCCTGGCCGCCATCGACGCCTTCCTCGCCGATCGGACAGAGGGGAACCGCACCGCGGCCCGCACCGCGTTCCTGGCCATCCCGGTCTCGCGGCGCCGCTACGCGCTGGGCGACATGGACAGCAAGGACTGGCCGCTGCGGGTGCTGGTGGCAGGGCCCGGAGGCCAGACCTACCTGCCGATTGACCCGCCGGTCACTCAGGACGCCTACAACAGGGCCCTCGCGTACTTCGAGGACCGGGCCCGCCGGATCGCCGAACGGAACACTCGCATCTCAGCAGACGGACCGGTGGCTCCGCACGCTCCGGCGGTGCATCTGTACCACTCGTATCCGAACAAGCCGGTGGCCGACCCCGGCCAGCTCGGTCTGCGCAACGACTATCCCGCCCCGATCACCGTCGGGAAGGTCAGCTACCCCTCGGTCGCCCACGCCTACTGGGCCCTGTCGGTCGCTGAGCCAGAGGGCGCCGCCGCGATCGCTGCGGCGGACACCTCTTCCGCAGCACGCGAGCTCGCGGCCGGGACACCACGCCGCGAGGGCTGGGAACACGCCCGCGCCGCCGTCATGACCAGCCTGCTGCGCGCCAAGTACGACCAGCATCCCGAGCTAGCCGAGATCCTGCTGGCGACAGACGACGCCACCGTGATCTACGACGACATGGACTCGGCCTTCTGGGGTGACAACGCTGGACGAGGCCGCAACTGGACGGGCCGTCTCCTCGAACTTGTCCGCTCCGAACTGTATATGCGGCGGGCCGGGATCTCCGGGCTGTGACCGACCAGAGGTGTGACCCCCATAGGGCGGTCAAACTTCCCTACGTTGTCTGCGGGATCGGGCGAGCCCTTCGTATGGTTGGCCCACCCAGGGGCGTCAGGTGTGGCTTTCAAACTTCTGCCGTTTGTGGCTTCCAATGATTGGCCGCCCGACGCCCCACGACGACTCGGCTGCCCATTGGGAATAGCGAATGATCGCTCCGTAGTGAATCGACAGCGAGGTCGTCCGTCGGGAGGCATCAACAGCACGCCTCACGGAGGCACCACATGGCCGCGATCTGGGCCAGCATCGACGCAGGCAAGACCCATCACCACTGCGTCGCGATTGACGAGAGCGGCCACCGGATGCTCTCGCGACGCGTCGCCAACGACGAGCTCGAACTGCTCGAACTCCTCGCCGACGTCCTGGCCCTGCGCGACGACGTGACTGTAGGTTCTCACTTTCGGTGTCATGCGCCGACGCTGGCAACAAGAGTGCCGGGTGACCACCGCCAGCACGCTCGCCCCTCCGGGTCCTGGCGGGCGCCCCCTGATGGACACGTCGACGAGCTGATTGGCATGCGTCGTGGCGCCCGGAGCTCGCCGGCGCAGGCTGCGTGCTTCGGCCAGCAACACGCGCGAAAGCCCCTGCGACCACGGTGGCATGCGGGCCGGGCGGCGGCCGGTTCACCCATCAGAAGCATCGGGGAGTGGTCGCCTTTCCGACCACCAAGGCCCGACGGGAGGGTTGGCCGGGGGAGCGTTGGTCTGCCCTGTTGTTTGTGTGAGCGGGTCACGCTCTTCTGGGCTCAGGTGTGTGTTGGGGGCGGCCGAAGAGGAGGTCGTAGCCCGGGGGGAGCTGGAGCAGGATGCGGCGGGTGAGTTCCTCGCCCGCCGCATCGGCGGTCACGCTCAGCACGGCGCTGACGTCCCAGGCTGCGGTCTGTTCGGTGGCGCCCTCGATCCACGCCGCAGTGGCCCGCAGGAACCGCTCCGGTGGGAGCGGTTCGGCGGCTTGCAGCGGGTTGAGCAGGATTAGGGCGAAGGTCTCGGGGAGCCGGGCGGCCAGTGCGGCCCGGTCCTCGCCCACCAGATGCGCGCCCAGCAGCGCGAGAACGGTACGCGCAGCCCGCTCGGCCTCCTGCGGTGTGGCGTACTCGCCGCGTTCCTGCACGTGGTCGAGGAATGCTTCCCATCGCATGGCCACCACTACCCATTTACGTCGTTGTGTGAAGACGTAGTCGGAGGACGGGACCAGAGGGGAGATCGATGCCCGTCCTCCGCCGTCGGTGCGGTCGAGGAAGCGGGATTCTCAGCCGCTGATCTGCTTGTGCTCGGACTCCCCGCCGATCGCGATCTTGCGGGGCTTGGCGCGCTCGGCGATCGGGATCCGCAGGGTCAGCACCCCCGCTTCGTAGTCGGCCGAGATGCGCTCGGTGTCCAGGGTGTCGGCCAGCACCAGCTGGCGGGAGAAGACACCCAAGGGCCGCTCGGAGAGCTCCATCTGCACATCGTCGCTCTTGACGACCGGGCGGCGCTCGGCCTTGACGGTGAGCATGTTCCGCTCGACGTCGATGTCGATCGCGTCCTTTGCGACACCGGGTAGGTCGAGGGCGATCACGTACTCCTCGCCCTCCCGGTAGGCATCCATCGGCATGGCCGAGGGCCTGGACCAGGTACCGGTCACACCCGTCAGCTGCTGGGCGAGCCGGTCGAGTTCGCGGAACGGGTCAGTGCGCATCAACATCGCGAAAACACCTCCACAGGTCTGGCAGGAACTGCCAATGCGCTTCTTCTCCCTTCCGTTGTAACATGTCATCCAAACGATGACAACTGAGGTGTCGTCCAAAGGGTGACACAAAGACCGAGAGGATCTCCATGAAAGCCCCCGCCTCACCCCAGCCCCGCGATCCCACCTCGTTCTTCGCCGCTGCGGCAGCGCTGCACACGATCAGCGAAGCCGTCCGCACCGCCCAGATCCCGCTGACCGGAACGCACCCGCAGGAGGGGCAGGCCAGTGCGGACCAGGCCCTGGCCGCACTCCTGCTGCTGCGTGAACTGCGCGACCAACTCGCCGGATGGGAACCAGGACTGATCGAGGCAGCCCGGGCAGCAGGCTCCAGCTGGGCGGACCTGGCCCACCCCCTGGGCGTCGCCAGCCGCCAAGCCGCCGAGCGGCGCTACCTGCGCGTACGCCCCGGAACACCCGGCACCACCGGCGAGCAGCGCGTACAAGCCACCCGCAGCCGCCGCGCCGCCGACCGCACCATCACCGCCTGGGCCCGGACCAACTCCGCCGACCTGCGGCAACTCGCCGGCCAGATCACAGCCCTCACCGACCTCCCCATCCAGGCCCACACACCCCTGGCCCGTCTCGCCGAAGCCCTCGCCGACAACGACGCCGCCAACCTCATCGAACCCCTCGCCGACACCCACACCCACCTCCAGGCCAACCACCCCGACCTTGCAGCCCGCATCGACACCATCACCCACAACGCCGACCGACTCCGCCGAACCGGCAGCGACGACCGCACGACCACCTGACGTCCCGAGCGTGAGTCGACGCACCCCGTGTTCTGGGCCGACGTCTTCCCGTACGGATGTGGCCCTGTTTGTCGCCCGTACCTATCCACTGGACACCGCCTATGTGGCCACCTGGAGAGTCCCCGCCGAACCGGCCGTGGTCCCGTGTGCCCGCCGACGGGCGGTCGCTCAGGTCAAGCACTGGGGCCTGGACGAGCGAATCAAAAGCTGGACGCAGCTGGGGCCAGCGTCAGACCCACCCCTGGGCCACGCCGCCCTGCTGACGGGATCCGTAGCTCGCCCGCCCGGAGTGCTGCCCGGCTGCATCCTCTTCGCGCGTCTGCTCCCGGCGCGCACTGGGCATGAGGGAGTGCCAGCGTGGTCAGGAGAAGCATCTGCGCCTCGGCGCAACCGGACCCCTTCGATCCCGGACGCCCGCATGATCCTGGCGACCCGCTTGTGGTTGACCGCCTCACCGTTCGTCTCGCGGAGCTCGGCGGTGATTCTTGGGGCTCCGTAGGTGCCGTCCGATTCCTGGTGCACCGCCCGTATCCGGGCGGCAAGCTGTGCGTCGACCGCCTGCCGGGCGGCCCGGTCCGAGGCTGTCCGGCGCCAGTAGTAGAAACTCGAGCGGCTGACGCCGAGGATGCTGCAGAGCCGCTTCACGCCGTAGCGGCGCTGATGGTCAGCGACGCACTGGAAGCGGTTCACCAGCACGTCTCCCCGGCGAAATACTTGGCAGCCTTCCGCAGGATCTCGCGTTCCTCCTCGAGCTCGCGGACCTTCTTCCGCAGAGCCGCGTTCTCTGCCTCCAGCGGTGCCGGCGGCTGGGCCGGTTCCCGCGTCCGGCGTTCCCGTGGACGGCTTGCTCCGGCAGCCCGGACCCAGTTCCGCAGGGTCTCCGGATTGACCCCCAGATCGGCGGCGACCGACCTGATCGTCGCATCGGGCCGCGACTCGTACAGCGCGACCGCGTCCGCCTTGAACTCCGGCGGGTAGTTCTTCATGACCACGAGATGTCCGTTCTCAGATCCTCAGGATCCAGTGTCTCGTGTGTCCAACATCAGGGGGCAAGGCCCTCCATCTGCTTGCGCCTTTCGTCCACCGTCCCCAGCGGAGCGGTGCGAATCCTTAGCGAAGCTAAAAAACTACTGATTCCATGAAATGAACCCAATCCGAACCATTCATGCTGATCACCGGAACATCGTGGGCCTGATGACCCGTAAGTTCTTGTCGGTGGCCGTTCGGCACTGTGATGTCAGTGCTGTAGGTATCGGGTCTCTGCGTCTCTACTGTTCGGTCTGTTGCGGTCGGGGTTTCGAGTGGCTGCGGGTGACGGACCGGGCTGAGGTGCGCACGGGAGTGAACGGCAGCCCCCGCACCGCGCCCCATCCGCCTCGTCACCCCGGGTGAGCGTGCGCCGGTGTGGAGGCTGCGGCTGCTCGCGCTGTCGCCCCTCCTCCACGGTCATTGGCGCGGCATCCCCGCCCTTCAGAAGGAGAGCTCATTTGGTCTACACCCCTGATGTCCGGGCTCGGGACGGCTGCCGTTGGAAGTCCGATGACGGTCACGGCCGGTGCTCTGAGGCCGGCCCCGGCCTCAGAGCACCGCAGTGGTGCCGGGTGCGGAGGGGTCAGGCGCGAAGCTGCATGTACTCGAAGACGGAGCCGTCCGGGTGCCGGGCGACGATCCTGGTGCCGTTGGGAACTTCGTTGGGCGCTTCGAGGATCTCGGCGCCCGCCTTGCCGAGGGCTTCGAGAACGGGGGCCAGGGAGCCGACGATGACGGTCCCGTTCTGTGAGACGTATTTCTCGAGCGGCCCGGAGTAGAGCAGGAAGGGCCCTACGAGTGCCAGCTCCAGATCACGGTACGGAAATCGGCGGACTTCCGTCTCTCCGGTCAATTCCTGGTACAGAGGGATCGCGTCCTCAAGGTTATCCACCTCGACGTTCGCGACCATTGCGTGGATGTTGCTCATAGTGGTACTCCCTTTTTTGGTTACGGTTCTGGATGGTGTTACCGCCGGTGCACTTTTGGCGTGCGGCGGCATATCTGATCACCTGACGGTGAAAACCTTGAGTCCCTGAGTGACGCTCACGTGGTCGCTGTCGGGGTCTGAGCGAGGCCCGCCTCGCAGGCATCGTGGGTAGCAGGAGGAACTAGGCGGGGAGGTCCGACACCGGGCATTCCTCATCGCGGTTGCATTTCCTACTCCCCAGGCCGCACTGGTAGGCGTTCGAAATGTCAGGGGCGGAACTTCTGCCATCGCTCGATGCTGAGCAAATCCGGTGCGATTTCGCGTGCCGGGAGATGGGGGCCGGCTACAAGCAATCAGGGTGATGGAGATGAGGTCACCGGAAACTGAGAGTGGTGTCCATTTCCCACATCAACAGCTCCGCGCCGTCGGCGCCCGCACTGATCCGCTGCCCTTCGGAGCCGGTGATTCGCGCCGCGTCACCTTGGGCGAGGGCGCCGGAGCCTTCGAGGGAGATGCTGCCGCGAGCCACGAAGAGGTGTACGAACGGTGCTGCGGCTGCCTGCACCGTCTCGGCCGGGCGGAGCCGGGCGACGTGCAGGGCCGCGTGTTTCTGCCGGATGGAGATGGCGCGGGCTCCGGAGTGCTTCGACATGCCCGAGGCCAGGGTGACCCATCCGCCTTGATCAAGCGGCGCGTTGATGTCCAGCTGCTCGTAGCCCGGAGTCACACCGGCCGTGTCCGGGAGGACCCACATCTGGATGAAGTGCACTGGATCCGCGTGCTCCTGATCACCGGTCAGGGTCCACGAGTCGTTCTTTTCGCTGTGCAGAATGCCGGCGCCGGCCGTCATCCGTTGGGCCAGCCCGGGATAGATGATCCCGTTGTGGCCGGTCGAGTCCTGGTGGACAAGGGCTCCCTCCAGGACCCAGGTCACGATCTCCATGTCCCGGTGAGGATGGGTGTCGAAACCGGTGCCCGGCTTGACGGTGTCCTCGTTCGACACGAGCAGCAGCCCGAAGTGGGAGTTGTCGCTCTCGGAGCGAGCGCCGAAGGAGAAGGAGTTGAGCGATCGCAGCCAGTTGGTGCGCGCGAGATGGCGGGAGCGGGAGCGGCGAATGTCGGTGGCGGCGCGCAAGGTGGCTTCCTTGGAGGGTGGGGGCAGGGGCTGCTCGTGGGTGCGGAGCGGAGCGGAGGCGCCAGGCGGCAACTGCGCGATTTCCGTGGGCTGTGAGTCGGTCCTGGTAGGGCTCTGGCGCGTCGGCGACGACCGCACGTGTGGTCATGAACACGAGGTCATTCGCGTGGGACTGCCTACAGCCCGGCCGGCGCTTGCCGGATCCAGCGATGCGGGGATCACATACCGGGGCATATGTGCCTCGGTCTCACGATCAGCAAAACACATATGGACGATCGGGTCAAGAATGGGCTGGTGCTGTTGCACAGGTCACCTTCAGGGCCCCCGGCACAGCGCACGCGATGATGCCTGGCACAGGAGGCATGAGACTCTGCCTGACTCGGCTCCTTCAGGGGCGGCGCCCGGGGGGCTACGAGGTGCGCCGTCGCCCCGCGAGGGGCGGACCTGCCTCCTGCCGGTCGCCAGGCAGGCCGTACCTACGCCGAGGCACGAGGTGGCGTCGCCGGGGGGAGGAACTGGTGACGTGCCATGGCCACCAGCGTCCGTACCGCGATGGCTCCCACGAGTGCGGTCGCGGCGGCCAGGAGGAGGTAGGAGAGAACAAGTTCGCCGGGAGGGTGGCCGGTGCTGGTCCAGTGCAGTCCGGTGGTCGCCACCGTCGTCCAGGAGAAGGTGAAGGCCCAGAAGCCAGGTGTGAACCGCAGGCGGAGAAACAAGGGGAGCAGCCGTACCTGGGCGAGGATCATCAGCAGGCAGTAGCCGGCGAGCACAGCCGAGAGCCGGTCGATACGGTCGTGGTTGAGGGCGAAGCAGGCGACGCTTGCCATGGAGGCGGGTACTACCTCGATGGCGAGCGTCGGCGTGAGGCCCGGCGGCATCGGAGGCCGGAAGAAGAGCCGGGCCAGAATCATGGAGCCCAGGACGACCCACGAGATGATACCCAGACCGAACATGACCTCGGCCACGCGCTCCTGCCCGACCTGCACGGCGCTGAAGGCGGCTACGAGACCACCGCCGGTAGCGGGCAGAAAGTAGCCCGGGTGAAGCTGATCCAGCTCGAGCGGGCCGTATATCCATTGCCCGGTGTACCAGCCGCCCACGAGCAGGGTCAGGACGATGAAGACGTCCACCACGATGCGGCCGGCGTCGGGGGCGTACGGTGCTATGCCCTGCGCTGCGAGGAGCATCGGCGTAATGACCGCCAATGATCCGAACGGACTCCCGACGCTGTCCAGCATGTCGGCCACGAAGGCTCCCCGGACAGACACTGCGTACCGCAGGTACAGCAGAAGCGTCACGCACCAGACGACCGCAGCGAGCGCGACCAGAGCGCGGCCCACGTCGATCGGCACGTGGCCTTCATGGGCTGCCGTGAGCCAGGTGCCGGCCAGGCCCGCGAGGCCCAGAGATATTCCGAAGAAGGCGAGAGGTATGCGCGGCACGGCCATATCCCAAACCCCTCTGGTTCCCGGGATCATGTCGGGCTTCGCACGCGTCCCGCCCTGCGGGACCCGGCCAGAGGAGGACGGCCCCCACGACGCACGCGCCGCCGCGGAATCTCGTCCCCGAATCCGTCCCTTCTATCGAGTCTGCATCGATACGAGCCGCACCGCCCGCGCGGTGCCGTGCGGCTCGCGCCATGTGCAAGACCAACAAGAGCCAGAGACCAACGCTCTGCGGGATGCAGGTGGGAGGCTGGTCAGACACACTTGACTCTGAGAGGCGTCCAGCCCGGGTCGGGAGAGCGGGTGACACCGAACGGCACGGCGAGGACACGCCGAAGCGTGGGGGAGGCCGTGCCGCCGGTGAACGAGTGTGGCCGCAGGGCGTTCGGCGAAGACCGGTCGGTGGCGTTCCTGGCGCCTGCACCCTGCTCCCCTCCCGTCACGCGGCGACTCGTCAGAGTTCGAGGTCGGTCAGAACCAGGACTCGCTCGTAGGTGTAGTCCTCCATCGCGAACTTCACGCCTTCGCGGCCTACGCCCGACTGCTTGGCGCCGCCGTACGGCATCTGGTCGGCCCGGTAGGACGGAACATCACCGATGATCACGCCGCCGACCTCGAGCGCGCGGTGCGCACGGAAAGCGACCTGCACGTCGTGGGTGAACACGCCCGCGTGGAGGCCATATTTGGAGTCGTTGACCGCGGCGAACGCCTCTGCGTCGCCGTTCACCTTCGTCACGGTCAGGACCGGGCCGAACACTTCCTCGCAGGCGAGGGTGGTCTCCGCCGGGACACTGGTGAGCACGGTGGGTGCGTAGGAGGCGCCGTCGCGCGTGCCACCGGTGTGGAGTTCGGCGCCTGACGTCACCGCCTCGTCGACCCAGGTCTCGACGCGCTTGGCCGCGTCTTCGCTGACCAGCGGCCCGACGTCGGTCTTGTCGTCCGACGGGTCGCCGGTCACCTGGGCCTCGACGGCGGCGACGATGCGCGGCAGCAGCCGGTCGTACACGGAGGCGTCCGCGATCACCCGCTGCACGGAGATGCAGGACTGGCCGCCCTGGTAGTTCGAGAAGGTGGCGATCCGGGTGGCGGCCCGGTCCAGGTCCTCGTCGCTCGCCCAGTCGGCGAGCACGACCGCCGCGCCGTTGCCGCCCAGTTCCAGGGTGCAGTGCTTGCGGGGCACCGAGTCCATGATCGCGTAGCCGACCTTCTCGGAACCGGTGAAGGAGATCACGGGCAGGCGCTCGTCCTGGACGAGGGCGGGCATACGGTCGTTGGAGACCGGCAGGATCGACCATGAGCCCACCGGCAGGTCCGTCTCGGCCAGCACCTCGCCGAGGAGCAGCCCGGAAAGAGGAGTGTTCGGAGCGGGCTTGAGGATGATCGGCACACCGGCGGCGATGGCGGGAGCCACCTTGTGCGCGCCCTGGTTCAGCGGGAAGTTGAACGGGGTGATGCCGAGGACGACGCCCTTGGGAAAGCGGCGGATCAGGGCGAGGCGCCCCCGGCCGCCTGCGTCGGTGTCCAGACGCTGGGCCTCGCCGCTGTTGAAGCGGCGGGCCTCTTCAGAGGCGAAGCGGAAGACGGAGACGGCGCGGCCGACCTCGCCGCGCGCCCACTTGATGGGCTTGCCGTTCTCGGCGGAGATCAGCTGTGCTATCTCCTCAGTCCGTTCGGCAAGGCGTTTGGCGACCTGGTCCAGGGCGGCGGCCCGCAGGTGGGCCGGAGTGGCGGCAAACTCCTCCCGCACCGCGTAGGCGGCGGCGACAGCCTCTTCAATCTGTGCGTCGGTCGGCACAGAAACTGTTCCGACGAGCCTGCTGTCCCACGGGGAAGTCACGTCGAGGGTGTTGTCGCCTTCGGCCGGGCGTCCTGCGACCCAGAAGGAATGGACAGAAGTCATGGGTGGGCTCCGGCTCTATCGTGATAAGGGATTTCGGATGGTGTGTCCTTCACGGTAGGGGTGTGCCCAGGTGCAATGGCTTGTTCGACTTGTCTGAGTGGGCGGACGGCGCACTCCTGTTTGGCATGAAGAGTTTCCCGGTTGCGTCTGCTGGCCCGACCTATTGATCGGGCACCGTGGACGTGCCATCCGTGGCTGGTGCGGTCGGGCACTGGTGCTGCCGTCGTCGGAGCGCACGAGCACGTCCTCGAGGCAGGCCCCCCTCGGCAGGCACTGCATCAGATGCCTCGGCCGTAGCCGGCACGAGATGTCGTCCAGCCGGTGTGCGCAGGTGTCCGCACCAGCTCACACCTGGGACCACGCTTGGGCCCGTTGGGGCGTGGCGTGGCGGCGAAAGGCTGTTCCGTCGCAGCCGCGGGCACCGGACGGCGGCCGCGTCGCGCGGTGTCAGGGGCCGGCTTATCTGGAGGTAGGGGTGCCTTGATGGGCGGTAGCGCCTGCACCACACCAGTCCGTCAGGGCCTGTCGGGCGGCCTCGGCCCGGCGTTGCGGATGTTCCTCCGAGGTGGTCCACGCGATGTACGCGTCTGGCCTGACCAGCAGGGCCCTTCTTGTCAGGCCTGGCACGGACACGAACTCGACCTCGTCGGCCCAGCCTTCAGTCACCGCGGTGGGGAGCGGCGCATCCGCGGCGGTGACGAGCACGAAGCGCCGGGTGCGCAGAGCCTCGTACAGCCGCTTTCCGTCGGTCAGTGACAGGTCGGGAACGCGCTTGCCGACAAGCGGGGGTGCGCCACTCGGAGTGGCGTAGGCGATGTCGAGTTCGGAAATCGCCCGGGCGGCCCGCTGGGCTACGGGCCGGATGCGCAGCACCGTTCGGGCGAAGAGGTCGCGGAATCCGCACATCGCCTTTGGCGTCGTCAGTACCCCACGCAGAAGTGCGCCGCTCATCCGAAGTACCCGACGGCCCACCGGATGCCGCTCGGCCTCGTACGTGTCGAGCAGAGCGTCCGGAGCCCGGCCGTGCAGGACAGCCGCCAGTTTCCAGCTGAGGTTGACCGAATCCTGGATGCTGGTGTTGAGGCCCATCCCGCCGGCGGGTGAGTGCACGTGCGCGGCGTCGCCGACGAGGAAGACCCTGCCGACGCGGTAACGGGGGCACTGGCGTTCATCGCTGTGGAACCGGGAGAGCCAGCGTGCGTCCCGCATGCCGAAGTCGTTCCCGAGCGCCCGCTGGGCGACTGCGCGGATCTCGTCGAGATCGACGGCCGTGGTGTCAGGCATGTCGTGGCGACGGTTCCAGGCCATGACGCGGAACCAGCCGTCGCCGAAGGGCACGACGATGGCGAAGGCGTCCCCCACCGCCCCGACGGTGGGAGGTTTTCTCGGCGGCTCGGCCAGGCGTACGTCGGCAAGCATCATCGAACGAACCGCGGACCGGCCGGGAAAGGGGAGGCCGAGGGACTCACGCACCTTGCTGTTGCGGCCGTCAGCGCCCACCACGTAGGCGGCACGCAGGGTCTGCACCGTACCGTCCGGGGCGCGTACCTCGACGTTGACGCCCGTGGAGTCCTGCCGCAGACCGGTCGCCTCGTAGCCGCTCTTGATGTCCACTCCGTGGGTGAGAGCGCGGGAGCGGAGCAGCCGCTCGGTGTTGTACTGCGGTGTCACCAGGACGTGCGGGTAGCGGGTCGGCAGCCGTGAGAGGTCGATCTGCAAGAACTGCAGGACCGGATTGCGTAGTCCGGTCTTGAGCAAGTCGTCGGCGATCCCGCGGGCGTCGAGTTGCTCCATCGTCCGGGCGTGCACGGCGAACGCCCGGGTGAGCTGGGACTCCCCTTCGCGGCGCTCCACCATGGTGCAGGCGATCCCTGCCTCGGCCAGATCGCCCGCGAGCATCAGTCCCGCGGGGCCGGCCCCCACGATCAGCACGCCTTCCTCAGGGCTCATGTGCGTCCTCCGCATCGATCGACATGGAATTCAGGTGTAGGGCCGCCTCGGCGGTCTTGACGGATGAGGCGAGGTCGGTCGGTCGAGCGCGCGATTCGACGCTCCTCACCGCGTGCTACCGGTAAGGGCCCTCAGGCCGCCGGTGCGCGCGTGGCGGTGAGGAATTCGTCGACCGTGAGCGTCGCATGTGAGATGAACGGATACCGCAGAATCATCGCGTCGTAGGCGTCCCGGCCCCCGACTGCCGCGGTCGCATCGGTGAACGTGGTCACGTGGAAGCCGTGTTCCATGCATCTGCGGGCGGGCGACTCCACGCACATCGCCCCCACCATGCCGGCGATGGCGATGTACTCCGTGTTGTGCTGGCGGAGCTGGACCTCCAGGTCCGTGTTGGCCAGGACGTCGATGTTCTTGTGCGGAGTGATCACGATTTCGCCGTCTTGAGGCGACAGCCCGGGGTGGAAATCGGCCCCCCCAACTCCCCTCCACGAAGAGGCGGTTGTCAAACATCTCGCGGTGGACACCGGAGATGTGCTTCCACGAGGTGTAGTCCGCTTCGGTGTAGGACATGGGTGCGAAGAAGACGGGAAATCCCTGCTCGCGCGCGCCCGCCAGCAGGCGCTTGAGGTTCTCGAAGGTTCCGATCCGCTCGAATTCCTCCTTGAAGGTGGGGTAGGCCTTGCCGTCCTCGGAGAAGACATCGTTCATGGTGTCGATGAGGAGCAGGCCTACCCGCCCCGGCTCGTAGCGGTGAGCAGACATTCACCCTCCTCGGGATTTTCGGGTCCTGCGCGAGCGTGTGTCGGTCTCCGTCGTCCTGCGTGGCACTGGGCGGTTTCGCTTGGAACGGCCGGCTGCTGGTCCGGTTGTTGCGTCTCTGGTCCGCCGGCTGACGAGAACCCCGGCGATACGCAGGGGCACAGATTCCCGCTCGGGTCTTTGCGCGATTCCTTTCCTGGGCCGGACGGCACTGCGGAACGGCACACACAATCGTGGCGTTCACCCGCGGGCGAACTCCAGCAGGTCGGCGTTGAAACGGTCGGCGAAGACGGGAACCATCGCCAGACCGTGCGGGGCGCCCGGGTACACCTTGAACGTGGCGTCCTTGACCAGCTTCGAGGACTTCTCGCCCGCGGCCACGATGGGCACGATCTGGTCGTCGTCGCCGTGCACGATCAGCGTCGGGACGTCGAACCGCTTGAGGTCCTCGGTCAGGTCCGTCTCCGAGAACGCCCTGACGCAGTCGTACGCGCTCTTGATACCCACCTGCATCGACCACAGCCAGAACGCGTCACGCGTGCCCTGCGAGACCGTCGAACCCTCCCGGTTGGCACCGTAGAACGTCTCACTGAGGTCCCGGTAGAACTGGGAGCGGTCCGTCGCGACGCCCGCCCGGATCTCGTCGAACACTTCGAGGGGCAGTCCCTCCGGGTTCGCATCCGTCTTGAGCATCAGCGGCGGGATCGCGCTCAGCAGGACGGCCTTCGCGACCCGACCGGTCCCGTGGCGCCCGATGTACCGCGCCACCTCACCACCACCGGTCGAATGCCCGACCAGGATGACGTCACGCAGGTTCAGCGCCTCGATCAGCGACGCCAGGTCGTCCGCGTACGTGTCGAGGTCGTTGCCCACCCACGGCTGCCCCGAACGTCCGCCCCCACGCCGGTCATGGGCAACGGCACGGAACCCGTTGTCCGCCACGAAATTCAACTGAGGGTCCCACGCATCGGCGGTCAGCGGCCACCCGTGACTGAACACGATCGGCTGCCCCGACCCCCAGTCCTTGTAGAAGATCTCGGTTCCGTCTGCGGTCGTGATGAAAGCCACGGCGCGGATCCTTCCCTCGGTCACCGGGAAATCCGTCGTCACCGGGAAATCCGGCTGAACCCGCGGCGGACGGATTCCCTCGGCGGCTGATTCCCTCGGGGAATACGACCGGATGGTGCACGTCGACTCATTCACGCTACCCAAGAAGCACCGAATCGGCGCGCCGTGAACCCCCTGGTGACGGCCCCGGCTGCACCACAGACACAGCTGGGCACCTCTGCGACTCCACCGAGCACCGCTCCAGGAGGGAGAACCACTCAGACCTGATTCAGTCCACCGTCGACGTAGAGCTCGGACCCTGTGACAAAACTGCTCTGGTCGGACGCGAGGAAGAGCGCTGCCGCAGCCGCCTCGGCGGGCTCGCCCATCCGGCCGAGGGGAACCTGCTGCGCGAAGAACGCGCGGAGCGACTTGGCCTCTTCCTCGTTGGGGGCCAGGCCGGTGATTCCCGGGGTCTTGATCGGTCCGGGCACCAGGGTGTTGACACGGATGCCACGGCCGCGGAGCTCGTTGGCCCAGGTACGCGAGAAGGAGCGGACGGCGGCCTTCGACGCGGCATAGACGCCGAACGCCTCTCCGCCGGTGGTCGCGGCGGTGGAACCGGTCAGGATCACCGAGGCGCCGTCATTGAGGAGCGGCAACGCCTTCTGCACGGTGAAGAGCGTCCCCCGGACGTTGATGTTGAACGTGTCGTCGAAGTGCTGCTCCGTCACCTCCTCCAGAGTCGCGAATTCCCCGCCGCCCGCATTCGCGAAAAGCACGTCAATGCGCAGGCCCCGCTCGGCCACGACCGCGAAGAGCCGGTCAAGGTCGGCCGGATTCGCTATGTCTCCGCGGACAGCGGTGACGCTGTGGCCGATCTCGGCGGCGGCCGCGTCCAGCGCGTCCTGACGCCGACCGGTGATGATCACGTGGGCGCCCTCGGCAGCGAAACGCCGCGCTGCGGCCAGTCCGATGCCGCTGTTCGCCCCGGTGACCACTGCCACTTTGCCTGCGAGTACTTCCGTCATGACGTTCCAGTCCTCGATAGTTATTGACTGGCTCGTCCATAACGTTAACTGTTGTGGACGAACGAGTCAAGAAAGCGTTATGCTCACCCCATGGCACGACCTCGGAAATTCGACGAGCAGCAGGTACTGGACACCGCCCGGGAGCAGTTCTGGGCGGGCGGGTACGCCGCCACTCGCATGGACGACATCGCCGCGGCCACAGGCCTCGGCAAGGGCAGCCTGTACGGCGCGTTCGGCGGTAAGCAGGACCTCTTCCACCGCGTGTTCGACGACTACTGCAGCGCAATCGTCGATGCCACCGCCCAGCAGCTGCGCGGCGACGACAAGAACGCATACGCGCGGCTGTCGGCCCACATCCACGCGGTGGCCGCAGCCACCGCCGCAGACACCGCCCAGCGCGGATGCCTGCTGGCCAAGGGCACCGCCGAGCTGGCCGAACACGACAAGACCGTGGCCGAGCGAGCGCACACGGCCGTCGAAGCACTGCGCACCCTGCTGGAGCACGACATCACTGCCTGCCAGCGCAACGGCGACCTCGACGCGGACGCGGATCCCGGACAGCTGGCCGCGCTGGTCCTGGCCGTACTGCGCGGCATCGAAGCACTGGGCAAGGCCGGAGCCGACGAAGAGACGCTGACCGACATCGCCCGCACCGCCCTCGCCGTACTGCCCCGCCCCGCGAACTGACGGCCTCCGGCGACCGCCCGGTCCGGTCACGGTGACGCGGTCGCAGCAGAAGAACCACTCGCCGACCGTCACCTTGCGGCCCGCCGCGCCCCTCGCCGGAATCCGCGACACGGCGATGAGGACCTCGGCGCGGGAGCCGGACCGGTCGGGGCGGACGACATCGAACCGTGGCGGCCCGCAGAGCCCGTGAGCCTCGGAGCCGGGCGGATCGGAATGGCGGGTGCGGCTTCGCACTTCGATGTCACCATGAGTTCTCATTCAACTGTCTTCAGTTTTCACTGGTTACTGAGGTTTTCAAGGTGGGGTCGGCGGGTTGATGGCCAGTCTTGTGGCGGTGAGACAGCCGTCGATGAGACGGGGCCGGAGTTGGATCCTGCGTAACTCGCTGCGGAGCTTGCGGTCGAGGTCGTCGGGTGTGGTGAAAGCGGTGTTGGCCATTGCTCTGCGCACGAGTGACCAGACAGCCTCGACGGGATTCAGGTCGGGTGCATACGGCGGAAGCCGGACGGTGGTGAGCCAGTCGTGTTCGGCCTCGTACTGCTTCAGCCCCGCGGCCAGATGGGTGTTGAGATTGTCCCAGACCACCACGATCGGTCCGTCGAGCTGGATGTGTGCCCGCACCAGGAGGTCGCGATAGTCCTGCCACGAGGCTCTTGCGGGCGCCCTTGAGCAGGAGGCGCGTGCGGGGCCGGTGGATGAGACGGCTCTTCTCGCCGGCCTTGTAGCAACACAGCGCGGCAACCGAGGTCCGGCGGCGGGACCTGCCACGCACGCGGATGACGGGGGTGTGCCCGCGCCGGCCCCAGGTGCGGGCACGGGGCGGCGTCATCGAGAAACCGGCCTCGTCCTCGAAGACGATCCAGGCCCCAAAGGCCGCCGCGAGCCTTTTACCCGGGGCCAAACCTCCTTCTTCCACAGCTCCACCGCGTGCTCGTCACGCTCCAGTGCTCTGCGGGCGGGAGCCTGCCAGGACCAGCCGTGCCGTTTCAGCAGCCGCCACACCGTCGCCACCGACAGGCTCACTCGCAGCCGACGGCGGATCACCGCCTGGACCCGGACCAGGGTCCAGCGTTCGTCTTCGAAGCCGTGCGTCGCCGGGCCTTTGCCGAGTTCCTCCTCCAGCACGGCGAACTGGGTATCGGTGATGGTCGGTGAGTTCGCCGGACCCGCGGAACGCAGGCCCTCCATGCCGCCCTCGCGCCAGGCACGGCGCCAGCGCTCCACCGACCGCACGCTCACTCGCAAGTCCTTCGCGATCACCGAGGTCTTCTCACCCGCCGCGAACCGATGCCCGGCCTGAAGCCGGATCTCCTCACGAAACGCCCGACGCTCAGCGGTCAGGCCCCCACCCTCCGAATACCTCACCCCACCGGCATACCGCAGGGATCATGAACCGTCACCACCCGACGACAACACGAAAACCTCCTTACGTTGTTGGTGGGTTGATTCCGGTCACTCGTAGGATCGGGAGGCCCAGGGGCACTGGGTGTGGCTGTCAACCTCATGCCGCAGGAGTGGCTTCTACTGATTGGCCGCCCGGTGCCCCGCGACGACTCGGCCACTGATTGGGATGCGCGCGACAAGATCGCTTGGTAAGGACACGCTGGCGAGGTCGTCTGCTGGGACAAGTACTGGGACGACTTCGGAGGTGGCCATGCCCGAACTGTGGGCCGGTACGGATGCTGGCAAAGCCGAGCATCACTGCGTGGTGATCGACTCCGACGGTCAGCGGAAGCTGTCGCGGCGGGTGGCCAACGACGAGACCGCACTGCTGAATCTGATTGGCGATGTCCTCGCTCTGAGCGAAGACGAGCCGGTGACCTGGGCGATTGATCTCAACGCTGGTGGTGCCGCGCTGATGATCGCGCTGCTGACCGGCAACGGGCAACAGGTCCTCTATATCCCCGGTCGCACCGTCCATCACGCCTCCGGCTCCTACCGGGGCGATGGGAAGACCGACGCGAAAGACGCCTTCGTCATCGCCGACCAGGCCCGCATGCGCCGCGACCTCCAACCGATGCGCCACGGCGACGACATCGCCCTCGACCTGCGGATCCTCACTTCACGGCGGCTGGACCTGGCTGCGGACCGGACCCGGGGCATCAACCGGCTGCGGGCCCAGATGCTGGAGTACCTCCCCGCTCTGGAGCGGGCCTTCGACTACAGCACTTCAAAGGCTTCCCTGGTGCTGCTGACCGGCTACCAGAGCCCAGCCGCCCTCCGGCGGATCGGCAAGAACCGCCTCGCCGAGTGGCTGAAGAACCGCAAGGCCCGCAACTACAAGCTCGTCGCGGCCACCGCCGTCGAAGCCGCTGAGGCCCAGCACACTGCCGTCGCCGGGGAGAAACTGGCCGCCACCATGGTTGCCAAGCTCGCGAGGGAAGTGATGGCCCTCGATGAAGAGATCGCCGAAACCGACGTCCTGATCGAGGGCCGGTTTCGTGAACACCCGCATGCCGAGGTCATCCTGAGCATGCCCGGCATAGGGCCCGTTCTAGCCGCGGAGTTCATCGCCCACACCGGCGGAGACATGAGTGTCTTTGGCAGCCCTGACCGCCTCGCCGGCGTCGCCGGCCTGGCCCCGGTTCCCAGGGACTCTGGACGGATCAGCGGCAATATGCGCCGCCCACGACGCTACTGCCGGCGCCTGCTGCGGGTCTTCTACATGTCCGCGCAGGTCGCTGCCCGCTGTTGCTCTACCTCGAAGGCGTTCTACGAACGCAAGAGAGCCGAAGGCAAGAACCACAGGCAAGCAGTCATCGCCCTCGCGCGGCGTCGATTGAACGTTCTCTGGGCCCTCATACGCGACGGCCGAGTCTTCGAGATCACCGCTCCGCCCAAACCTGCCGTCCTCGGATGAATCGCTCACAGCGCGTCACCGGATGAGATTGACAACTTCATTGGGAATCAGTAGCCGACCGTGAGCGCGACGGCCGCGATGACGACGCCCCTCATGTCCAGCGCATGCCGATGGCGGTGAGCTGTTCCGCCCGCTCGGGCGCCAGTGTCGCGGCCCTGCTTCGCTGGTTGCTGATCCAGGCGCCGAGTTTCAGCTGCACGTCCCGCTGTTCCTGGCCGTCGCGGTCGTCGCCGTCGCTTGGGCCGCCCATGCTGATGGTTTCTACGTGCTTGCGGGGGACCTGCAGGTGTCCCTCGCGCTTGTAGTACTGCTGGGCGGCGGCCAGGTGCGTGGCCCATTTGTCGGCCTGGCTGACCCGTGGCTTTGGTTTCTCGTTCTCGCTGGCGGGTGTGATGCCGAGGATGTGTTCGCACATCCATTGCTGCACCGCGGTGAGGCTGCCCCATCCGAGCCGCTGCGCCCGTACCCACCGTCCGAGGTCTTCGCCTTGGCGTACGACGTCGCCCGGCGTGGTGGGTGGCGTCCCGCCGGCGTCAAGGTGCTGGCGGGTGAGGTGGAAGCACCGCTGCCATGTGACGGGCCATGCCGGGCACCAGGCGGGGTCGATGTCTTCCAGTTGCTCGCGCCGCTCCTGCGACATTGCCCCGGGCGACGATTGGGCCGAGAGGCCTTCGGCACTCCGCTGTTCGTTCTCCTGTGTCTTTCGGGCGGCGGCCCGCTGGTTCTTCAGCCAGATGCCCACCGTCGCGTCCTGGAACGTGGCGTCCAGGGGCGCGAGCAGGTGTCCGTGTTCGGTGGCCCATGCGCGGGCGGCGGCCAGGCCTTGTTCCCAGGCGAGGTCGTAGTGGGACCAGATCATGCCGAGCTTTTCGAGCTGTGCGGCGCGGTCTTGGTTCATGCGACCTTGGGCGTGGAAGCGGCGTGCGTCGGCGATCCACTGGCCAAGTGGAAAGCTGTGCAGCGGGGTCGGCCATACGATCTGCCCTGCCCCTGCCCCTGCCCCTGCCCCTGCCCCTGCCCCTGCCCCTGCCTCGGCCCTTGCCCTTGCCTCGGCCCTTGCCTCGGCCCCTGCCTCTGCTGCGCTGCCTAGGGTCCCGTTTTCAGTGTCTGTTTGTCCTTGGGTGGGGATTCGGTAGGTGAATGGGACGCGTAGGTCGCCATGCAGTCGGTGGTAGATGACAGCGGCTTCCACACCGCGGCGCCAGTGCTCGTGTTCGGGGTTGAGGACGCGGAGGTTGATGAACGCGGCCAGCTGGGCGGGGTTGCGGGGTGTGGAGAATTTCAGCAGGGCCTTGGCCGGGCTGCTGACGCCCTCCCACGCCGCCTGCTGCTCCTGGTCTTCGCCTTCTTCGCCCAGCTCGCGGCCCTTGGGGGAGCGGCTGGGGGCCTGCTGTTCGGCGAGGGCTTCCACGATCCGGGTGTCGTGTGCGCGGAGGGCTTCCAACAGCTTGGCCAGTCCGCCGTACGCCCGGGACGTGAGCATGTTGTCCGCCGTCTCCCCGGGCCCCAGCAGTACGGGCACCACGAGGGAGGCGGTTTTGCCTTCGCCGGGCTGCATCCGCAGGGCACGCCCGACGGCTTGGACGAGGTCGGGCATGGAGCCGCGTACGTCGGCGAAGTACACGGAATCGCATCGGGCTGTGTCGACGCCTTCTCCGAGGACTTTCACGGACCCCAGATAGCTCTTCTCGACCACGGTGCCGTCGCCCGTGATCCCGGTAGCGAACTCGTCCAGCACCCGCCTGCGATGAAGCGGCTTGTGCTCCCCGCACAGCCAGTTGGCCCAGACCGTCTTCGGGTACAGCTCCGGATCCGCCACGTGCAGCCGCTGAGCGACGTCCGGCAGGCCGGCCGCGAAAGCCTCGGCCTCCTTCACCACGTGGTGGAACACCAGCGTCCTGCGGAAGCCCTCCTCGGCCGACGCCTTCACCAGGGCGGTCTGCAGAGCGGCGAGCCGCGCCCCGCGTACGGCCTCGGACCGGGCCTCACCACCGAGGAGCTGCGCGGCCTGGAGCTGTGTGTCGGTGACGTCGACGCATACGACTTGGTAGGGGGAGCAGATGCCCCGGTCGATCGCTGCCGAGAGCGTCAGCGTGTAGCAGCGGCTGCCGAACGGGCCGTTTGGATCGTCGTCCATCGAGGCCACCAGCTCACCCGGCGCGCCTGTTCCTGGTTCTCGTCTCCGAGTTGCCACAGCCGGGGTGTGGCCGTCATGTAGAGGCGCCGCAGGGCCGGGATTTTCTGGTTGTCGTGGACGACCGCCCACGGCTTGCCGATCCGCCCGGAGGTGCGGTGCGCCTCGTCGACGACGATCAGGTCCCAGCCCGAAAGGCCCGCGGTGTGCGCGCGCTCCAGCGTGCCCAGACCGAGGGAGGCGTAGGTGGCGAACACGGTGACCTTGTCGAAGGGCCGGGTCCACTCCACCAGCTCGTCCACGTCCGTGGTGTTCGGGAAGGACACCTCCTCACCCCGCAGCGATGACACCCCGATCATCGGGCCCGTGCGGCCGCCTTCACGCCACGCGGCCTCGGTCTGCGCCAGCAGGTCCAGCGAGGGGACGAGGACGAGCACACGCCCCGCGTGGAGCTCCTGCGCGCTGCGCACGGCGACGAGAGTTTTCCCGGATCCGGTTGCCATGATGACCTGGGTCCGGAGCCCTCGCTCGGGCACAAGTGATCTTGCAGGGAATTCGAGAGCACGGATAACCGCGTCGACGGCCTCTCTCTGATGCGGCCGGAGTGTTTTCTTTTCCATCGAGGCGTCTCTTTCCCAGAAATCCTGCTGCCCGTCTCTACCGCCCGTGTGCCGCCTTCAGCGCGGCGTGCTGCGCGTCGACGGCCGCGGTGAGGGAAGCGTGTAGCTGCCCAAGGAAGCTCCCGAGGTCTTCTGCAGCGATGCTGCAGCCGCTCTCCTCGAGCTCGAAGGTGCTGCCCGTGAGGGCGCCGGCGGTGAGGTGGTAGACGTATCCGCTGGTGTGGCCGAGGGCGTACATGGCTCCACCGCCGTCTGTGGCGAACACCGACACGGTGTCATCAACAACACCAGTGAGCCGGTTGGGATAGTTGCCTGCAGCGACCTGGGCAATGAGGGACGAGGCGTCATCGATCCAGATCCCGTTGCCGAGGTGAGGCAGCTCTGCCCCACCGAGATGCCCGTAGTACTCCAGGAGCGGGCCCGCCACGCCCTGCCGGGCCAAGACTTCCACCAACACGGGACCCTCTCCGGCGGGGACGCGGCACACAGTGTGCTCCCCGGGCAGGTACCCATGGACCGCCTCGAAGTCGGACACGAACTCGACCCCGAGCAGCTCCATGTCCTCATACCATTTCCTCAGACCTGCGAGGTGCACTCCATCACTCCTCGGATCAGGGAGGGCCACAAGTTCCAGACTATATCTGCAATTAATTTTGAAGCAAACCTTGTGCACTCTCACCATCACAAACACCCGACAGGTGCTGCTGCCGTGAAGAACACACCGCTCAATCGCAGCACACCGAGACCCCTGCAGTTCTCACCCCCCACGCCCCCACTGACACCCACTCAGCCCCCACACCCGGACAGCGACCACCGCCCCTCGGGCGGATGGTTTCCGACCACCCGTCACCACATGATGAGCGAAGCCCGTAATCGCACAGACAGGGGAACCGCAGGGGAGTCACGCCATCCGACGACAAGACAGACGCCCTGCACGTGGTGGAGCAGACGATGAGGACTCGCATGGTGTGAGAGGAGGTCTGCACGTCCCACTGGCCCCGCCCTTTTGACGAAGTATTGGAAGCACTGACGGCAGCTGCTCACCGGTGAGATGTGCCGATCGACCCCTCCTCCGCCAAGAGGGCCGCCCCGGAGATTCATGCAGGCTCCCGAGAGCGACCACCCCTGCTGCTGCTCGGGCCGCAAGGCCCGCAAGTGTGCCGCGCGAAGCGTGGCACACCCAGTGACGCGGAGCGTCACCAGGTGGCTGGAGCGCAGCGCAGGCCACCAGCCGGCCGAAGGCCGGCCCCGCACCCGCAACACGGTGCACCCGCACTGCAGTTGCCCCCGAAGCGAAGCGAAAGGGGGCAACGCGGTGAGCAAAGCGAACCGCTCCGTTCCCGCGAAGCGGGAACAACTGGGCTGCGAAGCAGCCCAGTTCGCTTGCACATCGCGCAGCGAT
>NZ_CP108023.1:6830000-8786883 GCF_036158715.1 Streptomyces sp. NBC_00316 | reverse complement strand
ACCACATCGCTGCGCGATGTGCAAGGAACTGGGCTGCTTCGCAGCCCAGTTGTTCCCGCTTCGCGGGAACGGAGCGGTTCGCTTTGCTCACCGCGTTGCCCCCTTTCGCTTCGCTTCGGGGGCAACTGCAGTGCGGGTGCACCGTGTTGCGGGTGCGGGGCCGGCCTTCGGCCGGCTGGTGGCCTGCGCTGCGCTCCAGCCACCTGGTGACGCTCCGCGTCACTGGGTGTGCCACGCTTCGCGCGGCACACTTGCGGGCCTTGCGGCCCGAGCAGCAGCAGGGGTGGTCGCTCTCGGGAGCCTGCATGAATCTCCGGGGCGGCCCTCTTGGCGGAGGAGGGGTCGATCGGCACATCTCACCGGTGAGCAGCTGCCGTCAGTGCTTCCAATACTTCGTCAAAAGGGCGGGGCCAGTGGGACGTGCAGACCTCCTCTCACACCATGCGAGTCCTCATCGTCTGCTCCACCACGTGCAGGGCGTCTGTCTTGTCGTCGGATGGCGTGACTCCCCTGCGGTTCCCCTGTCTGTGCGATTACGGGCTTCGCTCATCATGTGGTGACGGGTGGTCGGAAACCATCCGCCCGAGGGGCGGTGGTCGCTGTCCGGGTGTGGGGGCTGAGTGGGTGTCAGTGGGGGCGTGGGGGGTGAGAACTGCAGGGGTCTCGGTGTGCTGCGATTGAGCGGTGTGTTCTTCACGGCAGCAGCACCTGTCGGGTGTTTGTGATGGTGAGAGTGCACAAGGTTTGCTTCAAAATTAATTGCAGATATAGTCTGGAACTTGTGGCCCTCCCTGATCCGAGGAGTGATGGAGTGCACCTCGCAGGTCTGAGGAAATGGTATGAGGACATGGAGCTGCTCGGGGTCGAGTTCGTGTCCGACTTCGAGGCGGTCCATGGGTACCTGCCCGGGGAGCACACTGTGTGCCGCGTCCCCGCCGGAGAGGGTCCCGTGTTGGTGGAAGTCTTGGCCCGGCAGGGCGTGGCGGGCCCGCTCCTGGAGTACTACGGGCATCTCGGTGGGGCAGAGCTGCCTCACCTCGGCAACGGGATCTGGATCGATGACGCCTCGTCCCTCATTGCCCAGGTCGCTGCAGGCAACTATCCCAACCGGCTCACTGGTGTTGTTGATGACACCGTGTCGGTGTTCGCCACAGACGGCGGTGGAGCCATGTACGCCCTCGGCCACACCAGCGGATACGTCTACCACCTCACCGCCGGCGCCCTCACGGGCAGCACCTTCGAGCTCGAGGAGAGCGGCTGCAGCATCGCTGCAGAAGACCTCGGGAGCTTCCTTGGGCAGCTACACGCTTCCCTCACCGCGGCCGTCGACGCGCAGCACGCCGCGCTGAAGGCGGCACACGGGCGGTAGAGACGGGCAGCAGGATTTCTGGGAAAGAGACGCCTCGATGGAAAAGAAAACACTCCGGCCGCATCAGAGAGAGGCCGTCGACGCGGTTATCCGTGCTCTCGAATTCCCTGCAAGATCACTTGTGCCCGAGCGAGGGCTCCGGACCCAGGTCATCATGGCAACCGGATCCGGGAAAACTCTCGTCGCCGTGCGCAGCGCGCAGGAGCTCCACGCGGGGCGTGTGCTCGTCCTCGTCCCCTCGCTGGACCTGCTGGCGCAGACCGAGGCCGCGTGGCGTGAAGGCGGCCGCACGGGCCCGATGATCGGGGTGTCATCGCTGCGGGGTGAGGAGGTGTCCTTCCCGAACACCACGGACGTGGACGAGCTGGTGGAGTGGACCCGGCCCTTCGACAAGGTCACCGTGTTCGCCACCTACGCCTCCCTCGGTCTGGGCACGCTGGAGCGCGCGCACACCGCGGGCCTTTCGGGCTGGGACCTGATCGTCGTCGACGAGGCGCACCGCACCTCCGGGCGGATCGGCAAGCCGTGGGCGGTCGTCCACGACAACCAGAAAATCCCGGCCCTGCGGCGCCTCTACATGACGGCCACACCCCGGCTGTGGCAACTCGGAGACGAGAACCAGGAACAGGGCGCGCCGGGTGAGCTGGTGGCCTCGATGGACGACGATCCAAACGGCCCGTTCGGCAGCCGCTGCTACACGCTGACGCTCTCGGCAGCGATCGACCGGGGCATCTGCTCCCCCTACCAAGTCGTATGCGTCGACGTCACCGACACACAGCTCCAGGCCGCGCAGCTCCTCGGTGGTGAGGCCCGGTCCGAGGCCGTACGCGGGGCGCGGCTCGCCGCTCTGCAGACCGCCCTGGTGAAGGCGTCGGCCGAGGAGGGCTTCCGCAGGACGCTGGTGTTCCACCACGTGGTGAAGGAGGCCGAGGCTTTCGCGGCCGGCCTGCCGGACGTCGCTCAGCGGCTGCACGTGGCGGATCCGGAGCTGTACCCGAAGACGGTCTGGGCCAACTGGCTGTGCGGGGAGCACAAGCCGCTTCATCGCAGGCGGGTGCTGGACGAGTTCGCTACCGGGATCACGGGCGACGGCACCGTGGTCGAGAAGAGCTATCTGGGGTCCGTGAAAGTCCTCGGAGAAGGCGTCGACACAGCCCGATGCGATTCCGTGTACTTCGCCGACGTACGCGGCTCCATGCCCGACCTCGTCCAAGCCGTCGGGCGTGCCCTGCGGATGCAGCCCGGCGAAGGCAAAACCGCCTCCCTCGTGGTGCCCGTACTGCTGGGGCCCGGGGAGACGGCGGACAACATGCTCACGTCCCGGGCGTACGGCGGACTGGCCAAGCTGTTGGAAGCCCTCCGCGCACACGACACCCGGATCGTGGAAGCCCTCGCCGAACAGCAGGCCCCCAGCCGCTCCCCCAAGGGCCGCGAGCTGGGCGAAGAAGGCGAAGACCAGGAGCAGCAGGCGGCGTGGGAGGGCGTCAGCAGCCCGGCCAAGGCCCTGCTGAAATTCTCCACACCCCGCAACCCCGCCCAGCTGGCCGCGTTCATCAACCTCCGCGTCCTCAACCCCGAACACGAGCACTGGCGCCGCGGTGTGGAAGCCGCTGTCATCTACCACCGACTGCATGGCGACCTACGCGTCCCATTCACCTACCGAATCCCCACCCAAGGACAAACAGACACTGAAAACGGGACCCTAGGCAGCGCAGCAGAGGCAGGGGCCGAGGCAAGGGCCGAGGCAAGGGCAAGGGCCGAGGCAGGGGCAGGGGCAGGGGCAGGGGCAGGGGCAGGGGCAGGGGCAGGGCAGATCGTATGGCCGACCCCGCTGCACAGCTTTCCACTTGGCCAGTGGATCGCCGACGCACGCCGCTTCCACGCCCAAGGTCGCATGAACCAAGACCGCGCCGCACAGCTCGAAAAGCTCGGCATGATCTGGTCCCACTACGACCTCGCCTGGGAACAAGGCCTGGCCGCCGCCCGCGCATGGGCCACCGAACACGGACACCTGCTCGCGCCCCTGGACGCCACGTTCCAGGACGCGACGGTGGGCATCTGGCTGAAGAACCAGCGGGCCGCCGCCCGAAAGACACAGGAGAACGAACAGCGGAGTGCCGAAGGCCTCTCGGCCCAATCGTCGCCCGGGGCAATGTCGCAGGAGCGGCGCGAGCAACTGGAAGACATCGACCCCGCCTGGTGCCCGGCATGGCCCGTCACATGGCAGCGGTGCTTCCACCTCACCCGCCAGCACCTTGACGCCGGCGGGACGCCACCCACCACGCCGGGCGACGTCGTACGCCAAGGCGAAGACCTCGGACGGTGGGTACGGGCGCAGCGGCTCGGATGGGGCAGCCTCACCGCGGTGCAGCAATGGATGTGCGAACACATCCTCGGCATCACACCCGCCAGCGAGAACGAGAAACCAAAGCCACGGGTCAGCCAGGCCGACAAATGGGCCACGCACCTGGCCGCCGCCCAGCAGTACTACAAGCGCGAGGGACACCTGCAGGTCCCCCGCAAGCACGTAGAAACCATCAGCATGGGCGGCCCAAGCGACGGCGACGACCGCGACGGCCAGGAACAGCGGGACGTGCAGCTGAAACTCGGCGCCTGGATCAGCAACCAGCGAAGCAGGGCCGCGACACTGGCGCCCGAGCGGGCGGAACAGCTCACCGCCATCGGCATGCGCTGGACATGAGGGGCGTCGTCATCGCGGCCGTCGCGCTCACGGTCGGCTACTGATTCCCAATGAAGTTGTCAATCTCATCCGGTGACGCGCTGTGAGCGATTCATCCGAGGACGGCAGGTTTGGGCGGAGCGGTGATCTCGAAGACTCGGCCGTCGCGTATGAGGGCCCAGAGAACGTTCAATCGACGCCGCGCGAGGGCGATGACTGCTTGCCTGTGGTTCTTGCCTTCGGCTCTCTTGCGTTCGTAGAACGCCTTCGAGGTAGAGCAACAGCGGGCAGCGACCTGCGCGGACATGTAGAAGACCCGCAGCAGGCGCCGGCAGTAGCGTCGTGGGCGGCGCATATTGCCGCTGATCCGTCCAGAGTCCCTGGGAACCGGGGCCAGGCCGGCGACGCCGGCGAGGCGGTCAGGGCTGCCAAAGACACTCATGTCTCCGCCGGTGTGGGCGATGAACTCCGCGGCTAGAACGGGCCCTATGCCGGGCATGCTCAGGATGACCTCGGCATGCGGGTGTTCACGAAACCGGCCCTCGATCAGGACGTCGGTTTCGGCGATCTCTTCATCGAGGGCCATCACTTCCCTCGCGAGCTTGGCAACCATGGTGGCGGCCAGTTTCTCCCCGGCGACGGCAGTGTGCTGGGCCTCAGCGGCTTCGACGGCGGTGGCCGCGACGAGCTTGTAGTTGCGGGCCTTGCGGTTCTTCAGCCACTCGGCGAGGCGGTTCTTGCCGATCCGCCGGAGGGCGGCTGGGCTCTGGTAGCCGGTCAGCAGCACCAGGGAAGCCTTTGAAGTGCTGTAGTCGAAGGCCCGCTCCAGAGCGGGGAGGTACTCCAGCATCTGGGCCCGCAGCCGGTTGATGCCCCGGGTCCGGTCCGCAGCCAGGTCCAGCCGCCGTGAAGTGAGGATCCGCAGGTCGAGGGCGATGTCGTCGCCGTGGCGCATCGGTTGGAGGTCGCGGCGCATGCGGGCCTGGTCGGCGATGACGAAGGCGTCTTTCGCGTCGGTCTTCCCATCGCCCCGGTAGGAGCCGGAGGCGTGATGGACGGTGCGACCGGGGATATAGAGGACCTGTTGCCCGTTGCCGGTCAGCAGCGCGATCATCAGCGCGGCACCACCAGCGTTGAGATCAATCGCCCAGGTCACCGGCTCGTCTTCGCTCAGAGCGAGGACATCGCCAATCAGATTCAGCAGTGCGGTCTCGTCGTTGGCCACCCGCCGCGACAGCTTCCGCTGACCGTCGGAGTCGATCACCACGCAGTGATGCTCGGCTTTGCCAGCATCCGTACCGGCCCACAGTTCGGGCATGGCCACCTCCGAAGTCGTCCCAGTACTTGTCCCAGCAGACGACCTCGCCAGCGTGTCCTTACCAAGCGATCTTGTCGCGCGCATCCCAATCAGTGGCCGAGTCGTCGCGGGGCACCGGGCGGCCAATCAGTAGAAGCCACTCCTGCGGCATGAGGTTGACAGCCACACCCAGTGCCCCTGGGCCTCCCGATCCTACGAGTGACCGGAATCAACCCACCAACAACGTAAGGAGGTTTTCGTGTTGTCGTCGGGTGGTGACGGTTCATGATCCCTGCGGTATGCCGGTGGGGTGAGGTATTCGGAGGGTGGGGGCCTGACCGCTGAGCGTCGGGCGTTTCGTGAGGAGATCCGGCTTCAGGCCGGGCATCGGTTCGCGGCGGGTGAGAAGACCTCGGTGATCGCGAAGGACTTGCGAGTGAGCGTGCGGTCGGTGGAGCGCTGGCGCCGTGCCTGGCGCGAGGGCGGCATGGAGGGCCTGCGTTCCGCGGGTCCGGCGAACTCACCGACCATCACCGATACCCAGTTCGCCGTGCTGGAGGAGGAACTCGGCAAAGGCCCGGCGACGCACGGCTTCGAAGACGAACGCTGGACCCTGGTCCGGGTCCAGGCGGTGATCCGCCGTCGGCTGCGAGTGAGCCTGTCGGTGGCGACGGTGTGGCGGCTGCTGAAACGGCACGGCTGGTCCTGGCAGGCTCCCGCCCGCAGAGCACTGGAGCGTGACGAGCACGCGGTGGAGCTGTGGAAGAAGGAGGTTTGGCCCCGGGTAAAAGGCTCGCGGCGGCCTTTGGGGCCTGGATCGTCTTCGAGGACGAGGCCGGTTTCTCGATGACGCCGCCCCGTGCCCGCACCTGGGGCCGGCGCGGGCACACCCCCGTCATCCGCGTGCGTGGCAGGTCCCGCCGCCGGACCTCGGTTGCCGCGCTGTGTTGCTACAAGGCCGGCGAGAAGAGCCGTCTCATCCACCGGCCCCGCACACACCTCCTGCTCAAGGACGCCCGCAAGAGCTTCTCCTGGCAGGACTATCGCGACCTCCTGGTGCGGGCACACATCCAGCTCGACGGACCGATCGTGGTGGTCTGGGACAATCTCAACACCCACCTGGCCACGGGGCTGAAGCGGTACGAGGCCGAACACGACTGGCTCACCACCGTCCGGCTTCCGCCGTATGCACCCGACCTGAATCCCGTCGAGGCCGTCTGGTCACTCGTGCGCAGAGCAATGGCCAACACCGCTTTCACCACACCCGACGACCTCGACCGAAAGCTCCGCAGCGAGTTACGCAGGATCCAACTCCGGCCCCGTCTCATCGACGGCTGTCTCACCGCCACAAGACTGGCCATCAACCCGCCGACCCCACCCTGAAAACCTCAGTAACGCGCCGCAGAGCGGCCTCGCCGAGGAGAGAAGACGTCTTCGGCGGAGCACCGCGCCAACGGGTTCTCAGCGCACAGCAGTCCGGTTCGGTCGATTACCTGGAGGTGAAACGACTGTGGCCCCCCGCGCCAACGAGGGGCCACACAGCAGTCCGACGGGTCTTGTACCTGGCCTCGAAGCAACTTCAGCACTTCACGAAAGGACGAAGACCTATCAGTTCCAACCCCGAGGTTACGGGGCCGCCTGGCCTGCCGTCGACCCGTATCCCCCGTTGGACGGCGTGGCGGGTGGCCTCCCGTGCCTTCATCGCCCGGCGTTCCGCGCCGGTCTGGGCTCGCACGCGACGTGTGTGGGGAACCATCCGCGGCTTCATCAGAAGGCACCGCGTCCTGAGCACCGTCGCCGGAGCCGTCTTCCTCGGACTGTTCAGCGGATTCGGCAAGGTCTTCGGCCAGTACTTCGCCGAGGAGGTACTGGCCTGGATCACGATGCGGTTCTGACCAACCCGTCGTTCTGCACCCGGTCCCGCAACCCGGCTACCGGGTGCAGAACGACATCGACCTCATCATCTTCCTCATCATGTCGGCGCACGCTGACATCCGGCCGGTCGTTCAGCTGGCCGCCCGGCGGTGGTACGCCCAGGCCAGATGGGTCCGGCCGGGGGCATGGTGAGGTGATGACAGACTCCCGGAGTCGCGCAGCGCAAGAGCACGCCCCGGCGTGGCCGAGCACGGCCGCCAGCTCGCCCAGGCCGAGACGGAACACCTGCGGGCGCAGCTGGCGACCAGTGGTGAGCACATCGCGGTCCTCCAGAAGGCGCTTGAGGCCTTGATCCCCGCGCCGGAGCGGGCCAGTGCTCGCGAAGTCGTCGGCGCCGGGGCAGGCGGATCTGCGGGGGCCTCTAGGAACAACCGGTGGCTGGCGGCGAGCGGCGTCGGTGGTGAGGGTGTGGAGTACGCGATCGAGGCCGTCGACTTCACCTACAAGCTCGTCGAGACCGCCATGGGGATGGACGAGGTCAACGTCTTCGCCAAGGTGACCAAGCTGGACGTCGGTGGCAAGTTCGGCGAGACGTCCCGTTCCATCTTGCAGATGGAAGCTCCCGGGCATGTACGCCAACTCCCACACGGACCACAACGCCGACATCTCCTTGCGGTCTCCACCGGGTGCCCGTCCGGCGAGGTTGCAGACCGGCTCGGGCAGTTCGACGAGGCGGTCAAGGCGGCCTCCGACTACAAGGACATCTTCGGCGAGGGCAGGTACTTCCTGGAGCTGATGGACCACGGCATCGAGCGCCGCGTCCGCGACGGACTCCTGGAGATCGGCCGGAAGCTGAACATCCCGCCGCTCGTGACGAACGACTCGCACTACACCTACGCTCACGAGGCCACCGCGCACGACGCCATGCTCTGCATCCAGACCGGCAAGAACCTCTCCGACCCCGACAAGTACGAGGTGGACGTCATCACCAAGCTGGGGCCCCGATGTACTTCCTCGTCGTCGCCGACTTCATCATGCGGACCAAGAACAACGGCATCGCGGTGAGCCTCGGCCGCGGTTCCGGCGCAGGATCGATAGTCACATACGCACCCGACGTCGACATCGACCGGTGTTGGACCAGCACGAGAACGACTGGGTCCGTGGTGGCCCCGGTCGGATAGCGAGCGCGGCTATGCGGAGCTCGCTCGCGGTGGTCCGGCCGACCAACAGCGCCTCCTGGAGGGTGGCCAGGGGCACGGTCGGTTCGCCGGCCTGACCACGGCTCGCATTTGCCCTGGTCAGAGCCGTTCCCCAAGATTTCGCTTCGTTATTTTGAGAAAAGTTCAAAACACGGGTGACATTTCCAGGATCTGCTCGCACATACCTCCTCTACAACAAGGCATCTCCAAACCATCCTCGCGCGAGGAAGACATCGTCGAGGTTGGCAGGGGACCAGACCGAGGGGGGCTCTGCCATGAGGGCAGAAGACGAGATCAACGAGATCGTGACCGCGAACCTGGCCGAGGACCGGGCGGCTCGGATCCGACGCGACGCCGAGCGGATCGAGGAACTGGCCTACCACCGGTTCGAGGGGCGGGATTACAAGGTGTTCGAGGACGAGCTGTACCGAGAGGTGCAGCCGATCGTGCTCGGAATGCTCCGCAAGGGAACGCTCGCCCGGCTCGCCCAGAAGCATTCCGAGCGTCACGGGCGGGGGTTCATCATGCACCCCGACGACCTGGCCCTGCTGAAGAGCAGCAGCGAAGCGCGGGACACCATCATGGTGGACATGGTGATGAAGGCGCTGAAGAAGCTTCAGCGCGACCTGAAGAAGGGGCGTGGCTGGAGGGCGGACCACAACGGTCCCCGTGGGGCCAGCTGCCTGACGTCGTACTTCATCACCCTGTGCGTCTGGATGTTCCGCCGGGCGTACGTGGAGTGGGCGAAGGCCCGTGTGAAGTGGGCGCGCCTGCACTCCGTCTACGACTTCACGGAGGACGCGGCGAACGAGGTGGGCATCGGGCGCCTGCTCGCCACCACCGACTACGTGGTGGAGGACATCTTCGGCACAGCTTTCGAGGAGATCCTCGATGAGCAGACGCCGGCGACTCAGGCCGTCGTGCGGCTGACGGTCATGGGCTTCGGGGGAACGGAGATCGCCGACAAACTGAACATGCCCCACGGGACCGTGCGGAATCGGCTGACGCGCTTCAGGACGGCGCTCTACCAGGCCGCGGCCGATGGCCGTATCTGGATCCCGAGGGAACTGCACACGCGGAAGGCGCCGCGTCAGGCCGAGGAGGTTGCCGCGTGAGCGGGCTCAATTTCCTGGCTGTCCGCGCACGGACGTGGCGTGCTGCCCAGGTGCTGAAAAGGGTGTCGGTATTCGCGCGGCGTCGGCTGACCGCCGCTGACGTATGGGTTCAGGACCACCACGTGGGTGTGGGGGCCACCGTGGTCGTGTTCCTCTGCACGGCTGTGGGGCTCCTGCTGCGGTTCCGGATGGACCAGGTGCTCGAGCTGGCGAGGCAGTTCGCGCCGGTGTGCACCATCGTCTCCTTCGCTATCGGTGCGATCTTCAGTTGGATCAAGTGGGTCCGGAAGCGCAGGAAGGTCCGGCTGGCGACCACAGGTGTCGCCAGGCCGTGATGAGGGGCAGAGACGCCCTGCCGCACCGTACGGCTCTCGGCCTGCGCTCCCACCTTGGAGCGCAGGCCGAGAGTGTCACCCGGTCCTGAAGGGCTTTCCAGCACATCACGGACCTTCAGCGGTCCCTCACGGCGCCGCTCTGCGCCGGGCGTGCCGTCACCGGGCGGCGATCGGCATCACGACGGCCACCATGACCGCGGTGCCAGCCACGGCGAGCGCGAGCGGCTGGATGGCCCCGGGGTGGCGGTGCGCGAGGTAGGCGAGCGCGAGCGCCGTCTGGATGGTGACGACGACAAGGAGCAGCGCGACGAGCAGGTTGAGCGAGGACATGCTGGTGTCTCCAGACAGGCGGGACGGTCTCGGTCGTACCGCCCCGGCTGGGGCGGTGACGGCCATGCGGGAGACGTGGGCGAGGCCCGCTGCTCCCGCGCGGCACCCCTACTGGACTGTGTAAAGCCGCTCCAGGCCCAGCCTTTGAAGCGGTAGTGCCACAACCGACTAAACCGGGTGCCATGTCATCAGACAGGTCCGCGAGCCGGTAGTGCTGCTGTCCTTTGCCCCTGATGACAGACTCCCGGAGTAACAGAGAACCCGGGCGCCTGGGCGCAGTTTCTCCCCGAGCAGCAGGAGCGGTTGTCGAAGCTGGGCGTACAGCCCGACCAGGCCCCGTCCCCTGTCCCGGCAGCAATGCCTACGGCGAAGGGCCCGAGCAGCCCAAGCGGCGTTCCAACGCGGCCTGACCGCCCTCACGCAGTGGGTGGAGCGGAAAGGCACGCACCGGCCGGTACCGCGCGGGCACAGCGAAGAGATCACGGTCAACGGCGAGGCAGAGCCGGTGATCGTGAAGCTTGGCGTATGGATCTCCAACACCAAATCCAGAAGGGACCGGCTGGACACCGCCCAACTCGACGCCCTCTCCGCGCTGGGCATGGACTGGGCGAAGGCATCTGCCTGAACGGAAGAGAAGGTTCACCATTGCCCGGTGAACCTTCTCTTCGGAATGGGTGTGCGGACGGGCTCCGTCCACACACCTACTTCTTCTTGGGGGTCTCGTTGACCGTGGTCTTGGGATGACGCTTGACGGTGGACTGCTTGACGAACTTGCCGGTGATCGCGCTACGTCCGCGGCCGCTGCTGGAGGTGGAGGCCTTCTTGGGCATGGTGAGCTGCTTCCTTTCGAGCCAACCTCACCGTCTCGATTTCGAAACATCACGTCGAGACTAAGGGCTGTCCCGTAATCCCGGGTGGATCAGAGCGCGGCGTCAGATGCGGTGCATCGCAAGGCGGAGGGACGTCCGCATACTGGGCGTATACGGGCGTTCCGACAACGCGGCGAGGTGCCGTAGCTGTCGTCGTGCGCCCGCCAGGGGTTACGGGACAGCCCTTAGATCAGTATTGTTGTCGCCGAAGGTTGAGCGCGTGCCATCGCGGCCTGCGCCGAGGGCGGTAGGCGGTAGGGCTCAGCGCTCTCTGGAGGGGGCGGTGCGCCCTGCGCGCGGCGCCGGAATCCCGCACCGGCCGGTCAACGCCCGCAATACGATGCGCGGATGAGCGAGCTGGCGCCGGCCGGACGGCGCACCCTGTACCAGCGCGGGCCGCTGCGCCGCGCGCTGCTGGACACCTCCGTGCTGACCACGGACATCATCGCGGCCACCCGTCGGCGGGACCCGTCGTCGTTCGTCGCTGGGGCGCGGGCGGGGACGGTGCGGTGCCTGATCCCTGTTCACGTGTGGGAGGAGGTGCCGCGGGTGCTGGCCGACCGGCACCAGGAGGGCGGGCGGTTCGATCTGGGGCGGGCACTGGCGTTGTGGCAGTCCCGGTACGCGCCCGTCCTGTACGTCGTGGACACCGCCGGCCTGCCGATGACCCCCGAGGCAGAGGTTCTCGCCGGACGGGATGCCTCCGATGTGCCGATGCTGCTGTTGGCCGGGGTGATCGCCCCGGTGGTCATCATCGGGACCGATGCGGACCTGGTCGACAGTGGACTCGCGGTCAAGGAGTGGCGGGAGCTGCGCTCGGCCCTGGGGGACGTGGGGGTGACGGAGGGCAAGATGATCGACCTGGAACGGCAGGCCAGCGTCTTCCTGAATATCACGGAGCACCTGTTCAAGGGGGTGATCCGGCAGAGCAGCCCGAAGCATCTGGCGGCCGCAGCGGTGGTGGCCGGGGCGGTGGGCGGGGCGCTGTACTGGCGGCAGCGGAAGCGCCCGCGCGTCCCCTCGCAGCGGCAGCCGGTGTGGCCGGTGATGCTGGAGCACGTCTCGACGCGGATGGCCGCACACGCCGAGCGGCACACCCGCGGTGAGGACCGGTGGCGGCAGGCGGAGCTGGGGACGCCCGGCGCCACGCTGCTGCATCGGGTCGCACGGACATTGGTCAGGTCCCGGGAGCCTCTGACCCGCACGGCGATCGTGGAGCGCCTGGGCGAGGCCGTCCCCGGCGCCGGGCACACCGAGCGGATGGCGGCCGTCCGGGACGTGCTGAACGCCCACGCGATGTTCGTGGACGTCACGGGCCGGGGACACTGGCAGGTCGGCCGCCTCGGCAGCCGATAACTGGAGAGCGCTGAGCCCTACCGCCAGAACCGGTGCCGATAGTCCCTGCCCCTCTCTTCGGGGATCCATCTTTGGTCAGCTGCGGCGGATCCTCTTCAAGTTGTCCAACGACAGTTCGTGATGACCAGTGGCTTCCTTGCTCGATACCCAGGCCAGGACCTGCGGATCGGGGCGAGAGTCGCGTTGGCGGAGGCCTGCGGTCCACAAGCGGCCCCGCCCACTGGCGGAGGCGCACACCGTGTGCCCGCCATGAGGCGGCGGGCAGGTTACGGGGTGCGTCGGTAACCAGCCTGTCAGCTACCCACCTGGAAGGCGGGCTCAGGCCCGGTCTGCCTCCAACCGGCTCCCGGTTCGCGCGCTGCGCAGGACGTCCCGGATGGTCGTGACGACGAGTGAGGGCTCGTCCAGGTGCATGTCGTGGCCGGACCGCTCGGCCACGACATGCCGGCTGTCGTCTGACAGGCGGGCGAGCTCCTGGTGGAAGCCATGCCAGCAGCGCCAGGCGGCCGGTGCCGCCGTTCCGGCACCGTCCAGTTCGTTGGTCAGCAAGTCTCCGGGGGTACGGGTCAGCAGGGCCAGCGGCCGTGAGCCCAGTGCCCCTGGCTCCAGGCGCGCGGATGGTGCGAGCCTCATCCATCCCCGCAGCTCGCGCAGCAGCGTGCGGGGGTCGATGCCGCCCGGCTTCCTCCGCGACAGCGCTATGCCGACGGGAGTGAGCACCCGCTGCTCCAGCCTGGCCCGGAGGGGGAGGTGCCGGGCCAGCATGCGCCACTGGCCCTCGTAGGCGGTGTCGACCAGAACCAGCCCGGCTACCCGCTCGCCGTAGCGCGCCGCGAATGCCCGCGCGTACAAACCCCCAGCCGAGTGGCCAACCAATACCAGCGGCCCGTCGACGCCGACGGCGTCCAGCACCCCCTGCAGGTCACGGGCGACGTCGTCAGGGGTGCGCCGATCTCGCGCACGGTCGCTGGTGCGGTAGCCGGGACGGTCGTAGGTCACGACCGTCGTATCGGTGGCCAGGGCCTGGGCAATCGGCTCCCAGGACTCCACAGTGGCGCCCCAGCCCGGTTCGATGACCACTGCAGGTCCCCCCGAGCCCGTCACGAGGGCGCTGATGCGATGTCCTCCCACTTCCACCCGGTACTCCCCTGCAACCACCTGCGAGTCTCCCTAACGCCGTGGACAGGGTTACAGCCTAGGCGAGTTCAACTGTCTGGCCTGGCATACGGGGTGAGCAGTAGCGCACTGGTGCGGACTCTCCCGAGACTCCTGGCGTGGCTCAGGGCGAAGTCACGCTTGCCGTACTCGTCGAGTTCTTCCGTGGCGGCGCCGGTGAATCTCGGCCTTCGTGTGTGCCCAGCGCGGGGCCGCAGCAGGTCTCGAAGTTGGAGCGCCGGCACAGGTGGCTTCCGATGGGCTGCAAGGTGAGGGTGGCCGGGTCATCCCGGGCCGGGGTGAGATGCGCTTCTGCCGCAGGTAGGCGAATGACGTCCAACCGTCAGTTGACCGCAGATCCGTTCTCCAGATAGGCGGTCGCTGCTCGCGCGCGGGCATCGATACTGGCTTTCACCCGGCGGGCCAGCAGGGGTCAGCCTTTTGTCGAGCTGATCCGTCGTGGCGAATTCGAACGCGCGGAGCTCTTCAGGCTGCAACCGGCTTCGAGCTGCTCCGCCGACAGCTGGCCGCCGTCGAAGAGCATCACAATTCCTTCGCTGCGTTCGGGGCGGGGGCGATGTGGGCACGGGTTACCCGGGGCCGGGTCTGTAAAGCTAACGGCTGATCTTGGTTGTTGAGGTGTCAGTGGTTGGTGGGGGTGAGGCGGCCCTCGAAGGCGATGTGGAAGGCGTTCAGTGGTGCCTTCCAGCGCATGGTCCAGCGTCGTCGCCCCTGGCCAGTGGGGTCCAGGCTCATCAGCGCCATATACACGCACTTGAGAGCGGCGGTCTCGTTCGGGAAGTGTCCGCGGGCCCGGACGGCCTTGCGTATGCGGGCGTTGACGCTCTCGATCGCGTTCGTGGAGCAGATCACCTTGCGGATCTCGACGTCGAAGGACAAGAAGGGGACGAACTCGGCCCAGGCGTCGGACCACAGCTTGATCACGGCCGGGTATTTGGTGCCCCAGGTTTCGGAGAACTCCAGGAATCGCTCGGTGGCGGCGGCCTCGCTGGGCGCGGTGTAGACGGGCTTGAGGGCCTTGGCCATCTTGTCCCAGTCCTGCCGAGCGGCATAGCGGAAGCTGTTGCGCAGCAAGTGGATCACGCAGGTCTGCACCATGGTGCGAGGCCAGACGGTTTCCACCGCGTCGGGCAAGCCCTTCAGCCCGTCGCAGACCAGCATCAGGCAGTCGTCCAGGCCGCGGTTCTTCAGTTCGGTGAAAACCTGCAGCCAGAACTTGGCGCCCTCGCCGCCGTCGCCGGCCCAGATTCCGAGGATGTCGCGGGTGCCCTCGACGGTCACGGCCATGACGACGTAGATCGGCCGGTTCGCCACCTTGCCGTCACGGATCTTGGTTCTGGCGCGATTGCCGTGAAGGTGGGGGCCGAGGGCGTTCAGGGGCGCGGCCGGGTACGTCCTTCGGGGCGATCGATGTCGCTGGTGAAGCGCTCCAGGAAGGCGGCGAACGCGGCCACCCCCTCCGCGGCGGCCTGACTCTGGCGCTCGGCCCGGCCTCCTGGCTGCTGATTGCGACCTCGTACGACGCGGGGTCCTGCCACACCACCTGACGCCCTGTCCGACCGCGCCAGGAGCAAGGATCCCGTATCGAGACGATGCGAACCGCACCGGACTCGTCGGTGGCAAGTCCGTTATCAGGCCAGGTTGTTCGCCCCGGTCGAACCCCGACCGCACACGGCGCGGTCGTCGACCGATCCGTCGGAAAAAATCACCGGCGCCGGCTCCAGTCAGAAAAGCTGTTTGACATGAACACTTCCCATGGCTCCGATCGCTTGCTACCAAGTGGTAGCAAGTTTTCCTGTCAGGGAGGTTCCGTGAGACCGACCAAGTCGTTATCAGCCCTCGCCACGCTGATCCTCGCGATGGTGTTCAGCCTGTTGCTGACCGGTCCGGCGCATGCTGCCGGCCCGGCGTACGTAGCGCTGGGGGACTCCTACTCGTCCGGCAACGGCGCGGGTAACTACGACAGCGCGAGCGGCGGCTGTCACCGCAGCTTCAGCGCGTACCCGTACCTGTGGAAGAACGCCCACGCCCCGTCCTCGTTCGCCGACACCTCCTGCTCGGGTGCGGTGACCACGGACGTGACCAACAACCAGCTCGGCCCGCTGAACCCGACCACCGGGCTGGTCTCCCTCACCATCGGCGGCAATGACGCGGGGTTCTCCGACGTCATGACCACCTGTGTGGCCGGCTCGGACTCCGACTGCGTCAACCGGGTCAGCCAGGCCGAGGCCTACGCCCAGAACACGCTCCCCGCCCGCCTGGACGCCGTCTACAACGCGATCCGCGCCAAGGCGCCCAACGCCAAGGTCGTCGTGCTCGGTTACCCGCGCGTGTACACGCTCAACGTCTTCTGCGTCGGCCTGTCCGACACCAAGCACCGCAAGATCGACGAGGCCGCGGACGTCATCGACAACGTCATCTCCAGCCGGGCCGCCGCCCACGGCTTCGTCTTCGGTGACGTGCGCAGCACCTTCAACGGACACGAACTGTGCTCCGGCGACGACTGGCTGCACGCCCTGGTGGCCTCGCCGAGCTGGGAGTCGTACCACCCCACGGCCACCGGCCACTCGAGCGGCTACTTCCCCGTCCTCAACGCCAAAAGCTGACCACTCCCACGAACCGGCGCACCGCAGAGCCCCTGTCCGCCGCACTCCGCGAACAGGGGCTCCTTCCCGACCGGCGACCCCCCGCCCAGGCCGCGTGCAGCTCCCAGTAGACGGGGGAGATGGCCTACGGGCGGGGCCACCTGGGCCGCGCTTTCGATGACGGCGGTTCCGATGGATACGTCGACGCCGACGTGGGCGGCGCCTGGATGCCGGTCCCGGACAGCTCCTTGTACAGGTTGATCGCCCAGTTGCGCAGCGCTGCCGCGGCGGCGTTGATGTTGCCGACCTCCGGCACGGGGTCGATGGAGCCGGCGCCTGTGGTGTAGAACAGGGTGCCCGCGCCGGCCTCGCGCCAGCGGGCAGCAGCGACTTGGTGGCGGTGATCGCGCCGTACAGCTGGAACTCCATTTCGTGCTGTACGTGGGATGGGTCCGTCTGGCTCGGGGTGGTCAGGGCGGTGGGCCGAAGGTACCCACCGGGGAGTACTCCAGGACATCGATGCCGCCGAACCATGCAGCGGCGTCCTGAGCGCGTCGCGGTCGAGGACGTCCGCAGGAAATGCAGCGGCGGTGATGCCCTCGGCGGGCTGCGAGAGATCGGCGCGAGCGAGAGGTCGGCACCAAGCTCATGGCGAATTGCCGCCTCAAGCTGGTCAAAAAATGCGACAGCCTGCCTGTCGCAGCAGCATCTGCGCGATGTCACTCGCTCGCCCTGCTGCAGCTCTCTTTCTCACTGCTCCGCGCAGCGATGACGTCGAACATGGCCTACCAGATCCGCAGGATGGTTTGGTCGGGCCCCCACCGCTCGTACGACGGCATGCCGCCACCTGCCACCTCGGCTGCGAAGCACCAGTGCCTCGTCGAGGCACTGGGCTGGTTCGAGGCCGCCGTCTGCGTGGGCGAAGCCCTTCTGCCAGAGGACTTCACCGGTCTGTTGCCGAGGGATGACGGACCCAACAGCTGGTTCTACCGCGCTGTCGGCGGACTGGCCAACACGCTCTGGAGGCTCGGCCGGTTCAACGCAGCGGAGCACACGCTGCTGACTCTCCTGCACCTCAACCCGCTGGACAACTACGGCGCGCGCGATCTGCTGCCGCTCGTGCGCAGCGGCCGGCCCTGGACCACAGACCTCGTCGACCAGTGGTGACCACTCCTGTTTCGTCGAGGACGGCTTCCCCGGCAAGGACCGGGCGGTGTGGCGCCTGAGCCGGCGAGGCCGACGCCGAGGAGGTCTGTCGCTGGTCCGGTTGATTTTGACTCGATTGGCCACGCTCCTTCGGCGCGGCCGGGATCATGGCGCGCGTACGTGGCGATGCAGGGCGGGAGGGCTGTTCGCGGCTCTGATCGACGCTTTGACCTGGGCTGATCGTACGGCGCAGCCTTCGCGGGTCGATGTTGTCGATCTTCGGGGGACCTGGTGGCGGTCGAGTTTCTGTCGGATCAACAGGCAGCCCAGTACGGGGCGTTCAACGAAACGCCGTCTCGTGCGGAGTTGGAGCGGTACTTCTTCCTGGATGACTCGGATTTGGAGAGCCGTTGCCACGCCCGCTGGCATTCCTCTTTAATCTCCCTGGGTAGACGTCGTGTCACAAAAACGGGGAGGACACGTGCTGAAGAAGGTTGCCGCCATAGGTGCGGCCGCTGCGCTGTGTTGGGGCCTGGGTACCGCACCCGCACAGGCGGCGGGGATGGCGTACCAGCACGTGGGCAGCGCGGCTTATAACCTGGAGGATTGCCTCGATTACAGGGCCGACTACGGGCCCTACACGACAGGCTGCAACGGTGGCGCCTATCAGACCTGGCTGATGGTCGATGCCCTTGAAACGTTGACCGAAATTCGGCAGAACGTTGGTGACAAGCTGTGTTTGGTCGCCCGCAACGGTAAGCCCACGATGAGGCAGTGCTTGGCCAACGATCCGGCAGCCTTGTGGACCGTGCACAACATCGATGCCCGGGCGGGGTTCCAGCTGATCAACAACGCAACCAAAACCTGTCTTGTCGCGGGATCAGGGACGATCCGTCACGTAACCCTGAACACGTGCGACGGCGGTCTCTCCCGGCTGTGGGCCCCCTACTACGCCTGACCAATGCCAGCGGCCCCGGCCGTCTGCAATGGCCAGGGCCCCTGGCATTCATGGATGGGTCAGAAGAGATCGGTTAGGCTCGCGTCCTCGATGTCCCGCCGTGCCGCGGCCGCCTTTCCTGCGCCTCCTGCGATCACTCGATCAGACCAACGACGGCGCTCAAGACAGGGAAACGTGGCTCCTGCCTGCCACCCGACCTACCCTTGCGGCTGGTGTCTGGGCACGCCATGCCCGGCTGATGCGCGGCAACGACGCGATCTGTGGTCAGGACTCGCTGGTGGAAGTCGGCACCCTCAGCGTCCACCGGCTGAACCTGTCCTGGATCGGTTGCTGGGACAGAGGTGTCCCGATGAAATTCGACATCTCGCAGCACGAGGACGGCGTCATTACCTCGATCACCACCCACGCCACGTTCTCCGCCACGGCACGTGCAAGAAGCGGTAAAGTCTGGCGTCCTTCCACGAGACCGAGGAGAGCGCATGCTCAAGAAGACCGCTGCCCTGGGCGCGGCCACGCTGCTGTGCTGGGCGCTGGGAACCGCCCAGGCCAGTGCCACCTCGTCCTACCGCCACCTGCGCAACGTCGGCGCCGTGGGCGAGTGCCTCGACTTCCGGGCCGACCCCGAGTACGGGGTCTACACGACCGGCTGCAACGAAGGCGCCTACCAGACCTGGACCATGGCCACGCTTCCCGAGACCGCGACCGCGCTGCGCCAGAACGCGGGCAGTCGTCTGTGCCTGGTGGCCCGCAGCGGCCAGCCGACGATGAAGCCCTGCCTGGCAGGCGACCAGGCCGCCCTGTGGACCGTCCACGACTTGGGCCCCAGCACCACCGGATACCAGATCATCAACAAGGCCACCGGGACCTGTCTGATCGCCGGGTCCGGGGCGATTCATCACGTCTCCCTCGGGGCCTGCCCCGGAGGCGGCTCACGGCAGTGGATCGTGTACTCCTGACCTGCGAGCCGGGCTCCGTCCTCTGCGGAGGGCGGGGCGTTCGGGCGAACCCGACGGAGTACGCCAGGAACTCTGGGCCCTTCTCTGCGTCTATCAGGCACTGCGGACCCTGATCGCCAAGACCGCCGTAATCGCGGACATCGACCCGGCCCGCATCACTTTCCCTCCCGTCCTGGACGCCGCGAAAAGGTCCACCCGGACGGCTTTCCCCCTGAACTCCACGCCAGGACCCTGTCGTTCCTGATAGCTGACCTCCCCCGCATGCTCATCCGCGACCGCCCCACCCGCGCTGCCCCACGCACCACGAAGCGACCCCATCTCAGCTACAAGACCCGCAGCTCACCCGAGCCCGGCACCCGCCGCGTCACCCGCACCATCGTTCTCCCTCAACTGGCGCCCGCCGCCACGATCTAACTCATGGCCATTGGTGTCTGGGCTAGGACTCCAAGGCCATCACGGAGCGTGCAGACGCACGATCCGACACCAATGTTCCTCAACCCCTGAGGGGCCCTGCGCTTCTCGGACAGCGGTGTTGAGGTTCTGCCTATGCCGCTGCCTGCAACTCTTCGTACTCGGCGTGGACTTCTGCGGGAGTCTTGTAGCCAAGTCCGGAGTGGAGGCGCTTTCGATTGTAGAACATCTCGATGTAGCGGACGATAGCCCGGTGGGCATGTGCGCGTGTTGGGAACGTAGTTCGGTGCACAAGTTCGTTTTTGAGGGAGCCGAAAAATGATTCAGCCATCGCATTGTCCCAGCAGACACCGGTGCGGCCGACCGACGCTCGCAGGCCCAACGAACTGAGCTTGCAACGAAGTTCCCGAGACGTGTATTGACTGCCGCGATCGGAATGAAATATGCATCCTTCGGCGAGGTCGATGTTCCGGGCCGCCATATCGAGTGCATCCGATATGAGAGAGGTCTTCATGTGGTCGGCCATCGCCCAGCCGACCACCGCTTTGGTGTGGCAGTCGATGACGGTCGCGAGATAAAGGAACCCGGCCCAGGTGTGAACGTAGGTGATATCGCTGACCAGTTTGCGCCCGGGAGCGTCAGCGGTGAAGTCACGGGCCAGCAGGTCGGGCGTGGCCGGCGCCGCATCATCGGCGATCGTGGTCGCCCGCCAGGGCCGCGGCTGACACGGCACCAGGCCGAGCTCGCGCATCAGCGCGCGGACCAGTTCTGCTCCGGCCTGCACGTTCATCCGCTGGAGCGCGGCGTGGACACGCCGGTAGCCGTAGGTCTCCTGAGAGTCGGAGAAGACCTGGAGGATGACAGCCCTCAGTTCCGCACGACGCTTCGCGGTGGCCGACAATGGCCTCGATCTCCAGTGGTAGAAACCTGACGTGGATACTCCCGCCCAGGTGCACATCCGCTGCACAGGAAAGTTACCGGCCTCGCCGTCGATGAACTCGCACTTCTCCGTCACCGGTATTCCTGGGCGAAGAAGGCCGCCGCTTTTCCCAGGAACTCGGTCTTCATGCGGAGTTCCCGGTTCTCGCGTTCCAGTTCGCGCAGGCGAGCACGTTCGCTGATGTTCAGCGGAGGCTCCTCCCCGGCGTGCTCCTGCCGGTACCGGCTGACCCAGGTGCCCAGCGTTCCCTCGTTCACTTGTATCTCTCGGGCGACCTCGGCAATCGGGCGGGACTCCACGACCACCATCTTGACCGCCTCGTCCCGAAACTCAGGACTGAACTTCCTACGCTTCTGTGCCACGTGCTCTCTCCGCCGTTCTGGACTTCGATCCTATGGGGACCGCTGTCCGAGAACTTCGGGGCGCCTCACCCCTAGTCCGGGACTCGTTCGCTGACCATGACGTCCCCAGCACCTTGATGGGCGTCACCGTGCTCGGCTACAAGGATCAACTCGTCGAGATCGAGGCCGTCGCCGCCGTGCTCGATTCTTGAGCCCACTGACACGCTGTGGCGGCATGTGTGCGACATTCCGCGAGTTCCCCTGAGCCCCGCTGAGTCACTGGCCCGTGGCCATGGGGTTCTTCCTCCCTCGGGTGTTCTGCAGCTCTGTGACGTAACTTCGGAATTCTCGAAGCGTTCTCACTCCGTCCGACCGATCAGCGGTCGGACTGAAGGTGAGGAGGTTCGGGTTGGCGCTGGCAGTCGTACGCGACTGCGCGAGGCGGAGCAGGCATCGCAGTGAAACCCACTCGACCTGCTCAACCCACGGACGAGATCCGGCCTTGGGGCACTTCGGAACCATGGTTGGCGGTACCGCCAACCATGGTTCCGAAGTGCCCCAAGGCCGTACTCCCGCTTCAAAGCGCGTGCGCCCGCCCCCACGATATGGGGGCGGGCGCACGCGCGTTCTTCACTCTGGCACGGCCCGGGGATCCCCGGGTCGGATCATGGGCCAGCCCAGAGGAGAGATCAGGCCCCTGCCGGCGGACCCGTGCGCGGCGCGCAGGCCTGCCGCGGCCGTCAGTGGTCGTTGACGAAGCTGACGGAGTACGAGCCGTTACCGCCCTCCCCCTCGTAGGTGAGGCCGATACGCATTCCCTCGTCCGGGTTGTACTGGCTGCCGTCACTGGCCCGGCGGGTGGCGCAGCTGCCCTTGCCGCCGCTGGCCGTGACCTTGTAGCCCGAGCGGTTTTGGGTGAGGTCGTCGACGGTCACCCAGGCCGAGTGGCCGTTCGTGGACGTGTCGCACACCGAGATGATGTCCCCGTGTTCCTCCACGTAGACCCTGACACCCCTGCCGGAGTACGTGTGGTCCCAGCCGCTGCTGGGCGCTTCGACGGCGCCGGCGGACGGCGCAGTGACCGTGGTCAGCCCGGTCAGGGCGGCGGCACCGAGCAGGGCGGCGGCGGTGCGGCGGCCAAGACGGGCGCGCTTGGCGACGGTGGAGAGTGTGGTGATGTGAGACATGAAGCCTTCTCGGATCGGTGACGTGATGAAGTGATCACTCTATGAGCTGAGCGACGTCGATGTTGCACGAAGGAAGCTGGCTCTGCCTCAGCAGGCCCCGGCCCGCGAGACGGCGCGGGCTGGGGTCAGGTCCCCGAAGTGCCCCAAGGCCGACCCTTGCCTTTCTGAGCAACCGGCACAGGCAACACCGGTGCTCCACCTGCGAATCCAAGGCGCCTCGTGCGGTAGCTCTCTCGACACATAAGCGGAACCATCGCTACCGCCAACCACGGTTCCATTGTTCCAAGCGCCGCCAATTGCATCGGATGCGAACTGGCGACAGTTGGTGTGTCGGCGCCAGCGGAGGCGGATGACACCTCGCTGAACAGGGACGTCCGGCTCTGGCGCGTTGCGCGACCGTAGCGGCTGGCGAGGCTTGATGGCCAGCTGCCGTCACTCGTCCGGATGGATGGCCTGCGGTTTCGCCGTCGACTCGCATCCGATGCGGTTTTCTCGCATTGGATGCGAGCTACGGAGAGTGGTGGACGGTGAGGTTCAACGGGACGGTTCCGGGGAGCGAAGGCCCAACAACTGTTGCGAATGAGCTGGTGGGCAGTCAGATCGACTTTCCACGGGGCTGCGGGTAGCCGATCTCCGAGATGTCCTGGGCCAGGTCCGCCATGCTGACCTCTATGTTCAACGACGAGACGAGTTCCTGGCCCAGCGGCCGCAAGGCATACACATCGCTCACGGCTCCCAGGTCCACAGAGACTTCGTAGTAATCCTCGGCGAAGCGCTGGAACGCTTCAGGAGATCGGTCGACCAGGAGCTCGAACAGCCTCGTCGCCCCGTCAGGGTCAGCACGGTCCGAGGGGAAGTCGATCGTGCCGTGGTGCCACTGATCGTCCTTCGCCTCACGCCACAAGCAGGCCGTTACGACGGGCACACCGTCCTCGTCGGTAAACGCAGGCTCCTCGACGAAGGGCTTGAATGCCTCGGGAACATCGTCGATCACTCCCGGCCAAGGCTCGCCATCGTGGCCATACGGGCTCATCGGTGACTCGTGCCCAAAGCCGCGGACATAGTGGGCTTGATCCGCTTTGACGGACATTCGAGATCAGGGGTTCAGCCCCGGGAGGATGTCCATCATGGAGAGCATGGGGAAGAAGAAGCCTCGCCGCCCTCGTCGTTCGTTTACGCCGGAGTTCAAGGCCGAGATCGTCGGGCTGTGCCGACGGGGTGACCGCTCGGTCGGGCAGGTCGCCAAGGACTTCGAGCTGACCGAGACCGCGGTGCGGGACTGGGTCAAGCAGGCCGAGGTCGATGCGGGCGAGCGCAACGGGCTGACCAGCAGTGAGCGCGAGGAACTGGCCGCGTTGCGGCGGGAGAACCGCCGGCTGCGCGAGGATGTCGACGTACTCAAGCGGGCCACAGCTTTCTTCGCGAAGGAGACCCGGTGACGGTGCACCCGTTCATCGAGGCGGAGAAGCAGGCAGGTCACAGCGTCAAACGGGCGTGTGAGCTGATGAAGGTCTCCCGGACCGCCTTCTATGCCCGTCGCTCCGGCCTGCCTGGCCCCCGTGCAGTGCGGGATGCCGAGCTGACCAAGCAGATTGTCGAGGTCCATGCGAAATCGCGCGGAACCTATGGGGCCCCGCGCGTGCACGCCGTGCTCATGCGCGAGGGTGCCCGGTGCGGTCGCCGTCGTGTCGCACGACTGATGCAGGCCGCAGGACTGCAGGGCCGGCACCGCAGACGACGGCATTTGACCACGATCCCTGATCCCAGGGCTGCCTTCCGTCCCGACCTCATCGTCCGGGACTTCCAGCCCGACCGCACCGGGCTCGATGCCCGCTGGTGCGGCGACATCACGTATGTCCCGACCGAGGAGGGCTGGCTCTATCTGGCCACGGTCATCGACATCGCCTCCCGGCGCGTGGTCGGCTGGGCAACCGCCGATCACCTGCGAACCGAGCTGGTGGCCGACGCGCTGACAGACGCCTGCCGGCAGCGTCGCCCCACCCATCCCGTGATCTTCCATTCGGATCGCGGCTGCCAGTACACCAGTCAGCAATTCGCCTCGCTGGCAAGCGAGTTCGGGATTCGACTGTCGGTCGGCCGCACCGGTCAGTGCTGGGACAACGCGCTCGCCGAGTCGTTCTTCTCGACCATCAAACGCGAACTGCTCGGCACCTCCGCCTGGCCCAGCCGGGCCGCCGCCCGCACCGCGATCTTCGATTTCATCGAGGGCTGGTACAACTTGCACCGATTGCACAGCAGCCTCGGCTACCTCAGCCCCGCCGAGTACGAGACCGCACTCGCAGCCTGACCACCACACCAATGGTGTCCGTCAAAGCGGAGGAAGCTCAGTAGTACCGGCTTTCCCAGTCCGGGCTCAGGATCGCATCGAGCATCGCAAGCGAGCGGCACAAGTCTCGAAGGTTGGCGATGGTGGGAAGCTGGCGGGCTACGTCATAGACAGTCACGGGCACATCCAACCGGATGCCTCTGACATCCGCCGCCCGCTGGCAGGCGTCACGATCAGTAGCAATTCCAGAACCGGACAGGCCAACACGCGACAATTGAATACGCGAGCCCACCAGTACCGAGGCCGAGATCATGGACAGATGCTGTCGACCGAACCATCAGCCCGCGAGCTTCAGGACCGCGCCGTTCTCTGGAGCATGGGCGAGATCTGCGCAACCGACGTCGTCACTGCTGCCTGTGATGCACTCGTTGCCGGCCTCGACAGTCCTGCTCTGCGGACCCTGGCCGCGTGCACACGCGCGGAGGCGGATTACGACGTCCCCGACCTCCTTCCCCCAGCACTCGACGAACTGGGCCTCATCTTTCACCCAGTGGGCAGCGTTGCCGGACAGGAAGCCGTCGCACGGACGCTTGCCGCCCGGATGCTGGCCGGCGAGCTGACGCCTCGCGAGCTGGCCTTCCGGATCCACCAGCGCTTCGGGCACGAGCTGTCTCTGGCCGAGCGACTCGCGAATCTGGACGATGAGTACGACCTCTTCCAATACGACGGCGACGGAACACCGGCCCGGGTCGACGCCGATGTCACGGCCGAAGCTCTTCGGCTTGCGCAGCATCCTCGTGTTCCAACCGAACCCACGGGTCCGCCGGCCTGATGCAGACCGGTGGACCCGTGGGTTCAGGCTGAAGGGCCTTCGGTTTCCTTGAACCCACGGGGATCATGGGGCGTGACCCAGATGTCAGAAACCCGCCGCGGGGTGATCTTGGGCTCCTGACGGGTCGCCAACAGCGCGCGTCGTTATGGCGCCGGGGCCGCGGGTCCCACCGCGTGCATGGCGGGCTGGTGTGCCTGCGGCATCTTTGGTGAAGTCGTTGTCCCGAGCGGCTGCAGGACTCCATGATCCTGCCGTGGCCTTTTCATTCCTGCGCAAGCGCCAGGCCCCACGGGGCCGGTACACCCCGAACCTCTGGCCCGTATGGATCATGGCGCCGCTGGCCCTCGCCGCGGCCGGTGTCCTCGGGTGGGGCATCTTCGCCTACGCGTACGACCACTTCGCGATGGCGGCCGCTGACCAGAAGCCACCCCAGCCGGTCAACATCAATGACGTCCTCAAAGCAACCGTCACCGCCCTGACCCTGATCGGTGCCGTCCTCGCCGGTCTCTACGCTTACCGCAAGCAGCTGCTGTCCGAGGGCGACGCACACCGCGCAGACGCAAGCCAACTCGCCGACCGCTATACCGCTGCCGCCGAACAACTCGGCCACGAGCAAGCCGCCGTCCGCCTCGCCGGCATCTACGCCCTCGCCCGTCTCGCCGACGACTGGGAAGAGCAACGCCAGGTCTGCATCGACGTCCTGTGCGCCTACCTCCGCATACCCTACGAACCCGACCCGATGACCCCCGGCTACAAAGTGGGCGAGCGCGAGGTCCGGCACACGATCAATCTCGTCATTCGGGGCCACTTGCAGCAGCCGGACTCCCCCACTGCCTGGTGTACGTACCACTTCAACTTCAGCGGTATGGCTTTCGACCGCTTCGACTTCGACTTGTCGAGCTGAGCTTCCTCCGCTTTGACGGACACCATTGGTGTGGTGGTCAGGCTGCGAGTGCGGTCTCGTACTCGGCGGGGCTGAGGTAGCCGAGGCTGCTGTGCAATCGGTGCAAGTTGTACCAGCCCTCGATGAAATCGAAGATCGCGGTGCGGGCGGCGGCCCGGCTGGGCCAGGCGGAGGTGCCGAGCAGTTCGCGTTTGATGGTCGAGAAGAACGACTCGGCGAGCGCGTTGTCCCAGCACTGACCGGTGCGGCCGACCGACAGTCGAATCCCGAACTCGCTTGCCAGCGAGGCGAATTGCTGACTGGTGTACTGGCAGCCGCGATCCGAATGGAAGATCACGGGATGGGTGGGGCGACGCTGCCGGCAGGCGTCTGTCAGCGCGTCGGCCACCAGCTCGGTTCGCAGGTGATCGGCGGTTGCCCAGCCGACCACGCGCCGGGAGGCGATGTCGATGACCGTGGCCAGATAGAGCCAGCCCTCCTCGGTCGGGACATACGTGATGTCGCCGCACCAGCGGGCATCGAGCCCGGTGCGGTCGGGCTGGAAGTCCCGGACGATGAGGTCGGGACGGAAGGCAGCCCTGGGATCAGGGATCGTGGTCAAATGCCGTCGTCTGCGGTGCCGGCCCTGCAGTCCTGCGGCCTGCATCAGTCGTGCGACACGACGGCGACCGCACCGGGCACCCTCGCGCATGAGCACGGCGTGCACGCGCGGGGCCCCATAGGTTCCGCGCGATTTCGCATGGACCTCGACAATCTGCTTGGTCAGCTCGGCATCCCGCACTGCACGGGGGCCAGGCAGGCCGGAGCGACGGGCATAGAAGGCGGTCCGGGAGACCTTCATCAGCTCACACGCCCGTTTGACGCTGTGACCTGCCTGCTTCTCCGCCTCGATGAACGGGTGCACCGTCACCGGGTCTCCTTCGCGAAGAAAGCTGTGGCCCGCTTGAGTACGTCGACATCCTCGCGCAGCCGGCGGTTCTCCCGCCGCAACGCGGCCAGTTCCTCGCGCTCACTGCTGGTCAGCCCGTTGCGCTCGCCCGCATCGACCTCGGCCTGCTTGACCCAGTCCCGCACCGCGGTCTCGGTCAGCTCGAAGTCCTTGGCGACCTGCCCGACCGAGCGGTCACCCCGTCGGCACAGCCCGACGATCTCGGCCTTGAACTCCGGCGTAAACGAACGACGAGGGCGGCGAGGCTTCTTCTTCCCCATGCTCTCCATGATGGACATCCTCCCGGGGCTGAACCCCTGATCTCGAATGTCCGTCAAAGCGGATCAAGCCCAAACTGCCACTTTCAAGGTGGGCTCGGTTTCGGCGGCGCGACGTTCAGGGATGGTGTGGTCAACCTCCGGAACGCGACGTTCAGTGGTGGCGCGGCCACCTTCTTCCGCTCAGAGTTCAGCGGCGGCACGGTCGACTTCGCCCACTCGACGTTCAGTGGCAGCAGGGTCTTCTTCACCCGTTCAACGTTCAGTGGCGGCAGCGTCTTCTTCGAAAACGCAGAGTTCAGGGGCGGCACAGTCCTCTTCGCCGACGCAGAGTTCAGGGGCGGCACGGTCGACTTCACCCGCTCGGCTCTCACAGGCGGCACGGTCACCTTCGAGAGCCCCACATTCGGCGGCACCGTGTTTGGATGGGGCCCTCTTCCCATACCAGCGGGCGCCTAGACCATAAGGGTGCAGTGCCGGACACGGATGAGACGTGCCCGTGATCATTCCACGGCGGAGTTCAGGCATATCTGGGTTACGCCGCGTGATCAGCAGCCTTCACCAACGGCATCCCGATGCTGCGCTGGCAAGAGATCCAGTGCCTCCCAAACTCATCAACACCGCCCCTCCGTGGGTTGAGGCGCCTCCCAAACCCATCGACATGTGACTTCACTACTGCTCGACAAAGCCAGCCCGAGCCAACCCCTCTCTGTCAGCCTTGGGTGAGACATCCCGTTCTGCGGGGTTAGCCTGAGAGGGCACGACAGGAGAACCGTCCCTTATGCCCAGCACAGAGCCCGTCGGGTTCGACCCGGCGCCGAGGCCGAAGCGCCGCACTTTCACCTCGGAGTACAAACTGCGGATCGTCGCCGAGTACGACTCCGCGCCCAGGAACGAGAAGGGTGCGGTGCTGCGCCGGGAACGGCTTTACCACTCGCACGTCAAGGAGTGGCGGGCCGCCCGGGACGCCGGGGCCCTGGAAAACCTGGTCGACCGCCGGACCAGTCCCGCCCGGGCGAAGAAGTCCGCCGCGGAGGTGGAGAACGAAAAGCTGCGGCAGCAGGTGGAGCGGCTGCAGAAGGACCTGGCACGGAACAAGGCCGCACTCGAGGTGATGGGAAAAGCTTCTGCGCTCTTGGAAATGATCTCCGAGAGCGCGGACTGAAGCGTGCCGCCGACCCTGTCGTGGACGAGGCGTTTACCGGCGTCGAGGCTCAGCTGGGCATCACGGCCGCCTGCCGGCTGACCGGCCGCTCCCGCGCCACGCACTACCGCCGGCTCCGGCCGGCACCACCGCGCAGAACACGTACCCCGCAGGTGCAGCCGTCGGCCCTGACGGCCGAAGAGCGGTCTGCGGTACTCGAGTTGATGAACGGCGACGAGTACGCCGAGCTGGCGCCCGCACAGATCTGGGCCCGCGAGCTGGATGCCGGGCGCTATCACTGTTCCGTCTCGACGATGTACCCGATCCTGCGCGAGCAGGATCAGTCCGGTGAGCGCCGACGGCAGGCCACCCATCCCGCCAAGGCGGTGCCCAAGCTGGTCGCCACCGGGCCCTCGCAGGTGTTCACCTGGGACATCACGAAGGCGGCCGGGCCGGTCAAGGGCGTCTGGTATCACGCCTACGTGATCATCGACATCTTCAGCCGGTACATCGTCGGCCACACCGTCGAGCGAGCCGAGTCGGCGCTGCGGGCAGAGGAGTTGATCCGCGAGACCATCGCTCGTAACGGCATCGTGCCCCAGACCGTGCACGCGGACCGCGGCACCTCGATGACGTCGAAGAAGGTCTCCCAACTACTGATCGATCTGGGGGTGACGCGGTCGCACTCGAGGCCGAAGGTCTCCAACGACAACCCTTACAGCGAGGCCCAGTTCAAGACCACGAAGTACATGTCGGACTATCCCGAACGGTTCGATTCGCTGGCCCACGCCCGCGAGTGGTTCGACGCGTTCATCGCGTATTACAACCATGAGCACCGGCACTCGGGTATCGGCTGGCACACCCCCGCCTCCGTCCACTTCGGGACCGCCGAGGAGGTCCGCGACCAGCGCGCGGTCACCCTCGCCGAGGCATACGCCCGCCACCCCGAACGCTTCGGCCGCCGCCCCAGACCACCCGAGATACCCCAGACGGCCTGGATCAACGACCCGGCCAAACGCAGGGAACCCGCACCACAAACCTCTGAGGCGCCCCGAAGTTCTCGGACAGCGGTCCCCATAGGATCGAAGTCCAGAACGGCGGAGAGAGCACGTGGCACAGAAGCGTAGGAAGTTCAGTCCTGAGTTTCGGGACGAGGCGGTCAAGATGGTGGTCGTGGAGTCCCGCCCGATTGCCGAGGTCGCCCGAGAGATACAAGTGAACGAGGGAACGCTGGGCACCTGGGTCAGCCGGTACCGGCAGGAGCACGCCGGGGAGGAGCCTCCGCTGAACATCAGCGAACGTGCCCGCCTGCGCGAACTGGAACGCGAGAACCGGGAACTCCGCATGAAGACCGAGTTCCTGGGAAAAGCGGCGGCCTTCTTCGCCCAGGAATACCGGTGACGGAGAAGTGCGAGTTCATCGACGGCGAGGCCGGTAACTTTCCTGTGCAGCGGATGTGCACCTGGGCGGGAGTATCCACGTCAGGTTTCTACCACTGGAGATCGAGGCCATTGTCGGCCACCGCGAAGCGTCGTGCGGAACTGAGGGCTGTCATCCTCCAGGTCTTCTCCGACTCTCAGGAGACCTACGGCTACCGGCGTGTCCACGCCGCGCTCCAGCGGATGAACGTGCAGGCCGGAGCAGAACTGGTCCGCGCGCTGATGCGCGAGCTCGGCCTGGTGCCGTGTCAGCCGCGGCCCTGGCGGGCGACCACGATCGCCGATGATGCGGCGCCGGCCACGCCCGACCTGCTGGCCCGTGACTTCACCGCTGACGCTCCCGGGCGCAAACTGGTCAGCGATATCACCTACGTTCACACCTGGGCCGGGTTCCTTTATCTCGCGACCGTCATCGACTGCCACACCAAAGCGGTGGTCGGCTGGGCGATGGCCGACCACATGAAGACCTCTCTCATATCGGATGCACTCGATATGGCGGCCCGGAACATCGACCTCGCCGAAGGATGCATATTTCATTCCGATCGCGGCAGTCAATACACGTCTCGGGAACTTCGTTGCAAGCTCAGTTCGTTGGGCCTGCGAGCGTCGGTCGGCCGCACCGGTGTCTGCTGGGACAATGCGATGGCTGAATCATTTTTCGGCTCCCTCAAAAACGAACTTGTGCACCGAACTACGTTCCCAACACGCGCACATGCCCACCGGGCTATCGTCCGCTACATCGAGATGTTCTACAATCGAAAGCGCCTCCACTCCGGACTTGGCTACAAGACTCCCGCAGAAGTCCACGCCGAGTACGAAGAGTTGCAGGCAGCGGCATAGGCAGAACCTCAACACCGCTGTCCGAGAAGCGCAGGGCCCCTCAGACAGTCCCTGTGCGAGTGGGGACGATCTGACGGGGCAGGACACGCAGTCGCAACGTCTCGTACGGGGCGTCGAGCGCGGGGGCGGTGGTGACGCAGTCAATATCTCGATGTCCTTGTCAACATCGCTCATCGGAAGCAGCCGCATGCAGGCGAACACGCTCGACACCGAGGTAGGCAGTCGCAGCAGCACGATCCAGCAGCCTGACACGCCCATGCGGCGAACGTTTGCCACTCACGAGAACACACAGTTCAACGGCTATGGATGGGATCTCGGCACCCGCAGGTAGAGCATGACCTGCGGCTTGAAGTGGGGTCCTCCGCGCTCCTTGGCCATCATGGTGACGGCCGCGGTCATGTCTCCGCCCACCGGGTCTCGACGACTGCCTGCCGGCTGGGGGCGCCCACTTGGCGACGGTGCAGGCCTGCTCGACCGGGACCTCATCGGCGATGGCGGAGAGGTTCAGGATGTCGGCGATGGGTAGAGGGTGCTCGCATTCTCCTGGGGTTTGGGCCGATTCCTGCCGCACGGGCCCTCCGCGAACGCGCGGATCAGGTTTTCCGTGGTGCGGGTGACGAACAGTCCGGTGCGTGCGTCCATGCCATGGTTGCGGCCGTTGTCCTGAGTTCCGGCCATGAGGGCCTCGACCCATCGCATCGTCCCGGATGCGAAGACGCCCGCTCCGCTCGGCACGGTGTAGTACGCGGAGTCGGCATGGCTTGGCGCGCCCTTGCAGAAGACAGGGGAGTGCGCAATGACCTCGAGCGGCGCCGGGGTGGGCATCCCGGGGGTGACCCGGTCGTATTCCACCCCGACCAGATGGTCGAAGGAGTCTCCGCGTCTGACTCCGGTCCCTTCGAAGAGCCAGTGATCGTCGGCATGGACCACATACGGAGCGTCGACCGGATAGCCCTCGTAGAGGACGCCGGTCAGGGAGGATTCGGGGTCGGCTCCGGGCTGCCGTCGAAAGTCGTTGGTCGGCATGGTCGGATGGTCGGTCAGGTGCGGGTCCGCCCGGTAGTCGGTTTTGTAACAGACCACTGTGCGTGCGTCGCCGGTGGGTCCCCGCTCCAGCCTGATCCGGCGGAAGCAGGCATTGGCACCGAGGAAGGCCACATTGGTACCGGAGTCACGAGCCCGGGTCACGTGGTCCCGTTGCTGTTGGCTCCAGTACTCGTCGTGCCCGAGGGAGAGCGCCGCGCGCGCGCCGTGAAGCACGCCGGGTTCGCGGTGGACGTCCACTCCCGTGGTGTAGGCGAGCGGAATTCCCAGCCGCTCCGCGAGCACCACTACCGCCCTCTCGTAGACCATGAACTTCTCGGCGCCGCTGCGGTCATAGGGCCGGTCGAAACTGACCGCGAGCGACCGTGTCCCGTACGCACCGTCCTGGCCGTGATAGAGGCTGTACCCGCCCCACGCGTTGTATGCCTGCCAGGTCGACACCGCGTGCATCAGGACGGTCCTGCCCGCGCCGGACGCCGAACGGACGATCAACGGCACGTAGCGCTGGTGCCCATTGTCCGCTTCCAGTCGAAGCAGGTACGCCCCCTCCGGCCAGCCGTCGGTGCGTACGCCGAGCGTGCGGTTCCAGTCGGCCTGCACTGTACGAGTGACCTCCAGCAGCCGGAGCCGGGCCTGGACCGATCCAGGGATACGGCCCGAACGCCACACCAGGCGCGCTTGCTGTCCCCCATACCAGCCGACCCGGAAGGCCGAGACCCGGAAGCCGGAAGCGCTCGTAGACACGTACAAACCGAACTCCTCGCCCGGCAGCACGCTGAATCTGTCGGTGTATCCCTGGACAGCCTCGGGCGCTCCTTCCCAGCGGATACGCCAGTCGGGGTTTCCCACGCGCGTTCGCTCACCGTCCCCGGTGAACCGGGTAGAACCGGGCGAGGCGGTCTCGGTGCGGGCCCCCTTGGCACCGGAGGGGCGGCAGCCGGCCGCCATCGCACCAGCCACAGCAACGGCGAGAAAATGCCTGCGCTCCAGAGGACCAAGCGCTTCGGCATCCTGCCTTCCGGCCCGCTTCATGCCATCCACCACGTGTTCCCGCCGCGACACCGTCACAGCCCATCGTCACCCGGCGCGCGCCCGCGGACGAGTCAAATCGGGCACACGGGTGCGACCGTGAGGCGGTATATCGATACTCATTGATGATGCCGCCGACAGCCCTGGGCCGGATCCGGGGCCGTCCACAGCATCGCGCGTGCGCTGCTCCGCGGCGCATTCCGGCCGCTCGCGCAACCCGCCGCCGCCGACCCCCGACCGCGCCGCCGGGCCCGAACCGCAGGATGCCTCGCAGAAGCTTCCCCCCGAAAGCCCCGCACACCGGCTCCGCGCGACGACCGCCCGTGGCGCACCAGCAGCCCGCACGGCGAGAGCCCCGCCCAAGCCCTGGGATCGACCGCTTCCGGGGCCGCCACCCGGCCCCGGAAGCCGGGGCCGGCCCGCACTATTACCTTTGCCACACTTTCAGTGCTCTAGTTTTACTTGCGCACGACTTAAGTGCCGGATAGGTTCCTTGCAGGTTGAACCGCAGGGTGAGCCACTTCGCCGCCCATCCCACCACCTGTTGAACCGGTGACGCACAGATGCGTGAAATTCACCGACGCCAAGAAACAAAGGACATCCCCATGGATCTGAAACTCGAAATGATCGTGCTGCCCGTCTCCGACATCGACCGGACCAAGGCCTTCTACGAGGCGGTGGGATTCCGCCTGGACGTCGACTACACAGCCAGTGACGACTTCCGGGTGGTCCACTTCACCCCTCCCGGCTCCGAATGCTCGATCATCTTCGGCGAGGGAATGACCTCCACCGCCCCCGGCACGACCCATGGCCTGTACCTCATCGTCACCGACATCGAAGAGGCCCACGCCGAGCTCACCAGCCGCGGCATCGACGTGAGCGAGGTGTTCCACGACGCCGGAGGACTCCTCCACCACGGCCACGACGTCGGAAGCGCCGTCCACCACGGCACGGGCCAGGAACGACTGGCCGGCCCCCACCCCGACCGCACCTCCTACGGCTCCTACCTCACCTTCAGCGACCCGGACGGCAACGGCTGGGTGCTCCAGGAAGTGACGCAGCGCGCCCCCGGCCGCTGACACCACGTCCAACCACCCGACGGTGCAACGGCCATGACCAACCCGGACCGCGGCCACCCCCTTCAGCCCCTGGCCACAGCACCCGCAAAGCCGAACACCCGGACCCCTGCACCGACCCGCCAGGCGCAAAGGCGCGCCCCAACACCAGCGGTCCGACTACCACGCAACCGCGTCAACCGAGCACCGCCCTGCGGATCTCCCCAGTGAAAGCGGGGGAACAACGCGCGGCCAGTTGCCGGGCCGCCGAAACATCCGACCGAGTTACAGAAGCAGCGACGAACGGAGCAGCAATGAACGAGACCACCCGCACCTACGACGTGATCGTCATCGGCGCAGGCCCGGTCGGCGAGAACGTGGCCGAACGCGCCCGCGCCGCAGGGCTCAGCACCGTGATCGTGGAGCGCGAACTCCTCGGCGGCGAGTGCTCGTTCTGGGCATGCGACCCCAGCAAGGCGCTGCTGCGCCCGGTGGTGGCACGGGCCGACGCGCGCCGAGTGCCCGGACTGGGTCAGGCGGTCGCCGGACCGCTGGACGTCGAGGCGGTCCTCGCACACCGCGACAAGATGGCCTCGTACTGGAAGGACGAGGACCAGGTCGACTGGCTGAACTCGGTCTCCGTCGATCTGATCCGAGGCCACGGCCGCCTTGACGGCCCCCGCAAGGTGAGTGTGCAGACTCCCGACGGTGAGACCGTCGCCCTCACAGCTCGGCACGCCGTGGCCGTCTCCACCGGAACCAGCGCGGCTCTGCCCCCCATCCCCGGCCTGGACACCGTTCACCCCTGGACCAGCCGTGAGGCCACCAGCGCCGACAAGGTCCCCGGACGTCTGGCCGTGGTCGGCGGCGGTGTCGTCGCCGTCGAGATGGCCACCGCCTGGCAGGCGCTCGGCTCCCAGGTGACCATGCTGGTTCTCGAGGACGCGTTGCTGCAGCGGATGGAGCCGTTCGCCGGAGAGCTGGTCACCGACGGCCTGCGGCAAGCCGGCGTCGACATCCGGTTCGGGACCTCCGTAACCTCCCTCGCCCGCGAGGGCGGCGAGGTCCGGATCACCCTGGCCGACGGCGGACATCTCGCGGCGGACGAGATCCTGTTGGCCACCGGCCGTGCTCCGCGAACCTGGGACCTGGGGCTGGAGACGATAGGTCTCACCCCGGGCGACTGGCTGAAGGTGGACGACACCTTCCGAGTGACCGACGTCGCCGACGGCTGGTTCTACGCCGTCGGCGACGTCAACCACCGCGCCCTGATGACCCACCAGGGCAAGTACCAGGCCCGGATCGCGGGTGCGGTCATCGGCGCCCGGGCCAAGGGCGAGCCGGTCGACGACACCCGGTGGGGTGCGCACGCGGCCACCGCCGACAGCGCCGCCGTCCCGCAAGTGGTCTTTACCCACCCGGAAGTCGCCGCCGTTGGCCTGACCACCCGCGAGGCGGAGCAGAGCGGGCGTCGGATCAAGGTGGTGGACTACGACCTCGCACACGTTGCGGGCGCCCACCAGTACGCCGAGGGATACCGCGGCCAGGCCCGTATGCTCATCGATCTGGACCGTAACACCGTGGCCGGAGTCACCTTCGCCGGGCCCGGCGTAGGTGAACTGCTGCACTCGGCCACCATCGCCGTCGCGGGCGAGGTTCCGATCGACAGGCTCTGGCACGCCGTACCCGCCTTCCCCACGATCAGCGAGGTCTGGCTGAGGCTGCTGGAGACCCACCGAGGCTGAAGGCAGCCGCTGCGGGGATGCGTGATTACGTACGCGGGCTGCTCGCCCCGGTCGCCCGAAAGAACAGCTGGCAGCTGGCCGAGCAGGCAGGCCACGCCACTCCCGACGGTCTGCAGCACTTGCTGGCCGGCGCGAAATGGGAGCCCAACGACATCCGCGATGACCTGCAGCAATACGTCGCCGGCAAGCTCGGCGAGGACGACGGTGTCCTCATCATCGACGACACCGGCTTCATCAAGAAGGGCACTACCTCCACCGGGGTCCAGCGCCAATATTCCGGCACCGCCGGCCGCACCGAGAACTGCCAGATCGGTGTCTTCGCCGCCTACGCCTCCGGCCGCGGATGGGCCCTGGTGGACCGGGAGTTGTATATCCCCAAGTCCTGGGCCGAAGACCGCGAACGCTGCCGCGCGGCCAAAATCCCCGACGACCAGGCGTTCGCCACCAAGGGCGAACTGGCCCGGCGCATGGTGCTGCGTGCCCTCGCCTCGTCGCTGCCCATCACCTGGGTCACCGCGGATTCCGCCTACGGACAGGAAAGTCGCTTCCGCCGACTGCTGGAGCAGTCCGGCGTCGGCTATGTGCTGGCCGTCCCCAAGTCCCAGTTCACCGTGGGCTGTCCCCGCATCGAGGGTCTGTTCGCGCAAGCCCCGGCCGAGGCGTGGGAGAAGATCTCATGCGGCGACGGTGCGAAGGGACCGCGCGTCTACCACTGGGCGGCAGTGCGGCTGCCAGCCGTTGCCGAGTTCGACTACCAGGGCGAAGTCCCGCACCGGATACGGTGGGCGTTGGCCCGCCGCAGCATCTCCCGCCCGGACGAGATCGCCTGCTACCTCGCCTACACACCCGTGGAGATCACCGGCCGGGAGTTGGTGCGGATTGCCGGGTCCCGCTGGGCAATTGAGGAGTGTTTCCAGGCGGCGAAGAACGAGTGCGGGCTGGACCAGTACGAAGTCCGCCGTTACGTGGGCTGGTATCGGCACATCACCCTGGCCATGCTCGCCCACGCCTTCCTGGCGGTCACGGCCCACCAAGCCGACGACAGCCCTTAGGCGCGCTCCCTCTCGCTACCTGGCCTCTTTCGAGACCGGGGTAGCTGTGTCGACACTCGCCTTCCCACGTTCCATGCAGAAGCCGCAGACCGGACTCGCGCCGCCTCCATGCCGGACACCACCTGGCCAATAGACGGGAACCCGCCAGGCTCATCCCGGCGCCATTTAACCGCCCCGGTTTTGATGTCAGTTGCTTGTTTCGACACGTCGTCAGCGGTTCGCTCTCGCTCGCCTTTCCGGTCCCCACCTGACGCCTCTCGGACGCCTTTTCCTCAACGCTCACCACGGCGGACTTCAGCCAACGCAGCTTGAGGCGGTTTGGCGTCTCCCCCCGAAGGGCGACGCCGAAGGGCCACAAAACCTTCATCATCTGCACAGCACCGCATCAAGTGGGTCTACCTACATCAACCTCACTCTCTGCGCTCGTGGCGCACTTAAACGACAAGCCCATCGTGCCCCCGTTGCCGTCTATCGGCCGGAGTCAGCTGGCGGTAGTCGCGGGTACCTCGCCCTGCCGGTCGACAACCCCGCGTTCCATGACGGCGTCGATGCCGAGCAGCACGTCGTCCGTAGTACCCCTGGCGTTGGCCTTGTGGCTGATGAGGTACCCCTGCGAACCGGCGTAGGCGAGAGTGTCCTTATTGAAGATCAACACGGAGCGGGTGGCGGAACGGGTGTCCCTGCGGGTGATGCCGATGCCGTGTCGTCCGGCCGCGTCGGTGGCGTCGGGGATCCAGGTGATGCCGGGAATCTTCGCGGCGGCCTTGTAGAGGGCGGAGGCTGTCGCGGGCGGCATGATCACACTGCCCAGCAGGTCGCCGACCGTCCCGAAGACGGCCTCGTCCTTCGAGTCGCCCTTTTCCACCCTGGTCTGGGTGTAGAGCAGTTCGAGCAGGGCGTCGGGGTCGGTAGGCAGCGAGGCGAGCCACGTGTAGGTGGGGTACCACAGACCCGGTTGCACGGGAGATGTGGTGGTGATAGGACCCAGCTGACCAGGCATTACGGCGTCTTTCCCACTCGATCGAAGCCAGCCGACCGTGGTCACCGGGCCGGGCTTCTGAGACATCCACCGCTCTTCGTTGTGCGCCGCGCCGAGCACCACCCGGCCGCCGAGAGTTCCCTTGTTCTCGCGCGCCAAGCGCCGGACATATACGAACTGGTCTTCCTTCACCGGCGTCGCGTCCGTCTTCATGGCCGCGTCGGCAATCCGGCCAAGGGTGACTGACGCGTTGATTACCCGGGCCGGTGAGGAGACAGGGGGCTTGGCCGTCGGGGCAGAGGTGTGATCGCTGCCGGAGAACGTGACGACCAGGGCACCGGCCAAGGCCAGTGACGTGGCGGGCACCATCAGGGCCAGGCGCGGCAGCCGGCGGCGGGAAGCGGGTGACGTTTCGCCGAGAGAGTGGTGATCGCGATCGATCTGCTGCATCAGAATGTCCTTTTGGTGAAGATGGCGGCTCGGCGAGAGGTCCCAGTAGACCGGAGCAGCCAGCAGTTCTTCTGTCTCACTCCGGGCAAAGCCGGCGCGCGAGTGGTCGGCGTTCAACGGGTTTCCTCCTGCAGGAACAGGGCCGCGATTGCGGCTTCACTCTCTTTCTCTCCGCGACGGCCGCGCGGTTCCCGACGTTTTCGCGACATCGCGCTCAAGCTGTGGCCGGCCAGCCGGGCCCGGGCACGCGAGAGCCGCGACCTCACCGTGCCGACCGGAACACCCAACGCCTCGGCGGCCTGCTGGTAGTCCAGCCCGGCACCCACGCACAGAGCGAGCACCTCACGATCCGCCCGACCCAGCCGCCTCAGGGCGTCATGAACCAACCCGAGGTGACGGGCATCATCGACCCGGCCGGCCGTCTCATCCGCGAAGTCCTCCACCGGCCGGGGCTCCGGGCTACGCGCCAGAAAATTGAGCCGCCGGCGCAGAGCGCGGTTGGCGTTGTGCGCCTTGTGCGTGGCGATACCGAGCAGCCACGGTGCGAGGGAACCACCGTCCAGATCCACCGACTCCCGGGTGTGCCAGGCACCGAGAAAGGTCTCGGACACCACTTCCTCGGCCTCCGACCAGTTGCCGGTCAGCCTCAGGGCATGTCTGTAGACAGCGCGAACGTTCTGGTCGTACAGGTCGGCGAACGCCGCACGGTCCCCCGCCCGCACGCGCGCTCGCAACGACTCACTGGGTTCTGTATGCCTCACACCTATTAACTCTCCGCCGACACGACCTCGTTCCCGTGTCCTGCGCCACACCACCGCGAGAGGGACAGGACGAAGTGCCGCCGAAACACGAACAGGACAGACCCCCGGCAATACGCTCTCATTGTCCACGGACAGCCAGGACGAACCAGGGTCGGGGTCAGCCCCTCGTGAACCCGTTCGCGGTCCAGTGAAAAAGGTCGCTGATCTCGCTGGGCGTCTCCCGCACCCGTGAGCAACCGACGGCACTATCACGACTGGCATCGTTCACCGGGCCGTCTCAGTTTCCGTCTCATTCATCCACGGCCAAGGCCGTTCACGGGGGTCCACAGCTCCGAACCATGTACCTCCGCAAGCGACCACGTAGATCCCGCAGGTGCCCCAGGGTCCCGCTCGAACTCCTAAAGCGGATGTCATCGCACCACGGAACGCTCTCCCGGGGCCCATCGAGATTCCACCGACCTCAGTCGCCTATGCGGCGATCGTTGCCCGAATGGATGAGCAACGTGCGCCGACGCGCTTTCTTGAGCTGCTCCAGAAGGGCGGCATACACGTCATCCGGCGTCTGTCATCGCGAGTCGTCCCAGTCCACGCCACGTATGGCTCAACTGCTGCCAATGCCCTGCGCATTTCTTGGGTCGCCTCATAGAACCTCTCAAACCCCCTGAGAGGAAGTTCAAGGAAGTAACGAATAGCTTCGTCGCTAACTCCGAGCTCATGCTGGTTCACAGACCTCGGATAGTTTGCTGCCAGTTGCGCTCGCCTCACACATGCAATCGCGTGATCGATAGCCTCTCGACGAGACGTCTGCCAACCGAAGCGTGTAGTGGCCAGCGGAGCGAACACGGCGCCCACTAAGGGCTGTCCCGTAACCCCTGGCGGGCGCACGACGACAGCTACGGCACCTCGCCGCGTTGTCGGAACGCCCGTATACGCCCAGTATGCGGACGTCCCTCCGCCTTGCGATGCACCGCATCTGACGCCGCGCGCTGATCCACCAGGGATTACGGGACCGCCCTTAGAACACCTGTCAGCGCGAGCACAGGTCCGAGCCAAGGCATGGTTTGCATGGTCCCTTGAACCGCTCCGGGATCGGTGGAGGCTCTATGCGTTGGCTCCAGCCGCCGGTTGGGGCGGGTGTTGAGCGTAGTAGTTGGTCTCGTGTTCGTGGGGCGGGATGGTCCCGATCGCGGTGTGCAGACGCTGGTTGTTGAACCAGTCGACCCATTCCGCGGTCGCGAGCTCGACATCGGGCAGGCCGTGCCAGGGCTTGCGGGGCTTGATCAGCTCGGTCTTGTAGAGGCCGATCTGGGACTCCATGAGGGCGTTGTCCAGGGCGTCGCCGACAGTGCCGATCGAGGCGTCGATCCCGGCCTCGAGGAGGTGGGCGGTGAAGGCGAAGGACGTGTACTGACTGCCCGCATCGGAATGATGTATCAGCCCAGGTCCGGCGGGGTTTCCGGCCCCGGCACCTCATACACCGGGGGGATCACCGCAGGTGTCGCTAGCCCGCCCGGTGCAGCCCGCTTCAGGCATGAGGGATGGGTAGGTCCAGTGCGACCGTTTTACCCCGGCCGTTGGGAGTGCTGTTCCACGCGGTGCTCAGGGCTTCCACGATGAGGAGGCCGCGGCCGTGCTCGGATTCCGCTTTCTCTTCCTCGGCCAGGGCCAGGGGTGAGGGGACGGGCGGGTTGCTGTCGGAGTCCCGTACCTCCAGCCGGACGCGGTCGGGGAATGCCCGCAGACATACGTCGACGTCGCTGCCCGCGTGGATGAGGGCATTGGTGACGATCTCGCTGGCGATGAGCTGGAGGTCCTCCGACAGAGCTTCCAGTCCCCAGGAAGTCAGGTGGTCGTCGACGAAGGTGCGTGCCGCCTTGACCCCGTGCAGGTCGCGGCGCTGGATGCGCAGGCGCCCTGTCCGCAGCACGCTCTGGCCACCGGCCCCTTCGTAGCGGGCCAGGAGGAGTACCGCGTCGTCGCGACGTTGGCGGGGGCCCAGTGTGTCGGCAATGAGAAGGTCGGCCAATTGTTCGAGGTCAGTGTCGAATTCGCGACTGCCGGAGTCGAAAAGTGCTCGGGCGTCGGGGTCGGTTTCGTCGCAGCCGGTCAGCCCGTTGGAGTACAGCATCAGTACGGATCCGGGCTCCAGGGTGTGCTCGCGTTCCCGGTAGGCGTATTCCGTGGTGACACCCATGGGCAGGTTGGCCGACGCCTGGAGGGTGCCGATGCTTCCGTCGGGCCGTTGCACCAGCGGTTCAGGGTGGCCGGCCAAGGCCACTTTGGCCGTGCCGTCGGCCGTGTCCAGGGTGATGACGCAGCAGGTGACAAGAAGATCCGTCCCGAGTTCGGCGAGCAGCCGGCTGGTCCGGTCGATTACGGCCGTGGGTTTGTGCCCTTCGGTCGCGTAGGCGATCATCGCGCTGCGCGCCTGGCCCATGACGGCGGCGCTCTCTATGTCATGGCCTTCCACATCGCCGACGACCAGTACGACCCGTTCGCCCGGCCCCTTGATCACGTCGTACCAGTCCCCGCCCACGCTTGAGGTGAGCGTGGCGGGCCGGTATCGCGCCGTGGTGGTCAACCGGGGCAACTCAACGAGTGTGGACGGGAGGAGACGTCGCTGAAGACATTCGGCGACTTCGTGCTGCTTCGCGCTCAGTTCGACCCGATCCACCGCTGCGCCCAGCGATCCCGCCATCATGCCGAGGACGGCTCTCTCCTCGGGCGGGAAATAGCGGGGCCCATCGAAGGCCAGGCAGCAGACGCCGACGATGTGGCTGCTCTCGGTGATGGGCAGGTCGATGACGTGTCTGCTCCCGACGAGCGGAAGGTAGGCCTCCAACTCTTCACGGCCGAAGGGTTCCGAGGCGTCGGCCGACTGACGGTCGCCAGAGATGAACAGTGGACGCCCTCGGAGTGCCTCTGCCGCTGGTGTTCGGACGTCCAGTCTGGCGCCATGCAGGTTGCGGACCAGGCCGGAGGAGGCCCCGCAATGTCCCAGGACCCACAGGCGGCCCTCGCTGGCTGAGGCCAGGGCCAGGGCCCGGGCTCCGAACGGGGACACGATGCAGTGCTGGGCCGCTGCGACAATGTGGTCCAGAGTCGTGGCCTGGTTCAGCATGTCAGAGAGCCGTCGCACTGGGTACATGAGGCTCAGGCCCGCGGAACCAGCGACGCCGGGCACCCCCCAATCCGTCGTGCCGGTGCTCGCATGCCCGTCGAACACCGGCACGAGCGCGGGCATATGCCCCGGTGTGATCACCGTGCCACTGTCCGCCAGCTCGGCGAGAGCCATGGCCAGGTCGTCAGCGATCTTCTTCAAGCCGGTGCAGATCTCCGCCTCGCAGCTGCCGTGGGTTTCCGGTCGGAGGACCGTCAGAGAGCCGAAGCGGTGATCGGCGGCGATGACAGGGGCCGAGAGAGCGATGTACGGATAGGGCAGCACATGCTCCTGGTCCGCATCCGCCAGGTCGGGCTCGGCCAGTACCGCCACGCTTTCCGAGGCCAGGGCACGTGCCGAGGCGTAGGGAGCGTCCAGGCCCATCCGGCCGGGAAACGTGAAGAGGGAAGGCGCGTTGCCGCCGATCATCGCAACCCTGATTTGGCTGCGCTCATCGTCCAGCAGGTAGACCGCCGCCGAGGCGACACCCAGTCGGCGCACCGCCTCACGGAGGGCGCGGTGCAGCGCCACCGCCAGATCGCTGCCGCCGATCCGCGCGGACTTGCCTGTGCCGCAAAGATCTTTGACTGCGCTGCCCGCCTTTCACAAGGCTGCCCCCTATACCGTGAAGTATAGGTTTAGGTCAGCCGACGGGCGGGTCCAACGCGTCGAATGGGGCTGTCCGAACGTGGGGAGTAAACGCTTGAGTTTCGGAGGGTGTGTCAGGCCAGCACACCTTGCGCGAGGCGTCCCGCTGACTGCACGCGTCCCGAGCTGCCACATGCATGGGCGAATGGGGCTGACACGGGCACTGAGGCAGCGAAGGAGCAGGGGAGAGTGGATACGCCGGCGATCGGGTTCTGTGTCCGGCCGATGCTGCCGCCGCCGGGCACTGCGGCGTGCCTCGTGAAGGTGCCACGCAGAGACGGACCGGCCCCCCATATACATGGGTGATGGAGTGTCCTGCATGCCCGACGCCATCAACACATGGGGGCGACCTCGAAGGACTCGTCCTGGGACGACAGCACTCGCATGCCCGTACGGACTGCAAGCTGGTTCACTTGCCGGCGACCGGGTATCGGCTTGTGATCGCGACGCGGTTGAAGGCGTTCATCAGCGTTGACAGCCAGGCGACCGCCGAGACCTGATCTGCAGAGAGGACGGCTGCTGCCGCGTTGTAGTCGTCGTCGCTCACGTGCCCCTCGGACACGTGAGCGATCGCCTCTGTCAGACGTAGGGCCGCGCGGTCGGTCTCGGAGAAGTAACCAGTCTCTTCCCACGCGGGCAGCACTGCGATCCGGTCCGGGTTCTCGCCCTTCTTGAGCGCGTCGCGGGTGTGCATTTTGAGACAGAACGCGCAGCCGTTGATCTGGGACGTGCGGATCTTCAAAAGCTCGACCAGAAGCGGGTCAAGACCTGCCGCGGTGGCGGTGTCTTCCACTGTCGAGGACAGGGCGATAAGAGCCTTGTAATTGGCCGGGTGCTGCTTTCCGATGTTAACGCGCTGCTTCTCAGTCTCTGACTCAGTCATGGGTTCCTCCTCTTCACACGGCCGGACGACCCACAGGGTCAATCTGTGCCATCGCTACGAGCGGCAGTGATACTCAATGGGAATTGCGACTTAAAGCTTCTCGCCGCGCTTTTACTCCCGTCTGACGCCGACCAGGTGCCCGGTCCCATCCGGTGCGCGACAGCTTTCGGCTAAGGGCTGTCCCGTAATCCCGGGTGGATCAGCGCGCGGCGTCAGATGCGGTGCATCGCAAGGCGGAGGGACGTCCGCATACTGGGCGTATACGGGCGTTCCAACAACGCGGCGAGGTGCCGTAGCTGTCGTCGTGCGCCCGCCAGGGGTTACGGGACAGCCCTTAGCTTCGGGCATCCGGTCAAACGTGGAACACCTCCATGGACCAGCAGCCCTGGTAGTCGGCGAGCTTGAGGATGGCATCGGCGCCGCTGACGGGGCAATATCCCTTCGGCTTTGATCCGACACTTGTCGCTCAGCCGTTCATCCGGGCGCTTCCCAGGCGCGGCGGGAAAACCATGAAGCGGATTCGCGGCACCGCGACGCATTAGGCGCATATTTTCTTAATGGAAAGTCCCAGCGCCTGCGCCGCCCATCCCCTCTTGCCGCAAGTTGACAATGGGCGACATGAGACCGCGCGCCGACTTACGAGCGTGCACTCCTACTGTCCGGTTCGAGCCCCGGGCAGGACCTCCAGGCTCGGCAAACAGCTTGTGAGCGTTCACGTTTTTCCCCACGACGAGTGGTTTGAGCGTCATGTAATTCCCCATCCCGAATTCTCCTAATTCCCCAGGGGTACGACGGAGTTCGGGATCGAGGGACCTGGTCATCGCGGAGGCGCGTGGGCAGCTCTCGGCCTGTAGTGCGGATGGCCGATGGGCAGCCCGGATGGCGAGGAGAACGTTCGTCGTGGTCGACATCACCGAGATCTATGTCCACTGGTACGCAGGCCGATCGAAGAGCGAGCTGGCCGCGTCGCTGGGGGTGGACCGCAAGACGATCAGGAAGTACTTGGCACCGGCGGAGGCGTCCGAGATCGTCCCGGGCGGTCCGCCGATGCGAGAGGCCGACTGGGCCAAGCTGATCAAGAGATGGTTCCCTGAACTGTCTGACCGGCGGCTGCGGCAGATCACCTGGCCCGACATCGACCAGCACCGCGACTACATCAAGAACCTGCTGGGGACGGTGACCGTCTCCACGATCCACCAACGGCTGCGGGACGAGCACAAGCTCGACGTGTCGATCTCCTCGTTCCGCCGGTGGGTACATGCCACGTTGCCCGATGAGACGACAAGGTCGCAGGTCACGGTCTTGCGCGATGACGTCGAGCCGGGCTCAGAAGCTCAGATCGACTACGGCCACCTGGGCCAGTGGACCAATCCGAAGACCGGCAAACGGCACCGGATCTGGGCCTTCGTGATGGTACTGCCGTGCTCGCGACACATGTTCGTCCGCCCGGTCCTCTACCTGCACCAGCACGCCTGGACCGAGGCCCACGTCGCCGCCTTCCGCTACTTCGGGGGCGTCCCGCGCCGCCTGGTCCCGGACAACCTGCGGACCGGCGTCGACAAACCCGATCTCTACGACCCGAAGATCAACAAGGCCTATGCCGAACTCGCCACCCACTACGGCGCCTTGGTGGATCCAGCCCGCGCCGCCCGGCCCAAGGACAAGCCGCGGGTCGAGCGGCCCATGCCCTACATCCGGGACTCGTTCTGGCGTGGACGGGAGTTCACCTCGATCGAGCACATGCAGGCCGAGGCTGTCGCCTGGAGTCAGAAGGTGGCGGGCCGACGACAGTGCCGGCCGCTGCAGGGAGCCTCACCGATGGCAGTGTTCGAGGCCGTCGAAGCCCAGACCCTACTGCCGTTGCCACCCACTCCGTTCGTCCTGGCTCGCTGGTCAACAGCGACGGTCGGACCGGACATCCACATCAAGGCCGGCCGCACCCTCTACTCGGTGCCCTGGAAACTGATCGGCCGCCGGGTCGACGTCCGCTCCACCGCCACGATGGTGCAGGTCTTCCTCGACGGCGACCTGGTCAAGACCCACGCCTCGCTTGACCAGGGCAAACGCACCGACAAGGGTGACTACCCGCCGGAGAAGATCGCCTTCCAGATGCGCACGCCAATCTGGTGCCGGACCCAGGCATCCGAGGTCGGGGACGCCTGCCGGACCGTCGTCGACCAGCTACTGGAGGTCAACGCGCTCTACCGTCTCCGCGCCGCCCAGGGGGTCGTCGGGCTGAGGAAGAAGTACGACGAGACGCGGCTGGAGGCCGCCTGCGCGAAGGCAATCACGGTCGGTGATCCGTCCTACCGCACCATCAAGGGCATCCTGATCGCCGGCACCGAGACCGACCCGGAGCCCGAATCAAGCGGAGACGCGGGAGCCGCAGCCTTCCTCCACGGGCCCCAGCGACTGTTCGCCTCCGTCGCCCCGGCCGAGACGGCGGACGACATGCACGACGACCAGGTCCACGGCGAAGCTGAGGGAAGCATCTGATGAGCGTGATGGACACCGCCCTGCGCGAGTCGCTGAAATCCCTGCGGCTCTCGGGAATGCTGGAAACCCTCGACGCCCGCCTCGCCCAGGCCCACGGCGGCGAACTCGGACACCTGGACTTTCTCCAGGTCCTCTGCCAGGACGAGATCACCCGCCGCGAGACCGTCGCCTTCCAACGACGCCTGACACGGGCGAAGTTCGAGCAGCAGGTCACCCTGGAGGAGTTCGACTTCAACGCCTCCTCGAAGCTCCCAGCCGCCCAGATCCGAGATCTCGGGGCCTTGCGCTGGCTCCACTCCGGCGAGTCGGTCATCCTCTTCGGGCCGGTCGGGGTCGGCAAGACCCACGTCGCCCAGGCCCTCGGCCACCTCGCGATCCGCCAGGGCGCCCACGTCCGCTTCGCCAAGACCAGCCGCATCCTCGCAGACCTCGCCGGCGGCCACGCGGACCGCACCTGGGACAAGCGGATCCGCGAACTGGTACGGCCCGACGTGCTCATCCTCGACGACTTCGCCATGCGCCAGCTCAGCGCGGCCCAGGCGGATGACCTCTACGAACTGGTCAGCGAACGGCAGGGACGGTCCCTGATCATCACCAGCAACCGGGCACCCAGCGACTGGTATCCGCTCTTCCCCAACCCCGTCGTCGCCGAGTCGCTCCTGGACCGCCTGATCAACACCAGCCACCAGGTGATCATGAACGGCCCCAGCTACCGCCCCAACAAGCGGCCAAAGAACCCCACTGACAAGACCAAGTAGGAAAATCGGTGGACGTCGTCGGGATACTGCCCTCATGGCCGTCACTCAACAACTTGCCCGCATCCCTGCGGAGTACCTCACCTCCTGCCAGCAGTCAGCTGACGAGTCACCGGATGGAGATCCTCACTGGGATCCACCCACGGCGGACACCCTGGACCTGGACTGGGCGCCGACTCTGCTCGAACGGATCTGCGAGCTGGGAGGTCTCGATGACGTCCACCTCAACGCTCTGCGGCAGTCCACCGAGGGCGATGTTGCAATCGACCTCGGCTTCCTCAACACACACCCGCATGCCATCGGTCCCTTCGGGCCCGCTCCCACGGCCCTCTCCGCGGCTCAGGTGGCTCGCGTCTCGGAACTGCTCTCGCAGATCGACTTGACCGCCCTTCTGGCCGCCTTGCCGACCGACGAGACAGAGGCCGCTTCCTTGATCGGCGACGGGCCGGCCAGGATCGTCGGCGGCCCGAGGAAGTACCTGCTGGGGCACTTCAATGCCCTGCGAGAGTTCTACCGTGATGCATCCCAACGGCACCTTCTTCTCGTGCTGTGGTGGGACTGACACCGGGCGTCCTCCAGTCAGATCACAGCAGCACCCTGGGGAATTACGTGAACTTCCGCCTGGGGAATTGCGTGACCGTCCACACAGCTCACTGGGCTTCGACGGGGCGGCCTTCTTCAGCCGACCGGGCGGTCTGGACCGGCAGGCGAGTGCTGCGCTCGTGGACGTGGGGCGCCGGCGTGCGTTCGATCTGCAGGCTGAGCAGTTCCGGGCGGCTGTAGTGGCCGCGCGCATCCATCAGGCGCTTGCGCAGGTCGATCTGTGCGAAGTCCAGGTCGGCGATCACTTCGCCTTCCCCGGACGTGAGCGGCTCGCCGATGATGCGGCCCTCGGGATCGACGATGGCGGTGAAGAAGCCGCCGGACATCGCACCGACGGGGCCGCCGGTGTCCTTGGCGATCTGTGCCTGCTGGCCGGCATCGAGCCAGGCGGTGGCGTTGACCACGAAGCAGGCCGACTCCAGCGCATGCTGGCGGATGCTGACCTCCATCTGGTCGGCGAACTGCTGGCCGCCGAAGGAGCCGGGGTACATCGCGGCGTGGATCTGCTCGCCGTCGGCGATCAGGGCATAACGCGCCAGCGGCAGGTAGTGCTCCCAGCATGCGAGCTGGCCGATGCGGCCGACGGCACTGTCCACCGCATGCAGGCCCGAACCGTCGCCCTGGCCCCAGACCATCCGCTCGTGATAGGTCGGCGTGATCTTCCGGCGGCGCTGAATCAGTGTGCCGTCCGCGTCGAACAGCAGCTGCGTGTTGTAGATGGTGCCGCCGTCACGCTCGTTGACGCCGATCGAGACGACCATGCGGGCCTCCCGGGCCGCTTCGGCGATCGCGTCGGTCTCCGCGGACGGCACGGTGACCGCCTGCTCGAGCAGGCGCAGGTGTTCCTTGGCCATGGTGTAGGGCGGCTGCACGAAGGAGAAGTAGGGGTAGTAGGGAACGACGGTCTCGGGGAAGACCGCGAACTGAACGCCCTTCTCTCCCAGTTCACGGATCTTCTTCACGACTTTCTCGACGGTGCCGGCACGGCTGTAGAGCACGGGACTGATCTGGACTGCAGCGGCTTTTACGATAGTCATGGTGATACTCCTTGCAAATGTACGGTCGGTAAGACCTCGCGATGCTGCGCGCGCCCGGACAGACACGCGATAAAGAGCAGTCGAGGCGGTCCGGGAGAGATGGGGTCCGGCCGAGCGGACAACACCAGCTTCCGCCATGTGACTACTGACGGCTAACGCGAATCGCAGGGACTCACCAGCCAATAGGAGCATATGCTCTTATTGGCTGGCGGGCAAGGAGCCGAGCCTCCCGGCGCCTTTCGCGACTCGGCGACGCCGAGTCGCCCGGGCGCCCATCGCTGCGTCCCGAAGGGGTGGCCGCACCCGTTCTTCACATGGCGTCGTCTTTGGCGACATGTCACATCTGTGACGCCTGGCGCCGGTGACATACCGATATCACCGCGCCCACGACGCCTGTGCCGATCTGTAGATGCACTCCGAGCAGCACAATCGACCGCAGTCGTACAACCTCTGCGATCCGTCGCGGACCCGCGCCGAAGAAGCGCAGCCCCCAGCATGAGTGAGGACCTGAACCCCACACACCGCCGGCCCGGAACGGCGTTCCGTCCCGGGCCGGCGGCACCCGTCGGCGGTAGAACACCGCCCCAGAAACACAGTTGATGCCCAGGCGAGGAAGTACGCCGTGCAATAGACGCCCGGGCCCTGTACCGCTGGCTGACCTCTGGGCCTCCCGCGCCGGCCACTATCCCAACAGGCCGGGGCTTCTTCTTTGCGTCCTGGTGCGGTGCGACAGGTCGAACGCCGCCGTCAGGGCGCGCACCGGCGTCTCCGAGCTAATTAGGTAGATGATAACCTAATCATTCGAGTGTTTGATGATCATTAGTCGAGGGACTGACCGTATCAGCGCGACCCGTCCCGAAACGCCCGTTTGCACAGATGTGCGCGCACCTCAGCTGGAGTAGTTGATGATCGGGATACGCGCAACGGCGGGGGCGCTGAGCGGGGGGCTTCTGCTTGGGATCCTCACCAATCTCGCCCAGGGCTGGATCTGGATCCCTGATGCCTGGGGTCAGATCGCCAATTCCGGGGCGGTCTGGTCGGTCGCTGCGTTCGCTGCCGGATCCCTGTTGGCCAAGCGTTTGCCCACGGCGGCGGTGGCCGGCCTGTGCGCCGAGGTGGGCCTAGTCGTCGGGTACTACGGCTACGCGGAGTTCGGCCGCGATGGCATGGGGGACCTCTCCTTTCCCCTCGTGTGGCTAGCCCTGGCCTGCATTGCCGGCCCACTGTTCGGGATCGCCGGCTCCTGGTGGCGGCATGGCTGCACCACAGGGCGCCGGGCGATTGGCCTGGCCGCGCTTGCGGGCGTCTTCGGCATGGAGGGCATCCACTACGCGTGGACGCTCCACTACCACCCCCAGGCGTGGGCCTGCCTGACGGTGATGGTCCTGATACCGCCGCTAATGGCGCGCAGCCACAAGGAGAAGGCGCTCACCCTGGCAGCGGCCGTTTCCTTCTCGCTCCTCGCCTACACGGCCATCATGTTCCCTCTCAACCACATCTCCGCTTGATCGAGGGCGAGTTCACGGATTCGCTGAGGCAGGCCTCACCTTGGAATCGAAGGCACAGGCCAGCATCCGCATTCACCCTTCGTACAGGGCCTGGCCGATGAGGAGGTCGATGCGCGGGCCGTGGACCTGCTGGGACTTCGGGACGGCCACGACGTAGGAAAGCTGGTGACCTTCGAGGAAGCGGCGGCAGTGGGAGTCCTGGGGGAGTCCTGGCCTAAGAAGCCGTATCTCAACCGAACGTGATTCCTTGATTTCTCCTGGTCAGACATCCCATGCCGTTTTGGTGTCAAGTGGTGGCCGAGAGGGTCGCGTGGTGTGACCACCCGGTGGACTCGTCGTAGGGGGTGCGTGTCTTGAGGCATCCGTGGAGGATGCCGACGAGGCGGTTGCCGAGCTGACGCAGGGCGGGGTTGTAGCCCGCGTCGCGGGCGCGCTGTTTGTCGTAGTAGCGCCGGGCTCCGGGCGAGGTGTTCAGCGCCGAGAACGCCTGCCGGTGCAGGGCGTCAGCGAGGCGGTTGTTGCGTGCGTAGCGGGCCTGAACGGCGTGTGTTCGGCCGGAGGCACGGGTGATCGGGCTGGTGCCGGCGTAGTTCTTGCGGGCCTTCGCGGAGGCATAGCGGGTGGGGTCGTCCCCGAACTCGGCCAGCACCCGGGCGCCGGTGATCGCGCCGATGCCGGGCATCGACAGGTAGATCTCAGCGTCCGGGTGCTCACGAAAATGCGCGCTCACCTGCTCTTCCATCATGGCTATCTGCTCGTTCAGGGCGATCAGGAGCCTGGCGTGCGCGGTCGCGGCGGCGCCGTAGGCGGCCGCGACCGGGGTGGCGACGCCGAGCTGGGGCTCGCGGAGTGCGGCCTGGATCGCGCCGGCCTTCTGGTCGCGGTGGTGGCGTCGGTGCCGGGCCAGGACCGCGGTGATCTGCGGCTTCGTGAGCTTCGCCGCCTGCTCCGGGGTGGGCGCCTTGACCAGCAGTTCCAGGGCATCGGTGCTGGTCAGCTCCAGGGACGCGTAGGCAGTCAGCGCGCCCGGGAAGTACTCGCGCAGTGTGTTGCGCAGCCGCTGGAAGGTGCGGGTGCGTTCCCAGATCAGGGTCTGGTGGGCGCGGGCGACCACGCGGACGGCCTGGGCTTGGTCGCTGTCGCCTGCGACGGGTCGCAGCTGGGGGCCGTCGATGCGGACCATATCGGCGAGCGCGTGTGCGTCGCCCTTGTCGCTCTTGGCCCCGGAGGTGCCGTACCGTTCCTTGAACCGCGCGGCCTGGCGCGGGTTGATCGCGTAGACGCGGTAGCCGGCTGCGATCAGCGCCTGCACCCAAGGGCCGCGGTCGGTCTCGATCCCGACCGCTACCTTCTCGGACTCCAGGTCCTCGCCGCCGTGCCGGGCTATAAGCGTGTGCAGCTTGGCGATGCCCTCCACACCCTCGGGCAGCTGGGCTGAGGCCAGTTTCCGGCCTGTCTCGTCCTGCAGCTCGACATCGTGGTGGTCCTCGGCCCAGTCATCGCCTATGAACAGCAACAACACTCAACTCCTTGCCCTCGTCCGGTACTTGCCTGCAGCCGACGGAAGGCACGGCTCGCGCCCTAATGGATCCAGTGCTCACGCCCAACCGCCCGGCGGGCACGCCATCCCATCAGCAGTCAGGCCTCCCGGCCGACCAGCAGGGGCACGGTCTGACCACAGAGCTCGAATGGCTCCGGCATGGAGAGTGCTCACCTGCTGGCGGCTACGGACCGTAGTCTCTCTCACGGCCCGATGAATCCCATTAGGCATGGTCTCGCTCGGGGTGAGGGAGGCATGCGGCGTCTTGTGTCCGCTTCATGGCCGAGGGGTGCGCGGTGGCGTCGGTGCTGGGAATGCTGGAGGAGCGGGAGGCGGCTGCCCGTGTGCGGGTGTGGAGGGCCTGCGGGAGGAAGTCACGCGGTTGGCGGAGGTGTTGGAGGCCGCGGAGATGGAGCTGGACCGGCGGGTGATCGCGCGGGAGGAGCTGGTCGAGGCCCTGGCAGTCTCTGCGGCCGAGTCCACGGCCGTGACCGGGACCTGGGCGGAGGAGGAAGTGGCGCCGTCGCGGACGGTGACCGGGCCGACCTTGTGCCCGAGGCGGCGGAGTTCGCCGTGGACGCGCCGGCAGCGCTCGTACCCCTGCGTCCTCGAGGGGATGTCTCCGGCGCTGTACCTCCGAGTGGGCACCGACACAGCACACCTCCCTGCAATAGGCCTCCATATTGACTATAAAGTCATTCAATGAATATCATTTTCCCATGGTGCAAGACTCCCCGAACGCTCGGCAGCGGTCATTGAGACTCGCCTTACCCATCAGGTCCACCGTGTTGCCACCACCCTGCTGGCCGAGGCCGCCGTTCACCGCTCCTTGCCCTGGCGCAGCTGCGTGACTTCCTCGTCGCGAACCTGCGCCATCACCACGGGACCGAGGACGGCGACCTGTGGCCGCGGATCGTTGCTGTGGCGCCGGCCGCGGAGCGCGGGCTCGGCACTCTGCGTGAGGAGCACGAGCCGCTGGACGCGGCGCTCGACCTGCTGGCCGCGGTGAACCTGGGCGGCGACGAGGTTGAGGACGGGGTCGGTGAGGCCGCGCCGGCGCAGGTCTCGGTGGCGGCGGCGTAGCTGGACGGCTTCCGGGCCACACTGCGGGGTGCGGCCGTCGAGGTGCACGATCACCTGGCCCGTGAGGAGCCGATCCCCTTCCCCGCGTTCCGCGACCACATCAGCCCTGCGGAGTGGCAGGACTTTGCGCAGCGGGTGATCGCGACTGCGCCGCCGGGGCCGGACATGTGGTGGTCGGTTTCCTCGACGTGGGGACACTCGCGGAGGCGGAGCTGCTGCTCGCGGGTCAGCCGGAGACGGTGCGTTCGCTCCTTGCCGCTATGCGCCTGCAGACCACGGAGGACCTGTGAGTCCTGCGCGGCGTCCGCGCCTGACCTCCGTCCTGCTTGCTCCAACGATAAGCGCAAATCTAAGGGCTGTCCCGTAAGTGTCGTCACGGGCAGCCACAGCGCCGTCAGGTACGCGGGTTTTTCCACAGATGCCGCTCGTCCAGAGTCCCGAACCGTACGCCTCCGCTTTCTAGATCGACGAGGAGGGGCCAGCAGTCCAAGAGCTGCTGTCTCACATCGCGCGAGGCGAGGTACTGCAGGGAGTTGTAGGGCACGATCAGGAGCCCGTTGTTCTCGCGGACGCGCTCGGCGTCGATCGCAAGGGGCGGCTCGTCGTCGCGCTGGCTTTGTGCGAGGAACGCCACCGCGAGTTTCAGGGCTTCGTCCTGCTCCATCATCCGTCTCCCGTCCGTCGACACGACGAAGGCACCCTAACCGTCCTGGAATGATCTTCACGTGGCTGGTGTGATCACGGCGTCGGAGCCGTCCTGGATAGCCCCGTTCACCGGGCTGAGCCCCCGCCTGTTCGGGAAGCTGGTGACGGTTTTGCGGCGCGAGGGGGCGGACGCGGTCCGCAGGGGCCGGCCGTGGGGCTTGCCGCTGGAAGACCGGGCACTGCTGGTCGCGGCGTACTGGCGCACGAACCTGACCATGCGCCAACTGGCTCCGCTGTTCGGGGTTTCCAAGTCGGCGGCGGACCGGATCATCGATCACCTCGGGCCGATGCTCGCCCTCCAGCCCCGCAAGCGGTTCGCGAAGGACGCCGTGCTGATCGTTGACGGCACCCTGGTGCCCACCCGCGATCACACCGTCTCCGAGCAGTCGAAGAACTATCGGTACTCCACCAACCACCAGGTCGTCATCGACGCCGACACCCGGCTCGTCGTGATGGTCGGCCGACCGCTGCCGGGCAACCGCAACGACTGCAAGGCGTGGGAGGAGTCTGGCGCGAAGGCTGCCGTCGGCAAGACGATGACGATCGCCGACGGCGGCTATCCGGGCACCGGGCTCGTGATGCCCCACCGCCGCCGCAAAGGCGAAGAACTGCCCGACTGGAAACAGGCCCACAACAAGTCCCACAAGCAGGTCCGCGCCCGCGTCGAGCACGTCTTCGCCCGCATGAAGACCTGGAAGATCCTCCGCGACTGCCGCCTCAAAGGCGACGGCGTCCACCACGCCATGCTCGGCATTGCACGTCTGCACAACCTCACCCTCGCCGGATAACCGAGCGGGCCACACGGCAGCCAGCGCGTCCGCATCACCTCGAAGATCATTACGGGACAGCCCTTAGGAATTCAACATCAGAAAGGAACGCAAGTATGACGACGGTACTTGACCGCTATTTCGAGATCGTGAACTCGGCCGACAACGGCCATGCTGCCCTGGAAGACCTTCGTGACATCTTCGCGGAGAATGTGCTGCTGATGCACAGCGGGGAAATGGTCCAGGGTCGGGAGCTGGCCGTCGCCTTCCACCAGGACCAGGCGGCCAAGTGGCAGGAGTCCAAGCACCAGTGGACGGCTTCCGTGGATGCCGCCAACTCCATCACCGGCAAGTGGACCCAGGCCGGATTGGACCTGCAGGGCAACGGGTGCTCCGGAATCGGCCATGTCTCCGTTTCTCTGGACTCCGACGGGCTGATCGCCCACCTCCACCTGTCTCTGACCGGGGGGTCGGACCAGGCCCGGGTGCTCATAGCCAAGCACCTGGAGGTCTGGATGATCCCGGATGCGGCCGAGCGCGCCAAGGCGATGGAGGGCGTCTACACCGAAGACATCAAACTCATGGAGCCTGAGGATGTCATCGCAGGCCGAGATGTCATCAACGACTACATCAGCGTCGTGCAGCGCAAGGCTCCGCCCCTGAGCGCCCGGCTCGTGAGCCACTTTCAGAACAAGGAATTCATCCACTGGAGCTGGGATTTCGGATTCCCGGGAAACAAGAGGGCGCTGGGATCTGAGGTCCTCCACCTCAAGGGCGATCTGATCGAGAGGGTCGTCATATTCAGCGCGGACAGTGATGTCTTCACCGAGGGCACGCGGTAGGTCTCAGCACACGGTGTTGAGCCGGGCTGCCCGGCTCAACACCGTGTGCGGAACCGCACGCCTCGAGCAACTGCCGCTTGCTGTGAACCGGAGGCCGGCCAGGCTTCACGCCTACCAGCAGCAGCCGTTCCGACACCCTCCGCTGAGCGTCTGACATATCTCCGCGAGCCGCAGCGGGCCACAGCTGCTCACCGCACCAACCACCCGATCAACTCCCGAAGGGCTTCCGGAGCCGACCACTTGGGGTCTGTTTCGAAGGTGGACGAAGCCTGTGTCGTGATCCCGCCCATGTCACTCCAGAAATCAGAATTGAGATGCCATGACCTTTTCACTGGCCGAGCCGGACCCCCACGACCCGCACTGGAACACGCGAGGTGCGCTCTACATACCGTCCGGCAAGGGCCCGACGGTCTGGGCTGCGGGCGATGTCTACACGATCAAGGCCACGGGCGCACAGACGAACGGCGGGCTGGGCTTCATCGAGGCCACGGTTCCAGCAGGCGGTGGACCCATCCCCCACGCCCACCCCGAGCAGGAAGAGACGTTCTACATCCTCGATGGAGAATTGGAGTTCCTGGACGGCGATCACATCTTCACAGCCGTGGCAGGTGACTTCGTCCACATCCCGCGAGGGGTTCGTCATCGCTTCACGAACAAGGGCAACCACGCCGCCAAGATGATCTTTATTTTCACGCCTCCGGGTCTGGAACAGATCATCGCCGATCATGCACTTCCCGCCAGGCCCGGCGACGCGCCGCCGTCGGTTATCGACGACGATCAGCTCGAACGATTCCACACCATGACCCGGCTGGCGAAGTCGATCACTCTGCCGGAACCGTCCTGAATCCCGTACCACCTCTTTTAGAAGTCATCTCATTTGGTGGGGTCGGCAGGCTGTCGTTCATGGCGGGGATCGTTGAGCGGCTGGTGCCGGATGAGTTGTGGGAGCTGTTCCAGCGGGTGGTGCCGGAGGCGCCGTCGCGGCCTCAGGGTGGCGGTCGGCGCCGGCATGGTGATCGTGAGGTGCTGGCCGCGATCGTGTTCGTGGCCACGTCGGGCTGCACGTGGCAGCAGTTGCCCACTGCTTCGTTCGGGCCGTCGGGAGCGACAGCTCATCGGCGTTTTTCCGAGTGGACGAAGGCCAGGGTGTGGGCGAAGCTCCACCGCCTGGTCCTCGACGAGCTCGGGGCCTGCGGCGAGTTGGACTGGTCGCGGTGCGCGATCGACTCGGTGAACATGCGGGTCCTGAAAAGGGGGATCTGACGGGTCCGTATCCTGTTGACCGGGGCACGTACGGGTCGAAGATCCACTTGATCACCGAGCGGACCGGTCTGCCCCTGTCCGTCGCAATCTCGGGGGCGAACCTGCACGACAGCCAGGCCCCGATCCCCCTCGTGCAAGGGATACCGCCGATCCGCTCCCGCCACGGACCGAGACGCCGCAAACCCGCAAAGCTCCACGCCGACAAAGGCTACGACTACCCCCACCCGCGACGATGGTTACGCCAGCGCGGCATCCAACACCGCATCGCGAGGAAAGGAATCGAATCCTCACAGCAACTGGGCCGCCACCGCTGGACCGTCGAACGCACCATGGCCTGGCTCGCCGGCTGCCGCCGCCTCCACAGGCGCCACGAACGCAAAAGCGAACGCTTCCTCGCCTTCACGAGCATCGCCTGCACCCTCATCTGCTACCGCAGGCTCACCAATTGAGATGACTTCTTAGCCGAACGTGAAGGAGTAGGCGCTGAGCCCCGGGGAGAGGCTGAGAGTCAGGACACCGTGCCGTGAGGTGCTGCCGCGAACCACCGTGTAGGTGTTGGGCGCGCCCGACACTTTGTAGGTGATGGTCTTCCCGTCCAGCGTGGCGGTCACAGTGCCCGTACCGCCGACGTCGAAGTAGGCCTCTCGGGCGGAGAAGTCCAGCTTGATACCTGCGTTCCTCCTGCTGGTGAGCGCCTCCCGGCCGACGTCCCAGGTGCCGGAAAGAGAGAATGCGCCGGGCGGGGGCACGGCAGGATCGGAGAAGGCGAAGGTGCCCAGGCTGAGCGGACCGCCGGCGTGGGCCTCGGCGTGCTCCGCACCCAGGTCGACCTCCGGGGTGAGATTCGGGTCGGTCGGCGTGGTGTCGGGCACATCGGTGGGAGGTGCCAGCACGACGCCGGGCCGGGCGTCGGTCAGCAGCTGCCGGATCAGCGATTCGCTGGTGGTGTAGTCGCCCTCGCCGACGGAGACATGCCGCACACGACCCTGGGCGTCGATGAGGTACTGGGCGGGCCAGGCGTTGTTGTGGAAGGCGTCCCAGGTCCGGTAGCCGTTGTCGAGCGCGACCGGATAGGTGACGTGGAGCCGTTCGGCGCCTGAGGCCACGTTGCCGGGCACGCGTTCGAAGGTGTACTCGGGTGTATGGACGCCGACCACCGTCAGTCCGTCGTCCTTGTACTTCTCATACCAGGCGGCTACATGCCCGATGGCGCGCTGGCAGTTGATGCAGGAGTACGCCCAGAAGTCGACCAGTACGACCTTGCCGGCCAGCGAGTTTTTGGTCAGCGGCTGATTCCCCGGTGTGTTCAGCCACTGCTGGATACCGGATATGTCAGGCGCTTCACCGCAGTCGGCGAGCACGGGCGTCGGCTGCTCAGCGCACTGCTGCAGCGCATCGTCCGCGCCCGTCGAGCCGAAGGCGCCGGTGAGTCCGGAACCGTCGAGCGCCTTGTTGAGGCGGGCAGTGTAGTCCGGCACCGCACGCTGCAGGGTGTCGGTGACACTGAAGGTAAGGGCGAACGCCAGCGCGATGACAGCGAGGCCGGCCACGAACCGGACGCTGCGCTGCCGGTCGCGGAAGGCCCGGACCCGTTCCGCGACACCCCTTCCGGCGAGCGCGAAAAACAGCAGCGGAGCGGCCGCGCCGAGCGCGAAGGCGACGGTCAGCGCGACCGTCTGCAGGCCGATCCGGTGTGTGGCGCCGGCGACAGTGATCGCTGCGAGAACAGGACCGGCACAGGGCACGTAGACCGTGCCCAGAGCGAGCCCCAGTACGAAGCCGTTGTGTCCGGAGCCCACTTGCCGTTGCCCGATGCGCATGAACGGGCGCTCCAGCACATCCTGCACGGAGGGGAACATCATGGCGAAGCCGAGGAGGATCAGCACTGCGAGGCCGGCCCAGCGGATGATGTCCTGCGGCAGGGGCAGAGCGTTCAGCACAAGTGTGCCGAGCAGAGTGACGAGGCTGAAGCTGAGGGCGAGGCCCGCCACCACCAAATAGGGCCGTCTCCTGTCGGCCGGCCTCTCTGTGGTGCCGGCGACTTGAACGCCACCGGACAGGAAGACGACGGGCAGCACGGGCAGCACGCACGGCGAGATGCCGGTGATGAAGCCGCCGACCAAGCCGATGAGTACCAGCGTGAGCAATGAAACCTCCGGACAGGAAGGATCCGTACAGCCGGGATGCACGGGTTGCGCCGCCGGTACGTGTCCGGAGGCCCCACCCCGCCCGGTTCCTCGATGAGGGCACGAGCGCCCGGCTCGTCTGCGAGATACCGAGTCGCGGTGAGGAGAGGCGCTCTCCGGGGACGTCCCGGGAGAGCGCCTCTCATCACCGCTCAGAGCGGTGATGAGTCTGGCACACCGTCTATCACCCGTCAAACAGGTGACGTTATGTGCGTCGCCTCAGGCACCCGATGTCGCCGCCCTTCGGTCGGGCATAGAGATATCCGCGCGACTCCTTGTCGCGTCCGTGTCCGCTCAACGAAAGGCGAGTTGGACACCGGATCGGGCCAGGCGCCGCTCCTGGCCGGCGGATTCCGGCATCTTGATCCCCCTGCACCACCCAGCCGGGACGCCATCCTTGCCACCTCCACGAATGAGAGTATATGCTCGTAACAGAGACGGGTCCCCGCCTGTCGCGACCGTCGTCAGCCAGACCGAATATCGCCGCGCGTGATCACAAGCGTTCGGTCAGGCGGACATTGCCACCAGACCCGCGAACCCGGCTGGAGTGCCGCCTGGCCGCGCAACCGTGCCCGCAGGGGCCTTTGGGCCGCCCACAATTCGTATTGATTCAATTAGCTGAGGTCATATCCCAATCATGCCTTTTGAGTCCTTCGTCGAACCTTATTTGCTACGCCTCGGCCTTTCTCTTGATAAACACCGCACGCCCTCGGCCGCCGGGCTGCGGGCGCTGCACAGGGCCCATATCGAGCGGGTGCCCTGGGAAACCTTGGAAGTCCACTTGGGCCGGCCGACGACCGTGGATCCTCACGAGGCGATAGTCAGGATCCTGCGCGGGCGCGGCGGGTGCTGCCACCACCTCAACGGCGCCTTCGCCACTCTGCTGACCGCGCTGGGCTACGACGTCACGTGGCACCGAGGCGGGGTGCAGTCGGACACCGACTCGCAACCGCCCGGCGCCACCGGTGGACACCTCGTCCTCACCGTGGACTGCGACGGCCAGACCTGGGTCGTCGACGTCGGCTTCGGCGAGGCCCTGTACGAGCCGATGCCTCTGCGCGCCGGCAGCTACCGCCAGGGGCCCTTCACGTACCGGCTTCGGCCGTCGCAGGTCGAGCCGGGCGGCTGGCGGTTCGACCACGACGAGCGCGGCGATTTCGCGGGGATGGACTTCACTTTGGAGCCCGCTGCACCGGCGGACTTCGCCGAGCAACATGCGGCGACGTTCACCTCGCCGGACTCTCGACTCGTCCGCATCGCCTCGGTAATGCGCCGACGGGCAAACGGCGTTGACCACCTCCGGGGCTGCGTGCTGAGCAGCACCGACGGCACCGACCGTACGCAGCGGGCGCTGACCACCGCCGACGACTGGTTCGGCGCCCTGGCAGGCACCTTCGGCATCACGTTGGCCGAAATCGACCCAGCGGAGCGTACCGCCTTGTGGGAGAAGGTACGCGCCGCCCATACGGCCTGGCAGGCGAGCCGTGCCGAACAATCCGCCTAGAAGTCATCTCATTTGGTGAGTCTTCGGTAGCAGATGAGGGTGCAGGCGATGCTCGTGAAGGCGAGGAAGCGTTCGCTTTTGCGCTCGTGGCGCCTGTGGAGGCGGCGGCAGCCGGCGAGCCAGGCCATGGTGCATTCGACGGTCCAGCGGTGGCGGCCCAGTTGCTGTGAGGATTCGATTCCCTTACGGGCGATGCGGTGCTGGATGCCGCGCTGGCGTAACCATCGTCGCGGGTGGGAGTAGTCGTAGCCCTTGTCGGCGTGGAGCTTTGCGGGTTTGCGGCGTCTCGGTCCGTGGCGGGAGCGGATCGGCGGTATCCCTTGCACGAGGGGGATCGGGGCCTGGCTGTCGTGCAGGTTCGCCCCCGAGATTCCGACGGAGAGGGGCAGACCGGTCCGCTCGGTGATCAAGTGGATCTTCGACCCGTACGTGCCCCGGTCAACAGGATACGGACCCGTCAGATCCCCCTTTTCAGGACCCGCATGTTCACCGAGTCGATCGCGCACCGCGACCAGTCCAACTCGCCGCAGGCCCCGAGCTCGTCGAGGACCAGGCGGTGGAGTTTGGCCCACACCCTGGCCTTCGTCCACTCGGCGAAACGCCGATGGGCCGTCGCCCCCGACGGCCCGAACGAAGCGGTGGGCAACTGCTGCCACGTGCAGCCTGACGTGGCCACCATGAAGACAGCCTACCGACCCCACCAAATGAGATGACTTCTTAATCTCGCCAACTACGACGACACCTGGTCCATGGAGGAAGTCGTCGCCTGACCGGCAACCCGAGCAAAGTGACGCTTGGAGCTCGGGCTGGCACCCTGCTCCAAGCGGTCCCGCCCCCTGCCGGCCTGCTAACGAAAGCCAAGACAACATGCCTACGCTCCTGCAGATCGACAGCTCCATCTGGCCCAGCGGGGCCTCCGCATCGCGAGATGTGACGGCCATGTTCCGTGAGGAATGGGAGGCCCAGCACCCTCACGGCACGGTTATTTACCGCGATCTGGCGGCCGAGCCGCTCCTACACATCACCGGCGATGTGTTCACTGCTGGTGACGAGGATCCTCTGCGTGACACGCTGGCCTCCGAGCTCGAACAGGCTGACGTCGTCCTGATCGCTGCCCCGATGTACAACCTCACGGTACCCAGTACGCTCAAGGCCTGGATCGATCAGGTCATGGTCTGGGGTCGCACCATCGGCGAGCAGCCGTCCGCCGCCGGCACCCCGGTCGTGGTCGTCTCCAGCCGCGGTAGCTCTTACCGGCCGGGCACCCCTCGTGACAACTGGGATTTCGTCGTCCCCTACCTGACCACTCTCTTCGCCGGCTACTTCGGCATCACCGAAGTCGAGTTCATCATCCCTGAGCTCACTTCTGTCTCTAAGCAGGCCTCCAAGGCCGAACTCATCCCCCTGTACGAAGCTTCCCGCGCCCGCGCCTACGAGGACGCCGTCGCCAAGGCCAAGGCGTTGGCAGCTCGCTTTTCCTGAAGGCGTGCGCTGACCAGATCAGCCAACGCGCCCGTCGGCATCGTGCGCAGCAAGTTCGGCGGCGAATCGTCCGCACCAGAAGAGGACTGGGTTGATCAACGCGGCGCCCATCACATATTTGCAGGAGACGTGTTAAAAGATGCCCGATCTGCGATAAACAACATACCGGCCAAACAGTGACGCGCGCGCAGTGTACTGCTGGAATCAAATTCGCGCCATATGTCATTATGTGCGACTGGATACTCGAATGAAATTACCGAATCAATCGATGCGGAACTCATTCTTAATGATGATGCACCCCGCCGCTCGCCCAGCGTTCGCCGCGGAGGATGAGCAGAGGTCGAAAGCCCCGCCGACAGTTCCCACTGATGGGGCCGGCTGGGCAGACGCGAGCCGGCCCGAATCGCATGTCCATCGGAGGGAGGTCCGCATGAAACCCGCAGGATTCGAGACATTCGGTACAGTGCGGGAAGCGGGTAATCCGCTTCGTAGGCTTACGATCGACGACCTGCGCCGCCGCAGGGGCATCAAGTGGCGTCGCTATCCGGAGGACGTGCTGCCGCTGTGGATAGCCGACATGGATGCAACACCGGCCCCCGCCGTGGTGGACGCGGTGAATTCGGCCTTTGAACGCGGGGACACCGGCTACCCGCGCTTCGACACAACGATGGCGAAGGCCTGGGACCAATTCGCCGCGGAGCGCTGGGGCTGGCGCGTGGCGACGGAGCGGACGATGGTCGTTCCCTCCGCGCTGACGGGCATCGCCGAGACGCTCAAGGTGACAACGGCGCCCGGGGACGTGGTCGTCGTCAACTCCCCGGGGTACGGCGGCCACCGGCAGATCGCGGAGGGACTGGGCCGCCGCGTCGTGGAGGCGCCGTTGGGGCCGGACCACCGCATCGACGTCGACGCTCTGCGCGCCGCCTTCAGCCGGACCGCCGACGGCGACCGTCCCACGGTCTTCCTGCTGTGCAGCCCCCACAACCCGACCGGAACGGTTCACACCGCGCAGGAGTTGTTCACGGTGGCGGAACTGGCGCGGGAGTTCGGAGTGCGGGTCGTCTCGAACGAGGTTCACGCGCCGCTCGTGCCGGCCGGCGCGCGCCATGTGCCGTACCTCTCGGTCCCCGGCTCCGAGGACGCTGTCGCCGTCTACTCCGCCTCCAAGGGGTGGCATCTGTCGGGCTTCCGCGCCGGGATGCTCGCCTGGGCGCGGGAGGCGGATGACATCATGCGGCGCATCCCCCTGAGCATCGCCTACGACCTGAGCGGTGTCGGTGTCATCGCCCAGATCGCCGCCCTGCGGCTCGGCGGCGGCTGGCTGGACGCACTGCTCGCCGGCCTCGACGAGAACCGCCGCCTCCTTGCCGAACTGCTCGAGCTGCACCTTCCCGGCGTCCGGTACCGCCGGCCCGAGGGGACGTACCTGGCGTGGCTGGACTGCCGCTCGCTCGGTCTTGGCGACGATCCTGCGGCGGCCTACCTGGAACGCGCCCGGGTCGCCCTCTCTTCCGGTCTGGAGTTCGGAGCGAGCGGCGCGGGGCACGTACGCCTCAACTTCGCCACGTCGCCGGAGATCCTCGCCGAGGCCGTCCACCGGATGGGGACGCTGGTCTGATCTCGGCAGCCCCAACACAGGCGGCAGGCGCCAAGGGCCGTGCGTAAGCGGCCATCTTGGTCCGTACGCAAGAGCGCCGATCCCTCTCCAGGTCCGCGGCGAGCTTGGAGTCCAGCAGACGACGCACCACCAACGCCCTCGGCAGCACAGCCCCCCGGTCGGCTCCTACGCCTTGATCCACCCCACGATCACACCGGCCTCCCCCACCACACCGCATCAGAACTCACGAACCTGAGACAGCAACACCCACCATCAGACCCACGACAGCAACACCCAACGCGGCGAGGTGCCGTAGCTGTCGTCGTGCGCCCGCCAGGGGTTACGGGACAGCCCTTAGGCCGAAGGCTTCCGGCCATAGACCGGTCGCGACAACCGCGCATCCCACGGTGAGCGCCGCCCCGCCCACGGTCATTCGCCTGCGCCGCTGAACCCGCCGCCTGACTTGCGCCATCCGGTCGGGGGGCAGGGCCAGTTGTGGCAAGGCACGTTCCAGAAGGATCGGAAGATGCCTTTCCATCTCGTGGGGCTCCCTCTCAGGCACGCTGTGCATGCCGCTCACCGCCTTCCACCAGGCTCGGGACAGTTACCACCTTGGTTCGCAGCACGGCCAGCGCCTTGGACGCCTGGGTCCTGACCGTACCGGGCCGACAGCCCAGCACCTGTGCGGTCTCCTCCACGCTCAGATCCTCGAAATAGCGCAATATGACCACGGCCCGTTGCCGCGGCCCGAACAGTTCGACTCACTCGCCCATGCCCGCGAATGGTTCGACGCAGGGCCAGGCTCCGGAGGTGGTCCGCCCGCTCGTTACGGCGGCGGTGGACGTAGACGCTGACGCCAGCGCATCAGCCCAGGTAGAGATCCCTGCGGGCGGATACGAAGGCCTCGATCGTCTGCGGCAAGACACCCGTCACGCGCTCGACGTCGTCGGATGTACGGTCGTAGCGGTTCTGCTGATGCAGACGCGCCATGGTGACGATATGCGACTCAATGTGCGCCGGCAGACCCATCTTTGCCAGCCCCTCGGTATGCCACTGCTCCAGCGGCACGTCCACGTACGACACAGGGCGTCCCAGAGCTCGGGAGAATTCCGCCGCCATCTCGTTCATGTCAACCGAGCGGGGTCCGGTTAGCTCGTAGGTCTGACCGACATGCCGGCTCGGTTCGCGGAGCACCGCGGTGACCACTCGGGCGACGTCGTCCACGGCGACCGGCGATGTACGCCCGGCTCCGAACGGCAACGCGATCGTGCCGTTCGCCTGGATCGTGCGCGCTGCGAGTGACGTGAACAGCGGATTGTCCAGGAAGGACGTCGGTCGGACGTGCACCAGGGGGAGCCCCGACCAGTCGAATACCTGTTCCGCCAGCCAGTGGAGCCGCTGCTGGTGGGACTCATCGGTGCTGGTCGCAGTCATCTGGGACACCGTCATCTGGGACATGCCGACCAGGGCGTCGAGCCGCCCGTACTCACGGGCCGCAGTCGCCACCACCGTTGCCGCAAGGAGGTGGTCGGGCGACACAGGCATCGCGAAGTACATCCTGTCCACGCCCTCCAGAGCAGCTGCCACGGTTTCCGGGCGCGTCAGGTCGCCGACCACGACCTCAGCGCCGAACGATCGCAACGCTTGCGCGCGGTCGTCGTCGCGGCGCACCATCGCCCGCACCGGTATGCCCAGTGCACGCAGCTGCTCAAGCACCAGCCGGCCCACACCGCCTACGCCAGTCATGAGGACAGGCTTGCTCGTCACCATTGATTCGTCTCCTTGCGCGTTCGGTCTCTTGAGGAATTTCGTCCCGGCGCCGGGCGCGTGCCTTCGGGCGGGGGGATGTGCGGTGCCGCTGTGCCGCGGCCGCAGTCGGGCTGCGGCTCGGTCGCTTCGTCCGAAGACCTTGCCGGTCGGGCCATATGCGAGCGGAAGCGCGCCGCACACGCAGCGCCGTGGGGTGAGTCAGATGAACAGGACGCTCTCGATGTCGATAGCGACGAGTTCCACGTCCCGGAACACAGTGCCGTTCTCTCCGCGCCGGTAGACGCGCCGCCGGGTCGGAATCATGATCCCGTCAAACTTCCTGTACTCACCGACGTAGTGTGCGGCAAGTCCGGCGTTGATGACCTCAGGCGTGTAATCATGCCTGCGCAGCAACCCATCCGGGTCGAAGTAGAAGACCTGCTCCTGGCTGTGCGTCGCGATGTGGTCGGGGAAAGTGACCTTCAGGCGCCTCCACTTCTGTCCCTGCTCTGTGACAGGAGACAGTTCCACAGCCCTGAATCCCGGCCTGGTGAACGTGAACGGAGCCGTGAGGTACGTCCACATTGCATAACCGGCGAAGTAGGCAACGTGCAGATCGTCCCACGCAGCACGCACGTCAGCCGGGAACGAAGCACGAGGGTCGAATCGCTCGGCCGCCACCTCCCCCGCGTAGGTCTCGACGGCCACTCGCTGCGGGGTAAAGGAGGTCCGCAGGTGGGGCGCGGTAAAGGGAAAGTGGCTGACGCTCTGCCGGTACAGGTCGAGCGAGACAGCCGTATGACTCAGAATCCCCTCCTGCCCCTTCAGCCCCCACAGCGAACCTCCGACGCGGAGATGCGCGGTCGCTGAGCTGAACTGGTTGAAGCGTGCTAGGCCTCCATGCGCCTCAGTGGCAACTGTAACGAGATCACACATATCGAACATTCCTTCGATTATCGCAATGACCGGGGCCGCGCGCCCGCGGCCGACAGCAGACGACCGCGAACCCACAGTTAGGAGCATATGCTCCTAACTGCTTTGCGGCAAGGGTGGGTAGACGTGGCCGTTCATGGCTGGAGCCACGAGTCATCATCTGCGCGCCGCCATGATCTGCGGCCGAGCTACTGGAGCCGGCCCAGCACAGCGGGAGGATCCAAGGTTTCGAGCCGCAGTTCGCTGACGAGCCCGGCCACCCGCAGATGGCCGGCAACGTGGCGCGCCCAGTAACTCCAGTCGACAACCAGCCCATGCATCGCAGGATCAAGGAAGAATTGCCGTGCCAGGCCGGGCCGTCCGAAGCGGTCCAGGAGTGCAGGTCGCAGGAGCCGGCGCCACTACTCACCCGCGCTCGACGCCTGCCAGAAGAGCCGGGTGGCGCGGACGATTCAACAGGTCCGGTCACGTCCACAGGGCGGTTGAGCCAGTCGATCTGCGGCACATTCTCCGTGGCACTCAGAGCGGAGGTGTCAGCACGAGCAGCAACGGCGGCCCCGACTATTCCCCGCTCGCGGGGTGCTCAGCCACCTACGCAGGCCGTCATTCAATGCTGCTATCTGGATGCAGGTAACACGGTGCGTGATCCGGACACCAGCACGGACGAGGCACTTTGCCAATGGTTACGATCCGGTGGCGCTACGCACCGAACAGGGCGTCCACATTCCGCACGGGTGCCGCCCAACCAGCAGTGCTCGTCCCCAGGCGGCCGCAAACACTCACTCGGCCCAGGGATCGAAGCCAGTGCCGAGGACATTCTCGAGAAGAGTGCGCATCCGAGCCGCCGGCTCAGCGCCGAACTTTTCCTCGAACTCGGCTTGCACGCCCTCCCAATAGGGAAGCGCCGCCTTCATCCGCGCCAGACCTTCCGGTGTGATCATCACACTCCGCGCTCGGCGATCGGCGGCCGCCGTCTCAATGGTGACCAGCCCCTCACGCGCGAGCGGCTTGAGGTTGGACGCCATCGTCGTACGGTCCATGGCGATCACGTCGGCGAGACCGCTGATCGTCATTTCTTCGTGCACGCTGAGCTGCTGCAGGATGCTGAACTGCGTGGCCCGCAGGCCCAGCGGTGCCAACGCCTTGTCGTAGGTCGCGCCGAGATACCTCGATGCCTTTCGCAGCGCGAGGTTGTTGCACTCATCAGCCTTCGACGCCACAGCATTCATCGTCTCCTCCAGAGCTCATCCGCACTATACGAGCAACTACTCTTAAGTGCAAGGTTGCGCCCGCGCACCGCAGAGGCGGAGTGCCTCTCAGGCGGCCAGTCCTTACCCCTTCAGCAATACGCGCATATGCTCGCAATCTGTCGGGGGGTGTCGCCTCGACGCCCGTACCAACAGCCGCCGGGCCTGCAGAGGAGCTCACGCGCGCAGCTGACAACCCGCGTGGTCCACCCATACCGGCGTCGGAGCACTACGCGGCTTCCGCGCAGCAACACCGATCCGAGCGCTGGGCCTGAGCGCTGCGCTGCTGAACCTGAGCAACTCCACGAAAGGAACCAGCATGAACCCGTCGTCATTCGAATCGCACGACCAGGCAGACCCTGGCGCGATGCCGCCGTCGCATGAGGGCCAGCCCTCACCCCGGGTCTCCCGCCGCGCCTTTGTCGGCGGCGCGGCCGCGGTCGCCGCTGGTGCCGCACTCACCGGAGTTGCAGCGCTGCCCGCCGCGGCCACTCCCCGGCAGACACCGAAGCTATTCGGCTCGGTATCCGGCGTCCCGTGGCTCCCCGCAGGGTTTCGGCAGACATTCACCAGCCAGCTCATACACGCCGGCGGAATACGTCAGCACGCCGTCATCGGCGGTGACGGGCCTCCCCTGCTCCTGATACACGGCTGGCCTCAGAACTGGTACGCCTGGCGCATGATCATGCCGGTGCTCGCACGGCAATACACGGTCATCGCCGTCGACCAGCGTGGTATCGGACTGACCGACAAGCCCCGCGACGGCTACGACACCGCCACGCTCGCAGGCGATCTGGCCGCACTGATGGACGCCCTGGGCCACGAACGGTTCGCCGTCGTCGGCCACGACACCGGCATGCCGATCGCCTACGCGCTCGCAGCCGACCACCGCGACCGGGTCGACCGCCTCGCCGTGGCAGAGGCCGTCATCCCCGGTGTGACAGCTTCACCGCCCCTGCTCGGCCCGGCCCAGGCCAACAACATGCTCTGGCACTTCCCCTTCAACCGGCTCAACGACGTCAACGAACGTCTAGTGGCAGGCCGGGAAGACATCTACTTCGGCTGGCAGCTCGACATGAAAGCCGCGCGCAAGCTGCCCGCTTACGCCATTCGCTACTACATCGAATCCCTCACCTCGCACCGCAACGCCCTGAGCGGCAGTTTCGGCTGGTACCGCGACCTCGACACCACGTTCACCCAGAACGCCGACCGGGTGAAGCGACACCTGACCATCCCCGTTCTCGCGATCGGCGGAGCCGAAAGTGTCGGAGAGGGGGGTCGCGAACACAATGAAGCTCGCAGCCGACGACGTACAGCCTCTGGTCATCCCCGGCAGTGGCCACTGGGTCGCCGAAGAAGCCCCTCAGGATCTGCTGGCAGCACTCATCCCGTTCCTGGCCTCCTACCGCGCTGCCACCAGTTCCAGGACACGCCGATAGGCAATCGTGGGTAGCCTCAGGGTGTCGGTCATGTCGTGCTCCGCGGAGTTTCGGGGCTGGGCGGGTGGGGTGGGGGCCGCCTGCCGTGGCAGGCGGCCCGGGTGGTCAGGCGGTGGCCGGACCGCCGTCCTCGATTTCCATGCTGTCGGTCACGTTGAGGAAGCGGCACATGCCCATGTCCTCCTGGTAGCAGTCGTGTTGATGACTTGGCTGGTTCGAGAACACCCGGACGTCCTCCACACTCTGGGCCTTACTGATCGTTTCGGAATGAAATCGGTGTAGTGGCTTGGAAGTTGGGTGTTGTGTCGGCAGGATCTGTTGGGTGTCTGCTGACCTTGTGCCTGATGACCTGTGGGAACGCATAGCCCCGCTGCTGCCTCCTCGTCCGCCTCGTCGGCATCGGCATCCCGGGCGGTTGCCGGTGGATGACCGTGCTGCTCTGCGAGGCATTGTTTACGTGCTGTGCAAGAGCGTGAGCTGGCGGGACGTCCCCGCGGAGCGGGTCGGCTGCAGCGGGGTGACGGCCTGGCGGCGTCTGCGGGACTGGACCGAGGCCGGAGTGTGGCCCCGCCTGCACGAGGTCCTGCTGGCGGAGCTACGTGAAGAAGGCCTTCTGGAGATGGACGACGCCGCGATCGACGGCTCGCATGTCCGGGCGCTCAAAGGGGGGCTCACACCGGACCTTCGCCGGTTGACCGGGCCCGGCCCGGCAGCAAGCACCACCTGATCGTCGACCGGCACGGAACCCCGCTCGCCGTCTCTCTGACCAGCGGAAACCGTCACGACGTCACCCAGCTCATGCCGCTGCTGGACGCCATACCGCACATTCGTGGCCTGCGCGGCCGGCCACGCCACCGGCCCCGGCGGTTGTTCGCCGACCGCGGCTACGACTTCGACAAATACCGCCGTCTCGTCCGTGCTCGTGGGATCACGTCCAAGATCGCCCGCCGTGGCACCCCGCACGGCTCCGGCCTGGGCAAGACCCGATGGGTCGTCGAGCGCACCTTTGCCTGGCTCCACCAGTTCAAACGACTCCGCATCCGCTACGAGATAAGCGCCGACCTCCACCTCGGACTGCTCCAACTCGCCTGCAGCATCATCTGCTTGAGACGACTCCGAACCGCATTCCGAAACGATCAGTTAGTCCATGTGGTGAACCGACGGTGTGCCGTGGCCCCGGACTGCTCGTACGGCGCGGTGGGATGCTGCTGACACGTGCAGTCCGACCTCGCGACGAACACGATCGCGGCCGGCACCTCCCGATCGCCGTACCGACGCTGTTTGCTCGTGATGCGTTCCCGACCGAGGGACTGCGGCCTTGCCCATGCCCGGCGCGATGTCGCCCCAGTCGGAGGCACCGGGGTTCGGTTGGTGAAGGGGGTATCAACGGATCGGGCGGTCGGGCTGCCGGTCGAGCATGGAGTAAGAAGCGGGCATGAGTGCACAGAGCATCCAGCAATGGTGAGTTGGTCACTCTGGGGACTGATGCTCCAGCGATTGCGTGAGGCCTGGCCGGCGCGGGGGCCTCCGCTTGTGCGGCGGGTGCCAGAGGCTCGGGCCTCTGACACCCGCCGGAGAACGGCTGAACCTGTCCGCGTTGCCGTTGCTCTGCCTCTCAGGCCACGCCGCGGTGCAGGTAGGCCCGGTCCACCGTCTGCTGGACGCTGTTCCCGGCCGCGTCGGTCGCGGTCACACGCAGCGTCACATAGGTGTCGCCATGCACACGTGACGGCCGTTCGACGGTGGCGGTGAAACCGCTGGCCTTCCGTACCGTGGTGGCTTCGGTCCAGCTCTTTCCGTCGTCGTACGAGGTCTCGACCTTGAGCCTCACTCCTCTCGGGGCGTCCATCCCGTCGGAGGCCGCCAAGGTACGCCGGGTTCGGAGAGCAGCCTGGAGAAACGGGCCGGTGGCAACATCGGAACCGCGCTCCAGGCCGACTCAACCGCTCGCAGACGAACGCGTCCTTGAGCGCACGCTCAACAATCCCTTCACGCGCTCAGACCTCCCAGGGTGGATGCGTCGAATCGATGTCTGAACCTCCAGCCGTGCCCAGTTCTGACCAACATCCCCAGGCACGTCAGGCCAGAACTGCTGCCAACGCTGGCCAACAATCGTTCTTCGGTTTCACCTGTGCAGCCACCCGGCACCTCATGCACCGGGGGGATCACCGCAGGTGCCTCGCCAGCCCGCCCGGTGCACCCTGCTTCAGGCATGAGGGATGGGCAGGTCCAGTGCGACCGTCTTACCCCGGCCGTTGGGAGTGCTGTTCCACGCGGTGCACAGGGCTTCCACGATGAGGAGGCCGCGGCCGTGCTCGGATTCCGCCTTCTCTTCCTCGGCCAGGGCCAGGGGTGAGGGGACGGGCGGGTTGCTGTCGGAGTCCCGTACCTCTAGTGGGCCGGCCGTGGCGGCGAGGGCGTACGGCAGCCAACCGTCAGCGCTTCAGGTGGACGGTGAAGTGCCTCTCGGTGTCACCGGCGGGAACGGTGCGAACAAAGCCCCGGGCGTTGCGGTAGTCGCCTGATCCGCCGGTGATGCCGACGTCGACGTAGGACGGGGCGGGCAGGTGGAGCAGCGCCTGCGCGGCGAACTGCCCTTCAGGCAGAGAGAAGGTGCCCAGACACTGGAGCACGGCCGGATCGACGTGGGTATAGGTGCAGACGACACTGTGATCGCCGACCTTCTCGCCGTCGCGGTAGAGGTCTTCATGGATGACGCGCTGGTCACCCGGGCTGATTCCCGCCCGGCCCAGATCGAGGTCTTCGAGCGAGGTCTGTTTGCCGACCAGCTCGAAAGTTTTCGCGCGCTGGTCAACGACGTGCGCACTGATGGAAGTCGATGTGTCGGCCGACGCCAGCGGGGCGATGGCGACGCCACCGGCGACGACAGTGGCGATGCCGGCGGCTGCACTCAGGTAACGCAGCTTGTTGATCTTCAATTTAGTCGGCAACTTGCCGCTCCGTTCCGTGATGTGTCGATTCGGTGGCGGCAGAAGGGTGTAGAACCTCGGCCCGGATACGCGGGGCCGACGCCTGCTCCGATCGACTTGTGAACAACCCCTGTCGGGGTGGCATTTCGGCACTCACACAACCTACGTCACCTGCCAAGGCGGTGACGTATGATCAGGTGGTGACTGCCCCGGGTGCCGAGCCATGCTTTTGCTGGTGCAGACCTTGCGCAGCGCCAGGCTGTTGCACGTGTCGGCGAGATCCGTCTGCATCGGGGCCACGTCGCCATGACCGGGCTTACCGATAGAGACGATAGGAGCACATGCTCTCATTATCGAAACGGCAAGAGGCAGGCCTGGGGCGACGCCCACCATGGCCCCCAGTTCATCGCCGGGGGGCCACACCCGCCCGCGACGGACCAACCGGGACCTCGCCGAACAACTCGACCTCGCCATCGCCGGGATCCAGCACCTCGGCATCGACAAACGACCGCCCACGCGCGGCACTCCACGCCGAACGCGGCATCAGCCTCCTGCCACGGCAACCCCGCCGAACACCAGACTCAGGGCATCTTCAGTGCGCCGCAGAGCGGTCCCGGGCACGGCCGCATCCGGGGGCGCGCGGCCGTGGTGGGAACAAGTGACCATCCCGCCTGTCGCGAGGACCAGGAGCGGCACGACGTACCCACTCCGCCTGGTGGGGCGACAGGCCCGGTGACCGCCATCCCGTCCCGTCGCATCGCCGGGCGGCCACGACCGACGACGGAGATGCGGGGGCGCCGAGCTGGACGGCGGGGTGAACGCGGTCACCCCGAACTGGCAAGCCGTCCCACCTTCCGGGCCGCGCTCGTGGCCGCAAGCGCGCACCGCCGGCCGTAGGTGCGGCGCCTCCGGTCGCCGGGGCGCCGGTTCCCTCAGCTCGCTCGCCGACGTGCCGGGGAAGCGGCTGCCCGCGACTGCCGCCGTACCGGTGACGCGGGCCGGCGGCGGATCGCTTCGGCCGGCCGTTCGATGCGGGGGCGGGGGCAAAGAGCGGCGCCCCCTTGCCGTCCGGCCCGGTGACGGCACCCGCTTCCCGCACAGCGGCGAGGCGCCTTGGACCGGTTCGTCGTCGAACTGCTTGCCGCGAACCTCTCTCCACAGAAGGTTGCACGTTGCGAGCTAATGACTTACGGTCCTAACTGTGACGGCGCGGGAATCGCTCAGGAAGCACCGCTCAAGGGCTTCGACGACTGGGCAATTCGCTCGCGAGTGGACAAGCGCTTCGCGACCAGGCCGCATCCGCGCCGGCGACAGCGAACGCATCCATCGCCGTGGTCCGATGGGATCGACCGGAAGAGCCACCGCGCCACGCGGGGCGTACGCCCTGGTCACGGTTTCCCGAACACCGGGGGCGGACATCGTCCACCCCCCCCGGATCACAATCCCCGAGCCGGTGGGCAACTCGTACCGCTCCGCCGCCCCCAGCCCCCATGGACCGGTGACTCGCAGGTGTGAGATTCACCGACATCAAGAGAGAAGGACCCCTACATGTACATGAAGCTCGAAGTCACCATGCTGCCTGTCTCCGACGTCGATCGAGCCAAGGCCTTCTACGAGCAGATGGGATTCCGCCTGGACCTCGACAAGGCCGCCAGCGAGAACTGGCGCGCGGTGCACTTCACGCCGCCCGGCTCCGCGTGCTCGATCATGTTCGGCACAGGGATCACCTCCGCCGCACCCGGCTCGGCCCAGGGCCTGTACCTCGCCGTCTCCGACATCGAGGAGGCCCGCGCGGAACTCGTCGGTCGCGGCATCGAGGTGAGCGAGGTCTTCCACGACGCCGCAGGACTGCTCTACCACAGCCACGAGGCCGGAGAGGTCACCCACCGGGTCGAGGGCCAAGGCCGGCTTGCCGGCCCGCACCCCGACCGCGCCTCCTACGGCTCCTTCGCCACCTTCAGCGACCCGGACGGCAACGGCTGGGTGCTCCAGGAGATCACGCAGCGGTTCCCCGGCCGCTGACACCTCGTCAGTCACCCGGGGATGACAGGCGACGACCAGCCAGCAGGGCGGCCGGCCCCGATCACCCCCTGAACACAGCCCCGGCGCACCATCAGTCGGATCCCGAAGCCGGCACAAATACGAGTATATGCTCCTTAGCCTCGAGGGTTCTGGCTGCGCCCTGACGCTCAAGCAACGTTCGAAAGGAAAATTTTCATGACCATGTCTCCCATGGAGCCGCCCGCGCAGGAAGGCCCCGGATCAAAGCCGGTGTCACACCGTGCCCGGCGCGGGCTGTCCCGACGCGGCTTCGTCGGCGGCGCGGCTGCTTCTGCTGCTGCCGCAGCCGGTATCTCGCTGGTGGGCGGATTGACGCCGTCCGCCACCGCCTCTCCCGTCATGCGCAGGCCGAGGGGTTTCGGTTCGGTCTCCACGGCTCCGGGGCTGCCTGCCGGGTTCGCCAAGACGTTCACCAGCCGGTTCGTCCACGCCGGCGGACTGCGCCAGCACGTGGTCACCGGAGGCGAAGGTCCGCCGCTGCTGCTGGTGCACGGCTGGCCGCAGAACTGGTACGCGTGGCGCCTGCTCATGCCCGAACTGGCCCGCAACCACACGGTCATCGCCGTCGACCAGCGTGGCATCGGACTGACCGACAAACCCCACGACGGGTACGACACCCGCACCCTCGCCAACGACCTGATCGCACTCATGGACGCGCTCGGCCACCAGCGGTTCGCCGTGGCCGGCCACGACACCGGCCTGATCATCAGTTACGCGCTGGCGGCGGATCATCCAGAGCGTGTCGCCCGCGTGGCCCTCCTGGAAGTCCCCGGGCCCCCGACGCTGGAGGCCTCGCCGCCGCTGTTCATCGACGAGGCGCACAACAACAGGCTCTGGCACATCCCCTTCAACCGGGTCGACCACCAGCTGACCGAGCAGCTCGTCAGCGGGCGGGAAGAGATCTTCTTCGGCTACGAGTTCGACATCCAGGGCGGACAGAAGCTGCCCGGCTACGCGCGCGAGTACTACTTCCGTCTCTTCTCCGACCCCGAAACCCTGCGCGGCAGCTTCGGTCTCTACCGCGCGTGGGACGCCACCACCACGCAGAACGCGACACGCGCCGAGAACAAGCTGACGATGCCCGTCCTGGCGATCGGCGGATCGGAAAGCTGGGGTGACCTGGTCGGGAAGGCGATGGTTCCCCTCGCGAACGACGTGCAGCAGGTGGTCATTCCCGGTGCAGGCCACTGGGTCGCCGAGCAGGCCCCCAGGAAGTTGCTGTCGGAACTGACGGGCTTCCTGGCCCCGTACCGCCGCACCGCCGGCCCGTCCCGCTAGCGGACGGCCAGACGTCCGGGCCCGCCCGGGCGTGACGGAACGCGCTCGACCGGGCGGCAGCGTCGCCGCCTTCGAGCAGCCGGAGCTCCTCACCGAAGAGCCCGGTATATCCGCCCGGCTCCTGCGCTGATCCCACCGCAGGGGCTCTCGACCGAGGTCGTCCTGTCCGCCGGGTGTCCCGGCGGACAGGACCGGAGCGAACGATCTTGCGTAGTCGTACGCGGGGTGGTCAGCCCCCGGGGAGCCGCACGCCGTCGTGCGGCCGGCCTGCCTTCGGCAGGCTCCCTTTCGGACGACTGACGCGCCACGGTTCGCCTCCTGTTCAGGAGCGGCGGAGCCTTCACTATCCCCAACGGGAGGCATGGATGTTTTCCGACATCGGCCCACTCGAAGTTGTGACGCTGATCGTGCTCGCCGTCATTCTGGTCGGGCCCGACAAGCTCCCCAAGATGGTGTCCGACACCGTGCGGGCCCTGCGTAAACTCCGCGAGCTCTCGCAGAGCGCTCAGGCGAGCATTCGCGACGAACTCCCCGCCGAGCTCAAGGACCTGAATCTCGAGGACCTCAACCCGAAGACCTTCGTGGCCAAGAACCTGCTGGGTGACCAGAGCCTGGGTCTGGGCGACCTGACCGCCGACCTCGGCCTCGGGGACGAACCGCTCGACCCCGCCGGGACCAACACCTCAAAGGGCCTCGGAAAGGGCGCCGCACCCGGCCCGCTTGCCGCGGCCACCGGCCACCGGCCTCGGGAAGCCACCGGCGAGGGGCGCTACAGCCTCGACAAGAACGGCCCGTAATCGGGAAGGACCACAGCCGCCTCGCCGTCGGCCCGGCCCGTCAACACACCGACCGGCACGCAGCGCCTGGCTGCCGCATCCGCCCGCAGCCAGGCCACCGCGCAGGAGCACCGCCCCTGCGCCTTCAGACCCTCGGAAAGGAAACGCCCATGTTCGGAAGGCTCGGAGCACCCGAGATCATCCTCATCCTCCTCGTCGTCGTGCTCCTGTTCGGCGCCAAGCGGCTCCCCGATATGGCCCGCTCCTTCGGGCAGTCGCTGCGGATCCTCAAGAGCGAGACCAAGGCCATGCAGAAGGACGACGCGGACGAACCCCCGACCGCTCACGCCACCGCAGCCCACCAGCTCGCGTCCGAGAGCCGGCACACGGCCCCGGAGGCATACACCTCCCACCGGCGCTGAAACGCCGAAGCCACCGACCGGCACCCGCGCGGCTGGTGCCGCACTTGAAGGGACCGGGACCGCCCATGCCGATCCAACCAGCACATGACGCCGCGCCTATGTCCCTGGGGGAGCACCTGCGCGAGCTGCGCAACCGCCTGCTCAAGGCCGTCGGAGCGATCCTGCTCATCACCGTCGTTGCGGCTCTGTTCTACAAGCAGCTGATCGGATTCCTCATCGATCCCCTGCCCGGCTGCGCTCCGGGCCAACCGGCCGGCGCGGACGACGCGGGCCGCTGCGGCGTGATCTCCCTCAACGGCCTTCTGTCACCCTTCACCCTCGCGCTGAAGGTATCGATCACCGTCGGGGTCGTCGCCGCGAGCCCTCTGTGGCTGTACCAGCTGTGGGCTTTCGTCGCACCAGGACTGCACCGCAACGAGAAGAAATACACCCTGGCCTTTCTCGGGGCGGGCATCCCCCTGTTCCTGTCGGGCGCCGCCGTGGCGTACTGGAGTCTGCCGACCACGACACGGGTGCTGATCTCCTTCACCCCGGACAACGCCACCAACCTCCTGCCCGTCGACGACTTCCTCGACCTGGCCACCCGCATGGTCCTCGTCTTCGGACTCTCCTTCGAACTCCCCGTCCTCCTCGTGCTGCTGAACCTCGGCGGCCTGATCAGCGCACGCCGGATGGCCGGCTGGTGGCGCGGCATGCTCATGGGCATCGTCGCCTTCGCGGCGCTCGCCACCCCCAGCACCGACCCGCTCAGCATGCTGCTGCTCGCCACCCCCATCAGCCTGCTGTACCTGGCGGCATGCGCGATCTCCTGGTGCAACGACCGCCGCCGGCAGCGCACCGGCATCACCGGGCCAGGCGGAAGCCCGGACACCGAGGCATCCCCCATCGACCTCACCCCGGCCCCCCTCGACGCCCCCGACGACATCTCCGTCAGCCGACCCTGACGAGCCCCCTCTCAAGGAGCGGCCCGCCGCCGGCGGTCAAGGAAGTTGCTTGCGACGGGCCCGGGAGGCCCGCAGATTGACGGCGTTGCCGCAGTGCATACGTCGTGCCAGATCCCGCTTTGTTACGCGAGCGGTCGTAGAACGCCACGGCGCACTTGTTCGTGGTGACACGCCGGTTCCGGGGCGCCGGGTACCGAGGGCGTGACCGCGAGACCTGCGCAACGGCGGACCTTGCCCTGGGCATTCGGATCGACTCCGTAATCGAGTGTGGATGGGGTTGAGGAAGAAGGAAGCGAAGGCCGCGCTGCAGGGCGTGATGCCGTGGCCGCCGCCGACCGGAAAGTCAACGATGGAGGCGTCGAAGCCGGACCGGCCGCTGAATGATGACGTTCATGCGGTTGTAAGCGTTGATCAGGGCGATGAGGGACACCAACCTGGCCAACTGGTCCTCGTCGTAGTGGTTGGCCGCGTTCGCCCAGGCCTCGTGGGTGACGCCACCGGCCGCGTACGCGCGTGCCCTGTTCCGCCAGTTCCAAGGCCGCCCGCTCGGCCTCGGTGAACACCATGGCCTCACCCCAGGTCGCGATCAGGTTGAGACGTACCGAGGTCTCCCCGACGCGCATGGCGTCCCTGGTGTGCATGTCGGTGCAGAAGCCACAGCCGTTGATCTGGCCGGCCCGGATCTTCACCAGTTCCTGCGTCGCGGCCGACAGAGTCGACTCCGTGATGATCTTGCCTGCCCGCCCTGCCGCCGACACCCGATCTCACACACCCTCGACGACTCCCTCATGCGCCCGCTCCAGGGAAGCAGCCGCGTCAAGCGGGCAGGGGTACGTCGCGCCCGGCGTGTTCACGGGCACTTCGGTGACGTCAGGGCGACCGGCGTCAGCCCTCGGGAACGCCAGAAGCGTCGTGTCCTACTCGGCCCAGGGCTCGAATCCGGTGTGAAGGACGGCTTCGAGGTGCGCGCGCAGATGGGCTGCCTCGTCGGCGCCGAAGTTCTCCTCGAACTGGGCCTGCACGGCATTCCATAGTGGTAGCGCCGTCTTCAGTCGGGTGAGGCCGTCCGGCGTGATGGCGGCGATCCGTGCACGGCGGTCGGCTGCCGATGATTCGACGGTCACCAGACCCTCGCGGGCAAGCGGCTTGAGGTTGGAGGCCATCGTCGTGCGGTCCATGGCGATCACGTCGGCGAGGCCGGTGATCGTCATTTCTCCGTGCACACTCAGCTTCTGCAGGATGCTGAGCTGCGTCGCACGCAGACCGACGGGGGCCAGGGCCTTGTCGTAAGTCGCACCGATGTACCGGGCCGCCTTGCGCAGGGCCAGGTTGTTGCACGAGTCGCCGGGATCCGTCGGCGCAGTGGTCATTGTCTCCTCCAGAGCTTCGCCCACCCATGATACGAGCAGGTACTCCTAGATGCGACAGAGTCGCCCGCCGTCGACGGCGGGCCGACGGGTCCACTCCGAGCCACCCACTCTTGCCAACAGATAAATGCGAGCATATGCTCCCAATCGCGGCGTGGATGCATGCCCCCCCTGACCCCTCCCGCGAGCCTCGCACTCCCCCATTGGACGTGGCCGCCCGCAGGGGCTTCTACCTGGGCTGACCCGCTCCGGCCGGGGCCAGACCCGGCCGCACAAGCACGGCTTCGCGGCGCACCCCGGCCCGCGCCGGCCATGTCGGCCCACAACCGACCGGGAGCCGTCACCAAACTGCTGAGGAGACGATGCAATGCAACCTGCACCGGAGAGCCCCGACCCTGCCGAAACGGTGCGCCGCGCCCGGTTCGGCGAGCTGCCGAAGCGAATCCTCCCGAAGAGATGATCGAAGAACGGGCGGCCACGGTGCCGAACCCGATGGCTCGAACGGCTTCCGCGCCCCGCGCGGTGCCCTGCATCGCCGGAGCCACCTCCCGGAAGCCAGAGGCGCGCCCACCGAGGTTCAGAACGCGTACGGGGATGCTCCCGCCGGAAGTCTCCGGCGGGAGCATCCCCTGAGTGCGTCGGCGCTCAGCTGGCCGACAGGGCGAAGTCGGCCTTCGTCAGGCTGCCGCGCTTCATGCTCACCTTCTTGCTGCGCTTGCCGTATCCGTCATCGCTGACGGTGATGGCCGGCGCGGTCGCCTTCAGCCACACGTCGTACACGCCGCGGCTGTCGGTCGTGACCGTGATGAGGTGCTTGCCCGCGTGTGACAGGGAAACCGTCGCTCCGGGGAGGATCTTGCCGGTGGCCGCGTCGGTGACCTTGCCGGAGATCTCCGCCCAGGAGGCGGGGGCGGTCGCCTTCAGGGTGACCGGGACGGGCCGGTACACGTACGGCGAGTCGGTGATCATGGAGAGTCCGGCCGCGTATCCGCCGGGGGCCGCGAGGGCCTTGGCGTCTGCGGTGACCCGGATCCGCGTCGAGCGGCCGGGTGCCAGGTTCACCGTCGTCCTGTTCTCCGACAGCCAGCTCACATCGTCGCCGCCGCACTGGTCGAACCCGGTCAGCATCGCGGCGCCGGTGGTGGTGGATATCCCGAATGCGTCAGCTGTCCCGCCGATCCGGGAAAGCCCGCAGCCGGTGCCACGCCCGGCATCGGCGACCGCTTCGGGTGCGCCGGGCAGGCCGGTCCAGACATTGGCCACCGGGTCGTACTGCATGGCCCGGTGGGTCGTCGCCGCCACGCCGAACGGGGGAACGTCCACTCCCCCGACGACCTGGAGTTGACCGTTGGCGGAGCTGTACGTCGCGCGGAGCTGGGTGTGCGGCATGTCGGTGGCCCGCGTCCAGGTGTCGGTCTTCGGGTGGTAGATGTACGTGTTCGCCAAGGCAGTGACGAGCCCGTCCGAATCGTTCAGGCCGCCCGCGCACACGATGCCGCCGTCGATCCCACCGCATCCGCCGGCGCTCATGGCGACCGGATAGTCGGCGATCCGGCTCCAGGTGTTACGAGCCGGGTCGTAGCGGTAAACGGTCGAACTCGATGACCCGTCGGCCGGGACTCCTCCGATCACGTACAGCTTGCCGTCCAGTACCGCGACGGCGGCGTCAGCCAGTGCCTGCGGGAGATCCGCGACCCGTGACCAGCTGTCGCTGTCCGGGTGGTACGCGTAGGTGGTGGATGTCCATCCGACGGCCCCGCTCGCGTCGTAGCCGAAGCCGCCGGCCACGTACAGCGTGCCGTTCACGAACGCGCCTGTGGCGGAGTTCCGCGGCTGCGGCAGGTCGGCGATCCGCGACCAGGACTCGGCGGCCTGTTCGTACACGTAACCGTGGCTGAGTACGCGCCCTCCCCAAAACTTGTCCATTCCACCCACCGAGTACGTCTTGCCCCGGTATGAACCGACGACACTGCCCCTGACCGGCTCGGGGTAGTCGGGCAGCGTCTGCCACGACCCGTCGGCCGGGGCCGGCTTCGTGGCGGCGTCGGACGCAGGGGCGTTCTGCTCGACCACCGTGACCCTGAGCGGCGCGTGTCCGGTGTTGGTGAGCGTGATGTCCTGGCTCGCCTTGCCGCCCAGCGCGGTGTTCAGCGACACCTTGCCGGGCTCGACCTTCAACCGTCCGGCCTGCAGCGCGGGGCTGTAGGTGTGCACCGTGTCGGAGGCGGTGACGGTCGCCTTGTCCGTCACGTACCGCGGAGCGGTCGTGGTGAGCGTGTTCTGCCCAGCCTTCGAGCTGTACAGCCAGTAGAAGCCGTCAGACAGGTTGGGGTCGTTCGGGGTGGCGGTGCTGACTGCGGTGGGGTACATGTCCACGGCGTCGGCGGAGGTGTTCTTGACAGTGGCGCCGTTGACCGGCTGATGAGTGTTGGCCTCGCTGACGCTCCCCTGGATCAGCCCGCCGCCGAGCGTCCGGCACTGGCCGACCGACACACTGGACACCTCGAAGATCGACTGGCCGTCGCCGCTGAAGTGGAAGCGGACCTGGACATTGCGGTGGCCCAGTGCCTGGGTGAGCGGGACCTCGACGTGTCCGAAGAATTCGGCCTCGCCCTTGTACACCCGCGTCCAGGTTGCGCCGCCGTCGGTGGTGACGGACACGTCCGCCTCGGAGCCCGCCGGCAGCAAGGAACCCACATTGAACCGCAGGTCGGCATTCTTCTGCCCGGTCAGGTCGAACGGCGGCGAGATCAGAGCCGTGTCCTGCGCCTTGCCGCCGTTGCCGAACGGGTTGGCGACCGCGAAGCCCGCGTCGCCGATGACGTTCCACGACCCGTCGAACTGCCAGCCGAGTGCGGAGGGGTCCTTGTTGGTGACGGTCCACCCGTACTTCGGATCCGTGGTCCAGCCCTCGAAGGAGGCTTGTGCGGGATAGGCGAATCCGGGCGCGGTGCACTGCTCGAGGTCCGCGGCCACGGAGACGTTGCGCTGTACGTCGCCCGTACCGATCTTGATGGTGGAGTCGGACGACTTGTATCCGGGATAGACCGGCGTGAGGTGAATCGTGTAGTCGGCCTGTTCGGGCAGGTCCACCGAGTAGGCGCCGGTCTTCGGGTCGGTGTACACCGGCCCATTCGGGTAGCCGTCGATGGTGATCTTGGCGTAGAGCGGCCAGCCGTGCCCGGACCCGTCGGTCACCTTGCCTGTGACCTTGCGGTTCGGTGTCTTCGCCAGCGCCAAGTCCGCGGTGGCGGTGTGGTCGGCGGTCACGGCGATGCCGCTGCGGGTGCCGGTCCCGTAGCCGAAGAGCGACGCCGACACGTCGTAGGTGCCTGCTGGGACGGTGACGCGGTAGGTGCCTGCGCTGTCCGTCTTGGCGTGAGACAGGAACTGGTCGGCCTTGTCCGTCAGCGTGACGGTCGCCCCGGCGAGCGGCGTACCGGTCGTCCGGTCCGTGACGCGGCCGTTCACGACCCCGGTCGGAGCCGGGACGAGGGCGGAGACGCCGTCCGGTGTGCCGAGTCCGGTGGGCCCGTCCCAGCCGGGTCCGGCCTCGCACAGCACGTCGCCGCAGGCGCCGTTGACGCCCTCGGTGATGTCGAAGAGGCCCTTGGTCTGGTGGGCGTAGGGGGAGCGCACCGGGTACGTGCCCGCGGCCGGGGTTCCCGCCAGTGCGTACATCGCGGCGATCAGCGGCGAGGACAGGCTCGTGCCGCCCACCTGGAGCCAGCCGTCGTTGAGCGAGTTGTACACCGCCAGGCCGCTTTGCGGGTCGGCGACCGCGGAGATGTCTGCGGTGGCTCTGCGGGGACAGTTCGTCGCCGATCCGCTCTGGTAGTCCGGCTGCGGCTCGAAGGTGGAGCAGCCGCTGCCGGCGCCGGACCAGGCGCTCTCCGTCCAGCCACGTGCGGTGCCGGGGGCACGGGTCAGCAGCGTACCGCCGGTGGCGACGACATTCGGGTCGGAGGACGGCCAGATGACCTCGTTGCCGGTGTCGCCGGAAGATGCGGTGACCACCACACCGGGATGGTCGTAGTCGGCGCCGCTCAGGTCGGACGCATTGGCGTCCGCCAGACCGTAGGAGTTGGACACGAACTTGGCGCCGAGCTCCACCGCGGTATTGACGGCGGTACCCAGGTCACCCACGCTCGCACTGTCCCCCTGGACCAGCAGGATGTGGCAGGCGGGGCAGGCCGACGAGACCGCGTCGAGGTCGAGAGCGGTCTCCAGCGACCATCCCTGGTCGTCCGACGGGTAGTTGACGCCGCCTCGCTGGTCGACCTTGCGGAAGCACCCGTTCTCCGTGGTGCACGCGGGCAGTCCGAACTGTTCGCGGTACTTGCCGAGATCGGCCTCCGCGTCGGCGTAGCCATAGGCGTCCACGATCGCGACGGTCTGGCCCTGGCCAGTGGCCGGAAGGTGGTAGGCGGACTGGATGTCCGTGGGAGTCAAGGCCGTGGACGGTGGGCCGGCCGCTCTGACCATGACGCGCTGGTCGGATGTCGTCCGCACCAACGCCTGGCAGCTCGCGGTGTGCTTCTTCGGCGTCGGGGTGTTGCAGTCGGCGGGCGCGTAGCGGTGAACCAGGCCCGCGATTTTCGACGGCGAGGGCTTGTTGTCCTGCCGGGCCGCAGTAGCGGCCTTTTCTGCCTGCCGTGCCACCTCCGCCGGGACGGCGGCGGTGGGTTTCCGGGCCCCGGCCGCCGGATCGGCCGCGATGGCGGGAACCTGGGCCGCGGCGAACATGCCGAGGCATGCGGCTATGAGGAACGAAACAGGAGCGCGCAAGCGCCCACGTCTTGTCATGAAAACAATCCTTCAGTCGGGGTGGGGCGGGGTCAGAGCGGTTCGTAGCCGGAGGGCTCCTCGCGTTCGGCGTCCTCGTCGTCCGAGCCCTCCAGCTCGTTCTGATCGCCGTGAAGTTCGTGCTCGGACGAACTCATGTCCTTGACATCACTCATGAACAACCCTCAGTTGCTGCGCCCCCGGATGAACGCCGTGCGCCTGCGAGTATGGGTCTGGTGAGCGGACACGAGCGATTGGCCAAATGGGCTAAAGAATGCGTGGACGTGCACGAACGAGTCCGTGCCGTTCAGACGCTCCGCGCTTGCGTCACGTTCACGGCCAACGCCGTTCTGGACGTCACCCCGTACTTGCGCATGGCCGACTTCAACTGCGCCGTGACGGTGCTGGGCGACCTCGACAGCTCGACAGCTATCTGACGGTTCGTCAGGCCTTGCAGCATCAGCCGTACCACCTCCAACTCCCGCGGTGACAGCTGGTTCCCGTATCCGCGCCGCCCGCCCCGCGCGGCTGGCGTGCAGCGCTCGACGCCCTCCTGTGCCCGTGCCGCTGCATACGGCCTCGGCAGCTGCGACCAGGCCTGGGCCGCGTCGCCCCAGGCCCGCGCCGCCGCTTCGAACTCTCCCCGGCCCTCGGCGAGCGCAGCCCGGCACTCCTCCAGCCCCGCATGCGCAGCGGGCGCGCGCCGCCCGCTCAGCCCGTCCTGGAACGCAGTCACGAGGCGTTCGGCCTCCGCATGCCGCCCGGCCGCTGTCAGAGCGGTCACTCGCGCGGGTGCGACATCCGTCGCCATGAACCAGATGCCCTTGCGCATGACCAGCCGTATGGGGTCCTCGGTCAGTGCGAGTGCCTCCTCGGTGTCACCCGCGGCGAGCCTGAGTCGTGCCTGTGCCGCGGCGGGTTCCAGCCACAGGCTGATGGCGCCGCGCCGTTCGCCCTCCTCGCGCACCGTCCGCAGCAGAGCTTCGACATCCTCGTCCGCGCCAGTCGTCGCCAGTTTCACCTGGGCCACCACCAGCAGGGCCTGCAGCCGGCACAAGGGCTCTTCGGCCACGTCCGACCACTGCCCGGCCCGCTCGGCCAGGCCCTGCCACGTGCCGGTCAGGTAGTCGAGGTGGAGGAGCGTCACCCCTGCCAGGTCCGCGAGCAACTGGTACCCGTGCCGCCCCGCGACATCGACGGCGCTCGTCAGCCGCCGCCGGGCCTCTGCGTACCGTCCCCACCGAATCGCCGCGTCGCCGATGTTCAGTTCGGCTCGGCCGCGTTGGAGGGCCAGCTGCGGTGTCGACTCGTCGTCGCCCAGTTCCCCGGCAAGCACCCAGCCCGATTCCTCGCCGAGTTCGAGCAGCGCGGCCGTACGATTGACCAGCAGGGACAGCCGTTCGTGCGGGGAGAGCGTCGCACCGGCGGTGAACCGTCGAGCCCGCTCCAGCCAGCGCAGATGGGTCGTGGCCGGCCATGTTCCGCTCAGCACCGGATATCCGAGCGCGGTCATCGCCCAGGCGCCGGCGTACGTCCCGCCGACGAGGTCGGGTATCGCCGGCTCCAACTCCGCTGCCGCAGCCGCGTACTCACCGAGCTGGATGAGGATCTGGGCGAGCTGGCCGCGCACTTCGGCGCGGTCGCGCGCGCTGAGCCGGTCCGTTTCGAGGACGGCGCGCAACGTGGCCAGGACATCCGCACGCCGGGTGTAGCCGGTGAACGCCTGGAACGGCATCTTCCGCACCAATGGGGCGACCGCTTCCGCGGGCAGCCCCGATTCGTTGATCAATTCGTGCAGAAAGGTGAGGGCGGTGACGTGGTCACCGGACGCGAGGGCGATGTCCGCCGCCTGCTCGGCGTACTCGCACCACCGCGCGATCTCGCCGGCCTGCCGGAAGTGACGGGCGAGCCGGCCGACGGGCCGGGGCCGGGCGGTCTCCAGCAGCGCGGCGGCGCGGCGGTGGGCGGCGCGCCGTTCGGACGCCGGCGCCCGGTCGTACACCGTCCGGGCGGCGAGCGTGTGCCGGAACGCGATATGGCCCGAACCGGAGTCGTCCTCGGCCAGCAGGCCACTGCGTACCGCGTCGGAGACGGCTGATTCGACCACCGTGGCGGCGGACCCCTGAGCCGGCGCGATGGCGGAACCTGCCGGACGGCCTGTCCGCCCCTCGGGGTTCGCCTCCTGGCCGCTCCCGATCTCGGTCAGACCACTGACCGTCCCCAGCGTTCTCTCGTCCGCCGGATCGCTCAGGACGGCAGCCGCCAGCAGCACCCGCCGGGCGTCGGCCCCGAGCCGGGCCACCCGCTCGGTGACGGCGTCCCGGATAGTCGGTGGCACGGCGATCTCGTCGAGGGTGCGCCGCATCCATTCGCCGTCCCGCCGGACCAGGTCGGCCCGGTCCCGCAGCAGCCGGACGCACTCCTCCAGCGCGAGCGGCACGCCCTCGGTCCGGTCGTGCAGGAATGTGGCGAAGGCGGTGGAGACGTGTTCGTCGTCCAGCATCGACGACACGAGTTCCGCGGTGTCCGACACCGCGAGTCCACCCAGGCCGACGCGTGCGTGGCTGATCCCCGCACTCGTCGGTACCCGGGAGGACAGGCGCAGCAGCAGGGAGTCGGCGGCCACCTCCTCGGGCCGGCAGGTCATCACCAGAGTGAGCGGGAACGGCTGCCGGGAGGCCAGGAACAGCAGGAACTCCAGCGTCGCCTCGTCCGCCCAGTGCACGTCCTCGACGACCAGGACGTCGATTCCGAGACGGTCCAGGAGTTCGGCGAAGGCCCGGATCAGCCGGTGCCGGGCGGCGCCGGCATCGGCCAGCGGCTCCGGCGCGGACGGCAGGCCGTGCGCCCATTCCGGGAACAGCGGCCGCAGCGTACCGGCCAACGCCGACAGTCCGAGGACTGCCACATCGGTGCCGCTCGGTGCGGCCTGCCGGGCGGCATCGACGATCGGACCGAGGGGCATGCCCTCCCGGAACGGCGGGCACACCGCCACCAGCGTGCGCATACCCCCGGTGGCGACCGCCGCCAAGGCCTCCCGCACCAGGCGGCTCTTGCCGATGCCCGCCTCGCCCTCCACCAGGACAAGGGCGGGCAGTCGCCGCAACGCGTCCGTCACACGCCTCAGTTCCGCATCGCGCCCGACAAAGCGGGGGCGGCGGCATACCGCGGATGTCGCCGGTTCGGTCACGGATCTCACGTAACGCTTCCAAGGGTTCGGCAGGCGGATGGGCAGCAACTCGCCGGCTGTCCCGGTGTACTGGGGTTTCTTGGCACGCAGCTGGTCCACGGAAGTCGTTCCGGGTCTGTCAGGCGGCCGACGTCACGCCGACCGGGCGGACGGGCGTGAGTAGCGCTGCGGCTTGGCCCTGCCCGGTCGACAGGCATGTGTCGGTACGGGTTCGGACGCCGGCAGTGGAGTACCGGTAACCGCCCCGGCGGTAACCGGCGCGGACCGAGGAGATGGCGGTGATCAGCCATATCCAGCTGCCGGGCACGTCCTCGGGGGCGAGGGTGTGGCCCCGGACGCCGACGGACGCTTCGAGTTCGACAGAGCGGGTGCGGACGGTGGCCAAACCTTCGGAGGCCGTCAACGTGGTGCCCACCAAGCGGTGCCGATCGTGACCTTGTCACCGGTGATCAGGGTGACGCTGCGCGTGCCACCGCTCCCTGCCGGCTGGTGAACGACGCCGGCAAACGGCATGAGACCGGTGTCCGCCGCTACCGCGGCGGTGGCCGGTATGACCCCTGTCGTCAGAGCGGCGACCGCGGAAGGCGCGATCGGCCCTGGCCGGGAAATGGGAACGCTGCGCACGGAGACCCCTCGGGTGAGGTGAAACGCAGGAGCACATACGTTGTCGGGCGCCCTCCGCCACCACCCGGGGGTTCATGCGTCGATCACGCACCCGGGCCCGGGGTTGTATCGGTCATGTGGCTGCATGACCAACTCGTGGCTGCTCAGGTACCCGTGCGCCGTCGACTCCTGCTGACTGTGCGATCACCCTCACCTGCGAACGCCACGATCTCGACCTGATTCGGCCTGGCCCGAAGGACGACATTCCGGAAGGACCACTCCAGACTGTCAGGGTCTGCTGAGGGGCCTCGCGCATTCCGGACAGGCGCGTGACCGCCCATGTCACGCGGGGATCCCCAACTCCTCGTACCCAGCGTGGCCTTCGTGCGAAGGACGGTAACTCTGCGGGTGCCGAATATTACGTCCTCGCAGGTCAACCGGCATGAGCGTACTCATGGATGGGGGTTTTCGGCACGTGCAGGTTCACAGTGCTGTCCTCAGCCGGGTGGCCGCGAGGTCGGTCGCGGTCGCGAGCGTCGTCCGGCCGGCACGATCAGCGTTTGTGAGAATCTCGGCGAGCGCAGCGCCGATGTCGTGCACCCGGTCGATCGCCTCGTCGTGCCCGGCGCCCTCGACCTCGCGGGCCAGCGCATAGATCACGCCGCCGGCGTTGGCCACGAAATCGGGCGCCCAGAGTATGTCCCGTTGCCGAAGGGAGTCCGCGACGTCGTCGGTGACGAGCTGGTTGTTCGCCGGTCAGACGATCGCCGCACAGCGCAGTCGGGAAACCACATCGTGGTGCAGGATTCCGCCGACCGCGGCCGGGACGAGGATCTCGGTGTCGGTGGTGATCGCCTCTCCGGGTTCAACCCATGCCGCGCCGAGTTCCTTGGCCAGCATCCTTTTTTGATCATCCACATCGGACACCTTCAGCTCGGCGCCTTGCTCGGCGAGGCCGCGAGCCAGTCGCGGGTTGACGTTGGACCAGAACAGTGTGGTCAGGCCGCTTCGGTCCTCGTCGCTCAGCTTCTTCGCCCAGGCCGGATCGGCGAGCACCTGCTGGACCAGCAGCGTGTTGACATGCACGAGCGCGGCCGGCCGGGGAGCAGGTGCAGGGCGAGCATCGAGGTCTCGGCGCGCTCCTTGTCCGGGCTCGGAACGCGACCGCGAGCACGCCGCCCGCACCGCACACCGGCTGGCGCCTCATGCGCACCCCGCCCACCAAAACACGGGCGCCAACACCGGTACACGACCCCAACTGAGCCCCGCTGCAGCGCAAGACCGGCTGCCGATTCGGCCGAGCCGGGTCGGTGCCGTACAGTTCACCGTACCGACGCGGGGTGGAGCAGCTCGGTAGCTCGCTGGGCTCATAACCCAGAGGTCGCAGGTTCAAATCCTGTCCCCGCTACTCGAACGTGAAGGCCCGGTGGATACCGGGCCTTCACTGCATCTGGCCCCTGTCGAACCCAGAGGCCTGTCTGTCTGGCCGTCGTGGGTGTCGGCCGCGGAGAGTGCGACGCTTGGGGGCGGTCCGGTCGCGTCGGACAGGACATGCATCTTGGAACCGGGCTTACCTCGGTCCCCATGGATCTCAAGCATCGAGCACAGCGGCGACGGCTTCGATCTCGACGAGTTGGTCCTTGTAGCCGAGCACCGTGACGCCCATCAAAGTGCTGGGGACGTCATGGTCGGCGAACGAGTCCCGGACCACCTCCCAGGCCGCCACCAGATTTTCCCGCCGGGACGACGCGACGAGAACCCTTGTACTGATGACGTCCTGGAGCGATGCACCCGAGGCCGTGAGAGCAGCCTGCATGTTCTCGATGGCCTTGGTTGCCTGGCCCGCATAGTCCCCGACCGCTGCCGTGGAGCCGTCATCGTTCAGCGGACACGCCCCGGCGAGGAAGATCAAGCGTGACTCTGCGGGCGCCGTGGCCGCGTAGGCGTACTCGGCAACGTCGGACAAAGAGGCAGAGCGGATCAATGTGACGGCACGAGCCATAGTCGTCGGGTCCTTCCCATCGGGTGTCGAGCTCGGGCATCCTCCCAACGCCCCGTCGGTTCCCGCCCCCCTTTTCTTCACCGCCCCCACGGTGAATTCAGCAAGGGCGTCCGAACCGGGGGTGACGGGCGCGCAGCACGGTGATGGCCCCGGCCGGCCGCCGCACAGAAGCGGGCTTACGAGTTGGTGCTGGTGCTCTCGCGCTTGGCGGTCAGGATGGCTGGACTTGGTCGAAGAGGGCGAGGGCTTCGGCGGGGTCCGGGCTCACGAGGCGTTCCAGACCGGCCATCGTGATCTTCGCCCACCTGTCGGCCCGTGCCCACATCGGTTCCTCGAAGGCGCGGACGGCCTCGTCCAGATCTCCAGGGCCGGTGGCGATGGACTCGGCGAGTTCGGCGCCTTCCAGCATCGCGAGGTTCGCGCCCGCCCCCAATGGGGGCATCAGATGGGCGGCGTCGCCCAGTAGCGTCACCCCGGGGACGTGGGTCCAGGTGTGGGACACGGGCAGGACGTAGAGGGGGCGGTGGACGAAAGCGGTGCCGTGGCGGAGGAGGTCGAGGACGGGAGCGGCCCAGCCGTCGAACAGAGCCAGCAGGCTCGATCGCACGGCCTCGACGTCGGCCGGGTCCAGGTTCGTGTGCCAGTCCAGCGGCGCGCGGAACTGGGCGTACACCTTGACGTGGCCGCCGCTGTTGCGCTGGGCGACGAGAGCTCGGTTCACTCCGTACACCGCCACGGAACCGTCGCCGATCAACCGGGCGAGGTCGGGGTGGCGGGTGTCGACGTCGTCCAGGGAGGTCTCGACCGAGGTGACGCCGGTGTAGTGCGGCGTCACCGGCGAGACTGCCGGGCGGATCCGGGACCAGGCGCCGTCCGCGCCGACTACGAGGTCGAATGTCTCCTGTCGCCCGTCCGCGAAATGGACCAGTACGCCATCCCGGGTCCCCGGCACCACCTGCGTCACGCCCCGCCCCCACTGGACGTCGAGAGGGCCGAGCAGCAGGTCCCGGAGTTGCCCGCGGTCGATCTCGGGATTGGCCCGGTCATCTGGACGGGGTCGCCAGTCGCGCAGGACGGTCCCGTCCGCGTCCAGGATGCGCATGGCCTGCCCCTCGGGACGGGAGAGCGCCTGGAACTCCGCCAGCAGCCCCGCCTTGTCCAGCGCGAGTTGACCCATCCCTTCGTGCAGGTCCAGCGTGCCGCCCGGGGGGCGGGCGTCGGGGGCGGGATCGCGTTCGAGGACGGTGACGGGGTGATCATGGCGGTGCAGGACGCGGGCGAGGGTAAGGCCGGCAGGACCGCTCCCGACCACTGCAATGCGATGTCTCATGTCGATACACTGTATTTCTTCATTACGATGCATCGCAACGGTACGGTGTGACTATGACTGTGTGGGACCGGCCGGAGCCGCCGACTCAACCCGTGCCGCTCGACCGGGAACGAATCGTCGCCGCCGCCATCGCGCTGGCCGACGAGGGCGGGCTGGAGGCGGCGTCCTTGCGCAAGGTCGCCGCCCGTCTGGACGCCGGCCCGATGCGGCTGTACAGATACATCTCCACCAAGGAGGAGCTGTTCGACCTCATGGTGGACGAGGTCCAAGCCGAGATCCGCCCCGAGGAGCAGCCCGGTGACTGGCGGGAGGCGCTGCGCGTCCTCGCCCAGCGCACCAGGCAGGCCGCTCTCCGTCACGAATGGCTGGCCGACCTGCTCGGCGGCCGCCCGGCCCTGGGTCCGAACGGCCTCGCCGTGACCGAGGCCACGCTGGCCGCCTTCGACGGCCTCACCGATGTCGACACCGTCATGCGCGCCGTGGAGACCGTCAGCGCCTACTTCATTGGCGCGATCAGGCGCGAGACCGCGAACCTGCGGGCCGAACGCGCCACGGGCCTGTCCAAGCGCGACTGGCAGCGCGCCTCCGGCCCGCATGTGACGAGAATGTTGGCCACGGGTCGCTTCCCGGCGCTGGCCAAGGCCGTGTACGACGGCACGGACGTGGACGCCGAGGCATCCTTCGAGACCGGCCTGGACTGGGTCCTCGACGCCGTGGCCGCCAAACTCACCCGGCCGCCGGCGTGACGCTCAACTCTTGTCGAATGTGAGCGAGGTCGGGGTCGGTGTCCACGGGCCGTGCGGGCCTGCACCGCCACCACTTCATAACGTTGGTGCTGCCATCGGGACGCCGGGAGCGTCCGTCGCCGTGCTGGGCCGAGGCAACCCACCGCCGTCGCCGACCTGCACGAAGGCGAGCGCGTCCTGGACCTCGGCTCCGGCGGCGGCATCGACGTCCTGCTCTCCGCCCGCCGCGTCGGCCCCACCGGCAAGGCGTACGGCCTCGACACGACCGAGGAGATGCGCAAACAAGCAGGGCAGGCGGGCGGGCCGCTGACCTCTCGCAGCGAAGCTTGAGCGATTCTCAGCGAAGGTTGGTGACAGGTGCTTTCTCACCGATGGTTCAGCGAGCATGGCCTGGCTGCGGTATCCATCCTCTGTTCATGAAACTCCGCCGCCCGACCGGGCGATGGGGTCCGCGACTTCCCCGGCGGTGCCCGCGAGGTCACCCTTACCCGCCGCCACCGGAACGCGGAGGTCGAGGTCACCAGCCAGACCCTTGACGAACCTGGGCTACGCCATCTCCTGAACACTCTGCACCCGCTGTCGGACACAGAACTGGGGAAGCTGATGCGGGAAAAGAAGATCGACCACAGACTCTGAGCCAAGTGCGCCCCGGGACTCTGGCACCAGGTCCTGCGCGCTCACGACCTTGGGAGCAATGAAGGTCGGGGCTCAGAGGGGCCCGCCGCACTACATCGGTTCGACGAAGGTGGCCCGCCATTCAGGCTGCGGGTCCGCTCCCAGGCTCGTCCAGTACTCCGTCCCACGGACGATCTGCCCGTCACGGACAGTCCAGAACGATGCCGCACGGAAGACGCCAAGACTGTCGTGTGGCACTTCGACCTCGGAGACGACTTCGTCGCCCTCGGCCACCACCTTGAGCACCCGAATCGACCAGCCCTCCGGATATTCACGGTTCACCGCGACGAAGTTTTCCCGGCCGATGATGCGTTCGAGGCTGATCGGCCACTCGACAACGACATCCTCCGCGATCAACTCGGCGACGCCTGCCCAGTCCCGAGCCTGGATCCGGTCCCACAGTGTCTCAATCACCTTTGAAGATTCCATCGACGGAGCCTCCCACAGCGGTCTGACAGAAGCCGCACCAACGGCGAGTCGATCGTTCCCCAGGTCGTTACGATCTTGGGGGCAATGAGGGTCGGCTTGGTCCGTGACATGAGAAGGGCCGTGCGGGTTATGTGAGTTGTGAAGCTGACCTGGGCCCGTACGGCCTGCTCCCGTCGTCGGCGGGGGCGCAGTGGGTCCACGGCAGAGTGCTCGACGAGAGCTTGGTGCGCGCCGACTCTGCAAAGCTCTACTTTGACCCGGCCTCGGACACCGTCTACCTCTCCGCCACCAACGTGCACCTGCCGAATGCCGTCACGGTGCACGTCGGCCCGGACGGCAACCAGGTGACCATCACGCCCACGCCGCCGGCACTGGTCATTCATGGAATCCTGCCCCTCCCCGCGCCCTGACCCAGCTTCCGCCCGCGCGAGGGCCTCCAAAGCGTTGCCGCGGCGCGAGGTGGACGCGCTTCGGAGCAGTGCGCCGTCGTCGGCGCCGCCGACGAAGGCTAAGGGCTGTCCCTTAATCCCGGGTGGATCAGCGCGCGGCGTCAGATGCGGTGCATCGCAAGGCGGAGGGACGTCCGCATACTGGGCGTATACGGGCGTTCCGACAACGCGGCGAGGTGCCGTAGCTGTCGTCGTGCGCCCGCCAGGGGTTACGGGACAGCCCTTAGGTGCCGGCCGCATGTTTGGCCGCTCAGGTCTGGCACTGTGCCGTGCCGGCGGTGGACCAGCCGCTCCAGGCGCCCCCGTCGGCGCGGGCGTGTACGCGAATCTCCACCTTGAGGGGCGCGCACGGCCGGGTTGAGCTTCCCACCTCCGTGGGCTCGACGGTCCCACCCGCAGGGATGTAGGTACGGCCGCTGCCCAGCTTCACCCAGTAACCACCGTCGACGACACGGAAGAACGCCTCGTAGGAGACGTTCACCGCCCTCGGCCCCGTGTTGCGCGCTTTGATGTACGCGGTGATCTCCCGGGTATAGATCCTGCCTTCCTTTCCGCGCTCGGCGCTGATGCAGCCGTTGACGGCCACCCTGCCGGTCGACACACCACCACCGCAGGCGACTGCTGCGGCGTGAGCGTTCGCCGGAATGGCCAGCATGGTAAGCGCGGCAGCGCTCAGAATTGTCCCGATACACCTGACATGCAAAATCTTGCTCCTTTCAATCCTGATTGCCTCAGATAAACCATTACGCGTTGAGGGGTGGAGGGCAGCGGCTCATCGAGTTCTTCACTCCAACGGAAGCGGTGTGGACTGAACACAATGACTTGACAGGGAACAGTGGTCCGTGGCGAACAGGAGCAGCTGCGGGGTTCGGCTCTTGGCGAAGATGTCCCAGGCGCCGAGGGCCAGGACGTGCGTGCCGGCCGCCGGCGGGTTGATGAGTGTGTCGAAGGCGGAGCGCAGCAGAGCTTCGAAGCGTTCGGTTCTCGCGGGTACGCCCGCGGCGAGCCCGGCGTACGGGCCGCCGCTCGTGCCCTCGTGCCCTCGTGCGCGATGCGCTGGACTGTGCCGTTACAGCGCGACCGGGTGAGTGATCAGCGTCTGGGTGCGGCGTAGTTCGTCTGACCACAGGTGGCCGTCGGGCCGGATCTGGCCGATGCCACGGCAGCCCACAAGGGGCCGCGACCCGCCGAAAAGTGGGGGGCACCATCGGCAGGACAAACTGGCTGGACCATATGCAGCTGGCCGATGAGACGGTCCCCTTTGGACGGTCAACTCGACGCAGCAGGCGAGGGCAGGAGTGGAACCGGCGGTTCGAGACCGCTGCTCCGATGCGCGAGTTCCGCTGGGCCAAGGACGAGCTGGGCCTCGCGGGCTCGTGCTTCTCCGCGACGGTGGGCGACCACGTCGGCTACGAGTCGTGGCTGGAGCGCGACAGGCTGATCCTGCTGGACCGCAAGCCCGAGGTCGCAGGGATCGCCTCGCGGCCGTTCTGGCTGCACCGGCCCGACAGGAAGCGGCGGTGCCGGCACGCGCCGGTCCACTTCGTGCGGCTCGCGGACGGCCGGGACCGGGTCGTGGACGTCCGGGCCTGTGACCGGGTCGACCAGGCGGACGCCGAGGCGCGGGTGGTCAGCGGCAACCGCAACGACGTCACCCAACTGATCCCGCTGATCCAGCCGTCCCGCCGATCCGCGGCAAGCGCGACCAGCCACTGCGCCGCCCCACGTATCTGTACGCCGACAGCGGCTATGACCACGAGGTCTACCGGGACAAGGTCCGCCGGTTCCAGATCACCCGCGGAGCGGGGTGGGCACACGTGCTGTGCCCACCGCGGTCTTCGGACGGTGGTTCCGCTGTGGCTGTCGGGCCCGTGCTCAGCCGCAGCAGCCCGAACTGCCCGTGCTGGACTGTTCGCCGTGGAGGTCGTCGTCGTGCCCGGCCGCGATCCGTGCCCACTGCGCGGTTGGCCGTCCGTCCTTGCGGAACTGCTGGCCGCGGACCTCATACGGCTGTGGCCAGCCCGCCGGGGAGTCCTCCCAGATCTCCTGCCGTCCGTGGACGGTCATGTCGAGGATGCCGTAGGAGGGCGTCATGGGCTCGACTCCTCGGCCGGTGGTCCAGTACGTCTCGTAGACGCGGTCCTCGTCTCGGAGGTAGCACGCTTTCATGCCGAAGTGGCGGCCGGCGAGGAGCCGGTCGTGGGACTCGGCGGGTACGGAGTACCAGGGCATCTCCCAGCCCATGAAGCGGCGGTAGCGTTCGGACTCCTCATAGGGGCCCTGGCAGAAGGCGGCGAAGGTGACGTCGCGCTGTTGCAGATAGGACAGTTCGCGTACCTGGCCGGTGAAGAAGGTGCAGCCTTCACATTGGTCGGCGGCGGGGCGGCCGTCGTGCCACATGTGATACGACGCGAACAGCTGGGTACGGCCGTCGAAGACGTCGATCAGGGGAACTTTTCCGTTGCCTCCGACGAGCGGAGTCGACGGGTCGACCTCGGTCATGGGCATCCGTCGCCGTGCGGCGGCGATCGCATCGCCCTCCCGGGTGTGCGCCTTCTCCCGGCCGCGCAGGGTGTCGATTGCGGCCAGCCACTCCGAGCGGGAGACGACCGGCGGCTTGTTCATAGCAGTCATGCCCGTACTGACTCGGCAGCCGACAGAAACTCATCGGCAGTGCCCGAAGCGGGCGGGTCAAGCGTCCGCAGCCCGTCCCCGACCCTGCGCCTGCGCCTGCCGAAAACTTCATCCGCGCAGGTCGTGCGGCATGGTGGTACTCGTGGAGGATGCCGCCGAGCCGTTCACGTCTCCGTATGCCGAGGCGAGCGACAAGTGACCAGGCGCAGTAGGTGAACGGGCCGCCCTGGCCGGCGATCGTGGGGGCTCAGTCGTGGTGCGGCATGAGGGGCGGGCCGTTCTCCTCGACAGCGAGGACCACGACCCGAAGCAAGGCACTCAGGTGCTCCAACTCCTCCTTGGCCAGGTGAGCGAACAGCGTCGCCTCGGCTTCCCGCTGATCGTCGATCACCGCTGCCCATGCCTCGGCTCCCCGGGGAGTCAGCCCGACGAGAAGACTGCGGCGATCCTCCGGCGCGTGCTCGCGAGTGACCAGGTCCGCCGATTGCAGGCGGTCGAGGCGGTTGGTGAGGGTCGCGGGGTGGACGCCGAGCCCTCGAGCGAGATGCGTCGGTGACATGCGGTACGGCTTCCCCGCCGAGCGCAGGCGCCACAGGATCTCGTATTCCCAGAGTTTCAGGCCGTGCCGCGCCAGGGCGGCTTCCTTCTTCTGCTGCAGATGCCGGACGAGCATCTGCATGCGGGTGACGGCGCCCTCCAACTCCGGCACCAGACCGGTGACTTCACGCCCCCAGCGATCGATGTGCCGGTCGATCGAGTCCCGTGGATGCGCCGATTCCGCGGCCGAATGCTGTGATGTCACGTCGCCACCATACCTTCTGGACATTACGCATTCAGATATTTTGAAATCGTAGTACTGTCCGGGGGCATGTCGACCTTCAAGCTTGCCGGCAGCATCGACGAACACGTCATCGACAGCGCGCTGCTCCGAGCCAACCCGCTCAACGACCCGACTCAACGCCCGCTGTGGGTCTACACCCCGCCCGGCTACGACGATGCGCCCGAACGCCGCCACCCCGTCACGTATCTCCTGCTCGGCTACGCGGGAACACTGCCGGTCTGGCGCAACCGCACGGCCTTTCGTAAACCCGTCCCCGAGCTCGTCGACGAGATGTTCGCCCGCGGGGAGGCACCCGGGATGCTGCTGGTATTCGTGGACGCCTGGACCACCTACGGCGGCAGCCAGTTCATCGACTCGCCGGGGACCGGCCAATACCACTCCTACCTGTGCGAGGAGGTCGTGCCGTACGTCGACACCCACTACCGCACGCTCCCGCAGCGCGAGCATCGAGCCATCGCGGGCAAGTCCAGCGGCGGACTCGGCGCCGCGATCACCTCGATGCTCCGCCCGGATCTGTTCGGAGCCTTCGCCACCCACTCCGGCGACTCGCTGTCAGAGGCCCAGTACGTCCCGCACTTCCTCACCGCGGCCCGCCAACTGAGGCCCTACGACGGCGACATCTTCCGCTGGTGGGAGGATTTCAACTCCAGGGTCGCCTTCACCAAGGAGGAGGACCTGAACCTCCTTGAGATCCTGGGCGTCTCCGCATGCTTTTCGCCCGGCCCCGACGGCTCCCCCATCCTTCCCTTCAACCCCCGCACCGGAGCTCTGCGCGAGCACGAGTGGCAGCGCTGGCTGGCTTGGGATCCCGTACGGATGGCCACCACGCACGCCGACGCCCTCCGCTCCCAGCGCGGCATCTGGATCGACGCCGGCATCCGCGACGAGTGGTTCCTCGACCTGGGCGCGCTGGCGTTCCGCGACGCGCTCACCGAAATCGGAGTGGCTGACGACAGCGTGCACTTCGAGCTGTTCGAGGGCGGCCACCATGCGGTCGAATACCGGATGCCACCCGCCCTTGCCTGGTTGGCGCACCGCATCGCCGATCGCCCTTGACCTACGTGACCATCGAAGGGATGGCCCATCGGCCGTCGAGACCCGGCTTCCGGCTCATAGGCGACAGGGCCGGCGCCGGCGCCGGCTGTGACGATGAATACGCGGCCCCGTCCTGCCGATTCTCCGTCAAGTTCAGCGTGTTGGGATCGGGGTGGGCGCCAAGCCTGCAGAGGGCAAGACGGCCGGTGGAGGTTTGGCGTGCGGCGTGGCAACCGGTGAAGTCCCCTTCGAACACCGGAGGACCGAGGTCCACGTCACATCCGATCTCCTCCTTCGCTCGCGGATCGCAGAGTCCGGTCCGCGTTCGCCGATCGCTGGCAGCCCCCACTACTCGGTGATACCGTATAGTGGTACTCAGTACTACGCAGTACCGATACGGCCGAGGAGGACTCGCGATGGACGACCTGACGGAGATGCTGAAGGGCACGCTCGAAGGGTGCGTGCTCGAAATCATCGGCAGCGAGGAAACCTACGGGTATGCCATCACCCGGCAGCTGAACGAGCTCGGCTTCACCGACGTCATCGAGGGGACGGTGTACACCATCTTGCTGCGGCTGGAGAGGAACGGACTCGTCCAGGTGACGAAACGACCATCCGGGGTCGGTCCGCCGCGCAAGTTCTACGCGCTCAACGACGCCGGACGCGAGGAACTCGCGAAGTTCTGGACGAAATGGCAGTACGTCTCATCACGCATCGACAGGCTCAAGGAGGGCGGGAGATGAACTTCTGGGAGACGATCACAGGCAGCGATCTCACCAGGGAATGGAAGGCGTTCGAAGCCCGGGCCGAGGCCCTGCCAGACGAATACCGGGCGGCGTGGGAACAGATCAAGGTTGATCTCTTTCCCCATGGGGACTTCACCGGCCGCAACCTGATGCCGATCCTCGACGCAGCCCTGGGGCTGCTCGAGGAAACAGCGGCGGACGGGCAGAGCGTCCACGAGGTGCTCGGCGACGACATCCGAGGCTTTTGCACGGCGCTGGCCGGCGGAGAAGGGGCTCGAACCTATCGCGACCGGTGGCGCGAGCAGTTGAACAGGAACGTCGCAAGGAAATTGAGCCGGCTGGGAGGCTGACGTGGGCATTCAGGACATCATCGAGGGCAAGAAGCAGTGGCGGGCGCACACGGCTCGGGTCAAGGCGCTCCCGCCGGACTACCAGATCGTCTACAAGGAGATTCAGAAGTACCTGTTCAAGGTCGGACCGATCGACCTGCCTGACGGGCCCCTGCTCCCCGGGATCGTCGACTTCTTCCAGGAGGGCGCTGCCGCGGGCAAGGGGGTCTTGGCGCTCATCGGCAAGGACGTCGCCGCGTTCTGCGACGACCTGGTCAAGGACTCACGCACCTATGCGGACGTCTATCAGGAGTCCATCAGCGGGGAGCCCGGCACGGCCGAGAAGTAGCACCCGTCGCCTCATGCCGGTGGGCGTGGCCCGCACGCGGTTCGTTCGCCAGAGCGCAGCGCGAACAGGCGACGGGCCGACCGGCCACCAGAAGCCGCCGGAGACCTTTCCACCGGGTGGTTGAGCCGGCCGGCGAGACCTGGCTCAGCCCTGCCAGTGCCCCCGGCGGGCGGGTCTCCGGCGGCGGGCCGCTCAACACCATTCCCCATGACGACACGAGTGACGTGTAGTCACGGACAGTCTCAATTCGAGTTCCGAATTAGCTTCCACTCCCCCTGTGTCTTCAGCCTTCGGAAGGAAGTCACCATGCCTTCATTTGTCATGCCCACGTCCAGCCCAGGTGACGGTCACCCGTCGCCGACCGCGGTTTCCGCCGTCGGGCTACGCAAGTCATACGGCGAAAAGGTCGTCCTCGACGGTATCGATCTGCGCATCCCTGCCGGGTCTGTGTTCGCGCTGCTCGGGCCGAACGGCGCCGGCAAGACCACCGCCGTGAAGATCCTGTCCACGCTCATCACCGCCGACGCCGGTGACCTTCACGTCGGCGGGCACGACCTGGCCGCCGACCCACAGGCGGTCCGTGCCGCGATCGGTGTCACAGGCCAGTTCTCCGCCGTCGACGGCCTGATCACCGGCGAGGAGAACATGCTCCTCATGGCGGACCTGCACCACCTGTCCAAGCGCGAGGGCCGGCAGGTCGCCGCCGAACTCCTGGAGCGCTTCGACCTCGTGGAGGCCGCGAAGAAGCCTGCCTCCACCTACTCCGGCGGCATGAAGCGCCGCCTCGACCTTGCGATGACGCTGGTCGGCAGCCCGCGGATCATCTTCCTCGACGAGCCGACCACCGGACTCGACCCCCGTAGCCGACACAACATGTGGGGCATCATCCGCGGCCTCGTCTCCGACGGCGTGACCGTCTTCCTGACCACCCAGTACCTGGAGGAGGCCGACGAACTCGCCGACCGCATCGCTGTGTTGAACGACGGCAAGATCGCCGCCGAGGGCACTGCCGAGGAACTCAAGCGGCTCATCCCGGGCGGGCACATCCGGCTCCGCTTCACCGACCCGGTCCTGTACCAGTCCGCCGCTGACGCCCTGCGAGAGGTCAGCCGGGACGACGAGGCACTGTCGCTGTCCATCCCCAGCGACGGCAGTCAGCGCGAACTGCGTTCCATTCTCGACCGGCTCGACTCCGCCGGCATCGAGGCGGACGAACTGACCGTCCATACCCCCGACCTCGACGACGTGTTCTTCGCCCTGACGGGCCCAGCCAACGTCCCCGACCAGGCCAAGGAGACCGTCCGATGAGCTCCCTCTCCCTCGCTGTACGCGACTCGAACACGATGCTGCGCCGCAACCTGCTGCACGCGCGGCGCTACCCGTCAGGGACCCTGAACCTGCTGCTCACGCCGATCACGATGCTGCTGCTCTTCGTCTACATCTTCGGCGACGTGATGAGCGCAGGCATCGGCGGCGGCGGCGCCGACCGCTCCGACTACGTCGCCTACATCGTCCCGGGCTTGCTGCTGATGACCATCGGCAGCACCGTGATCGGGGCCGCGGTGTACGTCTCCATGGACATGACCGAGGGCCTCATCGCCCGCTTCCGCACGATGGCGGTCTACCGCCCTTCGGTACTCATCGGGCACGTTCTCGGCAGCGTGCTGCAATCCGTCATGAGCGTGGTCACCGTCGGCGCCGTCGGCGTGGCCATCGGCTTCCGTTCCACGGACGCAACCGCCCTGGAGTGGCTGGCAGCATTCGGGCTCATCGTGCTCTTCGCCCTGGCGCTCACCTGGATCGCGGTCGGCATGGGCCTGGCCAGCCCGAACCCCGAGGCGGCCAGCAACATGGCCATGCCGCTGATCCTCCTCCCCCTCATCTCCAGCGCCTTCATCCCGGCCGGCACCATGCCCGGCTGGTTCCAGCCGATCGCCGAGTACCAGCCCTTCACCCCCGCCATCGAGACCCTCCGCGGCCTCCTCCTCGGCACCGGGATCGGCAACAACGGCTGGATCGCGATCGCCTGGTGCATCGGCCTGATCGCGCTCGGCTACCGCTGGTCGACGGCGCAGTTCAACCGCGACCCGAAGTAAACGCGACCGCGCCGGCCGCCTCCCGCGACTCGTCCCGCCCCGTCCGCGTGCAGGTCTGCACCCGTATGCCCGACCGGCGGAGGGGCTGATTGATCGCCATAGCCCTTGGCGGGCCGGCTCCGGCCCGCTCCCGCCACATCGCACTGAGCCCATTCCAATTGCCCGGCACGCGAAGAGGGTGGGCGCGACGACGGGTGTGCGCTCAGCCGGTGACCGGGGTGAACCGCACCGGCAGCGACTGCGGGCCTCGGGTGAAGACGCCCTGTTCACGCGGGTCGAAGCCGTCGGCGAGACGGAGGTCGGGCATGGCGTCGAGCAGCTGGTTCAGACCGATTTCGACCTCTGCCTTGGCCAGCAGCGCGCCGACGCAGAAGTGCCGGCCGAGCGCGAAGGCCAGGTGGTCGGCCGCGGCCGAGAACGCCGAGGTCGTGGTGAGGTCGTCCCGGAAGATGTCGAACCGGTCGGGCTCACGGTAGCGGCGCCCGTCCCGGTTGGCGGCTCCGATGAGGCAGGTCACCGTGGCGCCCTGCGGGATGGTGCCGCCGCTGACCTCGACGTCGGTGGCCGACTGCCTCATGATCATGTGGACCGGCGGGGTGTAGCGCAGCGTCTCCGCGAAGGCCGCGGCTATCAGGCTCCGGTCCTCACGGACCGCGGCAAGTTGCTCGGGGTGCTGCAGCAGATTGGCCAGGATGCTGGCGATCGCCTTGTCGGTGGTCTCACCTCCGGCGGCCAGCAGAAGGCTGCAGAACGCCTTGATGTCCTCGTCGCTCATTCGGACGCCGTCGACCTCGGCAGCACACAGGCTTGACAGCAGGTCGTCACCAAGGTTGTCACGCCGCTCGCGGATGATCGGGATCATGTACTCGGCGAACTCCACACGCGTGCGCTCGCCGGCAGCGGTCACCTCGGCATCTCCGGAGAGGTTGCCGAGGAACGCGATCACCGCGGTGTACCAGCGGTGGAAGCGCGCATGGTCGGCCTTGTCCAGACCCAGCATGTCCGCGATGACGTTGACCGGGAGCCGGGTCGCGTAGTCGCTGACGATGTCGGCCGCGCCGGAGTACCGGAAGACATCGATGAGTTCACGCGAGTTGCGCTCGATGACGGGCAGGAACTTCTCCTGGAGGTCGCTGCCGCGGAACGCGGGCGCGACGAGCGCGCGGCGCACCGCGTGTTCCCGGCCGCTGACCTGAAGGATCGTCTTGCCGTGGACGGGCTCCAGCTGCCAGTTGTAGTTGTCGGTGGTGAACTCGGACTGTTTATCCTTGAAGACTCGTTCGACGTCGTCGTAGCGGGAGATGATGTAACTCTGCGTGGCCTCGTGCCAGATCAGCGGTTCCTTCTCGCGCATCGCCGCGTACGCGGCATAGGGATCCGTCGCGAACTCGGGCGAGAGGATGTCGGACACCTGGGGGGCAGTGGACACGGCACTCCTTGAGGTAGATGCGTATCGTCACAGTGCAGATTAATGATCTCTTGTTGACTCAAACAGTCTGCGCTTGAACGAAGTTGAGTGCCCGACAGACGATGTCTTGACAACAACGAGGTTGACGCGTGGACGGGCACTCGGCCTCGGCACAGGAGCCGGGGCAGAATCGTCCTGACGGCTGCCGGACCGGTGCAGGCCACTCCTGCTTCCAGTGAGCGGAGTCCTCGTCCGCTCTGGTGGTGGCCGCATAGCTCGCCTCGTCGACTACACCGAAGGCTGCACCCACGGAGCAAAGCGCCGGCCGGGGGCTGCGTCGTCCCGCCAGTACCTCAGAACGGTCTCATGCACGACCTCGAACCGGTCCGCGGCAATGAGGCAGGAGACAGGCTCCCCACCGCCCGCGTCCGCTTCGAAAGCGACGAGGACCGGTGGTTCCTCACCGAGCTGGCGAGCGACTCGCATCAACTCCTCGCTCGTCGGCACCCGGAAGACCGGATCATGAAACGTCGTCGGGCAGCTGACGAAAGCCGGATCGCCGAAGACCAGCTCCAAGCCGTGCTGATAGGTGAGGTCATGACCCGCTGCCAGACGAAACTGACCGGCATTCCAGGTGATGACGTCCCAGTCCCACCAGGACCCCTCGGGGAGCTGGACGCTGACGTGCTGGCGTTCCCTGCCCACCCCGGCCCCTCATGCCGTTCGAATAGATCGACAGGCTACACACAGACTCAGCACTCCGAACCTGACTTCTTACACGTGTGCGATCTCTCGCGCCCACGACAGCAGTTCACCGGTTCGGTAACGACTCCCGCTGGGGGCGAAGCCCTCTTCGAGATCCAACCGGTGCCCCACAGTCACGGACCACAGAAGTCGAGCCAGAACCCGAGTTCTGACGGCACGGCCCCGGCACGCCCGACGCGTGACCGCGCTCCCCCGCGACGGAAACTCTGATGCGGGTACCGCACGGCCACCCCTAGGCTGCGCTCGCGCGGCGGGCGAGACGCCGTATCGACCGTCAGTGGATCGGAGATGTTCGGGGTATGACCAGTCAACTGTTCGCGATCTGCTTCAATGCGACCCGGCCGTCGGGCCTGGCGCGGTTCTGGTCGGGGGTCCTGGGCTGGGAGTTGGCCGACGGTCCGGACGACGACGTCGCGATCCTGCCCCCTGATTCCGCCGGGTTCCGCGTCCGGTTCCTGCCGAGCCAGGAGCCGAAGATCGGCCAGAACCGGGCGCACTTCGACCTGACGAGCAGCTCCCCGGAGGATCAGCAGCAGACGGTGGCCAGGGCACTGGAACTGGGCGGGAAGCACATCGACGTGGGCCAGCTCCCGGAAGAGGGGCATGTAGTGCTCGCCGATCCGGACGGCAACGAGTTCTGCGTCATCGAGGCGGGCAACAAGTTCCTTGCCGACACCGGCGTCATCGGAGCGCTGGCCTGCGACGGAACGCAGGAGGTCGGTTACTTCTGGAGCGAAGCGCTACGGTGGCCGCTGGTCTGGGACCAGGACCAGGAGACCGCGATCCAATCGCCGAACGGCGGTACGAAGATCACGTGGGGTGGTCCTCCGGTGGCGCCGAAGACGGGCACGAACAGGCTGCACTTCGAGCTGGCGCTCCCTGCCGCCGCCGACTGGGAGGCGGAGGTCGACCGCCTGGTCTCGCTCGGCGCGACGCGCACCGACACCGGCGAGGGCGGCGGCCGGGCGCTGATGCTCGACCCCGACGGCAACGAGTTCTCCGTACAGAGGACCCGGTAGCACGGCTGTCTCGTGACAGGCTCTAGCCACCCGCCTCCATGTCCGCCAGGCATTTCCGGGCGCCCCGGGCCGCACCCTTCGGGGCCGCCCCTGTTGCCGCGCATGTCTCGCCTTTCTCGCAGACTCCACTCGCCGCACCTGGCGACGTGGCCCGCCCACCTGGCGCGCCCTCATTCGGAATTACCTGTTCCGAATGGGGGCACGCGACATTCCAGCCATTTGCATTTCACCACCCGAAATCCTCGTACCGAATAATTCCCGCCCATCGACACCCAGCCGCCCGATAACGCTCTTTCCGCCCTTGACAGCCGACTCGGCAAGGGAAAGACTGCCGATCTCGATCTTTGAATTAACTTCAAGGGGGATAAATTTATGCGCAAGTACATGATTCCGCTGAGCGTCGGCGCCGCCATGCTTCTCGCGGTGACCACGGCCGGCACTGCGCAGGCCGGACAGGGCAACTCCGACTGGCGCTACCTGGACTGCACCTCCTCCGGGGCCCAGGGGGAGCTCGGCTACCGGTGGTACAGCAAGGGCACCACGGGGGAGGTAGACCTGGAGCTCACCGCCCTCGACATCAACTCGGACGGCCACCACCCCGAGGTCAGGTTCGTTTCGAGGAACTACCCCGGGACGATCAAGTACTGGAGCTGGCATTCGTACGACGGCGGCGCCGGGAGCGGGCAGGCCTGGTACACGACGGCACAGAGCTCCGAAGGCCTGTACGCCATCGGAATCCAGGTGGCCAATGTCGAGGGCAGCGAAATCCTGACGTACAAGACCTGCTGGGTCATCGAATCAGCGTGACGCATCAACCCATTCATTAATTCACGCGGATTCGCATGACGCATGCCCCGGAACAGACCCGCACGGATTCAGAATCTCCTGTGAGTTCATGAGGGCTCCTGTGAATTCGAGGGCTCGTACGCGGCTTTCCGCAGCCGCGCACGAGCCTTCGCTGTGCCTTCATGCCTTGCCGTCCCCAAATGACTTCGCCCGAATGATTGCGCCCTTTCACCGTTCAAGCTCGAAGGTGAGGACGGCCATGGCTGCCGACGTCAGCCAGTTCGGGCTGCAACGAGCATGCCGGACGATCCGCCGGCGCTCGACGGTGGCCACACCACGTTCGATGGGGCAGCGAAGTCGGGGGTGACCTGCAGCACCGCGGGGCAGGCAGGGCTGCGGTCGCGCCCAGCGGTGCCGGCTTGTCGTGGCACCGCTGCGCGCGTGCGTGTGCGCCGGGCAGATCGGACTGTCCCGGCGCACGGCCTGCATGGATGGCGGAGCGCTCAGCCCGTCACGGGGGTGGGCAGTCGCTCAGCGCCGGGGGTCAGCGGCGGTGGTGGTGGCCCCGACCCCAGCCCCAGCCCCAGGACTCGGTGTCGACGGTGCGGCCACGGTCATCGCGCAGGGTCGCGGTGTCGGAGCGGTCGTCCCACACGTAGTTGCGGCGGTCCTGGTAGAGGTCGGTGCGGGTGTCGCGGCCGACACCGGTGTGGATACGGACGGTGGAACGGCCGGCGAGGCGGACGTTGTCGAAGCGGTAACGGTGACCGTCCTCGCCACGCAGCGTCCAGCCGTCCAGGTTCACCGCGCGGCGGGCGTTGTTGGTGATCGCGACCCACTCGGCGTTCAGCGACCGGTTGGTCCGGGTGTCACGGCCGGGGCTGTCGGCCTGGACAGCGCTGATCTCGACCCGCGGGTGCCGGTGACGGTCGTTGTCATGCGCGGACGCCGGCAGAGCGACGGCGGAGACGACGGCCCCGGCGGCCAGGACGGTGGCCGCCACACGGCGGGCGGTGACAGAAGCAGACATGGTGATGCCCCCTCAAGAACAGTGCCCCACCAGCCGATACAGGCTGCAGGGCGGTGCGGGTTCCCGGCCTCTCGTGGGCCGAGGACCCAAACTGTGACCCGTCGGCGAGGCCGACGGCACGCCCACCGCGACCAGTTACCGATTACGGACATTTCCGTTACCGTCGCCTGCAGCAAGCACCCACACGCCGCGGACACGGCCCCGACGTTCACTGATCACTACACCCACCCTTTCAATGATCAACAGCAACCGCTTGCGCGCTCCGGCGCACCACCGGTCGCGTCAATCGGCGCGTCACCGGTGCGGTGGACTTGATCTCGGTAACAGACGTCCCGCGCGCTTCTTCGCACACCTGGTAGGACATCGCACACGGGGCCGGACGCATGCGGCCTCTGCGACGGCGGAGAATGCCCCGGCAAGACCTCACCGAGCCGTCTGCCCGGGACACCGTCTGTGGCTTCTTCGATCCATGGCTGTTCTCACCGCATGGCCTGCCCTCATCGCCACGCGACTCGAGGGGCTCCCCCGTCACTTCGCCTCCGTAGTGAAATGTCGCTGCGCACGCTGCGTCCACCGCCGTGGCCAGGGAGAATGATGCGGATGCGGGGGTTTCGGCGGCCCCGGAGCCCGGTTCCTGCGCGGTGGAGGACATCGCCCGGATGGGGTACGAAGTCCGGTGTGAACGAACAGAATCAGCCCGCGCGCGTTCGCGTGTTCATCGCCCTCGCCCCGCCCGACCACGCGAAAGAAGAACTCGCCCGGGAACTGCGCCCCGCTTACGACACGCACCCCCACATGCGGTGGAACCGCATTGAGGACTGGCACATCACCCTGGCGTTCCTCGGGGAGCTTCCGGCCACGACCGTTCCGTTTCTGCGCCCGCCACTCGCCGACCTCGCGGCCGCCCACCAGCCACTGTCCCTGGCACTGCGCGGCAGCGGACACTTCGACGACCGGGTGCTGTGGAGCGGAATCGACGGGGACCTCGACGGACTGCACACGCTCGCCGCCGACGTGCGTACCGCGGTCAGGAACTGCGGTGTCGCCTTCGAGGGCCGGCCCCTGCGCCCCCATCTGACACTGGCCCGCGCCCGCCGGGGCGACCGGACCTCGGCGGCGGAGATCGCCGCAGGCATCACCGGGTTCACCGGTCACCGATGGCCGGCCGAACGTCTGCACCTGGTCGGCAGCAACATCGCCCGTAGCCGAGGACCGATCCACTACCGCGACATCGAGTCCTGGGCTCTGGGCAACGCGAACTGACTGCGCCGTCTTGTGCCCCCGCAATGCCGTCGGCCACCGCTTCGGCCACCTCAAGCAGAGCCTGGCCCGTTGCGCGTGGCAGCACAGCGCTGCGACGCCCGGCTCGTGCTCGGGCCGGGGGCCGGCCAAGAAGTCATCTCATTTGGTGAGCCTGTGGTGGCAGATGAGGGTGCAGACGATGCTGGTGAAGGCGAGGAAGTGCGTGGCTTCGCGCGCGTGGCGTCGGTGGAGAGAGCGGCGGCCGGCGAGCCAGCACATGGTGCGCTCGACGGTCCAGTGGTGGCGGCCCAGTCGCTGTGGGGACTCGACTCCTTATCCTTGCGATGCGTTGCCGAGTGCCGCACCGGTGCAACCATCGCCGCAGGTGGGAGTAGTCGAAGCCCTTGTCGGCGTGGAGCTTGCCGGGTTTGCGGCGCCGCGGTCCGCGGCGGGAGCGGATCGGCGGTATCCCTTGCACGAGGGGGATCAGGGCCCGGCTGTCGTGCAGGTTCGCCCCCGAGATTGCGACGGAGAGGGGCGGACCGGTCCGCTCGGCGATCAGATGGATCTTCGACCCGCACGTCTCCCGGTCGACAGGATCCAGACCTGTCAGGTCCCCCTTTTCAGGACCCGCATGTTCACCGAGTCGATCGCGCACCGGGACCAGTCCAACTCGCCGCGGGCACCGAGCTCGTCGAGCACCACGCGGTGAAGCTTGGCCCACACCCGGCCTTCGTCCACTCGGAGAAACGCCTGTGAGCCGTCGCCCCCGACGGGCCGAACGAAGCGGTGGGCAGCTGCTGCCATGTGCAGCCTGACGTGGCCACGAACACGATCGCGGCCGGCACCACCCGCTGAAACAACTCCCACAACTCATCCGGCGCCAGCCGCTCAACGATCCCCGCCATGGCCGGCAGCCTACCCAACAAACCAAATGAGATGACGTCTTGTCGTGTCGACGGATCGAGGTCCGGCGTTGATGGGTGATCACTTGCCGCCGATGCGGCGCCGACCGGAACGAACGTATTCCTCCCGCTCCGCGCCCGGCCCGGAACTGCATACCCCTGTTGGGAGTCAGTTTGAGCACTCGTCACCTCCAGCGGCCACTTGTACGGCGCATGGGTTCCGGGTGGCGCTCCTGGCCGCTCACGGGTCGCCTCGTTCGGCCGGCTCCCACTGAAGAACACACGGTTGACACCCAATGATGATCACACCGTTGACACTCTCTGTGGCTGGTGCTTCGCTGTGCGCCGTACCCCGGTCCGGCCATGCGATCCATGGGCCGGCACGGGGCGACTGAGCGAAAGGAAACCGTGAAACTCACATCCACGAAACCTGCGTTCGGCGCGGTCGTGGGGTTCAGTCTGCTGTTGGTCGCCGTTACCCCGTCGGCGTCCGTGGCACTCGCAGACCCCACCAACACAGCGCCGTCTCCGACGTCGGCTTCCGCTTTCAGGCCCGGCCCCGAGATCCAGGGCGCACCCCGGAGCCCCGTGCGGCGGTGGATCCCGCTGATCACCGGCGACCGGATCGAGGTGAACGAGAAGGGCGAAATAGTCTCCCTGCGTCGTGCCGAGGGCCGGGAAGACATGGCGATCCGGGTGGAAACCGTCGGCGGGCACACCTACGCCATGCCCGACGACGCGCGGAGCCTGGTCCAAAGCGGCCGGCTGGACCGGCAGCTCTTCGACGTCACCGCACAGAGTGCGCCCGCCTACGCAGATCGCCAGGGCCTGAGGCTCATCGTGAGGTACGAGGCGGACCGTCCGGCGGCCAGGACGGCGCTGCGGTCCCTCGCGGGTGCCAAGGTGCGGCGCACCTTGGCGAGCATCAACGCCGACGCCGTCACCGCCCCCGCGAACGGCACAGCGGACCTGTGGGCCACGCTCACCAGCGGGTCGGCAGACGCCACGAACCGCACCGTCGTGCCGGGCGTCGCCTCGGTGTGGCTCGACGCAGTCGTCCAGGCCTCCTTGGACAAGAGCGTGCCGCAGATCGGCGGGCCCGAGGCGTGGGCGGCCGGTTTCAACGGCACCGGTGCTCGCATCGCCATCCTCGACAGCGGCATTGACGACACCCACCCCGATCTGGCCGGGCAGGTCGTCGCCGCGCACAACTTCTCCGACGCGGCGAGCATCAAGGACCTGTACGGTCACGGCACGCATGTCGCGTCCATCGCGGCCGGTACCGGAGCCAAGTCCGGCGGCACGTACAAGGGTGTGGCGCCGGGAGCCCGCATCCTCAACGCCAAGGTCCTCAACGACTCCGGCAGCGGAACCATGTCCCAGGCCATCGCGGGCATGGAATGGGCCGTGGCCGAGAAGGCGGACGTCGCCAACCTCAGCCTCGGCACGACCAACGGCCCCCAGATCGATCCGATGGAAGCGGCCGTCAACAAGCTGTCGGCCGAGAGCGAAACTCTCTTCGTCATCGCGGCCGGCAACCTCGGCGCGTCCGGAGCCGGATCGATCGCCACGCCGGGCAGCGCCGAAGCCGCCCTCACCGTCGGCGCAGTGGACAAGCAGGACCGGCTGGCCCCGTTCTCCGGCATCGGCCCGCGTGCCGAGGACGGCGGGATCAAGCCCGACGTGACGGCGCCCGGCGTGGCCATCGGAGCAGCGGTCGCGCCCGGCAGCCGTTTGGAGGGCCTCGGGACTCCGGTCGCGGACGGCTACATGGCCCTCGACGGCACCTCCATGGCCAGCCCACACGTGGTCGGCGCCGCCGCCATCCTCGCTCAGCAGCACCCCGACTGGACCGGCCAGGACATCAAGAAGGCGCTGATCGCCTCGGCGACACCGGGCGGGTACACCGCGTTCGAGCAGGGCTCGGGCAGAATCGATCTGCGGACAGCGATCAAGCAGACCGTGGTCCCCCGGGAGACGTCGCTCTCGTTCGGTGTCGCGCAGTGGCCGCACACCGACGACCAGCCGGTCGGCAAGGGCCTCACCTACCGCAATCTGGGCGACTCTCCCGTCACCCTGAAGCTGACCATCGACGCGACCGGCCCGGACGGCAATGCCGCGCCCAGTGGCATGTTCACCGCCGACGACCAGGTCACGATCCCGGCGCACGGCGAGCAGACCGTGAAGGTCACCGTCGACACCCGGGTCGGCGGTGACACGTTCGGAGCCTTCAGCGGCCGGATCACCGCCGCCGGCGACGGGCAGACCGTCGGCACCGCGCTGGCCGTGGATCGCGAGTCGGAGCGCTACACCGTCACGGTGAAGCCCCTGGACCGCAAGGGCGAGCCCGCTCCCGCCGCATCCTGGGACGCCAACCTGGCCGGCCTGACCGGAGCCGCTCAGGGCCTCGAGAACATCGTGCTGTCCGGAGAGACGTACGCGGTGCGCGTCCCCAAGGGCCGCTACTTCCTCAACTCCTCGATCCGGGTGGACCCGGCGGGTTCGTGGACCCAGGGTTCGGACTGGTTCAACCAGCCCGCGCTCGAGGTCACCGGCGACACCACGGTGACGGTGGACGCGCGCACCGCCAAGCCGATCGATGTCACCGTCCCGGACCGCACCGCCCAGCAGTACCAGGGCCACATCAGCGCGGGCAGCGAGGCACCAGGCGAACGCTACGCCAGGTACGGGCTCTTCATCAGTACCTTCAAGGAGTTCCGCACCGCCCACCTCGGCCCGGAGGCGCCCGCGGGCCACGTGATCCAGCAGCTCGAGCTCGACTTCGTCAAGGGACACGACGAATACCACCTGGTGTACAAACCGCAGGGCGACAAGGTCATGACCGGCTTCACCGACCACGTCCAGTCCGGCGAGTTCGCCAAGGTCAAGGTGAAACTCGGAGCATCGGCGAAGAACAAGTTCGGAGGCGTCTCGACGGGGACCGCGGACGGTGCCGGCCTCCCTTATTACCATGCCCTCCCGTACATCGGCACCATGCACCTGTTCGCAGAGGACCCCTCGTGGAACACGGTGTTCTACCAGTGGGACGCGAACGGCGCAGAGCCGGACAGCCGCTATGAATCAGCCGTGCAGCCGTCGTTCCAACCGGGCCGTACGTACCAGCAGGTGTTCAATGTGGGTGTCTTCGGGCCCGATCTCCCGCCGGGTGCGGGCTTCAGTCGATTCAACGAATGGCTGATGGGCGATTTGCCCATGTTCTCGGATCACTACGACAGGTACAGCTACAACATGTCGCCGTACGACAGCGCGCTGACGACTTGGCACCGCAACGGAGTACTGGTCTACCGGAGCATCTACCCGATGGACACCCGCTACATCGCGCCGGACGAGCGGGCGGAATACCGGCTGACGGCCTCGATCGACCGCAGTTCGGTGGCCGACGTCTCCACGAGCGTCGAGGCGAGTTGGACGTTCTCCTCCGAGTACGCCCCGGGGTTCACCGCCCTGCCCACTTCCGTCGTGCGGTTCACCCCTGAACTGGCTCTCGACAACACCAGCAAGGCGCGGGCCAGGATTCAGGTGCCGGTGACGGTGAAGGGCTCCGCGGCGGGGAAGAACCTCAAGTCCCTGACCGTGCAGGTCTCCTACGACAAGGGTGCGCACTGGCAGAAGCTGGCCGTGTGCGACGGACGGATCAAGGTCACCAACCCCAAGGCCGGCGGCAGCGTCTCGTTCAAGGCCGAGGCAGTCGACCGACAGGGCAACACCGTCAACCAGACCATCTACGACGCCTACCTGACCAAGTAACCGTTCCTAGCCAGTGCGCATGAGTGAGTCGTGGGCCCACTGTTGCGTACTGGGCGCATCCCGAACGGTGTTGGATGCGCTGGGTTCCCGCTTTCGCTTCCCGCTCGGCGACGGCCCTTCGGGGGCCGGTCCGTGGTGGGTGGGCGGGTTCCCTCACGCCCCCGTGCGCCTGGTCCGGCCTGGGCGGTCCGATGCCCCGCACGATCACTCCGGTCGTGTGGGGGCGGTGCCGTCCGACGCCGGACCGGATGGCCGAGGGCGCGTCTCCCGATCGCGATACCCGCGGCATCGTGACGGGACATGGTGCGGTGTGGGGTGGTCAGCGGTTTCTGCCAGTGCTGGGCACCCCACAGGCTGGTGTAGGCCGGGTCGACCGCGACAATGTTCGGAGCCCTCGTGCCGAAGCCGGCTGAACCGGGAGACCGCGGGCTGAGCAGGAGCGGTCAGGTCATGGTGCGGCGGCCTGGTCGTGGGCGTCGGCAAGGCCTGCACGACCTCGTCGGCGAACTTCTCCACCCGAAGAGTTCCGCACCCGCTGGGGCTCCCACACCGTCCGCCACCACGGCACCGGGGTTCCGTCGTCCGAGAGCTCACCCATCGCCTACGAAGCCCGGAAATGGCCGCCGCCCCCGGACGGCAATGTGATTGACAGCGGCACCGAGTACGTCGGAAGGTGCATGCTCGGACGACTGGGGTGGGAACGTGGAACGGCAGCAGTGCGTGGAGCGGTGTTCAGAGCTTTTCGCGGTGGGTGGCTATGCCGCTGTGAGAGCAACGGCGGTGGCGGGACTCGAGGAGTTCGGACCGGATCCGGTGCTCTTCCGCTGGCTCGGACAGGCACACGCCGCGGAGGATGAGGACGATCACGACCGCGAGGCTGAGGCAGCGTATCGCAAGGGCCTCGCACTGACACCCGACGATCTCGGGCTCCTGGTGTCGTTTTTGGAACTGTGCCTTCGCGCGGACTCCTTCGACTACCCGGAGCGGGCGCACCGGGCGGTGGGCCTGCAGGAAAGGATCGAAGAGCTGGCTCCGCCCGGGTCTGCTGAACGCGAGCGCGTCGACGATGCGACCGGCTGGGCCGGACGGGGTTACTGGGACGACCTGCAAGCAAGCGCTGCTTGGGGGCACGCCCAGCAGTCGGCCCTCGCGGAGCAGAGTGTGCTGGTCACCGACGCGCTGCGGCGAGCGGCTCGCGGTGAGTCCGGCGAGGACACCGGTGAGGACCTCCAGGCGGCTGAACTGGCTGCGGCGGTTGAGTTGCTGCAGGGGGCCCGGAACGCACCGCTGCGCCTGCTTCTCGCCCACCGGGTCGCAGCGTATGTGCTGACATTCGCCCTGTCGTTCGGCCTGAACAAGGCACTGGTGTGGAGCGGAACGCTGGACTTCAGCCTGTGGGGCTGGGGGTTCTGGGTCCCCGTTTTCGTTGCCGAAGCCAAGCTCCGCCAGGCCAAAAGGCTGGGGCGGGAGCGCGTCATCGCGCGCATACAGGCGCGCCACGACGTAATGGACACCGTCTGACAGCCGACCCGAGCAAGCGGATTCGGGGGTGATGAGGTGCGCGCCGCTTGGCACCTACTGACCGAAAGCGCTGCCCACCCCTACCGCCCGCAGCTGGTCCGGGGAGACGCCGAGGCCGATCAGTACCTCGCGCGCCTGGTCAGCTCTCTGGCGCGCGAAGCCCGTCTGCCGGCATCCCATGCGGCAGGATGGGGCCATGAGCGTAGTCAAGATCAACGTACTGACCGTCAGCGCCGAGCAGCGGGAGACGCTGGAGAAGCGCTTCGCCTCCCGTGCCCATGCCGTGGAGGGCTCTGACGGGTTCGAGTGGTTCGAACTCCTCCGGCCGGTCGAAGGCACTGACAACTACCTCGTCTACACACGGTGGCGTGACGACGAGTCCTTCCAAGCCTGGATGGAAGGCCCCATGAAGACGGCTCACCAGGGCAGTGGCGCAAAGAGCGGTGAGCGCCCTCAACCAGCGGCAAGCGGGTCCACGCTGTGGTCCTTCGAGGTCGTGCAGCAGGCCGCGCCGACCAGCGCGTAGACAGGTCGTGGCGGCCGGCAGGGCGCAGGCGTGTTCGGCCCCCGGGGTCACCTTCTGAGCAACCTGATGACCACCGGCTTTGATCACCAGAACCGGCGGTCCTCCTGTGCGGTCAGGACATGACCTTGTCCCGCAGGAATCGGGCGGCCTCGGTGAAGTCGGCCATGGGTAGGTCTGTGGCGGCGATCAGACCGACCTGGGTGAGCACGGCCGCTTGGTCCCAGTAGAGCCGTTCGCTCTCCATCAGGTCGTCGCGGAATTTCACGACCACCACCAGTGGCACTTCGACGGTCCGTCCGGTCGCAGCCAGTCCAGGCAGCAGGAACGGGATCTCCTGGTCGTGAGTCATCCGCATGATGATCTCCTCGACGAGGAAGTCGCTGCCCACCGACCGATGGACTGTCTCCGTGGTGGTGTTCTGCGGAATGCCCGGAATGAAAACGTCGCGGTAGTAGCCCCGCAGGTGGTTCTTGCCGAAACCACCGCTCATCGTCGGCAGATGCATCACGCTGGCGTCCTCCACCATGGTGGCCACCGTCGGGTCGGCGTCCTTGATGTCGAACTCGTACGCCGTGTGCTGCTCCCACAGCGCGACCATTTCGTCTTGGTTCACGATGTCTCCTCCACGGATCCGTCCCGTCGGCCGGGGCTCTTTACTGATCAGCCCCAGCCGACCAACGAACACCGCCACGCACAGGATGCGACCAGGCGTCCACGAGAACGTACGAGAGCCGTCCCGGTGGCACGGGCCGCCGCCCACCCCTTCCGAGTCCGGGGTCGACCTGCGACTGACCATCCGTCATGTCATGAGTCGCATCGCGAGGGTTGGCCAGGACGACAACGGATCACTCAGCGTCACAGCACCACGGAAGCTGAGCCGGAGCCACGACGCGTGAAGCCGGCCTTGCCCTGCTCAGCCCCGTCGGCCGATGGCTGTCTGGCCGGTTTATTCCGCAGGTCAGTCGGGTGTTCGGACTGGCAGAATCGGGTCATGCCGATAGATCCCTTGCTGGTCAGAGCCCGTGGGCTGTGGGAGGACCTGGCCTCGGTGCCGGTGTCGTTCGCGCCGGACGGGGGTGTGCGCGTGGTCGTCTCGCCGGAGTCGGGCCTGTGCCCGGCCGGCTGGGTCGGTGTGGTGATGCTGGGAGGATCGGCGATCGTGACCGCGCCCAGCGAGGACGCTGCTGCGATCGTTCGGGGCGCTTTGGCGGGGTTGGCAGCGGAGGCTGTTGCCGATGCGGGTGCGGTCCGCGAGGTGCTGTCGGTGGCCCGGGTGCTCGGGCCGGCAGCGTTGGCGTACGTGTCCGCGGACGCGTTCCGCCGGGTGGAGCCCGGTGTGCTGATGGTGGAACAGTTGCCGGGCGAGCACCCGGACCTGCGGGGCCTGGAGAAACAAGCGGGCGAGGAGGACACCGGTGAGGCCGGCCTGGAGGAGATCACCTCGCCCGCGTTCGTGGTCCGCGAGGGCGGCCAGGTGGTCGCCGCTGCGGGATACCGGGTCTGGCCGAGCCGGACCGCTCAGATCAGTGTGCTGACCGCCCCCGCGTGGCGGGGCCGGGGGCTGGCCCGTGCGGCGGGCTCGGCAACGGTGGCACACGCGCTCGCGGCCGACCTGCTGCCCCAGTGGCGGGCCCGTGTGCCTGCCTCCCGACGGGTCGCACTCGCGCTGGGCTTCCGGGAACTGGGCGCCCAGCTCAGCATCAAGCTCGCGTGATCGGAGCGTTCACGGGGGACGGCGGCAACGCACCGGATCGCCTCTCCCCCGGCCCTCATTGGCTGCCGCAGCATGTTGCTGCTCGCTCTTTCGGTGCCTGCTCAGCGGCCGTGTGACGGTGAGCATGCCGTGCCGTCCCGCCCCGGCCGCCACGAGATCGGTGTCCGGGCGGGTGCAGGCTCGCCCCCCAGGGCCGGTGCACCCGACGACCTCGGCGTCATTCATGTCGGCGTGCCGGACCGTCACCCTTGACTGCACCAGGCCGCGTGGAGCAACGCTCTCGAAGCTCTGGAAGCGATGGTTAACCGATGGCCTTCGCAAGAGGGCATCCAGCACAGTGGGACGATGACGATCTCTGGCGCCGCATTCATGCCCGGCATCGAGCTGTCCAGGGCCCTGTTCGAGGGGGCGGTACGGCCGATTCTTGAGGATGTCTTTCCAGGACTGCGCTACGCGGCTGCCCGGGTTGGCAGCGGTTCTGAGGTGCTGGGCTTCGACACACCGCGGTCCGCGGACCACGAGTGGGGTCCTCGGCTGGAGCTCTTTCTGACAGCCGAGGACCACGCCCGATACGACGCGGGTATTCACCGTGTCCTGGCCGAGCGGCTGCCGAAACAGGTACACGGCTGGCCCACTCACTTCCAGGAGAGCCAGGATCCGCTGGATCCGGTCGGGCGCATGCATCTGACTGATGGTCCGATCAACCATCGCGTAGACGTGTATGCCATGGATGAATGGGTGGCCGGGCAACTCGGACTGCGTCCGGCCGACGCGGAACCGAGCGTGAGCCAATGGCTGGCGATGCCCCAGCAACGGCTCGCCGAGATCACCGGCGGCAGGGTGTTCCACGATGATCTCGGCGCCTTCACCGCCGTCCGGCGCATGTTGGCGTGGTACCCGGAGCAGGTGTGGCGGTACTTGCTGGCGTGCCAGTGGCAGCGCATCTCGCAGGAAGAGGCGTTCGTGGGGCGCTGCGCCGAGGTCGGTGACGACATCGGCTCAGCCGTTGTGGCCGGCCGCCTGGTGCGAGATCTGATGCGGCTGTGCCTGCTCCTGGGCCGGCGCTATGCCCCCTACGGCAAGTGGCTCGGCAGCGCGTTCGGCCGGCTGCCGGCGGCAGGGCTGGTCGCCCCGTCGCTGCGCGGTGCGCTTGCGGCGACGGATTACCCCACCCGGGAGAGACATCTGTGCGATGCCTACGAGGCAGCGGCTTCACTGCAGAACGCATCCGGGCTCACCACCCCGGTGGACCCGAAGCGTCGGCGCTATCACTCGCGCCCCTTCCTGGTTTTGCACGCTGAACGCTTCGCGCACGCACTTGCCCGGATCATCACGGACCCCGCACTTCGCGATCTGCCCTTGGTAGGAAGCGTGGACCAGTGGGCAGACAGCACGGACCTGCTCCACCGGTCCCGCGCCATCCACGCCGCTACGCACGCGATCAGTGATGAGAATCCCTGACAATCCCCAGGGCACTCGCATTCCCCACGTGGCGGCGGGACTTCCGGACAGACCGTTAGGTCATGAAACTCCGCCTGCCTAAGGGCTGTCCCGTAATCCCTGGTGGATCAGCGCGCGGCGTCAGATGCGGTGCATCGCAAGGCGGAGGGACGTCCGCATACTGGGCGTATACGGGCGTTCCGACAACGCGGCGAGGTGCCGTAGCTGTCGTCGTGCGCCCGCCAGGGGTTACGGGACAGCCCTTAAGGTGCTCGCTCTTCTCTGGCTTTGCTGGAGCATTTACCGGCCTGGGATGTTTTGTTGAGCGAGCGTCCGAAGCTTCGCAGTATGCCCTCTCGCTCTTGGCGTACCCCGTCCCCGTCTGAAGGGCTGCCCGGCAGTCGCGCAAAATGCCGCAGGTTCAGGACTTGGGGACGGTGTTGATGTAATGGGTGCCGCTGTCGTAGAGGTTGTTCACAGCCTTCTGCACATCCGTCAGGGACTGGGCCTTGCCGGCTTTGTAGTAGAACCAGTTGACCCGCATGTCCCAGGTGCGCGGACCCGTGAAGGGGAGGTCCACGAACCAGGTGTTGAAGTTGATGGACATGTTCTGGCGCGGGAAGTATTTGCCGCCGCTGCTGAACAGCTTGTGGCCGTCCACCGAGTAGGTGGCCACGCCGTGCACGGCCGTGATCATCATGGTGTGCCAGCCTTGAAGGCTGGAGGTCAGTTTGTGTGTGACCCGGTCCCCGGTGTCGGCGCTGTACCAGCTCGTGGTGTCGAGTTTGGGCCCCGGCGCACCCCAGCCCCCGTTCGGCATGTACTCGTTGTCGAGTTCGCTGTAGCGCGAGTTGTCGGGCGAGATCGTGTAGAAGGACTCGTTGACGTGGTCGCCGTTGCGACCGCTCGTGGGCTTGTCGTTGAAGTAGATCCGGGCGGCGTAGGTCCCCGTCATGAAGCCGGTGCCGCTGCTCTGCACCTCGGCCTGCTTGGTGCCCGCCTTTGTCCCGTCGGTACTGGCCCGCAGTTGCAGGACCTGTCCGCCCACAGCGGTTTTCTCGGCCGGGAATGTGACGCCTGCGGCCGACCATGTGTCGTGGATCCCCGGGCCGCCGGGGCTGGTGCGGACCAGCCAGCCGTGCGCGTGGAGCGCGGGATCGTCGGGGCCGCTGTAGTGGAAGTTGTCGAACATGATCCCGCGCGGGTGGGCAGGCCTCGGGCGGGGGGCGGACGAGGCCCGTGCGGGCGCGGCGGCGTGGTCAGTGGAGCCTGTACGCCTGGTGGGGCTGGTGGGCTCGTCCCCCCAGACATGGGCACCGCGCAGGTATCCGGTCACCGTCTTCGACGGCTGAAAGGTGGTGGCAGCGGCATTGAACGAGCGGTCGTCCCGCTGGTCCAGCTTCCTGCCGTCGGGGCGGTACAGCTGCAGTCCGATGGCTCCGCTCTTGGCACCGGGTGCCAGGCTGCCGGCGCCCGGCGTGAAGCTGATCTGGAGGTAGCGGTCGGCGGTGGTGGCTGGATCAGCCGGCGCAACGGTCTCCCCGGCGATGTTCGAGCAGCCGACAGCGGCCTGGACGCAGTTGAACGCGTACGAGGAAGTCCCGTCCGCGGTGAAGTAGTACCGAATCGCCACGTCCGACAGGAGCACCCTCTTGGGGGAGGTGTTGACAACTTCCAGCCATGGCCGAGCCACCGCGGCCGTGGCAGGGCTCCCGGCCTTGTACCGGATGGTGAGCTGCGGAGGCGCCTGGTGCGCGGCACGCCATTGGGGATAGAGCGCGAGACCACCGGCGACGACGGCGATCACCAGGAACAGCGTCTTGAACACGGTCCACGCACGACGTCGAGGCCCGCGGCCGTCGTCAGGGCGGACAGGGCGGACGGTAGGGCGGGCAGGGCCCACAAAAGCTCCTAGGAAGGGGCGATACCGGGACCGGTGCGGGTGACGGTGGCGGAGGCTGGCGCCGTCCTCCGTGAGCACGTTTGACCTGGACGGTCAGGACGGGCAGCGGCGGTACTCTCCGTCGTACCGCCGCAGAGCGGGTCGCCGGCCGTGTGGGATCCCGTGTGTGCCGGCTTTCGGACGGCTCCTGCTCCGGACCGGGCGGCGCCTACCGGACGGCGTGCGCCGGGGAGCCGGGAGAGTCGAAGGCCGGAAGTGCGACCCCGTCGTCCGGGCTGTACGTGGGCCTGGTCCGTGCGTTCGCAGTGCCGCCCCACGCCTGGTGAGGGACTGCGGGGGACGCGGCCAGAGCGCCGCCGGCCTCGGGGGTTTCGGCGTCCACGCCGACCTCGATCTTGGCGCGGGTGCCCCACTTGGTGCGGCGCAGGGTCGCCAGGGACCACAGGCGCAGCGGCAGCAGCAGCCCGATGTTGAGCAGCGCGTACAGCGGAGCGGCGAGGAATGTCAGCACGCGGTCGACGAGCCCGACCATGGCGGCGCCGCGCAGGTAGTGGAGGGAGCGCACCCACGACATGACGCACATGTAGGCGATGTAGCTGGCGAGCAGGGCCCAGCCGGTCGGATGCAGCGCGATGGCCACGAGGGCGGTGAGCAGGGCTGCGGTGAAGCCGACCCAGGTGACGAGCTCGATCAGATTGAGCCACCAGTACGTGCGGCGCAGCCGGAACTTGGCGAAGAGCAGGAACCCCTCGCGGATGAAGGACTTGCCCCAGCGGATCTGCTGGCGGATGTAGTGCCCGAGGCGTTCCGGGACGTCGGTGTAGCCGACAGCGGACGGCTGGATGAGGGACTTGCCCTCGGTGAGGCAGTAGTACGTGAGGCGCCGGTCGTCGCCGAAGGTCGCGGGGCGTCCGAGGAACCGCTGGTCGAGGAAGTCGTCGAGATTCTTGCGGATGACCCAGCCGCGGTACATCGCGAGGGAGCCGCAGGCGCACAGGACGGAGCCGAGGCGGGAGTAGGCGACCCGTTCGCCGAGGAAGGCGTTGACGTAGCGCATGTCTATCAGGCGCGTGAGGAGGTTGGTGGCGCGGTTGTGGGCGAGGACCAACCCGGTGACGCAGTGGACACGGCGCTCCCCGAAGGGCTGGGCGAGCTCGGCGACGGCGTGCTGGTCGAGCACCGTGTCGGAGTCGATGCACAGATACGCGTCCGCGAGCGGTTCCTGCCGGAAGCCTGCGGCGAGCCCGTGGCGCTTGCCGCGGTTCTCGGGAAACCGGATGAAGCCGAGACGGATTCCAGCACGGTCGAACTGCGGACGCATCTCGCCGATGAGGGCAGCGGCGGACTGGTCGGCGGAGCAGTCGTCGATGACCGTCAATGACTGAGGTGGCAGGGTCTGCGCGAGGATGGATTCCAGGCAGCGCCTCAGCATCGCGGGGGATTCGTTGTACACCGTGACGACCCCGTGAATTTCAAGCTGACGGGTCGTTTTCTTGAACGTGAGCCCGGGGCTGCGGCGCCGGCGGATGGACAGGAGCAATTTGACACCGAGGAGGGAGCCGACGGCCATCCCGTACCAGTGCAATTGGCGCCAGGACGCGTATATCTGGTCCCAGACGTGTATGAGGGTATGCATGACGAGTGAGGGCTCCCTAACATCGTCGATTTGCTCGTACCCCGAGTATTAAAACTTGTGTGTCCCAAATGAAGACGTTTTGTCTGAGACATACGACACATGAAGCTTCCGCGGCACCCGTGAGCAGGCTTAATCAGGCCGCAGTTCCAGGCGGGGAAGGGTGCGTTATCCGAGCCGCCCGGGAGCAGAATTTCATCGGGAATGTATGGGGCTCGTCACTTTGAGTTCCGCAAGCTTGTGTCTCCTGTATCCGGGAGTGGAGTTCCGCGTTCGCTGATGCATGATCGTCTGTCTTGAGCATCGGCGTCGATCGCAACAGGCGTGGAAACTCGCCGTGCACGGACAGCTCGGCGGCCGGACTCGACTTCGTCGGAGCCGCGATCGGTGCGCTGAGGGTTTTCGGGGGTCGTACATCCGGCCGGGTCCGGCCCGTCTGCAGCGGGTGGGCCCGGCCCCGGCTGCGTGGTGGGAGGCCGTGATCGCCATGGCACGGCGGGGCGTGGCCGAGCGTGGACCTCGCCGGCTTCCTCGCTCTCCTGGATACCCGCCCTGTCCCCCATGGGCTGCGGGCCGGGCTCGAGGCGGTACTCGCCAAGGGCCTGGGCGTATCGCCCGCCACGGCGGGGATCCGGGCATGGGCCGGAGCCTTTGCCGGGCCGGTGCCGCGTGCGTGGTGTGCCGTTCGGGGGCTGTCGCCTGTGCTGCCCGATGCTGTGCGCGCCCCGGCAGCCGGTACCGGCCCTGCCGGCGCAGATGTGCGGGCCGCCCGATGCCCGGCCCGTGCTGAACCGTTGCGATGACGAAGGCCTTGTCGTCGGCGCCGCGGGGACGGCCTCCCGCCCATCGAGGGTCCGGGCGGGCCAGGCCGATCTCGTTGAACCGGTGGTTCACGTCCCGGACGGTGTCCATCAGCTGGGCGATCGCCGGCCCCCCGTTTCCCGCCTGCCGGGGGCCGGCGGGTTCATCGCGTGCCGGTAGCGCACCGAACTCGTGCTGTCTCGGTGTGCGTCAGGGCCGGCGCGACGTACAGCTGAGGCTGGGGGCCTGGATCGGCGACCAACGCTCCAGGGCAGCCATGCTCACACCCGGAGCGGATCGGCCGAGGGCCGGTGTCACTGAGGACCTTCCTCGGAACGGTCCGTGCTCACCGATGAGACCTGGCCCGCGCGCATGATGCGTACCTTGTGCTCGCCGCAGTTCAGGCACGTCGGCCGGGACAGCGGTGACGGAACGTGCACCCCGTCCGCCTTGTAGATGATGAAGTCGTGTCCTGTGGCGTCCGTGTGGTGCTCTATCTCGTACGCCTGCTCCCAGCCGTGTCCGCAGCGCATACAGGCAAAGGCATAGGCCTCGTGTTCGACGCGGATGCCTTCGATCTCGCTCATGTGAACTCCTCTGGGTGTGTTGAGCGCGGTGTGCCGTGGCCGGCCTGTCCCACTGGCTAGGGACCGGGCAGCCGCCGTGTTTGTGACAGCAGCCGTCATGGGCCGAGGGTTTGGCTGAGTTTGCGTGTCGGTGCGAGGCCGCCCGTCTCCGTCCCGTGGCCCTGATCGTCGACTCGCGATCCGTTCAGCCCCGGTCCGGTCGGCCCCCCGGACGGCCGTGGATCCGGCCGGCCTCGCTCGCCCGGCTCGAACCGGTGCCCCACCGGGTGCACGTGCTCATGGCTCGGGCACGCGCCCGGTGCGGCAGCCGATCGTCCGAGCGCGGTCTCGGCCCGACACACGCTCGCGGCGCCTACGGCAGGGATCACGGCATCCTGGGTTCGATACTGAAGCGCATGCGCGTCGAATGCGACCCTCAGGCGATAAGTGGCACGGCCTTCTACAAGTTCCTGACGTCAGTCGTCGTTCCCCGGCCGATCGCCTGGGTCTCGACGATCACATCGGACGGAGATACCGAAAACCTCGCCCCGCACTCCTTTTTCAGCATCGCCAGCACCGCTCCCCCGATCGTCCAGTTCACCTCGATCGGCCGTAAGGACTCTCTGCGCAACATCGAGGACACCGGTGAATTCGTCGTCAACTTCTCGTCCGAACCGCTGTTGGAGCTGATCAACGCCACCGCGATCGACTTCCCCCGGTCGGTCAGCGAATTCGACACCGCAGGTATCGAGCGCGAAGCCAGCAGGTGCGTCCGGCCGCCGAGGGTGGCCGCCTCCCGTGTGGTTCTGGAGTGCCGTTCGCACACCACCTTGCGTATGGGCAACTCCACCCTCGTCTTCGGGCGCGTGGTCCATGCGGCAGTGGACGAGGACTGCATCGTCAATGGCCGTCCCAGCAGCGAGCTGCTGCGCCCGCTCACCAAGCTCGGCGGCGATGAATGGGGCACTCTCGGCGAGGTCCTGCACTTGGGCCGCATCCCTTACGAGGAGCCGGGCACCGACTGATCGGGGTCCGGACAATGGTCCTTCGGGCGTCCCTTCCAAGGGCTTTTCGCGAGGGGCGACGGATGGGAGGGCTGTTCCGTTTCCGCGGCCTCCGTTTCCGTTGCGGCGATGGCGACGGGGAAGGCGTGGGCGGGCAAGGCACCGGTGGCAGCCGGTACGGGTGGATGTACCGGCTGCCTCGTACTGGTCGCAGGCCGCGCTCGTTCTTCGCGCTCTGGAAACAGGTCCGGTCGGTGGACACGTATGCCGGATGCTCGCGTGGCGTGGTGCGGCTGCCCGTCGGGTGCGGGCGGCCTACCGAAGGCCCGTGTGGGTGAGGTTGCGGGGGGCAAGGTCTTCTTCGGCCCAGACGACCTTGCCGCCCGATACCGAGCGGGTGCCCCATCTGCGGGACAGCTGGGAGATCAGGAGGAGGCCGCGGCCGTTCTCATCGGTGGTCTGCGCGGGGCGCTGGCGCGGGGCACAGACGTTGGTGTCGAACACTTCGCAGGTCAGGACCTGGTGCTGGATCAGGCGCAGGCCGATCGGGCCGGTGCTGTGGCGGACGGCGTTGGTGACCAGTTCGCTGACGATCAGCTTGGTGGGGTCCTCGAGAGTTCCCAGGCCCCATTCGGTCAGCTGGCGGGCCGCCATGTGCCGGGCGCTGCGGACGGCGGTCTGGTCACTCGGCAGCGTCCAGGAGGCGACCCGGGTGGGGCTCAGTGAGCGGGTGCGCACCAGGAGCAGGGTGACGTCGTCGCACGGTGCCTGACCGGGGAAGGACTCCGTCGCGCGGGTGCACAGCTCTTCCAGGGAGCGGTCCGGTTGCGCGAGGGCGGTGGCCAGGCGGTCCATTCCCTCCTCGATGTCGTGGCCGCGGGTCTCGACCAGGCCGTCGGTGTACAGGGCGAGGAGACTTCCCTCGGGCAGTTCCAGCTCCACGGACTCGAAATGGGCCCCCAGCCCGATGCCGAGCGGGGCTCCGGTGGGAAGGTCGGGGAAGGTGACCCGGCCCTGCGGGTCGATGACCGCGGGCGGGAGGTGTCCGGCCCGGGCCATGGTGCAGCGGCGGGTGACCGGGTCGTAGACGGCGTACAGGCAGGTGGCGCCCACCATCGTGGAGGTCTGGTGGGGGGCGTCGGCGTCTTCCTCGGCCAGTCGCTGGACCGTGTCGTCGAGACGGGCCAGCAGCTCCTCGGGGGGCAGTTCCATGTCGGCGAGTGTGTGCACGGCGGTGCGGAGCCGGCCCATGGTCGCGGCGGCGTTGATGCCGTGTCCGACCACGTCGCCGACGACCAGGGCCACCCGGGCGCCGGACAGCGGGATCACATCGAACCAGTCGCCCCCGACGCCGTTGTCCATGTCGGCGGGGAAGTAGCGCGAAGCCGCCTCGACCGCCTCGCCGCCCCTCAGACGTTGGGGGAGCAGGTTGCGTTGGAGCGCGAGGCACGTGGTGTGTTCGCGGGCGTACTGGCGGGCGTTGTCCAACGACTGTGCGGCGCGGCTGACGAGTTCTTCGGCCAGGAGCAGATCGATCTCCTGGAACGGCATCGGGTCCTGGCTGCGGATGAACATCGCCACGCCCAGCAGGGCGCGCCGCACGCGGATGGGTACGACCATCAGCGAGTGCACGCCGTTCTCGTCGAACTTCTGTGCCAGTGCCGGAGCCTGATCGATCCACGTGCCCGGAGCGGTGTCCAGGATCGGCTCCAGGTGGGACTTCCCGGTGGACGCCACGTCGGCGAAGGGTGAGGTGGGCGGTACGGGGACCGCATCGCCGCGCAGCCATGGGGATTTCGGGTCGCCTTGGTGGAACGAGGCCAGCCCGGCACGTCGCAGCATGGGCAGGCGCTTGTCCGTCGCGCCGATGTGGAACGGGGGCCCTTGGCCGAACGGGACCGACTGCTCCAGGTCGACGACGGCGTAGTCGGCGAGAAGGGGCACGGCAAGGTCGGCCAGTTCCTGGCTGGTCTGCATCACGTCCAGGGTGCTGCCCAGGCGCGTACTGGCTTCGCCGAGGACGGTGAGGCGCTCGCGCGCCTGCCGGCTCTCGGTGACGTCGACGACGACGGTGCACAGGCCCAGCGCCTGGCCGTCGGCGCCCTGGAGGCAGAAGAGCGAGGCCGCCATCGTGTGCTCCCGGCGCGGACTCGTCGGCGGCCACATCCGGTACTGGTGCACCTTGGTGGTGCCGCTCCGCAGTACCTGCCGCATCACGGCCTCGACTGCTACGGCCTTGGAATCGGGCAGCATGTCGGTGAATCGACGTCCGAGCCGCCGGTCGGGGGACATGCCGTCGTGGCTCTCCATCGCGTCGTTCACCCAGGTGCACCGCAGGTCCAGGTCGCGAACGGCGACGCCGATCGGTACGCGGGTGAGAAGCGACTCCCGCGCCGATCCGTCCATCGCTCTCCCGGAGATGCCGATGTCGGTCACGGACACGAGCCACCGAACCGCTCCGCCCTGCCCCCGCAGCATCGAGATCCGCAGGTTGACGTCGAGCATGCGGCCGTCTTGATGGCGCACCACCGTCGTGCCCAACCAGCCGTTCTGGGCACGGCACTGCTCGACGAACGCTGTTGTCGCCTCCTCGGAGGACGGCAGTACGCGTGCGGCGGACCGGCCCACCACGTCCCCGGCAAAGTATCCGAGAAGCTGCTCACCGGCCTGCGTCCATGCGACCACCGTCCCGCGCTCGTCGAGCATCGCGATCACCGAGTCGGACATTTCGGTTGCGTTCATCCGCTTACCGAGTGTCGCGGTGCCGGTTGCGGTCGTGGTCATCGCTGGTGTCCTCAGGTGGGTGGCAAGGGGGGACGGTACGGGATACAGAAAGCCGGATATCTTCCGTTTTGCACCTTTGGGGTGATTGACCGGGCAGGGCTCCGATCTGTGACAAGCCGCGGCCGGCGCCGGCTCGGCCGCTCAAGTGGCCCACGGGGGGTCCGGCGGCCGGTTCCCGGCGGACCGCGGGAAACGCGCAGCGCCGGCTCCCGCCTCGTCCCGAGCGCAGCGCGGGCGCCGGCACCCGGGCCGGCCGGGTCCGGACGAACCCGATGACGAAGCGGCCACCGAACCTGCCCGGCACTCCTGCCGTCCGCCCGGCCGCCGCCCGCGTCCTCGGCAAAACGCATGCGCCACCGCCGGGCGGCCAGAGGGACTGCCCCGCCGCGGGCCGGCAAAGGCCGTGGGAGCGCGGTCCGTTTGACATCTCCCGGACCGGCCCCCATCATCATCGTCATTCCACTAATTGAGTAGCTAAAGGGTGAGTGAGTTCGTGGAGTTCCGCATCGACAGGCGGAGCGGGATCGCCGCCTACCAGCAGATCGTCCAGCAGACCAAGCAGGCCCTGCGCCTGGGCGTTCTGATGCCGGGAGACCGGCTGCCCACCGCCAAGGAGGTCGCCGAGACCTGCGCCGTCAACCCGAACACCACGCTCAAGGCCTACCGGGAGCTGGAACGCGAGGGGCTGGTCGAGCCGAGGCCTGGTCTGGGCACCTTCATCCGCCGGTCCTTGGCCCGCCCCCAGGCGGGCGCCGACTCCCCGTTGCGCGGGGAGCTGGAGGCGTGGATGGCGCGGGCACGCGAGGCGGGCCTGGAGCGGGAGGACGTGACCGCGCTGGTCGCGTCCGTCCTGCAGGAGCGGTACGCCGAGACCACGGCGGCCGCCGGAACAGCGGAAAGTACAAAGCCGAGGAGTGCCAGTGAGTAGCGCCAGGGATGCCATGGACGTCGGGGGGCCGGCGGAGGAATCGGCGATAGAGGCCTACGGGGTGGGCCGGAAGTACCGTCGGGGCTGGGCCCTGCAGAACTGCTCGTTCCGGCTGCCTGCCGGCCGGATCTGCGGGCTGGTGGGGCCCAACGGGGCGGGCAAGACGACGCTGCTGGCGATCGCCGCCAATCTGCTGGAGCCGACGGACGGCACCCTCACGGTGTTCGGCGCGGCACCGGAATCCGCGCAGGCCGGACGGCGGACGGCTTTCCTCGCCCAGGAGAAGCCGCTGTTCCGCCGCTTCACCGTGGCCGAGACGCTGCGCCTGGGCCGCGAACTGAATCCCGGCTGGGACCAGCGGGCCGCCGAGAACATCGTCCGCGCGGGCAATGTGCCCATGGAGGCGAAGATCGGCACCCTCTCCGGTGGGCAGCGCACCCGGGTCGCCTTCGCCCTCGCCTTCGGCAAGCGTCCCGACCTGCTGCTGCTCGACGAGCCGATGTCCGACCTCGACCCGCTGGTACGCCACGAGCTCATGAGCATGCTGCTGGCCGAGGCAGCCGAGCACGGCACCACCGTGCTGATGTCCTCCCACATGCTCGGCGAGCTGGAGAGCGTCTGCGACTTCCTCCTCGTCATCTCCACGGGCGGACTGCGCATGGCCGGCGATGTGGACGAACTCCGCAGCGCCCACGTGCTGCTGCAGGGCGTCCCGAGCGGCGAGGGCGACAGCCGGCGGCAGGGGCATGCCCAGGGCGTCCCGGCGGAGCTCGCCGGTCACACCGTCGTCGAATACCGCACCAGCGGACGCCAGGCCACCGCCCTCATCCGCCCCGACGGCCCGGTCACCGGCCGGTGGCAGACCCACACCCCGAACATGGAGGAACTCCTGCTCTCCTATCTGCGCTGCCCGGACGCACCCCCCTTGATCAGCCCCGGAGCGCAGGTGCCGGGCCGGATGTACGGCTGCGACGGCCCGCGGGGAGCGGCGGCATGAACAACCCGACCCAGACCTCCGCCGGGCCCGACGGGTCCCTCACATCCGCTCCGGCCCCCGTGTCCCCCATCGCCACCAGCCGCACCCGCGGTCCCCGGCTCAGCGGCGTGACCTGGCTCGTCTGGCGCCAGCACAGGGCCGGCTTCTGGACCCTCCTGGCCGCCACCGCCGTTACCGTGGCGTTGCTCGTCCATCAGCGTGCCGACATGCTGGACCACCTCACCGCCCATGGCTATGGCCGGCCCGACTCAGCGTCCGACGAGTGGCTCGCGGGCATACACCCCCAACGGCTCCAATTCGTGAGCTACGGCTTCGGGTTCATCCCCCTCGTGCTGGGCGTCTTCCTCGGCGCCCCGCTGCTCGCCGGCGACCTGGAAAACGGCACCGCCAAACTCGTCGCCTCGCAGTCCGTCAGCCCCAGCCGCTGGCTGGCCACCAAGCTGGTCGTCAGCGCCCTGGTGGTCATCGTGTGCACGGCGGCGCTGTCCATCGCGTTCGGCCGGTGGTGGGGGCCGGTCAAGTACGAGGCCACAGTTCTGGGGTGGAGCGATGGCCCCGCGTTCGACAACACCGGCCCCGTGCCCGTCGCGCTCACACTCTTCACCGTCGTGAGTGGTGTGGCGATCGGCATGCTCCTGCGCCGCACCCTGATCTCCATGATCGTCACCTTCGCCTTCGCCGTCGTCGTCCAGGTGGTCTGGCACTTTCAGCGGCTGAACCTCGGCCACGTCATCACGGTCACCACGGACAAGGGAGTCGGTCCGGGCGCGCCCCGGGTGCCGCTTCCTGAAGCCGCCCTGGAGATCGACCACTGGCTCCTCTCGAGCTCCGGGCAGACCTACGGCTGGGGCACCTGCGCGCACGAGACGTCGCAGAAGGTCTGTACTCAGAAGTACGACCTCGTGGGCTGGTCGGTGGACTACCTGCCGATCTCGCAGATGAGCAGCATGCAGTGGTTCGGCGCCTCGATCCTCTTCGCCCTGACTGCCGCCGTTGCGGTGTTCATCTTCATATGGGGCCGCAAGCGCCTCGTCTGACGCCCCCGAGCCCCGTCGTTCCGGGACGCCGATCATCGACGTACCGAAACGCCGACGCACGCACGACGCCCCCCGCCGAAGGTCTCCGGCGGGGGGCGTCGTGCGTGTGCTCCGGCTTCGATGGCCATCGGCCAGTGGCTCTGTTCACGAAAGGAGGCAGCGTTTCGACGGTGGTTCACGAGGCACCGGGCGGCCGGGGGAGGATCGCCATGCTCACGGGTTCCGACGGCAGCCGGCCCCTGCACGAGCCGGTCGTGGGGGACGTGCGTGGGGTCCAGAGGCCGAAGCCGGGTGAGCCTGGATTCGGGGTTGAAGTTGCCGCTGCGGCAGCGTCTACCGTCCTGACCAGGGCCGGAGAGACCGGCCCGGTGACGCACTCGTGAGGGAGCGGCGATGGAGTGGTCGATTGCGGAGGTCGCCCGTATGTCGGGCGTGACCGCCCGGACCCTGCGGCACTACGGCGAGATCGGTCTGCTGCCTGCGGCCCGGATCGGTGCGGGCGGCCACCGCTACTACGAGGAGCGCCAGCTCCTGCTGCTGCAGCAGATCCTCGTCCTGCGGGCCCTGGGCGTCGGACTGCCCGAGATCGGCCGGATCCTGGCCGAGCAGGTCGACGAGGTGGAGGCTCTGCGTGGCCACCGCCGGCGGCTGCTCGCCGAGCGGAACCGGCTCGACGCCCTGGCCGCCACCGTCTCCCGCACGATCGCCGAACTGGAACAGTCCAGGAAGGACGGACAACCCATGACTGCCATCAACCGACCGGAGAACCTGTTCGAGGGCGTGCAGCCCTCCCAGTACGCGGAGAGCCTGCGTGACTTTCCCGAGCACGCGCAGGAAGTCACCCGGCGGACCGCGGAGATGAGCCCGGCCGAGGTCCAGGCTGGGCAGCGGGAGCGCACGGCGTGGATGATCCGGCTGGCCGAGCTGATGGCCGCCGGCATCCCCGCCGACGCCGAACCCGTCCAGGCCGAGATCGACACCCAGTACCGGGCGCTGACCGCACTGCGCACCGTCTCCACCGACGAGTATCGCGCGATGGGGCGTTCTTGCGTGGACAACGAGGCCTGGTACACCGCGTACGAGGCGATCGCCCCGGGCCTGGCCGCCTATCAGCACGACGCCATCGAGGCGTACGCCGCGTCCAGGCTCGGCTGAGCCGCGGCAGGGCCGCTGCGGGGCGGACCGGCGGCGGCCCTGCTGCGGGTTCGCCGGCGCAGGGACCGGCGCATCGAGGAAGGCGTCCCTGTCCCGGCAGCGGTCCGGGGCCGCTGTCCCTTCTCCTGGACAGCGGCTTCGGTCCTTGACGAGTGCCTCCCGGCGAGGTGGACAACTGCTGCCGGGGCCCGTGGGCGAAGCCGGCTGCTCGTGGGTGATCGGGGTCATTCAGAGGTCGTTGACGGCTGTGTCGGCTGCTCTGCCCAGATGGTCTTTCCCTGTGTGTGGTAGCGGGTGCCCCACTGGTTCGCGAGGCTCGCGATGATGAACAGTCCCCGGCCCGTCTCGTCGATGGTGCGGGCGTGTTTCACGTGCGGAGCGCTGGTTGCGGCGTCGCTGACCTCGCAGGTCAGCATCCGCTCGAAGATCAGGCGCAGTTGCAGGGGCGGAGCACCGTAGCGGACCGCGTTGCCGACGAGTTCGCTGACGATGAGTTCGGTGGTGAACGCCGTCTCCTCGTCGATCCCCCACTCGTCCAGCCGGCGGCGGGCCGCTGCGCGGGCGGCCGGTGCGGCCTCGGGGCCCGCGGGCAGGGCGCAGGTCAGTACCCGGTCCTGGGGCAGTGTCTTCGTACGGGCGAGCAGCATCAGGGGTTCGCCGGTCCGGTGGCCTTGTGTGAGTGCGTGCGCGATGGTGTCGCGCACGTCCGGCAGGGGCCTCGTGCCGGCGCCGTCCAGGAGCGGGCGCAGCGGGCCGGACGGTGCCAGGACCTCGTTCGTGAGCGCGGCCGTGCCCATCGCCAGGATGCTTCCTTCGGGGAGGTGGACGGTGGTCGCGGGGAAGGGGGCGCTGTCCGTTCCGGCGAGCAGGGGGCCCGGGGGGACGGGCAGGTCGGCCGAGGTGCCGTCGGCATGGACCACGACCGGTTCCGGGAGGCCGGCGCGGGCGATGGTGCAGGTGAGTTCGACCGGGTCGTAGATCGCGATGGCGCATCCGGCGGTGAGGGGCCCTTCCTGCAGGGGATCCGTGGGAGGCAGTGCGGCGTACGCGGCGGCGAGACGGGCCGCGGTGTCGCTCAGGCGGGCCAGCAGTTCGTCGGGCGGCAGGTCGAGGGCGGCCAGTGTGTGGGTGGCTGTGCGCAGGAGTCCCATCGTGAGGGCCGCGACAACGCCTTGCCCTGCCACGTCGCCGACGATCAGCGCGGTCCGTGCGCCGGGAAGGGCGATCGCGTCGGACCACGCGCCGCCGCCCTCCGGGCCGGGAAGGTGCAGCTGGGAGATCTCCAGGGTGGTCTGTGTGGCCGGTTGTCGGGGAAGCAGCCTGCGCTGGACGGTCGACGCGATGATCCACTCGCGCATGTAGCGGCGGGCGTTGTCGATGCAGAGCGCAGCGTGCGCGCACATGGCGGCCGCCACCGCGACGTCCTCCTCCTCGAAGGGGTCTTCCTGCTGGTGGCGGTAGAAGCTGGCCACGCCCAGGGCCTGGCCTCGCAGTGCCAGGGGGGCCACGATCAGGGAGTGGGCGCCGGATTGCCTGATGGCGTCGGCCCGGGCGGGGTCGGCGGCCAGCCACGAGCTGTCCTCGTCGATCGGTACGAGGCACGGCCGAAGGTCGGACAGGACGTTCGAGAAGGGGGTGCCGGCCGGCAGGGGGTGCACCTCTTCGACCGGGCGGGCCGGGATTCCCCCGAGGGCTGTCAGGCGCAGGGGAACGTCCCGGTGGACGGGCACCGCCGGAGGCTCCTCTCCGCGGACGACGTCTTCGACCACCTCGACGACGGCGATGCCCGCGAAGGCGGGCACGACCGCTTCCACCAGCTCCTGGCAGACAACGCCCACGTTCAGCCGGTGCCCCACCCGTGTGCGGACCGTGTCCAGGAGGGCCAGGCGGCTCCGTGCGTTCTCCCACTCGGTGACGTCGGCCGCGGAGATCACCAGTCCGAGCACCCGGCCGTGGGAGTCCTCCAAGCGGAAGCAGGAGACGGAGTAGAGCCGGCGTGGTACCTCGGCACCCCGGACGAGCCGGTTCAGTACCGGTTCTCCGCTGTCCAGGACCCCCTGCGCCACGGCGGCTTGCGTCTCGGGGTCCTCGAGTTCACATGCCTCGGTGAAATGCCTGCCCAGCAGGTGCCCCACCGGTGTGTCATGCAGCCCGCGGGTGGCGGTGCTCATGCGGACCACGCGCAGCTGGTCGTCCAGGACGTGCAGTGCCACCGGGGACCGGGTGAACATGGCTTTCAGGACCGCCATGTCCTGCCCCGACACGGTGTTCCCCGCCGCGAGCACCTGCCACACCACGGATGTACCTCGCAGCGCCGGCTTGACCAGCACCGCGGCCGTGTCCGAGAACTTTTCCCGCTGCCCTTCGCCGTCGGCGGCGGCCTCATGCATGAGAGCGGTCACGGACCGGCCGACGGCCTCCTCGGCGGACCACCCGAACAACTCCTCAGCCGGACGCCTCCACTCGACCACCCGGCCACCCTCATCGACGAGGACGAGCACGTCACCGCTGGGCATTCGACAACACCTCCGCCCCCATCCCTGCCCGCCCCGTGCCGACGGCAGGCCCGCTCGCCCGACAGCTGCACCGATCGGCGCAGCCCGCCTCCCCCAGGGCTGTGCGGAGCTCTTCGAAGTCCCTGCCGGCGAAGCCCGGGACCGCATGGCGGTGTGTCAGGCATTGGGCGCAGCCGCCGGCTGCCCGGGCAGCGCGGCCTCGTGTGCCGGTCCGTACCGGTGGATCACCTGGGTCCAAGACACAGGCCACGGCAGGCACTCCCCCGCCGGGCGATTGATCCGCCGGGATCCGTGCGCGGCGCCCGTGCCATGCACGGCCGGCCGGGAGCGGTCGTCATTTCCACGGGCCCAGGGGCCTTGCAGACCGCACCGGGCGGGTCCGGGGCTGCGCCGTCGTGACCCAAGCGGGCTCAGGACCCGGCCGTGTCCGTGCCTTCCAGTGCGCACCGGATGAGGGTGTCGGCGGCGGCGCGGGCATGTGCCGCGGTATCGGGATCCCCTGAGATGGCGGCCGTGGTCTGGGCGCCCTCGGCAAGGAGGACCAGCTGCGGGGCGAGCCGGTCGGGGCCGCCGGCAGCGCGGGCCAGTGCGGCGACGTCACGCCGGAAGGACGCCTTCTGTTCGCGTACCACCTCGGCGACCCTGCTGCTGTCGGCGCCCAGTTCACCGAACACGTTGATGAAGGCGCAGCCGCGGAAGTCGTCGTCGCGAAACCAGTGGGCGAGGAAGTCGAAGACGGCGAGCAGCTTCTCGCGCGGCGTGCCGGCGCCGTCCACGGCGGTGGCGAGACCGCTGTTCCACTGGTCCGTGCGGTGCCGCAGCACGGCGACGATCAGGTCCTCCTTGGAGGGGAACAGCGCGTAGATGCGTTTGAGCGAGACGCCGGACTCGGTGCGGACGGTGTCCATGCCGACGGCCTGGACACCGTGGGCGTAGAACAGCCGGTCCGCGGCGGACACGACGTGTTCACGTGCCGTCTTTTCGTCAATCACGAGAACCCCCTTGCACGGAGAACCAACGTTCTCTACTCTAAACCACACAAGCGGAGAACGATCGTTCTCCACGTCTGGGAAGGAATGTCCGCCATGGGCCACATCACGGTCGGGACCGAGAACAGCACCGATGTCGAGCTGTACTACGAGGACCAGGGATCCGGGCAGCCGGTCGTCCTCATCCACGGCTACCCGCTGAACGGGCACAGCTGGGAGCGTCAGACCCGCGAGCTGATCGCGGCCGGCCACCGCGTCATCACCTACGACCGCCGCGGCTTCGGGCAGTCCAGCAAGGTCGGCAGCGGTTACGACTACGACACCTTCGCCGCCGACCTGAACACCGTCCTGGAGACCCTGGATCTGCGCGACGTCATCCTCGTCGGGTTCTCCATGGGCACCGGGGAGCTGGCCCGTTACGTGAAGAACCACGGCCACGAGCGGGTCGCCAAGCTGGCCTTCCTCGCATCGCTGGAGCCGTTCCTGGTGGCCGCCGACGACAACCCCACCGGCGTCCCGCAGTCGGTGTTCGACGGCATCGCCGACGCCGCCCGGAGCGACCGCTACGCCTGGTTCACCCAGTTCTACAAGGACTTCTACAACCTGGACGAGAACCTCGGCAGCAGGATCAGCCAGGAAGTCGTCACGGCCAACTGGAACACCGCCACCACGTCCGCCCCGGTCGCCGCCCACGCGGTCGTGCCCGCCTGGACCGAGGACTTCCGCAAGGATGTGGCCGCGGTCCGTGCGGCCGGCAAGCCGGCGCTGATCCTCCACGGCACCAACGACAACATCCTCCCCATCGACTCCACCGGACGCCCCTTCCACAAGGCGTTCCCGGAGGCCGAGTACGTCGAGATCGAGGGCGCTCCGCACGGCCTGCTCTGGACGCACGCCGCCGAGGTCAACGAAGTGCTCCTGGCCTTCGTCACCAAGTGACCCATGCGCCGGCCCGCACCGTCCGGGCATCGGGGCGTGCCGGGTCCGCAGCCCGCGCAGAGGCCTGACGCAGGATCGTACGGACGGTTCCGGGTGCTTGTGCCCGGACGGTGTTCGCAGGCCGGGGCGTGCCGTTCCCGGCCGGGGTCGCACCGGCCCGCGCCGTACCGGTCCTGCCGAAGGGCCGGGGCGGCAAAAGGGGGGCCGGGAGCGGACGGTGGTCTGCCGAGGCTTTCGCAGACCGGCGATGATGATCAGACTCCACCGGTGGCAGCGAAGGAGACTGACATGCCCAGGGACGGCGACCACGGTGTGCCCGAGTCGGCCGGGAGCGGCACCTGCTCCGCTCCGGCCCGCCGGGGTCGGATCATCTTCTTGAACGGGACGTCCAGTTCAGGCAAGTCCAGCATTGCCGGGGAACTGCTGCAGGTCCTGGACGGGCCCTGCTTTCATATGCCCGTGGACGCCTTCCACGCGATGCGATCCCGTCGGGAGGTCAGCCCCGAGGAACTGCCCGGTGTGCTGCGGCGGACGTGGATGGGCTTTCACCGGGCGGTCGCCGGTATGGCCGCGGCCGGCAACGACGTGGTGGTGGACCATGTGCTGAGTGAGCAGTGGCGTCTCCTGGACTGCCTGGAGCTCTTCAGGGCCAGGGATGTCGTTCTGGTCGGCGTGCGGTGTTCGCTGGAGGAACTGCAACGGCGCGAGCACGTGCGCGGCGACCGCCCGGCGGGCCTCGCAGCCCGGCAGTTCCCCCGTGTGCACGCGCACGGCCTGTACGACGTCGAGTGCGATACGACCAGCACCAGTGCTCTGGAATGCGCCCGGCAGATCAGCGCCTTCCTGCCGCAACGACCGCTTCCCACCGCGTTCGAGCGGCTCCGGACGACACTGCGTCCCGATCTGCCGGCCGTCGGCTGACGGCCGGGGCGCTGTCATGACGGCAGGACGCGTCTGCAGCGGGACGGGGCCGGCGCGCCCGGACATCCGGCGCTTGCGCGTCTTGATGCGGTTCGCGTGTCCTTCGACGACGCCGAAGTTCCAGGGCGGCGATGACGGCGTCGCGGCCGATGCCGGCGGCGAGGGTGCGGAGGCTGGGCAGGTCGTCGGGCCGCACCGGAAGGTACCGGTGCGGCCCGACGTCGTTCACGCCCTTCGGGCTGCCCGCGCAGGGGCCGGTGCTCGTCCCCCGGCCGCCTGTGCGGGGCAGGCGCGTGACGCTCCCGGCCGGTTCGCGGCGGGCCGTACCGGCGGACGGCGTCCCGCCCGGCCCCACGTGGTGCACGGCCGGGCGGGACGCCCGCTTGCGACGGGGCGGTCAGCCCGACGTCGCCGGTGCGCTCTTCAGGAGGAAGTCCGCATGGACCGCCCTGTCCGCGCGCACCCTGGTCTTCTTGTCCGTGGTGGCGTGGCCCGGTGCGCCGGCACGCAGGGTGTGCTTGCCCGGGTCCGCGACGAACAGGGTGAAGAGGCCGTCGCCGACCGCCGGGTCGTCCGGTGTCGCGACGGTGAGCGCCATGGTGTCCGGGTGCTGCAGGTCGCTGACGCCGGCGCCGACCAGGCCCGCGCCGGTGGTGCTGTCGCGGACGGTGCCGACGGTCAGGCCGCCGGAGACCGGCACGAGGCTGCGCATCCCGACGTACACGTCGTCGACGGACCAGGAGTAGCCCCAGTCGGCGACGAAGTGGAAGCGCAGCTGCACCGCCTTGTCACCTGCGTACGTGCGCAGCGGGACGTGGACGGTCAGGCGGTCGGCGCTTCTCACCGAGGTGAGGGAGGTGGCCCAGGCCGGCTCCCAGGTGGCGCCGCCGTCGGTGGTGACGTCCACGCTCATCCGCTGGTTGGCCGGGTTGAAGGTGTAGGCCGTCTTGAAGTCGAGTTCCGCCGACTGGCCGCCGGAGAAGTCGTACACCGGGCTGATCAGCTGGGTGTCCTGGTGCGGGCCGAACGGCCAGCTGTCGCTCTCGACGACGGCGAAGGCGCCGCTGCCGCCGGTCGCGTTGCCGCGCTGGATCGGGTCGTCGAACTGCCAGCCGTTGTCGGTACCGGGAGCGTTGACCACGGTCCAGCCCTGCGGAGCGGTGGCGGTGGAGTCGAACGTCTGCGTCGCGCCGTCGCGCCTGAGCGTGTAGCCGACGGCCGTGGCGGCGTCGGGATCCGCGGTCAGCGCGAAGTCCTTGCCGACCGGGCGCTTGCCGACGGTCACGCTCTGCTCGGCGGGTTCGTAGCCGGGCAGCTCGGCGGTGACGCCCAGGGTGTAGTCGGCGCCCCTGGGCAGGGAGAGCTCGTAGGCTCCGGTGGCGGGGTCGGTCCAGACGGGGGCTTCGGGGGAACCGTCCACCGTGACCTTCGCGTAGAGCGGCCAGCCGTGGCCGGAGCCGTCCTCGACGGTGCCGCGGACCTTCTGGCGGGGGATCGCGGCGAGCTCGAAGTCCCGGTCCAGGGACTGTCCGTCGGCGATGGTGAGGTGGGCGGGGGCCGGGGAGGTGTAGCCGAACGCACGGACCGTCAGGTCCTCGACGGTGCCTGCGGGCAGGTCCAGCTTGTACGCGCCCCGGCTGTCGGTGGTGGCGGTGTCCACGCCCGAGGAGACGGTCGCCTGACTGACCGGCTTGCCGGTCGCGGCGTCCGTGACCGTGCCGGAGAGGGTGCCGTGCGGGCCGCTGCGGAACGCGCCCAGGCCCGCGGGGGTGCCCAGGCCCGTCGGGCCGTCGTAGCCGGGGCCGGCGTTGCACAGGTACGCGGCGGCGCAGGTGCCGTTGGTGCCGGTGGTGACGTCGTTGAGTCCGGTGGCGCCGGCCGCGTACGGGTAGGCGGCCGGGTAGGTGCCGGGGCGGGGGGTGCCCGCGAGGGCGTACACCGCGGCAATCACCGGGGTGGCGACGCTGGTGCCGCCGAAGCGCTGCCAGCCGGCCTTGGTGCTGAACGTGTGGTAGACGGCGACGTTGTCAGCGACAGCGGAGACGTCCGCGACGCTGCGCCCGGTGCAGCCGGTGTCCTTCTGGTAGTCGGGCTTGGTCTGGTACTGCGCGCAGCCGGAGCCGGGCCCGTAGTTGTCACGCGCCCAGACCGTCTCGGTCCAGCCGCGGGCGGTGTCCGGGGCCGGGGTGAGATCAGTGCCGCCGACGGCGGTCACGAACGGCAGCGTCGAGGGGTAGGAGACCCCGTACCGGAAGTCGCCGCTGGCCGCCACCACGGCGACACCGGGATGGTTGTAGGAGGCGCCGTAGTTCGCCAGGTCCGAGGAGTCGTCGCCCGGCCTGCCGTAGGAGTTCGAGACGTACTTGGCACCGAGGGCGACGGCCCTGTCGACACCGGCGGCGAGGTTCTCCAGGCCGGCGTTGTCCGTCTCGACGAGCAGGATGTGCGCGGCCGGGGCCGCCGCGGAGACCATGTCCAGGTCGAGTGCGATCTCGCCCGCCCACCCCTCACTGGGTGTCGGGTAGTTGGTGCCGCCGCGCTGGTCGACCTTCTTGAAGCAGCCGTTGGCGGTCGTGCAGGGCGGCAGGCCGTACTGCTCGCGGTACACGGCCAGATCGGCCTCGGCGTTGGGGTTGTCGTACGCATCGACGATCGCGATCGTCTGGCCCGCACCGCCGTTCGGGGGCAGGCTGTAGGCGCTCTGGATGTCCGCCGGGCCCAGCCCGGCGGGAGTGGCCGCGCCGCTGAGCCGCATCACGGCAGACTCACCGGTGGCGCGCATCGCGTAACAGGTGGCCTGGCCCTTGCCGGGCGCCCCGCAGACGGGCTCCAGGTGCGCCGGGGCGTCCTGCCCTGCCGGTTGCGTCGTGGCCGGCGCCGTCCGGACGGGGGCGGAGTCGGGGGCCGGGGCGGCCTGCGCGGCCGGCTGGACCCCTAGCAGCGCGAGGGCCGCGGCGGCGCCCATGGCTGCGACGCCGCGGCCCAGTATGCGCAAGCCCGTGGCGGAACTTCTCGCGGATGGGGATATCGACACTGTTGCTGCTCACCAATCCGTAAAGGGCCCGAAAAACGGGCCCGGTGACAGCGGATTTCGTGCATCCGCCGGTGATCAATTACGAGTGCGATGTGATTCCGCGTCAATACGTTGACCGCTGCGGCCGCACGGCGCGGGCGTTTTCCCCATGCAACGGCCTTAACAATCAGGCACATTGGCGGGAAGAATCGGGACAGTGATGCCAGGTCTGCACGACCCCGGCGGCCAATTGCCCACCGGGCTCGCCCACTTCAGATTTCCGGCCCGGGACACCTCCGCATGCCCGACAGGCCGGAATTGATCGGCACCCTTATGCCGATCGTCGCGGCACCGCGCCGCAGTGAACCACCAGAATCCCTGCCGAGAACCCCATCCGCGCACGTCACCTTGCATGTTGGTACGCGCGGAGGTGCCACCGAACCGCTCGCGTCGCCCTGCGCCTGGACCGGTGACTTTTCCGGACCCGTGAACGGCAGCGGAAAGCGGTTGCCGCGGGCAGGCATTGACGACACCCCGGCGGAGGCGGCGGGAGCCGTGTTCCTCGAACCGCCCCGCCGGTCACCTCATTGGGCGAGTCCGGACAGCAGATGAAGGTGCAGACAATTCCGGTGAGGGCAAGAAAGTACTCTGCCTCGTCATCGATCCGCGCCCATTCATCCGAAGCCCCCTCCGTCTCACCGCCAGGCCGCGCCGATTTCGCTCCGGGTCCGCAATATTCGCGCAGACCCGGATGAGTGACTCACGACGGGCCGGCCCGTCGACCCGATTTCTGACGGGCCGACAGCTTTTCCGCATCGGCTGACGGGTCCAGCTTCCTCTTCGATCGATATGATCTCGACCTGCTTCGGCCTGACCCGAAGAACGACATTCCGGAAGGATCACCTCAGGCTGCCATGGTCTACCGCATACACTTCACGGTTCAGGATCTGGCCCGGACACGTGTGGCCGAGGCGCCGATGCCGCTGCATGAGCTGGAACTTGCAGCGCGAGCCCTGCAGAGCCGCAGCCAGCCCGCACGGCTCGACGCCTGGCGCCACCGCGCCCGCACGCAGCTGTCCGCCCAGGCGCGCATGGCCCTGGCCCTCATGCCCGCAGTGGGGCATTCGCCGGGCTTCCTCAGTCCTGCCAGAGCGGGCGCTGTCGAGGAGCTCCTGGAACAGGTACGCAGTACACCTCGCGAACGCGTGAGGACGAATCTGCTCGAAACGGCGCACCGTCGTCCGTCCTTGCCCGCGTGGACCCGCCGCCTGGCAGACGATGCCTCACTGTTCGCCGAGCTGTGTACAGGGCTCAGCCATCTCCACGCATGCCTGCTCGCTCCGCACTGGGACCAGTTCACCGAACACCTGGCGGTCGATCGGACTCTGCGCCTGCAGCACCTGCTCACCGGCGGTGTCGAGCAGCTGCTGACCCGGGCCAACCCCCAGTGGATGCGGTGGAACCCGCCGGTTCTGGAAATCCGGATGATGAACGGAGCCGATCGTGACCTCTATCTGGAGGGGGAAGGCTTCTTGCTCATTCCGTCGATGTTCTGCACGCGCACCGTCGTCACCGACGGCCGGCCGGTCGCCGTGAGCTATCCCGCCTGCCCGGACCAGTGCCCCTGTGAGCTCACCACCCCTGTTTCGCCCGGCCGGGTGCACTCCCCCGGCGTGTCGATGCTTCTGGGCCGCACGCGCACCGCAGTGCTCACCACCATCGCAGAGCACCAAGGCTGTTCCACCAAGGAATTGGCCGCCCGTGCGGGTATCGCGTCCGCGAGCGCCAGCGAACACGCGACCGTTCTTCGCGAGGCCGGACTGATCCGCTCCCTTCGCCACCGGAACTCCGTGCTGCACAGCCTCACCCCTCTCGGCCTGGCGCTCCTCAACGCCCCGGAGGCAGACTGAGACTCTTCGGGGTGGGCCCGGCACGAGGGGGACCTCTCCTGCCGGCGGGACCCCCGCCCCGTGATCGTCATGGTCGGCGCGACACATCTGCCAAAGGCCCTGTTCTGCGTCATCCGAGGCTCGATGAGCCACCGGCCGGCCCCCTGCGACGCGTCTTCCCTGACGGGGCAGGTCGGCCCCGGCCGACAGCCCGTCCGCCGAGGGGAGTTGTCACTTCGTCAGCTCGGCGGCCGTGCGGGCGGGGCGGGTGGGAGAAAAGCTCACCGGGCCTCGAGGGTGCGGTCCTCGTCAGCGGCCGGGGCGGTGCGGACCGGCAGGTGGGTGCCGCGCTCGTGGAGGTTGGCCGTCGGCGTGCGTTCGATCTGCAGGCTGAGCAGTTCCGGGCGGCTGTAGTGGCCGCGCGCATCCATCAGGCGCTTGCGCAGGTCGATCTGTGCGAAGTCCAGGTCGGCGATCACTTCGCCTTCCCCGGACGTGAGCGGCTCGCCGATGATGCGGCCCTCGGGATCGACGATGGCGGTGAAGAAGCCGCCGGACATCGCACCGACGGGGCCGCCGGTGTCCTTGGCGATCTGTGCCTGCTGGCCGGCATCGAGCCAGGCGGTGGCGTTGACCACGAAGCAGGCCGACTCCAGCGCATGCTGGCGGATGCTGACCTCCATCTGGTCGGCGAACTGCTGGCCGCCGAAGGAGCCGGGGTACATCGCGGCGTGGATCTGCTCGCCGTCGGCGATCAGGGCATAACGCGCCAGCGGCAGGTAGTGCTCCCAGCATGCGAGCTGGCCGATGCGGCCGACGGCACTGTCCACCGCATGCAGGCCCGAACCGTCGCCCTGGCCCCAGACCATCCGCTCGTGATAGGTCGGCGTGATCTTCCGGCGGCGCTGAATCAGTGTGCCGTCCGCGTCGAACAGCAGCTGCGTGTTGTAGATGGTGCCGCCGTCACGCTCGTTGACGCCGATCGAGACGACCATGCGGGCCTCCCGGGCCGCTTCGGCGATCGCGTCGGTCTCCGCGGACGGCACGGTGACCGCCTGCTCGAGCAGGCGCAGGTGTTCCTTGGCCATGGTGTAGGGCGGCTGCACGAAGGAGAAGTAGGGGTAGTAGGGAACGACGGTCTCGGGGAAGACCGCGAACTGAACGCCCTTCTCTCCCAGTTCACGGATCTTCTTCACGACTTTCTCGACGGTGCCGGCACGGCTGTAGAGCACGGGACTGATCTGGACTGCAGCGGCCTTCACGACGGTCATAGGGGTGTCTCCTTCAAAAAAATGCCTGGTGGATCAAGCCTGTGGCGCTGTGCCCGTCCGCAGGCAGGCACGAAGCGGGAAAAGAGCCGGGACCGCCCGGGGGCCCGGCAGGATGCGGGGCGATGCACCGGGAACGGGGCGGCGGCAGAAGCGGCAAACGCCGGCGAGGGAAAACCCTCACGCAGATACGAGCATACGCTCCTATCTGCGTGGAGGCAAGGACGGACCCCCGGGCCGGGGCTGCCGGGCCCACCTCTCACTGCCGCGCCCGCGCGCGGGCGGCAACCGTGCCGCGGGCCGAGGCGGAGCAGTGAAGGCGTACGTACGGCACCTGGCTGAGCAGCGGCACCTCTGCGCTCTCCGTGCAGGCCGGTACCTCTGCGCCCTTCGTGCAGGCCGGCCCCGCATGGTGCTCACCGGCGGGCCCGGTGGACGCCGCAACCGTCACCGCCGCGGATGGGCTTCCCCGGCACGCCCTGAAGGCGAGCGGGACGGCGCGGTCCCTGCCGCGTACACGGGCGGGCGCCGACGGTCACCGCATCCCCCGAGGCAGCGGGCCTCTCCCCCGCGGCGCCGTCAGGTCGGCGGTGCGGCAGTCAGCTCCTTCCTCCTCTGCCGGTAGGCGCGCATGGACGCCTGCGAGCCGCATTTCGGACCGCAGTAGACGGAGGAGCTGTTCCGCGTCCGGTCGAAAAAGCAGAAGTGGCACGGCTGGTTCCGGCACGCCCGCACCCTGTCCCACACGCCCGCCTGGGCGAGTTCGGTCGCGCTCGCCAGTACGGTGGCGAACAGCCCGGGGACACCGGTCCGCGTGGTCGCCAGCGAGGCCCCCGAGGCGGTGACGACCGTGACCAGCGGATACCGGGACGCGATACGGCGCAGGCGTCCCTCCGCCTGGGCGAGCACCTCGGGCGTGATGTCCTTGTCGCCGGAATGAGCGAGCAGCACGGTGATCAAGGCGTCGCGCAGTTCGCGTGCGCGGGCCGCGTCGGCCTCCGTGACGCGTGTGGCCTGCGAGCCCATGGCGTTTTCCAGCAGCCATGCGTGCATGTCCTGGGCGCTCTTGAAGTGCTCCGGCAGCCGGTGGGGGCCCGCGGGGTGGGTGTTGACGAATTGCAGGACGACATCAGCCTCCGGCGGCTGGGTCAGCGGGCTGCGCTCGGTCTCGCGCGAGAGCATCGTCGGCCTCCTTGATCGAAGGAAGGCTAAACCATCCGGCGTTAGGCCTGAAACCGTTACGGTGGCAATTTTCTTCCCGTGAGGCGAGGTGCCCCTCCCCCGGACACGGAGCGGAACCCGGGGATGTTCGCCGGGTGACCCGGCGGTGCCGCGCCGCCGCACCGGGGGGTGACGCAGTGGCGCGGAGCCTGCGGGGACGCCCCGGTGATGGTGCGGGTGATCGTGGCGCAGTGCTGCTGCGAACCGGCCGGGGCGCCGCCCGGGCGGCCGGGGCGCCGTTTTCGTCGGGGTGCGCGGCAGGACGGTCCCGATCAGGGGCGGCGCGCCCCGGCGTGCGCACGGCCGCGAGGGCGGCGCAGGCGGTCGTCCCGCCCGTCGCGACGGTCGGGGCGACACGGTGCGCCGGTGCGGGTGGCCAGGCCGAAGGGGGAGGTCACCGGCGGGCACGGCAGCGGATGTCCCGGTGCGGTGACGGCCCGGCCGGCCGCCGTCCCGGCGCGTGGCAGGGCGGTGATGTCCCACGCCACGATCCGTGCGCCCGGCGAAGCGGGCCATGGCCGCGCTCAGAACCCGAAGGCTCCCGCGCAGATGCCGGCGGCCCGCCGGCCTGTGGGTGGCCCGTTCCCGTGGCCGTGGCCGTGGCCGTGGCGGGGAGCGCGCATGGTGGCACCGGCGCCTTGACAGCCCAGGTCGGCCGGCGGCGTGCCCAGGCCCGGCCGTGCCAGGGCGCCGGTGGCGCCGTGGGCGCGGGCGGCGCGGATGGTGTGCACCGCGCCGGGCGGCGCGGGCCGGGCCCACCACGGGCCTCCCGGCGGACCGGCGGGGACCTGGGCGGTCGCGCCGTGCTTCTTGTGCCTGACGGGGGCTGCCCCGCTGCTCGCACCATGCGATGCCTTCTTCGCACCGGGCACGAAAGAAGACATTGCATGTTGCGAGCTAACCGCTTATGGTCATAACCATGAAGAACGCACCGGGCCGTACGGAGAGGCCTCGGCGGATCCTCGCCCGAGCCCTTCTCCCGTACCGAGCGGGCACTTCTTCTCACGGTGGCGGTCGCCGACGGCCCGCCGCTTCGGCGCTCTGAAAGCACGGCTCAAGAGCCTCGACGACCGGACCGAGTCCGCTCGGGAGCCGATCCGTGGACAAGTGCTTCACGGTCGGCGCCGCCTGCGCCGGCCGACGGCACAGGCGCATCACCGTGGCTTCGAAGGGACCGGCCACAAGGACCGCCGCGCGACGCGGGGCGCAGATCCCGGCGCGGCTTCCTCACATCTGAATGATCAGCATCATCCGGATTGCCTCACCGAGCCGATGGGCGGCAGGTATCGCCCTGCCGGCCTCGGACACCCATCGAACCGGTGACTCGCGGGCGCGAGATTCACCGACTCAGAAAAGAGAGACCCTCACATGGATCTGAAGCTCGAAGTCATCGTGCTGCCCGTCTCCGACGTCGATCGGGCCAAGGCCTTCTACGAGGCGGCCGGCTTCCGTCTGGACCTCGACAAGGCCGCCGGCGAGAACTGGCGCGCGGTGCACTTCACGCCGCCCGGCTCCGCGTGCTCGATCATGTTCGGCACGGGGATCACCTCCGCCGCACCCGGCTCGGCCCAGGGTCTGTACCTCGCCGTCTCCGACATCGAGGAGGCCCGCGCGGAGCTCGTCGGTCGCGGCATCGAGGTGAGCGAGGTCTTCCACGACGCCGCAGGACTGCTCTACCACGGCCACGAGGCCGGAGAGGTCACCCACCGGGTCGAGGGCCAAGGCCGGCTTGCCGGCCCGCACCCCGACCGCGCCTCCTACGGCTCCTTCGCCGACTTCAGCGACCCGGACGGCAACGGCTGGGTGCTCCAGGAGATCACGCAGCGGTTCCCCGGCCGCTGACATCTCGTCAGCCGTCCGGCGGATCCGATGCCGGGCGAGCATCAAAGCACCGCCAAATACGAGCATATGCTCTTGATTGTCGGGTGTCCTGGCTGTGCCCTGATGCTCGAGCAACATGGTGAATTCTCATGACCATGTCTCCCATGGAGCCGCCCGCGCAGGAAGGCCCCGGCTCGGAGCCGGTGTCACACGGTGCCCGGCGGGGGTTGTCCCGACGCGTCTTCGTCGGTGGTGCGGCTGCTTCTGCTGCTGCGGCGGCCGGCCTCTCGCTGGTGGGTGCGCCGTCCGCCCTTGCCTCCCCCGCCGTGCGCAGGCCGAAGGGGTTCGGTTCGCTCGCCACGGCTCCGGGGCTGCCTGCCGGGTTCGCCAAGACGTTCACCAGCCGGTTCGTCCACGCCGGCGGACTGCGCCAGCACGTGGTCACCGGAGGCGAAGGTCCGCCGCTGCTGCTGGTGCACGGCTGGCCGCAGAACCGGTACGCGTGGCGCATGGTGATGCCGGAACTGGCCCGCAACCACACGGTCATCGCCGTCGACCAGCGTGGCATCGGACTGACCGACAAGCCCCACGACGGGTACGACACCCGCACCTTCGCCAATGACCTGATCGCGCTCATGGACGCGCTCGGCCACCAGCGGTTCGCCGTGGCCGGCCACGACACCGGAATGCTGATCGGCTACGCGCTGGCCGCGGACCACCCGGACCGGGTGGAACGCGTGGCCCTCGCCGAGGTCCCCGGTCCCCGGTCCCCCGACGCTGGAGGCCTCGCCGCCGCTGTTCATCGACGAGGCGCACAACAACAGGCTCTGGCACATCCCCTTCAACCGGGTCGACCACCAGCTGACCGAGCAGCTCGTCAGCGGACGGGAAGAGATCTTCTTCGGCTACGAGTTCGCCATTCAGGGCGGCGAGCTGCCCCAAAGGGCGATCGACTACTACGTGCGCCTCTTCTCCAACCCCGAGTCCCTGCACGGCAGTTTCGGGCTCTATCGTGCGTGGGACGCCACCCTTGCGCAGAACGCCGAGCGCGCGGGGACGAAGCTTGCGATGCCGGTCCTGGCGATCGGCGGAGCGGACAGCTGGGGCGCGGGCGTCGGGAAGGCGATGAAGGACCTCGCACAATCCGTGCAGAGCGTGGTCATCCCCGGCGCCGCCCACTGGGTCGCCGAGCAGGCTCCCAAGGAGATGCTGACGGCGCTGACCGCGTTCCTGGCCCCGTACCGCGCTGCCGCCGCGTCCCGCCCGCTGCGCCGGCCGACACCGCCCGGGCGTCCGGGCGTCCGGGCAGGCCCTCGACGAGAGCGGGATGGGGCTCGACCGGGGTGGTAACGGCTCTTCACCGAAGAGCTCGATGGCTTGCCCGTCTCCTGTGCTGATCTCAGGCCCCGGTCCTGCCCGCCGGTGTCCCGGCGGGCAGGACCGGGGCCGTCGCCACTCCATCGCCACGCTCGCCCGCATTACCGTCTTCGTTGGCCCCGCAATGGGGCTCCCGGCCTTCGGGCCCGGCATGACTCCCCTGTCAACCAACCATGATCCGGGGGGGTCACCGGGCCCGGGACGGGCGGCGAGCGGCCCAACGGCGGCCGGGCGCAGTCAGGCAGCGGCATTCACCAGATCGGTCAGTTCGGCCTCGGTGGCGCCGGCACGCAGCTGTACGTCGAAGGTGTAGCCCTCATCGCAGAACACCAAGTCAAGGTCTGCCTTGCCGGGGCCGGCTCGCGGAACGCGTCGCCAACCGGACAGCGTCTTCTTGCCGGACGTCCCTGTACAGGCAGGTGCCGTCCTGGTGCAGATACGCCTCAGCCGGACCATGCGCCGTCTCGAACTCCCAGAGGAGGCTTTGCACTTCGCTGGGGTGACTCGAGTCGATCTCGATCTCTGTCCACCGCGCGCAGATCGCCTCCGTCAGCGCCGTCCGGCCGACATGCCATCCGCCCGCATCACCTCGACCAACGCCAGGAACGTCATGGACAGGGTCTACCAGCTACCCCGGACAAGGCGCCGGACGGCGTCGGCCCGAGGTTGGAATGGGCTCAGTGTGACCCGAACCCCCTTGCTGTCATCACAATAGGAGCTTATGCTCGTATTGTGCCTGTTTGCGGGATTTGCGCAGACGTTGCCAGACCCGGCACCCAGGGCACTTCCACGAATCACCCTCATCACCTCACAAGCAGGTGACGAAGTAATGGTGCGAGTGCCCGATCACCAACCCGACAGGGACTCGGCTCGAAAGGGCCGGCCCGTGCATCCGGACCGGGTCCTGCACCTTTGTGCCGCCAACGGATCGACCCATCACGAAACGGAGAGAAAATTGCCGAACACGCTGAAGCTCAACAAGGTGCGATACCTCACCGCAGCGGCCGGTATCGCCACAGCCCTCGCCGCCGGCGCAGCCACCGCCCCGACGGTGTCGGCCGCCACACCTGCCTCGCCCGCCTCCATCAGTGCGCACGCCGCCGGACACCACATGGAGACCTTCGAGCTGACCGGCAAACAGACCTCCCTCGAAGACCTCGACCTGGGCCGGGCGGGAATCAGCCCGGGTGACCAGCGCGTCATCCACGAAGACCTCTACCGCGACGGCAAGAAGGCCGGCGATCACAGCGTCGTCTGCACCTACACCCACGTCGACCCGGCCGCGCTCCAGTGCCTGGGCACCTTCTCTCTGCCCGAAGGACAGATTGCCGCACAGGCACTCCTCCATCTGCCCGCCCCCTCCTACGTCGACGTCGCCATCACCGGCGGATCAGGCGACTACCACAACGCCCGGGGCTTCGTCCGCACCGTCCCCGCCGGAGACACCGAACGGCACTTCACCGTCCACCTGAACCGCTGACCACCCACCGCCCCGGCTGCCGAGCCAACGATTGGCACCGCAACCGGAGGTCGCCCCTCATTACCGTCTTCGGTGGCTCCGCAATGGGGCTCCCGGCCTTCGGGCCCGGCATGACTTCCCCCTGTCAACCATGATCCGGGGTGGTGTCACCGGGCCCGGAGGCACTGACTGACCGCCGATCAGAGGCTTGACCACCGACTTTCCACAGGCCGGGAGACTCTTCGTCATGTGGATGCGGCGATCGGTGCCATGGGTAGAGCCGGGCGAAAGCACGGCCGGAGGACGCTCGCCCCGGGGCGGTAGGCCTAGACGTCCTCACACCGTTGTGCGGCCGTCCCCCTGCGGGGCGGCTGCCGGGTCCGTGCAGCCGGCCCACCCTGCTTCCCCTCCTGCCCGGGAGGCGACGGAGCCTTCACCACCCCAGACGGGAGTCGTAGATGTTCTCCGACATCGGCCCGCTCGAAGTTGTCACACTCATTGTGCTGGCCGTCATTCTGGTCGGGCCCGACAAGCTCCCCAAGATGGTGTCCGACACCGCGCGGACCCTGCGCAGGATCCGCGAGCTCTCCCAGAGCGCTCAGGCGGGCATTCTCAACGAACTCCCCCCTGAGCTGGGGGATCTGACGCTTGAGGACCTCAACCCGAAGGCCTTCGTGGCCAAGAACCTGCTGAGTGCCGAGAGCCTGGACCTGACCGGGCTGACCACGGGCTTCGACCTCGAGGAGGAACCGCCCGCCGGTGCCGCGGCGCAGGCCTTAAAGCACCCCGGAAAGTCCGCCGGACCCGGCTCGAAGTCCACGGCCGCCGGCCACCGGCCTTGAGGAATCACCGGCGCCGGGGACCGGTGGGCCCCTTGCGGCCGCGGCAGGAACACCCCCGTGACACCGGCCTTTGCGCGCCGCCGTGCCGGCGGCCCACCCACCGTTCGCCGCGGTCGCCGTCGGCCCGGTGAGTCCACCCACCGATCCGCACACAGGGCAGGGCTCCCGCATCCGCGGGCAGCCAGGCCGACCGCACCGGAGCACCGCTCCCGTGCCGCAGTCCCTCGGAAAGGAAACGCCCATGTTCGGAAGGCTCGGAGCACCCGAGATCATCCTCATCCTCGTCGTCGTCCTGCTGCTCTTCGGCGCCAAGCGGCTCCCCGATATGGCCCGCTCCTTCGGGCAGTCGCTGCGGATCCTCAAGAGCGAGACCAAGGCCATGCAGAAGGACGACGCGGGCGAACCCCCGGCCGGCGTGGACGCCGTCGCCGCCCTTCAGCCCGTGCCCGCCGGCCGGCACACGGCCCCCGAAACGGCCGAGGCAGACATCCCTCACCGGCGCTGAAGCGCCCGAACCACTGACCGACAGGTGTGCGGCCGGTGCTGCACAGGAAGGGACCGGGACCGCCCATGCCCACCCGTACACCGCATGACGCTGCGCAGATGCCCCTTGGAGAGCATCTTCGCGAGCTGCGAAACCGTCTGGTCAAGGCCGTCGGAGCGATCCTGCTCGTCACGGTCGTGGCAGCCCTGTTCTACAAGCAGCTGATCGGGTTCCTCATCGATCCGCTGCCCGGCTGCGCCCCGGGCCGGCCGGCCGGCCGGAGCGACGCGGGGCACTGCGGCGTGATCGCCCTCAACGGCCTGCTCTCCCCGTTCACCCTCGCGCTGAAAGTATCGGCCACCGCGGGAATCGTCGCCGCGAGCCCGGTGTGGCTGTATCAGCTGTGGGCTTTCGTCGCGCCAGGACTGCACCGCAACGAGAAGAAGTACACGCTGGTCTTTCTCGGGGCAGGTATCCCCCTGTTCCTGTCGGGCGCCGCCGTGGCGTACTGGAGTCTGCCGACCACGACACGGGTGCTGATCTCCTTCACCCCGGACAACGCCACCAACCTCCTGCCCGTCGACGACTTCCTCGACCTGGCCACCCGCATGGTCGTCGTCTTCGGTCTCTCCTTCGAACTCCCGGTCCTCCTCGTGCTGCTGAACCTCGGCGGCCTGATCACCGCGCGCCGGATGATCGGCTGGTGGCGCGGCATGCTCATGGGTATCGCCGTCTTCGCCGCGGTCACCACTCCCAGCACGGACCCGCTCAGCATGCTGCTGCTCGCCACCCCCATCAGCCTGCTGTACCTGGCGGCATGCGCGATCTCCTGGTGCAACGACCGCCGCCGAGAGCGCACCGGCGGGGCCGGGCCGGACAAGAACCCGCAGGACACCGAAGCATCCCCCGTGGACCTGACTCCGGCCCCCGTCGAACCGCCCGACCGTGTCACCACCAGCCGGCCGTGACGGCCAGGTGACCGGATGAGTATGCGGCTGTCGCGAGGGGGCGCCCTTGCCGCACCCCACATACGAGCAGCCTCCAAGCGGGGTCGGTCCCGTCCGGCCCCGGCCCGAAGCCGTTGCCGCGCGGGGCCCGGCACGGGTTGTCCCGACGCGCCTTCGTCGGCGGCGCTGCCTGGCTGTCGCCGCTCCCACGCGCAGGGCGAAGGGGTTCGGTGCGAGCACGATGAAGCTCGCCGCGGACAACGTGCAGAGCCTGGTCATTCCCGGCTGCGGTCACTGGGTCGCCGAGGAGGCCCCCAAGGAGATGCTGACGGCGCTGACCGCGTTCCTGGCGCCGTACCGTGCTGCCGCCGCGTCCCGTCCGCTTCGCTGGCCGACACCGCCCGGGCGTCCGGGCATGCGTTTGCCCGGTGGGGCCGAGTGGCTGAACCACGAGCCGCTCGGCCCCACCGGGCTGCCTGCCCGCTGCCTGCCGCTGCCTGCCGCTGCCTGCCGGATCCTGTGCCCGTGCCATCGGGTGTGTGGGCGGGCGCAGACCAGGGGCGTCAGGGGGGTCTCCCCGGCGCGAGGCGGCGGTGAAAGCGGCGGTCGTCGTCCCCATCCGGTCGGCGACGCGTCCACGGCGAGGCGGACTTGTCGAGCCGCGACCGCTGTTGGCCTGACGGCTGCGGTCGGGCGCCGCCGTGCCCGGCAGGGTGATGCCTCGTCCGGCGGGCGCACTCGGTCCTCGCCGGGTGATGCGGGCGGCGAGGTGTCCGGCCGGGGCCGGGTGGGCGTCGACGAGGTCGTCGTGGATCCGTTCGGTGATGTCGACGTCCTGGACGGGGCGATCGCGGTGATCACCCGGCCGGCCGCCTCGAACCGGACGGTGCCGCAGTCTCGGTCAGGCGGACCCGGCAGCCGCTCCGGTGCCCCGTCGGCCGTCCGCCCGCCGGCTCAGGGGGCGAGCCGGCGGGCGGTCGTCACGGTGCCCGTCGCCGGGGCGCGAGCGATCGGCACCGGGGGCGTCAGAAGACCTGGACGAAGCAGCCCACGGCAACGGCGGCCGAGAGCATGGCCACTGACACTGCCATGAGGGGTTTGGGTATGCGCATGGGAGTCCTTCGTTGTCGGGCCGATGTGGGTCACAGGCAGTAGCGAACGAGCCACTCGTCGGGGCTGTAGGTGTTCTTCGCCGGGTCCGGCACCGTGGCCGCCCGTTCTTCGACCATCTCCTCGGGGCGGATTCGCTTCGGCAGGCTGCCGAACCGGGCGCGGCGCGCCGTTTCGGCAGGGTCGGGGCTCTCCTGCACAGATTGCATTGCATCGTCTCCTTGAGAGATCCGTGATGGTTCCTGGTCGGTGGCGGGCCGATACGGCCCGCACGGTGCAAGTCGGCCCAGAGGTAAGTCCTTGCGCGCGGCGACGAACGTCTCGACCGACCGGGCAGGTACGCCCGTCACGTGTTCGACGTCGTCGAACGCGCGGTCCAGCGGTACGTCCGCACGGAACACCGGGTGCGGCCCGTGCCACCGGCGCCGGCGCCGGCGGACAGGAACAGGGGTGCCGGCAACCATCGGTCGGTCTCCTTCCGGTGACTGATGCATCCGGATGTGATCACACGCGGGTGTGGCGCGTGGAGGATGTGCGCGACGTGCGGCCCTGAAGCTGCTGCCGGCGCCGGTAGGGGGCCGGGAGCAGGGACCCTCCCGGAGCGTGGGTGGATATGCACCACCCACTAGGAGTATATGCTCGCATTTGCGGGACGGCAAGGACGGCGCCGGCCCCCGCCCGACGCAGAGCCAAGAACGCCGGTACGGCCGGGGTCTCCTCGCCGTGGCGGCCGTGACCAGTGCGCGGGAACAGTTCGCCGGCCGGGGCGAGGCGGTCTCGCCGGGCATGCCCATCCGTGCTGCCCGAGCACGACATGCCGGCCGCCGCCGTCCGCACTCCCCGCACGCCGGCGCCCGGCCCGGTTGGTCCGCATCGATCCCGCCGACGCCCTCGGCCGCCTCCCCGCCCCTGCGCCCGGGCCGGGGCGGCGGCCGCGTCACGAGGGCCGAAGTCCGCCGCGGCCGGCGGGTGCACGGGATGCCGGCGGCGTCCGGGCGTGCGGGGGCGGCCCGCCGGCAGCGCCGGAACCGTCGCGCCCTACTCGGCCCAGGGATCGAAGCCGGTGTCGAGGACGGCTCTCAGTGATGCGCGCAGCCGGGCCGCCTTGTCGGCTCCGAAGCTCCCCTCGAACCGGTCCTGCACGGCTTTCCACAGCGGCAGTGCCGCCTTCACCCGGGAGAGGCCGTCCGGCGTGATCGTGACGATCCGTGCCCGGCGGTCGGCCGCCGACGGCTCGACGGTCACCAGGCCCTCCCGCGCGAGCGGCTTGAGGTTCGAGGCCAGCGTCGTACGGTCCATGGCGATCATGTCGGCGAGGCCGGTGATCGTCGTTTCTCCGTGCGCACCCAGCTTCTGCAGGATGCTGAACTGCGTCGCACGAAGACCGACCGGGGCCAGCGCCTTGTCGTACGTCGCGCCGAGATACCGGGCCGCCTTGCGCAGGGTCAGGTTGTTGCACGCATCGTCGGGGTTCGTCGGCGCAGGGGTCATCGTCTCCTCCAAAGCTTCCCCTCCCAGGATAAGAGCATGTGCTCGCACATGGAAGCCGGGCCGGCGCCCTGAAGCCGCGGGAGCACCGGGCCGTGTCGGCGGGCGGCCGGCGGGATGTGCGCGTCCCGTCCGCGGCTCGCGCGCGGGCCGGGGCGTCCGGCCGGCGGCGGCCGGGGCGGGAGCGGTCGTCGTGGGCCGTCAGTTTCCCGGGGCGGTGGCCGCGGGTTCCGTGAGCGGCGCCGCGTCGAGCAGGACGGCCGCGGCGGCGCGGGCGGTGGTGGAGGCCGAGGGGTCGCGGTCCATCCGTGCGGAAAGTGCGGCGCCGTCGTAGAGCAGGTGCAGCCGGCGGGCGAGCCCTTCGGGGTCGGCGTACCCGGCCTCGGTGGCCAGTTCGGTGAACAGGCCGCGTACCCAGGTCCGGTAGTCGTCGGCCGCGCGGCTGATCGAGCTGTCGTCGGGTGCTTCGGCGGTGGCCCGCACGAACGCGCAGCCGTTGTACCGGGGGGTGGTGAAAAGCTCGCCCTGTGCGTCGAAGACGCCGAGCAGGCGTTCGCGGGGGGTCCTGAAGCGGGTCAGGGTCCGCAGGATCCGGTCCTGGATGCGCGTCTTGCGGGATTCCAGGTAGGCGCAGACCAGGCTCTCCTTGTTCCCGAAGGTGTTGTAGAGGGATGCCTTGGCGACGCCGGCGTGCTCGATGATGCGGTCGATGCCGACGGTCTGCACGCCTTCGCTGTAGAAGAGCTCGTTGGCGGCCTCGAGCAGGCGCTCCCGTGCGGACGGCTTCGTTGCGGTCCTGGTCACCATGACGATCACCCTTTCAGACAGATCAGTCTATTCTAGCCTTGGTCTTCAGCCGGAGACGGTCTGCGGCACCTGTGCGCTCTGCGGTGCGGGTGCCGTCTCGTCGGCGGCTTCCGGCCGGAGCACTGCCACCGGTTCCGCGCGGCGGCCGCTGAGGAGCAGCCCGGCCAGCGCGGCGACCGTCAGCACGATGACGGCGATGCCGTACTCCCGGGCGGTCTGCAGCAGCCCGCCTCCGTGCACGACCAGGACGCCGCCGATCACCGCGGGGACGCCCAGGCCCAGGTAGGACACCACGTACAGCAGGGACAGCACACCGGCCCGCTCGTGCGGTCGCGTCTGCGGCATCACCATCCGGATGCCGCCCTGGAACCCGCTGCCGAAGCCGAAGCCGGCGATCGCGCTGCCCGCGAAGAACCCGGTCGCGGCGGCCGGGCCGCCGGTGCCCGAGCCGATGGACACCAGGGTGATCGTCACACCGGCAACCAGTGCGCCGGCGCCGATCAGCATCACCGTGCGCGTCGAGGTCCCGCGCAGCACCAGGACGGCCAGGCCCGCAAAAGCGGCGAGCACGAACAGCGGCAGCCCGCCCCACACGAGGGAGGTGGAGTGCACCAGGGTCCGGACGATGGCCGGGCCCAGCGAGCCGTAGAAGCCGGCCAGTGCCCACACCGCGAACAGGACGGGGGCGGCGATCGCCACCGGGGTGCGGGCGGCCCTGGGCAGCTTGATCTCGGGGGCCAGGCTGGCCAGCGCGCCCGGCTTGCGGCTCACCGTCTCGCGCAGAGCGAGCACGCCGAGTGCCTGCAGGACGAACATGCCGAGCAGTACGAAGTAGACGAGGCGGGTGGGCACGGGCAGGTACTGCACGATCAGCCCGGAGACCAGGGCGCCGCCGGCGGTGCCCACCGCGGGCGCGAAGGAGTTCAGGAAGCCGCCCCTGCGGGGGTCGATGTCGAGCATGCCGGCGCCGATCGCGCCGAGCGCGGCGCCGGTGCCCACGCCCTGGACGACACGGGCGGCCAGCAGTGCGTCCACCCCGCCGGCGGTGGCGAAGACGACCATGGCCGCGACCTGTCCGGTCAGCGCCGCCAGCAGGACCGGCCGGCGGCCGACGTGGTCGGAGATCTTGCCGAAGACCAGGAGCGAGACCAGCACGGCGAGCGCGTAGACGCCGAAGACGATGGTGGTGGTGATCGGCGAGAAGCCCCAGCGCTGCTGGTAGATCGCGTAGAGCGGGGTCGGGGCGCTGGATGCGGCCAGCAGCGACACGACGATCGAGGCGAGCAGGGCAAGGGAGGCGATGGGTCCCAGGTCCCGTCGTCGCCGGTGGGCGGCGGGCGCGGCGGACCGTCGTACGGGGTTGTTCGTACGGGCGGCGGAGCGCGCAGTGGGGGTGAGGCTCATGGGTCACTCTCATGGTTAGACAGGTCTGTCTAGTACAGGGAAGAGATTAGACAGACCTGTCTAGTCCGGTCAAGTGAGGGGTTGATGACTCAGGTCACGCGGCTCCACCGATCGGTCTGACTGTTCGGCCCGGGCAGGTTCGCGGCAGGGGGCGGAAGCCTGTGGCGCAGGCGGGGAGCCCGGCGGGCATCACAGGGGCGCACCTGGCGCAGGGGACGCCATGAACCGTCATGCCCTCCCGCGGGCGCGGGAGGTGCCGGTGGGCGGGGAAGGGGTCGCATCCACCGGGGCGCCCGGCGGGCGGGCCGCCGGGCTCGGGCGTCGGCCGTGGGGCGCCGCGTACGCGCGATGGGCCCGACGGCGCTCCGAGCCCGGGCGGCGCCACCGGCCGAGGGGGCGTCCGGGGTGGCGGCCGGGCCGTCGCGCGGCCGGACGGGCGCGGCGGGTGCCGGCGTCGTGCGGGCACGGCCGGGGTGCGCCCTGTCCGTGTGGACGCCGCGCTCCCGTATCGGCGTTGCCCGCTGATGTGCTGTTTGTCGTGATAAGTACCTGGAGGGAATGGGTGTGGAAAGGGGCCGTGGGGCCGAAGTCCGGGTGAAACGGGTTCGGGGCCTCGTGGGGCGGCCATGCGCTGCAGGGCCGAACATTTCGCCGGCGGAAGGTGTACGGGCGTGCGGCATTACGATCTCGTGGTCCTGGGGATGGGCAGCGGCAACATGCTGCTCACCGACGAATTCGCTCATCTGCGTACCGCTGTCGTGGAACCGGACCGCTTCGGTGGCACGTGTCTGAACCGGGGCTGCATTCCGAGCAAGATGTTCGTCGTCACCGCCGACGCGGTCGAGGGGGTGCGGGCGGCAGCGCGGCTCGGTGTCCATGCGAGCGTCGAGCGCGTCGACTGGAGGGCCATCCGTGACCGGGTGTTCCACCGGATCGATCCGCTGCACGACAGCGCGCTGGACTACCGCAGGGAAAACGGCGTCGACGTGTACACCGAGGAGGGGCGGTTCGTCGCGCCGAAGGTGCTGCAGGCCGGAACCGAGCGGATCAGCGCCGACACGTTCGTCGTCGCGGTCGGGTCACGGCCCGTGGTGCCGGACATCCCCGGCCTGGACACCGTGCCGTACCACACCTCGGACACCATCATGCGGATCGACGAGGTGCCCGCGTCCATGGTCGTCATCGGTGGGGGTTTCATCGCGGCCGAGTTCAGTCATGTATTCGGCGCGTTCGGTACGGATATCACGATCGTGCAGCGGGGGCCGCGCCTGCTGATGGCGGAGGACGAGCAGGTGTCGGCGCGGTTCACCGAACTCGTATCGCAGCGACATCGCGTACTTCTCGAGGCCGCCGTCACCTGCGTCGAACGGCATGCCGACGGCGTCGCGGTCACCGTGACCTGCCCGGACGGCGAGCATGTCGTGCGGGCCGCGACGCTGCTGGTGTGCGTCGGCCGCCGGCCCAACACCGACCGGCTGGACGCGGCCGCCGGCGGGCTGGACCTCGACGAGCACGGCCACATTGCGACCGACAACACCTACCGCACCTCGGTACCGGGCGTCTGGGCACTCGGCGACGTGGTGAACCACTTCCAGCTCAAGCACATGGCCAATGCCGAGTCGCGGCTCGTGCAGCACAACCTGCTCCACCCCCAGGACCTGCGCACGCTGGCCAACACCGTTGCGCCGCATGCGGTCTTCACGAGCCCGCAGATCGCAAGTGTCGGACTGACCGAGCAGGAGGCGCGCCGTCGCGGGATCGAGTACCTGGTCAGTACCCGCCCCTACGCGGAGGCCGCGTACGGATGGGCGCTGGAGGACACCACCAGCTTCGTGAAAGTCCTGGCGAACCCTGTCGACCGTACGGTCCTTGGCGCGCACATCATCGGCCCGCAGGCCTCGACGCTCATCCAGCCCTTGATCCAGGCGATGACACTGGGCCTGACGGTGGACCAGGTCGCCCGGGACGTGCTGTACATCCACCCGGCCCTGACCGAAGTGGTCGAACAGGCTCTGCTGGCCCTGTAGCGCCCCGGACCGGCCCTGTGGGCGTCCGGCCCTGTAGCGCCCCGGACCGGCCCTGTGGGCGTCCGGCCCTGCAGCGCCCCGGACCGACCCTGTGGGCGTCCGGCCCTGTAGCGCCCCGGACCGGCTCTGCGGGCGTCCGCCGCCTCGGATCAGGTGCGCGGCTGCTCGGCCCCGACCGGTGCCCGCTGCACGCCGTGCGGGAGGGCGGGCCGGGAGGGCTTCGGCCCGTCACGGTCGTCCTCGTCGTCGGCCGGTTCCCCGAGGCCGAGGGAGGCCGTGGCCTCACCCAGGCCCGCCGCGTCCTCGGCCTTGAGGAGTGCCGCCGGTGCCCCGGCTCGGCCGGCCGGCAGGGCGCCGGCCCGCGTCTGCGCGGCCTGCGTTCCCGTCGGCTGCGCCGTGGAACTCCCCGACACCCTGCCCGGCCACCCGCCCCGACTCCGCCGCCAGGAGCAGGGAGCCGTCGAGCACCCGGCGGGCCCGCCGGGTGCTCGACGGCCGGCCGGCACCGGCGGCCCGCTCTCGGCCATTCGGGTGACACACTTCCTCCATGACGACCCCCACGCCGCAGCAGGCCCGCATACTCATCGCGGCGTTCGCGGTCACTTTGATGACAGTCCTGGGCGCTGCAGGCGGCTACCTTCTGGATGGCCCTGTCGCCGCTGCCGGCGCGGGTGTCTCGACGGGGTGCGGCGCCCTGCTGGGCACCTTCCTGGTCCGCGGCCGTCAGGCTCGGCAGGAAGCAGCGCTGCGGGGCTACGCCGACGGCATCGCGCACATGGTCCTTGCCCACACGGCCGCCTACGAAGCTGCGGTGTTCCCCGTCTCGGGTCCGGGCGCCGTCACACCCCAGGAGCGTCAAGCGCGCCGCACCCGCTCGTATGCGGTCGCGGCGGAGGAGGCGCTGCCGCACCCGGTGCGCAGGGCGGCGGCCGCGGCTCTCGCCGCGCTCGATCACGGCAACGCCACAGCGTCGCGGGAAGCGATGCAGAACCTCTTCTTCGCCGTGCACGAGGAGACCGTCCGGCCCTGACGCACCCCGGAACGGGAGCGTCGCGGTATGCATGTTCTCGTTCTCGCTCCCGCCGCTCCCCGGTGCCGTCGATCCGGCGCGCGGGAGCAGGGCGAAGAATCCCGGCGTGGCCCCTCGGCGTCGCCGCACCGGCCCCACGGACGTCGTCCGCCGACTCGTGCGCGACCGTGACGGCGGACACTGCGTGCGCTGCAGCAGCGCCCAGAGCCCGGCCATCCACCACCAGGTCAACCCCGGGGGGTGAGCTCCTCTTGTGAGGAGGGGACCGATCAGGCGGGCCATCTGCTGCTCGCGTGCGCCGTCCGCACCCCCCGGTCCGGGGACCGCCCCTGCGGGTCCTGAGCCCACGGCGGGAAGGGAAGGTCCGCCGCCCGATGCTCCCGGGCGAGAATGGCCGTCGCCTCCCCCGGCGGCGCCCCTGCGTGCTCCCGCCCAAACGGCGGTCGCGTGCGCGCCACGCGGACGGGCGGCACGGTGAAGGCCCGCACGATCCCGCTCACGTTGCACCGGCCCGGTCCGCGTCCACGAGGACGACCCGGCCACGATCCGTCGCAGCACACGCCGAGCATCGCCGGGTACACCGTCGGGCCGGCGCGCCTCGAGGCCGCCCCGCCCGGTGTCACCCGCGCCCGGTGTCACCCGCGCCCGGTACCAAGGCTGCGGCCGGTCCGTCCCCGGCAGGTGGCACACCGTGCGCACCGTCCCCTTCAGTGCCGGACGGGTCGCGGCAGGGGTGCCACCGGACCGGCGTGCTGATCACGATCGCCTCACGCTCACGGACCGTCCACGCCGGTGTGGACCGGAGCCGAGTACCGCGAGCACCGGTGGGCCGGGACGGATGACGGCCGCCCCGACGCCCGCCCCTGCCAGCAGCGCAGGTGCCGCAGCGACAGATGCCGGCGGGCGCGGCGGGGCGCGCCGCGGTGGCGCTCACACGAGGAGGACCCCGCAGCGCCCTGAGCCCGGGACGCCCTGGACCCCAGGGGCGCTGCGCCGTCCTGGGGCAGGACACCGGCGGGATACGTGTCAGGACGAGCGGCCCGTGGCCGACGAGAACCGCCGCCGCCGTCCGCCGTGTCCTCACCGACCTCATCAACTTGTGCACGATTAGTCAGCTCACCGTCGCATAACTCACAATTAACTTGTATGCGTGGTAAATGCTCGCTACCTTTTTCAGGAAGGCGGAAAGCCGGGGCCCATCCGGGGCCCCCTGCCCGACCGGTCCGTCCACACGCTCGAGGAGAACCACCATGAACCGACTGTCCGCACGCCGCTCGCCCCGCGTCTACGCCTCCGTGTTCGGCGTGGCCGGTGTCGCCGCGGTCATGGCAGCCGCGACCGGTGCGGTGGCTGCCACCGCCACCCCTGCGAGCCGTGCCGGCAGCAAGCCGACCGTGGTCCTCATCCATGGCGCCTTCTCCGAGTCCGCCGGCTGGCACGGCGCCGTCAAGCGTTCGCAGCACGAGGGCCGCCCGGTCGTCACACCCGCGAACCCGCTGCGCGGCCTCACCGGCGACACCCACCCGGCCGGCGCCCCCACCAGCGTCAAGGGCCCCGGCGCGCTCGCCGGGTACCCCTACGGCGGCTCTGTCATCGCTCAGGCCACAGCCCACAAGAAGAACGCCAGGGCACTCGTCCACATCGCCGCGTTCTGCCCCGGCAAGAGCGAGAGCACCACCGAACTCGCCGGCAAGTTCCCGGGCCACGCCCTCGGTCCGGCCCTGAACAAGGCCCCCTTCGCCCTGGAGAACAGCAAGGCGGGCACCGGCCCGTCCACCGGGGCCGGCACGTTCGACGACCGGTCCGCCGCCGACACCCCCCGTCGTGCCACCGCACTCACGGCCGCCACGCAGCGTCCCGTCGCCGCCCCGGCCCTGGACCAGAAGGCCGCCGCGACGTCCTGGAAGCACATCCCGTCATGGAACCTGATCACCCTTGACGACACGAACATCCCGGCCGCCGCCCAGCGCTTCACGGCCAGGCAGGCACACTCGCACACCGTCGAGATCAAGACGTCCCACCCCGTCACCGTCACCCACCCCGTGGCTGTCTCCCACTCCGACACCGCCTCCCGGCTCGTCGAGCGCTCCTCCTACGCCACCGTGCGGTGATGACCCGTCAAAAACCGTGGCAGCCGCACCGGTTGCACAGCGGGGCGCTCATGCCACGGCAGAGCCCGGTCCTGCACACGCGATACCGGCAGAGCCCGGTCCTGCACACGCGATACCGGCAGAGCCCGGTCCTGCACACGCGATACCGGCAGAGCCCGGTCCTGCACGCCCGCGAAGACCTCCGGTGCGGTGGAGACATCCCTCTCCCCCGCACACGGAGGTCTTCGCGCGCACCATCACACCCCGACCACACACGACAGACAGCACCACCCCCACCCGCTCCCCCCGCACCCCCGGCCCGTCACGGGGCAGCTCAGCCCGTACCACCAGCACCAGACCACCCCACTGCCCGGGCAGAACAGCCGAAACACCCCAGTCCCATGCACATGCGACACGACGGCCGTGACCGTGCGCCGGGCGGGAGGGCCGGGGGCAAGCGGGCCGGAACACCCCGTCCCACGCACATGCGACACGAGGGCCGTGACCGCGCGCCGGGCGGGAGGGCCGGGGGCAAGCGGGCCGGAACACCCCGTCCCACGCACATGCGACACGACGGCCGTGACCGTGCGCCGGGCGGGGCAGCAGCGGTGCGGTGCGCCGGTAAGGGCACGCGTGTTGTGGGTGAGGAGCGGTGAACGGGCTCTCAGGAACACAGCACAGCAGCAGCGGTGGGGTGAGGGCCGCGGGTGTGTGCCGGTGCCCGAAGGCCGGTGCTGCTACATCCAGTTCCGGCGGGCGGCGTGCCACGCCAGTTGCATGCGTGTGGTCGCGCCCGCGCTGGCCATCATGGCCTGGATACGTCGCTGCACGGTGCGGCGGCTGAGCCCCATCTGGCTGGCTATGGCCTTGTCGGCCACACCCGCGACAAGGAGGGACAGCAGCTGACGGTCCATCGCCGACAACTCGTGGCCGCCGCTGTCCCCGTCGGTGCCGTTGACCGTTCCGGACTCGTTCACGTGCAGGGGGACCGCGTCCTCCCAGTAGCGCTCGAACAAAGCAACCAGAGCCTCGAGCAGATTGCTGTCACGGACCAGAGCGGTAGTGGGCTCTTCGGAACTGCCACCGGGACCACCGGGCACGAGAGGGCAGATGGCGATGGTCCGGTCGGCAACGGCCAGCCGCAGAGGAAGATGCGGGACCGCACGCGCCGTCTCTCCCGCCCGTACACCCTGCGCCACATTGTCGACAGCACCAGGATCATCGAAGAACGCCCGCTCATACACCACGCGATAGCGCACCCCCCGGTCAAGCGCATCGAACTCCGCCTGGTTACTGCCCGAAGGCATCGCCACGTAATGCGCCTTGCAGAACCACAACATCTCGTGACGCGCACCGTCCTGGATCCGGCGCAGATTCTGGCGCAACGCCTCGGCACCCGTGATCACCTCGATGAGCTGATCAGGATCACTACGACGCCTGGTATGCCGGTACGTCTCCACCAGACCGGTGACCGCCACCCGGGCACGGTCCAAAGCATCGGTCTGCCGCTGCAGATGCGGCAGCAAAGCCACGTCCGGAGGCGCAGCCGCGAAACTACGCGGACTGCGATCCGTCGCACTGGCCAGCCCCTTGGCTTCGAGCGAGGCCAACGCCTGCCCGACATCGGCCGGCACCAGAGCACACTGCCGCGCAATCTCGTCCGCCGACGCGGCAGGCACCATCACCAAAAGCCTGTACACAGCCTCCTCGGCCGAGGTCAGACCCGCTGCTTCCAGCATCGTGTTCCTTTCCGCTCACACCAGCGACAAGCAGGAGTGACAGGACGGGCTGAACATGAAGAGCAACACGCCAGACACCCAAACACAAGCAAGGGCACAAGCAACGACAGAGACACAGGCACAAGCAAGGGCAGCAGCACAGGCAACGACACAAGCAAGGGCAGCAGCACAGGCAACGACACAAGCAGGGGCAGCAGCACAGGCAAGGGCACAGGCACAGGCACAAGCAGGGACAGGGGCACAGGCAGGGGGTGACGATCCGTCCGAGAAACCCGCGCACGGCACATCACCGACGGGCGGCAGCCGGGATCGCTCAGGTGCGAAGTCAGGTGCGAAGGTTGACCGTCAAACGCTCCAGGAGCGACTTGGTGTCCTCGAACTGCTGAGGACTGAAACCGACAGCCTCCCCCATCGCGGCAGGAATCGCACGAGCACGCTCACGCAGCCCGGCCCCCTGCTCGGTAAGAGTGACCAGCACCGAACGCTCATCCTCGACCTGACGCTCACGACGGATCAACCCATGCGTCTCCATCCGCTTCAACAACGGCGTCAACGTCCCATAATCGAGCTGCAAAAGCGCACCCAAAGTCTTGATAGGGACAGCACGGTGCTCCCACAACACCAACAACACCAAATACTGGGGATAAGTCAGATCGAACTCGTCGAGCAACGGCCGGTAGCGGTTGGTCATCGCACGCTGCGCCGCATACAAAGCGAAACACATCTGATCCTCAAGAAGCAGACTGGCCACAGAGGCATCAGCCCGCACCCCATCCGTCTCGATCCCGCCCATCACAACCCCTCTCCCACCTCACAGATCTCCCGCATTGCTAGTAACATACCCCAAAACTTCAACGCACGCAATTACATTGCACACAAAGTTCCTGATGTTCCCGAGAGGCTCCCGACCCACACAAACCCAACACCACCAACCAACACCAACCACACCCCACCCAGGGACAGACCAAAACCACCACAGCGCCATACCCGCCACGCCACGCCCAGACAGACCAAAACCACCACAGCGCCATACCCGCCACGTCACGCCCGGGATGGACCAAGACCGCCGGGACGCCATACCCGCCACGTCACGCCCGGGATGGACCAAGACCGCCGGGACGCCATACCCGCCACGTCACGCCCGGGCGGGAGCAGCGCTGTGACCTCAGTACAGGACGCGGTACAACAGCCGATGCACGGCGGCCGTCACCACGACGGACAGCAACACACCCCACCCGAAGACACCGACCAAGGCCGGGCCGCCCACGCCCGCCGCCCACCGCCCGCAGGGAGGCGAGGCGGCAAAAACACGGACGGGCCGTCGGCCAGGACCGGGCCAGGACGGGCCGGGCCAGGACGGGCCGGGCCAGGACGGGCCGGGCCGGGCCGGGCCGGGCCGCGGTACCGCACCCCGGTGCACGGCAGCAGCCACCACAACGGCCAGCCCCCCAAACAAGACACCCACCCGGACCGGGCCACCCACCACCCCCGCACACACCCCGAGCACCCACCCCCGGCATTCCCAACCGATTCCGACCCGCGTCATGCTGCTCACCGGCCCCTACGGCTCCGGCACGTCGCCCCTCGCCGTCACCGCCATCCGCGCCTTCGCGTCCTGGATCCACCAAGCAGACACCGAACAACACCCCCCAGGGGTGACGGCACCCCACACACCACTCAAGGGCGACGGCGGCCCACACACCAGGGTGACAGCGGCCCACACACCACCCAGAGGGTGACAGCGGCCCACACACCCCCCAGGGGTGACGGCACCCCACACGCCACTCAAGGGTGACGGCGGCCCACACTCCGCCGCACCGCGGGGTGTTGCAGGACCCGCCCGGCGTGTTCACTACGGACCCTCTCCCGGGCACCGCGGCAGCCAGCCCCCTCCCCCGCCAAACAAGCGGACAAGCGGACAAGCGGACAGGCGCACAGGCGCGCAGGCGGACAGGCCCGGTACCTCCCCAGGCATTCAGCCGAAGCAACAACCGAGGCACAACGGCGCGCCCGACAGCAGCAACACCCCCCACCTCATACGCATGGTCGGACAGCAGATGCCACAGCCCACCGAAAGCCTCGGCGTCGACCCCCAGATGGAACTGCAGGGCGCGACCACGGCAACCGGTGCACCCCCGGTGCGTTGATGCACCGCGGGTGCCGGCCGGCGACACCCGGACACGCCACCGGCCCAAAGCACGGGAAACAGCGGCGGCACAGACCCGAGGAAGGCAGCACCCGCCACCCAAAAACTCCCCGGCACCCGCCACCCAAAGATTCCCCGGTGCGGGCGCGTGCCGTCAACGCCTCGCGGGCGGTGAGGCCTTCACCGAGGCCGGTGAACCCGCAGGATCAGGCACCCGCCCTTTTCGGCAGCCGCCAGTTCGGACGCGGAAAGTGACAGGTATAGCCCTCCGGATAGCGGACCAGGTAATCCTGATGCTCCGGCTCAGCCTCCCAGAACGTGCCCGCCGGCACGACCTCGGTCACCACACTCCCCGGCCACAGCCCCGATGCCTCGACATCGGCAATGGTGTCCTCGGCAACCCGCCGCTGCTCGTCGTCGAGATAGAAAATCGCGGAACGGTAACTGGCACCGACATCGTTACCCTGCCGGTCCCTCGTCGTCGGGTCATGAATCTGGAAAAAATACTCCAGAATGGTCCGATAGTCGGTGACCGCCGGATCAAACGCGATCTCGATCGACTCCGCATGGCTTCCATGATTGCGATACGTCGGATGCGGCACATCACCACCGCTGTATCCCACCCGCGTACCCACAACACCCGGAAGCACCCGCAGCAAATCCTGCATACCCCAGAAACAACCACCCGCCAGCCAAGCCCTCTGCCGAAAATCACTCATACCCACTCAACCCTCATCCCACACTCGAAAACACACAAACAAGCCGTCACCCACACCGGACAACAACCCGAAAACGACCAGACACCCCACACTAATTCCACCCACCCACCCACCCACCCACCCACCCACCCACCCGGCCACCCACCCCGCACTCCTGCCACGACCCCCACCAACACCCCACCACCAACAAACCCACCAACACAAAGACCCCAACCACAACACGCACCCCACACCCCACACCCCGCACCCGAGATGCCCATGACCCCCAAACCCGGGATGCCCACACCCCCGAGCCCAGGGTGCCCGTGACCGCAGGCACGGCCTGAACGCAGCACACGACGAGGCCGAGCAGCGCCAGGAGGAACAGCGCGAAAACGAGCCGCACACCCTGACCCGGCCGACCACCGCCACCTACCCGAGGTCGTACGCGGAACGGCCCAGGATCAACTTTTAAGTGTGCACAATATAATGTTGTACGTTAAAGTTTGGGTCCATGCTGTTAACGGGCGAAAAGGCCCCCGAGAGGAGCGGTGATGAACAAGACCGAGGCGGAGCCCGACAAGGACGGCGCAGTCAGCCTGCTCCTCGAAGATCAGATGTGCTTCGCCCTGTACGCGGCACAACGCGCGATGACCAACCGCTACCGTCCGCTGCTCGACGAGTTCAACCTCACCTACCCCCAGTACCTGGTCATGCTGGTGCTGTGGGAACACGGCACCCTCCCCATCAAGACCCTGGGCACCCTCCTGCAACTCGACTACGGCACCCTGACACCGCTACTCAAACGCCTGCAGACCCACGGACTGATCCGCCGCGAACGCCAGATCCAGGACGAACGCTCCGTACACATCACCCTCACCGAACAGGGCACCGAGCTCCGCGAACGCGCACGCACCATCCCCACCGCCATGGCAGAAGCCGTGAGGTTCACCCCCCGAGAAACCGAAGAGGTCAAAACCCTGCTCGAAGACCTCACCACCAACCTCCGCGCCTGACCTACCCCGGCAGCCCCCGCACCGACCCACCGCATGCGAAGCCCCGGACAGCAACCACCAGCCCGGACGACTGACGGCGGACGACGCATCCTCCTCAACGCTCACCTGTCCGCCCTCACCGGCAGGAAGGCCAAGCGTTCGCATCGGGGGCGGCCGCGGTCCTTGAGTACAGTTCCTGCGCTCGCACCACAAGACCAGGGCTCAGCTGTCCCGGGTCGCAGTCGCCGCCACGGAACACAACACACAGGCCAGACGTCGCTGATACCCGGGTGCGCACAGACGGGCGATGCTGGGACACTCCCAGCATGCCGATCACTGAAGCCACGCCCGGAGTGTCCATCGCGTACGAGACCTTCGGTGATCCCTCTGATCCAGCGGTCCTGCTCGTGATGGGTTTCAGTGCTCAGATGATCGCCTGGCACGAGGACTTCTGCCGCGCACTCGCTGAACGTGGACGCTTTGTGATCCGGTACGACAACCGCGACTGCGGGCTGTCCACCACGTTCGACGATCACCCCGTCGACATGGGCCGATTCATCGGCACTGTGAGCTCGGGAGACATCGCGTCCGCCCTCGCGATGGTGCCCTACACCCTGCAGGACATGGCCGACGACGGCCTCGGCCTGCTCACCGCGCTCGGAATCGAACGAGCTCACGTGGTCGGATCCTCGATGGGCGGCATGATCGCCCAGACGATGGCCATCAGCCAGCCGGCGCGAGTGCTGACCCTGACGTCGATGATGTCCTCGACCGGCGAGCCCGACTACGGCCGGCCCAGCGCCGAGGCCCAAGCAGTGCTCTTCAGCCCGAAGCCACCGGAGCGCGAGGGGTACATCGCAGCGGCGGAAAGAGATCTGGTGTGGTCCTCTCACCGCTATGGCAACCCCGCGCTCCTTCGTGAACTGGCTGCCGCAAGCTACGACCGCGCTCACTACCCGGCCGGAGTCGGGCGGCAACTCGGAGCAATGATCCTCGGTGGCTCACGCGCTGACGCACTCCGCACGCTTCGAGTGCCGACCCTGGTGATTCATGGTCTGGATGACACACTCATCGACCCCAGCGGCGGCAAGCGAACCGCCGAACTGGTACCCGCAGCAAAGCTCTTGCTGATCCCCGACATGGGGCACGACCGCCCCCGAGAACTCTGGCCCGAGATCATCGACGCCCTGGCCACACATACCCACTGAGCGCTTCCTCGCGGGCCAAGGCGGCGCAGCCACGCGGTCATGTCAGCGTCGGCGTCGCCGACTTCTTCCCCGCCTACGGCGAGACCACCAGCCAGGTCGTACCAGGGCAAGAGGCGGCGTTGACGTCGCGCAGGGCACGTTCGGCGGTGTGCGCCTCGATCAATCGCGGCGCCTTTCGGCCTCGCCACCAAGGCGAGACCGACTGCGCCAGGGACCTGGTCGACCCCCTGACCCCGGCCCTGCTGCCCCTGGCCGACTACGTATGCGACAGCAACGAACTGCTCGTGAAATCGCGCCTCAGGGCGCACAGTTGCTGCTGCACTGCACCAGCGACCGACGCCCGCCAGAGCCGGCCCTGCCGTCTGAAGACTCCCACCTACCCACATCGGCGGCCTCGCACTTCGGGTGATCGAGGCCGCGGTCTCGGTGCCACCCCGACACGTGATCGGGCAGGGGTGCCGTTGCCGGGAATCCGATCGCCCCGGCCGCCAGGCCAGCCTCCGGGACGCCCGCGGCCGCACCGGCACCCCAGGGGAGCCGGTCCGGCCGTGTGTGCGGCGTGCGGGGGTCAGCGGGACGCTGGGAAGCCCAGGTCCGGACCGGTCGCCGTCTCAGCCGGGTCCGGCCAGCGGCTCGTGATGACCTTGCCGCGCGTGTAGAAGTGCACGGCCTCGCTGCCGTACATGCGGTGGTCGCCGAAGGCCGAATCCTTCCAGCCGCCGAAGGAGTGGTAGCCCACCGGCACCGGCATCGGGACGTTCACACCGACCATGCCGGCCTCGACCTCCAACTGGAACCGGCGGGCCGCGCCGCCGTCACGCGTGAAGATCGAGCCGGCGTTGCCGTACGGGGAACCGTTGATGATTTTCATGGCCTCCTCGTAGGTCTCCGCGCGGACCACGCACAGGACGGGACCGAAGATCTCGATCCGGTAGGCATCCGAGTCCGTGCTCACCTCGTCGAGGAGGGAGATCCCCATCCAGTGCCCGTTCTCCAGGCCCTCGACAGTGAAGCCCCTGCCGTCGAGCACCACGTCGGCTCCCTGGGCGGCCGCGCCCGCGACGTAGTTCGCGACCTCGTCGCGGTGCGCCTTGGTGACGAGCGGGCCCATCTCGGACGCCGGGTCGTTGCCCGGTCCTATCTTGACCTTCGCGGCGCGCTCGGCGATCCGGGAGACCAGCGCGTCGCCCGCCGAACCGACCGCGACCACCACGGAGACGGCCATGCAGCGCTGGCCCGCGGAGCCGTAGGCGGCGGACACGGCGGCCTCGGCCGCCGCGTCGAGGTCGGCGTCGGGCAGTACCAGCATGTGGTTCTTGGCGCCGCCGAGGGCCTGGACACGCTTGCCGCTCGCGGACGCCCTGCTGTAGACGTGGCGGGCGACCGGCGTGGAGCCCACGAACGAAACGGCCGCCACGTCCGGGTGGTCGAGCAGCGCGTTCACCGCGACCTCGTCGCCGTGCACGATGTTGAGCACGCCGTCGGGCACGCCCGCCTCGGCCGCGAGCTCCGCGAGGAGCATGGACGCGGACGGGGCCTTGCTGCTCGGCTTGTGGACGAAGGTGTTCCCGCAGGCGATCGCCATGGGGAACATCCACATGCCGATCATCGCGGGGAAGTTGAACGGCGAGATGCCCACGACCACGCCGAGCGGCTGCCGGATCGACGCCACGTCGACATCGCTCGACACCCCGGTGGACGTGTCGCCTTTGAGCGCCATACCGAGTCCGCAGGCCAGTTCGACGATCTCCAGGCCCCGCGCCACCTCGCCCAGCGCGTCCGCATGGACCTTGCCCTGCTCCGCGGTGATCAGCGCCGCGATGTCGTCACGGCGCGCATCCAACAGGGCGCGGTACCGGAAGAGAATCGCGATCCGCTGAGTGAGCGGGGACGTGCGCCAGGTGGCGTAGGCCTCCTTCGCCGCGGCGACCGCGGCATCGACCTCGTCGGCGCCGGCCATCGCCACCTGTGTGGTGACCTCTCCGGTCGCAGGGTCGGTCACGGGGCCCCAGGTGCCGGAGGCGCCCGAAGCGTCTCCGAAGGGCTTGCCACCGATCCAGTGGGTGACGGTCTTCATCGGCAGAACTCCTTCACAGATGACGGCGGCGAACTGCGAGGTTCCTGTCGTTACACCTCACAGGCCTTGACTGCGGCCGGACGCGGCCTCGTTCTCAGTCACGGGCACGAGCCACCACGCCTTCGCGGCCGGGGCTCCTGACTTGGAACCTACTGTTCTGAACTCCACGTAGGAGCAGATGGAAGGCTCGGGGCCCGAAGTGCCTCACTCAGGTCCCGTACTGCGGTGGCGCGGTTCACACGCATGCCGAGCGCCGCCGCGTTCGCCGCAAGACGGACGGGTAGCAACTCCCCCGCGCAGGAGCCATCGGCGGCCGGGACCGGTACAGGGTCGAACGACTTCTACCGCCTCGCCACCACCCGCGCCTTCGCCGAACAACAAAGTCGCGACAGGTTCAGCAGCTGACCGCCGACGCTTCCCGCAGATTTGATCTTGTGCTCTGGCTGATTGCTGCAGGCGGAGAGTCGTGCCTGCCCTGCGCGGCTAAGGGCTGTCCCGTAATCCCTGGTGGATCAGCGCGCGGCGTCAGATGCGGTGCATCGCAGGCGGAGGGACGTCCGCATACTGGGCGTATACGGGCGTTCCGACAACGCGGCGAGGTGCCGTAGCTGTCGTCGTGCGCCCGCCAGGGGTTACGGGACAGCCCTTAAGTACCCCTGGCAGGCGCTGTCACCGGGTGAGGGCACACTCGCAGCATGAGCGCCTCTTCGACTCTCGCAGCCGATGCATCCCATGTCTCCCCTGTCTGGGTGGAATCGATGGGCGACCCTTTGATCGTCATCCCCCTCTCCACGCTGGCTGCATGGCGCCGGTGCACGGAGACCGGAGTCATGACGGGAGACTCGACCGCTCCCGACGACTACGACCGGGCCTGCACGGTGGACGATCTGGCCGGCGTGATCACCGTGGGCGAGAGCACCGCGCAGGCGCTGGTGCCGGCGGACGAGCCAGCCACCAGCTGCTATCTGCCCGAGCACGGCGTCTTCCTCCGCCGGCTCGCCGCCGACTCCGCGACCGGGTTGATGGCCGCAGCACAGACTGTCCTGGCGGACCGCGCCACCCCGTGGAAGGAGTGCGGCACGCGGGTGTCCGACGGGCCGGCCGTGCTCATGGACTCCGCCGAGGCAGGCGCCGACCTGAGCGTCGTGTATCCCGGCGGCGGAATGCCCGCGCAGGCAGCGGTCCCGCTCCCCGCCGGCCGCTGGAGGGTCCGCGCCACCCACACCAAGGCGGACGAGGAGAACTGGGTCGGCCTGGTCCAGATCCTGCCCACCAATGCCTGACCCCGCAGTCACCCCAGATCTCACCTGCGACCGACGGTTACGGGACGGCCCTTGGACCGTTGCCACCGGCCCCCGCCGGCACAGTGTCGCCGCCCCTCAATGGCAGTCGGCTGCGGGGGTGGCGCGGAAGACGTCTTCCCGCCCCGTGAGGGCCGCCGGGTCGGCGGTCCTCACGGGCGTGACGGTCCGGAAGATCTCGCCGGGAGGGGGTGAAGCCCCTTGCCAGGCGGCCGGTCGGGCCTGCTCAGCTGATCTGAAGGCGGTCGGCAAGACCGGCGGTGGTGAAAGCGGCTACCAGTTCGTCACGGCCCTCGGTGAAGTGGGCCCAGCCGTCGTAGTGGACGGGGACCACCCGGCGGGCGCCGAGGATCTTGGTGGCTTCGGCGGCCTGTGCGCTGTCCAGGACGATCAGTTCGCCGTCGAAGACGACGGGGAAGCGCGGAGCCCCGGCGAACAGGATGGCGATGTCCACGGGGGCGAAACGCTGGGCGATCTCCTTGACCAGGTCGAGGGAGGGGCACTGCCCGGCATGAGAGCAGGGCTGGCGGTATACGGGGAAAATCCAGGGGAGCGGACGGCCGCGCGCTGCTACGGTCGGGCGCTATGAGCTGGCTCCCCGATGACTTCGTCCATCCCGTCCTGGTACCGCTGCCGGGCAGTGGTCATCACCTGCGGCCGATCCGGGAGGCGGACACCCCGCTCGACTATCCGGCTGTGATGGGTTCGCGCGAGCGGCTGTGGACCATCTTCGGCCCAGCCTGGGGCTGGCCCGCGGCCACCATGACCTACGAGGCCGACCAGGCCGACCTGTTGCGGCACGAGAAGGAGATCGCCGCACACCAGTCTTTCAACTACGCGCTGTTCGACGCGGCGGAGACAGCTCTGCTCGGCTGCGTCTACATCGACCCACCGGAGAGGGCCGGCGCGGACGGCGAGATCTCCTGGTGGGTAGTGGACGAGCTGGTGGGCAGCAAGGTCGAGCAGGCCCTCGACGAGCTGGTGCCGCAGTGGATCGCCGCCGACTGGCCGTTCGAGCAGCCGCGCTTCCTCGGCCGCGAGATCTCCTGGTCGGACTGGCTCGCCCTGCCGGAGCACCCCGACGCGTAAGTAGCTTTTGTCGTAATGCTCTGGGGACTTGGTGCTCGAACGGCCGTCTCGATTGGGTGGTCGTCGGGTGCTCGGCGCATGCGAGGCCGGGTGCGGGCTCGGCCAGCCAGCCTCGGGCGACCAGGCGTTTCGCCTTCGACCGCAATGCCTCCACCCGCGCCGGCACCACGTCCATGCCGAACACTGCGGCCATTTCCTGGCAGGTCAGCGGCCCCTGGCCGAGACGGACACGGTCCGCGACGGCTTGAAGGATGCGCTGGTAGTCGACCGACAGCACCGAAGAGGCGACCTCCTCACGCCACACCGGCACTTGCGATTTCGGGTTGGCCGCATCACGGGACGCCGGCTGCTTGTCCGCCTCCCGAGGCCCGGCGGCAGCTCGGGGGCCGGCGTCAGCGGCGCTGTCCGGAGCCAGAACCGTATCGACCCGCCGCCGGGCGATCGCCCACTCCTGCCATTCCTCCTCGGCCGCGGCCAACTCGGCCTGAATACGGTCGGCCTCCTCACGCAGGCCATCGACCCGACGCCGAGCAAAGAGCCCGTGCTGTTCCAGTAGTCCAACGACTGACGGCATTCGAGACCTCCCGGGGAACGACGACCTGACAGGCCACTACTCCCACGGGTCTTACGCACCTATCCGCAACCAGCGGAACACGCCAATCACACCCGGAAACACAACAGCTTCTCACCTATAGCCCATGGGGAAGACCGTTCGGCTGACCTCCGCCGAAAGGCGACCACCCTCCGTACTGCACACCGACTGCCCCGGCCGGCCTCCCCCGGACCAGCAGGGGCAGTCCTGCCTACCGAAGGCGACGATCCGGTCCGACCGGCCAACGCACAGCACCGCCGTCAGCCAGAGCGGCCTGACAGCTCATCGGCACGAGCACTGATCAGCCGACGGACGATGACGGAGGATCGCGACGGTTGGCTGTCCGCACGCTGGACCAGGCTGACCTCGATCGGCTCCGCGTCCACCAGGGGGAGCCACACACCAGGTCGGTCGCAGGCTGCAGGGTGTCGAAGCGTGCGAGCAGCCCGACCCCGGCGCCTTGGGCGACCATGGTCTGAACCGTTCGGGCCGACATGGCCTCGACCACCGCCTCGGCATCCGGGAGGTACTCGCGTAGCCACTGGTGGAGAACGGTACCCGGCCTCATGGTGACGATCGGCCACTGGCCGAGGTCGTCCCATGTGACCTCACGTCGGTGGGCGAGCGGGTGGCTCGGCCTGGTGCAGATTCCGAGTGGCGCCGCCATGAGCCGTCGTCGGGCGAGACCGTTCGGAGCGGGCTCGCTCGGCGTGGTGACCACGGCGAGGTCCAGGTCGCCGCCCATCACTGCGCGTTCGATGTCGTCCGAGGAGCCCTCACGCACGGAGAAACGCAAACCCGGGTGGTCGGTGAGGAGCCGCCCCACAACAGGAGCGATGATGGTTTCGACAGTCACCGACCCACCGCCGATGGACACCCGACCCTGATACGTCCCGTTGGATGCCAGCGCCGTCTCACGCACGGCTTCTTCGGCTGCCACGAGACGGGTGAGCGGACCGACGAGTGCCTCGCCGGCCGGCGTCGCACGAACACCTCCCCGGCTCCGGGCAGAACGACGTCGAGCTCCTCCTCGAGCGTGGTGAGCTGCTGTCCGATCGTGGGCTGGCTGACGCCGCAGGCAGCCGCTGCCGACCGAAGAGATCCGGTGCGTACCGCGGCGAGCAAGTACCGGGCTCGTTCGACTCGCATCAGCCCATGTTATTGCCATCAACTTTCACCGGTTCCAGTCATCGGCATCTTCCCGCAGTGATCGCGACGCGACATCGTGACGCCGGTCACGCTTTTGCCGTGCCCTTCCGATACCTGTGAAAGGAGGACCGTGTCCGGTCCCCTCAATGGTGTGCGTGTCCTCGATATCTCGACGGTTCTCGCCGGCCCCCTCGCTTCCTCCTTGCTCGGCGAGTTCGGCGCGGAGGTGATCAAGGTCGAACAGCCCGGTATCGGGGATCCTGCGCGCAGTTACCCGCCGCTGGATGACGGGGTGTCTGCCGGCTGGGCAGTCGTCGGTCGCAACAAGTCCAGCGTGACCGTCGACCTGCACCACCCGGACGCCGCAGCCCTCGTCGGGCAACTTGCCGCGACGGCCGATGTCGTGGTCACCAACTTCCGGCCGGCGACCCTGCGTCGGTTCTCCATCGACTTCGACGATCTTGTCTCCTATCGGCCCGACCTCGTCATGGTGCACGTGAGTGCCTTCGGCCGCACCGGTCCCTACGCCGACCGTCCCGGCTTCGCCCGCGTCGCCGAAGCCTTTGCCGGACTGACCCATCGGACGGGGTTCCCCGACGGTCCGCCGGTGTTCGCCGGCTATCCGGTCGCGGACGGTGTCACCGGGATCTACGCCGCCTTCGCCGCGATGCTCGCACTGCGCCAGCGCGACCTGACCGGTGAGCCTCAACTGGCCGACATCGGCTTGTACGAACCCCTGCTGCGGATGATGGAGGACTTCGTCGTCGACTACGACGCGACCGGCGAGGTCCGGGAACGCCAGGGCAACGAGAACCCGCACATCAGTCCCAACAACCTCTACCGGACCCGCGACGGGCGCTGGTTGGCTCTGCCGGCGTCGACCGAGCAGATGTGGCGCCGGTTGCTCGTCGCGATGGAGGCGCCGGACCTTGCGGCCTACGACTCCATGACGGCTCGGATCGAGCACCGCGGGGAGATCGAAGGCCGCGTCGCCGCCTTTGTGGCCGCCCACGACCTCGAGCCCCTGACCAATCTGTTGGAGAACGCGGGGGGTGGCCTGTGGACCGGTGAACACGGCTGCCGACATCTGACCCGACCCCGTCCCGGGGCCTGTTTCCGGGCCGTGGCGTCCCCGCCAGGTCATGTTCCGTCAACAGGGCGGCAACTTTCGTCGATCTGTGAAAAAGTTACCGGAAGTCGCCTGCGCCCCTGCGATCCCGCCGCCCCGCGGGCACGGGTCCTGCCGGGCGGTAGGATACCCGGCCCCGTGCCACCCGCGTTTTCGCCTCGCGACACCTCCCGATAGCCGTCCGAAGGCGCCCAGAGGAAGTGAGTCCGTGAACATCCAGTACCGCGTGTTGAGTCTGCTGCGTGAAAACGGCCCGCTGTCCCGCGCTCAACTCGCGGACCGGCTGGAGGTTCCGCGCCCGCGGCTGCTCGGCGAACTCGACCGCATGGTCGCCGCCGGGCGGGTCAGTGAGGCGGGTCCCGCCGCGTCGCGCGGCGGGCGGCGCTCCACCCTCGTCCAGCTCGATCCCGGTCTGCGGTTCGCCGCCGTCGATCTGGGCGCCAGCTCGGTCGACATCGAGATCACCGACGGCGCGCTCACGCCGGTGGCGTCCTGCTCCGAGCCCGCCGACATCCGCTCCGGACCGGTCGCCGTGCTCGGCCGCATCAGCGAACTCCTGCGCGCAATGGCCGACCAGGGACACTACACGCGGCTCAACGCCATCGGCATCGGCCTGCCGGGGCCGGTCAGCTTCCGGGAGGGCATACCCGTCTCACCGCCGATCATGGCCGGCTGGAACCGCTTCCCCGTACGCGACACTCTCGCCCGCGCGCATGGCTGTCCCGTCGTCGTGGACAACGACGTCAACGTCATGTCCCTCGGGGAACGGCACAGCGGGGTCGCCAAAACCGTCGACCACCTGCTCTTTGTCAAGATCGGAAGCGGAATCGGCTCCGGCATGCAGCACCACGGCCGTATCTACCGGGGCGCGGAGGGCTGCGCCGGAGACATCGGACACGTCCAGGTGGAGGCCGAAACCAACGGCCCCGTCTGCTCCTGCGGGAACACCGGCTGCCTGGAGGCATACTTCGGCGGAGTGGCCCTGGCCAGGGATGCCACCAAGGCCGCAGAGTCCGGCCAGTCGCCCGCCCTCGCCGAACGACTCGCCGAACGAGGAACATTGACCGCCCTGGACGTCGCAGAATGCGCCTCCGGCGGCGACAACACGAGCGTGAACCTGGTCCGGGCCGGCGGCCACCGGGTCGGACAGGTCCTCGCCACCCTGGTCAACTTCATGAACCCTTCGATGATCGTGATCGGAGGCGGCCTGACCGGGCTCGGCTATCCGCTGCTCGCCGAGATCCGCAGCGTCGTGTACAAGCGCTCGCTGCCCCTCGCCACGGGCAACCTGCCGATCGTCATGTCCGAACTCGGCCCCCGCGCAGGGGTCGTGGGCGCGGCGTTCCTCGCGAGCGAACTCGCGTACAGCGAGGAGTCCTGACCTGGATCAGCCCGTCCGGGGATGGAGAACGAACCGCCCGACAGACAGACCCAGCCACAGGGAGCGGGGAGCCCATCGTCGGCGTGGAAACCAGCGACAGCACCGGGCCGACGGACATCTGACCGAGGCCAGGCGCCCTTGGCTCACGCCGGCCGGCAGGCAGGCGCACGTGCGTGTGGCTGCCCACCGGCTTGTACAGGCCGGCCCTCGTGTGCAGGCATGCCCGGCTGGTCGGAGGAGGCTGGGCCGGTCCCTCGGCCACGGTGCAGCACCACCTCGCTCCCGCCCTGCGGCCGGCCGCGGACGGTGTGTCGAAGTCCGTGGGCCGGGGTGGGAGTACCCCGAGCCCTCCTCTGTATCGTGTGGCCGATCCGCCGATCAAGCCATGCCGAGCAGCTGGACTCCGAGCAGTCTCGGAACTCCGCAAGCTCCGAGGAACGAGGAGTCACGTGAGCGAGACCGAGGTCGTCACCGTGCCCCGCCCGCTGCTGCTGAACGACGGCCGGTCCGCCGCCGCGGCCTGGTCGCTCGACCCCGGGATGCTGCACCTCAACCACGGCTCCTTCGGTGCCGTCCCGTTGATCGCACAGCAGCGGCAGCACGAACTGCAGGCCGAGATGGAGCGTGCTCCCGTCGTCTGGTTCCCGGAGCTGCCGGCCCGGATCGCCGCCACGCGCGCCGAGATCGCCGGCTACCTGCAGGTCGACGCCGGAGACCTGGCACTCGTGCCGAATGCCAGCGCGGGCGCCAGCACCGTGTACGCCGCCCTGACCGCGCGTCCCGGCGGTGACATCGTCGTCACCGATCACGGTTACGGCGCGGTCACCATGGGAGCGGAGCGCCTCGCCCGGCGCTGGGGCGGCCGGGTGCGCACTGCCCGGGTGCCGCTGGCGGCCGACGCGGACCAGGCGTATCGGGCGGTGATGGCCGAGGTGGACGACCGGGTCGCGCTCGTGGTGCTCGACCAGGTCACCTCGGCGACCGCCCGCCGACTGCCGGTCGAACGGATCGGGGCCGAACTGGCCCGGCGCGACATCACCCTGCTCGTGGACGGTGCGCATGCCCCCGGCATCCTCGCCGCCCCGCTCGCGGGACTGGTCTGCGATGCCTGGGTCGGCAACCTCCACAAGTGGGGCTGCGCACCACGCGGCACAGCGGCCCTCGTGGCCCGCGGCCCGCTGCGCGAGCACCTTCATCCGCTGATCGACTCCTGGAGCGCGGCCGAGCCGTTTCCCCACCGCTTCGACCAGCAGGGCACCCTGGACGCCACCGGCCCCCTGGCGGCGCCCGCGGCACTGGACTTCGTGGAACGCACCTGGGGCTGGGAGACGGCCCGCAGCTACATGGACGAACTGGCCGACTACGGCGCCCGCGTGATCGGCTCCGCGATCGCCGGCTCGGCAGGCTCGGTGGAGAGCGTGAACGTCGGCATGCCCGTGCCGGGCATGCGCCTGGTCCGCCTTCCCGAGGGATTGGGGCAGAGCCGCGTCGAAGCGGACGCGCTACGCGACCGGGCCACCGCCGAATTGGGCGTGGAGGCAGCTTTCACCAGCTTCGACGGAACCGGCTACCTCCGTCTTTCGGCCCACGTCTACAACACCCCGGCCGACTACGACCGCTTCGCCGAGTCGTGCGTTCCCGTCCTGCACGACTGGGTTCGTCAGGCCCGCGTGGCGGGCTGACCGGCGGACGACGCGGCCTGCGAGAGTTTCCACGCCTCCCTGAAACGCGAGACCCTCCAGGAGACGTCCGGGACCACGGCGACGCCGCCGCCTGCAGGCCACTGTCTTTCGGCCGACTCACCCGACGCAGACACTCCGCCGACGGCCACCCCGGCCCCGACGACTACGCACACCGGGACCACGCGGCTGAGCTCGCGCTCGCCGCGCGAAACACGAGTGCGTGTGCTTGGTGGCGGTGGATCCGTGGCGGTACTGTGCTTCGGCACCGTCTGACCGGCAGTTCCGGAGCGCAGAAGCCGCGGGTGCGTGGTGTCGGGGTCGGCACTGAAACGATGGGCTCCGCACTCGTTCGAGCGCGGAGCCTCGAGGGCCATTGTGTGGGCTGCGGATCCACGCGCAGCCTGACGTCCACCACCGCGTGAGCCGCGTGATGGGCGATGCCCGGGGCCATGGATCAATCAGGCCCATGCTTCCTCGACAGTGCCGTATCCGTTGGCGGGGGCAGGAAAACGCCGCGAATCTGGCGCCGTGTCCAACGCGTTCATGCCGAACTTCCGCACGGTCAGCCCAGGTTCATCATGCCTTCCTAGGTTGTGCTGGCTGCAGCAGTCACCACACGGGAAACATCCGGCCCCGGAGGCCGACATGTTTCCGGAGACGGTCCCTGTCCGCGCGCAGCCCCGTCCGCCGAACGAAGGAATGTGTCATGTCCTCACCAACCAGCCGACGCGATTTTCTCCGGAGGTCGGCGACGACTCTGGGGGCGGCGGCCGCCGCGTCCGTGCTCCCCGGATCCATCAGCCGGGCCCTCGCCGTCGACGCGGCCGTCCGCACGGGAACTGTCAAGGACGTCGAGCACGTCGTGATCCTGATGCAGGAGAACCGCGGCTTCAACCACTACTTCGGCACGATGCGCGGCGTGCGCGGCTTCGGTGACCGGTTCCCGATTCCGCTCGAGAGCGGCAAGCCGGTCTGGTACCAGTCCGATGGTGCGCGGGAGATCCCGCCGTACCACCTCGACCCCGAGCGCTCCAGCGCCCTGCTCATCCCCTCGACGCCGCACTCCTTCGCCGACGCCCAGGCTGCGTGGAACCAGGGCAAGCTAGGCCACTGGCCGAAGTACAAGACCGAGTACTCCATGGGGTACTACCAGCGCGACGACATCCCTTTCCAGTTCGCCCTCGCCGAGGCGTTCACCATCTGCGACTCCTATCACTGCTCCATCACCACCGGCACCGACCCCAACCGCATCACGTTCTGGTCGGGTTCCAACTTCGATCCCGAACTCGGCCGCCAGGGCGTCAACTCCGGCCCCGACCGGTCCGAGCCCAACAACCTCCGGTGCTGGATCACCGGCAAGTGGGTGCCCGACGCATGGCCGCAGACCTACAAGTACGCGAGCAACGCGTTCGCCTGGGACACCATCCCGGATGTACTGGAGCGCGCCGGCATCAGCTGGCACATCTACCAGGACATGAACGACAACTGGACCGGCGCGATGAACGGCTGCCTGGCGTTCGAGAGCTTCCGCAACGCCCAGCCGGGCACACCGGTGTACGAGCACGGCATGACCGGTGGCCCGGACTTCCTGGACCGGCTCCGCCAGGACGTGCTCGAGGACACTCTGCCGCAGGTCTCCTGGGTTCTGACGACCGCCTCCAACTCCGAGCACCCCGGCGCCGGTTCCAGCCCGACGCACGGCGGCAACTTCACCGCCGACGTGCTGGACGCGCTGACCGCCAACCCGGAGGTGTGGAGCAAGACCGTCTTCCTGCTCACCTTCGACGAGAACGACGGCCTCTTCGACCACGTCCCCGCACCGGCCGTCCCGTCGTACAACCTCGACGGCACCCTCGCCGGCAAGTCGACGGTCCCGGTGGACGGCGAGTACTTCGACGCGTCCGGCAAGCCGTCGTCGTGGCTCAAGGCCGACGACACGGTCACCGGGACGACCCGCCCGTGGGGTATGGGCCCGCGCGTGCCGCTCTACGTCGTCTCCCCGTGGAGCCGGGGCGGCTGGGTCGACTCCGAGGTGTTCGACCACACCTCGGTCGGCATGTTCCTCGAGCAGCGCTTCGGCGTCCAGATAGACGCCATCAGCCCGTGGCACCGCGCTGTCTCCGGTGACCTCACCTCGGCGTTCGACTTCAAGCACCCCAACAAGCAGCGGTTCCCGGAACTCCCCGACCAGAGCGACTGGGCCACCTCCGACGCCCACCAGCGCACCCTGCCGGCTCCGAAGGCGCCGACGGCACCGGAGCCGCTGTTCCAGGAGCGCGGGACACGTTACTCCCGCGCACTGCCGTACGAACTCCACACCGACGCCTCCACCGACCACGGCGCGGGCACGGTCACCCTCCGGTTCCTCAACTCCGGTCACAAGGGTGCCGTCTTCCACGTGTACGACCGGCTGCACCTCGACCGGATCCCGCGGCGTTACACCGTCGAGGCCGGGAAGAAGCTCACTGACGTGTGGGACGCCATGGCGACGGACTCGGGCGCGTACGACCTCGAGGTCCACGGTCCGGGCGGCTTCTTCCGTTCCTTCACCGGGAATACGGACTCCAAGGCCAACCCGGAGCTCCGGGTTCGGTACGACCGTCACGGCAAGTCCGTCGTCCTCACCGTGCACAATCCCGGCCCCAAGGCGGTCACGCTGCACGTCGAACCCCACGCCTACCGCTTCACCGAGCCCCGGACGATCCATGTGCCGTCCCGCAAGGAAGTCGAGCGGCGCTGGTCGCTGAACCCGAGCGGTCACTGGTACGACTTCACCGTCACGATGGACGGCACCTCGCTCGAGCGCCGCTTCGCGGGCCGCGTGGAAACGGGCGGGGACGGCATCAGCGACCCGGCCATGGCAGCCCACCTCCAGCCGTCGGAGAGCCCCGTAGCCGCCCACTGACACCAGCCTCCGGGCGTCGCCGGGACACCAACCCGGCGGCGCCCGAGCCGCTCGCAGTACAGCAGCAGAACCGGGCTCGGCCAGGGCTCGGGCGGCGACACCCCTCCGCGGCGACCTGCCGCGGTGCAGCAGTTCGTCGGCGAGTGCGTTCACGAGGTCGCCCGGGTCCGGTGGCCCTGCCTGCTTTCATGCAGCAGCCCATGCGACGCGCAGGTCTCCCGACACCCATGGGCGAGCGGCCTCTTCGGCCGCCACATCATCCGTCGGGCCCTGGTATAGGCTTCCCGGGCATGTACATAACAGCACGCGGATCGGTCGTTGGCGCCGTCGCTCTCGCCACTGTCCTTCTGGCTGCGGTCACCGGTTGTTCGTCCGGCTCCAACGAGGGTGACAGCGGTTCCAAGTTGCTCGGAGGGCTCGGAACCCTGGCCGGCGACAACAGCGCGAAGCAGGTGACCTTTCTCGACGCTGCCAGGGTGCGGAAGCTGAGCAAGGGCGACTCGAAGCGGTTCAGCTTCGTCACGCAGCCGGGCAGTTCCCTGCTGAACTCGTACCGGCCGGGACCATGGGGGGAGCACCTCAAGGTGACCCAGATCGACACCGCCGTCGACACGAATGAGGCAGGCCACTGGGAGGGCTCGTTCGACGCACCGGCGATCATCAAATCGCTGAAGTCCCACGGCTACACGCGGAGCGAAAGGGATGGCGAGGAAGTCTGGAAGCATCCTGGGAGCACGGGGGTGTCGTTCGAGGTCTCGGAGGACGAGATCTCCTACTCCTCCAGGGACTCCGACCCCATGTCGGCCGTCACTCCGAAGGAGAATTCCTCCCTGGCCGACAACAAGGAGTACCGGCGCGCGGCCGAGTGCCTGGGAGACGTCTACCGCGCGGACTTCAGCCCGCTCAGCTCCCCCAATCCGGTGCCCCTGGCCGCTCTCGGCCAGCAGGCGGCCTCCGCCGCGCAGAACGCCGAGGTGCTGTGTTTCGTGGTCAAGGACGACGCAACGGCCCAGCGGCTGGAGGCCAAGCTGCGATCGGTCGTCCGTACCGAGTCACCGAAGTTCGACGGCACGAAGGTGACCGTGGAGAAGGGCGACCAGCCTGTGGTGCGAGCGGTCGTCCCGGACACCGCCACTCAGCGACCCGGCCGGCTGATCATCTCCGACATGGAACTGTGGATGACCGCCGGCGACCTCTGAGCACGTCGGACCCCGTGCGGAGATCTGCTGCCAGGCCGGGCAGATCTCCTCGTACGGCTGGTGGCCCACCGCCGACAACTCCACCCCGCGGCGGGTGCGATTGAACAGCGAGACAACCTGCGCTCCAGCTTGGCGACGGTCCGGCTGATCCGAGCGGTGGACACGTGGAGCTGCTCGGCCGTCCGGCCGAAATGCAGCGCTTCGGCCGGAGTGAGGCGATCTGGGCACGCGTCGGCACCCGGGCCAGAGCGTCTTGACTCCCCCCCGGGAGCGCTGACAGCGTCTTCTTCGAGGACGCCCTACAACAGAAACAGGCTCCGCCCCAGGACGTCGTCCAGGGGGTGGTGTGACCGGCTCGCGCGGCCGGGCCGCTCCCTGTGACGACGCCATGCGGCATCGACAACCGCTCGATCGCCGGAAGCGGGGGTTCGCAGCTGAGACTCCATGTGCCGGCGCGTCAACAGATGGGCGACAGCCGGCGGGCCGAGCGTTCTGGATCCGCCATCCCGGGACGACGGTCCCCTTTTGGCCCCTTTGCGGTGAGCCCGAAGTCGAGGAGCCGGAATCGTGAGATAGACATCGAACTCGGATGCTACCAACTACACGCAGGACGGCCGCTGGCACGTGGCACGTCTCGTCTCCGAGGAGCCCCCGTGACTGCGGAACTGACCGGATCCACCGCTCTCGTCACCGGCGCCACCGCCGGCATCGGGCGAGTCATCGCGCTTCGCCTGGCCGCTCTGGGCGCCTCGGTCGTCGTTCATGGGCGTGATCAGCAGCGCGGTGCCGAGATCGTCGACGAAGTCACCGTCGCCGGCGGAAACGCCCGGTTCGTCGCCGCGGATCTGAGCGACGCCGAGGACGTGCTGCGTCTTGCCGCCGCAGCAGGCGAGGTGGACGTTCTGATCAACAACGCGGGCATCTATCGGTTCGCCAGCACCCCGGAGACAACAACCGCGCTGTTCGACACGCATATGGCCATCAACACGCGCGCGCCGCTGCTCCTGGTCGGCGCACTCGCACCAGGAATGGCCGCGCGAGGGCACGGCACCATCGTGAGTCTGAGCACCGTGGCAGCCACGACACCCGCCCGGGGTGCGGCAGCCTATGGAGCCTCCAAGGCCGCGCTCGAACTCCTCACCCGTGTGTGGGCCGACGAGTTCGGCGCCCAGGGCGTCCGCGTGAACGCCGTGTCCCCCGGCCCCGTCCATACCCCCGGGACCAAGGAGTTGGGAGACGAAACCCTCCAGATGATCGCACGCACCACCGTGCTGGGACGGGCTGCAGAACCTGAAGAGATCGCCGAAGCAGTCCTGTTCCTTGTCTCCTCCCGCGCCAGCTACATCACCGGCACGGTTCTTGAGGCCGGCGGCGGCCAGATCGCGATCGGCTGACTCAAGGGCATCGCTGCCCTCGGTCTTTACGACGCACCATCACCGCGCGGGCTGAGAGAGCGGGATCGCCCTCCCGATTTCATGTTCTTGGCCTCATCGCCGGCGCCATCGGCAACCGCTTGCACGACGAACCCCTCTCGTCCGGGCAGGCAGCGGGGGCCGGCCTGGGTGAGCGGGGTCGAGGCGGCTGTCAGGCCGTCACCTGAGGACGGCTGACGTGGGCCCACTGGACAGGGAAATCGCGGACGACGTCGACGAACGGCAGGCCGCCGGTCACGCCGGTGTGAGCGACCGCCTCGGCCGTGATCTCGGTCAGGAACGAGGTGAGCCGTCCATGGCTCCAGGCGCGGAAGACGTCCGCGATCGCTGCGGGGGTGCAGCCCGCTGCCTGCCGCAGCAGGTCGCGGGTCTCGGCGACGGGCTGCATGTCGGCATGCTCGATGCCGTTGTGCACCATCTTGACGAAATGGCTGCCCCGTCCGTGCTGATGTGGGTGATGCACGGCTCCCCGTCGACCCTGGTGCTGATGTCCTCAACCATCGGACCCAGTACGGCGTACGCCTCGGCCGAGCCTCCCGGCTGGATCGACGGGCCACGCAAGGCGCCCTCCTCGCGATGCTTCATTCAGTGACCTTGACGATGAACGCCGCGAGGTTCGTGACGGTCCGCTGGATCTTCTCCTCCAGGGTGAGGGTCTCGGCAAGCCGTGCGCCGATGCCCGCGGCCTTCTTGCCCCGCACGTACAGCGGGCAGGCGAGGTCGCTGCATATGTAGGCGCCCACGGTGTTTCCCTGCTGCCCGGCCTTGCCGGCTTTCGCGGCGACCATGAGCGAGACACCTCCGGTGTGGGTCGTCATGCACATCGAGCACATACTGGGCCGCATCCCCCAGGAGGCGGCGCTCGGGCTCCGCAGGGCGAGCGCCACCAGGCGGCCGTCCAGCTCGGTGGCGAGGTAGGCCCGGTCGGGCGCCTGGGGGTCGCGCCAGCCGAAGAAGTCCAGGTCGTCCCAGGGCCGCTCGCTCAGGTCATGAGGGACGGACAGGCGCTTGGCCTCGCCCTTGGTGCAGTTCACAAAGGCGGTGCGGATCTCTTGCTCAGTCAGCGGTTTCATGCGTGGCAGGCTAATTTGCCTAAAGCTATTAGGCAAACGCATAATGACTATCGTCGAATGGGAGCAAGGTCATGGTGAGAGCAGGGCTGACCCCGGAGCGTCTGACCCGGGCAGGGGCGGAGCTGGCCGACGAGGTCGGCTTCGACCAGGTGACCGTCTCGGCGCTCGCCCGGCGGTTCGACGTCAAGGTCGCGAGTCTGTACTCGCACCTGAAGAACTCCCAGGACCTCAAGACCAGGATCGCCCTGTTCGCGCTGGAGGAACTCGCCGACCGGGTCGCCGCCGCCCTGGCCGGGCGTGCGGGCAAGGACGCCCTGGCCGCCTTTGCGGACGCCTACCGCGACTACGCCCGGGAGCACCCCGGTCGCTACGCCGCCGCCCGGCTCCGGCTCGACCCCGAGACGGCGGCTGCCAGCGCCGGCGTCCGGCACGCGCAGATGACGCGGGCCATCCTGCGCGGGTACGACCTGACGGAGCCGGACCAGACGCACGCGGTCCGGATGCTGGGCAGCGTCTTCCACGGCTACGTCAGCCTGGAGCTGGCCGGAGGCTTCGAGCACAGCGCCCCCGACGCGCAGGAATCCTGGGTCTGGATCGTGGATTCCCTCGACGCCCTGCTACGGAACCGGGCCGCTCCCTGACGGATGAGGGCCACGCCGCGCATCGGCGCATCCGAACAGTCCGGAAAATCTTGATCGCCGGGCTGAGGCAATGAACACCGCGCACAACTGAATCACCACGCCCATCACTGCGGACATGCTGCGCGGTTTCCTCGACAGGGAAGCAACCGCGCGCGGTTGCTTCCACATCGGCTGCCCGCACGGGCTCGCCAGCAGATCCCTGACAACCGACTGGCCGTGGCCGAAGTCCAGCCCTCCGGCGTGCGGTTGGCCTTCCGTACCCGGCCACCACCATCGAACCGGTGGCGGGAGTGGGACCTCACCAGCGATCAGATCGAAGCCTCGTCGGTCAGCGAAGGCACGGCGCTCGGACGGAGGACCATCAGCGAGTCTTCCAAGGTCGCCACCATGGCGAACGGGAACCGGTCGAGCTCAAGACAGAGTGCGACGTCATCAGGATGGACTCCTTCACGCACACCTTCCGCCAACTCGAAGGCGGCGCGCGACTCGCCGGCGCGGCGGAGGAACTCAGCTGCATCCGTCACGGCCTCGGTGGCCCTCCGAGCGATGTATTGGGCGCACGCCAGATCTTCGTCGGCGCGCCCGTCCTCGCCAGTGACCACGAACGTGACACCGTCGCAGTCGCGTGTCCGCAGGAGCCGGGCCGTTGCCTCCGCCACCACGAAGCCGGCGCACATCACCAGCGACGCTTCCTTGACCGCAAGGGCGCCGACCGTCCCTGCCGTGGTTTTCTGCACGACAGTCCGTCCGCCGAGGTCAAGAGACCGCAGCAGGCCCGGCGAGTTGACGGCATCGAAACCGGGCGCGGCCGGACCGTCTTTGAGCGCCACCCAATCCGGGTGGCGAGCCTTGAGCGCCAGGGCTTCGTCCAGCGACTCAGCAAGAACGATCTTTTCCGCCCCCTGGGCAAAGGCCCAAGCAGCCACCGTGAAAGCACGCATGACGTCGACTACGACCGCCACGGAAGGGGTTTCGACCAACTGAGTAATGCCGAGGAAACGAGCGTCCATCCGGTCATGATCGTGCAGACTCGGCCCGAAGTACCCAGACAGTGACACGCATCACAGCGCTGGTCTCGGAATGCAACACCTTCGGCTGTCTGCGTCGCGAAGGCAGTGCGCAACGGCACGACCGCTCAATCGAGTACCGCGTCGGGAGGACGTCCTGCGGACGGACACGCGGCAGCCGCGCAGCCGACTGCCTTTGCGCCCCATGCATTACGCCACCCCGAGCACCGCATTTCGTCGTCTGACAGCACCTACGTGACCCGAGACGCGACTCTGCGGCCCGCCTCAGGGCAGCCCCGGAGGCAGAACAGCCGGCCGGGGCCGCCCCGAGGACCGGTCACTTTCGCCAGAACAGATGGTGCGTCACCCCGCTCGGGCTGGGCACGACCTCCAGGTGGAACCGGTCGAGCAGCTCGTCGGGTGACTCCCAGAGTCGTACTCCGGACCCGAGCTTCACCGGCGAGACCGCCACATGCATGGTGTCGACGAGGTCGGCGTCGAGGAACTCCCGGATGGTCGTGGCTCCCCCGCCGAGGCGGACATCCTGGCCCTGCGCCGCCTCCCGCGCCTGCTCGAGGACCGTGGCCGGGTCGCCGTCGACGAAGTGGAACGTGGTGTCGGAGAGTGCGAACGAAGGACGCTTGTGGTGGGTCATGACGAACACCGGAGTACGGAACGGGGGCTCGTCACCCCACCAGCCGCGCCACTCGTGGTTGTGCCAGGGCCCGCGCTGGGGCCCGAACTTGTTGCGGCCCATGATCTCAGCGCCGATGTTGCGGGCGTAGTCCCGCGTGAAGTAGTCGTCAAGGCCCCGGCTCCCCCCGGGATCTGTACGCATGGGCCAGCTCGCCGTGGCGCCGGCCCAGGCGAACAGCCTCGCGGGATCGACATGACCGAACGGCCTCTCGAGGGTCTGGTCCTCACCAGCACCGATTCCGTCACTCGAGACGTTGAAGTTCTGGACTCGCAATAGCTGAGCCACGTGTTCCTCCTGTGATGACGATGACGGTGGTGAGACTCTCCGGGCCGGACAAACTCATCGCTGCGTCCGCGACGGTCAGAAATGGGGCTCCCCGGTGTTCCGGCCTGTGGGGCTTGCGCGGTTCGGGCAGGCTCCTGCGGTGAGGGGCGTCCGCCCCTGCACAGCGTTTCATCATCTGCTCGATCATCGAGGAGACTTGAAGAAGAGCAGGCTTGAAGAAGCTGCCACGGACGGCGGGCGGCCCTGCAGTGACGGGCCCTGCAATGCGCCCTGCGCGGCGACAACCAGGGAGCGTCCGGCTGCCCGGTGGATTCTCCGCGGCATGTGCATGCACCCTGAGGGGGCGTCACACCGATGGCGCACCTGGCGGGGACCCCGGCTTCTTCTCGTCGGCCCCGCGCCGCAGACCGCGGTCCTGTGGCGTGACCGCCGAAAGCGGCGCAGCGATGTCCTCCAGCGACTTCTGTTCTGCGGCCACCGCGAAGAAGACGGCCACCAGGCCCGCGATCACCATCAGGGCCGCCCCCACACAGAACGCGAGAGCGGCGTCCGCGACGACACCGCTCTGCGTCAGGCCCGCGAAGAGGAGGGGGCCGGAGATACCGCCGGTCGCCGTCCCGATCGCGTAGAAGAAGGCGATCGCCATCGCTCGCGTCTCCATCGGGAAGATCTCACTGACCGTGAGGTACGCCGAACTCGCACCCGCCGACGCGAAGAAGAGGACGACGCACCAGCACAGCGTCATCGTGACGGCGTCGAGCCGTCCGGCATCGAACAGCCAGGCCGTGAGAAACAGCAGCACACCGGAGAGGATGTAGGTCCCCGCGATCATCGGCCGGCGGCCCCAGGTGTCGAAGAGACGGCCCAGGAACAGGGGGCCCAGGAAGTTGCAGAACGCGATGGCGGCGAAGAAATAGCCGGTTGTTCCGGTGGAGACGTCGAAGAACGTGACCAGGATCGAACCGAAGCCGAAGGTGATCGCGTTGTAGAGGAACGCCTGTCCGACGAAGAGCGCGAAGCCGAGGGTCGCACGCTTGGGATAGTCACGGAAGACCGTCTTCCCGATCTCGATGAAGCCGACGCTGCGTCGCTGTTCGACAGTGATCTCCCTCTCCGCCTCGGGGAGCAGGAGACCCGTCTCCTCCTCGATCTCCCGTTCCACCTCGTCGACGAGCTTCTCCGCTTCCTCGGTCTGTCCGTGGATGAACATCCACCGCGGGCTTTCCGGCACATGACGGCGTACGAGAAGGATGACCAGTCCCAGAACGACGCCGAGGCCGAACGTCAGCCGCCAGCCGACGTCCTTGGGGAAGATGTCGGTATCGAGTGCGAGGACCGACAGGAGAGCACCACCCATCGCTCCCAACCAGTAACTGCCGTTGATGATCAGGTCGACGCGGCCCCGGAACCTGCTGGGGATCAGCTCGTCGATGGCGGAGTTGATGGCCGCGTACTCGCCGCCGATGCCGAACCCGGTCAGGAAGCGGAAGAGGAAGAACCACCAGACGGAGAAGGAGATGGCGGTGAGCGCCGTCGCCGCGAGGTAGACGGTCAGAGTGATCAGGAAGAGCTTCTTGCGGCCGTGACGGTCCGTGAGCCAGCCGAAGAAGAGAGCGCCCGAGCAGGCGCCCGCCACGTAGAGCGCTGCCGCGACGCCCGTGACCTGGGCGCTGCTGATCGGCAGACCGCTGCCGGCTTCGGAGAGCCGGCCGGCGATGTTCCCGACAACGGTGACTTCCAGGCCGTCGAGGATCCAGACGGTGCCCAGGCCGATCACGATCATCCAGTGCCATCGCGACCACGGGAGGCGGTCCAGTCTCGCGGGGACCTTCGTCGTGACCGTTCCGGTGACTGCTTCTCCGCCTCGGCTCATGCAACTCTGCTTCCTGAAAGGACGGCCTTCTTCGCCGTCCTTGGCGCCGAGGCCGGGTATCCCGGGTCCACGCGGATAAACAGCATCATGAACCGATGCCCTGCTGGGGAGGCGCGCCGGTCGACGTGGCGAGGGGTACGCCCTGACCAGGCCATGTCCCGTCGGTCTTCGCAGGCGCCGGGACCTTCGTACACGTCTGCTCCAGCACGCGGCCGTCCGCCTCACCGACACGTGAACCGACGCCTGCCTGATCTCCGCCGGGGAGTGACCACTGGTGACAGCATCCTCAGCCACGAGGCCCTCGACTCCCTCCCACGGTCCGGGACAGTCGAGTACTTACGCGACCGTTGAGGAGGACGGCCTCTTGGTCCCCGGAGATGTCACAGATCGCCGCAAGGGTCCATGGTGTGGGCATTCGCGCATCCGCTACGGCGAGCCCGGTCAGCTTTTGTCCAGTGAGGCCACATAGGGAGCCAGTTTTGCCGGATTTACCACCCACATAACGCGTTCGATACCTCGTGCCGACACGTCGGCGGTCAGCAGGGCCACCGCGTCTCCATCGGCCGAGACAACAAGGGCAGCCGGCTTGCCGTTGGCCTCGACCCAGCGAACGTCTGTATGAGGCCAGAAACGCGGGGCGTAGGCGACAAGGGTCCTGGAGACGTGCGGACGCCCGATGATCGGGATCCTGCTCGCCCCGCGCACCCCTCCGCCGTCGGAGTAACTGACCACCTCCGCCGTGAGGAGCTCCTCAAGCGCCGACAGATCACCGGTCTGCGCAGCGGCGACGAATGCCTCCAGCAGGCGCCGGTGAGCAGTGGAGTTGACCGGCTCCGTGCGTTCCGCCGACAGATGCTTCCGGGCGCGGCTTACCAACTGACGCGTATTGGCTTCGCTCGTCTCCAGCATGTCCGCGATCTGCTTGTACGGGTAATTGAAGGCTTCCCTCAGCACGTAGGCGGCGCGCTCCACAGGATTCAACTTCTCCAGAAGATGGAGAACCGCAAGGTCGAGTGCCTCGGCCCGTTCCGCGCCCAATTGCGGATCCATGCTGGTGTCGACCGGCTCCGGAAGCCACGTTCCGATGTACGACTCACGCCGCGTCCTCGCGGACTGGGCGGAGTTGAGCGCCAGACGGGTGGTGATCGTGGACAGAAAGGCTGCCGGCTCGTGGATATCGGAGCGATCCGCGTTCTGCCACCGCAGCCATGCGTCCTGAACAATATCCTCGGCTTCCACAACACTGCCGAGTACGCGGTACGCGATGCCAAAGAGCTGGGGGCGCGCCGCTATGAAATCCCTCGTTGCCTGATCAAGGGAGTCTGCGTCATTACCGGCGCGCATAGGCTCCTCCAATTCTGCATCGTCATGCTACAAGCAGTGACAGCAGGACGCGCGTCGTCAGGCACAGGCAACTGCTTGCCCTGCCGCAGTGACCGGCCGCGGGATGGAAAGGGGTACCGGAAGCTGCGGCTGGTCACATCCCGTGTACAGGTGTGGCCTGATCGACTCCCTTGCAGCGACGCCAATGGCGTCGAGCGCTTCACCTACGGTAATCCACCGACCGAGATCACCCTGCCGAGGAGCCGGGGGCGCAGGATGGGCACAGTCCGCGGTAGGTGACCTCGACCTCGGACACCGTGAAGCCGAACCGTTCCTCCGTCGGGAGGTCGGCCAGCGGACTGCCGGTCGGGTGGACATCGCGGATGGTGCCGCAGCCGGAGCACACCAGGTGCTGGTGCGGGCGGTGTGCGTTGGGGTCGTAGCGCTTGGCGCGGCCGTCGGTGGAGACTTCGATGACCTCACCGAGGGAGACCATCTCGCCCAGAGCGTTGTAGACCGTCGCCCGGGAGATCTCGGGCAGCCGCTGCGCCGCCCGGGCGTGCACCTCGTCGGCTGTGAGGTGCACGTGGTCGCCGTCGAGGACCTCCGCAACGACGCGCCGCTGGGAGGTCATCCGCCGGCCACATCCCCGTAGTCGTTCCAACAGGTCGCTCATATCGATTCACCTGTTCAGGCTCGGTGGATATCCGGAGTTTAGCGGTGACGCCCGTTTCCGAGGGGAAGCGGATCGGGCGAGCTTCGGGACCTGGACTCTTTCCACCGCACAAGCGGCGGCGCGGGCGCGCTGTCACGGGCCGGAAAGACGTGGGAGTTCCCGGGCAGGAACCCTGGTCAAAGATGCACAGCCCCATTAGGCGCCGCGCCAGCATATAATTATTCGTTCCGTTTCTCACGTAAACGGGTGATCATTATGCTCGGAAACAGGTAGCCCGTTCTCCCACCTATCGGAGGCCGGGAAAGTCGTCGACCATCGGGTCGGCTCGGCGGCCCCCAAGCGAATTTGAATGTGAGTGCTTGTTACGCGGGGTTGCTCCGCGTGTTCTCATAGCGATGCGGTCCGCGGTACGCAAACATACGGACGCCGACACCAGGCTCGATCATCGGCGTCGCATTTTCGGCCGACGGGCTCCACGGCGCGCTGGAGCACGGTCGCAGGGCTCGATACCAGCAGGGCAGGCAACGTCAAGAGCAGGCAGACAGCAGAAGGAAACACCGAGACAGGAAGAAGGACAGACGTGTCCGGCAGCGAATCCGAGAACCCGGTAATCCCCTCACCGGCCCCCAAGCCGACTCGCCCCAAGACGAACCGGGACTGGTGGCCGAATCAGCTGGACCTTCAGGTTCTCCACCAGCAATCGGCCGAGTCCAATCCGCTGGGCGAGAAGTTCGACTACGCGAAAGAGTTCACGACCCTCGACGTCGACGCGCTCAAGCAGGACGTCTTCGAGGTGATGACGACGTCGCAGGACTGGTGGCCTGCCGACTACGGCCACTACGGGCCGCTCTTCATCCGGATGAGCTGGCATGCGGCAGGTACATACCGCACCGCCGACGGCCGGGGCGGTGGAGGCTCCGGCGCGCAGCGCTTCGCCCCCCTCAACAGTTGGCCGGACAACGCGAGCCTCGACAAGGCGCGCCGTTTGCTCTGGCCGGTCAAGCAGAAGTACGGCCGGAAAATTTCCTGGGCCGACCTTCTGGTCTTTGCCGGCAACTGTGCCATCGAGTCGATGGGGCTCAAGACGTTCGGGTTCGGCTTCGGGCGAGAGGACATCTGGGAGCCCGAGGAGGTCTTCTGGGGACCCGAGGACACATGGCTCGGGGATGAGCGCTACAGCGGCGACAGGGAACTCACCGGTCCTTTCGGAGCCGTGCAGATGGGCCTGATCTACGTCAATCCGGAGGGGCCCAACGGCAACCCGGATCCCATTGCCGCCGCCAGGGACATTCGCGAGACGTTCGGGCGTATGGCGATGAATGATGAGGAGACGCTTGCGCTCATCATCGGCGGCCACACGTTCGGCAAGTGCCACGGTGCGGTCGATGCCCAGTACGTCGGCCCGGAACCCGAGGGCTGCCCTATCGAGCAGCAAGGTCTCGGCTGGCGGAACACGTACGGCAGCGGCAAGGGGGCCGACACGCTCACCAGTGGGCTTGAGGGCGCATGGACCACCGAACCGACGAAGTGGGACAACGGGTACCTGGACAATCTGTTCGGGTACGACTGGGAGCTGACGACGAGCCCCGCCGGTGCGCATCAGTGGACTCCCAAGGACGCCTCGGCGCAGGGAACCGTGCCTGACGCTCATGATCCGTCGCAGCGGCACGCCCCCATGATGCTGACGACGGACATCGCGCTGAAGGTGGATCCGATCTACGCGCCGATCGCGAAGCGTTTCCACGAGAATCCGGACCAGCTCGCGAAAGCGTTCGCCAAGGCGTGGTACAAGCTCTTGCACCGCGACATGGGACCCGTATCGCGCTACCTCGGCCCGTGGGTTCCCGAGCCGCAACTGTGGCAGGACCCCGTCCCCGAGGTCGACCATGAACTGGTCACGGACCAGGATGTCGCCGCCCTCAAGAGCAGGATCCTCGCCTCGGGGCTGTCCATCTCCCAACTGGTCGCCGCCGCTTGGGCGTCGGCGGCAAGCTTCCGTGGCACCGACAAGCGTGGCGGAGCCAACGGGGCGCGGATTCGGCTCGCGCCGCAACGGGACTGGGAGATCAACGACCAGCCCGAACTGGCCGAGGTGTTGCAAACCCTCGAGCAGCTCCGGCAGGACTTCAATGCCTCACAGTCCGGCGGAACGAAGGTCTCGCTCGCCGACATGATCGTGCTGGGCGGGTGCGCGGCCGTCGAACAGGCGGCGCGGAACGCCGGCCACGAGATCACAGTCCCGTTCGTGCCCGGACGCACGGACGCGTCGCAGGAACAGACCGACGTCGAGTCGTTCTCTGTGCTCGAACCGAGTGCGGACGGGTTCCGCAACTATCTGCGAGCGGGAGAGAAGTTGCCGGCGGAGACGCTTCTCCTGGACCGGGCCAACCTGTTGACTCTGACCGCACCGGAGATGACGGTTCTGATCGGCGGTATGCGGGCCCTGAACGCCAACGTCGGGCAGTCCCCCCATGGGGTCCTCACCGATCGGCCGGGAATGTTGACGAACGACTTCTTCGTCAACCTGCTCGACATGGGCACGGAATGGAAGACATCCACATCGACCGAGAACGTGTTCGAAGGCCGGGATCGTGCCACGGGCGAGGTCAAGTGGACTGCCACCCCCGTCGACCTCGTCTTCGGTTCGCACTCCCAGCTCCGAGCCGTCTCGGAGGTCTACGCGTGCGAGGACGCGAGGGAGAAGCTCGTGGATGACTTCGTGGCCGCGTGGGACAAGGTGATGAACCTCGACCGGTTCGACCTCGCCTGAGAACGAAGTCCGGGTCGGCCACTCCTCGGCCGACCCGGACAGGGCCCGATGACACGCACCGCATCACCCGGGCCGGGCCGCATATATTCGCGCCGACACAGCCACGGCGGAGGGCCTGCCTGCGCGGCCACTTCACCATCACCGCCCCACGCGACTGCCCCTGCGACCGCCGGTACTTGCATCTCGATACCGGCAACACCGTGGCTGACCCGGAGTGAAGTGGTCGCCGTGGCAGTCCTGTTCGCCGAAACGTGTGCAGTTGGCCAGGTGGCAGATCAAACGGGCTCGGCGTCTCGGCCTTGTCCCGCCCCGACACGAAGACCGGACGTCGGCCGGAAAGTGCAGTCGAAGGCGTCAAGGGTATCGGCCCGAGCCGGACAGAAGACGTCGGTTGCCTTGTCGAACGCCGTCACGACGTAGACGAACGGCGCTTCTCCACCCCGAGGGGGCGGGCCAGACCGATCAACCCTTCGTCCAGGCGCTGCAGATGCCGCAGCACACGGTCCGTGACACGGTCGTGCCGAGGCGAGCCGGGCTTGTCCGTCTCCAGCATGGAGGCCAGGCTCGCGCCCGTCTCCACCACGCCGTCGGTGTCGTCGTCCTCGACACGCGCGATGAGGACGTCGATGTTGTGGGCGATGCGCCGCCCTGCTCCCTTCAGGAGGGGGTCCGCGGCGACGCTCTTGCTGTTCGGGAGGAGTTCGGCCGTCGCCGCCAGCGAACGCGCGTGGTAGGCGCACGTCTCCAGCAGCGCCACGACATAGCGGGCGGTCTGGCGGCGGGTCCGCAGCGGGGTGATCGGGTGGGTCAGCGGCTGCGTGGAGGACCGCAGCTCCTCCAGTGCCGTATCGAGCTCCCGGGCCATGTCCAGCAGATCGAGCGCGGGCCCACCGCTCAGCTGCTCCACCGCGGCATCGGTGACGTCACCGAGCCGGGTCAGCACCGTGCCGAGGAGTTCGTCGGTACGGCGATCAGTGTGCACCGGCAGGATCACGGCCGCCGCGATCACGCCGCACGCGGCGCCGAGCGCCGTCTCCTCGATGCGCAGGACGAGCACCGCGGGGCTGTAGGTGTTGAGCAGGGTGTACAGCAGCCCCAGTGCCGCCGTGACGAAGAAGGACATCAGGGCGTACGACAGCGGGGCGGTGAAGAACATGGCGAAGACGAACAGCAGCACGAGTGCGAACGCCGTCCAGGTGTGGTGGCCCACCAGACCGGCCAGGCCGACACCGGCGACGACGCCGAGAACCGTGCCCACCAGCCGACGGTAGCCCTTGACCAGGATCTCCCCGGTGGACGCCGTGTTCAGGAAGACGACCCAGCAGGTCAGGACCGCCCAGTACCAGCGCTGACTGGAGAGGAACTCCCCGCCCACGATGGCCAGTGCCGAACCCACCGACACCTGGACCGCGGCACGGGTCGTGGGACGCTTCAGTCCCTTGCGGACGTCCTCGGCAGGCTCGGTCTTCTCGGCCTGCGCGATGGCGACGTCCTCGGCCTCCAGCTCCTCGCGGGAACGCGTCGTCTCAGGTGTGTCGTGGGATTCGTCCTGGGGTCCGTCGAGGGCCAGCCGCAGGCCCATGACGGCGCGCGCCGCCTCCCCGATGCCGCGGAAGACGTCCTGGACGGGGGCCGAGGCGCGCGGCAGATTCTCCTCGTCCCGGTAGCCGAGCAGCCGGTTGCGCAGGTGTGCGACCGCGGCGCCGCGATTGTTCGTGGCCGGGCGGGCGACGAGCAGGCGCAACGCGTTGAGATCACGGCGCAGCGTCGAGGTGATGTCGTCCTGTGTCCGCAGGTGGTTGCCGGGCGTCGGCGCGGGTGCGTGCGGCAGATGGAGTGTGAGGGTGTCGGCGCGCTCGGAGCTGCGCGCGGTGAGGATGAGTACGCCGAGCCGCTCGGCGGCGATCTCGGCGTCGGCGACTCGGCGCTGGACGAGCAGGGCGGTGGCGCTGTCGCTGGTGCCTTCCTCCAGCCGCCCCTGGATCATCATCGCGCTCTGGTGGAGGCGCGCGGTGTGCCGGCGTACGTCCTCCAGCGCCTTCTCGACGTGGTGCGGCCCGGCGTCGAGCAACTCGATTTGGGCGGACACCAATTGGGCGAGGCGGGCGCGAAAGGCCTCGCGCAGTCGCAGCAGAATGCGTTCGGGCGTCTCGACGACCAGGCCGAACCGCACGACCCCGCTGCACACGAACGCGACGACCAGCGTTCCGCACAGCCCCGGCAGCACGGAGACCGAGGCCCTGACGAACAGGGATACGAAGTAGATCTGAAACCCGATGAGTCCCAGGGCCGTGCCGCGATCACCGAACCGGCGGCTGTAGACCGCGGCGAAGATCAAGGCGAGGAAGACCAGGTCGCCCGCGACGACCTCGGTGCTCAACAACGCTCCCAGTGACATCGCCGCGAGCGCCACGGGCAGACCGAGCGCGAGCGTGATGGCCTGTTCGCGCCGCTGCTTCTCCTTGATGGCGAAGGTCGCGACCATGGCCGCGATGGCACCGGCCACCAGGTGGCTCACATCGGCCTTGAACACCGCCAGGACCGCGAGTGTGAGCGCGATGGCGCCGACTGTCCGCAGGCCGGCCATCAGCCGCAACAGTCCGGGGTCGGAGGCCGAGAACCGGTCCCAGATCCTCGTCCGACTCGCCCGTGTCACTGTCCTCACCCTGCCGCTTTCCCCGCTCGCCACCATAAAACGGAAGTTCCAGCATGGCACGTGTCAACCCTCGCCCCGGCCCCGCCGTCCCGCGGGAGCGATCAAGCGGCTGACCAGCACCGGGCCGGAGGTTGCGGGCAGGGCAAGGCGTGGATCAGCCGTGGCACGGTGCTGCGGCTGACGGAGACACCGACGACGCTCGCCATCCGTGAACTTGTGAGCCCGACGTGGTCGGTGCAGGATCGGCCGAGGGCGCCCCTGCCGCGATGAGTTTCGACCGGGTCGCAAGTCTGTTGTGGTGACCGTCGTAGAACGTCGTACGACGCTGCCCTGCACGAGACACCACGGAGGACACCATGACGACCACACCGAGTGATCCGACCACCGCGCTGCCGGGCCGCCCGCCCATCGTCGACCTGGCCACCTGGCAGACCGCCCGTGACGCGCTTCTGATCCGCGAGAAGGCCCACACCCGCGAGGGCGACACCCTCGCGGCGGCCCGCCGCCGGCTGCCGATGGTTGAGCTCGATGGGACGGCCGAGGTCGTCGGACCCGGCGGCCCGGTCCCGTTCCTGGACCTGTTCCAGGGCCGCGACGAGCTCGTGGTCTACAAGCACATGTGGTATGACGGCGCGCCGCACCAGGGGCAGTGCGAGGGCTGCACCACCACGGCCTGGCATCTGAAGGACGCCGTCTACCTCAACGCCCGCGGCGTATCGTTCGCCGTCCTGACCACGGGCCGTTGGGACGAGGTGGCCTCCTACGTCGAGTTCATGGGCTACACCCAGCCCTGGTACTCGGTGCGCGACGTGGACGCCCCGGTCGGCGGCCCCATGGGTTACCTCACCTGCTTCCTGCGCGACGGCGACCGCGTGTTCCTCGCCTACTCCACGACGGGCCGTGGCAACGAGCCGGTCAACGGGTCCCTCGCCCTGCTCGACATGACGCCCTACGGCCGCGGCGAGGCATGGGAGGTCAACCCCGAGGGCTGGCCCGAGGGGCACAGCGCGTGCTGGTTCTGGCGCTCGGACGCGGACGGTGACGCCACCTGGGGCCCGACCAGCCGCCCCGTGCCGCAGTGGGCCCGCCACGGCGCGACCCCCGTGGAGACCCTCGGCCGGCACGGCCACCACCACTGACGCGCCTTCGTCGACGGCGGCGGCAAGAGGTGTCAGATGCCGGGCGGAGCCTGCGAACGATGCGAACGGCCCCCGCGCGCAGTTCACTGACGTTCTCTCGCAGGCGGGGCGGCCGGCCCATCGCGCTGGGCAGAGGAGACCGTAGGGTTCTGCCCCGTGCAGCAACTTGAGATTTCCGACCTGATCACGGTGGTGGATCCAGACAACGGCCACCGGCTCCCGGTCCGGCGCGCCGAGGTGATCCGGCAGCTCCGCGCAAGCGGTGACGAGCACGCGGCGAGGATCGTCGCCGGGTTGCCCGCTGACCAGGAAGACATTCTCGACCCACACGCAGTGGACCGCCTCCTCGTCAGCGTGCACACCGAGCTCCAACGCCTCAGCGAGGAGCTCCGGATGGGCGAACGCCTGGTCCACGTGCTCGGCCCGCTCTTCACCGCGATCCGGGCAACGACTGGGCAGCCTGAGCCGTACCGCCTGGTCGACGTCGGTTGCGGTCTGGGCTACCTGGTCCGCTGGCTGGCGGCTACCAACGCCCTCGGCGCGGACGTCGAGCTGGTCGGGGTCGACCTCGACGCCACGCTGGTCGGCGAAGCGGACCGGCTCGCCCGCGCCGAGGGGCTCAACTGCCGCTTCATCCACGGAGATGCCTTCGCCCTGCCGAAGGCGGCGACCGTCTACGTCTCCACCGGTGTGCTGCACCATTTCCGTGGTCCCGCCCTGGCCAAGTTCTTCCAGGTCCAGGCCGCCTCGCCGGCGCATGCCTTCTGCCACTTCGACATCGCCGCGACCAGCCTCGCTCCCATCGGTTCCTGGATCTTCCACCGTGCCCGGATGCGCCACCCGCTCGGCCGCCACGACGGCGTCGTCTCCGCGCGGCGCGGCGAATCCGTTCTGCACCACGTTGCGCCCGGTCATCGGAGTGCGACCGCAGCTGGAGGCGCCGTTTCGCCTGGCCCTCGGACGGGCTGCGCGCCGACTGGTCGGCCCGGAGTACCTCGCTGAGGCCAACCGATGACGCCCGCCGTACCGCTCGTGCTCCTCGGTCTGGTCGACGCGGCGTTCAGCGGCTTTCGCGCATACGCCGGCCGCGACGCCCGCATCCGTAAACACCGGGCCATCGCCCGAGCCGCTCTGCGTGGGCTGGCCGTTGGGGCCACGTTGCTGCTCGCCCCCGTGCTGATTACCGCCCTCCTGCTGCTGACTGCACCGGACCGGACCCGGACCTACAACGTCCTGGCTGCCGGCGGTCTCGGCTACCTGCTCCCGCTTGCCGTCTACGCCACCGCCGTACTGCTCTCGCTCGCCGCGTACTTCGTCCTGCCGTTCCGCGTCAGCACCCTCGCGATGGTCATCGGCCTCGGCCCGCTGACCCTGCTGCGCCCGCTCGCCGTCGCCGCCGCCTGTCTTGGTGCGGTCCTCAACGGCGGCGGTGAGTCCGCCCTGCTGGTCGGTGTGATCGCAGGCGTCGCCGTGCTGTGCGTCGAACCCGCGGTGCACCGGCGCTGGTACCACCACGCGCTCGGAAAACCTGGCTGACATCGTCACGGTCGCTGCCGAGCGGCACGGCAAGGGCCGACAGCCGACGAAGGCGTGCAGGACACAGTCCTGCATCCGGCCCTCGTCATTCCTGCCCGTCCATACTCTGCCTCAGCGGTGCGGCCTGCGGCCTTCACAGGGGATTGCCGCACACGTCGTCGACGTCAGCCGCCCCGGCCTGCTGGTCCTCGACGACTTCGCGATGCGCCAGCTGACCCGCCACCCAGGCCGACGACCTCTACGAACTCGTCTCCGAACGGCAAGGCCGATCCCTGATCATCACCAGCAACCGAGCGCCCAGCGACTGGTATCCCCCTCTTCCCCAACCCCGTCGTCGCCGAATCCCTCCTCGACGGCTGAAGAACACCAGCCACCAGGTCATCATGAACGGCCCCAACTACCGCCCCAACAAGCGCCCGAGGAACCCCACCGGCAAGCCCGACAAACCCTTCACCGGATAGCGATCCGCGCACTTCCACCGCTCTCCATCTCGCCGCACACGAACCGAAGGAGGATCCAGTGCTTGAAGGCGTGCTCATCGCCGAGAGCCTGCGCGTCGGGGCCGAGCTGTCCGGCATCCCGCTGCAGGTCATCAAGATCGCGCGGATCGAGGTGGCCAACGCGGCACCCGAACAGCCCCGGCAGTGGACCCTGATGGACTTCACCGCCGACGAACGAGATGCCGAGAACCTGGCCGATCAGCTGGCCGCCTGCCTCGCACCGACCGGAGGTTGGTACGTCAACTACAACACCGCCTCCGAGGCATTCGTCGTCTTCCCCGAGAATGTCTTCCGCTACCCGCGCGGGGATGCGGACGGCCGCGAGAAGGCGAAGTCCCACGCACGATCGATCGGCATCCCCGAAGCACAGCTCGACTGGCAGGACTGAACCGTCGGGGCTCCTCGGTCACCCAGGAACCCCGACACCCAACCCAGTGCCTGGGGGATTACGTGAACTGATGCGCCCCTGCGTACCGCGCTGCCGTGGCTCCTCCGTGCCGTGCGTGCTGCGCAGCGGTGCCAGCTTGCCGAGGCACCGCTGTGCGTGTGCGTGTGCGTGTGCGTGTGCGCCGGGCGGATCAGGCTGTCCCGGCGCACAGCCTGTAGCAGAAGACTCTCCCCGGGCCCGTACGTGCGCCGGCGGTGACCGCCTTGGCCCCTCCCACGGCCGTCACCTCGGGTGCCCGCCGTGGGTCAGCGCTGCGGGGGGTACGGCTGAGGAGGCGTGTCCGCTCCTCCGGCGAAAGGATTGCCGTGCCCGGGAAGCTCTCCGCCCGGCAGGTACCACAGCCGGCCGCTCCGGTCGGTCACCGGCGTGAACCCGGCGGCCGCCAGTCGGCCGGCGTACTTGGCTTTGTAGCGCCGGCCAGAGACGTTCACGACGGGTATGAGGGACATCAGTACGACCCAGACGACGGAGGTGGTGTCCGCGCCGAGCCAGGCGACGACACTCACGACCATCACGGTGATGCCGGGACTCGCGATGATCAGCCGCTGCCTGTCGGAGTACTCGGTGGTGAGGTCGAACGTGGTGCGGGCCTTGAGGAGCTGGAACGCGTGGGGCACGAAGGGCTGCAACGCGCCCCCGCCAACGGCGTTAGGGTACTGCGCCCAGTTCTGCGCGGCCCGCTCGCGGGCCTGCGGGCGCGGGTCGGCCACGAGGGACATCACGTACCCGTCGGGCCGTACGTCGGCGTACTGGTACCCGAACTGCTCGGCGACAACGCCGAGTCCGGCGATCTTGTCTATGGACGACATGCCGCTGGTGACCTGAACGGGCTCTCCGGTCTCCATCTCACGCAGCATCTTGCGCACATCCGTGACAACGTCGGCAGCTTTCCACACCGGCGCGTCGACACGGAACACGGACGGCACCGGCTTGACGCGGCCTTGAAAGTCCCAGCCCGGCCCGGCCTCCCGCTCGGGCGACCCCAGTGCGGACGCCGGTCGGTGGCCGTGAACGGGAGGCCGTCGGCAGGAGCGGCGCCCAGGCGCTGCAAGCGCAGACCCGCCAATCGACCGCCCGACATGCCGCTGACCTCGACACCAGGAGAGAAGCGGTCCCCGAACGCCCCTGCCCGCAGTACCCGGCCTCGCTGGCCAAGCGCACGTTCCGACTGAGAATGGCCGTCATCGACAGCGAGACCGGGGCCGGCTGCGAGAGGGGTCCGAAACGGCACGTTCCGCAACTGCGAGAGGGCCCCGCACACCCTGCTGCGCGCACGCTCCCCCAGGCACTCGGCAGGATCACGTTTGCGTTCGCGCGACGACGTATGCGGCCCGTCGCGCACGCAAGCCGGGGGTGCCGGCGCCGAGCGGCCATCGCGTGCAGCGGGACGGCGTGCCTAACCTGGGAAGTGTTCGAATCTCTTCAAATGATCCAAAAGGGGATGAGGAGGCGATTGAGTGATGGCGAAGGTGCTTTTCATCGTGAGCGGGGCGACGTACTGGGTACTCAAGGACGGCACCAGGTATGCGACCGGTTACTGGGCCGAGGAGTTCGCGAACCCGTACAAGATACTGACGGACGCGGGTCATGAGGTCGTGGTGGCGACGCCGGGCGGAACCACGCCGAACGTCGACATGATGAGCCTGCGCCCTGCGATGGCGGGCGGTGAGCAGGGAGCCCTCGATCTGGAGGCCATCATCCGCGACGCCGAGGTGCTGCGGCGGCCGCTCAAGCTGTCGGACATCCGTCTGGAGGACTACGACGCGGTCTACCTGCCCGGCGGCCACGGACCGATGTCGGACCTGGCGTTCGACGCCGACGCAGGCCGGCTGCTGACCGCCCAGCTCGAATCGGGCAACCCTCTCTTCATCGTGTGCCACGCGCCCGCCGCAATGCTGGCCACCAGAATCCACGGCGTGTCTCCCTTCAAGGGCTACAAGGTCACCGGCTTCACCAACGAGGAGGAGGAAGCCGTCGGGCTGGCGTCCCGGGCGACGTGGCTGCTGGAGACGGACCTGAAGGAGAAAGTCGGCGTCCAGTACAGCCGCGGCCCGATCTGGGAGCCGTACATGGTCGAGGACCGCAACCTCGTCACCGGCCAGAACCCACGCTCCGCGGCCGTTCTCGGAAAGCGGATGCTGGAGATCCTCAAGTAAGGACTCGTCGCGACCGGACGGCTGCCTGAGCCGAAGGCCGGGCGGCACTTGGTGCCGGCTCTGTCTCTACTGTTTCGCACAGCAACCGCGAGACGAGCACCCGAAGTTTGCCCAGCCGGCCGCCAAGCGCGCACTCCAGGAGATCTGCAACGCCGAAGACAAGGAACACGCGACCAGGGGGGTCCGCGACTTGGAGCGGACCTACGGGGCGAAGTACCCCGAGGTGACCAAACGGAGCACGGACAACGGGACGAACTGCCGGCTCCTTCGACTTCCCGCCGAGCACCGGATCCACCTGCGGACCACCAACCCGGTCGAGTCGACCTACGCCACCGTGCGCCTACAGACCAAGGTCGCCGATGGCGCCGGCTCCCGCGCCGCGGGACTGGCCATGGCTTCACACCGCTCGAGTCCACACAGGCCCGCTGGAGGGCCGTGAACGCGCGCCACCTCGTCGCCCCCGTCCGCGCCGGAGCCCACTTCGAACGCGGCATCCTGGCCGAGCAGTCCGAAGCGAAGGCCGCGTGATGCCATCAAAAGGACGCGGATATTCCGTAGTTCATGTGCGTTCCCCGCGTCACGGTCGATGCATGGCCCTCGCAGACGAGGCCGCTCGGCAACTGGGCATCTCCTTTGTCCGCATCGGCGGAGCGATGTCAGCGCTCCTTGATCCAGACCATGCCCCGGCCTGACTCCGCTGGTGCTTCGATCCCGTCGTCCTCGACACGGTCGAGGCGGTATCCGAGACGCTCGGGGACGGCGGCGCTGCGGAGGTTGGCCTCGTCGCAATGGATTTCGACACGCTTCACGTGTGGCAGGCTGAGGAGAATGCGGGTCAGCGCGCGGGCTGACCTGGAAATGACGCCTCGTCCGATGTGGTCGACGTGGCACCAATAGCCGATCTCGACCCCGCCCGGCCCGAGCTGGTCATGGACTGCGGCCATTCCGAGAATTGCTCCACTGCGCAGATCGAAGATGCCGAAGTCGTAGCTTCCGTCGCTTGGCCAACGAAGAGCATGCTGGAAGCCCTCACGGTGCTCCTGTTCGGTCGGCGGTTCGGTCGCCCACTCCATCCACGGATGCAGGTGATGAAACGAAGCTGTGATCGCGCGATACCGATCGTCGAGATCATCAGGTTCCCAGCGGCGCAACACCAGGCCCTCGGCCTCGATCCGCACGGGCACGTCGCCTGGGCCGAGCGCGGGCTCCAGAGCATTCGGTTCCATGCTCGGAGCATCTCCAACGTGCCCGTGCAGCACAACGCAATTGTGCTCCGTAGCTGACGATGACCGGCCTCAGCAGCCCAAGGATCGATCAGTGGGTCGGCGCCTTCCCCGGCCCGCTCAGCTTACTGATCGTCAGCATGTTGATTTCGCCGGATGATGTAGGCGGATCATGCGGCCCTGGCACGTACGCTCGGTGAAGGCGGCCGGCGATCAGGAGGTGGGCGGTGCGTCGGATGTATCTGCTGTGGAAGATTGCGGCGGCAGGATTCGCCATGGACCAGATCACGAAGGCGATCGCCGCGGTTCTCGTTGAGGGCCATGAACCCAGGCGCCCGCTGGGCGGTGCGGTGACCTTCACCGCCTTCCGAAACTCTGGAGCGGCCGGCTCCTTCGCGCCCCGCGCAACCCTGGTCTTCACACTCCTGGCTATCGTCGTGCTCATCCTCATCGCCCGGGTCGGGTACATGTCCGCCCAGCTCACGACCCCGGACCGGCCGCTGTTCGAGGAGGAGCGGCAGGAGTACGGAAGTCCCGAGGAACTGGCCGAAGCGGCCCGCCACTACCTGGCCTACGCCGACTCCTTCCGGGTGCCGGACGGCGACACCGTCGTGCACGAGGTCGCCTTGTGCCTGTACCCGAACTGGATGGGCAACGGGCAGACCCGGGTGGCGCGGCTGGACGGAAGGACGCTCCAGCTGGCACCGCCCGCGCCCCTGAGCGTCGGAGGGAGACAGCGCACAGGCATCCTGACCTGGGAACGCGCCGAGCCGCACTGAGTCCGCACGGCGGAGCACACCGCCTCACGCTACCGGGTAGGCGGCGAGGGCCAGGCTGCCTGACCCTCGAGCGAGGCGGCATCCAGGAACGCCGCGATCGACGCCCACCAGTCCAGTACAGCCCACTGTGCGACACCTGACACGCCGCGTCACAGGCCGGGCATCCGTGGCGGGTGCCCGGCGTCCTTGCCCTTTCATGCCCAAGGACTGTAAATCGTTCGGCGCAACTCCCAATCATGGAATAGGCATCGGTGATCTGCACGCATTCTCGGCGGAAGCGGCGCGTACATAGCGCGCAAGAACCCTTGCACGCCGGTGCATTGTCGGCGCCGGCGTCAGCCCTCGACCGAGTTGCGGGCCCACAGAGAGGAACATAAAGTTACGGGAAGTAATAAGTCTGTCACGTCGCACGACCGCCTGAGGGCTGTCCCGTCATCCCTGGTGGATCAGCGCGCGGCGTCAGATGTGGTGCATCGCAAGGCGGAGGGGCGTCCTCATACTGGGCGTATTCGGGGGTGCCGACAACGCGGCGAGGTGCCGCATCTGTCGTCGCGCGCCCGCCAGGGATGACGGGACGGCCCTTAGGGCCCCCGCAACTCCACGGTTGATTCGGTTCACCTGAAGTGCAGTAACTCGGTGTGCGCAGAATTCATGTTCGCGCCAGTGAGTGGAACGCTCATCGAGAAAGCGTCACCTCTGCACATCCGGACCGCAGGAATAATTCAGGGAGATCCGTCATGCCCGAGTTTCTCCGTTCGTACTCCCGTCGGAAGTTCATCTTCACATCAGCCACCGCTGTGAGCGTGGCGGCAACAGGGGCTCTCAGCCTACGGGCCTGGGAAGACATCAGTAAGCCGGTCTCAGCGAGCGAGAGGCAAAGCATCCGCCCCTTCCGCGTGAATGTTCCGGAGCAGGACCTGACTGATCTGCGTCGACGTATCAAGGCGACACGATGGCCCGACCGGGAAACGGTCCCCGATCAGTCCCAAGGTGTCCAGTTGGCCACGATGAAGGAACTCGCTCAATACTGGGGAACAACGTACGACTGGCGGAACATCGAGGAGAAACTCAACTCTCTGCCGCAATACATAACAGAGATCGACGGACTCGACATACATTTCATCCACGTCCGCTCGCGCCACGCGAACGCCTTGCCGATTATCTTGACCCATGGCTGGCCCGGCTCCATTCTGGAGTTTTTGAAGGTCATCGAGCCGCTCAGCAACCCCACGGCGCACGGAGGCCGCGCCGAGGACGCCTTTCACCTCGTCATACCGTCGATGCCCGGCTACGGCTTCTCGGAGCGACCGACTACTACCGGGTGGGGTCCCGACCGCATTGCGCGCGCTTGGGCCGTGCTGATGGAGCGTCTGGGTTACAAGCATTACGTTTCCCAGGGCGGCGACTGGGGTGCTGTGATTTCAGACAAGATGGCTGTACAGAGACCCGCAGGGCTGCTCGGAATCCACGTCAACTTTCCGGCCACCGTCCCGCCGGACATCGCAAAGAAACTCGCCTGCGGTGACCCGGTACCTACCGATCTCAGCCTCGACGAGAAGGACGCCTACAACAAGCTGGCCACCTTCTACAAGGCAGGATCCGGCTACTCGGCGATGATGGTCACCCGTCCGCAGACGGAGGGGTACGGACTGACGGACTCGCCCGTCGGACTGGCCGCCTGGATGTACGACAAGTTCGCGGCATGGACGTACAGCGGCGGCCACCCCGAGCGCGTACTCACCAAGGACGAGATGCTCAACGACATCACCCTCTACTGGGTGACGAACACCGCGGTCTCCTCGTCACGTCTTTACTGGGAGAACAACGCCAACAACTTCAACGCCGTGTCGGTCTCCATCCCGGCCGCCATCACGGTGTTCCCCGGCGAGATCTACCAGGCACCGCGCAGTTGGGCGTCCCGCGCCTACCACAACCTCTTCTATTACCACAAGGTCCGCAACGGCGGCCACTTCGCAGCCTGGGAAGTCCCGGACATCTTCACGACCGAACTCCGGGCCGCATTCACGTCACTGCGCAACTCCCAGAGAAGTGCAGGAAAGTAAACTGCCGACCAGAAGTCGCCCTTACTCACACGGTCGACGATCACTGAGCCTGTGGGCTCCGGGCCTCTCCTGAGCCGACACTTGACGGCCCCGGTCATCTGGCCGAGGTCGGCGGCGGCAGGTTGCTGATGTTGCGCGGGAATCGTCGACCTCTCGCTGCCGCCCAAGGATGCCTAAAGGCTGTCCCGTAATGATCTCTGTGGTCTGGGCTGGTTATTGGAAGCCTGTCGGTAGGACCGTGGACGGCCACGGGTGGGTCCGGCACCATGGCCTGCATGCCAACCTGGACTATCAAGGACGAGCCTGTCACTGGCACGGGTGTCGACGAGGTGATGCGGGAGTACTTCACCGAGATGGGCCGGCGGGTGCTGGGCCGTCCGCCTACGCAGGCAGAACTTCGGGCAGTGCTGGCTGAGGACCCTCACCAGGCCCTCAGCCCGCCCGACGGCAAGTTTCTTGTTGCACGCAGCGGTGAGGGCGAGTTCCTGGGCTGCGCAGGTTTGCAGCTACTGAGGGGCGATCCTGAGACTGCGGAGCTCAAGCGAATGTATGTGCGCCCCACTGGGCGGGGAGCAGGGTTGGGCCGGGGTCTACTTCTCGCCGTCGAGGAATCTGCCAAGAGGCTGGGTGCTGCCCGGATCGTGTGCGAGACCAACACCCAACTCACTGAGGCACGGGCTTTGTACACAAGGCACGGTTACGAGGAGACCACGCCGTACGAAAGCCATGGCAAGGCGGATCACTGGTACGCCAAGGTACTCAGCTAGCGCCGCCTCAGGCAACGTTTACCCTGTCGACGACGGCTTGTAGGTGCTGGTCGTCGGCAGGGCGGTTTCGCCAGATGATGTAGCGGCGGATCATGCTGCCCCCTGTTCCTTGTGGCCGATGTCGTCCGTGCCGTCCAGGGTGAAGTAGCGCAGGGCCGTGAAATGGGCCTCGATGTGGTTGAGCCAGGAACTGTTGGCCGGTGTGTGGGCCATCTCGACGTTGTTCGCCGCAACCCAGTTGCCGACACGCTGGCACTTCTTCGTGGTCAGGTGCGGGGAGCAGTTGTCGGCCACGATCGCGATTCTGACGTCGGCCGGGTAGGGGCTGCGCAGGTAACGGCAGAACTCCAGGAACTGGGTGCGCCGCTTTACCGGTTTCATGTGGCCGTTGAGCTTGTCCTTGGATAGATCCAGGGCGGCGAAAGGTGTCGCACCCCGCCGTAACGGTTGTAGGTCGCTCGCCGCCGTCGGCGCGGTTCGCGATCAAGATCCCTCTGCTTGCCGCCGTGCTCGGCCCACTGCCGGCCCGGGTGGGGCATCAGGTTGAGCGGCCCGAACTCATCCATGCCGAAGATGACTTCGGGTTCGCCGTCCTCGCTCTCAGGATGCCGACCGAGTCCGGGCACATCCGCGCGATTTGGCGGGGTCACATCTCGCACCGAGCCGTGTTCCAGGCCTCCTGTCGGGCGCGGCGCCGTTCCAACCCGAAGGTGCGTAGGCGTTCGCGCGCGGCGACCAGGCAGCGGTTCCGGCCGCTCCCGTCCCACGTGGTGAGCGTCGGCGAACGCGTCGAACCGGCTCGGTCCGGGGCCGTTCAGGGCCAGTGGAGCACAAGACGGCCTTCGAGGGACCCCGGATGGCCGCTGCACGAACGCGATAACTCAGACCGAGGAACGGGAAGTTGCCAGCGTTCAACGGATCAGTGAGGAACAGTGTCACCTCTGACGCTCACGGTGAGCAGCGGCGGCTCCCGATGGCGGCCCTGAGGACAGGGCGACGTACTCCGCCCCCGCCTCCGCCGACGAGGAATGTGCGGAGTAGGCCTACGGTGCGGCTTTCTGAAGGGCCTTCAGAAATTCATCCGTCGTGAAGATCGCATGGGCATACGCGGGTGCATTGATGTCGAACGTCGCCCTCATCTCGTCCCAGGAGAAGGCGGCGATGGCATCGCGTATGAGCGTCACGTGGTACCCCAGCTCCTGTCCGAAGCGGGCAGTGGTGTCGACACACGTGTTGGCTTTCATACCGATGATCACGATCTTTTGCACCCGGTGCTGCTTCAGCATCATGTCCAGGTCCGTGTTCGCGAAGCCACTCGATGCCCAGTGCTGCCGCATGACCAGCTCGTTCTCCCGCGGCACGAAGTCCGGGTGCCATTCGGCACCCCAGCTGCCGGCCGCGAAGGTCCGCCCTTCGAGGACATGCCGCTGGGTCGGGGACAGGTGGTCCCACGTCTCGTAGTCTCCCGGCGCCGTCTGGTGGTGAGGCACGATGAAGACGTGGAAGCCCTGTTCACGGGCGGCAGACAGCACGGCTCGCATGTGGTCGAGGAGTCTTATCTCCTCCGCGACCTCCTTGACCTGCGACCACAGCTTTCCGCCCTCGGACAGGAAGTCGTTGTACGGATCTATGATCAGCAGGGCGGTATCTGCGGGAGGATATGTCACTTCCTGGGCATTCATCGCACCTCTGTTCTTCCGCGACTCCGGTACGGCGGAAGGCTTTCTCGTGGGCGCATCCGCCGCCCTTTTCGGCGATGAGCCCGGGACATGCATGAGGAAAGCGCCGCCAACCGTCTCCGCGTCACTCGACATCGGGCGGCCGCCGTCGTCACTCCAGCTCGCACCGTAGCCTGGCCGCTGGAGGGGTAGGACTGGTTCTGCAGTCGGTTATACAGCCGTCGATCACCACGCTCTCACGCTCCCGATGCGGGTGCATCTTGGCCGCTATGGCCTTCTCCTCACGCGCGTTGAGGCCCGACCGGTGCGCGACCGGCGGCAGCGCGTCGGCCGGGGCACGGCTCGTCTGCAGCCCTCTGCGGTCGTCTCCGACACCTCGGTCACCATGACCGTCCGGGCACTGAACCGAGGTGGCCCCGCAACCGTTCCGGGCGTGGATGTACTCCCGGCAACCGGTTCGGGATATAATTGCTTCGACAAGCAAGCTAAGGCAGAGATCGTTCCGTCACGTAGGTGCGGCGGGTTCGCGGAGTGACAAATCCTGCCCGCAGGCCGGACCCAGCCCTTGTCGGCCGACACGTCGGGCAAGTCCGGCGCGGGGCGAAAGAGGTCATTGCCGTTCGCCCGGCCGATCCGTCCCGCACGCGAGGGAAGCGCAGGGCTCGAACGAGAACCGCAGTGGAAACCGAAGCCGGGCCACCGGTCGGCCGATGCACCTTCTACCGCACACATGTGAGGTACGCCCCATGACACCGAAGCCCACCCCACCCGGAGACGCGTTGCAACCGCTCACCGCCGACGAAGAGGCCGTCGTCCGGGCCCTTCCCGCTCTCCTCTACGCCCTGCCACGCGCCATCGACGCCGAGATGACGCGAGTGCAGGGGTTGTCGAACACGGAATACCTGTCCCTGATGCATCTGTCGGAGGCACCCGGTCGGCGGCTGCGCATGCACGAGCTCGCCCGCGCCGTTGAGATGTCACTCAGCGGCACGACTCGTATCGTGGGCCGGCTGGAGAGCGACGGTTTCATCGAGCGGGTGCAGTGCGAAAGGGACGGTCGCGGCTGGCACGCCTCCCTGACCGACGCCGGCCTCACCCGCCTCGAAGAGGCCTGGCCCACCAATCTCGCCGCGACACGCCGGTACTTCCTCGACCATCTCAAGGAACTGGACCTCAAGAAACTCGCGGCCGCCCTGCGAAACGTCGCCACTTGAGCGCCGCACGCCGCTACGGCGCGCTTCCTCCTGGCATGAGGGGAGCCGCCTGAGCGACGGTGCGCGGCACTCCGCAGCGCCATCGAGTCACGTCCGCGCGAGCCCACACCGGCCCCGATCCGACCGGCACGGGCAACTGGTGTGCGGCAGTCGCCGGTCCTCACGCTCGCCAGGCAACGCAGCACGCTCCGGGGCGCGGCGGCGACCCGGAGCAGCCTCTTACTCGTCGCGGTCGCCACCCAGTGCGGTGTGGACCCGGTTCCACTTCGGCGTGACGCAAGGCACAGGATTGATGCGTATGGCCGCTGCCGGATCTGATTATATTTGCTTCGCGCAGCAATTAAATCTGCGCCCGGTGTGCCTGTCCTCCGCAGTGCTCCAGCGAACCGGACCACTCGGGTGAGCCACTCGTCGCACGCCGCGCAGCCGACTTCCGATTTCGCGAGTCGGTGCGCAACCGACCCTGGGCAAGGAAACACATGACTCTCACCATCACCGACGTACGGACCGGCCTCCCCCTGCCCGGGAGCGCTGTCAAAGGCACGGGCACCGGGCGGCACCGGGGCACGCGTGCCGATGAGGACGGCCGGGTACCCGAAGGCGACTTCGCGGGGCACGGCCGTCACCGCGGAATGGCCCGCACTGCCTGGCTGCTGCCGGCGGACGGCGCCGAGGGCACCGAGGGCACCGAGGGCACCGACCACGACGCTGCCCACTCCCCCGTCCGGGACGGGAGCGTGGGCCTCGGCCGGGAGCACCGCGTCGCCGACGGCCTGGCGGCTCTCAAGGCGCTGATACTGCAGCACAAGACCGCGCAGACCGACCGCGCGCAATATCTCTGACGAGCGGCCGGAGCATCGCGCGTCACCGGACCACGCGGCCCCTCTGCGCTCCGGAAACCCGTCTGCCTCGTCACTGGCGGCAACGGTGGACAGCGTCATCGATACAGCGAACAGGACGGACAGGATGCAATTCGGAATCTTCGGCGTAGGAGACGTGGCACGCGACCCGTTGTCCGGACGGACGCCCACGGAACACGACCGGCTCAAGGCACTCGTGGAGTACGCGAAGCTCGCCGAAGACGTCGGTCTGGACGTCTTCGCGACCGGCGAGCACCACAACCGCCCTTTCGTCACATCCTCGCCCACCACACTGCTCGGGTACATCGCGGCGCGGACGGAGAAGATCCTGCTGTCCACGTCGACCACACTGATCACCACCAACGATCCGGTGAAGATCGCCGAGGACTACGCGACGCTGCAGCATCTCGCAGACGGCCGGGTCGACTTGATGATGGGCCGGGGCAACACCGGACCGGTCTTCCCGTGGTTCGGCCAGGACATCCGCGACAGCATCGCACTGGCGGTGGAGAATTACGCCCTGCTGCGCCGACTGTGGCGCGAGGATGTCGTCGACTGGGACGGACGGTTCCGAACTCCGCTGCAGGGCTTCACCTCTACCCCGCGTCCGCTGGACGGCATACCGCCGTTCGTCTGGCACGCGTCCATCCGCAGCCCGGAAATCGCCGAACAGGCCGCCTACTACGGTGACGGCTTCTTCCACAACAACCTCTTCTGGCCCAAGGAACACGTCAGGCAGCTGGTCGATCTCTACCGGAGGCGCTTCGAGCACTACGGACACGGCCGCGCCGACCAGGCAGTCGTCGGCCTGGCCGCGCACCTGTTCGTGCAGAAGAACTCGCAGGACGCCATAAGGGAGTTCCGCCCTTACTTCGACGCCTCCCCCACGTACGGAAACGGTCCGTCTCTGGAGGACACCATGGCCCGGACCGCAATGCTGGTCGGGAGTCCGCAGGAGGTGATCGAGCGTGTGCTGGCCTACCGCGAGCACGCGGGTGGCGACTACCAACGCCAGCTGTTCAACGTGGACGGCATCGGCGTTCCGCACAGGACCGTCCTCGAACAGATCGAGTTGCTGGGCGAGATCGTGCCCGTCCTGCGCAAGGAGTTCGCCGTGGGCCGCGCGGCCCACGTTCGGGACGCCCCCACACACGCCTCTCTCACCGTGGCGGCGCGGGAGCAGGCCGCGCGACCGGAGGAAGGTCCGCGATGAAACGCACCCTCGCCGTCGTCTCGGCCGGAGTACGACTGCCGTCCTCCACTCGCCTGCTGGCGGACCGGCTCACCGGCGCCGCCCGGGACGAGCTGGAGGAACTTGGCTCGCAGGTCGACATCGACGTCGTCGAAGCAAGAGACCTTGCTCACGACCTGGTCAACTGTCTGATGGCGGGCTACCCGTCACCGGAACTGCGGCGCGCGTTCGACGCCGTCGCGGGGGCTGACGGCCTGATCGCCGTGACACCCATCTTCAACGCGTCCTGCAGCGGTCTCTTCAAGCTGTTCTTCGACTGCATCGAGGACGCCGCGCTGGCTGACAAGCCGGTGCTGATTGCGGCCACGGGTGGCACCGGCCGACATTCACTCGTGCTGGAACACGCATTGCGGCCGATGTTCACCTACCTGCACGCCGTGGCCGTGCCCACGGCGGTGTACGCCGCGACGGAGGACTGGGGCAGCGGTGGCGGCTCCCAGGGGCCACTCCTGCGGCGAGTAGCGCGAGCGGCTCGGGAACTCGCCGTCGGGGTACACCGGAGTGAGCCGCTGACCCCAGCGGATCCCTATCGCGACCCCGTGCCGTTCGAGCAGTTGCTGGACGGCATGTGAACCAGGCCGGCATCGAGCCGCCCCGGTACCCAGCCTTCGCCGCGGCGGTACCCGGGCCCGACCGCTGCAAGACCGGCGATCGCGACGGCAGACGCAGAGGACTGGTCGGAGCGCAGGACGCCACCGTGGGTGGATCCGGCACACCGCTGCACGGCAGGCGCGGGTGCGCCGGCTCCGCCGAGTGCCGAGCGCCCCGTAGGCCCGCGGCCGAGCGATACGCCGATGTGGGGAGCCAACGACCTGTACGGACCGGTCACCCTGGGCGTTGCCACCGCGGCTCCCCAGCTTGACCAGACGACCCGGTTTCACAGCCCCGGCGTGTGCCCCACGCTCACGATGACCGCGCACGCGCCGCCGCACCGGGCCTCGACGGAGTCGGCTCCCGCGCGGGAATCACTCTCGCGCCGGGCCGGTTCGTGCTCCGCACGTGTGTACCGGCGCCGGTCCACGGCCTGACCACGAGTGACGCCGCTGATCGCCTGGGCGCGCAATGCGGCCAGCCCACGACCTGGATTCTGGATAAGACCGTACGGCCGCGGGGCCTGAGAAGCTCGACCCCGACAGCCCTCACGGCCAAGTGGGCGAACGACTGCGTCACCTCCTTGACCAGTTACGCGAGGAGATGCCATGATCTCACCGGTTCAATCGGTGACGCACAACATGCGAAACCGCCGTCCGTGAACAGAGAAGCGAAGATGGATCTGAAACTCGAAGTTGTGGTGCTGCCCGTCTCCGACGTCGACCGGGCCAAGGCCTTCTACGAGAAGGCGGGCTTCCGTCTCGACGTCGACTACGTCGCCGACGACAGCTACCGCGTGGTGCATCTGACGCCCCCCGGATCGCAGTGCTCGATCCTCTTGGGCACTGGAGTCACCACGGCCGCACCGGGTTCGGTGCAGGGCCTGCACCTCATCGTCTCGGACATCGAGGCAGCCCACGCCGAACTCGTCGACCGTGGCATCGAGATGGGCGAGATCTTCCACGACGCGGGCGGGGTGTTCCACCGCGGTACAGAAGAGGGACGCGTCAGCGGCCCGAACCCGCAGCGCGCCAGCTACGGTTCCTTCGCCGCATTCAGCGACCCTGACGGCAACGGCTGGGTACTGCAGGAAGTGACGACCCGTCTCCCCGGCCGGTGACGACGGCTCCGCCCACCACACGCCGAAGACACCTGGGCTCCGACCGGCCGACGTTGACCAGGGTGACGGCGCCCGTCCTCGGGCCCTTGCCCAGTCGGCCGGTCGTGAAATTGAAGCGGACACCGGGCCTTCAGGCTCGGGCGGTCAAAAGCGATCAATCGAACCTTGGGAGGCAGCATCGTGATCGTAGTGACCGGCGCGACGGGCAACGTCGGCCGTGCACTTGTCGACCGACTCCTCGCCGCGGGTCAGCCAGTACGGGCGCTGACCCGCGACCCCGGGCGGGCGTCGTTGCCCGAAAGGGCCGAGGTGGTGCGGTTCCGGGCGGAGGACCCAGCCGCCCAGTTCGCCGGGGCGACAAGCCTCTTCCTCTATGCCCAGGCGAGCACCGTCTCCCTGCTGGATGCGGCCCGTGCACACGGAATCCGTCATGTCGTCCTGCTCTCCAGCGGCATCATCCAGAAGGGCGTCGACGAAACCCACCCCATCCACGTCATGCACGCCACTGCCGAACGGCAGATCCGGGACAGCGGTCTCGCCTGGACCTTCCTGCGGCCCAACGCGTTCGCCACCAATGCCCTCCAATGGGCGCCTCAGATCCGTGCCGGGAACACCGTCCGGGGCGTGTTCGCGGGCGCTCTCTTCGCGCCTGTCCACGAGGACGACATCGCGGCCGTCGCCGAGCGGGCTCTGCTCGATGACGGGCACGAGGGTGCCGTGCACCGGCTGACCGGACCCGAGGCGACCACCAACGCCGAGCAGGTCGCGGCGATCGGTGCGGCAGTCGGCAGAGGACTGACGTTCGTCGAGGTGGACCCGCGCAAGGCGGGTGCGGAACTGTTCCCGCACGTGCCGCCCCAGATGCTCCGACGGATGCTGGAGTCCTTCGCGCAAACCGTCGGTGTACCCCCGGAGATCACCGGCGCGGTCGAGGATCTCACCGGCAGCCCAGCCCGGGCCTTCGCCCACTGGGCCCGGGACCACGTTGCGGACTTCACGGCGTAGACGCCGGTTTCCTGAAGCAAGGATTCTGTTCCTCGTCGTCTGCCTTGGGGCGAGCTGGTGTCGCAGGCGACCGTGTGATCCTCTCCATGCCGCTGATCCGGCAGCCGCGCCGTCCGGTCGGCGCGGACTGCCGGGCGTCGATGGAGGATGGCGCTGTGGATGGGTGAACTCGTGTGCTGCTCTTCGCACCGAGGGCCTCCGGGGCTCGCCCGATGCCACGACTGCGGACCTGGTGGGCAGCCGCCGGCGTCGGTGGCGCGCGGATCTTCACGACGATGAGGGCAGGCACGGTCACGGTGGCGAGCATCGGGGCGCCGTCAAGACCGGCCGAATGCAGGAACGCGGTCGCGGCCGCGTCGGCGAAGTAGCCGAGGAAGGCGTTCAGTTCGCCTCGGCCGGCGATCGCGGAGGCGAGAAGAATGGCCGTCTAACCGGGCCAGCAGCCCGATGAAGGTGCTCGTCTCACTGGTCGTCAGGACGAACACCACGGCGTACGGCCACCATCCGGCCGCTTCGATCACACCGTTAGATGCATGGCGGTCAGCCCGCGCGCCCCAACGGCACGGGGTCGGAGGAAAGGACGTGGGCCGGCCGGACCGGCGCCCGCGCCGTTCGCCCCCGGGTGGCGGCCGCCGCCACCCGGCTCCTCGGCGCGCGGCCGCAGCTCTACGACCTGTCCTTCCGGCCCCAGGCATCCGCAGGGCCTCGGCTCCATGATTCCCTCCGCGGAAGACGCCCCGCGACGCACCAGGAAAGGAGCGGCACTGCCGCGCCCAGAGCACCGGCGAAGGCAGGGTGAGGGGACGTCAGCACGGACGTCGTCACGCCGCACACCGCCGTCATCATGACGGCGATGCGTGCTGGGACCGACGAGATGGCGGTGACCACCGCCAGGGCCATCAGCAGGTACCAGCCCGTGAGCGCACCGGGCATCGCCAGGTACTCACGGAAGAGCGAACTCTCGTGCTCCGGAAGGTGATTCAGGGGAACCGACCAGGTGTAGACCAGCCCGGCCGCGCTGGACAGCAGCAGCGCGAAGGCAGCGCGGGTGTAGGCCGCCTGCCGCTGGTGCGCCAGCCAGAGCAGGATCAGTGCCGTCAGGGGCCAGGGGGTCAAGGCGTGGACGGAGGCCATCACCTGCGTCGTGTCCGTCCAGGCGAAATCGGGATAGGGGTCGGCACCGGAGGAGACGCCGAGCAGGGCCGCGTGGAGCATCGCGATCGCCGCCGCGCCCGTCGCCGTGTGCCGCAAGGTCCTGCGCACGATCACTTGTCGCGCCGGCCGAACGTCGCGAGGACGGCTTCCTTCTGGTCTGCCGGATGCCAGGACGGCGGCGTGCGGCATCTGCGTGGCATGGCCCACGTCTGGTCACCTCACTGGGTTGATGAATCAAATATGTGTTTTATGAATCAGGCGGGGACGGATGCCGAATCCACCGACCTCGCACGCCGGGCGGCGGTCCCGCGCGGGTGCGAAGCACCGCGAACCCGGCGTCAGTCGGATCCGGAGCGAGCAGACCGGGGAGCACCCCCGGCTTCCGCCCCCGCGGACGGGCGCACGGCCCCCGCTCGCCGGCGAAGGCACACCCGCGCGTCGGGCCCCGCACCCTGCTGATTGACGCGTCAAGCATGCATGAAGATATTTGCTTCGTCAATCAAATGATTTCCGAGTGGTCAGCTGCGTGCGGGACCACCGGTGGAGGAGACCATGACGCCCCTGCCCTTCAAAATTGGCCTCAACTCGTTCGGGGAGGTCGCCACGGACGACGGCTGGACGCTCAGCGACGCCGAGACCGTCCGCCTGCTCGTCGAGGAGGCCGCACTCGCCGAATCCTCGGGATTGGACGTCTTCAGCGTCGGCGAGCACTACCGACCGGGCTATGTCGACAGTGCCGCCCCCGTGCTGCTCTCCGCCATCGCCACCGCCACGAAGCGCATCCGCCTCGGAACATCGGTGACTGTCCTGAGCACCAATGATCCCGTGCGGCTGTACCACGACTTCTCGACCCTGGACGCCGTGTCGAACGGTCGGGCCCAACTCGTCCTCGGGCGCGCCTCGGCCACCGAGTCCTTCCCCCTGTTCGGCTACGACCTCGCCGACTACGAGGAGTTGTTCGAGGAGAAACTCGCACTCTTCATGCGCCCACAGCGGGAAGAGACGGTGACGTGGTCCGGCGCGCTCCGGACGCCGCTCGTCGCATGTGAGCGGACCGGCCCCGTCCGTGGGCGCGAACGGGGCCCGATGACGACGGTTCAGTTCCGGGTGAGTTCGCCGTCGACGACTCGCCACAGGTGATGGGGGTTGGCTTCGCGCAGTGACTCGGGAAGCAGCTCGTCCGGGAAGTTCTGGTAGGTGACCGGACGTACGAACCTCTCGATCGCGCCCATCCCCACGGAGGTGAAGCGGCTGTCGGAAGTGGCCGGGAACGGGCCGCCGTGAGTGGAGGCGTACGAGACCTCCTGCGGGATCGAGAAGGCGTTGAACACGATCCGGCCGGTGCGGCGCTCCAGGATCGGCAGGAGCCGCTCGGCGGCGGCGCGGTCGGCGGCCTCGGCGTGCAGAGTGGCCGAGAGCTGGCCGCGGAAAGCACAGGCCACGTCGAACAGTTGGTCGAGTCCGGTCAGCCTCACCAGCAGAACGGCCGGGCCGAAGACCTCCTCTCGCAGGGTGGGCTCGGCCAGCAGTTGTTCCCCGCTGACTTCGTACAGCAGGGACTGGCCGTCCCATGCCTGGGCCGGAGCCGGTCCTGCGGCGATCCGGGTGGCGCCGTCGTTCTCCATGCGCTGCGCGTTGCGGGTGTAGGCGTCGTGGATGCCGGGCGTGAGCATGGTGCGTGCGGCGGCCTTCTCCACCGCGGCGCTCGCCGCGTCCCGCATCTCCTGGAAGCCGGGTCCATCGACGGCGAGGAGGACGGCGGGCTTCAGGCACGCCTGCCCGACGTTGTACATGGCGCGCTGGACCAGGCCGCCGCCGATCTCGGCACCGCGGGCCGCCAGGGCGGCGGGCAGGGCGAAGGTCGGGTTCACGCTGGTCATCTCGGTGAACACCGGGATGGGGTCGGGACGCTGCTGGGCCCGTCGGTACAGGGCCATGCCGCCGCCCTCGGAACCGGTGAAGGTGACCGCCCGGACCAGGGGGTGGTCCACGAGTGCCTCACCGATCTCGTTGCCGGCGCCCCGGACGAGTGAGAAAACGCCTTCGTGCAGTCCCGCCTCGCCGACGGCCTGCTGGATGACGCGGCCCTGGATCTCCGAGGCACCGGGGTGGGCGTTGTGGGCCTTGAGGACGACGGGGCAGCCGGCGGCCAGGGCGGAGGCGGTGTCGCCACCTGCGACGGAGTAGGAGATCGGGAAGTTGCTGGCACCGAAGATCACCACGGGGCCAAGGGCCACCTTCTGCAGCCGGTGGTCCATGCGCGGCGCGGGCTGCCGGTCCGGTTGCGCGGGGTCGATGGTCGCCTGGAGGAAACGGCCCTGACGGACGACCGTGGCGAACTTACGGAATACGTCGGCTGTCCGTATGGCCTCGCCCTCGAACTGGGCAGCGGGCAGGCCCGTCTCCAGGGCAAGGCGTGCAGCGAGCTCGTCCTTGACCGCCTCGAGCTTGTCCGCGATGGAGTCGAGGAAAGCGGCCCGCTCCGCCGGCCCGCTGTGGCTGTAGCTGTCGAAGGCCTCGTCGGCCAGACGGACGGCGTGGTCGATCTCGGTCGGGCCTGCGAAGGCGAATTCGGGTTCGATGAGTTCGCCGGTGGCGGGGTTGAGCGCCTTCATGGTTCCTGTGGCGGTGGGCACGCCGGCCGCTCCGATCAGCAGGTTGCCGGTCAGTGTCATGCGCGTGCTCCCTTGAATGCGGTGGTGAGTTCGTCCGTGGTGGTGATGGCGTGGGCGTAGGTGGGGCCGTTCAGCTCATGCGCGGCGTGCATCATCTCGGGGAGGAATGCCGCGGTGGCGTCACGAACCAGGGTGACGTGGTAGCCGAGTTCCATGGCGAAGCGGCCGGTGGACTCGATGCACGTGTTCGCCAGCAGGCCGACGAGCGTGACGTGGGTGATGCCGTGCTGCTTGAGCTGAAAATCGAGGTCGGTGTTGGCGAAGCCGCTCTGCGCCCAGTGTTCCTGGGCGACGATGTCCCCGGGCTGCGGCTGGAAGTCCGGATGGAACTCCCCGCCCCAGGTCCCGCGGGCGAAGCTGTGGCGCTCCATGATGCCGCGCTGGGTGGGGTTGGGGTGGTCCCACGTCTCGTAGTCACCCGGCTCCCAGCGGCGATGCGGAACGAACACCACACGTATGCCGGCCTCACGGGCGGAGGCGACCACGGAACGCAGGTGTGCCAGCAGTCCCACCTCCTCGGCCAAGGGCTCCAGGCGCGGCCAGATCTTGCCGCCCTCGGACAGGAAGTCGTTGAAGGGGTCGACCAGCAGGACGGCCGTGTGCGCGGGGTCGTAGGTCTGAGACACGGTTTCCGCTCCAATCTGGATTTTTGTCATCATCCACATTCAAGATTACGTACGTCATCCTGAAAGTCAAAGGCAAGCCACTGCAAAACGCCCGTACGGGGCACAGGTGTATGATGACCATCATCCAGTCGCACGGCGGTCCCACCACGCCGCCCACGGAAAGCAGGGACGGACATGGGCCACTCACAGGCAGAGAAAGCGGCAACCCGCGCACGGGTCCTGCGGCTGGCGTCACGCAAGGTCCGCACCGAAGGCGTCACCCGCCCCGGCGTCGCAGACCTCATGAACGAGGCCGGACTGACACACGGCGGCTTCTACAAACACTTCGCCTCACGCGACGACCTGATCGCGCAGGCTTCGGCCGTGGCCCTGGCCGAAGGCACGGCAAAGATGGAACGCGCCACACGCAAGAACGACCAGGACGCACGCGCCGGCCTCATCGACGCCTACCTCGCCAAACAGCACCGGGACACACCCGCCACCGGCTGCGCACTCGTCACCCTCGGCGCCGCCGCCGCACGCGGCGACCAACAGTTCAAAGACGCCTACGAAAAGCAGGTACGCACCTACCTGGAACTCATCGCAGGCCTCAACGACGACAACGAGAACACCCGAGCCGAAGCAATGCTCACCCTCAGCGCCCTCGTCGGCGCCGTACTCATCTCCCGAGCCGTCTCCGACAAGGACCTCTCCGACGAACTCCTGCGGACCGTCGCCGAACAACTGAAACACAACAGGTCACACGCTCCATCCCCCCTCGCCTGACAACATCCGCCCTCGGGCCCGGCCGGCTCCGGGTGGGATGGGCGATCCCTGGAACGGGCCGCTCACCCGACATCGCTCTAACCGTGCCCCGGCGGCCACGGGAGGCTCTCGCCAACGCGGGCGATGCCGATGGCCGACCACGCACCGCCATGCGCGGTCGCCCCAAGGGCCTGTTGCGAAAGGATCTCGGCAGCGGGCGCTCACGCTGCTGCGGTCGTTGTGAGATGGCCGTACGCTCCCTGCCCCCTTCCTGGCCGTAGGGATGAAAGGGGCGCGCTACCTCGCTGTGTGACGCCCGCTAGTGTCCCGAGTCTTAGGAAAGCTTTAGAAGTATGCTTGGCTCATGGCGCGCATGGGTCGGCCGACGGTCGAAGTGGTCCTGACGGATGACGAGCGGGAGACGTTGCTGCGCTGGTCACGGCGGGCGACGTCCGCGCAGGCTCTGGCCTTGCGCTGCCGGATCGTCCTCGCGTGCGCTGACGGGTTGTCGAACACTGCGGTGGGCGCGGACCTCGGGATCCACCCGACCACGGTGGCCACATGGCGGAAGCGGTTCGCGGCCAACCGGCTGGAGGGCCTGGCCGACGAGAAGCGGCCGGGCCCGGCGCGCACGGTGACCGACGAGCAGGTCGAGGACGTGATCGTGCGGACCCTGGAGGCGACGCCGAAGGGCGCCACGCACTGGTCCACGCGCGAGATGGCGAAGCAGAGCGGGCTGAGCCAGTCGACGGTCTCACGGATATGGCGCACCTTCGGCCTCAAGCCGCACCAGGTCGACACCTTCAAGCTGAGCAAGGACCCACAGTTCGTCGAGAAGGTCCGCGACGTTGTGGGCCTGTACCTCGATCCGCCCGAGCGCGCCATCGTGCTCTGCGTCGACGAGAAATCGCAAATCCAGGCGCTGGACCGCTCGGCCCCGGTGCTGCCGATGATGCCCGGCATGCCCGAGCGCCGCACCCACGACTACCTGCGCGGAGGCGTCACCACCTTGTTCGCGGCGCTCAACACCGCCACCGGCGAGGTCATCGGCTCCCTGCACCGCCGCCACCGCGCCGCCGAGTTCAAGAAGTTCCTCGCCAAGCTCGACAAGGAGGTCCCCGCCGAGCTCGACGTCCACCTGATCTGCGACAACTACGCCACCCACAAGACCCCCGCCATCCAGAAATGGCTGCTCGCGCACCCGCGCTTCCACATGCACTTCACGCCCACCAGTTCGTCCTGGCTCAACCAAGTCGAGCGCTGGTTCGGACTGCTGACGGACAAGCAGATACGCCGCGGCGTCCACAAGAACGTACAAGCGCTGGAGAAGGACATCCGCGACTGGATCGCCCACTGGAACGAAGACCCCAAGCCGTTCACCTGGACCAGATCCGCCGACGAGATCTTCGAACGCCTCGCCGGCTACCTGAACCGCCTGCCGAACCCCAAATCCTAGATATGTAGTGCTCCTAAGACTCGGGACACTAGTGTCCTGAGTCAATAATTCGTCTATGGTTTGGGGATGACTCGTCCGGGACCGAAGCTTGTGCCGTTGGATCTAACTGCTGCGGAACGCGGGGAGTTGGAGCGGTGGGTGCGGCGGCGCAAGGGTGCCCAGGACATGGCTCTTCGAGCCCGCTTGATCCTGGCGTGTGAAGCGGTGGGTGAGGACGGGTTTCCGGTCTCGACGAAGGCAGTCGCGGGCGAGATCGGTGTGACGCGGGAGACGGCGTCGAAGTGGCGGAAGCGTTTCCTGGTCGACAGGCTCGCTGGTCTGCAGGACGAGCCGCGTCCTGGCCGGCCTCGCACGGTTTTGGACGAGCAGGTCGCGGATCTGATCGCACGGACTCTGGAGTCGAAGCCGGAGAACGCCACGCATTGGTCGACGCGCTCGATGGCGAAGAAGACGGGTCTGTCCCAGTCGACGGTTTCACGTGTGTGGCGGGCTTTCGGGCTGCAGCCGCACCGCTTCGAGTCGTTCAAGCTGTCGACGGATCCGTTCTTCGTCGACAAGGTCCACGACGTCGTCGGCCTGTATCTCGACCCGCCTGAACGGGCGTTGGTGCTGTGTGTGGACGAGAAGTCGCAGATCCAGGCCCTGGACCGGTCTCAGCCAGTCCTGCCGATGATGCCGGGGGTGCCGGAGCGGGCCACCCACGATTACGTCCGCGCCGGCACCACCACCCTCTTCGCCGCGTTCGACGCCGCATCCGGCAAAGTCATCGGCTCCCTCCACCGCCGCCACCGCGCGACGGAGTTCAAGAAGTTCCTCACCAAGCTCGACAAAGAGATCCCCGACGACCTCGAGGTCCATCTCGTCTGCGACAACTACGCGACCCACAAGACCGCCGCCATCAAGAAATGGCTCCTGGCCCATCCCAGATTCCACATGCACTTCACGCCCACGAGCTCTTCCTGGCTGAACCTCGTAGAGCGATGGTTCGCAGAGCTGACGGCCAAACAGATACGCCGCGGCGTCCACAAATCCGTCCAGGCCCTGGAGAAGGACATCCGCAACTGGATCACCACCTGGAACGAAGACCCCAAGCCATTCATCTGGACCAAGACAGCCGACCAGATCCTCGAATCACTCGCCACGTACTGCAAACGAATTACTGACTCAGGACACTAGCATGGGTGTGCAGTGGGGCCAGGCGGTGCCGCACACAAGCCGGCAGGCGCCCCTGGCACACGAGGTGATCCAATGACATCAGCGCTGGTCTACGCGATTTACCTCATGGTCGCGGCGTTGTACGTCTATGCCCTGGTCGACTGCATCAGGACGCCTGTGCCGCGCATTCGCATGTTGCCCAAGACCGGCTGGCTGATCATCATGGTCCTGTTCCCGATTTTGGGCGCCATCGCCTGGCGCAACCTGGGCAAGTGCTCCGCTTCCGCGGAGGACCGAATGGCTGCCGCCTGAGCTCTCACTCACCGCTCTCCTGTGTCGTTCAGAGCCATTCGTTGATCGCTGCGACCAGCACGGCCGCTTCGTAGCGGACGGCGAGTATGTCGTACCGGGTGGCGACAGTTCGATGGCGCTCGAGGCGGTTGATGCCGCACTCGACAGCACGCCGCTGCGTGTAGTCGTCCCTGTCGAACTTCAGCGACCTGCCACCGCACGAACCGCGCTACTGCCGGTTGCGGACCCGGTCCGCCGGAACCGGGATGGTGGCCTTGATACCGCGTCTACGCAGGTGGGTGCGCTTGCGTCGGGAGTCGTACGTGAGTCGACGTTGGCCTCCCAGGCGATCAGGCCCTCCGCGTCTTCTTCGGCCTGGAGCCGGGCGAGAAACCTCGCCCAGGTCCGTCCCGCTACCAGCGCCCGGGGGAAGGCATCCCACGCATCGCCGTCCACACGCAGAATGCCGCCCGTGGCGAAGGGGGCATTGAAGGCATCACCACGAGTCGCATACCGCGCCCCATCCCTGTCGGCGACCTCACAGGCCCAAGTCGAAGGCGAGGCACGAGAAGTGGTTCCAGGAGCCCTCGGGGTTGTAGGACGCGATCGCCGCATTGTTCGGCTCGGCTTCCTTCTCCTCCACCATTTCGTGAAATTGGATGCGCTCCGGCAACGTGCCGAATCGCGCATGCCGCGCCGCCGCTGCCGCGTCCAGTGCAGGCTCAGTTTCCACAGTGGCTTCCCTTCTCGCAGCGAACCGATCCGTCGGGCTCGATGGACACAAGGCTGCATCCATCCCCTGTCACCCGTCAAGGGGGTGACAGGTGTGTTTGCATCACTCGGAGAGGAACACCCACTGTTCGAACTCGTGCCACTACGTTGCGTGTATATGCCCCTCATATGGGCCGGCACGGGCCGGTAGCGCGATCGCGCCCCGGAGACCCGGCTTCGCTGCTCGGCAGACTCCGGCAAGGACGCGGCGCCTCCCCGGCCGAGAAGCGTGCGGGCCTTACCGTGTCCTCGCACACCCGTACATCCCATGGGGGGATCACATGTCTTTTCCGACGCCACCTGGCCAGGAGCCGCAGCAGCCGCCGCAGTGGGGCCCGCAGCCCCCACAGCAGCCCTATCAGCAGTGGCCGCAGCAGGCCCCGGGGTGGGGCGCGCCACCACCCCGTAAGTCGAACACCGGGCTGATCGTCACGTTGTCCATCGTGGGTGGGCTGCTGGTGATCGGCGCCGTCATCGGGCTGCTCGCCATGCTGGGCTCCGAGATCAGCAAGGCGGCGAAGTCGAGCCCGCCTGTTCCGGCACGGTCGTCCTCCAGTGCCCCAGTGGAGTCGGCGCCGGCCGAGGAGCCTGCGATCGAGAACGGTCCGGAGGCGGACGTGAAGCTGTCGAAGTGCGTGGTGGATCCGTTGACGACGTGGCCGTCCGTCGTGGTGGAGATCGTCAACCACGGTGACGGAGCGGCGACCTACGTGGTGAACGTGGAGTTCGTGGATGCGGGCGGCACGCGGGTGGCTGAGGGGCTGGCGGCGTCCGACGAGGTGGCGAAGGGGCAGAAGGTGAGGACGACGGCGCAGGGATTGGGGAAAGCGCCGAGCGACACCAAGTGCAAGGTCACCAAGGTGACGCGGTACCCGTCGACGTAGCTCGTCCGGATGTGTCGACGCCCCCTCGCACGTGGGCGAGGGGGCGTCTATCTGGTCATGGCTGGTGCCCCGCACGGGCGTTCACCTGGGGGGCCGTCGACATCCAACGTCGCGGTCCGGGATCCGTCCGGATGGCGGAGAGCGGGGTGCGGACGGGCTCCGCGCGCTCGATGAACTCCCCCCTCGTCCGCCAGTTGCACTCGTGTCACGCAAAGAAGACCTACCGGTCCGGGCTCCGACGCGAGCGCGACTCCCGCAGATTGATCACGATGCGATCTGCGCCCTGGAGCCACTCGGAACAGTCACCGGGTTGTTGCAGCAGAGCAGTATGTGCCGATATTCGTTTCGTGCCGTGCAGGAAGCGCCTTACTGTGGCGCGGTGACGACTCAGATGATCATTCTCAACGGCGGTTCCAGCTCGGGGAAGTCCGGAATCGTACGGTGTCTCCAGGCCGTACTGCCGGATCCGTGGCTGGCGTTCGGGTGCGACTCGTTCGTCGACGCCATGCCCGCGAAGATGCAGGCGTCGGACGAGGGAATCGTGTTCGCGGCGGATGGCGGGGTGAGCGTCGGGGCGGACTTCCGGGCGCTGGAGGCGGCCTGGATGGACGGCGTCGTGGCGATGGCCCGTGCAAACGCCAGAGTCATCATCGATGACGTCTTCCTCGGGGGCGCAGCGTCCCAGAAGCGGTGGCAGAAGGCTCTGGGCGGCCTGGCTGTGTTGTGGGTCGGCGTCAGGTGTGAGAGTGCGGTCGCCGCAGGCCGTGAGGTCGCACGAGGAGATCGCATCCAGGGAATGGCCGCGTCACAGGCGGATGCAGTTCACGAGGGGGTGTTCTACGACCTGGAGGTGGACACGACTCGTACCGAGTCCCTGGTGTGTGCGCGAACCATCGCCGCCCACGTCAGCTGATCGCCGGATCGGCTCCCGGCCGGCAGCCGCAGGCCGCTCACGCTGCGGCGGTGCTGGGGCCGGTCCCCCCCCGTTATGTTCTTCGCGGTCCTGCAAGAGGGCCACTGGCCTCCGGGCCCGGCATGACTGTGTCCCCCTGTCGAGCGATGACCTGGGGGGTGGTGTCACCGGGCCCGAGAGGCGCCGTTGGAGACGCTGATGAGAGGTCCGACTACCGCCTGGCCGGGTGCAATGCCCGGCCGTTTGCGGGCGGCAGGTCTGCATAACGTGGATGCGCGCGTACGGCGCCAACGCCTTGGCCAGCACCGCACGAACCCCGCTCGGGAGGATGGGTTGTACGACATCGGTGACGTGGGCGTTTTCCTCGGCCTGGACGTCGGCAAGAGTGCCCACCACGGCCACGGGCTGACCCCGGCCGGCAAGAAGGTCTTCGATAAGCAACTGCCCAACAGCGAGCCGAAACTGCGGGCCGTGTTTGACAAGCTGGCCGCAAAGTTCGGCACCGTGCTGGTGATCGTGGACCAGCCCGCCTCGATCGGAGCCTTGCCCCTGACCGTGGCCCGGGACGCCGGCTGCAAGGTCGCCTATCTGCCCGGCCTGGCGATGCGGCGCATCGCCGACCTCTACCCGGGCGAGGCCAAGACCGACGCCAAGGATGCGGCGGTGATCGCGGACGCCGCCCGCACCATGCCACACACCCTGCGCTCGCTGGAGCTGACCGACGAGATCACCGCCGAGCTCACGGTCCTCGTCGGCTTCGACCAGGACCTCGCGGCCGAGGCCACCCGCACCAGCAATCGCATACGCGGCCTGCTCACCCAGTTCCACCCCAGCCTCGAACGTGTCCTTGGCCCCCGCCTCGACCACCAGGCGGTCACCTGGCTCCTCGAGCGATACGGCTCTCCGGCCGCACTGCGGAAAGCCGGTCGCCACAGGCTCGTTGAAGTGATCCGACCCAAGGCCCCGCGCATGGCCGCCCGGTTAATCGACGAGGTCTTCGACGCGCTCGACGAGCAGACCGTCGTGGTGCCCGGGACCGGCACCCTGGATGTCGTGGTGCCGTCCCTGGCCCGCTCGCTCGCGGCCGTCCACGACCAGCGCCGGGCTCTGGAAGCCCAGATCCGGGCCCTGCTGGAGGCACACCCTCTTTCCACGGTCCTGACCTCGATGCCAGGGGTCGCTGTCAGGACCGCCGCCGTCCTGCTGGTCACCGTCGGCGACGGCACCAGCTTCCCCAGCGCCGCCCACCTCGCCTCCTACGCCGGACTCGCCCCCACGACGAAGTCGTCGGGGACCTCGATCCACGGCGAACACGCACCCAGAGGCGGAAACCGGCAGCTCAAACGGGCCATGTTCCTCTCAGCCTTCGCCGCCCTGCACGATCCCGCCTCCCGCACCTACTACGACCGATGCCGGGCCCGCGGCAAGACCCATACCCAGGCCCTCCTCCGCCTCGCCCGGCATCGCATCAGCGTGCTGTTCGCGATGCTCCGCGATGGCACCTTCTACGAACCCCGAACCCCACGCCTCGCTTGACGAAAGACATAGAGGCACCCCCCCCGCGGATGCCCTTCTCTCTGCGGATGCGGCGCGTTCCTTGCACCGGGCGGCGAGGACGACGGGGTGGCGGGCGTTGGCGTCGCGCCGACGCAGACGGGCGTGCACGGCCCGGGTCCGGAGGTTGTGGCTGGGGTCGTAAGAGGAGCACAAAGGATGCGTACGAACTGCGGCGGGATGGGTACCGCGTCCCCGCACAACCGCTCCGTCGCCGCGCAGCGACATCCGCGGCGGGCCTCGTCGGCGCGCGTGACGCGGATGACCGGCCTGATCCGCGGCGGCACGGTGCACGCGATCGGCACAGCGGCCTTCCCGGCCTCGGAGAACATCGAGGCGTGGTGGGTCGCCGAGCGGCGCACCCTCGAGCTCTTCCCGACTCTGCAGGCACGGGTGAGCGAGCATTGGTCGGTGCTGGCGCAGCCGGAGGTCGCCGCCCGAGGACAGCACGTCGGCGGTATACGGACTGAGCGCTTCAATTGGCCTTCTGGCTCTCTGCATGGCCCAGTTGAGCGTTGCGGTGGGCCCGTGCAATCACTGCCTCGGCTTTGGCTCCGTGCCCGGCGACGGGGACCGGATGGGAGGAATGTCGGAACCAGTTGGAGCAGGCGGCCGCAGAGACCGACGCACGTTCGCAGCCCGACGTCCGCACCGATAAACCAGGATGCGGGCGGGGCAGGCGGCTGCGTAACGTGGCGGGTATGGACGTGACTTTCACCAAGGGTCCCGGCCGCTCGTACTCCGTCGCGGTCCGGCGCGAGCGCGGCCCGGAGCTGGCGCCGCGCGGCGGGCCGGGCTACCACCCGTATCTGCCGCACGACCTCGTGCACTTCGTGGTCGAGGCGGAGGCCGGGCTGCGCGGCGGAGTCTACGGACGGCTGGACGCAGGCGAGCTCGGCTTCTTCTGGCCCGCCGACCCGGCCGAACGAGGGCGCGCCCGGCGCCGTGAGAAGACGCGGAAGCCGACACCGCAAGCGAGCGCGGACATGGGCCGCTCGGAGGAGCTTGCAGGCGCCTGCCTGATGTTGTGGGAGCTGCGGCGCGAGCAGCGCGCGGTGCTGTCGCCGTGGCCGGAGGTTTGGATCCCGGACCCGATGACGGAGCGCATCGTGGCGCGCATGGACGAGTACGCCGAGCAGTGGCATGCGCTGCCCGACGGCGGCAGCCTCACCGTCAGCTGGACATGCGGGCCGGCAACCCGGGCGAGTGGTGCTCGCCGTGGGCAGCCCGCACAGCGGACAGCGGCGAGTCGCCGCCGGTGAGCGTGGCGCGGCAGTCGGGCCCGTGCGTCCTGTTGGCAGGCAGCAGCCCGGCAGCCGCCTGACCCACTGGTTCTTTCCTCACGCCGACCGGCCATGGCCGCCTGCCAGTCCGCCATGTGGGCCGTCGGCGGCTTCTCCGAAGTCCTCGCCACCGAGATCGGCCCCCTGGACATCAACGTCACCGTCCCGGAACCGGGCGGCATGCGCACCGACTGGGCCGGGGCGTCCATGCACACTCCGCCTGTCAGCGAGCCCCACCAGGCCACCGTCGGGGCCGGGTGTGCGTACCGCCAGGTCTCCCGGGTCGGCTTCACGAAAGGCACGTCGGCCGATCTCCGGATCCACGAGACCTGACGGGGGCGCCGCTCAGCTCACCTGCGTACGTTGTCGCGCAGGGCCGATGCCGCTTGCTCTGCTGCTGCGGCGGTGTGGGCGGCGGCTCGGGCGGCGCGCCCGGTCACCTTCCAGGCGAGCATGCGCAGGGCCGTGGCCGGGGCGGGGGGAAAGACACCGAGCTGCCCGAGCATCGTGATGTCGTCGCGTACCGCCTCGTGTCGCAGCACCTTGCCGTCCCGCAGGCCGAGCACATGGATCTGCTCGAAGTCGATCTCGCGTCCGGTGGGCGGAATCGCCTGGTCGAGGGCGCCGTCGCGGTAACGGACGAAGGGGCCGGTGTGCCGGCCCTGCATGCGGAGGCGTACCCACACCTGATCGCCGTCGTGGGCCAGGTCGAGGATGGGGAAGCGCAGGTCGGTGAAGGCCGAGCGCATCCACGCGCCCGAAGCCAGCACGCCGGCCGGTCCGGGGATCGAGCAGGCGGCGGGCGAGACGGCCGCTTCACGGTTGGAGAAGTCGTCGTTCACGACCTCCGCGGCCAGCGCCGGATCTCCCGTCTCCAACACCTTGAAGAGACCACGGGCCACGTTCCTGGCTTCCGTTCCCATCGCGTTCCATTCCTCTCGCGCACGGAGCGATCCATTGCTGCGTACGACAGTTGGCCATGCGTATGAGCTGGGCCGCGTCTGCAGCCCGGGCTCGATATCAATTGAGGTTACATGAGACCTATTGAATAGGACAAAGATGGCATCAATTTGGCTAGAATGCCGTCATGTCCTCCAAGCGCACGTATGTCTCACCCCGGCGAGAGCAGGCTGCCGCGCAGACGCGCACGCTGATCCTCCAGAGAGCGGTCGACCTGTTCGCCGAGCGCGGTTACGGACGGGTGACCGTCGCGGACATCGCGGCCGCGGCGGGCGTCTCTTCGAAGACCGTCTTCGCGAGCGCCGGGAGCAAGAGCGACATCCTGAACGAGATCGTCGACACGGCCGTGCTCGCGTCCGGCTACAAACAAGCCATGCAGCACGTGCTCGCCGAGCGGACCCCCGAGTCCGTACTGAAGGCAGTGGCTCATGGCACCCGAGCGGGCAACGAGGGCCAGTTCGCCGTGCACGAGGCGATCCACAGGGCCCTGCCGTCCCATGAGGACGGCGAGGCCCTGTGGGAGCGCGCCACCGCCGACTACCGCGACGCCCTCCGCGCCACCGCGGACCATCTGCACACGCTGACGCCACCCCCCACGTGTCCGGTCACGGAAACGGCGGACCTCTTGTGGTTCTGGTTCGGCCCAAATGGCTGGCGCGCCCTGGTCGTGGACAGCGGGTGGCCGTGGGACCGTGCGGAGGCCCTTCTCCTCCGCACGGCGATCGCCACGCTCCATACGCCGTGAGGACCCCCGTTGCGGTGTGCGGACCGCGACGGAGGCAGTGACCTCGATCAGTGCGATCGCCGGTGGTCCCGGCTGCTTCGAACACCTCACCGGCAGGGCGTCCGGGCTGCCGGGCGCCATCCGGCAAGCGACCGTGCGGGCGGTCGGGCGAAGACGGCCTGGGCCTCCAGGTACGCCGCAAGTCAGCCCGCTCGGCGGACCCCCGGGATCGAAGGGCCCGGGCTCTATCAGCGTCAGGCCTTGCGGATCCGGTCGCCGATCTCCGGCTTCGCCTCGAACCCGGCCGCCTTGTACGTGGCGACGCCACCGACGTTGGAGCTCGGTGTGCACACACGGACGCTCGACGAGCCCATCTCCCGCAGCGCGGCCGCCCCGGCGACGGTGATCGCCCGGCCGTATCCGCGACCGCGGTGGTCCTCGTGGACGCCCATCGGCTCGATCAGTCCCGGCTTCCCCGGGCCGTCCGACCAGACCGTCACCACCGCCGCCGGGTTGCCCTGGTCGTCGTAGACGCCCAGGCAGCGGGCGTCGGCATAGAACGGCCCCGCCGACATCGCATGCCAGTACTCGCGCGTAGGCCGCGAGGTGTTGAACGCCGACCGCAGAACGTCGGCGAAGTCCTGCGCCTGCTCCGGGCCGATCGCCTTGATCCGCACGCCGGGGTCCTCCACCGCTTCCGTGAGGTCGCGGAATAGCGGCGTCCACGGCTCGTCGACGCCCCAGCCCTCCTTGGTCAGCAGGTCGTGAAGCAGCAGGCCCAGCGGCGCCTCGATGGACACCGCTCCTTCCGGCAGCACGCCGCGCTCAGGCAGCGAAAAGTCCTCGACAAGCCGCCGCGCCAAGTCCTCGTCCTGGAAAGCGTCGGGAGCGACCGTCATCCGCAACACCATCGGCGAGTCCAGCATCCCGACGGCGACGATCCGTCCGCCCCGGCTCCAGGTCCGAACCACCGCGGCCGTCTCAGCCGTTCCGAACCGACAGTTCCAACCGATGTCCCCCGAATGCAGCTGCATCGGCGCTCCGTCGTACTGCCACTCCCGCAGCGCGCCCATAGCCTCGCGCACCCCGCCTGCAGTCGGCGTTCCCAGCACAATCGTCATAGCCGGGATCCGACACCCCATCCCGGAGGTCTGCAACCCATTAACCGGCTCACAGGCAACTCTCCTGGTGCGGCCCAACCGAGCTTCGTCTCTCCAGTTCGTCTCTCCAGCCACCCCACTCGCACCAACGACGAACTACGGCTGCCGTACCATGATCTCAAGCCTGAAGTCGGTTTGAGGAGGCGCCAATTGACCGCTGTGGTGCTCGTTCCCGGCCTGTATCACCGTTCCGAGCACTTCGCCGTGGTGGCAGAGCGTTTGCGGACCACAGGAACCGAGGTTGTCGTTCCCGAGCTCCACCGGGGCTCATTGCTCGCTGATACAGCCGCGGCCCAGGCTGCCATCGACGCGCTGCAGGAGCCTCCGGTCGTGCTCGGTCACTCCTACGGCGGGTCGGTGATCACCGGGGTGCGCGGCGCAGGACACCTGGTCTACCTGGCGGCCTTCGTGCCGGACGTCGGAGAGAGCGCGGCCGGTCTGGGTGGGGCGTCACCCCAGCTCCACGAAGCGATCAGCCCTGGGCCCGACGGCTCGACCAGCCTGCACCCCGACCGGGCTGCCGCCATCCTCTATGGTGACTGCCCCGAACCTCTCGCCGCTTGGGCGGTTGCCCTACTGCGTACTCAAGCCCCCGGCTGCGGGCGAGGAGTCCCGGAGCGCCACAGCTGGAAGCGCACTCCCTCCACCTACGTCGTCTGCGCACAGGACCGGGCCATCGACCCGGGCCTGCAGCGGAAGATGGCCTCACGATGCACCGAGGTACGCGAGTGGCAGACGGGTCACTCCCCGTTCGTAGGACAGCCCGATCTCGTCGTTGAACTCCTGCAGGAACTGCTCGCCACCACCACTTCGCGCGGGCGAGGCGAAGGGGTCACAACCGCTCGTTGACGGCTCCGATGACGACGGCCGCTTCATAGCGGACACCAGGATTCCCGGAGCAAGTGACCACCGTACAAGGGCACTTGAGAGGGCTGTCACTGCCTGGGGTCACCCCTGGATATCAGCAGTTCCCGCGCCGCACCGATTTCGCCGCCTCTCCCACCACCGGCCCAGCTTCTGCCGGGTCCACCGGGTGCCGCGGTGGTCCTCGCCGAGCACCCGCATCATGTCGGCCCACAGGTGCTCGTACGCTTCCGTGGCCCCGACCACATCACCGGCCTCCACCCGCACGCCGGCCAGGGCGAGCCGGGTGTCCAGCACGAGGGGATGGTCCACGCCTCGCGTTTCGCTTCGCGCTCGACCCGGCTGACAGGCCGCCACTTGGCCGTGTGAGGTTGGGGGGCTCGGTCGTGAAGATGTTGGGTGGGGGGGCAGTGCGGAAGGCACGTGGCGGCCTGGTCGGAGCCACGCAGAAAAGCTGCCGTCCCGCGCGGCCGTTGCGGATCCGTACGCGCCGGTGACCGACGGTTTCATGGGGCGGGTGAGGGCCGGGTTTCCTGCCGTGGCTACCGTTGCCCCAGCACCCCACCGAACCGACCCCTGGAGAACCCTCGTGTCCGTGTCCCTCGGCGAGGACGTGGTGGCGCTGCTGCGCCGCCCCAGCACCTGCTACATCGCTACGACGATGCCCGACGGCTCGCCCCAGCTCACCCAGACATGGGTCGACACCGACGGCGAGCATGTGCTGATCAACAGCGTCGAGTCGCATCAGAAGACCAGGAACATCGCGCGCGACCCGCGGGTGGCCGTCGCAGTGTCCGACCCTTCGGATCCGGCCTCCTACGTCCAGATCCGCGGCCGTGTGGTGCGTATGACCACCGAGGGGGCGGTTGACCACATCGAGGCGCTCGCGCAGAAGTATCTCGGCGGGCCCTACCCATGGTTCGGCGACCGCGACCAAGTCCGGGTGATCTATGTGATCGAACCGGAGCGGATCAGCAGCCCCCGCGGCTGACGATCACGAGGTCCAGGTCCGCCATCCCGGCCTCACCCCGTGGCTCTTCCGTGCATCAAGTGAGGTGTCCTGCGCCCACAACGCGACGTCGGAATCTTGCCAGCACGGCCCTTGGAGACTGAGCAGCATGATCCTCGAGCCCGCTCGGAACAGTGTGAGGACCTGAAGTCTCTCCTGTACCCGCGGGATGCGAATCCGGTTTCCAGAAGAGGGACAATCGTGGATCTCAAGCTTACCGACCGTGTTGCCGTCGTCACCGGCGCATCCAAGGGCATCGGGCTGGCCGTCACCCGTTCTCTTCTGGGAGAAGGCGCCAAGGTGGTGGCGGTCTCTCGCCGGATGACACCGGAACTGAAAGACCTCGAGGGAGCCTGCCTCCTCCATGTATCGGCCGACTTGATGGACCCGGATGTGCCGGGACGGGTCATCGATCGCACGATCGAGCACTTCGGCGTGCTGGACATCCTGGTGAACAACGCGGGCGGCCCGCCGCCCGGCATCACCATGCCTCGCACCGGTTTCTTCGACGGTGACGACGCCGAGTGGCAGGCCGTCTTCGAGTTCAACCTGTTCTCGGCCGTCCGTATGATCCGCGCCGCGATTCCCCGGATGATCGAGCGCGGTGGTGGTTCCATCGTCAATGTCTCCACCGGTATGGCGCGCCAGCCCGCGAGCGTCAACATCGAGTACGGGGCCGCCAAGGCCGGGCTCTCCAACCTCACCAAGGCACTGTCGGAGGAGTTCGGACCCCAGGGGATTCGGGTCAACACGGTTTCCCCGGGTGCGGTACGCACCGCGTGGTGGACCGAGAAGGGGGGAGCAGCGGATGTCATCGCCACTATGGCCGGCGCCGACCGTGACACCGTCCTGGAGACCATCGCCCCGCAGATGATGGGGCAGGTGACAGGCCGTCTGATCGATCCGCAGGAGGTCGCTGACACCATCCTGCTCCTGGCCTCACCGCGGTCGGCCAGCACGATCGGTGCCGACTTCGCCGTCGATGCCGGGTTCCACAAGAGCTTCTGACGTACACGGCCGATCGGCTGCCCGCCGCTTCGACACACTTACGGCCTTGAGGGGACAACAATGGGTGCGGTCGGCCCGTGACGTGGGACGGGCCGCACGGATCCGGTGAGGCGTGATGCTTGCCTGGGCCCGTGCGGCCTGTTCCATCCCTGCCTTGTCCGGGGTCTCTCCCGCACACTGCGGTGAGTTGCCCGAAGAACTCGCCCTGCGGTGGCAGGCCGCCCGTCGCTGCGCAAGCGAGGGGGTGCAGCTCGCAGGCGTGCCCCGGTCAGGAAGGACAGCTCGTTCGATCCAGGGCCTGATGCTCGCCGACTCCGCGCCCTGGGGCGTGGTCTACCTGTCCGTCCCGCTGGACGACTGGAACGAGCCCGCCGAGGACGGCGCTCTCGGTCTTCTACTCGAACGCGCGGTGGACGGCGCCCCCGTGGTACCGCAGCGGGCCCTGGATCTCCTCGTCGGCGCGCTGGACCGCGCCTCGGCGCCGGCCCTGGTGCTGGGGCCCGGCGCCGACACCGAGGAGGGCTTCCAGGCCGCCGTCGCACTGGCCGAGCGGGCGCGCCTGCCCGTCTGGATCGCGCCCAGCCCGCCCCGCGCGCCCTTCCCGACGCGGCACCGCTGCTACCAGGGGCAGTTGCCCTCTGCCGCGGGCGCGGTCGCTGACATCCTCGCGCAGTACGACGTCGTGGTGTGCTTCGGAGCGCCCCTCTTCCGCTACCACGCACCCAGCGACCAGGACTTCCTGCAGCCGGGCGTCAGCGTGTACGCGGTCACCGACGACCCGGACGAAGCGGCCCGCGCGCCCTTCGGACGCATCTGCGTGGGCGACCCGTCCGACGCGCTCGTACGCGTCGCCGCCACGGCCGCCGCGAGCGATCGCCCGTGGCCGCCCGCCCGTACCCTTCCCGAGGCCGACACGAGCGGGCCGCCCTTCACGGCGGAGGCGATTCTCGACGCGATCGACGCGGGGAAGAGCGACGACACCGTCATCGCGCTGGAGTGGACCTCCGCGGACATGGTGCGCGACCGACTGACCATCACCCGCCCGAAGTCGCTGTTCTACCCCGCCGCCGGGGGCCTCGGCTGGGGCCTGCCGGCGGCCATCGGGCTGCGGCTCGGGTGCCCGGAGCGACCCGTCGTCGCCCTCATCGGGGACGGCGCCATGCAGTACACCACGTCCGGACTGTGGAGCGCCGTGCGCTACCGCGTCCCCGTGACGTTCGTGGTCTGCACGAACACCACGTACCGTGCGCTGCAGGCGTTCTCCGAGATCCTGCACGTCCCCGAGGGCGACTACCTCGACATCTCGGGCCTGGGCGTCCTGGACATCGCCCGCGGCTACGGCCTCGACGTCCACCGCGCGGAGTCGCTGGAGGACCTCACGCACTACGTCCGGAAGGGGATGACCGCGACCGGCCCGCGGCTCGTCGAGATCCTCCAGCGCTGACGGTCCCGAGGCGCCCTGACGGATGACGGCGCTGTAGCGCGTTTCCCAGCCGCCCGAAGAGCAGCCCTCAGGCACGTCGCTGCAGCGACCGGAATCTCTCCTCGACCGGTCCTGCGGCCTGACCGTTTTTCGCATTCGTCACCAGGCATGGCTCCCCCTGCAGTCCCTGTCTTCGCGGGAGGATCGGCAGTCTCTGGGCACTCAGCTGCCGGCCGGCCCTTCTGACTGTCGCCAGTCCACCCGCAGTTCGTCGCGTCTGCCGAACCTGCCGATGTGCGTTTCCAGGAGGTCCTGAAGCCGCCGCAGCCCCTGTTCGTCGTCGGCCTCGGCGCGCAGCATCAGCACCTCCGGCGCGGCGTCCAAGGTGCACCGGCCCCACGGCAGGCTCACGACGCCGCGGGTGTCGGACCACTCGACGTCGATCCGGTCCGGCGTGAGCTCGGGCGGCGTGTGCGTCCCGGCCGGCGGCGTGACGTCGCCGCCGTGGTGAGACCGTGCACCGGGGCCGAGATGGCGGCCCTTGTTGCTGAAGTGCTTGCACAACTGCACGAGATACCGGCCGGGCCGGTCTGTGGGGATGCGGGCTTCGGCGATGGGCATGGCGATCCTCAAGTCGGTGGCGGTCAAAGGGAGGTTCAGGTCCTGGTCAATGTGTCGAGCCACGCCTCGACGTGGCCCGGGTCGACGCGGAGTTCGATGGCGGAGGGTTCGATGGCGTCGACCTGCCAGCCGTGGCGAACGCCGCTTCGGCGTCGCCACGCGTCACCTTGTGCACGGGGCCCCGGGCGCCGTGCTCCCGGTCACTGATGCAGAGCATGAAGCAGCGCCCGCCCGGCGACACCACGGAGCGCAGTCCGTCCACGTACGCGGTGCGGTCCTCGCCGTCGAGGACGTGGAAGAGACCGCAGTCGAGCACGGTGTCGAAGTGCTCACCGATGTCGGCCAGTTGCCGGGCATCGTGGCGCAGGAACCGCACCGCCAGGCCGCGGGCGCGCGTCGTCTCCTCTACGCTGCGCAGGGCTCGCGCGGCGAGGTCGATGCCCGTGGCGTCGAGCCCCAGCCGTGCGGCCATCTGCACGTGCTCCCCGGTACCGCAGCCGGCATCCAGTACCCGGCCCCGGATCGCACCTGCCTCGGCGAGGGCGAGGAGAGCGGGCTGGGGCCGGCCGATGTCCCAGGGCGGTGGGGTGGCGTACAGGTCGTCGGCCTCCCGGGGAACCGCCGCGTCCTGGTGATGCGGTGAGACGGACATGAGGTCCTCCCTTTGCGGGCCGCCGGATCGTTCGTGCCGGGTTCCGGCTCCGGGTGACACTCCAGATTTATCGATACAGAGTGTCTATGTCAAGTCATCATGTATGCAATAGGTCGCCTCGTACACTACTGATGTGCCGAAGCTGTGGAACGAGACGATCGAGGAGCACCGCCGCGCGGTACGGGACACGGTGCTGGAGGTGACGGCAGCCCTCGTGGCCGAGCACGGGCTACGTGGCGTGACCATGTCGCGGATCGCAGAGGGGACCGGCATCGGCCGGGCCACGCTGTACAAGTACTTCCCGGACGTCGAATCGATCGTCACGGCCTGGCACGAGCGTCAGGTCGCCGGCCATCTGCAGGAGCTGACGGCGCTGCGTGAGCGGCCCGGCAGCCCCGGCGAGCGGCTGACAACGGTCCTCGCCGCCTATGCCTTCATCCAGCAGCGCCGTCACGGTCACGATGCGGAGATCGCTGCCGTGCTGCACCGGGGGGAGCACGTCGCCCACGCCGAACAGCATCTGCTCCGGTTCACCAGTGAGATGCTCGCCGAGGGCGTGGAGGCCGGTGAGGTGCGCGATGACGTGTCACCCGTCGAGCTCGCCGCCTACTGTCTGCACGCCCTCGGCGCGGCCGGCGGTCTGCCGTCACAGGCCGCGGTGCGCAGACTCGTCCAGGTCACGGTGGACGGCCTGCGCCCCTCCCACTGACGGCCCGGGCCCCGCGTTGCGGGACCGGGGAGGCCGAACGCCCACACCGGTGACGGCGCCCTTGTGGTGGTCGGATGTCGATCATTCCGGGCATGCCGAAGGCGCCGGAGTGGTCCATGCCGATTACGCCGATTACGGGGGCCCCGAGTTGTCGGGCGTCGGAACGTCCTCGAGTCGGGGTTCCGGTGATCGCCTCGGCTCGGATCCAGGTTCGGGTTCAGGTTCGGCCTCGTCCACGCGCCGGTCGTTCACCCGACGACCACGTCGTAGTGCCGGCTCACGGGCGCATGGTCCGACAGAAGTCCGGTCACCGTCCTCCCTGTGGCGGTCACGCCCCGGCTGACCTACGCGTCCGCACGAAGAGGCGGCCGGGCGGTGCTGTCGCGTACCACGAGCCGCGTGGGTACGAGCGTGGTGCCGTGTTCTCCCCCACCATGGCGCATCCGCCGCAGGACGCCCTCGACGCACAGGCGTCCCACTCCGGCGAAGTCCTGGTGAACCGTGGTCAGCGGAGGCAGGAAGGAGCCGGCCTCGGGGATGTCGTCGAAGCCGATGACGCTGACGTCGTCGGGAATTCTCCGGCCGCGCTCGTGCAGGGCCCGCAAAAGACCCAGCGCCATCTGGTCGTTGGCAGCGAACACCGCCGTACAGTCCTTCTCGTCGGCAAGTTGCAGACCTGCGTGATAGCCGGACTCCGCCGACCAGTCACCTCGTACGACGCGTGGCAGGACGCAGCCCGCCCCGGTGAGTTCGGCGCGCCAGGCATCGGCACGGCGTTGTGCAGCGAAGGACTCCTCGGGACCGGCCAGATGCCAGACCGTGCGATGACCGAGGTCCAGCAGGTGCCGCACAGCGGCCCGGGCGCCCCCGGCCTGGTCGGTGTCGACCACGGTGTAACGGTCGCCCGCGTCCGAGTCGGCGACAACGACCTGGACATGAGGCGGCAGGGAGATGGTCGCCGCATCGAGCAGGTGCACTTCCATGATGACGATGACCGCGTCGACGGCGAGCTCTCCCAGCCGGGAGAAGGCGCCGCGCACCTCGTCCTGGGTGGGGACGGCGACGGGCAGGAGCGTGACGGCGTAGCCCTCCTGCGCCGCGGAAGTGGCGATCGCTTCCAGGGTGCGCATATTGCCCGTGGTGGAGAGGTTGAAGGTGATGACTCCGATGGTGCGGAATTCGCCGCGCTTGAGTGCCCGGGCGGCACTGTTGGGCCGGTAGCCCAACTCCTTCATGGCCGCCAGCACCTGCTGCCGGGTCTCTTCGGTGACGCCCGCATATCCGTTGGACACCCGGGAGACGGTCTGCGAGGAGACGCCGGCCAGGCGGGCGACATCCGCCATGGACGCGCTCTGCGCGCGACGCAAGGTCCGCTCGCCCGTGCGTGCCCGATCCATGCTCCTCGAGGCGCTGTCCGCGGTGTCCACCCGTCTCCCTTGTTACGTGATCGCAGTTTCAGCCGGCGACCCTTGACCACCAACATTGGCGCAGTGTAGACATGCCGCCACTGGATGTTTACGTAAACATAACAGGACGCGGCCCTCTTCAGCGCGGCATGTTTACGTAAACATCGCGACGGCGGGCGACGCCGGTTCCGAGATGGACGAGCGAGGAACGACATGACGACGCTACAACCCCCTGCGGCCGTGACCCGGCGCGCCGCCCGGCCTGCGGCGAGACGGGACCGCCGTTCCTGGACGGGGTGGGGGTTCATCGGACCCTTCGCAGTGGTCTTCGCCTTCGTGTTCCTGGCTCCGATCACCTACTCGATCTACCTCAGCCTCTTCCGCAGCAAACTCATCGGCGGCACGTCCTTCGTGGGCCTGGACAACTACCAACAGGCGCTGCACGACAGCCAGTTCTGGGACTCCTTGGAACGTGTGTCGCTGTTCCTGCTGACTCAGGTGCCGATCATGCTGGGCATCGCCCTGCTCGTGGCGCTCGCCCTGGACAGCGGGCGGCTGTACGGCAGGGACTTCTTCCGGATCTCGATCTTCCTGCCGTATGCGGTGCCCGCCGTGGTCGCCACGCTCATGTGGGGCTTCATGTACGGCACCCGCTTCGGTCTGGTGAGCGACATCAACGACGCCCTCGGCGTATCGCTGCCCAACCCGCTCGGGCCCGACCTGATCCTGGCGTCGATCGGCAACATCGTGACGTGGGAGTTCGTCGGCTACAACATGCTGATCTTCTACTCCGCACTCCGCGTCATCCCGGCCGCGCTGTACGAGGCCGCGCAGATCGACGGAGCCGGGCAGATCCGCGTGATCGCCGCCATCAAACTCCCCGCCATCCGCGGCGCCCTGGTCATCGCGACGATCTTCTCGATCATCGGCACCTTCCAGCTGTTCAACGAGCCGAGCATCCTGCAGAAGCTGGCGCCGAACTCCATCACCACCGACTACACCCCGAACTTCTACACGTACTCGCTGTCCTTCTCGGGCCAGGAGCACAACTACTCCGCGACGGTCGCCATCGTCATGGGCCTGATCACCATGGTCATCGCCTACGCCGTCCAGCTGCGCGGCATGCGCAAGGGAGCGTGAAGCGATGAGCAGCCCCGTCACCACCCTCGCCCAGCCGCCGGTTCCTTCGGCCGGCGCCGCACCCCGCCTGCGCACACCGCGCCGGCACAGCCCCGGGCGACCGCGGCGCAGCGTGCTGCTGACCGTGCTCACCGGTCTTGTCCTCCTCTACTCCCTGGTGCCGCTGGCATGGCTGATCATCAGCGCCACCAAGACGCAGGAGGGGCTGGCCCATTCCTTCGGGCTGTGGTTCAACGGAGACTTCGCCCTGTGGGACAACATCCGTGAGACGTTCACCTACAACGACGGCGTCTTCACCCGCTGGCTGCTGAACACCGTGCTGTACGTCGTGGTCGGGGCCGGGGGCGCCACCTTGCTGGCGGTCCTGGGCGGCTACGCCCTGGCGAAATTCACGTTCCCCGGCAAACGCGCCGTCTTCGCCGTCGTCATCGGTGCCGTCGCGGTGCCGGGCACCGCCCTGGCCGTCCCCATCTTCCTGATGTTCAGCAAGATGGGGCTGACCGACACCCCGTGGTCGGTGATCATCCCGTCCCTCATCTCGCCGTTCGGCCTCTATCTGATGTGGGTCTTCGCCTCCGAGGCCGTCCCCGACGAACTGCTGGAGGCCGCCCGCATCGACGGCGCGGGGGAACTGCGCACCTTTTTCCAGGTCGTCCTGCCGCTGCTCGCACCCGGCATCGTGACCGTCGCGCTGTTCACGATGGTCGCGACCTGGAACAACTACTTCCTGCCGCTGATCATGCTCAAGGACCCGGACTGGTATCCGCTGACCCTGGGCCTGAACAGCTGGAACGCCCAGGCCGCCACCGCCGGCGGCACGCCCGTCTTCAACCTCGTGATCACCGGCTCGCTGGTCACCATCCTGCCGCTGATCGCCGCGTTCCTCATGCTGCAGAAGTACTGGCAGTCCGGGCTCGCCGCCGGAAGCGTCAAGGAGTAACCCCGGAGCACCGGACCGCAGCACCTCACCCGGTCTCCCCCACAGATTCTCAACCCTCATCAGGCACGGTTTCGGCCACGACGAAGTGGAAACACGCCCATGCACATGAACCCCCGCCGCCTGCTGCGCGGCCTCGCCCTGGTCTCGGCCCTCGCCTTGGGGGCGACCGCCTGCGGCAGCTCCGGCGACAACAGCTCCAGCACGAAGCCGGTCTCCGCCAAGGACATCGACGCGGCCCTGAAGAAGGGCGGCACCCTCACGGTCTGGGCCTGGGAGCCCACACTGAAGCAGGTCGCCGCAGACTTCCAGAAGGAACACCCGGCCGTCCACGTCAAGCTCGTCAACTCGGGCACCGGCAACGACCAGTACAAGGCCCTGCAGAACGCCATCTCCGCGAAGAAGGGCGTCCCCGACGTCGCGCAGATCGAGTACTACGCACTGGGGCAGTACGCGCTGACGAAGGGTCTGGACGACCTGACGCCGTACGGCGCCGACAAGCTCGCGAGCAAGTACTCCCCCGGCCCGTGGAACTCCGTGAAATCCGGCACCAAGAACGTGTACGCGCTTCCGATGGACTCCGGGCCCATGGCCCTCTTCTACAACAAGAAGGTCTTCGACACGTACAAGATCAAGGTGCCGACGACGTGGGACGAGTACCTCACGGCGGCCCGCGCCCTGCACAAGGCCGACCCCAAGGTGTACATCGCCAATGACACCGGCGACGCCGGTGAGACCACCAGCCTGCTGTGGCAGGCCGGTTCGCGACCCTACAAGGTCGACGGCACGAACGTGAAGATCGACTTCTCCGACGCCGGCGCCCAGAAGTACACCGCCGTCTGGCAGAAGCTCCTCGACGAGAAGCTGCTCGCGCCGATCACCGGCTGGAGCGACGACTGGTACAAGGGGCTGGGCGACGGCACCATCGCGACCCTGGCCACCGGAGCGTGGATGCCCGCCAACTTCGCCACGGGCGTGAAGGGTGCCTCCGGCGACTGGCGCGCCGCACCGCTGCCCGCGTGGACCGCCGGTGACAAGGCCAGCGCGGAGAACGGCGGCAGCTCCCTGGCCCTGCCCACACTGGGCAAGAACAAGGAACTCGCCTACGCCTTCACCGAGTACGCGAACGCCGGCAAGGGCGTGCAGACCCGACTCACGGCGGGCGCCTTCCCGGCGACCACCGCGGATCTGCAGTCCAGCTCGTTCCAGAACACCGCGTTTCCGTACTTCGGCGGACAGCAGGCCAACAAGGTCTTCGCCGAGTCGGCCGCGAACGTCGCCTCCGACTGGTCGTACCTGCCGTACCAGGTCTACGCCAACTCGATCTTCAACGACACCGTCGGCAAGGCCTACATATCCGGCACCAAGCTGACCGACGGTCTGAAGAGCTGGCAGGACGCCTCCGTCAAGTACGGAAACGAGCAGGGCTTCACCGTTCAGAAGTAACCGCTCGGAAGCACCCGCCCGGAGGCTGCCGCTGAGGAGCGAGCTCGCAGCGACAGCCTCCCGAAAGCAACCACGCATCACCTCGCACCACCCCGTGCGGTACACCGGAAGGACCACCATGATCTCCACCCTCCTGTCCCAGTTGCAGCACGGGCCGGACGGTGATCCCACTCCGCGCCTCGCCTACGGAGCCGACTACAACCCGGAGCAGTGGCCACGCGAGGTGTGGGAGGAGGACGTACGGCTGATGCGCAAGGCCGGCGTCAACATCGTCTCCGTGGGGATCTTCTCCTGGGCCCGCATCCAGCCGGCCGAGCACGAGTGGGACTTCTCCTGGCTCGACGAGGTCATGGACCTGCTGTACGCGGGAGGCATCGGAGTCGACCTGGCCACCGCCACCGCGTCCCCGCCACCCTGGCTCACCACGGCGCACCCGGAGATCCTCCCGGTGACCGCCTCCGGTGAGACGGTGTGGCCGGGGGCGCGGCAGCACTGGCGTCCCACCTCGCCCGTCTTCCGCGAGCACGCGCTGCGCCTGGTGCGGACGATGGCCGAGCGGTACGCGAACCATCCCGCGCTGGTGGCCTGGCACGTCTCCAACGAGCTGGGCTGCCACAACATCTACGACTACTCCGACGACGCCGCCCACGCCTTCCGCGACTGGCTGCGCGCCCGGTACACCACGCTCGACGGACTCAACCACGCCTGGGGCACCGCGTTCTGGTCCCAGAGGTACAGCGGCTGGGAGCAGATCCTGCCGCCCCGGCTGGCCGCATCCCACCCGAACCCGACGCAGCAGCTGGACTTCAAGCGCTTCTCCTCCGACGCGCTGAAGGAGTATCTGCGCGCGGAGCGGGACGTGCTGCGCGCGATCACGCCCGATGTTCCCGTCACCACGAACTTCATGGTCATGGGCGGCACCAAGGGAATGAACTACGCCGACTGGGCTGACGAGATCGACTTCGTCTCCAACGACCACTACGTCACGCCCGGCCCTCAGGACCGCGACGAACTGTCCTTCTCCGCCAACCTCGTCAGCGGAATCTCGGGCGGACGGCCGTGGTTCCTCATGGAGCACTCCACCAGCGCCGTCAACTGGCAGGCCGTCAACCTGGCCAAACGCCCCGGCGACCTCGCCCGCGACTCACTGCTACACGTCGCGCACGGCGCCGACGCCGTGTGCTTCTTCCAGTGGCGACAGTCGGCGGCCGGCGCCGAGAAATACCACTCGGCGATGCTGCCACACACCGGGCCCGACAGTGACGCCTTCCGCGCGGTGACCGACCTCGGCCGGACCCTCAGGGCGCTGGCTCCGGTCGCGGGATCCGAACGCGAAGCAGCACGCGTCGGGATCATCTTCGACTGGGAGTCGTGGTGGGCGAGTGAGCAGGACTCCCATCCCACTTCCCTCCTCGACTACCGCAAGGAGGCACTCGACTGGTACTCCGCCCTCCTCACCCTCGGCGTACGGGCAGACGTCGTCACCGCACAGGGCGATCTCGACCGGTACCAGCTCCTGATCGCGCCGGTGCTGCACGTCATGCCCGCCGCGCTGGCCAAGGAACTCACCCGGTACACCGAGAACGGCGGCCACCTGGTCACCACGTACTTCTCCGGCGTCGTCGACGAGAACGACCACATCTGGCTCGGCGGCTACCCGGGAGCCCTGCGCGACCTGCTCGGTATCCGCATCGAGGAGTTCGGCCCCCTGCTCGACGGCGACGCGGTCGAAGTCGCTCTGGAAGGCCCCACGATGGGCACCCTGTGGACCGACCGGATCACCGTCACCGACCCCGAGGTGGAGGTGCTGGCCGAGTACCGCAGCGGTGCGTATGCCGGCCGCCCCGCCATCACCCGCCGCGCCGTGGGCCAGGGTTCGGCTGCCTACGTCTCCACCCGGCTGGACGTGGAGGGCCTCACCGCCCTGCTGCCGAAGCTGCTCGGCCCTGCCGATGTCGGAAGTGAACTGCCTGCGCAGGCAAGGGGAATCGTCGAGCTGATCGTGCGCCGCGACACCGACAGCCGCTACCTCTTCCTGGTCAACCGGACCGACGACACGGTGTCGCTGCCCGGACTCACCGGGGAACTGCTGATCGGCCGGGCAGGCGATGACGGCGCCCTCGTCCTGTCCTCCAGGGACGTCGCCGTGCTGCGGCAGCCCGCGATCTGACGGCGGAGATTCGCCGCGCACGGTACGGCCCCCGGCGGTTCGGCGAGCCGAGAGGCGGCGAACGACACGAACGACTGCACCGGGATCCGGCGGCGGAGACCCCGCCGCCGGTGACTCCTGGATGCCGGCGTATCCCCGAACTCGCGGTCGGCCACGGTGATGTACATGGCATTGTCGTGCCCGCGTCGGGGTCTCGAACCGACGTCAGAACGGCCCTGCGCTGTTGCGTGCTGCGCAGCCCGTTGCGCTTGAGCAGGTCGCCGGCGGACCGCTCCACGCTTGAGAATCGACACGGTCATATCCGGCGTGTCCGGGCAGGTCACCATCGGTGCGACCGTCACCCCACCGGCGAGTCGGCCCCGTGGCCGGGCGGCAGGCAGAGGCCTCGATTTCTGCTGGGCAGATGAACCCACGGGCCGGGGATGTCGGCCGCACCGGGACCGGGCCTGCTGCTTCGCACCTGCGCAACTGCGCTTACTGGCCCCGAAGATCCTCTTGTGGTTCGTGTGCGGGACGACAAAGGTGCAGTCCGAGCCGCGGGGGCGCGATGGGCCCCGATCATCTGATGTCCCACTACCGGGCCCGGGCTGCACCGGGCCGTCGGAGGCACTTGCACATGTCATCACACATACGGCGGCGGCCTGCTCGCAGACCCGGCCGCGCCGGTCTGTCGGCCCTGCTCGCCGTCACAGCGGCCCTGAGCGTCACCGGCCTGGCCTCTCCCGCACAGGCGACCGGGCCGGCCGTACCGAGCGGGGACACCCCGCCGGGTACGGAGACACCCGCCCTGGTGGACGGGCTCGCAGACGCGGTGGACGCGTCCGTCCCGGCCGCGACCGCGGCCCGGACCCATCTGGCCGGGCACAAGGACCGCTACCGGATTCCCTCGCCCGACCGGGATTTGAGCACCGACATCGTCACCACGGACCCCGACGGTCTCGACACGGTACGCCTGGACCAGAAGTACCGCGGAGTCCCGGTCCTGGGCGCCCAGTACGTGGTCCGGATGACGAACCGGAACGGCAAGCGGACCGTCACCGGAACCTCCGGCTCCTACTTCACCGCCCTCGACGTCGACACCGACAAGGCGACCCTGCCCGTCGGCACCGCCGTGGACGGCGCGGTGCGGCAGGTGCAGGCCGAGCTGGCCAAGGGCGGATACCGTCCCACCCATGCGAGGCGCGGGGCTGACACCCTCTCCGGCACCGACCGCGGGCTGACCGTTCTGCCGGCCGGCAAGGGCGTGCTGGCCCGCCACGTCACCGTACGCGGCACCGACCCCGCCACCGGCGCGCCGGTGGTGCAGGAGGTCTACGTCGATGCCGCCACCGGCGTCGCGCTCTTCGAGGCCGGCGGGCTGCCGACCTTCACGGCGCCACGGCAGGCCCCAGGCCACCAGGACGGCAAGCCCGGCAAGCCGACGAAGCCGGGTGATCCTGCCCAGCCCGGCAACGGGTCGGCCGGTGTCACCGGACAGGGCACCCTTCTCAACGGCACCACTGTGCCGCTGTACCTGACCAAGGACGTTGCCACCGGCCAGTATCTGCTGCGCGACACCGCGCACATGGCCGGCAGCAAGCAGCGGGGCGGCGTCATCCAGACCTGGGACGCTTCCAGTCTCTGGTACCAGGATGTCTCCGGCGTATGGCCGGAGGGCGTCGTACCGTTCACCTCGCCCACCCCGAAGACCGGCCCGGAGCTGACCGCGTCCGGTGCGGTCGACGCGCACTGGGCTGCCGGGAAGGTGTACGAGTACTACCGTGACACCTTCAAGCGCGACAGCCTCGACGACGAGGGCATGGCGATCAACTCCCTGGTCGGCGTGACCGACTACGGCTCTCCGTTCGTCAACGCCTTCTGGGACCACACCAAGATGGTGTACGGCACCGGCGACGACGAGTACCGATCGCTGGCCTCCGACCTCGACGTGGTGGGCCACGAGATGACCCACGGCGTGGTCGAACACACCGCAAACCTCGTCTATGCCGGCCAGTCCGGTGCCATGAACGAGGCGATGGCCGACTACTTCGGCAACGTCATCGACGTCACCGCCAACCGCACCCCGATGAGCGACCCCGACGCGGGCCTGATCGGCGGCGACCTGTGCCGGAACCGGACGCCCCGGGAATGCGCGTTCCGCGACCTGAACGACGGTGCCACCACGGCGAAGTTCCTCGGCCTGCCCCTCGGCTCGGCCTACGACAACGGTGGTGTGCACGTAAACTCCACCATCTTCAGCGGCGCGCTGTGGGACATCCGTGAAAGCCTCGGCGGCCCGCTGGCCGACCGCATCGTCTACCGGGCGCTGTCCTCGTACGTCGCCCCGCTCGACGGCTTCGACGAGGGCCGGGACGCGGTCGTCGCCGCGGCCAAGTCGCTCGGGGTGAAGGGCGGTCAGCTGACCGCGGTGAAGAAGGCCTTCGAAGCCCACGGCGTCGTCCCGGGCTGGGAGAACAACCTGGGACTGGACAGTGACGTCCTGGTCGGCAGACTCGGCACCCTGATGTCGTTCGTCGGCACCGGCAACAGCCCCAGCGCCGGCAACGGGTGGTGGGCGGTCCCCAAGTCCAGCGCGGACAGCACCGCTCCGTACGCCGTGTGGGTCGGCCGTACCGACGGCAGGCGCAAGGCCCGGCAGATCTCCCCGAACGACGGCCGGTCCCACCTCAGCCCGGTCACCGACGGCAAGCGCGTGGTCTGGGTGGCCGTGGGCGACGTCTCCCCCGACGACCCCTACTCCCACACCTACGACATCATGTCCGCGCCGGTCGGCGGGGGCGCGCCGAAGACGCTCTTCAGCACCACCGGCGAAATCAGCGGCCTCAGCGTCGACGGTGACACAGTGGCGTGGTCCAAGCGGGATGAGGAAACCGGGCTGCAGCGGGTCTCCTTCCTGACGGGTGGCAGCACCACCCCGCAGGTGGTTCCGGTCGGCCGGGACTACAACCAGGCGGTCAAGCCGGCCGTGAAGGACGGACGCATCGCGTACATCCAGGACGGGCTGTTCGAGGGCGGCTACGGTGTCGTCGTCGAGGTCTACGACATCGCGACGGGCACGACCACACCGCTGGGCGCGCCCTCGCAGCCGGAGTGGATCAGCTCGCCGGTCGTCACGGCGTCCGGCGTGTACTGGCTCATCGACACCGACTACACCGACGACGACTTCACCACCCTGCGCCGGGCGGACGTCGACGGTACCGATGTCACCGACCTCATCGCGGAGAAGGGGCCGAATCCGGTCCGCGCCTACGGCCTCACCGCCTCGAACACCGCGGTCACCCTGACGGTCTACGCCTCGTACCGCGAGGTGTTCGACGACTACAACGACTCCCTCGCGAAGCTCCAGCAGTTCACCCCGAAGGGCGCCCCGCTCGGCCGCGTCTCCTGCAGCCACGGCCAGCAGTCCAATGCGGCGGCCGACACCGGCAGCCGTGTGCTCTGGATGGACACCACCACCACGGACACCGACCTGGTGACCAGGGACCACCCGGCAGGCACGTGCGCCTGAGCACCTCCTGCACGACCATCCGACGGGGTCCGGACCGGCGTTCACCGGTCCGGACCCCGTCGGCCTTGGGATCTCCGGCCGCCGCATGGGGTGCACAGACCGGCCTCGGAAGGGACGGGTCCTCAACTCCGAGGGCGGCGGGTTCACGGCCTGCGGTTCCGGCCCATTGCCGGGCCCCGTCCACTGAACGTCGAAAATGGCATGGAGATCGCTGAAACGCGCCGCACCTGAGAGTGGTCCTCATCCAGGTTTGCGTGACCAGAGAATGCCTTCGCCACCGGTCACAAGCCTGTGGTCCCGAGTGCGGGTCCATACCCTCCGCTCGAACGGCAGAGCTTGGCCTCGGAGGCATTCGGCGCGACGGAGGCGGGCCTGCCACCCCGAGGGGTGGCAGGCCCGCCTCCGACCGGATCAGCGGATCAGTAGTGGAATCGCTCCAGGCCGTTCGCCCAGGGATTTACCAGGTAGCCGGTGCGCGTGCCGGGGTCGATGAACAGGCCGCGGCGACTGGTGAAGTCGAAATTGGACGTCGTGAGCGTGGAGCTCACAAGGTTGGCGATGGGGTGCCGGGCCAGCACCTTCCCGGTGTCCGGGTCCAGGGCGGTGATCTCGCTCAGGGCGTTGTTGTCGTCCGTGGTGGCCTCCTCGTACAGGTGGGCGACGAGGGCAAGGTGGTGCTCGGTGTCGAGCGCCGGCCACATGACGCCCCTGGTCCCCAGGTCGCCCGGCGCGGAGGTGGTCAGGGTCTTCTGGTCCGCGGACCGCCAGGTACTCGTGGGGAACGCACCGCTCGAGTAGTTCGGTGTCGCGGGGCCGGCGACGACGTACAGCCGGTCCCCCTTGCCGTCCGGCAGCAGACCGGCGGTGCAGGCCGGCATCGTGGTGAGCGGCGAGACCACCCGGGTGACGGGGTCGACCGCCACGGCCCAGTAAGGGACGCGTCCGGACAGGCACGGTCCCATGGTGCCGGTGGTGGCGACGAAGAAGGTGCCCGTCGAGGCGTCCACCGAGACGTTGCTGAAACTCCGTCCCGGATTGGTCTCGTTGACCGGAACCGGGTCGGAGACCCGGCCCGTGGCCATGTCGACCGTCCACAGGCTGGCCACGCCGGACAGCCCGTCGAACGTCATCACGGCTGCCCGGTGACGGGCCGGATCGACGACCCCGCCCTGGTAGGAGACCGATGGGGAGCCGCCTCCCTGGACCAGCGGGCTCAGCTTCACCTCGGCCCCGGTCGCGGTGTCGCGCAGGTCGACCTGCGGAGGCGCGGCGCCGTCGAAGGACTGGTGCGCGATGAGGGTGTGCCCCGTCGCCGGATCGCCCCCCACCACCTCCTGCATCATCGACGTGCCGGTGTCGTGCGAGATCTGGGTGCCGAGCTCTCCGTCGGCCAGGGAGTACGCGGTGGTGGCCGAGCCGCGCAGGTGCGTCCAGCCGTCGTCCCCCTGGGCGAAGTCGTCGACGGCCAGCAGCGCGGTGCCGTTGCTGACTTCGAAGTTCTCCAGGGTCCCGGAAACCGTGTCGCCGTCGAGATACTGCACGAACGACGTGGGTGACGCCTGCCCGACGGGCTTGCCCGCGCGCGTGGCGAGGATACGGACCGGGTACTGCAGGCCGGTGGGCAGGCCCAGAGCCTCGAGGTCGAGGACCGTTCTGCCCCTGACCGACGGCAGGGGCCGGAAGAGGGTGGAGGCGTGGTCGACCCCGTTGTCGTCGCGGCCGCTTCCGTTCTGGTTGGTGGCGGTGTTCAGCGCCCCGTACAGGGTCGGTGCCGGGGTCAGGAACTCGATCACGGCGCCGTCGGCGTGCTTGACCGAGCCGGCATCCCACGAGACCGTCAACCGCGGCTCGGCGAGGGACAGCTCCGCGGCGTGCGCCTTGACGGTGGCCCCGTGGCTCAGCAGCGGGGCCTCGGGCCGCTGGTCCGCGTCGGGCCCGACACGCAGCGCCCGGAAGTCGCCGAAGACCTGACCTCCGTACAGGGTGATGCCGACGCCGTAGAGTCCGGCGCCGCCGGCTTCGAACGCGGAGGCGGGGATGGTCACGGAGCCCTTGGTGCCGGTGAGCTTCGTGCGCCATGCGGCACGCCACTTGTCGCTGGTGGTGAAGGGCGTCCAGTGGCCGACCGAGGAGAGCACCAGTTCCGGGCCGGTCGTGTCGCGGAGGCCGGTGAGGTCGTAGTGCACGGTGACGGCCCTGCCCAGCGGGGACGAGCCGGGCGCGCGGGGGGCCTGCGGTTGCAGGTAGGTCCCGTCGGTGGCACCGAAGGTGAGCCTGCGGGCGGCGGAGGCCACCACCCTGCCGCGGTCGAGCGCCTCGAACGTCACCTGCACGCTCCGCGGACCGGACGAGGCCAGCGGCAGGCCCGCCGCGCCGAGCAGTTCGCGCGGCAGGACGCGCAGGCTGGGCCCGTCGGAGGGGATGGTCCCCTTCTTGCCCACGCGCAGACGGTACGTCAGTCCGTCGTGGGCACCGGTGAGGTCGAGTCCGAACGTGATGGGCGAGACGGTGTTCTGACCGGACGGGGTGTCCACGGCGACCGCGGGCCCGGCCAGGTCGATGGCGGACGGGTCGGTGGCCTCGACGAACGATGTGGTGGGGCTGACCGACAGGATCTGACGCTCGGCAACGGACAGACGCACCGCGGATCGGGCGACGTCACGGCGCTCGGCGAGCACCTTCTCCACGGCCGCGGTCACATCCAGTTGCGGGCCCATGCGCAACTTCTGGTCGGCCTGCGGCGGTTGGGCGAGCGGCCGGCCGGTGGCGACCAGCAGGTCCCGGACCTTGCGCGGGGTGAGTTTCTGCCCGGTCTCCTCGGCGGCCGCCAGCACGTCGGCCGCCGCTGCGGCGATCATCGGTGCGGAGGCAGACGTGCCGCCGTTGAGCACCACACTCGTGCCGTCGGATGTGTGCATCAGCGAGGGCAGGTTGTCGCCCGGGGCCGCGATGTCGATCCGGGTGCCGAAGCCCGATGAGTAGCCCGCGGAGCCGTTGTAGCGGGTCGTCGGGTAGGCGGCCGTGCGGACGTCGTCCGAGGTGAGGGTGTCGTCGACGGTGGTTCCTCCCGCCGCTATCACCCCGGTGTCACGGACCAGCGTCGGGGTGGTGGTGGGGGCGACGTCGTCGATGTGGGTCTGGGCGTGGGTGTTCGACGTCAGGTCGGTAGGTGTGCTGCCGCCGTCCGGGCCCACCGACACCGGCAGACCGAGGCGGGTGCCGTCATTCGACGACACGACCACCACGATGCCCGAGTCAACGATCGAGCGCAGGGTGTCCCTGATCTCGGGGTCGTCCTCCAGCCACCGCGAGGGGAAGCCGATCGACCCGTCGGTGCCGAAGCCGAGGCTGGCGGTGATCACGTCGGGGCGTGGCTTCTGGGCCGCCGCGGCCCGGAGGGCCGTCGCGATGCCCACGGCTGACGGCTCCTCCGGAATGACGAGCCGGTACTGCGCACCCGGTGCGATGCCCAGCAGATCGGTGGCGCCGCTTCCGGTGGCATCCGGGCGCTGCCGGTCGTGGGGCAGCGGGGCCATCATCGAGAAGTCGAGCAGCACCTCGGCAAGGTTGGGGTCCTGGCCCTCTATGGATCCGGTCGGATCGAGACGGCCCGCGTTGTCGCTGGTGTAGGTGGGAATGAGCGGCAAGGACGGATAGTCCAGGTACCGCTGGCCGTGCTGGACGACGGTGGTGGGACCGTAGGCGCGCACATAGTCGTCGCCCGCGTCCGCCATGGACTGGTCGGTGAGGTCGCCCAGCGACACGTTGGTGACGATCTGGCCGTCGCCGGGCAGCGCGTGGAGATACTTCGCGCTGTCCTGGAAGGCGCCGACCGCGTTGACGCCGCCGGAGTTGAGGTACGACTGGAACGACGTCGTCAGGCCCTCGTTGGTGGGCAGGCCGTCGAGGGCGGCCGGTCCGGCGGTGCGGGCCGCGGCACGCGGGCCGAGGTTGTCGATGGCCGCGCGTACCCCCTCCGGGAGCGGCACGGCCCCGGAGTTCATGGTCTGCGGCCGGACCGCGGAGCGGGTCCCTCCGGAGGCGGTGCCCACGCTGTACGGCGTCAGCGCGGAGGCGTTCGCGCGGCGCTGGATGATCTCGGCGGACGGGGAGAGAGCGGTGCCGAATCCGCTGCGCCCCTTGGTCCCGGGCACGGGAAATGCCCTGGTGGTACCGTCCTTGCGGGTCAGGGTTCCCGTTCCGTCATCGGACCAGTGCACCACCGAGCCGTCGGCGAGGGTGAGGGTGTGCGCGGTGGCAGCGGAGGTCGGCGGCGCCGACGGGTGCGCATCGGCAGCTTGGGCCATGGGAGTTGCGCCGGCTGCGAGAAGGAGAGCGGCGAGCGTCATCAACCGGGCTCGTCTGAAACGTAGGGACATGCAACGCCCTTCGAGGATCGTGCGGAAGTGACCGACTACGTCTTCGGAACTGGCGGGACGGTGCTCACCTTGACGGCGCCAGGTCACGCTGGACAAGATCCGGTTGTCGCGGGTTCGCGCAGTTGCTCACATGCGCGTCCGCTCGCGACCGGCTGGTTCAGGCGTGAGGCCGGCCGCAGATCCGCGACGCACAGGGGTGACAGGCTGTATGGATGTCTCATCGGGCGGCCCGTGGGCGGGAACCGGGCTGGCACCCCTCAGCGGCCGGGTCCTGGAGTACCTGGTGGGCCACCCCGCCGCCGACTCCCCCACGGTGGCGGCGGCGGTCGGCGCGTCGGCCGACGAGATCGGCCGCGCGCTGCGGACCCTGGAGGACGAGCTCCTGGTCATCCGGATCGACGGCCGGCCCCCGCGATGGGAGGCCGGGCCGCCACGCTCGTCCCTGGGGTCCCTGCTGGCCCGTAGGCGGAGCGAACTGGCCCAGACGGAGCTGTACATGGAGCAGCTCCACGGGATCTACCGCGCCGTGTCACGCCCGGACGCCCCGCATCTGGTGGAGGTCCTGGAACACGGCGAAGAGGTGTCCGCGCGCTATGCGTATCTGCTGAAGGGCAGCAGACACGAAGTGCTGCACCTGGCGAAGCCGCCCTATGTGACCGAGCCCGCCGACGGCTCCGCCCACCGGCATCCGGCCGAGTTCGCCGTCCACGAAGGAGTGCGGTTGCGGTCCGTCTACGACACCGAGGGCTTCACCGACGAGGTGTCCTTGGAGACGGCGTTGCGGGGCACCGCCGGAGGCGGTGAATTCCGGCTCAGCTCGCGACTTCCGGTCAAACTGGTGCTCTTCGACCGGACCACCGCCTTGTTGCCGCTGCACGGCGACCGGCCTTCGGCGGGGTCACTGGTGGTGCACTCCTTGGCGCTCATGGACGTGTTCGCCGCACTGTTCGAGTCCATCTGGGAACGTGCAGTGCCGATGTCCCTGGAAAGCCGGCAGGACTGGCCCGTCCCGCGCCAGGTTCACGGCACGGCGGAGACCGACGAGCGGACCCGGGAGATCCTCCACCTGATGGCGACCGGCATGAAGGACGACGCCATCGCCAGAGTGCTCGGTGTCAGCCGCCGGACCGTGCAGAAGCACGTCAGCGAGGCGGGCAGCGTGCTCGGCGCCAGAACGCGCTTCCAGATCGCCCTTCTTGCAGCGGAGCGGGGCTGGCTGGACGGGGGCCTGGCCTCCGGCGAAGGGCCCCGCAGGCCCGCCGGGCGGTCCTGACGGACGCCCGTGCCGGCGCCGCCCACGACGTCCGGGCGCCGCCGGTTGCCGTGGGCGGTCGGCGTCCTTGCCGCGTGGTCTCGGCTGCGTGGCAGGTGGTGCGGCCAACCCTGCGTGCTGACAGCCGACTTGCCGCCGATGGCGGCGGGCACCTCCACCGGGAGATGAAGCGGGCCCTGGGCCCGGCCCACTTCGAGGGCCGGACCCTGGGGTGGCCGGCACCACCGCGATCAACGTGCCGCTCCCCCGGCTGAAGGCCGACCTCACCGGCACCATCGAGGAGATGCTGCTCACCGACTCCGCGTTCGCCGGCGGGCACACCATCGACGGCCGCGACGGCACGTTCGCAATGAGGCTGCACGAGAACCCAGGTACGACGCGTCGCACCGCGCACTGAAATCGGTGTTTCTGCTTCGACAATCGGATCATCGCCCTCGGCTCCGGCATCGAGAACACCGACCACACCACGAGACCGAGACCACCCTGTTCCAGAGCGCCCTGAGCGACCGGTCCGTCCCCACCTGCATCGACGCCATCCCCGTCACCACGTTCCCCTAACGAGCGGCCCGACCTGCGGCTCTCCTCCGCGTGCTGGATGCTCGACGGCTCCGGCACCGGCTACTACGTGCCGGCCGGGCAGCGCGTCGTCCTCCGCCGAACCACCCAGCAGTCCCGCGACCAGGGGACGGACCTGCCCACGAGCGGTGACTTCGCGACGGCCTGGATCCGCTACGGAAAGGCTCCCCGGAACGCAGCCTACGAGTACGCCATGCTGGTGGACGCCGACGCCGAGACGATGACCGCCTTCACCCGCGCCATGGGGGCGCCGGACACCGCCCCCTACACGGTCCGGCGCGCCCACTCCGTGGCCCACGTGGTGACGGACCGGACCACCGGGATCACCGGCTACGCAGTCTTCTAGGCCACCCGCCGTCTCCGTGTGGGCCCGGTACGCGAGGTGGACACCGCCTGCCTGCTGCTCACCAGAACCGACGCGGAAGGCCTGATCGTCTCGGCCTGCGATCCCGACCTCCGGCTCTACCTGGGCAAGGATCGCGATCAGTACCGCGGCAACGTGTACGTCGGCAACTACACCTCGTTCTCACGCGAGTGGATCGCGAACCCCAGTGAGGAGCACCGTCTGACGGTCGTCCTCGAAGGCCGGTGGCGCCCTGCGGACACCGAACAGCCTTGCCGTACAAGGCCGCACGGGAACGCAACCTGCGTGGAGTTCATCACGGTGGACGGCCGCCCCGCCCAGGTCCGGCTGGTTCCGGCCGGCTGACGGCCTGACCCACGATCGAGATCAGAGCGACCCTGTTCCGGCCGTCGACGGGCAACCCGGTCGCTTGACGCCGGTACCGGCTGTGCATGCGCGCGCCGGGATGCTCGCACCGGGGACACCCCCGTCCACCCGGCCGCCCGCGCGGCCCCCATCCGGGGCCGCGCGGCACTTCATGTCTGCCGTGGCCGCGGGGAAAGGAAGACGATCGCCGAATTCGACGTACTTGTGATCAGCGAAAAACCACCCGCTCCGCTAACATGTTCGAGCTCGCAATGATCACATTGAAATATTACAAATCGGCTGAAAAATTGATATCTACGGTAACGCGAGTGCCTTCGCGAACAGACGGCAGCCGCCGGTTGGCTGCATGGCGTCAACCACGCGTCATGCTGTGGATCGCGGTGAGTGTGGTGGGCCTCGCATTCCTCATTGCCCTGGAGATCGCCGCGCGTCGGTACGGCGAGCGGGGGCCGATCACCGACCAGGCGCGAGAAGTGATATTCGCCCCCAGATCGGGGACGGTGCTGTACGTCAGCATGGCGTTGATGCTGGTGGTGCTCACCTGGCGGCAGCGGTTCATCGCGGTCGGCGCCGCGGTCGGTATCGACGTCGTCTTCTGGCTCGTTCGGTGGGCTGCCGGTGCCGAGATGATGTTCGGCAACGGCGCATTGTGGGTGACGTTGGCCTGTGCCGTCATCGCCGTCACGCGCCGCACCGGCCAGGACCGCGTCCTGCTGCTGAAAGGCGTCGGACTGGCCCTGCTGCTGGTGACCGGCCGCAAGACCGGCTACGCCTGGCTGCTGATCACGTCGAAGACCCGCCCTGTGGTGCTCGACCAGTACGTGGCAACCGCTGATCATGCGTTGGGGAACCCGTCGTGGCTGGCGGGCCGGATCGTCGCGGCCACCGGCACGGTCGGCGCCCACGTTCTCGACTGGGTCTACATTCAGCTCGCGGTGGCAGCGGTCGCCGTCGCGCTGTACCAGCTGCGTAACGTGGCGGTCGAGCGCCGCTTCCCGGGCCATCATCTGGTGCGGACCTTCCTCGCCATCGGCCTGCTCGGGCCGGCCATCTACATGATCTTCCCGGTGGTCGGACCGATTCTCGCCTACGGTGCCGACGGGGGGCACTGGGCGGTGGCCGACCTGTGGCCGGACACGCCGCAGCCGGTCAGCACCCCGCACCCGATGCCCTTCGACGAGATCACCCCGCGCAATTGCATGCCCAGTCTGCACACGGCGTGGGCCACCGCGATCTTCATTCATTCCCGCAAGGGCCCGTGGGCTCTACGATCCGCCGGCACGTTCTGGCTGATCGCCACGCTCGGTGCAACGCTGGGTTTCGGCTACCACTACGGAGCGGACATCATCGCCGGTGTGGTGTTCACGCTGACGATCGAGGCGGCGCTGCGCTCGCTCGACCGCGGTTGGGACCGGTCGGGAATCCAGCTGGTCGTCTACGGCGCCGCGGTCTTCGCCGCCCTCTTGGCGTCGTATCGCTATCTGTCCATGGAGATGGCCGAACATCCGTGGGTGTTCGGGCCGCTGCTCATTCTGGCGATGACCTCGATGATCTACGGCTGCGTACGGACCACCAAGCTGTGGGAACGGAATGCCGCGTCGGCCCATCTGCCGGAACCACGACGCGAACCGCAGCCCGAACTGGTGTGAGTCGGTGCAGCGGGTCGTGGGCTGAGCTCCTCCCGGGCGCGGCCGGCAGCGTGGTCGGTTCTGACCGCGCTGCCATGAAGGCCCCGCCTTCCGCCGGCCCCGAGTCCCTTACCCCGACAGAGCCCTGCACCGCCCACGCGGTGGTGCGGGGCTCTGTCGGGCCCGGACGGGGCCCGTCCCTCTGGCGCAGTCATCACGGAAGCGCGGGGCTCGAGACGGGCGCAGGCCACCGCGACGGTCTCCTCCGGCTGCAGTCGCGGACGTAGGCGTCGGGTGCGAAGTTCTGCTTCGGCGCCGGCCACGGCTCCGCGGTGTCGGTGCGCAAGCTGACGTGAATTCCGCCGACGCCGTTGGCCGTCGGAGCCCAGCAGAACGGGCCGTACCGTTGTCCGCACGGCGTGCGCACCAGCCGCGACTCCATGGTCTCGCCACGCCGCATCAAAGGCCCCGGGAAACACGCCCGAGCGATCAGCGAGATGCGGCCGCTGCCGGCTCAGTGGGAAATTCCGGGCTCCGCGCGAGAATCGGTGAAATGGGCGAGGCGAGGAGCAGCCCGAACGCTCCGGCGCGCCGGCGACAAGTACCGGGTGAGACCGCCGACCGGTGGTCGAGAGGGAGGGCCCGTGAACAAGAACGGGGACACCGGGGGAACCCGGGACTTGACCGGGGCGCGGGACGACGACTCGCTGGCACGCTCCGTGCGCGACCCGGCCGCGTTCGAGCCGCTGGTGACGCAGCACTCCACCGCCCTGCACGGCTACTTCGCCCGCCGCGCACCCGTCGCTGCCGACGACCTGCTCGCCGAGCTGTGGCTCCAGGCGTACGCCGCCAGACGCAACTTCGATCCGGCGCGCGGCTCGGCCCGTGCCTGGCTGTTCGGTGTGGCCAGGAACGTGCTGTCCGCACACTGGCGCAGGCTCGCTCAGGACCGTCCTGGGCTGCCGCCAGGCGACGCGGACGTCATGGACTGGGCAGCCGTCGACGACCGGCTCGACGCATCCGCTCTCGCGCCCGAGCTCCGCCGCGTCATCAGCGAACTCCCCGACGAGGAGAAGGAGTTGTTGCTGCTGATCGCCTGGGAGCAGCTCACCCCGACGGAAGCGGCCGCAGTGGTCGGCATCCCTGCGGGCACCGCACGGTCGCGGCTGCACCGCGCCCGCAGCCGACTGCGGGCGCACGCGGCGCTCGCCCCGGCCAAGACCCGCATCCGGCTGACTGGAGAACTGACATGACCGACAACGCACAGTCCCACGGCTCCCTCGGCGTGCTCGACTTCCCCGGCGCGGACGACCTGATCGCGGCGGGAGTCGTCGAACCGCCCTCGGCCCGGGTGGTGGAAGCGGCCCGCGCCCGGATTTCGGCGCGCCCCGTCGTCGTACCCCTCGAAGCGCCTCGGCGGAAGCAGTCCCGCAGTCGGCGTCTGCTCGTCGCGGCGGCAGCGGTCGCGGCGATCGCCGCAGGCGCGGTGGCGTATCCGGTGATCGGGGTCGGCGAGAGCAAGCCGCCGGCGTCCGCGTCCGCGGCGGAGTTCCTGAACAGGATGGCGGCGACGGCCGCGGGCGCGGCCGAGACGGATGCACCGTACTGGAAGGTGCACGTCGAGGTCGACAACCAGGACGACGGGCAGCGTCGGTCGACTTCGTGGTTCGACCGTGAGGGGCACCTCTGGTTCCGGAACGCGAACGGGAACATCGAGAAGCCGGTTCCCGGCGGCAAGTTGAAGGCCTGGCCGGTGGGCGACGAGTTCCTCACCTGGACGCAGCTGGAGAGCCTGCCGACGGACCCGGACGCGCTGGAGACGCGGCTCGGTGACGATGCCTTCGGCAAGGCGTCGGCCCTGCTCGAGGACGCCCCGCTCGCCCCGGAGGTGCGCGCGGCACTCTTCAAGATCATGGCAAGGACCGAGGGTGTGAAGCTCATCGGCCAGGTCGAGGACACCAAGGGCCGCAAGGGGACGGCTGTGGAGTTCACCGGTCGGGCGGGATGGATGGAGGACCCCGCCACAGGCAAGAGGACCACACTTCCTTCCCGCACCACCCGACTCGTGATCGACCCGCAGTCGGGCAAGCTCCTGGAGTCGTACGACACGGCCAAGGGCATGGCGGACTCCCGCGCCACCTACCTGGAAGTCGGCCCGGTCGACAAGATCAGCTGAACCACCGGACGGGGGCCGGGACCCGTGGACGGGAGTGCGCGCACCCGCACCCCCGTCCGTGGGGACCCCCGCAAGCCGCACGCCTGATCCGGCCTGGGCGCTCTTCCAGCCGGTCCGAAAGGCTTTGGATTCAGGCGCGTTGACGGCCTGTGAGTGAGCTGGTGGAGGATGCGCGGACGTGGTCGCCGGACCCGCTGGAGGCGGTGCATGCGCCGGCGGTGTCCGCCCTGGTCGAGGGCCGGGATCGGGTAGAGGCTGCCTTCCTCTTCAAGGTATCGGTCATGGCCGTGGACAATCGGTCGGCAAACGGCAGGCTGACGGGTGGGACGCGCTGCTGTTCCGGTGGCGAGGCCGTCGCGTGTGCAGTTTCGACGCGGTCGAGCGAGCCGGGCTTCGCAGCCGAACCCTGCACCGGCACCGGCCGGGTCGCGGAGAGGACGAGGCCCGACCGCCTTCCGTCACCTCTCGCATCGGCGCCGCCCGACCAGCGGGTATGTCGGTCTTGTGTCGTTCATATGTCATCTCCCGCCGATCCATGGAAGATCGTGCACCCACCTGATCGAATACGGATCCGGCTGGTGGTGCGGAACGCCAACGGCGGTACGCCGTAGAACTCGTGGGCGTCGTGGCGCACCGGTGAGCCCTTCTTCGACCAGCCCTGGGCTGACGATGACCAGCCCGTGGAGATCTCCGGCCTCACCTGTGGGCGCCGGAGGCGTAGCAAGAAATGATCACGCACTTCCTGGAGCAGTGAATGACTTCGCAGCGATCGAACCTTCCCGGCCGCCCGTCACGCCGCGCCGTGCTCGCCGCCGGAGCCGCCGTTGGCGGCCTCACGGCCTTCGGCGCCACCCCGGCTCATGCCGGCAGCGTCCGTCGGCCGGTCGGCGCCGCGGGCAGCCGCCTCGGGTCCGGTGGCTCGCTCTACTCCGTGGTCGAGGCCTACAGCAAGTGGCACCACCGCACCGGAACCGGTGACGAGGCCGCCGCGCTCCGGTGGCTCGAGCGCGAGCTACGGGATCTGGGCGCGGTCACCGGCCGCTGGAACTACGACTACCCGCACTACGAGTGGAAGGCACAGGTCCGGGTCGGCAACGTCAGCGTGCCGACCGTCCCGCTGTACTACGAGGGAGTCGGCCGGGTGAAGGGCCGCGCGGACTTCGTGCGGCCCGTGACGACCAGCAAGGACGGGAGCGACCCCGCCGTGCTTGCGGCGGTGGCCGAGGCCGCCCAGGCCGGAGCCTCGGTGGCGGTCCTGCCCACGACCAGCACGACCGCCACCTACCCGGCGTACGACGGGCTGGTGGCCTACAACAGCGACCCCGACGCACCGAAGAGCGGCATCCCCACCCTGCTCGTCCCCGGACGGTTCGCGGATCGGATCCAGCGGTACGGAGCCGACGTCGACTTCAGGGCGCGGACCGTTCCGGCGCGTACGTACTGCCTGACCGGCTGGTTCGGCACGCGTACGCCGGTCTCCGACCCCGTCATCGTCACCACCCCCCTGAGCGGATGGTTCACCTGCGCGGCCGAGCGCGGAACCGGCCTCGCGCTGGCCCTGGCGCTGGCCGTCGAGCTCTCCCGCGAGCACCCGGTGTTCTTCCTCGGCAACACCGGCCACGAGCTCAACAACTACGGTGTACGCGCCTACCTGACCGACGAGTTCGACCTCCGGCCACGCGCGGTCTTCCACCTGGGCTCCGCTCTCGCGGCGGCCGCCCCCGGCCCCGACGGGCGCTTCGAACTGGCACCCCGGGGTGCTGCCAGCAACCCTGGCTTCGACGGGGTTCCCGGCCTCGCAGCCCACCTCGCCGGCGCGCGGTTCAATCCGGCCGCCAAGTTCCCCGGTGAGGGCGCGGTGTGGAACCAGGCCCTCGGGCCCTCTGTCCCGCTGCTCTCGCTGGCCGGCAACTTCCGCGAGTTCCACTCCCCGGACGACCTGCCCCACGTCACGACCTCGCCCGAGGTGCTGGAGCAGGCCTTCAACGCAGTGCGGGCCGCGGCGCACGACCTGATCCGTGCCACCTGAGCGTTGGGGTGGCACTCCCCGGCCCGCCGGCCACCTTCACGGCCGGCGGCCGCTCCACCCACCGTGCGGTGGACCGCCCAGCCCATCCCGGCGACCCGCACCAGTTCCTCCACCGTCGTATCGAGCGGCGCGAAGGCGAACGTGCTGCGGCTCCGACGTACCGGCACCCACCGCCGGCGGACAGGGGACGGGCCCTGGTGTCCGAATTCAGCGACGGCGGGCAGCCGGACGGCCGCGCTGCGTCAGGTGCACGAGTGGCAGGGCCGGCTGGACATCGTGATCAACTGCGCCGCACCGCTGCTGACCGTCAGCCCGCTGGCCGAGGCCGACGAGGCAGCCGTGAGCGAGGCACTCAACGCCAAGACCGTCGGCTAACTCGTCGCCCGAGGCCGTGGACGAACTCGTCGCGCTGGGCGCGCCGGCTCCGTCCCCGAACTGTTCGCTGCCGGGCCGCTGTCGTCGCTGGCCGACGATGCCGCCGTGGCCGCGGTCTTCGACGAGGCGGTGCTCGCCGAGGCGGGGCCGGACGCCGTCCACGTCAGCATGTCGACGATCTCGGTCGAGGCCGGGCGCGCCCTGACGGAACGGCACAGAGCCGCCGGAGTGGGGTAGCTGGCGGTCCCGGTGCTGGGGCGTCCGTCGGTCGCGGAGGCGGGGCAGCTCAACCTGCTCGCCGCCGGCGACAGCGGGTTGATCGAGTCCCTGGAGCCCGTGTTCTCGGTACTTGGCCGACGGACCTGGAGGGTGGGTGAACAGCCATGGCAGGCCAACGTCGTGAAGATCACCATGAACCTTCTGATCATCCACGCACTGGAGGCGATGGCGGAGGGCTTCACCCTGGCGGAGCGGTATGGCGTCGACGCCCACGACCTGCACGCGCTGATCGCGGGGACCGTGTTCCCGGGCGCGGTGTACCAGGGCTACGGCAGGGCATGGCGGACCGTGAGTATCTGCCGGCCGGCTTCCGCACCACGTTGGGCAGCAAGGACCTCGGTCTGGCCGAGGCCGCCGCCGAATCGGCCGTACTGGAACTGCCCACCATGTCCGCCCTGCGGCAGACGTTCGGGACCGCGATCAGCCGCGGCATGGCCGACCACGACTGGGCGTCGATCGCAGAAGTGCTGCGAAAAGACTGACCGGCACACCCATCCATCCGACCCGAGAAGGGTGTTTCCGTGGACGCCGCTGTCTGAGCGCGGAGAGAACGGTCCCCCGGAAGGCGGCGCGGTGGTACGCGGCACGTGTCAGCCGGTCGCTGCGATCGCGCCGTCGATGAGGCGGCGGGCCGCCGCGTCGGTGCGGGCGGCGTCATGGGTCACCAGTCGGTCCTGGCACAACCCGCGCAGACCGGAGACGATCAGCGTGGCCCCGGCCCGCGCCTGCTCCGGCGGGTGGCCCAGCCGAACGTAAGCGGCGGCGATCGGACCGATCATGACCTCGACGGTGTCGGCGGCGAGGTTGCCGTACTGCTGCGGATCCGTGGGGGCCAGGCTCAGCAGCTGCAGCAGCATGCGGATCGGCCCGGACTGCTCCCCGGCGGTCATCGCGTCCCACAGGGCATGGGCGGCCCGGCGTAGGCCGGCGGTGTCGTGGACGTCGTCGAACATCGCGTGGGCGTCGGGGCGGTTGGCGATCAGTGCCTGCGCCAACAGATTCTGGCGGCTGCCGAAGTAGTACAGAAGCATGCGTTTGGTGGTTCCGATTGCCTCGGCGAGCGGGCTCAGCGACATCTGCGCGAGACCGTGTTGCTGGAGGTGTGACACGACCTGCTGCAGCAGCTCGGCGCGCTTTTCCACATTGATGGGGCGAGGCATGGCTTTGACTGTACCGGTCGGTACGCGTAGGGTCCGCGGGGCGTAGATGTGCCAATCGGTACATTAACGGAGCGTGCAATGGCGACGGCCAGGCGCGAAGAACGTAGAGGGGCGCCATGGAACTGGCTGCACTGCAGGTGACGATCACGGAGGGCAGGCCCGGAGGGCGTGAGCCCGCGGTCTCCCGGCGGAGGTCCGGCCGCACGTCGGCTCGTGGCGTCCGAGGGGCGGGCCTGTGAAGCACCGGATGGAGCGTCCTCGGGGCATACCGTGGGCCAGGACCTTGGCCGAGACCCTGATGTTCCCGGCGATACTCTTCCTCGGCCTTCTGTTCTGCTTCTCCTCGGCGTTTCACGCGCCCCAGCCGCACCACACGAAGATCGTGGTCGCTCACCGCGCACTGGAACGCCAGGTCGACACCGCTCTGCAGCGGGCGCATTCCGACGGGTTCGACGTCACCGCCGTGGCAGACGCCCGGCAGGCCCGCCGGGCGGTGCTGGACCGGGACGCCGTGGCGGGTTACGCCGCCGAGGGCAAAAACAGCGTGCTGTACGTGGCCAAGGCCAACGGGATGTCCCTGGAGCAGGCGCTGACCCAGGGCTTCACCCAGCTTGCGGCGCACAACCACCAGAAGCTCACAGTCACGGACGTGGCACCTACCGTGAGCAAGGACCAGAACGGCACGACCCTGGTCTACCTCGGAGTCGCCTGGAGCGTCCCCGGCTACATCCTCGCGACGACCCTGCTGCGGGCGGTGACCTTCAACCGCCGCAGGAAACTGATGACGATCGCGGGCGTCGCCGCACTCTTCAGCATCGTGGGCTTTCTCGTCGGCGTATGGCTGAACTACCTCCCCAACGAGCCCTCGGCCCTGGCGATCGGCTTCCTGCTCACCACCGCGGTGGCCACGTTCTCCGCCGGCGTGGCGCCGTTCACGAAGCAGTTCTTCCCCATGGTGGGTATGGGCCTGTTCATCGTGCTGAGCGTTCCCACCAGTGGCGTGGCTCCCATTCCGCTGCTGCCGACGTTCTTCCAGGACCTGCATGCCGTCATGCCGCTGGGCAACGCGGTGGACGCCCTGAAGGGCGTCCTGTACTTCGACGATGCGGGCGTGCTCAGGCCGGTCCTCGTGCTCTGCGCCTGGATCGCGGTGGGCATCGCCCTGCTGGGCCTCGACGCGTGGCGGCACCACCGCGAGACCGCACAAGGGGACGCGGAGGACGAGCAGGAGGACATTCCGGAGCCACCGGTGGAGGACCCGTCCGTGGAGGTGCCCACGCCGACCGCGCTTCCCGTCCACCGCCACCACCACTTCGGCGAGCCGCTGCCGATGCTGGAGGGCACCGTCCGCGACGACGAGCAGCAGCCCGTCCGCCACGCCGCCGTGACCGTCATGGACACCCGCGGCCAGCAGTTGGTGCGGACCACGACGAACGCGCAGGGCGCGTACGCCGTGACCGGTCTGCCCGAGGGACACATCGCCGTTGTGGTCTCGTACCCCGGCCGGAATCCGGTGGTGCACCAGAAGCTGCTGCAGTCCGGTGTGGCCGTCCAGGCCGACTTCACCCTGCACGTCCGCCCCAGCCGGGCGCCAACTCGTGTGCTGTCGCAGCGCTGACGCGAGCATGCGGGTGGCGTACACCAGGGCCTCGACGTCCACGCCGACAGCGGTAAGCACAAAGCCCCGTGACCCGGGACACCCCAACGAGGCACCCCAGCACCGGGAAACGGGCGGCGTCAAGTCCATCGGGACCTACCGGCTGGGTACTTGGGGCCCCAGCCGGCGATCTGGTCGTGCGTTCGCGGCTGGCCGTATTTCGCTCACCGGCCGACTCACGCGACGGTGCGAGCCCGGTCGGTCAAGGCGAGCGTCGCCGTCCCGCGTTCTGCGGTGCGCTGCGAGAGCGCGTCGGGAAGGGAACGCCGTAGCGGGCGAAACAACCGGACCCGGCTCGGGGCCCTCCCTCACGAGGGACGGCTCGGGGAAGTGCACTCGGCCCGCCCTCGTCGCAGGGCAGTCGCGCAGGTCCCGGTGCCGGAAGCTGCTGCAGCTCGAAAGTCCGGGGTCCTGCTGCCTGGCCGGGCAGCAGGACCCACAGCTCAGCTGTCCCCGTTCACGGCCGGATTCAGCCGGCGGTCTTCGCAGGTGTCTCGCCGTGCCGGTCGACGACGCCGCGTTCCGGCCGACCGTCTCGTCCGCGAAGTCCTCCACCGACCGGGGCTCCGGGCTGCGCGCCAGGAAGGCGCGCCGTCGGCGCAGACCGCGGTTGGCGTTGTGCGCCTTGTGCGTCGCGATGCCGAGCAGCCACGGTGTGAGTGACCAGCCCTCCGGATCCACCGTCTCCCGGGTACGCCAGACGGCGAGAAAGGTCTCGGACATCACTTCCTCGGCCTCCGACCAGTTGCCGGTCAGCCGCAGGGCATGGCTGTAGACCGCGAGCGTTCTGGTCGTACAGCTCGGCGAACGCCGCACGGTCCCCCGCCCGTACTCGCGCCCGCAACGACTCATTGGGTTCTGTATGCCTCACACCTTTTACTCTCCGCAGGCCCGGCCCCGTTCCCGTGCGCTGTGTCACACCATCGTGAGGGGACGAAGTGCTGTGGGGGACGAGCAGGACGAGGCCTTGCACGTTCCATCGTCGCTGCTCTGCTGCTGCGTTCTCGCCGGCACGGGCACCGAACGGCCGGGCAGATCGCGCTCCCGAGATCACCGCCCATCCCCGGGGTCCAGGAGTCACGCCTGCCTGCCACGGCGTCGGTTCCGAGCGGGGCCGACGCCGCGGCAGCCGCAGCCTCCACGGCTGCTCTTCGGTGGAGAGCGACCGCCGTGCTGTCCGGCCACGTCCGGTGCACGCTTGTGCCCCACCGGTAGGTGCTGTCACAGCTTCCCCGGCTACTCGGTCAAACCGGATGCGGGGCCGTGCCATGCAAGCTCTTCCGCGCCGCACCGCTCGGGATTCGCAAGACTCCAGGATTGAGCCCAAGGGAGATGGAAAGTGCCCCGAGACCTCCACCACGACTCCGGTCCCGCTGCCGGCGTCTCCCTGGCGGCAGAGGCCGCCCTGCTCGAAGCTCGTCTGCGCATGCTTCGCGAGGAACTCGACACGGTTGACGCGCGCATCGAGGCCGTCTCCGACGCCCTGCGGCAGCTGCGCCGCTCGGCGGCCTCCGCCGAGCCGGACAAGAGTGAGGACCACGGTGGTCTGACCGCCCACGACGGTGCCGCTTCCGACTCGGACGACCCATGCCTCACGTGGCTCCACGGCTCCATCACGTGCAGCCCTTAGGGAGCATGTCGAGTCGTGATCAATCTGTGAAGTTCGCCTTCATGGTGGGTCCTGATCGGGTCGCCTTGAACGGCGTGGTTGCGCAACTGGGCGACGGGAGCGGCAGTTCATCGATTCGTACCCCCGAGCGTCTCCGGCAGCCGCTCGACGCCGCGATCTGACTGTTCAGGACGGGCGGGCAGGGGCGGGAGACACCGAGGGAGTTCAGTACCCGGCCGACCGTCCACAACCGCGGCGGGGTGGAGAAGGAGGAGGGGTTGTGTCCGGGGAGAGGCCGTTCGGGGTTGTGCTGCGTGGCCTGCGGCAGCAAGTCGGTTGGACCATGGAGGATCTCGCTGAGTCCTCGGGGGTGAGTGCCCGGGCGATCGGCGATATGGAGCGGGGGCGTAGCCGGGTTCCGCGGTGGCGCACAGTGGCGGCACTCGCGGAGGGGCTGGGACTGGAGGACCAGGAGCGGGAAGTCTTGCTGGCGGCCGCGCGGGCGGCGCGTCCGGTGAGTGCGGCGGCAGTGGCGGGGGCGGGGGCTGCGGTGCCGCCGAGGTCCGTGGGGGACTTCACGGGGCGCGGTGCGGAGTTGGCCTGGCTGCGGAAGGCTGCGGAACGGGCAGGTTCGGACGTGGGGGCGGCGGTGTGCGTTGTCTCGGGTCCTCCGGGGTGCGGGAAGACGACGCTGGCGCTGAGGGCGGCGGCGGACCTGGCAGGGGAGTTCCCTGACGGGTGTTTTGTGGTGGACCTGCACGGGGTCGATGGTCCTGTGGACCCGGGCGAGGCGCTGCTGAAGCTGCTGAAGGCCCTGGGAGTGTCGGACCTCCGGCTGGCGCAGGAGGACTCGGCCGGGCGTGCGGGGTTGTTGCGCGCGTTGCTCGGTGAGCGTGGGTGCCTGGTGGTGTTGGACAACGCGCGCGACGAGGGGCAGGTGCGTGCGCTGCTGCCCGCGGGCGGGCGAAGCCTGGTGCTGATAACCAGTCGGAGGCCGTTGACCGGGCTGGAGGATGTCGAACGGCTGGCGCTGTCGGAGATGGCACAGGCCGAGGCGGTCGAGCTGCTGAGCCGAATCCTGGGCAAGGAACGGGCCGAGGCAGAAACCGAGGCCGTGGCGCGGGTGGCAGAGCTGTGCGGGTGTCTGCCGTTGGCTTTGCGGGTGGCGGGGAACTGGCTGACGGTCCGCTCTGGATGGAGCGTGGACCACCTGGTCCGCCGCCTGGCCGACGAGGAGCGCCGCCTGGGCGCGCTGGCTGCCGGGGATGTGCGGGTGGAGGCGGCGTTCGAGCTGTCCTACCGGCAGCTGGATCCTCCGGCCGCGCAGATGCTGCGGCTGCTCAGCCTGGTCCCGGGGCCGGACATGACCGCCGCCTACGGCGCGGCTTTGACTGCGACCGGGGTCTTCGAGGCTGAGGACGTGATGGAGGAGCTGGTCGAGGCCGGGCTGCTCCAGGCCACCTTCACCGGCCGCTACCAACTGCACGACCTGCTGCGGCTGTTCGCCCGCACCCACCTCTCGCGCGTGGGGGAGCCTGGTGAGCGGGAGGCGGCCGAGGACCGGCTGCGGACCTGGCTGCTGGAGACGGCTGTGGTCGCCGGCCGCTGGTACAAGCCCGGGTACGGGGCGCCGCCGTCCTCCTGGCAGGGCCTGGTCCCGCTGGAGAGCGCCGAACAGGCCCGGGCCTGGCTCCAGAGCGAAGCCCCGGCCTGGCTCGCCGCGCTGCGCAGCGCGGCCCATCGGGGAGAGCACACCCGGGTCGTTGAGACCGCCGATGCCATGGAATGGTTCTGCGACCTGTGGGTCTTCTGGGGCCACTGGCCCGAGGTCTACCGCCTGTCCAGCCAGGCCGCCGCCGCACTCGACGACCCGTACCTGCAAGCCTTCCACCTCAACTGCTACTCCTGGGCCCTGAACAACTGCGAACGCCGCCACCGGGAGGCCGTCGAGCGGGCCGACGAAGCGCTGGAATACGCCCGCCGCGCACAGGACACCTCCCAACAAGCCTCGGCACTGCTGCACGCGGCATTCACGCACCTGCAACTCGGCGAGGCCCAGGCGGCCGCCGACAAGTCGCTCGCCTCCATCGACGTGTCGGAAGGCGCCGGTGATCACGAGCGCTGGATCCAAGCCATGACGAACTACGGAGCCTCCCTGCGCCTGCTCGACCGTGCCGAGGAGGCCCTGATCCAGAACAAGCGCATCATCGCCTTCCTCGATGCATCCGACTGCCCGGTGAGCGGGCACGTCGCCGACATCTTCCGTGCCACCACCACCTACGCACTTGGTCGCGACCACGCCGCTCTGGGGCGGTGGTGCGAAGCAGCCGGCCACTATCGCAATGCTGTGGTCCAGTCCAGGCGCATCGGCCTGACCCGCAGAGAGAGTCAGTCGCTGGTGTATCTGGGAAAGGCCCTGATTGAACTGGGAGAATTCGAGGAAGCACGCTCCTGCGTCTCTCAGGCCCTCGCCCTCGACGACGACGCGGCAGACCCCGAAGCCCTGAAGACCGCGCAGAAGCTTCTGGACACGCTCCCCTCCGAGTGAGCAACGCCTGCCGCTCGGTGTGCCCGGAGCTCCCGGCAGTGCCTGCATCCGCCCGGCACCGGGGACGGGACCACGGCCGCGGGGTGCTCATCGGCCACGTGGTGGCCGATGGGTGAGGCGGGCAGACTCACGGACCGGGCGGGCACCTGCTGCTCCCGGGAGCGGGCTGGCGTACCGCTCCGTCTGCTGGTCCTGGCGAGTCATGAGGGGTTCAAGCAGAATCCAGGCATGTCTAGTGCTGTGACCGCTGGAGACCGACATGCGACTTCTTCTCAGCTCCTGGTATCTCAAGCCGGATGATCGCCCTGCCGTTCTGCCACCTCCAACCAGTACAGGGCGAGCAGGCATCGTGCTGAATGCGCTCGATCAGTACGGCCATTCACGGGACCGCGACCTGCCGCGTGAGGTGCACACCTGGGAGACCTTCGGGTACACCTGCGAAGAACTCGACCTTCGCGACCACTTCTCCGCCCCCGAGGACCTGCGAAACCGCGTGGCGGATTTCGACCTGGTCCGGGCACTGGGCGGCAACGCCTTCGTCCTGGCTCGTGCGATGACGCGGTCCCGCTTCGCTGATGCGGTGAAGGAGCGACTGAACCGGCCGAGTTCGTCTACGGCGGCTGTTCGGCCGGTGCCTGTGTTCACCGGCCCTGATCTCCGTGGCATCGACCTCATCGACGATCCGGCTGTCCGACCCGACGGCTATCCGAGCGGCATCGAACCGGACTGCCTCGGCCTGGTGCCCTTCCGCGTCGTTCCGCACTGGCGATCCGATCACCCCGACGCAGCCGGCGCGGACCAAGCCGCCGGGCATCTGACCGAGGCTGGTCTGCAACAACGCTGCCTACGTGACGGTCAGACCATCAGCGTTCAGGAGGTCTCGGACCTGGCCGCCTGACGACGTCCGTTCCACAAGTGACGACGTCACGTCGGCCGTCTCCTGCTCGAGCGAGCCCCCCGATTCCCAGCATTCCACCTGCACCTTGCACGAGGCTCCGACCGGCCACACTGGACCGCTGCGGCGGCTCCCCCTGAAGGGACCTGCCACGCTCCGTGTGCTGTCTTGGGAGAGAGCGGCTGCCTGAGTGACGAAGGCCAGGGTGGCCCACACTCCTGCGCGGCTTCCTCTCAAGGGCGACGGCGTTCATCAACTCATGTGCAACATCGCCCGCTTGCACCACCTTGCCCGCTCCGGACAGCTGACGCCTGGTGCCTGACGCCTGGCATGCTCCAGGATGCTCAGGCGAGGCGGAGAGAAAGGGTGACAGTGATGCGCGTGCTGACATGGAACCTATGGTGGCGCTTCGGCCCCTGGGAGGAACGGCGGAAGGCCATCCTCACGGTGCTGGACGAACTCCAACCCGATGTCATCGGTCTGCAGGAGGTGTGGGCCTGCGGCGGGGAGAACCTTGCGGAATGGCTCGCGTCCCGCCTTGGCATGCACTGGATCTTGGCACCGTCCCGTGCACCGCAGGGGTGGCAAAGACGGCTTGGGGACTCAACGGTCGACATCGGCAACGCCGTGCTGAGCCGCTGGCCCATCGCGAAGCACGACATGGTGGAGCTGCCGACCCGTCAGGGGGACGAAGACGGCCGCCTGGCTCTGTACGCACGCATCGACGCTCCCACGTACCAGGTGCCGTTCTTCACCACGCACCTCACCGCAGCCTTGGACGCCTCTGCTGTGCGTTGCCAGCAGGTCGGAGTCCTTGCCGAGTTCGTAAGGGCGCATCGACCTGGAACCAGCTTCCCGCCTGTCGTCACGGGCGACTTCAATGCATGGCCGGACTCCGACGAGGTACGGCAGTTCGCCGGTTACAAGGCGGCCCCTGCCGTCCCCGGCCAGGTCTTCCTCGACGCCTGGGAATACGCAGACCCTGCTCAGCCATCAGCCACCTGGTCCGCGGCCAACCCGTATGTCGCAGCTGGATTCGAACCAAGTGCCCGCGTCGACTACATCTACGTAGGCCCACCAGGCCCTGAAGGTCTTGGATCCGTCAGCTCTGTCCAACGTGTCGGCGACGAGCCTGTGGATGGCGTCTGGCCATCCGACCACGCCGCTGTCCTCGCAGACCTGAGGGGACCCACAGATCCTCAGCTTCGGCCCTGACAGGCACCTCCGCACAGCCTTCGGTTGGCCACTTCGACGCTCAGCCAGTGGTGTTCCTCCCCGGGACGGCTCCGCTGTCCAGCGGTGACCTGGCAGGAGCAGGGCCATGAGTGACTTGCCCTTTGATGCCGTGCTCTGCGACTCCGACGGCGTGCTGCGTCTGTGGGACCCGGACGGATGACCGCGCTTGACCGTGCGGCGGGGTTGCCCGAGGGGACACTGGCGGCTGCGGCCTTCCGAACCGACCTGCATGATGCGGCGGTCACCGGGGCGATCAGTGACGATCAGTGGCGAGCCCAGGTGGCGGAGGACCTCACCCGTACCTGCGGGTCGGCCGGCCGGGCCCGGGATCTCGTGGAGAGTTGGAGTGCCTTGACCGGCCGTATCGACCCCGACGTCCTGACCCTCCTGGCCGGCCTCCGCAGCCGGGTGCCCGTGGTCCTGGTTTCCAACGCCACTACGCGGCTGGAGGACGATCTCGCCGCGCTGGATTTGTCCGACGCGTTCGACGCGGGGGTCAACACCGCCCGTCTCGGCCTCGCCAAGCCGGCTCCCCGGGTATTCGAAGCCGCGGCCCGGCGGGTGGGAGCGGATCTATGCAGGTGCCTGGTCATCGACGACACCCTCGGCCATGTCGCGGCTGCACGGGCAGCAGGGCTGTCGGGGCATCACTATCAGCATGTCGGCCAACTGCGGAACATCACCGCGCCACTGCTGGGCTGATCGGCCGGCGCCTGTCTGGTTCCTCACCCCCACTCGTCCTCCCGGGCGTGTATCGGCGGTGGTTGAGTGGGTGTGTCGGGCCGGGGGCAGTGAGGCGAGCCGGCCGTCGTCCCGGAACTCGGCAGGTACCTCGTCTTCGCACGGACGGATCCCGCGGCTTTCCAGTTCGTCGAACCATCGATCCCGCTGTGAGTCCGGGAGCCACTGTCCGCGCCAAGGACAGAAGTCGATCCCGATACCCGACTCCGAACCCAAGAACCAGCCAAGGCCGACTGGCGGCTGAGGATCGGTCTCGTGGCTGGGCGGGTACTCCCCGGCGGTTCCGTCGCAAACTCACCTGGACGGCGTGACCGGGGACCACATGCCGAGCCACTGCTCGGCGCCCCAGGCCTCGAACCGCTCCACCTCGGTGAACCCCAGCTTCGCCGCGAGACGCATCGAGCCGACGTTGGCGGTCTGGGTGGTGAGCACCACCGGCTCGCCGGGAAGCGCGCCGGCGAGCCAGCCGAGTGCCGCCGCGCACGCCTCGGCGGCGTACCCGAATCCCCACGCCCGTGGCAGGAACAGGTAGCCGAGGTCAGCCTTCCCCGCGGCAGCCGGGGAACGGTGCCCCTTTGCTCTCCTGAGCAGGATCTGGCCGATCATCGACCCGTCGAGATCGACGACGAAGCTCCCGGGCCACCGCTCGGGCGTCCCGGACATCTCGCGCTCAAGCTCGTCACGCGGCCGGGGGCCGCCGAGGTAGGTGTGCACCTCCGGCGAGGCGAGCAGCTCGATGAACGCCGCACGGTCCCGGGTCTCGGGCTCGCGGAGCACGAGCCTCTCGGTCCTGATCGGCTCAGGCGGCCAAGCCACGGTTCCCAGATCTTCCATCCGTGCACGCTAACAGGTGGTCAAACCAAACAACGGGAAACGCTTGACTCCACCTGGATCCGAATCCCACACAGCACCGGGGGCCTTTCGCTACGGGTGCAGCACGACCTTCGTGTAACCCTCGATCCGCTTGTCGAACTTGTCGTACGCCGACGACGCCTGGTCCAGCGGCAGTTCATGCGAGACGACGAAGCTCGGCGTCGCCCGGCCTTCGATGATCATGTCGCGCAGATACCGGTTGTAGCGCTTCACGTTGCACTGCCCCGTACCGATCCGCAGGCCCTTCTCGAAGAGTTTGCCGATCGCGACCAGGAGCATGCCGTGCTTGGACTGCTCGTCAGGGCCTCCGGGGTCGGCTGGGACGTAGAGGCCTGGTACGCCCAGCGCTCCGGTGGCCCGGACCGTGCTGACGAGCGAGTTCAGCACGGTCGCCGGTTCCTCGCGGTCCGTGCCGTGCGCCGTCGCCTGGTAGCCGACGGCGTCCACGCCCTTGTCCGTACCGATGCCCTCGGTCTGCTCCTTGATCTGCTCCACCGGATCACCCTCGGCGAAGTTGATCGGAACCGCACCGATCTCTCGGGCCTTCTCCAGTCGCTCGGGGACCCGGTCCACGACGAACACCTTCTTCGCGCCGCGCAGCAGGGCGGAGTAGGCGGCCATGAGCCCGACCGGTCCTCCGCCGTACACGGCGACGCTCTCGCCCGGGCGGACCTGGGCGAGTTCACAGCCGTGGTAGCCGGTGGGGAAGATGTCGGCGAGCATCATGAAGTCGGTCTCGTGCTCGTTTCCCGGTGGCAGCTTCAGGCAGTTGAAGTCGGCGTAGGGAACACGCAGGTACTCCGCCTGACCGCCCGGCCAGGGCCCCATGGCGACATAGCCGTAAGCGCCTCCCGCGAAGCCGGGGTTGACGGTCTGACAGAATCCGGTGAATCCCTCGACGCAATTGGTGCAGAATCCGCAGGCGACATTGAAGGGCATGACCACGCGGTCGCCCTCATTGAGCGAGGTGACGCCCTCGCCGATTTCCTCGATGATTCCCATGTTTTCGTGACCGAAGACGATGCCGGGCTCGGCCGCGGTACGCCCCTCGTACATGTGCAGGTCAGAGCCGCAGATCGCGGTGGAGGTGATCCGTACGATCACATCGTTCGGATGCTGGATCCTCGGCTTTTCGACTTCTTCGACCGCCACGGTGAACGGCTCCTTGTATACGACGGCCTTCATGGCTGCCACCTCCGGTCGGCGATGCACGCACGATTTCCACCGCAGCCCCGCACTGTTCCGCGTGACCCATATCTCATGATTCTCCCGCCTGCACCGACAGACAACCCGGTAATCTCGGGAGAAATACCCACCCAGGTGTCGCACCGAGAAACGGAAAAGGAGGGCGAGGAGTGGCAGCACAACGGCTCGGGACCCTGCTCGTCCCGGTACCCGGCCTGTCCGGTACCACGTATCCGCCCGGAACGACGGTGACTGTCCGCGGTCGCGGCGCTACGGTCGACGCATTCGTCAATGGCGACTGGCTACCGCTGTCGTGGTGGGAGTTCTCCGACGGTCTCCGCGAGGACATCGCCGACCGCTGAGTCCCGCGCACGGAACGTTCGTCTGCGCAGACGCGCCGTCGCGCAGGGTCATGCCCTCGACGTACTCCCTCACGAGGTAGGGCAACGGCACCCCGCGGTCCGTCCCGAAGACTCCGTCGTACGCCCTGTCCCCACAGCCACTCACCCACGAGCGGGAGCGGCGCCCGGGCGGCCAGGGTCATGGCCGCCCGGGCGCGCATCGTCCGCGTCGGGTGGTTCTCCGGTGGGAAAGACCGCGCTCGACGGCAACCGGACCGTCCCAGGAGCTTCGACAGGGCGGCGGGCTGCACGGTGTCCTCGGTGCACGCCATGACGGTCCGGTGCCCGTCGTTCTCCAGGTTTCGGGTCGAGCTGACGCTCACGGCCGAGCGGCGGCGCGGGGTGTCGGCCTGTGCCTCCTCGCCGGGTCCGTTGTCAGCCCGTTGATCACGTGCCGCTGCGTCGCGCCATGCCGATGATGCGGTCGGCAGCGCGACGGCCGCTGCACAGGGCGCCTTCCATCAGGCCGGTGAAGGCTGGTTCGGTGTACTCACCGGCGAGGTGGAGGTGGGTGTCCTCGCTTTCGAGGTCTGCGATGTCCTGGGGAGTCGCCGCAGCGTCGAGGGCCGCGTAGGAGCCGCGCGCCCAGGGGTCGTTGGTCCAGACGGTGGCGAGGGGCTCTGCGTCAACGAAATCGAGTCCGGGCCTCATCCGCCGTGTGGCGTCGGCCCATTGCTACGAGCTGTTGCGCAGGTCGAGGCGGTCGATGGCGGCGTGGGTTCCGATGAAGGAATGGAGAACGGGGGCGACGGTGCCTGCGGCGTCCGTGGCCGTCCAGTTCCAGAAGCGGTGTTCCACGCCCTTGGTCTCGGGGCCCGGGCCAGGCAGACCACGAAGGCGATCAGAGTGACGGCGGCCGCGATCAGCAGGGTGGGGCCGAGTCCGATGCGGTCCAGCCCGACGGGCAGCAGGTATGTGCCGGTGGCGGCGCCCAGCCGGCTGATGCCGACGGCGATTCCGACGGCGGTGGCCCGTACCTCGGTCGGGAAGAGCTCATTGGGGTAGATCCGTTCGAGGATGCTCGGGCCGCCGGAGACGATGGCGTACACGGCGAAGGAACCCACGACGAACCAGGTCGGTCCCGAGCTCCCCAGGCCCGGGGCGAGCAGAGGCAGCGCCATCAGGGCGAAGGGGACGACCGTCATGGGGCGCCGTCCCCACCGCTCCACCAGGCGTACGGCGGGCAGGACGCCGAGGGCGAAGAGTGCGGCGATGAAGAGTTCGCCGAGCGTGGCGGCGCTGGCTCCGTTGATTCCGTCGGCGGCGAGGATGGTCGCACCGAAGGTGTAGAGGGCGTACTGCGGGGTGATCTGCGCGAAGTACAGGGTTCCGCACATGATGATGCGTTTGAGGTAGCCGCCCCGGACAATGTCCGCGAGGGGCCGCGTGAAGTCGGTGGCGGGGTGGGCTGAGGCGTCACCGAGAAGCGCATCGGGGTCGAGGTCGACGCCGTAGACAGTGCGCATGACCTGTCGTGCCTGTTCGGTTCGGCCCTTGCTGAGCAGCCATCGCGGGGATTCCGGGATCCCTCGGCGCATGAGGACGACGAGGAGGCCGGCGACGGCGCCGCTGAACAGCAGCCACCGCCACAGGTGGTGGTCGCCCGAGATGCTGGTGACCATGTAGCCGACGAGGAAGGCTGCCATGGCGCCGACGGACCAGGCCGGTCCGGTCAGGCCGATCATCGCACCGCGGCTGCGGGCGGGCGTGAACTCCGCCAGCAGGGAAGAGGCAATGGGATAGTCGGCTCCGACGGCCAGCCCGATGATCAGGCGCAGCACGATCAGTTGCGCAGACGCTGGAGGCGTACCTGGCCAACGACCGCAGCTGGGCGGCCACCGCGCAGCGGCTCAACATCCACCGCCAGAGCCTCGGTTACCGCCTGCAGCGGATCGAGGCTGCCACCCATCGGGACCTGAAGAAGTCGCGAGACATCGCGGAGCTGTGGGTCGCTCTCACCGCCCGCCGAACCCTGGCCGACCAGCAGCGTCCCGCCCCGACGGCCGGCCCCGCCCCGGTGGAGCAGTGAAACCCGACGCAACCACGCCGTGGCCGGGTGGCGGCGACACCATGAGCCGTCCGGCTGCACCGACCCTGTGCCCGGCGCGGAGCTGCTGCCCGCGGTGACTCGGTCGCGGACGCGGCGACGGACGCCGGATCGAACGATGCCGGCAGCGGCGGTCTTCCGCCCGTCTCGCATGTCCATGACACTGTCGCAGTACGTGTCATCCACTGCACTGCGACAGGTCCGTGAAAGGACGAAGATGGCTCCTTCCCGCTCCTCATCCCGCTTTCCGCACTCGTTCGACCGCCGTACGGCGCTGCGCGGGACGCTGGCCGCCGGTATCGGTGCCGTGCTCGGGCCCGTTCTGCTGACGGGGACCGCGCAGGCGTACTCCTGGTCGCGCACCCTGAACCAGGGGGCCACCGGCGCCGACGTGACCGAACTGCAGATCAGAGTCGCCGGGTGGGCCGCGGACAGCGCCGGCCAGACCCGCGTGGCCATCGACGGCAACTTCGGTCCCGGCACCGCGGCGGCGGTGCGCCGGTTCCAGGCAGCCTACGGACTCGCCGTCGACGGCAGCGCCGGACCCACGACCCAGGCGCAGCTCAACGCCCTGGAGCAGTCGGACGGTTCGACCGTGCACTTCAACTTCAGCGAGTTCACCGACCGGATCAGCGGCACCTTCTCCGGCGGCAAGCTGAACGCGACCGACGTCAAGGAGAACGTCCGCCGCGCGATGTACAAGCTGGAGGCGCTGCGCAAGAAGCTCGGCAACGTCCCCATCACGGTCAATTCCGGTTTCCGCAGCATCGCGCACAACGCCGACGTCGGAGGCGCCAGCGACAGCATGCACCTGTACGGCACGGCAGCTGACCTCGCCGTCCCCGGAGTGCCCAACAAGACCGTCTACCAGAAGGCGGAGACCTCCGGCTTCTCCGGCCTGGAGACCTACACCGCGGACCACCAGCACGTCGACAGCCGGGCGGATCTCGGCCGGGCCTGGTGGTGGGAGAACGGCACCGTCTAAGGGCTGTGACCGGAAAGGTCTGCCGGGAAGCTCGCGGCGTCCGGTGCGGTGCATCGCAAGGCGGAGCATCGCCCGCGTACTGGATGTACTCGGGTGATGCGACAACGCGGCGCGGTGCCGCACCGGACGCCGCGAGCCGGTGAACCTTTTCGGTCACAGCACTAGCCAGAAGTCTGCTGAAGATCTTGTTGGTGGAGGGGCGTCCCGGTTGAGGGATGCCCCTCCACCGTTGTCCGGGGATGGAGGCGAGGGTCCAGGTGTGACCTGTGCGGGTGAGGCCGAGGCCGGTCGGTCGTCGGAGGTTGACGGCTGCGAGGCAGGTGCGGGGCCCGGTGTGGTTCTTCAGGACGCCTCGGCAGCCCCTGTCCGTCGGTCCCTGCTTCTGAGCAGAGGGGATGCCGTCCGGGGATTACCGGACAGCCCCAGCGATCGTGCAGATCCCGCAGACTGCGCCCGCCACGCCGAGAGGGCACCGCAGCGGACACAGCTCCCCGATCGCCCTGCTGTCTCCGATGAGAGGCTGCGCCTACCAACCGGGAGGAAACCGATCCTGGCGTCTTCCCTGCCCGCGGCGCAGCCTCGAGTCATGGAAGCGCGGCCCGACGTCAGCGCGGACGATCTCGCCGAAGCGCCTCACGGTGGAACGCGGTTCGGCCGGCCCGTGGAGCGACCGCGCTGATCGGGATCGACGACCTGTCATTGCTGACGGACCGTGCCTTCGGCTTTCCGTCGTCGACGAGGCAGGCCGCAGTGACCCCGCCCGAAAACATCACGGACCAGGAGGAGTTCCATGGCAACGCTCGACGAGAGGGTAGTGCTCATCACCGGCACCGGAGGAGGGCAGGGCCGCGTAGCATCGCTGATCTTTGCGCGTGAAGGCGCAAAGATCATCGGGTGCGACATCCAAGCTGATGCCAACAACGAGACGGTCGAACTCGTACGTCGCGCCGGCGGTGAGATGACCGGCATCGCGCCGATCGATCTCACCGACCCGGAACAGGCACGACAGGTCGTTGAGGACGCAGTGGCCGCCTACGGCGGGCTGGACGTGGTGTACAACAACGCGGCCATGCAACGCTTCGGCCCGATGCCCGATTTCTCCGTCGATGACTGGCGTACGACGATAGCCGGCGAGCTCGATATCCCCTTCTTCGTCACGAAGTTCGCATGGCCGCACCTGGTCCGGCGTGGTGGCGGCGTCATCATCAACGTCGCGTCCGAAGCCGGCATGATCGCCGGCGAGGTTCCCCCGATGGTCGCGCACACTGCCGCGAACGCCGGCGTCATCGCGATGACACGACAACTGGCGCTCGAAGGTGCACGCCATGGGATCCGTGCGGTGGCCATCAGTCCCGGGCCCGTCCTGACCCCGGCCAGTGCCCGCGACCTCGGCGACAACCAGGCGGCCCGCGATGCGATCACCGACAAGACGCTCCTCAAGCGCTTCGCTCAACCCGAGGAAATCGTCGAGCTGGCCGCCTTCCTCGCCTCGGACCGAGCGGCGTACATCACTGGCGCCAACTACCCCGTCGACGGTGGCGCCACTGCCTGGTAGGGCTACCGGGAGGCGGTCCGGGTCTGCAGCCCGGGCCACGAAAATTGACAGCGCCCGGTGCGGAGGACGTGGCCGACGGGATTCCCCGACGCTGCCGCCGTCGGCCCCTTCCGGTAGGCAACAGCCGTTCGGCTACGCGGCCATGATTTCCCTGCTCGCCGACTGCGAGGAGGGACCGAAGGAGCAGCTTCACACCACTCCCCACGGGCGGGCTGGGAGGCTTTTCCTCCCAGCAGGGAGTCAATCAGTCGTGGCATCGGTGCTGGTCACAGGCGCATGATGAACGCACGGGAATCCGGCGAACGGCGGTCCGCCCCCGGCCGTGATCTGCTCCCCGATCTCTCCTGGGGCATTCGCCGACGAGCGTCTCGACGGGCCGGTTACGGCCCTTGGGCTGGGTTCGCGCGGCCCGCGGCAGAGCCGTCGGACCCCGCCTGTGGGGACGCTGACCCGGGCTTCGCCCGTGGGAGCAGGCGGCGGCCCCTTTGCCGGGGCCGGGAAAACGGCGAGACGGCGGCGGCGCGCTGGTGAACCTGCTGTCGCTCGCGTCCTATCGATCTAGTGTCCACACCGGCCCGGAGGCATCCGATGAACCGCAAGCGCCCTGGAACAGGCCCGCTCACCGTGACAGTGTTCGTCTTCCCAGGGGTGCGGCTGCTCGATGTGACCGGTCCCATCGAGGTGTTCGCGTCGGCGAACGAGTTCGGCGGCCACTATCAGGTACAGATCGCGTCCGAGGACGGGGCGGAGGTGGTCACCTCCGCCGGGACCCGCCTCAGCGCCGACCTTTCCCTCAGCGAGGTACGCGAGCCGTCCGATGTCCTGGTGGTCCCGGGCGGTCCGGAATGGGAGACGCTGATCAAGGACGAGGCGCTCCTGGATGTCGTCCGGCAACTGAACGAGAAGGCCCGCTGCACCGCATCGGTGTGCACGGGAGCGTTTCTGCTGGCCGCGGCCGGACTTCTCAATGGCCGCCGCGCCGCGACGCACTGGCGTCACTCACGGCAACTGGCCCTGCGTTTCCCGTCCGTGCAGGTCGAACCGGACGCCATCTTCGTCCGCGACGGGAAGATGATGACCTCAGCAGGTGTCAGCGCCGGCATCGACCTGTCCTTGGCGCTCGTCGAAGAACACTACGGTGCGGAAGTCGCTCGGGCCGTCGCCAAGGACATGGTCGTCTTCATGCAGCGACCGGGAGGCCAGTCCCAGTTCAGCGTCCACTCCCGGGCCCCGCACACCCGCCAGGAGATGCTCCGCCGGATCCTGGACGCAGTCGCCGAGAACCCCGGGGCCAACCACACGCTGACGGCCATGGCCCGCACGGCAGGCGTCAGCGTCCGTCACGTGACCAGGCTCTTCTGCGAAGAGGTAGGAACCACTCCGGCCCGGTATGTGGAGCAGGTCCGGCTGGAAGCCGCCCAGGTGCTGCTGGAGACGGGTGATGACGCCATGCCGGTAGTGGCACGGCGCACAGGGTTCGGCTCACCCGAGTCGCTCCGCAGAGCGTTTGTGCGACGCCTCGGTGTGACGCCCGGTGCGTTCCGGGCCAGTTTCCGGACGACGGGCGTGAGCACGAACGATGCCGTGTCCGAGGCGATCTCCGCGTAGCCGAGGCACAACGAGCCTGCGCCACGTCCTCACCCACGCCTTGCAGGACGCGCATCCCCATGCCGAAGAGCCGGGGCGTTGCGCCGACGGACATCGAGCAGGCGCCGTCCCATCCTCATGACCGACCGGGCCCCGGTCCGGTTCGGGCGGTCCGTGTGCGACTCCAACAGCTCGGGTCATGGTCTCGGCTCCGTTCACATACGGCATGGGGCGCTGCGGCTGTGATGACCGGAAGCAGTGGATTCCACGTCTGCGGCGAACCGCCGGGGTCGGCGTCGGGAGGAAAGGTAGGATGCCTGTTGATCCAGGACCCAGCACCGGTAACCCCTGTCATTCGGTGGTCAGCGGTCAACGGACGAACAGTCGGCAGGGGCGGTGCCCATGGCAAGCGAAATTCCCGGGGTGCCACTCCGCGGGCGGCAGGACGAGTGCGAGAAGCTGGACCAGCTCGTGGCGAGGGTGCAGGGCGGCCACAGCTCGGTCCTGGTCCTGCGCGGCGAGGTCGGCATCGGCAAGACCGCGCTGCTCGACCATGTGCGCAACGGTGCGGACGGCTTCCGGATAGCCAGGGCGGTGGGCGTCGAGTCCGAGATGGAGCTGGCCTTCGGCGGCCTGCACCAGCTGTGCGCGCCTTTCCTGGACCATCTCGGTCGGCTGCCCGGGCCGCAGCGCGATGCGCTCGGGACGGCATTCGGCCTGAGCACGGGGACTCCACCGGACCGCTTCCTCGTCGGGCTCGCGGTGCTCAGCCTGCTCGCCGACGTGGCCGCGAAGGAGCCGCTGCTCTGCGTCATCGATGACGCCCAGTGGCTGGACAAGGTCTCCGCGCAGACGCTCGCCTTCGTTGCGCGGCGCCTCCTCGCCGAACGGATCGGACTGGTGCTCGCCGTACGCGAGCCCTCACTCGAAACCGAGTTGGCAGGGCTGCCACAGCTCACGGTGGAACGGTTGAACGACTGCGACGCCCGCGCCCTGCTGGACTCCGTGATCCCGGGCCGGCTCGACGAACGGGTCCGGAACCGCATCGTCGCCGAGACGCAGGGAAACCCACTGGCCCTGCTCGAACTGCCCCGCGGACTGACCCCTGCGGAGTTGGCGGGCGGGTTCGGACGTCCCGACGCGCGGCCGCTGGCAAGCCAGATCGAGCAGAGTTTCCTGCGGCGCGTCCAGGCGCTGCCGTCCGAGACACAGCAGTTGCTGCTCATCGCGGCGGCCGAGCCGGTGGGTGACGTGACCCTGCTGGCCAAGGCGGCCGAGCTGCTGGGAATCGAAGCTTCCGCAGCCTCGTCGGCCGAAGCCGCCGGGCTGATCACCATCGGGACCCGGGTCCGGTTCCGGCATCCCGTGGTGCGCTCGGCTGCCTACCGGGTGGCGACCACCGAGGCCCGTCAGCAAGTGCACCGGGCGCTGGCCGACGCCACCGACCCGGACACGGACCCCGACCGCCGGGCATGGCATCTGGCGAACGCCACGGCCGGTTCCGACGAGACGGTGGCCGCGGAGCTGGGGCGCTCCGCCGGCCGGGCACAGGCGCGCGGCGGGGTCGCTGCGGCGGCCGCGTTCCTGGAGCGGGCCGCCGAGCTGACCCCCGACCCGGCTGTACGGGGTGCCAGAGCGCTGGCGGCAGCCCGGGCCAAGTACCAGGCCGGCGGGTACGACACGGCGCGCGATCTCCTGGACGCCGCCGCCCTCAGCCCCCTGGACGAGCGCCAGCTCGCCCAGGCCGACTTGCTGCGCGGTCAGATCATGTTCGCCTCCAAGAGCGCCGGCAGCGCCCTGCCGATGCTCCTCAAAGCAGCCAAGCGCCTGGAGACGCTGGACGCGGGGCTGGCCCAGGAGACCTACCGCGACGCACTCAACGCCGCTCTCATCGTCGACCGTCTGCCGAGCGGCGTTCAATTGCAGGACATCGCCAGGGCGACGCTCGCCGCACCGCCGGGGCCGCCACCGGAGCGCAACGATCTGCTCCTGCGGGGCCTGGCCGTGATGACCGTCGACGGTTACGCGGCGGGGATGCCCATGGTGCTGCAGGCCCTGGACGCCTTCTGCACCGAAGAGACGTCCAGAGAGGAAGGCCTCGGCTGGTTTCCGCTCGCCGCCCGCATGGCCTTCAACGTCTGGGATTTCCACAGCAATACGGTGCTCTCGACGAAGCTGGTCGACCTCGCCCGGGAGGTGGGGGCCCTGTCGGTGCTGCCGTCCGCTCTCCTGCAGCTGGTGTCGAACCGGGTGCTGGTCGGTGAGCTCGACCACGCGGACACACTGATCGCGGAGGCGCAGACCATCGGTGAGGCCACCAGCAGCCGCTATCTCGCCCACTACGTGTCGATGGTGACCGAGCCGTGGAGAGGCCGGGAGGCCGCGACGCTCCAGGCGATCGACGCGATGACCCGGGACGCGGATGTGAACCAGGGGGAGCAGGCCAAGATACTCAGCTCGAGTCAGTGGGCGAAGGCGGTGCTCTACAACGGACTCGGCCGCTACGAGGAGGCGTACACCGCGGCCGAGCAGGGCGCCGAGAACCTGCAGGAACTCGGACTGGCGATCAGATCGATGGTCGAACTCGTCGAGGCGGCCGCACGGAGCGGTAGGCCGGCCCGAGCCGCCGAAGCCGCCCGGCAACTCGACGCGATGGCACGGGCCAGTGGCACCGACTGGGCCCTCGGCACCTCGGCCATGGTGCGTGCCCAGGTGAGCGAGGGGACTGCTGCCGACGCTCTGTACCGGGAGGCGATCGAGCGACTCGGCCGTACCGAGGTCCAGATCACGTACGCCCGCGCCCATCTGATCTACGGAGAATGGCTGCGCCGGGAGGACCGCCGCGTCGACGCGCGCGAGCACCTGGGTATCGCGTACAAGGTCCTCAGCCGGATCGGCGTCGAGGCGTTCGCGGAGCGCGCCTGGCACGAATTGCGCGCCACCGGCGCGACCGTGCGCAAGCGCACCCTCGAGACGCGTACCGCTCTCACCGCCCAGGAAGCACAGATCGCGCGCCTGGCCGGTGACGGGATGACGAACCCCGAGATCGGGGCCCAGCTCTTCATCAGCCCGCACACCGTGGAGTGGCACCTCCGCAAGGTTTTCACGAAGCTCGGTATCGCCTCCCGCAAGCAGATCAGCGGCACACTGCTCGAAGGCACGGCGGTCCTGGCCTGAGGCTCGGCCGCCCGCCGCCGGCAGGCGGGCACCCGCCCCGGGCGTTCCACCTCGACCGGCCCCGTCTTCCGGCCGCGGCCGCCGTCACACGTGCGGCGGCTCTCTGCTGACGTGCTCCGCCGCCCTGAAGGACTCCGTTGGAAAATGCGTAAACCGGCGGGTGTGATCTTGTCGTCAGGCGGCGAGTTGGAGTCGGGCGAGGTATGAGGTGCGGGTTTGGCCTAGGGGTGTTTCGCTGAGCCAGGCGTCGAGTCTGATGATGTTGATGGCGGTGGCGGCGAAGATGTGTCCGAGGTGGGTTTTGGGCAGGCCCGTGTAACGGGTCCGGCGGATGCGGGTGCGCCGGATTGCCTGGGAGATGGTGCCCTCCACTCCGGCGCGGATGTTGTAGCGCTGCTGCCACTGGTCGGTGAGCTGTTCGCGGCGTCGGTCTTCCAGTGCTGCCTGCTGGTCTTGGGGCAGCAGGGTCAGGCTTCGGCCCCACTTGCCGTTCGCCGCCTTGGTGCACTTGTCCTGCACCGGGCAGGCCGCGCAGTCCTGGGCGGTGAAGTGCACCCGTGAGACGGGAGTGCCACTGCTCTTGCGCTGGTCGGACCAGCTGGCACTGATCTTGCCCTGGGGACAGACGGCGTTCTTGGCTTCCCAGTCGATCGTGAACGCGCTCTGCGTGAAGTGCTCACCCTCGTAGTTCTCGTGGCACGTATCCAGCCCGACCGGCCCCAGCAGCTCGATCCCATGTGCGTCGCGCGCGGCCACGATGTGGGCGGCGGTGACGTAGCCGGCATCGACGTCGTGCTCATCGGGTAGCAGTTCACGTGTGGCCAGGCCCTGGTGGACTGCTGCGGTGACCTCGGTGTCGGCGACGGTGGCGTCCGTGGTGACGACATGGGTGATCAGGTGCGGGGCGTGGGGTTCGCAGGTCTCGCTGAGGTGGGTCTTGTAGCCGCACCAGCCCGATCCGCGCTTGGTCGCGTAGCGGGCGTCGGGGTCGTAGGGCGAGGCGAGGCGGCGTCTGCCCGGCGGGAGGTCTTTGCCCTCCCGCCAGCGCACCTCCTCGCCGTCGCGGTGGTACTGCTCCACCCAGGCCCGGCGCAGGACCTGGACAGCGGGGACTTCCCGTAACCACGCGGGAGCCTGGGGTGCGTAGACGGCCTCCAGGATGGTGAGGCCGTCCCTGCCGACCTGCCCGGCCCACTCGGCGCGGACGTTGTCGCCCTTGGGGAAGCGGTAGGAGTCGATCCGGGCGCCGTAGCGTTTGGCCCAGTCGGCGGTGACCAGCGGCGACAGCCATGCTGGGGCGGCGGCGGCCAGGGCTTCCAGCGCCGCGCGCAGGGTCTCGCCGACGAACTCCATCCGGTTCAACGTCCGCACGGCCGCGAGAACATGGGTGGAGTCGGTGCGCTGACGCCCCCCGGAACGCAGCAGCCCGAGGTCAGATATCCGCTCCAGGATCAGGTCCAGGACCTTTTCCTCCAGGCCGTGCTCGATCAGCCGGGCGCGGAAGTCGCTCAGCACGGAGAAGTCGAACCCCGAATCGTCCAGCTCCAGACCAAGGAGGAACTTCCAGTCCATGCGGGCCCGCACCTGGTCAGCGGCCTGCCTGTCGGTCAGCCCCTCTGCGTATTGCAGCACCGACACAAGCGCCAGCGCCCCCGGCGACACCGCCGGACGACCCCGTGACGAAAACGCCCCAGCGAAGGAATCGTCTTCGAACAGCGGGCCCAGCACTTCACGCACGCGGACAGCCAGTGTCCCCTTCGGGAACGATGCCCGCACGACCCGAGCAGTCAGCTCCGGCACCCCACGGTCGTCCCGAGACTCCAGCGACACCCAGCCCCCCTCGCTCCGACGAACAGAACGATCATGTCAACCTCAGCAAGCCGACGAGCCCGGTTTACGCATTTTCCAACGGAGTCCTGAAGGGCGGGGATTCCTGCCAGGGTCGGCTGCCGCTCCCGGTGGCTTCCTGAGGACATGGAGGCCCCCTCCTTGCCCTGCACCTTGATGCAAGCCGAAGCGTGCCGGTCACCGGACTGTGGGTGGCCCTCGGACGAGCCCGTCGCTTGGAGGGCTGAATGTGCGCCATTGCTGTCCGCAAGTGCGGCCAGGCGCGCGCGTCCTCTGCGTGTTGAAGGGATCAGGAAATGCCCGAGGACCGAACCGGCACGAAGCCTCGCCCCTTACGAAGGCGGCCGAGGCGCGCGGCGGCGGCCCGACCGAACTGAAGGCGATCAACGATGGCTTCGATCAGTCCGACTCCCGAACCCGATCCGCGCAGGTGGCGTGCGCTCGGGATCATCTGCCTCGTGCAGGTGATGCTGCTGCTCGACGTGACCGTGGTCAATGTCGCGCTTCCCCCCATCCAGCGGGATCTCGGCCTTACGACCACCGGCCTGGCGTGGGTCGTCAACGGTTACACCGTCACCTACGGCGGACTGCTGATGCTCGGTGGGCGCCTGGGCGATCTGCTTGGCCGCCGACGCCTGTTCCTGATCGGTCTGGCGATCTTCGCGCTCTCGTCGGCGAGCGCCGCAGTGGCCCAGCAAGCCGGGGTACTCGTCGCCAGCCGCTTCCTCCAGGGCATCGGCGCGGCACTCGTCAGCCCGGCAGCGCTGTCCCTGGTCACGCTACTGTTCACCCGGCCGCAGGAAAGGGCGCGGGCGATGGCCATCTGGAGCGGCCTGGCAGGAGTTGGCGTGGCCCTGGGCGTCGTGCTCTCAGGCATCCTGACCGACCTCGCCTCCTGGCGGTTGATATTTTTCATCAACCTGCCCATCGCCGCTTTCGCGTTTCTCGCCACTCCCAAGCTCGTCTCCGAGAGCCGGGCCGCCAAGCGCGGCAGGCCTGACGTCCTCGGAGCCGTTCTGGTCACCGTCGGCCTGCTCCTGGTCGTGTTCGGACTGCTGGAGAAGAGCAACCACGCGTGGTTCTCGTTCTCCGTGCTGGGCTGCGTGGGGATCGGTGTGGTCCTCTTGATCGGTTTCGTGCTGGTCGAGGCCCGGGCGGCACAGCCCCTGGTACCCCTCGCGTTCCTGCGCTCGCGCAACCGGAGCATCGCCAACATGGTCCGCATCTGCTACTACGTCGGATTCGCCACGTTCTTCTTCTCACTGAGCCTGTATGTGCAGCACACACTGCATTTCTCCGCGCTGGCGACCGGATTCGCCTTCGTCCCGTTCGGGTTGGTCATTCTGTTCAGCGCCACCGTGATGGCGCCACGCCTCCTCACCCGGTTCGGGGTACGGACGCTGAACGGAGGAGGCCTTGCGATCTCCACGGTCGGCTACGTTCTCCTTGCCGGACTGAGCACCCACGGCACCTATGTGACCGATGTGCTGCCCGGCATGATCCTCGTGCCGCTGGGCGGCGGCCTGGTTCTCGTCGGATCCACCGTCGCCGGAGTGGACGGCGCAACGGGTGAGGACGCGGGCATCGCCACCAGCATGAACAACGCGTCCATGCAGATCGGCAGCGCCATCGGTCTCGCCGCCCTGGTCTCCTTGGGCAGCAGCCACGCCACCGTCCTGCAGCATGCAGGCGCCGACCCGATGACCGCTACCGCGCGCGGCTACGCGTTCAGTTTCGCCATCGCCGCTGGTGTGACCGCCTTCGGCGCGCTGCTCGGCTTCGCCGGGATCCGCCCGATGGCAGGCGAGGGCCGGACAGTGCAGGAGAACGCCGGGCAGCGCGCGACCTGACGCGCCGCCGGAAAGCGTGGGCCTGCGGCCGCGGCAGACGCCGGTGCGCGCAGGCCTCCGCCGGTTCCGGCAGGCTCCCGTGCACTCGACTCCCGGCGACGGCCGGTCTGCTGCGCGCAAAGGCGGTGGTGCGGCCCGCACGGAGACGCCCGATGAGCGGGTGAAGGTGTCCCGTGCGGAGACGGTGATGCCGTGCATGAGGCACTGCCGGTCTGTTCGCCGGCGGTTTCGGATCTGCGAAGACCACGCAGTCACTGTCGACCGGGCCGACCGTCGCTGCGTCGCATGTCATGGACGGCATGCTGCGGTACGGGTCGCGGGCGGCGAGGGGACTTCCCGCACCGTCCGCGTCATCCGTTGCCCCCTGGCCCCCGAAAGCGGTACGCCCACACCGACAGCACAACACCGGTCCGTACAGGGCGCGCAGTGGTCCCCGGGCCATCCGGTCCCCTGCCGATCGCGGTGCGCCGCCGGTCTTCCCACGCGTGCGGCTACTCGACGCGGCCCGCTCGGTCGAGGTGTTCGCCCAGGCGAACGTCTTCGGTGGCTGCTTTCCCGTGCGGATGTTCTCCCCGGACGGTGTCGACGTGCTCGCCGGCGCCCGGCTCGGCGTCGACGTCACCATCATGGCCGTGGACCGGGTCACAGACGTGGTGGTTCCGGGCGGCCCGCGCCGGGCGAATCCGGTCGTCGACGAAGTCCGGCCCGGTAGGACGCACTTGTCGGGATGCCCGAAGCCCGTACACCGCGTCGACGTGCCTGGGCCGCTCCGCCGGCCGCAGCCCGACTGCTCGACGGCCGTCCGGCGCCCCGCACCGACGTTGTCCGGGCACGGCGCCGGCGTACGGGCACAACGCGAGCGGACACCCCTCGGATCCTGTCCGAGGGGTGTCCGGCACAACAGGTCGTACGCGGTACTGCACGGGGGCCCGTCCTCCACGCCGCTGCAGGCGGGATGGTCAGCGGAACGCCGACGCCACGAGATCCTTCTGCTCGCCGGCGTGCCGCCGGGCGGAACCCACGGCCGGGGCCGGGGCCTGCGGCCGGCTGATGCATCCGATGGGACGGCTCGCCAGCCGGTTCATATGTGGCGCCACGAAGGACCACGCTCCTTGGTTCTCGGGCTCCTCCTGTACCCATCGCACCTCGGCATCGGCGGGGTAGCGGGCGAGTTCCGCACCGAGCGCTTCCTCCGGGAACGGGTAGAGACGCTCCAGGCGGACGATCGCGGTGTCCGACAGGTCCGAGCTTCGCCGGCAGGCGTCCAGGTCGTAGAAGACCTTGCCCGAGCACACCAGCACGCGCCTGATCCGGGCGGTGTCCGTCGTCTCATCCGGGATGACCGTACGGAACCCGCCCGTGGTGAGCTCCGTCAGCCTGGAGGTGGCTGCCTTCAACCGCAGCATCGACTTCGGAGTGAAGACGACCAGCGGCCTTCTGCGCTCATCGAGTGCCTGCTGCCTGAGCAGATGGAAGTAGTTGCCCGGCAGGGAGGGCATGGCGACGGTCATGTTCCCCTGCGCGCACAACTGGAGGAATCGCTCGATCCTGCCGGAGGAATGGTCCGGCCCCTGTCCCTCCAAGCCGTGCGGCAGCAACAGCGTCACCCCGGAGCGCTGCCCCCACTTCTGTTCCGACGACGAGATGTACTCGTCGACGACTGTCTGCGCGCCGTTGGCGAAGTCTCCGAACTGGGCCTCCCACAGCACCAGAGTGTCGGGCCGTGCCACCGAGTACCCGTACTCGAAGGCCAGCGCCGCCAGTTCGGACAACATCGAGTCGTAGAGTGCGAAGCCTGCGGCCCGCGAGCCGAGGGAACTCAGCGGCGTGTGTTCCACACCGGTGCGCCGGTCGGTGAGCACGGCATGCCGTTGGCCGAACGTGCCGCGGCGGGAATCCTGGCCGGCCAGCCGCACCGGAACCCCGTCCAGCAACAGGGACCCGAGGGCCAGGGTTTCTGCGGTGGCCCAGTCGATCGTTCCCGCATCCAGCATCGTGGTACGCCTCTGGAGCTGCGGCAGAACGCGCGAGTGCGGGGTGAAGCCTTGCGGCAGACCGGTCTGGGAAGCGATGACGTGCCGGGCCGTCGCCTCCGTGATCGCTGTCGCCGCCCGAGGAGCCGCTTCATCCTCAACGTCCATGGGAACGACGGGCTTCGGGAAGTCGGGCACCGACAACGCCTGGGTCTCGACGAAGGCCCGCTCGAGGTGGCCCCGATAGTCCTGCAGGGCGCCTTCCACCTGCTGCTCGCCGATGTCCCCCCGGCGGACCAGCGCCTCGGCGTACAGTTTGCGCACCGAAGCCCTGGCGTCGATGCGGTCGTACATCGCCGGCTGTGTGATGGACGGATCATCGACCTCGCTGTGCCCGTGGCGCCGGTAGCAGATCAGGTCGACGACGACATCCTTGTGGAACTCCTGACGATAGTCGAAGGCCAGCCGCGCGACCCGGACGACGGCCTCGGGGTCGTCTCCGTTGACGTGGAAGATCGGGGCCTCGATCGTCCTGGCCACATCGGTGGCATATGTGCTCGAACGGCCGCTGGCGGGCGAGGTCGTGAAGCCGAGCTGGTTGTTGATGACGATGTGGACCGTCCCGCCGGTGCGGTAGCCGGGCAGCTGTGACATGTTCAGTGTCTCGGAGACCACGCCCTGACCGGCGAATGCTGCATCACCGTGGACCACGATCGGCAGTACAGGGAAGGTTTCGCCACCGTCTGCGGCCCGGTCCTGCTTGGCGCGCACGACTCCCTGGGCCACCGGCCCCACGATCTCCAGATGCGAGGGGTTCGCCACGACGGAGACGGCGATCGTTCCGCCGTCCAGGGCACGGTACGTCCCTTCTGCACCGAGGTGGTACTTCACATCGCCGGACCCCTGGGCGGACCGAACGTCCACCGAGTCCTCGAATTCATGGAACATCTCGGCGTAGGACTTGCCGATGATGTTGGCCAGAACGTTGAGTCGGCCTCGGTGTGCCATACCGATGACGGCTTCCCCCACACCTTGCCTGATGGAGCGGAGCAGCAGGCCGTCGAGGAGCACGATCGCCGACTCGCCGCCTTCGAGCGAATACCGTTTCTGGCCCACGTACTTGGTCTGCAGGAACGTCTCGAAGGCCTCTGCCGCGCCCAGCCGGTAGAGAATCTGCAATTGCTCGGCACGGTCCGGCCGGGGCTGAGGCGATTCGATCCGCTGCTGGATCCAGCGACGTTCCTGTGACGTCTGGATGTGCATGTACTCGGTGCCGACGGTGCGGCAGTAGGATTCCTGCAGGGCATTCAGCACGCTGTGAAGCGTCATGGTGGTCTGCCCGGTGAATCCGTCGACGACGAACTCTCTTTCCAGGTCGTCGTCTCGCAGTCCGAATGCCGTGATGTCCAGCTCCGGGTGTGCGACTCCACGCTCCGTCGTGAGCGGGTCGGTGTCCGCCACCAAGTGTCCGCGCACTCGATAGGCGTGGATGAGCGCGGCAACGCGTACCGCCTTGACCGCCGCCTGTTCGGCGCTCTCATGCACACTCGTGCCGTTGCGCGCCTGCCTGCCGGCCACAGGGGTCGGAGAGGTGAAGAAATCCCTCCACGTCTGGTCGACCGATCCGGGGTCGTGCAGGTATCGCTCGTGCTGTTCGTCCACGAGCCATTCGTTGAGGCCGAATTCCAGCCCATAGAGCACCGGCTCCCCGGTGCGTGATTGCGACGCCACTGTGTGGATCGCCTTCTTTCCTCATTCGGAACGACTGATGGCGGACGCGGCCGGACTGCCTGTTCATCCCCAATCGCGCTCAAGGATTTCGCTTCCGCTTCGCATCTGTCGTGGAGGCAATCCCATCCGACTGTGTCACGCCATCGACGCTATGGCATCGCGGGAGCCGAGAGGGACACTCGGATATGCCACAACGGCGTCACATCAGGACATCGCGCCGGACAGCCGGCCTGCGCGTGGAATGCTTCCGGCGTGGTGCTGACGCCGGAATACGGAGTGCCGCAGGTCCTGATCCGCGGGCTAGGAGTCCACGCGGCTCGAGGTCGCTGCGGTCCGGAGCCTGCTTGTACGTGATCGGGCGCGACCTCAGGGCCGCCGAGTCGACGCCCAAGGGGGCCTGGACCGGGCCGGTCCACGCCTCAGTGCCCCATGCGCTCGGTATCGAGCGACCGTCCAGGCGGCTTCGAGTCCTCCCGGTCCGGTGCCATCGGTCCGCCCGGTCGGCGGGCCGGTGACACCGGCCCGGGAGGAAACGCCTACCAGGTGCGCAGACCACTGGTACCGCCCACGTCTCACGCGAACAGGCAGGACAACAGGCATGACCGCCAACGACCATCTCGACTGCTTCACACCGGAACTCGTCATCATCCCGTGCGGTAGCCGCAAACTGGACCGTCCCGCACGGGCGGCAGACATGTATGTCGGCTCCTATCACCGTGCGTGCCGCAAGGCGGCTGACGCGCTGCAGCCCGACCGGCTACTGATCCTCTCCGCCCGCTACGGCCTGCTCGGCCTCGACGACGTCATCGAGCCGTACGACACGCCCCATGGCGCAGCCGACGCCATAACCGCCCACGCTCTCCGGGAGCAGGCAACTCTGCGTGACATCCTGTTCCTCGACCCCGTCGTGGCCCTCGGCGGAGCACGGCACGTCGGGCTCGTCCGCACCATCTGGCCGCACGCCCGCACGCCGCTGGCCGGCACACGCGGCATGGGTGAGCAGATGGCCCGACTCGCGCAATTGCGTACCGGACGGGATGCGCACCTGACCTGACGTCGCGTGCGGCTGCCTGCCGTGCGAGGAAGGCTGCCAGGCCGCGCACTATGGCCGCCCGTGTCTGCCGGGGCTCATCAGCGGCGGCCGGAGGTGTGCCGGCGGGCACTTGCGCGGCGCGGTCGGCGATGGCCTCGACCGCGCCGCGGAACAACGTCCGCTTCAGTGCCGAACGGCGTATGCCGCGGCGGATGACCTCGACAGGGAGCGCCGCGCCTGCGATCACACGAAACGCACGAGGGGCCCGCTCCGAACGCGCGGAGCAGGCTCGTCCGTGAAAGAAGTGCTTCAGGCCTCGTCGTGTGCCAGCGTGAGGTGGAAGGCGTCCTGGCCGGTGCCGTCGAGGGTCAGGGGTGTGGCTTGGGCCGGGTACCCCGCAGCTACGAGGGTGTAGTGCGCGCCTTCGAGGTCGGTGAAGGCGTAGGAGCCGTCCTCGTCGGTGAGTGTGACGCCGACGACGTCTCCTGCCGGGTCGAGGAGGGTGACCCGCGCCTCGGGGATCGGGCGGCCGTCGGTGGTGGTGCGGACGGTGCCACTGAGCCCGGTCGCCACGTCGAGCCGCAGGTCCGGCTCGACGCGCCGCCGACGCCCGTGGCCGGCGACGGCCCGCCGGCACACGAGGCCGGCGGCGTGGCGAACGGAGTGTCCGGCCACCACCACCCAGGCGATGACGAGCAGCGCGTACAGCACGACGGCAGTCCAGATGAACGGCTCCGAGCCGGTCCTCGCCGCGAGGGTGCCGGTGGCAGTCACACAGGCGCCGACCGGGAAGATGAAGGACCACCACGTGGGCGCGAAGGGCAGCCCGGCCCGTATCGTCCGTACGGTCAGCCCTACGGCGAGCGCCAGCCACAGCATGGCGAAGCCCCACATCACGACTCCGCCCAGCAGCGCGAAGACCGCGGTGCCCCGTGCGTAGGGCGCGGGCAGCGCGCTCGGCGCCACCGCGGCCAGCGCGCCGAGTGCCGTCACCGACTGGCCCAACGCCCCCAGGCCGATCCACACCGTGGGCACCACCGTTCCGGTGGGTGCGTCGTGGTGCACCAGGCGGCCGTAGATCATGGCCAGCACCAGCAGGGCCGCGACCAGCCCGAGCCCGAGCATCGCGTAGCAGCCCAGCAGCAGGGCGAGCCGCAGCTGGCCGGCCGGTGTGTAGGGGACGAGCAGCGCGCCCGTCGCGGCGGAGACCATCGGCGGCACCACCGGCATCAGCCAGCCGCCGAACGCCGCGTCCGGCGCGAAGCGGTGCCGGGTGACCATCAGATAGGGCACCGTGCAGGCTGTGGCAAGGCCGAGCACGGTACCGAGCGACCAGAGCACCCAGTCCACGGCCAGCGCCCCCTCGAGCCCGATCAGCCGTCGGCCGAGCAGCAGCGCCCCGGCGCCCACCGTGAGCAGCGCCATCGGCGGCGCGCCGAAGAACTGGGCCATCACCGGATCAGCGGCGTGCAGACGCAGCGCCCGCTGCCGCAGGTAACCGACAGCCATCAGGATCAGCAGCAGCGCGGCGCCCAGCCAGACCCCCATGGCAGCGGTCCGCAGCCCGCGGAAGCTCCACGGCAGGGTGACCGCCGCGTTGGCGACGATGCCGGTGCCCATGACGGCCGCAAACCAGCTGGGGCCGAACGGCGGACGCGTCGTCCTGTTTGCCGTAGACGACAACGGACGGGCGCACAAGGAAAAATTCATGACCCAAACACTATGTTGGGGTTGGTGGCGCACTGTCGATCATGTCCCGATGTGAGGGGCCCCTGGCACATATCGAGCAACCGCCCTGTGCGGCAACGCTGCAGGGACGACCCAGTCGGCCGCGGCCGTTGATCCGCTGAGCCGGGTTCGCCCGGCCGGCCGGCTGCGGACGGCAACTTCCCGAACCGGTTTGATCTTTGACCCTGAGGTCTCGAACGCCATCCCCTACGTGATCACTCGCGTGGGTACTCGCTGGTGCAGCCGCAGACCTGCGCGACGGCTTCTTGGCCGCGGGTCGAGACGACCTCGGTCAGTCTGCCTGGGCCTCGGTGGTGTCGACGGACGCCAACTGGGCGCCCGACGCGGGTTCTGAACGCAGGACCGGGTGGCCGGGCGTGGGCATGTGGTGCGGGAATCCGATGCGGAGCAGGGCTGCTGCGAGGGCGGCCACCAGGACGACGACGGCCGCGAGGATCAGGGCCTGGTGGTAGCCGTGCCGCAGCAGGGGGGTGGCGACCAGCGGGCCGAGGATCTGGCCGACGGAGTATCCCGCCGTCAACAGGGCGACGGCGCGGGGGAAGCGCAGGTGCGCGCCGGTCGCGAGTGCCAGGGTGCTCACTCCGATGAAGGTGGCGCCGAAGAGCAGCGCGGACAGCAGTGCCGCTGCGACTCCACCGATCAGTGCGGGCAGGGCGATGCCGACGGCCTGGACGGCCAGTGCGGCCAGCAGGAGGTCGGGGCGGGACCAGCGGCGGCCCAGTCCCGCCCACAGCGCAGACGACGGAATGGCCGCCAGGCCGACCAGTACCCAGGCACCGCTGCCGATCCAGCCCGGAGAGCTCTGCTCGATGGCAGCGACCAGGAAGGTACCGGCGATGATGTAGCCGATGCCCTCGAGTGTGTAGGAGGCGAACAGCGCGGTGAACCAGCGATAGGGGCGCGGGCCGGTCGTCTGTCGCTGTGCCCCGGGCGTGGAGGCCACCGCTTGGGGCGCGGGTTCCGGCCGCAGGAACCACGAGGGGATCGCGAGCAGTGCGGCCAGGCCGGCGGAGGCCCACCAGGCTGCCTGCCAGTCGGCGGTGGAGCGCACGACGAGAACGAGCAGACCGGACAGGGCGATACCGGCGCCGACTCCGCCGAACGCCCAGCCGGGCAGATGGGCGGGATGGTCGCGCAGGTGGCTGAGAAGGGAGCCGGCGGCAAAGACGAAAATCAGCGCGCTCGCCACACCCGCACACAGCCTCAGCAGCAGCCACACGGCGGTCGCGTGGGTCATGGGCATCGCTGCCAGGGACACGGTCAGCACCACCAGGCAGCCGCGCAGGACGGCCGACGAGCGCACCAGTTGCGGCAGGAGGATGCCGGCGATGGCGCCGACCAGGTAGCCGACATAGTTGGCGGTGGCCAGGTCCGCGCCTGCCCCGGCCGACAGGCCGACCTGCGCGTGCATCAGGGGAAGGATCGGCGTGTACACGAAACGGCCGACGCCCATGCCTGCCGCCAGGGCAGCGGCCGCCTGTGCCACATGGGCCCACGGTGAGTGAAGTGCGCCTCCGGGATCGACGTCGTGGGGGCTCGGGGGTGTTGCGCTCACGTTGTGGTCCTTCACGGGTTTCGACAGGGCAGTGCGAAAGACTTGGTGGGGCGCCGCCGTACGCCGCCACGGCCCCGGGGTTGGGGGTGGCCCGCACGGACACCGACAGAGGCATCACGTGGGGTTGCCGGCAGTGCCCGGGGCGTTGGGGTGGGCGCTCAGGGCGGCAACCACCGGGGCGTCCGTATCGGGACGAAGCGCCGGCCACCTCGGTGACGCTCTCCAGGGCGGTACTGCGGGGCGCTGATGCAGATTGTCGGCGCGTCCGGACCGGTCCGCACGAATCCCATGACCCAGCCGGTGATGTTTTCGGAGCCCTCCGGACGATGCCTGGCCGGTGCGCCGGTGAGCTTCACTCAGCCGCCGTCCGGGCAGCCCGCCGTCAGGTGGTGCCAGGGCGGGCAGAGCGGTGGCATTACGGCCCGGGCGATCGACGGTCGCGGAGGTGGTGAGCGTTACGGAGACGTTCGCGAGCAGCCGCGGACCCGCGCCGTCCACGTTGCCGGCGTGCTGGTCGTGGGCGAGCAGTGCGGCGTGAATCGTGCCGACGTTCTCGACGGCCGCTGCCGGCCCGCCAGCGCAGGCGAGGGCATGGGAGCCGCAGGTGACCGGTCCGAGTGCATCGAACGTCGGGGCGTTCGGCAACCCCAGTCCACCGATGTCGCATACGGTCGGCCCGCCGACCAGCCGCACCATGAGCCACTTCCGGGCGCCGGCGGGACCCTTGGAGGTGACGCTCTGCCGGGTTCCCATGACCCAACACTGCGCCCGCCATCAGGGCGGACGCCAGGACCGGGTTCCTCCCATCTGGTAGACGCGGCCTCCGACGACAGGCGAAGTGGTCGTCGCGCCATTCGAAGGCGAGCGCTCCTGGTGTCAGCCGAGCGGGACAGGAGCCTGGAGCCACCACGCGCTTGATGCGGCGACTGCTCCAAGGACCGGGCGCTCATGAGGAACGGCCTACTGCTTGTGCGGGTCCCCGTCGGGGAGCCAGGCATCCGGCTCATGGATGCCGAAGTCGCCGACGCCTTCGGTCAGGGCATCGACGGTGTTCAGCACGGCCGGGCGGGTTTCGCTCCGGCGCCACACAACGGACCAGGTCCAGTACATCTTCGGCTCGCCCACGGCACGCGCGACCAGGTCGGGCGGTAGCGGAGTGGTCTGGCCCTTGGGCGAGTTGACGATCGGGCGCCTGGAACGGCGCACGTGGTCGAAGAACGCGGGGCCGGTGATGCCGCCGTCGGAGATGCGCAACGCGTGGGCACCGGTCGCCCGGGCCATCTGCTCGGCGTAGTCGTTCCAGGACGACCACGTCGTCGCGTCGTCGTCCAGCAGGACGGCGGTGTCCCGCGCACGCACCTCACCGGAGTCGGGCCCGGTGGACACGGCGTAGAGCCGGTCGGCGCCGATCAGCCGGGCATTGAGTCCGCGCTTCTCCAGCTCCTCCTGGTGCACCCAGCACACCGCCAGGTCCAGGCTGCCGTCCGCCACCCGGGCGGCCTGGGTGTGCGACGGCGCCACCCAGGCGTCCATGTGCAGGCGCGCCGAGGACGAGGTGCGGGCGGTCAGATCCGCGGGCAGCCAGTTGACGTAGCCGAGCCGCACCGGTTCGGAGCCGGCGATCCTGGCCGCGCGGTTCTGCAGGTCGTCGGCGCGGTCCAGAAGCGCTCGGGTGTGCGGAAGCAGAGCCGCTCCGGCGGGGGTGAGCGCCACCGAGCGGCGGTCACGGTCGAAGAGCCGCACGCCGAGGTCGCGCTCCAGCGCCTTGATCTGCTGGGACAGGGAGGGGCCTGCGATGAGGAGCCGCTCCGCGGCACGCCCGAAGTTCAGCTCTTCGGCGACCGCGACGAAGTACCGCAACTGACGCAACTCCATACCGGCCATGCTACGTGCTGTAGGAGCCCCGGCCTACCAGAGGTGAGGCACGCGATCGTCACCTTCCGCACCCGGCGCGCGATCCGGTCTGCCCGATCGACGTGGGCGGCGAGGACGCCACGGCCGATGTCGCCTTCAGCACCGGCCGGCGCGCGCCTCGCACACGGACTGCCCGACTCGCCACGACGGCAGAGGCCCGTCATCGGCGCCGGAGCCCCGCCGGCCAGTAGTTTCCCGTGGTTCCGGTCTGCCGTTTCCCAGCGCCCGTCACCTCGTAGAGCTGCTCGGGTGAGCTCCCGACGGGCCGACGGCCAGGGGCGGGTGTCCGACAGGAACGGCCACGGGAAGACATGGTGGCGTCGCCGCATTCGTGGCCGGAGCCAACCTGTTGGTCAGTGTCCCGGAGGGGGTAACGGGCCCCCGCCAGGTCCTCCGGGCCGGTGCGGCTTCGCGGACCCCTTGGGCAGCCCGCGGCCTGGGCCCACCGACCTCGGGTGTGTCGCGCATCACATCGGTCTCATGTCACGGACGGGGGGCCGGCTTGCATCTGGTGGTCGTCAACAGCGGGCGGAGGAAGGCGAAGCGATGAGCGCACAGCATGAGGCCGACAGGACAACCACCCACCAGGTTCTGATCCTTGGGGCGGGTTACGCGGGCATGTCCGCGGCCATCCAGCTCGCGGCTCGCGTCAAGCGGCGCGAGGGCGTGCAGGTGACCCTGGTGAATGCGCAGGAGCGGTTCACCGAACGGCTGCGGCTGCACATGACGGCGACCGGCCAGCAGCTCGCCGAACTGAGCATCCCGGAGCTGCTGGACGGTACGGGCACGCAGTTCGTGCGCGGCTGGGTGACAGCGGTGGACGCGGACGCGAAGACGGTGCGGATCGACGACGGCCGGGTCCTGCGCTACGACACGCTCGTGTACGGGTTGGGCGGTGCGGCCGACACAGCGGCGGTACCGGGTGTCGACGACCATGCGTACACCCTGAACAGCGCCCAGGACGCCGAGGTGCTGGCCGACCGGCTGGAGCGGCTCGGAAGCGGCACGGTGGTCGTCGGCGGCAGCGGGCTGACCGGCGTCGAGTCGGCCGCGGAAATCGCCGAGCGGTACCCGGAATCGACCGTGGTGCTGCTGGGCCGACAGGAGCCCGGTGCGGCCATGAACGTGAAGGCCAAGGCCTATCTGCAGGGCGCGCTGGACCGGTTGGGGGTGGCGGTGCGCAGCGGGGTCGAGGTGGTGAAGGTGCTGCCCGATTCGGTCGAGCTGGCGGGCGGGGAGAGCATCGCCGCCGATGTGGTCCTGTGGACCAGCGGTACGCGGGTGTCGCCGATGGCGGCCGCCGCCGGGTTGACCGTCGACGAGCGCGGCCGCATCGTCACCGACGACGCGTTGCGGTCGGTGTCGCACCCGGAGGTGTACGCCATCGGCGACGCGGCCGCGATCCGCCAGGGCTACGGCGTCATGCACGGCACCTGCCAGAGCGGCATGCCGACCGGTGTGCACGTCGCGGTCTCGATCGTCCGCGCGTTGAAGGGCAGGCGGCCCAAGCCGTTCCGTTTCGGCTACTACCACACACCGGTGAGCCTGGGGCGCCACGACGCGGTGGTGCAGTTCACTCGCCCCGACGACAGCCCGCGATCAATTCATCTGACTGGCCGTATGGCGGTCCGGTATAAGGAGACGGTGACCGCCTCGCCCTGGCCGACCTACGGCCGCATGAAGAAGATGCCGGCCTCGGGCGCGTTCTGGCCCCGCGGTGGCCACTTCACCAAGGTTCGGGGGACGCAGTGACCGACCTGTCCGAGGACCTCGACCAGCAGGTGTTCCACCAGCATCGAAACCTGCTGTTCTCGGTGGCCTACCGGCTCCTCTCCACCGCGGCCGATGCCGAGGACGCGGTCCAGGACGCCTGGATCAAGTGGTCTTCCGCCGACCGCTCGCAGGTGGCCGACCCCAAGGCGTACTTGACGCGGATCGTGTCGAATCTGGCACTGGAACGGCTGCGCTCCACCCGCCACAAGCGGGAAACCTATGTGGGGCCGTGGCTTCCGGAGCCCATCCTCACCAGCCGCGACACCGCCGAAGCCGTCGCGGACGCCGAGTCCGTGTCGATGGCGATGCTGGTGGTATTGGAGACGCTGAGCCCGCTCGAGCGCGCAGTGTTCGTACTGAAGGAGGTTTTCGGCTTCAGCCATGCCGAAATCGCGGAGGCGGTGGAGCGTTCCGAAGCCGCGGTGAGGCAGGCCGCACACCGTGCTCGTGAGCATGTACGGGCCCGACGGCCGCGCTTCACCACCGACCGGTCGCGGCAGCGCGAGGTCACCGAACGGTTCTTCGCCGCCGCGACCGGTGGTGACGTCAACGCCCTGATGGAGTTGCTGTCCCCGGACGTCACCCTGTGGACCGACGGCGGCGGCAAGGTCCGCCAGGCCCTGCGCCCGTTCGTGGGCGCACCAACGGTGGCAGCCTGGTTCGCGGCCATCGGCACGGTCACCTACCAGGGCATCGAGCCCGCCGACATGAACGCCGAACTCGTCGAGATCAACGGAGGGCCGGGCGTGCTGTTCAGCGGATCGGGCCGCGTGATCGCCACTGTCACCTTCGACTTCGACGCCGACGGCCGCATTGCCTCCATCCACAACGTGGCCAACCCGGACAAACTCCAAGCCATCGCCGACGGCACCGCTCACGACATCGGGACGCGGTGAGCACTGAGCGAACCCCGACCTCGACCGGCGTCGGAAGGGCTGGGCCTGCCCGTCGGCGGGCCGGGCCCGGCACGGTCTCGCAGGTGACCGACCGCGGCTGCGGAATGCAGAACCAGCCCGGTGCGGCGTGAACTGCATGGAACAGAACATGAGTCCATCGGCGCGGACTGGTCACGGCACCGGTTGAACTGGTGAAGCCAGGCGAAAGTACGCGCTCTTGCCGTAGCACGTGAACAATGCCCCGCAGAGCAGCCCGGTCATCCACCGGCTGTTGCCGGGGGACGAGGCGGCCGGCGACGTCGGCGATCACCGGGCGAAGCCGGTGTCCGGGCACACGTCGCACGCGGGATGACCATTTTGCCGGGTCCGGGCCGGCCAGTGGGTGACGAACACCGGCACCCGCGCACGGCCCTTGAGCAGGCGGGGCGAGGGACGGGCGGTCCCGGCGCCCCAGTAGGCGGTCGCCACGACGATGCCGTCGACGGGCGCCACCGCGGCGGTTGCGCGGGCGGGCACCGTTGACCTCGACCGGGTCCGGGCGTCCGGCGAGGTCCGGGTCTTCATGCATGCTGCCGCACAGCACCGACGGCCATCGCGGACGGAATCGAGGCAGGACCGGAGGGATCTCCGGACGAATGTCTGCATACAAGTCAACTGATAGCGGGAAATTTGGCGGAGCCGGACGCAGCACAACACAACACCCCCTACGCTGCAAGCAGCGGTCACCGATGGTCGACCGGAACAGAAAGGCGGCAACATGACCTCCGCAACCAGCACCCCGGGCAGCGTCGAAGCCACAACAACCCTCCTGCAGGAGGAACTTCCACGTCTGGAAGAACACCAGCAGGCCCTGAAGACGGAACTCGTCACGGTCACCGAACGCCTGGAGTCGGTGCGCACTGCCCTGACCGCTCTGCAGGCATTGACCGCCGCACCCTTCGTACCGGCAGCCGCAGCGGAATCGGCTGAAGCGGGCCCTAGCGACTCGCCCGTTGCGCTGCCCGACAGCGAGGCAGAGGCCGCGTCCGAACCGCAGGTCGCTCCCTCGGAGAGTCAGCAGGAACCCAGTACGTCCACTGCACCTGAAGATGCAGCGGAATCGGATGCGGCAGCCGTCCCCGCCCCCCGCAAGGCCCGCAGGACCCCTGCCGCCAAGAGCAGCAAGGCAGCTCCCAAGGCGCTGGCAAAGCCGAAGCAGGGACGCCCGGCGAAGAAGAGCATCCCTGTGAAGTCCGAGAAGGCACAGGCCGCTCAGAAGGCAGCGCCTGCCGTGCCGGCCAAGGACGGGGGCAGCCTCATCGAGCAGGTCATGCACGTGGTGTCCGCGGCAGGCGGCGCGCCCGTCCGGGCCCGCGAAGTGACCGAGGCCCTGGGGCGCGAGCTCACGGTCGGCAGCATCAACACCGTGCGCAGCACACTCGACCGGCTCGTCGCCACGTCAAAGGCCCATCGTGCCGGCCGTGGCCTCTACCAAGCCCCTGCCAAGTAGAGCCCCCGCCGTCGAGCACTGTCGTGGCGCTCGAACGGAAGCGCACCGGCGCTCCCGTTCGAGCGCCACGAGGCAGCAGGGGGGCGGACAGCGCCAACCACGGCTGCGAGCGACTCCAGCCGGCACCGGAACGATCTGCCGGTCGGAGCGATGCGGCTGGTTGAGGCACCCGTACGTCTTCGTCACGAGTCCTGACGGCACCTGCTGCTTCGGCCGAGTCGTGCCAGCCGCTCGCGACAGAGCTCTCACGAGGTTCCACGATGGCTTGACCTTGCCCCCGGGGGAAGGACAACAGTGCCGTCATGGATCACATCGGCGGGCGGCGTGTGCTCGTCGGCCGGCCAGGGCGAAGAGGGGGAGTTCGCGTGACCGCGACCTGCGTCATTCTTGATATCGGCGGCGTGCTGGAGATCACGCCGCAAACGGGGTGGGTTCAACGGTGGGAAGAGCGGCTGGAGCTGCCGCCGGGCACGGTGAACGAGCGCATGCGCGACGTCTGGCATGCGGGGAGCGTCGGGAGCATCAGCGAGCAAGAGGTGCATGAGCAGGTGGCAACCCGCTTGGGTCTCGACGCCCTCCGGACCGAGGCCTTCACGGCCGATCTGTGGGCGGAGTATCTGGGTACGCCGAACGAGGAACTCATCACCTATGTGCGAGGGCTGCGGGAACGCTGCAGGCTGGGCATCCTGAGCAACAGCTTCGTAGGTGCCCGGGAACGGGAAACGGCGCTGTACCACTTCGACGCATTGGTGGACCAGATCGTCTACTCGCACGAGATCGGCATCGAGAAGCCGGACCGGCGTGCCTTCGAGGCCGCATGCACCAGCCTGGAGGTGCGTCCGGAGAACTGTCTCTTCATCGACGATGTCGCAGCCAATGTCCATGCCGCCCGGGTGACGGGCATGCAGGCGCATCTGTTCGAGGACAACGCCCGGACCATCACGCGCATCGCAGCTCATCTGGACGCCGGACCCCTGGTTCCAGGGCGTGTCCCCCTGGCATGACGCCGGTCAGGCGGTGGAGCGGGTGACGCCACCCATCACTCCGGCGTCGGACCGACGCACGTCGTCGGGATCGCGCGTCGTGCTCGTCGACGCCCCATCGACAGGCACTGCGTGCTCCGCCACGCCGCTCTTGCTGGACCGCATCGCCTGGTCCGGAAACGCACGATCACCGGTGCCCGAGACGTTGCGCGTACGGGCGACCAGTACGAAGGTGACGCTGATCAGCAGTGCCCAGGCGCCGAACTTGTCCAACGGGACCGGCTGCCAGCCGTCGAGTTGGTGGGGGTAGCTCCAGGCGCCGACGTACGTGGCCACGTTCTCCGCGACCCAGAGGAAGAAGCCGATCAGCGCGAAGGCCAGGGCCAGGGGAATCCGGTAACGGGAACGGCCCACCGTGAAGTGGACCCAGGTGCCGGCCATTGCGGCGAGCAGCAACACGGCGAGCAACAGCCGGACGTCCGGCAGCCAGTGGTGCGAGAAGAAGTTCAGGTACACGGCGGTCGCGAGCACGGCCATCGTCCGCGGCCGATACCTGGACAGCGACAGATCCATGATCTTCCAGGCGCGGCAGCAGTAACTGCCGATAGCGCTGTAGAGGAACCCTCCGTAGAGCGGCACGCCCGCGATCTTGGACACAGCCTCCTCCGGATAGCTCCACGAGCCCATCCGTACCTTGACCAGCTCGAAGAGCAACCCCACGAAATGGCAGCCCAAGATCACGGCGGTGTCCCGGGGCCCGTCCCAGCCGACCTTGCGGGCCAGCACGGTCAGCGCCACACCGAAGAGCAGGAGCAGGTCGTACCGCGGGACCGGCAGATCGGCGGGCAGCAGCCGCGAGGCGCCGATGCCGCCGACGAGAACCACGGCGAAGGCGACGGCCCGCACCTGGTCGAGCCCGAAGCGCCAGAACTGTGCGCAGGCGTGGGCGATCCGCTGGAAGGTCATGCCCGAGCAGACTACCGGCCGGTGCCGTTGGTTGCCCCGGGCGGAAACAGCCGCCCGGACAGGTGCAGTCGTCGTACTCGAATGTGGGCCGTCCGACCTCGACGGCGGCCTCGTCGACCCGGTCCGGCCGGCTCAGGACGTGCACGCGTGGTTCCCGGGTGGCAGCGCACAACGCCTGTCATCCGCCTGCAGCATTCAGCGATCAAGTGGCAGAGAAGGCAGAGAAGAGTCGACGGGACGGGCAACGCCGGCGAGGCGCGGACGTCCAGGCTCAGGTGAGTGTGCGACGGGTGAGGTCGATCCGCGCGTGGCGGAGCAGTTGCTTTTCAGTGGTCGATGACTTGACTCCGCTGCGGAGAAGGCCCATTCACGGCGCTGTCGCCGGCTGTGGCGTGCTTGACTTGCGGCATGTCGACGACTTTCGGTGTCTCTCGGCCGGATCAGGCTGCCTACATGCTGCGCGCTGCTGCGAGCGGATCCGGGCGCGCGTACAAACAGCAGTTGATCGATCTACTGGGCCTTGAGCCGGGTCAGACCGTGCTGGATGCGGGATGCGGTCCGGGTACGGACCTTCCGGCGCTGGCAGAACGGGTCGGCGAGCAGGGTACCGTGATCGGCGTCGACCGTGATCCTGCCATGCTGGCCCGGGCCCGGGAACGTACCCACGCCCTGCGTGAGGTGGAGGTCCGGGAAGGTGACGTGCACGCCTTGCCCATGGATGCGGGGTCGGTTGATCGCGCCAAGATCGACCGTGTCCTGATGCATGTCACCGAGCCCACCGAGGTACTCGCGCAACTGCACCGCGTCACCCGCCCCGGCGCCGTGATCGGTCTCGTGGAGCCGGACTGGGACACCCTGGTGGTCGATGCAGAAGACATTCGGACCAGCCGTGCTTTCACCCGGTACACCACCGAAGAGGTGGTCCGGCACGCCACCATCGGACGCAGCCTCGCCCGGCTCGCTGACAAGGCCGGCTTCAGCATCGAGACGGTGGCGGCAACGACACCGGTCTTTCGGGAGTTCGAGGACGCGGACCACACGCTGGGACTGGGCCGCAATATGCAACAGGCCATCGACGCGGGCCGCATCGACCAGGACCGTGGCCGCCGCTGGTTCACCAGCCTCTCCGAGGGGCCGTTCTATGCATCGTTCACCCTCGTCACGGTCATCTGCTCCCGCTGACGTGGGTGGCCCCGCCACGCCGGTTCCGGCGGTGGGCCACCTCAAGCGCTCGCGCGGGAGGAGGCGTCGGCGATGCGAAGCCGGACGGTCTGTAGGGCCCGGCATTGCCTGGCCCACCCTCCTGGAAATCGCTTGATGAATTCTGCACGCGCCGGCAGCATCGGCTGCCCGACCTGCCACCCCGAACCACGGGTGACCCGACGATGCGCGGCGAACTGCGGCAGGGCTGGCGCTACTTCAGCTCCAGACCGTGGATCTGGTCGGTGACACTGGCCTTCGCCGTCTTCGACGCCGCCAACATGGGCGTCTGGCAGATCCTCGGCCCGGTCATCGCCGCCGGCACGATCGGCGCCGACGGCTGGGGTCTGGTGCTGAGCGCCCGCGGCGCCGGAGCACTGCTCGCCACATGGTGATGGTGAAGCTGACGGTCCGGCGGCCGATGACTCACGCCCTGTCCTTGATGACCCTGGCCGGCGTCCCGCTGATCCTCCTCGGGACCGGTGCGAACGCCCTCTGGCTGGCTTCGACCGCATTCGCCGCCGGGGTGGCCGCCGAGTGTGATCCGGCACTGGGATCGCCTGAAGGCCAGCGCCTCGGCGGACGATGCGGCCGGCTCCCCGGTCCCGCAGTGAGCACTTTCGCGTGCGGGCGGCTCGCGCTGAGAGACGGTCTTGGATCAGCCCGGTTTCCAGCCCGATCATGACCTGGGGCGGCTGGATACTGTCCGGACCATCAGGAACATGATGCATCGGCGGGACGCCGCAGGGCGGGTCCTGCCGGGCGGAGGCCAGAGGTCTCGGTCACCGGTCGGTGTCCTGGGGTTGGGTCTCGGTGGTGGTGTCGTCGTGGCGTGGGGCTCCGACGCGGCGCAGGGAGCGGTCGGCGACGGTCACCGCCAGGAAGAGGGCGCTGACGGCGAGCATGAGCCAGCCGAGATGGTGGAGTCCACCGGTGTCGGCACGCTGCCCGAAGAAGGCGCCGTCGGCGGCGGAGGCGATGATGGCTCCGAGGTAGCCGAAGGTGCGCAGGAGGCCGGCGGAGGAACCCATGCGGTCGGGGTCGGCCTGGTGGAAGACGGCGTTCTGCAGGGCGAGGCTGTTCAGTCCCTGCGGGACGCCGAGGACGATGACGACGGCCAGGAGGAGCCACAGGGCACTGTCGGCGTGCAGGAGCAGCACCAGGGCGCATGCGGCGATCTGGCCGACGGCGCCCACCAGGAGCTTGCCGCGGATCGCCTGGTGGCGTCCGGTGAGAGTGGAGACGACGAGGGCCGTGGCGAAGAGCGGGAGTTGGACCAGTCCGGCCTGTGAGGCGGACAGCCCTCGGCCCTCCTCCGTCCACTGGGTGTATCCGTACAGGAACGCGTAACTGACGATGTAGGCGAGTAGGGCCCGTGCGTAGGTGGCCACGAGCGGCAGGTTGCCGCTGAGTACGCGTATGTCGATGAAGGGTTGCTGTGCACGTAGCTCGCGCCAGGTGAAGGCGGCTGCCGCGGCGAGGGTCAGCGCCGGAAGGTACCGGTGGCCGCCGCCGGGGTTCATGAGGAACAGCAGCAGGCAGACCAGCGCCGTGGCGAAGAGTGCCATGCCGGGCAGGTCGAGGGCGGTGGCGGGGTGACGGTCCGCGCTGCGGCGGGTGGTGGGGGTTGCGGGCAGTCGGCGGGCGCCGAGGTACAGGCCGCCGACGGCGAGGGGGATGTTGACGGCCAGGGTGGCACGCCACCCACCGACGCCGATCAGCAGGCCGCCGAGGCTGGGGCCGATGACGGCGACGGTCTGGGTGGTGACGGCAAGCGCGGTGAGGACACCGGCGGGGCTCTTCTGTCCGGTGCGTCCGGCCTCGCTGCGAATGAGGTACATGGCGGCCGGATAACCGGAGCAGGTGCCGAAGCCGAGGAGTACGCGTGCGGCGATGAGCACGCCGAGGTTGGGGGCGACCATGCCGGCGACGCCGGTCAGTGCCGTCCCGACCAGGAACAGGCGACGCGGTCCGAAGAGGTCGCAGTCGTCCCACCACGGGTTGCCCGATGGAGGTGGCCAGGTAGAGGGCGGAGATCAGCCAGGCCGTCCGGGAGGGCGGTGCGCCGAAAGCGGTTCCGATCGGTACCAGGGAGACGGAGATGACGGAGGAATTGACCGGGTTGAGTACCGACCCCAGCATCATCGGAGCCAGCAACCGCCGGTCGAAGCTGTCGCCCGGCGTCTTGGCCGAGCCGGGGCGCAGCCGGCGCAGTACACAGGTCACCCTGCCGGTCATGACCGGACGATCCGTTCCAGCAGGGCCGCCGCCTCGATGAGGGTCTGTCGTTCGGCTTCCGTGCAGTGGTCCTCCAGGGCGCGGGTGAGCCAGCCCTCTCCGGCGCGGCGGCGGTCCTCCAGGAAGGCATGCCCGCTCTTTGTGACGAAGACCAGCTGCCGCCGACCGTCCCCGGGGTCCGGGCGCCGGGCGACCAGGCCGCGTTCCTCCAGTACGGCGACGGTGGAGGCCACTGACTGGTGCCGCACGCGCTCGGCGGCCGCCAGGTCGCTGACCGACGCCTCGCCGTCCTTGTCCAAGCGGCTGAGGACGGAGGTCTGGGACGGTGTGAGGTCGCCGGGGTCATAGCTCTCACGCATGCGGCGCCGGAGTCGGCTGAACACCACGCGGAACTCGCGTGCCGCGCGTACGGCCGACTCGGACACGCCGGTGGTCTCAGCGATCTCGTTCATACGTACAGGTTAACTTGCGCAGTCCAGCCTGTGTAAATCGTCGGGTAGCGGCTTGCGGTCGCGTGGGCACAGCGGGCCGGTGGAACGCGGCACGTTCCGCGTCACCGACCACGGGCAGGGCACGCGGCCTGACGGCCGGCCGCAGGACCCGTTCCGGGGCCGCGAGGCCGCCGGGGTCGTGGGTGTCGGCCCGTCCCGGGCAGGTGCGCCCCTGGTGTCGACCGGCCCGCCCCCCGCGATGTCCGCTCCCCGGTGCTCGCTGCGATCAAGACGTTCCTTCGGTCAGTCACGCTGGTAGGCGGCGAGGAGGAAGAACCAGATCTCGCTGACCGTCGGGAAGCAGGCGACCGCGTGCCTCAGCCGCTTGAGTGGGACCTCCCCCGCGACGGCCACGGTCGCCGAGTGCAGGAGTTCGCTGACGCCGGGGCCGACGAAGGTGACCCCGAGCAGGACTTCCCGGTCCATATCGACGACCATCCGGGCATGGCCCTGGTAGCCGTCGGCGTAGAGGTTGGCACCCTGGGCGGCATTGAAGTCGACGTCGACGGTCTTGACGCGGTAGCCGGCGCGGGCCGCCTGCTCGGCGTTCAGGCCCACGGCGGCCGCTTCGGGATCGGTGAAGAAAACCTGGGGTACGGCGTGCTGGTCGGCGGTGGTGGCGTGGTCGCCCCAGGGGGCGTCGTCCAGCGGGCGGCCTGCGGCGCGGGCGGCGATGGCGTCGCCCGCGGTCCGGGCCTGGTACTTGCCCTGGTGAGTGAGGAGCGCACGGTGGTTGACATCACCCAACGCATACAGCCATTCGCCTTCGACACCCTCGACCAGGCAGGTGGTGTCCACGTCCAGCCAGGAGCCGGTTGCGAGGCCGACCGTGTCGAGGCCGATGTCGTCGGTGGCGGGAGCCCGGCCGGTGGCGAACATGGCTTCATCGGCCTCGAGTTCACTGCCGTCGTCGAGGGTGAGAGTGACGGGTCCCTTCGGGTCCGGGCGTCGCAGGGCCGTCACCTGTACGCCGATCCGCACGTCGACGCCGGCCTCGGTGAGACCGCGTTCGAGCAGCTCGCCCGTGAACGGTTCCATGCGGGGCAGGAGGGCGCGGCGCGCGAGCAGGGTGACCTGGGAGCCCAGGCCCTGCCAGAGGGTGGCCATCTCCACCCCGACCCCGCCGCCGCCGACGACGGCGAGCCGTGCGGGCACGGTGCTGGAGTCGGTGCCGTGCCGGTTGGTCCAGGGCCGGGCCTGTTTGATGCCCGGGATGTCGGGCAGCGCGGGCCGGCTGCCGGTGGCGATGGCCACCGCGTGCCGGGCCGTGAGTGTCTGGCGCCCACCGTCGTCCTGGGTGACGGTGACGCGGCGGGCACCGTCGATCCGGCCGTGACCGCGGAACAGATCGGCGCCGATGGACTTCACCCACCGGGCCTGTCCGCTGTCGTCCCAGTCGGTGACGTAGCGATTGCGGCGGGCAAAGACCTGGTCCGTGTCGAGCCGGCCGGTGACGGCCTGCCGGGCGCCGTCCACGCGGCGGGCGTCGGCAACGGCGATGACCGGCCGCAGCAGCGCCTTGCTGGGTACGCACGCCCAGTAGGAACATTCCCCGCCGACGAGTTCCCGCTCCACCACGGCCACGCTGAGAGCGCCCGCGCGGGCGTGCTCCGCGACGTTCTGGCCGACCGGGCCGGCGCCGACCACGACCACGTCATAGGTGCCGTTTCCCTGCGGTTCATCTGCTTTGCTCATGATTTTTCCTATCACGATCGGGCTGATAGCTCATTCGTTCATGGGGATTGCCTGACACCGGGCAGCGCTCTGACCGGCGGGCGCGGTTCGGGGCGGGAGCGGCATCAGGGAAGAGCTGCTGCGATCACGGCTCAAAGGCCTGGGCAGAGGGTGCGCAGGTCGTCGCCGATGACTGGGCCGTCCGTGGTCGGTGGGCCTGGGGAGGGTGCGGCTGCAGGCCGGACGCGGGGCCGCCTCGGCTGGGCCGGCCGGGCTCCGGGGGATAGATGTGCACTTCGTCGTCGATGTCGGGAACGGCGACCCGTGGATGTCGGTGAGCGTGATCCGAATCCGTTGTGTTGCGGGGCGGTTCCTGGTGTCCGCGTCGTTGAACCGCCGACCAGGAGGTCGATCCGCTCCCACAGCGGAACTGTCTCGGCGGTAGGTACTGCCGCTCAAGGACTACAGCGATGTCTCGGGCGTGCACGAACTGTTCCAACAGCCGGTGGCCGGCAGAGGACGGCGGCGTCGAGCAGACCGACGAAGCCGCGGAGCGCATCGGTGCGCTGGGCATCTGCGCAGGTGGCGGCTACGCGGTCAGTGCCGCGATGACCGACCACCGGCGACGAGTCGGTTCACTCGGTCCGGCTGTCCTCAGCGTCAAGCCGGGCGACGGGCGACGAGGTGCGGGACCGGTCGCGGTTCCACAGCAGGGCGGCAATCGTGGCCGGGAGCGCTATCAGTGCCCAGATGACCACCGTCATCACCACTGCCGTCCAGCCATCCCAGATACCGCCGGCGACGAACCCCGCGGCCAGCGGTGCGGCCACCACGCCTACGCACTTCGCCAGACTGAATCGGACCGAGTTCGGGAAGGGGCGGCCGGTGGCAAGGCCGCGGGCCCTCCGGGTGCTGCCGAGCGCGGCGATGAAGGCAAGGATCGCCAGCCAGACACCGGCCAGGGTGAGCCCGACGAACATGGTGGCCTGCTCGTCCGGCAGTCCGGGGAGCGTCTCGCTGACCCCGTCGTGGCTGACGGCGACCTGGATGTTCCGCCAGGTGGTGACTTCCACCTCGTCCCCCGGCTTGATGAGATCCGACAATTCGCCGTGCGAATCGAGGTCCATCGGCTGATCGGCAGGGGCCGGAACAGGGGCCTGCAGCTGCACGCGGAAGACTGCCGTCTTTCCGTTCTTGGCATGCTCGGCGGAGAGAGCCGTCCCACGGATCGTGCGCATGCAGTCTGCCGTGCCCGTGGCTGCCTCCTCCCGACCGCACGGCCGTGCAGCCAGGAAGGCTTTCTCATCGGCGATCCGCTCGGGGACCGGAAGGCTCAGGGCCGCCGAGACCGCCAGGAGCACCAGTCCGAGCAGCGACCAGGCCACCGCACGCAGCCACACCTTCCCGGACCGGGCCGGCCCCACCTGCTTTGCCGTCCGCACAGCCACCTCCGTCACCCCCTTTCGCTCCGCGAGCATTGAGCCACACGCCACTGATCAGCCGGCAGGCCAGGGTGCGGCAATGTCGCGCCTGTGCCTGATTGCCCGGATCCGACAGTCTCAGGTGCTCCGAGTCCGGTCAGCCCCACCTCACGCAGCACGTTCGGACCCGACTCGTGCGCCGCGGGCTACGACTGCATGCGATCGCGAGAGCTCGGCCAGGATGCGACTCGCATGCGCCTTCAGGAGGAAAGGTCCGTTCTGCGCACACTCCGAGCGGCCGGCGTCGGACTGCGTGAGCAGATCGCCGCCGACTCGGCCTCCCGGCCGACCACGAAGCCGATGCGCAGAAGGGACGCCCTGACCGTCGCCTCCCTGATCGCGCGAACGGCCGGTTCCTGCTCGTCCCCGGACACGGGCACAGCACACATTCGAGGGCGACGATGCCGTCCCGCGTACGGCTGATGCGCGCACGCGTACGCCGCGCTGGGTCGGGGCCCTGCGGTCCGGGTGCATCGGCGGCCGTCGGCCCGCCGGGCGGCACCTCGACTCAAAGGCACTCCTCCAGGTGCCGCACCGCCTCGCGGAGAGCCGTCGCGGCCTCCGGCAGGCGACTGCGCGGCAGGCGCAGGCTCGGTGCGGAGATCGCGAGAGCGGCGACGGCCCGGCCACCGGCGTCATGCACGGCTGCCCCGACCGCCGTGATGCCCCGCTCCGTGCCCTCGGTGTTGACGGCGAATCCGGCCCGACGGACGCCGTCCAGCCGCCGGTGCAGCGCCCCGGCCTCCACCGCCGCTTCCGGGGAGTCGCCCTCGCCGGCCGAACCGTCGGCCGCGTACAGCTCGCCCAGCTCGCCCTCGGTGAGCTCGGCCAGCAGCGCCTTCCCGCCCGAAGCCAGGTGCGCGGGAAGCAGCGCCCCGGCGCGGCTGCTGACCCGCAGCGCGTGGGCACCCTCGACGCTGTGCAGGAAGCGCACCTGGACCCCGGTCCGCACCATGAGGTGCACGGTCTCGCCCACCGCCTCGTTGAGTTGCAGCATCGGCGCACGGGCCGCCTCGACAAGCTCGTAGTCGGTACGCGCGGAGAGACCCAGCCGGTACAGGGCCGGACCGGGGCGGTATGCCTTGTCCACTCCCTGTACCGCGAAACCACGGTTCCTCAGAGTGGAAAGAAGGCGGTGGGCAGTCGATCGCGCCACGCCCAGCGAGTCGGCTGCCTCCGAGAGCCGGATGCGACCGTGTTCGCGGAGGAGGAGCAGTAGGTGCAGTGCATTGTCGACGGACTCAAGTCCCTTGGAATTCCTCACAGGGGAACTTTAGATCAATAACTGTTCTCTCTGCGGAAGCAGCGTTCTAGCGTCGCGCTGACAGCGGCAACCACGGCTTCCCGGAGCCGGAGCCGCAGCTGCTCCACGTCCAGGAGAGGACACCCACCATGTCCGGCCACGATGCCCGACTGACCGAGCTCTACCGCGACTTCGACGCTTACGGCCTACTCCCCCTGTGGACCCAGCGCGAGGACCTGATGCCGGTCACCCCGCGTCCGGCGGCGGTACCGCACCGCTGGCGCTGGAAGGAGGTCTATGACCTCGCGGTGCGCGCCGGCGATCTCGTTCCAGTGGGTCGAGGCGGTGAGCGCCGGGCCATCTCGCTGGCCAACCCCGGCCTGCCCGGGCTGCCCCACGCCACCCCGACGCTGTGGGCCGCGGTGCAGTACCTCGGCCCGAACGAGGTCGCCCCCGTGCACCGTCACTCCCAGAACGCCTTCCGTTTCGTGCTGGAGGGCGAAGGCGTGTGGACCCTGGTGAACGGCGACCCGGTCGCGATGCGCCGTGGTGACCTGCTGCTCACCCCCGGCTGGGCCTGGCACGGCCACCACAACACCACCGAGCAGCCGATGGCTTGGCTCGACGGCCTGGACATCCCGCTGTCGAACGCGCTGAACACCGAGTTCTTCCAGTTCGGCCCCGACTCGCTGGACGACCGCTCCACCCCGGAGCGCTCCCGCGCCGAACGGCTGTGGGGCCACCCCGGCCTCCGGCCGGTCTCCGCGGCCGCCACCGACCTGCCCAAGTCGCCGCTGGCCGCCTACCGCTGGGAGCACACCGACGCCGCGCTGAGGGCCCAGCTGGAACTCGAGGACGAGGGCCACCCCGGCGTGACGGCCCCCGGACACGCCGCAGTCCGGTTCACCAACCCGACCTCCGGCAACGACGCCCTGCCCACGATCCGTACCGAGATGCACCGGCTGCGCGCCGGAGCCTCGACCAGGGCCGCCCGCGAGTCCGCCAGCTCCGTCTGGCAGGTCTTCGAGGGCGACGGAGTGTTCCACCTCGACGGCAAGGCCGTCGAGGTCGCCCGAGGCGACCTGCTCGCCGTCCCGTCCTGGGCCGAGGTCCGGATCGAGGCGCGCGGGCAGCTCGACCTGTTCCGCTTCGGCGACCACCCGGTGATGGAACGGCTGAACCTCTACCTGACCGACCGCACCAACCCCGCAACCAGCGAAGGAACCACCCGATGAAGCTCGCCACCATCCGCACGACCGACGGCACCGCCTGCGTCCGCGTCGACACCGCGACGGCAACCGAGACCGGTTACGCCGACCTCGGGGCCCTGTTGTCCGAGCCGGGCTGGCGGGAGATCGCCGAGGCCGCCGACGGACCCGTTCACGCCGTGGCGGATCTGGACTACGCGCCCGTCGTCCCCCGGCCCGGCAAGGTGGTCTGCGTCGGCCTCAACTACCGCAACCACATCCAGGAGATGGGGCGTGAGATCCCCCAGTACCCGACGCTGTTCACCAAGTTCCCCGAGGCGCTGGTCGGCGCCCACGACGACATCGTGCTCCCTGCGGTCTCCGACGCCGTCGACTGGGAGGCAGAGCTCGCCGTCGTGATCGGGACCACCGTGCGCCACGCCGACCAGGAGGCCGCCACCGCAGCCATCGCCGGCTACTCCATCCTCAACGACGTCACCATCCGTGACTGGCAGTACCGCACCACCCAGTGGCACCAGGGCAAGAGTTTCGAGGCCACCACCCCCTTCGGCCCGGTCATGGTCACCCCGGACGAGGTGGACGCCGGAGCCGGCCTGCGGCTGGCCGGGGAGGTGGACGGGGAGACCGTCCAGCAGGCCGACACCTCCGACCTGGTCTTCGACGCGGCGACGCTGGTCGCCTACATCTCCACGATGGTCACCCTGCGCCCCGGCGACGTGATTGCCACCGGCACCCCCGGCGGTGTCGGCCACGCCCGCACCCCCCAGCGCTACCTGACCGAGGGCCAGGTGCTGACCACCCGTATCGAGGGCATCGGCGAGTGCCGCAACGCCACCCGCAAGGAGAAGACCACCGGTGCCTGAGTTCGGCTTCGCCCGTAGCCTGGCCTGGGTCCGCGACGGTTCCGCGCTGCTGCGCGGAGCCGTCGTCGGCCTGTCCGCTCAAGCGGTGCACACCCCCTCGCCGCTGCCCGGCTGGACCCGCGCCCATGTGCTGACCCACCTCGCCCGCAACGCCGACGCCCTGGCCAATCTGCTCACCTGGGCCCGCACCGGCGTCGAGACACCGATGTATCCCGACCCGGCGGTCCGCCTGGACGACATCGAGCGGGGCGCCCGGCGTCCGGCCACGGATGTGGTGAAGGACGTTCTCTCAGCGGATGACCGCCTGCTGAACGCGCTCGACGCACTGCCCGCGGCTGCCTGGCAGGCCACCGTACGCAGCGCACTGGGCCGTACCATCCCCGCGTCCGAAGTTCCCTGGATGCGCACCCGCGAACTGTGGGTCCACGCCGTTGACCTCGCCACCGACGCCCCTGGCGACTTCGATGCCTTCCCCCCGGACCTGGTCGACGCGCTGCTCACCGATGCCTGCGCGACGGTCGGTGGCAAGGAGGGCTGCCCCGTCCTGGTGCTGCGCCCGGCCGACCGCGACCGCAGTTGGCTGCTGAGTGGGCCGGAGCAGCTCGCCGAGGAAGTGCGCGGCCCGGCGGCGGCACTGTGCGCCTGGCTCCTCGGCCGGGACACCGCCTCGGCCCGCAAGGTCTCCTCGTCCACCTCGGTGTCCCTTCCGAAATGGCTGTGACCCGAACCCGGCACCGTCCGGCGGACGAGGGCACGATCACGCTCGCCGTCGGGCCCTGCGGTACGTCCCCGGGCCGGCAGCAGGAGACACCGGCCGGACGACCGCGCCGGAGGGAGCCGGCCACAGGCCGGACCGGGCGCACCGGCCGGCACCGGAGCCGGGACACCTGACCAAACCGAAAGGCACGAACCGATCGCAGGCTACGTTCCCACTTCCACCGAGGCAGTGGGAACGCAGCCTGCGCGTCGTGGTGCAGGGGCCGTCTGCGCCGGCGGGCCCCGATCCGGCGTCCTGGCGCCTGACGAGTGGCCGGGTCCGGCCGCACACGGCGCCACCGGCCGGCGTCGGTGCCGGGCAGGGCGACCCCCACACCGAAATGGCGGCCGTGCAGCGCGGGGGCTCCCGGTCGGTGGAACGCCCGGGAAGGAGCAGCGCGCCTTCCGGGGTTCCCGAGCCGTACCCGGTCCTGGGTCCCCGTCATGTCTGCGACGACGTTGCCGCGGCCGGTACGACGGCGCCCGGCCGCGGCATACTCCACACGCGGTACTTCCCGTCCGGAGACAACACGGAGGGCCTTCCTCAGCTGCGCGCCAGGGCCTCCTGCGAGTACCCGGCGACCGTCTTGTAGCGACCGATCAGCGACTCCAGATCGGCGGCCGGGATCACATCCTCGATGTCCTCGAACGGCTGGTCACCCGTCCGCTCGTACACCTCGCGCAGGATCGCGTCCGGCGGGTTCGTCCGGTTGGCCTGCACCACTGCGGCCGTCGCCGGCCTGCGCTCGTTCTCGTAGGCGGTGAACGACTCACGCACGTCGTCGGCGTGCGCGGTCAGCGCCTCGACCAGGGCCCGGGCGTCCAGGATGGCCTGGCCGGCACCGTTCGAACCGCGCGGGACCATGGGGTGGGCGGCGTCGCCGAGCAGGGTGATCCGGCCCTCCCCCCAGCTGTCCAGCGGGTCCTGGTCGACCATGGGGTACTCCAGGATGTCCTGCGAGGACCGGATGAGGGCGGGCACGTCCAGCCAGTCGAAGTGCCAGTCGGCGAAGGCGTGGACGAAGTCCTCGACCTGGCCGGAACGGTTCCAGTCGCGGTCGATGTGACGCGGCGTCTCGATCTCCGCGACCCAGTTGACCAACTGACGGCCGTGCTCGTCCACGCGGTCGCGGATCGGGTAGATGACCATCTTGCCGGTGGCGAGCCAACCGGCCCGGATCATGCTGGCGCCGCTGAGCACCGGCTCCCAGGGGGCCACTCCGCGCCACATGTTGTAGCCCGAGTAGCGCGGCGCGCCCTCTCCGGGGTGGAGCTGCTTGCGGATCGCCGAGTGCACACCGTCGCAGGCCACGACGGCGTCGGCGCGTTCGGACACGGTGGGCGCGCCCTCATCGGAGCCGAGGCGGAAGTGCACCGTCACACCGTGCTCGTCCTGTTCGGCCGATGTACAGCGGTGGCCGGTGACCAGCGCGTCCGGGCCCAGCCGGTCGACGACCGCGCGGGCCAGCACGGTCTGGAGGTCACCACGGTGGATCGAGTACTGCGGCCACTCGTATCCGGCGTTCCGGCCGGCGGGCTCGGTGAAGATGTGCTGACCGAATCGGTTGTAGTAGACGGACTCCTGGGTTGTCACTCCGACCCGGGACAGCTCCGCCTCCAGGCCGAGGCCCGAGAGCACGCGGCTGGCGTGCGGAAGGATGTTGATGCCGACACCGATCGGCTTCAGTTCGGCGGCTGCCTCGAAGATCCGGCATTCGAACCCGGCCTTGTGGAGTTCGAGGGCGAGGGTGAGCCCGCCTATTCCGGCCCCGACGATCAGGACACGAGGGCGTGCGGACATGGTGTGTTCCTTTCACTGTGCAGGCGAGGGCGGGGCCGCCCCGGTGCGGTCACGGGGCGGCTGCCGTCCTGCCGGTTCGCGCCCGAAAGGCGCAGAGAGGGGACCCGGGAAGCGGGCCCGGCAGAGAAGGGCGGCCTTCAGACGGCCGGCACCTGGCCGGGGGTGGCGGTCGGCAGACCGGTCCGCTGCCGGCGGGTGGTGACGAAGGACGCGCTGATGATCGCCAGCGCGGCGGCCGAGGCGACCACGACGAACAACGGCGCGGTTCCTCCGAACGCGTCGATCAGCGCCCCTCCGATGTACGGTCCGAGGATGCCGCCGACGCGGCCGATCCCGAGCATCAGTCCCTCGCCGGTACCGCGTGCCTGCACCGGATACGTACCGGCGCACACGTTGTTCAGCAGGAACTGCCCGCCGATGATGAACATCCCGGCACCACCGACCGCGATCATGTTGCTCGCCGTGGTGTCGGTGAAGGCCACCACCAGGGCGGCCCCGGAGCCCAGACCGCACCACAGCATCAAGCTGCGTCGTGCCCCGAGGCGGCGGTCGGCGACGAAACCGCCGAGGATCGCACCGGCGATCGACATGCCTTGGAGGACCGCCCCGAAGGTGTACCCGGTCGCGAAGCCCTCGCCGCGCTGCATCATCAGCCTCGGTGTCCAGGTGGACAGGCCGTACACGTTGAACAGCAGCAGGAAGGCGGTGGCCCACAGCGCCAGGGTGCGACCTCGGTACGTGGAGGAGAAGATCAGCCGCCAGTCGTGGCCCTCCGGGCGCGCCGGGACGGTCAGTTCGGCCGAACGGTAGAGCTCCGCACGGTCCGGACGCACGCGCGACAGGAGCTTCGCCGCCTCCTGGTGCCGCCCGTGGGCCACCGCGTACTCCACGGATTCGGGGAACACCACGAGGTACACCAGGCCGAGGACGAGCGCGCCGCCGCCGATGTAGTACAGCGGGTTCCAGGTGTCCGGCCCCGCCACTGCGATGCCGAGCAGCGCGGCGAGCACCCCACCGAGCCCGAATCCGGTGCCGCCGATGACGGCCATCCGGTTGTGCACACGGTCCGGCAGGTACTCGTTGATGTACGCCGTGCCGAGCGGGAGCAGGACGCCGAGCCCCAGCCCGGTGAGGACGCGCAGGATCACGAACGTCGTGAAGGAGTGGGCCAGCGCGCCGGTCAGCACGCTGAAGACGCCGGCGATCAGCAGCCCTGCGATGAGGGTGGGGCGGCGGCCCAGCCGGTCGGCGACGATGCCGTGGGTCAGGGAACCCACGGCGAAGCCGATGAGGCCCGACGACATGAGGAAGCCGGCCTGTCCGGAGGACAGGTGCCAGGGTTCCTCCACAAAACCGATCATGTATGAGGGGATGAAGGTGTCGTAGCCGTCGAAGAGGGTGGCCAGAACGACCAGCCCGGTGAGGAACCAGTGGAAGGGCCTCAGTGGCGCCTCTCCCAGTTCTGCGCGCACATCCAGCTGCGTACGTGACATGACACCTCCAAAAAAAGGGGGCCGCCGATGCGACGGTGCGGCGGCGGTGCATCGGACGTTAGGCCGGGAGGGTTCCTCTGCGGAATCGCAGCTGTTACATATTTCGCTGTGCGAAAAACGAATGCGCGTCCCGTCGAGTCCGTCGATTCCGCGTTGCGGCTGTTGTTGCTGCTCAGCGAGAAGCGGCAGCTACGGGTGACCGACGCCGCAGAGTCCCTGGGGGTGGCACCGTCCACGGCGTACCGGCTGCTGAACACGCTGCGGTACCGCAATTTCGCCGTGCAGGACGAGAGCAAGGCGTATTGCCAGGGGCCCGCCTTCGGGCAGCTCCTCGGCCTCACCGCCCATGCCGCCCCGGACCTGCGTGCGGCACTGCACCCGTACGCGGAGGAGCTGCACGGCACGCTCGGCGAAACCTGTCACCTGATGGTGCTGGAAGGAAACGGCGCACGGTTCATCGACTGTGTGGAGACCACCCAGGTGCTGCGTGTCGGCTCCCGCGTGGGCATGCTGCTGCCCGCGCACGCCACGGCCGGCGGCAAAGCACTGCTGGCGGAGCTGCCCGCCGACCGGCTCCGCGCTCTCTACCCCCGAGACCTGCCGAACGCCCCCGGCGCCGCCACCACCGAACGGGTCATGCTGCAAAGGAAGCTGGCCGCCGTCCGGCGCCTCGGCTACGCCACCAACTTCGGCGAGAGCGGCCGGGGCATCGCCGCGGTCGGTGCCTGCGTCCGGAACTCCCAGGGGGAGTCCGTCGCGGCCCTGGCCGTCGCTCTGCCGAGCACCCGTTGCCCACGCTCCCGTGTCCGGGAGCTCGCGACCGAGGTCTGCGCGGTTGCGAAACGGGCGAGTGAGGCGCTGTGAGAGCCGCCTCGGCCGGTTCGCGTTCCCCCAGCGAGCGGCCGGCTGGGGCGTACCGGGGGGCCGGGTCACATCCCAACCGGGGCGTCCGGCGATCGCCCGATGTCGCAGATCGTCGTGCCACCGCAGACGTTGCACCGCCCTGTGACCTTTACTCCTTGAGTGATCACAGGGTGTCTCCTGGCCATCCGTTCCGATGCGCTCGATGGATCCTCTCCGAGATCTTGGCTCCGGTCCACCGGTCCTGCGCTGAGTGAGGAGCCTCGGGGCGTGATCGGCCCAGGCGGTGTGGGCTCGGAGCGTCGCGTGCCTCCGGGAAGCCCACCGCTCGCGCGGGTTCGCGATCCCCCAAGCCCGATGTCAGGCCGTCTCCCTCATCGCAGATATGACTGTACGGCTCCCGCAACTCGATTCGGACAACGGGGAATTGCACCGGACCCAACGCCCTCCCGCCTGAATGTCCTGGACGGCACACGCTCGGTCTCCGCGACGCCCTTGACCTCAACTCCCAACGAGTCATACATTCTTGACATGTTCTTAAGTGTGTTCTCGATTCATGGACGTGAACCACTCTTCCCTCCGCGAGCGTGCGCCCCAGAGCACCTGGATGCACCGGGGCCCACCATCGATGCCGGTCCCCCGCCGTATGCGGCGGTGACCGCCTGATGGGCGGCGCCATCCGGATCAAAGAGGTGACCATCACGCCGGTGGCGTTCCGTGACCCGGCGCTGCTGAACGCGGTGGGCGTGCATGAGCCCTACGCGTTGCGTGCGATCGTCGAAGTCTCCACCGACCAGGGTCTCTGCGGACTCGGTGAGACCTACGCGGATGAGGACCACCTGCGTCGGCTGCGGTCGGCCGCCGGCGCGATCGTGGGCATGGACGTCCATGCGCTGGGAGCGATGCACCAGCGGGTGGCCAAGGTGCTGGGCGCGAGCACCGGTTCGGACGGGCACGGACTCACCGGGACGATCACTGCCGACGGTACGGTGGACCGCGTCTTCTCCCCCTTCGAAGTGGCCTGCCTGGACGTTCAGGGCAAGGCGGCCGGGCGACCGGTGTCGGACCTACTCGGCGGCGCGGTACGCGAGTACGTGCCGTACAGCGCCTATCTCTTCTACAAATGGGGGTCTCACCCGGGCGGGGAGCCGGACTCCTGGGGGGAGGCGCTGGACCCAGAAGGGATCGTCGCCCAGGCCCGGCGCATGGTTGACGAGTACGGCTTCCAGGCGCTCAAGCTCAAGGGTGGGGTCTTCCCTCCGGAGCAGGAGATCGCAGCGATCCGGGCGCTGCGCGAGGAGTTCCCCGATCGACCGCTGCGGCTGGACCCGAACGCGGCGTGGAGCGTGGAGACCTCGATCGACGTCGGACGCAGACTCGAAGGCGTTCTGGAGTACCTGGAAGATCCCACCCCGGGAATCGAGGGCATGGCCAGGGTGGCCAGGGAGGTGCCCATGCCGCTGGCGACCAACATGTGCGTCGTCGCGTTCGAGCACCTCGCTCCGGCCGTCGAGCGGGATGCGGTCCAGGTGGTGCTCTCCGACCACCACTACTGGGGCGGACTGCACCGCACGAAGCTGCTGTCCGGCATCTGTCGGACATTCGGCATGGGTCTGTCCATGCACTCCAACTCGCATCTGGGCGTCAGTCTTGCGGCAATGACTCATCTGGCAGCAGCCACGCCGCACCTCACATACGCCTGCGACACCCACTGGCCGTGGAAGTCCGAGGACGTCGTCCAGGCCGGGGCCCTGTCGTTCGCGGACGGATCGGTGCAGGTACCCAAGGGCCCGGGGCTGGGCGTCGAACTCGACCGTGACGCACTGGCCCGGCTGCACGAGCGATATCTGGCCTGCGGACTGCGCACCCGGGACGACACCGGCTACATGCAACGCATCGACCCCGGTTACGAAAGGAAGGTCCCCCGGTGGTGACGGCCGCGGGGCACGTCTGTCCGTGGCAGCGCCTCGGCAGTGCGGGGGCCGCGGCAGCGGTGGCCTCTTCCGCCACTCGGGCGGCCTCGTTCACGCCCGGAGCAGTGCCGACCACCGGCAGCGGGCTCAGTGTCTCCTCCCGCGCCGCCCGGCTGTGCCCGGGTCCGCGGGTGCGTTTTCCGGACAGAAGGGAACCAGCGCCTCATGCGTAAGGAGAGCGTCCACAGCGATGTCACCGTCGTGGGCGGCGGCCTGGCCGGAGTGTGCGCCGCGATCGCCGCCGCACGGCTGGGCCGCACCGTCGCCCTGGTGCACAACCGACCGGTACTGGGCGGCAATTCGAGCAGCGAGGTGCGGGTGTGGGTGTGCGGGGCGACTGCCCACGGGGTGCACCGCTGGGCCCGCGAGACCGGCATCATGGGTGAGTTGTACGTGGAGAACCAGTACCGCAATCCGGAGGGCAATCCCTATTACTGGGACCAGGTCGTGCTGGACGCGGTGCTCGCCGAGCCGAATCTGCAGCTCTTCCTCAACACGGATGTCCGTGACATCACCGCGGAACACGGGAAACGGATCGATTCGGTCACCGGTTGGACCATGGGATCCGAGAGGCTGACCACGTTCTTCTCGCCGGTCTTCGTCGACTGCACCGGCGACGGCCTCATCGGCCATCTCGCGGGGGCCGACCATCGCATCGGACGCGAGTCCCGCGCGGAGCACGGCGAGGAGTGGGCGCCGGCGGAGCCCGACCGCCAACTGCTGGGCAGCACCATCCTGTTCTATACGAAGGACGCCGGACACCCGGTGAAGTACGTGGCTCCGTCCTTCGCCAAGAACATCCTGGACACGCCCATTCCCGAGCACCGGTTGATCCGTACCGGCGACAACGGCTGCGACTACTGGTGGGTGGAGTGGGGCGGCCAACTCGACACGGTGGACGACAACGAGCGCATCCGCGACGAGCTGTGGTCCGTCGTCCACGGCATCTGGGACCACATCAAGAACAGCGGCAGGTTCGACGCCGGCAATCTCACGCTGGAGTGGGTCGGAGCCATTCCCGGCAAGCGTGAGTACCGGCGCTTCCTAGGCGACCACGTGCTGACCCAGACCGAAGTGATGGCGCAGCATCCCTTCGACGACCGGATCGCGTTCGGCGGCTGGTCGGTGGACCTGCATCCGGTCGAGGGCATGTATGCAGAGGAACCCGGTGCCCGTCAGCGCTACTCCGACGGCGTCTACCACATCCCCTTCCGTAGCATCTATTCGCGGAACGTCGGAAACCTCCTCTTCGCCGGGCGCAACATCTCCGCCACCCACATCGCCTTCGGATCCACCCGGGTCATGGCCACCTGCGCCACGCTCGGCGAGGCCGCAGGCACGGGCGCGGCTCTCTGTGCCGCACTCGGCGTGACACCCCGCGAGCTGCACGACGGACGGCTGACGCTCCTTCAGCAGACCCTGCTCCGGCAGGACGCCTCGCTGATGGGCGTGTGCAACACCGACCCGGACGACCTGGCCCGTGCGGCACGCGCCTGCGCCTCCAGCACGCTCACCCGGCTCGCCGTGGAGCCGGGGCCCGACACCACCACCACGCCGTTGCCGCTGGACCGTGACCTCGCCTTTGTGCTCCCCGTCGATCCGCGCCTGGACGACGTGGAACTGCTTGTCGACGTACGCACCGCCACCGAGCTGACCGTCGAGCTCTGGGACACGCTGCGCGGCGAGAACGCCGTACCCGCCCGCCATCTGATCTCCCGCACGGTGTCCGTCCCCGAAGGCAAGGAGCAGTGGGTGTCCGCCCATCTGCCCTGGCACCCGGACGTGCCGCGCAACGCCGTCGTGATCGTACGGGCCGATCCGCACGCGTATCTGCACCTCGTCGACCAGCGGCGTACGGGCGTGCTCTGCCTGGCCCGCAAGCTCGCCGGTGAGTCGGGCGTCGACCACGACATCCCCGAGGAGAACGGCCAGGCGGTCGCCGAGTGGGTCGCCCGGGGGTTGCGCCGGCGCAGCTTCTGCTTCCGCGCCGGACCGACCCGGGCGTACGGCCCGGACAAGACCGTCGGCGGCTACCAGCGGCCCTTCGGCGGACCGCAGATGTGGCACGCGGGCGAGCGGGGCGAGGCGTGGCTGCGGCTCGACTGGGACGCCCCGGTGGAGATCGGCACGGTGCACCTCGTGCTCGACGACGACGTGGACGAGTACCTCAACAATCTCCACCGGCATCGAACGGAGTTCGAGATCATGCCTGAGCTGGTCCGCGACTACCGCATCGAGGCACTGGAGGACGGCGGCGGCTGGACGCCGGTCGCACGGGAGACCGGCAACCGCCGCCGGCACCGGATACACCGGTTCGCCCCGTTCCGGACCACCGCGCTGCGGGTGGTGGTGGAGGCGACGAACGGCGCACCGGAGGCGCGCATCGTGGCGCTGCGCGCCTATGCCTGATCCGTCGCCGGCCTGCAGCCGCTCGGGCACAGGCCGGCCGCGCGCAGGCCGGTCGGGCGCAGGCCGGTCGGGCGCAGGCCGGTCGGGCGCAGGCCGGTCGGGCTCGCCCGTGTGCCGTGCCCGGAGGGTTCTCAGGGCACGGCACACGGGCGAGCCCTTTCCTACGAGGTCCTTGTCTCCATCCACTCCGACCAGGCGCTGGCCACACCGTCGGCGCGCAGGGCACGGATACGGACCCGCACCTGGCGCCCGGAACCCAGGTCCTCGATTCGGCTGAAGCCGCGCAGCGTGGTGGTCCAGGAGCGGATCGGTTCACCGCTGCGGGCATCGGCGGCCTCGATGTCGTAGGCCCGGTCCGCGCCCGCGCCGCGCCAGTGGAGAACAGCGCCGCCCGGCACCGGCTTCAGTGCCTGCGCATCCGGCGGCAGCGGCCCGGCGTCCGCCCGGGGGGTGAGCCCGGTCCTCCACTCGGAGGGGGTCTCGCCCGCCGCGCAGACGGCGACGACACGCACCCGGTACGGAGTTCGGTTCAGCAGTCCCGTGATGTCTGCGTGGCCGTCCTTGTGGACGGTACGGAAGAGGGACGCCGTGCCGGTTCCTTCCTGCGCCGCCTCGGCACGGTAGTGGTCGGCTCCCGTCACATGGTCGAAGACCACTCGCAGGGCGCCGTCAGCCGCAACGGTCCGGGCGACGCGGGGAGTGGCCGGCGCGGCCAGAGCGTGGTCGGCGGCGGCGACTTCGTACCCCTGCGGATCGACCAGCCCCACGTGCTCGGAGATGGCCTCCTTGCCCTGCCACCCGCCCGTCCGCCATGCGACGTCCCGGCTGAAAGCCGCGGCGCCCGGGGCGATGTCCGGCAGCGCGAGACACCGCTCGGCGACGGTGGCGCCGCAGGCATCCACCGCACGCCAGTGCAGCCGGTGGTCGCGCAGAACGCGGCTGGGCAGCTCGCCCGCGGTCCGTGGGACGACCGTGATCCGGGTGCCGTCGCCCATTGACGTCAGGAACAGTCCTCCGACCGGGGCGAAGGCGACGCGCATCTGGTCGTAGCTGCGCTTGAGCCCACCCCATTCGGTCTGCACGCCCCACCCGCGCAGCTGGTTGACGGAGGTCCCCCGGAAGCGGCTGCGGTAGTCGTCGAAGGTCCATCGGGAGGCACCGATCACCCACGGCAGGCGGGACAGTTCCGCCGGGATTCCGCCGTCATGGCGTGAGGTGTGCTCGAGGCTCTCCCGGTCGGGGGTGAAGGTGTAACCGTCGCTGCTGAACTCGCTGACGAAGACCGGCTTGTCCGGGTAGTGGATGCGCAGCTGCTGCAGCCGCTCCGCGTAGTCCCGGTACATGTTGACCGCGATGAAGTCGGTGTACTGGAGGGCCTCGTCCTGCGGGCCCTCGATCTCACTGAAGGTGTTGCTGACATACGTCAGGGGGCGCGAGTCGTCGAGCTCGGCGCGGGTGTGGTCGATCAACGCCCTGACGAAGTTCCGGCCCGCTTCCTCGGTGCCCTTGATCTCGTTCGCCACGGACCACGCGCATATGGAGGGGTGGTTGGCGTCCCGGTGCACCATCTCACGCAGCTCGGGTATCCAGCGCTCGGGGTCGAGGCGGACTTCCGGCCCCCAGACGGAGATCTCGGCGATGTTGAGCATCCCGACCTCGTCGAGGTGGTCGAGGAGATCGGGCGACTGCGGGACGTGGTGGATGCGGGTCATGTCCGCCCCGGCCCGCTTCATGTGGCCGATCTCGGCGCGGATGACCGACGGCGGCTCGGTGCCGCCGTGCACGCGGTCGCCGGGGACGCGGTTGAAGCCCACAGTGCGGACGCGTTCGCCATTGAGCATCAGGCCGTCCGGCAGTATGTCGATCCTGCGGATGCCGAAGCGGTCGGAGAGGGCGTAGGAAAGCTCGTCGCCCTCGCTGAGGGTGACGGTGGAACGGTAGAGCGTCGGGTGGTCCAGGGACCACAGTTCGTACGAACCCGCGGGCAGGACGGTCGTCAGGCGGACGGTCTTCGTGGAGCGGGCCGGCACGGTGAGGTCCCGGCCGGCGGGTGGCTCGGGGCGCATCGCTCCGCAGTGCAGGGCGCGGCCCTCCGTGCAGGTGAGCGTGGCACCGAGGCGTACGGTCCGGTCGTGATCGAGGGCGTTGGACACGGTGACCTCCGTGGTCACCTCGGCGGTGCCGTCCGCCAGTCGGGGGTGGGCGATGACCTGCTGCCGTTCGATGCGCACGGCCGGGTCGACGGTGAGGGTGACGGGGCGGGAGATTCCTCCCCAGAGCCAGCCGGCGCCGACAGCCTCGTCGTTGTTGGCCCTGACGGTGAGGGTGTTGGGACTGCCGTCGGTCGCCAACAGCCCGGTCACGTCGTACTCGAAGGGCGTGTATCCACCGATGTGCGTGCCGAGCCGGGTGTCCCCCAGCCAGACCGTCGCGGTGTGGCAGACGGCTTCGAAGTGGAGCCGGGCGACCTGCACGGCGCCGAGTCGGGGTGTGTCGAAGGTCCGCCGGTACCAGGCGTCTCCCTGGTGGTCGGCGTACCTGTCGTGCACGTCCCAACTGCCCGGCACGGGCAGCCTGTCCCACACGGCCGCGTCGGGGTCGGTCGTGAATTCCCAGATGCCCCCGAGGTCGGTGGTATGCCGCCCGCCTGGGATCTGGTGCCCGGGCCCGCCGGGATCGGGAGCGGGGGCGCACGGTGCGTGAACGTCCGGGGCGGCGGGCTCATCGGCAGTGCTGTTGTGGTTCATCGGGCCCGCCACCGCAGTGCCGTCTTCGGCCGTGGGAGCCGGCCGATCTCCTCGTCGGGGGACGGCAGAGGTCCTGCGGCGCCCACGGCGCCGCGCCTGCTGTCCGGAGCATCGGTGACTCGGCCCGTGACGCCGAGGGACAAGGGCACGTCGACGGTCGGCCGCCGGGCCGGCCACGGTGCGACGGGGTGGCCGGCACCGGTCATCGCGGTCCCTCCTCGACGGATCGGTCCAAGCCCGTGGTTCCTGTGTGCATGAGGTGTTGCTCCTCTGCCGAGCCGGATGGGAGAGCGGAGTGGGACGGGCCCAGGACCGGAGCGGTCACGCGCCGGTGGAGCGCCGCAGCCGCAGTTCGCCGCCGATGGTGATCTGGGGCGCCACGTCCTCGTTCCGCAGTTGCGCCAGCAGCGTGTGGGCGGCGATCTGCCCCATCCGGCGGTAGTCGCACCGGACCGTGGTCAGGGCCGGGGTGACGTAGCTGGCCAGGCTGATGTCGTCGAACCCGGCCACGGCCATCTCGTCGGGGACCTTCACTCCGTTCTCTGCGAGCACGGACAGCCCGGCGATCGCCATGAGGTCGTTGGCGTAGAAGATCGCCGTGGGACGCGGTGACCGGTCGAGCAGTTCGCGGGTCGCCTGCGCGCCGCCCTCGGTGGTGAAGTCGCCCGTGACCACGGGGCCGGGCTGGAGACCCGCTTCGACCAGGGTGTCCTCCCACAGCTGACGACGGCTGCGGGCGTGGCGCAGGCTCGGGAGTCCCGAGACATGGGCAATGTTGCGGTGGCCCTGGGCGATGAGGTGGCGGGTCAGCTCGCGGACCTGGTCGGCGCCGCCGGTACTGACCCAGGGGAACGGGCAGGTACGGCCCGGTGATCCGGCGACCACGGCCCGGGTGCCCAGCCGGCTGAGCCACTCGAAGCGGGGGTCGCGGTGGCGCAGGTCGGTCAGCAGAAAGCCGTCGACCCGGCGTTCGCCGACCATCTGCTCGTAGCACTCGCGCTCGGTGTGGGAGTCGTCGACGAACCGCAGCACCGCCGCGTACCCCACCGAGGTGAGCGCGCTCTCCGCGCCGGACAGGAACGCGGGGAAGAACGGGTCGAGTTCGAGGAGTTCCGTAGGCCGCCGCAGCACCATCCCCACGGCGTGCGCGGGGCCGCCACCGACGGCGCGGGCCGCGGTGCTCGGCGTCCAGTTGAGCTCGGCGGCGGCCGCCCGGATTCTTGCCATGGTGGCGGTGCTGATGCCCTTGCCCCCGTTGAACGTCCGGGACACGGCGCCCTTGGACACCCCGGCAAGGGTGGCGACATCGGAGATCGTCGGCCGCCGGCGTAGCTCCTGCTGCTCTTCGGTCACGCGTCTCAGGCTAGCGCCCGACGCACGCAAGTGACCCCAACAGGTATACCGGTTTCCGAATTCGACGTGAATTGATGCCCCGTCAAGTGGACTGTGGGGTACGCCGATTGCACCGAACCCCGGTCATAACACCCCATCAACGGGCGTGTGGATTCGTGGTGATGGAAGTCTTGACCCTCAGCAACCCGCTTACTACTGTCCCAGCTCAACCGATTTACTTCGGTGTGAGTTGGAGCCGCACCACTGGCAACGCCCGGTCGGCCACCAGGCAGACGGGCAAGGAGTCGTGTCCGACGTACTCGCGGTCGCGACCGCCTCATCACTCCTTCACCACACCCGCTGCGCACCCGCGCCGCGGGCATCCCCTTGCGAAATTCCGCGCGCCGAGGACAGGGAGTCAACAAGATGAGAACACCATGGTCCAGACTTGCCGCCTGCTGTACCGCGGGGATGCTCGCGATCACCGCAGGGGCCTGCTCGTCCTCGGACTCCAGCAGCGATGCCGCCGACGGCAAGGTGACCATCACGGTGACGGACATGCCCCCGACCACCCAGGGGACATTGCGCAAGCAGTTCACCGACCAGGTGGCCGCCTTCGAGCGTGCGCATCCGGACATCGTTGTCAAGCCGAGTGAAGCGGTGTGGGATGCGAAGACCTTCGCCGCCCGGCTGGCCGGCGGCCAGCTCGAGACGGCGTTCATCGTGCCGCTCACCGAGCCCCAGGGACTGATCAACCGCCATCAGATCGCGGACATCACCGACCAGGTGAAGTCGTTGCCGGGCGCCGACCAGTTCGACAAGCGCGCGCTGGCACCGGGCACGGACGCGAAGGGGCACAACTACGGTCTGCCCACCAGCGAGTTCGCCCTCTCCCTGGTCTACAACCGGGAACTGTTCAAGAAGGCCGGACTCGATCCGGACAACCCGCCGAAGACCTGGGACGAGGTCCGGCAGGACGCGAAGGCCATCTCGGAGAAGACAGGCCTGCCCGGTTACGCGCAGCCGACGACGAACAACACGGGCGGCTGGACGCTGACCGCCATGACGTACACGTACGGCGGCCGCATCGAGAAGGAAGAGGGAGGCAAGCAGGTCGCGGCCTTCAACGACACACCGGTGCGACAGGCCCTGGACTGGCTCAAGGCACTGCGCTGGCAGGACAATTCCATGGGCACCCAGCAGCTCCGGGACGCGGGCGAGATCCAGAAGTCGTTCTCGGCCGGCCGTATCGGCATGATGATGGCCACGCCGAGCACCTACGTCGACCACATCACCAAGTACAACGGCGACCCGAAGATCTACGGTGTCGCCGCGCTGCCTTCGGCGAGCCGGTCGGCCACCATGCTGGGCGGCAAGATGGCCGTGATCAATCCGAAGGCGAGTGCCGCGCAGCGCGAAGCCGCGGTGAAGTGGATCGACTACTACTACCTCAGGGCGAAGCACGACGCGGCGGAAGCCGGCACGCGGGCGAAGGCGGAGGCCGCCGACGGCATCCCGGTGGGCACGCCGACCGTTCCTCTCTACCAGCCCGCCGTCAGCGGACCCGTCGACGAGGCCAGAAACGAGCACGCCACCGTCCCGCTCGAGAACTTCGAGCCCTTCATCAACGGGGTGAAGCAGCAGGAGTTCGTCGTCGAGCCCGCGGTGGCCGCCCAGGACGTGTACGCCGCCCTGGACACCGCCGTGGCGGCCGTGCTCACCCGCAAGAGCGCCGACCCCCAGGCCGAGTTGGACAAGGCGGAGAAGAAGGCCGTCCCCGCACTGGAGCGGGCCCAGCGATGACCATCGTCCAGCCGGCCCGTGGCGCCCCCGCGCCCCCGCAGGCGAAGCAGCCGGGCACCACCCGGCCGGGCCGCCGCCCCTTGGGCCTTGCCTCGTTGCGCAGGCCGGGCCGCCGGGGGTTCGGCCTCGCCTCGCTGCTCTTCCTGCTGCCACTGCTGCTGCTCTTCGGCTGCTTCGCATGGTGGCCGATCGGCCAGAGCGTCATCCTCGGCTTCCAGGAGACCGATCTGGTCAACGAGCCCACCTGGGTCGGGCTGGACAACTTCCACTTCCTGTTCGCCGACCCGCTGTTGTGGACCACACTCCGCAACACCGCCTGGTTCGTCCTCCTGTCCCTGGTCATCGGGTTCCCGGTCCCCATCATGCTGGCGATGCTGGTCACGGAGCTGAGACGGCTGGGCGGGATCTTCCGGGTGCTGGTCTATCTGCCCGTGGTGGTCCCGCCGGTGGTCGCGCTGATGCTCTGGCGCTGGTTCTACGACCCGGATTTCGGGCTCTTCAACCAGGTCCTCGGCTCCATCGGCCTCGGCCCGTACCCCTGGCTGCAGTCGACGGCCTCCGCGATGCCGAGCCTGGTGCTGTCAGCCACGTGGGCACACGCGGGCAGCACCACTCTGATCTACATGGCTGCGCTGTCCAGCGTGCCGGCCGATCTGTACGAGGCCGCCGAGCTGGACGGCGCGTCGATCCGGCGGCGCATATGGCACGTGACGCTCCCGCAACTGCGCGGCGTCATCCTGATCATGCTGCTCCTCCAGATCATCGGCACCTTCCAGGTCTTCACCGAGCCATTCATCCTCACCGACGGCGGACCGGAGGACTCGACCGTGAGCATCCTGCTGCTGATCTACCGGTACGCGTTCCTCAACGGTGACTACGGGACCGCCGCCGCGCTCAGCGTGCTGCTCGCCCTGGCGCTCGCCGTACTGTCCGCCGTCTACCTGCGCCTGACCCGCAAGTGGAGCACTTCATGAGCGACGACGACGGATCCCGCGGCGTGATCTCACCGGCCGACCGGCGCCGCCCCTCCGTGCGCTGGACCCTGAGGATCTCCCAGCCCGTCATTCTGGCGGCGGTCGCGCTCGCCGGCCTCGGGCCGATCCTGTGGACGGTCAAGGGCGCCCTGTCCCCCACTCAGGAGATCCTCAAGGACCCACTGCGGCTGTGGCCCTCCGTTCTGCAGTGGGGCAACCTCCCCACCGCCTGGGAGAATCTGAGACTCGGCCGTTACCTGCTCAACACGGCGGTCCTGGTGGGCGGTTCCTGGTTCTTCCAGCTGCTCGTGGCGACCTGCGGCGCATACGCCCTGTCGGTGCTGCGCCCCCGGTACGGCCGTGTCGTCTACTACGCCGTGCTCGCCACGCTCTTCATACCCGGCACCACCTCGCTGGTCGCGCTCTACCTGGTGGTGCTCCACCTACCGCTCACGGGTGTGTCGATCGCCAACACCCCCTGGGCGGTGTGGCTGCCGGCCGGAGCGCACGCCTTCAACGTACTGATCATGAAGCAGTTCTTCGACAGTCTGCCCCGCGAACTCCACGAGGCGGCGCAGGTCGACGGAGCCGGACCCTGGCGGCTGTTCTGGCAGATCGTCATGCCGATGTCCGGTCCGATCGTCGCGGTGGTGTCCCTGCTGGCGGTCATGAGCGCCTGGAAGGAATTCCTCTGGCCCATGATCGTCATCTCCGACCCCGACGCACAGCCACTGTCGGTCGCGCTGCCACGGCTCGCCGAGACGACGCAACAGAACCAGGTCATCGCCGGGATGCTCATCACAATCATCCCTCCGCTGCTGCTCTACCTGGTGTTCCAGCGCCACATCGTCCGCGGAATCAATTTCACCGGTCTGAAGGGATGACCCCATGACCGTACGCATGACCTTGCGGCGGCACCGGCTGCTGCGCATGGTGCTGGCGCTGCTGCTGACGCTCCTCTCCGTACAGCTGCTGGGCGCTCAGCGCGCCCGGGCCGAAACGGTCACCGACGGGAACTACTACGCCAGCAGCCCATCCACGTCGATGCACCCGGAAGCGGGCAGCGATCCTGTGGTTGCGTTCCAGGACAGCAAGCTCTTCAACGGCAGCACCACCGACTGCGTCGGATGGGAGGGTTCCTCGGGCGCACCCAAGAGCGTGACCCTCGTCTTCGACCTGCTGTACGACCGCCCGCTCAGCAGCATCTCGATCACGAGTACGGCGGACAACACATTCTGGGGCTTCGACGAGATCGAGGTCACCTACCGGACCGAAGCGGGCACTGCCTACCGCGTCGCGCACAGCGAAGCCTGGGACCGCAGCCAGCTGGACTACCAGCGCACCGTCGCGATGAACAACACGCAGGCCCGGTTCGTACGCATCAAGCTGACGCGCGTCAACCAGTTCCTGCACCTCCCGCTCTCCGAAGTCATCTTCACGGCCGGCAGCGGCACCGTCGACCCGACTCCCGCCCCGTACAACCAGTCACAGCTGGCTGCGGAGGTGTCCGTCCCCACCCGGCTGGCAGACATCTACGGCCAGTACCTGTACGGGACCTGGCCCGGAAAGCTGACCTCCGACCAGCAACTGCAGCAGGACGCCACGGACGAAACCGCGGCGCTGGCCGGCGTCACGCTGGACCCGGCCAAGTACGACCAGTACGGAGGCGTCAAGGCGCTCGGCACTACCGAAGACCACCCCAGCTACTTCAGCCTGAAGAAGGACGCCAAAACGGGCAAGTGGTGGTTCATCACCCCCGACGGCAACAAGTTCATTCTCAAGGGAATCGACGCCACCTCTGCCACCGACTGGGGCTACGCCACGGTCGTGAAGGACTCCGGTGGCCTGCAGCTCGGGAAATTCTCATCCCTGCCCGACGAGGCAACCTACGCCGCTGCTTACAGCAGTGACCGCAAGGAGATGAGCTTCGTCAAGGCGAACCTGATGCGCAAGTACCCAGTCACGGACTGGGAGACGCCGTGGCGCGACATCACCAAGAAGCGCCTGACCAAGTGGGGCTTCAACGCGCAGTCCAAGTGGTCCCGCGACGGGGGCCTCCAGATGCCCTGGATAGGCCAGATCACGGCACCGGACTCGAAGACGGTGAAATACATCACCTCATACGCCATCGACCCGTTCGACCCGGCATTCGCCACGGCGCTCGACAAGCAGCTCGGTTCCCCAACCGGAATCGTCCAGACAAACGTCAACAGTCCTTGGCTGATCGGCTACTTCTTCGACAACGAACGGGGCTGGGACGACGACGTGATGACCAAGGTACTGGCGGACGCCGGCGGCCAGTCTCCGGCCAAGGCAGCTTTCGTCGCCTACATGATCAACACCTACGGCCTGACGGAGACCAACAACAAGCTGGGGATGCCCCCGGGCACCACACAGGAGACCCTGGAGATCACGAACCTCTCCGCGAAGGTGCCCACTGGCAGCACCCTGCGCACCGAATTCATCGGCGAGGCGTCCAAGACCTACTACTCGACCGTCCGGACGGCGCTCAGCAAGTACGACGGAAATCACCTGTTCCTCGGCTCCGCCCTGGTGCCGGGCTGGCGTTCCACCCTGGCGTGGGAGGTCTGCGGGCGCGAGTTCGTGGACGCCATCTCCGTCGACGTCTACAGCAACAGCGCGACCTACCTGGACAAGTACGAGCCGTACGACAAGCCCGTGCTCAACCTGGAGCACTCGTTCAACGTCCACGACCGGGGCCTTCGCAGCATCAACGGCTCCGTCAGCGCCGACGACATCGCCGACCGCGGCACCATGCACCAGCAGTTCAGCTGGGGACAGGCCGAGAGCCCGGTCTTCGTCGGGTCCGGCTGGTTCAGCTACTACGACCAGGCCATCACCGGTCGCGCGTCCGACGGTGAGAACTTCAACTTCGGCCTGGTCAACCAGCAGGACCAGCCCTACACCGCCATGACCAACGTCATGACGCAGACCCACCAGGAGCTGGAACAGCGACACCAGGATGCGCCCCTCCCCATCGCCGGTACCCAGTCCGTGTGCCCGGACTGAGCAAAGGAGTTCGATTCATGATCTCGCGACGCACCCTGATACGCGGCGTTCCCTCCGCGCTCGCACTGTCCCAGTTCGCCTCGCCCGCGCACGCGGACGCGCCGGCTCAACTCGCAGGCGCCACCTGGCTGGTCGACCGCTACGGGCAGTACCTCCACCAGGACTGGCCCGGAAAGGTCGTTTCGGACGAGCAACTGCGCAGTGAGTACGCGCAGGAGGCCGCCAGGCTGGCCCACGTCGCTCCGGACCGGGTCCGGTACGACCGGTACGGCGGCCTGAAGGAGCTCGGACGACACAGAGCCACCGGTTACTTCCGGCTGGAGCAGATCGACGGCCGGTGGTGGTTCGTCACCCCGGACGGCCATCTGTTCATCCTCAAGGCCGTGGACGCCTTCTCCCCCGAGGAGTGGGGGTACGGCACCTGGTGGAAGAACCCGGACGGCACACTCGTCGACCTCTTCGAGGAACTGCCGGACCCCGTGCAGTTCGCGTCCTGCTACACCGAGGACGACAAGGGACACGTCGTAAGCTTCCTCAGGGCCAACCTCGCGCGGAAGTATGGGGACGACTACCGGCCCAAGTGGCGCAGGACGGTCGCTAAACGCATGATCGACTGGGGGTTCAACGCCCAGGGAAAGTGGACGCTCGACACCGAAGTCGTCATGCCATACCTCGCTCAGGCGCCGACACCTCCCGACGTGATCCGGGTGCTGTGGGGAATCGACCCGTTCGACCCCGACTTCTCGGCCAAGCTGGACCGCACCTTCGATCTGCACGGGAACCGCAAAAACCCGTGGCTCATCGGGTATTTCTTCGAGAACGAGCGCGGCTGGAGCCGTGACGTCGTCGCCGAGGTGGTCAAGCGCGACTCCACTCTCGCGGCGAAGACCGCCTTCGTCCGGTACCTGGCCGACACCTACGGGGACGACATCGACCGGGTCAACGTCATTCTCGGCACCGACGCGGATTCCTTCCACTCCCTGGGGGACGTCCCGATCAGCATCGCCCGGGTGCCCGCGGCGGACGTCACGGCGTTCATCACGCTGGCCTCGAAGACGTACTTCAAGAAGGTACGCAAGGCGATCCACAAGCAGGACCCGCACCATCTGTTCCTCGGCGGCTCCCTGGTACCCACCTGGCGCACCAGTCCGGAGTGGAACGTCGGCGGGCGCGAGTACCTCGACGCCATCTCCTTCGACTGGTACTCGACCAGCGTCGACTATCTGCGGCAGTACGAGAGTTACGGCAAGCCGATCCTGACCCTGGAGTTCTCCTTCATGTTCCCCGAGAGGGGAATGACCGCGGCCAACGCGGCGACCACGGCGACCAGCCAGCGGGACCGCGGGGAGAAGTACCGGGCCTTCGTCGAGGCACAGGCCGGGAGCCGGGCCTTCGTCGGCTTCGCCTGGTTCTCCGCCTACGACCAGGCGGTGACCCACAAGCCGGGCGCCACCGAAGCGTTCAACGTCGGCCTGACCAACCAACAGGACCAGCCCTACTACGACATGACCGACATCATGCGGGAGGTGAACCGCGGCATCGAGGCGGTCCACCTCCAGGCGCCGCCCGCCTGATCCCGACCCCGATCACCCGGCGCCCGGGGCCGTGGCGGCCGCCTCCGCCACGGCCCCGGGCCGGGCACCCAGTGAACGAAACGGAGAGCAGATGACCGACTCCAGTTCCCGCCCCACCCCCCAGGCCGGCAGCAGCACCGCTGTGCCACGGCCGGCTCCCAGGCTCGATGCCGGCCTCTGGCTCGGAGCGAACTACTGGTCACGGCACGGCAGCCTCTTCATGTGGCGGGACTACGACGACGAGGTCGTCCGCGAGGAACTGCGCACCCTGCGCGAGCACGGAACCAACGTGACCCGGTCGTTCCTGTTCTGGCCGGACTTCCACCCTGAACCCGACCGGATCGACGAGGACTTCGTCGAGCGATACCGGCAATTCCTGCGGACCAGCGCGGAGATGGGGATGCCCACCATTCCCACCTTCCTGGTCGGACACATGTCCGGCGAGGACTGGGACGTGCCGTGGCGGGAGGGCCGCAACCTCTACACGAACGGTTTCATGCTGGGCCAGCAGGCGTTCTTCATCCGGGAGATCGTCCGGCGGATCGGCGCGGACCCCGCGGTCGCCGGCTGGCTGATCAGCAACGAGTTCCCGATCTTCGCGGGACCGGCCACTCCCGACGAGGTCCGGGCCTGGGGCCTGATCTGCACCCAGGCCGTACGGGCCGGCGGCTCCCGGCTGCCGGTGTCGCTGGGCGACGGCGCCTGGACGATGGAGACCACCGGCAAGGACAACGGCTTCCGGATCCGGCGCCAGGACGACCTGGTCGACTTCGTCGGCCCGCACACCTACCCGATGGGCGACGACCAGGTACGGGTGCACACCGCGGCGGCATGGGCCTGCGAGATGAGTCACTTCGGCAAGCCGGTGGTGATGGAGGAGTTCGGCGTCTCCGCGGCGCTCTCCTCGGAGCGCAACGCCGCCCACTACTACCGGCAGGTGCTGCACCACACGCTGCTCGCCGGAGCCACCGGCTGGCTCGCCTGGAACAACACCGACTTCTCCCTGGAGTCGGTCGACCCGTACCGGCACCGCCCCTTCGAGCTGGGCTTCGGCATCACCCGCTCCGACGGCACGCCGAAGCCCGCCCTTGCCGAGATCGACACCTTCCGGCGCCTCCTCGACGCAGTCGACTTCGACAACTGCGCCCGCCCGGACACCGAGACCTCGATCCTGATCCCGTCCCACCTGGAGGAGCATCCCCGGGTCTCAGTCGCGGAGCGGACCGCGATCACGACGGTCAGCCACCACGCGTACCTTTCGGCGAAGGCCGCCGATCTCGCCCCGGCCCTGAGCCGCGAACTGGACACGCCGCGTCGAACCGGGCTGGTACTCGTCCCGTCCAACAAGCTGCTGACCGCTCCGACCTTCGACCTGCTGCTGGAATGGGCGAACCAGGGCAGCCACGTCTACCTGTCCTGGTTCGCCGGCGCCGGCGGTTCCCACCGCGGTGCCTGGTGGCCTCCCATCGAGCGGCTGATCGGCGCTTCGCACACACTTCGGTACGGTCTGAACGAGCCGGTCGATCCGGTCGTCGCCTGGGAGTTCACCGAGCCGCTGGGCAATCTCAAGGCCGGTGACACACTGCGCTTCCCGGTCTCCGGACCGGCCGACGCCCGGGCCATGCTGCCCTTGGACGAGGAGAGCGCCGACTGCGTCGTGGTCGCCCGCGACGGACGGGGCCGCCCGGCGCTGGTGCGGCGCGACCACGGCAGTGGCGCGGTGTATCTCGCCACGTACCCCGTGGAGTTCTTCGGCTCCGCGACACCGGACGCGCACCGCGACGACGACGTACACCGCCTCTACCGCGCCCTGGCGGCGCAGGCGGGCGTGCGCCCCTTCCTCACCGTGGACGACGCCCGGGTCCACGTCGACGGACTGCTCCACTCCTCGGGGCAGCGGTACGCATGGCTGGTCAACGTGTCAGGCGACACGGTCACCGCCCATCCGGATCAGGACGGGGCCGGCTTCCGTCTGGAGGCCGTTCTGGACGGCCGGGATCTCACCGAGCAGATCGTGCTCGAACCGTTCGGGGCCGCGGTGGCAAGGGTGGTAACAGCATGACCGTGTCCCAGCAAGCTGCCGCTACGGCGCATCCGCCGGTCCGGGAACACCGGCAGGCGGGGGGACCGCCGGTGTTCTCCGTGGACCGCTTCGGGGCGGTGGCCGACGGTCGTACGAAGGACACCGCGGCGATCCAGGCGGCAATCGACGCGGCCTACGCCGCGGGCGGCGGCGTCGCCCACCTGCCGCCCGGCACCTATCTGTCCGGTGGCATCGAACTCAGGAGCCGGGTCACCCTGCACCTGGAGGCCGGGGCGGTCCTCCTCGGCAGCACGGACCTCGCGGACTACCCGCCGCACGAGGGACCGCCCGCAGACTGCGACGCGGGTCAGCGGCACCTGGTGTTCGCCCGGGGCGCCACCGACATCGCCATCACCGGTGCAGGCACCATCGACGGTCAGGGCCCGGCGTTCTGGGAGCCGTCCGGACGGCCGCCCACCCCACCGGATCGGTTCTGGGCCGATGTCGTCACCCACAACTGGAAGCCGGTCGGCAACAACGACCGCCCCTCGCCCATGGTCGAGCTCGCCGAATGCCGGAACGTGCGCATCGAAGGCGTCACCCTGCGCAACTCCCCGGGCTGGACGCTGCGTCCGATCGCCTGTGACACCGTCATGATCCGCGGCATCGTCATCCGCAATCCGATCGACGGCATCAACACCGACGGCATCGACCCGACCGCCTGCCAGAACGTGTTCATCGCCGACTGCGACATCGAGACCGGTGACGACGCGATCTGTCTGAAGAGCGAGAACCCCTACGGCGACCTCCGCGTCACCCGGAACGTCGTCGTCACCAACTGCGTACTGTCCTGCTGCTGCAACGCCTTCAAGCTGGGCACCGCGACCCGGGGCGGTTTCGAGGACATCACATTCACCAACTCGGTGATCTACAACCGAGATGTGCCACTGAACGAGCGCGTCATCTCGGGCATCGCCATCGAGATGGTCGACGGAGGCTGGGTCGACGGTGTCAGTGTCTCCGGCATCCGGATGCGCAACACCCGCACCCCCTTCTTCATTCGGCTGGGCAACCGGGGATGGGGGCAGCCGGACCCGGTACCGGGCCGGCTGCGGAGGGTCCGCATCTCGGGGATCGACGCCACCGGAGCGATCCTCACCTCCTCCATCACCGGGCTCGCCGAGCAGCCCGTCGAGGACGTCGTCCTCTCGGGGATCCGCATCGACACGGACGAGGGCGGCCGGCGCGAGTGGGTGGAGCGGGACATCCCCGAGGAGGTTGCCGAGTATCCGGAGGCCCGGATGTTCGGCCGCCTGCCCGCCTACGGCCTCTACGTCCGCCACGCCCGCGGCATACGGATCTCCGGCACCGAGATCCGCTCCACGGTGCCCGATCCGCGCCCGCTGCTGGTCGCGGACGACGTGGAGGATCTTTCGGTGGACACGCTGGGCGGTACCGGCCCCGGCCCCGGCACCTCCCTGCTGGATCTGCGCGACACCCGGGACGCCTTCCTCAGCGGCTCACGGGCCCCGCACGGCACCGATGTCTATCTCAAGGTCAGCGGGGCCCTCTCCTCGGACATTGCCCTGACGGGCAACGAGCTGTCCCGGGCCGCGGCGGCGGTAGAAACCACCGACGGTGCGAAAACGGACAGTGTGATCGCAGACGCCACCCACCGCTGACACGGACCACCCGACCGGTGGCCGTCCCCCCGGTGCCTCCTCGACGAGGCGCCGGGGGGGGACGACCATCCGGCCGCCGATGCGGTTGCCGGCGTACGGGCGCGGGCGTCCGGGCGCGCCGCAGCAAGGACGGCGGCGCCTTGGACGCCCGGCCTCGCGCAGCCGCCGAAGCGAGGTGCTCATGTCGACCGGCGCGGCAACGCCCCGGCGGCCGTTCAGGCAGTTCCGTCGTGGCCCGGCAATGCCTTTGCGTAGCAACGGCTGAGCTGTTTGTGCCGGTAGGGCGGGTAGTTGGGGATCGGCGTGTAGCCGGCGCGGGTGTAGAGGGCGATGGCTTCGGGCTGATGGACTGCGGTTTCCAGACGGATCCGCGGGTGGCCGAGAGCGGCGGCAGTCCGCTCCGCTTCCGCCAGGAGGCGGGCGGCGGCACCTCGGCCGCGGGCCTCGGGGATGACGTACATGCGCTTGAGTTCTGCGGCTCCGTCGGAGCAGGGCTGGATGGCGCAGCAGCCGATGGGGCGTCCGTCGGCTTCGGCGAGAAGAAAGCGGATGGCGGGGTCGATGTGGGCGCCGCCGGTGCAGGGCTCGTCGGGGTAGCGGGCGGTGAGGTCGGCGTCGAGCTCGCGGACGAGCTGTCCGATCCTGGGGTCATCGGTCTCGGCGTCGGTGATGGTCAGGGCGGCGATGGTCACGAGGCGCAGCCTCCTTCGAGGACGAGGTCGAGCTGGGCGTTCAGGACCCGCCGTTGGAGGTCGGGCGGGTAGGCGTCGGGGTCGGTCACGGCATTGAGGGCCAGGCCGTCCAGGCAGGCGACCAGGGCCCGGGTCCGCCAGCGCAGTTCGCCGGGCGCGATCGGCTGCCGGCACGCGGCACGGACCAGCACGGTGAGGCGCTGCACCCAGGAGGCGTGGCTGGCCGTGTGCTCGGTGAGCAGGGCAGGGTCCGTACGGGTGGAAAGCTGGAAGTGGGACCAGACGACGGCCTCCAGCTGCCGCTCGTCGTCCAGCGGAAGCGCCTGCTCGGCAACGGCGTACAGCGTCTCGCGGGGGGTCGGCTGAGCGGGGAGGGCTTCGATGCGGGCGGCCATCCGACAGTGCATGTCCGACCGGACGTGGGCCAGCAGCGCGCTCTTCCCGCTGAAGTAATGGGTGACCATGCCGGTGGTGCAGCCGGCGGCAGCCGCGACCGCGCGCAGGGTCAGCCCGTCCAGCCCGCGTTCACGAACGACCTGCCACACCGCGCGGGAGATCTCCTCACGGCGCCGCGCGTGGTCGACCTGTCTGGGCATGACTCCCCCTTGTGCACAACGGATGTTTCGTGGCGATCGGATGCGGCACCGAGCCGGCGATCGGTACGGCACCCCGCCCGCACCGCCTTGATGACGGCCGGGCCGGCGGCATTACGTAACGTCGGTTACGCAACACTCGTTACGTTAACACTCCGCGCTTCAGGAGCGCATCGGCGGCTCCTCGTCGATTCATCACGTACGCGCTGGTCCGACCGCTGCATGTGCGGACTGCGTCGCTGCGGTGAACGACAGGACCACGATCTGCACCGACGACGACTGCACACCCGAGCCGACCGCGGTCCGGACGACCCGACGGCGGAACGGGCCGCGTACCTGCGGGGTCCCGACTCACGGGTTCGCGACGGCCACCCCCTACCGGGTCCTGAGCACCTGGATCGAGCGAGACACTCTCCAGGGCGACCGCCCGTGTGGCGCTCGGCGACGAGATGGCAGGCCGGTTCGACGATCCGCGGATCGAAGCACTCACACGCGCGGCACCGGTCCTGGACAGCGCGAAGACTGCCGTCAGGACGCCGGCGGGTTCAGCGGTCGGAGTCGGAATCACACGGTGCCGCTGGGTGTCTCGGTGCGGTAGGAATGGCCGAGTTCCGGGCCGAGGCCGAAGTAGTGGCGGAAGTTGTAGATCAAGGGGCTCCAGGCGGTGGGGTCGACATGATGGGTGCCTGGGACGACGATCTGCGGCGCTGCGTGCACCTTCCGTACGGCGGCCTCGACGATGACGAACGCCCCCGAGACATCCGTCCGGACCCGCTGGGCACTGGCCTCCAACTGGATGGGGCATTCGGCGACGCGTGGCGGCCGGACCAGGTGGGAGGGCTCTGCGCGCAGGCCGGCTGCGGTGAACTTGTCCGGCTCGAACCGGCAGCCGTGCGCCTTGGTCGCGGGAACAGGATTGCGGCCCGTGAGCGGTGCCAGCCGTTCCACCGCGGCCCACTGGGTGGGTTCGGGCAGATTGATCACCAGATCGGGGCGGCTTCGGAGGTTGTGCGCGGTCTGTCCGTCCGCGCCCACACCCAGGACCACCGTCTGTCCGAGTGCCCACGCGGAGGACATCGGGGCGAGGTTGAACGAGCCGTCCCGGTTCTCCGTCGACAGGAGCACGACCGGCGTTCCGAAGTACAGGATGCTCGGCTCGATGACGAGGTGGTCGGCGGGCGCATGGGCGGGCATGGTGCTGAGCGGTGCGGTGTTCATGCTGGGGAGCGTAGGTTCCGGACACTTCGGCGGCGGCCGAACGATCCCGGGGCGAGAATCGAACCATGGACACGCGACGGACACGCGGTACCGGCCCGGATCTGGCCGCCGTGGCCGGTCTTCTGGCCGACGGCACACGGGCGAGTTTCTGCATGGCGTTGCTCGACGGCCGGGCGTGGACGGCAACAGAACTGGCGCGGCATGCGGGCGTGGCGGCCTCGACCGCGACCGAGCACTTGAACGCGCTCGTCCGCGGCAATCTGCTCGCCGAGGAGCGGCAGGGACGCCACCGTTACGTGAGACTGTCCGATCCCCACGTCGCCGAGCTGATCGAGAGTCTCGCAGCACTCGCCCCTGGGCGCCCGCGTCCCGCCGCATCGCTGTCGGCCGACGGCCGCCGAAAGGCCCTCTCCCATGCGCGGACGTGCTACGACCATCTCGCCGGAACCCTCGGGGTCGCGATCACCGACGCGATGACCGGCCGAGGGCTGCTGGACTGGGAACGGGGACTGCAGCTCACGGGCGACGGGACGGCCTGGCTCGGCGGACTGGGGATCGCTGTTCCGGCCGGCAATCGTCGGCCGGCGGTGCGCCCCTGCCTGGACTGGACCGAGCGCCGCCCCCATCTCGCGGGCGCCGTGGGGGCCGCGCTCTGCCGCCACGCGTTCGACTCGGGGTGGATCGTTCCCGTCGGCACCACGCGCGCCGTGACCGTCACAGCCGCCGGACGGGAAGCGCTCCACGATCATCTCGGCCTGTCCGAGGAACATCCTGCCGACCCGTGAAGGGACTGTCCTACGACGCCGGCCGGACTCGACCGCCTCCGATCGGGATGCGCGCGTGCATCCCGGGCCCGGCCTTTCCGCGGGTCGTGGAAAGGCCGGATGGTCAGGTGCTGAGCAGGCGGTTGAAGAACGAGCGGTAGCGCTGAAGTGCTATGCGCAGATCCTCGGTGAGGACCTCCTCGCCCCGGCCCCACTGGCTTTCGAGCCCATCCTTGCGAGACGCGAACGACCCGGCCAGCGTCTGCATGACCTCGGCGACCAAGGCGTCGGCCGCACGGACGGCATCCTGCGGATCGTCGACGAAGGCCGTCTGGACGGCCGTCCATTTGGACTTGAAGGCCTCGGCCTCCTCGGGCCCGAGAAGCGGCTCGTACTCCTGAGTGTCCTCCGGCGCCGATGCATGCGGTGCGCCTGCCGCCCGCTCCGGGGGCGCCGCGTCCTCAGTGGCATCCTCTGCGGACGGGGGAGCGTCATCCGCCGCTGCAGTCGGCGTCCCACGATCTGCGTCCCGGTCCTCCCGGGGCCGGGCGAAATCCTCGGTGCTCAGGCCCGCGTCGCCCGCTGCACTGTGTTCGCGCTGCATGCTTGTTCACCTCGTCCGAATAGGTTTTTCGACGGGCTCTCGATCGGCGGCCCGCCCGCACAGGCGGGCGCAGGGTCAGGCCCGTTGCTGCCCCGGCCTGTCGCCGTTGGTGAGCAGGTCGTCGAAGAGCGCGCGATAGTGCACCATCGCTCCCCGCAGTTCCTCGGTGGTCGTCTGCTGACCACCACTGCGTGCATTGACTGCGTGGGCGGAGCGGTAGTGCTCCAGCGTGCGTCCGTGTTCGACCGACAGGTCCTTCAGCTGCTGCTCGTAGCCCTCGGTCGGGTAGCCACGTTCTTTCATGAGCCGGGTCACCAACTGGTCCGCCTCACCGACCGCCTCTTGCGGCCGGTCCACGAAGTGCTCCTGCACACTGTTCCAATCCTGCGTGTACTGCCGACGGGCAGTCGAAGCCAGCGGCTTCAGATCGAGGTCGTCGTGCCGTTCCTCGCGAGCGCGCAGATCGCGTTCTGCCACCGTGCGACTACCCTCGGCTTCCACCGTGCGTTCGTACTCAGGCCCGAAGCGGTCCCGCAGGTGGCGGCGACGAAGTGCCATCCACACACCGATCACAAGGACGATGACGACGACCGCGACAATGATCGCAATGACAATTCCTGACGACATCGGGCGCCTCCCTTGATGTCGCTGCTCGAATCCCTCTCATCCCACTCTGCGCGCGGCCGCCCGGAAGGCGATTCCCGCGCCCCGCGCACCACCCCCACCGGGCCACCGCGTGCACTCCTACCCTTACGCCCACAACTCCCCGCCCGCCACTCAAGACAGCACGGGAACACACCGGGGGCGACAACGGTCCTGTCGAAGACCTGCTTGACGCGGTCGGCCGTCGCCTCACGCAACGGCATCATCACGGGCATAAGGCGCCCTTCTCAGAGAGCTCGAGGTCGCTTCCACGCGCCATCCGCTGCAGGCGACCTTCACCGGCGTGGTCAGCGCGGCGGGGCGAGCGAGCAGCAACGGTGGAACGCGAGTTCGCCCGTGGCGCGGCCTCTGCGGAACAGCAGTGGGCGGCTGCCGGGGACGAGGTCGAGGCCGGACGACCTTGCGCGGCGCGGCGACCCTCGGGCGGCAGAGCAAGGCGAGGCGAGGCGACCGAGCTTCGACGCGCCGTCCGCACGCGCGTCCTTGCCGGTGTCCGGCGCCTCGTCCCCGGCAGGCAAGTACACCGGCCCAAGTGCATACTGAGAGACAGGGAGTGCCGAAACATGACTGCTCGCCGGCATGCGTGGGAAGCGCCGTGAAAGAACCGGAGATCGACTACAAAAGCATCTTCGAGGCGTCACCCAGTGCGATGCTGGTGCTCACTCCCGAACTCGTCATTCTGGACGCCAACGCGTCCTATCAGGACCTGATCGGCCGCAGACGACATCAGATCGTCAACCGGTACGTATTCGACGCCTTCCCGGAGGGTCCCGACGGCACGGACGACCAACAGGCGTCGCTGCGACGGGTGCTGGAGACGCGGGCCCAGGACGTCGCGGGCCCGATCCGCCACGACGTGGAGGAATCGGACCGGCCAGGTGTGCTCGCGGAGCGTTACTGGAGCTCGATCAACGCCCCCGTCCTGGACTCCGACGGACACGTCGTGCTGGTCGTGCACCGTCTCGAGGAAATCACCGATCTCGTCCGCGCCGGCAGTTCCGGCTCCGATCAGCGGCACCAGCGGATGGATCTCGAGCTGTACGCGCGGTCCCGCGAGTTGCAGCAGGTCAACGAACGGCTACGTCAGGCCAACGCCCGCGAGCGGCAGGTGGCCCTTGCACTCCAGGATGCGATGCTGCCTGCGCCTCAGCCGCTTGCCGATCACCAGGCCGCGGTGCGCTATCGTCCCGCCGTCAACGCCCTCAACGTCTGTGGCGACTGGTACGAGGTGACGCAGCTTCCCGACGGGGACTCTGCCGTTGCGGTTGGCGACGTCGTGGGACACGGCCTGGCGGCAGCCGGCGTCATGGGCCAGCTTCGCAGCGCCCTCAGCGCCGCCATTCGCGTCGTGGACGGACCCGCAGCCGCACTCGACGGGCTCGACATGTACGCACGATCTCTTGACGGCGCTCTGTCCACCACCGCCGTGCAAACCGTCATCTCCTCGGGCGACCACCGCATCACCTACAGCAGCGCAGGCCACCCGCCGCCGGCCCTGGCCCATCCCGACGGCACCGTGCAGTTCCTGGACCAGGCCACCGACCCGCCGCTGGGGGCCAGCCTCGAACATGTCCCCCGCCCGCAGGTCACCACCACCTACCGCGATGGCGCTTCGCTCGTCCTCTACACCGACGGGCTGATCGAGCGCCGCGGAGAGGACATCGATCAAGGCCTGCAGCGTCTCGCCGACCACCTCGCCCGCCACTGCAAGGACGAGGCCGAGGACCTGGCGGAAACGCTGATCACCCTGAGCGCCGCCACCGATGACACAGCCGTGGTCGTGGTCCGCCTCTGACCCCCGGCGTCGCTTCCGGGCGTGGAGACTCGGCGCCCGTCCGCGCGCTGGAACCGGAATCCATGCGCCCCGTCTTCCCTGAGGTCACCGTGGTTGCCATCCAGCGAGCAAGTGTCAACTCCCGTGGATGGCGCGGTCACAGTGGCGGGTTGGTCCCCTCGATGATCTGCCACCCGACGGCCGAGCCGCCCGGCATGAGGTGGTGCGTTCCCGTTCCCGGAAGGGTTACCAGCGCGGTATGGACGGGATCGAGTTCCTGAACCGGGCGGCAGCAGATAGCGATCTGTATCAGCTCCACGTCGATCGCTTCCACTGCGCCGGGGATCTGGCGAAAGCGGGCGCCGCGGCAGACCGGTCCGCGGATGCAGCTCACGATGAGGTTTGCTTCGGCGGTGTCCGTGGTGCGGATCCGGTCGATCTGGAGTTCCACGTCGATCGCCCGGTGACCTGAGTCGGGGCCACTCACCACGCCACCCGCGCGTGGCGCTCGACGAGGACGCCGTTCTCGAAGCCGGCACCTGCGTCCACATGACCGTCGAGCCGACAGGCCTCGCCTTCCCGCTGGAATGCGTCACCAAGGAAGTAAGTGACACCCACCACCAGATCTGTCCGAAGAAGGCACGCAGCCAGGGAAGCTTACGGGTAGCAGCCCCTCGCGCGTTCCGAGGGCCCTCGCCGTCGAACCGGCGCCGGGGGGCGGACACACGAGGCTGGCGGGTCGCCACATAAGTGCGGCGTGCTGCCACCCTGGATGGGTGGCAGCACGCCTGGTCAGAAAGCTCAGTGGTGGGGCTGGGTGGGGTCAGCGGCGGTGGCCCCAGGACTCGGTGTCCACGGTGCGGCCGCGGTTGTCGCGCAGGGTCGCCTTGCCCGCGTAGTTGCTCCAGACGTGGTTGCGGCGGTCCTGGTAGACGTCCCGGCTGGTGTTGCGCCCGTGTCCGGTGTGGACCCGGACCGTGGCGTGTGCCGGCAGACGCAGGTAACCGAAGCGGAAGCGGCTGCCGTCCTGGCCCGAGAGCGTCCATCCGCTCAGGTTCACCGAGCTCCGCCCGGTGTTGGTGACCGAGACCCACTCGCCGTTCAGCGACCGGTCCGAACGGTTGTCACGACCCGGGCTGTCGTACTGGACATGGCCGAGCACGACCTTCGCGTACGTCTGGTGCTGACGGCCGTGACCATGACCACCGTCGGCGGACGCCGGCATCGCCACCACAGCGACAACGGAACCGGCCGCCAGAGCAGTAGCGGCAATACGGCGGACAATACGAGAAGCAGACATGGACGTCCCCTCAAGTAAGGCGCACAGGACCCCGTCAGGGCCACACTGCGCTATGCGAGTCCCGGCCCCAGAGGCCGAGAACCACAGACTGGAACAACTCCCCCCACCACCGGCGAAGGCACCGACCCACGTTACCGAATCCGGACATATCCGTAACGCGCCATTCTGGGGGTTAGCACACCCCGCATCCCATTCACACATGCCCCGGACAACGAGTGCCCTATGCACGCATCCGCCCCGCAGCCGGGAGCAAGCCTCCGCCCGCTCCCCCGCGCCCTGGTGCGCCACCCGGGACGCAACCGTTCGGCAGCCCGACCGCCGGGTAACAGCCGCGCGACTGCGCACTGCAGACGCGTAGGGTGCGCGTCACCGCGCGAGGAGAGTGAGGCGCGCAGAGCAATCCTTGATCGACTGCGGGTAAGTTCTCGGCCATGACTGGTGATTGGCGAATGGATCGCATAGGGACTGCCCTGCGAGGCGGGAACCCGACCGTGCTGCGACGGCTCGAGTCGGGGTTCGCGGTGATCGGCGACGTACAGTTCCTGCCGGGTTATTCGGTTCTCCTCGTGGATGAACCGGATGTCCAACGGCTGTCCGACCTGCCGAAGGCCAAGCGCCTGTCGTTCCTGTCCGACATGGACCGGCTGGGCGAAGCGGTCGAGCGGGCATGCCGAAGGCTGGACCCTGCCTTCCGTCGGGTCAATCTGGAGATCCTGGGAAACACGGACCCGTTCCTGCATGCGCACGTCTGGCCGCGGTTCGAGTGGGAGCCGGCCGATCTGGTGGGTGCGCCGGTGTGGCTCTATCCGCGTGACCGGTGGAACGACGAGCAGTTCAGGCTCGGCCCGCAGCACGATGTGTTGCGGGATGCGATCAGCAGCGAACTCGATCAGTTGCGCGGGGCCCAGGGGCCCACCTGACCGTTCGGCGCGAATTGGTCCGGTCTTTTGCCCGGACAATGGTCCACACACATGGGCGGGCGCGCGCATACGGTCGAGTCATGACAGCAACACCACCCAACCCGATGAACCTCTGTGTCTTCCTCTCCGCCAGCGACCTCGACGAGCACTACACCCGGCCGGCCCGCGAGTTCGCGGAGCTCATCGGCAGGGGCGGCCACACCCTGGTGTGGGGAGGATCCGATACCGGGCTGATGAAGGTCGTCGCCGAGGAAGTACGGGCGTCGGGAGGGCGGCTCGCCGGAGTCTCGGTCGGCTTTCTCCGGAAGTGGGCCAGGAAGGACGCCGACGAGATGACGTTCGCCAAGGACCTCGCCGAACGGAAGACGCTGCTGCTCGCCGCATCCGACGCCGTCGTGGTGCTGCCCGGCGGCTTGGGCACGCTGGACGAAGCGGCCGAGGTCCTGGAGTTGAGGAAGCACGGGCTGTACGACAAGCCCGTGGTGCTGCTGAACACCGCGGGCTTCTACGACGGTTTGATACTCCAGCTCCGACGCATGGACGAGCAGGGATTCCTGCCGATGCCCTTTGCAGAACTGGTCTTCGTCGCCGACACGGGCGCCGGCGCACTCGCCTACCTGCAGAAGTCCGTCGGGGCGAATGACGGGACCGTGACAGCACGACTGTCCGCGTGAGGGAGCGCGCGTACTCCGTCGCGGGTGGCGGGCACTCGAGGCCGACGGCCCCGGTGCCTCGACACCCGGCGGATAGGCTCCCGCCCCGGACGAAGGCGCGCCCGCTCCGGCCTCGGAGCCCCGGCCAAGGGCTGTCCCGTCATCCCTGGTGGATCAGCGCGCGGCGTCGGATGTGGTGCATCGCAAGGCGGCGGAGCGTCCTCGTACGGGGCGTATTCGGTGTTCCGACAACGCAGCGAGGTGCCGCAACTGTCGTGGCGCGCCCGCCAGGGATGACGGGACAGCCCTTAGGGCATCACCCTGCACAGCGCGTCCAGTGCACCCGCCCACGCACTGTCCGAGGGCGCCGCGTAGTTGACCACCAAGGCGTCCCGCTCGGGCAACTGCCAACCGCAGTCCGCCACTTCGTAGCCGAACTGCGCCAGCCCACTGACCGCCAGCCCTTGCCGTGCCGCCGCCCGGAGCACCGAGCTCTCGGTTCCACGAGGGAGTTCGAGGACCGTCTGCAGTCCTGCCGCCATGCCGGCCACACGAATACCGGGAGCCCTCTGCCGCAGGACCGCGACCAGCTGGTCGCGGCGACGCCCGTAGCGCAGCCGCATCGCACGCACATGACGGTCGTACGCGCCCGAGGCGATGAATTCCGCGAGCGTCAGCTGCTCCAGCGCGCTCGTCATGTAGTCGCCGTGTCCTTTGGCCGTCACGATCTCCGGGACGAGTTCCTCCGGCAGTACCATCCATCCGAGCCGCACCCCCGGCGCCAGGGACTTGCTCACGGAACCGAAGTACACCACCCGCTGCGGATCGAGGCCCTGCAGGGCACCCACCGGCTGACGGTCGTACCGGAATTCCCCGTCGTAGTCGTCCTCGAGGATCAGGCCGCCGGTGGCACGTGCCCAGTCCACGGCCGCCGTGCGCCGCTCCGGGCAGAGCGCGACCCCCGTCGGGTACTGGTGCGCCGGTGTCATCAGCACCGCACCCACTGCGCGCAGTCGCGCCAGGTCGTCGGTACGCGCGCCATGTTCGTCGACGTAGAGGGGCGGGGTGTGCAGACCGGCGTTCGTCAGCAGGTCGCGATACAGGTCGAGGCCGAAGGCCTCGACGGCCACCGCCCGCACCCGCCGCGCCCTGAGCACCTGCGCCATCAGCGCCAGACCGTGATGGAAACCGGAACAGATGACGACCCGCTCCGGCTCGGCGTACACCCCGCGGGCCCGCGCAAGGTAGTCCGCGAGTGCGGTGCGCAACTCCACCCGTCCCCGGGCGTCGCCGTAGCCGAAGGCATCGTGCGGCGCGGCGGCCAGAGCCCTGCGGGCCGCGGTGACCCACTGCGTGCGGGGAAAGCCCGCGAGGTCCGGCGAGCCCGTGAGCAGGCCGTACCTCGGGCGATGCCGGGTCGGCCTCGTGGGGGGTGCGTCGGGCGCGGCCCTGTGCGGCTCGACCCGGGTGGCCACCCGGGTCCCGGAGCCCTGCTGGGCGGTGAGCCAGCCCTCGGCGACCAGTTCGGCGTAGGCCTCGACCACGGTGTTGCGGGAGACGCCGAGATCCGCGGCAAGCGAGCGGGAGGCCGGCAGGCGGGTGCCGGGCGCCAGGCGCCCCGTGCGCATGGCCTCCCTCAAGGCGCCGGCGAGCCCTGCGCGCAACCCGGGTCCGCGCAGTTCCAGATGGAGGTCGGCCCCGGACGCCGGGGGCGGATCGGCCGCAGAATTGGTCCGGGAATCTGTCATGTAAATGGACCCTACTCCGGTACCACTGGGAACGTAGCGTTGGCGGCATGACGATGAACGAAGCACACGAAAGCACCACACGTCTCCCGGAGCACACACCGCGCCTGGACTGGGCGAAGTTCGCCCCTGAGGCCTTCAAGGCCATGATCCGTCTTGACACGGCCGCGCGGCAGGGCGTCGACCCGGCTCTGCTGAACCTGGTCAAGATCCGTGCATCCCAGATCAACCACTGCGCGTTCTGTCTGGACATGCACAGCAAGGACGCTCTGGCCGCAGGGGAGTCGGCGGATCGGATCATCCAGCTCGGCGCGTGGACGGAGTCGAGGCACTTCTACACGGCCAGGGAGATCGCGGCGATCGAGCTGACCGAGGCGGTCACCGCCGTCACGAGCGGATTCGTACCCGACACGGTGTATGCGAAGGCCGCCGAGGAGTTCGACGAGACCGAGCTCGCCCACCTCATCGCCGCGATCGTGACGATCAACGCGTTCAACCGCATCGGAGTGACCACCCGTATGGTCCCCGGCCACTACACACCGAGCGCCTGAGGGCTGTCCCGACCGGGCCGTGCGCCTCCTTCCCCGCACTCCGGGGTGTGTGGCCTGAGCGCAATCACTTGCCGCGCCCTGCGCCAGGGCCGCACGCGACCCGCTCGTCGTGCCGGGGCCCTGGGACGCGGTCGGCGCCCCGGTCTTCCGCGACACCGGCTTCCCGGCGCTCGCCCTTCCGAGCGCCGGGAGCGTCGCCTCCTTCGGTCACGAGGACGGCTCGACCCCGCCTGACGAGGTGTTCGCCGCACGGATCGTCCGAGCCGTCCCCGCGTCGGGGAACGAGCCAACCCCCTGCGTCCGGTGTTCAAGAGCAATCCGGTGTTCGAGAGCACCCCTGCATCGCCCCGACGGCCGGGGCGTCAACACTGGGAGATCAAGTTGACTACCGTTTCCTCTCTGGCCCGTCGGCTGCCTCTGGCGCATGCCGCCGACGAGTTCGTGCTCACCACCGTCCTGTTGTTCCTGGCGGTGACGGTCGTCCGATGGCTGCGCGACCCGGACTCCGCCCTCTACATCGCCGACCTGAACGTCGCACTCTGCGTCATAGGCGTTCTCAGCGGGACCATCCTCACCGGCCTGATCCTCAGCCCTCCCGGACGACGCAGCGGGGGACACACGAACCCCGCCGTGACGGTCGGCCTGTGGCTGATGGACGCCTTCCCCGGCCGTCACGTGCTGCCCTACGTGCTCGCCCAACTCGCGGGATCCGCGTCAGGAACGTGTCTCGCGCGCCTGGCGTGGGGTCGTGCGGTGTCCCTCCCGTCGGTCGCACACGCGGCGATCAGGCCCGCTCCCACCTGGCAGCCCGCGTCCGTCTTTCTCGCCGAGGTGGGAGGCATGGTGGCCCTGACCCTTGTCGTCGGGTTCTTCGTGGCCCATCCCGGGTTCATCCGCCGGCTGCCGTATGTCATCGGACTGTCCGTAGGGCTGGTGATCGCTTTCTTCGGCCCCCTCAGCGGGGGTTCGGTCAACCCGGCCCGCCAGTTCGGTCCTGCGACCTTCTCCGGGCAGACCACCGACCTCGCGATCTATCTGGTCGCTCCGATCCTGGGAGCGGCTCTCGGGGCCGCGGTCCACCGCCTGCTCATCGGGCGGCGTCACGCCCACGTACCGGCTACCGCAGGTGGTGGGACATCGCCCGGCATCGGTCCTGCCGCCGTCGCCTCGCCGTCCTTTCCCACGCCGTCCCCCGCGGGACCACTGTCAGAGCCGGGCGGTGGGAGCACGCCAACCTCGGCCCGCAGTGACGCATGAGGACAAAGGGTCGTCCCCTGAGCCGCAGTGTCCCCGGTACGCGTACTTCGTCGCGTATCCGGTTGCGCTGTTTCTCCGACGCGCGACGGCAGTCGTGCGAGCAGTGGACCTGCCGAATGCGGGTGTCGCCGCACAGCCTTGGCTCCCCAGCCGCACACGGATGAACGTCCTGAGTTGTTCGCACCTGGCCGCGCGGTATCCCGCTCCGTGGAATTCGCGCGCAATGACGCGACGGCTCTGGAACGCTGCGGACTCGGACCTACGGCCCGATACGAACAGTCCGTACCGGCAGTTGAATGGGGATCGATGAGTTTCACGCTTGAGGCGCCACCGTTGGAAGGCGCGCTCGTACGCCTGGAGCCACTGGCTCAACGTCACGCGGTGGACCTGGTCCTGGCGGCGGAGGAGGACCGGAGCTCGTACGGGTTCACGTGGGTACCCGCGGCGGCCGAGGTCGATGACTACATCGCCGCTCAACTCGCCCGTGCGGCCGCCGGCAAGCTGCTCCCGTTCGCGCAGGTGGAGCGGGCGTCGGGGCGGGCGGTGGGCGTCACGGCCTACTGGGATCCGCGGCTGTGGCCGACAGGAGACGGTCTGTACGCCATCGAGGTCGGTTTCACCTGGCTCGCCGCGTCGGCCCAGGGCACAGGGCTGAACACCGAGGCCAAGTACTTGTTGTTCCGGCACGCATTCGAGAACTGGGGGGTGGCACGCCTCGACCTGAAGACGGACGCGCGCAACAGCCGTTCGCGGGCGGCGATCGAAGCGGTGGGTGCGCGCTTCGAGGGCGTGTTGCGGAACTGGTCCCGGTCATGGGCTCCGGGCGAGGACGGTCGACTCCGTGACTCCGCGATCTTTTCGATCACCGTGGCTGAGTGGCCGAACTGCCGGGCAGGGCTTGAACAGCGCATCGCCCGCGGCCTCGAACGCAGACAATCGATGGCAGATCTCCCTACCCCGAGCTGACTCTGTTCGGCAATCGCCCGTGGCGGGGAAACGCTCACGGAATAGGAGCAGTTCCAGCTCAGGACCGTCAGGACGCCGTGCCCCAGCACGGCGTCCTCACCCGGAACGTCCCGTGCAGCCCCTCCACCTGTTTTCGCCGCCCACGCTCTGCTGATCTGCGGATGTTGTATCGATCAAGGCCGAACGACACGCAGACGGCCCGAAAGCGGCACCCGTCGATCGGCGCACGGGGCGCTCAGCGCCGTCCGGCGAGCTACCGAGCAGCTGTGTCTCGGCGCGGACGAGGCAAGGGGGACGCACTCGGCCGGTGCGGCACCCGTGGCGGCAGATCCGGCAAGAGATCCAAGTGCCGACTGCGTACGTCCATGGCTGGGGTGTCGACGGCCTGGCTAGTTTGCCGGCCATGTCGATCTCCCTGATACGCAGCACGGCGGCCGCGACCGCGCTCGCGGCCGCCGTGAGCGTGGCCGGTCTCCTCCCGGCGGCCGCTTCCGCACACGAAAGACCCCACAGCACGTCGGGCACCACGCACTACGTGGACTGTCTGCGCGGCAGCGACCGGGCCTCCGGCACGAACAGCGGCACGGCGTGGCGCACCCTCGCCAAGGCCTCGCGCGCGTACGAGCCGGGCGACCGGCTGCTGCTGCGGCGTGGCCGCACCTGCGCCGGGGTGCTCGCCCCGACCGGTTCCGGAACGGCCGCGGAGCCGATCTCCATCGACGCGTACGGGAAGGGGGCGAAGCCGCGCATCGAGGGCGGGGGCGCCCGGGCCGCCGTGTTCCTGCTCAACGTCGAGGGCTGGGAGCTGCGGAACCTCGACATCTCCAACACCGGCGCGCACACCACGACGGACCGCCGCGCGGGACTGCTCGTGCGGCTCACCGATCACGGCGTGGGCCGCCACTACGTCGTCGACGGGGTGGATGTGCACGACGTCGACGGCGCCGACTTCAAGGACCCCGATCCCAGCGGCGGCATCCTCTTCTCCGTCACCGGCTCGGCCGTTCCGACCCGCTTCGACGGCGTACGGATCGAGGACTCGACCGTCCGCCACACCGACCGGACCGGCATCGGAACCAGCTCCACCTGGGGCCGGAGGGCCGAGCACCCGAACGGCCCAGGCACCAGTTGGGAGGCGATCACCGGTCTGCGGATCCAGCGCAACAAGGTGTACGACGTGGGCGGCGACGGCATCGTCGTGCAGACCGCGAAGGGCGCGCTGGTCGAGCACAATTACGTGAACGGCTTCAACATGCGCTCGGCCGGCTACAACGCCGGTATCTGGGCCTGGAATTCGGACGACGTGCTCTACCAGTACAACGAGGTGACCGGTGGCCACGGCACACTCGACTCGATGGCGTACGACATCGACGGCGGCAACAACCGCAACGTCTACCAGTACAACTACAGCCACGACAACGAGGGCGGCTTCCTGCTGATCTGCAACGGCGCCGGGATGACCACCAACGGCAATCGCGTCCGTCACAACATCAGCGTCAACGACCGCAACACGATGTCCCCGTACGGTGTGATCTCGGTCGTCTGCGCCGCCACCACCGACACCCGGGTCTACGGCAACACCGTCGTCACCGACCGGGCGAACACGGCCCTGGTCTCCGACAACGGCCCGACGGGAGTCACCTTCCGCAACAACATCTTCGTCGGGGCGGCCGGCGGTTCCCCGATCAGCGACACCCAGAGCGTCTACGGGAACAACCTCTACTGGCGCACGGCCCAGCCCCGCGACGCCTCCGCCCTCTCCGCCGACCCGCTCTTCGCCTCGGCCTCCCCCACCGCAGCGCGCGACGTCCGCCTGCTCGCGGGCTCCCCGGCACGCGGCACGGGAGTCCCGATCGCCGACGGAATCACTCGCGACTACTTCGGCAACCGGATCCCCACCCCACCGAACGTGGGTGCGGACCAGGGTCGTTAGCCCCCTGACTCACACCCGCACCACGGATACCGCCCGGTCGCCGGTGACGCGTCCCACCCGGCGCCCGGGCCCCACGGTCGCGGACGGACGTCCGGTGACCTGCAGGTCATGCACGCAGGCCGCGCAGCAGCACGGCGAGCCCACCGAGGAACTCCTGGTCGGCGCTGACGTTCCGCGCATGCCGCGCGGTCTCGGCCATGTACGGGAACTCGTCCTGCGGCAGGGCGGCGACGGCGACCGTCCCCTCGCCGGACAGCGGCCCGAGGTGCTCCAGCTGGATCGCCCCGATGACGTAGCCGAGCAGGCAGCGCAGCGCGATGACCCGCTGCTCGCCTTCGAAGCCCGCCTCGGTGAGGATGGCGAGCACCGTCTCCGACCAGCGCAGCACGCCGGGGGACCGGTGGCGGTGGGTGAGCGTCAGCGGGACGACCGACGGGTGGGCACCCACGGTGTCGCGCAGGCGCCGCACCATGACCTCGACACGCTCGCGCCATGACGCGTCCGAGGACGGCGGCTCGATGTCGACGGCACCCAACACGAGTTCGACGACGAGCCGTTCGAGTTCCTCGCGGTCGTGGACGTACCGGTAGAGCGCCATCGTGCTCAGCCCCAGTTCCTTGGCGACCGTGCGCATCGACAGCCCGGCGAGTCCGTCGCGGTCGATGACGGTCAGCGCGGCGGCGGAGATCCGCCCGGGGGTGAGGGAACGTGGACGTGGCATGAGGGTTGACAGCGTAGGGCATACGCCTACGCTCGTAGGTGTACGACATACGCCTACCAGAGGGGGAACCCTGTGCCCCAGTCCCGCACGCCTCGAAAACACGCCGTCCTGCGCCCGGGCGACCGCATCACCGCCCGTGAGCTGAGCCCCGTCACCGGAATCCCGCTCACCGTCCCCGCGCCCGACGAGGGCCTCACCCATCTGCAGTTCCGCCGATTCGCGGGCTGCCCCGTCTGCAATCTGCATCTGCGGTCGGTGGCGGTCCGGCACCCGGAGATCCAGGCGGCGGGCATCCTCGAGATCGCTGTCTTCCACTCCCCCGCCGGCGAACTGCGGCAGTACGCGGACACGCTCCCGTTCGCCCTTGTCGCCGACCCCGGCAAGCGCCTGTACGCCGAGTTCGGCGTCGAGTCGGCGCCCCGTGCGCTGCTCGACCCCCGTGTGTGGCTCCACGTGCTGCGGGCGGTCCTGCGCAGCACAGCCATGCTCGTCCGCGGACGCGAAGGCCTGCCCTCCCGGCGCCAGCCGCACGGCCGCCTCGGCCTCCCCGCGGACTTCCTCCTCGCCTCCGACGGCACCGTCCTGGCCGCGAAGTACGGCGAACACGCCTACGACCAATGGACAGTGGACGAACTGCTGCAACTGGCCTCCCGCGCACCGCAGTCACCTTCTGCACCGCGGTGAACGAGACGTCGATGAGCCTCCACGTGTCCGACCGCGTCCGCGTCGGTGAACACGACGACGCGGTCGGGGCCGGCCTCGAGCACGGTCCACCGCGCCCCGATCGGCGCACACGACCGCGCGCAGGGCACCGGGAGCACCCGCAGCTCCACAACGCGGCGGGCCGCCCGCCGAGCCCACCGGCACGCCACCGGGAACGACACGGTGGATCCCACACCGGCATGCGCGACAGCACGGCCGATGCGCCGGTGAGCACCGCGCACACGCGGTGCTCGGCAGGTCAGCGCGCCCTGACCTCTTCGGCGTTCAGACCGCGATCGACGCCGTGGGCGATCACCTGCTGCCCGGGCTCGGGTTCCAGGCGCTTGCCGTCGAGAAGCACCTCGACCCGGTCCGGCTCGAACGACACCATGTCCTCGATCCGGGCGACCTCGCCGTAGGCGTTGCGGTAGGTCCATGCGGCGTGGTGCGCGTCGCCGATGTCGTAGTAGTCGCACAGGCCCTTGTAGGGACAGAAGGTCTGTCCTCGACGGGGCGCAGTTGCTTCTCGTCGATGTCGGCGCGCGGGACGTACCAGCGGGGGGCGAATCCGGACTCGTAGAGCACGACCGGATGCTCGGAGCGGGCCACCACGGTGTCGTCGACGCGGACTTCCAGTGTGCGGTCGGTGTTGCGGATGTCGATGCGGTGGTACGCGTCGGCGGCGTGTCCCAGGATGCGATCGGCTTCCTCGTAGAAGGCGTCCATCGCGCGCCATGCGAAGTCGATGCGGCCATCGAGTTCGGCGGCGTGCCCGGGCAGTGAGGTGAACTCCCAGGCGGCGCGTTCGGTGGCGCGGTCGCCGGCGTGCACCGTGTACCAGGCAGTGTCGCCGAGGTCCTTGTGATGGGTGATCTTGCCGCTTGGGACCAGGGCCGTCTCGTCCACGTCCTCGCGCGGGAAGTAAGGGCTGTCCCGGTAGCGGCCCGGCTCGTGCAGCACGATCACGTTCTCGCTGTCGGCGATCCAGGTGTCGTTGAACTTCACGCGCATGCGGCGACGCAGCCACTCGGCGAACAGCAGGCGCTGGGGCAGGGGTTCGGGGGTGAGGAAGTGTCCGATCGCGCCTGCGGAAAGGGGCCCTTGCTGCCAGGACAGTCCCATGGCGTGTTCCTTCCGGATGCGGAGTGCGGCGTGAGAGCTGCAACCCCGGGGCGAGTGGGGGTTGTTGACCGGTCAGGGCTTGCGGGAGCGGCGGGAGGCGTGGGCCTCGTGCCGGCAGCGTCGGCATCCGCCCCAGGAGTCGAGAACCTGCATCGCGAGGGTGCGGGCGGTGCGCACGGTCTGAGGACCGAGGCTGAAGACGTGTTGCGTGAGACGTTGCATGACAGGTCCTTTGCCGGCTGCGACAGAGGGCTCGTGGGGCCGCGACCACCACGGCCGCCCCAAGCCTGCCCCGGTCGGCCACCTGTGCAGGAGAACCTAATGGCGACGCTGCTGTCCCTCAACGCGGGGATGCCCAAGGATGTCTCCTGGCAGGGAAGGACCGTCCACACCGGAGCCTGGAAGGCCCCCGTACAGGGCCCCCGCATGGTGCGCCGGCTCAACATCGACGGAGACGGCCAAGGAGATCTCGCCGGACACGGCGGCAAAATGCGCGCCGTCCTCGTATACCAACTGCAGTCCTATCAGTACTGGCAGAAATAACTCGGCCGCGACGACCTGACCTTCGGGATCTTCGGAGAGAACTTCACCGTCGACGGCCTGCCCGACGACGAAGTGTGCATCGGCGACCGTTACCGCATCGGCGAAGCCGAATTCGAAGTCACCCAGCCCCGCGTCACCTGCTACCGCGTCGGCATGCGCCTGGGCGAACCCGCCATGGCCTCTTTCCTGGTCGCCCATCACCGCCCCGGCTTCTACCTGCGCGTCATCACCGAGGGACACGTCCAAGCCGGCGACGACATCATCCTGACCCGCAAGGGCCCGGAACAACTCAGCGTCGCCGACATCGACGCGCTGCTCTACCTCCCCGGCCGGGACCCCGCGAAGCTGCACAAAGCGCTGAACATTCCCGCCCTCAGCCCCGGGTGGCAACAGTCCTTCCGCGAACTCGCCGGCGCCCAGCAGCCCACCCAGGAACCGGGGTGGCCCGGCTTCAAGAGCATGCGTGTCGCCCGCATCGTCCCCGAGGCCCCCGCCGTCTCCTCGATCTACTTCGACAGCACCGACGGCACACCGCTGCCCGAACCGAGGCCCGGCCAGTACCTGTCCATCCGCCTCGACGTCGGCGCTGCCGGCCCCGCAGTGCGCAGCTACTCCCTGTCCTCCGCACCCGGAGGAAGCACCTACCGCATCAGCGTGAAGCGCGAACCCCACGGACAGGTCAGCAGCTACCTGCACACCAGCCTCCACTCCGGGGATCTCGTGGAGATCGCCAGCCCGCGCGGGACCTTCGTCCTCGAAGAAGGCACTGCACCGGTCGTCCTCATCTCCGCGGGGATCGGCGCCACCCCCGTGCTGGCCATGCTCCACCGACTCGCCGCCGCACCGGACCCACGCCCCGTCTGGTGGATCCACACCGCCCACGACCGCGCCCACCACGCCTTCGCGGACGAGACCCACTCACTCCTGGCACAGCTCCCCGACGCCCATGAGCAGATCTACTACACCGCATCCGACGAACCGGCCTCACATCCCGGCGAGTCCCACATCTGCCAGGGCCGCCCGACCGCCCGATCGCTCATGGCCATGGACATCCCTGCCGCCGCCGACGCCTACATCTGCGGACCGCCCGCCTTCATGGACGACCTCGGCGGCTACCTGCGCGATCTCGGTCTGCGCCCCGAGCGGATCCATACGGAACAATTCAGCGCCCTCCCCGCCATCAACCCCGGCGTCACGCCGGCCGCCACGGTACGCCCGCACCAACCACCCGGTCCCACCGGCACCGGCCCGCTCATCACCTTCGCCCGCAGCGGCATCACCACCCCCTGGTCACCGGCCCATGCGTCACTCCTCGACCTCGCCGAGGCCTGCGACGTCCCCACCCGCTGGTCCTGCCGCACCGGCGTCTGCCACACCTGCATCACCCACCTCGTCTCAGGCGGCATCACCTACACCACCCAACCCCTCGAACCGCCCGAGCCCGGCAGCATCCTCGTCTGCCGCAGCGCACCCACCACGGAAGTCGTCCTCGACCTCTGAGCGGCGTCGAACATGGCCCCCGGCGGGTGAGGGCCTCCCTGCACGGCCGGGCCCTCCGGTGACCAGACACAGGCACCCGTTTCCGTGTGGCCCTGACTTTCGCCCGGACAGCTCCTGTGCGGCGCAGGCGTGGTGTGCGCGGCCGGCGCGAGTACCCGTCGGACCAGTAGGTCCGCCGACCGCGCCACGCGGCGGAACGCGCGATCGAGCGGCTCGAACGGGGCGCACCGGGGCCTCAGACGGTCACTACCGGCACACCGCCCGGGCGGCCGGTGAGCAAGGCCGCGATGTGGTCCGCGCAGCGGATGGCCGCCGTGGCCATGGCCCCCCTGGTCATCCCGGCGACATGCGGGGTGAGCAGCGCGTTCGGCAGGCCGAAGAGCGGTGAGGCGAAGGTGGCGTGCTCGTGCTCGAAGGTGTCGACGGCGGTCGCCGCGAGCGGATGTGCCGGGTCGCTCAGTGCGTCGGCCAGCGCCTGCTCGTCGACGATCCCACCCCGGGCGGTGTTCAGCAGGATCGACCCCGGTCGCATCAGCGCCAGCTCCGTCCGACCGATCAGCCCACGGGTCTGCGGGGTGAGCGGAACGTGCAAGGAGACCACGTCGCTGGTCGCCAGCAGAGCGGTGAGGGACTTCGCCTGCGGCACCGGGGTCTCGGCCGGGCGCCGCGAGAGACCCTGGACGCCCATGCCCAGGGCGGCCGCCCGCTCGGCCAGCGCCAGACCGATCCGGCCCAACCCGATGATCCCCAGGGACAGTTCCGACAACTCCACCGCGGGGGCGACCGGAGCGATCCAACGGCCCTGGTGCGCAGCCTCGTTGTGCATCGGAAGATGCCGGATCAGGGCGAGCAGCTGGGCCAGGGTGAACTCCGCGACGGCGTTCGCATTCGAGCCCGGGGTGTGGGTGACGGCAACGCCATGACGCGCCGCGGCGGCCAGTTCGACATGGTCGGTGCCCGCCCCGGCCCGGCCGACCACCCGGAGCCGGTCGGCCAGTGCGTGGTCCGTCGCCGCCGCGAGGAACACGGCGCGCAGCGGGACACCCGCACGGGACTTGACCGCCTGGTAGCCGAGCCCGTCCCGGACGGTCTCGGCGATCAGCGCCGACTCGTCGAAGGCATCGAAATCGGTGAAGTCCACCCGGCCGGCCCAGGTGGCCCGTGCACCGGCCTTGTCGGCCACCCGCCGGAGATTCAGCGTGACGGCCAGCCCGTGGCAGAGCAGACGCTCCAGCTCCCGGTCGAGCAGCTGGCCAGGAGCCGCGTCCAGCAGCAGGACTCGCACCCGCCCCATGTGCCGCCCCCCTTTCCCCGGAACGGACCTTACTGCGCTCCAGGAGCTGGTCGTGAGAGACCCCTGGCCCGACACGCCTGCGTGCTGCTGCCCTGCTCGATCCCGCGCCCACTGGCGGAGCCACCTGCTGTGATCACCGCTTCCGAGAGCGGCCCAGTGGCCGACGGTGCCCCAGCCATCCCGCGCTCACGGCGATCAACTCGTATGTCCCGGAGCTCAGGTGAAGGTGGATGTCATCCCCGACCGGCACGATCGGTCCGCCGAGCTCGGTGCGGACGCGGACGATCAGATGGCGGACGTCGCGTCGGCCGAGGCCTTCCGGCTCGACCTTGCGCCTCGGCACTTGCGCACTGCGTGCACGGACCGGGCCCGGCTTGTACCCGGAGCGTGCAACCCACCCCTGGTTCCTGGACCGAGGGTCGCCCCCGGCGGGCCACTGTGCACAGGAGTTGTGCACAGATAATGTGCATGCATGGCATCCGATGGGCCGGACTCCGTGCTGGTGCTCACGCCGGACTCCGTCAGGGGCCTTGCGCACCCGTTGCGAACCTGGCTGCCGAGGGCGTTGCGTCGGGGTGGCCCGGCGACGGCGAGCGAGCTTGTGGCTGAGCTCGACTCCAACACGGGTGTGGCCGCCGGTTACCGCCTCGGCCGTCCGGCCGGCGTCGGACCGGTGGTCGGCAGCAGCAGGGCACCGGCCCACGGTCAGCGCGCTGTACAGCCGGATCGGGACCGGGGCCGCCGTGCGTCGGTCTGGCAGTCGGCGTTCCCGCTGCGCGGCGAGACCGCTCCGGAGACGGACGCGTGATCGGCGCGCTGAGCACCTCGCTGCTGGTGGCGCTGTGCGCTCTGGTCGCACTGCGCCCACCGCGCCCCCGTCACAGCGAGCCGTGGAACATCCAGTTCACTCTCGGGTTCCTCATCAACGAACAGCCGTTCCTGGCCCTGTGGTGGCTTCTGTCGGGAACGACGGCGACGTGGCTCCGACCGGAGTTCACCAGCCTGCTGTGGTGGCTTGCCACCGGGTTCAGCACCCTCGCCGCGCTCGGACTGGCGCTGATCGCGTCACGCGCCCGATCCGCCCGACCGGTGCTGTCGGCCGCGCTCGAGGACGCCTTCGGAGCCGGCGCAGCTCCCCGATACACCCGACCGCCGTGGTGGCGGACAGCACTGCTGCCGTTCGTCGCCTGGCGGCCCGACGTACGCCGGATCCGGAGCCGACGGTACGGCCCGGCCCGGCGCGGACACCGCCTCGATGTGTATGTCTCGCGCCGGCCTCGCCGCCCCGATGCCCCCGTGCTGGTGTATCTGCACGGAGGCGGCTTCAGCACGGGCAGCAAGATGCTCGGCTCCCGCTCGCTGATCTACCGGCTGGCCGCCCGGGGCTGGGTCTGCGTGAGCGCCGACTATCGCCTCTTCGGGGTGCGTTACGCGGAGCAGCTCGCCGACACCCGAGCCGTCCTCGCCTGGGTCGGCGCGCATGCGGCGACCTACGGCGGCAATGCGAGCACCGTCTTCATGGCCGGCGGTTCGGCGGGCGCTCATCTGGCGGCGACCGCCGCACTCTCCGGTGCCGAGGTCAGCGGCGTCATCGCGCTCTACGGCTACTACGGGGACGCCGAGCGCACCGGCCCCGAGCCGACCTCGCCGCATGCCTACGTCAATGCCGACGCCCCTGCCTTCCTGATCGTCCACGGCGCACTCGACACCCTGGTCCTGCGCGAAGACGCCCGGAGGTTCGCCGACCGGCTCCGCGCGGTCTCCCAACAGCCGGTCGCCTACGCCGAACTACCCGGAACCCAGCACAACTTCGACCAGTTCCACTCCATGCGATTCCACTCCGTCACCGACGCCATCATGCGCTTCGCGGAGCTCACGGTGGGGGTGGACGGCGTCGAGCACCCGAAACGCTAGTGCTGTGACCGGAAGGGTTTGCCGGGAAGCTCGCGGCGTCCGGTGCGGTGCATCGCAAGGCGGAGCATCGCCCGCGTACCGGATGTACTCGGGTGATGCGACAACGCGGCGAGGTGCCGTGCCGGGCGGCGCGAGCCGGTGAACCTTTCCGGTCACAGCACTGGCGGCCTGCCGGACTGCTGAGCTCCCGTGCGCGATGTCGCGGGTCTGCGCGGCCTGATCCGAGAGGCCGGACGTCCGCTCGGCGCCCTCGCCGGAAGCTCGTCGGCGACGGTGGTTCAAACGGCTTGCACGGCCTTGTCCGATCTGTGGGCAGGCCACATTCTCCCGGGCTCCTGCCGACAGGCCGCCGATCGGATTTCAGGCGTAGCGGTCGAACAGCGCTTGGACGTATCCCTCCAACCTCCGGGTCAGTACGGCGCGGGTCAGATCGCCACGGTCCAGTTCACGCCAGGGGACGGCAACCTTCTCGGCGTCCGGAGCGAAGGCCAATGCGTCCAGCAGACGCCAGTAGAGATGGGCGGCGCGGTCCTCGGCCAGGACTCCTCCCGCCGCGACGTAACGGTCGGCGAAGTGCATACCCGCGGGAACCCCGTGCAGCAGAGCCAGGGCGGTCGAGCAGTGGGCCACGTCCAGGTCGGCCGGCCCCCAGGAGGTCTCCACCCAGTCGACGACGCCAGTGATCTGCAGTGCGTCGCCGTTGCCCGTGAAGAGGACATTGCCGGGATGGAAGTCCCGGTGCAGGAAGCAGGCTTGGTGGTCGGGAGGCTCCCGGCGGATCACGTCCACGGCCCGCTGCCACAGGTCGGGCCGTTTCGTGTCCTCCGGCGGGCTCACCCGCTCGGGAGATGTCCACGCCTGATAGGCGCGCGGTCGCGTCTTTGCGGTCACCGGCATCCGGTGGATACGGAGCAGTTGACGCGCCAGCAGTTCGGCACGCCGGTCCGCCCCTTCATCCCCCAGGCGCACGGTTCCCGGCAGCAGGGACATCAGCAAGGAGGGGTGGTCGCAGAACTGTGCCGTTGCGTCCAGAGCAACCAGCGTGGCCGCGGGCACGTCCGTGTCGCCGAGCAGACGCAGAACGGCCGCCTCGCGGGTCAGCAGCCCTTCCGCGTGTCGAACGAAGAAGGGCTTGACGAAGGACCGCAGGACCAGTGAACGTCGGCCGCCCGGACCGCAGATGCCCAGACGGCGCATCTCGGACGTCCAGCCGCCACGCAACCGCGCAACCTCTTCGACGCGCTCTGCCTCGGACAGCCCCTTCTCCACCCAGGCGCGCATAGCACCCCAGCCCTGGCCCTCACGATCTGTACCGGTGGCCCCGGCCCCCTCGCCCGTATCCATGAAGGCAGGTTATCCCCCATCATCAGGCGCATCCGTGGGCCGGCCACCTGCAACTTCCGGCAATGGCCCGACTTCTGGGAGCCCGGGTCCCCAACCCTTGATCGGCAGTGCAGTCACCGGCTTCGGCCGCGGATCATCGACATCAGCAGAACGTGGGTCTCGGCGTCGGCAGCCACCACAAGCCCGCGGCCTGCCTGCCCGATCGGGAAACCATCGATCCCGGTGACCACACAGCCGGCTGCTCGGCACACAGCGATGCCCGCGGCAAAATGCACACTCCCGGACAGGTCACCGCCGTCGGTGACGTATGCGGCGCGCTTGCCGGCCGCGACCCAGGCCAACGCCAGCGTCGTGGAGACGACCCTCGGCCGGAACCGCCCGCCGAATTCGGGGTGGGCCAGCAGGTCCACGGGCCGCACTCCGGGCGCGCTCGGGAACGGCGGATCGAGGTTGACGTCCACCAGCTGGGTGGCGGGCGTGGGAGCCAGCTGCGCATCGACCCCGTCCTGCCGCACCCAGGCGGTGTCACCGTCGGTGAAGAAGATTTCGCCGCTGAACGGGTCGGCCACCGCCGCCGCCCCGTTGCGCAGCGCCACGTTGACGGCCACCAGCATGTTCCCCACGGCGTAGTTCAGCGTCCCGCACAAGGGATCCACCAACCACTGGCGCACAGCGTCGGCCGCACCCTGCTGCCCCCCTTCCTCGCCGAGCACCGCGTCATCGGGCCGAGCAGCTCGGATGACGCCGAGGATCGTCTTCTCGGCCTCCACGTCGGCGGCGGTGGCGAAGTCCCCGGCGCCCTTGTCGAAGCGGGTGAGCCGCCGGCCGTACATGGTGCGCACCACGTCAGCGCCGGCGTGTGCCGCAGCTACCGCAACCTCGGCATCGTCAGCGCTTGCAAGGGAGTTGATCATGCCGTGCAGAATATCGGGGTGATGCTGATCCATGCCGGTCGGACCGACAACGATCACCGGCCAGATGCTTCCGCGTGTTGTCACTGAGCGCGACTCACCCTGCGTGGGCTTCCCGTACGGAGATCGCTACGCTTCCGGAGCATGTGGAAACAGGTAGCGCTCGACGCGTACCGGAATGCCGGTTTCAGGGATCCCTCCGACGGTTCGATGCTGGCGGAGGCGGAGCGGAGGCTCGGAAGCGAGCTGCCGGCCGAGCTGGCGCAGTTGCTGCTGGAGAGCAACGGAATCATGGGGTGGACCAGCGTCGACACGGTCTGGACCATCGAGCAGATCATCGATCGGAACCTCTCCTTCCGGTCGGACAGCTCCTTCGCCCAGTTGTACATGCCGTTCGACGCTCTCCTGTTCTTCGGGGACAACGGTGGCGGCGACCAGTTCGCCTTCGTGCAGACGCCCCGGAGGCCGGACGTCTTCGTCTGGGAACACGAGAACGACAGCCGCCGCTGGGTGGCCCGCGACCTCCGGGACTACCTCGGACGCTCGCTCGCCGAGGGCGGAGACGACTGGTACCAGTAGTCCCCCACCGACTCGGGCCGGCCTCGTCCTGTCGGCCGGCGGCCACAGCCCCGCGCGGGCAATATGCGACTCGTGGGCAGACCGGAACGGTGCCGTAACCGGCAGCGGATGGCCGGTGAACCACAGAGCGGGTTCCGCTGCGGGACGGCCGGCGACCTCGCAGTCGAGGTACTCGCCATGGGGAAGCCGGAAGGTTCGGAGCAGGACGAGGGGGACTTGCTCCGCCATGACCGGGGCCGGGCCGAAGCCGTGGCGCGCGACGGAAGCGCGGCTGCGGTGACGGTGCGGGGTCAGGCGGTCGTCCCCAGGGCCTGTACCGCTGCCTTGGCCGCCTTCTCCACCAGCGTGACGCCGTCCGCCATGGTGACGTTGCCCCGCGACAGCACCGCCACCAGGCGGTCGTGACCGTCCACCCGGACGAGACCGATGCTGTTGACGTCCCAGCGACCGGTCGCGGTCCGCTGCAGCCAGCCGTTCTTCAGTCCGGTGGCGGGGCCGGCCGCTGAAACCCCCCAGTCCTGGCCTGCCTCTATGCCACCCATGAGGCTGCGCAGGTAGGTCCGGGACGCCGCGTCCAGTGGGGAGTCGGTGCCGAAGACGGAAGTCAGCAGGGCGAGCTGATCCGTCGCGGTGGTCTGGGTGAGCCCCCAGTGCCCGTCACTGCCGCCGGTGGTGCCGGTCAGGCCGAGCCTGCGGTTGGCGGCGTTCAGGCCGGGCGCCTCGCCGATCACGCGCCACAGCGCGTTGGCGGACGCGTTGTCGCTGATCCTGATCATCAGCGAGGCGGACTCCTTCTCCTGCGCCGTGAGCTCACGGTGCTGATCCTGGGCCTGGAGCAACAGGGCCGCCAGGATGTCGACCTTCACGATGCTCGCCGTGTCGTATGTCGTCCCCGCCCGCACGCCGTACCGTGCCGCGCGCCCGTCGGCCGGGTCGAGCACCGCCACCGAGAGCGAGGCGGGGGTGGCCGCCACGACCGGCGCGAGCTGCCGGGACAGTATCTGATCAGGAGCCACACCGGTCCCGGCGGTCCGCAGGCCCGTCTCGGTCACCGACGGCGAGGCTGCACCCGTGGCGGACGCGGACGACAGTGCAGGGACCACGCGGGGCTGGACGATCCCGGGCAGCGGCCCGGCCATCGCGCCCGACCGCGGGGCGGTCCTCGGCTCGTCGGCCCTGGCCGGGTCGGCGAGGCCGCCCGACGCCGCCCAGCCGGTCATGGCGAGCGCGAGCGCCGCCAGGGCGTAGTGCGACGGGTGGCGCCGGACGAATGCGACGGCCAGCGGAGCGAACGAATTTCGAGGCATGGCGCGAGGATAAAAAGGAAATCGATGAAATAGCTATGTCCCACGTAACAGCTGCGCGACGCAATTCGTGATTCCGCCCACACCATCCGGAAGCGGTCTCCGAAGAATTGTCGCTCAGTGCGGTCTCTCAGAAATTCCCGCTTGGTTCCGGCCGCTCGAATCGACCAAGGCGGGGGTCCTCTCCCGCGACGGGCGGTGAACGCAGAAATGACCAAGGAAGAGAAGGTCTTCACCTGCTGCGGCGACTCGGCCCGCGAGCACGTTCGGCGGCACGTCGGACCGAACCGTCTCATCAAGGCACACGTGGCGCCCCTCGCCGGTATCGGAGGCCCGTCGATGCCGCACCTGGCCAGCATGCGACATTCTGAGGTCCGGGACGCGATCCACCACCTCTGCGATGTCGCCGAGGCACTCACGGCCCGGGCACGTGCACAGCGCGCCGTCCGCCGCGGCTTCACAGGAACGGACATCGTCCTGCCGCTCGGCGGCATCCCCCTGCCGGCCGCACAGCCGTAGACATGGCCGCCGCTGCGTCGCGCTGGCCCACCCCGGGCCGGTCACCGAAAACGCCTGCTCCCGTCGCCGGAGTCAGGACAGGCTCCAGGCCGGCAAGCGCCACGACTACGGCCCTCTTGCTGCAGGCACCGTACGACTGCCCAGGTCACATCTTCGGCCGGTGTCCGCATGTCGATCACGCGTGGCATGGCGTGCAACGGGAGACATAGGCTCATACCGGGGGTAGTCACTGTGAGCAAGGGTTCCGAGGTGGAGCTGCGAGGCCGGCGGGACGAGTGCAAGGCTTTGGATCAGCTCGCGGCAGGCGTTCGAGCCGGTCAGAGCGGCGTCCTTGTCGTGCGTGGTGAGGCAGGCGTGGGCAAGACCGCGCTGTTGGACTATCTGTCGGCGCGCGCCACCCATTGCCGAATCGTCCGATCGGCCGGGGTCGAGGCCGACCCTCGACGATATCGATCACCTTCCTGTTCCGCAGCGCGAAGCACTGGGCGTGGCATTCGGGCTGTCGGAAGGGGATCCACCGAATCGTTTCCTGCTCGGGCTGGCAATTCTCAACCGGCTGGCCGAAACAGCTGCGGCGCGTCCTCTGATATGCCTCATAGATGACGCGCAGTGGCTCGATCGCGCTTCGGCACAGATTCTCGGCTTCGTCTCACGGCGACTGCGCGCCGAGTCGGTCGGCTTGGTGTTTGCGGTGCGCGAGCCGGTCGAGGAGCGCGATCTCAAGGGACTCCGACAGCTGACCGTTGAGGGTTTGGACGATCGGGACGCAGAGGCCCTCCTGGATTCGGTGCTGCCGGGCAGGCTCGACGACCATGTCCGGAGCAGAATCCTGGCCGAAGCACGCGGGAACCCGCTCGCCCTCCTGGAGTTGCCCCTCGGGCTGACTGCCGCCGACTTGGCCGGCGGTTTCGCCGCGCCGGATGCGCGGCCGCTGACGAGTCGGATCGAGCAGAGCTTCGTCAGGCAGGTTCAGTCGCTTCCGCCGTCGACACAGAAACTGTTGCTGGTCGCAGCCGCCGAGCCGGTCGGGGACCTGGTCCTGCTGAGACGTGCGGCGCAGAGCCTCGGGGTCGGTATGGAGGCGGCGTCCCCTGCGTTGTCGGCGGGATTGGTCGAGTTGCGCACGCGGGTGCGGTTCCGCCATCCGCTGGTGCGCTCGGCCTCCTACCGCACCGCGACCTCGTCCGAGCTCACCGAGGTGCACCGCGCCCTGGCCGAGGCCACTGACCGGCAGGCGGATCCTGATCGTCGAGCGTGGCACCTCGCGCGTGCCGCGGCGGGACCCGACGAGGTCGTGGCCGAACTGGAACACTCGGCCAACCGTGCGCAGGCGCGCGGAGGTGTCGCGGCGGCAGCCGCGTTCCTCGGCCGGGCAGCCGAACTGACCCCCGACGCGACACGTCGCGGTGTCCGGACGTTGGCCGCGGCCTGGGCCAAGTACCAGGCCGGCGCGTTCGACACCGCGCTCGCACTGCTGGACGCGGCGGAACTCAGCACTCTCGACGAACTCGGGCTTGCCCGGTCGATCCTGTTGCGCGGTCAGATCACGTTCGCCGTCCGAGGCGCCGCCGTGGGCTTGCCGCTGCTGATCGAAGCCGCCGGGCGCCTGGAGGCGCTCGACCCCGGGCTTTCCCGCCAGACCTATCGCGACGCGTTGTACGCGGCTCTCACCGCGGGCCGATTGCCGAGCGGTGGAGTCGTGGAGGTTGCCCAGGCAGTGCTTGCCGCACCGCCGACGCCCCAGCCGGGGCACGCCGACAAGCTCCTGGAGGGCCTCGCCGTGGTCGCGACCGATGGCTACGCCGCCGGAGCGCCGATGCTGAGACGGGCGGTGACCGCCTTCCGAACCGAAGGAGTTTCCCGGGAAGAGGGTCTCGGCTGGCTCCCGCTCGCATGTCGCATGGCCCACAATGTCTGGGATTTCGACAGCTGGAGCGTGCTCTCCGCGCGGTTGGTCGACCTGGCACGCGAGACGGGGACCCTGTCGGTGCTGCCACCGTCCCTCCTCCTGCGCCTGTCGAACCGGGTCTTCGCCGGCGATCTCGCCGGCGCGGACTCGCTCGCCGTCGAAGCGGTGACGATCGGTGAGGCGACAGGCAGCCGCTTCTTCGCGCAGTACGGAGCCTTGGTACTCGAACCATGGAGGGGGCGCGAGTCCGCAACGCGTCATGCGATCGAAGCAGTCACGAGAGACAGGCTCCTTCGAAGCGAAGGAAAGGTTCTGACCGCTACCCAGTGGGCGACCGCGGTGCTCCACAACGGCCTCGGCCGGTACGAGGAGGCGTACATCGCGGCCGAGCAGGGGTACAAGAACCCGCAGGAAATGGGCTTGTCGTTCTCGTCGCTGGTCGAGCTCGTCGAGGCGGCGGTGCGGACCGGAAGGCTGGCGCGCGCCACCGAGGCCGTCCAGAGTCTCAGTGAGCTGGCACAGGCCAGCGGCACCGACTGGGCCATGGGCACCTTGGCGGGCGCGCGAGCGTTGGTGAGCGACGGGGAGGCCGCCGACGCCCTGTACCAGGAGGGGATCGAGCTGCTCGGCCGGACCGAGGTCCGCGCGGTTCTTGCCCGGGCCCGGCTCCTTTACGGTGAGTGGCTGCGTCGCGAGAACCGAAGTCTTGACGCACGCAACCAACTGGGTACCGCCCACCGGATGCTCAGTCGGATGGGCGCCGACGCGTTCGCGGAACGCGCTCGTCGCGAGCTTCAGGCGACCGGAGAGACGGTTCGCAAACCCGTGGTCGAGACCCGGGCGAAACTGACGCCTCAGGAAACGCAGATAGCACGCCTGGCCGGCGACGGGCTGACGAATCCCGAGATCGGCGCGCAACTGTTCCTCAGCCCGCACACCATCGAATGGCACCTGCGGAAGGTGTACGCCAAACTCGGCATCAGCTCTCGAAAACAACTCCGCACCACGCTCCCCGACCAACCGCCCACCACAGCCCTTGCCTGAGACAACAACGTTCTGAGTGCCTTCGACACACCGTCCCGACGGACGTGACCGAGTGGTACGCCGCCACGGGCCCTGCGGGCTGTCCCGCTCATGCTGTGGGAAAGACAACCTTCGGGCAACGTTGTGGTGCACTATTCGGATGCCGAGCGACGGGAGGTCCCGGGCACCACTCGCCTGTGGGACTACAGGGCACCCGGAACACCGACTGCAACGACTGTTCGCAGGCGGCACGTTCCGATAACCGTTCGTAGGGGTAGTACGCCCGGCTTCCGGAACACTGCCAGGACACTACCAAATGTTTGCATCCGGCGACACACGTTGGGACATGAAGAAAGCAGTGTTCAGCGACGGAGCCCTCCGTCCTCCGGCACTCACACGGTTGCTTCCCGCACGGACAGGCACGGAAGGCGATCCGGGACCTCGTTCCGGGGCGTCGCCGGCACCGCACGTCAGCCGCAAACCGGTCCGGCGCCCGGCGCTCACTTCTACGGCCCAGCACCCGCGTACACCACGGTCCCTGCGCTGCAGACGCGCTCCTGCCCCGGCGGTCCGGGGCGCGGAAGAGGATCCGAGCCACAGCGGGTCCGATGATCAAGGAGACCCCGGGGATGGCCTGCTCAGGGTCGCTCGCGCGCCCTGCCGCGGCAGCGGCACTCGTTCGGGACGGTGGCCGGCGTCCGTGCACAGGACCTCTTCGAGGCGGGCGAGGTCACCTGAGCGGGCTGCCGCAGAGAACGCCTGAACAAGCCGGCGATGGGCGATCGAGTCCGTCGGCTGACTGTGACGGGGTGTGGCGAGACGCCCCTGGGCGCGTGCGACCTGCTGCCTCGCGTTGGCGACGCTCAGGCTCAGGAGCTCGGCGATCCGGTCGTACGGGTAGCCGAACCCCTCCCGCAGCACGTACGCGGCACGTTGTCTCGGCGTCAGTGTTTCCATCAGCCGGAGAACCGCTCGTTCGACGGAATCCTGCTGTTCGGCCGCCACCTCCGGGGTCGTGGCGGTATCGACCAGTTCCGGCAGCCACGGCGTGGCGCTGCATTCTCGACGTCTCCGGGCGGACTGGACCACGTTGATGGCCAGCCGGACGGTTGCCGTCCTGAGCAGGGCCGGCGGGCTCAGGACGACCGTGCGGTCTGTGCCATGCCACCGGAGCCACGCCTCTTGGATGACATCTTCGGCTTCGCTCGCGTCTCCAAGGATCTGGTTGGCGATATTGAACAGTACGGGTCGGGCACGGAGGAACACTGACGTCGCGTCCTCCTGTTCGCCCATCGTCGATGTGGCCGTCGCTCCCGCTGCCCGCGAAGCCCGTCCGGATTCGACCAGATATGTGTACACAATCGGCTCCTCTGTTGCCTGGGTCGGTGGTCTGAGATGTGACTCCAGCCAACGTCGCGCAGGGGGGCAGCCGATCGCGCCCGTGAAACCCCGTGGGGACTGCGTGGTGGTACGTGGTCATGCCGTGGCCACCCTGGTCGGGCACGGCGTCACCACGCACATCCGGCAGGGGCAGCGGTCCCGCACGCCCCGGCCGCCCGCGCGACGGCCCGGACACTATCTGCCCGTGCGACGGCCGCACACCACCTGCCCGCGTGCCTGCCCCAGTGCGCCTCGAGGACCGTGGCGACCTCGGCGGGCCGTTGCAGGACCGTCCAGTGATTGCATTCGAGCCTGACGATCTCGCTAGCGCGCAGGGTGGCACCGAGCCTCTCACCGAACTCGATCCGGCAGGCGGGATCGAGCGCACCCAAGCACACCAGGCACGGCGCGGACACACAGCGCCGGTTCCCACGCGGCGCCCATGGTCGAACGTCTCCGGCTCCAGTTCGCTCATCGAGCGGTCGCCGGCGACCGGGTCCTGCCAGGCCCGGGCGAGAGGATGCCGGACGTGCTCGGCGCTGATCGGTCCGTTGTCGCCGGCCCACGTACGGACCAGGTCCTGCTGAAGGGACGCGACGCGAGCGGTCACCGGGACACGTGCCGACGAACGCCGCCCACACATGCGGGAGGCCGGGACGCCGTGAATCAGAATCGCGGGCCTGATCAGCGGCCCTTCGCAGGAGGATTGACCCGTACGGAGTCGTGGACGGCGGAACTCCCGATGGCACCGTCCGGGCGGAGCCGGCCGTGAACGACCCACCGGCTTCCGGTGTTCAGCGTCCCGTCGGCTTCGGCGCGTGGAGCGAGAACGCGTGCAACCGTGTGCGGAGCGCATTCGTGGCCGCATCACCGAAAAGCAACACCGTGTCACATCGTATTCACATTGCGTGGCCCTCTCGTCGGACCTCTCGGCAGACCAAGCGGAGAAGCACGTCACACTCCCCGACCTGTCACAGTTCGCCGACCCTCCCGGTCAGTACTGTGTATCCGCACTACCGCAAGGAGATCACACCATGGATGCGCGACTCGACTACTTCGGCAATGCGCTCGGAGCCAAGGTGCTGAAGCACATCAATTCCGCCACCAAGGTCGCGTCGGACTCGACGCTGCCGCATGCGACGCAGGAACTGGTGAAGATCCGCGCCAGCCAGATCAACGGCTGCGGCTTCTGCACCGACATGCACACCAAGGACGCCGCCCAGGCGGGAGAGACCCAGCAGCGCCTGAACCTGGTGGCGGCCTGGCGGGAGGCCACGGTCTTCACCGACGCCGAGCGCGCCGCGCTGGAAGTGGCCGAGCAGGCCACGCGCATCGCCGACGCGGCCGGTGGAGTCACGGACGAGGCCTGGGCGAACGCCGCCAAGTACTACGACGAGGACCAGCTCGTCGCGCTCATCTCCCTCCTCGCCATCATCAACGCCTACAACCGCATCAACGTCCTCACCCAGCAGCCCGCCGGCGCCTACCAGCCCGGCCAGTTCGGCTGACACACCGGCACCGCCACCGGACACCTGCCGTCCGTCTCCACGTCGCCCCGACCAACGACGGGGAGACGGACCTCCGGCCCCAACCGGTCGCACACTTTCGCTGCGTCACTCCCCGTCCCGAGGACGGCACCGGCGCCGGTCGCCGCCGCCGGCTGCCCATCCGACGGAAAACACACCGTTCCGATCCCCGAACACGGTGGAACAGGCTCCACAGCCACAAAGTCACTCAGGCGCCCACCACATTGCTCGATTTCGGACGGACATCGAACAAAGGGATGCAATGCCCAGCTCTACAGCCCTGCGCTTCACGGACCACGTCGCCATCGTCACAGGAGCGGGATCCGGCATCGGCCAGGCCACCGCGGTCGCCCTGGCAGCCTCAGGAGCACGCGTCCTCGGCGTGGGACGGCGGCAGGAGGCACTGGAGGAGACCGCTCGCGCGCACTCCAACATCGCGGTCCTGTCGTCCGACATCTGCGCGGAGGGTGCCGCCGACAGGATCGTCACCGCCGCCGTGGATCGATGGGGCCGGCTCGACCTCCTGGTGAACAACGCCGGTGTCGCCGCCCTGATGCCGCTGGCGGAGACGGACCGCGCGGTGATCACCGACCTGTTCGACGTCAATGTGACGGCACCGAGCCTGCTCGCTCACGCGGCTCTGCCGCACCTGCGGAAGTCGTCCGGTTCTATCGTCAACGTGTCGAGCACGTACGGCCACCGACCCCTGGCCGGTGGAGCGCACTACGCCGCCAGCAAGAGCGCCCTGGAACAGCTGACCCGAAGCTGGGCACTCGAACTCGCCCCCGAGGGGGTACGGGTGAACGCCATCGCGCCCGGTCCCACCGAGACCGACGTCCTCGCTGCGGCCGGGCTCGACGAAGACGCCGTCACCGAAATCCGCACCAACGAACGCGAACGCATCCCCACGGGCCGGCTCGGCCATCCCAGGGACGTCGCGGACTGGATCCTGCGGATCGCCGACCCGCAGGGCAGCCACGTCACCGGACAGATCCTCACGATCGACGGAGGACTCGAACTCTCCTGATCATGACGGGGGTCGAGGCTGCCCGAGCCGCCGGATCCGGACGGTGCGCGCAAGGTGACACGTCGTTCGAAAGTCACCGCGCTCGCTCGCCCTCCCGGCGGACCGGCCCGCCTCTCCCTCCCGGTGGGGGGCGGTACCGCTCCCTTCGCGGGGCGGTGCCGCTTCGCACGCTCGGCGGGATCCGCCGCCATCCTTCACCCACGGCCCTAGGAGTCGGCATCACCATGCAGGAAACCGCACACATCGGAGTCACGGGACTCGGCGTCATGGGCCGTAATCTGGCCCGCAATTTCGCACGGCACGGATACACCGTCGCCGTGCACAACCGCACCGCGCACCGCTCCCGCGCGCTCGTGGAGGAGTTCGGCCATGAGGGCACCTTCCTGCCCACGCTGACCGCCGAGGAGTTCGTGGCGGCCCTCGACCGCCCCCGCAAACTACTGATCATGGTTCAGGCGGGTGCGGCCGTCGACTCCGTCATCGGCGAACTTGCTCCACTCCTGGAGCCGGGCGACATGATCATCGACGGTGGCAACGCACACTTCGCCGACACCCGCCGCCGCGAGGCCTCCCTTCGCGCACGGGGTATCCACTTCGTCGGAGCCGGGATCTCCGGTGGAGAGGAAGGTGCACTCAACGGGCCGTCGATCATGGTCGGCGGATCGGCGGAGGCCTATGCCCTCCTCGGCCCCATGCTGGAGGACATCAGCGCCAAGGCCGACGGCGAACCGTGTTGCGCGCACCTCGGCAGCGACGGTGCCGGGCACTTCGTCAAGATGGTGCACAACGGCATCGAGTACGCCGACATGCAACTACTGGCCGAGGCCTACCACCTGCTCCGCGGGGCGGCCGGATACACCCCCGCCGAGATATCGGAGATCTGCCGCACGTGGAACCAGGGCCGGCTCAACTCCTATCTGATCGAGGTCAGCGCCGAGGTCCTCGCCCACACCGACGCGCAGACCGGCGCACCGTTCGTCGACGTGGTCGATGACGCCGCGGGCCAGAAGGGCACCGGCCGCTGGACCGTGCAGACCGCGCTGGACCTGGCCTCGCCGGTGACCGCGATCGCCGAGGCCACCTTCGCCCGCACCGCCTCGGGCCGCCACAACCTGCGCGACGCCTACCGGGGACTGCCGGGCGGCACCACGCCGGCGCTCAGCCGCACCGATGCCGCCCGGTTCGCCTCCCAGGTCGAGCACGCCCTGTACGCGTCGAAGCTCATCGCCTACGACCAGGGCTGGGCGATGATCCAGCGTGCGGCAACCGAGTTCGGCTGGGACATCGACCTCGCCGACGTCGCCCGTATCTGGCGGGCCGGCTGCATCATCCGCGCCGCCTTCCTCGACCGCGTCCGGGCCGCGTACTCGGCCGACCCGGGCATGAGCAGCCTGCTCGCCGAGAAGGACTTCGCCGAGGAGATGTCCGACGCACAGGTGCCATGGCGCGAGACGGTCGCCTCCGCCGCGCGGTGGGGCATTCCCGTCCCGGCCTTCGCCGCGGCGCTGGCCTCGTACGACACGCTGCGCACCGCGCACCTGCCGACCGCTCTCATCCAGGGACAGCGCGACTACTTCGGTGCCCACACCTATCGGCGCACCGACCGTCCCGGCAGCTTTCACACCCACTGGTCTCGGACCGGCCGGCCCGAGACCCAGGCATAGCAACCGGTCCCGTCCGCGATTGCGGACGGGACCGGAAATGAGCGCCGCCGCCTCTCCGGCCCGGCATCGAATGTCACAGGCAGCCGCGCTCCCCCGGTCATCCGGGGGAGCGCACGTGGATCGCATGGCCACGGACGTCGAACACGTCGTACCCGCAACAGGTATGCCGGGAGACAGCAGCGGCCTCACCGCTGTCTCCCGTCCGGTGAACACACCACCCGGTAACGGTGAGGCCGGAGAGAACGCCATTCACCGTCCGGCGACCACAGAGACGACCCGGGGTGGGTCCGGGCGCTGCGGAGTCGAGCGGAAGGCGACGGCGGACGGCGCCAAGTCCCGCTTCCAGCAATCGATTTCGGATTCAGCCGCATCCTCGACGGTCCCGTTCGTCCTTTCGACGGCGCCGAGTGGATCGATGCGTACGAAGCGACTTCCTGCGTGTGCCGCAGGGCGGCCCGCACGCGCTCAGTGAGGCATGAGCAGCGTGACGGCCGTTCCCAGGAACATCAATCCGTCCCAGAAGAGGCCGTATGACTCCCGAAGGGCGGGCCTGTCCACCGGTTCCGCAAACCCGGCGGCCGAGCGCAGCATCTGGCGGGTCAGCGACCGGAGCCCGCACGCCAGCAGGTACAGCGCCAGCACCGCGGTGACCGCTTCGCGGGCCGCCGGTTCCCCCGCGGCATGCGCGAGATGCCCCGCGTGCGGCGTTGCCGGAAGTACTCCGGCCAGGTTCTCGTGCGACCGGCCCATCGTGGCATGGCCCATCCAGCCCATCCAGGCCATCGCGGCCATGCCGGCCGCGTGGGGCATCCTTCTTGCCGTCGCGAGCAGTCCGGACTCTTGGCGGCGGCGGACGGCTGTCAGCGGGAACCACAGTGCGGCAGCCGCGAAGAGGACCGTCTGCGCCACATCCGGCAGGACCCCGCCCCAGGTCCAGGGCATCGCCGCCATGGCCAGGGCCATGGCGGCGTGCAGGAGTTGGTCGACGCGCCGGCGCCGCCCCGGGCTTCGTGACAGGACTCCCTGCCGCAGCCCGCGCACCGCCGCGGCCGCGAACAACACTGTCAGCAGGCAGTACACGACATCGCGGGCACTCATGCCGTGTCGCGACCTCCCATGGAACCGGCCGGCTCCGGCCGGAACCGGCGTGTGCAATCGGGCGGACGGATCAGTCGGTGGACCGTGGGGCGCGCAGGTGGGCCCGCTGAGCCAGCTCCTTCTCGTCGACCAGCTCAAGCATGGGCTTGCCCGGCGCGCACATCATCGTCACCACGAACCGCGTACGAGCGTCCGCCAGTGCGTTGCCGTCCTGGTAGTGGATCGCGTCACCGCCCGGCTCCCAGAACGTCCCGCCGGCCTCCACCACCCGCTCGGGCTCGCCCTCCAGCTCGAAACGGACCGCACCCTCGATGACGTACCCGAAGGCCGGCCCCGAGTGGCGGTGGGGCGGGGTGCCGGGGTCGCCCGGCTCCCACTCGACGTGAATGGTCATCGCCGAGGCCCCCTCGGGGACGGTGATGGGCGAAGCGTCCTGGAGCATCGTCGCCGCCGTCATCCAGCCCGCCGACGCCTCGTGCCCGCCGGTCCCGTGCACGTGCGCTGAGTCCTTGTCCGACACTGTGTCGCACCTTCCGTAGGTCCATGACGTCATGGGGCGGGCGGCACACCGTGCACCGGTGGCGTGGTCGCGCGTCCCCGCTTCCATGACCGTTTGGTAGTGAAGACCGGGTGCCACGTGGATCTGTGACACACGCGGTCACCGCCGCGCTTGCGTCGTCACCGGGATCCGGTGGATGTCACCGAGCCGTGTCACAACAACGGCATGAGCTCTGTCCTAAGTGTTGTGAGCGGCTGTCGTCACCCGCACACGGACACCACGGGGTCAGTGCCCCCTCGACAGGAAGAGACCCGGATGAGAGTCGTTGTTGCAGGCGCCACCGGCCTGATCGGTTCCAGGACTGTCGCGAGGCTGCGGGACCACGGAGTGGAGGTCGTACCGATATCACGCAGCGCGGGCGTCGACGTCGTCACCGGGGAAGGACTCTCCAAGGCCCTGCGCGGCGCCGAGGTGGTCGTGGATGTCACCGACGCGCCCTCCCGCGCGGAGAGGACGAGTGCGGAGTTCTTCGGCGCCACGACCGCCAACCTCCTCCAGGCGGCAACCGCGGCAGGCGCCGAACACTACGTGGCCCTGTCCATCGTGGGAGCCAACCGCGTACCGGCGGGCTACTTCCGTGCCAAGGCGCATCAGGAGGAGCAGGCACGGCGCTCGCCGATGCCCCACTCCCTCGTGCGTGCCACGCCGTTCTTCGAGTCCGTGGAGGCCATGTCGCGCTCGGACGCGCATGCGGACGGCGTACACGTCGCACCGGTGCTGCTACGCCCCGTGTCGGCGGACGACGTCGCCGCTTCGGTCGCCCATGTCGCCGTGGGAGTACCGCTGTTCGGCGCTCTCGAGGTCGCGGGCCCCGAGGAGTACCGTCTCGACGTTCTCACCGCGAAGCTGCTGGCCGCCCGCGGCGACCTGCGGGGAGTGATCGCCGACCCACGCGCCCCTTTCTTCGGCGCGGTACTCGGGGAGCGGGCGCTGCTTCCCGGGCCGGCCGCCCACCTGGGTGACAGAACCCTCGCCCGGTGGCTCGAGCGGCGCTGACCGCGTCCCGGCGATCGCCCGCCGCCACACCCACCCTTTGCCGTCCGGCACCGGAGTTCGTCCTCCGCGGCCGGCGTTTCCCCTATTTCATGCCGTAAACAGGAAGACTGCCATGAGTGACCCGGCCCGACCCACCGAATCCCCTGCGACAAGCGAACTCGACCAGCTGCCCGACCCGGACACCGAGGAGACCGCCGAATGGCAGGCTTCGCTCGACGCCGTCGTGCGGAACGCGGGGCCGGAACGGGCGGTGTACCTGCTGCGGCGCGTGCACGAGTACGCGGCCAGGTCGGGAATTGCCCTGCCCCGGCTCCTGTCCACCGACTACGTCAACACGATCCCCGCTTCGGTCCAGCCGGCATTCCCCGGCGACATGGCCATGGAGTCCCGGATCACCGCTGTGAACAGGTGGAACGCGGCGGTGATGGTGACCCGAGGCTCCCGGCTGGGCCTCGGCGGCCATATCTCCACCTACGCCTCGGCGGCATGGCTCTATGAGATCGGGTTCAACCACTTCTTCAAGGGCAAGGACGGGGACGGCTCCGGGGATCAGCTGTACATGCAGGGGCATGCCTCGCCCGGCATCTACGCGCGTGTGTTCCTCGAGGGGCGCCTGACGGAGGGGCAGTTGGACGGCTTCCGGCGGGAGGCCGACGGCCATGGACTGCCGTCGTACCCCCACCCCCGGCGTCTGCCCTGGCTGTGGGAGTTCCCGACCGTTTCCATGGGCCTCGGCCCGCTCGCCGCCATCTACCAGGCCCGGTTCAACCGCTACCTGCGCGACCGGGGTATCAAGGACACCTCCGGCTCCCGCGTGTGGGCGTTCCTCGGTGACGGGGAGATGGACGAGCCGGAGTCGACCGCTGCGCTGGCGCTCGCCGCACGTGAGGGCCTGGACAACCTCACCTTCGTCGTCAACTGCAACCTGCAGCGCCTGGACGGTCCGGTGCGGTCCAATTCCAAGATCGTGCAGGAACTGGAGGCGCGGTTCCGCGGGGCGGGCTGGAACGTCGTGAAGTCCCTGTGGGGCGAGGCATGGGACCCGGTGCTGCGGGAGGACACCACCGGGGCCCTCGTCCACCGCCTCGGTGAAGTGCCCGATGCCCAGATGCAGACGTACGCTGCGCGGGACGCCGCCTACATACGCAAGCACTTCTTCACCGGCGACGCGCTCTCCGGCATCGCCGCGGGGCTGAGCGACGCCCGGCTCACCGACATGTTCAGCAACTCGCGCGGGGGGCACGAGCCGCTCAAGGTCTACGCCGCGTACCGGGCCGCCGTGGAACACCGCGGGGAACCGACCGTCATCCTGGCCCAGACCGTGAAGGGCCACACGCTGGGACGGGACTTCGAGTCGCGCAACGCCAACCATCAGATGAAGAAGCTCACGACGGAGCAGTTCCGTCAGATGCGCGACGCGCTGGAGCTTCCCGTCCCGGACAGCGCGCTGAGCGGGGACCAGGTGCCGTACTGGCACCCCGGTGAGGATTCGCCGGAGGTGCAGTATCTGCGGGAGCGGCGTACCGCCCTGGGAGGCCCCGCCCCGGCACGCAGGGTCGTCGCCAAGCCGCTGCAACAGCCGCCGTCCCGGCCTTTCGAAGCCCTGCAGAAGGGCTTCGGCAAGCAGGAGGTGGCCACCACCATGGCGCTCGTCCGTCTGGTCAAGGACCTGATGCGGGACAAGGAGACGGGGCAGCGCTGGGTGCCGATCATCCCCGACGAGGCCCGGACGTTCGGCTTGGAGTCGCTCTTCCCGACGGCCGGGATCTACTCGCCCGAGGGGCAGACGTACGAACCGGTCGACGCCGACCAACTGCTCTACTACCGGGAGGCCAAGAACGGCCAGCTCATCGACGAGGGCATCACCGAGGCCGGTTCCCTGGCCGAGTTCACGGCGGCGGCGACCTCGTACGCCACACACGGCGAACCCATGATCCCCTTCTACATCTTCTACGCGATGTTCGGGTTCCAGCGGACCGGCGACCAGTTCTGGGCACTCGCCGATCAGATGGGACGCGGATTCGTGATCGGGGCGACAGCAGGCCGCACGACGATGACCGGCGAGGGGCTGCAGCACGCCGACGGGCATTCTCATCTGCTGGCATCCACCAACCCGGCGGCGGTGAGCTACGACCCGGCCTTCGCCTACGAGATCGCGGTGATCGTCAGGGAGGGGCTCCGCCGGATGTTCGGCGATCAGCCCCAGGACATCTTCTACTACCTGACGGTGTACAACGAGCCGAAGCGGCAGCCGGCGATGCCCTCAGGGCCGGAGGTGGAAGAGGGAATCCTGCGGGGCATATACCGCTTCCGCCGGGCGGAGCCCCGGGAACCGGGGCCGCGGATCCAGCTGTTGGCGTCCGGCACGGCGATCCACTGGGCTCTGGAGGCCCAGGACCTCCTCGCCTCCGAGTGGGGTGTGCACGCGGACGTCTGGTCGGTCACGTCCTGGACGGAACTGCGCCGTGACGCATTGGATGCCGACCGGGCGCAGTTGCACGGCGAGGAACGCGTGCCGTTCGTCACCCGCGCGCTGGCCGGAGCACCCGGGCCCGTGCTGGCCGTCAGCGACTGGATGCGGCAGGTACCGGACCAGATCAGCCAGTGGGTCGAGCAGGACTACTCGTCCCTGGGAACGGACGGTTTCGGTCTGTCGGACACCCGGGACGCGGTACGCCGCTATTTCCGTGTGGACCCGGAGTCGATCGTCGTGGCGGCCCTGGATCAGCTGGCCCGGGCCGGGGAGGTCGGCCCGGACACGGTCCGGCAGGCCCGCGAGCGCTACGGCTGGCAGGGGTGAGCGGAGCCCCCGGTGCGCTGGAGAGCCCCTGCGCACAGACAGAGACAAGGGCGCCGCGGTGCCCTGCGGATTCGTGAGGAGCAACCCCAGATCATGGCAATTCCCGTAACCCTGCCGGCCCTCGGCGAGAGCGTCACCGAAGGCACGGTCACCCGCTGGCTGAAACAGATCGGCGACACCGTCGAGGTCGACGAGCCCCTGCTGGAGGTCTCCACCGACAAGGTGGACACCGAGATCCCCTCCCCCGTCGCCGGCGTCCTGCTGGAGATCACCGTCGCCGAGGACGAGACCGCCGAGATCGGCGCCGCGCTCGCCGTCATCGGTGTACCCGACGCCGCTGCGCCGCCGTCCGAACCGGTGGTCCAGTCGCCCGTGAACGATGCTCCGGCCCCCGTGGCGCCCCCTCAGCCCCTCGGAGCCCCACCGGTTCTCGCCACGCGAGGCTCGGCCACCCCAGGTCCCGGCGTCACTGATTCCGGCCGGCAGGTTCCGGTGGAGGCGTCGTCGCTGCGGGGCCGGACGGTCACGATGACCCGCATCCGCAAGGTCATCGGCGACAAGCTGAAGAAGGCCCTCCTCGAGCAGGCCCAGCTGACCACCGTCGTCGAGGTCGACGTCACCAGGCTGATGCGGCTGCGCGCCGGGGCGAGAGAGGACTTCGCGGCCCGTGAAGGCGTCAAGTTGTCGCCCCTGCCGTTCTTCGTCAAGGCGGCGGCCCAGGCCCTCAAGGCGCACCCCGCCGTCAACGCCCGGATCAACGACGACGAAGGCACCATCACGTACTTCGACGAAGAGAACATCGGCATCGCGGTGGACACCGAGAAGGGGCTGATGACGCCGGTCATCAAGCACGCGGGCGACCTGAGCATCGCGGGCATCGCACGGGCGACCATGGAACTGGCGGACAGGGCCCGCGGTGGCCGTCTCACCCCTGACGACGTGGTGGGCGCCACCTTCACGATCTCCAACACTGGTTCCCGTGGCGCCTTGTTCGACACGGTCATCGTGCCGCTGGGTCAAGTCGCCATTCTGGGCATCGGCGCCACGGTCAAGCGCCCGGCGGTCGTCGAGGCCGGCGGGGAGACGGTGATCGGTATCCGCGACCTGGTTCACCTGTCGCTGTCGTACGACCACCGCCTGGTGGACGGCGCCGACGCCGCCCGCTATCTGACCGCGGTCAAGGCGCTGCTGGAGACCGCGGCATTCGCCAACGACCTGTTGCCCGCCGGGGATTCCTGAGGGCGTCGGTGCGGCGCCGTCACACAGTCGGTCCGGCGCCGCACCGGATTCACCCTGGAGAAGGACCTGTTCGTCGGCCCTGATCGCGTCTGCGCGCCGGGGCCGACGGGTCTGGTCACGCAGTTCGGTACCGTTCGCGGCACTTCCGCGACGCATCGCGGCACGAGGTGGTGGGGTTCCGTCGTACCGCCGTCAGATGCGTCGACGGGCGGCCGGGGGAGGCCCGCCCGGGCGACGGCCGGCGCCGAGCGACACCCCGAGCAGTTCTTCGAGCCGCGGGATCGTCCGTGCCGCCTCCCGGTGCAGGACGGTTCCCATACCGAGTGCCTCGGCAGGCGGCAGGTTGCCTTCGTTGTCATCGACGAAGACGCACTCCTCGCCGGGGACACCGAGCATCTTGAGCAGGATTTCGTAGATCTCCGGCTCCGGCTTGCGCAGACCGCACTGCTCGGACAGGAGAGCAGCGTCGAACGCCGTCCCGAGGTCGACTCCCCGGTACATGTCCCAGGGCGCCAGGCCCACACTGTTCGACAGGAGGCCGACTTTCAGCCCCGCGGCGCGTGCCCTGGCCACGACGGCCACCATGCGTTCGTCGGGGCGAAGGTCGGCGAAGATCCGGCCGAGGAGATTGTCGTCGTCCACGCCCAGCACTCGGGCCGCCCGACGGTTCCACCCGCCCTGGGTGATCCTGCCGCATTCGAGGTCGCCGGTGAGCCGGACCATCGCGGGATTCGCGTACCAGGTCTGATCGACCGCGCCGTCCGGAAGTCCTTCGCGCGCTTCGAAACCACGCGCGGCTTGGCCGAGCGACGTCGTGAGCACACCGCCGAAGTCGACTATGAGGCAAGTTCTCGGCACGTTGTCGCACCCTTCCTGATCTGTGTTCCTGTCGCGGACAACGCCGGGCACCGCCCAACGGCCGCAGACAGAGAGACAGATCAGGGGTGCGTCGTGTGACACGCAGACCGCCTGGGGCAGGCCGAACGAGCCCGGCACGTCTGTCACAGAAACGACGCATGACCTGTCTTACCGGGTATGCACACTGTCATGTCCGGATCGCAAACGGTGCGACTGCCTCGGACCGGCTACGCGGTCAGCGCCGAGTTCTACGACGTCCTGCAGGCCCCGCTGGACGCGGCAAGGGTCCGTCACCTCTACGGCCACGACGTACGCAATGCCCGATCGGGGGTGCTGGATGTCGGAGCGGGTACCGGACGTGTGACGCTGATGAGCCTCGCCGAATCGCGAGTCGGGGTACACGCCGTCGAGCCCGCCCGCGCCATGCGTGCCCCGTTGATGACGCGCCTCGCCTCTCTGCCCCCGGAGTTGCGGGCCCGGGTCACCATCCACGCCGGGACGCTGGACGAGGCGGAGCTGCACAAGGTCGCGGACGTGGCCGTCTGCCACAACACGGTCGCCTGTCTGGATCCCGCCGCGCGGAGCGCCCTGTGGCCGGCGATCGCCCGCGCGCTCGTTCCCGGCGGTTCACTGCTCCTTCAGCTGCCGCCCGCCGGCCTTCCCGGTGAGGAAATCGTCAGGGTCTTCCCGGCGCAGAGGGTCGGCCGGCACGAGTACGGCGGGCGCATGGTGATGTCGGCGGACGGAAACCGGATCCGCTCACGTTTCGACTATTGGGTGTGCGGGGCGGAGGGTGTGCTGCGTGAGCACACCGAGACATTCTGGGTGTGGCCGACGTCCCGCGCCGAGGTGATCGATGGTCTGAAGGCGCACGGATTCGTTCCGCTGCCCGGACGGGACGATCCTACGGTGCTCGCCGTGGGCCTCGTCGGGCACGGGTCGGGGCACCTGTCCGCGTCCCGTGTCCCCCGAGCGCACAATGAGTGACACTGTGTCCGGTGGACGGTGACCGGTGTGACTCGCTGCCCGGCCGCAGACGCACGCCGTTCCAGCGGCTTGTAGCATGGTGGCGACGACGCCTGAAGGGGACACCCATGCACTCGGAGGCCGAAGGCGGCGCCCACGACGAGGCCACACGCGACTTCCTCGCGGCACGCCCGCAACTCTTCGGCATGGCGTACCGCGTGCTCGGCAGTGCGGTGGAAGCCGAGGACATCGTGCAGGAGGCGTGGCTCCGGTGGCAGAACGCGGACCGCGCGAACATCGTCGAGCCGACGGCCTTCCTGACCACGGTCACCACCCGTCTGGCCATCAACTTCGCCCAGTCCGCCAGGATGCGGCGGGAGTCGTACGTCGGGCCATGGCTTCCCGAGCCGGTTGACACCGGCCCGGACCCGCAACTGGGCGCGGAACGGGCCGAAGCACTGGGACTGGCGGTCCTCTTCCTCCTGGAGAAGCTGAACCCGGTGGAGCGAGCCGCCTACGTGCTGCGGGAGGCCGTCGACTACCCCTACAAGGAGGTCGCGGGCATCCTGGAGACGAGCGAGGCCAACACCCGCCAGCTCGTGAGCCGCGCGCGCAAGCATGTGGCCGCCGAGCGCAGGGAGCGCGTCAGCCGCGCCGACCACCGGCGCCTGATGGAGGTCTTTCTCGCCGCCGCGCGGACGGGCGATCTGGCGGCGCTCGAGAGTGTGCTCGCGGCGGACGTCGTCAGTTACACCGACGGCGGAGGAATGCGCGGAGCGTCGAAGTTCCCGGTCGTCGGACGTCTGCATGTGTCCAAGTACCTTGCGGCCTTCGCCCCACGCTTCTGGCCCCCGCTCGAGATCCGGTGGGTGGAGGCCAACGCGCAGCCTGCCGTCCTCGTCTCGGCCGGCGCAGACGCCGTGGCTCTGCTGTGCGTCGACGTGTCCGTGGATGGGATCGACCGGATCCTGTGGGTGCTGAATCCGGCCAAGCTGGCGCCCTACGTGGCGTCCTTGAGCGGCTGAGTATCCGCTCGGGGGGCGGCCGGCTCGTTCGGCCTGCCCTCGGAAGGGCTGAACTCCACGGAACGCGCATGGCGGACCATCGGCGGATGGGGAACGCGTTCGTCACCGGGGCACAGTCCGGGAATCCCCTCGGTCTGGAAAATGTCCTGACCCTCGACATCGACCGCGACCGGCCCCAACCCGGCAATCGGGGGCACCGCACCTGGATTCACACTCCAGGCGGCGGGAAGCGACCCCCTGTTCGCTCCTGGTGATGTCTGACGCGACGCCGCCCGTCAGGACGGGAACCACAGGTCGGCGTCGGCGGCCTCTTCCTTGCGGATGGTGAACACGGCGATGTCCTTCTTGTGGGACGAACTCTGCGGGGGCAGCCCGGCGACCAGCGGGTGGTCTCCATGGGTGGCCGGCGGCTCGCCGTCCGCGCCGGAAGGCGGGTCGAAGTACTCGGCGTTGACGGTCAGGTAATGCGCCCAGTACTGCGGGAGTTCGTCCTCGTGGAATATGGCCTCCACAGGACAGGCCGGCTCACAGGCGTGGCAGTCGACGCACTCCGCGGGGTTGATGTAGAGCGTCCGCTCGCCCTCGTAGATGCAGTCCACCGGGCATTCCAACACGCAGGCCCTGTCCTTGACATCGACGCAGGGCTGCGCAATGACGTACGTCATCTTCTCCTCCTTCGCCATCCACGGAGACGTCCGCGGGACCGACCGGTGCAGTTCGTCCTGCCAGCCGTATGACCGGCGAACCGGTGATGTTGTGACAACAAACCATCGTGGAGTCCGCGCGCCCGGCAGGGTGCCGCGCCCCGCCGCCGGTGTGTCCGGGTTCGCCCTCAGGTGTCACAGACCGTGTGAGCACACGGTCTGTTGAAGTGACTGCCCCACCATGGCTCGCAGCACGCGACATCGAGACGAGGAACGCCGTGTCCCCTGTGAATAATTTTGTCATCGTCGGTGGCGGCCTGGCCGCCGGCAGGGCGGCGGAGGCGCTGCGGGAGCACGGCCACCGCGGCCCGATCCTCCTCATCGGCGACGAGCAGGATCGGCCGTACGTCCGGCCGCCGCTCTCCAAGGGCTACCTGCTCGGCAAGGAGGAACGGGACTCGATCTACGTGCACCCCGCGGACTGGTACCGCGAGCACGACGTCGACCTGCTCCTGGGCACGAGCGTGACGGCTGTCGACGCACGGGCCAGGCAGGTCGAACTGGACGGCGGACGTCGTGTGCCCTACGCCAAGCTGCTTCTGGCCACCGGTTCGTCCCCGCGCCGGCTGTCCGTTCCCGGAGCGGAATTCGACAACGTCCTGTACCTGCGCCGCGTCGGGGACAGCCAGCGGCTCAAGACAGCCTTCACCGAGGGAGCGCGGATCGTTGTCATCGGGGGCGGATGGATCGGCCTCGAGACCGCCGCGGCCGCCCGAACGGCCGGCGCCGAGGTGACGGTGCTCGAGCACTCCGAGCTGCCGCTGCTCAAGGTCCTCGGGCGGGAGGCGGCCGAAGTGTTCGCCGGTCTTCACCAGGACCACGGCGTGCGGCTCCACCCCCGCGCCGAAGTCGAACGCATCACCGGCAGCGACGGCCACGCGGACGGTGTGCTGCTCGCCGACGGCACCCATCTGCCCGCGGACGCCGTGGTCGTGGGCGTGGGCATCACGCCCAATGTGCACCTTGCCCAGGAAGCGGGCCTGGAGGTGCGGAACGGCATCGTCACCGACGAGCACCTGCGGACCTCGGTGGCCGACATCTATGCCGCGGGTGACGTCGCCAACGCCTACCACCCGCGGCTCGGACGCCACCTCCGCGTCGAGCACTGGGCCAATGCCCTGCACCAGCCGCGCACAGCCGCGCTGGGCATGCTCGGCGAGGACGCCGTGTTCGACCGGCTGCCGTACTTCTACACCGATCAGTACGACCTCGGGATGGAGTACACGGGGTACACGGAACCGGGCGGCTACGACCGTGTCGTCTTCCGCGGCCAGGTTGCCGAACGGCGGTTCATCGCCTTCTGGATGTCGGGGAACCGCGTCCTGGCGGGGATGAGTGTCAACGTGTGGGACGTCATCGACTCGATCCGTGCCCTGATCGAATCCGGTTCGGACGTCGACGACACCCTCCTCGCCGATCCCGCCGTCGCCCTCGACAGCCTTCTCCCCTGACACCCGGGCCTGCCTGCCGCCGGGCTGAACACGTGGGTGCGCGTGCGGCCCGGGCAGGTCAGGTCCGTGGAGCGGGTGTCACAAACACCCCGAGGCCGCGGTCGTACTCAATGACCAACCAAACGATCGGAGCAATCGTGGCAGCCACCGAACAACGTCTTTCCACCATGGTGCTGGTGATCGGTACCGGCGGTGCCGGCCTGCGGGCGGCGATCGAGCTGGCCGAGGCCGGTATCGATGTCCTCACCGTCGGCAAGCGCGCCAAGGAGGACGCCCACACGGCCCTCGCCGCCGGCGGGATCAACGCGGCCCTGGCCACGATGGACCCCGAGGACAGCTGGCAGCAGCACGCCGCCGACACCCTCAAGGAGAGCTACCTGCTCGCCGACCCCCGCACCACCGAGATCGTCACCCAGGGCGCCGCCCTGGGCATCGACGACCTGGAGCGCTACGGCATGGCCTTCGCCCGGGAGCAGGACGGCCGCATCTCCCAGCGGTTCTTCGGCGCGCACAAGTTCCGGCGCACCGCCTTCGCCGGCGACTACACCGGCCTGGAGATCCAGCGCACACTCATCAGGCGCGCAGGCCAGCTGAACATTCCCATGCTCGACAGCGTCTACATCACCCGGCTGCTGGTCCACGACGGTGCCGTGTTCGGGGCCTACGGCTTCGACCTCACGAACGGAACCCGCTACCTCATCCACGCCGACGCCGTCATCCTCGCGGCCGGCGGCCACACCCGCATCTGGCGGCGCACCTCCTCACGCCGCGACGAGAACACCGGTGACTCGTTCCGGCTGGCCGTGGAGGCCGGGGCCCGCCTGCGCGACCCGGAGCTGGTCCAGTTCCACCCCTCGGGAATCATCGAGCCGGAGAACGCGGCCGGCACCCTCGTCAGCGAGGCCGCACGCGGTGAGGGCGGCATCCTGCGCAACGCGCTCGGCGAGCGCTACATGAACCGCTACGACCCCGAGCGGATGGAACTGTCCACCCGCGACCGTGTGGCCCTGGCCTCCTTCACGGAGATCAAGGAAGGACGCGGCACACCCAACGGCGGGGTATGGCTCGATGTCTCGCACCTCCCCCGGCAGACGATCATGACCCGGCTCCCCCGGGTCTACCAGACGCTCCTGGACCTGCAGATGCTGGACATCACCCGCGAGCCGATCGAGGTCGCGCCCACGGCGCACTACTCGATGGGCGGGGTCTGGGTCCGGCCCGAGGACCACAGCACCGACGTCCGCGGCCTCTATGCCATCGGCGAGGCGTCCAGCGGCCTGCACGGCGCCAACCGGCTCGGCGGCAACAGCCTCATCGAGCTGCTGGTCTACGGTCGCATCACCGGACAGGCGGCCGCCGCCTACTCCGAGTCCCTGACCGCGCAGCCGCGGTCGGCCTACGCGGTGGCCGAGGCCCGGGCGGAGGTCGACGGCCTGCTCGCCGCGGACGGGCCGGAGAACGTGCGCGCACTGCAACGCGCCATTCGCACCACCATGACCGAACACGCGGGCGTCGTACGCAACGAGGAAGGGCTGCGCGCCGGACTGGCGGAACTCGACGCAATCGAGAAGCGGATGCAGGACGTCGGTGTCCATCCCGACATCGCCGGCTACCAGGATCTCGCGCACGCCTTCGACCTCAAGTCCGCCGCCCTGGCCGCCCGGGCCACACTCGAAGCGGCACTCGAACGCCGTGAGACCCGCGGCTGCCACAACCGCAGCGACTACCCCGACATGGACCCGGCTCTGCAGGTCAACCTCGTGTGGTCCCCGAGCGCGGGAATCACCCGCGAGAACATTCCCCCCGTCCCGGACGAGATCTCCTCACTGATGGAGGACGTCTCGACCGACGGCAAGCTCGCCGAGTGACCTCCTGAGCACCGCTTTCCGGTGACACCGCCCGCGGCCGTGTGCCCGGCGATGCCCGCGTGCGCTCGATCACCTCGCACAACGCATGGTGCAACGCCTTGCGTTGTGCGGGAGATCGCCACGCTCATGGACGGAAACTCTGAGATCCGCCCGGGCGCCCTGTCACAAATACAGTCGCCTTCCTGTCTTTTCTAGTACAAGCAAAAATAACCGGTGCCGGCGGGCGGCTGTTCCGGGGCCGCCCGCCACGCATTCGGAGAACCTCCGAGAGGATCCCTTTAATGAAGGTCGTAGTAATCGGTGGTACCGGCCTCATCGGCTCGAAGCTGGTCGGCAAGCTCAACGAACACGGCCACGAGGCGGTGCCGGCCGCGCCCAACACCGGCGTCAACACGCTCACCGGTGAGGGCCTGGACGAGGTACTGCAGGGGGCTTCCGTGGTGGTCGACGTGTCCAACTCTCCCTCGTTCGAGGACGACGCCGTCATGGAGTTCTTCCGTACCTCGACCGCCAACCTGCTCAAGGCGGAGGCGGACGCCGGTGTGAATCACCATGTCGCGCTCTCCGTGGTCGGCACGGAGCGGCTCCAGGACAGCGGCTACTTCCGTGCCAAGCAGGCGCAGGAGGAACTGATCAAGGACTCCGGAATTCCGTACTCCATCGTCCACGCCACGCAGTTCTTCGAGTTCATGAAGGGCATCGCGGCCGCGGCGACCGACGGCGACACCGTGCGTCTGGCCCCCGCCAAGATTCAGCCCATCCACTCCGACGACGTGGCCGCCGCCGTGGGGCGCACGGCGGTGGGCACGCCCGTCAACGGCGTGGTGGAGGTGGCCGGCCCCGACACGTTCCAGCTGGACGAACTGATCCGCAAGGGCCTCGCCGCCAAGAACGACCCGCGCACGGTCGTCACGGACTCGCAGGCTCCGTACTTCGATGCCGTGCTGCAGGAGACCACCCTTCTCCCCGGGTCCGGCGCCACCATCGCTGAGACCCGGTTCGCCGACTGGCTCGCACAGCAGCAGTGAGTCCTCGTGGGTGGCCCCGCGAGGGGCCACCCACACGCTCCGGCCGGTCACCCCTGAACGCACGGGACCTCTCCGGCCGCTCGTCCCTGACCGCACGGGACCTCTCCAGCCGGTCATCCTGACCGCACGGAACGTGGCCCAGTGGTCCGCACGGCGGAACGACGCGCCGGTTTCGCTCCGAGTACCGGGCGTCGTAATGCCGACGCCCCTCGCCGGCAGCGCTCTGGACAAGCAGGGCCGTCGATGTGCGACGGCCCGTCCGAGCCGCGCCGAATTCTGCCCTCACCCGATGTCACCAGCGCGAGGAATGCGGTTCGTCATGCTCGAAATCCGCGATCGGTCCATCAACTCCAGTGCCGACCCGTACGACGACCTGACCGGTTTCTACATCATCGATCCGGTCCACAGCACGGTGGGTTTCTCCGTCCGGCACGCCATGATCTCGAAAGTGCACGGGAAATTCGACACCTTCGAAGGCCTGCTGAAGCTCGACCAGTCCCAGCCGTCCCGGTCCGAGGCGTATATGAGTGTTCAGACTCTGAGTCTGGACACGGGCGCTCAGGAACGTGACATGCACCTCAGAGGCCCCTCCTTCCTCGACTCCGCGACGTTTCCCCTGATGACGTTCCACTCGACCGGCATCGTCCCGGCCGGAGACGACGCATTCCGTGTGCTCGGAAACCTCAGGATCAAGGACGTCGAGCTCCCCATCGGCATCGACGTGGAGTTCGGCGGCGCCTGCCGGGATACCGACGGGCAGAACCGGGTCGGCTTCGAGGGCAGGGCCGCCCTGAGGCGCTCCGACTGGGGACTCACCTGGAATGCGTCGCTGGAGACGGGCGGCGTCCTCGTCGGCGACGTGGTGACGTTGGTCCTGAACATCTCGGCGGTGCAGGTCTTCCACCGTCCCGCCGGCACCTGACGCCGGGACGCAGACCGGCACGTCGGACGCCGGTCGTGGGCCCACGGGCCCCACGACCGGCGTCCGACGTGCCGGTCACCCATTTTGCGTGAGGGCCGCACCAACACCCTGGATGCCCCGCGACGGCGAACAGGACGCGCATGAACAACAACGGGACGCAGTCCCATCGGTCCCGCACGCACGCGTCGAGGGCGGGGTGGCACATGGGAGCCACCCCGCCCTCGACGGGCTGCCGGTCGGTCAGTGGACCGTCCGCGCGGCCTCCTCGATGATGTGGGCGACGTCGTTGGGACGCGAGACGCTCACGGCGTGCGATGCGCGGACTTCGACCGTGTGCGCGTGGGCGCGCTCGGCCATGAACCTCTGGACCTGCGGGGGGATGTTGAGGTCCTGGGTGGCCACGAGGGACCAGGACGGAATGGTTTTCCAGGCGGGCTCGGAGGCGCCTTCCTGCAGGGCGGAGTTGGTCACCGGTCGCTGAGTGACCGCCATGAGGTCGGTGGTGTCGTTCGGGACGTCGGCGGCGAACTGGTGGTGGAACTTGGCCTGTTCGATGTAGAGGTCCGCGTCCTGGGAGCCGTCGGGCAGGGTGATCGGGACCGGGCGCAGGGCCTCGCCGAGTGTGCTGCCGGGGAATTTGCCGGACAGGTCGATCGCGCTCTCTCCCTTGTCGGGCAGGAAGGCGGCGATGTACACCAGTGCCTTGACGTTCCCGGTGCCGGTGGCGGCGTTGCTGATGACCGATCCGCCGTAGGAGTGGCCGGCGAGCACGACGGGCCCGTCGATGCCCGCGAGGAGGTCCTTGAGGTAGGCGGCGTCGCTGCTCAGCCCGCGCAGCGGGTTGGCCGCGGCGACCACCGGGTAGCCGTCCTGCTTGAGCCGCTTGACGACGGCGTTCCAGCTGGTGGAGTCGGCGAACGCGCCGTGGACGAGGACCACCGTCGGCTTGGGGCCGGACGAGGACGGTCCCTTGCCGGCGGTCGCCGGAGCGACCGACACGGCGAGCAGAGCGCCGGCGACGCCCACCGTGGCCACCAGGGACAGGGGCGTACGGGCACGCCGGAGGAACGAGGGTCGTTTCATGTCAGGGCCTTTCGAGGCGGATTGATACAGCCGGGTCCACAGGGACGGAACGGCAGGAGTTGTGCGCCAGCACGCTGTCGCGTACCGAGTCCGACGGGAACGCGCCCGTGGGCACGGTGAAAGCTGCAGCGTGGATGGTGTTCTGCGCGGCTGGTTCGTACACGGCCCGGCAGGGCGAATCGCTCGCACGCTGCCGCAGGGGCTCGGTCTCAGTCGGTGTGCAGGGCGCTGCGCAGGGTGGTGATGGCCTGGTGCATCGCGGCGGTGGCCGCGTTCGTGGGCCGGATGGGGTTGAGCATCATGAAGTCGTGCAGGGTGCCGTTGTAGCGGATGCTGGTGGTCGGGACGCCGGCTTCCGTGAGCTTGCGGGCGTATGCCTCGCCCTCGTCGCGCAGGACGTCGTTCTCGTCGACCAGGACGAGCGCGGGCGGCAGACCCTCCAGGTCCTCCAGACCCGCCCGCAGGGGCGACGCGGTGATCTCGGCCCGCTGGGCCGGGTCCGTGGTGTAGCAGTCCCAGAACCAGGCCATGGCCTTCGCGGTGAGGTACGGGCCGTCGGCGAACTCCCGGTAGCTCGCGGTGTCCTGGGCCGCGTCCGTGACGGGGTAGTACAGCGACTGGTGCACGAAGGACACATCACCGCGCTGCTTGGCCATCAAGGTCAGCGCCGCGGTCATGTTGCCGCCCACCGAATCACCGGCCACGGCCAGCCGGGACACGTCCAGCCCCTCTTCGGCACCGTTCTCCGTGATCCACCGAGCGGTCGCGAACGCCTGCTCGATGGCCACCGGGTACCTGGCCTCCGGGGAGCGGTCGTACTCGACGAACACCACCGCCGCATTCGCACCGACCGCCAGCTCGCACACCAGACGATCGTGGGTACCCGCGTTCCCGATCACCCACCCACCGCCATGGACGTACAGGACCACCGGCAGCACACCCCGGGCACCGGCCGGCTTGACGATCCGCACCGCCACCTCACCGACCTCCGCCGGCACCGTGACCCACTTCTCCCACACCTCGGGCTTCTCGACGGGCGCCGCCTGCAGATCATCGAGGACCTTCCGGGCACCCTCCGGACCCAACTCGTACAAGAACGGCGGACTGGCCGTCGCCCGCGCGAGCTCCCCAGCCGCAGACTCAAGCACCGGCTTGTTCACCACTTCGTTCTCCTAGCGTGTAGCGATCCCAAGTGAAGCTTTCACTCTTATGACCATTCATCGACCAAAGATGTGACATGTAGTGATGCATCACTGATGAGATCGTGACCGCGAACCGCCCGTGATCTCCCGGTACTCCCGCTCGGTGGGCTTGGCGATCTGCGTCCCCTGCCCGTAGAAGCCACGGCTCATCCTGACCCGCAACCGCTGGGTCCGGGTGGGCCTGCCGTTCGCACTTCCCACCTGGGTGAGCGTGAGGGGCTGGTACTGCTCGTGCGCCGTGAGTGCGTGCAGTCGCTCTTGACTGAGCGGTTCGTGCACCTCGACGAATTCACCGTGCGGGAGACGCTTGATGACGCCCGTCTCGCGGCCGTGCAGCACCTTGTCGCGGTCACTCCGCTGGAGAGCGAGGGCCAGCCGTTTCACCACGACGAAGACGACGAGGGGCGCGACGAACAGGCCGATGCGGACCGCCCACGTCACTGTGTTGACGGAGACGTGGAAGTGGGTGGCGATCAGGTCGTTCGCGGCGCCGACGAGCGCCATGAGGTAGAAGCTCAGCCATGCGGCACCGAAGGCCGTACGCACCGGCCTGTTGCGCGGCCTGTCCAGGAGATGGTGCTCACCGTCGTCACCGGTCACCCATGCCTCGACGAAGGGATATACGCCCAGTACGAGGAAGAGGCCGAGGCCCACTACCAGCGGGATGATGTTGTCGAGGGCGAGCGTATGACCCCAGGCGCTGATCTCCCAGCCGGGCATGACGCGCAGTAGCCCGTCGGCCACTCCCATGTACCAGTCGGGCTGCGATCCTGCTGCCACTTGATCGGCACGGTAGGGCCCGTACCGCCAGACGGGGTTGATCTGCGCGATCGCCGCCATGACGAAGACGGCTCCGGCGACCATGAAGAGAAATCCCGCCGACTTGACCACGTACACCTGGAACGGCAGGCCGACGACGTTCTTGTTCGTGCGTCCGGGGCCGGCGTACTGCATGTGCTTGTGCCGCAGGGACAGAGCCACCTGGAGAGCGATCAATACCACCATGGCGGCCGGGATCACCAGAACGTGGAGCGTGTTGAAACGAGCCACCAGGTCATCGCCCGGGAACTCACCGCCGAAGAGGAACATCGACAGGTAGGTGCCGATGATCGGCACGGACAGGAGGGTGCCGTTCACGACGGCCAACCCGGTGCCGGACAGGAGATCGTCGGGCAGGTCGTATCCGGTCAGGCCTCCGAACATGGCCACGATCAGCAGCAGGAAGCCGAGGACCCAGTTGAGCTCGCGCGGCTTGCGGAACGCCCCCGTGAAGAAGACCCGCATCATGTGCACGAACAAGGCGGCGACGAAGATCAGCGCCGCCCAGTGGTGGGCCTGTCGGATCAGCAGGCCGCCACGGACGTCGAAGGAGATGTGCATGGTCGAGTCGAACGCCGCCGACACCGTCCGCCCCTGCAAGGGCTCATAGCCGCCCTGGTACACCATCTGTTCCGACGAGGGGTGGAAGTAGAACGAAAGATATACGCCCGTGAGGACAAGAATGAGGAAACTGTAGAGACAGATCTCTCCCAGCAAGAAGGACCAGTGGTCGGGGAAGACCCTCCGCATGGTGGTCTTGGCCAGGCCGCGGGTGCCCAGCCGGGCATCGGCCCACTCGGCTATCCGGTCCCCTTTACGTATGTGCCGTGATTCGGTCTGCCGGCTCTCGTTTCCCATTTACCTCACTCATTCTGAATCGCTGTCAGCGCCTCGCTACCGAACGAGTTCGCAGGCCGCGCAATCTGCACGCTCGACCGCAGCCCACGTCTTCGCGCCGGACTGAGCGCACGCGGGCATGCGAAGGTGCGGAACCGGCGCACCGGGGTTGATCTCTGACGGGTTGAGGTACTGGGGTGCCGTCCGTGTGGTGCAATGCCGAGCCCCATGGGCTCGGGTCGATGGTCGCCGTGCACGGTCGATGCGCGACATGAGGCGTCGCACGCGCACCACGGCGTGACGGGTGTCCGTCACCCTCCGTATGGCCGCGGCAACTCCTGGGCAGGATTCGCGAACTGCTCTCCCTCATATGACCGACCGGACCGTGGAGATGTGACGTACCGGAGCGGATGGCGGGGTGGTCAGGCCGCTGCTTCCTTCGAGTTCCGGGACGCGCGCACCGTGCGGCCCCTCATCGCTCGGCGCTCCGCTTCGGTGGTGCCGCCCCAGATCCCCTCCAGCGGATCGACCTTGATGGCCCAGTTCAGGCACTGCTTCAGCACGGGGCACCGATGGCACACGGCCTTCGCCTCATCTATCTGAATGAGCGTCGGACCACTGGTGACGTTTCCGATGGGAAAGAAGAGATCAGGATCCTCGTATTGACAGATCGCCATCTCACGCCAGTCCATGGAGTACCTCCTGCAATGAGTGATGGACAAGAATTCAACGGCTCGGATCGCTGCGCGGAAGAATCCTCACGCGCGAAGAGCCCGATCCCCCATCTCCCGTGAAAGCCGATTCATGTCACCGGTGATTGCACCGGTACACGGTGGCTGTTCACGACCGCAGTGTCCGAAGGCTCCGCGCACTGCGCCCACGATCTTTCCTGGTGCCGTATGAAGCGAGACACGGTCTCTTGCACAGAAGACCGAGCGACCCGCACGTATGTGACACCGAACGGGATGTGCGCATGATGATTGGCCGCACCCGCCGAGTACGCGTCCGGCTTCAGTGCGGCACAGCCTTCCGGAGACCGGTCCAGGGGCGGCCGTGCGAGGGCTTCGACGTTCGCCGACAGGCGGGGGCAGAGGCCAGGTCCACGGCAGTGCAGCGCCAAGGCCGGCCCAGGAGGACCGCACCTCTCCAGACACGGACGCGCTGATGTCACAAGTACCGGGCCTGTCCGGTCTGATGATCGAGTGGACCGAGGCGGAGCGGACGTCTGCCCGCGGCCGACGCATCCGCCGGAGCCGTGTGGTCCCCGGCAGGGCCGCTCGGTGCGACGGCCGTGTCGCGGGGTGCCGTTCGAGAGGGAGGATGCCGTATGGACCGTGCCGATGACGCGGTGCCCATCGCGGAGCTGCTGGAGGAGCGGCGCCATCTGCTGGATGTCGCCTACTGGATGCTGGGCAGTCGCGGTGAGGCCGAGGGCGTCGTTGAGGAGACCTACCGGCGGTGGTACGGGCTGTCCGACGCGGAGCGGGCCCGGATCGCGGTACCGCGTGCCTGGCTGGCGCGGGTCGCGGGCAGTATCTGCCTGACCCGGCTGCGCCTGCCCGATCGTAGGAGCTCCCGTGCGGCCGAGGAACACACCGGCGAGGTCGGGGCTGAGCGATACAGGATGCTCGAGCAGGAGACCAGTGAAGTTCTGCTGAGGGCCCTGAACTCCCTGTCTCCAGCCGAGCGGGCGGCGTTCGTGCTCAACGACGTCTTCGGAATGGCCCCGGGTACGGTGGCCGACATCGTCGGCCGACCGGAGCCGGAGTGCGCCGAACTGGCCGACCGCGCCCGCCGCAGTCTGCGTGCCCGGCGCTCACGGTCCACCACGCCGCTTCAGCACGACGTGGTGGCCTGCGCGGTACAGCAGGCCTGCACGGCCGAGGACACCGAACGACTGGCGGCCCTCCTGGCGCTCGACGCCACCGCCTTCTTCGACGGCGGGGGCAAGGTCCGGGCCCTCGTCAAACCCGTCCACGGCAACCAGCAGGTCGCCCGCAGCATGCTGACTCTGATGGCCCGGTGCCCACGCACCACCCTGCACACCCACTCCGTCAACGGACGCACCGGCCTCGTCATCCGCTACGACCGCCAGGTCGCAGCCGTCATCAGCCTGGACATCGCCGGCGACCAGGTCGTCCAGGTCTGGGTCATCCTCAACCCCGACAAGCTGCGCTCGTGGAACCCGCCCGGCCCGCCCGCGGCACCCGGGGAATGAAGAACGACGTGCGGTATCGAGGCGGGGGCGGCGCACGACCGGGTGCGTCCCCTGGGCCTGATGAAGAGCCAGGGTCCGCATGGAACATCACGGGTTTCGCAAGACTCCCGGATCGAGCCGAAGAAAAGACACGAGATGCCTCAAGACCGTGACCACCACTCCGATCCCGCCGCCGCCAGCGTGTCGCTGGCAGCGGAGGCCGCCCTGCTCGAGGCTCGTCTGCGGATGCTCCAAGAGGCACTCGACACGGTCGACGCACGCATCGAGGCGGTCTCCGAAGAACTGCGCCGGCTGCACGGCTCGACGTCCCCCGCCAGGGCCGAGGAGCAAGCAGAGCAGGACGAATTCCCCGGCCGGAACAGTGCTGTTCCCCACGCGGACGACGCCGGCCTCGGGTGGCTCGACACTTCCCCGTCGTGCCACCCCTGACATGCCACCGAGCCACCCCTGACAAGTCGAGTGTCCCACCCGTGCCGACGACGAGACCATCGGCACCCGGGGACCGGTAGACGGTGTCAATCACCCACCTGCCGACGGCCCGCCACAGGGGGCAGCGTTCCTTCGCTCCCTTCGGCCCGACTCGAACCCGTTGCGCTTCCCGAGGGACAACAGTCACAAGGGAACGAGACACCGTCCATGCTCGTTGTGCATGGTCCCAAGCATCGCCACAGTGTCGTGGTCGGCAGACCTGGACAACTACGTGTGGTCGGCGCGTGACCTGCCTACGGGCCGAGCACGCCGACATATGATGTTCGGGGGACCCGTCCCGGCGTTCGGCTCGAGTGACATCGCAGGTGAGCCAGGCGGGAACGCGAAAGGTTGAGGACGAGAGGAACACATGGTCTCCGCAGCCCGCACGGCACATAACATCGAGATCACCGCCGAGAGTCTCCAGGAGGACCTGGCCCGCCTGGAAGTCCAAAGGCAGGCGCTGGAAAGGGAACTGGCCGCGGTCGTCGCCCATCTCGGTTCCGTCCAGCGCGCCCTCGGCGCCCTCCAGGCGTTGATGTCCGAGACGGGTGAGGCGGTATCGGCCGGCACCGCAGAGGCCGACCACGGCACGGCTCCCTCACCCGCGGAGGCGCAGGCGGACGCACTGCCCACGAATCGGCCGGACGCCGCGCCCGCACTCCGGGCCCGGCAGCCGGAGCGCCGGCCCGATGCCCGAAAGCCCGCTCCCCCAGCCGGCCGCGCCGGCGCCGGCGCAACGACCGGTTCCCGGACCGCCACCGACGGTGACACGAGCTACGGCAAACTGACCGAGCAGATCCTGGAGTACTTCGCCGGAGTCGGCAACGTCGACGTCCGCGCCCGCGACGTGGCGGCCTTTCTCGGCCGTGACACCGACAGCGGCACCATCAACACGGTCAGGAGCACCCTGGACCGCCTGGTCGGCGCCTCCCGTATCCGCCGCACCGGACGAGGCCTCTACCGCGCCAAGAAGTCCTGAGGAGCCGCCGCAACGAGACGGTGCCGCCCCGACGCTGCGGCGGTCGTGCGAGGCAACACTCGTCGTGATCAGACCCCGTCTGTGTTCACGCGTCGCCCACCACGGCGTGCGGGGACGAAGGGACCGACTCACGGGACGGAGCGTCGGTCGGCTGCTCGCCGTGACGGGGGTTTCCCCGGGACACGAAAGCTTCGCGGGGGTGCTGCACCGAGGCGAGGGAGACGACGTCCCGTCCGTACAGTGCCGCGGTGATCCACACGGCGAGCACGCGGACCTTTCGTTCCCACGTCGGTATGGCGAGCACGTGGTAACCGCGGTGCATGAGCCAGGCCGGAAAGCCCTTGATGACCAGGCCCCGGTACTGGAAGATGCCTCGCCCCAGGCCCAGCGTAGCCACCACTCCGAGGCTGTGGTGGACATAGTTCTTGGCAGGCCGGCCCCGCAGCGTCGCCACAATGTTCTTCGCCAGGCGCTTGCCCTGACGCACCGCGTGCTGGGCGTTCGGCACCGTGTACGCCCCGGGCCGCCCTGCCGCCAGGTCAGGCACGGCCGCATCGTCGCCTGCCGCCCACACGTCCGCCACCACGTCCGTCTCGGTACCCACACGCAGGTCCGCACGTACGACGAGCAAACCACGTTGGTCGACCGGAAGGTCCGTGTGGTTGTGAACGATGGGATTGGACGCGTTGCCGGCAGCCCACACGATCAACTCCGAATCGAATTCCTCGCCGCTCGACAGCACGACATGGCCGCCCTCGGCGGAGACGAGTTGGGCGTTCAGGTGCACGTGCGCCCCGCGCTTCTCCAGGGAGCGGACCACCCATGCGCCGGGCCGGTCGCTGACCTCGGGGAGAATCCGGTCGCGTGCCTCGACCAAGTGGAACTGGACTTCTCCCTCATCGAGTTCCGGGTAGTGCTTCAGCAGTGCGGATGACAGCGACAGCAACTCACCGAAACCCTCCACACCGGAGAAGCCGCCCCCGACGAAGGTGACGGTGAGGAGCTTTCGACGTTCGGGGCCACGAGGCAGTGTTGCCGCACGGTCGAACGAGGTCAGCAGCCGGTCGCGGATGGCTACGGCCTCCTCGACGTGCTTCAGGCCGAAGGCGTGCTCGCTCAGTCCCGCTATGGGAAACGTACGGGTGACCGCCCCCGCCGTGACCACAAGGATGTCGTAGTTCAGTCGATAGTCCGGTCCGCTTTCCGGCCGGACGGTGACGCTGCGGTCGCTGTCGCGGATCTCCGTCACCGTCCCCGAGATCAGCCGGGTGCGGTGCAGGTGCCGTCGGAGTGACACCGCGGCGTGACGAGCCTCCACCGACCCTGCCAAGACCTCCGGCAGGAACGGCTGGTACGTCATGTACGGGCGCGGGTCGATGACGGTGACGCGCACCTTGTCCCGGCGCAACTTCCTTTCCAGGCCCCGGGCGGTGTAGAAGCCCGCGTAGCCGCCACCAACTATCAAAATCTCACGCACGGTGTCCTCTGTTCTCTTGGTCCCACCAGTAGAGACAGAGCACGAGCCCTTGTTGTGACATCCGTTGCCCGTTCCGCCACGCTTCCACGCCGCACCGGCGGCGATCCGGGGCTGACCTCCATGAGCCGCCGGAAGCAACGGCCGTCTCCCCGCAGGCACTCGCAGCGGTCGCGACGGCCCCGATCCGTCCGTCGGGTCAGGGCCGATCTTCCAGCGTCGGCGAGCCTCGAGGCACAAGAGGGTTGCGCGTGGGCGCAGAAGAGGTCATTGCTTCTCACGGCGGACTTCGGGGCCGTTGCGTGGCCTGTCGGAATCGACTCGTGGCCGACGGTCTGCTCGTGGGGCGGTTCAGGTGCCGGGCCGCCGGCCGATGCAGCGCGAACCGTCCTATGGAGCAAGGGCCGCGCACACGTCACGGTGGAGCGGCACCACTTTGTCCATCCCCGTCAGCCGATACCTTTTCTCCAACGTCGGTGAGAGACCCGCAAGGGCGACCGACGCGCCGACGTGGGTCGCGCTGCGGTACGCGGCGGCGACAGCTCCCATGCCGTTGAGGTTCCAGAAGTCCAGGGATGAGAGGTCCAGTACCAATCTCCGGGCGCCTGCAGCGATTTCCTCCAGAGCGGCGGCTCTCAGCGCGTCGACGGTAGTCGAGTCGACGGCGCCCGTCACCGCAATGACGACGCCACTGCCGTGCATACGCGTGACGTGGATACCGAACGGCCTGCTACCCGAGGACGTGTTCGGCAGAGCACCGGGCACGTCGGAGCAAGGGCACGGGGTCGCGGACTGGTTGTGGGAGTACGGGGCCATCGGACTCACCTCTCCTGCTGCTCGGTACCCGCTTCCGTGGGCCCAGGGCCGGATGACGAACGATCCCGGTCGCGTCTCCTCGCAGATGCAGGGATGACAGCGTGTGAGGAACTGGCGGATGGGGTACGCCACTCACTTCCGAGCCGATCATGATCAGGAGCATTCCCGGATCAGGGGTTGATGATCGCTGTCGGACCGGACTCGGAGACGACCTGCCATGGCCGACGTGAGGGTGGCGCGAACACCGGTCCCTCCCGTGTCGATCACGAGAACCATCGAGAATCGACGTTCTGTGGTTACGGGCTTTCCCAGTACGACCGACCATGCCCGCACTTTGTGACACGTCAGTCATTTGCCCCTGATTCGGTTGGCCGGCACACGGCAGTCGGCTGCCCGTTGCGACGACCCAGGAACTCCGACGGGAGAAGCGACCCGTACCTCAGGCAGCCACTCGGGGATACGAACCGTCGGGGTGCCGCAGGGCAAGGAGGTCCCGTGCGTTCATCCTGTCCGCGAACCTCATGTGCGGAGCGGCCTCGGAGCAGCGGTGCTGGCGTTCCAGGACGCGGGCGAGGGTGAGGTGGGCCGAGGGGTGGTCGGGCTCGGCGCGCAGGACTGCGCGCAGCTCCGCCTCGGCCGGGGCGAGCTGCGCCGTGTAGTAGTACGACCGGGCGAGGAGTACCCGGAGGTCCAGGTTGCGGGGTGTGGCGGCAACCAGGTCCGCGAGCACCCGTGAGGCCGCGCGGTACTGCTGGGATGCGAAGAGACTGCGCGCATACTGCCGCCGCTCGTTCCAGTTCACTCCCTGCATACCGGCCATCACGTTCTCCCTTTCCCTGCCCGAGCAATCGTTCAGCGGCCCGGGCTACCTGCGCCCCAGCCGTTCCGCGGCTTGAGGAGCCGATGAGCCCCTCGCTTGCATCATCACACTTCGTTGAAGCTTAAATCATTTGCTTTCGGTTCGTGATGCTGCCATCCGGGCGGAGGGTGCAATGGCTGACCTGTCCGGCCCACGTACCGGCCCCGTCATCCGCGACGGAGCCGGTGGCCGGGGCACCGTGGACAGCGGAGTCCGCCCGGAAGTCCTTCGCACGTCGACCGGGCGGACCGCCCGAACCGGCGGACCGCCCGCTCGTACCGGGCCTTCGGCTCAGCCGAACGCTCGCTCAGCTGCGTGCGGAATAATGCAGCCGGGCGGCTCTCGTGGTCAGGTAGCGCTGTTCGGGTGTGCTGGTGGTGCGGGCCGCTGCGGCACGGTAGTGGACGAGTGCGGACGCGGTGTCGCCTGCCATTTCGCGCAGGTGTGCCCGCACGGCGTGCACACGGTGGTGGCCGTGGAGCGGCCCGTCCTCCGTGTCGAGTCCGTCGAGCAGCGCAAGTGCGGCGGCGGGGCCTTCGACCATCGCGAGTGCGACCGCCCGGTTGAGGGTGACGACAGGGCTGCCCGCCACGTGGTCGAGGAGCCCGTACAGGCCGAGGATCTGCGACCAGTCGGTGTCCGCGGCGTGGGCCGCGTCGTCATGGACGGCGGCGATGGCCGCCTGCAGCCGGTATTCACCGGGCGGTCCGCTGCCGATCGTGGCAGCGAGCAGTGCGGCGCCCTCGCCGATCAGGCGGCGGTCCCAGCGGGTGCGGTCCTGCTCGGCCAGGGGAACCAGCTCCCCGTCCGGGCCGGTGCGGGCGGGGCGGCGCGCCTCGGTCAGCAGCATCAGGGCCAGCAGAGCGGTCGCCTCGGCCTCGAGCGGCAGGATCCGGTGCACCTGTCCGGCCAGTCGGATCGCCTCGCCCGACAGGTCGGCACGGTGCAGCGCGGGGCCCTGGGTCGTGGTGTAACCCTCGCTGAACATCAGGTACAGCACATGCAGGACGGAACGCAGTCGCGGCGCCCAGTCCTTCACCCCCGGCTCTGGCACGTCGAATCCACGGCCCGATGCCTTGACGCGCTGCTTCGCCCGGCTGATGCGCTGCGCCATGGTCGCCTCCGGCACCAGGTAGGCGGCTGCGATCTCGGTGGTGGCCAGTCCACCGACCGCACGCAGCGTCAGCGCGATCGCCGAAGCGGGCGTGAGCGCGGGGTGGCAGCACATGAACAGAAGCATGAGCGTGTCGTCGCCGGCGGGGGCACTGCCGGCAGCCGGTTCCCGGGCCATGCGCTCCTCGCGTCGTTGCCGTGCCTGCTCGCTGCGTACCTGATCGACGTACCGCCGCGTCGCGGTCTGCAGCAACCAGCCGCGGGGATTGCTCGGTACGCCGTCCGCGGGCCAGTGCCGGACGGCGGCGATGAGGGCTTCCTGCACGGCGTCCTCGCACGCGTCGAGGTCCCCCGTCCGCCGCACCAGCACGCCCAGGACCTGCGGCGCCAGAGAGCGCAGCAGGTCCTCGAAGCCGGGGTGTCCGGTCACAGCTCGCCCTGGGAGTCGCTCATCACCTGCCGTACTTCGACCGGCTGCTGGGTCGGCACCCCGCCGGGGCCGGGCACGGCGGAGATCCGCGCGGCAATTTCCAGAGCGCGGGCCTCGGACTCGACGTCGAAGACGTTGAACCCGGCCAGGACTTCCTTCGACTCGGCGAACGGGCCGTCGGTCACCAGGGGCGCCGCACCACCGTCGGACCGTACGATCTTGGCCAGCCGGGGGTCGGCCAGCGCCATGAACTGGACCATCTCCCCGCTGGCGGTCAGCTCCTTGGTCAGCACCTCGTAGTAGTTGAAGTGCGCTGCGATGTCGCCCGGCTCCCATTCGTCCATGGGCTCCTCGACGACTCCACCGTCGTGGTTGACCATGAGCAAGAACTTCGGCATGCCGACTCCCGTGTTCGCTGCGTCCTGTGCGACGCACTCACCCTAGGGACGGAACGGGGCCGCGGATCTCTACATCGGCGAAAGAAAATCTTTTGGAGAAGTGCGGCTCGTCCGGAGCAGGTGCTGCGGGCGTCTCCCTCCCGTCATCGGTCCTTCCCGGCGAGCCGTGCCAGGTGCTCACCGAAGCCCACGCCGGTCATCGAGAGGTGCGTGCGAGACACCCGGGCCCCGAGGTCCGTCCGCCGCAGGGCCCCGCGGCGGACGGAACGTCGAGAGCGTCAGCGCTCGGCCGCGACGGGTGCGGGCGTCGTCTGCCCGGTGTCCGGGTCCGCGGTGCGCCGTACGGCCGGGATGGCGGCTGCGATCACCGCGGCGGTCAGAGCTATGCCGCAGCCGATCATCAGGCCGGTGCGAAAGCCGTCCTCGGAGATGAGGGTGTGGCCACCCATGGTGGTGGTCATCTGGGAGAGAACGACACCGATCACGGCGGCACCGATCGACGTGCCCAGCGAGCGCATGAGGGCGTTGAACCCGTTGGCGGCCGAGGTCTCGGAGAGCGGGACGGCGCTCATGATCAGGGCGGGCATCGCGCCGTAGGCGAGACCGACACCGCTGTTGATGATCATGATGGAGAGCATCAGGCCCCATGCGGTGCCCATGAGCGCCAGAGAGGCGGCGTATCCGGCAGCGATCACCAGAACACCGCAGATCAGGGTGGTCTTGGGCCCGCGGGCGTTGGTGAGCATGCCACCGAGCGGGGAGACGATCATCATCATGATTCCGCCGGGCAGCAGCCACATACCGGCCGCCAGCATGGACTGCCCGAGACCGTAACCGGTGGCTTCGGGGAACTGAAGCAGCTGCGGAACGACCAGCATGCTCGCGTACATGGCCAGGCCGACGAAGACCGAGGCGACGTTGGTCAGGAGTACACGGGGACGTGCCGTGGTGCGCAGGTCGATCAGCGGGTCCTTCGTGCGCAGCTCCCACCAGCCCCATGCGCCAAGCACAACGACCGCGGTGGCGAACAACCCGAGCGTGGTGGCCGAGGCCCAGCCCCAGTCGGCCCCCTTGGACACGGCGAGCAGCAGGCTCACCAGTCCGATGCCCAGTCCCAGCGCGCCGACGGCGTCGAAACGCTGCCCCTTGGCGCCGGCCGGCACCTCGGGGATCAGGAACCAGATCAGCACGGCGACGGCCGCGGCGAGTACGGCGGACCCCCAGAACAGCACGCGCCAGTCGGCGTACTGGGCGATGGCTGCGGCGATCGGAAGGCCGAGCCCGCCGCCGATGCCCATGGAGGCGCTGACCAGCGCGATGGAGGAACTCACCTTCTCCGCAGGGACCACGTCACGCAGCAGGGCGATGCCGAGCGGCACCATGCCCATGCCCATGCCCTGAAGGCCCCGTCCGATGATCATCGGGATGACGGAGGAGGAGAGGGCACACACCACGGAGCCCGCCACCAGCGGGACGGAGCACACCAGCAGCATCCGGCGTTTGCCGACCAGGTCGCCGAGGCGGCCGAAGACCGGTACGCACACGGCTGCCACCAGCAAGGTGGCGGTGATGACCCATGCGGCGTTGGACGACGACGTGTGCAGGATCTTCGGGAGGTCCGCGAGGAGCGGGGTGACCAGGGTCTGCATGATCGCCGCCGTGATGCCGGCAAGTGCCAGCGTGGCGACTACACCGCCTGCGCGGGATGAAGGCTGTGGGACGTCCATGAGGGGATTTCCTCGGCTATCTGCTCAGAATGATTTTGTGCATCGTACATGCCCAATGCATCATGCACGTTCCATGCGCCGTGCATGCCGTCATCAGCGACGTAGCAGAATGGGGGCAGCGTCCGCCCCTCGAAGGACCGGCGGACGGAAGCAAGCGGTAACCGGGAGGCAGCAGGATGGACAGGCCGACACACCAGGTCGAATACGAGCAGATGCTGCTCAGCCGCCACGTCCTCAGCCATCGGCGCGGCCGCAGCGAGGACAGTGTGATGGAGCGCAGCGCCTACGTCCTGCTCTCCCGGATCCGCATCCAGGGCCCCATGTCGATCAGCGAGCTGAGTGACGCCTTCGGTCTCGACGCGTCGACCCTCAATCGGCAGACCGCCGCAGCCATGCGCACCGGCCTGGTCGAACGCATCCCCGACCCCGAGGGAGGCATGGCCCGTAAATTCCGCATCACCGACAAGGGTGCGCGTCTGCTCGACGAGGAGCGCGATGTGATCACGCGCGCCCTGGACAAGGTCATGGCCGAGTGGTCGGACGATGACATCACGGACTTCGCGGCCTACTTGCGACGCTTCAACACCAGCATCGAGCACCTCGACGGACGCCCCTGGCCCCGCCCCTGAGCGGCGTGCCGTGCATGCCCGGGCGTCGGCGCGCCGCAGAGCGCTCGGGCAGGCGGGCCGTCAGGCGTCCCGGCGCCGCCCGGTCCGCTGTCTCGGGGTGTTCCTGGAGGACGCGATCGCGCACTGCCCCGGGATCGCGGGCTGCGGGTGTGTGTTCTCGCAAGTGGTAAATCGGTGTTCCGGCAGGCGCATTACCGTGATCATGATTCGGGAGACTGACACCGAGATCACGAGGAATCGCTCGCCATGCCCGTACCTGCCGACCCGACAGTGCTCCATCCCATGCCCGAGCAGCCCCGGGTGGTACTGCTCAGGCCGCTGGTGAAGTCCCCGTTGATCGAGGTCGGGGAGTACTCCTACTACGACGACCCGGACGATCCGGCCGCGTTCGAGACGCGCAACGTGCTCTACCACTACGGGCCGGAGAAGCTGATCATAGGCAAGTTCTGCGCGCTGGGCACGGGAGTGCGGTTCATCATGAACGGCGCCAACCATCGTATGGACGGCCCGTCGACCTTCCCCTTCCCCACGATGGGCGGCTCGTGGTCCGAGCACTTCGATCTGCTCACCGGCCTGCCGAACCGCGGGGACACCGTCGTGGGCAACGACGTCTGGTTCGGCTACGGAGCGACGGTGATGCCGGGCGTTCGGATCGGACACGGCGCGATCATCGGATCGGGCTCCGTGGTCACCGCGGACGTGCCCGACTACGGGGTGGTGGGCGGCAACCCGGCCCGCCCCATCCGCACCCGTTACAGCGACCCGGACGTCGCCCGACTGCTGGCGGTGGCGTGGTGGGACTGGCCTGCGGAGCACATCACCGAGCACGTGCGGACGATCATGTCGGGCAGTGTCGCCGACCTGGAAGCCGCTGCGCCGGGCACCTCTCACACATGACGCGGGCACGGGTGTTGTCGCGCAGGCGAGTCGGGACCGCCGTGGGAGCCTCTGCACGGAGGCCCTCGTCATCGCGGTGGCCGGCAAGGCAGCGACGAGCTTCACCTGCCCGGCTTGCGCGAAAGGGCCCCTTCCGGCCTCCTCGCAGGGCACCGCGGCATCGCGCGCCGGACGTCCTGCGCCACTGCGCCATCCCGGTCTGCCCGGCAGCGCATCCCACAGCCGGGCGCCGCCATCGGGAAGGATCGCACCCATGGCGCACCGACACTCGACCCCCTCTCCCCACACTGCCCTCACTCTCGTGACCGGCGCCGCCGGCGGAGTCGGCAGGATGGTGGTGGAACGCCTGCGCGGCGATGGTCTACCGGTGCGCGCCTTCGTCCACCGGGACGACGAACGCGCCGCCGAGCTCCGCGCCCTGGGGGCGGACATCGCCGTGGGCGATCTGACCCGGGCGGCCGACCTGGTCCGGGCACTCGACGGCTGTCGCCGCATGTATTTCGGACTGGGCGTCTCCTCGCACTATCTGGAGGCGACCATGACCGCGGCAGCCGCGGCCCTGGACCAAGGGCGTCTCGAGATCTTCGTCAACATGTCCCAGTTGACGGTCTCCCAGATGACACTGGCCGGCTCCGGCGAGTCCAGGCAACAGCGTCAGCACTGGCTCGCCGAGCAGGCGCTCAACTGGTCCGGCCTCCCGGTGACCCACATCAGGCCCACGGTGTTCATGGAGAACCCGATTTTCCAGATGATCATGGCCGCCGACATCGCGCGGGACAGCACGATCCGGCTTCCCTTCGGATCGGGCCGTACCTCCCCGGTCGCCACCCAGGACGTGGCCGAGGTCGTGGCCACCATCCTCGCCGCGCCGGAGACCCACGCGGGCCGCACCTACGGCCTGACCGGAGACCGCTCCCGCGACATGACAGCCATCGCGCAGGAGCTCACCGACGCGCTGGGCAGGACCATCACCTACGTCGATGTCCCCCACGAGGAGTGGGTGCGCACCAGGCTCACCCCGCTGGGCCTGCCGGATCACATCGGCGAGCACCTCGCCAAGATGGCGCGCCTCCACGCCGAGAACAGATACGACCGGGCGACGGACGACGTGGAGCTGATCACCGGACACTCCCCGCTGCGCTTCAGCGACTTCGTACGGGCCCGGTCCGCGGCCTTCACCGGCGACGACGCACGCGCACGCTGATCCGCAGCGGCCCGCACCGCGGGTACGTCTGCGCCCGCGGGTTCCAGCGCCGAAGCGGTCCATGCCGCCGGGGCCGTTCGTGCGGCGGGCACCGCTCTGCTCGTGGCTGCCGCTCCCGAACGGCCGCGTCAGTCGGGCTGGAGGACGAAGTCGTACTCGGCATGCAGGTAGGGCTCGTCGAGAGTGCTCCCGTCGGGCGCGACTCCCGCCGGCCGTTCGGTGAACCGTACGACCAGCGCGTCCTTCGTACCGAAGACCACGTCGCTGTCGAGATACTCGCTGCCTTCCTGGAACAGGTGGGTGATCAGCTTCTGGTGCCCGGGCTCGTCGATGAGGAAATGCACGTGAGCGGGACGGAAGTAGCTGATGTCGGTTTTGCGGATCAGGTCACCGACCGGGCCGTCCATCGGAATGGCGTATCCGCGCGGCGCGATGGTGCGGATGCAGTAGGTGCCGTCCTCCCGGGTCCGGTACTTCGCCCGCAGCCGGGCCTCATCGACGTCGGGCATCTGGGACTCGTAATTGCCGTCGGCGTCGGCCTGCCATGCGTCGAGTACGGCGTGGGCAATGGGCTCGCCCTCGACGTCGGTGACCTTGCCGGTGAAGAACAGCGGAGTGCCCGCAATGCCGTCCGACATGTCGAAGCCGTACGGCGCAGCGGGCGATCCGTCGATGTGGAACGGCCCGAGTACGGTGGCGGGGGTCGCCTCCGGCGCGTACCGGTTGTTCAGCTGCACCACAAGCATGCTCAGCCCGAGCACGTCGGAGGTCAGGATCAGCTCCTGACGCTTCTCGTTGCTGATCTGACCGGCCGCGGTCAGCCATTCGATCGCGGCCATCCATTCGTCCTCGGTCAGTTGAACGTCCCGGGCGAACGCGTGCAGGTGCCGTACCAGTGCGGTCATCAGCTCCGACAGGCGCTTCGGGTGGGCAGTGCCCCAGCGCTGGACGGCAAGGTCGGTGATGTTGTCCTCGTCGACAAACATGGTTGCTCCTCGGTGTGCCTTGCGGGTGTGGTGACGGCCGTTGTGGTGCTGGTTCCTGCACGTTGCCGTCGAGCGGCTGGTGGGCATGGCTGGCGCCGATCCGGGTGTGCACGCCTCTCGCCGGCCGTCGGGGCCGGCCCGTGGGCGCGTCGCGGATCAGGTGGTGCCGGGCGACACGCGCAGGTGAGGCGCCCGTTCCGGGGCCCACCGCCGCAGGACGCCGCCGTCAGCCGTCGCGGCCTTCCTCCGGGAACGACTCGGGGACGAAGGGGTCCGCCGGGACGGAAGTGTTGTTGAGGTCGACGGAGAGGAACACGTCACGCGCGACCGGATGGCGAAGTTCCTCGGCGAGCTGCCCGATCAGTCCGGCGGTGCGGGCGAGCAGCGCGAACCCGCGAAGCAGCGGCAGGGGCAGTCCTAGGTCGGCGAGCGCGGCGCCGCAGACGCCCGCGCCGTTGAGCGGCAGTGTCTTGCCCAGCACGACCGGATGCACCCGGCCGATGGCCGCGAACAGCGACAGGTGCGGACCGACCAGGCCCTCCTCCGTCGCGATCTGCATCAGTCTCGGCGTCCGCGGATCTCCCGCCTTGTGGACGTGATGGCCCAGCCCGGGAACGAATTTCCCGGCCGCACGCTGCTGCTGCACCGTGCGCAGCGCCACCTCGTCCCAGCCCGCCTCGTCGGATGGGACGGCGCCGCCCAGCGACTGCAGGACGTCGTGCAGAAACCTGCCGGTGTCCTCGGTGACTCCGAGGAATCGCGAACCGCCCCCGAGCAGGCCGGCGGCAAGGGCGCCCTGGACGGAGTCCGGTGCGGACAGGTACGTCAGCCGGGTGACGATGGCCGTCGGGGTGAACCCGTGGTCCGCCAAGGCAGCGAGCACCGCCTCGAACACCCGTGTCTCGCCGGGGCTCGGCCGCCGCTGGGTGGCCAGCCAGAACGCCAGCTCGCCGAAGCCCACCGAGCCCATGATGTCCTCGGCCAGGTCATGACCGAGCAGGGTGATGTTCTTCAGGTCGGACGCGCCCAGGGCAGTGGGATACACGGCGCGGGCCTGCGGCTCAGTCACGGTTCTTCTCCTCGGGGCCGGACAGCCACGTGCGGAGCACGTCGCCGTGTTCGTCGAGTTCCGGTGGCGGCAGCAGATAGGTGGCCGGGGTGGCGGAGAAGCGGATCGGGTGACGTGTGGTGGGTACCGCGCGTTCGCCCTCCCCCACGGTGATCACCGGTTCCAGCCCGAACCGCTCGGCCATGGCGAACCCACCGTCGATGGTGTTGATCGGCCCGCTCGGCACGCCGGCCTCGACCAGCAACTCGAACCATTCGCCGGCACCGCGTTCGGCCAGCTGCTCGACCAGGAGAGGCCGTAGCTGCTCGCGGTGGGCCGTGCGGTCGGCGTTGCGTGCGAAGCGCGGGTCGTCGGCGACCCGAGGAATGCCGAGCACCTCGCACAGCTTGCGGAACTGCCCGTCGTTGGCGGCGGTCACGATGAGGTCGTTGTCCGCGGTGGGCAGTGGTTCGTAGGGGAACACACTGGGGTGCGCGTTGCCCATCCGGTACGGCACCGTTCCGCCTGCGACGAAGGCCGAACTGTGATTGACCAGTCCGGTGAGAGCCGAGGACAGCAGATTCACCTCGACGAGCTGCCCCTCCCCGGTCGTGTCCCGGTGGCGCAGAGCCGCCAGGATGCCGATCGTGGCGTGGTTACCGGCCATCACGTCGAAGACGGAGATGCCGGCCCGGTAGGGCGGCCCGTCCGGGTCGCCGGTAAGGCTCATCAGCCCCGAGATGGCCTGCACCATGAGGTCGTAACCGGGCACGTGGCGCCCCGGACCGGAGCCGAAACCCGTGATCGACGTGTAGACCACGCCAGGGTTGTCGCGGCGGACCGCGTCGAAGTCCAGCCCGTACTTCGCCATCCCGCCGGGTTTGAAGTTCTCGATCACGACGTCCGCGCGGCGGGCCAGTTCGCGTGCGATCCGGGCGTCGGCCTCGTCACGGAGATCCAGCGCCATCGAGCGCTTCCCGCGATTGATCCCGAGGTAGTAGGTGGAGACCTCGTCCCGCACGGGAGGCGTCCAGGTCCGTGTGTCGTCACCGTGGGGTCCCTCGACCTTGACGACATCGGCCCCGAGGTCCGCCAGCAGCATCGTGGCGTACGGCCCGGCGAGTATGCGCGAAAAGTCCGCCACCAGCACTCCGGACAGTGGCCCCGCAGTACCCGAGCGAGCGGGCGTGGCGCTCTGTGACATCGACCCTGCCTCTTCCCGTCCGTTCAGCGGACAAGTGTCCGCTGCAGCGATTCTGAGTCGCGGACGGCTCGGGCGTCAAGGTGTCGCAGTCGCGCTCGCCGGCCGGATCACGTGCGGCGCGGACTCGAGCCGGGCGAAGTCCACGCTGATTTCGCCCGCAGCCTGCAGCAGAAGGGGCAGATGGTCGTGGAGCAGCACCTCCACCGAAGTCTCCGCGGCATGCGCGTTGACGTTGACGCTCGCGATGACACGCCCCGATCCGTCGCGCAGCGGCGCCGCCACCGACCGGATGCCCCTCGCCAGTTGCTCGTCGGTCATCGCCCAGCCGCGCGCACGGACCTCCCGCAGCTCCGCCTCCCATTCCGCACGGTCGGGCCGCCACACGGTCGCCAGGCCGGACCGGCTGGGTTCGGCAAGGATCCGGGCGACCTCGTCCGGCGGAAGTGCAGCCAGCAGAACCTTGCCCAAAGACGTCTGCAGCGCGGGGAACCTGGTACCGATCTGCACGGCGAGCGCGACGATCTTGGGCACGGACACCCGGGAGACGTAGACGATGTCCGAGCCGTCGAGCTGCGCGATCGAGCAGGACTCGTTCGTGCGCTCGACCAGCCACTCCAGGTGCGGCCGCGCGACGTCCCACAGCCCCATCGAGCGGACGTAGGCGACGCCCAGGTCGAGCACCCGGGGGGTGAGCGCGAACCCGCCCGCCTGCTGCCGTACGTATCCCAGCTCGGCCAGGGTGAGCAGGATGCGGCGCGCGGTCGGCCTGGCCAGCCCCGTCGCGTTCGCCACGTCGGTCAGCGACATCACCGGTCGCCCGGGCTGGAACGCGGTGATCACCTCCAGTCCTCGGGCCAGCGCCTCGATGAAATCGGGCCCTGTTCCTTCGCGGGGCATGGGTTCTCCTCGGGGTGTGTTGTGGCGGCGATGATCAGGAAGTCGCGACGATCGTCCGTTCTGCGGACAGCCTGAGGGTGGCACTTTACGCAGCAGAGGGCGTCATGGCACGCAGGGTCCCACGGTCGGCGTCGAACTCGACCGCACTGCGGACAGCCGGTCCCTCAGCCGACCATCGGCGCTCTCGATACCAGAGTATTGACAACCCCTTTTGGCTGAATCATCATCACTCGGCAGCAGACGACCGCCATGCGGACGCTGGTCCGAAAGTGAGCGAGATGGACTCCTACGACGTAGTCGTCGCCCGGCTCCTCCAGTGCATCGTGCTTGCGCCCGCCCCGGTTCCCGTGGGCCCGGTCGGCCGAGGACGCCGTGGTCGCACGCGCAGCGCAGAACGGCGACTTCCACCGGGTCCGCAGCAGGCGTCTCGTCCGGGCCGGCTCGACGAGCAGCGGATCACGCTCCGCACCGCGATCCGGCGTCGCCTGCCGTTCGCCGCCCCGAACCGACAGCACGAATTCGCCGCCCCGAACCGACAGCACAAAGGAGAACAGTGATGAGTCGACCCACCGCATTCCCGCCGGGACGGTCCGTCGTCTTCCGTGGCGGCACGGTGCTGCCCATGGACCGTGCGCGTCAGGTGCTCACCGACACGGATGTGCTCGTGGTCGACGACCGGATCGCCGCGGTCGGTCCGCAGCTCGCGGTTCCGGACGGGACGGTCGAGATCGACGCCTCCGGCGGGATCGTGATGCCGGGCATGATCGACACGCACCGGCACATGTGGCAGACGGCGATGCGTGGCTACGGCGCCGACTGGACGCTCAGCCAGTACTTCGTCTGGTACTACCTCGAGCACGGCACGGCGTTCCGGCCGGAGGACGTGCACGCCGGGAACCTGCTGGCCGCCGTGGAGGCACTCGACGCGGGGGTGACCACCGTCGTCGACTGGTCGCACGGGCTCCAGACGGTCGATCACGCGGACGCCGCCGTCGACGCGCTGCAGTCGGTGCCCGGACGGTTCGTCCTCGCCTACGGCAACATCCAGCAGGCTCCTGCGGAATGGACCGCGGCCCCGCAGTTCCGGGATTTCGTGCGGCGCCGCATCACCGGTGACGACATGCTCGGCTTCCAGATCGCCTTCGACGTCACGGGCGACCCGGCGTTCCCCGAGAAGCCGGCCTTCGAGGTGGCGCGCGACCTGGGCGTCGCCGTCACCACCCATGCCGGAGTCTGGGGCGCCACCAACGACGACGGCATCCGGCTGATGTACGAGAACGGCTTCATGACGCCGGAGACGGTCTACGTGCACGCCTCCACCCTGTCGGCCGACTCGTACCACCGCATCGCGGCGACGGGCGGTTCGATCTCGGTGTCCACGGAGAGCGAGCAGAGCGCCGGACAGGGCTACCCGACGACGTGGGCGATCCGGTCCCACGACATCCCCGTCTCGCTGTCGATGGACACCAGTGTCTGGTGGAGCGGGGACCTGTTCTCCGCCATGCGCACCACGCTGGGTGCCGACCGGGCGCGCGGGCATCTGGAGGCACACGCCCAAGGGGAAACCGTCACGCACTGCGCGCTGCGCGCCGATCAGGTGGTGGAATGGGCCACTCTCGGCGGCGCCCGGGCACTGGGCCGCGAGAACGACCTGGGCAGCATCGAGGCGGGCAAGAAGGCCGACCTCGTGCTGCTGAAGAACGACCACTCGCCGGTCTCCTTCCCGGTGCTCAATCCCTACGGCCACGTGGCGTTCCAGGCGCAGCGCGGCGACGTGCACACCGTGGTCGTCAACGGGCGGGTGGTCAAGCACGAGCATCGCCTGCTCGGAGTCGACCTCGCCGCGGTACGGCGCGAGGTCGAGCAGACCGTCGAGCACCTGCGGTCGGCCATGGGTGAGGAGGAGTGGCGCAAGGGCATGAACCCGGACATCCCCGCGACGAAGATCCTCGACAACCCCTACACCTACACCGACTACCGCAGCACCACGACGCACGGCCGCTGAACCGACGTCTGCCGGAGGTACTTCCGGTCGTCCATGCGTGCTGCGCCACCGAGGACGCCGGGTGCTGGGGGGACTTCGCACATCTCGGTGCGGCTCGGGCCGTCGTGAAAACGGAAGGTGACTTCGATGAGCGTGGGACTGCTGCTGCTGCGGGTGCTGCTCGCCGCCCTGTTGTTCGGCCATGCGACACAGAAGCTGCGTGGCTGGTTCGGCGGCGCCGGTCTTGCCGGCACCGGCGCCGTCTTCGAACAGTGGGGGTTCGCACCCGGTGCGCGGATGGCGCTGGCAGCCGGCCTGGTGGAGCTCGCGGGTGCGGTCTCGATCGCCGCAGGGCTGCTGACGCCCGGTGGCTGCGCGATCGTCATCGGCACGATGGCGGTGGCCACCGTCGCGACGGCGGGCAACGGCTTCTGGGCACAACGGGGTGGCTGCGAGGTTCCGTTCTGGTACGGCGCCGTCGCCGCGGTGCTCGGTTTCACCGGGCCGGGGCCCTGGTCGCTCGACGCCGCCCTCGGTATGGACCGGCTGTCCGGCTACGCGTGGGGGGCTGCCGCGCTTGCGCTCGGGCTCCTCGCGTCGGCCGTGCCCCTCGCCTCCCGCACCCGGACGCTGCGCGCGAGGCGGGCGGCCACAGCACAGGGCGACGGCCGCACAGGAATCTGAACGATCACGGAACCGAGCCGCCTGCCGTCTTCGGCACGTGAGGCAACGCCATCGCGGCGAGGGGCGATCACCTGGCCCTCGGCTCGCCGCAACGGCCCTGCCACAGCCCGGACAGCGCCGCGGCCACCCCGTCCGGCACAGAAACCGGCCCTCGGGGATGTTCCCGTCCGGCCTGCCCCGCCCGGTCCCGGGCGGGGCAGGCCGTCACGTCACCGGGACGGAATCCCGGCGGGCGCCGGGGCGAAGCCGGTGGGACGGGTGGTGAACGTTCCCCGGCCCCGGGTCCGGCTGCGCAACCGGGTCGCGTAGCCGAACAGTTCGGCCAGCGGCACGGTCGCGGTGATGACCGCCGTGCCTGCCCGCGCGACCGACCCCGAGACCCGTCCGCGCCGCGCCGCCAGATCGCCGAGCACCCCGCCCACGGCGTCGTCGGGGACGGTGACCGTGACTTCGGCCACCGGTTCCAGCAGCACCATGACGCCGGCGCGCAGGGCCTCGCGCAGTGCGAGCCTGCCGGCCGTCCGGAACGCCATCTCCGACGAGTCCTTCGCATGGGTGGCTCCGTCGGTGAGCGTGACCCGCAGCCCGGTCACCGGGTGACCACCGAGGGGCCCCTCGGCAAGAGCATCCCGGCAGCCGGCCTCCACCGCCCGGACGAACTCCTGCGGCACCCTGCCACCGACGACGGTCGAGCGGAACACGAAGTCCACCGCGCTGCCAGTGCCGTTGTCACCGGAAGTGTCCGGAGCGGACTCCAACGGCTCCGTGTCGAGCACGACATGGGCGAACTGACCGGCGCCTCCGTCCTGCTTGACATGCCGGTACACCAGCCCCGACACGCCGCGCGCGACGGTCTCCCGGTAGGCCACCCTCGGCCGGCCGGTGCCGACGTCCAGGCCATGGGCGCGCCGGATCTTCTCCACCGCCACCTCCAGATGCAGCTCACCCATCCCCGACAGCACCGTCTGGCCCGTCTCGCAGTCGGTCCTGACCACAAGCGAGGGATCCTCCTCGACCAGTCGCGCCAGCGCCGAGACGAGCCGGTCCGCATCGGTGCTCCTGCGGGCCTCGACCGCCACGGAAACCACCGGATCGGCGACGCTCGGCGGCTCCAGAACCAGAGGGGCTCCGGGTACGCACAGAGTGGCCCCGGCACGGGCCGACCTCAGCCCGATCACCGCGACGATGTCTCCGGCCACCGCCCGGTCCGTCTCCGCGTGGTGGTCGGCCTGGACGCGCAGAATCCTGCCGATGCGCTCAATGCGCCGCGCGCCGACGTCCAGCACCGCTTCCCCCCTCTCGACCGTTCCGGAATACACACGCAGGTACGTCAGCCGCCCCGTGGCGGTCGAACTCACCTTGAACACCAGCGCCGCGAACGGAGCCGCCGGGTCGGCGGCCCGCTCCTGCACCGCGCCGTCGTGGGTGCCGCGTACCGCCGGCACGTCCAGCGGCGACGGCAGATAGGCCACGGCGGCATCCAGCAACGGCTCGATCCCGCGGTTGCGGTACGCCGAACCGCACAACACCACCACGCCGTCACCGGTACGGGTCAGGTCGCGCAGCGCGGAGGCCAGGGTCTGCGCGGAGACCTTCGACTCCGCGCAGAACTCCTCCAGCGCAAGCGGATGGAGTTCCGCCACCGCCTCCTCCAGCAGCCGGCGGCGTCTGTTCGCCTCCTCGCGCAGCACTTCGGGCACCGGGCCCTCCTCGACCGTGTCGCGGGCCCAGACCAGCGCCCGCATACGCAGCAGATCCACCACACCGGTGAACGCGTCCTCCGCTCCGATCGGCAACTGGACCACCAGCGGGGCCGGATGCAACCGCGTCCGGATCGACTCGACCGCCGTGTCGAGGTCGGCACCGGCACGGTCCAGCTTGTTGACGAAGGCAATCCGCGGCACCCCGTGCCGGTCGGCCTGCCGCCACACCGACTCGCTCTGCGGCTCGACTCCCCCAACGGCGTCGAACACCGCGATCGCGCCGTCCAGCACCCGCAGTGAGCGTTCCACCTCGTCGGAGAAGTCGACGTGGCCCGGGGTGTCGATCAGGTTGATCCGGTGACCGGCCCAGACACAACTCACCGCGGCGGCGAAGATGGTGATCCCACGGTCGCGTTCCTGGGAGTCGAAGTCGGTGACGGTCGTCCCGTCATGGACCTCGCCACGCTTGTACGTGGTCCCGGTGGCGTACAGGATCCGCTCGGTGAGCGTGGTCTTGCCGGCATCGACGTGAGCGAGGACGCCGAGGTTTCGGACGCCGGTCAGCGGACTTGTGAGATGTCGGTTCAGGTCGGTGCGCATGGCCCATGGCCTTTCGGGGTGATCCGGAGCGGGGCAGCGCGATTCCCGGACGAACGGGCCTGCGGTCAGGCCACGGGGGGACCCCGGTCCGGCGCAACCTCATCGGGATGGTCCCGACCGGTTGATCTCGGCACCGGGCAGACAGGGGTCAGGTGTTCGTCACGGACATCCGGTTCCGGCCGCGCAGCCGGCACCGGGCGCACGAAGACACCAGAATCACCTCATACCGTGACCGGGGAACGACAACAGCGGTGCGGTGGCACACGGCTGGTCTCCCCTCACTCGTCACGGCGCGCGCTGCGTCGTCGTGACGGCGCGCGATTCCTGGAGTGTAGGAACCCGTGGCCGGGCGGGAAACCGGTTTTTTCCCGCGGGAGGTTCGGTGGACCCCACGAAGCCACTGCTTCGGGTGTGCGTCGCAGATCGGCAGGAGTCACAGAGCCAGCACGGGAAGTCATCCGATGACCGTGTGCACCACCCCTTCTCCCCGAAGGGGTGCGCCGCTACCATCATCCTGCGCATGGGAGCGCTCCCATCTTTGTATCGGCCCCGCACCGCCACCTGTGGCGGTCCCGTTCGGAGAGGACCTTTCCGTGCGCTCAAGCGCAAGACCCTTCGCCGCCCTGCTGGCGGCACTCACTCTGACCGCCGGGTTATTCGCCACCGGCACCCCCGCCGCAGCACGCTCCGGCAACTCCCCCAGTGCCGCCGAAGCATCCGATGTGTCCATCGCAGCGGACACCTATACCTGGAAGAACGTCCGGATCGACGGTGGCGGCTTCGTGCCGGGCATCGTCTTCAACCGGTCCGAGAAGAACCTCGCCTACGCCCGGACCGACATCGGCGGCGCGTATCGCTGGGACCAGACCGGCAAGCAGTGGACCCCTCTGCTCGACTGGGTGGACTGGGACAGATGGGGCTGGTCCGGGGTGGTCAGCCTCGCCTCCGACACGGTCGACCCGGACAACGTGTACGCGGCGGTCGGCACGTACACCAACAGCTGGGACCCCACCAACGGCGCGGTCCTGCGTTCCTCCGACCGTGGCGCCACCTGGAAGACGTCCACGCTTCCGTTCAAGCTCGGCGGCAACATGCCGGGGCGCGGCATGGGCGAGCGGCTCGCGGTCGATCCGAACAAGAACTCGGTGCTGTACCTGGGCGCGCCCAGTGGCAACGGGCTGTGGCGCTCGACCGATTCGGGCGCGAACTGGTCGGAGGTGACGGCGTTCCCGAACCCCGGGAACTATGCACAGGACCCGTCCGACACCACGGGCTACGCCAATGACAACCAGGGCATCGTGTGGGTCACCTTCGACGAGCGCAGCGGCAGCGCGGGCAGTGCCACCCAGGACATCTATGTCGGGGTGGCCGACAAGCAGAACTCCGTCTACCGCTCGACCGACGGCGGTGCCACCTGGTCGCGGCTGGCGGGGCAGCCGACCGGCTATCTGGCGCACAAGGGTGTTCTCGACTCCGCCACCGGCTACCTGTATGTGACGCTCAGTGATACGGGTGGCCCGTACGACGGAGGCAAGGGCAGGATCTGGCGCTACGACACGGCCTCCGGCGAGTGGACGGACGTCAGCCCGGTCGCGGAGGCCGATACGTACTACGGCTTCAGCGGGCTGTCCGTCGACCGGCAGCAGCCCGGCACCCTGATGGCCACGGCCTACAGCTCCTGGTGGCCCGACACGCAGATCTTCCGTTCCACGGACAGTGGGGCGACCTGGACGAAGGCCTGGGACTACACGAGCTATCCGAACCGCTCGAACCGCTACACCCAGGACATCTCCTCCGTGCCCTGGCTGTCCTGGGGCGCCAACCCCTCCCCTCCAGAGACCACCCCCAAGCTCGGCTGGATGACCGAGGCGCTGGAGATCGACCCGTTCGACTCGAACCGGATGATGTACGGCACGGGTGCGACGGTCTACGGCACAGAGAACCTCAGGACCTGGGACTCGGGCGGCCAGATCAAGATCACGCCCATGGTGAAGGGGCTGGAGGAAACGGCCGTCAACGATCTGGCGAGCCCGCCGTCGGGCGCGCCGCTGCTGAGCGCCCTCGGTGACATCGGGGGCTTCCGGCACACCGATCTCGATGCCGTACCGCCTCTGATGTTCACCTCGCCGAACCTCGACTCGACCACCAGCCTGGACTTCGCGGAGACCAGTCCCGGCACGGTCGTACGGGTCGGCAACGCCGATACGGCCCCGCACATCGGCTTCTCCACGGACAACGGGGCCAACTGGTTCCAGGCTTCCGAGCCTTCCGGGGTGACCGGTGGCGGGACGGTCGCCGCCGCCGCGGACGGCAGCGGCTTCGTCTGGAGCCCCGAGGGCGCGGGCGTGCACCGCACGACCGGGTACGGCAATTCCTGGACCGCCTCCACCGGGATCCCGGCCGGGGCGACGGTCGAGTCCGACCGCAGGAACCCGAAGAAGTTCTACGGGTTCAAGGAAGGCACCTTCTACGTCTCCACGGACGGTGGCGCCACCTTCACCGCGACGGCGGCAAACGGCCTGCCCGCTGAAGGGAACGTCCGCTTCAAGGCGTTGCCCGGGGCCGAGGGCGACGTATGGCTGGCGGGCGGCGCCTCGACGGGAGCGTACGGTCTGTGGCACTCCACCGACTCGGGTGCGACGTTCAGCAAGATCTCCGGCGTGGAGCAGGCGGACAGCGTCGGCTTCGGCAAGGCCGCCACGGGTGCCCCGTACCAGACGCTCTTCGTCAGCGCGAAGATCGGCGGGGTGCGCGGGATCTTCCGCTCCACCGACGCCGGAGTGAGCTGGACGAGGATCAACGACGATGCACACCAGTGGGGTTGGACGGGCGCAGCGATCACCGGGGACCCGCGGGTCTTCGGCCGGGTGTACGTCTCCACCAACGGACGCGGAATCATGTACGGCAACTCCCCCGAGGGCGACGGCGGGAGCACCGACCCGGATCCCGATCCGGATCCCGATCCGGGGGAACCGCCGGCGGACGCCGCATGCTCGGTGACGTACAAGGTCACCAATGAGTGGTCCGGGGGCTTCCAGGCGGATGTGACGGTCACCAACTCGGGCCACACGCCCTTCAGCGGCTGGCAGTTGGGCTGGTCGTTCCCCGACGGGCAGAAGGTCACCCAGATGTGGAACGCCACCTCGCAGCAGGTGGGGGCGAAGGTCACGGCGACCAACGTCGACTGGAACGGCAACGTCGCGGCGGGTTCCTCGGTCGGCTTCGGCTTCACCGGCACCTCGCCGGGCACCAACGGCAAGCCGACGGCCTTCACCGTCGGAGGCGATGCCTGCTCCGTCGGCTGATCGCCGACGGGTCGCGGCTGCCGAGGGCATGGTGCCGGTGCGGCCCACCGTGGTGCGACGCGGTGCGGGTGGCCACGCTGCTTCCGCGCGGCCACCCGCACCGGACCTGCGCTCTCGACGGCCGCCCGAGGCGGGATCAGCAACTCGCGCTTCAGCATGTCCAATTGACACTCAGTCAGTAGTGACGTTCCCGGCACGTGCGGTTCGGCCTCCGTCGAGGGCCTTCGGCCGCCGCTTGCCGCGCCGCGCTCGCACTGCTAAAAAAGCCGCGACACAATTATTTAAGCCCTAAGGTAAATAAGTGGGCGTCATGCCCGCGCGGTGAAGGGACGGTGCCCATGCGGCGCATGGCATTCGGGCGGCCGGGAGGTCTCGACCAGGAGCTCACGGACGTCAGATCCCGGGCGGGGCGCTGGTACGGCGTCCTCACCTTCACCCTCGTCGTGGCCATCTCCTACGTCGACCGGGTCAACATGTCGGTGCTCATTACCGACGACGCCTTCCTGGACAGGTTCGGGCTGGCCGGCGACCGGGTGGCGCAGGGCGCTCTCATGACGGTCTTCCTGCTCGGCTACGGACTCGCGGCCTTCGTGCTCACACCGGTGTACGAGACCCTGCTCGGGGTGCGGCGCGGACTCCTGGTGAGCGTGGCCGCCTGGGCGGTGCTCACCTTCGTCTCGCCGTGGATCGGCAGCCTGTTTCTGCTGCTGGCGGTGCGCTGCCTGCTCGGCGCGGCGGAAGGTCCGCTGTTCTCGCTCAAGACGATGTACGTCAAGAACCGGTTCGCCGACGCGGAGCTGGGCCGCCCGAACGCGGTCAGCTCGATGGGCGTCTCCCTCGGCACCGCCGTGGGCATGCCGCTGGTCACCTTGCTGATCGTGCATTCCGACTGGGCCACGTCCTTCCACGCCCTCGGTGCGCTCAACGCCGTTCTCGGGATCCCGCTGGTGCTGTTGTTCATCCGTCCCCCGGGTGCAGGCCATCGCCGGTCGGGCCGGAACCGTGCACAGGAGCGGACCGCGGGCCGGGGGCCGGAGGGCGGACCGATCGCCTCCGCTGAACGCCCGCGTGGTCCCGGGATCCTGCTGTCCACCCTGGTCCGCGCCCTGAGGACACCGCGTCTCGGCTGGATCCTGCTCATCGAGATCGCCACCCTGGCCTTCTTGTGGGGCACCGCATCCTGGCTTCCCTCGTATCTGCTCCAGGCACGCCACTTCTCCGCGACGCAGACCGGTTGGCTGGCCGCGCTCCCGTTCGCTGTCAGCCTCGGCTCGGGGCTGCTCGGAGGCCTCTTCATCGACCGCGTTCCCCAGCGGCGCCTCCCGCTGGTGCTGGTGGTCGGGAGTGTCGGGGCGGGGGCGTGCGCAGCGCTCGCCGTGTCCGCGAGCTCGGCCGCCGTCGCGGCGGCCGCTCTGATCCTCGCCGGTGGGTTCTGGGGACTGCAGGGGCCCGCCATCCCGACCCTGGTGCAGCGCCACGCCCCGGCGGACAGTGTCGGCAGTGCCTACGGCGTGGTCAACGGGGTCGGCAACCTGGTGTCGGCGTTCATGCCGACGCTCATGGGAACGGCGATCGCCATGGACGGCGGACACGGCTTCACCGTGGGCCTCTCCCTCCTGGTGGTCACGCAGCTGATCACTCTGGTGAGCGCCGTGGCGCTGCTCTCCGGGCGCCGAGGTCCGCAGGCCGGAGCGGGCCGGCCATTGCCGGGCCATGGGGTTGCGGTGCGCTCCGCCGAGCGGACGACCAGCACCGCGCTCTGACGTCACAGCGTGTTGCGGCGGGCTCGGCGGGGCCCCGTGCCTCTCGCCGAGCCCGGCCGTGAGCATGCCGTGCCCGCCTCGGGCACCGCAGTGCGGGCTCGGTTCTTCAGCCGCCGTTTTCTCGCCCGTGCGGGAATGATGGAACCATGGCGAACCCGACGATCCTCACGGTCGACGACGACCCGGCAGTCTCCCGGGCGGTCGCCCGCGACATCCGGCGCCAGTACGGCGATCGCTACCGCATCGTGCGCGCGCTCTCCGGCCACGACGCCCTTGAGGCACTGCGCGAGCTCAAGCTCCGTGGTGATCCGCTCGCGCTCATGCTCGCCGACTACCGCATGCCCCAGATGAACGGCATCGAGTTCCTCGAGGCGGCCATGGATCTCTACCCGCGCGCCCGCCGGGTGCTGCTGACCGCCTACTCGGACACGGAAGCGGCCATCGACGCCATCAATGTCGTGGACCTCGACCACTACCTCCTCAAGCCCTGGAGTCCGCCGGAGGAGCACCTCTATCCGGTGATCGACATGCTGCTGGACCTGTGGCGCGACACACCCGATCCGGCCGACCTGCAGACCCGCGTGGTCGGGCACCGCTGGTCCGCGCCATCCTTCGCGGTCCGTGACTTCCTCACCCGCAATCTCGTGCCCTATCGCTGGCTGTTGTCCGACGAGCCGGAGGGGGAGCGCCTGCTGGCGGCCGCGGGGCTGTCCGCGGCCGACGTGCCGCTGGTCATCACCCCGGACGGAAAGCCTCTGGTCTGCCCCACCGAGCAGGAGCTCGCCCAGCAGGTCGGACTCAGCACCGTTCCGGCATCGGACTTCTACGACCTGGTGGTGGTCGGTGGAGGGCCGGCCGGTCTGGGAGCCGCCGTCTACGGTGCCTCGGAGGGGCTGCGTACCGTCCTGGTCGAACAGCAGGCGACCGGCGGGCAGGCCGGTCAGAGCAGCCGTATCGAGAACTACCTCGGCTTCCCCGACGGCGTCTCCGGTTCCCAGCTGACCGAGCGGGCCCGCCGCCAGGCGCTGAAGTTCGGGGCGGAGATCCTCAGCGCGCAGCGGGCTGCCGCACTGGAGGTGGCGGGATCGGGCCGGGTGCTGCACCTGGGGCCGGAGAGCTCCATTGCCGCGCACACCGTGGTCCTGGCCACCGGGGTGTCCTACCGGCGGCTGGCCGCCACCGGGCTGGACGAGTTCACGGGGGCGGGGGTCTTCTACGGGTCCGCCGTCACCGAGGCACCCAGCTGCTCCGGGGAGGACGTGTACATCGTCGGCGGTGCCAACTCCGCCGGGCAGGCGGCGGTGTATTTCTCACGCTACGCACGGCGTGTGCACGTCCTGATCCGCCAGGGTGATCTGAGCCGTTCGATGTCCAGCTATCTGATCGACCAGATCAACGCGATCGCCAACATCGACATCCACCCGTGCACCGAGGTGATCGGTGCCGACGGCGAGGGGCACCTGCAGCAGCTGACCCTCCGTGAGAACCGGTCCGGCACCGAGCGCACCGTTGCCGCGTCGTGGCTGTTCATCTTCATCGGGGCCGAGCCGCATACGGAATGGCTGTCGGGGGTGGTCATCCGCGATCAGCGCGGATTCGTGGTGACCGGACCCGACCTGGTGGCCGAGGGAGAGCGTCCGGCCGGATGGCGGCTGCCGCGCGATCCGTACCACCTGGAGTCGAGCGTGCCCGGCGTCTTCGCCGCGGGGGACGTGCGTTCCTCCTCGGTCAAGCGAGTCGCATCGGCCGTCGGTGAGGGAGCCATGGCCGTCGCGCTGGTGCACCGCTATCTGGAGGCGCAGTGACCACGTCAACGCATCTGTCACCGGAGCAATTGCGGACCCTGTTCCTGTTCGACAAGCTCAGCGATGAGCAGCTCGACTGGCTGGCCGAACGCGGCCGTACGGAGCAATGGGCTGCCGGAAGCGTGGTGTACAGCGAGGGCGAGACGGCCACGTGTTTCTTCGTGCTGCTCGGCGGGGCGATCGCGCTCAGCCGTGTGCTGCACGGCGACGACGTGGAGGTCACCCGCACCGATCAGCGCGGTGTGTACAGCGGGGCGACTCGCGCGTACCTCGGTGACCGCGTCGAGCAGCGGTACCCCCACACCCTGCGGGCGGTCACCGATGCCGAGTTCTTCGTGCTGCCCGCCGACGACTTCGCGAGCGCGGTGGGCACGTGGTTCCCGATGGCACTCCACCTGCTGGAGGGCCTGTTCATCGGTACGCGGGCGGCCAATGCCATCGTCAATGAGCGCGAGCGGCTGCTGGCCCTGGCATCGCTGTCGGCAGGCCTCACGCACGAGCTGAACAATCCTGCGGCCGCTGCTGTACGGGCCACCGCGGCGCTGCGGGAGCGGGTGACCGCCATGCGCCACAAGCTCGCCATGATCGCTGACGGCCGGCTGGACGGAACCGAGCTGCATCGTCTCGTGGAACTGCAGGACGATGCGGTCCAACAGGCCGCAGCGGCCTCCGCTCTGCCCGCGCTGGCCGCTGCGGACGCGGAGGATGCCGTCGGCGACTGGCTCGAGGAGCACGGGGTCACCGAGGCCTGGGATCTCGCACCGACTCTGGTCGCCGCGAACATCGGCGTGCCGTGGCTGACCACGGCGGCCGACACCATCGGAGAGGACAATCTCGGCTCCACGGTGCGGTGGCTGGCGTACACCATCGACGCGGAACTCCTGATGGGTGAGATCGATGACGCCGTGACCCGCATCTCGGGACTGGTCGGCGCCGCACAGCAGTACGCGCAGCTGGACCGGGCGCCGCAGCAGACCGTGGACGTGCACACGTTGCTCGACGCCACGCTGACGATGCTGCAGGCGAAGATCCCGTCCGGTGTACGGGTGGTCAGGGACTACGACCGCGAACTGCCGCCGATTCCTGCGTTCGGGGCCGAACTCAACCAGGTGTGGACCAACCTGATCGTCAACGCCGTCGACGCGATGCGCGGCGGGGGCACGCTGACCGTCCGGACGGGACGTGAGAACGAGACCCTGTTCGTGGAGGTGGCCGACACGGGTGCGGGAATCGCGGCTGACATCAGACCGCGGATCTTCGAGCCGTTCTTCACCACCAAGCCCGTCGGTGAGGGCACCGGACTGGGGCTGGACATCTCCTACCGCATCGTCGTCAACAAGCACCATGGGGACATTCGGGTCTCCTCCGAACCGGGCGACACCCGCTTCCTGGTCTGCCTGCCGATCGGCCCCGAGGGCGATCAGGCCTGAGCAGGCCGAGCTTCTTCGGTCGGCGACGTGCTCGGCAGGCCGCGGCGTTCTCGCTCCCGACCCGTCCGGGTGCTCTCCCTGCCCGCCGCCCGGCCGGTCTGCGATGTCGGACCGGCTCCCCCTGGCCCGCTGTGCGCCACCCCTCAAGTGCCGGTGACAGCCGTCCTCGCCGGCTCCGGTGAGGTCGACCGGGTCGCCCTGACGGAACCGGCCGGCACATGTCGGCGGCGTTCGTGAAGGCCGGGGATATCCGCTCACCCCTGGTATCGCCCAGGTGGCGAGGTACGCCCTCCGGTGTATTCACTGGAACAGCACACGCCTCCTGCCGGCACACGAGCGCTCAGGAGGCCAGGCCTCCACAACGCACTGCCGTCCGCACGGAGAAGTGAGGCACCGCATGGCCACCGTCAATGTGGGCCAGGAAAACGGCACACCGATCGACATCTACTACGAGGACCACGGCAGTGGACAGCCCATCGTGCTGATCCACGGCTACCCGCTCGACGGACACTCGTGGGAGAAACAGCAACGCGTCCTGCTGGAGGGATAGCGCCCCGTGACCGGCCACGCCAACGCACCTCACCCCCTGCGCGGCCTCCTGTGCGGGGCGGCCGCAGGCGCTGCAGGGACCACGGTCCTCGACGCCGTCGGGTACCTGGACATGGTCCTCCGGGGCCGCGCCGCGAGCACCACCCCGGAAGTCACCGTGGAGCGCCTCTCGGACACCCTGCATGTGCCGGTCCCCGGCGACGAGCAGGTGCGCCGCAACCGCATCGCGGGCCTCGGTCCGCTCACCGGCGTGGCCGCGGGCGTGGGCATGGGCGCCGTGCTCGGCCTGGCCCTCTCCTGCGGATGGCGGCCGAGCAACGCCGTCCTGACCCTTACGGCAACCGTGGGTGCGCTGATCGGTACCAATGGCCCCATGACCGTTCTGCGCGTGACCGACCCGCGCACCTGGTCCGGGTCGGACTGGATCGCCGACATCGTTCCGCACGTGGCGTACGCGCTGGTCACCGTCGGCGTCATCAAGGGCCTGGACCCCACGGCGGAGAGCTGAATGCGGATATGCCCGAACGAGGTCCTCAGGACAGATAGGCGGAGACGGAGAGCGTCCAGGCCAGAATCTGCCAGAGCGTCCAGGCCAGCACCTTGTTGCCGAGACCTCCGGCCTCGTCCGCCGTCCGTGCCGACGCCCAGGCTGTGACGGCCAGGACATGCAGACCCAGGATCCGCGCGAACATGAAACGGATGTGCAGCCCCTCGCCGACCGCGTGGCCGCGCAACGAGACGATCTGAAACCAGTCCGTGCCCACCGACTCGACACGTACCGGGTTGCCGCCCGTCAGCGTGCACTCCCTGCCCTGCTCCAGTGGACCGCGGCAGTCACCACTCACGGGAAACAGCCAGAAGTGGTCGGTCAGTTGCTCGCGCACCGCGCCGGGGCTGGTGAAAGGGTGAAAACCGAGGCTGAACCGGTAGGTGTAGATCACCCGCTCGACCGGGGCGCGCTCGGTGTCGGCCGGGTACGGCGAGATCGTCGCCATGCTCGCGAGCAGCGCCATGAGCGACACCAACGCCACCACGCAATGGGACGAGTGATACACATTGGGTGACATTCGCATGCGTGGAACGATATGCGTCACCGCGCATGCAGACCGGCGCACGTCGCCGGTGGCGTCCTCACGGTCGACGCAGCACAGCCCGTCGATGAGCTCCCCCACCGAGGTGGCCACACAGCTGCGTCCGCTCACCGGCCTCGGGCCACCGAGCCACCACACCGTCGAGGACGGATGATCTGAAGGTGACGTCCCGCCCCACGCCTCGAGTCCGGCACATCCGGCGCAGGGCAGTCGTCGCACCGTCCCGGCGAGCAGTCGCTACGGATGGTCACCGTCGGCTGCCTCACCGGTGCCGCTGGAGCCGGATTCCCTGCTCCCGGCACGCGCGATCCCGTTGGACGCGATCTGGCGGCAGGACCGAGAGATCCTTGAATCAGCAGTGGGCTCTAAGGCGAGGAGATCGGCCATGGACACACCGGCGGGCCTGCCCGGTGACTCCCTCACCTCCGCCGCGGCTCTGGCCGTGGTGGCTCCGGATGGGACGCTGACCAGCTGGAGCACCGGTGCGGAAAAGTTGCTCGGCTACTCCGCCGGTGAGGCCGTCGGCCGGCTCGCGGCTGCGCTGCTTGCCGCACCGCTCCCCGCTGACGTCCGTGAGCGTCTCCACCGGCAGGAGGACTGGACCGGCCGGGTGGTGCTCCGGCACCGGAACGGCGGCGCGGTCGAGTGCCGGGTGCGGGCGCGTTCGCTGACCACGGGCGACGAGCGGGCCGGCTGGTTGCTGGAGGGCGTCCGGGAGTGGGAAGAGGTCGACCGCGACATGGACCCTCTGCTCCGCTGGTCGTTCGACCAGTCCCCGTTCGCCCTGGCGATCTACGACACCGGGGGCCGGTTCCTGCGGGTCAACGAGCCCATGACCAAGCAGCTCGATGCCTCGGAGCGGGATCTTCGCGGGCTCCGGATCAGCGAGCACATGCCTGATCCCGCCTTCCAGGGCCCCGAGCAGTCCGTCGATCGCGTGCTGCACACCGGCGAGTCCGAACACATGGAGAACTACGGAAAGGTACCGGGAGAGCCCCGAGCGCACGCCTGGATCGTCCACTTCACGCCGCTCAAGGACTCCGGCGGGCTCGTGCACGGCGTGCAGTTGGCCGCCCTCGACTTCTCCGATCAGTACGCGGCCCGCGAACGTCTTGCGCTGCTCGATGAGGCCAGCAGGCGTATCGGCAGCAGCCTGGACGTGACCCGCACCGCCCGGGAACTGGCCGACGTCGCGGTGCCCGCCCTCGCGGACTTCGTCTCGGTCGATCTTCTCGACGCCGTACTGCACGGCGACGAGGCTCCGCCGGTCCACCTCGACGGCGGCCCCCTGCTGCTGCGGCGCACGGCCGTGTGCCCCGGCGCAAAGGCCGTCGTCGCCGCCGGAGAGTTTTCCCACTTTCCGGAGTTCTCACCGGTTGCCCGCTGCCTGGCCACCGGTCGCGGCACCGTGCACCAGGTCGGCGACCCCGAGATCACCCGGTGGCTGGCCCAGGACCCGGACCGGACCGACTGGGTGAGCCGGCACCGCGCGCGCTCGCTGATGGTGGTGCCGCTGCGCGGCCGCGGCAGCAACCTCGGCGTCGTGCTCTACGTCCGCCTGGGCGGGTGCGCCGTGCCCTACGACCAGGCCGACCTGCAGATCGCCGAGGAGATCGCGGCGCGCGCCGCGGTCTGCCTCGACAACGCCCGCCGCTACACACGCGAACACGCCACGACTCTGGCCCTCCAGCACAGCCTTCTGCCGCAGGGGATCCCGGAGCAGGCCGCCGTCGACGTGGCCTGCCGCTACTTGCCCGCCGACTCGCAGGTCGGTGTCGGCGGTGACTGGTTCGACGTGATCCCGCTCTCCGGTGCCCGCGTCGCCCTCGTGGTCGGCGATGTGGTCGGTCACGGGATCCATGCCTCCGCCGCCATGGGGCGCCTGCGCACTGCCGTACGCGCCCTCGCCGACGTCGATCTGGCCCCGGACGAACTCCTCGCACATCTGGACGACCTCGTCGTCCGGCTCAGTGCCGGGCCCGAGTCCGGAGGAGAGACGCCCTTCGGAGAACTCGGAGCCACCTGCCTGTACGCGGTCTACGACCCCATCTCCCGCAAGTGCTCGCTCGCCAGCGCCGGCCACCCCTGGCCCGCTCTGGTGACCCCTGACGGCACGGTGGACTTCTTGGAACTGCCCACCGGCCCACCGCTCGGCCTGGGCGGGCTGCCGTTCGAATCCGTTGAGCGCGAACTGCCCGAAGGCAGCCTCCTGACCCTCTACACCGACGGCCTCGTCGAGGCACGCAATCACGATTTCAACGCCGGCCTGCACGCTCTGCGTACGGCGCTGACCCACGCCGTTCCGTCGTTGGAGACCACCTGCGACCGCGTGCTCGATGCACTGCTCACCGAACAGCCTGCCGATGACGTCGCGCTGCTCATCGCCCGTACGCGTGCCCTGGACTGCGGGCATGTCGCCGTCTGGGATCTTCCCACCGATCCGGCCATTGTGGCCGAGGCCCGCTCTCTGACGACGGCCCAGCTCCACGCCTGGGGGCTGGACGAACTGGTCTATGTCACCGAACTCGTGGTCAGTGAGCTGGTGACCAACGCGATCCGCTACGCCTCCGCGCCCCTTCAGTTGCGGCTGATCAAGGAAAGGACACTGATCTGCGAGGTCTCCGACGCCAGCAGCACCGCACCGCACCTGCGCCGTGCCCGCATCTTCGACGAGGGCGGACGCGGCCTCATGCTGGTCGCCCAGCTCACGGAGCGCTGGGGTATGCGGCATACCGGCACAGGCAAGACCATCTGGGCCGAGCAGCCCTTTCCCGAGTAGGCGCGCAGGGACAGTGGGGGCCCGCCGGGCGGCCCGGAGACATCGGCCTCGCACAACGGTCGGCCGCCGACGCAACGGCCGGCCTCCGCAGTCGGAAGTCGGCGCAAGAATGCCCGGATATGCTGCCTTTTGTGATCACGTTCCAACGGCTGCGACGCCGTCCTCCTCGCTACCGGGGCCCGTGGCAATCTGCGCTGCTGTCGCCAGTGATCCTGACTGCCCTCATCGCCTGCCTGGCGTTCACCACACCGAGAGAGGTCGCCTTCAGCCGCCTGCTGCCCGCCGCCCCCGCCCTCGCCGCCTCCATCTGGCCCGTGATCCCCACCGCCCTGCTGGGGGTGTTCTGTCTCATGATCATGGTCGGCCTCAATCTCGTCTACGCCGACCTGGGGACGCCCTACACAGCGGCTGCGATCGTCGCGGTCACCGCGGCGGCCGTGTACTCGAGCCACGTCCGAATCCAGCGGGAGGAGGCCCTCGTCCAGATCCGGCTCGTCGCCGACACGGCCCAGAAGGTGCTGCTGCGCCCCCTGCCGCGCAGTATCGGGGGCGTCGAGATCGAGTCGCTCTATCTGGCGGCCCAGGCACAGGCCCGGATCGGCGGCGACTTCTACGAGGCGGCCGACACACCGTACGGGGTCCGGCTTCTCATCGGTGACGTACGCGGCAAGGGCCTGTCGGCGGTAGGGGCGGCCTCGGCGGTGGTCAGCACGTTCCGGGAGGCGGCGTACGACGAGCCCGATCTGAGAGGCGTCATCCATCGGCTGGAGACCAGTACCGTCCGCCACAGCGCCGCGTTCCCCGCCCAGGATCTGCCGGAGCGGTTCGCCACCGCCCTTCTCGCCGAGATCCCGCACGGCGCCGGCCGCGTCAGCCTCCTCAACTGCGGGCACCCGCCGCCGCTGCTCATGCGCCACGGGAAGATCCGCGCCCTGGAACCGTCCGCCCCTTCGCCGCCCCTCAACCTCGCGGCGCTCCTCGGAGGCCACTACAGCATCGAGTCCGTCGCTTTCGCCCCGGGCGACCAGTTGCTGCTCTACACCGACGGCGTCACGGAGACCCGGGACCGTACCGGCGCGTTCTTCCCGCTGCCGGACTGGATGCAACGGCAGGGCCCCCAGCCGCCCCGCGAGTTGCTCGACCGGCTCCACCGGGACCTTCTCCGCCACAGCAGTGGGAAACTCAACGACGACATCTCGGCCCTCGCCGTACGGTGCCCGAACACCTCCGCCGCAGAAGAGGCCGGCCACCCCGCGTAGAGATCCTCGTGGCCGGAGCCCGACGCGGGCCTGCGTCCGGCCGGTCCGCCCCGACCCGCCTGTCGCCGACCGGGCCGTCCTCGCGGTGACCGAGTCCCGACGGGGGCCTGCGGTCGCCGCCGGCGGCCGTCGGCGCGTATGCGTGTGCGCCCAATAGCCGACATCCGCTTACCCGTTCAGCTCACCTACCGGCCCCGTCAACGCCGCCGGCACCGGCAGTCGGTGCACCGTGGACGTGGAGCCCGCCCGGGAGCCCTTCGCACGTCGACCGGGCGGGCCGCCATTTCCGAGCCGCGGCGTCGGGTGGTAGCCGGCACGGCAACAGCAACGTTGCGTGCGCCGAGGATCGCCACGCCCCCACCGGGAACCGGCCCGTGCGGCCGGATCGTGCAGCATCCCCCACAGCCTGCCGAACGGCGTGGGAGCCGCAGGGGACCGGCCACGGCGACACCGGGGGCACCGCCGTGCGCACCAGGCCCGACGAAGCGCGTACCGGGGTTGTGGTGCCGGCTTGCAGGCGTACAACTGCCTGGAGCCGAACGTCCCGCGCGAGGTACGCACACACGCCGGAAACCCCGGCCCCATTCCGACGGGCCGGAGTTTCCGTGTTGTGCGGGCCGCGCTGTTACCACCCGCCGTGGTGGTCCCTGACTACCCGGAAGCTGCCCACGACGCCGTGGTGAACGAAGACACCACCGTGGACATTGCGGGAATGGATGCCATTGCTGGTGCTCCACGGTCCGACCGTGGCGACCGGGGAGCCGTTGTCGCAGGTGGCCCCGCGGAAGAGCTCAACAGTCCTGCGGCTGTCGTTACGGACGTTGAACGTCCTGGAGCCGAGACCGCTGACCACCGTGATGCAGCCGTCCTCGGAGCGGGCGGAGTACGAACGCTCGTTGATCTGGATCCGTCCGTAGCCGTAGTCGTCGTAGCCACCGCCGCCGCCGTAGCCACCGCCACCGCCGCCGCCGAAGCCACCGCCGCCCTTGCCACCGCCGCCCTTGCCACCGCCGCCGCCGCCGAAGCCACCGCCGCCGCCGCCGAAGCCACCGCCGCCGCCGTTGTCGCCGCCGAAGCCACCGTCGCCGCCGAAGCCGCCGCCGTTGTCGCCGCCGAAGCCACCGTCGCCGCCGTTGTCACGGCCGCCGTTGTCGCCGCCGAAGCCACCGCCGCCGTTGTCGCGACCACCGTTTTCGGCAGGCGCGGCCGCGGGGGCGCCCGGCTGAGGAGGCGCCGTGGCCTGTGCAACAGCTGCAGGAGCCTGCTGGGCCGACGAAGTGGATCCGGCGGCCGAGGCGTAGGTGATGCCTCCCGTGGCCAGGACCGCGGCACCCACTGCGGCGGCGGTCAGGGCGACTGTACGTGTCGTCATGGTGTTCTCCCTGTCTCTGAGACGTCGGCCGGGAAGCCGACATGTGATGAACCTACTTATCCCTCTTTTAACTGTCATATCGGGCATACCGAAGGAGTGACGACAGAGGGCCGATCGGACGCATGCGCGGCCCGCGCCGCCCTGTCAGACCGTCATCGCGACGTCCACCGCGCCGCCTTCACCGCTCCCGGAGAGGGCTCCGCGCCTCGACCGACCCAGCCGGCCGGCGGTGGGCGGCTCCGGTGATGCCGGGCAGGCCCGCCGGGCGGCCGCCGGAGACCGGGCCCACTGCACCTCGGCCGTCATCCCGGGGTGGGCGGCGCCCCCTCGCGCCCGACACCGGTGGGCCGCACATTCCTCCACCGGTCCGGCGACCAGGAATGCTTCGCCGTGCGGCGTGATCTCCCGGCCGCCGAAAGCACGTCGCTGCCCCGGAGTCCGAGCAGGGACGCACCAAGTGGCCTCGCTTGTACGGAACTTGAGCTGGTTGCAGCTCGTGCAGAGCCGGGGTGGAAGGACGCGACGGGTGCGCGACGATCGCGGCCGGCGCAGCCGAGGGTCTTGCGGCGACGCGGGTCCGGGCCGCCGACGACAACCGATGCCGGGCCGAACCCGGCGACGAGGTCGTGCACGGTGCGATCGGCCCTCGACCACATGGGCGCGCCATCGACGAGCACAGCGTGGTCCGCAGGAGTCAGGGCGCGATCCGGACGCAGCCGGCCCCGGCGGTGGGCCACCTCGCCGTACCGGGAGGCGGCCAGCTGCATGTCCGGGTCGGCGAAGAACCTCGCAGCCTCGCCGCAGAGCTCAGCCGTGCGTTCGTATCCGGGATCCACGCCGTGTCCACGGTCCGCCGCTCAGCCTCCGCCATCTGATCGAGCAGCAGTGCGAGGACCGCCGGCCACCGAAGGCCTCGGTTCGGCGCCGCGGACCCGGACGGCGGGCGGGTCGTGCGCAACCAACTGCTGCAGAGCGCCCGCAGGTGGTGAGACGGCGTCACGGGCAGCATCGACTGCGGGCGGGAGGGGAGGGAGATCACCTGTTCAAGAGGTTCAATCAGGCGGCAGGCCCTCCGCGCAGGTGACCAGTGGGACGGAGCGGAGGACCACGGGGCCTTCGGCGGCCAGCCGCTCTCAGCGGGCCGAGGTCCTCACGACGCCGGCCGGACGATGGTCGTCCACCGGCTCGAGGAGGTCCCCCGTCCCGCGCCGGGGACGCCGATGTCGACGTCCGTCACGCCGCGGACGCCTCTCGCGAGATCCGCTCGAACTGCGCGCCCATCGCCTCGGACAGCGCCTGCGCGGCGGAGAGCGGGCGGACCATCACGGTGAAGTCGTCGATCTTCCCGTCCTCGTCGAAGTGGAGGAAATCGCAACCCTGGATCTTCCGACCATTCACCGTCGCAGTGAACACGAGCGCATGGTTGCTGCCGTCCGGATCGGCGATCTCCCTGACGTACGCGAAGTCCTCGAAGACGCGCATCACACCGCGCAGGATCGCGGCGGTGATCGCCTTCCCGGGGTAGGGCCTGAAAGCGACGGGGCTGGTGAAGACGACGTTCTCGGCCAGGAGCGACTCGATGGCGTCGGCGTCGCGGGTCTCGACAGCCTTGCGGAAGGGATGCATGAACCGTCACTCCATTACTCAACAAGTTGACTAGGTGCATCGGAGACTACGATTCGCCGAGGCGGCTGTCCAGGGCCGCAGCGAATGCCGCACAGGCAACTCGTCGAGTACTCACGAGAGGGGCAAGGTGGGGAGATGGCTCTGCGCAACGCGGTGATGGCCGCCCTTCTGGATGGGGAGGCATCCGGATACGACCTGGCCAAGGGCTTCGACGCCTCGTTGGCCAACTTCTGGACGGCCACCCCCCAGCAGCTCTACAGGGAACTCGACCGCATGGAACGGGAGGGCCTCGTCACCGCCCGGGTGGTGCGACAGGAACGCCGCCCGGACAAGCGTGTCTTCTCGCTCACCGAATCGGGGCACGCAGCACTGCGTGTCTACACCGCCGAGCCGGACGGCCGGCCCACCGCGATCCGGGACGGACTCCTGGTCAAGGTTCAATGCGCAGACATGGGCGACATCACCGCCGTACACGCTCAGATCGCCGAGCGCGTGGAGTGGGCCCAGGCAAAGCTGGCACGCTACGAGCGACTGCGCGAACGGCTCCTGCAAGGGCGCGGCGAAGACGAATTCTTCTCCCAGGCGCACCGGGTGGGCCCCTACCTCACCCTCCTACGAGGCATCGCCTTCGAGGAGGAGAACATCCGCTGGGGCAAGACGGCGCAGCGCGTGCTCGAAGCACGCGCCAAGGCGTCGGCCATCTGAGGACGGCGGCGGAACCGGAGCCGTCCGGGAACCCCACTGCGCTCCACCGCTCAGGCGCGGCGGGCCGGGGGTGGGGATTTCCTGGGGGCGGCATGGGGTGCGGTCACCACGGCACGGAGGTCTTGTACGGAGCGGGACCGAGGCGGTCCTTGGCAATGAGGACGTCCACGTTGCACGGGGACGTGCGTTCCAGGAGGGCCAGCACGTCCGCGTGGTAAATGAGCTCGGCGGCGAGCCCCAGATCGGACAGCTGCAGCGCCCGAGAGGCGGGTTGCGGTCGCTTCAGCCCCACCGTCACCAGAACCGTGAGGTCGTCCGCGAGCCTCTTCAACCGTCGGCCGGCGTCCTCGGCCTGCTCCGGCTCGGACAGGCGAACTCCTTCCTCGGCGTGCAGTTGGCTGAAGCCGTCCACGACGACCAGGCCGACGGGCCGAGAGGTGTGGGCGAACGAGATCACGTCGTCCGTGATGCGCTGAGCAGTCGTCAGCGGGCGCCGTAGGTGCGACAGGCCCGGCGTCGGATCACCTGCCGGCAGGTGGGGCGCATAGACCAGGACGTTGGTGCCCTCGGCAGCGACGTGCCGTGCGAGAGCGAAGCCCATCGCCGCCTCCGCGCTGCCGTCGGGCATTCCGATGCCGATGAGCTGTCCGAGGCGAAAGTGCAGCAGCGGCTCGAGCTGGGGCCAGGGAGTGGAGAGGCAGGGAAACAGGTCCGCCCGTTCGTCATCGCCGTCTCCGACTGCTTCCATGACTGTCCTCACGCGAGAAGCACCGCCTCGGGGTCAGGGGCTTGGACTGCGTCACGGGCGTCAGCGCACGGCGTCGCCGTCGCCGGGCTGCTGCCAGCGCCGGCGCACCTGCTCTCGGCGCTTCTCCAGCTTGTCGCAGCGCCAGCACAGCCAGCCATGCGGCACGCTGGCCAGCGTCGCATTCGAGCAGTCGGGGGTCGCGCACGTGGTGCGCTTCCCCGGCCCGTCGTGGACGACGACGCCGCCTTCGGGCTTCGGCCGTTCGTATCCGTCCGGCTTCTCGGTGAGGATGAAGTCGCCGTGGCGCAGCGGGTTGAAGAGCACGAGCTCGTTCTTGACGTGGTCCGGCTGCGGCGACGCGTAGTGATCGTGGCAGCGCTGCACCCACCAGCGTCTGAGAACGTTGAAGTCCGGGATGGCCCAGGCCCACATCTGGCCGCCAGTGACCGAGAGGATCGACTGCCCCTGCCGACCGGGGACGTACGGAACGGCGACGACGTCCCAATGGCCTTCGCCAAGGTCGAAAACGCCGTTCTCGCAGCGCAGCCGGGTCTTCGAGTCGGTTGCGACGCATTGCAGTTGGTCGATCTCGCACGGCGCGATGCGGAGAGCTCCGTGGTAACTGATGACGTGCCGAGCCCCCTCGGTCTCATCGGGGTCCGGGCCGCTGACTTCCTCCTCGCTGGGCGACTCGGTGTACGGCACGAATTCGCCCTGCTCGATCAGCGTACGCATCCGGACGGCCAGGACGAGTACAACTTCCTGAAGCTCGCTCGGCAGGTCCGGATGGTCCGCGGCCGGGCATACCGACGGGTGCGGGATGCGGCAGTACCCGGTGTCGGTATCGGTACCGGGGTAGGCCACCCCTCTGTTGACGTGCCATCGCAGTGCGGCGGGGATGCGTCGGCTGGGGAACTCCGGGGTCAGGGGAATCGTCAGCGCGTCGTACCGGTCGAACCACTCGATGGGGGTACCGCAGTATTTGCACGTGCTCGAGCCTTTTCGGCGCAGCAGCTTGGTCTGGTTGGAGCGGTGCAGGTACATCGGCACTCCGGGTCCCCCATCCGATCCCCCGGGCCAGGCCGTGGCCAGTCGGCACAACAACTGTGCGCTCAGGTTAGCGAGTTGGGCGCCTGGTGAAGCTGCATACGCGAGGGACCGCCCATCCGTGTGACCACGGTGATCAGAACCGGATCCATGTTCCCGAATCCGGTCGTCATCGGTCGCGGGCGCAGCACACGCGCGGGACGGAAGAGGTCATCGGCAGGCCTCCGTCGGCGGTGGCCAACGGCTGACAGAAAGAGGCGCTCTGGGAGTATTTTTACTACTTTGCTAACTTGTTACCTGTATGGGTGGTGCGTCACTGATCGCGGTCGTAGCGTCGATACTGAAACGACCGCTGAGCGACGGCTGGGAGCGGACATGCAGAGACGCAAGCTGAAGGCAATGGTCCTGATCTGTGCCGCGACATCGCTCGCAGCAACAGTCGTCCCGGCGTCCGCCGCCACGGGGGCACGGTCACCCGCCGACGTGGTGGTCGTCGACTGCTTTTCGCATCCTCAGGTACGCACGAACCATTTCCTGATTGCCTGTGGGGACGGAAACAGCATTCTCACCGCACTGCGGTGGACAGAGTGGAAGCCGAAGTTCGCTGTCGGCAGCGGACTCAATGTGCTGAACGACTGCCGCCCCTACTGCGCCGCAGGCACGTTCCACTCCTACCCCGTGACGGTCAGGCTCGACCACCCGAAGCCGTGGCAGAAGCATCCTGGGCAACAGCACTACACCGAGCTCCATGTCGTCTTTACTCACCACAAGCCCCCGCACATGCCGAGAGAAGTGACATACGAGCTCTGGAACTGACGGTTGTCACACCGGGGCATCGGGCGGGCCGGGCGCCGCGCAAGGAGTTACGTCGGGGTGTCCGACCGTCGCTCCGCGTCACCGGCATCGAGCGCCTACGGGGCGACCCTGCGGAAGTCTGCAGCGGCGGTGTGCCTCTGCAGACCGCCCGCAGGGTCGCGTACGACGCGGAGCCCGGCTCCTCCACCGCAGGAACGGCTTCGGATGCGCGCGCACCGGGCCGCGGCACCGGCACGGCGCCCGCCGGAACCGGCAGCTGTCCGTCCCGACCTGAGCGGGGACACCGGCGGCACGTCCGTACCGTCACAGGGCCGGTGAAGTGCGGCCCCGCTCACCGGGCCCTCAGTCGGCCTCGGGCGCTTGGAGCAGGTCGCGGACCTCCTCGGCGCTGGTCTCCCGGAGTTCCTCTGAGAGGAGCAGCCAGCGGGTGATGCCGGCCGATTCGAGGAACGGCAGGTCATGGCTGGCGATCACCAGTGCCCCCTGGTAGGAGTCGAGCGCGCTCGTCAGCTGCCGCACGCTGGCCATGTCGAGGTTGTTGGTCGGCTCGTCGAGCATCAGCAGCTGCGGGGCAGGTGCAGCCAGCATGGTCGCTGCCAGGGCGGCCCGGAAGCGTTCTCCGCCCGAGAGCGTGCCTGCCGGTTGTTCGGCCCGCGCCCCCTTGAACAGGAACCGCGCAAGCTGGGAGCGGATGTGGTTGTCGGTGACGCCGGGAGCCAGGCGTTTCACGTTCGCTGCGACGCTCAGCTCCTCGTCGAGCACATCGAGCCGCTGCGGAAGGAACCGCAGAGGTACGAACGTCCTGACCTCGCCGGACAGCGGTGCGAGCTCCCCGGTGAGGGTGCGCAGCAGAGTGGTCTTCCCGGATCCGTTGCGCCCGACCAGGGCAATGCGTTCGGGTCCTTGCACATGGAGACTGCCTTCCCTCAGCTTGCCGAACCGCAGGCTCACCTCGTGCAGACCGAGGACAGTGCGGCCGGCGGGGACGGCGGTATGGGGAAGGCTCACCTTGATCTCGGCATCGTCGTGGATGGCGTCGGCGGCCTCCTCACGCCGTTCGCGCGCCTCATGGAGACGGTCCTCCTGCAAGCCGCGGAGCTTGTCCGCCGATTCCTGCGCGGACCGCTTGCGTTCACCGGCGACGATTCTCGGTGCCCGCCGCTCGGCGTCCATCTTCTTGCTGTGCCGCTGACGGCGCGCCACTTTGATCCGGGTCTCCTCCAGTTCACGCTTCTGTCGGCGTACGTCCGCCTCGGCCGCCCGCAGCATCCGCCCGGCCGCTTCCTGCTGCGTGGCCACAGCCTCCTCGTAGGCGGACCAGCCGCCCCCGTACCAGCTCACCGATCCGGACCGCAGGTCCGCAATGCGGTCCACACGCTCCAGCAGGTCACGGTCGTGACTGACGACGACCAGCACACCGGAGCGCCAGGAGTCGACGGCCTCATGGAGCCGGCGGCGCGCGAACAGGTCGAGGTTGTTGGTCGGTTCGTCGAGCAGCAGAACGTCGGGCCGCTCCAGCAGCAGCGCGGCCAGACGCAGCAGAACGGTCTCGCCACCGGACATCCGGCCCACGGTCCGGTCGAGTTCGACGTCTCCGAGTCCGAGTGAACCCAGTGTCGCCAGAGCCCGCTCTTCGACGTCCCAGTCGTCGCCGATCGTGTCGAAGTGCTCCTCGCTCACGTCTCCGGCCTCGATGGCGCGCAGGGCGGTACGCCGCCCGGCGATGCCCAGGGCCTGGTCGACGCGGAGTGTCGTGTCGAGGGTGATGTCCTGAGGAAGGTAGGCAAGGGTGCCCGCCACGGTCACCGACCCCTGGGAGGGGCGCAGCCGGCCCGCCATCAGGCGCAGCAGGGTGGACTTGCCCGTGCCATTGGCCCCGGCGAGGCCGGTGCGGCCACGGCCGATGTTGAGGGAGAGCCCGTCGAAGACGGTCGTGCCGTCAGGCCACTGGAAGGACAGGGCGGAGCAGGTCACGGAGGCGCTGGGCGCAGTGGGGTTGGTCATGATGAATCTCGCAGTCGCAAGCGCTGTGGGCAGGGGCTTCGTATGCGAGCACCACGCGGCGACCAACCGAGAACGAAAAAGGGGGTGCGGCATTCCGAGGAATGGAGGACGGCTCATGCACCGAGGTCGCATCCACGCGGGGTCACGGGCGGCAAGAAAGCCGGCTGCAGCGTGACAGGCGCACGACCGACGGGCCGTACCGCGTGATGATCGCGAACCTCAGATGCGCAACGTCCACCTCTATCAGAGACAACAGGACCCTCGAACTGTACCTCACCCGGTTGCGCCGGTGCCGGGAATTCTGGACTGCACTGCGAGCGTGTGCTCTCCGTCTTGCGGTTTCCGCACCCCGGCCCCGCACGAAGATCCGTAACCTGTCCCCGGACGGAGAGACCAAGGACTGGCGGTAGTCCCGAGCGGAGAAGGTGCCTGTGGCTGTGGTGAAGATGCACGCCGACGAGGTGGATACGGATGTGCTCCTCGTCAGCAGATTGGTTGCTGCGCAGTTTCCGGAGTGGGCGGGTCTTCCGGTTGAACCTGTCCTTCCGTGGGGAACGGACAACGCCGTCTACCGGCTCGGCAAGGATCTGGCGGTGCGGCTGCCTCGCATCGCCTCGGCCGTCGGGCAGGTGGAGAAGGAGCATCGCTGGCTGCCACGGCTCGCTCCGCACCTGCCGCTCTCCCTCCCCGTCCCGCTGGCCATGGGGCGGCCTGCCGAGGGCTATCCCTTCGAGTGGTCCGTCTACCGGTGGCTCGACGGCGAGCCCGCGACCATCGACCGCATCGCCGATCCGAACGAGGCGGCAGCCGACCTGGGCCGGTTCGTCACAGCCCTGCAGCGGATCGACCCCACGGACGGGCCGGTCGCCGGCCGTGGTGTGCCGCTGTCCACCCGGGACCGCCCCACCCGCGAGGCGATCGCCGCCCTGGGCGGAAGGATCGACGTCCGGGCGGTCACCACCGTGTGGGAAGCAGCACTCGACGCCCCGGCCTGGGACGGGCCTCCTGTCTGGATCCACGGTGACCTCACCGCCGGGAACCTCCTGGCCGGCAACGGCCGGCTGCGCGCCGTCATCGACTTCGGCGCGCTGGGTGTCGGCGATCCCGCCTGCGACCTGATCGTGGCGTGGAACCTCTTCTCCGGAGAGGCCCGCGACGCGTTCCGTGGCGCGCTCGCGATCGACGAACCGACCTGGCAGCGCGGGCGCGGCTGGGCGCTGTCCATCGCTCTCATAGCGTTGCCCTACTACCTGGAGACCAACCCGGTGATCGTGGAGGCTTCGTGGCGGGTCATCGATGAGGTTCTCGCAACGGCCTGAGCGGTGATTCCCGGCCTGCGAACGCACATGGCTATATCAGCCTCCGCGTTCAGGTCCCGCTCGGCGCGGTGCTGGACCTGACGTTGTCCGGCGTCCTTCGTGCCGCACCTGCGGTCGGGCAGCAGTACGGCGCGGCGGCCATGGGCCGCCGCGCCACAGGTGCGGTGCTTCGGGTCTTCAACGGTCAGCTCGCGCGGCAGGGGACCGTCGGTCAGATCGAGGAGCCATCGGTCCGGACGCCCCGGTTGCCGCCGTTGTTCATCAGCTCACCGTTATGTTGGAGTTCCCGCTGCTCTGATATCCCTCGGTCGCGAGGATCATGTAGTAGTTGAAGCTGCCCATGGGCATTCCATGACTGGCCCACGCGTTGAAGTGGTTGCCGGTGGTGATGGATCCGCCCGTCCTCTTCGACTGCCGGACGCTCCAGTACTGGTTGAACGTCTTGGTGCCTTCGACGGAAGGGGCGTTGGTGCGCGTCGTCTGGTAGATGTCGTACGTACCGCCGTCGCTGGTGACGGTGCCCTTGTACGTTCCCGTGGGCCGGTAAGTGCCCCAGTTGTCAACGATGTAGTACTCCACGAGCGGGTTTGCCGTCCACCCGTAGAGAGCCAGATATGCGTTGCCGGACGGATTGAAGCTGCCCGAGTAGTTGACGGTCCTGCGCCCGCCGTTGCTCCAGCCCTTACCGCAGACGAAATTTCCGACGTTGCTCCATGAGGTGCTGTAGTTCCCGCCGGATCCCAGGTTCATGGAGACCGATCCACCACCATCGGTCCAGAACGAGTAGTAGTAGCCGTTGTTGGTGCCGGTCTGGTTCGTGGTGATGGTCGTGGCGGCGTGGGCGGTGCCGGGCAGCATCAGCCCGGACGTGGCGGCCAGCGCCACAGCGCCGGCGCGGCCGACGAAGCCTCGGCGGCTCATCGGTTGGGCGGGGGCGTTGTCCATGTTCATGCTTCCTCCTCGTGAAGGCTGGCAGTGGGGGCCAGGCAGCGTGATCCGACCCGACCGACCTGTCGGTGACCGGGGTGACGCCGACCACGCGTCGGCGTCGTGCAACGCAGCAGGGGGTTGGCCGCTCGACATGCGGTCGACGACCGGAGGACCAGGCCGTGCGGGCGACCCGGATCGACAGTGGTGGGGGTCTGCCGACGCCGAAAGGTTGGTCCGACACCATCGGGATGTCAACAGTTTCGGCAAGGACTACGAAAGTCTCGTCCCGGACATACACTTCCCGAGAAGGCATCGGCACAGCTCAATGCCCCTTTCTTGCCCACCGAGTCGAAAAGTGGCCAGCTAATGGCTCAGATCGGAGATCAGGATTCGGGCGGCATTGTCGAAAGTTTCGGAGATTTGCCCGACCGAGATGCGGGGACGTGGCGGGGCACGGCCTGCCCGCGACCGGCCGCCGTGTCGGATGCTGACGGACTCTCATCGTTCGTTGATGCGGTGGGAGTTGGCGCACACATGCGACTGCACGAGGGCAGGCGAGAGGCGTCGGCGGGGACCGCCTCAGCCGATCGCGGGCTTCGTCAAGGGCCGACCACTTGAGGTGCGCGGCTCCCGGGACACGGGCAACAGTGCATGAAATCCCGTGCAGTTCAGAGAATCGGGCCGCGGGACGTCGACTGGCGCCCCGGTCGGCCGGACGGCTCGCCGGCCGACGTCGGCATCTTGGGCGGCTGGTCGGCCGCGGCGCGCCAAGCCGTCGACGCGGTCCCCCAGCCGCGCGGGCCGTGGCAGGATCGGCGCCATGAACGAGAGCCCCGACGAGGAGTCCTTGGCACGCGCCGTGCAGGACCTTTACGAAGAGCTGCTCCGTGCTTGGAACCGACGCGATGCCCACGCCTATGCAGCGCTGTTCGCCCCTGATGCCGCCATGATCGGGTTCGACGGAAGCCAGGTGCGCGGCTCGGAGGTGGAAGGCCATCTCGCGCCGATCTTTGCCGACCATCCGACCGCGGCATACGTGTGGAAGGTGCGGGAGGTACGGCCGCTGGGCGGCAGCGCGGCCATGCTGCGCGCCATCGCGGGGATGGTGCCGCCGGGCCGGGCGGAACCGAATCCGGCGGTGAACGCGGTGCAGACCCTGGTCGCCGAATACGGTTCCGGATCGTGGCGAGTGGCGCTGTTCCAGAACACTCCAGCGGCCTATCACCACCGCCCGGAACTCGTGGAGCAGCACACCGGCGAACTTCAGCAGGTGCTCCGCGAGGGACATGGCGGGCGTCAGAGCTGATCAAGGCTCTCCCGCCTGGCCGAATCGCCGCGTCCGGTACCTCGACCCGGTCGCGCCCGATCTGTGCGCAGCACGGCCCACCGCCGGCGATGATTCCGATCGCCGCTCGCCCGAGCGGGCCGGGGGGCGGGGTTCCTGAGGCGGGCAGGTGTCGTCGCGTTGACGATTGCAACGGTGTGGCGCACGCTCGATATGTAAGTGTGGGATGCATGTTGTTCGGCTGCCGTGAGGGTGCGCACGCGAAGATCCGCGGCAAGGCGTCGCGAGGTCGGGCCAGAAGCAGGAGGCGTCTATGTGCGGCATCACCGGCTGGATCTCCTTCGATCGCGATCTGCGGTCCGAGTCCGCCGTACTTGACCGGATGACCGCGACGATGGCCTGCCGGGGCCCCGACGACAGCGGCACGTTCTTCGACGGCCCGGCCGGCCTGGGGCACCGCAGGCTCGCCATCATCGACCTGCCGGGCGGCCGCCAGCCGATGACGGTCCACACCTCGCAGGGCGCCGTGGCCATGGTGTACTCCGGCGAGGCGTACAACTACCCCGAGCTCAGAGCCGAACTGGCCGGCCTCGGGCACCGGTTCACCACCGACTCCGACACCGAGGTCGTGCTGCACGGCTACCTCGAGTGGGAGGACGCCGTGGCCGAGCGGCTCAACGGGATGTACGCATTCGCCGTGTGGGACGCCCGCACCCAGAAACTGGTGATGATCCGTGATCGCATGGGCATCAAGCCCTTCTACTACGCCGCCACCGCGGACGGCGTGCTGTTCGGATCCGAGCCGAAGGCGATCCTCGCCAACCCCCTCGCCCGGCGTGCGGTCACCCTGGACGGACTGCGTGAGCTGTTCGCCTTCGTGAAGACACCGGGGCACGCCGTCTGGGACGGGATGCACGAGGTCGAACCCGGGACGGTCGTCACCGTCGACCGCGACGGGCTGCACCGGCGCACCTACTGGGCGCTGGAGACGCGGCCGCACACCGCCGACCTGGCCACCTCGATCGCCGGCGTGCGCACGCTCCTCGACGACATCGTGCGCCGCCAGCTGGTCTCCGACGTACCGCGCTGCACACTGCTGTCGGGCGGTCTGGATTCGTCCGCGATGACCGCCATCGCCGCCCGTGATCTCGCGGAAAACGGTGAAACGGTACGCAGCTTCGCCGTCGACTTCGTGGGGCAGACCGACAACTTCGTCGCGGACGAGCTGCGCGCCACGCCCGACACGCCGTATGTGCACGATGTGGCCCGGGCGGCCGGTACCGAGCACCTCGACATCGTTCTGGACTCCCAGGCCCTCGCCGATCCCGACGTACGGGCACGGGTGATCCGGGCCCGTGACCTGCCGATGGGCCTGGGCGACATGGACGCGTCGTTGTACCTGCTGTTCAAGGCGATTCGTGAGCATTCCACGGTGGCCCTGTCCGGCGAGTCCGCCGACGAGGTGTTCGGCGGCTACCTCCAGTTCTTCGACGAGGAGGCCCGCGCCGCCGATACCTTCCCGTGGCTCGTGAAGTTGGCGGAGCACTTCGGGAACGACGCCGACATGCTGCGCAGCGACCTGACGGACGCGCTCGACCTGCCCGGGTACGTCCGCGACAGCTACGCGGTCGCCACCGCCGGGATCCGCCGCCTGGACGGCGAGTCCGACTTCGAGTACCGGATGCGGCGCATCTGCCATCTGCACCTGACCCGCTTCGTACGGGTGCTCCTGGACCGGAAGGACAGGATGAGCATGGCCGTCGGCCTGGAGGTTCGCGTGCCGTACTGCGACCACCGGCTCGTCGAGTACGTGTACAACACGCCCTGGTCGATGAAGTCGTTCGACGGCCGCGAGAAGAGCCTGCTACGGGAGGCCACCCGCGACGTACTCCCCCAGTCGGTGTACGACCGGGCGAAGAGCCCGTATCCGTCGACACAGGATCCGCAGTACGCCGTCGCCCTGCAGGAACACGCCAAGGACCTGCTGGCGCAGCCCTCTCACCGGGTCTTCGAACTCGTGGACCGGGACCGCCTGAAGCGGGTCGCGCACCGTGAACTCCCTCAGATCACACATGCATCGCGACGTGGACTGGAGCGCACCCTGGATCTGGCCGTCTGGCTCGATCTGTACGATCCCGGGCTGCTGCTGGACTGACGCGGCGGGCCGCTGTCCGGTGCCCCGGTACAGTCGAAGAGCGTGAGGCGGCCGCCGCCTGCGATCCGCGCCCTGCGACGCGAAAGGCCCTTCCTGGAGCAGCGGCTCACTTGCTCGGCAGAACCTCGAAGCGCAGGCGGGACTTCGGAGCCGGGACCGTCGGCGGGTGCTCTTCGACGCGGTGCACGGCTCCGCCGGACACCGCAACGGCCACTGCAGGCCACAGGCGAGCCGCAGGTGCGTTGTGGTGGAGATAGGAGAGCGTCCAGGTTCCCGGATGCTGTTGGAAGAGCAGGCGAGCGGCATCTCGGGCCACGCCTCGGCGGCGGTGCCGCCGCACGACGAAGAACTCGCTGACATTCCACGCACCATCGTCGCCCTCGACATCACAGCGCGCCAGGGCGAATCCGGCCGGTCGAGCGCCGATGCGGATCAGGTACGCCTCGCGGTCCGAGCTGGTGAAGTAGGAATCCAGCCAGGGATAGTCGAAGGTCCCGTGCGGCGACAGGTCCCTGGCATCCAGCTCGGAGAAATCATGCAGGTACAACTGCATGAGATTCGCCAGCACGAGCTTGTCCTCAGCAGAGACGGCAATCAGTTCGACATCCATGAGCCCACCGTGCCGGTTCGCATCCCCTGACCTCTACCGAATTTCGGTCCCCGCCAGCCGTCCCCGCGCAGGTGCCGGTGCGCGACGCGGGCGGCCTCTCCCCCAACCGGCTCCGGCAGGCGGGACACGACACCGGCTCTGGAGTCAACCCCCGAAGGGCTTACGGAGCCGACCACTAAGCTTCCGCCGTGAACGACACCACACATGGCATACGGATCAGACCGGGCAACCTGGCCGACGCGCCGGCCGTGCTGGACATGCTCGACTCCGCGGTGGCCTGGATGAACGATCGCGGCAACACCGAGCAGTGGGGCACGACACCGTACTCGAAGAAGCCCGGCGGGGTGGCGAGGGTCGAAGGGTACTTGACCGAGAACGCTCCACACATCGCGGAGTTGGGCGGCACACCTGTCGGAGCCCTGGTGATGGACTCCGGACCCAGTCCTCAGATGCCGATCGCCCCGGCCGAGGAACACGAGCGGTACGTTCGGCTGCTGGTCTCCGACCGACGGTACGCCGGTCGGGGAATAGGGGCGGCGCTGCTGGCCCATGCCGTCGAAGAGACCCGGCGGGCCGGCGTGGAGCTGCTGCGGGTCGACTGCTGGGCGGGCGGCGGGGGCGAACTGGTCGCGTTCTACGAGCGCAACGGTTTCACTCCCACCGAGCGTTTTCTGTCCGGCGCCTGGCCGGGACAGGTGTTGGCGCTTCGGGTCGGTTGACGGCGCAGACAGTGCGCTCAGGGGCAGGCTCGTCCGGTGGGTCCGGGAGCGGGTGTCCGCCGGTCGATCCTGGCGCGACCCCTGCCGGCGGGTGGTGGTGCCCGCCGTTCAGCAGGGCGGTGCCGCAGGCACCCAGGCGCAACCTCCCTCGACAGGGCGTGGAGTGAGTCTGTCGCGGTCCTGGACAGCCGGTTCCGTACGCCTGAAGGATGTGGCACGATGCCGCGATGATCTCCGGCTCGCCCATACCAGTGGTCGTTCCCGCAGGCCGGATGGCCCGCAACGCCCAGCCAGTACTCAGCCTGCCCTGCGGCCTCGAGCTGCGTCCCTGGCGCCTCGACGAAGCCGGCGTGCTGGTGTCCGCCGGCCAGGATCCGGCCATTCACCAGTGGAACCTGCTGCGGGTGGAGACCCTCGACGACGCACGCATGCGGATCGAGCGCATGCACGAGCGCTGGCAGGCCGAGCTCGGCGCAGTCTGGGCCATCGCGCCACCGGGCGGCGCCCCCGTTGGGCTCACCGGGTTGAGCGACATCGATCTCAAGGGCGGCAGCGCCGAAATCGGCTATTGGATCCTGCCCCCGGCACGCGGCGGCGGTGTCGTGGTCGAGGCCACGAGGCGCGTGAGCCGGTGGGCGCTGAGCGACCTCGGCCTGCATCGTCTGCGCCTGTGCCACTCGGTGGCCAACCCGGCGTCCTGCCGTGTGGCGGACAAGGCCGGATACTCCCTCGAAGGCACCATGCGCAGCGCGCTGCTGCACGCGGACGGATGGCACGACCAGCATCTGCACGCTCTCGTTCAGGGAGACATCTGACGGTGTGAGAGCGGTCGGGCCGCCGCGGGAAGGGGTACGGGCACTCGCGCTTTCCGGTACTCGCCCGGCACCGACCCGTGATCGTTTCCGGCCACGGCACTACGGCTGAAGGACCGTACTGCCGAGCCATACGCTGATGAGATGTGCCGCCGTGTCGGCGACGGATCGGTTGCTCGTGTCGATGACAGCTGTGCCGGCCGGGGCCGCGCGCACCGGTGTCGCGGTCTCCTCGGCTGCCGCCTCGTTCGCGACGTGCCCCAGCGCCAGATCGTGACCGTCGGCGGCCAGTCGGAGGCATGTCGCGGCCCTGATACCCCGGCTTCCCCCGGTGACGATGGTGACCGGACGTGACATGTACTACTTCCTGTGGTGTCCGATGCGAGTGCGGCGCCGTCGCACGCCGTACCCCAGTACCGGAATTCCGCCCGGACCGGGCCGCACCTCGTGTCACCCCTTGGGGGCGAAATCCGGTGGAGGTGCGGCCGGGCGCGGTGCTGAGATGGGCGGATGCAACAGGACTCGACGGATGACGTGGACCGGGGGCAGTACGAGGGTGCGGTGACGCCCTGGGAGCAGCCGGCGTGGCGGGAGGCCGCGCTCGTCTGGGCCGAACAGGGGCTGGCCGCCCACGGCTTGCGCGCGACGGGCCGGCGGAAGGTGCGGGTGCGGCCGTGGTCGGTGCTGGTGCGGTTGTCCGTCCAGGGTCACGGCCCTGTGTGGTTCAAGGCCAATCCGCCCGCCAGTTCCTTCGAGGCGGCGCTCGGGGAGGCCCTGGCCGGCTGGGTGCCGGAACACGTGCTGCAGCCGCTCGCTGTCGACGCCGACCGGGGCTGGTCACTCCTGCCGGACGGCGGCACGGTGTTCAGGGACGTACTGCACAACGGCCCGTCCGACCCCCGCGCCTGGGAGGAGCCGTTGCGCCAGTACGCCGTCATGCAACGTGAGTTGATCCCGTACGCGGAGAAGCTCGACATGCTCGGCGTGCCCAGTGCGCGTACGGCCGCGCTGCCCGCCGCCTTCGACCGGCTCGTCGACACGAACACCGCTCTCGAACCTGCCGAACGTGCGGCGTTGCGTGCCCTGCGGCCGCGGTTCGTGGAGTGGTGCACGGAGCTCTCGGACTCCGGCATCCGTGACTCACTCGACCATTCCGATCTGCACGAGGGACAGCTCTTCGCACGGGAGGCGGGCCGTTTCACGTTCTTCGACTGGGGCGACTCGACCGTCGCGCACCCCTTCACCAGTCTGCTGGTCACAGCCCGGACGGCGCGTGCCCGGTACGGGCCCGAGGTGCTCCCCCACTTGCGGGACGCCTATCTGGAGCCGTGGACGGGAGAGGGGCATTCGGCGGTGGAGCTGCGGAGCGCGGTGAGCCTGGCCTGCCGGCTCGGGGCGATCGGACGTGCGTGTTCCTGGGGCCGGCGCTTTCCCGGGGTGTACGGGGACCCCGGTGAGGTGGGTGCGGTGGGCGACGCCGACATGGCCCGATGGCTGTGTGAACTCCTCGCCGAGCCAATGCTCCAGTGAGGGCGGGGTGGTTCGTGGCCGAGGGCGAGATCGTGCTGAGCGGCCGGCCGGGACTTCGCCGGACGCGCGGTCTCGGGGACGACGGGGACGTGGCCCCCGCCGCCCGGCTTGGAGGCGCGAGCCCTACGGGCACGCGCCACGCCATCGCCGGCCGGGACCGGCGTGTGTCAGGCCGTTCGGCCTGCCCGTACGACGGTAGCGTCGCCCTCACTCTTCCTGTTTGCCGGTAGCCGGGGGTTTCTGCCTGTGCAGCAATCGTTCTTCGCGTTCCTGCTCTGTCGTCTGCTGGGCGACCGGCGGTGGCGCACGTTTCACGCCCGGGCCGCTCTGTCGGTGTCCTTGGCCACCGTCGCGGTGCTGCTGACCGGAGCAGCGCTGGTCGTTCCTGCCGAGGAGGACGCGCCCGGGGCGAACATCACCTCGTTCCCCAAGGCCATCTGGTGGTCCATCGAGACCGCGACGACGGTCGGGTACGGGGATCTGTACCCCGTGACCGCCTGGGGGCGGGTCATCGCCTCGGTGATGATGCTGGCCGGGATCACCACGTTCGGCATGGTCACCGCATCCATGGCGACGTGGTTCGTCAGCAAGGCGGAGCAGGATGCGGAGCATCTGGGCAGGGCCGTGCGCCGCCGCGCCCGGCAGGGCGAGGAGGCGTTCGACGCGGAACTGCATGCGCTGCACGAACGGTTCGACCGCGTCGAGCGGCTGCTCGAGAGGCACGGTGGCGAACGATGAACGCGAGGGGGAGGAACGGGCGACGCTGCGGCGCCTCAGGCCCCCGTCTCCCCGTCCAGGCGTTCGCGCACGAGGTCCGCGTGGCCGATGTGACGCGCGTACTCCCCGATCATGTGGACAAGTACCAGGCGCAGTGAGTAGACCTCGCCACCGTGGATGAAGGTGTCGTCGAACGACGCACCGGCCACGACGGCGTCCGCGAGGCGGCACTCCTCGACCAGGCGCGCATGGTCGTCGGCCGCGCGAGCCGGGTCCAGGTCCTCGAAGTCGGCATCCTTGCCCTTCGCCGGGTCGTACATCGGCTCGAACTTCTGTCCGGCGAATCGCTCCCGGAACCAGGTGCGTTCGACCTTCGCCATGTGGCGGAGCAGCCCGAGGAGGGTGAGGTTGGACGGCGGTACCGTCTGTTCGGCGAGCTGTTCGCCGGTGAGGCCGGCGCACTTCTGCAGCAACGTACTGCGGAACCAGGCGAGATATCCCGTGAGCATCTCCCGCTCGTCGGCGACGAGGGAGCCGGGGGTGCGGGTGGCTTCAGGAGCTGTCCATGTCATCGCATGATCATGCCTGTTGTTCATTGGAGTGCGCCAGGCGTTTCACCAGTTGTCGGCACTGTCCGAGGACCAGTCGGTCGTGGTGGAGGTGGTGATGTCGGCGGCCACTCCCAGGATCAGGAAGAGGACCAGCAGGGCCTTCCCCGCACCGCTCATGACAAGCGGCCGGGTGGCGGAACGTGTCTGGTGCTCCGGTACGGACAGGGCCTCGTCGCCGAAGAATCCCTTGGGGTACGCCGGCGTGAGCATCATGAAGTAGGCGTAGAACCGCATGTGGTAGCGGAGCGTGGCAGCCGTGGCCTCGAAGAGGGGTTCGGGCATCCGCCCGAGGATCAGTGTGATCAGCCACCAGACGAAGGACAGCGCCCACCACCCTGTCGAGGCGAGGCCCTGCACGACGGCCGCCGGAATCATCAGGATCAGCCGGAAGAAGACGGCGAGCCGGTTGAGCGCGGTCGGCCGTACCTCGATCAGGACCGGGTAGTCCGATGGCGGGGTCAGGGCGAACGGCGGATAGCGGTCGATCAGCATCATCATGCTCGCGTTCACCCGCACGTGGTAGCCCAGGTACCCGGCGAGGAAGCGGAAGACCGGTTCGGGCAGCCGCCCCATGACCAGTGCGGCGAACCAGCCGGCGATGGCGGTGAAGAAGGCTGCGATATGGAGGAAGAACAGCACGACGAAGTGGGGGATCAGCAGGAGGAGCCGCAGCAGGACGGTGAGCCGCCGCTGTCTCGGCGGTTCGATCAGGTCCAGGACGGGCAGCCACTCACCCATGTCCGCTCCCCTGGGGCCTGTCCACTGGGCGCCGGCCATCTCGCTCCTCCTCGGCAGGTGACGCGTACGCCATCGGCACATACGACCGTCACCCCACGCTGGCGCCGCGCGGACCGGCCCGCAATCGGCCGCGGGCCGATCGGGTCGTCGTGCCCGCGTCCGGGCCGCGCCCGACCGGGCTGAACGCGCCCCCGCTGCGATTCGGGCCCGTCCGGATGGGGGCGGGACGCACGGTCCTCGCCACCCGTGCCCCGGCCGTCCCCGCGGGCATGACGATCCGGCGTCGCCGTCGCACCCGAACGGCCGGATTCCGTACCCCCGCCCGTCATCCAACTCTCCTATCGTGCTTGTCGTTTGACGCGTGCGCATCAACGATGAGGGGGAGGCTCCGTGAAATACATGAACCGCACGGGACGCGGATGGCGTCGAGGGCTGACGGCCGGGGCAGCCGGTCTGCTCGCCGTGGGTCTGACCGCGGGAACCGCCCGCTCGGCCGGCACGGATGAGTCCGCCTACTCCGCGACCACCGGCGTCGGTGTGCACAATGCCTACGAGAAGGCCACGTACCCCTACTTCGCCGATGCACTCGACTCCGGTGCGGCGCTCCTCGAACTCGACGTGTGGACCAATGTCTTCGGCAGTTCCTGGCGGGTCTCGCACAGCAACCCGATCGGCAACGACAACAACTGCGTGAACGCGTCGACCGCCGGCGAACTGCGCACCAAGTCACGCAACCAGAATCTGGCGGGTTGCCTCGCGGACATCAGGACCTGGCACGACGCGCATCCGGGGCACCGGCCGGTGGTGCTGAAGCTCGAGCTCAAGGACGGTTTCCAGGCCAACAACGGCCGGGGCCCCGCGCAGTTGGACACGCTGCTGTCCGAGAAGCTCGGCGGTGCGCTGTTCCGCCCCGCGGATCTGGCCGGTGGGCACGCCACACTCGACGAAGCGGTGCGGGCCGACGGCTGGCCCGCCCGCTCCGCGCTGGCCGGGCGCTTCATCGTGGAACTGATCCCCGGCACCGTCGAGGAGGGCAATCCGGTCGACTCGTTGTGGACCGACCGGGAGTACGCCGGCCATCTGCGCGACCTCGCGGCGGCCGGGCGGCTGGGCGACGCGGCCGCCTTCCCCGCGGTCCACCGGGCCGAGGCCGGTGACCCACGGGGGCGATACACCGATGCGGGCATCCGGCCCTGGTTCGTGGTCTTCGACGGCGACGCCTCCGCGTACGCCGGAGAGTCCATCGACACGGGGTGGTACGCCCGGAACCAGTACCTCGTCGTCATGACGGACGCGCACAACGTGGCGCCCGCCATCGACGGCACCAATCCGACGCAGACTCAGGCACTCGACCGTCTCACCCTGTTGGCGGGACGGAACGCGAGCATCATCACCGCGGACTGGCATGCGTTGACTCAGGTGCTCGCGACGGTCGTACCGCGCGCGACGGGCTGACCCTTCGAAACCCTAAGGGCTGTCCCGTCAGGGGACGACGGCACAGCCCTTAGGGTGGCGGACGTGTCCACTCCCACCGTGCCCACCGGCCGGCTCAGCGCGGACTCCGCGCACGATCCGTGCAGCGAATGGGCGCTGATACTTCTCTCCGCCGCGTCCGGTGCTGCGGACGCGTTCGCCTTCCTCTGCGTCGGCCAGGTCTTCGCCGGGGTGATGACCGGCAATCTGGTGCTGCTGGGTGGTTCCGCCGCCGGTGTCGGGGAGCACGGAGTGGCGTCTCGCGTGGTCACCGCGCTCGCCGCGTACAGCTGCGGGGTCGCGCTCGGTGCGTGGATGGGCGAGCGGTTGCGGTGGCGACTGCCGGTGCAACTGCTCGTCGAGGTGGTGCTGCTCGCGACCGGCGCCGCGCTGTGGGGTCTGGACCTGATCCCGTCCGACGGCAACCGGCTGGGTCTGCTGGCGGTCATCGCCCTGGCCATAGGAATTCAGGGCCGGATCTGCGCGACGCCGACCAACTACTTCACCGGCACACTGACCGCGTTCGTCGGGCGGGTCGCACTGCGGTCGCTGCGAAACAAGGACGGCTGGGTGGCCGGGCGGCTGATTGCCGTCGCGGCCGGTGCGACGGCGACGGCGCTGACGCTACGGCTCCGGCCCGACGCCGCTGCCGTGGTCGCAGCGGTCCTTGTGGCGGGTGCCCTGCTCATCGAGGTGATGCCCGACCGCCCGTCCCGACGGGGGTGAGGGACGGGCGGTCAGGAGGATGCCCCGGCCGGATCGGGGGAATCCAACCGGGGCGGTCTCACTGCGTGGGCGCTGAGCGCGTCATCCACACATAGGTGAACCGTAAACCATCGGGCTCTGTTCCCTCGAATCCGTACGGTCCACTGTGATGTGTCGCACGGAGCTTCAACGCCCGGCGGGCGACGTGGTGCCGTAACGGCGCCGGAACCGTTCCACCCGCCCGGCCGTGTCCAGCACCCGGTTGGTGCCGGTGTAGAACGGGTGACTCGCCGACGAGGTCTCGACATCGATGACCGGGTAGCTGTTGCCGTCCTCCCACTCCACGCGCTGATCCGCGTCAGCGGTCGACCGGGTCAGGAAGGCGACCCCCGCGGCACGGTCTCGGAAGACCACCGGACGGGAGACGGGGTGGATTCGGGGCTTCATGTGCGTTCCTTCCTCGTGGTGGGGAGGCGCGCCCGCCATGGGTGCGGGCTGCCCGTTCCGGCAGGTCAGCGTTCCTCGCGGAAGAGGACGTGCTGACCGGCGGCCGGGTCGAACTTGCGCAGGACCAGCCGGTCGGGGTTGTTGCGGCGACTCTTGCGCGTCACGTATGCCGATCCGGTTCCGGCAGTCGAACGCAGAGTGACGACAGGGCGGGCTTCACTGCGTGCCATGGGCATCTCCGTGGCTTTCCGGCGACCCCGTACCCGTTATGGGAATGGGTGTCGTTTTCGTTCTGGTCCTGTAACACGAGGCGGTCCGACCGCATTCCCGTCCCGGACACGAGCGCGGAGCGACCGGAATCAAGGACGGAGTCGCACTCCGAGGAGCGCGTCGCGGGCGTGAGGAGCACCCGGCGCCGCACGGGCGCCCCTACCGCACAGCCGCGGCGATGCGCCGGTCGATGGACCCGGCAGCAAGGTTCCGACGCCTGCACACCGGCCCGGATGCACGGGCCCGCGCAGAAACACCCCGCACGGGCGCGCGGAAGGTCGCGCACGCCGGGTGACTTGCATCAACAGCCGTGGCAAGCAAGGCTGTTCGAGGGGACGACACCTCGAGCAGCCGGTGGCATATGCCAGAAGCAACACCGTATCGAGTGTTGCCAAACCACTTACAGGCTTGCGCAGCCTGTGCAACAGTCGTCTTCGGTCCACCTTTCAGACCTGGTTGTACCGCGCCTGTATCGGAGTACGACATGCCGTCCCATCTGTCCGCGGACCGCCCCGCCCCACAGCCGCCCGAGCGCGATGCCGTCGACGTGTTGATCAACCGGACCCGTCGGCTGCGCGGAGATGTGGAGGCAGTGCGGCGGGACGCCGTGCTGGTCGACGAGGACGATCCCCAGCTGCGCTGGCAGCGTGCGCTCTGCGAGCTGGCCGTCCATCACCTCGACAACCTCGGCACGCATCTGGGACAGCTGAGGGAAGGCCTGCCGCCCAGGACTGCGGAGCAGGCCCGGGAAGGCACGGAAGGACCGCAGCAGGACCTCGCCCCCGAGAACTCCGGCGAGCCGCGGAGCGGTTCGCTGCTGAGCCGGGTGGGCAGCGCCGAGTGGGATCTGCTGACCGACGAGGTCACCTGGTCCGAGGAGCTGTTTCAGATCTTCGGACGGCCCCTGGAGGCAGGTCCGTTGTCCCTGGACGAGCTTCCGTCCGTGCTGCTTCCCGAGGATCAGCCGTTGCTCACCTCGCTGGTGACGGACTGTCTTGTCGACGGCAAACCGATAGACGGCGAGTTCCGCATCCTGCGGACCGACGGCCGGACGCGCACCCTACACATGATGGGTGAGCCCGTTCTCGACGCCGACGGCTGCACCGCCTCGATGTGGGCGGTGCTGCGGGACGTCAGTGAACTGCGGCGCAGCCAGCGCGTGGTGCGCCGGACCAGTGACTCGTTCCGGCGTCAGCAGCACATGGCACAGACCGAGCACCGCATGGCGGTCGAGCTGCAGGAGGCCGTGCTTCCCCCGTGGCGCGGCTCGCTGCGACTCCCTCGGCGGGGACCCGGCGCGCTGGACGTCGCTGCCCACTATCTGCCGTCGCAGTCCAGCGATCTGATCGGCGGCGACTGGTACGACGCGCTGGAACTGCCCGACGGCAGGACGCTCCTCTCGGTCGGAGACCTGACCGGCCACGGCATCCCTGCCACCTCGGCCATGGCGATGCTGCTGGGAGCGTTGCGCGGGATGGCCGTGGCCGGTATCGAGCCGGGCGCCCTGATGGGCCACCTCAACCAGTTACTCGAATCGTCGGTGCAGCCCGCCCTCGGCAGTGCGGTGTGCTGCCGTTTCGACCCCTCGACCGGCACGCTCGCATGGGCGCAGGCCGGCCACCCCGCCCCCCTGCTGTTCCGCGACGGAGCGGGACGCCCCCTGCCACCACCGGACGGAGTGCTGCTCGGCGCCGCGTCCGCGGTCACGTACGAGCAGGACGCCGTGCACCTGCTCCCCGGCGACGTGCTGGTACTGCACACCGACGGGCTGACCCGTCGCAGCGACCGGGGTGCGGGCCCGGACCCACTGCTGGCGCTGGCACCCCGCTTCGCCGGGGCGCGCACGGCACAGGACTGCGTACGGACGGTCGTCGAGGAGTTCGGTGACACCGAGCGCCTGGACGACGCATGCGTGCTGATCGCCCGTGTCGGGGTGTGAGCCCGGGGCGGAACGAGGCGGCACGCGGGCACAGCGCAGCACAGCGCTGAACAGCCCAGGAACACCGGTGGAGACCGCCCGCTGCTCATGCAGTGGTCGTGTCGGTGAACAGCCGGACGATGGATGTCGGCGCCCCGTCGTCGCGGCGCCAAGGAATCAGATCTCCGAGCTCCTCGGCCGCCTGATGACCTGGCTCTGCGGCATGGCGAGATTGATCTCCTCGCGCAGGTCCTCGATCTTCGCATATCCGGCGAACTGACCTGTCAGCCGGTACATTTCACGCAACCGGTCCCAGGTGCGGTGCGAGGAGGTCTCCCCCATCGTCACCAGGGCGAGCCGTGCGTAACGGTCGGCCTGTTCCGGGTCGTCGGCGATGAAGCAGGCCGAGGCGAGTGAGATGTAGTCGAAGATCTTGGAGCGCTGACGCCCGTTGGCGCGCAGTTCCAGAGCCTGCTTGGCGTGGCGCTGGGCGATGACGGCCGCCGACGGTTCGTGCTCGGCGAGCGTTCGGAAGGCCAGGGCCTGCATGCCGTGCAGATCCGCCTCGTCGAACAGCTGCATCCAGCTGGGTGGCGGCACATCGCTCTTGTCGGACACGAAGAGCTCTTCGGCCTTGCCGAGGGTGCGGCGCATGGCCTGGCCACGGCCCATGGACGCCTGCGCCCAGGCCTCGATGGTGTGCAGCATCGCCTGGGTGCGGGGCAGCACCATGTCCCCGGAACCGGACTTGGCGAGCTTCATCAGGTCCAGCGCGTCGTCGGGACGGCCCAGATGGACCATCTGACGGGCCGCCCTGGAGAGCGCCTCGCCGGCGCGAGGCCGGTCGCCGCCCTCACGCGCCGCATGGGCTGCGATGACGAAGTACTTCTGGGCGGTGGGTTCCAGGCCGATGTCGTGGGACATCCATCCCGCGAGTACGGCGAGGTTGGCGGCGACGCCCCAGAGGCGGCGCTGCAGATGGTCGGGGTGGCGGTAGGCGAGCATGCCGCCCACCTCGTTGAGCTGGCCCACGACTGCCTTGCGCTGGAGGCCGCCGCCCCGGGAGGCGTCCCAGGCGCGGAACACCTCGACGGACCGTTCGAGCGCCTCGATCTCCTCCGACCCGATGGGGGCGGCCTCGTACCGGTCGAAGCCGGCCGGGTCCGAATGGAGGGGATCGTCGATCCGTGGAGCGTCGGCCGCCAGCACAGGGTCGGAGTGCAGCCAGTCGTGCATGGGGCCGGTGATGGTAGATCCTGCGGCGAGCGCGGCGCCCGCGCTCACCAAGCCGCGTCGGTTGAGCATGAGGTCCATTCCCGTGAATTCGGTGAGGACCGCTGCCGTCCGTTCGGGCGCCCACGGCAGTCCGTCGGGATTGTGTTCCTTCCCGACTTCCTGCCGATTCCCCACACGCCCGCGCCGGCCGAACCCGAGGTCCTCGATGGTCACGACACGACCGAGCCGCTCGGTGAACAGGGCTGCCAGCACTTCGGGCACGGGATCGCGGGGGGACTCCCCCATGTCGATCCAGCGCCTCACGCGCGAGGTGTCGGTGGCCAGTTGCGGATGGCCCATGGCCGCCGCCTGCCTGTTCACCATTCTCGCGAGTTCGCCCTTGGACCATCCGGCAAGGCCGAACAGATCCGACAGGCGGGTGTTGGGTTCTCCGGTCACGTCAAGCCCCCAGGTTCTCGGCTGTGTTGACAGTAACCCCCTGTCAGATGCCTTGCGACTATTCGCCAGGGTTCGCCAGGGTCCGCCAGATGGTCTGCCACCCGCGCGACGGTGTCAGGTAGGAAAGCGCCACCCCGCCCGGCAGCCCTAGGTACTCCCCAGGGTGCCGAACGGCCGCCGGCCGGGGCGGCGCACGCAACTTGTCGGCGCACGAAGGGATCTGTCTCGCCCATGTACACAGCATCGTCCTCCGTGTCCGCCCCGCCCCGGCCGCTGCGTCCCATGGGGGCGGGCGCCGGACCGTATCTCGCCCCGCACGCCGCCCCGTCGGCGCCCGGCACGGTCCGGTCCCGGCGGCCGGTGGGGCTGGGTACCCCACCGCTCAGCGGGCGACTGGACCTTTCCGGCCCGCAGGGTGCACAGCTGAGAATGGTGATCGCCTCGGTCCACCGGATCTGCCCGGAGTTCAATCCGGTCCAGGTGCTGCGCCGCAGCGGGCGTTCGGTGCTGCTCGTCGGCTCGACCGGACGCACGACAGCGGTCGCGAAGTGTTTACTGGACCACTCCCCCGTGTGGTCCGAGCGGTTCCGTCATGAGATAGCGGCATACCGGACGTTCGTCCGGCACCGTCCGCCGGTGCGGGTGCCACGGCTCATCGCGGCGGATCCGGAGAACTGCACGCTCGTCATCGAGCGGATGCCCGGCCGGGTGGCGTCGCTGACGAGACACCCGTCGGAGGCTCCGCCCCGGGCCGATCTGCGGGCGGCACTCGGCGCGATCAGCCGGATCAACGCCTGGCGGCCGGCCGCCGGACTGTTCGACGCCCCGCTGGACTACGCCTCGCGCATCGCCCGCTATCACGAGCTGGGGCTCTTCACCGACCGTGATCTCGGCGATCTGCAGAAGCTGCTCCACGGCCTGGCGCACGCGGGTGGCCGGCAGGGCATGGGGCAGTTCTGTCACGGTGACGCCCTGCTCTCCAACATCCTGCTCTCGCCGACGGGTCCGGTGCTGGTCGACTGGGAGCACGCCGGCTGGTACCTCCCGGGGTACGACCTGGCGACGCTGTGGACGGTGCTGGGGGACGCGCCGGTGGCGCGGCGCCAGATCAGCCAGCTCGCGCAGGCCTCGGGTACCGCGGCACGGGACGCGTTTCTGGTGAACCTGATGCTCGTACTGACGCGGGAGATCCGTACGTACGAGACGGCTGTGCAGCGGGCGATGCGGGAGACCGCACCTGCGGGCGGCGTTCAGGACCGTCCGGGTGTGCTGTCGTCGGGCGAGGAACAGCGGCTGTTGCTGCGCCGCCTGCACGACGACTGCTCCATGGCCCGGCGGGCCGTGCGTGCTGCGGTCGGCACTCGCTGACGCGGCTCCGAGGGATGCGCGCTGCGGGCCCGGTGCCGACACACCGGGTCCGCAGCGCGCTGTTGCGACATGCTCGGCCCCTCCGGCGATCGAGGAGCGGAGGTTCGGGGGCGAAGCCCCGCAGGACCCCGCCCCCGAGCCGTCAACGCACCCGCACCACGTCCACGTCCGACGTCTTCACGAACGCGATCCGGTGCCCGATCTGCACCGTCACGTACTTCTCCCCACCGCGGAAGTACGTGTGGTCCAGCGGAAGCGACGCGTCGATCGTCGGCGCGTAGAAGAACCCGGTCGGCGCCTCGCCCCCGCCGGGGTAGGACTGCCCGGCCTTGATGGTGTACGGCAGCGCCGTGCCCACCCGCTTGTCGGCGAAGTCCGCCGGGTACTCGGACGCCTCCGGGTAGGCCACCCCGTACACCGGCACCTCGGTGCGGCCCGCCTTGGGCCGTACGACGTAGCCGGCGGTCGGCACGGTGGTCCGGGTGTGCGCCGGAGTCTGGAACCAAGCCTTCTTGCCGTACCACCAGATCGCCGTCCAGCCGGGCGCGTGGTCCGCGACGACCGCCTGCTGAGTCGCGCTGATCTTGCTGCCCCAGTCGGCCGCGCAGTTCGTGCCGGGCGAACCGTCGGTGTGCAGGCCGGGGTCGGAGAACAGCGGTGCTTCGGTGGACGGTTCGGTGTGGAGCGGGACTGCGCTGCTGCCCTGCACCGGCAGGTCGACGCCCTTCTCGCAGTCGCGGAACGCCTGCTTGTTGTCCTTGAACCGAGGGCTGACGGTGATGAGCGGGCTGCTCTTGGGGGCGCTGGGCTCGGTCGTCCGCTTGCCGAGCAGGGACATGAAGTAGTTCCAGTCCCAGTAGGTTCCGGGATCCCAGTGCATGTTCTTGGTACCGGCGGCGCTGGTGGGCGGCACGCCGTCGTGGCCGATGATGTGCTGCCGGTCGAGCGGGATGTCGTACTTGGCGGCGAGATAACGCACCAGCTCCGCCGTCGAGTTGTACAGCTCGGGCGTGTACCACTTGGCGCCCTCGACGGCGACCCCCTCCTGCTCGATGCCTATGGAGTGGGTGTTGACGTACCAGTTGCCCGCCTGCCAGGCGACGTCCTTGTTCTTGACCATCTGGGTGACATGACCGTCGCCCGAGCGCACCACATAGTGGGCGGAGGTCTGCTTCAGGGGGTTCTTGAAAATGTTCAGGGTGGTGTCGAAGTCTTCTTCGGTGTCATGCAGAACAATGAACCTGATCTTGTTGCTGTGCGGCCGGTCCGCGGTGTCGTAGTTGCCGTACGTCTCCTTGTCGGCCGGGTCGCCGGTCTGCTGGTAGGCCGCAGGGACCCAGTCGCAGTCGAGGCCACGCGGACACTCCGGTCGCACCCCGTCCGCGCCGGCCTGTGCCGCGGGAGCGAGCAGCGCGAGACTCAGGGCGCTGACGGTGGTCAGGGCGAGCGTGAGTCTGGTCCTCTGCTTGGACGTCATGACAACCCTTCTTGGAGCTGTGTGCTTCGAAAGTGGTAAACGGCCCGATATCACTGTTCGGCTATGGGCGCACACTCTGTGACCTGAGGTGATAGCGCGTCAAGGGCACAAAGGGGATGGCCGGACGAGCCACTGGACCAGACCACTGGCAGCGGCTCTGACCTGCGATGAGAAAGAAGCAACGTCTCCGTGGCGGTGGTCTGTTACCTGAGTTTTACGGAACGGCCGGGTATGCACCTCGACGCGGCGGCACCCCCTCACCCGCACCTTTTGTGTGACTAATTCCTGGTGTGCGTGCCCCGGACGGCCGAAGGGTAGTGCTCGGCCGGACACCACCGGTCCGCGCGACCGCGCGGAAGCTCTCGGAAAGGCCGGACGCACATGGCACAGCCCTTCACCCTGCCGGACTTCTACGTTCCGTATCCGGCGCGGCTCAACCCCCATGTCGAGCAGGCGCGGCAGCACACCAAGAGCTGGGCCCGCGGCATAGGGATGGTGGAAGGCTCCGGCATCTGGGAGGAGGAGGACCTCGACTCCCATGACTACGCGCTGCTGTGTGCGTACACCCACCCCGACTGCTCGGCAGAGGCTCTGTCGCTGGTCACGGACTGGTACGTGTGGGTGTTCTTCTTCGACGACCACTTCCTGGAGCTGTTCAAGCGCACCCCCGACCGGGAGGGCGCCAAGCAGTACCTCGACCGGTTGCCCGCGTTCATGCCGATGGAGCGCGGAGCGAAGACGCCCGAGCCGGCCAACCCGGTCGAGGCCGGGCTGGCCGATCTGTGGGCGCGGACGGTTCCGAACATGTCCGACGCCTGGCGGGCCCGGTTCGCGGAGGCGACCGAGAACCTGCTCAACGAGTCGCTGTGGGAACTCGCCAATATCAACGAGGGCCGCATCGCGAACCCCGTGGAGTACATCGAGATGCGCCGCAAGGTAGGCGGCGCGCCCTGGTCGGCCGGGCTCGTGGAGTACGCGGCGGGCGCCGAGGTCCCCGATTCGGTGGCCGACGAGCGGGCGCTGCGGGTGCTGCGGGACGCCTTCTCCGATGGTGTGCATCTGCGCAACGACCTGTTCTCGTACCAGCGGGAGGTCGAGGAGGAGGGCGAGAACAGCAACGGTGTGCTGGTACTGGAGAGGTTTCTGAACTGCTCCACCCAGGAGGCCGCCGAGGCGGTGAACGATCTGCTGACCTCGCGGCTCCAGCAGTTCGAGAACACCGCGCTCACCGAACTCGGGCCACTGTGCTTGGAGAAGGGACTCGATCCGACGGAGACCGCGGCGGTTCTCACGTACGTCAAGGGTTTGCAGGACTGGCAGTCCGGCGGCCATGAGTGGCACATGCGCTCCAGCCGCTACATGAACGACGGCGGGGCGGGCGAGGCCGCCCTCGGCTTCGGTATGTCCGCCGCGTCGATCCGCTTCACCCCACGCTCGGAGCGGGCCAGGCTGCGCAGCCACACCCACGTGCCCTACCGGCACGTCGGCCCGTCGCTGCTGCCCGCATTCGACCTGCCGTTCGGTACCACACTCAGTCCGCATCTGGACGGGGCGCGGGTCAGGCTCGTCGACTGGGCGCGCCGGATGGGGATCCTGGAGGCGCAGCCGGGGGTGCCGGGCTCGCACATCTGGGACGAGGAGCGGCTCGTCGCGATCGACCTGCCCTTGTGCGCGGCGGGTCTGCACCCGGACGCGACGGCGGACGAGCTGGATCTCTCCTCGGGGTGGCTGGCCTGGGGTACCTACGGCGACGACTGGTTCCCGGTGGTGCACGGGCGGGCAAGGGACCTGGCCGGGGCGCGGCTGGCCGATGCGCGTCTCTCGCTGTTCATGCCACTGGACGGCACCGCCGCTCCGGAGCCGGTCAATGCGCTGGAGCGCGGTCTGTCCGATCTCTGGCAGCGCACGACGGCCCCGATGGACGACCGCGCACGGCGCGCGTTGCGCACGGCCATCGAGTCGATGACGGCGAGCTGGCTCTGGGAGCTGGCCAACCAGGCGCAGAACCGGATCCCGGACCCGGTGGACTACATCGAGATGCGGCGGCTGACGTTCGGTTCGGACCTCACGATGAGTCTGTGCCGGCTCGGTCACGGCAAGAAGGTGCCGGAGGAGATCTACCGCAGCGGCCCGCTGCGCTCCCTGGAGAACGCGGCGTCGGACTATGCCGCGCTGCTCAACGACCTGTTCTCGTACCAGAAGGAGATCGAGTACGAGGGTGAGGTGCACAACGGCGTCCTGGTCGTGGAGAACTTCTTCGGGGTGGACTATCCGACCGCGGTGTCGATCGTGCACGACCTGATGAACTCGCGGCTGCGCCAGTTCCTCCATGTCGCCGAGCAGGAACTCCCGGTCCTGTACGACGACTTCGGGCTGGACGCCGAGGCCAGGGAGATCATGGAGGGTTACGTGGAGGAGCTCAGGGACTGGCTCGCCGGCATCCTGATCTGGCACCGGGGCTGCCGCCGCTATCGCGAAGAGGATCTGCGGCGGGGTGCCGGCACCCCGTGGCACCTCAGTGGTCCCACGGGGCCCGGCGTCTCGGCGGCGCGGATCACCGCGCTGTTCGCTCAGCCCTCCGCCACCCGCGTGTAGCGGCCGCCCGCACGGGCCTTGAAGGTCCTCTCGCCGCGTGCGAACAGTGAGCTGCGGACGGTCACTTCGCGGCTGAGGCCCGCCGTGATCACCACACGGCGGGCCTGCCCCGCGGCCCACTCGATGTCGACGGTGAAGCCTCCACGGGCCCGCAGCCCGCGGACCGATCCCTCCGGCCAGCCGGTCGGGAGGGCGGGAAGGATCTCGATCATGTCGTACTGGCTCTGCAGCAGCATTTCGGCGATGCCCGACGTGACACCGAAGGTGCCGTCGATCTGGAACGGCGGGTGGGTGTCCCAGAGGTTGGGGAGGGTGGAGCTCTTCAGGTGTTCCGCAAGCATCCTGTGGGAGTGGTCGCCGTCGCGCAGCCACGCCCAGAAGTTGATCTTCCATGCCTTGGACCAGCCGGTGCCGCCGTCGCCGCGCAGACCAGTCGTGCACACCGGTGAAGCCGTACGGGTCGGTGTCGTTGTGCACCATCCAGCCGGCCGTACCTGGCCCGGGCGGTCCGCGCCAAGACGGCCGGCCATGACGTCCCCGGGGTGCGAGACGAAGAACTCCCGGGTGTGGTGGGCGTCCTGGTGCGTGCAGGCGACGGCGGCGGTCGCGGTCGCAGGCCGAGGGCCCGTCGGCAGGAGGAGCCGGGGGCGGCCGGCGCGTTCGGCAGGTCGAGCAGCAGGTCGCCGAAGACCTGATAGGCGCCGTAGCCGCGGCGCGCCTGGCCGAGCTCGGCGGCGACCGTGTCGGGGTCGAGCGCGCCCTTGTGGTCGAGGCGTTGCTGCGCCGCGGTGAACACACCCGGTCCGGGGGCGGTCCAGTTGCCGAAGTCGTACGCCCGGATGGAGCCCGGACCGCCGGTCCGCAGCGTCTTCTCGTTGAAGGTGAGCCGTTCGGAAGCGAGCGTTCCGTAGACACCCGCATCCAGAGCGCCACCGCCGGTGGGCAGTGATTCGCGCTCCCAGCCGGCGGCGGGGGTGTGGTACCGGAGCACCGGGTCCACCAGGGGCCTGGCCCCCTCCGGGCCCGGCAATCCGGGCGATTCATCGGAGCTACTTGCGGCAGCCACTCGTCCAGCCAGTGTCGGAACTCCCAGCGCCAGGGCACCTGTTGCGCCGACGGCTGTCTTCACTGTGGTGCGTCGAGCCGTCCGGGTGTCGTGGCGCACGACGCCAAAGATCCGACGGCTGGTCGGATCAGGTACATGACAAAGCAGCCTCTTTGGGCAGAGGCTGCGCAGGGTTGGACAAAAGTGTCCCGAGGCCGTCCGGATCGGTGCGGACGGCCGCGGCAGGGGCGATTCAGCCCTGCTGGAACAGCTCGGCGGGCAGCGGCTTCAGCAAGGTGTACAGATCGTCGGTGATCGGCCGGTCCCAGCTGGCGATGGTGACGAGCACCCCGTCGCTGCGGTCGAACTGAACGCAGGAGATCCGGGTCTCGGAAAGCTTCACGCGGCGGACGATCAGCAGGTTGTCGCCCTGCATCACCGGCATGTCGTCGGTACCGGTCACCTCGACCGGCTCGTCGTTCTCCAGGGCGAGCAGCAGCTGGGCCACCTCGAAGGGCACCTGGCCCTCCTCGGTGTCGCGCGCGGGCGAGCCCTCCGGGAGATTGCCGATGATCATCGCGGGCCCGCGGCCGCCGAACAGGTCGTACCGCAGGAAGACACCCTGGCAGCTCCCGTCGGGAGCGGGCAGCAGACCGGCGCCGAGGTTTCCGGGCCAGTCCCCCGGGTCCATGGCCAGGACGTCGAAATCCGGGCCCGCTGGTGTGGCGGCGCTACGGCGGCGGAGGAAGGACATGCAGCCATGTTACGTGTGCCGGCTCACGTTGCGGAGCCGGGCCCGCGCAGGCCGGGCCACCGGGCCTCCGCGCCGAAGCGTGTCCGGTCAGTCCTGGCCGGACTCCATGGCCAGCGCCTCGAGCACGCGCACCGCCTCGGCGCCGCGCCCGTGCGGGACGAACAGATGGTCGTGGTGGTAGCCCGCCACCACGTTGCAGCTCATCCCCACGTCGGTGAGGGCGAGTGCCACGGCGGCGGTGAGCCCCACGGCGTCCAGCGCAGAGTGGACGCGGAGGGTGATCCAAGCCGCTACGAAGTCGTACGTCAGCCCTGCGGCAACGGCTTCCTCCTCCGGGACCACCAGGGTCAGCCCTTCGCGCTCGGTGACCGTCACCACGGGTGCGACACCGGTGGGCGCCACGCCGTCGGGCACCGTGGTGAAGACGTACCGGCCGGCGTTCAGCTCCGGCCGCATGCCGCTCAGCAGGGTTCGCAGGTCGCGCTCGCCAGTCATGATCACCACGCTACCGGCGGTTCCCCCGGCCACGGGAGCGATGAGCGGTGCCGCTCGTGGTGGCGGGCCACCCGTGCGCGTCCGCAGCACGGCCTGCACCCCTCCTGGCGGGGGTGCTCCTCGATGAAGCAGCGCACGCACCGCGGGGCGTGGCAGGCGCGCGGTGCAGCGCCTTCCGGTCCGGCTAGTGCTGTGACCGGAAGGGTTTGCCGGGAAGCTCGCGGCGTCCGGTGCGGTGCATCGCAAGGCGGAGCATCGCCCGCGTACTGGATGTACTCGGGTGATGCGACAACGCGGCGAGGTGCCGTGCCGGACGCCGCGAGCCGGTGAACCCTTCCGGTCACAGCACTACGAAGCCGATCGCGGCAGGCACCAGGGCGGCGGGCAGGGCATCCATGAGCCGCGCCGGTCGCCCGGTGTGCAGGCGATGGGGCGCCGTCGTCCGGCCGGCCCGGACGGGGAACGGTCGGGACAGCTGCGGCCGCGGCATTGAGCCGTTCGGGTGCCCCGGGTGCGGACATCAGGTTCCGGGCCTCGGCGGGGCTCGGCTCGTCAGGGCGTACGGCGTGGGCGATGCGCGCCCGGACGGCGGCGCGCCGGGACCGTATGGCAGCGAGGCTCGCCTCGTCGGCCACCCAGGCATCCGCCGTCCGGGCAGCGGCGGGCGCGGAGCCGGCCGCCCGGCCGTCGGCTCCCGGGACGTGCCCGAGCAGGCCGGGCCGCTCGCGCACCCGGGCGGTCAGTCCCTCCGGGGCGCCCAGGTCGCGCGGAGGCCGGGGCGCAGACGCTGCTCGGACGGCAGGCCAGCCCGCTGACGGATCGCGCGGTGCGTGACGCGGCGGTGCGGGAGTCGCCGGCCCGGGTGGAGCGGGAGCCGGATCCCGTAGCGTCGGGATGGACGCTGCACTCGGTGCGGCCGCACACCGCCGTGGAGTTCCGACAGGGCGGCGGACGGCGCAATCACACCCGGCTCAACTACCGTGTCACGGAGCCCGGTTGGGTGCGCGAGCTGCTGTGGCGCTGAGTCCGTTCCGCGCGGGCCCGCGCCTCACGTGAGGTCGAACTCGCCGTCGCGGGCGTTCACCACGAAGGCCCGCCATTCGGCCGGGGTGAAGATCAGCGAAGGGCTGCCGGGCTTCCCGGCGTTGCGCATCGCGATGAATCCCTCGACGAAGGCGATCTGGACGTCCCCGGCCCCCTGTGTGCCCGACTGCCAGTCGGCGTTGCTGAGGTCGAGGTCCGGCTTGTCCCAGCCGGCAAAGGGCTGTCGGGTGGTGGTGCTCTCCGCCACGTCGGCTCCTCCCACTAGTCGTCCCGGCCAAAGCCTAGCCACCGCGGGCGGTCCCGGACAGGCCGCGGTGGCTAGGCTTGCTCGGCCGGTCCGGGACGGGGCTCGCCTCAGGTGCGGGGAGGCTCGGCTCCGACCAGCCACATGGAGAAGAACTGCGCCCCACCGCCGTACGCGTGGCCCAGCGCCTTGCGTGCGTCCGGCACCTGGTGTTCGCCCGCCTGCCCGCGTACCTGCAGCGCCGCCTCGGCGAAGCGGATCATGCCGGAGGCACCGATGGGGTTGGTGGAGAGCACACCGCCCGAGGGGTTCACCGGCAGGTCCCCGTCGAGTTCGGTGACGCCGGACTCGGTGAGCTTCCAGCCCTCCCCCTCGTCGGCGAAGCCGAGGTTCTCCAGCCACATCGGCTCGTACCAGGAGAACGGGACGTACATCTCGGCGGCGTCGATCTCCCGGCGCGGATCGGTGATCCCGGACTGCCGGTACACATCGGCCGCGCAGTCCTTGCCCGCCTGCGGTGAGACGAAGTCCTTGCCGGCGAACAGGGTCGGTTCGCTGCGCATCGCGCCGCCGTGCACCCAGGCGGGCGGATGCGGTGAACGGTCCGCGCCGGCCCGGTCGGTGAGGATCATCGCGCACGCGCCGTCCGAGGACGGGCAGGTCTCGGAGTAACGGATCGGGTCCCAGAGCATCGGGGCGGCCTGCACCTTCTCCAGGGTGATGTCCGGGTCGTGGATGTGCGCGTAGGGGTTCTTGAGGGCGTTGCGCCGGTCCTTGTAGGCGACGAGGGAACCGACCGTATCGGGCGCCCCGGTGCGGCGCATGTACGCGCGCACGTGCGGGGCGAAGAAGCCGCCGGCGCCCGCGAGCAGCGGCTGCTGGAACGGGATGGGCAGCGACAGGCCCCACATGGCGTTGGACTCGGACTGCTTCTCGAAGGCCAGGGTGAGCACCGTGCGGTGCACCCGCGCGGCGACGAGATCGGCGGCGACGAGCGCGGTGGAGCCGCCCACCGAGCCCGCGGTGTGCACGCGGAGCATCGGTTTGCCGACCGCTCCGAGGGCGTCGGCGAGATAGAGCTCGGGCATCATCAGGCCCTCGAAGAAGTCGGGGGCCTTGCCTATGACGACCGCATCGATGTCCGCCCAGGTCAGTGCGGCGTCCTCCAGCGCGCGTACGGCGGCCTCGCGGACGAGGCCGGCGAGGGAGACGTCCCGGCGGGCGGAGACGTGTTTGGTCTGGCCGATGCCGACGACGGCGACGGGCTCCTTAGGCATGGGCGGTCTCCCCTTCGAGGACGGCGACCAGGTTCTGTTGCAGGCAGGGTCCCGAGGTGGCGTGCGCGAGTGCGCGGTCCGACGCACCGCGGTGGATGCGGGCCGCGGCCTCGCCGAGCCGGATCAGCCCGGCGGCCATGACGGGGTTGGCGGCGAGCGCCCCGCCGGACGGGTTGACACGGACGCTGTCGTCGAGCCCGAGGGCCTTGCGCAGCACGACCTCCTGGGAGGTGAACGGGGCGTGCAGCTCTGCGGTGTCGACCGGTCGTTCGAAGGCGCCGGCACGTTCGGCGGCGAGCCTGGCCGAGGGCGAGTCGGTCAGATCGCGCACCCCGAGGCTGTGGGCCTCGATGCGATGGTCGATGCCGCGGATCCAGGCGGGGCGGGTGCACAGGGAGCGCGCGGTGTCACCGGCGGCGAGGACGACGGCGGCTGCGCCGTCGCCGACCGGCGGGCAGTCACCCACGCGCAGCGGCAGGACGAGATGGTCGCCGGCCGGGACGGGACCTGTGAGCTGTGCGTGCGGGTTGTCCGCGGCGGCGGTGCGGTTGCGGGCGGCGATTGCGGCGAGGGCGGTCTCGTCGGTGTCGCCCGCGTCGATCAGCGCCTGGGCCTGGAGTGCGGCAAGCGCGACGGAATCGGGCCACAGCGGACCGACGTAGTACGGGTCGAGCTGGCGGGTGAGGACGTCGCGCAGTTCGCCGGGCGACGATTTCCCGTAGGCGTAGACGAGTGCGGTGTCCGCCTCGCCGGTGCGGAGTTTCACCCAGGCCTCGTACAGCGCCCAGGCGCCGTCCATCTCTACATGGGACTCGGAGATCGGCGGGTGGGCACCGACGCCGTCGAGGGCCATGGTGAAGGAGAAGGCGCGGCCGCCGAGGTAGTCGCTGGATCCCGAGCAGGTGAAGCCGTGGTCGCTCGCCCTCAGGCCGGTCGTGTCGAGGACCTGGTGCAGGACCGGCATGAGCATCTCGACTTCGGAGAGGTCGTCGGTGCGCCGCAGATGGTCCGTCTGCGCGAAGGCGACGATCGCTACGTCTCGCATCTAGAGCAGCTCCTTGTACGCGTCGTAGTCGGCGTCCGGCTCGCCGGTGGGCCGGTAGTGGTCGGGGTGGCGGCCGCCCTCGGTCCAGACGGGCTCGACCCGCAGACCCATGCGCACCTGGTCGTACGGGATGCCCCCGATCCGCCCGTGCAGGGCGAGGTCGGCGCCGTCGAGGGCGATGTGGGCGTAGACGTACGGGACTTCGATGTCGAGGTTCCTCGCCTTGATGTTGACGATGCAGTACGTGGTCACGGTGCCGCGCGGGCCGACCTCGACCTGTTCGGCGGTGGCGACGCCGCAGGTGGGGCAGACGCCGCGGGGCGGGACGTACACCTTGCGGCAGGACGGGCAGCGCTCGCCGACGGTGCGCTGCTCGGAGAGGGCGTTGAGGTACGCGCTCTGGGCGCGGCCGGGGGTGTACGTGTAGTCGAGGCGGGCCGGGGTGACGATGCCGGTGACGGGGTCGGCGAACTCGCCGCTGTGCGGGGTACTTTCGGCCGTGTCCTCGCTCTCGTACGGTTCGAAGCAGGCGATGTCCGTGATGGCACCGGTCCGTTGCCGGGCCCAGCGGATCCGGACCCGCAGACCGGTGTGCACGGCTTCGGGTCCCGGCGCGTCGAGGACATGGAGCAGGGCGGTGTCGGCCCCGTCCAGCTTCACCAGCACCCAGGCGAACGGGGTGGCCAGCGGCTGATCGCGGCGCGGAGCCGGGTTCCAGGCCCAGGTGGTGATGGTGCCGGTGGTGGCGACCTCGGCCAGTTCGCGCAGTTCCTCCGCGGTGACGGGGTCGTACTCGACGGGCGGGACCAGGATTTTTCCGTCGGCGGTCCGCACGCCGAGCACGGTCCGTTCGCGCAGCCCGGTCAGGAAGGCGCTCTGGACCGGGCCGAGGGAGCGGGTGAAGGGGAACTCGACCACCAGCGGGGCGCTGAGGACGTCGGGCACGGTTGTCTCCTTGGCTCAGGCGCGCCGGTAGACGGGCGGGCGCTTCTCGGCGAAGGCGCGGGCGCCTTCCTTGGCGTCGGCGGTCGCGAACAGCGGCCAGCCGCGCTTGAGTTCGGCGGCGAGCCCGTCGGTCTCGGTCATCTCGGCGGTCTCGTACACGGAGGCCTTGACGGCCTCGACGGCGAGCGGGCCGCAGGCGTTGATCCGCTCCGCGATGTCGAGGGCGTGCTCCAGTGCGGTGCCGTCGGGGACGACCCGGCCGATCAGTCCGATACCGGCCGCTTCGTCGGCGCTGTAGGGACGTCCGGTCAGGAGCATTTCGAGGGCGTGGGTGCGGGCGATCTGCCGGGGCAGCCGTACCGTCGAGCCTCCGATGGGGAACAGGCCGCGCTTGACCTCGAAGAGCCCGAAGGTGGCGCTCGATCCGGCGATACGGATGTCGGTGCCCTGCAGGATTTCGGTTCCGCCCGCCACGCAGTACCCCTCGACGGCGGCGATCACCGGCTTGCGGGGCCTGTGGTGGCGCAGCATCGCCTTCCAGTGCAGATCGGGGTCGGCCGTCATCCGGTCCCGGTACTGCTCGCCCTCCATCCCCTTGCCCGCGAGGGCCTTGAGGTCCATGCCGGCGCAGAAGGAGCCCCCTGCGCCGGTGAGGACGACGGAGCGGATCCCGTCGTCCTCGTCCGCGGCCAGCCAGCCGTCGTACAGCCCGACCAGCATCGGCAGCGAGAGCGCGTTCTTCGCCTCCGGCCTATTCAGGGTGAGCACCAGTGTGGCGCCTTCGCGCTGCACGGTGAGGTGTTCCGTACCACCCATTGCCTGCCTCCCGTCTCCAGATCTAGAACAGGTTGCAGTAGGCGGGTGTCCAGTTCAATAGTTTTCTGACAGGCAGTCAGATTTCTTCTACGGCGCCTCTTCCCAGTTCTACCGGTCGGCGCTCTAATGACCGCCGGACCACTCAGCATCCGGGGTCAGGAGGAACGGTGGAGTACAACCTTGCCGACCTGTTCGAGTCGGTCGTCGACGCGGTCCCGGATCGCGAGGCGCTCGTGTATCTCGACCATCCCGGTACGGGTGCCGAGCGGCGGCTCACCTATGCAGAGCTGGACGGCGCCGCCAACCGGATCGCCCACCATCTGATCGACGCGGGTCTGACCCCCGGCGAGCACCTCGGGCTCCACCTCTACAACGGCATCGAGTACCTCCAGACCGTACTGGCCTGCCTCAAGGCGCGCATTGTCCCGGTCAATGTCAACTACCGGTATGTGGAAGATGAATTGGTCTACCTCTACCGGGACGCGGATCTGGCTGCCCTGGTCTTCGACGCCGAGTTCGACGAGCGGGTCGCGACTGCCGCACCGAAGGCGCCGGCACTCCGCCATCTCCTGCGGGTCGGAACGCCGGTGGCGGGCGCCCCTGGTCCGGACGCCGTGGCGTTCGCCGACGCCGAGGCGGCCGGGGACCCCGGACGCGGGTTCGCACCCCGAACGGCCGACGACCAGTTCATCATCTACACCGGCGGCACCACGGGCATGCCCAAAGGCGTGATGTGGCGCCAGGAGGACCTCTTCTTCTCCGGCCTCGGTGGCGGCGCCCCGACCGGTGAGCCGGTGAAGACCCCGCAGGAGCTGGCGGAGCGGGTGGCGGCGGGCGGCGACGGCATCACGTTCTTCCCCACTCCCCCGCTGATGCACGGCACCTCGACACTGACCGCGTTCATCGGCTTCAACTTCGGGCAGCGGGTCGTCATCCACCGCAAGTTCGTGCCCGAGGAGGTGCTCCGTACGATCGAGAAGGAGAAGGTCACCAGCGTGTCGCTGGTGGGCGACGCGATGCTGCGACCGCTGATCGACGCGCTGAACGGGCCGCTGACGGGCACCGACTGCTCCTCGCTGTTCTCCGTCTCCAGCTCGGGCGCGGTCATGTCCGACTCGGTGCGCGCGGAGTTCCAGGCCCTGGTGCCCACCGTGATGCTGCTCAACAACTTCGGCTCGTCCGAGTCCGGTTTCAACGGCACGGCGACGGCCGACTCCGGGCCGGGGAACGGGTTCCGCATCCAGGTCAACTCCCGTACGGCGGTCGTCGACCCGGCGACGTACGAACCGGTGGCACCGGGCCGGACCGGCAGGATCGCGCAGCGGGGCCATGTACCGCTCGGCTACTACAACGACCCCCGGAAGACCGCGGAGACGTTCTTCCGCAGGGGCGAGGAGCGGTGGGTACTGCTCGGCGACATGGCCACCGTCGACGAGGACGGCGTCGTCACCGTCCTCGGCAGGGGCTCGCAGTGCATCAACACCGGGGGCGAGAAGGTGTACCCGGAGGAGGTCGAGCAGGCGCTCAAGGCCCATCCGGACGTGTACGACGCCCTGGTCACCGGCGTGCCCGACGAACGGTGGGGCAACCATGTCGCAGCGGTCGTACAGCTGCGCGAAAGTGCTGCCGAACCCTCGCTCGCGGACATCCAGGCCCACTGCCGGAGCCGTCTCGCCGGCTACAAGATCCCCCGGCAGCTGGTGATCACCCCCCGGATCCAGCGCTCGCCGAGCGGCAAGGCCGACTACCGGTGGGCCCGGTCGGTCGTCGCGCCGGACCGCGGATGACCGCAGGGCTGACCGCCGTCCCCTGCCCCGCACCGGCCCCGGTGCGCGCACCGGACCGAGCCGTCAGGTCTCACCCGAGTGCGCCGCCGCGCATCCACCACTTGCGCGGGACGACTGTCCGCGCGTAAGCCATTCGGGCACGTGATGTGTCCAACCGCTCACCCTGCGTGGCACAAGGGGGGTATCGCCCATAGCTTCGGCTCATGAAGAAACGAAGCTACAAACAGCTCATCTGCCTCGCGGCCGTCTCGACGGCCGCGGTGGGCGTCACTGTGCCGGCCTGTACCGCAGCTTCCTCGGGCTCGAAGGCTTCCTCGGGCTCCGCGGATTCCCCTGTCGTACGCGAAGTACACGCGGGCAAGTCGATCCAGGCCGCGGTGGACGCCGCCCGGCCGGGTGACACCATCGTCGTCAAGCCCGGCACTTACCACGAGAGCGTCCTGATCACGAAGGCGCGCCTGACCCTGCGCGGCACCCCGGACCGCACAGTGATCATGCCTGCCGCGGCCGGGACCAAGGCGGCCAACGCCTGCGCGAAGGCCGGCAACGGCATCTGTGTCCAGGGCAAGAAGGGCCACACCGTCGACGGTGTGCGCCTCGAATCGCTGACCGTCTCCGGATTCAAGAAGAACGGGGTCTGGGCCACCTGGACCGACAAGCTGTCGGTCCGGAAGGTGACCTCCCGCTCGAACGGCATCTGGGGCATCGCCCAGGAGCGGTCCACCCGCGGCGAATTCCGGGGCAACACCGCCCGCGCGAACGGCGACGCCGGCATCTTCGTCGCCAACACCGTGAGCGAGGAGGGCGGCGCCACCGACACCCGGGGCACCGAAGTGCGCGACAACACGATGACGGACAACCGGATCGGCCTCACCGTCCGCCGGCTCCGCAACCTCTCGATCCACGACAACACCCTCACCGGCAACTGCAGCGGTGTGTTCGTCGTGGGCGACGAGGGCAAGCCGCAGGCCGGTGCGATGACCATCCAGCACAACCGGGTCACCAAGAACAACAAGTTCTGCGTCAAGACCGAGCGACTGCCCGCCATCCAAGGATCCGGAATCATCCTCACCGGCACCGTGGACACCATCGTGCGCTCGAACACCGTCGACAACAACGTGGGCGCCACGCCGCTCTCGGGCGGGATCGTGCTCTTCAAGAGCTTCGTGGGCGCGCACAACACGGGTAACACCGTCAGCGACAACCGGGCATCGGGCAACCGGCCCGCGGACCTGACCAACCAGGAAACCGGAAACGGCAACAAGTTCACCGGCAACGTATGCGCGACGTCCGCACCGGCCGGGATGTGCTGACCGAAGTCCCCCCGCACTAGGAGAAGCGAGACGCTATGACCACCGTGAGCACCACCCCCACCACCACCCCCATCGCCACCACTCCCCTGCAGACCCCGCAGCCGGGGATGCGGCTGCGTGAGATCGTCTTCGGCGCGGCCTGCGCCGCCGCCGTGCGCGCGGCGGCCCGGCTGGGCGTCGCCGACGCGCTCGGCGAGACGCCCGCCGGCGCGGCGGAGCTCGCGGCGAAGCTGAACACCGAGCCGCAGCCGCTGAAGCGCCTGCTGCGCGCCCTGTCCTGCTACGGGATCTTCGCCGAGACCGCAGACGGCGACTTCACCCACACCGACATGTCCCGGCTGCTGCGTGAGGACGACCCGAACAGCCTGCGGTACATCTCCCTGTGGTGCACCGAGCCCTGGACCTGGGAGGTCTGGCCGCGCCTGGACGACGCGGTGCGCTCGGGCGCGAGCGTCTTCCCCGAGGTGTTCGGCAAGGAGTTCTTCGACTACCTCCACGAGGACGCGCACGAGTCCGCCCATGTCTTCAACCGGGCCATGACCACCTCCAGCATGCAGTCCGCACTGGATGTCGCCGAACTCCTCGACCTCACCGGGGTGTCCGAGGTCGCCGACATCGGCGGCGGTCAGGGACATGTGCTCGCCAGCCTGCTCGAGAAGCACCCGGCGGTCCGCGGCACGCTGATGGATCTGCCGGGCGTGGTGGCCCGGGCGGATGCCCGGCTGCGCGACGCCGGTCCGCTCGCCGCACGGGCCCGCATCGTTGCCGGGGACTGCCGCGAGGCGATCCCGGTCGAGGCCGACCTCTACATCATCAAGAACATCCTGGAATGGGACGACGAGAGCACCCGCCGGACGCTGCGCAATGTCATTGCGGCCGCCCGCCCGGGCGCCCGGGTCGTGATCATCGAGAACCTGGTCGACGACACCCCCTCGATGCGGTTCACCACCGCCATGGACCTGCTGCTGCTCCTCAATGTCGGCGGCGCGAAGCACACCAAGCAGAGCCTGGTCGACCGGATGACGGAGGCCGGGCTGATCGTCGGGGACATGAGTCCGGTCAACTCCTATCTGCACGCGTTCGAATGCGTCGTGCCGAGCTGACCCGTTCCCTCCTCCGGTCCGTGAAATCGCCCCGGGTCCGGCCGTTGGGCCGCACCCGGGGCGATCGTTTGCTCGCTCAGGCGGTGGAGTCGCGCTCCCACTTGTAGAACTCGTGCGCCATCGCGTCCTTCGGACCACGCCAGGTCTCCGGGTCGTACGGACTGATGTACGCGGTGAGCTTCTGGCTGAGGTCCTGGAACTCCGGGTGCTGGTGCACCTTCGCGATCTCCGGGCCCGGCGGGCGGTCGGACTCGATCAGATGCAGATAGACGTCGCCGAACTGGAACAGTTTGCGCCGGTTCACGCCGACCAGGTGCGGCAGTTCGCTGCCGTCCGAGGCCGCGAACAATTCGGCGATGTCGGGCGCGGAATCCGGCGCCATACGTGCGACGATCAGAGCATGGTGCATCGGGAGGATGCCTTTCTGGTACCCGCCGTGCGGCGAGGTGGCCGGGCGTGGTCGGGCGGAGCGTCAGCGGGCGCTGACCGGGGCCGTACGGCGCTCACGGTCGCGCTGCTCGATCTTGTCCCGGATGAGTTCCATCTGGACGCGGGAGTTGCGGTTGATGTTGTCGGTCATCCACGCGTCGTCGACGGGCGCGTCGGGCCGCATCGCGAAGTCCTGGACCCAGTGCAGCTTGGTGCCACCGGGGACCTCCGAGTACGTCCACCGGATGTCCATGTGCTGGAACGGGCCGGGCTCGACGCGGCGGGCGACGACGGTGCGTGCGGCGCGGTCGGGGGTGCGCTCGGAGACCCAGCTCCAGACCTTGCCGTTCTCGTCGGGGTGCATCGTCAGCCGGAACGTCGTCCGCTCGCCGTCGCGCTCGATGACTTCGACGGCCGCGTACTCGCTGAACAGCCGCGGCCAGTTCTCGAGGTCGTTCGTCACGTCCCAGACCAGGTCCAGGGGTGCGGCAATGGTGATCTCGTTCTCGGTGTGTCCGGACACTTCAGGCTCCTGTCATGAGGGTGTTGTTGACCAGGTCGAGGAATTCGCGAGGCGTCTTGCAGCGGTCCGCGTCGGCGGGGAGCGCCTGGCCGTGCCGGTTCTCCAGCACGCCGACGATGCCGAGGAGACCGAGCGAGTCCAGGCCGAACTCGTCGAAGCCGGACGCGGGCCGGTTCTCCATCTCCATCGGGTCGACGGAGACTCCCGCGCCCTTCTTCATCAGTGCGGCCAGCTCGTTGTAGGTCAGTGGATCGGTCATGAGAGGCTTCTCCTTGTCAGGCGTGGGTGTCGGTGGGGTGCCGGAGCACCATTGCCGCGTTCGAGCCCATGAGGCCGCGGCTCAGAACGAGCGCCGTCCGCAGCTCCGCGGGGCGCGCCGGGCCTGTGACCACGTCGAGGTCGTGGCACACGTCGACCACATTGGGCGTGGGCGGTATGAGACCGTCCTCCATGGCCAGTACGGCAGAGGCCACGTCCATCACCGGCGCACCGCAGTAGGCCCTGCCGATACCGCTCTTGGGCGCGGTCACCGGTACGCGCCGGCCGTGCGCACCGAGCGCGTCGACGATGGCCAGCGCCTCGGCGCGGTCGGCCGCGGGCACGCCGAGCCCGTCGGCGAAGATCACGTCGATCTCCTCCGGCGCGCAGCCGGCCTCCCGCAGCGCGGCGCTGATCGCCCGGGACAGGCCCTCCCGGGACTCCGCCCACCGGGACGCGCCGGTGAACGTCGCGGCATGGCCCGCCAGTTCGGCCCGGACCTTGGCGCCGCGGCGCAGTACCGCTCCCTCTTCCTCGACCACGAGCATGGCGCCGCCCTCGGCCGGCACGAAGCCGCAGGCTTCGGCGGTGAAGGGGCGGTACGCCCGAGCGGGGTCGTCGCAGACACTCAGGTCCTGGTATCCGAGTTGGCAGACGACCGAGTACGGGGCCAGCGGCGCCTCGGCCGCGCCGACGACCACCGCGTCGGCGCCTCGGCGGATGGTCCGCGCGGCGTGCGCCAGCGCGTCCAGGCCACCCGCCTCGTCGCTGGCGACGACGGCGCACGGCCCCTTGAAGCCGCCCCGAATGGAGATCTGGCCGGTGCTGGCGGCGTAGAACCAGGCGATGGACTGGTAGGGGCCCACGAACTTGGACCCCTGCCCCCACAGCCGTTGCAGTTCGCGCTGGCCGAACTCGCCGCCGCCGGACCCGGCGGCGGTCACCACTCCCACGCCGAACGGGGCGCTCTCGTAGTCGGCCCGGCCGAGCCGGGCGTCGTCGAGGGCGAGGTCCGCAGCGGCCATGGCGAAGTGGGTGAACCGGTCGGTCTGTACGAGGTAGCGCTCTTCGACGAGGTCCACCGGGTCGAAGCCTCTGACCTCGCCCGCGACCCGCAGCGGCAGATGTTCGCAGCCCTCGCGGGTGACGCGGCCGAGGAAGTTCTGGCCCTCCAGCGTCCTCTTCCAGAACGATTCCGTGGTCGTGCCGTTGGGGGCAACGACACCAATGCCCGTGACGACGGTGCGCCGGGTCTCTCGGGTGCTCATCGTGTCCTCCCGCCTGTTCTGGTCAGGGCCACCGCGGACTGGAATCCTCCGAAGCCGCTGCCGACCGACAGGACGCTGCGCAGTTTCAGGGGCCGTGCGGTACGCGGCACGTAGTCGAGGTCGCACTCGGGATCGGGTGTCTCGTAGTTCGCCGTCGGCGGCACCGTCTGATTGACCAGCGCGAGCACACACGCGGCGATCTCGATGGCGCCGATGGCTCCGAGCGAGTGACCGACCATGGACTTGATGGAGCTCATGGGCACCTTGTAGGCGTGCTGCCCCAGCGCCCGTTTCACCGCGGCCGTCTCGTGCCGGTCGTTCTGCTTGGTGCCGGAACCGTGCGCGTTGACGTAGTCGATCTGCGAGCCATCTATCCGGCCATGGGCCAGAGCCCGGTTGATGGCCTCGGCCATCTCCAGTCCTTCGGGGGTCAGCCCGGTCATGTGGTAGGCGTTGCCGAAGGTGGCGTAGCCGGCGATCTCGCAGTAGACGGTCGCGCCGCGGGCGCGGGCGTGTTCCAGCTCCTCCAGGACGAGCACGGCTCCGCCCTCGCCCATGACGAAACCGTCCCGGCGGGCGTCGAACGGCCGGGAGGCGTGCTCCGGGTCGTCGTTGTTCGCCGAGGTCGCCTTGATCGCGTCGAAGCAGGCCACCGTGATGGGGGTGATCGGCGAGTCGGACGCGCCGGCGATGCAGACGTCGACGTGGCCCTCCTCGATGGACTGGAAGGCGTACCCGATCGCGTCGAGCCCGGAGGTGCAGCCCGTCGAGACGGTCTGCACCGGGCCGTGCGCGCCGACCTCCTCGGCCACCGCCGAGGCAAGGGCGCTGGGTGAGAAGGCCCGCTCCAGGTGGCGACCGGCAGGCCGGGGGTCGACGTCCCAGCGGGCCCCGCTGCCGCTCACGGCCACGTAGTCGTGCTCCAGCCGGGTCGTGCCCCCGACAGCCGTGCCGAGGGACACGCCGATCCGCCAGGGATCCGTCTTCTCCACATCGAGACCGGCGTCGCCGATCGCTTCGCGGGCGGCGACCAGCGCGAACTGGACGTACCGGTCCGCGCGTGCGATCTCCTCCTCGTCGAAGCCGTGCGCCGCCGGATCGAAGTCGCACTCGGCCGCGATCCGGGAACGGAACCCGGCCGGGTCGAACAGGGTGATGCCGCGTGTCGCGGTGCGCCCGCTCGCCAGGAGGTCCCAGAAGGCCGGTGCTCCGATTCCGCCCGGGGCCACTACACCCACCCCGGTGACCGCCACGCGCCGGGTCATGAAGCGGCCTCGGCTCGTTCTGGCGGCGCCGCCCGGTCGGCGGTTTCGGTGTGCTCGGTGTCCACATGGCCGAGCTCCGGGCGCGGGGCGAGCGGGCCGAGGTGGAAGACCATGCGCGCTTCCACGTCGCCCACGTTGCGGAACCGGTGACGTACATGCGGAGGGATCAGCAGACCCTGGTCGGGTCGCAGGGCGTGTGCCTCACCGTCCAGGTCCACCTCCAGGAGACCGTTCACCACGTAGACGAATTCCTCGGAGTACGGGTGGTAGTGCTCGCCGATGCGGTCGCCGGGCTGCACGATGGCCAGCCCCATGAAGCCGCTGGTGGCTCCCACTGCCGTCGGCGTGAGCATGGCGCGCAGATCGCCTCCGCGCCTGCGGTTGGGCTGAGTCTCACTGAGGTCCACGATGCGTGGCCGGTGCGTGGTCATGACTGCTTTCCTCCTGGCGCAGTGCGCGTGATGTTGACGGGTTGAGCGAGAACCCCCCAGGGTGCTGACGCGCGGCTCAGGACTCCGCGGCCCGCCGATCGGTGATCAGCGTCATCTCGGCGTGCTTGATGAAGCGCGAGATCTCCCGGTCGTTCGTGGGGACGGCGTTGGCGTCCTCGTCGAGGAGACGGCCGAGCCTGGCCACCTTGCCGGGACCGTCGACCCCGACTGCCTGCGCGGCCTGTGCGTCGAGCGGGCCGACGGCCTCGAGGAGCCGGACGACGATGTCGTCGCGCTGGAAGATGGTGCTGCTGGCGATCTGGCTCGTCCGGTCGTCGGCGGCCTCCTCGTCGTGCCCGGCGAGGAGCCGGGCGAGCGCCATGCCGCAGCCCTCCTTGGCCTGGTAGAAGAGCGCGTGGCGGCGGATCTCGGCGGCTTCGTGCCGGCCCGTCGTCACGTGGTGGACCGTGGGCAGCGCGGCCCGGGTGAAGAACATCCGGGCGGAGTCGGGGTCGCTGAGATCCCGGTCCTGCTCCAGGTACGGGTTGATGGCTTCCTCGACGGCCCTGATCTCGGGCTGCCGGGATACGTGGCGCAGCGCCGCGAGGAGGTCTCCCTCGACCTCCACCGCCCGTACGACCCGGTTGCCGTGCATGAACAGCGAGGTGCGGCGCAGCCGGGTGTGCTCGTCGACCCGTGACTGCGGTGCGTCGTAGTCGGCGAGGATCTTGGCGACGATCTCCTCGGTGCCCGGCCGGACGGTGAACGTGAGCGCGTGGCGCACAACGCCGTCGCCGAGGCGTGGTGAGGACTGGAGGCCGCCCTTGGCCGGCGCCGGCCGGTTCTCGAAGGCCTTGCCGGTCTCGCGCAGGATGCTGTAGCGCAGCGAACGGGTGTCGCGTACGCAGCTGTGCAGGGGCTGGACCGTCCTGACGTGTTCCTCGCTGTTGACCCAGGCGAGGAAGGGCGGGGCGCTCTCCCACTCGCTGGTGATGAGCCACTGGGAGGGGTTCTCGATCGACTGGCACAGCTGGTCGCTGATGTGGCCGGGGACGGATGCCACCTGGTTGCGCATGTCCTCGTACGCCTCCAGGAATTGCTTCTGGGCTCCGTCGTACAGATCGAGCAGCAGAACGATCCGCAGCCTGGAGCCGTCGAAGGCGGACTGCGAGATCCGTTCCGAGAGGGTGGTCATGTTGCGCTCTCCTTCGAGACGGTGGGGTGACCGGACCGGTGGGCCGACCGCCGGCCGTCGGTTGTCGAGTGGAATCGGAGCGGGGCTTCTCCCGGCGGATGTGTACGGTCCGCCCCCGGAGCGCGGGCATCTCTCCGTGACCGATCGTGAAACGCTGGTCCGCCTGACGCGAGATTTATGAACCGTTCAGGTGAGCAGGACTCCGGCTGCCGTCCGATCGGCTCCCGCAAGGGCATGGACAGTGCATCTGTACGGCGTCCTACTGGAGCAACTGATGAACGAGAACGTCGACCACCACGTACCAGTCCTCATCGTGGGCGGCTCCCTGGTGGGCCTGTCCACGTCACTTTTCCTCGGCCGGCTCGGCATCGGGCATCTGCTGGTCGAGAAACACGCCGCCACCTCCACGCACCCGAGGGGGCGCGGCAACAACGTGCGGACGATGGAGGTGTTCCGCACGGCGGGGGTGGAGCAGCGGATCCGGGCGGCCGCCTCGGTCCTCGCGGACAACCACGGCATCCTGCAGGCGGGGTCGCTGACCGGCGACGACCAGGAGTGGCTGTTCAAGGAGATCGACCCGGGCGGCGGGCTCGCCCGGTTCAGCCCGAGCGGCTGGTGCCTGTGCAGCCAGAACGATCTGGAGCCGGTGCTGCTGGCCCAGGCCCGCGAGCAGGGCGGCGATCTGCGGTTCTCCACCGAGCTGCTGAGTTTTGACCCGAACGGGTCAGCGGTGGACGCGGTACTGAAGAACCGGGAGACCGGGGAGCACCTGACCGTCCGCGCCGACTATCTCGTCGCCGCCGACGGTCCGCGCAGTCCGGTCCGGGAGCAGCTGCGGATCGGCCAGTCGGGACCCGGCGACCTGTTCCACAACGTGAGCATCACCTTCCGGTCCCGTAAGCTTGCCGATGTGGTGGGCGACCGGCGCTTCATCGTGTGCTACCTGACCAACCCGGCTGCGGACGGCGCCCTGTTGCCGGTGGACAACAAGCAGGACTGGGTGTTCCACGCGCCGTGGAAGCCCGAACAGGGCGAGACTCTCGACGACTTCACCGACGAGCGGTGCGCGGAGCACATCCGGCGGGCGACCGGTGCGCCGGACATCGATGTGGAGATCACCGGCAAGGCCCCGTGGCACGCCGCGGAGCGGGTCGCCGAACGGTACGGATCCGGGCGGGTGTTCCTCGTCGGCGACTCGGTCCACGAGATGTCCCCCACCGGGGCGTTCGGCTCCAACACCGGAATCCAGGACGCACACAACCTCGCCTGGAAGCTCGCCGCGGTGCTGCGCGGCGAGGCGGGTCCGGGGCTGCTGGACACGTACGAGGCGGAGCGGCTGCCCGTGGCGAGGGCGACGAGTGCGCGGGCCTCGGCTCGCTCCTCCGAGCACAGCCACCCCGGCTATGTCCCGGCTCCGGGTGTGGGCGGCGGGAAGCAGGGCGGCATGCTGCCGGTGGCGCTGGGCTACCGCTATCTCCGTGGTGCCGTGATGGGCGCGGACACCGAACAGCCCGTGGTGCCGCACGGGATGCAGCTGAACGGGGAACCCGGCTCGCGCGCCCCGCATCTGTGGGTCCGCCGGTCGGGCGAGCGCAGGTCGACACTGGATCTGTACGAGCGGTCGTTCGTGCTGCTCTGCGACGGTGCGGATGTGGCCTGGCGCCGGGCTGCGGCGCGCGTCGCCGACCGGCTGTCGGTGCGGCTCGACGCCTTCGGTGTCGGCCCCGGCTCCGATCTGGAGCCGGAGAACGGGGCGGACTGGGCCGAGGCCCACGGCACGAGCGCCGAGGGCGCGGTGCTGGTGCGCCCCGACGGCTTCGTCGCCTGGCGGTCCACGGGTTCCGTGGCCGACCCGGAGGCCACCCTGCACGAGGTACTGGCCACCGTGCTCAGCCGGAACTGACGGCCGGGTCACAGGGGCCCTGGCCCTGCTGATGTCTCAGTCCATGCCGAACGACCGCAGGGCCGAGAGGAATTCCTCCGGTCGGGCGGTGTGGACGAGATGTCCCGCCTCGATGGTGACGAACCGGCAGTCGGGAATGCGCTCCGCCATCGAGGCGAGCTGGTCCTGTGCGATCTGGCTGCTGTGGCCTCCGCCGATGACCAGGGTCGGAGCGGTGATCTCGCCGAGACGCTCGCGGGCCGCCGGGTCGGGGTCGTTGAGCTGGGCGTCGATCGACGGGACGACCGGCCAGTCGAAGTCGAGCTCCCCGTCCGGACGTTCGGCGGGCCCGCGCGGGGGGTCGAGCGGGATGAGCGGCGGGGCCTCCTCGATGACGAGTCTGCCGATCAGCCCGGGTTCCTGCTCGGCCAGCAGACATGCGGCGGCGCCGCCCAGCGAATGTCCGACGACGGTGGCGCCGGACAGATTGCGGGCCTCCATGAACGCGTGCAGATCGTCGCGGAACAGCTCGAAGGAGTACCGGCCGGGCCAGTCGCTGAGGCCGTGGCCACGGAAGTCGAGTGCGTACACCCGGTGGTCGGCGGCGAGTCGTCCGGCGATCCATGTCCAGGTACGGCTGTCGCCGCCGCGCCCATGGGCGAGGACGACGGGCGGCGCGGACGGGTCGCCCCAGACGCGGTACGCGAGCCGTATGCCGCCGGCCTGCACGCTGTGCACCTCGGGATCGAGGAACGCGCGGACGGTGCGCGTGAACGCGCCGGGGTCGTCGAGCCACGGGTAGTGGGCGCCACCGCGCTGCACGACGAATTCGCCCTGCGGGAACAGCGCGGCCAGTTCGGCGGCGCGGTCCGGGGTCGGTCCCGCGTCGTACTCCCCCGCGAGGACCAGCACCGGCACCGCCAGACTGCGCAGCGCGGTCACCGTGGCCGCCGTGCCGAAGGCGCTGTCCCGGTGGAAGACGGCCGCTGCCGCGGCGTTCCGCTGAGCCGGAGCCGCGGCAGCGTGCGCCTGTGCGGCGGCGTCCCACCGGCCGTAGGCGAACGGCTCGATCGCCGCCCACTGCTCGCGCCCGCCGCGCCCGGCCCGGATCTCCTCGAGCGCGGCGGCTGCGGCGGCGTACCAGGGTTCGCCGCTGCGCAGCGCGAAGGCGCCGCGCCGGTCCTGGTCGGTCGTCTCCACCCCGACGGCCCGGGTGGCCGGAGAGACGAGCGTGAGCGAACGCAGCCGCTGCGGGTGCCGGGCGGCATAAAGTGCGGCGAGGTCGGCGGAGGCGGAGTGGCCCAGCAGATCGATGCTCTCCAGGCCCAGGTGTGCGCGCAGCGCCTCGATGTCGTCGACGAGGCGCTCGCAGCGGTACGTCGCGGGGTCGTCGGGCACCGCGGAGCCGCCGGTACCCCGCGGATCGAGCAGTACCAACTGCCGGTGGTCGGAGAGTCCGCCCAGGTCACCGAGGTAGGAAGCGGCCCGCATCGGCCCTCCCGGGACGCAGATCAGCGGCTCGCCCCGGCCATGGAGTCGATAGGCGAGTTCGGTCCCGTCGTATGCGTGGAAAATCGGCATGCACGCCATACAAACAGGGCCCGCACCGGGTTGCAGCGGTGTTCGGTGTGAGCGTATCCGCGCTGCTGGACGAGGTGGGACGCGCGATTGCGTCGCGCCCCTTGCCAGGCCGTGGATCATCCTGAATTACTGCTCCCACAGGAATCGACCGAATGATCGGTCGTCCGCTCGGGACGAGGGAGATCGGGATGACGGCTCTGCTGGACGCGGCGGAACGGCTCAGCCGCAAGGAGCTGGAGGCGCTGCAGCTGGAGCGGCTGCGCGCCACCCTGCACCATGCCTACGACCATGTCGGCTTCTACCGTGCGGCGTTCGATGCTGCGGGGCTGCACCCGGACGACTGCCGTACGCTCGCCGACCTGGCCCGATTCCCGTTCACGACCAAGGCCGACCTGCGGGACAACTACCCGTTCGGCATGTTCGCGGTACCCGAGGACCAGGTGCGGCGCATCCATGCGTCCAGCGGGACGACGGGCCGCCCCACCGTCGTCGGTTACACCCAGGCGGACCTGGACACCTGGGCGGATGTGGTCGCCCGCTCGATCCGGGCCGCCGGCGGCCGCCCGGGCCAGAAGGTCCATGTGGCGTACGGGTACGGACTGTTCACCGGCGGCCTCGGGGCGCACTACGGCGCGGAACGGCTCGGCTGCACGGTCATTCCCGCGTCGGGCGGCATGACCGCCCGCCAGGTACAGCTGATCCAGGACTTCCGGCCCGACATCATCATGATCACTCCGTCGTACATGCTCACTCTGCTCGACGAGTTCGAGCGCCAGGGCATCGATCCGCGTACGACATCGCTGAAGGCCGGGATCTTCGGTGCCGAGCCGTGGACGCAGGAGATGCGCCGGGAGATCGAGGAGCGGTTCGCGATCGACGCGGTCGACATCTACGGGCTGTCGGAGGTGATCGGCCCGGGTGTCGCCCAGGAGTGCGTCGAGACGAAGGACGGGCTGCACATCTGGGAGGACCACTTCTACCCGGAGGTCGTCGATCCGCTGACCGGTGAGGTACTGCCGGACGGTGAGGAGGGTGAGCTCGTCTTCACCTCGCTCACCAAGGAGGCCATGCCCGTGATCCGTTACCGGACCCGGGATCTGACCCGGCTGCTGCCCGGCACGGCCCGGGTGTTCCGGCGGATGGAGAAGGTCACCGGGCGCAGCGACGACCTGGTGATCCTGCGCGGGGTGAATCTCTTCCCGACACAGATCGAGGAGATCGTGCTGCGTACGCCGGGGGTGGCGCCGCACTTCCAGCTCCGGCTGACCCGCGAGGGACGGCTGGACGCGCTGACGGTGCGGGCCGAGGCACGCGCGGAGTCGACGCCGGACCAGCGCGCGGCCGCCGCGCTCGCGATCGCCGCCGCCGTCAAGGACGGGATAGGGGTTTCGGTGGGCGTCGAGATCGTGGACCCGGAGACGCTGGAGCGGTCGGTCGGCAAGTTCAGGCGGATCGTGGACGACCGCGGCGAACGCTGAGTGCCGGCCGGGGATCCGCGGCTCTCGCTCCGGTCATGGGGCTTCCTGGCCGCCGGACTGTTGCACCGCCCGGCGGCCCACCCCGTCGGCCCTTTCCCTGATCCGGAGAACGACCTGCGGGAGAGATCTCAGGCGAACCGGTCCCGTAGCTCTCGCTTGAGGATCTTCCCGCTGGCGTTGCGCGGCAGCTCGTCCACGAAGAGGATCTTCTTCGGCGCCTTGAAGTGGGCAAGCCTTTCCCGTACATGGTCGAGCAGCTGCTGCTCGGTCGCGGCCTCACGCAGCACCACGACGGCGGTGACCGCCTCGATCCAGCGCTCGTCGGGCAGCCCCACGACAGCGGTCTCGGCGACGGACGGGTGGGTGTAGAGGGCGTCCTCGACCTGTCGGGAGGCGACGAGGACGCCGCCGGAGTTGATGACGTCCTTCACCCGGTCGACGACGGTGAAGAAGCCCTCCGGGTCACGGACCGCGAGATCGCCGGAGTGGAACCAGCCGTCGCGGAACGCCTCGGCGGTCTCTTCCGGCTTGTCCCAGTAGCCCTCGCAGAGCTGCGGGGAGCGGTAGACGACTTCGCCCGAAGTCCCGTCCGGCACCTCCTTGCCGTTCTCGTCGACGACCCGTGCCTCGACGAAGAGCACCGGCCGGCCGCAGGAGTCCATCCGGCCCTCGTGCTCGTCGGGACCGAGGACGGTGGCGAGTGGTCCGATCTCGCTCTGCCCGAAGCAGTTGTAGAAGGCGAGCGCGGGCAGCCGCTCGCGCAGGCGCTCCAGCACCGGGACCGGCATGATCGACGCGCCGTAGTACGCCTTGCGCAGTCCGCCGAGGTCGCGGGTGGCGAACTCCGGGTGGTTGGCCAGGCCGATCCAGACGGTCGGCGGCGCGAACAGGCTGTCCGCCTGCCCGGCCTCGACGAGGTCGAAGATCCGGCCCGCGTCGGGCGCGTCGAGGATGGTGTTCTCCGCGCCGACCGCGAGGTAGGGCAGCAGGAACACATGCATCTGCGCGGAGTGGTAGAGCGGCAGCGAGTGGACAGGCCGGTCGGTGGGGCGCAGATCGAGGGCGGTGACGGCGCTGACGTATTCGTGGACGAGGGCGCCGTGCGTCATCATCGCGCCCTTGGGCAGCGCGGTGGTGCCCGAGGTGTACAGCAGCTGCACCAGGTCCCCGGCAGCGGGTTCGCGCTCGGGCGTGAAGGGGCGCGGGGTTGCGAGTTCGCCGAGGAGGGACTGCGGTGCGTCGCGCAGCGGACGCACGGCGAACCCGTCCGGGATGCGGTCGGCAAGGTCCGGGTCGGTGAGGACGAGGGCGCTGCCGGACTGCTGGAGGATGTACGTCAGGTCGTCGCCGGTGAGATTCTGATTGACCGGCACATGGACGAGACCGGCGCGGGCGCAGGCGAGGTAGGCGATCAGGTACGCGTCGGAGTTGTGCGCGTAGGAGGCGACCCGGTCGCCGGGGCGCAGGCCGTGTTCGGCGACGAGGACGGCGGCCGCGGTGCCGACGGCCGTGTCGAGCTCCCGGTAGGACCAGGACCGGTCGGCGTACCGCACGGCGGTGCGCTCGGGGGTGCGCCGGGCGCTGCGCGTCACGACACCGTCGACTGTGGAGCTGCGTACACCTGTCATGGCGTGATCCTGGGCGGCCGGGGCCCGGTGGTCAAGGGTCCGGATACCGGCCTCGCTGTTGACAGGGGTACGCGGGTGCTGGCTGAGTTGCGCGTGGTGTCTCGGGACGTCCGAGCAACCGCCTTTCGCACCCGCACAGTTGGGAGGACCGTTGCCCCTCCGAAACCGTCTGAGACTTCTCGCGGTATCCGGTCTCGCGCTGCTCACCGTATCGGCGTCCCTGCCCTCGGCCGCGGCCGGGGCGTCGCACCCCCGGCATCCGTCGGGCGGCGGTCTGTCCGCCGTGATCCGCTACACCGAATTCGGCATCCCGCACATCGTGGCCAGGGACTATGCGAACCTCGGCTTCGGCAACGGCTGGGCGCAGGCTGCCGACCAGGTGTGCACGCTCGCCGACGGCTTCGTGACGCTGCGCGGCGACCGTTCCAGGTACTTCGGTCCGGACGCGGCGCCGGACGGCTCGCTGTCCTCCGCGACGAAGAATCTCTCCAGCGATCTCTACTTCCGCGGGATACGTGACAGCGGCACCGTGGAGAAGCTGCTGAAGGTGCCTGCCCCCATGGGGCAGAGCCATGAAGTGAAGGAGCTGGAGCGCGGCTGGGCGGCCGGGTACAACGCGTGGCTGGCCCAGAACCGGATCACGGATCCGGCCTGCCGGGGCGCCGACTGGGTGCGACCGGTGACAACCGTTGATGTCGCGACGCGCGCCTTCGCGCTCTCCGTGCTGGGCGGTCAGGGCCGCGGTATCGACGGCATCACAGCGGCGCAGCCGCCCACCGGCACATCGGCCTCGCCCGGTGTGCCGCCTAGCGAAGCGGCGCACGCGGCACAGCAGCTGCTGTCCACGCAGAACGCGGACATGGGCTCCAACGCGGTCGCGTTCCGGGGCAGTACGACGGCGAACGGGCGTGGCCTGCTGCTCGGCAATCCGCACTATCCCTGGCAGGGCGGGCGGCGGTTCTGGCAGTCGCAGCAGACCATCCCCGGCGAGCTGAACGTGGCGGGCGGTTCGCTGCTCGGCTCGGCGACGGTGTCGATCGGGCACAACTCGGACATCGCGTGGAGCCACACGGTCGCCACCGGTGTCACCCTGAATCTGCATCAGCTGACCCTCGATCCGGCGGATCCGACCGTGTACCTGGTGGACGGCAAGCCGGAGCGGATGGTGAAGCGGACCGTCTCGGTGGCGGTGAAGGGCGGTCCCGCGGTGACCCGCGCCCAGTGGTGGACCCGGTACGGGCCGGTCGTCACCTCGCTCGGTGCCGGGCTGCCGCTGCCCTGGACGGCGACGACCGCGTACGCGCTCAACGACCCGAACGCCACGAATCTGCGGTCCTCGGACACCGGACTCGGGTTCAGCAGGGCGCGCAGCACCGCGGACATCCAGGCCGCGCTGCGCCGTACCCAGGGCCTGCCGTGGGTGAACACCATCGCCGCCGACTCGTCGGGGCATTCGTTCTTCTCCCAGTCGCAGGTGCTGCCGAGGATCACGGACGAGCTCGCGCAGCGGTGCTCCACCCCGCTCGGCCGGGCGACGTACCCGTCGTCGGGGCTCGCGGTGCTGGACGGGTCGAAGAGCGACTGTGCGCTGGGTTCGGACCCGGACGCTGTGCAGCCCGGCATCTTCGGGCCTGGCCGGATGCCGACCGTCAAGGACGCGCCGTACGTCGAGAACTCCAACGACAGCGCCTGGCTGACCAACGCCGCCGCGCCGCTGAGCGGCTTCGAGCGGGTCTTCGGTACGGTCGCGACACCGCGCTCGATGCGGACCCGCGGCGCGATCGAGGATGTGTCGGCGATGGCGGCGAAGGGCCGGCTGACCGTCGGCGACCTGCAGGACCAGCAGTACGCGGACCGCGCCCCGGCCGGAGACCTGGCCGCGGCCGACCTCGCGCGCGCCTGCGCCGCGTTGCCCGGCGGACACGCCGTCGGCAGTACCGGGACTGCGGTCGACGTGTCGGCGGCGTGCGGTGTACTGGCACGCTGGGACCGGAAGGTCGACACCGGCAGCCGGGGTGCGCTGCTCTTCGACCGGTTCTGGCGCAGGGCCACGGCGGTGCCCGCAGCCCAGCTGTGGAAGGTGCCGTTCTCCCCCGCGGACCCGGTCCGTACCCCGAACACACTCGACACCTCGGCGCCGGGCGTCCTCACGGCGCTCGCCGATGCGGTCGCCGAACTGCGGGCGGCCGGCATCGCCCTGGACGCACCGCTGGGTGCGTACCAGGGGGTCGTTCGGAACGGGAAGCGCATCCCGGTCGGCGGCGGTACGGAGTCCCTCGGCATCTGGAACAAGACGGAGCCGGTGTGGGACGCGGCGGGCGGCGGCTACACAGAGGTCTCGGCCGGCTCCAGCTATATCCAGGCGGTCGGCTGGGACGGGTCCAAATGCCCGGTGGCCCGTACGCTGCTGACATACTCCCAGTCCTCGAACCCCACGTCATCGCATTTCAGCGACCAGACCGAGCTGTACTCGGGTGAGCGCTGGGTGACGTCCCGGTTCTGCGAGAAGGACATCGCGCGCTCGCCGGCGCTGCGGGTGGTGCGGGTGCACGAACACCGGTAGTCCGCGCCGGTACCCCGTCCGCCCGAGGCGGGGTACCGGTCCGGCCGGTCACAGGGGCCGATGGTGGCTCTCCCAGTACGGCTCGCGCAGCCGCCGCTTGTACAGCTTGCCGTTGGGGTCACGCGGCATCGCCTGGATGAAGCCGATGCTCCTGGGCCGTTTGTATCCGGCGAGCAGCCCTGCGCAGTGGGCGAGGATCCGGGCGGCGAGGCCGTCGCCCGGCTCGTGCCCCTCGGCCGGTTCGACGACGGCCTTGACCTCCTCGCCCCAGTCGGTGTGCGGAATGCCGAAGACGGCGGCGTCGGCGACCGCGGGGTGGGTGAGGAGGGCGGCCTCGATCTCGGCGGGGTAGATGTTCACCCCGCCCGAGATGATCATGTCGATCTTTCGGTCACGGAGGAAGAGGAAGCCGTCCTCGTCGAGGATGCCCAGGTCGCCGACGGTGAAGAAGTCACCGATGCGGTTCTTCTTCGTCTTCGTCTCGTCCTTGTGGTAGCTGAAGCCGCCGGTGCTCATCTTCATGTACACGGTGCCCAGTTCGCCCGGCGGGAGGCGGATGCCTTCGTCGTCGAAGATGGCGAGTTCGCTGATCGGCCAGGCCTTCCCGACGGTTCCGGGTCTCTTCAGCCAGTCCTCGGCGGTGGCGAACGCCCCGCCGCCCTCGCTGGCCGCGTAGTACTCCTCGACGCACTGCCCCCACCAGTCGATCATGGCGCGCTTGACGTGGTCGGGACAGGGGGCCGCGCCATGGATGGCATGCCGCATCGAGCTGACGTCGTATCGCTCCTTCACCTCGTCGGGCAGGGCCAGCAGGCGGTGGAACTGGGTGGGGACCATGTGCGTGTGCGTGCATCGGTGGGCGTCGATGACCCGCAGCATCTCTTGCGGAGTCCACTTGTCCATCACCACCAGGGGGTGCCCGATGTGCAGGGCGGCGCCCGCGAACTGGAGCACGGCGGTGTGGTAGAGCGGCGAGCAGACCAGATGGACGTTGTCGTCGAACGGTCGGATGCCGAAGATGCCGAGGAAGCCGCCGAGATGGCTCTCCTCCGGGAGCCTGCCGGGCAGCGGGCGGCGGATGCCGCGCGGGCGGCCGGTGGTGCCCGAGGTGTAGTTCATGACCCAGCCGAGCGTGCGGTCCTCGGGCGGGGTGTCCGGCTGCCCGTCGAGCAGTTCGGTGTACGGCCGGAAGCCGTCGACCGCGCCGACGGCGTACCGATGGCTCGCGGGCAGCTCCGCCTCGTCGGCCGCGGCCGTCGCCGCGTCGGCGAACCGCTCGTGCGCGATCAGCACCTTGGAGCCGGAGTCGGAGACGATCCAGGCGATCTCGGGGCCGACGAGATGGTGGTTGACGGGGACGAGGTAGAAGCCGGCCTGGGAGGCGGCCAGGTAGGCGGTGAAGAATTCGACGCCGTTGGGGAGGACGACCGCGAACGCGTCGCCCTGCCGGAGCCCGGCGGCGCGCAGCCCGTGGACCAGACGGTTGGCCGCGGCGTGCAGCCGTCCCGCCGTCCAGGTGTCCCCGTCGGGCGCGACGAGGACCTTACGGTCGGGGTCGGCGGTGGCCTGGGCCCAGAAACCGTTCGGCGGCTGGTTCATTCGACGCTCCGTCCGGCGATGCGGTTGATCCGGTCCACGGCGCGTTCGAAGCCGCTTGTCAGGTCGTCGAAGACGGCCTGCACGCTGCGTTCGGTGTTCATCCTGCCGACGATCTGCCCGACGGGGGTGCCGAGCAGTGCGCCCGTCTCGTACTTCTGGATGCGGGAGACGGCCTCGGCGACCAGCAGCCCCTGGAGCGGCATGGGGAGCGTGCCGGGCCCCGACGGGTCGTCCCAGGCATCGGTCCATTCGGTACGGAGCTGGCGTGCGGGTTTGCCGGTGAGGGCGCGGGAGCGGACGGTGTCACCGGAGCCAGCGGCAAGGAGTTTGCGGGTCAGCGCGCGGGAGTGGAGGTCGGCCTCCTCGGTGGTCAGCCAGAGCGAGCCGAGCCAGACGCCCTGGGCGCCGAGCGCGAGTCCGGCGGCGATCTGCTCCCCGCTGCCGATGCCGCCGGCGGCGAGAACGGGGAGCGGCCCCACGGCGTCGACGACGTCGGGGACGAGCACCATGGAGGCGATCTCCCCGGTGTGGCCGCCCGCTTCGTACCCCTGGGCGACGACGATGTCGATGCCCGCGTCGGCGTGGTGCCGGGCGTGTCTGGCGCTTCCGGCCAGTGCGGCGACAAGAACATCCCCGTCATGGGCGCGTTGCACGACGTCGGCGGGTGGCGAACCGAGGGCGTTGGCCAGCAGCTTGATGGGGTATTCGAAGGCGACATCGAGCTGGCTGCGGGCGACCTCCTCCATCCACCCGGTGATCCGCCATCCGGAGGCCTCGCCCTCGGCGAGTTCGGGGACGCCGTGCTTGGCGAGGGTGTCCTGGACGAACTGGCGGTGTCCGGCCGGGATCATCGCCTCGACATCGGCCTCGGTCACCCCCTCCACCTTTCTGGCGGGCATGACGACATCGAGACCGTACGGCTTTCCGTCGGTGTGCTCCTGCATCCAGTCGAGGTCGCGCGCGAGGTCGTCGGGGGCGGTGTAACGGACCGCGCCGAGTACGCCGAACCCGCCGGCCCGGGTGATGGCCGCGGCCACCGCCGGGAACGGCGTGAAACCGAAGATGGCGTGCTCGACTCCCAGTTTCTTGCTCAGCTCCGTCTCCATGGGCGGCAGGATGCCGCAGTCGGACATACGAAGGAAGAGATTTTCTGATGCCGTGTCAGATTCTTTGTGACGCCAGGGGCCTCCGCGACGGCAGGCGTGACAGTAATCTCTGCCGCGGCAGGAAGTTTCATCGCAGGACTGGATGACGAAAGTAACTTTCACCCGCGAGGAAGGGGTTCCGGATGACCGAGGACGCGACCGGCAGAGGGATCAGCCGCCGCAGGCTGAGCGGCGGGATGCTGGCACTGGGCGGCGCGCTGGCACTGGCGCCGATTCCGTTCGCGGAGGCGGCGTCGGCCATGGAGTCGGGGACGGGATCGTCGGGAGCAGGGACATCGGGCACGGGACCGGCCGGGGCCGATTCCCCGGGGGCGCCCGGAGCACACGGGCGGCCGACGCTGCGCCGCGGCTCCGCCGCCCGCGCCGGGCTCCTGCAGGGCCCACTGGACCAACTGGTCACCGATGCCGAGAAGTTCCTGGCCGCCTCCCCCAAACACCCGTGGTACGCGGGCGCGGTGCTGCTCGCCGGACGCGGCGGCACAGTGGCGCTGCACCGGCCGATCGGCAAGGCCGTGCGGTACGCGGCATACGACGAGAAGACCGACACCGGGGTGGAGTTCCCCGCGGACCAGCAGATCGCGATGGCCGAGGACACGGTCTTCGACCTGGCGTCGGTGTCGAAGCTGTTCACCTCGATCCTGGCCGTGCAGCAGATCGAGCGCGGGACGCTGGAGCTGGAGGCGAAAGTCGCCTCGTATCTGCCCGACTTCGCGGGTGGCGGCAAGCAGGACATCACGATCCGTCAGCTGCTGACGCACACCTCGGGTTTCCGCGCCTGGATCCCGCTCTACAAGGAGCCGACGCGGGAGGGGAAGCTGGGGCTGCTGTGGAAGGAAGTCCCGGCCAATCCGCCCGGCACCGTCTATCTCTACTCCGACCTCAATCTGATCTCGTTGCAGCTGGTCCTGGAGAAGATCACCGGCCGCACCGAGGATGTCCTGCTCCGTGAGGAGATCACCGCTCCACTCGGCATGCACCGCACTCGCTACAACCCGCCCGCGGCCTGGAAGCCGAAGATCGCGGCGACGGAGGACTCCCGGCTGCCGTGGTCCGGCCTGAACCGCGGCCTCGTCTGGGGCGAGGTGCACGACGAGAACGCCTACAGCCTGGACGGCGTGGCGGGCCACGCCGGGGTCTTCTCCTGCGCCTGGGACCTGGCGATCCTCGCCCGAACGCTGCTCAACGGCGGCGCGTACGGGCACGCGCGGATCCTCTCCGACGAGTCGGTGGACCTCCTGTTCACCGACTTCAACACCGCGTTCCCGGGGGATGCGCACGGGCTCGGCTTCGAGCTCTACCAGCACTGGTACATGGGAGCGATGGCCACCCCGCGCACCGCGGGCCACACCGGTTTCACGGGCACGAGCCTGGTCCTCGATCCGACGACCGACTCGTTCCTGATCGTGCTGGGCAACTCGGTCCACCCGGTGCGCAATTGGCGTTCCGGCAGTGCACCGCGGGTCGCCACCGCGAACCAGCTGGCGCGAGCGGTGGCGGTGCGCCCGGCCCGGGGCCGTACCGCCTGGTTCTCCGGCATGGCGAGCGCCGCCTCCGCCACGCTCACACTGCCTGCGCTGCGTCCGGTGTCGTCGCGCGCCGCGCTGAGCTGTGCCCTGTGGTGGGACACCGAGCCGGGCTCCGACTTCCTGTTCCTGGAGGCCTCGTCGGACGCCGGGGCGACCTGGCAGCCCGTGCCGTTCACCACCGTACCGACGACGGCCGGGCAGCACCGGCCGGAGCCCGAACCGCATCCGGCGGGCTCCGTCACGGGCTGGTCCGGCCGGGTCTGGCACCGGCTGGACGCGGACCTTGCCTCCTGGCGGGACACGGAGATACGGCTGCGGTGGCGGTACACCACCGACCAGCTGTATGTCGGGCGCGGGGCGTACGTGGACGGCATCCGGGTCGAGGACGACGGCCGCGCGGTCTTCGACGACAGCAGGTCCGGCGACGCCGGGCGCATCGAGGCCAACGGGTGGACGGTTTCCGCGGACTGAGCGCTGCTGCCGGCCGGTGCGACCGGCCGGCAGCAGCCGGTTCGGCGGAGCGCTGCACGGTCAGGACGCCGTGACGAGCAGATGGACGGCGAGCCCGGTGATCAGGGCGGAGGACGCCAGTGCGGTGACGAGCCGCCCGCGGCTGCTGATCAGCATCCGGCCGAGCAGCGCTCCCCCGCCTGCGAGCAGAAGCTGCCAGCCGGCCGATGCGGCGAAAGCGGCGAGGACGAACACCGACTGCGCCATGTGGTCCGGATCCGCGTCGGCCGTCCGGCTGCCGAGCACGAGCGCCGCAAAGTAGATCACGGTGGCGGGGTTCAGCATCGTCATCCCGAGCAGCCCCAGGTAGGCCCGTGTGGGGCCGAGGGGGGTCGCGTCGGTCCGGCGCTCCGCATGCCGCGCGCGGTACTGGCCGACGGCCGTGACTCCGCCCCGGGCCGCCAGCGCGACGAGCACCAGCGCGGAGGCCCAGCGCAGGGGCAGCGCGACGGGTTCGATGACATGTGCGAGCGACGCACCTCCGACGACCGCGATCAGCGCGTAGAGGCCGTCCGCCGTCGCCACGCCGAGCGCGGCTGCAGAACCGGTCCTCAGGGACGTCCGTGCCGTGAGGGTCACCAGATAGGCCCCGACGGCCCCGATCGGCATGGCGATACCGAAGCCGGCCAGGAGCCCCGCGACCAGGGCGGCGGTCATGCGGGCAGAAGCGCTGGCCTCCGCGGCCTGCCGGGCTGCTGCTGGAGCCGCGCCGGTCGGGTGGCAGGGGACAGCGGCATGGAGGCGTTGATCGAGTTCATGAGCAGATGGTGGGGGCACCGGGGGTGCGCGGGCAAGGCAATTCGAGCGCAGCCGGTGGCGGCCGCTCGGACCGACCCGTTCGCGGGCCGGGGCCGGCGGCATCGCGCTCGCGCGGGTCGCGGAAGCCTGCGGTCGTTCCGGCCTGCGATGATGCGGACCAACTGCCGGTGAGAGGAGCCCCGTTGGGTACGGACCCGCCCTGTGCCTGCGCGAAGGTCCCGCCGCCTGTCATGCGACGCGCACCAGTCAGTACGCTCGTCGCTCATGACCGAACCCACCTACGTACGCACCACCAGGGCGTCCTACGACACCGTCGCCGAGGACTACGCAGAGCTCCTGAGGACGGAGCTCGGGCAGAAGCCGCTGGACCGGGCGATGCTCGCCGCGTTCGTCGAGCTCGTACGGGCCGCCGATGCCGGACCCGTTGCCGATATCGGTTGCGGCCCCGGACGGGTGACGGGGCACCTTCGGTCCATGGGCCTGACCGCCCGTGGCATCGACCTGTCGCCGCAGATGGTCGCGGTGGCCCGCCGGACCTACCCGGACCTGCGGTTCGATGTGGGTTCGATGAATGCCCTGGATCTGGCCGACGGCAGCCTCGGTGGCATCGTCGCCTGGTACTCCATCATCCACACCCCGCCGGAGCTGCTGCCGGAGGTGTTCGCCGAGTTCCACCGGGTACTGGCCCCTGGCGGCCATCTACTGCTCGCCTTCAAGGCCGGTGACGAGATCCGGCACCTGGAGCACGCGTACGGACATCCCCTGGCGCTCGATGTCTACTGGCTGGAACCCGCGCGGGTGGCGGAGCTGCTGAACCGGGCCGGGCTGGTCGTCGACGCCCGGCTCGTACGCGAGGCGGGCACGAACGAGGCCGGCCCTCAGGCCTGCCTCATGGCCCGGAGGCCGGCGAACCCGTAGCCGGCGGGCCGGGACCGGACCCGACGGTTACGGAACGTCCGGCGCCCGGTCGGTGGGCTGGATCCCGGCACGGCGGGCGACGTCCTCGCTGTGCTCCAGGTGGACACGTCCCTGTTCGCCGAGCCGTCCCAGTACGCCTGCGAGGACCGTCTCGACCGTGGCCAGCGTCGGCACCATGCTGTCGTACGGCGACGGCGCGGCCACCCGGCTGGGCAGGACGACGTCGGCGAGATTGGTCACCGGCGAGAGCCAGGCATCGGTGAACAGCACGATCTTGCTGCCGCACTGCCTGGCCATCTCGGTGATGACGACCTTGTCCGGTTCGTAGCGGCGGTAGTCGAACACCACGAGGACGTCCTGCCTGCCCAGCCCCGCGAGCACCGCGGTCCGCTCGACGTCCCGGTCGGGCAGAACCATCACGTCACCCCGCAGCTGCATGAGATGCAGGCCCAGATACTGCGCCAGCAGGTGGGTGAAGCGGCCGCCGACCAGCACGATCCGGCGTTTGGGGTGGCAGAGCAGAGCCACGGCCACCTCCACGTCGTGCGGAGGCAGTTCGCGCAGGGTACGGGCGACCTCGGCGCTGAACACGTCCTGGCCCCCTTCGGCTCGTCCGGATCCGGCCCCGTCCTCGTCCTGCGGTCGTGTCGAAGCAGTGCCGTAGCCGCGCGTGCTGTACAGCTCCAGCGGCGAGGCGCTGCGTTCGTCGAGTTCCTCGCGCAGCGCCGCCTGGAAGTCGGGGAACCCTTTGTAGCCGAGTCTGTTGACGAAGCGGATCACCGTGGGGGCGCTCACCCCGGCCCGTTCGGCGAGCGTGGCCACCGTCTCGAAACCTGCCGACGGATAGCCCGCGAGGAGCACCCGCGCCACCTTGCGTTCGGCGGGGCTGAGGTCACCGATGCGGTGCCGGATCTCTTCGGCGAGTGAGGACATGGGCCGGGCCACCTTTCCAAAGGGTTCAGATTACGCGGGGCCCGGCCCTCGTCGTCGACGGGTCATGCCGGGGCCGGTCAGCTGCCGCCCGCGGACCCGAGCGCCGCGATCAGGGCGGCCAGCAGGGCCACGCGCGATGGCACGGTCGTGACGTCCAGCCACTCGTCCGGGCCATGGTCGCCGCCGCCGACCGGGCCGAGCCCGTCCAGGGTGGGGACACCGGCTCCGGCGATGGTGTTGGCGTCTCCTACGCCCCCGGTCGCCGCGGCGCCCAGTTCGACCGCGAGTTCCCTGCCGGCCTCCACGGCGTGGGCGAGCATCGCGCGGGCAGCCGGGGTGTCCTCCATCGCCGGACATGTTTCGGTCCGCCGCACGGTGGCGGTGGTGCCGGGTACGCGGAGATGCGCGGCGGCTGTCTCGATGGCCGTTCGGGCGTGCTGGATGCCGGCTTCGGTCGATGACCGGACCTCTACGTGGAGCTCCGCCTCGGGGCAGACGATGTTGATGCGGCTGCCCGCTCTGACCATGCCCACGTTGACGGTGACGTCTCCCCAACGCCCGTTCATCTTCTGACAGTCGATGAGCAGATGCGCGGCGGCCAGTGCGGCGTTCGCTCCGCGCTCCGGTTCGATTCCGGCGTGCGCGGCCCTTCCCGTCACCGTGATCACGAAGTCCGCCACGCCCTTACGGGCGACGACGAGGTCGCCGTTCTCCCGGGCACACTCCAGCCCCAGCGCGTAATGGATGCCATCGGTAAGTGCAGCGGTCACCGGGCGGCTGGCCGGTGAGCCGATCTCCTCGTCGGGGGTGGCGAGGAAGACGATCTCCGCGAAGTCCAGCATCCGCCGGTGCAGCAGCAGTTCCACTGCGGTCAGCCCGGCCAGGAGCCCGCCCTTGTCGTCGCTGACTCCGGGGCCGTGCGCGAGTGGGCCGTTCAGACCGAAAGGCCGGTCCGCCGCGGTCCCGTCGTCGAACACCGTGTCCATGTGCCCCGCGAGCAGGATGCGCCGGCCACCGCGCTCCACAGGCAGCCGGCCGCGCAGCCTTCCCACCACCACGTCGCCGAACCGGTTGTCGCTGCCCTCGGCGGTGACGGCTTTCCGCTCGACGGCGAAGCCAAGGGAGGTCAGTCGCTGCACGGTCCATGCAGCCACCCTGTTGACCCCGTCGGGGCTGTACGAGCCGGAGTCGATCGAGACGAGGTGCTGCAGGTCCGACAGATAGCGGTCGTGCAGGGCGACGGCGTCCGGGAGCAGCAGGGCCGCGGTGCGTGCCGCCGTGCCCCGGGCCCGTGCGGGGGCGCTCACAGGACCTTAGACAGGAAAGTGCGGGTGCGTTCCTGCTGGGGGTCGCCGAGTACCCGCAGCGGGGCGCCCGCTTCGACCACTACGCCGCCGTCCATGAAGACGGCCGTGTCCGCGACTTCGCGGGCGAACCCGATTTCGTGGGTGACGACCACCATCGTCATTCCTTCCGAGGCCAGTTGTCGCATGACGTCCAGTACTTCCCCGACCAGCTCGGGATCGAGGGCGGACGTCGGTTCGTCGAAGAGCATGAGTTTGGGCTTCATCGCCAGGGCCCGTGCGATGGCGACACGCTGCTGCTGACCGCCGGACAGCTGAGCCGGGTAACGGTCGGCCCGATCCGCGAGGCCGACGCGGTCCAGCAGGCGCCGGGCGTCCGCGCGGGCCTCGTGCCTGGCGACGCCGGCGACCTTCATGGGCGCCTCCATGACGTTCTGTTCCGCGGTCATGTGCGGGAAGAGATTGAACCGCTGGAACACCATCCCGATGTCGCGGCGACTGCGGGCGATCTCGCGCTCCTTCAGCTCGTACAGCCGGTTGCCCTGCTGCCGATAGCCCACCGGCGCACCGTCGACCGAGAGACTGCCCCCGTCGAGCTTCTCCAGGTGGTTGATGCAGCGCAGGAACGTGGACTTCCCGGAACCGGAAGGACCAAGCAGGCAGCAGACCTGGCCACGTTCCACGGTCAGGTCGATGCCCTGGAGCACGGCGACCTTCCCGAAGTGTTTGCGCACGCCCACGGCGTGCACCATCGGTGTCTCCACAGGGGTCATCCCTTCGGGCCGGTCGCGGCGGGGGCGGTACGGGACAGGCTCAGCCGGGCCCCGGCGACGAGGCGCTGCAGCGGTCCGGCGGCAGCGGAGGGGGCCAGGCCGCGCCCGTACCGGCGCTCCAGCCAGGACTGCGGCAGGCTCAGTGCCGTGACGAGGATCAGGTACCAGATGGAGGCGACCACGAGCATGGGGATGACCTGGTAGTTCTGCGCGTACACGTCCTGGATGTTGGACATCAGGTCGTGGGCGGAGATCACGGACACCAGTGCGGTCATCTTCAGCATGTTGATGGTCTCGTTGCCCAGTGGCGGGATGATGACCCGCATGGCCTGGGGCAGCACGATGCGCCGGGTGGTGAGCGAGGGACGCATGCCGAGCGAGTGCGCTGCCTCCGTCTGGCCCGGGTCGACGGACTGGATCCCGGCACGGACGATCTCGCTCGCGTACGCCGCCTCGTTCAGCCCCAGCGCCAGCAGCGCGGCGACCGTGGGGGTGAGCAGGGCGTTGGTGTCGGCCCGCAGGAAGGTGATGTGGGTGAACGGGACGCCGATCAGCACGTGTTGGTAGAGCGCTCCCGCGTATCCCCAGAAGATGATCTGTACCAGCAGGGGTGTGGAGCGAAAGATCCAGACGAATGCGGTGCCCAGAGCGCGGAGGACGGGGTTGGACGACAGCCGCATCACCGCTACGAGGACACCGAGTCCGAGCCCGATCGCCATGGCGGCCGCAGTCAGCCACAGAGTCGTGACCAGCCCGCTGAACACGAGGTCGGCGAAGACGTAGCGCCCGACGATGTCCCAGTGCAGATTCCTGTTGCCGGCCAGGGAGCCGATGAGCCCGACAAGGGCGGTGGCGGCTGCCGCTGCAGCAATCCAGCGGCCCCAGTGACGGACCGGCACGGCGGTGAGGGTGTCCGGTGCGGGCGCGGCCGGTGCGGGCGGGCTCTTCATGGTCCCGGCGGGGGTCGTGGCTGTCATGTCAGGACACCGCCGCGTTCTTGGTGGCTTCCTGCACCGCGATGGACGCGACACCGTACTTGGCGCAGATCTTGCGGAGCGTCCCGTCGTCGATGAGCGCCTGCACGGCCTTCTGGATCGCGCCGGTGAGGCCGGGCAGGCGTTTGGTGACGCCGATCCCGTTGGGGGTGGCCTCGTAGCCGCCGGCCGCCTCGGGGTCATCGACGACTTCGAAGGCCCGTCCGCCGTCGGCGGTCTTGGCGGTCCAGCCTGCTGCGGGTTTGGTCAACAGATCGGCTACGACTTTCCGCGACCGCAGGGCCAGTTGCGCATCCGAGTCCTTCGGGAACGTCTGGATGGAGACGGGCTTCCTGCCGGCGTCCGTGCATGCGGTCTGATGGGCCTTGAGTACGTCCAACTGATGGGTGGCGGCCTCCGCACCCACCTGCTTGCCGCACAGATCGTCGAGTCGGGTGATGTGATCCGGGTTCCCCTTGGCGACGAGGATGCCCGAACCGGACACGGAGTAGTCGACGAAGTCCAGGACCTGCTGACGCTCCTCGGTGTCGGTCATGGCCGACATCACCGCGTCGAACCTGCCGGCCTGAATCGCCGGCACGATGCCGTCGAACTTCTGCGCGGTGAAGGCGAATCGCACCCCCAGCTTGGCTCCCAGCGCCTGCCCCAGGTCGTAGTCGAGGCCGGTCAACTCGGGCTTGCCCTCGGCCACGAACATCACGAACGGGGCATACGGGACGTCCGTGGCCACCCTGACCACAGCTGCGGATCTCACGGCGGCAGGAAGGGCCGCATGGAGCTTCGCATCACGGTGGATGTGTACACCGGCAACGGTGACGTCGGCCGCGGGAGCAGCGGGGCCACCGGCACCGGGGTCGCCTCCGCAGCCGGACAGCGCCGTGGCCGTTGTGATCAACAGTGCAGCGGCCGCAACTGTGCGGCGGCATGGGTGAGTGTGCAACACGGACCCCTTCTCGCGGAACCGCCGTGCGGTTGGTTCACCGCCGACGAACTTCCCGCACGTTACACATCACTCGTTGATTCGCTCTACTGTAACGCTCGTTACATCTCGGTAACGGGCACATCAGGCGCCCAGCGGCCACCTGACAGCACCCGAAGTAGGGCTCGAGCTGCCACGCCAGCGCGCACTCCAAGCTCCCCGCATTTCAGATCTCGGGCTTTTGCGCCGCCACGAAACGAGCATTACTGAAGACCTTCCCGCCTCGGTCACGGACCCGGAGCAGCTTTCGATTCGATCGAGCCCTATCGATCTCGAAATATTTCGACTCCATCAAGGCCCGCTTTCGTGCCGAGATCGGGCCGCAATTCACCGAAAGACACACAATGTCCCGGACTGCGTCACGGTTGACCGGAGAGATCCACAGACCACAGCGCCTTCACCGCCCGGATCACACCTCTCATTTCGGAAGACTTTCGTAACCATCGGATGTACCTGCATGCACTATTCCAAGCAGAGGCCCTGACCATCACCGCAGGGACCGAATATCTGCAGGTCAGAGCACCATGAAGAACGCCCCGCACACTTAACTGCTTCGAAATGTTTCGGAAACACTCCGTTGACGCCGACCACCATCCGGCGCATACTCTCCCTCGCTCCCTTGCTTCACCGATCAACTCCCCACCGGAGAAACGCGTTTCGTCGGCATGCCCCGAGGTGGGACGCACAGCCCGGAGCGGTCCGCCCACCTGTGTCCGGGTGGCCCGTTCATTCCGTCCGGCAATCGGAAGTAGAGGTTGACAAGTGATCGACAATTCCCCCCGCAACGGCGTATCCGTACGCCCCCGGTTCCATGACCGTGCAACTGCCCGGTTCCGCAAGGCACTCGTCATGGGATCGGCCGGCGTCCTGGCCGCCGCCGGCGTCCTCTCGCTCGCCGGTACCGCGGACGCCGCCGGCACGCTCGGAGCCTCGGCCGCCGCCAAGGGCAGATACTTCGGCACGGCGGTGGCCGCGAACCACCTCGGTGAGGCGCAGTACGCCTCCACGCTGGACACCGAGTTCAATGCGGCGACGCCGGAGAACGAGATGAAGTGGGACGCCGTCGAAGGCACCCGCAACTCGTTCAACTACTCCGCCGCCGACCAGATCGTCAGCCATGCCCAGGGCAAGGGCATGAAGGTCCGTGGGCACACGCTGGTCTGGCACTCCCAGCTCCCCGGCTGGGTCGGCGGCCTCGCCGCGGCCGACCTGCGCACGGCGATGAACAACCACATCACCCAGGTCATGACGCACTACAAGGGCAAGATCTACGCCTGGGACGTGGTCAACGAGGCGTACCAGGACGGCGGCAGCGGCGCCCGGCGCAGTTCGCCGTTCCAGGACAAGCTCGGCGACGGATTCATCGAGGAGGCGTTCCGCACCGCTCGCGCCGCCGATTCGGGCGCCAAGCTCTGTTACAACGACTACAACACCGATGGCCAGAACGCGAAGAGCAACGCGGTCTACAACATGGTGAAGGACTTCAAGCAGCGCGGCGTGCCGATCGACTGCGTGGGCTTCCAGTCGCACTTCAACAGCAACTCCCCCGTCCCCAGCGACTACCAGGCCAATCTGCAGCGCTTCGCCGACCTCGGCGTCGACGTGCAGATCACCGAGCTGGACATCGAGGGCTCGGGTTCGGCCCAGGCCACCAACTACAGCAACGTGGTCAAGGCCTGTCTCGCCGTCTCACGTTGCACCGGCATCACCGTGTGGGGCATCCCCGACAAGTACTCGTGGCGCAGCGGCGGCACCCCGCTGCTGTTCGACAGCAACTACAACAAGAAGCCCGCCTACGACGCGGTGCTCGCGGCGCTCGGTGGTACCAGCGACGGTGGCACCACACCGCCCGGCGGCGGCACGGGCGGTGCCACCTGCACGGCCACCTACACCACCACCGCCTCCTGGAACGGCGGTTACAACGGCCAGGTGACGGTGAAGGCCGGCGGCTCCGCGATCAGCAGCTGGTCGGTGCCGGTGACGCTGAGCTCGCCGCAGAAGGTCTCGGCGACCTGGAACGGCACTCCCAGCTGGGACTCCAGCGGCAACGTGATGACCGTGAAGCCGACGTACAACGGCAGCCTGGCTGCAGGTGCATCCACGACCTTCGGGTTCACCGTCACGGCGAACGGCAGCTCGGCGACGCCTTCCGTCGGCGCCTGCACCGCCTCCTGAACCACGTTCGTCGATGACGAGCGGGGCGCGGCGATCACCCGATCGCCGCGCCCCGCTCCTCTGTGTCCGTACGGGCTCCGGGTCACCCTTGTGTGTACGGGTGCCGGGTCACCGGCCCAGCGCCGCCATCGCGGCGTTGTGGCCGGGAACGCCGCTGACCCCGCCGCCGCGCACCGCGCCCGCCCCGCACAGCAGGACGTTGGCGTGCGCCGTCTCGACGCCCCAGCGGCCGGTGTCCGCTGTGGCGTACGGGAATGCGAGGTCGCGATGGAAGATGTGGCCGCCGGGCAGCCGCAGATCCCGTTCGAGGTCGAGCGGGGTCTTCGCCTCGATGCACGGCTCGCCGTTCGCGTCGACGGCCAGGCAGTCGGCGATCGGCTCGTCCAGGTGTGCGTCGAGTTCGGCGAGCGTCGCCTTCAGCAGAGCGGCGCGCGTCGCTTCGTTGTCCGCCGCGAAGAGCCGGGCAGGCGTGTGCAGGCCGAAGAGGGTGAGGGTCTGGTAACCGCGGGCGGCGAGGTCGGGGCCGAGGATCGACGGGTCGGTCAGCGAGTGGCAGTAGATCTCGGACGGGGGCGCCGTGGGCAGCCTGCCTGCTGCCGCGTCCCGGTAGGCATCGGCCAGCTGCCCGTACCCCTCCGCGATGTGGAAGGTGCCGGCGAACGCCTGACGCGGGTCGGCGGAGCGGTCGCGCAGCCGGGGCAGCCGGCGCAGCAGCATGTTCACCTTCAGCTGTGCTCCCTCGGCAGGGGCCGGCGGCTCGTCGCCGAGGAGTGCGGCGAGGGCCTGCGGCGATGCGTTGACGAGGACCCGCCGGGCGGCGACCCGGTGTTCGCCGTCGGGTGAGACCACCGTGACCTCGGCCCGTGTCCCGTCGGTCTCGATCCGGGTCGCCTCGTGCCGCACCCGGATCTCGGCGCCCGCCGACCGGGCGGCCTGTGCGAGGGCGTCGGTGAGCGCGCCCATGCCACCGACGGGGACGTCCCAGTCGCCCGTGCCGCCACCGATGACGTGGTAGAGGAAGCAGCGGTTCTGGAGCAGGGACGGGTCGTGTGCGTCGGCGAACGTGCCGATCAGGGCGTCGGTCAGCACCACGCCGCGTACGAGATCGTCGGCGAAGTTCTCCTCCACGGCCACGCCGATCGGTTCCTCGAAGAGCATCCGCCAGGCGTCCGCGTCACCGATCCGGTCACGGAGCGCGTCCCGGCTGGGCAGGGGTTCGGTGAGGGTCGGGAAGACCCGCTCGGCGACCTGTTGTGTCATGCCGTAGAAGCGCTGCCAGGCCGCGTACTCGCGCTCGCCGCCGGTGAGCGCCGCGAAGGACTCCCGGGTGGTGTCCGGGCCGACGAGCAGTCCGGTGGGCCGGCCGTCGCGCACGGTCGGGGTGTACGAGGAGACGGTCCGTTTGCGTACGGCGAAGTTCAGTCCGAGGTCGCGGACGATCTTCTGTGGCAGCAGGGACACCAGATACGAGTAGCGCGACAGCCGGGCGTCGATCCCGTCGAAGGGGTGGGTCGAGACGGCCGCTCCCCCGGTGGTGCCGAGGCGTTCGAGGACGAGGACGGACTGTCCTGCGCGGGCGAGGTAGGCGGCGGCGACCAGTCCGTTGTGGCCGCCGCCCACGATCACTGCGTCATACGTGTCAGGTGCGGGCATGGCCCTTGGTAGCACGTGGCCATCGCCCCTGGCCAGAGGCGGCGGGGCGAAAGTTCCAGGTCAGTGCGGCGGCTCCGCGCCACGCTGCCCGCGCAGCGCAGCGACCTTGCGGTACAGCTCGACCGCCTCCGTGCCGCGCCCGAGCTGCTCGAGACAGTGCGCCTCGTCGTTCCGGCTCGCGAGTGCGTCGGGGTGGTCGGCGCCGAGGATGCGTTCACGGGCCTCGGCCACCGTCCGGTAGACGGTGAGGGCGTCGGCCCAGCGGCCCAGCCAGCCGAGCCCGACCGCGACCTCGCGGCGGCTGACGAGGGTGTCGGGGTGGTCAGGGCCGAGGACGCGCTCCCGGATCGTGCACACGTCGCGCGACTCGACGAGGGCTTCCTCCCAGCGGGCCAGCCGCCCCAGGTTGACGCCGAGTCCGTGGCGGGCACGGAGCGTCTCGGGGTCGGCGGGGCCGCTCACCCTGGTCCGGTCGTCGACGAGGGCGCGGTACAGCTCCAGGGCCTCCGCGCTGCGGCCCAGCCTGCCGAGGCTGATGCCGACCTCGTACCGGGCGGCAAGCGTGTCGGGATGGTCGGGGCCGAGCGTGGCGGCGCGGGCCTGGGCGACGTGCCGGTAGGTCTGCAGGGCGTCCGGCCACCGTCCCAACTGACCCAGGGCGTAGGCGACTTCGTAGAGGGTGACCAGGGTGTCGGGGTGGCCTGCGCCGAGCACCCGGGTGCGGGCGTGCGCCACGTCGCGGGCCATCCGGTACGAGTCCTCCAGCCGGCCGAGCCTGCTGAGGTTGAACGCGAGGTTGTGCCGGCAGCGCAGGGTGTCGGGGTGTTCGGGGCCCATCGAGCGTTCCCGGGAGGCGAGCACGGCGGCGTAGACCTGGTGGGCCTCGAAGTGGCGGCCGAGCTGGCCGAGCACGAAGGCCATCTCCTGCCGGGCGGCGAGCGTCTCCGGGTGGTCGGGGCCCAGGGTGCGTTCGCGGCCCTGGGCGACGCGGTCGAACGCGCGCAGGGCGTCCGCGGCGCGTCCGGTGCGGCTGAGGGTGAACGCGACCTCGAAACGGCTGGAGAGGGTGTCGGCGTGGTCGGGACCGAGGGCGTGTTCACGCTCGGCGGCGACCGCGCGATGCACCTCGCCGGCCTCCTCCCAGTGGCCGAGCCGGCCGAGGTTGAGGCCTGCGCTGTGCCGGTTGGCGAGGGTGGAGAGCAGCTCCGGCGACGGTGTGGGCCGCTCGGGCCGGACGAGCGGAACGCCTGCGCTCGGGGCCCGCAGGTCGGTACCGGTGGTCCACTCCCCGGTCAGGCCCGCGGAGTGGTCGGGCGGGGCGAGGCCGAGGTGCGCGGCCCCGGACACCTTATGTCCGATGGTCATGCCGCGGGTCCATGAGGGCAGCTGCGGCCCGGGCCCGGACGGCTGCCGGCCGGGGTGCAGGACCGGGACCGGTGGGGCGAGCCGGACCTGCCCCGACGGCTGAGGATGCCCGGCCGTCCGGCCGTCCACGGCGGCTGGGAGGTGCGGCTGTTCGCCGGTGCGTCCGACGGCGATCCGCCGCCGCAGGTCCCCCGCGTCGACGGGTCGCCCCTCCGGGGTCTTGGCAAGCAGCTCCAGGACGATCCGCTCGAAGAAACCGGGGAGTTCGGCGCGGTGGGTGCGCAACGGTTCGGGCTGGGTGTCGCGGTGCCCGACGAGGACCGCCCAGGCGTCCTCGAGGTCGAACGGGGGGACTCCGGTGGCGATCTCGTACAGCACACAGCCCAGTGAGTAGAGGTCGCTGCGGTGGTCGACATGGCCGCCGCTGATCTGCTCGGGCGACATGTAGTGCGGGGTGCCCATGGCGATGCCCGTACCGGTGAGGCGGGAGGTGAAGCCGATGTCGTGGCCGAGCCTGGCGATGCCGAAGTCACAGATCTTCACCGTGCCGTCGGCCAGCCGCATGATGTTGGCGGGCTTGAGGTCGCGGTGCACGATGCCCTGCTGGTGGGTGTAGCCGAGGGCGTCGGCGACCTGCTCGGCGATGTCCACGATGTCGGGTACCGGCAGCGGATGCTGTTCGTTGTCCTCCAGGAGCTGGCTGAGGTTGCGGCCATCGAGGAGTTCCATCACGAGGTAGAGGGCGCCGTCGTGCTCGCCGAAGTCGTGGACGACGGTGACGCCGCGGTGCTGGAGGCCGGCGGCCACCCGGGCCTCGCGGCGGAAGCGCTCGCGCAGGATCCGGGTGAACGACTGATCGTGCTGCGGGCCCATCGGCTTGAGGCACTTGACGGCCACCTGGCGGCCGAGCGACTCGTCGCGGGCGCGCCACACCTCACCCATGCCTCCGCGCCCGATCAGATCGAGCAGCCGGTACCGGCTCTGGATCAGCCTGGTCTCCGCCATCGCGTGCTGTCGCCCCCGTTGTTTCGCCTACTGCTGCGCCCTCCCCGGCGCGTCCAGTATGGCTGTCCTGCCGCGGAGTTTGGAGGGGGTGGGGCGGCTGCCGGGGCCGAGTCGTTCCATCGCCTGCACGATGTGACCGGGCGGGAGTCGCCAGCGCAGCCGCGAAGGGATGCAGCGCAGGGCGGTTCCGGTGGCGCGCAGGCGCCGGTCGACGGTGCGCGGAGGCGGTGCGGCCCTGCCGTAGAGCTCGTGGGCGTACGGGGGCAGTGACTGGTAGGCGAGTGCCGCGACGCGCCGCCACAGCAGTTCGCGCGCCGGGACCAGCAGGGCAGGGACGGGTGGTCGGCGGAGAAAGGCGTCGACGTCGAGTGCCTCTGCGCCCGCGGCGAGTTCGGGCCGCACCCGTGCGAAGTAGGCGGCGAGCTGTGCGGTGTTCGCGGGCACGCTGTCGGGGTCGAGGCCCACCAGGCGGGCGCCGGTGCGGTGTTCGTCGATGTAACGGTCGGCCTGGGCGGCCGTGAGGGGCTGACCGGAGCGGATCTGCACCTGCAGATAGGAGTCGACCTCGGCGCAGTGCACCCACAGCAGCAGCTCGGGTTCGTCGATGCCGTACGTCTCGCCGGTCGCCGGGTCGGTGGCCTTGAGGAGCCGGTGGATCCTGCGGACCCGGGCGCCCGCCTTCTCGGCGGCTTCCGTGGTGCCGTAGGTGACGGTGCCGACGAAGCCGGCAGTACGCATCAGCCTCCCCCAGGCGTCCTTGCGAAAGTCGGAGTTCTGCATGACGCCGCGGACGGCGCGCGGGTGCAGCGCCTGGAGGTAGAGGGCGCGCACGCCGCCGACCCACATCATCGGGTCGCCGTGCAGCTGCCAGGTGACGCTCTCGGGCCCGAAGAGCCCGGGGTCGGCGTGCGCCATGTCTGCTCGTACCTCCCGCTCGGCGGTGTACGTACCCGCGCGCACACAGGATGCGCCGGCCAGGACGCCCTGCGGGCCCACGGAAACCCTCCCGCCAGAAACTCTACTTGGCGCTCTCGTACCGCAGCGAGACCTCACGAGCGCCCTGTGCACGGAGCCGGACGGGGCACGGAAAGGGGCCGGTGGTCCCTGCCCCACGGCAGCGGAGCCCCTCCGGGCCGTCGCTCTCCGAGGTCCGGCTCCCCGTGCCGTCGGGTGTGTCCGCCGCCTCCCTGAGATAATTCACAGGAGACGCGCGAACAGTGGACCCGGACCGACCCCAGAGGCGTGGATGACCGATGCAGCGGCTGCCTCCGCGGAGGCGCCCATCAGGGTCTTTCTCCTGGACGACCACGAGGTCGTCCGCCGGGGGTTGCGCGACCTGCTCGACGCCGAGCCCGGCATCGAGGTGGTGGGCGAGGCCTCGACCGCCGCACAGGCAGTGGCCCGCGGGCCGGCTCTGCGCCCGGACGTGGCCGTGCTCGACATCCGGCTGCCCGACGGCGACGGCATCACCGTGTGCCGCGAACTGCGCTCGCGCATGCCGGAGCTGGCGTGCCTGATGCTGACGTCGTTCGACGACGAGGACGCCCTGCTCGACGCGATCATGGCGGGTGCCGTCGGCTACGTGCTCAAACAGATCAAGGGGGCCGATCTCGTGTCCGCCGTCCGGACGGTCGCGACCGGTCAGTCGATGCTGGACCCCGCGACCACGGCCCGGCTGCTGCACTCGCTGCGGGATCCGGAGGCGGCGGCTCCGCAGGACGCACGGCTGGCCGTTCTCTCCGAGCGGGAACGGTCGGTCCTGGAGCTCATCGGGGAGGGGCTCACCAACCGGCAGATCGCGGAGGAGCTGTACCTGTCCGAGAAGACGGTCAAGAACCACATCTCCCGGCTGCTCGGAAAGCTGGGCGTGGAGCGCAGGGTCCAGGCGGCGGTCATCGCCGCCGAGGTCCGCGAGCACGACAGAGGTGATCACTGACCCGCCTGTCGGCGCCCCCGATCAGGCGGTCGCCGCGGGCAGCGGAACCCGCCACTCCAGCCGCGTTCCCTCGCCTGCCCCGCCGCGCGCCGATACCGTGAGCTCGCCGCCCAGCCGTGCTGCCCGTTCCGCGAGATTGCGCAGCCCGCTGCGACGGCCCCCTTCCGTGATTCCGGTCCCGTCGTCGCTCACCGACACCGTCAGTACACCATCGAGAGCGGTGATGGCGACCTCGGCGGATGTGGCCCGGGCGTGGCGGGCCACGTTGGTCAGGGCTTCGCCGAGGACGGCGAGCACCTCGTCGGCCGTCGACGCCGGGACATCGGTCTCGATCAGGCCCTCCATCCGCAGGGCCGGTGCGAAGCCGAGTGCGCAGGCCGCCTCGTCCATCGCCTGCACGACCCGGAGTCTGAGCTTCGGCGCCGCTCCCGTCGTCCCGTGTGCGCGAAGACCGAAGATGGTGGACCGGATGATCTTGATGGTGGAGTCCAGGTCGTCGATGGCCCGCGCCAACCGCTCGGACGCCTGCGGGTGCTCGACGAAGCGCTGAGCGCTCTGGAGGGTCATCCCGATGGCGAAGAGCCGCTGGATCGCCAGATCGTGCAGGTCGCGGGCGATGCGCTCGTGGTCTTCCAGCAGGCTCATCTGTTCGGCGTCCCGCCTGCGGTCGGCGAGTTCCAGCGCGAGGGCGGCCTGTCCGGCGAAGCCCGGCAGTGCGGCGACCTCCGCGGCCCCGAACGGCGGCCTGCCGCGCCGCCGTGCCACGATCAGCACACCGCTCAGCTTCTCCTTGGTGCCGACGGTCACGGCCACCGCGGGCCCGAAGCCCTGCCAGCCCTGCGGCTGTACGGTGACCCGCTCGTCGGTCCCGACGTCCTGGACGGTGACCAGCCCGTCCTCGGTGATCGCGGCGGCGACGAGCGTTCCTTCGCCGCTGGGCAGCACGATCCCGCGGTGCGCCTCGGATCCTTCCCCCGCGGCCAGGGATCCGCACAGCTCACCGTTGCGGCCGACCGGGCAGAAGACGCCCAGGTCGGCCCGGATGATGGCGCGGGCCCGCTCCAGCATCCCTTCCAGCACCTGCGTCTCGGCCGAGCCGGAGAGCAGGGCACGGGTGAAGTCCGTGCTCGCGGCCAGCCAGCGCTCGCGCAGGCGGACCTCTTCGAAGAGGCGGGCGTTCTCGATGGCGATGCCGGCCGCGACCGCCAGCGTCGACAGAACGGCCTCGTCCTCGGCGTCGAAGTCCGCACGGTCCCGCTTCTCCGTCAGGTAGAGGTTGCCGAACACCTCGTCCCCGACCCGGATGGGAACACCGAGGAAGGAGTGCATCGGAGGGTGGTTGGCCGGGAATCCGTACGAGGCGGGGTGCTCGGACAGCTCGGACAGCCTCAGCGGCTCGGGATGACGGATCAGCTCGCCGAGGATGCCGTGCCCCGAGGGGAGGTCTCCGATCCGTGCACGCAGCTCGTCGCTGATGCCCACGGGAAGGAACTCGGCGAGCTTCTTGTCGTCGCCGATGACGCCGAGGGCTCCGTACTCGGCGTCTACGAGCACGACCGCTGCCTCGACGATGCCACGGAGCACCTGGGGCAGGTCCAGCCCCCGCCCCACGGACATGACCGCCTCGAAAAGTCCGTTCAGCCGGTCCCGGGTGCCACGCACCTCGTCGATGCGGACCTGGAGCTCGTCCAGCAGCTCGTCCAGCCGCAGCCGCGGGACGCTGCTCCCTGCGGCTTCCGGGCCGTCTCCGCCCATGAACACCTCCGGCGGCCGTGCGGGACGCGACGCGCAGTCGCACTTCCACGGTAGCCGTCGCCCCCGCCCGGCTTCCCGTCGGACACGGACACGTCGTTCACGGTGCGTGGCCGGTGCACCGGCCGGCCGCCGCTCCTGGCGACGGTCAGCAAGAGGCGATGCGGAACCAGTGCTCCTCGCCCGCGGCCACGGTGACCCGCCGCTCTCCGGGCAGGATCAGGGTCACATCGCCGTCCTGGCAGGGGGGCAGGCTCACGCCCAGCCTCCCCTCAACCAGCCGGATGCGGACTCCGTAGTGACCCCGGTAGCAGAACGTGAACGAGGAGTGCGCGATCTCCGGCAGCACGAAGGGGGCGATCCGTAGCCCCTCCGCTCCCGCTTCCAGCCCCGTGATGCCGCGCTCGACGAGGTCGACGGTGCCTGCCATGGCCCCGAGGTGGATCCCTTCGCCGGTGGTGCCGCCCTGGATGTCGGTCACGTCGCTGAGCAGGGCCTCCTCGTAGTAACGCCAGGCGTCCTTCGCGTTCTGGCGGGCGAGGACCCAGCCGTGCACAAGGCTGCTGAGCGTCGAACCGTGACTGGTCCGCCCCAGGTAGTACGCGACGGTGGCACGCCACAGGTCGTCGTCGAGCCGGTAGTCGAGCCGGGCGAAGAGGGCGTGCAGCTCGGCGGGGCCGAACAGATAGCCCAGCATGAGGGCGTCGGCCTGCTTCGAGGCCTGATAACGGTTGACCGTGTCGTCCTCCGCCTCCAGGATCCGGTCGAGCCTGCGGATGTCGTGGTAGCGGGCGCGATACGACTCCCAGTCCAGCTCGGCCAGGTGGCCGTACCCCTCGAACTGGCTGATGACGCCCGCGTGGAAGGGCACGTACAGGCGGCGGGAGATGGCGTCCCAGCGGTCGAGCGCCTCGCTGTCGAGTTCCAGCCGGACGCAGAGTTCCCGGCGCCGCGCAGCCGGCAGGTCGTCGAGCAGTTCGAGGCCGCGGGCCATGACCCATGCCGCGGTCGCGTTGGTGTACGCGTTGTCGTCGATACCGGGAACGGCCGCCTCGGGGTAGGCGTCGTGGTACTCGTCCGGGCCCAGGACGCCACGGATGCGGTAGCGCTCGTGCGCGGGATCGTACGTCGCGGCACCGGCCCAGTAGCGGGCGACCTCCAGCAGCAGCTCCGCTCCCTGACCGTGCATGAAACCGGTGTCCCCGGTGGTCTGCCCGTAGCGCCAGACGTTCAGGGCAATGGCCGATCCGACGTGCCGCTGCAGGTGCGAGTGGTCGGGCAGCCATCGGCCCGAGCGGGGGTTGAGGTGCAGCGACTGCGTCTCCTCGTGGCCCGAACTGCCGCTCTGCCACGGGAACATCGCTCCGCGCACACCGGCTTCCCGGGCCGCGGCCCGGGCGGCGGGCAGGCGCCGGTGGCGGTACAGGAGCAGGGCCCGTGCCACCTCCGGGAAGTGCAGGGTGACGTACGGCAGCACGAACAGCTCGTCCCAGAAGACGTGGCCGCGGTACGCCTCCCCGTGCAGCCCCCGCGCGGGCACGCCCACGTCGAGCTCCGCGGTCTGCGGGGAGAGCGTCTGCATCACGTGGAAGAGGTGGAGCCGCAGGAGGCGGCCCATGTCGCCGTTGACGACGTGCAACTCACCCTGACTCCAGAGCCGTTCCCAGGCGGCGCGGTGGGAGGCGAGAAGGACCGGAAAGGCCGGAGCGCCTTGCGCGTGTGCGACGGCAAGGGGCATCGGGTCGCCGACCGGGCGGTCCCGGGAGGTGTACAGGGCAGCTGTCTTCACCACCGTGGCGCGGTGGTCCGGACCGAGCGGCAGCCGGTAGCTCTGGACGGTGCCGGTGTCCGTGCAGCTTGCCCGGGTGACGACGAGAGGCCGGGTCACCGTCCTGACGGCGAGGCCGATCCCGATCCGCGACGAGGAAGTCCGGCACGACAGCCATGCCACACCGTCCGGCTCGACACCGCAGTGGTGGCCGGTGAGGTGGCGTCCGTCGAGGTCCTGGTACCTCTCGACGCCGGCGTTGGTGACCGCTGCATCGAGGCGCGACTCCACCTCGACCGTACCCGTCCAGCCGTACGCGCGGAACGTGCTCCGCTGGGCGGCGAGATACGGGTCGGCCATGTGCACGATGCGGGTGTGGGTGACTCCGAGGCGGCGGCCGTGTCCGTCCTGGAACTCCATGCGCCGGTCGAGTGTGCCGGCACGCAGGTCGAGTACGACACGGTAATGGCGCAGGCACCGCGAGTCCGGGGTCAGCCAGTCCCCCGGCGGACCGTCGTCCGGCAGACAGCGGTAGCGCAGCCGGAGCCAGTTGGGCAGATTGACCATGTCCTCGTTGCCGACCCGCTTTCCGGCGACGTCCGAGACGAGCAGGTCGTAACAGCCCGCCACGTACGTGCCCGGGTAGTGGACCGCATCGGCCGCGGTCTCGGGCGCCGCTCCCCGGGTCGCGAACCTGCCGTTGCCGAGGGTGCACAGGGATTCGACGACCCGCTCCGTCCTCGGTTCGTACCTGTCGTACGACCATGTCCAGGGGGAGATCATGGCCGCGTTCCGCGGACCAGCCCGGGCAGTGCGGTCAGGTCTGCCGCCACGACGTCGGCGCCGTGAGCCAGCAGAGCCGGCGCGATGGCCGGGTCGCCCGTCCGGTCGATGCCCACGACCAGACCGAAGTTCCCCCGCCGCCCCGCCTCCACCCCCGCGAGGGCGTCCTCCACGACCGCCGCGGCGGCGGGCACGACACCCAGCCGGACGGCAGCTTCCAGGAACAGCGCAGGGTCCGGCTTCCCTGGAAGTGCCAGCCTGGCCGCGTCCGTTCCGTCCACCACGGCGTCGAACAGCCCGTGGATTCCCGCCGCTTCCAGCAGCGGCCCGGCATGCCGGGACGCCGATGCGGCGGCGCACCGCGCGCCCGCCGCCCGCAGAGCACGCACGGCGGGCCGCACATCCGCGAAGACGTCGACAGCCCTCGTCCTGAGGACTTCCGTGAACGCCTCCTCCTTGCGGGCGGCGACCGCCCACACGGTGTCACAGCCCGGCAGATCTCCGGGTGCGCCCGGCGGCAGGCGTACGCCCCGAGCGGACACGAAGGCCAGCGCTCCGTCGTGGCGTGGCTTCCCGTCGATCAGTTCCCGGTACTCACGGTCGGTGTCGAAGGGCTGCTGCTTTCCACCGCCTTCGGCCCATGCGTCCAGGCATCCGTCGAAGGCGCGCTTCCAGGCGGCTGCGTGGAGCGCCGCCGAGTCGAGCAGCACTCCGTCGGTGTCGAGGACGACGGCCCGCAGCATGCTCACTGATGCACCACGCGGCGGCCTGTGATCCGGGTGGGTGTGATCGTCATCCAGTACCTGCGGGAACCGCCTGCCCAGGGCAGGGAACGGGCCACGGCGTCCAGCCGCTGGACGGCCGCTGCGTCGGTGACGCCCGCGGCCTCCCCGACCGCGAGGACGCTCCAGCCCCGCCGCACGGCGTCGTCGATGCGATCGGTCTCGAAGGCGACCTCGGTGCCGGCGGCCCGGGCCAGCAGCCCCTCTCCATGGGTCCGGAACGCGATCTCGTCCCCTGCGACCACATAGTTGACCGGGACGATCGCGGGGCCGTCAGGGGTGACGACCGCGATTCTGCCGATTCCATGGGTGGACAGCAGCTCCCTGCACTCCTCGTCGGTGAGCGCCACGAGGTCCGTGTCGCGCCGGGCCGTGGCCCTGCCGGGGGGAGTGTCGGCGGTCGCGCCGGTCAGCTCGGAAACGGTCGTCCCCAACGCGTCGGCGAGACGGACAAGGGTTCCGATCTCGGGCGCCGCAGCGTGTTCTTCGAGGTAGGCGATGTACGAGGCCTCCGCCCCGCAGCGCCGGCCCACTGCCTCGCGGGTGAGCCCGAGTTCCACACGCCGCGTCGCCAGCCGCCGGCCGAGGTCCGTACGGCCGGTCGACACCTCGGGGGGCGTTGTCCGCCCGGTGATCCTGGTCATGATGCTCCCCATCTTCGCGTTCACACCTGGGATGCGACCGTGACGGCGTTGTGCTGCGGGCCGCCGAGGGCCACTTTGAGGGCGCTGGTCTCGCCGGCGTGGGAGAAGACGTCGTACGCCTCCTCCATCTGCCGGAGCTCGAAGCGGTGGGTGATCAGCGAGGCGGCCGGCAACCGCCCGTCGGCCATCATCCGCAGCAGCATCGGCGTCGAGTACGCGTCGACCAGTCCGGTGGTGATCGTGACGTCCTTGATCCACAGGTCTTCCAGGTGAAGGGTCACCGGCTCGCCGTGGACTCCCACATTGGCGACACGGCCGCCGGGGCGGACCATGCGTGTGCACATCTCGAAGCTCTCCGGTACCCCCACCGCCTCGATGACGACGTCGGCGCCGAGCTCCTCGGTCAGGTCGGCGACCAGGCGTTCCGGTCCCTCGTCCGCACGAACGGTCGCGTCCGCTCCCAGCGAGCGCGCCGCGGTCAGCCGTGGTTCGGCGAGGTCCACGGCGATGATCCGGCCGGGGCTGTACAGCTGCGCGGTCACGATCGCCGCCAGACCGATCGGACCCGCACCGACCACGACGACCGTGTCGCCGGGGCGCACCCTGCCGTTGACCACGCCCACCTCGTACGCGGTGGGGAAGATGTCGGCGAGAAGGAGCGCGTCGTAGGTGTCGACCGTGCTGGGCAGCGGGTGGACGGACAGGTCGGCGAAAGGCACCCGTACGTACTCGGCCTGCGTTCCGTCGACGGTATGGCCCAGAACCCAGCCTCCGCCCCCGAGGCACTGGCCGTAGCGGCCCTCGCGACAGAACCGGCACCGGCCGCACGCCGAGATGCAGGAGATCAGCACGCGGTCACCGGGCCGGACGGTGCGCACATCTCCGCCGGTCTCCACCACCGTGCCCACGGCTTCATGGCCCAGCACGCGGCCCGGGGTGACCTCGGGTACGTCCCCCTTGACGATGTGCAGGTCGGTACCGCAGATGGTGACGGTGTCGACACGGACGATCGCGTCGGCGGCATCCTTGATGCTCGGATCCGGCACGTCCGTCCACGCGGTCTGCCCCGGTCCCTGGAAGACGAGTGCCTTCATGGCGTCGGCCTTCTTCCTGTCTCTTTTCCGGTAGGGCTCACCGTCGGGCCGACCCGGCACGAGCAGCGCGCCCAGCGGCCGTACGGTCCACCCGGGCTTGGGCGGATGACGGTCCCGGCGCCTCAGGTCCGACGGCGGACTCTTCCAGGGTTTCGCCGATCCGCGACGGCGCAACCGGGACAGATGTGCGTGCGCCGAAAGCGAGACGGCGAGGACAGCGACAAGGTCCGGACGGCCTCCGGCTGAGGGCGCGCGTGATCGCGCACCGAACGCTGTGACCAGGCTTTCCAGTGAACGATGAGCCTGGAGGCCCGCGTCCGGGCTCCAGCTGCGGCGAAACACGAGCGGTTTCTCCTCCGACCCACGGCTGGATGAGGTTCTCGCTGGTCAGAGCCGGCTTGGACGCTCGGGTGACGTCGACCGGTTTCTCCGGCACCGCCGCGATCAGGTCGGCGAGAAACTCCAGGCGCCGCACACGCTCCAGTTCATCGGCCTCCGCCGGCAGGCTCTCCAGGCCCGGTGACCCGCTGCATGGGACGAGCCCCTTCGATCAGCGGCCCGGCTGCAGTGCCCACGCCTCCCTCCACGGCGTCCCGGCCCCGGACTCGGAGAGCGTGGGCGCAACACAACAGCGGCCGGCGGCAACCGCACGCGCGTCGCCCGTCACTACCGGCGGCGCACACCGGATCGACGGCGGTGGGTGCCCCCGCTGCGTCCTATCGCGAACTCACTCGCGAGTCCTGTTGCCGCCTCGGCCGCCGCACCTTCGCCGAGGACGCCGCCGCGCGCCGCCGCTGGCGCAGGAGACATACCATCACCGCGCACACCACGACCGGCACGGTCACGAGCACCGTCCACCACGGGATGCCGAGCCACGTCGACGCGACCCCCACGCCCACGCCGACGCCGATGCTGGTGAAGGCCAGCCACCTGCCGTACGGCTCCCAGACGAAGTGTTCGTAGGCGGTCGGCCTGGCCAGGCGGACCGCGCCGAACACGAGCGACTCGGCCGCGAGGAGTGCGACGAGGACGCCTATGGCGGCGTTTCCCTGGTGCTCGTCGCGGGGTGCATCGGAGGTGTTCTGGCGGACGCCGTCCTTGCTGAGGACGACGATGTCGCCGCGCCACCCGGTGGCGGTGACCTCGTCGCCCCGATGCAGCTTGTCGAAGAGCGGCCCGGAGTCGCTGAACGGCACGACCCTCTGCGAGGAGTCGTCGCCCTTGTCCTTGAGGGTCGCCTCGTAGACCCTGACCTTTCCTCTGATCGCGGACTCGGTCCTCGTGACGGTGGTGTGCCAGGTGGTGAGGCAGTCCTTCGCAGTCACCTCCTGCGGGGTCGCCTGCTCGGAGCATGGCGCGGCCGCCCGGTAGTCCTCGTAGCGCTCCTGTTGGCCTGGCATCCACACCGTGAACGCCAGGTAGCTCAGCACGGCCCAGATCAGAGACAGCGCGATCAGCGCCACGCCCGTGAGCCGCGCCCGGCCCGGCGACTTCCGGTCGGGACTGCCCTTCCTGCCCGCCGTGGCCCACGCCCGCTCTGCCATCGCCGGCCCCCTCCACCGATTCTTCATGAGCTGAGGCAGGTATAGCACTGGGCCGTAGGACAGTCGGTGCGAGGGGCACGCATCTCACCTGGTGATGAGACGCGGCTCCGCGTCGAGGACGGCCGGGCCGCCCACCTCGCGATTACCGGTAACCGTCACGTCGTCTCGCGGAACGTGCACGTGAACGTGAACTCGGCCGGTGCGACCTTCAGCCGGTATCGCCGCAGCGTCCCCGGGCCCGCAGGACTGCGAACCGATGCCCTGCTGGGTGTGGTCGAGGTGGACCCACACACCGCAACCACACCGTGCAGACCCGCGCACTGCACGCCTACCCACGCGGCGCGACGTCAACGCACACCACCACGACGTGCCGGCAGCCCAACGCCGTGAGCGTGCGCGGATCCGCAGCGAGAAAGGCATCCGCCGGGGCGGGCGTCCCCTCCCCGCCGAACGGTTTCAGGTCCTCACGTCGAGGGCTGCATGATGACGTGCTCACCCTCACCGTTCGGTTCCTCGAAGTTGGCCAGGTAGCGGTGGAACAGCGTCTCGTCCACGGTGACGGAGTCGGCGCCTTCCTCGCCATTCCGTACTTCGAGGCGCCGCTCCAGCGTCGTCCGATCGGCCTTGAGGTGGACCAGTTCCCAACGGCAGCCGTGGCACTCGATCAGCGCCTTGTAATCATCGCGGGCGGCACGACTCCAGAAGCTGTAGTCCACCACCACATCGCGCCCGGCCGACATCAGCTCGACCAGTTCCTGCCGCTGCTCGCGGCGGACCTCTTCCTTGAACCGGTCGAACGCCTCCGCCTCCAGCACCAGGCCGGCATCGCGCTGCCCCAGTCGTTGCCAGACCACCTCGTCGATCGAGAGCCGAACGTACCCGCGTCGCACCAGCTCCATCGCGTAGGTGGTCTTGCCCGCCCCCGGAGGACCACACATCAGCACCACCGTGCTCAATTGCTGCGTCACGGAGCCAGGTTAGACCCGAAGAAGACGTCCTCGAGCACCTCATCGACAGGTCGGCGGCGCATAGGACGAGGTGGTCCTCGGGCAGCCGGTCGTCCAGCGACGGAGGCAGCAGCAGGACCTGGTGCGGGTCGACGGCATGAAAGATCGTGAAGCGCCGGCGGATCGCCGCTGGGCCTTCGTGTGCGGCAGGGGTCAGCCTTGCCGGCGGAGGTCCAGCATGTAGAAGACCTTGTCGTACCGGCGTTCGCAGACGGCGACGAAGCCGTGCAGACGGCCGTATTCGGTGAAGCCGAGCGACCGGTAGAGGAGCAGGGCATTGGTGTTGTCGCCACGGGCGTCCAGGGTGAGGACCTCGATACCCTCCTCCCGGGCGTCCGCGATCAAGGCAGCGGTCAGCGCCCGGCCGACGCCACGACCATGGGCAGCAGCAGCTACCGCAACCTTCTACCGGACAGCGACTCGTGAAAGCCCGAGGCTGGGACACTCACACCCGCGAAAGCGCGAGTCTAGAGATTTGTGCCGGTGTTGCCGTCGTCATCCGAAGAGTCCCGCTGCTTCCCCTCACCCGGAGCAGAAAGATCCTCTTGCTCGTCCAGCAACTTCAGGAGCGCGGCGTCTGCCCTCTGCTTGTCCTCTTTCGTCAGTTCGAGAGTTGCGTTGCTGTAGACGGTGTACCGGTCGGGATCGCTGATGTTGGCGGCCCTCAAGGTGAACGTCAGAAGGGTGCGCCACCCCTTGCGGTGGCCGACCCTCGCCTGGAGCTGGACCTTGTAATCGCGGGGCTCCGGAACGAATCCGGAAAACGGTGCCTCGAACTCGATGAGGAGTTGTTGCGCTTCTCTGCCGGCCACGGCGAATCCGGCTGGCAACTTCGGCTCGTCCTCCGGCCCGGGTTGGAGACGAGACGGTGAAGACATCCACAGGAGCGGCAGATGGGAGGCGGGCTCATCAGGGAAGGACAACCTGAGATCCTGCACGACTATCGGCTTGGCACCAGTATTGTGAAGGACGAGCGGAAGCCGCAGGCGAGCCATGGAGCGGTGGACAATCGCAGCAAAGGAATGAGGCTCCCAGGACTTCAGGTGCCCTTGCCTGGCGTTGATCCACCAGAAGGACGCGACGGTAAAGATCAACGCGCAAACCGACACGAAGCCAGCGCCAGGAATCGATGGAGACGCATCCTGAACTGCAGCGACCATCAAGGGAAGCACAATTTCAGTGTGCCAGCCCCAGGGTGCGCACGCTAACAGAACTCGGTGACGCGGGGCCCTTGAGCAGCCCGGCCTCTCGGTGCGGAGCAGCTGGGTTCCTTCGTCCTTCGGCGACGAGGTGCGCCGGCAAATCGTCCAAGTCGATGTGCCACCGTCTCGTCGCTGCCGACAACGTCGAATACGCGCGGACAGCATGGGGATCGCTGGGCTCGTACCGCACCTCGTGCTCACGGACAAGGACATCTCGTGCGAAACGACGAGCTGTACAGGTAGCCCCCGAATCACGGGTTTCAACGACTTCATTGCTCTCACTCGAGGTGCTGAGTCACAAGGGAGGGGCAAGCGCCATCGGAAGTTCTGTCGTCCGAACGAGCGAGGCATGAACGGAGAAGCGGTACTGCGACGCCCAGTGCTGGATGCCACCAGCATCAGTTGCCAGACGAAGGCAACCTTCGTGTCCGACCGACGCTGCAGCAGTCATCGCTGTACCGGCGCCCCTCCCACAGGTAGCTGATGCCGTAGTCCCAGCGGTAGTCGTTGAGGCGGTACCAGCCGTAGTCGTGGTCGCCGCTCCAGCGGTGATCACGGTCGCCGCCCCAGCGGTGGTCGTCGGTCTCGAAGCCGACGGCCGGGCGCTGGGCATGTTCTGGCGTCGCCGTCGCGGCCGACGCAGTACTCCCGGCACCAAGAACGGCTCCACCGGCCACCGCCAGGGAGGCGATGGCGACAGGCATGCGCTTCGAAAAGTTACTCACAGGTTTTCCCTTCGGCTCAGAGCGCTCGTCAGCGCAACGGGCGCTCAGATCACGGATGCAATTCGTGGGGCGGAATTCGAACGGAGCAGGACGGGCCGCTCTGCTTCCTGGGCGTCGGTCGACTCCGTGCCGCGTCACCGGACGCGAGAGAGGTGCCGTTGCGCCGATACCCCGAGATTCCATACGACGTACGGAACCCTCTTCATTGATACCATACGTCGCATGGAAAGTCGAAGGGTGCTACAGGAGGAGACCTACCTGTCACTCGCGATGACGGCGACGCGGCGCCGGAAATCCGGCCCCGGGCCGGCCGACACTCCGCATGGCCAGGGGGGGCCGATGCCACGCCCCCCCTGGCGGAGATAGAGCAGGACACCCCCACGGCCGACGATGCGTTCGACCGCTTCGCACAACTGGGGGCCGCCGTCGCACTGGGCCGAGCCGAAGACGTCGCCGGTCAGACACTCGGAGCACAGGCGCGGCGCACCTGCAGGGACCGGCCGGCGGCGGTTCGCCGAGGATGACGGCCACACATGTGAGGTACGGGCACCACATCTGCCGGACGCCGAGTATCCGGGCGGTGGCGGCAGTAGCGGTACCAACGGTCCCGCATTCCGTCCGTTCGCGAGCCGCAGTTCGTCGGTTTCACCACCTCGGCAGGGGTGAAAGAGGTGGGCGCCGGTACTCAGGAGAGCACCGGCGCCCACGGCATGGCACCTCTCACCTACACGCCGCCTGCTCACGGGTGACCGGACTTCGGATCCCGCGCGACCAGGCGGCGGCAGTGCGGTCAGGCATAGGCGACGGCATCCTCGACGGGCACGCGGGGCAGCCGCGGGAACCACGGGTCGGCACCGGGGTGACCGATGTTGACCACCAGATGCGAACGCCAGCTGGTACCGGCGAAGAACTCCTCGTCCACGCCGGCCTTGTTGAAGCCCGCCATGGGACCAGCCGCAAGCCCCGCTGCGCGCACCGCGAGTAGGAAGACCCCGGTCTGCAGTGCCGAGTTGTATACGGCGATGCTCTCGCGTGCGTCGATCTGGCCGGCGAACGCCGTTCGCAGCATGTCGCCACGGGCCGGGAAGACCGTCGGCATCTGCTCATGGAAGTCGACGTCGTACGCCAGAATCGCCACGGCGGGCGCACTGAGCGTCTTGGCCCTGTTGCCCTCGTCGAGATGCCGGGCGAGTCGCTCCTTGCCCTCGTGGGTACGCACGAAGAGCACGCGCAGAGGCTGGCCGTTGGCGGCACTCGGCGACCAGCGGGCGAGTTCCCAGATCATGGCGAGTTCGTCGTCGGCAACGGCCACCTCGGCGAAGGTGTTCGCGGTGCGGGCCTCGGTGAACAGCACCTTTCGTCCGGCGTCGTCGAGGACATCGAGGGCCTGCGGTTCGCGGTCGGTCATGCTCATCATTACTCTCTTACTTCGGTTGTATGTGGTGCCGGGGCGGATTGACCGCCCCGGCACCACCCCGTGGGGACGGGGTTTGCGGAGCCGGGCGGGGCACAAGGACCCGTTGCTGTCACGTGGGCCTGTGGCCCCCTGTCCGACGTCATGGGTGGTGTGTCGACCGCTTGTTCCGCTCCGCGCCCAGGCGGGCGAAGTAGGCGATCAGGTCGGGGTTGTCGACCGCCGCGGGGTTCAGGACCTGCTCGGCGGGGGCCCCCTGGAGCAGGCGCTTGACGGGAACCTCGAGCTTCTTGCCGGTCTTCGTGTGCGGGAGAGCCGGTACGGCGATGATCTCGTCGGGGACGTGGCGGGGTGAGACGCCGGCGCGAATCGCGTCTCGGATCCGGTCGCGCAGGGAGTCGTCCAGGCCGACCCCGTCGGCGAGGACCACGAAGAGCGGCATCCAGTAGCCGCCGTCGGGTTCCTCCGCACCGATGACGAGGGCCTCGCCGATCTCGGGGAGGCGTTCGACGACGTCGTGGATGTCGGCACTGCCCAGGCGCACGCCGTTGCGGTTGAGGGTGGCGTCGGAGCGGCCGTGGACGATCACCGAGCCGTGCGCGGTGAGCGTGATCCAGTCGCCGTGCCGCCACACACCGGGGTAGGCGCCGAAGTAGGCGTCACGGTAGCGGCTGCCGTCGCGGTCGTTCCAGAAGTACAGCGGCATGGACGGCATGGGACGGGTGACGACCAGTTCACCGACCTGGTCGAGGACTGGGGTGCCCGTCGCATCGTAGGCGGCCAGCGCCACTCCCAGGCCGGGGGCGGACAACTCCCCCGCCCGGACCGGGGTCGTGGCGGCACTGCCGGCGAAGCCGGAGACGATGTCCGTGCCGCCGCTGGTGGAGGCCAGTTGGATGCCTGCGCCCACATGGTCGCGGACCCAGGGGTAGGCGGAAGCAGGCAGAGCGGAGCCGGTGCAGCCGATGACGCGGACGGCCGACAGGTCGTGCACGGAGGGTTCGATGCCCAGCTTGGCCATGGCCAGCAGGTACTGAGGACTGGTGCCGAAGACGGTGACCTTGTGACGGGCCGCCAGCTCCCACAGGACGTCCGGACGCGCCTGCGGTGCCGGGCTGCCGTCGTAGGTGCAGGTGGTGGCACCGGTCAGCAGGGTGGAGACGACCAGGTTCCACATCATCCAGTGGGTGGTGGTGTACCACAGCAGGCGGTCCCCGGTGCCCAGATCGGTGTGCAGGCCGAGCATCTTGAGGTGTTCGAGCAGGACCCCTCCGTGCCCGTGGACGATGCCCTTCGGCAGGCCGGTGGTGCCGGAGGAGAACACCACCCACAGAGGGTGGTCGAACGGCACCGGGGCAAAAGAGAGGTCCTCGGTGCGGGTGGCCGCGTCCTCCCAGGACACCGTCAGACCCGGGTGCCCGCCCTCGGGCCAGGCAAGGCCCACGTGCTCCACGATCACCGTGGCCTTCAACGTCGGCAGGGCGGTGGCCAGTTCGGACGAGGCGGCACGGCGGTCGTGTGTGATTCCGTTGAAGAGGTAGCCGTCCGCCGTGATCAGCACCGTGGGTTCGAGCTGGGCAAACCGGTCGGCGGCGGCCTTGGGTGCGTAGTCCTGGCCGCACACCGACCACACCGCGCCCAGGCTGGCGGTGGCGAGGAAGGCGATGACGGCGTGGGGGGTGTTGGGCAGATAGCCCACCACCCGGTCGCCCTGTCCGACGCCCAGGTCGCGCAGGGTGGCGGCGACGGAGGCGACCCGGGAGCCCAGTTTCCGGCCCGTGATCTCGTAGCCGGCTCCGGTCTCGTCCAGCGCGGTGATGGCGGGAGCATCCGGCTGCAGGTTGCGTAGCGCGTGGTGGGCGTAGTTGAGGGTGGCGCCGGGAAACCAGCGGGCCCCGGGCATGGTTTCCTCGTCCAGCACCCGCTCGTACGGAGTCGCCGCGTGGATGTCGAAGTATTCCCACACCGCCGCCCAGAAACCTTCCAGGTCGGTGACGGACCAGCGGTGCAGGGCCTGGTAGTCGGTGGGGTCGGGAACGCCGTCGGCGCTCTTGTGCCGGGCGGCCCATCCGGCGAAGTCCGCAATGCGGCTGCGGGCGGCCACGTGCGGGTCGGGAGTGAAGAAGGGTTCCGGGTACGGCGCGAGGTGCTGGCTCGTCATGGTGTGGTGCTCCTCGTCAGGGGACGGGCGGGACGTCGGCGCTGCGGCGGGCCGTGTGCAGCAGGGGGGCCCAGGCGACGGTGTCCGTGAAGTCGCCGGTGCCGGCCGGGACGGTGTCCATCACGACGCGGTCGGGGCGCAGCAGGACGGCGCCGGCACGGCCGCGTGCCAGCCAGCCGGCCACGGTGCCGTCGTCGCCCAGGTCGTCGACGTGGATCGTCTGGGCACCCAGTGCCGTGGCCACGGCAGTCATCTGCGCCGTGGGCGGCACAGCGGTCAGGACGGCGAAGGAGCCCCCGAGGACGTCATCGAGGCGCACTCGCCTGCCGTCGTGCCGTACCCAGGGCTGCGGGCAGAAGGTGCCGGCCAGCACGCGGCCGGTCAGCCTGGGGCGGCGCCGTACGAGTGGACCGGCGGTCAGGGCGGGGCTGAGGTCACGGCTCACCGCCTCGGTCACGCCAGGGATGCGACAGACCGCGCCCACCACGGCCCGGCGGAACGCCGCAGCGCGGTCCTGCCCGCCGGTCATGGCCCAGCCAACGGCGACCGCCACGCGGATCACATGGCGCGCGTGCGGCTTGCGCTCGCGTTCATAGGTGTCCAGCAGCCCCTCGGGTGCGCCCTGTTGGAGAACGCCGGCGAGCTTCCAGGTGAGGTTGTAGGCATCGCGCAGGCCCGCGCACAGCCCCTGCCCGACGAAGGGCGGGGTGAGGTGGGCGGCGTCGCCCAGCAGGAAGACACGCCCCCTGCGCCACCGGTCGGCGAGACGGGCCCGGAAGGTGTACTGCGCCTGCCGTACCACCTCGAAGTCGTCGCCCTGCGAGGCCGGCAGGTCCACCCAGGGGGCGACCAGCTCGCGCAGGCGCTCCCATCCGTCCGGGCCGTCCAGGTTCTGGTCGTCGGCCAGCCGGAACTCCCAGCGGTAGCGGTCCTCGCCGACGCGCATGAAGGTGGCCGGCCGGGTAGGGGAGCAGATCTGCTCGGCGCCTTCCCAGGTGCGCACCGGGAGGCTGGTGCGCACGTCGATGACCCGCCAGCTCTCCTCGAAGTGCAGGTCCTCCCAGTCGGTGCCGATGGCGTCACGGGTGAGACTGCCCGCACCGTCGCAGCCGAGGACGGCATCGGCCCACAGGTGTTCCTCCTCGTCGCTGCCGTCGCGACGGAAGGTGACCCGGACCGGACCCGGCGGATCGTTCGCTCCGTCCGCGTCCTGGGTGACGGACACGGCCTCCACCCCGCTCCACAGCTCGCACTCCGGGCGACGCGCCAAGGCGTCACGCAGCAGGCGTTCCAGCTCGGGCTGGTTGAACATGCTCAGCTGTGGGAAGCCGTGGAGTCCGTGCATGGACCGCGGGAATTCGGTGATCACGCGGCGCTGGGCGTCCAGCAGCCGCAGCCCGGGCGCCGGGCGGGCGAGGGCGGCGAATTCCTCGTGGACACCGACGCTCTGCAGGATCCGGCGGATCTCGTCGTCCACGACGACGGCGCGCGGCAGGGGGTAGATGTCCCGGTGGCGTTCGAGGATCAAGCTGCGCACTCCGTGCTGGGCGAGCAGCAGGCCGGCCATGACCCCCACGGGTCCCGCACCGATGATCACCACCGGTCGCCGGGATGCGGCCTTCATGATGCGTCCGTAACGGGGGTCCGCTGCTCGCCGAGGTCGATCCGCCCGTCCGGGGCGGCGATCGTGGCGGTGATGAGGTCACCGTTGCGCAGGTAACGGGGGTTCTTGGCCTGGCCCTTGAAGAACGCCTTCCACTTCAGTGCGGGCGGCAGCAGCGCAGCGATCTTCTCGGCCGCCTTGGGCGGGGCCTTCAGGGCCGTGCCGCCGGGAGTGCCGGTCAGCAGCAGGTCGCCCGGGTCGAGGGTCTGGAAGCGGGCGAGCAGGGTGAGCGCCTCTGCGGGCCGTACGATCATGTCGGCCAGCGTGCGGTCCTGGCGCGACACGCCGTTGACCGACAGCCGCAGCCGCAGGTTCAGCAGATGGGCGAAGTCCTCGGGCTCCAGCAGGGCCAGGTACGGCCCCGTCGGCGTGAAGGTCGGATAGGACTTGCTCTCGTAGAACTGGGTCTTGGTCAGCTGGACGTCGCGGGCGCTGACGTCGTTGGTCAGGACAAGGCCGGCGACGTAGCGCGGCAGGTCCTGCTCGTCGACGACGGTGCCCACGGGCAGGGTGGCGCCCATGACGAGGCCGAGTTCCACCTCGTAGTCGAGGAACTTCACGTGCACGGGACGGATGATCGCGTCATGGGGGCCGTTGACCGAGCCGGACGCCTTGCGGAAGAAGGTGGGCGGGATGTCGCCGGTGAAGCCCGAATCCTTGGCGTGGCTGCGGTAGTTGACCATCTGGGCGACCACCCGGCAGGGGGTGGTTACCGGAGGCAGCGCCACCAGGTCGGCGACGGGCGTGCCGCTCTCGGCGGAGGCGGCGGCCTCGCGGACCGCGTCCCGGTCGGCGAGCAGCTCGGCGGTGGTGGCCGCCTTGGTCTCGACGCGGACGGCGCGTTCGTCCCGGACGACCCACCAGCCGTCGGTGGTGCGCAGAACATTGGTGCTCATGAGCTCATCGCTTTCATCAGGCCCAGCAGGCGTGCGGGATCGAGTTCGTTGTCGCCACGCAGGGCCGTCATGACCTCGCGCAGCTTGGCGGGGGACGGGGTGGCGCCCAGGAAGTCGCGGGTGACCGGCGGGCCCCACTGGGCCAGGCCGCTCGCCGACATCGGGGCCCAGCCGGGCTCCAGGTCGCATGAGAACAGGTCGCCGTCGGCGAAGTGCTCCAGCATGAAGTGGTCGGGGTCGCGCCAGTAGTCGAACAGCTGGCTGCCCTGGATGTGCCGGCCGATGCCCCAGCTGCGCTTGTAGCCGCGCTCGGCCAAGTACTCTCCGCCGGCGCCGATCGCGTCCAGGTCGGTGACCTGGTAGGCGGAGTGGACGTAGCCGGCTCCGGGCCCCAGGTGCAGGGCCAGCGTGTGGTGATCCACGGCCACGCTCCCCTGGTCGCACCGGATGAACGCCATCGTCGGCCCGCGCCCGCGCTGCCCGTCCAGGAACAGGAAGTCGGACACGATCATCCCGAGGGTGTCCAGGTACCAGTCCAGGGTGCGGGCGAAAAGGCTTGTCTCCAGCACCACATGGCCCAGCCGCTGGATACGGGACGGCTCACGGGGCGGACGCTGGGTGGCGTTCGTACGGCGGTGATCGGTACCGAAGTTGAGGATCAGCGGCTCCTGCTCGGGCAGCGCGGGCAGCTGCTCGGTGCAGTGCACGACCCGGACCGGCAGACCCGAGGGATCAAGCAGAGCGACCGACTGCCCACCGCCCGGTACTTCGATGTCCCGGACGGTACTGCCGGTAGCGCGGGCCAGCCGGTCGAGGTCGGCCCGCTCGGTCGCGCGGAACGCCGGTCCGATGAAGCGGGACGTGGACCCCTTGCGGATCACCATGCACGGTGAGCCGGCGAACGTGCCCCGCAACCACAGCTCGTGCTCGGTGCGGGCGGCGATCGCGAAGCCGAAGTCACGGGCGAAGACCTCGGCCCGGTCCAGGGCGGGCTTCTCGAACTCCAGCCACGCCAGATCCGCCACCTTGATCACGGGATTCCGAGAACGTCCGGGGCGCTCTCCGCGCAGGGCGCCCAGCTCACTGTGGAGGTCTTGGTGGGGCGTCTGGGGGGCGGCCCTGTTAACGGGGGTGTGGGACATGGTGTCCTCCAAGCAACATTGCTGTAATGAGGAAATCATCAACTTTGCCGGAACCATCGTCAATAGAGTGGAGTCAAATAATTGATGATCTCATCAGTAATGGCAGACTCATCGCGGCGGTTGTTACACTCGCCGTATGCCGACGTCAGCCCCGTCAAAGAACCGCTTCGAGCGGCGCCGTGCCGAGACCCGTCAGGCGCTCGTCCGTGCGGCCCGGCAGATCCTCGCGGAGACCGGGGACACCAGCGCCAGCATCCAAGCCATCGCCGAGCGCGCGGACGTCGGTTTCGGCTCCTTCTACAACCACTTCGAGTCCAAGACGGAGCTGTTCGACGCCGCGGTGACAGACGCCCTGGACGAGTTCGGGCAGGTCATCGACGAGCGCGTACAAGGAATCGACGACCCGGCCGAGCTCGTCGCGGCGGGCTTCCGGCTCACCGCCCAGATGGCCGACTCCCACCCTGAGCTCATGCGGATCCTGCGTGACCGCGGTCTGGCCCAGATCCACACCGACCGCGGCCTCGCCCCTCGAGCCCTGCGCGACCTGGAGACCGGCATCGCCTCGGGCCGCTTCACCTGCACCAACCCGACCACCGCCCTGTCCGCCCTCGGCGGGACCCTGCTGTCCCTCGTGGCGCTGCGGCTGGCCCGCCCCGACGTCGATGGCGACGAGGCCGCCTCGGACCTGGCCGAGATGGTCCTGCGCATGCTCGGCGTCCCGCCGGACGACGCCCACCAGGTGACCCGGCGGCCGCTGCCCGACCTCAGTTGACCCGGAGCACCGGCTGCGCCAGGACCGTGGACACCGGAAAGCGCCGGGCGCCACCCCGTCCGCCGGTGGCCGCGCGGACCGTCGTCCTCGACCTCGACCAGCCCGTGAGGCCGGGCTCCTCCCGGACACCGCGCGGCCAGATGCGGCCGGCTGAGGCTTCGCGGTCCACCAGGACGGCGTAACGTCGTCACTGTGGACTTCACCGCGGACAGTCTCCTGTCCCGCGCTGCGCATGAACTCAGCCCGCGAGCGGACGAGGTGATCCACGACGTAGAGCAATGCCTGCGGCGCGAGGTCCCCGAGCTGTGGGACGAACCGGACATCGCACGGATGACGCGTGAGAACGTCGCCGAGCACGTCATCACCATGCTTTTCGGTATCGAGCACGACATCGAGCCAAGGCGGATCGATCCGCCGGCCGGCGACGCAGAGCGCGTGCGTCGGCTGGCTCAGCGCGGGAAGCCGGTCACAGCGATGCTGCGCGCCTTCCGGCTCGCGCAGGGCCATATCCTCGATCGGCTACTCGAAGAGCTGCCCCGGCTCACCAGCGATGCAGAGCCGATCACCGCGGCGACACGCAAGCTGATCGCACTGTCGACCGAGTACACGGACCACACATCGGAGACGGGCGTCCTGGCTTTCCAGGAGCAGCGGGATCGCCAGGTGCAGTGGCGGCTGTCGGTGGTGAACGAGGCGAGCGTACGCGTCGGAACGACCCTGGACATCGCCCGCACCGCCCAGGAGTTGGCGGACCTGGCCACCGAGCACCTCGCCGACGCCGTCACGGTCGACCTCCTCGACACGTCTTCCGGTGAGGAGCCTCCTGCGAAGGGCGCACTCGTGGTCCACCGGGTCGCCCAGCGGTCGGTGATGGTCGGTTTCCCGGAGACGGCCTACCCGGAAGCGATCTACGGGGAATCGTCAGTTCCGCCGCAGCAGCTCCACAGGTATCCGGACGGATCCCCAACGGCTCGCGCCCTGGTCACCGGCCGGCCCTCACGGCACCACCTCGGCCCGTCCGCATCAATGCTGCTGGTACCGCTGTGCGCCCGTGGCGCCACGCTGGGTGTCGCTCAGTTCTTCCGTCACCACAAGCCCGACGCGTACGGGGACGAGGACCTGCTCCTCGCCCAGGAGATCGCAGCCAGGGCAGCGGTGGCCATCGACAACGCCCGCCGATACACGCACGCGCGCGCCACCGCCCTCGCCCTCCAGTGCAGTCTGCTCCCGCGTAGTACACCTGTGCAGTCCGCGGTGGAGGTCGCCTGCCGCTACCTGCCTGCCGCCGCCGAGCTCGGCGTGGGCGGCGACTGGTACGACGTCATCCAGCTGTCCGGTGCCCGGGTCGCACTCGTGGTGGGCGACGTGGTCGGCCACGGCATCCACGCCTCCGCCACCATGGGCCGGCTGCGGACCGCCGTGCGCACCCTCGCCGACATCGACCTGCCGCCCGACGAACTCCTCACCCACCTGGACGACGTCGTCATCCGCCTGTCCGCCGAAGTCTCTTCCGAAGTCTCTGACCAGACGGACACCGAATCCGCGGGTGACATCGGGGCCACCTGCCTGTATGCCATATACGATCCCGTCGCCGGCTGCTGCACCCTCGCCCGCGCGGGCCACGTGCTGCCCACCGTGATGACCCGGGACGGCACCGCCGACATCCTCGAGCTGCCCGCCGGCCCGCCACTCGGCCTGGGCGGCCTGCCGTTCGAGTCGGCGGAGATCGACCTGCCCGAGGGCAGCCTCATCGCCCTCTACACCGATGGCCTGATCGAGGCCCTCGACCACGACATCGAGGCGGGCCTCACCCGACTGCGCCACGCCCTCGCGCAGTCCTCCACCTCCCTGGAAGCGACCTGCGACACCGTCCTCGAAACGCTGCTGCCCGCAGACCGACCGCACGACGACGTGGCACTCCTCCTGGCCCGCACCCACACCCTCGGGGACAGCCAGGTCGCCACCTGGGACGTGGATGCCGACCCGGCCGAGGTCGCCCGGGTCAGAGCGAGCGTCTCCGAACAGCTGACCACCTGGGGACTGGAGGAACTCGACTTCACCACCGAACTGGTCGTCAGTGAACTGGTCACCAACGCCATCCGTTACGGCCGGCCTCCCATCCAGCTGCGTCTCATCCACGATCGCACCCTCATGTGCGAGGTCGCGGATGCCGGCAGCACGACGCCGCACCTGCGCCGGGCCCGTGTTTTCGACGAGGGCGGGCGAGGTCTGTTCCTCGTCGCCCAACTCGCCGAGCACTGGGGAACGCGCCATGCCCGCCGTGGCAAGACGGTCTGGGCGGAGTGCGCCCCGGGCACGCCGGAGCTCTTCTCGAACGCGGCAGCACTGGACGTGGAGGGTCTTCCTCAGGTCGTATGAGCATCAACTCCCCCGGCCCGCCGAGACGATCGCGAGGTTTTTTGCCCCGCCCGGGCCGTGCGGACCTGGCCCTCGGCCGATGGTGAATGAGGTCGCGCCGCTGATCGCACGAGGCCCGGCCCCGCATCGCTGAGAAGCTGGGCATCAGTCCCGGTGGCCGGCCTCACCGCAGGCTCGAGTCGTCCCCGGGGCACAGGCCCCGGTCGACCGGGGGAGGGAAGATCCTCGCCCACATCGGGATCCCGGAGGCCTGGTCGTTCCACATGACCTTGTCCTGCTCACGTGCTCCGTTCTGCTTCAGAGAAGCCGGTTCTGACACCCGGGTACGGGTCGTCAGCAGCGGCCCCGCAGTCCGCAGCGGAAGGAGTCACCTGAATCTCCACTTCGGCGTGGCGCTCACCGGGAAACCTCGCGTTCCGTTCCTCCCGCGGCGGCCCGTACATCGGTGCGGCCCGCCCAGAGGTGGCTCGCGTTGCCCGACTTCACCTGCCCCGGAGTCGGTATGCGCCAGACCTGGATACCGGGAAGCCGTGGGCGCCGGTGCCCCCTCAGGCACCGGCGCCCACTCACCCCTGCCCGAGGTGATCTTGATGAACTTTCTGTTCAGTTATCAGGGGACGAGGATGAGGCGGATCGGGTCGCCGATCTTGTTCTCCAGCCGGTTGACCGCGTCGGCGGCCTCGGCGAGCGGGATGTGGTCGGTGATGGAGGGGGCCAGGTCGAGACGGCCGACCCCGGCCAGCCGGACCAGCTCGGTGACGGACTCGGGGCTGCCGCCGTAGTGGCCGCGCACCTGCTTGCCCAGGTAGTTGAAGGTCAGGCCCTCGGTGATGGTGAGGGGGCTGGGGCTGATGCCGACCAGGATGAGGGAGCCGCCCAGGCCGAGTGCGGCGGCGGCCTGCTCGCGGACGGCGGGCACGCCGGCGCAGTCGAAGGCGAAGTCGAGGCCTCGTCCGGCGGTGGCCGCGCGGACCTGGTCGGCGAAGTCGTCGGCGGCCGGGTCGAGGGCGAAGTCCGCGCCGAAGGCCAGGGCACGTTCGCGGGCGCTGGGCAGCGGGTCGACGGCGATGATCGGCGCGGCGCCGACCAGGCGGGCGAGGCGTACGTTGTGCGCGCCGACACCGCCCACGCCCCAGACGCCGACGGACTGGGCGGGGCGTACGCCCGCGGTGGTGACAACGGCGGCGTAGGGGGTGGAGACCGCGTCGGGGATGATCGCGGCCTGATCGAAGGGGAGGTTGTCGGGGATGGGGATGAGGGTGTCCTCGCGGGCGACGGTGTACTGGGCCCAGCCGCCGTCGTAGTCGATGCCGGCGGTGCGCATCTGGGTGCAGGGGCGGCTGCGCACGCAGCCGGCGCACTGGCCGCAGGTCTTGCCGGCCTCCAGGGTGACGCGGGTGCCGACGGTCAGGCCGCGCTTGAGGTCGGGGCCGAGGGTGTGGATCACACCGGCGACCTCGTGGCCGACGGTGACCGTGTCGGAGGTGGCGAACAGCGGGACGAGGGAGCCGTCGAGCAGGTGAACGTCCGACAGGCAGACGCCTGCGGCCTTCACCTCGATCAGGATTTCACCCGGGCCCGGAACGGGGACGGGGACCTCCTCCACGGCGAACTTCTTGCTGTCCAGGTGGAAGCGTCCGGCGAGCATGGTGTCCATGAGGATCTGCTTTCTGAGAGCGGCATCCCGGCAGGTAGGGCCGATGGGTGCCATGTGGTGACTCGGGGTGAGGGGTGGCCGGGAGGCGCGCGGGGCAACAGGTCCGCCGCACGCCTCCCGGAGTTCGGGGGATCAGGCGAAGACGTCCTGCTGGTAGCGCTCGTCGGCTTCGAGCTGGGCGAGCCACTGCTGGGCGGCCTCGTCGTCGCTGCCGGTCCGCTCGCGGTAGATCGCGGAGAGCGCCTCGCGCACCGCGGGTGCCATGCGGCGGCCGTCACCGCAGACGTAGAGGTACGCGCCGTCCTGGATGGCCTGCCACACGGTGTCGGCGGCGTTGGCGATGGCGTTCTGGACGAACCGGGCCAGGTGGCCGGTCACCGCGGAGTAGGCGGTGTGGACCTGGGCGATCCCGGTCTGCTCCCAGTCCTGCATCTCCTGCCGGTAGAAGTAGTCGTGCTCCGGGTGACGGCAGCCGACGAAGACCTGCGACAGGCCCACCTCGATGCCGTTCCCCTGCTGCGAGGCGCGCTCCTCCAGGAAGCCGCGCAGGGGCGCGATGCCGGTGCCGGGGCCGATGAGGATCAGCGGCGTGGCGGGGTCGGCCGGCGGGGCGAAGGTCGGGGAGGGCACGCGCACGTAGCCGTAGAAGACGTCTCCGGGCTTGAGGCCTGCGATGTAGGAGGAGCAGGTGCCGCGGTACTGGCCGTCGCCGGACAGGGCCGGGCCTTCCAGCAGGCCGACGGTCAGCCGCACCTGGCGCGGGTTGGCCAGCGGGGCGGAGGAGATGGAGTAGAAGCGGGGACGGATCGGGCCCATCATCTCCAGGAAGACCGCCAGCGGTAGCTCGACCGCGGGGAAGCGCTCCAGCAGGCCCAGCACGGAGACCCGCTTGCCCAGGATCTCAGTCTGGTAGCGCTCCTCGGATTCGGTGGTGTCGGCCGTGTAGGCCTGCAGCTGCGGCCGGGTCCACGGGCACTCGGTGTGCTCGGCCAGCGTCTGTATCTGGGAGCGGGTAGCCACGTCCTGCAGCTCCAGGAACTCGGTGAGCAGCAGGCCTGCGGTCACGGGGGTGCCCACCGGGAGGTGCGTGCGGCCGCCGGCCGGCAGGTCCAGGCGCAGGACCTGGTCGCGGTCGACGCCGAGGCGGGCGAGGGCGCGGTTGACCAGGGCCGGTTCGTTCTTGGCGAAGACGGCCAGGTGGTTGCCGGTGTCGTAGGTGACGCCGTCGGGGAGCTCGATGGTGATGGACTTCGCGGCCGGGCGCGGCGGCTCGATGCTGAAGTCCCACAGCCCGGTCGCGTCGCTGACGAGTTCCTCGTTGGCGACGACGGTCAGCGAGTAGGCCTGCTCGGAGACGATCGCGGGGCGCACGTCTGCCTCGGTCAGCAGCTGCACCTGGTAGCGCGGGCCGCTCGCCTGGGAGGTGTCGGCGGCGTACTCCTCGGCCAGGGTGGTCCACAGGGTGTCCATCCAGCGAGACGCCATGCCGTCGAAGTCACCGGCCGCATCCGCGATGCCCCGCTCGACCACCGGGGTGGCCCCGGCCGCCAGCAGGCCTGCCTCGATCCGCTTGGGGAAGCCCTGGTAGGTCGCCACCCACTGGGTGTTGCCGGCACCCAGCAGCGCGAACCGCACGTTCGACAGCGAACCCTCCGGCAGACCCGCGGCGAGCAGCTCGTCGAACCGCTGCGCGTTGTCCGGGGCCTTGCCGTTGTAGCTGGAAGCCACGACCACGAGCAGGCCCTCGGTGGGCAGGTTGTCACCCAGCTCGTCCAGGCCGACCAAGGTGGTGCCGAACCCGGAGCGCTCACTGCGGTCGGCGATGGTGCGCGCCAGGTCCTCACACGAGCCCAGGCTGGAGCCGTACGCGACGGTCAGGTTCACACCCACACCACTGACCGCGGCCTGCATCTGCGTGTCGTCCGTCTGCAGGTCCACGGCACCGAACACGGTCCGCTCGTGCTCCCGACGGGCCCGCACCTTCAGCTCGAAGCCACCGGGCTTGCGCGTCAGCGCCTCCTTGACGTCCATCTTGTAGTCGTTGGGGTCGGCGAACTTGAACTTCTGCAGGACCAGCGCGAGGGCCAGACGGGCCTCGGTGAGCGCGAACTGCCGGCCGATGCAGGCACGCACGCCGTTACCGAACGGCTTGTAGGCGTGCGGGTGGTGGTTGACCCGGTTCTCCGGCAGCCACCGCTCGATGTCGAACTCCTCCGGCCGGTCCCACGCCTTGGGGTGGGTGTGCAGCGGGCCCTCGAGGAGGTTGACCCGCGCTCCCTTCTTCAGCTCGTAGCAGCCGCCGATGACGGTGTCCTCGATCGGCGACTTGCCGATCATCGGGATGGGAGCCCACAGGCGCAGGGTCTCCTCCAGGATCCGCGGGATCACGTCCATCTGCATGATCGTGTCGTAGTCCGGGACCGTGTCGCCCGGCAGCAGCCGGTCCACCTCGGCGTAGGCCTGGGCCAGCACCTGCGGGTTACGCATCAGCGAGTACGTGGCGAACGACAGCAGACCACTGGTGGTCTCGTGACCGGCGATCAGAAACGTCAGCACCTGGTCACGGACGTTGTCGTCCTCCAGCCCCTTGCCGGTCTCCGGGTCGGTGGCATCCAGCATCAGACCCAGCAGGTCATCCTCACCGGTGCCCTTCCCCTCATGTCGCTCCTTGATCACACTCTCGACCAGGTCCCGCATCAGCTGGATGTTCGCGCGGTACTTCTTGTCATCGGCCTTGCGCATCTTGGTCATCATCGGCAGCTCCTGCGAGCGCCGCAGCGACTCGATCAGGGCCTCCAGCAGCGCGTTGAGGAAGGGGTGCAGATCCTCCTTGGCGAAGGAGTCGAACCGGTAACCGAACCCCGACAGGGCGATGGTGTCCAGGGTCAGCCGGGTGTAGTCATCGGTGATATTGACTGGCTGGCCCTCCCTGCGCTCCCACTTACCCACCAGATTCTGGGCGATCTCCAGCATCTGCCCGTAGTAGCCCTTCATCGCCCGCTGGCTGAAGGCCGGGAGGAGGACCCGGTGCGCCATGCCCCATTCCTCTTCGTGCTGGTGGGCCGTGAACAGGGCGGCTCCCGCGTAGTCCCGGACATGGGCCAGCGGCGTCTTGTCGATCTGCTTGTAGAACCGCGTCTCGTCGCAGACCTCGGCCACCAGGTCCGGGTCCCAGACGAAGACCTGCTCGATGCCGGCGATCTCCATGCCGTAGAGGCCCTCGGGGAACTGCTTGGACAGCTCGCCGAAGTACTCCACCGGGTTGGTGCTCGGGATCTGCGGCGTGTGGCCGAGGAAGGGAACCCCGCGCGGAGACCGAATGGGTCGCAGGTCGTTCTTGGACTGTGTGCTCATGGCTTGCTCCTTAGGGCAGGGAGGGGATGGGCAAGGGCGCCAATCGATGCCGCGGTGCATCACCGAAACATACGCCGTATGAAAGTAGTACCATACGACGTATGGAACGTCGACTGCAGCCAACCCGCGAGAGCGACCGCCACACCACCGCGTGGCCGAGTTCGCTTCCATACGCTGTACGAAACTGATACCGTAGGGCGCATGGAAAAGGCGAAGCGTCCCCCGCGGGGAACCAGGAAGAGAGAGGTGCCTCTGACCGAGGCCGGGATCTATGTCGCCGCCCTGCGGCTCATCGACGCGGACGGGGTCGATGCGCTCACCATGCGCAAACTCGCGACCGTGCTTGATGCGAACCCGATGTCGCTCTACCACCACGTGCCGAACAAGGACGCCGTACTGCGCGGCGTGGCGAGAATGGTCGGCACCCAGTTCCGCACCGTGACACTGGAGGACGCTCCCTGGCAGGAGCGCATGCGCCTACTCGCCACGGATTTCCGGACGCTGGCGCACCGCCACCCGAAGCTCATGGCCTACTCGTTCAGCCACCAGGCGGACTTCATCCAGCCCGAAGACCCGTTCTGGGTTTCGCTCGCAGCCATCCTGGACGCCGCTGGGGTGCCGCACTCCGAGCTCCCGCAGGTCGCCGCTCTCGTATGCGCCGTCATCACCGGTGTCCTCACCGCCGAGCTCAACGGCGCGCTCCACCAGTGGTCGAGCCTCAAACCCCCCATTGTCGGCGACGACGGGCTCACCCACCCGGACCATGACGAGAACCGCATCTTCCGCCTGGCGCTGGACACGATCATCACGGGTCTGGAGAGCCGACTCGCTGCCGCTGGTGACGGCGCCGGGGCGCCGGCCATTGATTTGCAGTCCTGAAGCGTTGCAGCCTGGGGCCGGCCCGTGGTCGGGCGGCCGCAGGCTGCCGCGCATGAGGAGGCGCCCATCAGATACCGAGATGGCCTTCTTCACGCGGCTGCTGCAGACCGCACCGTGGGCGGCGACCTGATGGCTACACCGTCGGCGGATCCGCGTGCGCGCTCCACGGCCCACCCTGCCCCACGCCACCTCGCGCTCAGTCTTGCTGCTGGTTCGCGCCTGGATGGTGTGCGTGGTCCCTGATCTCGTGCGGTCCGAGGAACCGCAGCGTCCGGCAGTGGCCAGGGCCTGGACGCTGCCGTGCGGCTCGCTCGCACTGCGGACGACGACCCTGCGCATGACTGGGTGGGCCGAGCTGCAGATGCGGCAGCGGCCTGGCGCACGGTGCCGCCGGTACGTGTTCACCCCCGGGTCGGCCGGGCCTCCATGTCACCGGGCGTCGGCCACCCGTAATGACGGGCACTCAACCGGGTCTTCGGCAACTGCAGCCGTCCCCCGACCTCGCCGATCTCGTCCATGCCCGTTGCCGTCCGGCGAGCGCCTCGGCGGAGTTACGCAGCGTTCTGACACGTACGAGAAGGTCGTCGCAGACTTCGAGCGGCTCAGTACCTGTCACCGCAAGGGTGAGGCGGCAGTGGGCGTCAGCACGGACTCGGCGACGCCGACAATCTGGCTGATATCGAAACCCTCCATGTCCGCGCGGAATTCGGGGCTGGACAGGTACGCCCCCAGCCGCTCCAGAACGTCGTCGGCGTCCCGGTAAGGAAACGAGGGCGTACAGCTGGGGCGTCACACTCTCGGAACCCGCGGGCACGGTCCAGACGCCGTGTGTGGAGACCCTGTGTTTGGCCACACCGGGAATGCGTTTGGCCCAGATGGTCTCGTAGGCGACGAGCGCCTCAGGGCTGCGCAGTGTGTGGACACGAAGCTGGTACCGGGACATGAACTCTCAATCCTTCTCTTCCGTGGCGCGGGAAAAAGTCCCCCATCCGCAAGCCAGTTGGGAAGCTTCTCTCAGCCTTTCGCGAACGGGTTCGCCAGTTCGAGGTTCCAGTCGATGTGTCCGGACTCGGTACCCCGCGGCACCAGCGCCTCCGTGTGCTCCAGGAAGGTCCTGATGTCCCGCACGGGAAACTCGAGCAAGGCGGCGTCCGCGGGAGACCCGAGGGCGATGCACATCGCTTCGCCACCACGACCAACGGCCGGCCAGATCCGGCTGTCCCCACTGCTTGCGGAACCTCTCAGGCCATCGGCCAGAAGATCAGGCCTCAGGACCCAATCGGCCGGCTCCTCAGTGACGGTGAGAAAGACGGCACGGACGACGTGGGGATCGGTGGGCTCGTAACGCAGACTCATGCACCTGGACAGCGAGTTGGTGCACGAGATGACAGGCTCCACAGCCAACGCCTATATCACGGTCTCCAAAGACTCCATCACCTTCTCACTCCAAGGTGTCTCCACCTCGACTGCGCGGCTCATCTCATCCCGGCCGTCGTGGCGCGAGCCACGGATCTCGTCCCGGGAGTAGCGCTGCTCGAGCAGGTAGCCGACTCGGCGGTAGTCGCCGGCGCTGACGCCGGCGGTCGGGCGCTGGACGTGCGCGGATGCAGAAGTCTCGACCGACGTGGTGATCCCGGCGCCAAGAACAGCGGCACTCACGAACGCCACGGAGGAAGCGGTGACGGCAGCAACACACCTCGTGAGATTTTTCATGACCTTTCCTTCCTGATTGGTGCCATCGGCTACATCTAGGCGATGTGCGGCGCCTGGCACGATCCGAGCAATCCCTTCCATACGACGTACGGAAGTACCCTCCCAGGTTTACCATACGACGTATGGAACTGTCGAGACGGCGAAAGTGGCCCGCACGGCCGACAGGGGCATGGACAGGTCGCCGTCCTCGCCCAGACCGCGCCTGCCGCCTGGACGAAGTCCGCCCGGCCTTCGAGAAGATGCTCACCCGAACCGACTGTCTCGGGCTCTGCACCGAGGAGATCAGCCACACCGGCGAACCACTTGCCAGCCACCCCCGGCGTTCATTCGTCTTCTCCGCATCGGCGCGGCCTTCGGACTCGACCACGTCGTGGGCTGAACCCTCGCCCCTGAGGGACGAGCTGCCCGGGATTTCCGTCTCCGGAGCGGTGGCATGCGGGCGCCCGGGTCCGGCCCCATGCTGGAAACGAGGGGGTGGGACAACGGAGGGAGTGGTGGGGATGCAGACCGTTGTGGACCTCACGCGCTGCCAGGGCTATGCGCAATGCGCATTCCTCGCGCCAGAGGTATTCGAGCTGCACGGTGAAGAGGGATTGCTGTACGCCACGGCCGTCCCCGACGACCAGGTCGAGCGCGTGCGCCAGGCCGCGGCGGCGTGCCCGGTGCAGGCGATCCTCCTCGGTGAGGAGGTGAGCGCCGGTGCCCGGTGACCTCAAGGACGGCCGCATCGTCATCGTCGGCGCGTCGCTGGCCGGACTCAGGGCCGCGGAGACGCTGCGCGAGGAGGGCTTCACCGGATCACTCACCGTGGTCGGGGACGAGCCCCACCCGCCCTACGACCGCCCACCACTGTCCAAACAGGTACTGCTCGGCCAGGCGACGGCGGACACCACCGGGCTGCCGATGCGCCAGGACCCGAACGCCGACTGGCGGCTGGGCGTGCGCGCCACCGGCGTGGACCAGCTCGCGAAACAGGTGCTGCTGGAGGATGGCGAGTCACTGCCGTACGACCGGCTACTGATCGCCACCGGGACCCGCGCGCGGCCCTGGCCCAACCCGGAGGAAGCCGCCCTGAACGGGGTGTTCACCCTGCGCACCCGAGAGGACGCCGGGGGGCTGGCCCAGCGGCTGGCCGCCGGGCCGGAGCGCGTGCTGGTGATCGGCGGCGGCTTCACGGGCTCGGAGATCGCCTCGGCCTGCCGGGAACGGGGACTGGAGGTCACGGTCGCCGAACGCGGCCCCGCACCCCTGGTGGGCGCGCTCGGTGGCACCCTGTCCAAGCTCGCGGCTGTCATGCAACGCAACCACGGCGTGGACCTGCGCTGCGGGGTGACGGTCACCGCCCTGCTCGGGAACGGTAGCTTCACCGGTGCGGAGTTGTCCGACGGTAGCCGTGTCGACGCGGACGTGTGCGTCGTGGCGTTGGGGGCGGTCCGCAACGTCGAGTGGCTGGCGGAGTCCGGGCTGGCGGCAGGCCCGCGCGGGATCGCCTGCGACGCCGGCTGCCGGGCCTTCAACATGTACGGGATCGTCACCGACGACATATTCGTGGCCGGGGACGTCTCCCGCTTCCCCCACCCGCTGTTCGGCTACCAGCTGCTCTCCCTGGAACACTGGGGAAACGCGGTCGAGCAGGCCGAGGTGGCGGCACACAACATGGTCAACCCGGGGCCCCTGCAGCGCCCGCACCTGGCCGTCCCGTCGTTCTGGTCGACCCAGTTCGGGCTCAACATCAAGTCGGTGGGCGTACCCACCTATTCCGACCACGTGGTCATCGCCCAGGGCTCTCTGGAGGCGCGCCGTCTGGCGATGGTCTACGGCTTCCAAGGACGGGTCACCGCCGCGGTCACGGTCGACATGGCCAAGTCGCTCGACTACTACAAGCACCTGATCGAGACAGCCGCTCCGTTCCCACCCCCGCCCGGCTCGGCAGACCGTGCGATCGCGGCCGACATCACGCTTCCCTCAGACGTGCCGGATCCGAAGGGGCTGTCCCACGGCCCCACTGTGGCGCTCACCGGTTACCTGCCCGATCGCCGACTGACCGTGGTGCAACCCACCGGCTGACCCACGTCCCGCCCGAACACGAGGAGCCACCATGGACTCCGAGACTTTGCTGGCACGGATCACCGACTACGAGAACCGCCCCAACCCCTACCCGCTGTACGCGGAACTGCGCGAGGCCGGTCCCGTGGTGCGGCAGGCAGACGGCAGCTACCTGGTCGGCAACTACCACGAGGTCGCCGCTCTGCTCCACGACCCGCGGATGAGTGTCTATCCCCGCACCCGTGGCGAGGTGACACACAAGCCGCCGTTCCTGCGACTCGACGACCCCGAGCACCACAGGCTGCGCACCTTGGCCATGCGGCCCTTCGGCCCGCCGCACAGCCCGGGCCGGGTCGATGCCATGCGCGGCGAGATCGACCAGATCACCAAGGAACTGATGGAGCCCTTCGAGGCGGGCCAGCAGCTCGACGTCGTCGACGATTTCGCCTACCCGCTGCCCGTCACGGTGATCTGCCGCCTGCTCGGCATACCCCGCGAGGACGAGCCGCTGTTCCGGGCCTGGTCCGACGCTCTGGTCGCAGCCGCCGACGTCAGACCCGGAGAAGACACCACCGAGACGGACAAAACCGGTGACCAGGCGCGGATCGAGATGGGCGGGTACCTGGTGAACCTCGCCGAGCAGCGCCGCGGCAAGCCGAGCGACGACCTGCTCTCCGCCTTCGTCAACGAGCTGGACCCGGCCCTGCGGCTCACCCAGGAGGAACTCGCGGAAACGGCCGTACTGCTCCTCATCGCGGGACACGAGACCACGGTCAACCTGATCGCCAACGGAGTCCTCACACTGCTGCGCCAACCCGAGCAGCTGGACCAGCTGCGCCGCGACCCCGACCTGCTGCCGCAAGCGGTGGAGGAACTACTGCGCTACGAACCCCCGGTCCACATGCGCGAGCGCATCCCACTCGCCGACATCGACATCGCCGGCACGACGGTCGCCCAAGGTACCCCCGTCGTTCTGGCGCTGGCCTCGGGCAACCGCGATCCCAGGCGGTTCCACGAGCCCGACCGGTTCGACCCCACCCGCCCGGACAACCAGCATCTCGGCTTCGGCAGCGGCATCCACTTCTGCTACGGCGCACCCCTCGCCCGCCTCGAAGCTCAGGCCGCACTGGGCGCGCTGCTCCCCCACCTCGGCACGGCACGCCCGGTCCAGGACCCGCCGCCTTACCGGCAGAACGCCATGCTCCGCGGGCCGCGCCACCTGCCCGTCCAGCTGTGATGCGAGGTCCTGGCTCGTCGGGATCGCACCGGAGATCCCGGCACCTTCTCGGTGCTGCGTGAGCGCGGCCATTCCCCGCGTGTTTCGGCCTGCGAGTCCAGCCGCAGTGTCGAGGTGGCGCCGGTTCCGAGCAGTCCTCCAGCCAGTGTGTTTCGGGAGGAACGAGGCGGCGCAGTTCGTCGGCGGTGAGGGGGACCTGAGCCAGTCCCTTGCCTCACGGTCGCGTCCCCAGATGCCATCTCAAGGTTCGACTCGTGGACGTTTGCGCTGAGCCGCCAGCTCCTTCTACAACCACCCCACGTCCAAAGCCGGACCTGTTCGACGCGGCCCTGACCGACGCGCGACGTAAGAACGTATGTCCTATTTGTTCAGATTTGAGGGTTTCATCACCCTTCAGGGCACTTGACCGATGAAGGTCTCGTATTTGATGATTTCATCAGGAATGAAGGAAGTGCACCTGCCGCGCCAGGTTCGACGCTCTCAGCCCCTCTGCACCCCGATGGGATGAACCGGATGACGAACACCGATCACACGCCACTCGCCGAGCCGGTGAGCCCAGGGAGATGCCCGACGCGGCGATAGCAATGATCGATGCCGAGGGGGCGGGCCTCCGACGACGCCCCGCGGGCTTCGGCGTACGGCGAGGAGGCCCGTGCCCAGGGTGACTGGCCCGGCACCGTGGCCGTCCGCCACCCCGACGGTCATCCGCTCAGCTGCCGCGCAGGTGGGGCCCGCTCGGGGCGGACGGCAAGGTCGTCCGGCCGAGCAAGACCTGCCCTTCACGGCCGGAGCCGTGTGACGCGCCGCCTGCCCAGGGTGCGGCCGCCACAGGATGTCGATCTCTCGTAACCACAGGCCCTCGCAAAGGAAGTCGAAGAATGAATGCAGCCAATGTTGAAAACATCGACTCGACAGGCGTTTCCCAAGGAGCGGCGAGCGTCTCCGGTACCGGTCCCGGCCGCAGTGGATACGCCTTTGACGGCCTGGCAGCCGCCGTGCTCGACGATCGAGGCGCGGTGGTGGGGTGGACCGCGACGGCAGAGGACCTGACGGGGTTCCGCGCAGAGGAGGTCTGCGGCCGCCCCGTGCAGGAACTGGTGGTCGACCTTCCCGGGAACCTGCGCGGCGCCACGGAGATACCGGAATCCGGCCGGGTACGGCTGTGGCACCAGTGCGGCAACACCATCGATGTCACGTTCCGAACCACAAGGGTGGAGGGCTCGGCGGAGGTCCTCGTCCTGGTCGCACCTACACACCACGTCGCCGCCCACGAGCAGGGCGCAACGCTCCTGCGCGCACTGTCCGCACAGAACCGCATCACGATCGCTCTGCACGACACGGATCTCACCACTGTGCAAACGAACGCCACGCCGGGCACTCTCGACGGCCGTCCAGTGGCACCCGGCACTCGGCTGTGCGACGTGCTACGTGCCGAGGACGCCGAGAACCTCGAGGCAGTACTGCGCCAGGTACTCGAGATCGGTGTCCCGGCGGTCCGCAGAAACCTGCAAGTGAGCTGGCGGCACGATCCGGCGCGGCAGCACGTGCTGTCTCTGTCCGCCTTCCGTCTGGAGGACGCTCGACGACGCCCCACGGGGGTCGCAGCGCTGTACATCGACAGTGCCGACGATCTGCGTGCCCGCCGTCATCTGGATCTCGCCCGCGAGGTGGCCGAGCAGGTGGGAGGCTCTCTGGACGTCGTGCGCACTGCGCAGGACCTTGCAGACGTTCTCGTACCCGCGTTCGGAGATCTCGCCGCAGTCGACCTTGCGCACTCCGTATTCGACGGGGAAGAGCCCTCGAAGCAGCTGAGAGGCGGAGACATGGACAACGCGGCCCTTGCGCCGGCCACCGCAGTGTGGCCCGCTGGCATCAATCGCGGCGACCCCGTCCCGCCCCTTCCCGACCACCCCCTCCTGCGCAGCTTCCGACACGGCGAGACGGTCGTCTTCGGCCGTGACGACTTCATCGCCATGGTCAGCGACCCGCAGCTGGTCGAGTATCTCGTCCCGAAGGACGCCCATTCGGTGATGGTGGCGCCGTTGCATGCCCGCGGGCTCACGCTCGGCGCCATATCGGCCTGGCGATGCGACCGATCCGACCCCTTCACCGAGGACGAGGCGGATCTCATGAGACAGATCGCCTCACGGGGTGCGCTCGCCATCGACAATGCCCGCCGTTACACGCGCGAGCACAGGGCGGCCGTCGTGCTGCAGCAGCGCCTCCTCCCCCCGGCCACGACCGACAGCCCTGCAGCCGAGACCGCCAGCGCCTACCTGCCCGCAGGCGGCGGAGCCGAAATCAGCGGCGACTGGTACGACGCCATTGCTCTTCCCTCGCTCCGGCTGGCTCTTGTCGCCGGGGACGTCGTCGGCCACGGCATGTCTGCAAGCGCCACGATGGGCCGCCTGCGCGCCGCCATCCAGACGCTCGCGGACCTGGAACTCGAACCGGACGAGCTGCTCACCCGGATCGCGGACCTGGTCCAGCGCCTCGCGGCCGAAGCCCCACTCGGCGACCACGACATCATCGGCGGCACATGCCTGTACGCGGTCTACGACCCGGTCACCCAACGATGCGCCATAGCCAGTGCCGGGCACCCGCCACCCGTCCTGGTCCGGCCCGACGGAACCGCCGAAGTCGTCGCGATCTCCCCGGGGCCACCACTCGCCGTGTCCGGCATGCCGTACGAGACCACCGTGATCGACCTCGAGCCGGGCAGTGTCCTCGCCCTCTACACCGACGGCCTGGTCGAACAGCGCGACCGCGACATCGACCAAGGCCTGCGACGCCTGACGGATGCCCTCGCCGCGTCCTGCCGTCCGGATCGCGCTCTGGACGAAACCGCCCGGGCTCTCCTCGCCGACCTGACAGACCAAGCGCCGCGCGACGACGCGACGCTGCTCCTGGCCCGTACCCGCGCCATCCCGGCGGAGGACACGGCTCACTGGGAAATCCCGGCCGACCCTGCCGCTGTCTCCAAAGCCCGAGAATGGACAACCCACCAACTCACCGCGTGGGGCCTCGAGGACCTCCTCTTCACCACCGAACTCATCGTCAGCGAACTGGTCACCAACGCCATCCGCTACGGTCGTGCGCCGATGGGCCTCCGTCTGATTCGCCACGACGTCCTGGTGTGCGAGGTCACCGACTCCAGCGGCACCCAGCCTCGCCTGCGGCGCGCCCACACCACCGACGAGGGAGGACGCGGTTTGTTCCTCGTCGCCCAACTCGGCCGGCGCTGGGGCTGCCGCCATGGCCAGAACCGCAAGACGATCTGGTCCGAGCAGCTCATCGAGTGCCCCCGCTGACCGGGGCCTGCTCGTTACGGCCCCGGGCAGGCGCCCCTGCTCACAGTGCTGCGTCGGCCGCCGGCGGGACGCGACGCCCATGCTGTGCGACGCGGCAGCGACAGGTAGGGACTCACCAGCCTGGTCACACTCCGCCAAACTCACTGTTTGCGGCCTGACGCCGGCTTGCGGCATGCCGGAGACAGCCAGCGATCATGGCGCCAAGTATCCCTGTTTTGTGCCAACTACAATTGCTCGTCACAGACGCTCAGCGCCGCACGCGCGGCATCCCGAGGCCGATCCACGAGATGATCTCCCGCTGGATCTCGTTGTTGCCGCCGCCGAAGGTGAAGATGACAGCTGACCGGTAGCCGCGTTCGAGTTCGCCGTGCAGGACGGCGCCCGCCGAGCCCTCCTTGAGCGGTCCTGCCGAACCGACGATCTCCATCAGCCAGGCGTAGGCGTCGCGGCGTGCCTCCGAACCGTAGACCTTGACGGCGGAGGCGTCCTGCGGCGTGAGGGTTCCCTGCTGGACGGCGGAGACCATCTGCCAGTTGAGCAGCTTCATGGCGTCGAGCCGGGTGTGGGTGCGGGCGAGGCGCGTGCGCACCCAGCCGAGGTCGATGACCCGGCGCCCGTCGGCGAGCTCGGTGCCGGTGGCCCAGCGCTGGACGTTGTGGAGGGCGCGGATGGCCATGGTGCCGTGGGCGGCGAGGGTGACGCGTTCGTGGTTGAGCTGGTTGGTGATGAGCCGCCATCCCTTGTTCTCGTCGCCCACGCGGCGGGAGACGGGCACACGGATGTTCTCGTAGTAGCTGGCGGTGGTGTCGTGCGACGCGAGGGTGTTGATCAGCGTGCAGGAGTAGCCGGGGTCGCTCGTGGGGACGAGCAGCATGGTGATGCCCTTGTGGGGCGGGGCGTCCGGGTCGGTGCGGACGGCGAGCCAGACCCAGTCGGCGGTGTCCCCGTTGGTCGTCCAGATCTTCTGCCCGTTGACGGTGTAGGTGTCGCCGTCGCGTACCGCACGGGTCTTGAGCGCGGCGAGGTCGGTGCCCGCGTCGGGTTCGCTGTAGCCGATCGCGAAGTCGATCTCGCCGGACAGGATCTTCGGCAGGAAGTACGCCTTCTGTTCCTCGGTGCCGAACTGCATGATCGTCGGGCCTACGGTGTTGAGGGCCATCAGTGGCAGGGGGACGCCTGCCTGGGCGGCCTCGTCGAAGAAGATGAACTGCTCCACCGGGGACAGGCCCCGTCCACCGTACCGGGTCGGCCAGCCGACGCCGAGCCAACCGTCGGCGCCGAGACGGCGGATCGTCTCGCGGTAGAAGCGTTTCTGGGCGGCCGGGTCGCCGTACCTGGCGTAGGCGTTGTCGGGGACGAGTCCGGCGAAGTACGTGCGCAGCTCGGCGCGCAACTGCTGTTGCTCAGGCGTGTATTCGAGGTGCACGGCCCCTCCCGGAGTCTCGCGGTCGCGTCGCCCGTGTGCGGCGGCGCACACAGTAGAACGTGTTGCAAGAATCCGGAAGGGCCGTGAGACACCGGCCGTCGGTCAGCGCTTGACCGCGCGCAGCACGACGAACTTGGGGTCACCGGCGACGGTGGTGCAGTTACCGAACGTGCGGCGCAGCTGGGTGTGGTACCCGAGATGCCGGTTGCCGACGACCCACAGCTCGCCGCCCTGGCGAAGCGCCGTGCGCGCCCCTTGGAACATGGTGCGGGACGTGGCGTCGGTGATCGCCTGGTGCGAGTGGAACGGCGGGTTGTTGAGTACCAGGTCGACACTTCCCGGGGGCACGTCCGCCATCCCGTCGCCCACCAGGAAGCGGGCCTCGGCGTCCGCCCCGAGGCCGGCGCGGAACGTCGCCTCGGCGGAGGCGACCGCCTGGTACGACTCGTCGATGAAGGTGACCGTCGACTCGGGGTTGGCGAGCGCGGCGCAGGTGCCGACGACGCCGTTTCCGCAGCCCAGGTCGACGACGTGGTCCTGGCCACTGCGCTCGGGCAGATGGTTCAGGAAGAAGCGGGTACCGATGTCGAGCCGCTCGGCGCAGAAGATCCCGGCGTGGTTGACGACAGTCCGGCCGGATACGGCGCCGATGCCGTCGGGCAGCTCGTACCGGTGCGGCCAGGGGCTGGGGGTGCGGGGCAGCGCCGGGTCGGGGGTGCAGAAGATCAGCCGGGCCTTCTTCACCGCGAGGGAGGTGCGGGTCGGGCCGATGATCCGCTCGAACAGCCTGAGGGTGGAGGTGTGGATCTCCTTCACCATGCCGACGCCGATGACGACGGTGCCGGCGTGCACGGCGGGGGCGAGCCGGTGCAGCTGGTCCTCCAGGAGCGCCAGGCTCTTGGGAACGCGTACGAGCAGGACATCGATGCGATCCGGCGGCGTGTCCCTGGCCGACAGCAGACGTACGGCATCCTCGTCGCGACCGTTGCGGGCGAGGTTCGCCAGGGTCGCGCGCTGCGCGAGGTACGAGTCGGTGATCTGTACGGGGCGGTGTTCGGCCAGCACGGTGCTCAGCGCACCCCAGCGGTCGCCCACCACGACCACGGCGCCGGAGAGGTCGACCGGCGCGGCCTCCTCGGTCCCCTCCAGCTGCCGCAGCAGATATTCGTCGGCAGCGTCCCAGGCGCGGAACGCGTCGCGCGGGTTCTCGGGGAAGCGGGCGAGCTCGAACCCGCCCTGTGACGTCGTCAAACGGTTCATTGTGCACTCAGGCTAGCCGAGCGGCGGGGGGCGCCCACACACTCCCCGCCGCGCCGGTCGCCTACGGCAGCTGCTTCTCCATGGCCGCCCGGCCCTCTCGTGCCAGCCGGCGTTGCGCCCACTCAAGATTCTGCGGAGTCAGGTCCCGCCCGGAGGCGAGCACCAGATCTTCGGCCGACGGATGATCGCTCCCGCCGGTGTGCAACAGGCTGTCCGGGGTCACGCCCCGAGCCGTGGATACGGGTACGGATTCGGGCTCTTCGCTCATGCCGCCTCCTCGTCCTTGCGGCAATTCTCGCCCGGTGGCTCCGGGACCGCATCCGAGGCGCCACTTGACCTGCACATGATAGGTACGCAGCGTTCACACCTCGGTCACCGTGCGTGTGGAAGGCTCCCGCTGACCACGTACCCACACGGACACCGCGGAGCCGGCTCCCACCCCCGTGACGGCGCCGCGGTGGCTGCTTTTCCGGAGAGGACACCCCACATGTCCCGTCGTCACCTTCACCACCGGCGACTCCTGCCGGCCACCCTTGCCGCGTTCGCGGTGCTCGCCGGTACCGGGGCCGCCGCACCGGCGGCGCCGGCCGCGCCCCGGACCTCCCCGGTGGCCGCGACACCGCTCGCCACGCTCGACGACACGTACTACCGGAACGCGCTCGGAAAGACCGGAACGCAGCTCAAGAGCACCCTCCACTCGATCATCAGCGTGCAGACGAAGATCTCGTACAGCCAGGTCTGGAACGCACTCAAGGACACCGACCAGGACCCGGCCAACTCCTCCAACGTGATCCTCCTGTACACCGGGCGGTCCGAGCCCAAGAGCGACAACGGCGGATCGGTCGGCCAGTGGAACCGCGAACACGTCTGGGCCAAGTCCCACGGCGACTTCGGCACGGTCACCGGCCCCGGCACCGACATCCACCATCTGCGCCCGGAGGACGTCACGGTCAACTCCGTGCGGGACAACAAGGACTTCGACAACGGCGGCAGCGCGGTGAGCGGCGCTCCGGGCAACTACACCGACAGCGATTCCTTCGAACCGCGCGACGCGGTGAAGGGTGACGTCGCCCGCATGATCCTCTACATGGCGGTGCGGTACGAGGGCGACGACGCCTTCGCGGACCTCGAACCGAACGACGAGGTGGACAACGGTTCCGCGCCGCACATCGGCAGGCTCTCGGTACTGAAGCAGTGGAGCCAGGAGGACCCGCCGGACACCTTCGAGAAGCGGCGCAACGACGTCATATACAACCAGTACCAGCACAACAGGAACCCGTTCATCGACCACCCCGAATGGGTCGAGGCCATTTGGTAGCGGCGCGGTCCCGTGCCGGTCAGGTCGTCGGGCGTTCCGCGTCCCGTGCGGAGCGATCGACGGCCTCCTCGCGCGAGGAGAAGCGCCGTGGCGCCGCCGGATCGCCGCCCCGAACCCCGAGGTGGCCGGCCGGGTCGACCACGGCGGTACGCCGGCCGCCCTCGGTGAGCCGGGCCAGTCCGGAGCGGAGCATCGCCCGGGCCACCGTGTCGATGCCGGTCACCTGCCGCAGATCCAGCACCACGGACGCCGTCTCGTCCGGCCGTGACTCGTCGAGCGCGTACAGCACGCGTTCCGCCGCGGTGAAGTCGATGGCGCCCTGCGCGGCGACGACCGCCACCCGTTCGCGCAGGGCGCGCTCCTGCTCGCCCGTCGGGGCGGACGGCAGGTCGTCGGCCGTGGTGACCAGGGTGACGGTCGAAGCGGCCAGGGCCGGGTTGTGCATCAGATGCAGACCGAGCCGCTCCGACAGCGCCCCCAGAGCGATGCGCCCGCGGACCGATGTACCGGACGGATCGAGGAGCGGGCTGTACGCTGCCAGCCCGAATCTGGCCGGTCCCGCGGCGATCAGCCCGCCCGACACCCCGCTCTTGGCGGGCAGCCCCACCCGCAGCAGCCAGTCGCCCGAGCCGTCGTACATGCCGCAGGTCGCCATCACGGCGAGCACCTGCGCCGCCACGGGCTCGTCGACGACCACGTCACCGTTGAGCGGGTTCACACCGCCGTTCGCGAGTGTCGCGGCCATGGCGGCGAGATCCAGCGCGGTGACGCGTACCGAACACTGCCGGAAGTAGGTCTCCACCGCTCCCACCGGGTCGACCGGCAGCGGTCCGGCGCTGCGGATCAGATACGCGAGGGCACGGTTGCGGTCGCCGGTCGCGACCTCGGAGGCGTACACCGCCTCGTCGACGTCCAGCTGCCGGCCGGCGAAGCGGCCCAGGCAGTCGAGGATGCGGTCGAACCTCGGGGCGTCGGCAGCGTCGGGGATCAGCGCGGTGGTGACGATCGCACCGGCGTTGACCATGGCGTTGTCCGGCCGCCCGGTGCCGGGTTCCAGACTGATGGCGTTGAAGGCCTCGCCGCTGGGCTCGGCGTTCACCCACCGGCTCACCTCGTCGACACCGAGGACGGACAGCGCGAGGGCGTAGACGAACGGTTTGGACACGGACTGCATGGTGAACGGGACGTCGGCCTCGCCCGTGCTGTAGCGATGGCCGTCCATGCTGATCAGGGCCAGCCCGAAGGCTTCCGGGTCGGCCACGGCCAGTTGCGGGATGTAGTCGGCGAGTGCGCCGTCACGCACCCCGGCGAATCGGGAGCGCAGTTCGCGCAGCGCATCCGTCACCGCATCGGCCGCGGCGCTCACCTCGTCCCTCCGGCCGTCAGCTGCGCTCTGCCTGGGCGATCCGGGGGAACGACTTGACGCCCGCCGCCTTGCGGCTGTTCGCGTGTTCGCTGATCGTCCGGCCGGGCGGGGCGTCCGCGATGCCGAGCACCACCGAGTCGAGCACCTTCCCCGACGCATCGACGAACTCCACCCGGACAGCGTAGAAGGCGGCTTTGTCGGTGGGGTTGGTGACGCGGACCAGAGCGCTGCGGAACTGTTCGCCCTGGGCGACCGGCACCCCGCTCACCGAGACGTCCTTGACCGCGTTGCCCTTCCCCTGGACCCCTGCGAGCTGTTTGACGGCCATCTGCCGGTTGCGCTCGACAGCGGCGTTGACCGAGGCCTCGAAGTCCCGTTGGGTGCGCGGCGACGCGCTCTGGGACGGCGACTCGGTGGGCTCCGCGGACACCGTCCGGGTGCTCCTGGCCGTTCCCGGCGACGAGGTGTCGTTGTCGCAGGCGGCGGCTCCCGCCACGATGACCGCGGCCAGCACGGCGGGGGTCAGACGGCGGACTGTGCGGCCGCCGAGGGCGCGCCGCTGAGGGCTGGGCTGGTTCACGGACACTCCGGGTCTGTTCGGGAAAGTGAGTCAAGGGGATACGGCTGTACCGGCGCGACACACCGCGTCACTCGGCGTCCTCGCCGAAGATCTCGCGCAGACGCGCCTCGCTGAGGGTGTCCAGGTTGCTGTGGAGGAGCTCGGCGCCGTCGCCCGGAAGCGCTTCGCTGATCCGGTCGGGCACCTCGTTCGTGGTGAGCAGGAACAGAGCCGAAGTTCCGGGCGTCACCTGCTTCTTGACCTCCGCGATGAAGTCGTCGTCGATGCCGACGTCGGCCAGCTTTCCGCCCAGCGCCCCGGCCGCCGCGCCGATGGCCGCACCCAGCAGCGGCATCAGAAAGATCAGCCCGAAGAGCATTCCCCAGAACGTGCCGCTCAGGGCGCCTGCACCGACCAGATTGAGCAACTGCTTCGTCTTCGGCTTCGTCCTGTCGGCCGGCCAGCTGACCACCGCGGCGTCGAGGATCTTGACCAGCCCCTCCTTCTGAAGGGCCTTCAGCGTGTTCTCCACGTCCTCCGCACCCTCGGCGGACTGGAACTTCCACACGGTGAGCGTGGACATCGCGCATACCTCCGGACTCCGGAACTCATCAGCTCGCCCATATTAGGATCAAACGGTATGAATTTACCTGTCGAATCACACCGATTCACATCGCATCGCCCGCTCTGCACGAGGGTGGGCGCGTACGCCCGGGAGGGAACGAGGGGCGCGGATGCCCTGCCCCGGCGCCCGCCAGCCGCCGTGCCCGATGCGGGTGCCGGGAGCTGCTGGGAAAATGGGGAGAGCACCCCGGACCGTCCCTCACGGGCACGGAGCCCAGGGAGAGGGAGTGACCGCACCATGCCACGCGGATTCAGTGCCAAGCGCGAACGGCAGTACGAGCACATCAAGGAGAGCGCGCAGGAGCGTGGAGTGAGCGAGGAACGGGCCGAGGAGATCGCGGCGCGTACGGTGAACAAGGAACGCGCCCGCTCCGGAGAGTCGATGACGGCGAGCCGTACGTCGATCCACGACATGTCGTCCTCACGGCGCGGCGGACTGCGCTCCCACAGCGGGGCCGAAGGTCCCACGCGCGACCAGCTCTACGAAGAGGCCAGGAAGAAGAACGTCAAGGGCCGCTCGACCATGACAAAGGCCGAGCTGGCCAAGGCAGTCGGCCGCTGAGCCCCCGCCCCACCGGGCGCGTTCCGCGCCCGGTGGGGCGGCTACGCAGGGCCGTCTCCGTCCCGGCCGTACCAGACCGTGGTGGCGTTGCAGAATTCACGGATGCCGTGCCCGGCGAGCTCGCGCCCGTAGCCGGAGCGCTTCACGCCGCCGAACGGCAGCGCGGGGTGGGATGCGGTCATGCCGTTGAAGAAGACGCCACCGGCCTGCAGGTCACGCACGCACCGGCGTCCCTCGTCGGCGTCGCGCGTCCATACGTTGGAGCTGAGGCCGAACGGGCTGTCGTTGGCGAGGGCCAGGGCCTCGTCCAGGTCGGCGACGCGGTACAGCGTGGCAACCGGTCCGAATGTCTCCTCGCGATGGATCCGCATGTCGGGGGTGATCCCGGTAAGGACGGTGGGGGCGTAGAACCAGCCGCCCTCCAGCTCCGCACCCAGCCCCGTGGGCCGGCTGCCCCCGCACAACGCGGTCGCGCCCTGCCGCACGGCGTCGTCCACCAGTTCCTCCAGGTCGGTGCGGCCCTGTTCGCTGGAGAGCGGGCCGACGTCGGTGGACTCCTGCTGCGGATCGCCGACCGTCAGATCGCGCATTCCCGCGGTGAACCGCTCGGCGAACTCTTCGTACACATCGGTGTGCACGATGAACCGCTTGGCGGCGATGCAGGACTGCCCGTTGTTCTGCACCCGGGCGGTCACCGCCGTACGGGCGGCCCGCGGTACGTCGGCCGAGGACAGGACCAGGAAGGGGTCGCTGCCGCCCAGTTCCAGCACGGTGTGCTTCACCTCGTCGCCCGCGATAGACGCGACCGAGCGACCGGCCGGCTCGCTGCCGGTCAGGGTGGCGGCGACGACGCGGGGGTCACGCAGGATCGACTCGACCGCCCCCGATCCCACCAGGAGCGTCTGGAAGCAACCGGGCGGGAAGCCGGCCCGGCGGAACAGGCCGTCGAGGTACAGCGCGGTCTGCGGGACGTTCGACGCGTGCTTGAGCAGCCCGACGTTGCCCGCCATGAGCGCGGGGGCCGCGAACCGTACGACCTGCCAGAGCGGGAAGTTCCAGGGCATCACGGCGAGGACCGGGCCCAGCGGCCGGTAGTGGACATAGGCACGGGATGCTCCGGTGTCGCGCACGTCGTCGGCCGGCGGGTGCTCGTCCGCGAGAAGTTCCTCGGCGTTGGCCGCGTACCACCGCATGCCCTTGGCGCACTTGGCGGCCTCCGCGCGGGCCGCCTTGACGGGCTTGCCCATTTCGGTGGTCATGGTGCGGGCGATGTCCTCCTGGTCCTCGTCGAGGAGGTCGGCGGCCCGGTTCATCAGCTGGGCCCGTTCACCGAACGCGGTGGTGCGGTACTCCCGGAAGGCGGCTTCCGCGGCCGCGAGCCGTTGCTCGATCTCCGCCGCCCCCAGGGCGTCGAACGTCCTGATGGTCTCGCCGTTCGCGGGGTTGACCGTCGCGATGGGCATGACTGTGCTCTCCTTGCCTCGGATTCTTCGACCGTGCCGCGCCACGCCGTGCCGCGCAACGCGGGCCCGGTGCAACACCCGACCGGCGCGGACGACGCGTGCGGTGTGCACGCCGTCCGCGCCGGTGGGCAGGGCAGACTTCTTCGCGTACGGACTCGGGTGCCGGTCCGGATAGGGATCCCCGCCGCCCCTGTGGCCGAAGCCGGCCGCCGGTCCGACGGCGGGGGCCCCGTCAGACGAGGACGGGCTCGGAGACCGGCGACTTCAGGAACTCGCGCGCGCCGGGCAGCGGGGCGCGCGGCAGCAGATCGGTGCTCCGCGGGGCCTCCGCGTAGCGGGTGAACCAGACGACCTTGCCGTCGAGGGTGCGACAGGTACCCCAGCTGTGGCTCAGGGCCATGACCCGGCTGAGGCCACCGCCCCCCGTGCTGAGCAGCCGCGGCATCTGGGGGCTGTTGTCGGCGACGGAGACCGTGAGGTGCCGTCCGGACCAGCGGAGTTCGACGACGCTCTTGTTGTCGTCACCGACATGCCGGTGGACATTGGTCAGCAGCTCCTCCACACCCCGGCACACAGGCCGGATGTGGAGTTCGAGACTCCAGTGGCGCAGATGCGCGGCGACGATTCGTCGCAGCTGCGATATGCGCTCTTCCGACACCTGGAGTTCGACCAGATAGTGCCGGTCGATTGGAACGGTCATCGTCGAGGCTCCTCACATCGAGGCCCACCTGCTTCACCTTGCTGAACCAACGACCCCCGAATACGAAGTGTGAGCAGATGTCACTGTTAGGTCACTCCAAAGGGTGACCCCGCAGGACCGGGTGCGCAACACGTGGGCCAGTACACCCATCCCCACCGGTCGTCAGGGCAGATAGGGCAGCAGCTTGTCGGGCGTGAGCGGGAGGCTCCGCAGCCGGGCACCGGTGGCGTGCCGCACCGCGTTGCCGAGGGCGGCAGCGGCGCCGACGATGCCGATCTCGCCGATGCCCTTGCTGCCCATCGGGTTGAGATGCGCGTCGTCCTCGTCGATCGAGTACGCCTCGATCTGCGGGACGTCGGCGCAGACCGGCACATGGTAGGAGGCGAGATCGTTCTGGGTGAAGTCGCCGAAGACGGGGTCGATCGTGCTGCCCTCGGTCAGTGCCATGCCGAGCCCCATGATCATGCCGCCGATGAACTGGGAGCGTGCTGTACGGGAGTTGAGGATGTGTCCGGCGGCGAAGACGCCGAGCATCCGGCGCACCCGGACCTCACCGGTGCGGGTGTCGACGGCGACTTCGGCGAAGTGCGCGCCGAACGCGTGCCGTGCGTACGGGGAGGTCGCGGCCGTCTCCTCCGCGGTGTCGGCGGTGACCGTGATGCCGGCGTCGGGCAGCGGACTGGTGTGCTTGCGCAGCTCCTGCGCCAGGGCGGTGGACGCCTTGTGCACGGACCAGCCCCAGGAGGCGGTCCCCGTCGAACCGCCGGCCAGGGGCGCCTCGGGCAGGGCGCTGCAGCCGATGTCGATCCGGACGCCGGCCACGGGGGTGTCCAGCACGGACGCGGCGATCTGGGCGAGGACGGTGCGGGCGCCGGTGCCGATGTCGGTCGCGTTGATCCTGATGCGGTAGGTGCCGTCGGCGGCGGCATGGGCGGATGCACTGGAGCCGGTGATGTACACGGGGTATGTGGCGGAGGCGACGCCCGTACCGAGCAGCAGGGGGCCTTCCCGGCGCGCAGCCGGGCGCGGATCGCGGTCGTACCAGCCGAACCGTGCGGCACCGTCCTCCAGGCAGGCGGCGAGGCCGCGGCTGCTGAACGGGTGACCGGTGTCGGGTTCGTGGGCCGGATCGTTGCGCAGGCGCAGTTCGACGGGGTCGACACCGAGAGCCAGGGCCAGCTCGTCCATGGCCGATTCCAGTGCGTACATGCCGGGGGCCTCACCCGGTGCGCGCATCCAGGAAGGGCTGGGCACGTCCAGCGCGGCCACCCGGTGGGTGGTACGGCTGTGCGGGGACGCGTACATCACGCGGGCCGGCACGGCCGCCTGTTCCACGAACTCCTTGACCGTGGAGGTGTGGGTGATGATCTCGTGGGCGATCGAGGTGAGGGTGCCGTCGAGTTCCGCACCCAGTCTGACGCGTTGGACCGTGGGAGCGCGGTGGCCCACGACGGCGGGCATCTCGCGTCGCGGCAGGGCGAGTTTGACGGGGCGTCCGGTGTGGCGTGCGGCCATGGCGGCGAGGACGGCCTGCGGGCGTGTGGTGCCCTTGGAGCCGAAGCCGCCGCCGACGTGTTCGGAGATGACCGTGACCTGTTCGGGCCTCAGTCCGAACATCGCGGCGAGCACGTCGCGGACCGCGCCGGCGCCCTGGCTGGAGTCGTACACGGTGAGCCGCTCGTCGTCGGTCCAGAGGGCCGTGGAGGCGTGCGGCTCCATGGGGTGGTTGTGCAGGGCGCCGAGGGTGTACGTGGCGTCGACCTGTACGGGCGCCTCGGCGAAGGCCCGGTCGAAGTCGCCGCGTTCGCGGACCGCGGGATAGCCGCCGTTCACGGTCTCCGGTGTGTACAGGCCCGGGTGGTCCTCGGTGAGCAGGACGTCGTGTCCGGCGCTCTCGTACTCGACGGTGACGGCCTCGGCTCCCGCGCGGGCCGACTCGAGGGTGTCGGCCACGACGAGGGCCACCTGCCGGCCCCGGTGCGGGACCCGGTCGTCCTGGAGGACGGCGAGGACCGGGTCGTCGGGCCGGTTCAGCTTCGGGGCGTTCTCGTGGGTGAGGACGGTGTGCACGCCGGGCAGGGCCAGCGCCTCGGCGGTGTGGACCGCTGTGATCCGGCCGCGTACGACGGTGGCGGGGACGGGCCAGGCGTACAGGCAGCCCGGCGGGGTGTGCTCGGCGGCGTAGCGGGCGGCGCCGGTGACCTTGTCCCGGCCCTCGCGGCGGACCACGGGGGCGCCCAGCGGCTGGGGGGTCTGGCTCATGGCGGGAGTCCTCACGTCATCAGGTGCGGGCGGTGAGTTCGGCCAGCGTGTCGACGGCGAGGCTGCGGGCGAGGTCCACCTTGAAGGCGTTGTCGCGCAGCGGCCGGGCGGCCGCGAGTTCGGCGTCCACGGCCCGGGTGAAGGTGTCGTGGGTGGCGGTCGCGCCGCGCAGGATCTCGTCCGCGGCGCGGGCGCGCCAAGGACGGTGGGCGAGCCCGCCGAAGGCCAGTGCGGCGTGCTCGATCCGGCCGTCGCGGACGGTGACGGCCGCGGCGACGGAGGCGAGGGCGAAAGCGTACGACGCACGGTCGCGCGCCTTGCGGTAGAGGGAGACGGCGCCGTCGGGACGCGGCGGCAGCACCACCTCCGTGATGAGCTCGCCCGGCCTGATCTCGGTGTCACGGTCGGGCGTGTCCCCCGGCAGCCGGTGGAAGTCGGTGACGGACACGGAGCGTTCGCCGTCCGGTCCGTGCAGCTGGACCGTGGCGTCGAGGGCGGCCAGGGCGACGGCCATGTCCGACGGATGGGTAGCGACGCAGCCGTCGGAGTGGCCGAGGACGGCGAGCTCGCGGTGGGCACCTTCCCGGGCGGGGCATCCGGTGCCCGGTGCCCGTTTGTTGCACGGCTTGGAGATGTCCTGGAAGTACGGGCAGCGGGTGCGCTGCAGCAGGTTTCCGCCGGTCGTGGCGGTGTTGCGGAGCTGCCCGGACGCTCCGGAGAGCAGGGCCTGCGACAGCGCGGGGTAGCGGGTGCGCACCGCGTGATGGGCGGCGAGGTCGCTGTTGCGTACGGTTGCCCCGATACGCAGTCCCCCGTCCGCGGTCTCCGTCACACGGTCCAGCGGCAGCCGGCTGACATCGATGAGCAGATCCGGGGCGGTCACACCGAGTTTCATCAGGTCGACCAGGTTGGTGCCACCCGCGAGGAACACGGCCCCCGGTCGGCCGGCGCTCGCGCGGACCGCCTCGGAGGTGGTGCGGGCGCGCAGATATCCGAACGGTTTCACGGTGCCACGTCCAAAATCGCCTCGACGATGCGGGGGTAGGCGCCGCACCGGCACAGATTGCCGCTCATCCGCTCACGGACCTCGGGCGCGGTGAGCGCGGCCAGGGCGGCGCCGGATTCGGTGACGTGGGACGGGAAGCCGTCCGCCGCTTCACCGAGCATGCCGACGGCAGAGCAGATCTGGCCCGGGGTGCAGTAGCCGCACTGCAGGGCGTCCCGGTCCAGGAATGCCTCCTGAACCGGGTGCAGCCGGTCACCGTCGGCGAGACCCTCGACGGTCGTCACGGCGGCCCCGTCGTGTGCGACGGCGAGCAGCAGACAGCTGTTGGCGCGCCGGCCGTCGACGATGACGGTGCACGCCCCGCACTGGCCGTGGTCGCAGCCCTTCTTCGTCCCGGCGAGGCCGAGGTGCTCGCGCAGCGCGTCCAGGAGAGTCGTGCGGTGGTCGAGCGACAGGGTCCGTTCGGTCCCGTTGATGTGCAACGTCAGGGTGGAACGGTGAAGGGCCGGCTCCCCGGCACCGTCCTCCCGCCGGCTCGCGTGGTCCACTCGTTCGCACCTCTCGGAGCTGTGACGTCCAGAGCTATGGCTTCGGGCTGTTTTGTACCAGATATTCGCGATTCTTCCGGCTCATTTCGCCCACCACGGATACGCGTCCGCACCTCATCGGCTCTCCAGCCGCAGCCGCACCTCCTCCTCCTGGTCACCGGAGACCGTTCCGACGACCCGCACCGTGAAGGCGTCCGCCAGGTGCTTCCTGAGCTCGTCGACCGCCCAGTAGCCACCCTGCACATCGACCGTCACGGGCGCGTCGAGCGTGACGGGCCCCGAGACCACCCTCGCCTCGGACACGTCGACGGTCGCGGTCCATACGGTGGGCCGCTTGCCCGCCACGTCCTGCGGTACGTCCACCGAGGCCCGGTCGGTGGTGAAGGCGGCCCGCAGCACGTCGAAGACCATCCGTGCATCGCCCTTCGCGCATCCACTGATCGCGACCGTCACCTCCCGGCCGTACCGGTTCTCCTCCGTCTGCACCTGTGCGCTGTTCACCGGGATTCCTTCCGCTCGCACTGCTCCCTCTCCAGGCTCACCCCACCGCCGGGTGTCGGCGACATGAAGGGGGCCACTGGTAATGAAACGCTTTTCTCCTTATATCCACTTAAAACATGAATTGACGGTCATAACCGAGTGATGGCCTCTCCTCGGGGTATCCGGCATGCATGGACGTATCGAACGGAGCCCTCAATCCCCTGGCCGTCACTCTCGCGGACGGGCGGGGCGCGCTCGGAGTGGTGATGGCGATCGTCGGCGTGGCCCTGGTGGGCGTGCTGATCGGCGCCGTCTGGCTGGGACGGCTGCGCCGGGCCCAGGAGCTGCCGCCACCCCGGCCGGACGAGCAGCCGCACCAGCCGGACCACCGGGCCCACGTCGAGGAGCGCGACGTCCACGGCGACGACAGCTTCCCGGCCGACGGGCGGGGACTGTCCCCCTACGAACTCGGTGACCACGGGAACGAGCCCATCCGCCACGAGACCGACGAGACGCGCGACTGAGCAGGTGAGCCGTCCGCACCGGCGCGTGTTGCGGGAGCGGCCGACCGACGTGAGGCTGGGAGAGGCCCGACGGCCACGGCATGAATGTGCCGCAGAACCGATGAAGGCAGCAGCATCATGACGGGAAGCAGACCCAAGGCAGCGCCCCTCTCGGCACCGCTGACCGGACCGTCGGCGCCCTGCTGGGTCAATCTCATGACCCGGGACCTGGAGTCGGCGCAGGCGTTCTACAACGCCACGCTCGGCTGGACGTTCCGGCCCGGCAAGCTGGGCCAGGAGTTCTCCGTCGCCCGATGCGAGGGCGTGCCGGTGGCCGGCATCGCCGCGGTGGCGAAGGACTTCCGCGTCGCCGTGGGGTGGACTCCGTACTTCGCCGTCCAGGACGCCAATGTGGCGGCGTCCCGCATCCGCGAGCGCAGCGGCACGGTGGCGGTGGGGCCGCTGGCCCTCGGCAAGGGGCGCGGCGCCCTGGCGGCGGACCGGGACGGCGCGGTGTTCGGCATCTGGGAGCGCACCGAGCCGGCCACGTCGCCCCCTGCGCCGGACGACCGCTCGACCGCCTGGCTCCGGCTGCGCACCAGGGACGCTTTCGAAGCTGCGATCTTCTACGGCGAGGTGCTCGACTGGGCGAGCGGACACCCGGGTGGCTGCGAGGTGTCGTACGAGACGGACGAGGTCGTCGTGCACTGCAGTGGGCGGCGACTGGCCCGGATCAGTTCCGGTGCGGTCGAGGCCGCACCGGATCCGCTGGTCCGCCCGCACTGGCAGGTCCACTTCCCGGTGGTCGATGTGGCGGCAGCCGTCTCGGCGGCTCGGCAGCACGGGGGCTCGGTCGTCGAGCAGCGGGCCCAGGGGCAGGGAGCCGAGGCGACGCTGCTCGATCCGGACGGCGGGCTGTTCACCGTCACGGACATCCGGAGCCCGATCGCCGAAGCCCTGTGAGGCCACGGGTCCGAGCCGCCCGGTCCGCCCGCCGCGTCAGGGCTGCGGGCCCGGGCTCACCTGCCGCGTTCCGACGACGAGCGGGCCAGCACCCAGGCCGGGACCACGAACCAGCAGACGAGGAACCACAGCGCCATCGCGCCGACCAGCCACAGGGCGAGCGCATTCTGCAGGGCCACCCGCAGGATGAGCAGCAGTGTGGAGCACATCGTGCAGAACAGCAGAACGAGTCCGAGCATCGTCAGACGTGATGCCCATGCGACGGTCTGCACCTTCAGCCGGCGCCCGGTGAGGAGCCGGTGGATGGAGACAGGCCCGATCAGCGCAGCGGCCGTGGCCGATCCCAGCATGACGGTGACGACGTAGATGGTGCGGTCGGCTGCCGACAGATCGACGAACCGCGGCTGGAAGACGACGGCGAGCAGAAAGCCGAACAGGATCTGGACACCGGTCTGGGCGACGCGCAGTTCCTGGAGCAGATCGGACCACAGCCGGTCCGCCCGTTCCTCCGCCGTCTCGTGGCGGCCCGTGTCGCCGTCGCCCTCCTGACACCTGTCCGCGCCGCCGTCCCCGCCGTGCGTCGGGTTCACCGTGAGCCTCCGTCCGCGGTAGCCGCTCCGTACGTCGCGTCACCCTCTCCCCCACCGTAGGGACCGCCCGGCGGGCCGGCAGCCGGAACCTCGTCGGCCATGCCCTCGACGTCCGGTGCCCGGCGCGCCTACGATCTTGAGTACGGCATCGCGCGTCGGTCACCGGCCGGGTGAGGCGTGGAGGTGCCCGTGAGATGCCTGTTGGAGGCATTCCACAGTGTCAGTCGAGTTGAACCACACCATCATTCACGCCCGGGACAACCGGGCATCCGCCGAATTCCTGGCGCACATCCTGGGTCTCGAGATCGGCGCGGAATGGGGCCCGTTCATCGCGGTCGCCACCGCGAACGGGGTCACACTGGATTTCGCGACCATCCCCGACGAGTCGATCGTCGGGCAGCATTACGCCTTCCTGGTCTCGGAGGCGGAATTCGATACGTCATATGCGCGCATCAAGGAGCTCGGGATCACCTACTGGGCCGATCCGCATCAGAAGCATCCGGGCGAGATCAACCACAATGACGGCGGCCGGGGCATCTACTTCCTCGATCCCGCGGGCCACGCCATGGAGATCATCACGCGCCCGTACGGCGGCTTCACCTCGTAGCGGGACCCCTCGCACGAGGGGTTCGGGCCTTCGGTCGGATCAGGCCGCCCGGCAGGTTCCGTAGGAGTACCCAGAGGCCGGGATCCGGGTCACCGGGTCCCGGCCCGACACCTCGTGCGGCCGTCAGGCGATCGGAAGCACCAGTTCAGGCCGGTCCCACATCACCGCCGGCGGGTACGCCGCGGCGGTCCCCGTCCGCAGGGCTCCGACACTGCGGTAGAAGCCCTCGGCGGGCGGATGCGAGACGATGCGGACACCGGAGAGCCCGGCTCGCTGCGCCTCGTCGCGCAGATGCGCGATCAGCAGTCGCCCGATGCCGAGCCCCTGGGCACTGTCGGCGACGAACATCAGGTCCAGTTCCGGCGGGTCGAGGATCAGCGCATAGAAGCCGAGCAGCCGGCCGGTGTCGCTCTCGACGGCCGCGAAGACCCGGTGGGTCTCGATGTAGTCGGGCCCCACCCGGTATCCGGCGACCATGGGAGCGTACGGGCCTTCGTACGCGCGGGAGTTCCTGACCAGCCGGGTGAGACGCTTGGCGTCACGCGCGGTCGCCCGTCGGATCAGTACGGTCCGGCGACCGGCCCCACCCGCCGGATCCGTAACACTCGATGTCATACAGGGAGTATTACGCATCGGAAGGCCGGGCATCCGCCCGGCCTTCCCGCTGCCCGCCGCCCCGCCCATGTCGGACGACGCCCCGCTTATGCCGAATGACGCCCTGCTCGCCAGTCCTCGACCACCGTGTCGATGTCGAACGGCCGCAGATTCAGCAGCGGTCCCGGCGGCGGCCGCCGGATCGCCGCCTCGATCTTCTCGTTGACCTCGGAGAGCATCCGGCGCACCTCGGCCTCCGAACGGGCCTCGGAGACGGCCGCGCGGACGTCTTCCGCCTCCTTGCGCAGGGCCAGCGCCGGCGGGAGCATCGACACCCCTTCGGCCTGCATCTTCTTCTTGATCCACCAGGTTTCGTCGTACGGACGGTCGATATCGGGCAGCGGCTTGCCGAAACCCGGAAGCTGCGAGACGTCGCCACGCTGCTCGGATTCACGGATCTGCTTGTCGACCCATGATTCGAAGCTGACGCCGGCGGGTTTGCGTTCGGTCAACGTGCACCCCTCTCGGAAGTCCTCTGGTTCCGTGCTCCCACGATACCGAGGGCCGGTCCCGGCGATCAGTGCGGCAGAGCACCTCACCGCGGCCTGACCCGCAGTTCGCCTCCGACCTGCGCGAACGCTCAGCGCTGTGGGCCCGTAACCACCCGTCCCGGCCGGCTCTGAGGCGCTTCAGCCCGCCGTGGGGTTCCCGCGGGAGCACCCCTCAGGAACCGTGAGCCCCGACCGGCACGGACCTGCCGGTGGGGCGTGTTGTGCGCCTGCCGCGTTGGAGTTCAGCTACAGAGTTTCCGCACGCTGACCAGCTCCGGGACCAGGACTACGGGGCAGCTCTCAGAACTTCCGTCACAGTGACAGGCGGGTCAGCCGGCTGACCCGAATCAGGCCAAGAATCAGGCTCCGGCGATGGTTCGGCCCGGCATCGCCTCCCCGAGCGCGGCCCGCCAAGTCGGCGCACCGAAGGGTTCGGCGAAGTACTGCGTCTCGTGTACCACCTGCTGGTCAGCGAATTCCATGATGCTCACCGAGTACGACGGCACACCGTCGTAGGTGATCACGCATTCGCTCACCCACAGATGCGCATGGCCGGTGATCCGCTGGACGCTGAAGTGCCGGTCGGCCGGGTGCCCGCCGCGTTGGGCCGAAATCGTCGTGCGGCCCCGGAACCGCTCACCTGACTGCGGGTAGTCCAGGATCGCGTCCGTGGCGTAGATGGCGTGCTCGGCTTCGGTGTCTCCGCGTTCCGATGCCCGCCAATGCTCCTCGATCGCGGTCCTGGTCCGGGAGTCAGCATCCATGGCACCGCCTTTCTGTAGCGGTGACAGCCTAAGGGCTGTCCCGTAATCCCTGGTGGATCAGCGCGCGGCGTCAGATGCGGTGCATCGCAAGGCGGAGGGACATCCGCATACTGGGCGTATACGGGCGTTCCGACAACGCGGCGAGGTGCCGTAGCTGTCGTCGTGGAACTCGGCTTCCCACCGCCGCTTGACCGCGGCGTACTCGGCTATGGCAGCGGAATGGCACCGAAGGTAGTCGCGAAACAACAGCGAGAACTGCTGCGAGAAGCTGCCGAGACGACGCACGTGCACGTGGGTCCGGCGTCGGCCGGGAGCCTCCCGGAAGTAGCGCTTCGTCCGTTCCGGACTCTCCGCCCGGTACACGAAACCGATGGCCTCGAGCGGCACCCGGAACGCGTCCAGCGGCTCGAACGACCGTACCGAGACCTGTATGTCGATCGCCGGAGGGGGCGCCGGCGGTGACGGCGAAGTGGTGCAGCACGGTTTGCTGGACGGCGCGCAGCTCACCGGCCGCGCGTGAACGTCAACAGCTGGCGGCGCGAACTCGGAGCTGCTCCGCCGGTTCCGATTGACCCCTGCCGTCGAGAGGAGGGCCATCGGCTCGCGGGATGCAGGGTCAACGCCCCGTGACCACCGAGCGCGACCGCCATCGGCGGGCACTGGTTCAGCGAGGGTGACCGGGCCCGACGAAATCGCACCGGCCCGGACGGTGGCGGGCATGCGTACCACTCAGGAGACCCAGACTGTCGGGAGGCGGTCCGGCCGCCAGCCAGGGAGTACCGGCAGAGCCGGGGCACCCGGACCACCGCCCGTACACCGATCCTGACGCCGGACCGGGCGGCTCGCATCCGGGCCGCCCGGGTGTGCCCACGGGACAACCGGTGCCACTTGTCCAACGCTCATCGCCGTCGGCTCCGGCGGCGGACTGGTCACCGGTCATCGCCGGGTCCGGTTGGTCATCCGTATCCGAAAATCCGCGCGATGAAGTACGCGGCAAAGATGACCGATCCGAGCAGGACCAGTCCTGCCCAAAGGGCGGGGTGTTCCCAGATGCCTCCGTCCGCGCGTTCCTGATGGGCTTCACTGATGGAGCCCTCGGCAGGTGGTGTCTCCCCTGGGGGATTCAGTGCTATGGCCATACCTCCACCTTCTCTCAGCCGCGCCCCTTTTGCACCGTGGTCCTCGCTCCACGGGCACCCGGGGGACGGCAGGCACAGCTCCGTGGACGGCTGCTGAAGCTCAACTCGTGCGGCCGGTCGGATCGTGGTGACGTCCGGATCAGAGATCGCCCGGCGCCGACGGTTCGTGATCAAGAAGGTGGGTGCAGCCATTGACGGGCGGCGGCCAGGTTCACCTCCATGTCGTCGCTCCATGAGCAGACTTCCAGCCACGACAGGTAGCCGCCCTGCGCGAAGACCAGGACCTCACCAGGGCACTCGCCGGTTTCGGTGACGAGCTGTGCATCGGCGGCCACGACAGTGCCGGGGCCGATGGGCGCGGGCTCCACCTCGCTGGTGGAGAGTTCGAAGTAGGCGGTGCCGCACCCGCATGCGCAGCGGGATCGCACGCTGAGGTGTGGGATCTGCTTTCGGAGCGCGACGTGAACCGGCTCGTCCGTGTTCAGTACGAACGCAAGCACGTCGGCTATGTCGGCGGGCAGGTTCCCGGTCATCCCGTCACCGTAGCTGACCAGTGGCTTCGGGCTTCGACCGCTCCTGGTCCGTCGCCCGTGGGGCGGCCGACGCGCTCACGATGATCAGCGATGGTCGCAGCCTTTCCGCGGCCGATCCACCGGCAAGGTCGCGTCTTACGGCTGGAGCACCAGGTCGCGCTGATACCAGGTGCCCTGCTTACCGCCAAGGTCCGCCGGGGCAGCCGGGCCGACCGGAATGAATCCGGACTTGGTCAGGACCCTCTGGGACGCGGCATTGTCGTGGGAGGAGGCCGCCCGCAAACTGCGTAGCCCGTGCCGCGCCGCCGCCAGCCGGCACAGTTCCCGGACGGCCGCGGTCGCCATGCCGCGGCCGGCGACGTGCTGCGCGACCCGGTACCCGAGCACAGCAGTGCCGTCCTCGAAGTCGTACAGGTTGAACCGGCCCAGAACCGAGCCATCCTCTGCGACGAGCACGTAGAAAGCCCCGATGCCCGCCTCTTGCTCGGCCAGCAAGGCGCTGTACCGGTCGGCAAACTGCTCGAAGAACTCGTCGCCGCGGTCGGAGATCGAGGCAGCGAAGTAGGCGCGGTTCGCCACCTCGAAGGCCAGTACCGCAGGGGAATCGCCGGCATGCAGCCGCTTCAGCTCAGGCACGGCCTGACTCTACCCAGATACTGCGCGAAGACCATCTGGATTTCCCCACCGGCACACAGCCCTGACCTCACCGCTTCGCTCGGGTACGGCTGGCTGCGGGGCGGAAGCGCTGCGGCTTGAGCAGGCAAGGCGCGCCGCAATCTTCCTGGACTACGCGCGGACTCGCCGGCATGGGAACCGGCGAACGGCTCCTCACCCTTCTGCCCTGGGATCCCGGCCAGCAAGGCCGGGCACGGCGTCCTGACCTGTTCGGCCTTGCAGGCCGAGCATCCTTCGAGGGACACCGAGAACCTGGTGGACGGCCAGGCATGAATACCGGCGGAGTTTGCCGCCACGTCCAGCCTGAGGAGCCATATCAGTGCTTGAAGGCGTCCTTCGTCTTCTCCTTTGCCTGACGCATGTCACCCTTTGCCTTCTCGGCGCGACCCTTGGTCGTCAAACCCTCGTTACCCACCGTGCGGCCGGCGGCCTCCTTCGCCTTGCCCTTGATCTGTTCCACTTTGGCCTTGGCCTTCTCATCCTTGGCCACGACACTCACATCCCTCTTCTTCGAACTCGATGGATATTCCATTTACCTTCGGGCGGACCGGCCCGCGCCCGGCGATTCCGGCACGTGGCACGGTCGTCTCGGCACCAAAGTCATCGCTCGATGCCGGTTCTGCTTGCCACCAGTCTCGCCCGAATCGTGTCAGCCGCATCTTGAGAGGCTCTGCCTCGTGCTGCGGAGGCGGGCCGCTATGGGATCCGCGGTTGCCGGTCACCGGCTTCAGCACCGAACACTCGGCGGCCCCGCAAGCGGCAGATACTTGATGTGCCGTGACGAGGGCGCGGCTGTTGTGTCCTTCTACTGCATGGCAGGTTCGGCCGGTATGCCGGATTGGCCCGAGAGTATGCCTGGCGCAGGAAGGTTGTGCAGGTGACGTCGTCTGCCGGTGCCGGTTCACAGCCTGCCTCCCCCGCCCGGGAGGTGGTACTGGATGACGCCACCTTGGTGGTCCGCGCCCGTGACGGGGACATGCGCGCCTTCGAGGTGCTGGTACGCCGCTATCAGGGGCCGATGTACCGCTTGGCACTGCATATGCTCGCCAGCCGTGGCGACGCCGAGGACGTGGTGCAAGAGGTGTTCCTGACTGCCTGGCGGCGGCTGGGTCAGTTGCGGGACGACGCAGCGTTCGTGGGCTGGCTCTACCGGACGACGACCAACCGGTGCCTGAACATCATCCGGGCACGCAGACCCGTCGCGGAGGCTGACCTGGACTGTCGCGAATCCGCCGCGGGGGCTGGATCCCCGGAGCGGGCGGCACAGGTCAGCGAGCAGCTGATGGCGCTCGCGGCCGCTTTGAAGCGGCTGACGCCCGAGCAGCGGGCATGCTGGCTGTTGCGGGAGGTTCACGGGCGCTCCTATCAGGAGATCGCCGGGGCCACGGGCACGACCTGTACTGCGGTGCGTGGACGCATAGCGCGCGCTCGAGCGCAATTGGCGGAGGCGATGGCTCCATGGAAATGAGCGACACTCAGCGCTACATGCCGCCTTGCGGCCGCGATATGGAGACGGTGTGGGAGCGGCTCGATCCGGTCGACACTGACCTGGGTGACACTCATGAGCTCACCTGCGAGTACTGCTCTGCGGCTCGGCGAAGCCTGGTGGTCCTGCAGGAGGTGACCGGCAAGCTCGTCTCGGAAGAGACCGGACCTCCGTGGGGCTTGACCGGACGGATCATGTCCGCGGTGCGAGCAGAGGTTCGCCGTCACCACATGCTCGCGCTGCCCAGTGCGGAGCCGGGAGGGGTGCAGATCAGCGAACAAGTGGTCGCTGCGGTGCTGCGATGCGCTGCCGATTCCGTCGACGGTGTGCGCGCACGGCGCTGCCGGATCGCCCGCACGGAGAGGGAGGGCGCGGTGGAGGTGGAAATGAGCCTCGCGGTGGCCTACCGCAGGTTTTCCGCCGACGCTGTCGACGAGGTGCGCGAGAGGGTCCGGGCAGCTGCCGCAGCACGGGTCGGGATACTCCTGGTGCGTCTGGACCTGACCGTGGAAGACCTCTACGACGCATGACACCCCCAGCATCGGGCAGCAGACCGCTGAGAGAGGCTGAAGCACATGGACACGGTGCCCGCAATGGCAACGCCCGTGCCGGACGACGAGATACGGGTTCCCCGCGCCCAGTCGGTGATCGCCGAGCCCGTGATTGCCGCAGTTGCCGCCCGAGCCGCTGTCGGAGTCCCTGGTGTTGTGCGGCTCGAACCCGGCCTGACCGGGCTCGCCTCCCAGGTGGCGCGTTCGGTACGCCAGAAGATCAACGGCCTTGCCCCGGCCCCGAGCGAGGGTGTGAGAGTCACGGTCGACTGCTCAGCCGTGCCATCGAGCCTGCACGTGTCCGTCGACATGGTCGCCTCCGGGCATGACCAGGCCGGGGCCGTGGGACGGGCCGTTCAGCGCGAGGTCACGCGTGCAGTCGCCGATGCCACGGGCCTCACGCCGCAGGCCGTCGTGGTGTCGATCATGGACATCGACTCGTACGGGACCGGTGCGTGGTGACTCCGAGATCAGAGCTGACGCGCTCGCTCCTCGCTGTTCTAGGAAGAATCCCCGGTCTGCGTCCGGCGAGCCCCTCCACCACCCACGTCGGATCACGCGTGCCGTGGAACCTCGACACCCTGGCCGTCGGCATCGACGACGAACTCATCGAGATCCGCGTCGTCGCCCTCGCCCTCCCCCTTCCTCCGATCCTGCGCGAAGCCGAGACCGCCCTGCACACGGCGCTCGAAGAGACCCGCTGGAAGGACGCTCGGCTGCGCCTGATCGTCACCGACATCGATGCGGCCGCCTTCACCCCTGTCGATCATGCGAGTGACGCGGGTGCCTGAGAGGCCATGACGTTCTCCCCTGGCACGGGTCGTTCAGGTGTGACGAGCGTGAAGCCGCCTCGTCCGGAGCCAGGAAACCGAGGAGAGCACCATGACCAATCCAGCCACCACGCATATTGCCGAGCACTCCACTTTCGCCGCAGGTGACGCGGACAAGAACGCCACCAGCACACCGGAAGCCTCCCCTGCACAAGCCTCAGGCCAGGGCTCCACCACCATCGCCGACGTCGTCGTCCAGAAGATCGCCGGCCTCGCTGCACGTGAGGTGCCCGGCGTATATGAGCTGGGTGGAGGAGCGGCACGGGCGTTCGGCGCAGTCAAGGGGCGGATCCCCGGAGCCTCCGCCAGCGCCGGACAAGGCGTCTCCGTCGAGGTCGGTCAGAAGCAGGCGGCCGTGGACCTGCAGATGCAGGTCGAGTACGGAGTATCCATACCCGAGCTGGCCAAGGACGTCCGCAACAACGTCATCGACTCCGTCGAGCAGATGACCGGCCTGGAAGTCGTCGAGGTCAACATCGGCGTCAATGACGTACACATCCCCGCTGACGACAGTGACACCGACGACCGAGGCACGGGCGACCGTGTCCAGTAGCCGCTCCCGGGTTCCGGCGCCTGCACGAGCCGTACATCAACCGCAGTGCGTACGAGAGCTCACCACGGGATCCATACAGCTGAAGGGTCCATCTCTGCGGCCTCGCACACCCCGACTCAATGCCGCACGGTCACTGTGAGGGCAACTGACGCCACCAAGGAGAAGTGACATGACGTCCACTCAGACGGGACTCCTGACAGGGCTCGTCCTCGGCCTCGCCGCCGCATTCGGCGGTTTCGACGCCTTCCTCATCGTCCTCGTTCTCGGGACGGTCGGGCTGCTGGCAGGGCGCTACCTCGACGGCAAACTCGACCTCGCCCAACTTACCGGCCGGGACAGGGACAACTTCCATGGACACCGCGACCACCACGTCAGCTGAAGCAGAGACCGGCGCGACGCAGCGAGGCAGCACAACGATCTCCGACCGCACCGTGGAACGCATCGCCGCTCGGGTACTGACCGAAGTCGAGCACATCGGCGGAGCAGCAGGCCGGGTGCTCGGCATAGCGGTCCCAGGGGGGCACCCAGACGACTCGGCCCGGGTCACCGCGAAGGTCAGCAGCGACTCAGTTGCGGCGCTCGATGTTCGTCTGTCCGTCGCCTATCCGAACTCCGTCGCCCACACCACCGAGGACGCCCGCGCACGCTTGATGCGCCGCGTTGCGGACCTGACCGGTCTGACCGTGACCCGTGTCGACATCACCGTCACTTCACTGCGCGCTCCCGACTCACCCACCAGGAGAGTCCGATGAAACGCCGGCCCCGCCGCACCCTTCCCGCCGCTCTCACCGCGCTGGTCCTGCTCGCCGCCTGCGTCCTGCTCGCCGTCGTCGCCATTCAGTTGATCATTGGTCAGAGCCCGCTCATCACCTACCGCTCCGTCACCGACACCCTGCACAGCACCCACTGGAACGACACCATCGTCCTCATCGCCGGCGGCACACTCGTCCTGCTCGGGCTGCTCCTGCTGCTCGCGGCACTCCTTCCGGGGAAACCGACCGTTCTGCCGTTGACCGGTGACGTGGACGCCGGCGTCGCCAGGCGTAGCCTGCGCCACACCCTGCAGCACACAGCCGCGAGTGTCGACGGGGTCAGCAGGGTGAAGCTGAAACTGGGCCGCCGCAAGATCGTCGCCCGCATCCGAACCCACAGGACCAACACCGCGGGGCTTACCGATGCCGTCCGCGCCGCCCTGGATCAGCGCCTCGACCAGGTCGCCCCGCTCACCCGTCCGGCCATGAAGATCAAGCTCCGCGCCGCCAGGGACACACCATGACGAGCCTTAACCGCCCAGCCCGCCTCAACCGCACCCTGCTCGCCATGTTCGGCGTGCTCCTGCTCGGCTCCGGTTCCGTCGCCCTGGCAGCCCACTTCCGCCAACTCACCTTCATGGATTCGGACGCCACACTCACTCCCACCACCGTCGACCTTCCCACCTGGGCACTTTGGATTGCCGCCGCCACCGCCATCTGTCTGGGGCTGCTCGTCCTGCGCTGGATCGCCGCCCAACTCGCCCGGCGCCCCAAAACCCACACCTGGCACCTTGAGCAGAACGCCGGGCAGGGCAGCACCGAACTGGCCGCGAACACTGCCACCGCCCCCTTCCTCGATGAAGTCAATGCCTACTCCGGCGTCCACCACGCTCGCGCCACGCTCGCCGGAACCCGCCAAAAACCCACCCTCGCAATGGTGATCAGCGCCGAACAAGGCGGTGATCTGACCACCATCAACCATCAACTCAACACCCGTGGGCTGCCCCGGCTCCGTCAAGCACTCGACCTCGACACCCTCCCCGTCACCGTCGAGTACCGTTTCACCACTCACACCGGCGCCCGCGCACGTTAGACCGTTTCGCATCGATCACATGGTGATGCGGTCGATGCGATCGAATCACGCTCCACCCCGCCGCCGTCACTGACCGCTGAGCGCTGTGGCAGCACCTCGTCGGCCCAGCCGTCACCCCGGCGTCGCTGATGATGGGGCGTGCACCGCGGTGCCGGCAACTCCTGACACGGAATGACGGAGCCGGCGGTGCCCGGATCAGTGCGAGCCGGTCCTGCGGTGACTCCGTACGGCCTCCTTCACCTTGGCGACGGCGATCCCCCAACCCTGTCCGACCGTCGGTCTGGCCGGGATGGCGACTTCGTCAGGGTTCGTCAGTACGTCGAGCAGGACCGGTACAGGTGTGGTGAAAGTGCGTCGTACCGACTCCTCCAGTTCGGCGGGGTCCGTGACACGGATGCCGGTGATGCCCATGCCGGTGGCCACCGCGGCGAAATCCGGGTTGTCCAGCACAGTGCCGTACTCAGGCAGTCCCGCCTGTTCCTGCTCCAACTCGACCATGCCGAGGCGGTGGTTGTCGAAGACGACGAGTTTCTGGTACCCGGCAGCGTCGAGTCCGCATACCAACGCGATGAAGGGGGAGATGACGTCGATCACGATGAGGCCGATTGCGCATGCGATGTCTGCGGCCCGGTGCAACCACCTGCGCCGTTGTGGCGGCAGAAGACTGTTGCCCCCTGTATAGAGCGGGTGGTGCGGGACCGATGACATCGCCACGATCCGCGACCGGCTCGCAACCGGAGTTGATGACGCTCCCTGAATTTTCAAGAATCGTCATCAGAGGCAACTGCGCACCAACATGGCTCCTTCGCGCTTGGTGTGTCGCACGGTTGGCGCCGGCTCCTCGGCTTGGGACGGACGCCGCCGTTCGGGATCGGTGTCAGCTGGAGTTGGAGGGCGGGTCCTGAGGGTCGACTCCTGTGGATGCCGAGGCGTCCCTGGTACCGCTGGGGCGCTGGGACCGGCCTCTGGGGCCGGTGTCGTGCATTCCGCTATCGCTGGACTTCTTGGCCTGTTCCTCACCCCGGCGATGTGTGCTCTTGACTGCGTCGCCGGGGACCTCTTCGGTTTCCTCCTTGGAGATCTTCCTGCCGGGCCCGGACTTCGGCGCGTACTCGTCCGGATGGAAGGACCGGCGCGCACTGTCGTTGGGCTCCTGGTGGGACTCGTCCACGTCGGACGACCAGCCATGCTGGTGGGTGCCCTTGTGGCGACTCGGCCCCTCGCCGTGCGAGGGCTGGGACGACCTCTCGTTCTTCGGCATGATCGGCCTTCCTTTCATGTCTCCGCGATCCCTCGCGGATGCGTAACGAGCCACCTCCAAGGTTAGCCAAATCGAACATTTAGGCATCTATTGCACACTGATGCAGTGATGCACTGATTCCTCTGGACTACTCCCCGGCCTGAACCTCGCCGAGCACGGTTTACCCACCTCGTGTGAGGACCTCAGGCGCGGGGCCCAGCGGACCCGTCCCGGCCCTGCGATCCGAGATCCGACGAAGAGTCGACGGTGTTCGTTCCAATCGGCGAGCCGGGCCCTGGTCAAAGACCGCATCCACGACTTCGACGGCCCGAGGTGGCACGCACCGAGCGAGGGGATCCGCTGCGGTGACGTCTGCTCGCCGCCTGTCCGTCCGTCGACGCGAGCTCCCGAGGAGTAGAGGGGCGAGGGTCTTCCGGAGGATCGCTGGGGGCTTGATCAACCCAGTCTTGAACATGCCGACGGTGGACGCCATCAGGACGGGCGGCCCTGGCTCATCCTGTGAGTTGAGGGGGCACAGGCGGGCGTTTTCCAGATCTTCATGCGGGATGTGCTCGACGCGAGCGCGGACCGCCCTCTTCCGAGACCCCTCGATGCGTGTTCGGCTCCCTCAAGATCCACGGCTCCGAAGAGGGACATCCGTGCGTTCCGGCGAATGCCGGGAGCAGCGCACAAGGGCATACTCGGAAATGCCCTTGAAAGATTGGAGGATGCAATGATCGTCCTCGGTGTCATCCTGCTTGTGCTCGGGCTGCTGTTCGGCATTTCCATCTTGTGGACCATCGGCGTCGCCCTTGTTGTGATTGGTGCGATCCTCTGGATCCTCGGTGCCGTCGGCCGCTCCGTCGGCGGGCGGCGCCACTATTGGTGAAGGGGCGGACGCCCACGGCGCCGAACTGCCGGGCCGCCCCGACGTGCGGGCTCGTCGCCATGCGGTCCCGGGACCGGTTCCGTGAGACCCAGAACACTTAGGGGCTGGTAGCGCCCCCGCCGTCCCTGGCTGGCGAAGAATACGCCGACGTTCAGGCCCGCGGAACCCGCCTGACGCCCGCTCGTCAAGCCGCTTCGTACCGGTGGGCCGGGCTGCCGCGCCATTCGATCCAGTGTGGGTCGTCGAGGCAATGCTCGGCGTCGTAGATTCCGGCCTGCCGGAGAAGTTTGATCAGGTCGCGGTCATCGTGGATGAGGCCGGCAAGCTCATCGTTGATCGTGACCGCCCGTCCACCGGTCGGCGCAGTGCAGTGCACGACTATCGGGGCTTTCATCTGTTCAGGGTGCCCCGGGGCGACCGCAAGTGCACCTGGCCGGCGTGCGACGAGCCTGGCCGGGGAGGAAAATCGTGGGACGGGCGGTGGTCCCGATGTCTCTCCCTGCTGCGGGCTGGACCGCTGCCCGACAAGCGGGATGTACCGCCATATGGCCCACGGGGGTTCGGGAAGGGAATCGTGGGCTGCTTGGGCAGGGGCGTCGCCCGGTCCACGGGACATGCGAGTGGCCGCTGTACGCGCTCGCCGCGAACACACAGGCCCACGTGTCCTACGACATCAGCGAGCGCTACCCCGACATCACCGTCCCGACCCTCATCGTGCACGGCAAAGGCGACGTGGCCACCCCGGTCGAACCGTGTGCCACAGCAGCCGAGGCGCTTCTGCCCGACTCCCGCCTGGAGGTACGGCGCGACGTCAAGCACTTCCCCCAGGCCGAAGCACCCCACAAGACCACGCACCTGATCGAGGAACACCTGGAGCGCTGCTTCGCCCGAGTACGTGGATGAACGTCGCCCGCGGACTCCCTGCTCAGCCCGCAGGATCGCGAACCGCGCTCACACCTTCCATGTCCCCCGCCATGCGACCTGGACAACCACCCTGCGATACCTGCCTTCTGGCGTCAGGGACAGGCACCACGAGATGATCATCCTGTGACAGATGTGATCTTCTTCGACCTGGACGGCACCCTTGTCGATCATCGAAGCGCGGTCTTGGACACGATCGGCCAGATCGTCCGGGCCGCGCCGAACGCGACGGCTCCGCCGGAGGAGCTGGTCGCGTGGTGGTGGACGCTGGAGGCGCGCCATATGCGGGAATACCTGGCCGGTCAGTGCTCCTTCGCTGAGCACCACCGACGCAGGCTCCGTTCCTTCCTGCCGATGCTCGGCGAGCCGGTTCCTGAAAGTCCCAGTCATCTGGACGCCTGGATCGCCGAGCGCTACCTCACCGTGTTCGAGGACTCCTGGCGGTGCTATCCCGATGTCCAGCCGTGCCTGGAGACCCTGAAACGGCTTCCCCGAGGACCACGTCTGGCTGTTCTCACCAACGGGGACCCCGAGATGCAGCGCGCCAAGCTCGCTCGCTTCGGCCTCCTCGAATACTTCGAAGACGTCCTGACCCCGACCGAGCTCGGCGCGGCCAAGCCCGTCGCCTACGCCACCGCCTGCCGGCGGATGGGAACGGACCCCGCGCAGGCGGTCAACGTGGGCGACATGCTGGAAAGCGATGTACACGCAGCCACCCTCGCCGGGCTCACCGGCATCTGGCTTGACCGCGGCGTCGACTTCGTCACCGGTGGACCATCGCCGACGGCAGACGAGACGGTGCTCCGCATCGAACGGCTCACCGACCTCCCCGAGCACCTGTCACACACGAACGCCTGACCGGCTCTCACGGCCGTCGCAAGTGAGCGACCCGGGGGGCCTCTTCGCTCGCCGAACCGGGATGGAAACGGCCTCGGCGCGCGGAAGTGCGGAGCCGACCGAGGCTGCGTTCCCGCTCGAGGGGCGGCACTCCAGGCACCCGGAGGCGACTGCCCTGGGGGTACCGGTCCGTCGTTCCTCTCCGGCACTCCGCAAGCACTCCGGGGGTCAGGCGGCCGGCCGCAGACGGAGCCCGAAGGACTCATGAGTCCCCGCCGATGACCGATGCGCCGGTCAACGGCCGCCCGTGACCGGCTCGGGACGGGCCGCAACCACGAGTTGGCTTCTCAACCGCTCCAAGACGGGCTCGGGAATCCGGAGTCCGTCGCGCACATACCCGTCGAGCCCACCCCATCGCTCGTCCATCGCGTCCAGCGCCATGGCGAGATAGCGGGGGCGGACCTCGATGATCGCGGCGGCGATCTCCGGGTCGCCGCCCGCGTCGAGGAAGCCCTGGACAGAGGGGCGGAAGGTGGTCCGCACCACCGGATTCACGGCGAGGAACTCCGCCTGTACCACCTCGCGCGACGCCCCGACGATCAGCAGGAGCAGTGCGGTGGCCCAACCGGCGCGGCCCTTACCCGTCGTGCAGTGGAAGAGCATCGGACGGGCGCGGTCGTCCGCGGCCGTCTCGATGAAGGCCCGGTACGCGGCGGATGCGCCCGGCGAGAGCACGATTTTCCGGTAGGTCTGCGCGAACAGTTCCTCAGCCTTGCCGCCGCCGAGCAACTGCTGCGCGGCCGGCGGATCGGCGAGCAGCGCGCGCAGCCGGGCGGGTGCCACGCCCGGGTTGTCGCCGAGGACGTCGGCGACGAACAGCCTGGCCCCGGGCGGCAGCCGGTCGGGCGCCGCGGAACGCTCGTCGGCGGTGCGCAGGTCGACGACCGTACGGATACCAAGGGCCGTCACCGCGGCGTCGCGCGCCGCGTCGAGTCCGCTGAGCTGACCGGAACGCAGTACCGCGCCGGGCCGGACGCAGCGGTCGCGGCCCAGCGAAATACCCCCCAGGTCGCGCAGATTGACAACGGTGGCAGCGGGAACGGGCCTGGCGGTTTGCACGATGCTCTTCCCCTCATTCCGGACGCGGCTGAGCTCCGGACACGACGAAACCCGGACGAGTGATGAATCGATGCGGTTCGTTCGGCCGGATCAGCCGCCCAGAATCTTCGCCTTCTGCACCTCGAATTCGGCGTCGGTCAGAATTCCCTGTTTTTTGAGTTCGGCCAGTCGCTCCAGCCGGTCGATGAGGTCGTCCGCCGGCGGCGCGGGAGGCGCTGCCTGCACGGGGGCTGCCTGTTGCTGAGCGGCCTCCTGCTGGGCTCCCCACTTCTGCTGCTGGCGCTGTTGGACCCGGCCACTGACCGCCGATGCGGTTCCGGCGACGACAGCCGTGCGCGCCACGGCGCCCAGCAGTCCCGGTCCTCGACGGTTCATGCCCGGTCCTCGGAAAATCGGCATGATGTGCGCCCCTTCCTGTGCGGTGCGTGCGCTGCGATGACGGCCCTGCAGGCCGGGCGCGGTCAGCCGGAGGCCCCGGTGGCGGCCACGGCCGCTTCCGCGACGTCGGCGGGGATCCGCTCGTGCGCGACCACCTGGCCGCCCGAGGCACGTACCGCCGCCGTGAGCGGCACCGCCCACAGGTCCTCCCACACGATCAGCGCGGCGGAGCTGCCCGGCGGCACGCTCTCGCCGAGAGTTCGGATGTCCTCGCTGTTCAGCAGGCCGCTGACCACGCCCTCGACCGGCTCGAACGACACCAGGTCATCGGGATCGAGGTCTTCCAGTTCGACGGACTCGAGCGTGCCGTCCTCGGCGCGGTACACAAATGTCAGGTCGAGGATCCGCACCGCATGCGAGGCGACCGCTTCGGCCAGCGCCGGCGCGATCGCCCCGGTGAAACGGCTGCCGGGAAAGGCGACGACGAGGTACTCCACAGGTCCCACAGCCACGGCTGCGTCCTCTCCTGAGGGAATGGAATTGTCTGCAGCATAACTTTGGTCATTTGCTGCTGCACTGTGGCAATTCACCCGTAAACGACGAGGTGCGAGGCCGCCCCGCACCGACTTCGCCGACCGCCCCCGCCGCGGCGGGGCTGCGGCTGGTCCGATCGAGTGACGCAAGAATCTCGCCGGGCCTTCATCCCGCCAGGCCGGACCGGCTGGACGAAACGCCGAAACGCCGATCGCCCTCCCTGCTACGCCACCGTCCGTACTGGATCAAGTGCACCCGGAGAGGGCAAGGTCACAGGCAGCGCCCCTGCTGCTCATCTGAGCCGTGGCCTAGCATCCAGGCATGACGGTCCTGCCTGCTGACGGGCTTTCGTTGGCCGCCGATTTCCCTCACCCAGCCCACGAGCAGTGGCAGAGCCTTGTCGAAGGCGTGCTGCGCAAGTCGGGCAAGGAAGTGACGGGTTCGGCCGCCGAGGAAGCGCTGTCCACCACAGTGGAGGACGGGCTCATCACCCGGCCTCTGTACACCTCGCGCGATGACGCGCCCGATGCCGGTTTCCCGGGCTTCGCCCCGTTCACCCGCGGCTCCAGGGCCGAGGGGAATGCGGCGGGCGGCTGGGACGTACGGCAGCGGCACAGCCTGACGGACCCGGCCCGGCTGAACGAGGCCGTGCTCGCCGATCTGGAGAACGGTGCCACCTCGTTGTGGCTGACCGTCGGCGGCGACGCGGGCGTACCGGTCTCAGGTCTGGCGCGGGCGCTGAACGGAGTCTTTCTCGATCTGGCCCCGGTCGTGCTCGACGCGGGCGGTGAACTCGACGCCGCCGCCGCGGAGTTGCTGCGACTGTACGAGGAGCGCGGCGTCGCCGCCGCATCGGCGCGCGGCACTCTCGGCGCGGATCCACTGGGACGAGCGGCCCGCACCGGCGGTGCACCGGACCTGACGGCCGCGGTGCACTGGGCCGAGCTGTGCGCGAAGGAGTATCCCGGGCTGCGGGCGCTGACCGTGGATGCGCTGCCGTACCACGAGGCCGGTGGCTCGGCCGCCCAGGAGCTGGGCAGTTCGCTGGCCACGGGTGTGGCCTATCTGCGGGCACTGACCGGGGCAGGGCTCTCGGTCGAGGCGGCCTGCGCCCAACTGGAGTTCCGGTACGCGGCCACCGCCGACCAGTTCCTGACCATCGCCAAACTGCGGGCGGCGCGCCGGCTGTGGGCGCGGATCGCCGAGGTGTGCGGCGCCGCGGGCGCCGGTGCGCAGCGCCAGCACGCGGTGACGTCGTCGGTGATGATGACGCGGCGCGATCCGTGGGTGAACATGCTGCGGACGACGCTGGCGTGTCTGGGTGCGGGGGTCGGCGGCGCCGACTCCGTCACCGTGCTCCCGTTCGACCACGCGCTGGGGCTGCCGGACGCGTTCGCCCGCCGCATCGCCCGTAACACGTCGACGATCCTGCTGGAGGAGTCGCATCTGGCCCGGGTGATCGACCCGGCGGGCGGCTCCTGGTACGTGGAGCGGCTGACCACCGAACTCGCCGACGCCGCCTGGGCGTTCTTCCAGGAGATCGAGCGGGCGGGAGGCCAGGCCGCGGCGCTCGGCTCCGGCCTGATCGGTGAGCGGCTGGCGACGGTCTGGGCGGCGCGCAGCAAGGATCTGGCGCGGCGCAAGGAGCCGGTCACCGGCGTCAGCGAGTTCCCACACCTTGCGGAGCGCCCGGTGGAGCGCGAGGCGGTGCCCGGCGCCGGTGGCGCGTCGGGCGGTCTGCCCGTGGTCCGTCGTGACGAGGCGTTCGAGGCGCTGCGTGCCCGTTCGGACGCCCATCTGGCGGAGACGGGCCGACGGCCGCGGGTGTTCCTTGCGGCGCTCGGCCCCGCGTCGGCGCACACCGCGCGGGCCACGTTCGCCTCGAACTTGTTCCAGGCGGGCGGCATCGAGCCCGTGCACGACCCGCTGTCGGTGGACGCGTCGACGGCCGCCGAAGCCTTCGCGGCCAGTGGCGCCACGGTGGCGTGCCTTTGTTCCGCTGACGCGCTCTACGCCGAGCAGGCCGGGGCCGTCGCCTCGGCGCTGCAAGCGGCCGGCGCGCAGCGGGTGTTCCTCGCGGGCCGGCCCGCCGAGTACCCCGACGTCGACGCGTACGTCTTCGCGGGCTGCGACGTGGTGGCCGTGCTCTCCTCCGTTCTCGACCGTATGGGTGTGGCGTAATGCGGATCCCCGACTTCTCCGACATCGAACTCGGGCCGGGAACCGGCGCCGAGGGATCCGAGGACCAGTGGCGCACAGCGGTGAAGGAGTCCACCGGCGGCTCGGACGGCGAGCTGCTGTGGGAGACCCCGGAGGGCATCGCGGTCAAGCCGCTGTACACCGGGCGTGACCTGGAAGGGCTCGACTTCCTCGGTACGTATCCGGGCATGGCCCCGTATCTGCGTGGCCCCTATCCGACGATGTACGTCAACCAGCCCTGGACGATCCGTCAGTACGCGGGGTTCTCCACGGCCGAGGAGTCCAACGCCTTCTACCGGCGCAATCTCGCGGCCGGGCAGAAGGGCCTCTCCGTCGCCTTCGACCTGCCGACCCACCGCGGCTACGACAGCGACCACCCGCGGGTGACCGGCGACGTCGGCATGGCCGGTGTGGCGATCGACTCGATCTACGACATGCGCCAGCTGTTCGACGGCATCCCGCTGGACCGCATGACGGTGTCGATGACGATGAACGGCGCGGTGCTTCCCGTACTCGCGCTGTACATCGTGGCCGCCGAGGAACAGGGCGTACCGCCCGAGAAGCTGGCCGGGACCATCCAGAACGACATCCTCAAGGAGTTCATGGTCCGCAACACCTACATCTATCCGCCGAAGCCCTCGATGCGGATCATCTCCGACATCTTCGCGTACACCTCGCAGAAGATGCCGCGCTACAACTCGATCTCCATCTCCGGCTACCACATCCAGGAGGCGGGTGCGACGGCCGATCTGGAGCTGGCGTACACCCTCGCCGACGGGGTGGAGTATCTGCGGGCAGGCAGGGACGCGGGTCTCGATGTGGACGCGTTCGCACCGCGGTTGTCGTTCTTCTGGGCGATCGGCATGAACTTCTTCATGGAGATCGCGAAGATGCGGGCGGCCCGCCTGCTCTGGGCGAAGCTGGTCCGGGAGTTCGAGCCGAAGAACCCCAAGTCCCTTTCGCTGCGGACCCATTCGCAGACATCGGGATGGTCGCTGACCGCGCAGGACGTGTTCAACAACGTCACCCGGACCTGTGTGGAGGCGATGGCCGCCACCCAGGGACACACCCAGTCGCTGCACACCAACGCGCTCGACGAGGCCCTCGCACTTCCGACGGACTTCTCGGCACGGATCGCCCGGAACACCCAGCTGCTGCTCCAGCAGGAGTCGGGTACCGGCCGGGTCATCGACCCGTGGGGCGGCAGCGCGTACGTGGAGAAGCTGACGTACGACCTGGCGCGACGGGCCTGGCAGCACATCGAGGAGGTCGAGGCCGCGGGCGGAATGGCGCAGGCCATCGACGCGGGTATCCCGAAGCTCCGGGTGGAGGAGGCCGCGGCCCGTACCCAGGCGCGGATCGACTCCGGGCGGCAGCCGGTGATCGGGGTCAACAAGTACCGGGTGGAGACGGATGAGCAGATCGATGTGCTCAAGGTCGACAACTCCTCGGTGCGCGCCCAGCAGATCGAGAAGCTGCGGCGGCTGCGCGCGGAGCGCGACGAGGCGGCCTGCCGGTCGGCGCTGCGGGCGCTGACGGCGGCGGCCGAGCGTGCGCCCGGGCCGGGCCTCGAGGGCAATCTGCTGGCGCTCGCGGTCGACGCGGCGCGGGCGATGGCCACCGTCGGCGAGATCTCGGACGCCCTGGAGAAGGTGTACGGGAGGCATGCGGGCCAGATCCGTACGATCTCCGGTGTGTACCGCAACGAGGCAGGGGAGTCACCTTCCGTGGACCGTACCCGGACGCTGGTCGACCGGTTCGAGCAGGCCGAGGGACGCCGTCCGCGCATCCTGGTCGCCAAGATGGGCCAGGACGGCCACGACCGCGGCCAGAAGGTGATCTCGACGGCCTTCGCCGACCTGGGCTTCGACGTCGACGTCGGCCCGCTGTTCCAGACTCCCGCCGAGGTGGCGCGGCAGGCGGTCGAGGCGGATGTGCACATCGTGGGCGTCTCCTCGCTGGCTGCCGGGCACCTCACCCTCGTTCCGGCGCTCCGTGAGGAGCTGGCCGCCGAGGGCCGCGACGACATCATGATCGTCGTGGGCGGCGTGATCCCGCCGCAGGACATCGAGGCGCTGCACGAGGCGGGTGCGACGGCCGTGTTCCCGCCCGGCACGGTGATCCCCGATGCCGCCTTCGATCTGGTGACGCGGCTCGGCGCCGCGCTCGGCCATGAGCTGTGAGCCGCTGACCCGATGGCTCCGACGATCGATATCGACAGCTATGTGAAAGGGGTGCTCGACGGGAAGCGAGCGCACATCGCGCGCGCCATCACTCTCGTCGAGTCCACCCGCCCCGATCACCGGGCGCTGGCCCAGCAGTTGCTGCGCGAGTTGCTGCCGCACTCCGGCAACGCCCGGCGCATCGGCATCAGCGGGGTGCCGGGGGTCGGCAAGTCCACGTTCATCGATGCGCTGGGCACGATGCTCACCGGGCTCGGGCACCGCGTCGCGGTACTGGCCGTCGATCCGTCCTCCAGCCGTACCGGCGGCTCCATCCTGGGCGACAAGACCAGGATGGAGCGGCTGGCGGTCGATCCTGCGGCGTTCGTCCGCCCCTCCCCCACCGCCGGAACCCTGGGCGGGGTGGCCAAGGCGACCCGGGAGTCCATCGTCGTGATGGAAGCGGCGGGTTACGACGTGGTACTGGTGGAAACGGTCGGTGTGGGCCAGTCGGAGACGGCCGTGGCCCAGATGGTCGACACGTTTCTGCTGCTCACGCTGGCCCGTACCGGCGATCAGCTGCAGGGCATCAAGAAGGGCGTCCTGGAGCTGGCGGACGCGATCGCGGTGAACAAGGCCGACGGTCCGCACGAGCGGGACGCGCGCGCGGCGGCCCGCGAACTGGCGGGTGCGCTGCGGCTGATGCACCCCGTCGACGCGGCGTGGACTCCCCCGGTGCTGACGTGCAGCGCCCGTGAGTCGACCGGTCTCGACACCCTGTGGGAGCGGCTGGAGCAGCACCGCGCGCTGCTCGACTCGACGGGACGGCTGGCCGCGAAGCGGCGTGACCAGCAGGTCGACTGGACCTGGACGATGGTGCGCGACGATCTGCTGGACAGTCTGCGCAGCCATCCGCAGGTGCGGGCGCTCACTCCGGGGCTCGAACAGCGCGTACGCGACGGCGAGTTGACTGCGACGCTCGCCGCCGAGGAGATCCTCGCCGCCTTCCGGGGCGACTGAACGGATCGGACAGGGTGAGGGCGGTGGCTGCACGGCAGCCACCGCCCTTCCCGCATTCCCGGCACGTACCGCGTCCGGCAGGTGGTACAGTGCGAATGGCACGTGTGTACGCCCCGATGCGGGCGCCGGTGCCGATCCACTCTCATGCCGCTGTTTCCGTCCGTCCCTTCCTGACCGGCGACGCAGCTCCCCGCACCACCTTCCTCCAGTCCGGTTCGGACTTTCCTGCCCGTCGTCCGGGGCGTGATCCCACCGCCCTCCGCGGACCCGTCGGGCCCCTTCATTCGCCATGTCAGCGAAAGGACCAACCCGCATGACCACCACCCTCGAACACCCACTTGACCAGCACCGAATCCCCACGAACGTCGCCGGAGTCCTCGACCTGACGCACCAGGGGCACGGCGCTCTGCGCACCGACGGCTGCCGCCCCTCCCCCGGCGACGTCCAGGTGTCCGCGGCACTGATCCGCCGGCACGGCCTGCGCAGAGGCGATCTCCTCGTAGGCCGCTGTGACCGGCCGCATTCCCTGACAGCGGTCGAGGGGATCAACGGCCGTTCCCCGCAGGCGCAGAGGGGCCGGCCGCACTTCGCCGATCTCACCCCGCTGCATCCCCGGCAACGACTGCGCCTGGAGACGCCCGGCCGCAGCCCGGCAACGCGCGTCGTCGATCTCGTCGCGCCCGTCGGCAAGGGGCAGCGCGGACTGATCGTCGCCCCGCCCAGGACGGGCAAGACCGTGCTGCTGCAGCAGATCGCCGCCGCCGTCGCGGCCAACCACCCCGAGTGCCATCTGATGGTGGTGCTGCTCGACGAACGCCCCGAGGAAGTCACGGACATGCGGCGGTCCGTACGGGGCGATGTGCTCGCCTCGACCTTCGACCGGCCTGCGAAGGAGCACATCGCGCTCGCCGAGCTCGCGGTGGAACGCGCCAAGCGGCTCGTCGAGCAGGGCCAGGACGTCGTGATCCTGCTCGACTCGCTGACCCGGCTGTGCCGGGCCCACAACAACGCGGCGGCCGCCGGCGGCCGCACCCTCAGCGGCGGCATCGACGCCACCGCCCTGCTCGGCCCCAAGCGGCTCTTCGGCGCCGCACGCCTCACCGAGGAAGGCGGCTCGCTGACCATCCTCGCCACGGCACTGGTGGACACCGGCTCCCGCGCCGACGACTTCTTCTTCGAAGAGCTCAAGAGCACCGGCAACATGGAACTCCGGCTGGACCGCACGCTGGCGGACAAGAGGGTCTACCCGGCCGTGCACATCCCGCAGTCCGGCACCCGCCGCGAGGAACTGCTGCTTCCTGCCGCCGAACTGGCCGCCGTACGGGGGCTGCGACGCGCGCTGCACACGAGGGACCCGCAGGCGATGCTGGAAGTGCTGCTGGACAAGATGCGGCAGACCCCCGACAACGCGGCCTTCCTCCGCCGGATCCACGGCACCGTGCCCGACGCCTGAGCCTTCCCGGCGGCCCCGGTGGCGCGGGCATAGCATGACGTGTTCACGCACCAGCACAGGGAGAGCAGGCACATGGAATTCCGCCGACTCGGCCGCAGCGGTCTGACGATCAGTGAGATCGCCTACGGGAATTGGATCACCCACGGCTCCCAGGTGGAGGAGGACGCGGCCGTCGCCTGTATCCGTGCCGCCCTGGACGCCGGAATCACCACCTTCGACACCGCGGACGTCTATGCCGAGACCCGCGCCGAGGCCGTACTCGGCCGGGCACTGAAGGACCAGCGCCGCGAGAGCATCGAGGTGTTCACCAAGGTCTACTTCCCGACCGGCCCCGGGCAGAACGACCGCGGTCTGGGCCGCAAGCACATCCTCGAGTCGATCGACGGCTCGCTGCGCCGGCTGCAGACCGACTACGTGGATCTGTACCAGGCGCACCGCTACGACCACACCACGCCGCTGGAAGAGACCATGGAGGCGTTCGCCGATGTGGTCCGTTCCGGCAAGGCGCTGTACATCGGCGTCTCGGAGTGGACGGCTGACCAGCTGCGCGCCGGACACGGCCTGGCCCGCGAACTGAACGTGCCGCTCGTCTCCAACCAGCCCCAGTACTCGGCACTGTGGCGGGTCATCGAGGGAGAAGTCGTGCCCGCCTCCGAGGAGCTCGGCATCGGACAGATCGTCTGGTCCCCGATCGCCCAGGGTGTGCTGACCGGCAAGTACAAGCCGGGGGCGCAGCCGCCGGCCGGTTCGCGGGCGACGGACGACAAGGGCGGGGCGGCGTTCGTCGCCCGCTGGCTCCGCGACGACGTCCTGGAGCGGGTCCAGCAGCTGCGGCCGCTGGCGGACCAGGCCGGTCTGAGCCTTGCTCAGCTGGCGGTCGCCTGGGTGCTGCAGAACTCCAACGTCTCCGCCGCGATCATCGGTGCATCCCGGCCCGAGCAGGTCACGGAGAACGTGAAGGCGGCGGGCGTGACGTTCGACGCGGATCTGCTGAAGGCCGTCGACGACGTCCTGGACCCGGTGGTGGAGCGCGAACCGGCGCTGACCGCGGGCCACGAGGGCAACGCCTGAGCCGGACGGTCACCGGCCCGGGAGGCCGGTGACCGCTGTCCGGCGGTCACCGGGCTCCCGCTCGGGGCGACGCCGCGGCGTGTCGGCTCCCGGACCGTGCCACGAACACCTGGTGCCATGGGTCACTCGTACGACACGGAGTGACGGAGGACAGCGACCCATGGACGAACGGAAACTCCTGGCGGCCCGCTTCGAGGAGCACCGGCCCCGGCTGCGGGCGGTGGCCTGCCGGATGCTCGGTTCGGCCGCCGAGGTCGACAAGGCCGTCGAGGACACCTGGCTGCGGCTCACCCGTACCGACGCCGGCGACGTGGCGAACCTCGCCACATGGCTGACGGCGGTCGTCGCCCGGGTCTCCCTCACTGTGCTGCGCAGCCGCGAGACCCGCTGTGCGGACTCCCGGGAGATGCGTCTGCGGGGGGCCGCCGTGGGCGACGACGGCACCGGGCTCGAAGAGCAGGCGGAGCTCACCGACTCGGTCGGCCTGGCGCTGCTCGTCGTGCTGGACACGCTGTCACCGGCGGAACGTCTGGCGTTCGTGCTGCACGACATGTTCGCCGTGCCGTTCGACGAGATCGCCCCCCTCGTGGAGCTCACCCCGGGCGCGGCCCGTCAGCTCGCCGCCCGTGCGCGCCGTCGGGTCCAGGGCACGGTCCCGGGTCCCGGGACCGACGCGGCCCGTCGGCGCGAGATCGTCGACGCGTTCCTGGCCGCATCGCACGGCGGCGACTTCGAGGCGATGCTCGCTCTGCTGGACCCGGACGTCGTACTCCGCGTCGACGCCGCGGCGGCCCTGGCGGGCGCGGGCGGGGCCGCGGGGGCCGCCGCGGTCGCCGGCACGTTCTCGGGTCGCGCCACGGCCGCACAGCCCGCCCTGATCGACGGGCTGGCGGGCGCCGTCGAACCTCCGGGCGGAGAGCCGCGGACGGTCATCGACTTCACGATCGAGGCCGGGAGGATCGTCTCCATCGACCTCGTCGCCGACGCGGACGACCTGCGCGGGATGGACGTGCAGATCAGCGACGTGTGAGGAGGCCGCCGGCCCTCGCCCCTCCCGCTGTGCAGGCTGGTGGTGCGGCCCGCATCGGCGCGGGGTGCGACCGCCGGCCTCGAGACCGGGCCCCGGCCCGGTTCAGCCTCGGGCGGTCATCGAGGCGGTGTGCTGGCGGACCTGTTCCGGGGTGAGATAGGAGTCCGTGTACTCGAAGGCGCGCAACGTGGCCGGCTTGCGGGCCTGGAATCCGGTGCGCACGAAGTCGTCACCGGCGAAGGCGTTGAGCATCCAGTTGGTCATGACCCGCGCCTTGGCGACATTGGTCCGCAGCGCCGACCAGTGGTAGCCACGGGCCACGGCCTGTGCGGCGATCCCGTGCATCTCGAAGCCGAGCGGCTTGGACACCGCGTCCTTGCCTCCGAGGTCCACGACGAGCCCGAGGTCCTTGTGGACATACGGCTTCAGCGGCTGATGGCGGAGTGTGGCGATCAGATTGTCGGCGAGCCGGCGGCCCTGGCGCATGGCGTGCTGCGCGGTGGGCGGGCAGACCGCGCCGTCGCCCTTGGCCAGGTCCGGTACGGCAGCGGCGTCGCCGAGCGCGAAGACACCGTCGAAGCCCGGCAGGGTCATCTCGGGGGTCACGGCCAGACGGCCGCGTACGGTCTCCGCGCCGAACGTGGCGACCAGCGGGCTCGCGGCGACGCCTGCCGTCCAGATCAGCGTGCGGCAGGGCAGCACCCTGCCGTCGGTGAGCGTCACCTTCTCCGGCCCCGCCTCGGCGACCGAGACGCCGAGTGACACTTCGATGCCGCGCTCGCGCAGGACCTCCAGGGCGCTGAGCCCGAGTTTGTCCCCCAGTTCCGGCATCAGCTTCGGGGCGATGTCGATCAGGTGCCACCTGATGAGCTTCGGATCGAGCCGGGGGTAGTGCCGGACCGCGTTCACGGTGAGCCGGTGCAGACAGGCCGCGGTCTCGGTGCCCGCGTATCCGCCGCCGACGACCACGAACTGGAGCCGGGAGGCCCGCTCGTCCTCGTCGTGGCTGGCATCCGCCAGGTCGAGTTGCGCGATCACATGGTCACGTACGTAGGCGGCCTCGGCGAGCGTCTTCATGCCGCGGGCGTTGTCGAGCAGGCCGGGGATGTCGAAGGTGCGTGTGACGCTGCCCGGGGCGAGGACGATGTAGTCGTACGGTGCGTCGACGATCTCGTCGGTGATCTTGCGGATGACGCAGATCTTCGCCTTGGCATCCACGCCGATCGCTCCGCCGGGGATGATCCGGGTGCGGTGCCGCCGGCTGCGGCGCAGCGACACGGCGACCGACTGCGGGGTGAGCACACCCGCCGCCACCTGCGGCAGCAGCGGGAGGTAGAGCTGGTACGAGAACGGGGCGACGAGCGCGATGTCCGCCTCGCCGGGTTCGAGTGTGCGCTCCAGCCGGCGTACGCACTCGACCCCGCCGAATCCGGCACCGACGACGAGAATCCTGGGTCGTGCCACGGTGTTCGTCCCTTCTCGGGTCTGCGCGGGCGACCGTGCTCCTGCCCGGTCGCCCCGCGCCCAACACCGACCATCCTCATGAACCGGGTCCGAGTCCGCCTGCTGAGGACGGCAGAACGGACGACGGCCCGGTGCCGGCGGCCCGGGCGGGGGCGAGCGGTCAGCGGGTCAGCAGGGTGAGCGCCGTGCAGGTGCCGCTGACCGCGCCGGCGGTGACGACGGCGGCCGCGACGCAGCGCGTCTTGAGCCTGCGGTAGCGGTCGTTGTACTCGCCGCGCAATTCGTCGGAGCGGGCGACGATCCGGGCCAGCATCGCCCGGGATGCGGCGACACGGTCCGCGGTGTAGACCCGTGCCACGTCCTCACGCTGGGCGGTGGTGAGCCAGGGCAGTTGGTCGGTGAAACGGGCTGCCAGCCTGCATGCCTCCTCGACCTCGGCGCTCCACAGCAGATAGCCCTCCATCTGGGCCAGACCGCGGGCGCTCTCCTTGTCGGGGTCCACTCGTGTCTCCTTGTCGCCGGACCGCCGCGCTCACGCCTGCCTGCCGTCCTGGCCCGACGGCGCGGCACCGGAATGGTGAGCGCCCTTGTCGAGGGCCCGTACAGCCGGGTGGTGCAGGTCGAACGCCGGGGATTCGGAACGGATCCGGGGCAGGGTGTGGAAGTTGTGCCGTGGCGGCGGGCAGGAGGTCGCCCATTCCAGTGAACGGCCGAAGCCCCACGGGTCGTCGACCTCGACCTTCTTGCCGTACTTGGCTGTCTTCCACACGTTGTAGAGGAACGGCAGCAGCGACATGCCGAGCAGGAACGAGGAGATCGTCGAGATCGTGTTCAGCGCGGTGAAACCGTCCTGGGCGAGGTAGTCCGCGTACCGGCGCGGCATGCCCTCGGCACCGAGCCAGTGCTGCACCAGGAATGTGCCGTGGAAGCCGATGAACAGCGTCCAGAACGACATCTTGCCGAGGCGTTCGTCCAGCATCTTGCCGGTGAACTTCGGCCACCAGAAGTGGAATCCGGCGAACATCGCGAAGACGACCGTGCCGAAGACGACGTAGTGGAAGTGCGCGACCACGAAGTACGAGTCCGAGACGTGGAAGTCCAGCGGGGGCGACGCCAGGATGACACCGGTGAGACCGCCGAAGAGGAACGTCACGAGGAAGCCGATGGACCAGAGCATCGGTGTCTCGAAGGACAGCGATCCCTTCCACATGGTGCCGATCCAGTTGAAGAACTTCACACCGGTCGGTACCGCGATGAGGAACGTCATGAACGAGAAGAAGGGCAGCAGCACACCGCCGGTGACGTACATGTGGTGCGCCCACACGGTCGCCGAGAGGCCCGCGATGGAGATCGTGGCACCGATCAGACCGACGTAGCCGAAGACCGGTTTGCGGCTGAAGACGGGAATGATCTCGGTGACGATGCCGAAGAACGGCAGCGCGATGATGTACACCTCCGGATGCCCGAAGAACCAGAACAGGTGCTGCCAGAGCAGCGCGCCGCCGTTGGCCGCCTCGAAGACATGCGCCCCGAACTTGCGGTCCGCCTCCAGTACCAGAAGTGCCGCCGCCAGTACGGGGAAGGCGAGCAGCACGAGCACACCGGTCAACAGCACGTTCCATACGAAGATCGGCATGCGGAAGATCGTCATGCCGGGTGCACGCAGGCAGATGATCGTGGTGATGAAATTGACCGATCCGAGGATCGTGCCGAAGCCGGAGAAGGCAAGACCCATGATCCACAGATCGCTGCCGATACCCGGCGAATGGACCGCGTCGGTCAGTGGGGAGTAGGCGAACCAGCCGAAGTCCGCGGTGCCGTTCGGGGTGAGGAAGCCACCGACCGCGATGAGCGAGCCGAAGAGGTACAGCCAGTACGCGAACATGTTCAGCCGCGGGAACGCCACATCGGGCGCGCCGATCTGCAGCGGCATGATCCAGTTCGCGAATCCGGCGAACAGCGGCGTCGCGAACATCAGCAGCATGATCGTGCCGTGCATCGTGAACGCCTGGTTGAACTGCTCGTTCGAGATGATCTGCGTGCCGGGACGGGCCAGCTCCGCGCGCATCACGAGGGCCAGCACGCCGCCGACGACGAAAAAGGCGAACGACGTGACCAGGTACATCGTGCCGATCGTCTTGTGGTCGGTGGTGGTCATCCACCTGACGACGATGTTTCCCGGCTCCTTGCTGCGTACCGGCAGCTCGTCGGCGTACGACTCCTCTGTCTCGTCCGCCCCAGGTGTGCCCATCGTCGTCACTGCGACGCTCCTTCGATCGGTCCTTCGCGGGTGGGCTCGGCACCTGGCAGGGCGCCGCTTCCACCGGGTGCGGCCGGCGACCCCCCGGAGCGTCGCGCCAGTTTTCCAGCTGCAGCAAACCAGCCGCGAAGCCGACTTGGGCGGCCCGGCGCCCGCCTGGGCGTGACTTTCACTCGTCAGGACGTGCCGACTCACTGCGTCGGCCGGTTTCGAACCGCCCGGAGCGGCCTTGTCGGCGACGGTCGCCGTAGGCGAACGAACCGGCGGCCGGCTACCGCCGGGGCCGGTTCGTCCGGGGTCGCGCAGGAAGCCCGGCCCTCCCGGCTCCCCGCGGTTACCGAGGAGAGAGGAAGCCACCCCCCTTCAGGGGCAGGGGCAGTCACCGCCACGCGATGTAGTCGACCGGGTCGCAGAGTTCGAGGAGGGGCTCCCCCGCGTCCGGGTCCGCGCCGACGACGGGGCGCACCCGCGCGCCCACGTGCACGAGATGGGGTGCGGCACCCACGACCCGGCACCGGAACACAAAGCCTTCGGGCAGCCGGACCAGGGACTCGTTGCGGGCAGCCTCCGTATAGCGGTGCACCACGCCGGTCCGCACGACGACGCCGAGGCCGTCACTGCGTACGGAATCCAGATCGCTCGACGCGCACACGGGGCACAACAGCCGCCGGAACGACGCCGTGCCGCACCAGCGGCAGAGCTGATAGATCAGTCCGGGTTCACCCTGCGCAGTCTGCGTGGCATTACCTGCTGATACTGAATGGGACACGTCTCGACCCCTTGGACTCGGCTCGGGTGCGTCGGCACCGCTCCTCGACGCAGTCGCACCATATGGCACTGAGTGCCTAATCGTAAAGGTACTGAGTGCCCATTCCGGGTCAGCCCTCGGAGAGAGCCGACTCGACCTTCTGCACCACGCGCCACATCGGCGTGCCCTTGGAGGCAACCAGAACGACGACGTCGTCCTGGCCGCGGTGCATGGCCTGCACAGCAGTGTCCCCGGCCGCGGCGCCCCACATCCGCTGCACGACGGCGAGGGCGTGGTCCACCGCGGCCTCCGGGTCACCCTCACCACCCGAACGCAGCCACGTCCGCAGGCCGTTGTTGTGCGCCGCGACCACCGCGGCCGCGATCACTTCGGCGTGCAGCGGACCGTCCGTGGTGCCGAGGTAGCGGCCCCGGAGGTACTCGGCCATCGTGCGTTCGTAGCGACGCACCACCGAAAGCTCATAGGTGCGCAGGCCGGGCACCTCCCGCGTGAGGTGGTAGCGCTGGACGGAGAACTCCGGATTCGCGGCGTACATCCGCAGCACGAGCCGGGCCGCGTCGCACACCGTCGCCACCGGATCGCCGTCGCCGGCCGCCTCCAGGAGCGCGGTCATGTCGGCGAGACAGCTCTCGTGGTCGGGGAAGACCACGTCCTCCTTGGACGGGAAATAACGGAAGAACGAACGCCGCCCGACACCTGCGCGCGCGACGATGTCATCCACCGTCGTCCGCTCGAAGCCCCGCTCGAGAAAGAGCTGGAACGCCGCCTCGGCGAGCACCTCCCGCATGGGGGGCTTCTTCACTGTTCTACGCGCCTCGGTCATGCCGGGAACCTAACACCAACCGCGGCTTTTGACACTACGTACCTTTACACAGGGTACTGAGTGCCATATGGTCGCCTTACGAACCACACCCAGGTAGGAGAGCCGGCGTGAGCTTGAGGATCGTTGTCTGTGTGAAGTACGTGCCCGACGCCACCGGCGACCGGCATTTCGCCGATGATCTGACGCTGGACCGTGAGGATGTCGACGGTCTGTTGTCGGAGCTGGACGAGTATGCGGTGGAGCAGGCGCTGCAGATCGCGGACGAGGCGGACGATGCGGAGATCACCGTGTTGACGGTGGGTCCGGAGGATGCCAAGGACGCGTTGCGCAAGGCGTTGTCGATGGGTGCGGACAAGGCCGTTCATGTCGAGGACGACGATCTGCATGGCAGTGATGTGATCGGTACGTCGCTGGTGCTGGCGAAGGCGATCGAGAAGACGGGTTACGACCTGGTCGTGTGTGGGATGGCGTCGACGGACGGGACGATGGGGGTGCTGCCGGCGGTGCTGGCGGAGCGTCTGGGTGTTCCGCAGGTGACGTTGTTGTCCGAGGTGAAGGTCGAGGACGGCACGGTGACCGGGCGTCGGGACGGTGACAGTGCGTCCGAGCAGCTGCAGGCGTCGTTGCCGGCGGTGGTGTCGGTGACGGACCAGTCGGGTGAGGCGCGGTATCCGTCGTTCAAGGGGATCATGGCGGCGAAGAAGAAGCCGGTCGAGTCCCTGGATCTGGAGGATCTGGAGATCGACGCGGACGAGGTCGGTCTGGCGGGTGCGTGGACCGCGGTGGATTCCGCGGCGCAGCGTCCGGCTCGCACGGCGGGCACGATCGTCAAGGACGAGGGCGAGGGCGGCAAGCAGCTCGCCGAGTTCCTGGCGGGCCAGAAGTTCATCTGAGTCCTGGCCCGTTGTTCCACATCGTCACCCTTTCCCTCGTTTCCGCAGGAGATTGAAGTCCCATGGCTGAAGTTCTCGTCTATGTCGACCACGTGGACGGTGCCGTCCGCAAGCCCACGCTGGAGCTGTTGACGCTGGCGCGTCGGATCGGTGAGCCGGTCGCTGTTGCTCTGGGTGCCGGTGCCGCCGCGACGGCGTCGGTGCTGGCCGAGCACGGTGCGGTGAAGGTCCTGACCACGGAGGCGGCGGAGTTCGCCGACTATCTGGTCGTGCCGAAGGTCGATGCGCTGCAGGCCGCTGTGGAGGCGGTGTCGCCGACAGCGGTGCTGGTCCCCTCGTCGGCGGAGGGCAAGGAGATCGCGGCGCGTCTCGCGGTCCGGATCGGTTCCGGGATCATCACCGACGCCGTCGATCTGGAGGCCGGTGAGCAGGGCCCGGTCGCCACGCAGTCCGCGTTCGCCGCGTCGTTCACCACGAAGTCCCGGGTCTCGCGCGGTACTCCGGTCATCACGGTCAAGCCGAACTCGGCGCCGGTCGAGGCGGCCCCGGCCGCCGGTGCGGTCGAGACCCTCGCCGTCACCTTCGGTGCGCAGGCGACCGGCACGAAGGTGCTGTCGCGGACCCCGCGCGAGTCGACCGGGCGCCCGGAACTGACCGAGGCCGCGATCGTGGTCTCCGGTGGCCGCGGGGTCAACGGTGCGGAGAACTTCCACCTCATCGAGGCGCTCGCCGACTCCCTCGGCGCGGCGGTCGGTGCCTCGCGTGCCGCGGTCGACGCCGGCTGGTACCCGCACTCCAACCAGGTCGGCCAGACCGGCAAGTCCGTCTCCCCGCAGCTGTACATCGCGTCCGGGATCTCCGGCGCGATCCAGCACCGGGCCGGGATGCAGACCTCCAAGACCATCGTCGCGATCAACAAGGACGCCGAAGCCCCGATCTTCGACCTCGTCGACTACGGCATCGTCGGCGACCTCTTCCAGGTCGTCCCCCAGCTCACCGAAGAAGTCAACACCCGCAAGAGCTGACCCTCCGGCCTGGCCGCAGGTACGCTTCGCGCCTCCCGCGGCCAGGTGTTCCGCTCATGCGGCGGCCGGTGTCACACGCCGGCCGCTTCCTGGATGAGGGCGGCGACCGCGCCGGGCCGAGAGGCCAACGAGGCGTGACTGGCATCCAGTTCAATGATCCTGCGCGCGTTCATCCGCTGGGCCATGCGGCGCTCGTTGTCCGGGTGGATCATGCGGTCCTCGGTGGAGACCTGGTACCAGCACGGCTTTACGCGCCAGGCCGCGGCGGTGATGCTGTCGCCGAACGTCGACCTCAGCGGCGCCTTCTGAGTGACCGCCATGACCAGCGCCTCGTCGGCCGGCAGGTCCTGGGCGAAACTCTCGTGGAACTTGTCCTGCTTGATCCACAGGTAGCCGTCGGAATCCGGGGCCAGGTTCTCGAACGCGGCCGGAGGAGTCTCCTCGCTGATCCCGCCGGGGCTCTCGCCGGCGTCCGGGGCGAACGCGGCGATATAGACCAGCCCCTTCACGTTGGGCAGGTCCCCCGCCTCGGTGATGACCGCACCGCCGTAGGAGTGCCCGACGAGCACCACCGGTCCGTCGATCTGCTGCACCATCGCGCGGGTACGCGCGGCGTCGTCGGCCAGCGAGGTCAGCGGATTCTCCACGGCGTGCAGGGAGCCGAAGCCGCGCTCGTGCAGCTCGGTGATGACCTTGCCCCAGTGGGCGGCGCCACCCCAGAAGCCGTGAACCAGAACAATGGCGGGTTTGTCGGCCATGGGTTCGCACCCTTTCTCCCGTGCCGAGGTTCTGCTGCCTTCGGCCACGCTAGGCGGACCACCTGGCGCCCGCCACCGCACACCGGCGGCACAGCGGCGTCCTCGGTCCCCTTCCTGCGCCTGGGTCCTCGCCTGCTCAGACACCCTCGGGGTCGTATTCGCGGAAGATGAGCACCAGCCGCCCTCTGACCGCGGTCCACTCCTGGCGTCTGCGGGGTGACCGATGACGTTGTTGTCTGGCACCAGCTCGCCGCATTGCTGCCAGAAGCCGAAGCCCAGGAGATCAAGGACTGCTGGGACATCGGCGAGCAGGAAGCGGGGCTTGGCCTGCTCGTCTCCGGGCTCCTCGCCCACCAGGTACCGATCAGTGAGACGGTCAGGGCGCAGATATCCGTGCTCGCGGAGGTCTGGGGCGAGAGGCAGTCGCTCACGCCCCGGATCCTTCAATGCCGTGGGGACGACGCGCCGGCCCAGCTGAAGCTGATCGAACACGCTGACAACATCGTCAACTCGTCGGCGGTCGGGGGCGACCCGGACGTGGTCAACGTCCTCGTGCCGTGGATCGCCTGCACGCGATGCGGCCATGTCCTGACGCGGGCCCACACCCGAGAACCCTGGGGAGATCTCTCCTACCTAGCGGGAAACTACGTGATCACATCGCCGGAGGGCGACGCGGTCCAGCGATTCTTCCCCGCCGACTCCGCTGGCACGGCCTTCGCCGCCCTCTTGGCAGAGTGCGCAGAGCCCACGAACGATCGCTGATCCGGAAAGCACACCGCCAAGAGAAACGACGTCTTAGAGGGCATTTGATTTAGGTAGATCGCCTCGTATGCCCTAGTAGGTACCTCGCCAGGTGGGTGTGGTCTCGTCCGTTATGCGCTTGGTGAGGCTGTTGATTGAGGCGATGTGGATCATGGCTTCGGAGCTGGCGGGGAGGGTCTCGTAGTCACGGGCCAGACGCCGGCGAAGCATGACCCATCCGAGGCTTCGCTCGACGACCCAGCGTCTTTTGACGACGTGAAAGCCGCGGATATCGGGGTTCCTTTTGACGACTTCGACGTCGATTCCGAGGTTGGCGCCGTGTTCGATCACGGCGTTCTTGAAGCCGGTGTCGACCCAGCTCTTGGTGATGGTGGGGTAGGTCTTCTTGGCCTGGTCGAGCAGTCGTATTCCTACGGCGTTCTCCGAGAGGCTTGCGGCGGTGACGGTCACGGCGAGGAGCAGGCCGAGCGTGTCTGTGATGATGCCCCGTTTCCTGCCGACTATCTTCTTTCCGGCGTCCGTTCCCTGGCTGGTCAGGGGCATGTTGGTGGAGGTCTTCACGCTCTGGGTGTCGATCACGGATGCGGTCGGCTCGGGTTTGCGGCCCTCCTTGGCCCGGGCCAGGCCGGTGAGGTCGTAGTTGAGTTGGGCGAGGATTCCTTCGTCGCGCCAGGCGGCGTAGTAGGCATAGACGGTGCCGTGGTTCGGGAAGTCGTGCGGTAGGTATTTCCACGGGATTCCGGTGCGGTTGACGTACAGGATTGCGTTGAAGACGTCGCGTAGTTCGACCTGGGCCGGCTGGCCGGTGGGTCTGCGGTCGAGTCGGGCTTTCCTCCAGGCGGATAAGGTCGGTTCGATCAGCGCCCATCGGGCGTCGGACAGGTCGCTGGGGTACGGCTTCCGCTGGCTCACGAAAGGGCTCTTACATGAACAGCGCTGCTGATGGTGCCAATTGACCAGTAGGGCGTTTCTATGACGTTCATAGACCAGACGGAATCTGGGTGCCAGACACGGAGCAATTGGGCGTCGAGGCTGGAGCCTGGGAGGTCTTGAATCTCCACATCGAGTGCAAATGTCATCAAAGGCCACGGACCGCAAGAGCGACGTAACGCCACAAGCGATCACTAAACGCCCACTTAGAGGTCGTTTTCTTCTGGTTTGCCTAGAAGGGTGGCGATTCTTTCGGTGCGCAGGTGAGGGACTGCTGAGCTGGCTGAGGCGAGTGCTTCGACGGTGCTCTTCTGGGGTGACGGGCGGGGCGGGGTATGTCTTGGGTCTGTCTCATCCCAAGATGAGAGGGCGCATCGGCTTTGCTCCCGTTGTCGGTGCCGCACGCCTGGGCGCGTGCCGCTCTGAGCGGTACGTCCAGGACATGACCAAACGCCGCCCATATCCAAGCGATCTGTCCGATGCCCGTTGGGAGTTGATCGAACCAGTCCTTGCGGCCTGGCGCTTCGAACGTCGCAGCAGGGCCCTGGACATCGGCCGCCCGCCCGAGCACGACCTGCGTACCATTCTGGACGCGATCCTCTACGTGGACCGCACCGGAGTGCAGTGGCGCTACCTGCCCCACGATTTCCCGCCCTGGGAAACGGTCTACGGCTACTTCGCCAAGTGGGACAGGCCCCAGTCCGCGAGCACGCCGCTCCCCTTCCGGCCGTGTCGGCGCCACCACCAGGAGAGACACATGCCGCACCTTGCCGAGGAGCTGTCCGCCTGGGCCACCGCCCTCGAGCCGTCCCCTGAAGACCTGCGCCTGGCCGAGCACGCCCTGAAGGACACGGTCGCCGTGTCCCTGGCGGCCCGCGGCCACCGCATGGCCCGGTTTGCCGCCGAAATGCCCGAGGCGGCGCGCTGGGCGGCCGTCGGCCACGTCCTCGACTTCGATGATCTGCATCTGCCGTCCACCGCCCACATCTCCGTGGTGTGCGTGCCCGCGGTCCTCGCGGCGGGCGGCGGCGCACGTGAATACCTCGCAGCGGCCGGCGTGATGGCCCGCCTCGGCGTGGCACTGGGCTGGCAGCACTACACCAGCGGCTGGCACGCCACCTGCACGACGGGCGCCCCCGCGGCGGCCGTCGGCGCGGGTCTCGCTCTCGGCCTCGACGCCGAGGGGCTGACGCGGGCCATCTCGCTGGCGCTGCCCGCGGCGGGCGGTGTGCAGCGCGCGTTCGGCACCGACACCAAGTCGCTCCAGGTCGGCTTCGCCGCCGAGGCGGGGTTCCGCGCGGCACGTCTGGCGGCCGCCGGCGCGGGCGCGGACCCGTCGGCCCTCGACGCCTGGCTGCCGCTGGTCGGCGGTGACCGCACCCAGCTCGGGGACGACGCCTTCGACCCGGCGGGCCCAGCGGTCCCCGGAGGTCTCGCCACGAAGATCTTCCCGTGCTGCTACGCGATGCAGCGCCCCATAGGCGCGGTCCGCGTCCTGCTCGCCGAACGGACGATCGATCCGTCCGAGGTCGTGCGCATCCTGGTGCGCACGCCGGAGTCGGCCGTCCACCCGCTGATCCATGCCCGCCCGCGGACCGGTCTGCAGGGCAAGTTCAGCCTGGAGTACGCGGTGGCCGCGGCGCTCCTCGACCACCACCCGGGCTTCGTCTCGTACACCGATGAGCACGTTCGGCGCACGCTCGCGCAGCGCCTCGTCGAGCTGGTCGAGATCGTGAAGACGCCGGAGGGATCCGGACTGCTGACGGGCGAGACGGCCGTCGAGATCACCACCGCCGACGGAACCGTACGCGGCACGACGCTCGCGCTGCCGCCCGGTTCCCCCGAACTTCCCGCCACCGAGGCAGAGTTCGCAACCAAGCTGGCCGACTGCGGTGCCGAGGTGCCGGACCTGCTCAATGGCATCGACTGGAAGGGGGCCGCCGCACTCATGCGCGCGTCCTTCCCCGCCGCCCGGATCGAGGAGAACGCATGACCCGGCTTCCGCTGGAAGGCATCACCGTCGTCGGCCTGGAGCAGGCCGTCGCAGCCCCCTTCGCGACCCGTCAGCTCGCCGACCTCGGCGCCCGCGTGATCAAGGTGGAGCGCCCCGGCCCCGGTGACTTCGCGCGCGGCTACGACGAGTCGGTGCACGGCCAGTCCAGCTATTTCGTGTGGCTGAACCGGTCCAAGGAGTCGCTGACGCTCGACATCAAGACGCCGGGCGGCCGTGAGGTCCTGGAGAAGCTGCTCGGCGAAGCCGACGTTTTCGTACAGAATCTCGCCCCCGGCGCGGCCCGCCGCCTCGGGCTGGGCGCGCAGGATCTCGCCGGGCGCCATCCGTCGCTGATCGTGTGCGACATCTCGGGCTACGGCAACACGGGGCCGTGGTCGGACCGCAAGGCGTACGACCTCCTCGTGCAGTGCGAGACGGGCGTCGTATCGCTGACCGGTTCCCCCGAGGAGCCCGCCAAGGTCGGCATCTCCATCGCCGACATCGCGGCCGGGATGTATGCGTACTCGGGCATCCTCACCGCCCTGTACGAACGCCGGGTCACCGGCCGGGCACGTGCCGTCGAGATCTCGCTGTTCGAGGCGCTGTCGGAGTGGATGGGCTCCCCCGCCTACTACACGGCGTACTCGGGTACGCAGCCCGCGCGCGTCGGCGCCCAGCACGCCACGATCGCCCCGTACGGCCCGTACGAGGCCTCCGACGGCAGGACCGTGTTGCTGGCGATCCAGAACGAGCGCGAGTGGACGTCCTTCTGCGCGGTGTTCCTCGACGACGCGGCGCTCGCCACCGACGAGCGCTTCCGCCGGGGCTCGTCCCGCGTGGCGCGCCGCGAGGAACTGAACGCGATCGTCGCCGCCCGCTTCGCCGAGCTGACCGCGGCCGACGCCGTGAAGCTCCTCGACGAGGCGAAGGTCGCCAACGCGCGCCTGAACTCCGTCGCCGAGTTCTGGGAGCACCCGGTCCTCGCGGGCCGCGACCGCTGGCGCGACGTGGACACGCCCGGGGGCCCGGTCAGGGCGCTGCTGCCGCCCGCCACCATCAGCGGCCTCAGCCCGCGTATGGATCCCGTCCCCGCGGTCGGCGAGCACACCGACGACGTGCTGCGCGGCCTCGGCTACGACGAACCCGCCATCTCCGCACTGCGCGCCGACGGCGCGGTGTGACCGATCCAGGCGACCCACGATGAGTGAAGAGCACTACGAGCAGATCACGTACGCCGTCGCCGACCGCGTCGCCACGGTCACGCTGAACCGGCCCGAGGCGCGCAACGGTTACACCCGGCAGATGGCCGACGAGATCGCGTCCGCACTGCGCGCCGCGGACGGCGACCACGCGGTGCGTGTGGTCGTCCCGACGGGCGCGGGCAAGGACTTCTGCGTGGGCGCCGACCTCGCGGCCGGCGACGGCAAGGGCCAGGGCTTCACGCAGAAGGTGGACGACGAGACCGCGGCGCAGGTCGCGACGGCTCGTCGTACACCGCCCGTCAGGTGACGGCGCATCAGCACGGACGGGCCGTACTGAGCCTGCAGGCCTCGTTCAAACGGCCCGAGCCGGGTCTCGACCGGCAGACGGAAGCCCCGGCCGCGCCACCGGACGAGTGCTCCGACCCGTACGAGGTGATGGCCCGCGAGCAGCCCGAGCGCTACGCCGCGTACACCATCCCCCGCGTCCTCGACCAGCAGCTCGTCACCCCGAGCACCACCGAACTGGACGCCAGGAAGGATGAACTGGGCCGTCAGCGCACCTGGCTGCGCCGGGCACGGCTCCGGCCTGGGCGTGTGCCGCTGGGTCGTGGAAGGAGCGATCGCGCTGCTGCACTGGTTCCGCCGCCTGCGCATCCGCTGGGAGATCCGCGACGACATCCACCACGCGTTCGTCACCCTCGGCTGCGCCGTCATCTGCCGGCGACGACTGCGCACCGCACTTTGTTGAGAGTAGAGGCAGGCGATGCGCCCCGAGGGATGGCCAGCTCGATGCGTCAGAACGCACTCGCAGCAGTCGGGCTCGCGCAGTCTCACATCCGGGATCTCAGCACGTCGACCTCACAGCCCGGCGCGGACGGGTCGAAGCCGTGCTCGACCAGCCAGCGAACCCCCAGCAGGCTTCGCAACGACCACCACGCGCGGATCACGTCGAGGTCGACGTCGGTGCCATAACCGGCGATGACGTCGTCGAGGTGCTCCTCGTGTCCGAGCGTCAAGGTGGCGAGGTCGAACAGGGCATCACCCCGGCCCGCCTCGGACCAGTCGATGATGCCGGTGACCTCGCCGCCGTCGACAAAGACGTGCTCGATCTGCAGGTCGCCGTGCGTGAACACCGGAGGCCACGGCCGGATCGCGGCCTCGGCGACCTGGCGGTTGCGGGTGACCAGGTCGGCGGGCAGGACGCCGTTCGTCACGAGCAACTCGCACTCGCCGTCGAGTTCCGCCGCCAACTCGTCGGGACCCCGGCGGCGCCGGCCTGGCCAGGGCGGCAACGGCGCCTCGTGCAACTGCCGGATGGCGGCACCCGCCGCGGCCCACGCCGCCGACGACGCGGTCGACGGCTCACCGAGACGGCCGAGCACCGTCCCCGGGACGGCGGCGATCGCGAGCACGGGCGGCTTGCGCCACAGGACCTCCGGAGTCGGGACCGGCACCAAGGCCATCGCCTCGACCTCGACGTCGATACGCGCCTGATCGGCGTCCACCTTCAAGAACACGTCACCGACGCGCAGGGTCGCGCGCTCGGAATGGGCGACGACGACTTCGACCTCATCCATGGACGACCAGTATCCCGGGGATGATCGCCGATGTCGCCGGGATTGTCGCGTGCGATTACGCGGCTGGCCGCGTCCCGCTACCCGGCGGCCTCGTGCACGACACCAACCTCTGACCAGGTCAAGCCCACCAGTTTTGTGAGGAGTCCCAAAGGGCTGTCCCGTATGTGAAGCTGCCTCGTCGCGGGGCGGAAGGCAACGAGACGCCATTTCGATCGTCCCATCGCTGACCAGGAGATACGGGGCAACCCCCTGGCTCAGAGCAGGACGGGGTTCACCTGCTGCCCGACTTGATCCACCGCCACTTAACAGTGCAGACCACCACGGGTGCGACGAGCATGGCCAGCATCCACAATCCCACGCTCGCCGGCGAGTAGATGTAGTAACGCCACTGCTCTGGCAGGGGCGACGGCGCGAGCAGGAGCACGATCAGCGCGGCCCACGTGACCAGCGCTGATGCCACCATGCGCACTGCCACCATCCCCGTCGGTCCTCTCTGCAACTGCCCGTATCCCGGAGACGAATGATAGAGCCCGTCGCCTCCCAGCCCACGGCACCCAGCGTGACCCGGCGGATCTGTTACGAGATGATCAAGCTGGCGCTTCCTTGGCTCCTGCTCCACGACGGGGCCGCTTCACGTACGGGACAGCTCTTGGAAGTCATCTCAATTGCTGAGTCTGCGCTAACAGATGAGGGCGCAGGCAATGCCGGTGAAGGCCAGGAAGTGGATGGCCTGCCGCTCGTAGCGACGGTGGAGACGTCGGCGGCCGGCGAGACAGGCGGCCATGGTGCCTTTGATGGTCCATCGGCGGCGCCCCAGCTTCTGTGATGTCTCAACTCCCTTGCGAGCGGCGAGCGGTGTCATGTGGCGTAAGCGGAGCCGTCGTCGCAGCTGACGGTTGCCGTAAGCCTTGTCGGCGTGAAGCTCGGCGGGGCGCCGACGGCGTGGCCCGCGCCGGGATCCGGTCGGAGGGATGCCACGCACGAGCGGTTCGAGGGCCTGGCTGTCATGAAGGTTGGCGCCGGAGATGCCGACAGGAAGCGGCAGTCCCGTCCGCTCGGTGATCAAGTGGATCTTCGAGCCGTACTTGCCCCGATCTACAGGATTCGGACCCGTCAGATCCCCCTTTTCAGGGCGCGCATGTTCACTGAGTCGATCGCGCATCGTGACCAGTCCAGTTCGCCTCGAGCCCCCGGCTCGTCCAGGACCAGGCGATGCAGCTTCATCCAGACCCGTTGCCGGCTCCACTCCATGAACCGGCGGTGAGCCGTGGCCCCCGATGGCCCGAACACGGGCGGGACCTGCGACCACGTGCACCCGGTCGTGGCCACGATGACAATCGCCGCCAGCACCTCACGGTCACTATGGCGGCGCCGGCCACCAACCTGCGGCCTCGTCGGCGCCTCCGGGCGCCACTCGCTGGAACAACTCCCACAGGAGCAATAGTCAAGATCTGTGGATCAACTCTTGGCCGTCAGTCGCCAGACCTGCCCCAAACAACTCCTGCCCTTCCCCAACCCTTGACCCTCGGCCGCCACGCTGCCGAAGCCGACGGGTAGGGTCCGTGGCGTTCGCAGTCCGCCCGGCAGGCCGAATGCTGCAACACAGCGTCAGACTACGGGCATCACCAATTGAGATCTCTAAGCGTGCGGCCCCACCGTCACTGTCCCCACCACCAACTCCGCTACGCCTTCAGTCACTTCGCCGATGCGCACCGTCTGCCGTTCCAGTACCTCGAGGTGTTCTGCCGACAGCTTCTCCAGCGGTTCGACCGTGACCGTGATGCGCTTCCCCGAACGGCGTTGGTGCCACACCCCGGCCACCGTCCCGTCCACGAGCAGAAGTGGATAGTTTCCGGCTTGGCCGCCCGCGAGGGCACGCTCGAAGGCCCTTCCCGGGAAGAGCAGTTCGCGTGGTTGCGATGCGATCCCGAAGACGTCGAAGTAGGGAAGGAGCCGCACCCCTTCAGCCCTTTCTCCCGCCCCGGGGAACTCGGTGTCCCCGGCCGCAACCCACGCCTGCCCGACCCCCTCGAAGTCGACCTCCTCGATCTCCCTGCCCCGGGCCAGCTCTCCGAAGAGCGCGTTCGCCCAGCCTCTCGGTGCGGCGAGCCACTTGGCGAAGTGCTGCGAAGTGGCCGGGCCGTAGGCGTACAGATACCGGCGTACGAGCTCGGAGAGCGCCGGTATCTGCCCCATCGGGACCGCACAGGGGTTCGTGTACGTCACCTTCCGCCCCCGGTTCGGCCCGAAGGAGAGCACCCCGCGGTGCGCCGCCGTGTGCATCGCCTGCCGCCAACGCGGCCACATGCCCTGGAAAGCGGGAACGACAGGGTCACCGGCCCAGGCCCCGGTCCGCGCCACGATGGCCTCCGTCAGCTCGTCGGCGGTCAACTCTGCGCCGGACAGAGCCTCTCCAACGGCTGCTACGACCGCCTCCGTCTGCGCCGCTGTCAGCCGGATGTCCTGGGAGAGCTGACCGACCCGGCCGGGGATCGCGGAGAGCGCGCCGGTCCACATCGGCACGTCCGCAGCGGCCAGCAGATGCACGGTGCCGCGGGGGCCGAATGTCTTGACCAGTGACCGTTCCTCCCACAGTGCACGACGCACATGGGCACGCGTCTCCCCTTCGGTGCGCAGCCCGAGGGAGAGTTCGGCGGCCGACAGCACCTGGGCGTGCGCGCCCAGCATGACGCCGGCGAGCAATGGGAGGGCGGTGGGGGAGGCGGGGACCGGTGCGGCCAGGCCCTGGCGCTCGATACGGCGGGCGTTCGCCCCGGACCAGCTCACTGTGCGTGTCGGCATACCTCTGACGCTAACCCTCATCTAGGCCAGAAGCTGTCCTCTTCCAAGGCCGCTCCAGCAGTTCGTACGCCTCCTCATGCGCAGCGCGCATGAGGGCACCGGCTACAGCAGCCCTCGGGTTTCCCCAGACCATGAGGCTGTCGCGGTCAGCCGACGCACAGGGCTCGGCCGGGAACCCGCGGCCGAGCCCACCTGCTCCTCGCCTGTCGCGGAATGGACACCGCGTACCGCAAGCTCATCTCACCGGGACGGCGGAGCCGAGGAGGGGTCCAGCCAACCGCCGACAAGGGCTCGTACCTGGTCCGCCACGTCCTGCACCGACCGGCCGTCGGTGTCCACACGGACGTCGCCGGCACCGGCACGTTCGAGCGACTCGGCGTCGCGGGAAGCCCGTTCGACGACGCCGCGCAGCGCCTCGGCGCCCAGGCCCTTGATGGCGTCCCCCGGAATCGCCGGGCCTTCTCCCCGGCCGCGCTGCGCGACCCGCTCCGCCAGGGTGGCAGGCCCGGCATGCAAGCGGCATACGGTGAGCGCTGTTCCAGGAAACAGTCCGGCATACCTGCGGACGGTGTCATCCCGGTCTGCGCCCCCGGAGACGATCAAGTACCGGGCGCCGGCCTCGTGATACCCGGTCCAGAGGGCAGCGAGGTTCTGTGCCGTGAGGCGATGGCTCTCCGAGGCGTCCGCGGTGGGACCCAGCGCGCCGATCTGCTTCAGATCGACATACGCAGCCGGGACGCCGGCCTGGAAGACCCGGCTGAAGACCTCGTAGCCCACTGTCGACTTCCCCACTGCGGTCGCACCGGAGAACCACAGCACGGCGGCCGGGGCGGACACGCTGACCGGCGCTTCCTGCGGGACCGGAACGGAACCGCTGGGCGTCGCCATCGGCGCGGCGCACGGCCATGCAAGGACCCGCTCGCGGACCAAGCGGGCCACCTCGGAAACCGCAAGCCCGTCGGTGTCCACGGATAGGTCGGCGTGGTCGGTGTGTTCCAACGCCTCCGCCTCGGCGACGGCGTCGTCCACCAGATCCGGGCGCCACCCGCGCGCAAGGAACCGCTCCTTGAGCTCAGTGGCGCCGACGCGCAGCCGGCACAGCGTCAACGCGGCGTCCGGAAGACGGTCCGTGTACTCGCGGACTTCGTCCACGGTGTCGACGTAGCCCGCCAGGACCAGGCACCGGGCGCCCGCCGCCCTGAAGTTGGGCCAGACCGCAGCGAGGTTCCGCGCCCGGACCCGATGGGTGCCGTCGTCCTGGAGCAGACTGATCTGGTCCAGGTCGAGAAACCCCGTCGTGACACCGCTCCGGCTCAGCTGCCGGAACACCTCCCAGCCGACCGTGGACTTCCCGACACCCGACGGCCCACAGAACCACAGCACGTGCGAACGGTCACCAGTCATCCGCGTGAAGGTAGCGGTCCGCGTCCGCGGTCGTCGACCGAATTTGGCCGCAGGCCCGGACGGAGCCGTTACGGCAGATGTTCGTCATCAGGAGGCGTGGACGACCGTTCGTCGCGTGCTCCCCACCATCCGGTCCGAGGCCGTGCAGGAGAGCCGGGACTTCGACGGTCTGCTGGGCTCGGACGAGGTGATGAACCCTCCTGGGGCAGGACACCGGCGGGATACGTGTCAGGACGAGCGGCCCGTGGCCCACTGGTGCTCGCGGTACTCGGCTCCGGTCCACACCGGCGTGGACGGTCCGTGAGCGTGAGGCGATCGTGATCAGCACGCCGGTCCGGTGGCACCCCTGCCGCGACCCGTCCGGCACAAAGGACGGTGCGCAGGTTCGGTCATGACGCCCACCTCACCGACCGCTCCGACGGCGCAGGTCGGTTTCATGACGGCCGACACGATCGCACTCGTCGTGTCCGACATGAACATCGAGGTGAACGACGTGCACGCGGCCTCCGCGGCCGCACGCGCCCTGCGCCGCGAGGATCGTGCCTGCAGGACGAAAAGTGAGGCGCACGCCGGTTCTTCCGTCCGGGACCCCGACGGCCGGGTGGTCAGCGTGCTCAGCCACCGGTGGCCGCAGTCCCCGCACGGACCACTCCCGCTCGCGTCGATCCCCGTCACGTATTAGGACAGAGACGACCGGCACGGAGGAGTGGTCCGGAATGCAGATCGTTGTCGACCTCAATCGCTGCCAGGGTTACGCGCAGTGTGCGTTCCTCGCCCCTCAGGTGTTCGAGCTGCATGGCGAGGAGGCCCTGATGTTCACGCCGGCCGTGCCCGACGATCAGCAGGAACGCGTCCGCCGGGCGGCGGCGGCCTGCCCGGTACAGGCCATTCTCGTCGGCGAGCCGGCACGTCTCGGCGCCCCGTGAACGGCGTGGACCGGATCGTCGTCGTCGGCGCGTCACTGGCCGGTCTGCGGGCCGCCGAGACGCTGCGCGAGGAGGGCTTCGCCGGATCGCTGACCCTCGTCGGGGAGGAGCCGCACGCCCCGTACGACAGACCGCCGCTGTCCAAGCAGGTGCTGCTCGGCAAGGTACGGGCGCAGGACGTCGGGCTGCCGGTCCGCCGCGAGGTGGACGCGCGGTGGAAGCTCGGTGTGCGCGCCGTCGGGGTCGACCCGATCGACAAGCGGGTGATCCTCGCCGACGGCGAGGAGCTCCCCTTCGACCGGTTGCTGATCGCCACCGGCACCCGTGCCCGCCCCTGGCCGAACCCCGACGAAGGCCGCCTGGACGGCGTTCTCACCCTCCGTACCAACGACGACGCGGCCCGTCTCGCCTCACTCCTCGATGCCGGGCCGCACCGGGTCCTGGTGATCGGCGCCGGATTCATCGGCTCGGAGATCGCCTCCGCCTGCCGGGAGCGCGGTCTCCATGTGACGGTCGCCGAACGCGGGCCCGCGCCGCTCGTCGGTGCGCTCGGCGGGGCACTCGGCACCTTTGCCGCAAAGCTGCAGCGCGCACACGGGGTGGACCTGCGCTGCGGCGTGACCGTCACCGCGCTGAAGGGCGTCGACGGCCGGCTCACCGGCGCCGAGTTCTCCGACGGCAGCCGCATCGACGCCGATGTCGCCGTGGTCGCCCTGGGCGCCCTCCGCAACACCGAATGGCTCTCCGAATCGGGCCTGGCCGCGGGCCCCCGCGGCCTCGCCTGCGACGCCGGATGCCGCGCCTTCGACATGTACGGGATCGTCACCGACGACGTCTTCGTCGCCGGAGACGTGGCCCGCTTCCCGCATCCGCTCTTCGAGTACCAGTTGCTCTCCCTCGAACACTGGGGCAACGCGGTCGCCCAGGCAGAGGTGGCGGCCCACAACATGATCAGCCCGGGGCCGCTGCGGCGACCGCATCTGACGGTGCCCGCCTTCTGGTCCAGCCAGTTCGGGCTCAACATCAAGTCCGTGGGCGTACCGACCTTCTCCGACCAAGTGGTCATCGCCCAGGGCTCGGTGCGCGAGGGCCGGTTCGTCGCCGTGTACGGCTACCGGGGACGCATCACGGCGGCGGTCAGCGTGAACCGGGCCAAGTGGCTGGAGCACTACGAGTACCTCATCGAGTCGGCGGCGCCGTTCCCGCCGGGGCCCGGCGCCGCCGACCGGCCCGGCCCGCCCGTGCCCGTCCCCTCGGACGTGCCGTCCCCCCGGCTCCTCTCACACGGCCCGACCGTGGCTCTCACCGGTCATCTGCCGGACCGCCATCTGACTCTGGTACATCCCGAACCGCCCACTATCGCCGCCCACCGCCGTTGAGGAGCCCCACGCATGCCCCCCGACACCCTCTATCAGCGCATCTCCGACTACGCGAACCGCGCCGACCCCTACCCGCTCTACGCGGAGCTCCGCGAGAACGGCGTGGTCCGCCAGGAGGACGGCAGCTACCTGGTGGGCACGTACCACCAGATCGCCGCGCTGCTGCATGACCCGCGGATCAGCTCGGACTTCCTTAGCCGTGCGGACCCCGACGACACGCTGCTCCGACCCGACGACGACCTGCCGCCGGCGTTCATCGGTGTCGACGACCCCGAGCACGACCGGCTGCGCCGCCTCGCGATGCGCCCCTTCGGCCCGCCGCACTCCCCGGGACGGATCGACGCCCTGCACGGCGACATCACCCGGATCGCCGACGAACTGATCCATGCGTTCCGGGGCAAGGACCGGGTCGACCTCGTCGACGAATTCGCCTATCCGCTCCCCGTCACCGTGATCTGCCGGCTCCTGGGCGTGCCCCAGGAGGATGTGCCCCGCGTCCGTGTATGGACGAACACGATCATCGCCGCTCTCGACCCCGCCGACGGGGACGACCCGAAGCGGCGTCGGCACTCGGCCATGGAGGCGCGGACCGCGATGGCCGAGTATCTGGGGGACCTCGCGGAGGAACGGCGCCGCAGGCCGACCGCCGACATGCTCTCCGCCCTGGCCAACGACGAGGGCCCCGAGGGACGCCTCACCCAGCCGGAACTGAAATCCACGGCGGTACTGCTGCTCATCGCCGGACACGAGACGACGGTCAACCTGATCGCCAACGGCATGCTCACGTTCCTGCGCCGGCCCGACATCCTGGAGCAGTTGCGCGCCGCGCCCGAGCTGATGCCGCGGGCGGTGGAGGAGTTGCTGCGTTACGAGCCTCCCGTCCACTTCCTGCCGCAGCGCTCGCCCCTGACCGACATCGACGTCGCGGGCGTCACGGTCCCCAAGGGCGCGCCACTGATCCTCATGCTCGCCGCCGGCAACCGGGACCCCGTGCGGTTCGCCGACCCGGACCGCTTCGACCCGCTGCGCGAGAACAATCAGCACTTCGGCTTCGGCAGCGGCATCCACAACTGCTTCGGCGCTCCGCTCGCCCGTATCGAGGCACAGATCGCACTCCACGCGATCCTGGACCAACTGGCGGGCTCCCGCCTGGTCGAGGACCCGCCCCCGTACCGCCGCAGCCCCGTGCTGCGCGGTCCGCGCCATCTCCTGATCGAGCGCACCGCAGGTGCGTAAGCCGGGCGGAAGGGCCCTGGGCGATTCCGCGGCTGCCCGGTGAACGAGCCGCTGAGCACATCCGGACGGCCCGGTGTCCTCAGGGGCACCGGGCCGCACACGAAGGGCAGAGAAGAGACGTGATCGACACCGTCCATCAGATCCGTGCCACCCACCGGGAGATCGGCAACCGTCCCGTCGCCACGGGCGAGGGGCGGTCGCTGCTGCTGCGCCGCACGTACGACGCCTCCGTCGAGGAGGTCTGGCATGCCTGCACCGAGCCCGACCGGATCGGCCGGTGGCTGGCCCCGGTCACCGGCGACCTCCGGCCCGGCGGCACGTACCGGCTGGAGGGCAACGCCGGTGGGAAGATCCTGCGCTGCGAACAGTCCCGCCTGATCAAGGTGACCTGGGCCTTCGCCGAAGGCATGGACACCGAGGTCGAGGTCCGCCCGTCACACGCCGAAGGCGGCGGCACCGTGCTCGAGTTGGAGCACGCATCCCCCGCCGAGATCGTGGACGAGCTGGTGCGCACGTTCGGGCCCGGTGGCACGATCGGGATCGGAGGCGGCTGGGACCTCGCGCTTCTCGCCCTGGACCGGTACCTCCACGGCGAGAGATTCGACCCGGCGACATGGCAGGACACACCGGATGCCAGGGAGTTCGCCATCCGCAGTTGCCACGCCTGGGGAGCCGCGATCCAGGCTGCCTGGAACACCGGTGACGACGAGATCACGGCGGCGATCGCTTTCGGAGTACGGCACTTCGCGCCCGGTGCCGAGGAGGACCAGGGCTGAAAGCGGGCCGGACCGTTACGCCGACGACCGGGTCGTACCGGCGGCCGTCCCCGGCCGCCCGGTCGAGAGGAGTCAGTCATCCACAGTGTCGTGCGCGTGCACCGCTCGCGGGCAGAGGGGGCACGGCAGGTCTGCCGGGCCCGGCGTGGGCGTCACGCCGTCGTGTCCTGCGCGATGTGCGCTTCCTGGAGGTGGCGCGGATGACTCCCGAGGACGGTCCCAACGGGGCCGGCGGTGAGGGGACCCGGCCGCCCGCACCCGAGAAGGACGCACGCCGTGGCCGGAGCAGGTGGATCACCCGGTCGGCCGCGGTGCGGCTGGCAGCAGCGGTGGCGCCCGCGGCGGCCGTGACGTTCGAGGCCGCGGTGGTCACCGGCCGGATGACCGCGGCGAACCTGGCCATCCTGACGTCCGGCCTGTTCGCATGCGCCTGTGCGCTGCCGTTGCGCCGTCCCCGGCTCGTGGTGCGGGCCGCCGCGGCCGCTGCGGTGTCCGCGACGTGCACCGTCGTCATGCTCACGGTCCGTCCCGCGTTGCACGTATGGGGGGCTGGAGAGGCTCTTGCGCTCCTGGTGCTCCTGGCGGAGGTGGTGCGCCGGGCCCCCAAGAGCACGGCGATCTGGCTCGGCGGCCTGCTGGCGATCGTCGCGGTGACCGCCCCGCCGCGCGACAGCCGCGCCGGGGTGGTCACCGCGGCGGTCAGCGCACTCGCGGTGGCCGTCACGGCGTTCTCGATCTATCTGCGCACCCAGGACGCCGATCGGGACCGCGCCGTGGAGCAGGCCCGCACCAACGAGCGGCTCGAACTCGCCCGCGAACTGCACGACTTCGTCGCGCACCACGTCACCGGCATCCTCATCCAGGCGCAGACCGCCCTGGCGGTCCCCGGCGACGCCGCTTCGCAGCGCCCGCGGCTGGAGCGCATCGAGAGCGCTGCCACCGAATCCCTGGTTGCGATGCGGCGTGTGGTGTCCGTGCTGCGGGAGGCGGACACCGGCACCGCACCGCTCGCGGGCCTGGCCGACATCGAAGCCCTGGCCGCCGAGACCCGGCGCAGCGGCCTCCCGGTCACCCTGAGCATCGAACCCGTGCTGCGGACGGACCTCGCCCCGAACCTGGCCGCCTGTGCGCACCGCATCGTGCGTGAAGCCCTGACCAACACCCGCAAGCACGCCCCCGACGCCACCGGTGTACACATCCGCATCAGCCGCGCCGACCACGGCCTGGTCATCGAGGTCCGGGACCGGCGCCCGGCCGGCGCGCGCCGGCCGCAGCGGACGCACCAGGTGCCCCGGAGCGGATTCGGGCTGATGGGCCTGACCGAGCGTGCCACAGCCCTCGGCGGCACCCTCCGGTCCGGTCCCACTCCTGACGGCGGGTGGCAGATCACCGCGACCTTTCCCGAGACCACCGACGGCCACACCGGCAGCACCCCCCGCTGAGCCCACGGCGCACGTCGGCCCGCCGTGGGCCCGCCCGTCAGGCGGCGTCCTTCCCCGGTGCGAGGCGGAACCACGTCCACTTGCCGTGGCTGTCGACCAGATGCCCCCAGTCGTCGCTGAGCGTCTCGATGAGGTGAAGCCCCCGCCCGGACTCCCGATTGCCTGCCACGCCGCCGCGCGGGGCACCGGTGGGTACGCGGGTACTGGAGTCACGCACCGCGCACATGATCTCGCCGGTGTCCTCCTGGTGACGGATCAGTACGCGCACGGAGCGGGAGTCGGTGTGCGCGACGGCATTGGCCACCGCCTCCGAGAGCAGAAGCCGGCCGTCGTCCGCCATGCTCCCGTCCGGCACCACCGCGCTCATCGCGTGCCGGGCCCGGGGCACCGCCTCGGGACGGCTGGGCAGGGAGATGCAGGCGAACGGAACGGTGGTCATACGCTCTCCTCGGCTGTGTCGGCCCCTGTCCCATCCACCGTAGAAACGCCTGGGGCGTTCGCGGACCGACCGACCGGCCCGAGCGGATCGGCCGAACGGCCGATGTCTCCGCTCCTGCACGGCCCGCGCCGCCCGCCACCGGATCGCCTGCCACCACGACCGAACGTGACCGGCACGTCACGACCGGTCATCCGCCAGCCCGCTCTCCCACACCCACGCCGCGATCTCCACACGGTTCCGCGCCGACAGCTTGTCCTGGATGCTGCCCAGGTGCGTCTTGACGGTGGACAGCGACAGGAACAACTGTTCGCCGATCTCCGGATTGGTCGCGCCCGCCGCCACCAGCCGGGCGACTTCCGTCTCGCGCTCCGTCAGGGCCCTGGCCGGGGCACGGGCGGCAACGGCCTGCCTGGCGTGGCGGGAGAGCAACCGGACGGTGAGCGAGGGCGAGATCAGGCAGTCCCCTGCGGCCGCCGCGCGCACCGCCTCGATGAGGAGCCCCGGCCCGGCGTCCTTCAGCAGGAAGCCGCACGCACCGTGGTGCAGCGCGGTATGCACGTAGTCGTCCTGGTCGAACGTGGTCACCACCACCACGCGCGGCGACTCCCGCTCACCGGAGGCGGCAAGCCGTTCGAGCACTTCCAGGCCGTCCATCCGCGGCATCCGGATGTCCAGGAGCAGTACATCCGGCCGCAGCCGCTTGACTGCCTCCAACGCCTCCACCCCGTCGGCGACGTCGGCGAGGACCTCGATACCCGGCTGCGCGTCCAGGATCGCCCGGAAACCGCTGCGCACCATCTCCTGGTCGTCCGCGATCACCACGCTGACCGCCACTACTCCTCACCTCCCGGCCTCCCTTCCCATCCTGCTCCGCCGAGAAGACGCGTGCGCGTCACAACACACCCGGGACGCGCCGCCGTCGGACACGGAAAGCGCGGCTTCAGGTCCATGGAGGCCAACGTGCGCACGCCACTGCTCGGCCTCGCCTCACTGGTGTGGCCTCACTGGTGTGGCCTCTCCGCCGTCACCGCGCCGACCGGCCGCATCGGCGCACAGCTGACCATGCCGCCGGGCTTGCTGCGCCAGGCCGCCGCGACGTTCTCCAGGCCGACCCGGGACACCGACTCGTGCCACGATGCGGCCGCCCTTCATCGCCCTCGTCACGGGCGTCGGCATGATGCTGTCCGCGTTCCGACGCCGACGTCGGCCGGCCGCGCCGAGGCCGGCGGCGTCGCGGGTGGGTGCGTCGCGGGTGGGGGGGCATCCGCCGTGTCGGCGGACGCGCCGCCCGCCCCTCTCGCCGCCGAGGGGCACCGCACCTGACGGGACAGCACCCAGCCGGTTACCGCTGGGCCATCCGCCTCTCGTATCCCACGACCCGTACGCATGCGGTCAGCCCGAGGATCGCCTGCTCCAGTTCCTCGAGCGTCGGGTAGCTGGGCGCGATCCGGATGGTGGCGTCGTACGGGTCGTCGCCGTACGGGTGGGTGGCGCCGGCCGGGGTCAGCACGATGCCGGCACCCGCAGCACGGCGTACGACCTCCTTGGCACAGCCCTCCGCGACCTCGAGGCTGACGAAGTAACCACCCTTGGGCGACGTCCACTTGGCAAGCCCCGTCCCACCCAGCTCGGCCTCGAGAATGCGCTGCACCGCCTCGAACTTCGGCTGCAGCAGGGCCCGCTGGCGCTCCATGTGCGCCCGTACGCCGTCCGCGTCCCGCAGGAACAGCACGTGCCGCAGCTGGTTGACCTTGTCCGGCCCGATGGACCGCTTCGCGTTGTTGCCGAGCAGCCACTGCACATTGGCCGCCGACGAACCGAAGAAGGCGACGCCCGCGCCCGCCGCGGTGATCTTGGAGGTGGAGCCGAACACGAAGGCACGGTCCGTGTTCCCCGCGGTTTCGCAGGCGGCGAGGAGGTCGGCGATCTCCACCGGCTCATCGGTGAGGTGGTGCGCGGCGTAGGCGTTGTCCCAGAAGATCCGGAAGTCCGGGGCGGCGGTCCGCATCCCGGCCAGCCGCGCCACGGTCTCGTCGCTGTAGCAGACCCCGTCCGGGTTGCTGTACTTCGGGACGCACCAGATGCCCTTGACCGCCGGATCCTCGGCGACCAGCCGCTCCACGACATCCATGTCGGGCCCCGCGTCCGTCATCGGCACCGCGATCATGTCGATCCCGAACCGCTCGCAGAGCGCGAAGTGCCGGTCGTAGCCGGGCACCGGGCACAGGAACACGATCCGCTCCTGGTCCACCCAGCGGGACTCGGCCCCCGGCACCACACCGAGAAGCGCGTGCACCAGGCAGTCGTGCATCAGCTCAAGACTGGAGTTCCCGGCCGCGATCAGCTGCCCCACCGGCACCTGGAGCACGTCGGCGAAGATCTCCCGGAGCTCGGCCAGCCCCTGCAGCCCGCCGTAGTTGCGCACATCGGTCCCGTCGGCGGAGGTGTGCCGGCCACCGGGCAGACTCAGCAGATCCTCGGAGAGATCAAGCTGTGCGGGCGCCGGCTTCCCCCGGGTGAGATCCAGAGAGAGCCCACGGCCCGCCAGTGCCTCATAGTCCTGCCGAGCACGGTCGAGGAGCCCGCCCAGTGCGTCGGAGCTCAACTCGGTGGTCATGGTGTGTCCTCTCACAGGGCCCGCTCGGGCGTCGGATGGCGCCTGCCGAGAATACAAACCGGCGCCGGAGGGAATTTCGAGGGGCGTGGCGGGGGCCGCTCCGAGACCGTTGAGAACCCGCCCGATCGGACCGGCCCTGCGCGCAGATCCCAGATCCCCGTGTCGACTGCGCGCGGGTACGGAGCCAGGGCGTTCTCCGTGGCCGGTCACCTGTCCGCGTGGGACGGTCGCCGGGTCCACGCGGCTCAGCGACATCCGCATCCCGCGCCCGCCCCACCGCCCGTCCGTTCATGCGCGGGGCGCGTGCGCCGAACCGCGCCGATGGATGGAGACGGTCCGGCCCTGGACCTGTCGCCCGATCAGAACCCGGGGTGGCTGCCGACTGCTGGCAAACGGCCGAACAGGAGGCCGCGGCCGAGAACACGGCCCGCCCACGGGGTAGCAGGCATCCGGTAGGAGTGTTCTTCAGGGAAGGAGGCCGTGATGACGGCCGAGCACGGATCCACCCACCCGATCGGTCCCGACAGCGACCTGGCCCAGGTCTTCGAACTCGCCCAGCAGCTGCGGGTGGACTCCGTGCGCGCCAGCACTGCGGCCGGCTCGGGCCATCCCACCTCCAGCCTGTCCGCCGCCGATCTCATGGCGGTCCTGATGACCCGCCACCTGCACTACGACTGGCAGCAGCCGAAGAACCCGGCAGCCGACCACTTGATCTTCTCCAAAGGCCACGCCTCTCCCCTGCTGTATGCCATGTTCCTCGCCGCCGGAGCCATCGACGAGCAGGAACTGCTGACCACCTACCGGCAGAACGGCGCCCGCCTGCAGGGCCATCCCACTCCCGTGCTGCCCTGGGTGGACGTGGCCACCGGCTCGCTGGGACAAGGCATCGCCTACGCGGTGGGCATCGCCCTGGCCGGGCGCGACCTGGAACACCAGCCCTACCGCGTATGGGTGCTGTGCGGTGACAGCGAGATGGCCGAAGGCTCGGTGTGGGAGGCCCTGGACAAGGCCGGCCGCCACCGGCTGGGAAATTTCACGGCCCTCATCGACGTCAACCGCCTCGGCCAGAGCGGACCCACCGAACTGGGCTGGGACACCGATGCCTACGCGCGCCGCGCCGAGGCCTTCGGCTGCCGCGCCCTCGTCGTCGACGGCCACGATCTCAAGGCCATCGACCAGGCCCTGGCCACGGCCGCCGACGGCCAGGCCCCCACCGTCGTCGTCGCCAGAACGGTCAAGGGCCAGGGCGTCTCCGAAGTCGCCGACGCCGAGGGCTGGCACGGCAAGCCCCTGCCTGCCGATCTCGCCGAACGCGCCATCGACGAACTGGGCGGCGTACGCCACCTCACCGTCAGCGGCCCCAGGCCGCCCGCCGACGACCATCCGCGCGCGCCCATGGGGGACGTGGCCGTCGAACTGCCCCGCTTCGAGGTCGGCGACAAGGTCGCCACCCGGTCCGCCTTCGGCAAGGCCCTGGTCGCACTCGGTGCGCGGCCCGACGTCGTCGTGCTGGATGCCGAGGTCGGCAACTCCACCCATACCGAGGACTTCGGAAAGGCCTATCCCGAGCGCTACTTCCAGACCTACATCGCCGAACAGCAGATGATCGCCTCCGCCGTCGGCATGGCCATGCGCGGCTATCGCCCGTACGCCGCGACCTTCGCCGCCTTCCTCACCCGCGCCCACGACTTCATCCGCATGGCCGCGATCTCCGAGGCGAACCTGGCCCTCTCCGGCAGCCATTGCGGCGTCGAGATCGGTGCGGACGGCCCCTCCCAGATGGGAGTGGAAGACCTCGCCATGCTCCGTTCGGTGCACGGCTCCACCGTGCTCTACCCCGGCGACGCCACCTCCGCCGCCGCCTTGACCGCCACCATGGCCGACCTGGAAGGCATCTCCTACCTGCGCACCACCCGCGGCGCCTACCCCGTCCTCTACAGCCCCGACGAGACCTTTCCCGTGGGCGGCTCCAAGACCCTGCGCACCGGCGACCACGACCAGGTCACCCTCATCGGCGCCGGCATCACCCTGCACGAATGCCTGGCCGCCGCCGATCAGCTCGCGGCCGACGGCATCAGCGCCCGTGTGATCGACGTGTACTCGGTCAAGCCCATCGACGCCGACACCCTCGCCCTCGCCGCCCGCGACACCGGCGCCCTGGTCGTCGCCGAAGACCATCACCCCGAAGGCGGCCTCGGCGAGGCAGTCCTGTCCGCCCTCGCCGAACACCGCCAGGCCCCCGCCTTCGCCCACCTCGCCGTCCGCAACCTGCCGGTCTCCGGCACACCCACCGAACTCCTCGACGCCGCAGGCATCTCCCGCACCCACATCGCCGGAGCCGCCCGAGAGCTCACCAGACGCTGAGCAGGACCCGGCCGCCGGCCCGGATGCCCGAGCCGGCGGGCGGGAGGGCGCTGTGGGAATGGTTCCGGCGGGAGGACCGGGCCGCAGCCCAGGCGCCGCCGGAGGATCGGTGCGCTCTTTGGCCGGTTTCCAAGGCGCCGCGCGTCGCGGGGAAACGTGCAGGCGGCCGAGCGCGCCGATCCAGCAGCGAGGAGTGACCAGCATGGCTGTGTGCGAGGTCTGCCGCAACGACTACGAGCCGGTGTTCAAGGTGCGTGCTCCGGGACGGGCGGTGTACGTCCTCGACCGCATCGGATGCGCCGCCCGGAAGACCGCCCCGACCTGCGTCGACTGCCGGTGGAGCGCCCTCGGCCACGGCCGGGGGGCCGACGGACAGTTCTGCCGCGGTGCGCGCTCCGCGCGGGCGAAGGTCCCGCCCCGGTCCCAGCTCGTTGATCATGTCTGCGCCGCTCGGGCGGGCCGACCGGAACGTCGGGGCAGTAGTCGATACTGTGGGACCTTGAACTTCTCGACCCCGGACACCTCGACGCCGACGACGCCGTCAGCGCATGCGGCGTCGGTGTGCCGGCTGCCAGCGCGCCCGTTGCAGCGAGAGACGAAGCCGCGGATCGCGCGGGTCCGGGCCGACTCCGGGCACGCCGGCGGGCCCGTGACCGGGGCCGGTGAAGAGCCGGCCCGGGCGCCGCACGATCCGCGCCAGGATCTGGACGTACTGCTCGAGGGGCGAGCGCGGTGAACCGCTCGAAGAGCCCGGACCTGCACGACAGCGCAGACAACTCCCTGTCCGCATGCGGAATTGCCGCCGCGGTCCGCGCGGGCCGACTGTCCGCGCGCGAAGTGACAGCGGCGGCCCTGGCCCGGATCGGCAGCGACGACGAGGTCCGGGCATTCACCGAGATGTGGCCCGTACTGGCCGTCCGGCAGGCCGAGTGGGTCGACCGCCAGGTCCGGGCGGGAGCAAAACTTCCCCTGGCCGGTATTCCCTTGGGGGTCAAGGCCACCGAGGGGGCGACGGCCCTGCAGACGGTCCGGCTCATGCAGGCCGGCTGCGTACCGGTGGGTGCGACCTCCACGCCCGGCCGGGGAACGCATTGGCAGACGTGGGGAGAAACCCCACGCGGACGCACGCTCAACCCCCTGGATCGACAATGGAGTCCGGGCGGGTCCTCCGCCGGCTCGGCCGTCGCCGTCGCCACCGGCATGGTCCCCCTGGCCACCGGCAGCGACGGAGCCGGGTCCGTCCGCATCCCCGCCGCGTGGTGCGGCGTCCTCGGCCTCAAGCCGACGAACGGGCTCGTGCCCGCACGGGACCGCGCCGGACTGAACATCGCCGGCCCGCTCGCCCGGCGGGCCGAGGACGCTGCGGCCTATCTCGACGTCCTCGCGGGCGGCAGCACCAGGGCGCACCGGCCCGCTGCCCCGTCCCGTCCCCTGCGCACCATCTGGTCGGCGACCTTGGGATTCGCCGACACACACACGCGCATCGCCGAGACGGCCCACGCCTTCCTCGACGCTCTCGCCCGATCCGGCGCGCTGAGCCTGCGCGACCTCCCGGTCCGGCTCAGCGACCCGGCCGGGTGCTGGCGCAACCTGCGCAGCCCCGACCCCGCGGACCGGCACCGTGTCACCGCAGATCAAGCCGTCATCACCGAAGAGGTGGAGGACGTGCTGACCCGGGCGGATCTCCTGGCGACCCCGACCACGCCCAACCCTCCCCATCACCACGACGGCCCCGGGGACACGCTGAGCGTCGCCCTGACCTGGACGTTCAACATCAGCGGGCATCCCGCCGTCAGCCTGCCCGCCGGATTCACACCGGCCGGCGAGCCCGTCGGACTCCAACTCGTCGCCCGACGCGGCAGGGAGTCCGACCTGCTGGCGGTCGCCGCGCTGGCCGACGTCATGGCTCCACGCCCGGGGCCTGCGCCCGTGGTGGCGGTCAGGAATCGGTCTTGATCTTCTTCATGGTCAGGTGGGATTCGACGCGCAGTATGCCGGGAAGGCCGGTGAGCTTGCCGGTGAGGAAGGCTTCGTAGGCGCGTGGTCGGCGACGGCGACGCGGAGGAAGTAGTCAGGGCGGCCGAACATCCGGCGGAACTCCACGACTTCCTCGTAGGAGGCCAGTGTGTTCTCCACTGCCTCGGATTGCCTGACACCCGCTACCTGCTCATGGCCACGGTCGTCTCGGCCGCCGTCACCTGGGCTCTGCGTGCCCTGCCGTTCGCCGTCCTCACCCCCCTGCGCGCCAGCAGAACCGTCCAGTACCTCGGCGCCCGCATACCGGCCGGTGTCATGGTGATCCTGTTCGTCTACTGCCTGCGCGACCTTCCGCTGCCCCACCTGCGCGCAGCCGCGCCCCTGGCGGCCTTGGCCGTCACCGCCGGGCTGCATCTGTGGCGCCGTAACGCGCTGCTGAGCATCATCGGCGGCACCGCCGTCAACGTGGCCCTGGCCAGTACCCTCTTCGCCCACTGACCCGCTCCAACAGCACGTCGCCGCAAGTCGGCAGATCCGCCCACGCCGGCTTCGCCGCTCGACGGCAACGCGATCACAGTCCTGAATGATCACTCGGCGTCACATGTCCGTTCGCCGTAGCTGTACGAGAACAGGGCTCCCCCGCGATGCGTCTATTCGGCGGTCAGCTGCTTGTACACCTCGAAGGCGTTGCGCTCGACGTGGTTGGACAGCAGCATTCCGTCCTCCCGCACGGCCCAGATCGCCGTTCCGGTCATCTCGACGGGCTTGCCGTCGGGCTTCGTACCGAAGGCTCCGTTGTTGGTGCCGGTGATCCGCCACATCGAGGCGACCCGGGACCCGTCGTGGTTCTCGAACGACTCGGCCACCTCGAACTCCAGGTTCCGGATGACCGCGCCGAACTCCTCGGCCCACTTCTTGAACGCCTCCCGGCCTTCGATCCTGCGGCCTCCGGAGACGAGAACGAAGTCCTCGACGACGAGATCGTCGACGGCGTCATAGTTCTGGGGAGACTGCCACACCTGCTCCCAGAAGGTGTGAACCGCGTCGATGCCCGAGCGCTTGGCCATGATCACTCCTCGGTTGTGGCTGATTCACGAGCCCGGAAGCAGCGGTCCGCCCGCCATGAGGCCGCCGTCGACGGTGAGGACATGGCCGGTGACCGGCGAGCGCTCCGCAGCCCGCACGGCACCGGGTCTCTCCTCCGGCCAGGGCGTACCCCTGTGAGGAAGGTGTCCCGGCCGGACGACAGTCGTCGGGAAGGCGGCCACGGCATGCCTCGAACGGCCGCGCTTGATGCCCCGCATGGCCCATGGGGAGCGAAGTCTGACAGGGTGGCACGAAGAGGGAAGCCATCTGGAGGTCAGGTCAGCACGATCGGGTTGGTGAGAGCGGCCATATGGCCGTTCGGATGGCGCACCTCGATCCGGACGAACGCCGAGTCCTCAGATGTCGTCTGCCACTCAGCGGTACCTACGCCGGAGTCCGGCAGCGCTTCGCAGTGGACTTGGCCCCGGTCGGTGTGGAAGCTGACGGTCGCCGCTGCGGCACCGCGTATGTGTGCGCTGACCATGACAGGTTCCCCACAGGTTGCCAGGTGTTCGCCGATCCCCGCGTTGTGGCCGACCGCGACGGCCGTGAGTGACAGATCGACGCCGGCCGATTCGGCGATCCAACTGCGGCCCGCACGGATTCCGGCGAGGATGGCCGACGTACTCAGTTCCTCAGCAAGCACGACGGTGTGCGGGATGCCGATCTGACCAGCGAGATGTGTGTCGCTGTTGCCCATGGCCGGCCGCCAGCGCCCCGTACGCATTCCCTCCGCCAGTCCTCGACCCCACTCGGCGAGAGCGGCCTCGTTGTCGGCATTCCACGGCCGGTCCGACGTCCACAACCCGTTCCATACCTCGACCACATCGAGGCCCCGATAGGGGTACATGAAGCTGCCTGACGGATAGGGCGCGTGCGGATGCGCGGCCACACAGAGACCACCGGATTCGCGGACCTGGTCCAGGCATCCGTCGATGAGTCCGTCGCCCACGCCGTAGTCCCAGGCGATCACCTGACCCGGGCCGATACCGAGAGCGAGCCAGTGCCCGGTCCTGGTGGTCACCTCTTCACCCAGGAGAATCAAGAAGTCATCTGCGGCATGACGCCGCCAGGCACCATGCGCGTTCGCGGAGTTGTGTTCCGTAGTGGCGACGAAGTCAAGCCCCACCGCACGAGCGTCGGCCGCCACCTGCTCAGGCGTGAGTTCACCATCCGAGTACACCGTATGGATGTGGCAGTCCCCGCGATACCAGCCGGCTCCTCGGCCACGCTCTTGCAGAGGCGGGAATCCCGGCTCCGGCATCGCTCTCCTTGTCGCAGGACGGCCTGACAAATGAACGAACGCGCGCGGCCGGCACAGTGTTCCCAGGTGATCGTCGACGACGTCACGCTCACTGCCGACGGACGTCGTCCGGTACGGGACATCGCGATGACCGCACGCCCGGGCGAGGTGATCGGCCCGAACGGCAGCGGCAAGCGGGCCTGTTGCGTGCCGTCCGCCGCGTCCTGCGCCCCGCGAACGGTCGGGTGCGTGTGAACGGTACCGATGTTCGTTCAGCCCGATGATCTCCACGTTCTTGCCGCGCTGGGCGTACTTGGTCTCGATCGCATACAGGGCGGCGACGGAGGAGGCGTCCCAGACGTGGGCGGCTGACAGGTCGATGACGACCTTGTCGGGGTCGCCTGCGTAGTCGAACTGGCCCACGAGGTCATTGGAGGAGGCGAAGAACAGCTCGCCGGTGACGGAGTAGACGACGCCGGTGCCGTCGGGGTCGGTGACGTCGGCCAGGTGGGCGACCCGCTTGGCGAAGATGAGGCGGTGATGGAGCCGACGACGACGCCGATGGCGAGGTTGCTGGTGGCGACCACGCAGGCAACGGTGATCACCATGACGGCGATCTCGCCGACGGGCATCCGCTTGAGCGTCCTGGGGGCGACGGAGTGCCAGTCGAAGGTCGCGAAGGAGACCATGACCATGACCGCGACCAGTGCGGCCATGGGAATGTCGGAGACGACCGGGCCGAAGACGATGCACAGCACCATCAGGAACACCCCGGCCAGGAAGGTGGACAGGCGGGTGCGGGCGCCGGACACCTTCACGTTGATCATCGTCTGGCCGATCATGGCACAGCCGCCCATGCCGCCGAAGAAGCCGGTGACGATGTTGGCGATGCCCTGCCCGATCGACTCGCGGGTCTTGGAGGAGTGGGTGTCGGTGATGTCGTCGACGAGCTTGGCGGTCATCAGCGACTCCATCAGCCCGACCAGCGCCATCGCCAGTGCGTACGGGGCGATGGTCGCCAGGGTGTCCAGGGTGTCCAGGGTGAAGGAAACGTCGGGCGGGCCCGGCACGGGCAGGGAGGAGGGCAGGGCGCCCTAGTCGCCCACGGTCGGCACCGCGATACCGGCGGCGACGGTGATGACGGTGAGGATCACGATGGACACCAGCGGGGCCGGGATCACCGTGGTGACCTTCGGGAAGAACAACATCAGCGCCAGACCGGCGGCGATGAGCGGGTAGACGGCCCAGGGCACGTCGTGCATCTCCGGGACCTGCGCCATGAAGATCAGGATGGCGAGGGCGTTGACGAAGCCGACCATGACCGAGCGCGGTACGAATGCCTCGTCCAGATAGGCGAGTTCACGTTCCCGGCCGATGAACAGGCGCGCCCCTTCCGGCAGATTGACCCTGCGCGGCGGCGCCTCGGGCAGCTCGAACGCCTCCGGTGGCAGTGTCAGCGCCTCTCCACGTGCATCGCCACCGCGTGTTCCCCGGTGAGGGACTGCCGAATCGACCGGCCTGCCACGATCGAACGCTCGCCGGACGTCTCGGCCGAGCCCCCGTACCCATTCCCGCCGCCATCAATTGCCCGTCGACGCCGAGCCGATGTCGCCGCCCGCCGCGACGGATCCCTTGCCCGAAGCGTTCACATGGCCGGACTGCCGCGGCGGGCCGGAAGCTACAGGACGCCGTGGAAACCGTGCCCCCTGGTGCCGATCCCGGCGCCGACCCGTTCATCGCCCTGGGGCGGTTCGCATACGCGCTCGATCTGCCGCCACGCACAAGCGCCCCGGCGTTCGCGACGCACAGCGCACCGTGAGGGTCCCTCACTCTCGTCCAGCAGCACGCTCCGACGGCGCGGCCCAGTCCCCGCCCCCGCGTCGAAGCTGCGCCGAAAGGTGGTGCTGCAGGGGCTGACCGACCGCAGCGAGGTCATGGACGAAAGTGAGCGTGCCCTCGTCCGTCAGGGTGTAGCGGCGGCGGGTGGCGTCGACCTCCTTGGCTGTGGGGGCGAGAGCCACCTGATGGGTGGTGAGATCGACCACGCCGTCGTCCACGCGGCCCACCAAGATCTCCGCGATGCCGGTGGGCTGGGTGATCAACGCCTCCACGCGCCCCTCGGGCTGCAGCCGCCACCAGCCGCTCTCCCGAGCCGACTGCCGCAGCGGGGTGTCGTCCTCGTCGAGCAGCCAGGCGCGCGCCTCGTAGCGGAGGAAGGGCCGCCCGTCATGGCTGAAGGTGACCTCCTGCGCGTACGCGAATTCCTCGGCGAGCGTCGGGTACCCGCCACGGCCCCGGCCGACCCAGGTGCCCAGGAGGCCGATCACCGGCGCGAGCAGTGCGTGGGGCGCAGGTACCTCGTCCGGTCGAAGAGCGTCGGGATACGGATGCTTCTGGGCAGGGTCGAACATGATGTGCACTCCTGGGTCGAGTCCGGTGCCGGGTGGCAGCCTAGTGATCCGAGTCGGAGACTCGTCTGCATACTCCCAGCGGCATCTCGGACTTCATCCACTGTCCTGGCGCCGCATTTTCCGCTGGTTGACCTGGGAGTGCCGGCCGGCCCGGCGGCCACCCTGCGGCGGTGGCAACCCGTGGTGACGCCCGTGTCGCCGGGGCCCGTGGGATGAGCTGGAGCCGCGGACGGCTACCGAGGTGGCGGACCGGCCCCGGGCCGAGTTCCGGGATCAGGGCCTGTCTCTTGAAGCAGGCCATGCCAGGGCACCTGACTTGATAGGCAAGTCGCCACTTGCCTATGGTGTTGGTCATGGCGGACGACGTCTTCAAGGCACTGGCCGACCCCACCCGCCGGCGCATCCTCGATGAGCTGGCGGAACGGGACGGCCAGACCCTGTTCGAGATCTGCACACGGCTGGTGACCAAGCACGGCCTGGGGCTCTCCCGCCAGGCGATCAGCCAACACCTGGCCGTACTGGAATCCGCCGAGCTGGTCCTTTCGCGGCGCCAGGGCCGCTACAAGTTCCACGATCTGAACACCGAACCCCTTGAGCGCATCGTGACCCGGTGGCTCAGGCCCGATACACCGGAGAGCACCCCATGAAGATCCACCTGTCCAGCGTCTTCGTCGACGACCAGGACAAAGCCCTGCGCTTCTATACCGACGTGCTGGGCTTCGTGAAGAAGCACGACGTCCCGCTGGGTACGGACCGATGGCTGACCGTGGTCTCGCCGGAGGATCCCGACGGAACCGAACTGCTGCTGGAGCCCTCCGGCCATCCCGCGGTGAAGCCGTACAAGACGGCACTGGTCATGGACGGCATCCCGGCCACCTCTTTCGCCGTGGACGACGTACAAGCGGAGTTCAACCGGCTGCGAGAGCTCGGCGTGCACTTCACCCAGGAGCCGCTGGAAATGGGGCCTGTCACCACTGCGGTCCTGGACGACACCTGTGGCAACCTGATCCAGATCGTGCACAGCAAGTAAGGACCCGGCGCAGGCCTCAGTCGCAATCCGCTGCCCGTGGTCGCGTTCGGAGCCATACCGACCGGGCAGCGGCAATGACGGTGCCGAGGCAGACGTATCCGCGCTCGTCACAGCGGTCGGCTACAGCTCTGAACTGCTTCAGTTCCCTGATCCGTCCCTCGACGGCGTTCCGCTTCTTGTATCGCTGAGCATCAATGCCGCCGTCCGCCCTGCCAGCCCCGGCGCCGGTGTCCGGCTGCTCGGTCCCTCATCGCCGGGATCGTGTGCCGGATGCCGCGCCTGCGCAGGTGGGCGCGAGTCGTGCGGTTGCTGTACACGCCTCGTCGGCGCCCGGGCCGTCCGGTGCGCGGCGTGGGCCAGGACGTTCTCCGGCAACTCGACCACCCTGGCGCACCCGCTCGGGGGCGGCACCCGCTTCGCATTCGTCCGCGCCGTCGGCCGCATCGGGACGGAATGGACGGGGCCCGGTGATGCCGGTTCCCCTTCCGAGCGGCCGAGTCGGCCGGTGCGTGCCGCAGGGTCGGTACGTCCTGTACGCCGCCCGGTGGGACGTGGCGGGAGCCGGTGTCGCGGGTCAGGCCGGCACTGGGGGTTCGTCGGGGCCCAGGGGGGCGGGTGGCGGGTGCGGCAGTGGGCGGGCGTCGGGGGTGCACAGTCCGTCGAACGCCAGTTGCAGGTAGCGGCGCCATGCCTGCGGCTGCGCGGCCAGCAGGGGTGCCGCCGTCTGATGGATGCCGCCGAGCAGCAGGACGACGTCCATTCCCGTGATGTCACCGCGGACGGTGCCCTGCTCACGCGCCCGAGCCGTGAGCACCTCGGCGCCCTCGCAGAGTCGGTTGATCGCGTCCCGTACCTCCCAGTGCTGCAGCGACGGGCGCCCGATCACTTCACAGAACGCGCGGTCCGCGGCGAGCACCTCGACACCGGCCGTCATGAACTCGCGCAGCGCCTCGGCCGCGTCGTCCGCTCCCAGCAGGCCGTCCACGGTGCGGGTGAGCCGGTCGAGCAACTGAAGTGTGATCGCCGCGAGCAGGTCCTCCTTCGAGGCGAAGTGCCGGAACACCGTGCCCTTGGCGACACCGGCCCGTTCGGCGATCTCGCCCATCGACACATCGACACCGCGCTCGGCGAACGCCGCGGTCGCGGCCTCGAGCAGTAGACGCCTGTTGCGCACCATGTCCGCCCTGGGCGTCGAAGCGGCTGTTCTGCCGACCATGTGTGCCACCTCCTGGGAAGAAGCCTATCAGCAACATGACCGAACGGTCAGGTTAAGTGTTATGCTCAACATGACCCGGCGGTCACTTTAAGGTCCGTCGGCCACCGGGTGACCCGCCGAACGGGCCACCCCCATCACCACGCACCCCTGGGAGAAGAACGTGAACGACACCCTTGAAGGAAAGGTCATCCTCGTCACCGGCGCGTCCTCGGGCATCGGCCAGGCCACGGCACTCGCCCTGTCGAAGACGGGCGCCCGCATCGCCGTCGGCGCCCGCCGGACGGACCGCCTCAAGGCCCTGGCCCAGGACGCCCCCGGCGAGATCCTGGTCCTCGAGCTCGACGTCACCGACCAGCAATCGGTACAGGACGCGGTCACGGCGACCGTGGAACACTTCGGCGCCCTCGACGCCGTGGTCAACAACGCCGGCATCATGCTCAGCGGCGCCATCCTCGACGCGGACACCACCGAGTGGACCCGCATGGTCGAGACGAACCTCCTCGGCTCGATGTACACCGTCCACGCCGCACTGCCGCACCTGCTGCAATCCAAGGGCGCCGTGGTCCAGGTCTCCTCGACCTCCGGACGCATCTCCTCTGCCGCAAGCGGCGTCTACGCAGCCACCAAGTTCGGCATCACCGCCTTCGCGGAGGCACTGCGCCAAGAGGTCACCACACAAGGCGTACGCGTCATCGTCGTCGAACCCGGATTCGTCTCCACCGAACTGGCCAGCCACATCACCGACCCGAACATCCAGGCCGCGGCCAAGAACATGGCCGAGTCCATGCGAACCCTCCAGCCCGAGGACATCGCCACCGCCATCGTGTACGCACTCACCCAACCCGCACACGTCGCCGTCAACGAGATCCTCATCCGTCCGACCGACCAGACCCGCTGAACCCACACCCGGCCCCATACCCGCGCCCCACCCCAGGGCATCGCCTCGGGACGAGGACCTGCCGGGGCGCCCGGCGGTCCTACGACCCCGCGTACGACCAGCCTCGATCGCATCGCCGCTGATCTCACCGTGCCTGGTCCGGAACCGAAGTCCGACTCGGTGCTCGTTCGTAACTCCCGCGAGAGCTGAGGTCGGCTGGGGCCGGGTGACGGGTCGGTGGGCCACGTTCCAGGTGCACCCCGATCACCGGGCCCCATTCAGGACCATCCGGCTGTCGGCGTGGCCCGAGTGCGTCCGCAGCCACAGGCCCCGACGCAGGAGGAACACCTGAGCTCTCCCCGCCTGCCGAAGAGCTGAAGAACATCGATCCAGCAGCCTTCGGCGGCTACGTGGGTTTCATCCGGCCTGAGCTTCTCGCCCGATGGTTCTACGGAGCCGGACCACGGCACCGACCTGTGCGGGTGTCACTCACAGTGATACCGAGCAGCGTCAAGGAGGCAATACGCAACACGGAGACATGTGCTCACCGGCCCCGAGGCTGTCATCCGAGCCGGATCGTGTCACCGGCGACGGTGATCCGTGCGACAGGCAGCGGCTGCGGCGCGGGGCCGGCCACGACCGCTGCGTCCGTGATGCGGTATCGACTGCCGTGGCAGGGGCAGTTGATGGTGCCCTCGCTGACCTCTGCGACGGTGCACCCCATGTGGGTACAGATGGCGGAGAAGCCCTTGAACTCGCCCTTCTCGGGTTGCGTCACCACGACCTCCTGCTCCGCGAAGATCTTGCCACCTCCGACCGGAATGTCCGAGGTCTTGGCGAGAGCCTCGCCCGGCGATGCGGAACCATCGGCACTCGCCGCGCCCGCCTTGGTGCTCGGCGTCGCGCTCCGGGAGGCCTCCGGCGCGTGTGTCGTGCTCCTGCCTCCGTCCCCGGACGAGCCGCAAGCGGTCACCAGCCCGGCGGCGCCCGCCGCACCTGCCGTGAGGACCGTCCTTCGCCGTGCATGCATGGCTTGCTCCCTGTGTAGTGGCCACGACACCGTGAGCCGTCCGCTCCCGGCACAGGCATCGTGACCCGGCGGGCCTCGAGGTCCTAGCAACCTGGCGGCAGGCTCGCCCGAGTGGCAGCAGCCCACTACTGGCCGACATCGCCGCTCAACCATCCCTCCCCGGAAGGGCAGAACCATGGCAGGAAACAGAGGTTGAGGGCGGTGAGCTCGCATGGTGAGGTGTCGCCTATCGCTTACGAGTTCCCCCGCGATCGAGACGTGTTACGAAGCGGGCAAGCGCGGCCCTGGCAAGATGGCGACATGGAACGTGTGCTTGGAGTGGGCGGATACTTCATGCGGGCCGCCGACCCGGTGGCCCTGGGTGCCTGGTATCGCGATTGCCTGGGCCTCGACGCCGATGTGAACGGCCTGTGGCGTCAGGAAGCCGGGGTGACAGTGTTCGCGACTTTCGAGTCCGAGACCGAGTACTTCGGCTCCCGCGCCCAGCAGACGATGCTCAACTTCCGTGTCCGCGACCTGGACGCGATGCTCGCGCAGCTGCGCGCCAAGGGAGCGGACGTGGCCGAGGAGACTCAGGACATGGAGGGTGTCGGTCGATTCGGCTGGGTCACCGATCCTGAGGGCAATCGGGTCGAGTTGTGGCAGCCCAGCTGACAGTGGTTTCACGCAGGCAGTGACGTGCTGGCGGCCGGCTGGGTCGTTGAGGTGTGAACCTTGGTCGGGCCCGCGCGGCCATGTCACCTTTCACCTCCTGACGGGCCGAGTCTCTGGGAGACTTGTTGCCTGTGACGCATCCTGATCTTGCTCTCCGTATCCATGCCACCTCTCATCTGACCGGCCAGTTCACGCTCCGGTCCGGACGCACGGCCACGGAGTACTTCGACAAGTACCGGTTCGAGGCGGATCCGGTTCTGCTGGACGAGATCGCCCGGCGCATGGCCCCGCTGGTGCCGTCCGGCACGGAGGTGCTGGCCGGCCTGGAGATGGGTGGCATCCCGGTGGTGACCGCGCTCGGTCGGCACACGGGGCTGCCCTGCGCGTTCGTGCGCAAGCGGGCCAAGCCATATGGCACGTGCCGTCTCGCCGAGGGCGCCGAGGTCGAGGGCCGCCGGGTGTTGGTCGTCGAGGACGTGGTCACCAGCGGTGGGCAGATCGTGCTGTCGACCGCGGACCTGCGGGGCCTGGGCGCTCAGGTGGGCGAAGCCCTGTGCGTGATCGACCGGGAGCAAGGTGGCGCCGATGCGCTCGCAGCCGAGGACATCGAACTTCTGTCGCTGCTGACGGCCGCGGACCTGCGGACCGCTGCGGCGGCCGATCGGTAGGCCGTGTCCGCTCGCCACCCTGACGCATTGACCAGGGCGTGACCAGGCTGGGCGATCTCGACGACGCCCTCGCCGTCTCCCCCGGTGGGCGCCCCTTGCCGACGGGCGGCGCGTCGACCGTGTTCACACTGATGCCCATACCTCGGGAGCCCGACCCTCAGTGCGGTGCCGAGCAGGGCAGGGCAGGCTCTGAGGACGCGCCATCCGCACGACCCGGTTCGCGGCCGTCTCCTGCGGCAGCCCGTACGCCAGCACCGGCGCCGACAGAAACGACGTGCCCGACAGGGCCATGGTGATCAGCACCGCACCGACGGAATTCCCCAGGGTCCGCTCGATGCCCCACTTGGTTGAGCAGTGACCGATGAGGTCGGGGCCGCGCCCCCGCACGACCTCGACTCAGCCCGGCGTGTCCATCAGGGCGATGACATAGGCATCCAGCCGCTCCTCCACGGCTCGCGTCGTCAGCTCTGTCCTCCCTGCCTCCCGCCAGGGCTGCGACACCAACTGCACTTCTTCTGAGAACGCCAGCCCGTCCCGCACCTGCCAGTACAGCCGCTCGCTCGCGGCCGCGGCCAGCACACCGCCGGCCTCCTCATACGCCTCAGCGAACCGCAGACCCCACGCCGGGCCGTGCAGCAGCGCGAGATTGGTGGAGCAGTGCGCCACATCGAGATCCGCCGGGCCCCAGGAGGTGGCCGCCCAATCGACGACGCCGGTGATCCGGGCACCTGCGGGCTGTGGGGGCGGCACGTCGAACAGCACGTTGCCGGGGTGGAAGTCCCGGTGCAGGAATCGCCCTTCATAGGGCGGCGCGGGCTTGCGGATCACGTCGATCGCCGCGGCCCATGCCGCCGCGTCGGCGCCCTTCGGAGTCACGACGGTGTCGGCGGTCGTCCACGCCACATACTCCCGGGGCCGCTCGGCGGGTCGCAACGCGTGGATCGCCACGAGTTGACGGGCCAGCAGAGGGACGCGTGTCTCCAATCCCTCATCGTCGAGGACCGTCCGGCCCACCAGATGTGTCATGAGAAGCGATGGATACTCGCAATGCGCGGCGGCCGGATCAACCGCGACCAGTCCCGGAGCCGGCACACCGGTCCCCGGGAGCAGGATCAGGGCGCCGGCCTCCCTGTTCAGCCAGTCGTCGGCGTGCTCCACGTCGACGAAGGTCCGCAGCACCAGGTCACGGGTGCCTCCGTCCCGCGTGCCGATGGTCAGCCTCCGCATTTCAGCAGTGATGCCGCCGTGCAACGCCTCGGTCCTGACGATCCGTTCGCCGACCTCCAGGTGCCGGTTCACCCAAGCCAGTGTCAAAGGCCGGACGGCCGCCGCCTCATCGTGGTTGGTCACCGTGCCACCTCATCATCGGGACGGCGGCAGGCGCAAAAGGTTTCATGGGAGGCGATGGCCGTGCTGCTCAGTCAGAAGCTCCACCGGCACGAGGCGGACCGTAACCGGCCCCAACACCTGCCCGGCGATCTCTCCGCGTACCCCAGCGGCAGCCGCATCACACGGCCGGGGCGCGGCGCAGCGGCACTTCACGTACCGGCGCCGTCTCCCGGAGGCAGTGAGGACACTCGTGGGCTCGGCAACGGTGACGAGGGCTCCGAAACCGGTGCCGATGGCAACGGGCGCGGGTGCTGGCATACCGCCACATCAGCTACCCAGAAAGACTTCCTCGGCTTCTTCGCCCAGTTCGCGAGATCGCATTTCAGGTAGATGGCCCACTCCGGGAAGCCCCTGGTCCGTCGTGGCCCAACCGGTGCCAGGCGCACGACCGAGCGCGCCGCAGCCGACTCACGGCCAGGTAACTCACATGTCACGGGAGACAACGTGTCGCCGACATGCACACAGACCTGGCGAACTCCGGATAAGCGAGGCGCTGCCGTTGTTCATGCCACACGCGAGCGTGAGGGACGTGACGACGCCGTACGGGTCTTCTGGATCGCATACCTCCTCACCCGTCCGCTGGGCGCCTCAATGGGTGACGCTCTCTGCCAACTGACCGGCGACAGTGGTTCGGTCCCGGCACCGTGGTGACCAGACCGCGGTTCCTCACGGTCATCCCTGACCTGGTCATCCATCTGCTGGCGCCGCTACGGGCGCCACCCAGCCGAAACGGACCACCAGACACACAGAGTCACCCCATGGTCACGCGTTCAGGATCGATTCAGGTCACCGTTGACAGAGTCGGACACCGACGCGGCCGCCGTCCGCGGCCCCCACCGTCTTCACAGGGCGATCGCCTCCGGACGAGCGCTCTGAGACATTGCACGAATAGGAGCGTCCGCACCGTGGAGAAGCCCGAAGTGCTCATCGACCTCGAGGTCGCCGAGGCCCGGAAACGCTTGGTGAAAAAACTGCCGGAGGTCACCCTGGCCTTCTGGATCACGAAGATTGCGGCGACCACCCTGGGCGAGACAGCAGGAGACCTGTTCGCCCAGACGCTCGGGATGGGATATTTCCTCACCACGATCGCGCTGTTCCTGATCTTCGTCGTGACCCTCGTCGTCCAGCTCCGCTCCCGGCGCTACAACCCCTTCTTCTACTGGACCGTCATCTTGTCGACCAGCATGGCCGGCACGACGATGTCCGACTTCATGAACCGTGACGCCAGCACCAAGTTCCTCTCGAACGGCACCACATCACTCGGCTGGGGCCCGCAGGGCCTGGGCCTCGGATACCCCGAGGGTGCCGCGATCCTCGTCTCGGTCCTGGTCGCCGTGTTCATCGTGTGGAAGTTGACCGGAATGACCTTCGTGATCCGCGACATCGTCACCTTCCGCGGCGAGGCCCTGTTCTGGTCGGCGATCCTCGTCTCCAACACCCTCGGCACCTCAATGGGCGACTTCCTCTCCGACAGCTCCGGCCTCGGCTACGCGGGCGGCGCCGCCCTCGTGACAGGCGCACTAGTAGTGCTCGTCGTCCTCATGCCGGTCCCCGCTGTACCCAACGTGCTGCTGTTCTGGATCGCGTTCGTCCTCACCCGCCCGCTCGGAGCCACTGCCGGTGACTTCCTCACCAAGCCGGTCGCCAAGGGTGGACTCAACCTCGGCACCGCGGGTTCGTCAGGCGTGCTGCTCGGGATCCTGCTCGGGCTGGTGGCGTACGCCCACGTCCAGGAGCGCAGGGAGCGCGCTGCGCTTCCGGACACCACAGCCGAGCCGACGCCGGTCACCCAGCGGGCAGGCTGACCACGAAGCGGGCACCTGGGGTGTGCCCGCGTCTGATACAGGGTTGGGTGACAGGTTCGGTCACGCGGCCTGGAGGGCCGGTGTGGTCATGACGGTTTCGTATTCGATGGGGGTCAGCCGGGCGAGCGAGGCTTGTCTGCGGCGTCGGTGGTAGGTCCTCTCGATCCAGGTCACGATCGCGATCCGCAGTTCCTGACAGGTGGCCCACGTCCGGCGGTCGAGGACATTCTTCTGCATCAGGCTGAAGAAGGACTCCATGGCCGCGTTGTCGCCTGCCGCCCCGACCCTTCCTGTCGAGCCCACGATCCGATGCCGGTCGAGCGCCCGGACGAACTTGCGAGACCGGAACTCAAGACGGCCTGGGGCTTTTGCACAAGGCCGTGAAATTACGGCTGGGGTGCTGGTCGCAAGGGGTGGCGGTGGGGATTCCCCACCCTCGCGGTCAAGACTCCCCATGGGGACGGCGGACGTGAGCGGTGTTGGTGTCGGTCCCCGGCGTGGTGGGGTCGTGCGGCACCGCGGACAGCCGGAGGAGGCTACCGGCGATGCATCGTGGTCCGGGCGTGCTGAAGCTTGCGGGTGAAGCGGTGCATGTGGGGGTCGAGCAGCTCGGCCGGCTCCTCGAGCACCTGCTCGCCGGTCAGCCACCGGATTGCGCTGAACTCCCCTTGGTCGTAGGAGGTGATGGTACGGGCGTCGGCATTGAGGAGGTACCAGAGCGAGACGTCGGTGTGCGCGCGCTGCCCCCGGGTTCGGGTGACGGTGAGGAAGAGAGGATGCTCGCCGGTGATCGGCGATGCCACGGCCTCGATGCCCAGCTCCTCACGGCATTCGCGGACCACCGCGGCCCACGGGTCCTCACCCGGCTCGATGTGCCCTCCGGCCGGCAGCCACAGGCCCGCCTTGCGGTGGGCGACGAGCAGCAGCTGCTCGCGCGTGTTGTCGAGGACAACGAAGTAGCTCACCAGGTGCATCGCCGGAACATCCGGCTTGCGCACCCGGTAGACCGGGGCTCCGCTGGCGATCCACTGCGTGGCGGTCTCCAGATGGGTGCACTCCAGGTCGTCCCACGGTTCGATGGCACCGACCAGCTCCAGAAGGTGGGCACGCGGCTGATCGTCAGGGGCGGTGAGCAGGCGGGTGTCAGTTGAGGTCATCTGCGCATGCTGACAGGAGCCACTGACAACCGTGCGCGACGGACACCATCCACCGCGGGCACCTGGGGAATTACGGATCTCGTGATCGCCGAGATGAAGGAAGCGGAACTCCGATAGAACGACGTTGTCCTCCAAGACGAGTCGTTCACCAGGGGAGTTCCGCTGTCCGGGCAGTGTGTCATCAGCCGCGAGATCGCGGTAGCCAAAGGCGTGTTCGCGCCGGGCCATCTGGGCGAGTTGACCCGGATCGTGCCCTTCGAGATGGTCGATGAGGTGCTCGCCGAGTGCGGAGCCATTCAGCAGCGGCTGCGCAAACTGCCGGCCCGGGTCGTGGTCTACCTGCTGCTGGCCGCCGCGCTGTTCGAGGAGTGCGGCTACCTCGCGGTGTGGGACCGACTCACCTGCGCACTGGGCTCCCTGCCGATACCGAAGGTCACCGGCACCGCGCTGTGGAACGCCCGTGCCCGCCTCGGAGTACGCCCTGTGCGATCCCTGTTCGACATGCTGCGCGGGCCGGCGTCCGCGATCCGTACCGCCGGAGCCCGCTGGGCGGGCCTGCTGGTGGTCGCCATCGACGGCACCTACCTCGACGTCCCCGACGACCCGGCCACCCGGGCCCGGCTGGGCAAGGGCTCCAACCAGTACGCCACCTCCGGCTACCCGCAGATCTGCCTGGTCGCCCTGGTCGCCTGCGGCACCCGAGCCGTCATCGACGCCGTGTTCGGGCCGCGCTCGCGCGGCGAGACTACCCACGGCAAGCGACTGGCCCGCTCTCTGCGCGCGGGGATGGTCGTCCTGCTCGACCGCGGCTTGTCCTCCAACGCCTTTCTGGAGACGGTCGCCGGCACCGGGGCCGCGTTCCTCGCCCGCCTGTCCGCAGCCCGCAAACCACCGGTCCTGCACCGCTTCGACGACGGCTCGTTCCTGTCCCGGATCGGGCAGCTGGAGGTCCGCATCATCGAATGCGAGATCACCATCGCCACCACCGCGGGACGGCACACCGGCGTCTACCGCCTGGCCACCACCCTGCTCGACCACCGCCGCTATCCCGCGTTCGAGCTGGTCAAGCTGTATCACCAGCGCTGGGAAGTGGAATCGACCTATTTTGCGATCAAGAAATCCATGCTCGGCCGACGCGTGCTGCGCGCCCGGACCATGGCGGGCATCGCCCAGGAGGTCTACGCCCTGCTGACCGCCTACCAGCTGATCAGGATCGCGATCGCCGACGCCACGGACACGGTCCCCCGGCGCCGACCCCGACCGCGCCAGCTTCAGCATCGCCCTGCAAACCGCCCGCGACCAGGTCATCCAGGCCGCGGGCGTGATCGCCGACACCACCATCGACCTCGTCGGCAGCATCGGCCGCGCGGTCTTGAACCACCTGATGCCCCCGCGCCGCCTGCGCGTCAGCCCCGAGCGGTCAAGCGCCCACTGTCCCGCTACGCGTACAAGAGCCTGCGCGTCGACCGCCGCACCTACAAGGCCACCATCAGCATCGACATCCTGTTGACAGATCCGATCAGCCCGTAATTTCACGGCCTTGGGCTTTTGCATGGAGTGGGTGACGAGAAGCGAACTCGCGCTCTGAGCTAGGGATCACGGGGCCTGGCCCCCGCTAAACGGTTCTGCACTGGGGAAATAGCGGGTGTGCGTGATCGTCCGAGCACTCGTCAAAGCCCCTGATTGACTGTGGTTCACCGCCCAATCGGGCACGGATCGGGCACGGGCTCGGCTGTGGGAGACGCACGAGGCGGCAGCCCCTATTCGCTCTCGGGGCTGACCTCTTCCTGATCCTCGTCCGACTCGAGAGCTTGGTACGCCACCAGTTCAAACGCCTGCAATACCGGCGAGATGTCCTCGACGGCTTCCTCGCCGGGACCGGACTCTCCCTCGACCCACCAACGTCACCCTGAAGCACCGACCTCAGTTAATGGTGTGCAGTCGGCCCGGGCGACGGGCGACACTGACGCAGTGGATCAGATTCAGGAGATCGTGGGGCTGGTCGGCGGAGTGCTGGGCTCAGAGGTCATCGGCATCTACCTCCACGGGTCCTCCGTGCTCGGCGGCCTCAGGCCCGCCAGCGACGTGGACGTGCTGGTCGTCTCCCGGTGGCGGATGGACGAGCAGGAGCGACGGGCACTCCTCGGTGGACTGCTCGGGATCTCCGGCTCCCGGAACAAGGTCCGCCCGGTCGAGCTCACCGTGGTCGTCCAGTCCGAGGTCCGGCCGTGGCGGTACCCGCCGACTGGCGACTTCCTGTACGGCGAGTGGCTGCGCGCCGAGTACGAGGCCGGGGAGGTCCCCCGGCCGGAGCCGATGCCCGATCTGGCCCTGCTGATCACCATGGCACTGGCCGGCGACCGCCCCCTCGCCGGCCCGCCCCCGGCGCAGGTCCTCGACCCCGTCCCGCGCGCCGACCTGATCCGGGCGAACGTGGCGGGCATCCCCGGCCTGCTCGACGACCTGGACGGCGACACCCGCAACGTCCTGCTGACCTTCGCCCGCATCTGGACCACCCTCGCCACCGGCCAGATCAGGTCGAAGGACGCCGCCGCCGACTGGGCCCTCGGCCAGCTCCCGCCCGAGCACCGACCCGCCCTCGAACACGCCAGGCAGCTCTATCTCAACTACCGGTACTCCGAGGAGAGCTGGAGCGACGCGTTGCAGGCGCAGGTGCGTCCGCATGTGGACCGCGTGCTCGCCGAGATCGACCGGTTGCGCACCCGGCCGCCGCGGACGTGAGGGCCGCTGCCTGAAGCCACGGGTGTCGAACCTTACGGTTGTTCACCCGCGTCCGGCCGGGCCCTCCAGCACGGGCAGCCTCCGATGCGGCCTCCCGCCGGGGCTCCTCCGCGCGGCGAATGCCCGGGGCTGGTCGGCTGCTGCTGTGAGGCAAGCTCATGAGGTAGGTGTAGCGGGTTTGGCCGGTGGCCTGTCTGGGCTGGGGTCGAGCATCATCAGGGGGGTCGTACGCTGGTTGGCAACTCGGGCAGGCTTGTCGCCTGCCCGCAATGTGTCTGATCGTGGCCATGCGACACCTGCATCCGGGCTTCCGTCGCGGGGGGAGCCCTGTCCCCCACAAGATGACGATGGTGCGGAACAGCACCGTCGTCCACGGCACCGGCTGAGCCGGAACGTCACCGGGGTTTCGGCGTAGTCACGCACCCTGGTGGCGGCGAGCTCGTGCTCGCGGCCGGCGACCACGAAGTGCATGAGACCAGGGCGCGGTCGCGGATGCCCACGAGGTTGTCGGGGCAGGCGGCGCTGCTCCGGGCGAGGTGCTCGACGAGCGGCGGCGGGACCTGGCCGCGGCCGGCGGGAGTGCGGAGGGACCACGGTCGGGTGCACCCGGTTGGGACATCCCGCCTGCAGCAGCCCCGCAGTCGGTCGTCAGAGAACCGTCGCTCCCAGCCCGACAATCCACCATCCGACTGTGCGACGTTGCACGCCCACCGCTCGGAAATCGGGCACTGCCAAAGGCGTTACCGCATCGATCTTTCCGTGTTCCGCGCCGGCGAGCACGGAGACGACGAGCCCGAGAGAGCGATCCCCACGGTCCGGGGGGAACACCCCGGTCATCGCCAGTACGAACTGGTGCAGGTTCGACGGGTGTTGTCTCAGCCCCCGAACGGGGCACCCCGAGTCCGGTACGCCGAGCGGCGTAGCGCGTGAACGAGACGCGATGATCGCGCGCCCTGATCGCTCTTCTCATGCCGACGCGCCCGAGCGGCCGGTCGGCCCAACTTTCTGGCGACAGACAAGACTGACCGAATGCCCTATGCCTGGGCACGCGAGCCCGACGAACGCTAGTGTCCTGAGTCAGTAATTCGTTTGCAGTACGTGGCGAGTGATTCGAGGATCTGGTCGGCTGTCTTGGTCCAGATGAATGGCTTGGGGTCTTCGTTCCAGGTGGTGATCCAGTTGCGGATGTCCTTCTCCAGGGCCTGGACGGATTTGTGGACGCCGCGGCGTATCTGTTTGGCCGTCAGCTCTGCGAACCATCGCTCTACGAGGTTCAGCCAGGAAGAGCTCGTGGGCGTGAAGTGCATGTGGAATCTGGGATGGGCCAGGAGCCATTTCTTGATGTCGGCGGTCTTGTGGGTCGCGTAGTTGTCGCAGACGAGATGGACCTCGAGGTCGTCGGGGATCTCTTTGTCGAGCTTGGTGAGGAACTTCTTGAACTCCGTCGCGCGGTGGCGGCGGTGGAGGGAGCCGATGACTTTGCCGGATGCGGCGTCGAACGCGGCGAAGAGGGTGGTGGTGCCGGCGCGGACGTAATCGTGGGTGGCCCGCTCCGGCACCCCCGGCATCATCGGCAGGACTGGCTGAGACCGGTCCAGGGCCTGGATCTGCGACTTCTCGTCCACACACAGCACCAACGCCCGTTCAGGCGGGTCGAGATACAGGCCGACGACGTCGTGGACCTTGTCGACGAAGAACGGATCCGTCGACAGCTTGAACGACTCGAAGCGGTGCGGCTGCAGCCCGAAAGCCCGCCACACACGTGAAACCGTCGACTGGGACAGACCCGTCTTCTTCGCCATCGAGCGCGTCGACCAATGCGTGGCGTTCTCCGGCTTCGACTCCAGAGTCCGTGCGATCAGATCCGCGACCTGCTCGTCCAAAACCGTGCGAGGCCGGCCAGGACGCGGCTCGTCCTGCAGACCAGCGAGCCTGTCGACCAGGAAACGCTTCCGCCACTTCGACGCCGTCTCCCGCGTCACACCGATCTCGCCCGCGACTGCCTTCGTCGAGACCGGAAACCCGTCCTCACCCACCGCTTCACACGCCAGGATCAAGCGGGCTCGAAGAGCCATGTCCTGGGCACCCTTGCGCCGCCGCACCCACCGCTCCAACTCCCCGCGTTCCGCAGCAGTTAGATCCAACGGCACAAGCTTCGGTCCCGGACGAGTCATCCCCAAACCATAGACGAATTATTGACTCAGGACACTAGAGCGAGACAACCTGGACGAGGTGGCTACGCTCACGAGTTCCGACAGCAGCGGCGGATGCGGCATTCGCCAGCTGGAGCATCCCGATGGTGCCGCTGTCGCCGAAATCACAACGGCGGGTCTAGCCGCAATACCGGTAACTTAGCCTCGATCCACCGAGTGGCTCGCTTGCTGTGGATGAGCAATCAAGAAGAGGTGCCTGCTGACCTGCGATGATGGGAGTTCTGACGCTTCCAGCACGCACAATCAGCAAGGCACCTCGTAGATGCAAGTTTCCCATACTCCGGCAGCGGTCTCCGCTGCGTTCGATGACCCGAACCTGATCGCGTATGCCGGGCTGCTGCCGGTGCTGCGGCTGGCCGAGCGGTGCGGGCTGTCGCGGTTGGTGGCCGAGAAGGTGAAGCTGACCGGCGCGAAGAACGGGGCTGGGGCTGCGGCGGATGCCAAGGTCACCAGCATTGTGGGCGGCATGGCCGCGGGTGCGGACAGCATCGACGACCTTCACGTCCTGCGGCACGGCGCGATGCCGGCCGTGTTCGCAGGTGCCCGTGCCCCGTCCACGCTGGGCACCTTCCTTCGCTCGTTCACCCACGGTCACGCCCTCCAACTCCACGCTGTCCACCGCCGGTTCCTGGCCGCACTGGCCGCGCACACCCCCTTGTTGCCGGGCTCGGACGAGATGGCGTTCATCGATGTCGACTCCACCCACAAACGCGTCTACGGGCGGGCGAAACAGGGCGCCGAGTACGGCCGGTTCAAGGGCATCCGCACCCTGCACCCGCTGCTCGCCACGGTCTGCACCCCGCAATCGAGGCCGGTGATCGCCGGCGTGCGGATGCGACGCGGCAAAGCAGCAGACTCCCGCGGCGCCCCGAAATTCGTGAGCGAGGCCCTGGCCACCGCCCGCGAGGCCGGCTGCACCGGGACCCGAATCCTGCGGGCCGACTCGCAGTTCTACAACGCCGGTGTGATCGCCGCCTGCCACCGGGCCGGAGCCCACTTCTCGCTCACCACCAGCATGAACCCCTCCATCAAACGAGCCGTCCACAGCATCCCCGACGAGGAATGGCAGCACATCAGTTACCCGACCGCGGTGCCCGACCCCGCCACCGGTGAACTCATCTCGGACGCCGAAGTCGCCGAGATACCCCAATACACCGCCTTCGCGAGCCGCAAAAAGAGCGAGCAGATCACCGCCCGGCTGATCGTGCGCCGGGTCCGTGACCTCGCCAAACCCGCCGTCGTGGGTGAACAGGGCGAGTTGTTCCCCGTCTGGCGCTACCACCCCTTCTTCACCGACCAGCCCGCCGCAACCCTGCAGGCCGAGCGGGAACACCGCCACCACGCCGTGATCGAGCAGGTCATCGCGGACACCAAAGCCGGCGCCCTGGCCCACCTGCCTTCCGGGCACTTCCACGCCAACGCCGCCTGGCTCACCCTGTGGGCGATGACCTACAACCTGCTGCGGGCCACTGGCTCCCTGACCTCCGCCTTCCACGCCAAAGCCACCACCGCCACGATCCGCACCCACCTGGTCCACGTTCCGGCCCGGATCGCCCGCTCCGCCCGCCGCATCACCCTGCACCTGCCACACAACTGGCCCTGGCAGCACGCCTGGACACACCTCTTCCACACCGTTCACGGCCCACCCGGCTGACGCGAACAGCCCCTACCCGACCCGCCCGCCGCCAGGGCCCAACCGGAACCGAACCCGTGGAAAAGCTGGGCAGACCAGCGACTACAACCTGCCCATACCCGAGCGCCGACCTGAAACCGGCTCGAAACCGGTCACAAGATCACTCCCCAAACCACGTCGGTGGATCAAGGCTTAGGGCGTTTTTATCCGCTTGACCCGTTTGGGTTTGGTGGCATTGACAATGGTGATGGCCGGGGCGGGCGGGTGTTCTGCACCATGGTGGGCTGCGCGTTTGAGGGGCCAGTTGGCCATTTTGCGTTTGATGACACGGGGGTTGGCTCGGCGGCGTCGTGGTGGCAGGAGTCGTTCGAGGAGTTCAGCGTGGGTTGCTTTGACCGCACGGGCGAGTCTGCCGGGGGAAAACGCCGCCTGGTCGGTGACCTGGCGGCGCACGACGCGCAGTGAGCGAGTGAAGGAGATCCGGTCGGGATCGTGGTCGGCTTGTCGAGCGGCCTGGTGCATCAGACGCCTGATGGCGTGGTGGACGAGCAGGAAGCCATAGAGTTCCTGCTCGGCTCCGTCGGGGTGCTGCGAACGCAGCACCAGGTGGGAACCGCCGAGGTGGGTCTTGATCTCGTCGAGAGTGGACTCGAACTCCCATCGCTGGGCGTAGAGTCCGGCCAGTTCCGCGGCTGGGGCCTCGTCCGGGTCGAGGACCGTGGTGAGGAGCCGGTAGACGCCCTCGTGGCCGGCGATGGCGTACTCCACCGCGCGTGCCGGGACCCCGCGACGGACGTGATGGATGTCGCTGCGGTCGAAAATCTCCGTGAGATAAGAACCGTCCGGGAACTGCTCGACCACGGGCAGCACGAGGTCCTTGCGGACTCTCCACAGCAGGTCGGCTCCGGTCGCAGCGGCTTTGCACCACAGGTCCACGCTGTAGAAGCCACGGTCAGCCAGCAGCAGTATCCCCGGCCGCAGGGACGGCAGGACCGCCCGGGCCAGGGCCTGCTCTCCGGTCCGCAGAGGGCCGATCGCGGCGTCGCAAACGGCGTGGGTGCCGCACTCCACCAGGCCGACCATGCGGATCTGCGGGTAGCCGACGTTCTGCTCGCCCCGCCCGGAACGCGGTGGACGGCCGAACGCCTCCACGTTCGCCTTCGTGTCGGGCAGATCGAACGTGGTGCCGTCGATCGCGGTCAGCCGCCAGTCTCGGTAGAAGGCACCCTGAGTACCCGGTGTGGCAACCGGACGGCACACCCGCGCGAACAACTGCCGCAGCGGCGCCACCCCCAACCGTGACCTGGCTTTCCAGATCGCCGCCGTACTCGGCACCGCCCACGACGCACGCCAGCGCCGCTCACCCTGCAAACCCATGGTCAGCAGCCGGGCGACCTCCTCGTAGCTCTGCCCCGAGAAAAGGCACATCGCCAGCACGAAGTAGACCACCAGCCGGGCCGGCAACAGCCGGTTTCGCTGCTGCACCCGGCCCGTCTCCGCCAACACCTCGTCCACGAGCCGCGCAGGAAACGCCTGCGTCAGCACCCCGACCGCGACCCGGTCCGACAGACGCTCACCAGATGACTTCAGCTGACCCGCTCTCGGCATACCACCAGCAACGACCAGATTGCACCTAAGTTACTGGTATTGGGTCTAGCCGTCCATAGCAGGCGTGGCCATGATCGGGAGGATGGACGAGGGGGGTTCGATGCTGCACGTCATTTCGCTGGTCGCCGTGGGGGTCGCCGTGGTGCTCTACGCTGCGGCGGGTGTCCTGGTCCTCACTACCGGCCGGGCCTTGCCGTGGCAACGGGGGTACATTCTGCGGCCCCGGCTGTGGGGCTCCGGAGCCCTGGCGTTCGGCGCGGGGATGGCGCTGACCCAGTACGCCGGCACGGTGTACGACCTCACCACCTCCGACGCCCTCTTCGCCTGCAGCATGCTCATGCTGATCTGCGGTGGGGTCCTGCAGTACGTCGGGCAGCGCGTCGGCCGCCTTCGCAAATGATGGCTGCACGGCACTCACCCTCCTGAAGGACGCCGGATACCACCTGGTAGCTCGGTGGCGACGCACTCCGGGCCGACGCGCCAAGAGCTGTCGTTACTCGTGAATAAAGCCAACGAGGGACACGGAAGGCACAAGACATGCCTCCGGCGGGGGCGCTCAGACTCCGGGATGGACGGGGCGCCGTTCGCGAGTGCCGGCCGGAGAGTGGCGTACGCAGGGAGCTCCCATCCCGTCTGCCATCGACCCAGGCAGAGCCGAGCAGACGCGGTCCCTGGCGTCCAGGTCGTACGCACAGTGGCGCGCTCCACCTGGACGCCAGGGACCACGCCCGCTCCACGGTGGGTGGGTCGACGGCAGACGGGATGGGAGCTGGGGAGAGTGGTGGGTTGAGGTGAGAAAAAGAACCAGGGGCTACTGCAAGTCTGCCGCGCTCTGGGCTTGATCCGCTTTGACGGACATTCGAGATCAGGGGTTCAGCCCCGGGAGGATGTCCATCATGGAGAGCATGGGGAAGAAGAAGCCTCGCCGCCCTCGTCGTTCGTTTACGCCGGAGTTCAAGGCCGAGATCGTCGGGCTGTGCCGACGGGGTGACCGCTCGGTCGGGCAGGTCGCCAAGGACTTCGAGCTGACCGAGACCGCGGTGCGGGACTGGGTCAAGCAGGCCGAGGTCGATGCGGGCGAGCGCAACGGGCTGACCAGCAGTGAGCGCGAGGAACTGGCCGCGTTGCGGCGGGAGAACCGCCGGCTGCGCGAGGATGTCGACGTACTCAAGCGGGCCACAGCTTTCTTCGCGAAGGAGACCCGGTGACGGTGCACCCGTTCATCGAGGCGGAGAAGCAGGCAGGTCACAGCGTCAAACGGGCGTGTGAGCTGATGAAGGTCTCCCGGACCGCCTTCTATGCCCGTCGCTCCGGCCTGCCTGGCCCCCGTGCAGTGCGGGATGCCGAGCTGACCAAGCAGATTGTCGAGGTCCATGCGAAATCGCGCGGAACCTATGGGGCCCCGCGCGTGCACGCCGTGCTCATGCGCGAGGGTGCCCGGTGCGGTCGCCGTCGTGTCGCACGACTGATGCAGGCCGCAGGACTGCAGGGCCGGCACCGCAGACGACGGCATTTGACCACGATCCCTGATCCCAGGGCTGCCTTCCGTCCCGACCTCATCGTCCGGGACTTCCAGCCCGACCGCACCGGGCTCGATGCCCGCTGGTGCGGCGACATCACGTATGTCCCGACCGAGGAGGGCTGGCTCTATCTGGCCACGGTCATCGACATCGCCTCCCGGCGCGTGGTCGGCTGGGCAACCGCCGATCACCTGCGAACCGAGCTGGTGGCCGACGCGCTGACAGACGCCTGCCGGCAGCGTCGCCCCACCCATCCCGTGATCTTCCATTCGGATCGCGGCTGCCAGTACACCAGTCAGCAATTCGCCTCGCTGGCAAGCGAGTTCGGGATTCGACTGTCGGTCGGCCGCACCGGTCAGTGCTGGGACAACGCGCTCGCCGAGTCGTTCTTCTCGACCATCAAACGCGAACTGCTCGGCACCTCCGCCTGGCCCAGCCGGGCCGCCGCCCGCACCGCGATCTTCGATTTCATCGAGGGCTGGTACAACTTGCACCGATTGCACAGCAGCCTCGGCTACCTCAGCCCCGCCGAGTACGAGACCGCACTCGCAGCCTGACCACCACACCAATGGTGTCCGTCAAAGCGGAGGAAGCTCAGCTCCGAGCATCAAGGTCTGAGAAGAAGCGGTCCACGATCTCACTGGTGACGGCACTGTCAATCGGCTCGCCGAGCACCCGACCGGCCAACTCGATGGCCAACGACACGACGTCTCCCCGTAGCTCTGTCTCCGCTATGACGCGGTCGGCCTCGAACCGCGCCTGAGCTTCCGTAATCATCACCTCGCGTTCCCGCAGGCCCTCAGTGCGAATCTCGGCGATCAGTCGCGTGCCCTGCTCCAACGCCTCCTGACGCAGGTGAGCCGACTCGTGTCGGGCCTCAGCCAGCTCCTCGCGATACCCGGCGAGGACTTCACCCGCCTCCATCGTCAACTGTTCAGCACGTTCCACCTGGCCCTCGATAGCGTCCTTCCGCTCATCGAGGACCTTGTTGACGCGCGGCAAAAGAACCTTGGCCATAGAGACGAAGACCACCGCGAAGGTCACCACGCACACGACTGTCGGCGCGAGCCCAGGTATCAGAATGCCCATGCCAAGATCGTATGGGAGTCACCTGCACGTTGAGGAGCACTTCAAGAAAGAGCTCGCTCCCATCTGGTGGGCATCGGATAACTGACGGTCCATGTGCCCGTTGGGTGCCCGTTCCGGCGGGACGCAGCGGGGACTCACGGGGAACAGCGGCGCCGATCGCGCTCCGGCCCAGGTCAGTGCCTTGCCAGGTCAGCCATCATCCGCATACGGGGTCTTCCAAACTAGGGACGTCGCGAAGCGTTCTCGCAAGGCATGTCCGATGGATCATGGGTGGATGAGTGAACGGGGTCAATGGGCGCGCCTGCTGGAGACGGGGTTCGAGCAGGTCTACGTGGAGAACGACTTGTACGACGGCCCTCGTTCGGGCCTGGCCTCCATTGGAGGGCTGCCGCACTACTTCGAGTCAGTCGACGGCTATGCGAACCCTGAAGTCGACACTGAGGAGTCCCTCGTCTGGCCCGCCGACCGCCTGACCCTGGACATGGAACGAGAGCAGTGGAACATCTTCTGCTCATGGAATGCCCGGTACGAGGCAGGCGAGGTTGCCGCTGACACGCATCCAGGCGGCGGGGGTGTCGATGCGCGCTACGACGAGTTGCAGGTGCTGCTCGATCCTCGGCGCAAGGCGCCGGCGGATGCCCGACACCTCGTGCCCGAGTGGCGGTCCTACGAGCGGCCCGGCCGGTCGCTACCTCCCAGAAGGTCCGGACTACCTGGCTCGGTGGCGTCCCGCCTGAACACCGGCCGCCTCGTCACGAGCGGAGCCAGATCAGAACGTGCCGTGCCACAACCGCGCCAGATCGGGCGGGGACTCACGGGGAATTGCGGCTGCTGCCGGTGGACCGAAGCCAGTAGCCGCCGAAGTCGGCATCCCACAGGTCAGACCCCAACTCGCCCCACCACGCTTCTAAAGCGGTGGCTATTCGCCCGTCCGGCGCAGGCCAAAGCAGGCCACCAATGCGCTGGCATCTTCGGTGAGGAAGAGGATGAAGACCCATGTGCGGTCGACAGGCATGATCTGACCGTAGCGCACCGGTTGGTCACGTCGGCCAAGGAGCTGCACCGCGCGGTCCAGGCCCTGAGTCTCAATGCCCTTCCGCCGCCAGTTTCGACGTCGGTTCGCATAGCCCACGGCAGGTTTCTCTGCGGGAACGGTCAAATCCGACACACAGTGGGCAGCGCCGCTGCGGAGGGCAGCAAGGGCAGCCGCGGATGCGTCGTCGGTGTCACCGGCCAGCAGTTGCATCAACAGATGCCGTTCCATGGTCACCCCCGCCGAGATCCTGCGGTACAGCAGCGTAGTACCGCAGCCCCAGCAACCCCTGACGCCCAGTAGGGTCTTTGTATGGTCCGGAAATGGCCGGTCTGGCCATCTACGGCCGCTCCGCACAGAGCTACGGATCAGAAGGCCGACGCACCGGTCCGTCCTGAAGCGTGACGGGGCTAGGATCGCAGCGGGCGAAGCCGTAGCGCAGGGGTGGTCGCGCGCGGTCTCCAAAATCGCGAGGACGCCGGTTCGAATCCGGTCGGCTTAGCCTGCCCCCGCTATGCGTCTAGGGCGTGTCCGATGGGTCGGAGCTGATCGGTGGGTTCTCCACCGGATGCCGGGCACACGTGTCCGATCCGTCATTGAACGTGTTCAGTAATGGGCCTAGGGTGGCGGCTAAATGCCCGCGGATGCTTGTGGCGCGACTTGCGCGGGCAGAGCCGGGCAGGATCGGGGGCCGAGATGGCGCGACTGTTGGGCAGGCGTGAAGCCGACCACATGGGGGCAGCGCCGTCGTCCGTTTCGATGGCTGTGCTTTGTGTGGTCATTGCCGCGTTGGCACTGGCGTGGACCGGAAGGCTTGACAGTCTCCCGGCGGGCGTCGCTCTGCTCCCCCTCACGCTGGTGGTCGGGCTGCCAGTGCTGTTGGCTGCGAGCGCGCTGCTGACCGCCGCATACATCCTGCCGACTGTGGCCCTGGGGCATTGGTTCGGGCGACTCGCAGGGCACGGGAGAAGGTGGTGGTGGGTGGCGGTCAGCACAGCCGTGGGGCTTCTGCCCGCAGTCGGCCTGCCCACGATGGCCCGAATATCGCAGAGCGGGATCCATGAGTGGCGACAACTCGCCTGGGACGGGTTGCTGTTTGCGGGAGTGCTTTGGGCCGCTTCGGCGCCGGCTTCCCTTGCCGTCCACATGACTGTGCTGCGTGAAGAAGCAGGACGTCCGGTCCGGCCAGTTGGTGACATCCTCCTCTGGGGGACCCTCGGGTTGTCTATCGAACTCACCGCGTTGTTGGCAGACCTCTGAGCCGTCGCCGAACCCGTGTCCGGGCTGCGTTCCGATCAGGAGCGAGGAGAGGTCCACCGGCGGACTCAGAAGTTTCTGGCGACTTACGCTTTCAACCACAGACGCACCGTTACGGCAGTGGCAGACCCCTGAAATACATAGGCTCTCTTGTCGTACCTGGTCGCTACGGACCGGAATCCCTTGAGTGCATTGACGCTCCGCTCGACTTCATTCCTGCGAGTAAAGCTCTCCGTCGAAGTTTGCGGGCCTGCCGCCTGAGCTGCCACGGTTGCGGCGGTGGGCTCTCTGGTCCCGACGCTCGGGAATGACATGCCGAATCTGGCGCCGCCGCAGATAACGACGGTTACGGCGAGACAAATACGCCTTGTCGGCACTCAGGTGGTCAGGACGGGTGCGCGGGCGTCCACCAGCTGGCCGGGGGACACGCAACCGTTCCAGAACGGGGATCATCTGCGGGCCGTCCCCCACTGGCCAGGTGTGATCAATAGCGCCAGTGGCCGCCGGCCGCCCTCGCTAAGGACTGTCCCGTAATCCCTGGCGGGCGCACGACGACAGCTACGGCACCTCGCCGCGTTGTCGGAACGCCCGAATACACCCCGTATGAGGACGCCCCTCCGCCTTGCGATGCACCGCATCCGACGCTGCGCGCTGATCCACCAGGGATTACGGGACAGCCCTTAGTCGCCTTCGCCGAGGTGGCCTGGTCCACTCTGCCGACGCCGGACGAGCGGGACTTCGAGGCCTTCACGTCGAGGATGAGCGCCCACTACCCGCACCTCGACGCCCTCGGCGTCGACTACCGGCCACCGTCCGGCCCCCGTCCCTGGCAACAGCGGCCGGCACCGGACGGCGTCCGCCTCGGCAATCCACTGGACGGCGCGCCACCGATCGACTGAGGCGCCGGACCTCGCGCCCGCGCGGCGGCGAGGACGGAACCGAGCGCCCCCGAGTTGCCCATTTCGCGGCCCCGCAATGGGGCCTCCAGCCTTCGGGTCCGGCATGACTTCCCCCTTGTTGTTGATGATCCGGGGGTGGTGTCGCCGGGCCCGGAGGCATCGGCAGACCGCTGATGAGGGGCTTGAGCACCGGCTTCACCCGAGCCGGAAGAGCTCTCCGCAACGTGGATGTGGCAGCCCGGTGCCCTGGCAAGCCGGACGAACGCGTGATGGAGGGGCCCACACGTGATCGACACCGGCGACATCGACGTCCACCTCGGCCTGGACGTCGGCAAAGGCGAACACCACGCCACCACCGTCACCCCGGCCGGAAAGAAGGCCTTCGACAAACGCCTGCCCAACACCGGACCCAAGCTCCGCGAGCTGTTCGCGAAACTCCAGGCCAAGCACGGGACCGTGCTCGTGGTCGTCGACCAGCCGGCCTCGATCGGGGCCCTGCCGCCGGCGGTCGCGCGGGACATGGGCTGCTCGGTCGCCTATCTGCCGGGGTTGACGATGCGGCGGATCGCCGACCTCTGTCCCGGTGAGGTGAAGACGGACGCAAGGGACGCGTTCATCATCGCGGTTGACCTGCGCGCCAGACTCTTCCCAGCGGACTCGCAGTCGTCGGAAGCCGTACGCGGTATATGCCGGGCTGGTACGGGTCAGCGGTTGGGGAGGGAGCCGACCAGGCCCCCGTCGATCACAAGGTCCTGACCGGTGATGTAGGCGGCGTCATCGGAAGCCAGGAAGGCGACGGCAGCGGCGACCTCGGAGGCGTGGCCGACGGCGCCGAGCGGCACCTGCGCGGCGTTGCGGGCGTCGGCCTGGGGGTCGGTGTTGGCGCCACGGTACATCTCGGTGTCGATGTAGCCGGGGCTCACCGAGTTGACGCGGATGCCGCGCGGGGCCAGGTCGGAGCCGAGGGTGCGGGCCAGGTTGTGGACGGCGGCCTTGGTCGCCGAGTAGACGGAGGCGATGGGCAGGCCGCGGTAGAGGGTCCAGGACGCGTTGAGGACGATCGCGCCGCCGTCCTTCAGCAGCGGCAGCGCCTTTTGGACCGTGAAGAAGACGCCCTTGAAGTTGACGTCCGTGGAGTGGTCGAAGTCTGCTTCGGTGATTTCGGCGCTGGGCTTGAATACGCCGGTGCCCGCGTTGGCGAAGACGGCGTCCAGACTGCCCCGCCAGGTCTCGATGCGGCGCATCAGAGCATCCAGGTCGGCCAGGTTCGCGGCGTCCGCCCGGACCGTCAGCAGGCGCCCGGCGGCGTCGAGTTCGTCGGCCGCCTTGCTGAGCCGGGCCTCGTCGCGTCCGGTGATGACGACGTAGGCGCCCTCGTCGAGCAGGCGGCGGGCGGTGGCAAGACCCATGCCCGAGGTGCCGCCGGTGATCAGGACTGTGTGGTTGGTGAATCGCTCCATGCCCATGATCCTGCGCGGCCGGGCCAGGCTTCAGCAGTGCGGGCCGAACCTGGGTCTGTCGCCACCACCTTCGCGGCGCGGTCTACGCGACCGCGCTCCCCAGCAGAGCGGCCAGCCGCTCCTGCGTGTCCGTACCGGCTGCCGGGGTGTGCAGCATCAGACGATGCCCGGGCATCTCGGGGAGGGTCAACGTGGTGTAGGTAAAGGAGAGTTCACCGGCTTCGGGGTGGGCGACCGTCTTCGTTCCGCTGGTGGCGTTGCGGACGGAGTGCTCCTTCCAGATCTCGGCGAACTCCGGGCTGACCGCGCACATGTCGGCGGCGATCCGGCCGAACTCCGCGTCGTCCGGGTAGCGCGCGGCGTCCGCCCTGAACTGGCCGACGATGGCCTGCGCGGCGTCCCGCCAGTGGCACAGCGACGACCGGTATCGAGCGCCTGTGAAGAAGGTGACCAGGCAGTTGTAGTCGTGCTCGCGGTAGCCGAAGACCACTTCGGCGGCGCGGTTGACGGCCACCAGGTTCCAGTGCCGGTCGATGAGATAGGCGGGATGCGGCAGCCAGGAGTCGATCACCTGACGCGGCCCGTCCGGGACGACGCGGCCGGCTGCCGGGGATGCCTGCGGCGGGTTCAACCCGGCCAGCAAATACAGATGTTCACGCTCGGCGGCGTCCAGACGCAGCACCCGCGCGATCGCGTCCAGCACATCCGCGGACACATTGATCTCACGTCCCTGCTCCAGCCAGGTGTACCAAGAGACCCCGACCCCGGCGAGCACCGCGACCTCCTCGCGGCGCAGCCCGGGCGTACGGCGCGAGCGGGCGACACCAACGGCCATCCCGACATCGGCCGGTGACACCCGGGCCCGTCGCGATCGCAGGAACTCCCGTATCTCGGCCGTACGCCGAGACCGGCCTTCGGCAGACAGTCTGGTGATCTCCATACCGGCATCGTAGACACAGCCCACACCCCCGAGGGCGCCCGATTGCCTTTCCTGACCGACAAGGGCTGGGCCTGCACCAAGAACAACCGGCGCCAGACCTGCCGGTTCGTCGCCGTAGCGGAAGGAGCGGGTTCCGTCGGCCCGCGCGACGATCGTCTCGCTGACCTCGCCGATGTTGTCGGCGCCGCTTCCCGTGTGCATCCGGTCCATGGCGCTGCCATCCGGGGCGGTTCTTCATCTGCCAGGGCTTCGACGCGCACCATCGACGCCGACGACGCGGCAGGCCGCGCTGTCGGGTCGGCTCCGCCCTCGTCCGAGTCCAGGACAAGGGGCGGCACACAGGGCCCCCGCCTCCCGATCGAGGCCGGGCCGGGCGGCAACCACAACGAAGTCACCCAGTTGTTGCCCCCGCTCCCGCGGCCCGCGGGTCCGCGGCCGGGTCGGCCGCCCCGCTGCAGAGAACGTGACTTCTTACACGCCTGAGTGTCTGGACAGCCACCTTTACCGCGCTGCGCCCACGTGTGATCGGGAAACTGGTGACGGTTCTGCGGCGTGAGGGTGCGGACGCGGTCCGCAAGGACCGGCCCGACCGCTCACCGAGGCACTGGAGACGCCTTCGGCGCACGACGTGCGGGTCGAGGGCGACGGTTTCGGCGTCGCCTTCGACGCGTGCGCGGCGGGTACAGCCGCTCCTCGTCAACGGGGCGTCATGTGCTCCCTCTTCACCACCAGGCCGTTCGGCGCCTCGATGTGAGCCGTGCCGGCGGCGTCGATGGAGATGTCCAGCCGCTCGCCGGCGATGTCGAGGCCCTCGACCTTCAGCGGCCGGTATTCCTCCGCGAATCCGGGCGCGACCGTGAGCGTTCCGCCGGGGACATCGGCAGAGAGCCCCAGCATCGACTGCAGGATCATGACGGACGAGGCCGCCGCCCAGGCCTGGGGACGGCAGGACGCCGGATAGGGCGAGGGCCGGGCGTCGGTCGCCGCGCCATGACCGGCGAACAGTTCGGGAAGCCTCCCGTCGAAGCCCGCGGAGGCGGTCAGCAGACCCCCCGAGAGCGACGCGGCCGCATCCGGGAACCCGGCCCTCACCAGGCCGTGTACCGCGATCGCGGTGTCGTGCGGCCAGATGGAACCGATGTGATAGCCGTACGGGTTGTAGGCCACGGAGTCGCTGCTCAGGGTCCGCAGGCCATGGCCCGAGTCGAGGTCGGGCGCGCCGAGTCTGGCGGCCAGCAGGGCGCTCTCCTCGTGGTTGAGCAGGCCGGTGCCCAGCAGCTGACCGAAACCCGAGGTGACCGAGTCCACCGGCTTCTTGTCCCGGTCGAGCGCGACGGCCGGGTACGGACCCTGTTCGTCCTCCACCCAGAAGTGGCTGCGGAAGCGGTCACGCAGCCGTTCCGCCCACTCCTCCCACTGGTCGGCGCCGGGGCGGCCGAAGGCGCGCAGCAGGTCGGCGCCGCCGCGGGCCGCCTCGTATGCGTAGGCCTGGACCTCGCAGAGCGCAATCGGGGAAGTGGCGAAGCGGCCGTCGCGATACCGGATGGAGTCGCCGGAGTCCTTCCACCCCTGGTTGGCCAGGCCACGTCCGGTGCGGTCGATGTACTTCAGGAATCCGTCCCCATCCGCGTCGCCATGGTCGCGCATCCAGGCGAGGGCGGACTCCGCGTGCGGCAGGAGCTGCTCCACCTGCTCGGGCGCGAGGCCCCAGCGCCAGGAGTCGTGCAGCAGGGTGATCCAGAGCGGGGTGGCGTCGACCGTGCCGTAGTAGCAGGGCGGCAGGGAGAAGTTCTCGTTGAAGTTCTGGGTGGCTCGGCGCACTTCGTGCAGGATCTTTCCGGGCTGCTCCTCGGTGTCCTGGTCGGACTTCACGCCTTGGCGGCGGGCGAGGGTGCGCAGCGTACCGGCGGCGAGATCGGTGCCCAGCGGCAGCAGCATACGGGCCGCCCACAGGGAGTCTCGGCCGAAGAGGGTGAGGAACCACGGGGCTCCGGCGGCCAGGAACTGGTCGGCGGGTTCGTCCGGATCGGTCAGCCGCAGTCGGTCGAGGTCGGCGGCCGACTGGCTCAGCCACTGGTCGAAGCGCCGGTCGGCGCTGCGCAGTACCGGTGTGCGCCAGGGCAGGCTGTCCGCCGGGGGCGCGGGGAACTGATCGCCGTCCTCATGAGCGGCGTCACAGCGCAGCACAGCGATCCATGACGAGCGTGGGGTGAGTTCGATGTCGTACTCCAGCCGTCCGGCGGCCGGGTCGACGATGGCGGGCTCCGGAGAGCTGGTGAGGCGTACGGCGAAGGTGTCCCGTGACCAGTCGAGTCCGCTCTCGGTGGCGGTGGCGGAGACCGGGCTCTGCGCGTGTCCGGACTTGATGCGCTCCATCGGGGCGAGGTCGGTCCCGGCAGTGACGATCAGCCGGAGACGGACGTTCTGCCGTCCGGCGTTGGCGACTTCGAGAGTCTCCTCCAGGTGCCCGGGGGTGACGCAGCGGCGCCGGTGCAGGGTGACCGCCGGGTCCGGAGTCTCCTCACCCAGACCGCGCAGCACACCGCGAAAGGCCGCCCGGTCCGCTCCTTCGAGGCCTCCCCCTACCGGCGCAATCGCGATTCCGTCTGCCGCGACGGTCAGACGGGCAAGCGCTCTGCTGTCGCCGTGGTAGAAGCCGTCGGCTGAACCGTCGATCTGTCCGTCGGCGTGCGAGATCGCGAAGCTCGGGGCGTACAGCGTCACACAGGCGTCATGCAGGAATGGCTGGAGGCCTTCGGCCGAAGGGCCGGGCCCCGTGTCGGAGTTCGTCATGTCGTGGGTCTTGACAGTGGTGTCCAACAGAGCAGAACCTCTCAGGCATTGGAGCGTTCCAAGAACCCTAACTACGACTTCACAGCGTTGACAACGGTATTGGAACGCTCCAATCAACTCGTCCGTTCGCACGACCGGTTCCGGAGACAGACATGCCCCGCTCACCCAACACCCCCGCGTCCAAGGCGGGTTCGGTGACTCTGGCCACGGTCGCGCGGCGGGCCGGCGTCTCTCCGCAAACAGTGTCCAACGCAATCAACTCGCCCGAACTGCTGCGCCCGGAGACCCTGGAGCGGGTCCGCCGCACCATCGACGAGCTGGGCTATCGCCCGCATCGAGCCGCCCAGACCCTGCGCACCCGCTCCAGCAGGCTCATCGGCTACGGCATACGTCCCACCGCCCCCGGCACCTCGGCCCCTGTCATGGACCGGTTTCTGCACGCCTTGTCCCAGACCGCCGACGAGGCCGGCTACCGGATCCTGCTCTTCGCCTCACCCCCCGGCAGCACCGGCCTCGAGGGGTACGAGGAGCTCCTCGACCTGCACAGCGTGGATGGCTTCGTGCTGAGCGGCACCGAGCGGGGCGACAGGCGCCAGGCCTGGCTGGAGAAGCGCGGTGTGCCGTTCGTGGGCTTCGGCCGGATGTGGTCCGGCCGGCAGATAGGCGACTGGGTGGATGTCGACGGCGCCTCGGGCACGGACTCCGCGGTCGAGCATCTGGTCGGTATGGGGCATCGCAAGATCGCGTTTCTCGGCTGGCCGCGCGGCTCCGGAGTCGGGGACGACCGCGCCGAGGGCTGGCAGCGCGCCATGCAGCGGCACGGCCTTGCGGTACGCGGCAAGCGGGCGCAGAGCATCGATGACATCACCTCGGCACAGGCCGCCGCCGGACCACTGCTCGACGCGGGCGCCACGGCCGTGATCGCCGCCAGCGACATGCTCGCCCTCGGCTGTTACCAGGCCCTGCGCGAGCGCCAAGCCGTTCCGGGCACGGACGTCGCCGTCGTCGGCTTCGACGACTCCCCCACGGCGGCGCTTCTCTCCCCCGGACTGTCCACCGTCGCCCAGCCGCTGGAAGCCGTCGGCCGCGAATGTGTCCGTCTTCTGTTGGCCCGAATGTCGGAACCCGACGCTCCGCCTGAGCGCGTCCTGCTCGAACCGTCACTCGTCGTGCGTGACAGCACACCCGCGTCGGGCAACTGAGCCACCCCCCGCGCCCGTTCACGGGCCACCGATTCACAGCACGCCCTTCCCGGGCAGCTGAGCCGCAAGTTATGCCTTCTGGAGGAACTCATGGTCACCCGTACGGCCGTCGCCGCCCTCGCCACCTGCGCGGCGCTGCTGGCCGCCACCGGCTGCTCATCCAGCTTCGGCAGCGACAAGGAGCCCGAGCAGGACAAGGCCGGCAAGCAGAATCTGACGGTACTGATCGCCACCTCGGGGGACGCCGAAACCCAGGCGGTCAAGGCCGCCACCGCCGCGTATGCGAAGAGGTCGGGCAACACGGTCACGGTCGAAGTCGCCAAGGACATGAACCAGCAGCTTGCTCAGTCCTTCGCCGGGCACAAGCCGCCGGACGTCTTCTACGTCAACTCCGACCAGTTCGCGAACTACGCGAAGGGCGGCTCGCTCTACGCGTACGGGGACCGGATATCCGACGCCGACGACTTCTCCGAGCAGCTGCGCGCCTCGTTCTCGTACAACGGAAAGCTGGTCTGCCTGCCGAAGGACACCTCCACCCTCGGCCTCGCCATCAACACCGATCTGTGGAAGAAGGCCGGGCTGACGGAGAAGGACTATCCGAAGAGCTGGGCGGAACTGAAGACCGTCGCGGACAAACTCACGGGCAACGGCGTCACCGGTCTGGTCACCAGCGACGAGTACCAGCGACTCGGGGTCTTCATGAAGCAGGCTGGTGGCTGGCTCACCGACGTGGACCAGAAGAAGATGACCGCCGACACCCCCGAGAACGCCAAGGGGCTCGCCTTCGTCCAGTCCCTGCTCAAGTCGGGCTCGATGAAGTTCGCGAAGCAGGTGGACACCAGCTGGGGCGGTGAGGCGCTCGGCAAGGGCAAGGCCGCCATGACCATCGAAGGCAACTGGCTCGACGGCGGTATGAAGCTCGACTACCCCGATGTGAAGTACGCCATCGCGCCGCTGCCCGAGGGGCCGGCCGGCAAGGGCACCCTCGCCTTCAGTAACTGCTGGGGCGTCGCCGCCGACAGCGCGCACCGCGCGGCGGGCGTCGACCTCGTGAAGTACCTCACCTCCGCGAAGCAGCAGCTCGCGTTCGCCGACGCGTTCGGTGTCATGCCGTCGCGGACGAGTGCGCTCGAGACGTACGCCGAGAAGCAGCCGGCCGCCAAGGCCTGGGTGGACGGCAACGCCTACGCGCAGGGCCCGGTGACTATCGCCGGGTTCGACAAGGTGCTGAGCCAGTTCAACACCGATCTGCAGTCGCTGCGCACCGCCGACCCGAAGAAGATCCTCGCCGACCTTCAGCGCAACGGCGAACAGGCGATCGTGAAGGGCAACTGAGCCCCATGCCCATCCGCACGATGCGCGCGAGCGGCACTCCCCGCACGACCGGCTCGCCCGGCGCACCTGACAGCGCACCTGGCAGAACCGGTACGGCTGCGAAGGCTCACGCTCCGCGCGCGGGCCTTCGCGGGGAGGGCACCTGGGGCTGGCTGTTCGTCAGCCCCATGGTGCTCGTCCTCGGCCTCTTCATGGTGCTTCCCATCCTGATGGCGCTGTGGGTGAGCCTGCTGCACTGGGACGGACAGTCCAACCCGTTCTCCGGTCAGGCCGATTTCGTCGGTCTGGACAACTACCGCACGCTGCTCACCCAGGACGGACTCGACCGCACGCTCTTCGCGACGTCCCTGCGCAACAACGCCTATTACGTACTGCTGACCGTCCCTCTGCAGACCGTGCTGGCACTGGCGCTGGCCCTGATCGTCAACCAGAAGATGCTGCGGGGCCGGGGCGCGCTCCGTACGACGTTCTTCTTCCCGTCGGTCACCAGCTCCATCGCCGTCTCCACGGTCTTCCTCTTTCTCTTCCAGGGCAGCGGAGCCGTCAACTCCATGCTGTCCTGGATCGGGCTCAAGGGACCGAACTGGTTCGCGGACCCGCGCGGAGTGCTTTCCCTGATCCTGAGCGGTCTGGGCATCGTCGATCCTGAACGGCCCGCCGGGGTGCTCGCCGATCACTCGCTGATGGGACTGTCGTGGTTCGAGTGGCTCGCGGGTCCCTCGGTCGCCATGTGCACGATCATCCTGCTCGCCGTGTGGACGACCTCGGGCAGCTTCATGCTGATCTTCCTCGCGGCGCTCCAGAACATCCCGCGGGAGCTTGAGGAGTCAGCTGCCATCGAAGGGGTCAACCGGCGTCAGATGCTTCGGTATGTGACGCTGCCCGCGCTGCGCCCCGTGCTGTTCCTGGTCCTCACTCTGGGACTGATCTCCACCTGGCAGGTCTTCGACCAGGTGTACGTGATGGGCCAGGGCGCCCCGGGCAACACGACGCTCACGCCGGCATTCCTGTCGTACTCCGCGGGCTTCGACAACGCGGACTTCGGGCAGGGCTCGGCGATCGCGTTCATTCTGCTGGCCCTGATCCTCATTCTGACCGCGTTCCAGCGCTGGGCGCTGCGGGAGCGTGGCGTACACACCGGGAGGAACCGATGACCGCCGCCGGTACGGCCGTACGCGACCGGGCCCGGCGGTCCCCTCGCCGTCGCGCATCGCGCGAACGAGGACACCCCGTCCTGACCCGTTTCCCGCTGCCGGCCCGGTTGGTGGGATACGCCGTGGTGCTGGGGCTGGGTCTGCTCTATCTGCTGCCGTTCGTCCTCCAGCTGGTGACCGGTTTCAAGACGGACCCGGACGCTGCCGCGCATCCGCTGGCCCTGTTGCCCACCACTCCGACGACGGCCGCGTATCAGCGGCTGTTCGGGCTGAGCCAAGCCTCGGAAGGGATTCCCTTCCTGCGCTGGCTCAGCAACTCGGCGCTGGTGGCGGTACTGGTGACTGCGGGCCGGGTGCTGTTCGACTCGATGGCGGGGTACGCGCTGGCGCGGCTGCGCTTCTGGGGCCGCTCGGCACTGTTCGGCTTTGTGCTCGCAGTGATGGCGGTGCCCGGAGTGGCCCTGCTCATCCCGAAGTTCCTGGTGCTCAACACCTTCGGGCTCTTCGACACATACACCGGCATGATCCTGCCGTTGCTGGTGGACGCGGCAGGCATCTTCATCATGAAGCAGTTCTTCGAATCCGTGCCGCGCGAGGTCGAGGAGGCCGCCCGGGTCGACGGGGCGGGTGTGTTCCGGATCTTCTGGTCGGTAGTCCTGCCGATGGCCAGACCGGCGTTGATCACCCTGACGATCCTGTCGTTCCAGGGGTCGTGGAACGAGTTCACGCACTTCCTCGTCAGCACCCAGTCCGGCCAGTACGAGACGCTCACCACGGGCCTGGCCCGCTTCGTCTCAGGAGGTCTCGGCGGCGGCACGCAGTACCCCCTGAAACTGACGGCAGCCCTGCTCTCCACCATCCCGGTGGCCGCGCTGTTCTTCTGCTTCCAGCGCTACTTCGTGAGCGGTGCCAACGAAGGGGCGGTCAAGGAGTGAGCTCCGGCGCCGTCACGAGCTGACGGCGCCGGAGCGTGATGCCCACTGTCCTGCCACGTCGGCGGTCGGGGTCCGGCTTCGTTCATTGCCCGACACCCCCGACCGACGTCCGGATCGTCCGCAAAGCCCTGCGCAACAGGTCGTTCGGAAGGCCGGCCAACTCCGAGCCTTCCAGCGACCGGTGGAAACATTGTCCGACCTGCCGAGTAGGGTGCGATCCTCGGACGGCCGGAGCCCCGCGGAACGCAGTGGTACCGCCGTCATGGCGATCCTGGGGGGATCATGCGTTCAAGATTCGTTCTACGCCGGTGCGTGAGCGTGGGCACCGCCGCGGCCGCGCTCGCGCTGGGAGGGGCAGGGGTCGCGGGGTCTGCGACCAGGGCGCAGGCGGCGGAGCCGCAGCAGCGCATTGTCTACTCGGAATCGACGACGGTCGACGGCATGCTGACGTATGCACTGGTGTCGATGAACGCCGACGGTACCGACCGCCGGGCCCTGGTTCCGACCGGTGACGGGCTGCCGCACGCCAAGTACGACAGCCCGGTCTTCTCGCCCGACGGGCGGCACCTGGCGTTCATCAGCGAGGACGGGTTCGGGGACATCTGGGTCGCCAACCCCGACGGCACCGGAGCGCGGCCTGTCGCCATGGATGTCCAGGACCCCGACGGGTGGGTGAGCCAGCTGGCCTGGGGCCCGAACAGCGACATGCTCTACCTGGGCTTCCAGTCCATGCCCGGTCACGACCGCCTCCGGCTGATGAAGGTCAACCTTGACGGCAGCGGTCTCGGCTACGTGCTGCCCGACCAGCCGAACGTGTACGACGGCCAGCCCTCGGTCGCCCCGAACGGTACGCTGGCGTTCCTGCACGGCGGCACCATCGAGGTCTACGACCCGCGCAAGGGCGGTACCCCCACCTCGCTCACCTCGGGCCTCCAGCCCGCGTACTCGCCAGACGGCACCAAGCTCGCCTTCAGCCGGCAGGCGTCGGACGGGCCCCAGGTGTTCGTACGCGACCTGGCCAGCGGCCGGGAGACGCAGATCACCGCCGACCGCGGCGGGGTGATCTACCCGTCGTGGTCGCCCGATGGAACCAAGCTGGCCTACCTCGCCGGCGGCACGGATATGCGGCTGACGGTCCATTCCGCAACCGCTGCCGGGGGTCCGGGCACAGCGATCACCAGCGCCGGCGTCCAGGGCAACGGACGTCCTGCCTGGGTCATCCCCGCCCGCACTTCCAGCTCCGGCGCAGACCTGACCGGTGACGGCAGGCCGGATCTGGTGGGCCGGGACGGTTCGGGGGTGTTGTGGCTGTACAAGGGCACCGGCAACGCCACCGCCCCCTACGCCGCCCGGACCAAAATCGGTGCCGGCTGGAACACATACAACTCCCTGACATCGACAGGAGACCTGACCGGAGACAGCAAGGCGGATCTGGTGGGCCGCGACGGTGCCGGGGTGTTGTGGCTGTACAAGGGCACCGGCAACGCCACCGCCCCCTACGCCGCCCGGACCAAAATCGGTGCCGGCTGGAACACATACAACTCCCTGACATCGACAGGAGACCTGACCGGAGACAGCAAAGCGGATCTGGTGGGCCGCGACGGTGCCGGGGTGTTGTGGCTGTACAAGGGCACCGGCAACGCCACCACCCCCTACGCCGCCCGGACCAAAATCGGTGCCGGCTGGAACACATACAACTCCCTGACATCGACAGGAGACCTGACCGGAGACAGCAAAGCGGATCTGGTGGGCCGCGACGGTTCGGGAGTGCTGTGGCTGTACAAGGGCACCGGCAACGCCACCACCCCCTACACCACCCGGACCAAAATCGGTGCCGGCTGGAACACATACAACTCCCTGACATCGACAGGAGACCTGACCGGAGACAGCAAAGCGGATCTGGTGGGCCGCGACGGTTCGGGAGTGCTGTGGCTCTACAAGGGCACCGGCAACGCCACCACCCCCTACACCACCCGGACCAAAATCGGTGCCGGCTGGAACACATACAACGCGCTGAGCTGAGCACGGGCTGGGCAACCCGTGCCAGGTGACCTGTATCGGGAGGGAGGGGCGGTACTCGCGTGCCGCCCCTTCGGCGTTCCCACATCCTCACAGTCAGGCGTGGAAATCAGCCTGCCCCCCAAGGGGCACTCCGGCGGAGCGGTGGAGCGGGGCATCCGAGGCCGGCTCTCGGGACCTGCCGAGCGTCTCTTCGCAGGTCAGTGTGGCTGTTATGCAAAGCCCCCTCTCGCATGTTCCCACCACCGTGATCAACTGCCCGTGATCGCTCGCATAACTCATTCGGGTGCGTACCTTGTGCAGGCTTTCAGCCATGATGTCCAGGATTAACCTCTCGATGTGCTTCCTCGTGAAGGTGAAAGAACATGCCGACGTATGTCACGTTGCTGAACTGGACCGATCAAGGGGTCCGAAACTACAAGGACACTGCGAAACGTGCCGAGGCCTTCGCCGCAACGGCACAGAACCTTGGGGCGAAACTCCTGAACATCTACTGGACCGTCGGTCCATACGACCTCGTGGCCATCGTCGAAGCGCCCGACGACGAGACCGCCACCGCGACACTCCTGCAGCTCGGCGGAGTGGGCAACGTCCGTACCACGTCTCTGCGGGCCTTCGGCCACGAGGAGATGGATCGCATCATCGCCAAGGCTGCTGGCTGACGACCTCCACACGCGCACAACGCTCGCGTCGCCATCAACGAATGGCTGTGACGTACCGGTCCGACGACAACTCGAAGACCCGCACCCGCCGACCGCAGCTCGGGTCGACGGCCTCACGGAACGGCTGCATCCCCAGCTTGGCCATGATCCGTTCGGAAGCATCGTTGCCCACCTGGGCGATGCTGACGAGCCGTTCAAGCCCCCGCTCCTCGATTCCGAACCGGACTGCGGCGGTTGCTGCCTCGGTGGCCAGGCCCTGTCCCCAATGGGCACGTCCCAGCCGCCAGCCGACCTCGACCGCCGGCAGCACCTCCGGCAGGAAGTCGGGAATCGAGAGACCGGTGAACCCGGCCAGCTCGCCTGTGGCGCGGACCTCCACGGCGAACAGACCGAAGCCTTGTGCCTCCCACTCGCGCTCCACCGCCTCAATCCCACCGCGGGTCTGCTGTTCGTCACGGACGCTGCCGTCACCGATCCAGCGCATGACCTCGGGGTCGGCGTTGACAGCAGTCATGGGCGCAACGTCCTCCTCGCGCCAGCGGCGAAGGAGCAGACGGGGAGTCTCGAGCATGACCATGCGAGCATTCTGGACCAGCGCCGGCCACTCCACCATGGCGACGGGGCGCTCTCGAAGCACGCCCCGGCTTGCGCGAGCACGTCTGATCCGTAGCAACGAACTGGAGGACGGCCTCCTCCTCCCCGTCGTGAACGGGCACTCGCAGAGGACCGGCAGGGCGAGATCCAGGGCATCGGCCTCACCCTTCCTCGGCTCCCTGCGGAGCAAACGACAGCAGGCCCCGCGCTTCGAGCGTCACGGTTCCGGCATCGCTGGGATTCCGAACCGTTCCGTCGCACCGTGAGGACCGCCGGTGACCGAGTGCCCGGTCGAAACCTATGCCAGTTCCTTGAACATGTGGACATCCTCAGCGCCACCTGGAATTCCCAAGGTCCGGCCGGTCTCCACATATCCGTGACGCTGGTAGAACCCCGGGGCTTGAAAGGTGAAAGAAGATACGCAGGCGCGGTCGCAGCCACGCCGACGCGCTTCCTCCTCCGCAGCCATGAGGATCTTCGATCCCCAACCGTCCTTACGGCTCTTCTCACGGATCCACAGCATCTCGATGCCGAGCAGCCCGCCCCACGTCCAAGCGGAAAGGCCCCCGACGAGCTCGCCGGCATCGTCGACAACCTTCACCGAGAGTGAACTCTGATCTGCGGCAGTGGTTCCAGTGGCAGGGAAATTGACCTCGTCCAGGCCCTGAGACAAGCGCTCGTTGAGCTCTGAGTCACGCTGACCGACGCTCAACGCCCCACCGGAGTGATCATGTGTCATGCCGCGGAGTGTGACACACGCGCCGCTGTCGCCGCGTCCGGTTCGGGGACGTGCCCGCCGAGCTGGAGGCACACCTGCGACAGAAGGTGTCCGACCCCTTGTCCGCAGCCGACCACATCCACTACCTGAGCGGGCTCGGGGACGAGGCCATCCACGACTGGGGGGTGTGCACGACCACTTCCACGAATTCGTGCTCATCGACTACTCAGCTGGACGGATCACACTCCTCGTCGCGGCCGACGACTGAGTCGATCGTCAGTGCTGCCATGCAAGGACGCCTGATCAGGAACGGAGCCACAGCCGAAGAGCGGCCGGAGTCACCGTGCCGTGGAAAATCTGGTGCCGTGATCAGCGGGCGAACAGACGCCGTCGCCTGCGAGGTTGAGTCGTGAACGCCGTTTGTGGGACGCCCAGCGCACCAAGCCGTGACATGAGCTGAACCTCTTGCTGCGATGTGACAGCGATCCACAGGGCTGTGCCCGTGTCGCTGGCGCTGAAGATCTCCCGACCCTGTCGCCACGCCTCTGCATGAATCGTGAAGGGAGCCAAGGACAGAAGCACGTCGAACTGCGTGTCGTCGCGGACAGCGACGTCAATTCCCATCCCGGGATCGTCCTTCGCCGACCGGACGCCCTCGGCCACCTGGTTCTCGGCCATCGACAACGCATGCTCGTACGCGGCTACCACTTCTCGTGGCCATGCGATATCGCTGTAAGCATCGACGTGAGCGGTCTCGATGCTGTCCCGCAGGACACGAAGCGCCTCACGGTGAGCGCTAACCACGTCTCCTGCCTCCAGATCATCTCGGAGGAACAGGTCTCGGCGTAGTTCATCGGCTTCGCTGATCACGCTGCTCAGCCTTTCACAGGCCGATGCCGTCCATGTGAAGAGTCCGGCCCATCTGGAGGAGATCAGGGCGTACTGGCAAGGAAATGCGGGGCCAGGGCCGTGACCGACCCCATGGCCAACAGGCTCGGCTCCTACCCCTCCAGGGCAGCGCCGCCGTACGCTCAGGGGTCGTCCGCGAACCTCGCCGACATCCTTGAGCGTGTTCTCGACAAGGGCATCGTCATCGCCGGCGACATCCAGATCAATCTGCTCGACATCGAGCTGTCGACCATCAAACTCCGACTGTCGGTCGCCTCTGTCGACAAGGCGAAGGAAATGGGTATCGACCGGTGGGAACACGATCCCGCGCTCTCGTCCCGTGCCCACGGGGAGCGGTCCCTCGCCGAGGAGAACAAGCGCCTACGGGCCGAGATCGACGCGCTGCGCCGAAACGGGGGGCTTCCCGAGAGCCAGGCGGCCCCTGGGGTGGATGCGGCGCTCAGGGGGGTGAGGCGCTTCCGGAGGTCGAGCGGGAATGTCGCGTACCACGGCCGTGGTATGCGGCACGGACATCCACCGTGGCGGTGGTAGCCCAACTCCGTTCCTGCGGATGACCGTCAGAGAGCAGTCCGCAGAGAGACTGTTCCTGTCGGACATGACGCGTCGCAGGAGACGCATGCGGACTCCAGGGAGCAGCAGATGAAGAAGTGGGTACGGCCACTGGTCGGAGCATTTTTGCTCTTCATCGGAGTGGTGTGGTCGCTGCAAGGCTCCGGCGCTGTCGACAACAGCGAAGTGATGTCCGGCAAATCCCAGTGGCTGTTCATCGGTCTGGTCGTGGCCATCGTGGGTGTGACGCTCTTGGTCGGCGGCATCAGGAAGCTGCGGGCCGACCGACGGTGAACGCGAACAACGCCGGCGGCTCCGCCCGCGAGCGCCCCGAGGACAGGCCCGTCGGACGGCGGATCATCCTCGGTGCTCTGGGGCTCGGCGCCCTGGGAGTGGCTGTGGGCGCGCCCGCGCAACGCAGGCTTGACGACACACTCGCCTCGGTAGCCAGCAAGGACCCCACCGGCCTTTTCTCACTGCTGCCCGGTGGCGGCGGCTTCCGCTTCTATTCCGTCGCCGACAAGGTCCCGCACCGCTCCGCCGACGACTACCGGCTGACCGTGGACGGTCTGGTGGACCGCCCTGCGTCGTACACACTGGACGAACTGACGGCCATGCCGAGCACCCGCCTGGTGCGGGACGTGCAGTGTGTCACCGGTTGGCGCGTTCCCCAGACGGCCTTCACCGGGGTACCGCTGTCCCATCTCCTTGAGGTTTCCGGAGTGCGGCCCAACGCCGCCGCGGTGCGTTTCACCTGTTTCGACGGGGTCTACTCCGAAAGCCTCACCCTGGAGCAGGCGCGACGCCACGACATGCTGGTGTCCTACAAGATGCGAGACGAACCGCTGACCGCTGCCCATGGCGGCCCGGTGCGCCTGTACGCCGCCCCGATGTACTTCTACAAGTCAGCCAAGTGGCTGTCCGGCATCACCGTCACCGACCATGTCCAGCCGGGCTACTGGGAGCATCTCGGCTACGACGTGGATGGCTGGGTCGGCAAGTCGAACGGACGCGATGATGCCCCGACCAGCTGAACAACACGACTTGATCAGGCGTTTCACTGCCGCCGAACGCTGGATACACCGGTGCACTGCCGCTTTGGTGGGAACCGCCCTCGTTACTGCCGCCTTCCTCTACTTGCCGGTGCTGGCCGAACTCGTCGGACGGCGCCGACTGTTGGTGACCGTGCACGAGTGGGCGGGCATCGCCATGCCCGTCCCGCTCCTGGCCGGCCTGGTCTCCCGTGCATTTCGTGCCGACCTGAGCCGCCTGAACCGGTTCGGCCCGCACGACCGCGGCTGGGTGCGTGCCGCCCTGCGCCGGCGGCCTCGTACAGCCGGAAAATTCAACGCCGGGCAGAAGCTGTACGCGAACGTCCTCGCCGGGGCCTTGCTCGTCATGATCGGCACGGGGCTCCTGATGTGGTTCCCTCGCCTTGCGCCGCTCCTGTGGCGTACAGGAGCGACATTCGTCCACGACTGGCTGGCCCTGCTCATCGCGGCGCTGGTCCTCGGCCACATACGGATGGCCGTCCGCGACGCACAGGCCCGCCGTGGTCTGCGCACCGGGCAGGTCCCACGGGACTGGGCGCGTCACCACCACCCTCTGTGGGAGGAGGAGAACCCGGCGCCCACAACCGCCCGGGAGCCCTGACGCACCCCGTTGCCAGGGCGGGAATTATCCTGCACCTATCGCAACCGTGACACCCGAAGCTCGTTCCGAAGGACTGCGGGCACTGGACCAGTCCGAGACGAAGACCGCCAAAGGGTTCCACTCCGACATCACTGCCGCGACCCCGGTGGCAAGAAATCTCGATGCACCGTGGGTCACGCCGACGCTCGCTGGGTCGCGATGCGCAACACATAGGGGAAGGGATATGGCACCAGTCACAGGCATCTGGGCGACGGTGAGGGACCTCGCCGACCGTCCAGCCTGGCGTCCATTCGCCGTGGACGCCGTGGCTGTTGTCTGCTGTGTACTCATCACCGGACCGATCATGATGCTGGTGTCGCACCAGGACCAAGCCGATCTTCGTCCGGCCGGTGCGGTATCCGCCGTCTGCAGTTTGCTGGTGCTGTGTGCCCACCGATGGCCACGTGCAACGACGTGGGCAACGGCTACGACCGGCGTGGTACTTCTCGCCCTTGTGCCTGATGCGCCGCCGCCTCCCGCACCGGCGGTTGCAGCGCTTTTCCTGCTCGCAGCCCGGACGGACCGCCGAACCGCCGTGCGCACCAGCGCGGCAGTGGGCGTTGCGATGACCGCTGCCGCGTTCGTCGTGCGCCCCGAAATGTCGGCCGTGGAGTCCAACCTTGCGCTTCTGGCATGGACCCAACTGCCCACCGCGGTCGGGGACGCGGTACGGAGCCGACGCGAACTCCTGGTCTCCTATCAGGAACGCGCAGAGCACGCCGAGGCAACCAGGGAAGAGGAAGCGCGCCGGCAGGTCGTGGCCGAGCGCATGCGCCTCGCCCGGGAACTGCATGACGTCGTGACGCACCACCTCACCCTGGTCAACGCGCAGGCCGGAGTGGCCCACCATCTGGTTCGCCAGGATGCCGAGCGCGCCTACAGGGCTCTCGGGCAGATCCGCGACACCAGCCGAGCGGCACTTGACGAACTGCGCGCCACCGTCGGCCTGCTGCGTCAGGCCGACGACTCCGACCAGCCCCTTGCCCCGGCGCCCGGACTGCGTGACCTGCCGGCGCTGCTCGACTCGTTCCGCCATGCCGGCCTCTGCGTGGAAGCCCGATGCGACAGGCCGCGCGCCACTCTTCCGCCCCTGACCGACCTGGCCGCCTACAGGGTGGTCCAGGAGGCGATGACGAACGCGCAAAAACACGTTGCCGATGCCCGTGTGTCCGTGGTCATCGCGGTTCACCGAACCCACCTGGAAGTCTCCGTCACCGACGACGGGGGAACCGGACCACGTCACGGTTCCGGCACGGGCCTGGGGTTGATCAGCCTCACAGAGCGCGTACGCGCGGCGGGCGGAACCCTGCAGGCCGGCCTCCAGATGTCGGGCGGCTACCGCGTTCACGCACTCCTGCCCATCGGTTCGAACGGCTTTCCGCCGGCAAGCCCCCGGGAGGGCGGATGAGCATCCGCGTGCTCCTGGTCGATGACCAGGCGCTGCTCAGAGGGACCTTCCGCATCCTGCTGGAGGCCACGCCGGGCATCGAAGTCGTCGGTGAGGCATGCGACGGGTCGGACGCCGTGGACCAAGTCCGGAGTCGGCCAACGGATGTGGTGTTGATGGACATCCGCATGGCCGGCCTCGACGGGATCGAAGCGACACGGATCATCACCGGTGACAAGGCCCTTGCCGGGGTGAAAGTACTGATCCTGACCACGTTCGAGACCGACGAGTACGTAGCGGATGCACTGCACGCGGGAGCGAGTGGATTCGTGGGCAAGGGCATCCACCCGCAGGAGCTGATCGATGCGATCAGGACGATCGCCGCCGGTGACGCGCTGCTGTCGCCCGCAGCGACACGGTCACTGATCCAGCGCTTCCTCGCACGCCGGCCCCCCGTACGGCACGCTGCGCCGATGTTGGAGAGTCTGACCGGGCGGGAGCGCGAGGTGGTGATGCTGGCGGCCATGGGACTGTCCAACGATGAGATCGCGGATCACCTCGGCATCTCCGTCCTCACGGCGAAAACACATGTGAACCGGGCCATGGTGAAGCTGGGAGCCAGAGACAGGGCGCACCTGGTCATTGCCGCCTACGAGGGAGGCTTGGTCCACCCCTCACAGTGAACAGGCAGCGAGCCGGGACTGAAGACCAAGCGGATCACAGCCGTCGTCTCCGTCCTCGCCTCACGACGGCTGTGGCCACCGGCCCGGTCTCTCGGATCCGCCGGCTGACATCGTCGAGCGCTCGGCGCCGGGCTGTGTGCCGCCGTACATCACGACGAACCACACGGTGGACACCCACCTGTACCCGGTCGCTGGGGTACTACTGGCGCATGCAGCAGGTCATGTCCGATCACGCCGGCTCGAAGCGGTGGGACTCGCTCATTCACTGCTTGGGCCCTGACACCCCGGTGAAGAGCAGCGCGGGCGGTACGTGGACGTCGGACAACAGCCGCGCCTACTACCCCGAGAAGCACGTTCACCTCCACCCCGCCCATGATGAGGCTGTCGAGACCCGTGCGGAGCCTCATCCACCCGTTGATACTTGGCATGTAAATGTGCACACGCAACTCGCACTCGACGCCGCCTCACCTGACAATGCATCACGATGTCGGCGTCGAGTCGGCATCAGTACCGCACAGAAACGCCCTCCGCCGTCATGAACCACCAAGATCAAAAACTCGCACCACATACTCTGACCTGCAAAAACCTGCTCAGCAGCTCGCCTGCTAATCTCGTCGGGAGGTACTTATGAGGATGCTGATCAACGTCCCGGAGACCGTTGTAGCGGACGCCTTGCGCGGCATGGCCGCCGCTCACCCCGAACTGACCGTGGACGTCGAGAATCGCGTCGTCGTGCGGCGTGACGCTCCCGTCGCCGGCAAGGTGGCGCTCGTCTCCGGAGGCGGGTCCGGGCATGAGCCGTTGCACGCCGGCTTCGTCGGGCCGGGGATGCTGTCCGCCGCCTGTCCCGGTGAGGTGTTCACGTCGCCCGTGCCCGACCAGATGGTGCGGGCCGCCGTCGCGGTCGACAGCGGTGCGGGGGTGCTGTTCATCGTGAAGAACTACACCGGCGATGTGCTGAACTTCGAGATGGCCGCCGAGCTCGCCGAGGACGAGGGCGTGCGGGTGGCCAAGGTGCTCGTCAACGACGACGTGGCGGTGACGGACAGTCTTTTCACGGCGGGGCGGCGTGGCACGGGTGCCACCCTCTTCGTCGAGAAGATCGCCGGGGCGGCCGCCGATGAGGGTGCACCGCTGGAGCGGGTGGAGGCCATCGCGCGGCAGGTCAACGAGGCGTCCCGCAGTTTCGGGGTGGCGCTCAGTTCCGTCACCACGCCCGCCAAGGGGTCCCCCACCTTCGATCTGCCGCCCGGCGAACTGGAGCTGGGGATCGGGATCCATGGTGAGCCGGGGCGGGAACGGCGTCCGATGATGACGTCGGGAGAGATCGCCGACTTCGCGGTGAACGCGGTGGTGGACGATCTGCGGCCGAACAGTCCGGTGCTCGTGCTGGTCAACGGAATGGGGGCAACGCCCCTGCTGGAGCTGTACGGGTTCAATGCCGAGGTGCAGCGGGTGCTGTCGGAGAGGCATGTCTCGGTGGCCCGTACGCTCGTGGGGAACTATGTGACCTCGCTCGACATGGCGGGATGTTCGGTGACGCTGTGCCAACTCGACGAGGAACTGCTGCGGCTCTGGGCGGCGCCCGTGGAGACGCCCGCCCTCCGCTGGGGCCGCTGAACGTGCTCACCCGTACACCCGTGACGATGTTTCAGGGACAAGGAGATCTTGTGCTCGATGCCGACTTCTTCCGCCGTTGGATGGTCACCGCCGCGGCCGCGGTGGATCGCGAGGCCGACCACCTCACCGAACTCGACTCGGCGATCGGGGACGCCGATCACGGCAGCAATCTGCAGCGGGGATTCTCCGCGGTGACCGCGGTGCTGGAGAAGGAGTCACCGCAGACGCCGGGGGCCGTACTGACGCTTGCGGGGCGGCAGTTGATCTCGACGGTCGGCGGGGCTTCGGGGCCGTTGTACGGAACGCTGCTGCGGCGTACGGGGAAGGCACTGGGTGATGCGGCCGCCGTGACGGAGGACCAGCTGGCCGAGGCGCTCGCCGTGGGGGTCGCGGCCGTCGCGCAGCTCGGCGGAGCGCAGGCCGGGGACAAGACCATGCTCGACGCGCTGCTGCCGGCCGTCGCGGCGCTCGGTACGTCGCCCCGCGCGGCCCGGGACGCGGCCGATGCGGGTGCCGCGGCGACCGTACCGATGCTGGCCCGCAAGGGCAGGGCGAGCTACCTCGGTGAGCGCAGCGTCGGGCATCAGGATCCGGGGGCGACGTCGTCGGCTCTGCTGATCGCCGCACTCGCCGAGACCAGCGGCGCCAGCGGAGGGAACGGGGACGGCGCATGAGCGGGGAGAGGCAGGTCGGGATCGTCCTGGTGTCGCACAGCGGGCAGGTCGCCGAGTCGGTCGCCGAGCTGGCCAGGGGGCTGGCGGCCGGAGGCGCGACGGCACCGGTGGCCGCGGCCGGTGGTACGGCCGCGGGTGGGCTCGGGACCAGCGCGGAGCTGATCGCCGAAGCCGCCCGTTCGGTCGACGGCGGCGTGGGGATCGCGGTGCTGGTCGATGTCGGCAGCGCGGTGCTCACGGTCAAGGCGATGCTGGCCGAGGGGGACGAACTCCCGGAAGGGGCACGCCTGGTGGATGCGCCGTTCGTCGAGGGCGCGGTGGCCGCGCTGGTCACCGCGTCGGCGGGCGGCGACCTGGCGGCGGTGGTGGCCGCCGCCGGGGAGGCGTACTCCTACCGAAAGGTGTAGAGGTACCTGCGGTGGACACGGCGGCCTCGCACCCGGCTTCTGGGAACCGGGTACGAGGCCGCCGTGTCCGCATGTGTGCTGCGGACCGGGCTCGTCGGTCAGGCCGCCGACGCGGAGCCCGTCGCGGCGATGGTGATCTGTGTGCGCGTTGTCGTGCCGTTGGCCGTCACCGCGAGCGTGATCGTACCCGGCCTGAGGGCGGTGAGCATGCCGGTGACCGGGTCGAAGACCGCTGTGTGCCGGGGGCGGGCACCGTCCCGGTCGCCGATGCGGACGTTCGGGGACGCGGTCCAGTCCGCGGCCAGCGGGAATGCGACCGGCACGCTGCGGGCTCCCTGGGTGACCGTCGCAGTGACCTTCGCTGCGCTGCCCGCACGGAGTGCGGACGGGGCGTCGAGGGTCAGCACGTCGACGTGCGCCCGGGTCTGGACCGAGACCCAGTCGGGTGCGCCCTGCCACGGCTTCTGACGCGCGGCGGCCTGTTCACCGCCGGAGATGCGGTCCGCGCCGACGAGGGACCAGCCGGTGAAGCCGCCTTCGTCCGCCGGGCCGGCCGGTGCCTTGCCGGAGTTGCCGTTGATCAGGTAGGGCACTCCGTCGACGTGCGAGGCGTGGAAGACTCCCACGTGACTGCCGATGAACGCGGCCCCCTTGCCCGTCGAACGGCGGAAGTCGGCGAGCCACTGCTCGACGAGGGCGGCCTCCTTGCGGTCTCCGAGCTGGCTGCCCTTCTGTACGGTCGGGTCACGCGGTGGGACGTGCTCGATCAGCATCACGGAGTCGACGGAGCGGTCCTCGGCCGCCGCGTCGAGCTGGGCGCGCAACTCCTTGATCTGGGCGAAGCCGCCGCCGCGCAGGGTGAGGCTCGACGTGTCGAGCGTGATGATGCGGGTGCCGTTGTGGTCGAACGTCCGCTGGACGGGGCCGAATTCGGTGATGAAGTTGTCGATCTTCCCGCCCATCACTTCATGGTTGCCGGGCACGTAATACCAGGGCAGCGCGTCGCCGAGTTCCTCGGTCAGGATCCGGTGGGCGAAGGCGAGGTCCGCGGGTGATCCCTCGTCGACGAGGTCGCCGTTGATGACCAGGAAGTCGGGGTGCGCCGCCTTGATCTCGCGCAGGGTGCGCCGTGCCTGGGCGACGATCGCGCTGTCCGGGTCACGGGCGACGAACTGGGCGTCGGACATCACCGCGAACTGCCAGTCCCGGTGTTCGGTGACCGAGGCCGGATCAATCAACGGGTCGACGGTGGCCGCCTGTTCGGGCAGGTCGACGGTGGGCGGCACCTGGGCGGTGAGGTCGTCGATGACGATCTCACCGGTGTACTGCTGGGTGGCCGCCGTCTCGGCAAGGTAGAAGCGGTAGACGCCGAGCGGCATGGCCGCGCCCGTCGGCACGGCGAAGGTGACCTGCCGCCAGCCGGTCCAGGTGACGTACGGTCCACGCAGCAACTGGTCCGAACCTGCGGCGTCCTTGAGATGCAGCGTGGGCCAGGCGCCCTTGCCGTCGCCCTTGATCCAGAGCTTGAACGACTGGGGCTGTCCGGGCACGGGGACCGGCTGAGGCGGTGCGGCGTAGGCGGCGCGGGTCGCGGTCGACTGGGTGAAGTCGTAGGTGAGTTCCAGTCCGGTGCCGGTGTGGCCGTCGGGCGTGGCGGCGAGCGATCCGCTCGCCCGCGCCTGGCTGAACTTCCAGGATCCGGCGTCGTCGAAGTCGGAGACGGCCTGCTCGGCAAGGCCGACGCTGACCGCGAGGGCGGTGGTGGTGCCCGCGACGGTCGCCTTGATCTGTCCGGCGCCGCTGCCGGTGCGGGAGGTGACGGTGAAGCTGCCCTTGCCGTCGTCACGGATGTCGAAGAGGGCGTGGTCGTAGTCGAGCGTGACGTCGCGCGGTTCGACGGGGGCGCTGGTGCCGTGTGCGTCGAGTCCGACGAGGCCGAAGGTGCCGGCGGCATCGGCGCCGGCGAGGCCCACCCGCTGAGTGGTCGGCTCGATCCGAGCCAGTGTGTCGAGGACGGTCAGCGTGGTGCTTCCGTGGGCGGTTCCCTGTTCGGCACGCACGTCCGTGGTGCCGCTGCGGCGTGCGGTGAAGAGCCCGTTGCGGTCGACCGTTCCGGTGGCGCCGCGGGTGGTGCGCCAGTGCGGGGTGCCGGTGGCGGGGCCGTACGTCTCGTCGTATCCGGTCGCGGTCAGACGACGGGTGAGCCCGGGGAAGACCCGGTCGGGGTGGCCGCCCTTGACCGGGTCGGCGCCGGGTGCCGAGCCGGCCGGGGTACGGGTGTCGATCCAGAAGCCCTTGAGGTGGCCGCTGCCATCGGGGGCGGTGAGGACGAGGCCGTTGGGGACGGTGCGTTCGGTGCCGTCGGACGGGCTGTTCTCCACCTGGAGCGCGTCACTGCCGGGCCGGCGGGCGACGAGGGTGGACGAGCCGCCGCCGTCCAGGTTGAGTGCGCTGTACGCACCGGCGTTCCGCATCATCAGGCCGAGTTCGGTGAGGGTGACGCCGCCGCTGTCGGCCTGCCGCCCGTCGACGGTGAGGATCTGCATCGTGCGGCCGTCCTGGGAGAAGCCGACGGCGGTGCGGGGCGCGGCGGTGTTGTTGCCCTCGCCGTCGTGGTTCTGGGCCACACCGTCGACGACGAGGAGTTCCCGGCCGCCGACCGCGGTGCGCGGTACGGGACCTGCGTCGGTGCGTGCGCGGTAGGTCAGCGACACGGGGTCGCCGGGCCGGAGCGCCTTGATCGCTGTGGCTCCGGCCTCGCGGCCGACGAGGATCGTGGTGTCCTCGGCGACGGCGCCCGAGCCGGGGGCGTCCGCAACGGAGACGACCTTGCCGTCCCGTACGACCGCTTCGGCGACCGGAGTCGCGCTGTCCACGGTCAGTGCGCGGTCGGCGGTTCCCCAGACCGAGGTGTACGCGCCCACTCCCCCGGCCGGCACATTGGCGGCGTTGTACGCGGCGAGCGGCTGCTCACCGGACGGCAGGGTGAGCGTTCCCTCGAAGTACAGGTTGAGGATGCGGCCCGCACTGTCGGGGCCGATGCCGACCGCCCGGTTGACGCCGGGGGCCGGGGACTGGACGGTCGCACCGTCCTTGATGCCGACGCCCTCGGGCGCACCGGTCTGGTTGATGTCGAAGAAGTCGGCGTTGATCGCGGCGACGGTCCGGCGGCCGGGGCCCGCGTCGTGTCCGGCGGCCAGCTCGGAGACCGTACGCCGGTCGGACACCTTGCCGGTGGAGAGGTAGTCGGCCTGTGCGCCGGTGCCGTCGAGGTCGACGGAGAGGGAGTCGACCCGCAGCCACTTGTCCGCCTCGAGCCGGTCGTACGAGCTGAGGCGGACGCCGGGGGCGACCGGCCGTGACGTACGGGCGGTCTCGATGCCGTCGCCGTCGACGACGGACCGGGGCGCCCCGGTCGCATTGCTCGCGGCGGGCGGCGCAACGGGTCTGAGGATCTCGGCGGAGTTCCGGGGGCGGGGGTCGGGGGTCGAATCGGCGACGGCCGGGACGATGGCTGCCACCGTCATCGCGGACACCGTCGCGAGCAGCACGAGCGGACGTGTCGCTTTGCCGACTATGCCAGGGCCCACAAGTCCTCCTGGAATGACGATGGTTGCGCGGGCAGTAAGCGCTCTCGGCGGCCAGCATGGCCGGACGGGGCTCCACGCACCAGAGGGCATCGGGAACCACAGGGGAAACAGGGTGCGGCGACTCGAGGACGCACGTGACCATCGGCCAGAATTGACGGCATGTCGTCTCAGAAGCGCAGTGCGGGACTTCTGCTGTTCCGGTCCACGGACGGCGGCGCCGGGTTCGAGGTGTTCCTCGGGCACATGGGCGGCCCGTTCTGGGCGAGCCGCGACGCGGCGGCGTGGTCGGTGCCCAAGGGCGAGTACGGCCCCGACGAGGAACCCGCGGCCGCTGCGCGCCGTGAGTTCGAGGAGGAGTTCGGCCATCCGGCACCTGACGGGGTGTGGGTGCCGCTCGGCGAGTCGCGGCAGACCGGTGGCAAGTCGGTGGTGGTGTGGGCGCTGGAGGCCGATGTGGATCCGGCGCGCGCCGTACCGGGGACGTTCACCATGGAGTGGCCTCGGGGGTCCGGCATGCAGAAGGAGTTCCCGGAGATCGACCGGTTCGCCTGGTGTACGCCGCAGGAGGCGGCGGAGCGGCTCGTCACGGGCCAGCGGGTGTTCGTCGAGCGGCTGGGCGAGTACGTCCGGGGCAGGCGCTGACGGGCTATGCGCCGGCCGCGCGGTTGATCTCCGGGCTGTGCAGGATGTGTTCGCCGGAGCCCTTTCGTCCGACGACGGCGATCATGGCACGCCCCAGATCGTCGGTGGTCGTCACATGGCTCGGCATGATCCGCCGGAGCACCGGATACAGCCAGGAGACGCCCCGGTACATCCAGCGGTACAAGGAGGTCTTCGACGTCGCGCCGTGCAGCGGCTGGATGTAGCCGGGCCGGAACATGTACGCATGGAAGTCCATCGCCAGCAGCTCGTTCTCCGTGCGCCCCTTGACCCGCGCCCACGCGGAACGGCCCTTCTCGGTGCTGTCCGTGCCTTCTCCGGAGACGTACGTGAAGGTCAGCCCCGGGTTGTGGGCGGCGACCGCGCGGGCCGCGGCCAGGGTGTACGTGTACGTGATGCGGGTGTACTCCTCCTCGCTGAGCCCCGTGGAGGTGACGCCCAGGCAGAAGAAGCACGCGTCGAGGCCGGTGAGTTCACCGTCGATCGCGGAGAAGTCCGTGAAGTCGCCGTGGACGACCTCACGGACCTTGGGGTGCCGCACACCGGACGTGGTACGGCCGACGATCAGGACGCTCTCGACCCGGTCGTCGAGCAGGCAGGCCCGAAGGACACCCTGGCCCACCATCCCGGTGGCGCCGAAAATGATCACTCTCACAGCTGCTGCTCCGGGTGTCTGAATCACGTCGCTGGTGCGGCTCGCACTCTACGTGCGGTGCCCGGCGACCGGTCGCCCGGCACGGAGTTCGAGCCGGTCGCCGGTGAACCGGCTGCGGAAGCTGCGGTCGTGGGAGACCACGACCACCGCTCCCCGGTACTGGGCCAGTGCCGCCTCCAGCTCCTCCACCAGGCCGAGCGCGATGTGGTTCGTCGGCTCGTCGAGCACCAGCAGATCGGCCGGGCGGGTGACGAGCCGGGCGATGGCGAGCCGTCGCTGTTGTCCGACGGAGAGGTCGGCCACGGGCACCGTCAGGTCCTCCGGCCGGAACAGGCCCAGGGCCAGGAGCTGCTCAGCCCACTCGTCGGGTGGGCCGGGGCGCCCGGCCGCGAAGGTCGCGAGCAGGGAGCGGCGGGTCGGCCTGGCCGGAAGTTCCTGCGGGAGGTAGCCGATCCTGGCCCGGCGGCGGACGGTGCCCCGGTCGGGTCGGAGATCTCCGGCCAGGACCCGCAACAGGGTGGTCTTCCCGGCGCCGTTGGGCCCGGTGACGAGCAGCCGCTGTCCCGCGGTGACCTGCCAGGCGGGCAGGTGGAGCCGGTCGCCGACGACGATGGAGTCGAGTTCTGCGAGGGGCTCCCGGTGCGGTTCGCCGTCCCCCGCCACGGCCAGGTCGGCGGTGAAGCGCAGTGGCCTGGGCGGGGCGGGCACGGGTGACCGCCGCAGTTCGTCCAGCCGGATTCTGGCCGCCCTGACCTGCCCGGACAGCTTGGTCTCGTGCGAGCGGCGGTGCTTGCCCCAGCCCTCGTGGGGGTCCTTTCCGGTCCCGGCCAGCCGTCGGCCGGCGGCTCTGACGAGTTCCTCGGTGCGGGCCACCTCGTCGAGCCATTCCTGGTGGTCCAGCGCCCAGCGGCGCCGGGTGGCGGCCTTTGCGGTGCGGTAGCCGTCCCAGCCGTCCCCGTACCGGACGACGTTGCGCAGATCCCGGTCGACCTCCAGGATCACGGTGGTGGTGCGCTCCAGGAAGGCCCGGTCGTGGGTGATGACGACGAGGGTCCCCCGGTGGGCGCGGAGATGCTCCTCCAGCCAGTCGGTGGCACGGTGGTCGAGGTGGTTGGTCGGCTCGTCGAGCAGCAGCAGTTCTGGGGCGGAGGCCAGCACGCAGGCGAGCGCGAGCCTGGACTGTTCGCCACCGGACAGCGTGCCGAGGGGGCGGTCACGGGTGAGGTGACCGATACGGAGTCCGTGCAGCGCAGCGTCGACCCGGGCGTCGGCCCGGTAGCCGTCGCGTTCCTCGTACGCTGTCAACAGGTCGCCGTATGCGGTGAGTTCGGCCTGCGTGGGGGTGTCCGACACGGCAAGTGCGGCTTCTGCGGTGCGGATCTGCCGTTCCAGTTCGCGCAGTTCGGCGAGGGCGGTGTCGACGGCGTCCTGCACGGTGCGGGTGGCGACGAGCGCGAGGGTCTGGGCGAGATGGCCGATGCCGGCGTGGAACCGGACGCCGATGTCGCCGGTGTCCGGCTGCTCCGCCCCGGCCATCAGCCGGAGCAGTGTCGACTTCCCGGATCCGTTCTCGCCGATCACGCCCACGCGGTCGCCGGGGCGGACGGTGAGCGACACCTGGTCGAGGACGGTTCGGTCTCCGTACGCCTTGGAGACGTTCTTCATGGTCAGCTGGGCACGATCGTGCTGAACGGTCATGGGTGGGTGGCTTCCCTGGGACGAGGTGCCCCGGACGGCGCACGGAAGGCGCTGCGGGGCGGGGATCCGGACGGGCGGAAGGAAGGGAGCGGCACGCGCGGAAGTGACCGTTCGGGTCACACGGCGGCGCTCAGCGGCGCATGGCGGCGCCGCTGTCCGGAATCAGCGGAAGAAGTAGTACGAACCCATGACGCTCAGTGTAGCCACGGCGTGCGGCCGCGAGCGCTGGTCACTCGTGCGGCCGGAGGATCGTGTCTTGGTCCTGCACCCGGTTCCGCGTCGGGGGCCCGGGCGGGGACCCGATGCTCCCCCGCTCACCACGGGCTGCGCTCGCATGCCGTCCGCCGATGGTGCGCCGCACGCCCTACGGACTCGCTGCCGCGCCTTCCGGCTCACCGTGGATGCTCCGGCCTGCGCCTCAGCCGGTGCGGACTCAGCGCTGCGGGCTCTCGCCCTGCGCCACCTCGATGCTGTGGTGCAGATCGTGCGTCGCGTCGATCGCGGCCGCTCCGGACAGGGCGAGGCAGGCCAGCAGCGCCGCCGCGGCCACACGGCCTGCGCGGGGGCGGGGGGCCGCGCGGCCGAGGAGTGCCGCGACCCGGCGCGGCACCGGTCCGGCCGCTGCGGCGAGCGCCACGCGGGGGCGCGCCTGCGCCCCTTCGGCGGCCCGTGCGGCGAGCGCGGCGCGTCCGATCGCGCGCGCTGCGACCCGCCGGTCGCCGATCGCCGCGGCGGCCGCCTCGTCGGCGCAGCGCTCCAGCGCGTAGCCCATGGGGGCGCGCAGGGAGCGCAGTGCGGGATGGCAGAGGGCAGCCAGTTCGGCTGCGGCGTGGAGGAGGTGGTGTCGGCCCGCGAGATGGGCGCGTTCGTGAGCGAGCAGGGCGTCGCGTTCGACGGGGTCGAGGGCGCGCAGCATGCCCGTGGTCACGACGATCCGGCCCGGGCTGCCCGGGAGGCCGGGCAGCGCATAGGCGTCGGGACGGCTGTCGCGCAGGACGGCGAGTTCGCCGACCGAACCGTCGGTGACCTCGACTGCGCGGTGCAGTTCCTTCCAGTGCCGGCGGGTGGAACGGACCACTGCGGCGGCGCAGCCGGCCAGCAGCGTCAGGGCGGCGCATGCGAGCGGGACGGCCACCGCGGGCGCGGCGGCGAGCGGCTTCACGAGCTCGCCGACCGCGGCCACGGCGGTCAGCCGCGTCGCGCCGGGCACCACCAGCAGGACCAGGGCAAGCGTGCTGCAGAAGGCGAGACCGACGGCTGCCGAGGCGAGCAGCCGCACGGCGTGCCGGGGCGACAGGGCGTCCGCCAGACGACGGGCAGCGGGAACCGTGACGAACGGCATGAGCAGCGGAACCCACACGGCGTAGATCATCGGGAGTCTCCGTCGAGCAGCCGGCGGAGCAGTTGCTCGTCCTCGTCGGTGAGCTGCGAGACGAACCGGGCCAGCACGGTGCTGCGGTCCTCCTCCTTCTGCAGCTCGCTGTGCATCCGGCGGGCGGTGAGTCCGGGCGCGTCCTCGGTGGGGGTGTACGCGAAGCCGCGCCCCGACCGGGTACGGCTGACCGTGCCCTTCTCGTACAGCCTGGTCAGGATCGTGGTGACGGTGGTGCGGGCCAGCGGCCCACCGAGGGAGCGCTGCACCTGGCCGGGGGTGAGCGGGGTGTCGGCCGCCCAGAGGGCCGCGAGAACGGTGGATTCCAGCTCGCCGGCCGGACGTCGCTCCGGCACCGCACCGTGTTCCGTACCCGGCCCGCTGTGCGGCCGAGAGCTCGGCTCGGCGGCCGCGCGAGGGTCCGGATCGCCGCTCGATATCCCCTGCACCTCGGGCATGGGAACCCTCCCTCCGCTTCAAGCGTCTACAGTGATGTAGACCGTCTACATCACTGTAGTCAGTAGGGCGTCCTGCCGATGCGCCCGCTCACCATTATGGGAGGCCCTCCGCCGTGTCCGTATCCTCACTGGCGGCCGCGCCACAAGCGGTGAACCTGCTCGACGCAGGGTCACTGCTCGCCGCGTTCGGCGCGCTCGGCATCGCGGCCGTGCTGTTCGCCGAGACGGGGCTGCTCGTCGGCTTCTTCCTCCCCGGCGACTCCCTGCTGTTCACGGCGGGTCTGTTCAGCGTGCCGGGCACCCACGGGCCGGTCCACCTCTCGCTGTCCCAGGTGCTGATCGCCTCCGTGGCCGGCGCGCTGCTCGGCGCGCAGACCGGATACGCGATCGGGCGTCGTGGCGGTCGCGCCCTGCTGTCCCGGAGCCGGGCCAAGCGGCTGCACGAGGGCGCGGCCCGCGCGGAGGAGCTGCTCGGCAGATACGGCCATGCGCGGGCGATCGTGCTGGCGCGCTTCGTCCCTGTGGTGCGTACGGTGCTCAACCCTCTGGCCGGGGCGCTCAACGTACCGGCCCGGCTGTTCACGCTCTGGCAGATCGTCGGCGGCACGCTCTGGACGGTCGGGCTGGTGCTCGCGGGGTACGGACTGGGGTCGTCGGTGCCGAATGTCGACCGCTATCTGCTGCCGATCGTCGCCGTCGTGGTCGTCGTGTCCCTCATCCCTCTCGCCGCCGAACTGCTGCGCTCGCGCGACCGGCGTGCCGTCGAAGGAGACCGGAACTGATGCCACTCGCCTCCGCCGCCACCTCGCTCGACGGTGGCCTGTACACCTGGATCACCGGGCTGGCCGAGCGCACCCCCGCCACTCTCGACACCGGGGTCCGCGTCTGGTCCGACTTCGGTCTCGGGCTCTTCGCCCTGCTGATGCTCGCGGCCTGGTGGCGGTCCCGTTCCTCGGCCCCCGCGCGCGCAGCCATGGCGCTCTGCGCGCCCCTGGTCGTGGTGGCCGCCTATGCGGTCAACGACGTACTGAAGATTGCCGTCCATGAGCAACGGCCCTGCCAGACGCTGCACGCGGTCACGCTGGAGTCGTGCCCACCGCTCGGCGACTGGTCCTTCCCCAGCAATCACGCCGCGATCGCGGCAGCGGCGGCGGTCGCGCTTGTGCTGACCGACCGCCGGCTCGGCGCCATCGCCATACCCGCGGCGCTCCTGATGGCTGCGTCCCGGGTCTGGATCGGGGTGCACTATCCGCACGATGCGCTGACCGGCCTGGCCACCGGTGCGCTCGTCGGCTGGCCGCTGACGGTCGCCGCGCGGCGCTGCGCTCCCGCGGTGGAGCGGCTGCGCGACAGCCGGTTGCGCCCGCTGGTGGCGGCGCGGTGACCGACGAGGCGCCGGCGACGGGGCGCATCCGGTTCGCGGACAGCCCGGTGGTTCCCCGACTCGGTGCGGCGCTCGGGGCCGCACTGACCGGGGCGGGTGGCCTCCTCGGCCTGACGGTGCTGGTTCTCATGGCCGGGCACGGGTCCGTGCTGCCGATCGACCGGGCCGCGCACACATGGTCGATGCACCATCGGCCCGGCGTGCTCGTCACGTTGGCCGGGGTCGTCACGGCAACGGGGACGGGTGTGTTTCCGTACGCCGCCGCGGTGGCGGCCGGGCTGATCGCCGGCCGGGACATGCGCCGCCGCCTGGGGTGTGCGCTCGGCGCCCTTGTCTTCCTGCTGCTCGGGCAGGCGCTGCGTTACGGGCTGATGGAGGCGATCGGCCGGTCCCGCCCGCCGGTGGGTCACTGGGCGACGCACGCCTCGGGGTTCGCGTTCCCGTCCGGGCACGCGACGACGTCCACGCTGATGGCGGGCCTGCTGGTGGCGGCGATCGGCCACCGGGCACGCGGGAGCGGGGCCGGCGGCGTCGCGGCCGTACTGCTCGGCTGCTGGGCCGTGGCCGTCGGACTGAGCCGGATTCTGCTCGGGGTGCACTGGGCAACGGATGTGGTGGCCGGCTGGCTGTTCGCCGCATGCTGGCTGGGGCTCGGCGCCGCGCTGATACGGACGGCACGGCCCGGGCACCCCGGTTGACCTGCCGGTGCCGGTCCCACCCTCACGGAGGTCCCGCACGATGCCCCGTCCGCCGGTCGTGCCTCCGCGCGCTCACGCCGCGGGGGGAGGTCGCCGAGGAGAGCCGAATGACGGCGCGGCCGGCGTCGAGGTCGACGGTGGTGCGGTTCGGCGGGGCGCCGTCCTCCTCGTCGTCGCGGAGCAGCAGGGCGCTCCGGCGCTCCTTGAGTTCACTCTGCTTGCCCGGCGAGAAGCTCGCGTGCAGCTGCTCGAAACCGGTCGCCGACACCTGGCCCTGGCGAGCGCCGTTGCGCCATGGCAGCATCCCGGCGCGCCCGGCCCGCAGCATCAACTGGTCGACCAACGCGACCAGAGTCAGGCCGATCACCAGTCCGGGCAGCGTCATCAGCGCGACGAATTCCATCCGCCCAGTATCGACGGAGCGCGGTGCCGTGGGTATCGGTCCGGAGCACGGGAGTGCGGGCCGTCGCGCAGGGGCGACGGCCCGCACTCCTTCGTGCACCGTCGGCGAAGTCGGCCGCCGGAGAGGACGACCACCCGTCCGCTGATCGTGCCGGCGTGCGGCCTCTCGTCCGCCGGCGGCGCCTCGTCCGGCGTGTACGCCCCGACATGGACCTCGATCGCTCCGGCGCGGGCCGGGGCGAGGACCGCTGTCGATGACCGCTCAGGACGCGGAGTAGCCGCCGTCCACCAGGTGGTAGCTGCCGTGGATGAAGGAGGCACGGTCGGAGAGCAGGAAGGCGGTCAGTTCAGCCACTTCCTCCGCGGTGCCGAGGCGGCCGGCGGGGTGCAGCGAGACGAGGTGGTCGCGGGCCGGGCCTTCGGTGTTGCGCAGCAGGGGCGTGTCGATGAAGCCGGGGCCGACGGCGTTGATCCGGACGTTCTGTGCGGCGTACTCGAGGGCCGCCGTCTTCGTGAGGCCGACGACGCCGTGCTTGGCGGCGACATAGGCGGGGGATCCGGCGAAGCCGTTGGTGCCGAGGATCGACGCCATGTTGACGACGGCGCCGCCGCCCGCGGCGACGATGGCGGGGAGTTCGTGGCGCAGCGAGTAGAAGACCCCGCTGAGGTTGGTGGCGACGACCCGGTTCCAGTCCTCGACGGCGTACTCACCGGTCGGTGCGCTCGGGCCGCCGATGCCCGCGTTGTTCACGGCGAGGTGCAGGGCGCCGAAGGTGTCGACGGCGAACCGCACGCCCGCTTCGACGGAGGCCGGGTCGGTCACGTCCATGGCGACGGCTGCGGCCTTGGCGCCGACGCTCTCCAGTTCGGCGGCCGCCTTACGGGCGTTCGCCTCGTCGTAGTCGGCGACGACGACGGCCGCGCCGCCCGCGGCCAGCCGGCGGGCCAGGGCCAGTCCGATGCCGGAGGCTCCGCCGGTGACGAGGGCGGCCCGGCCGGCGAACTCCTGGTCGGCGGGGGTGAGGGGGGTGCTCATGACGGTGCGTTTCCTTCCGTGGTGCTGTGCTGCGTCGGCCCGGCGGGAGGCTGCGCGAGCAGTTCCCCCGAGAGGGCGTCGAAGGCCTGTCCGACCAGTCCGGGCAGGGCGTCCGGCTGTCCGCCGCGCACCCAGGCGGCTTGGGCCGCAAGGAGTGCCCCGGCGCCTGCGGCGACCGTGACGGCCGGACGGATGTCCCGCCGGGGATCGACGCCGAGCCGGTCCGCGATGATGCCGATCGAGTCCTCCTGGGCGTCCACCCTGATGTGGTGGAAGGCCGCGTAGAGGGTGGGTTCCGCCTCGGCGACGACCAGCAGGTCGAAGATCCGGGGGCGGCGGTGCCAGGCCTGTGCGTCGGGGTCGTCGAGCCAGTCGACGACGGCGCGGCGGTAGGCGGTCAGCGGGGGCTCGTCGGCCGGGCGGGCGCGCAGGGCGTCGTTGATCCGGTCGCCGTCGCCCCGGAGAGAGTCCAGGACTGCGGCTTCCTTGCCGGCGAAGTACCGGCTGAAGGTGCGGCGGTCGACGTCCGCGCGCTCCGCGATCTCTTCGACCGTCACGCTCTTGAGGCCCCGGTCGAGCACGAGCTCGAACGCTGCCTTCGCCAGTGCGTCCCGGGTCCGGCGGGCCTTTCGGCTCCGACGCTCCGGAGGCTTTCGTTCCGGATTCATACATGCACCGTACACCAAAAATGTCCCGGCGCGACACAAGTCGCAACGGGACATGAAAGGGAGGCCCAGGACCTGTCCCGCCCGCCGGGCAGAGGCGGACAGACCGGTAAGGGGGCGACCCGTCGGGTCGCCCCCTTACCGGTCATCGCCACTCCCCTGCGGCCAGGGACCGTCTTTCACAGCCAGGGCCCGTCTTTCGGATCAGGCCGGAGCAGGGAGCGGTCGGCCGCGGAGCCACTGATGTCACGGCCGTGCGTGCGGTTGCCGGGCGGAACGAGGAGGCCACGCGGAGCGATGGGGTTCTCCCCGCTCGAGCGAAGCCGAGAGCTCGGAGAGGACCCACGACAACGCGGCAGAGGTGCGTACCGGACCCCACGAGCCCGGCATGATCCGAACGAGTGGCCCCAAGGGCTGTCCCGTCATCCCTGGTGGATCGGCGCGCGGCGTCAGATGTGGTGCATCGCATGGCGCGGACAAGCGGCATCGTACGGGGTGCATTCGGGCATTCCGGCAACACAGCGAGGTGCCGCAGCTGTCCTCGTACGCCCGCCAGGGACGGCGGGACAGCCCTTAGCTGAATGCCTGCGCGGACCGCCGCGCACCCCCGCCGGACGTCACGGACCGGCGGCTGCCGACCGGCGCTCCGCGCAGGGCGAGTACGGCGATGTCGTCGCGTCGTACTCCGCCGGTGAAGGCAACGAGGTCCCGGTGGAGAGCGTCCAGCAGCTCGCGGGGCCCGTTCCCGGCCCAGCGGCCGAGGCGGGTGTCCAGCGGGTAGAAGACGCCATCGCCGTCGCGGGCCTCGGTCACTCCGTCGGTGAACGCCAGGAGCGTCGCGCCGACCGGCAGGTGGAACTCTTCCGCGACGCGTGCCTCGCTGCTGAGTTCGGCCATGCCCAACGGGACGGAGGTGTGCCGCAGCGGCACCACGGCCGCCGTGCCCTCGTGCAGCAGCCGGGGCGGCAGGTGGCCGCAGTTGACGACCTGCACCTGGGTGCCGCCGTCGAAGCCCAGGATCAGGGCGGTCACGAACCGTTCGGTCTCGCCGGTCTGGGCGGAGAAGGTGTTGTGGCGTACGACCGCGTCCTCCAGGGCGTCCACCACCCCGGTCAGCATGGGCTCGCGGATGGCCGCCTCGCGGAACGCACCGAGCGCGGCGAACCCCGCTCCGATCGCCGCGATCCCCTTGCCCTGGACGTCGCCGATGATCACCCGCGTTCCGTACGGCGACTCGACGACCTCGTAGATGTCACCGCCGACCAGCCGGTCCTCCTCGATCGGGGTGTAGACCCCGTGGGCGACGACCTGCCCGGTCAGGACGGGCAGCGGGCGCAGGATCTGCCGCTGGAGCGCGCCGGCCGCGGTGCGCAGTCTGGCGATCTCGGTGGCGTGCCGGATCCGCAGCGAACAGGAACCGACACCCAGGCCGCAGGCCAGGACCGTGAAGCCGACGCCGCTGGCGAGATCCCAGAACGTGCCGCCAGACACGAGCCGGGAGACGACGACGACGGACATGATCCAGGCGGCGACGCCCACCGTCTGCCGAATGGTGCCGAAGACCGAGACGAGTGCGGGCACGACGACCAGCAGGGGAACGAGGCGCAGGCCCTCACCGGTCTTCATGTCGAGGACGACGATCGCGACGGTCAGCAACACCAGTCCGCCGAACAGCGCGGCGTTCCCGACCCTGGGTGCGGAGGCCTCGGCCTCCCTGGCACAGCCGTCCGACAGTGCCGCCCTGGACCCGGCTGCGGAGCGCGGGAGCCTGATGGTCACTGCGCTGCCTCCTCCTGCAGGCGCCGGTCCCGTGCCGGCACTCACCCACCCAGTCCACTCGGACCGGGTGGCCGGCGCACGAGGCTTACGGCCTCATGGGCCGTGCCGAAGGTCCCGGGCCGGGGAGAACCAGCTGGATTCGGGCCGGAAGTCCCGGGCCGAAGGTCCTTCGGCCCGGGACCCGAGGAGGCGGCACCCGGCGTCAGCGCACAGCCGCGGCCTGCGCGTCGTCCACGCCGCGCGTGCCGATACGTTCGCCCGCAGGCAGGTCGTGCGGTACGACGACGGAGAGGAACGACGTCCGGCGGCGGAGCCGGAAGCCCAGCGATTCGTAGAGCCTGATGGCGTTGGTGTTGGTCGCCGCCGCGTGCAGGAACGGCATTTCGCCGCGCTCCCTGATCTCGTGGGCGACGGCGCGGACGAGGCGGCCGGCGAGCCCCTGGCCGCGCACCGTTTCGTCCGTGCAGACGCCGCTGATCTCGCTCCAGCCGGATGGGCGCAGCCGTTCCCCCGCCATGGCGACGAGGGCCCCGCCTCGGCGGACTCCGAGGTAGGTGCCGAGCTCCACGGTGCGCGGCAGGAACGGTCCGGGGCGGGTGCGGGCGACCAGATCGAGCATGTCCGGCACATCAGCCGGGCCGAGGCGTACGGCCTCCGCGTCCGGGGCGGCCGCCACTGCGTCGTCGACGAGCTGGACGCCCTCCGCCTGGAAGGTGACCTCCCAGTCGCCGGGGTGCGGCTCGCGCAGCGCGGTCACGGTGACGGATCCTCCGGGGCCGGCCAGCGCGGCGACATCGGCCCAGTCGTCGGCGTCCGGGGAATCCGGCAGGGCGAACCAAGGCGCGACATCCGCCGGGTAGCGCAGGACGCGGCCCCGGCGCTCGGCGAAGTGGGCGTGCGGTCCGGTCAGCGAGGCGCGGGCCGGGTTGTCGAGCGGGTGCGTCACAGGGGCGGTGTGGTGCGGGGCACTCATGCGGCGGCCACCTCGATCACGATCTTCCCCCGGGTGTGCCCGCTCTCCACCGCTCGCAGGGCCGCGGCCGCGTCGGAGAGCGTGAAGGTCTGTGTCACGTACGCGCTGAGGGCGCCGCTGACGGCGAGGCGGGCCACTTCGTCGAGGACTGCGGCGTTGCGGAGCCGTTCGACGGCTGCTCCGCCCAGTTCGACGGCGAGCGGCTTGCCTCCGGCACTGATCAGCCGCTTCCGGTCGGTGACGAGCTCGGCGACGGCCCGCAGGGCGTCGCCGCCAACCATGTCGTAGACGGCGTCGATCCCGTCCGGGGCCGCTGCCCGTACGCGGTCGGCGACGCCGGGCCCCGACGGTACGTGCACGGCGCCGAGCGATTCGACGAAGTCCTTCTTGGCGGCACTCGACGTACCGATGACCCGGACCCCGAAGTGGCGTGCGAGCTGTACGGCGGCCACACCGACGCCGCCTCCGGCCCCGTTGACGAGCAGAGTCGAACCCGGTGCGGGGTCCAGCTGCCGGATGCCGTCGTACGCGGTGGCCGCCGCGACCGGCAGGACGGCCGCGTCGGCGAACGACAGGCCGGCCGGCTTGTGTGCGGTGACCGCGACGGGCAGCAGGGTGTATTCGGCGTACCCGCCGGTCAGCGGGTTGCCGAAGACCGCGTCCCCGACCTCGAACCCTTCGACACCGGGACCGACGCGCTCGACCACCCCGGCGGCCTCACTGCCGAACACGGCGGGAAACCGCGGCGGCGTACTGCCGGGCCTGGTGTATCCGTGGCGCAGCTTCCAGTCGACCGGGTTGACCCCGGCCGCCCGCACCGCGACGAGCAGCTCCCCCGGCCCGGGCGTGGGCACCTCCTGCTCGACGAGGGCTTCCACCTCCGGTCCGCCGCTGCGGGTGAATACGTACGCCTTGGGCATGTGCTCCCTCGCTCCGGATCGTGGCATCGGCTGCCTCGGCAGCCCGCGCCGGCTACACCATCAGAAGCCGACTGCAACATGCACGTATTCCCGGACGGCGGACTGTTCACAGGGCCGCAATGAATCCGGACCTGTGCGCGGATGCCCGCCGGTCGGTCCGGCGCGCCGACGCCACCCCGCCGATCCGGTGGCCCGCCCCCAGGCGATCGGCCCGTATCGGGTGTCCACGACCTGGACCATCGTGGGGCATCCTTTGACGCACCCCCAGCACTCGTGCACCGCCCACGGCCGGCTGGGCAGTTTCAATGGGCAGACCGCGATGCCGCTGACCTGCGCATACCACCAACAGCGAGGAGGAACGGTGTCCGAGGCCCACGCCGCCGCCGACCTGCCCGCGCCGTAGCAGCCATCGGGCGCCCAGCAGTCCGGGACGGGTGCGGTGCGTACGTCGCCGGCGGGGAATCTCAACCGGAGCCTTCTGGCCCGTGGTTGAAGTCTGTGCGACCTGCCCTCGGCGACCGGCGTCAACAAGGGGCTGTTGTCCCAGATCGAGCGCGCCGAAGCCGGTCCGACCGTCGATGTGCTGGTACGGATCTCCGATGCGCCGAATACCAGGTGCACGGATCCTTTGCGCCAGCCGCTGCTCCGGCCGGAGATCATCCGCGTCTGGTCGCTGGACGAGCCGGATGACGAGACTTCGGTCAACCTGCTGTTCGCCGACCATGAGCAGGGCGGTATCGCGATCTACCGCACCCGTCTGCACCCGCACGCACAGAGCCAGATCAGCTCGCACGGCGCGGACTCCGTGGAGTATGTGCTGGTGGTGTCCGGCCAGGTGACACTGGTGGTGGACGACGTACCGCATGGGCTGGAGACGGGGGACACCGCCCGCTTCTCGCGGCTCAGCAGTCACTACTGCGCGACGGAGGAGTCCCCCGCCGCCACACACACGATCGTGGGATACCCGCCCGACTGACCGGATCCGGCACCCGGTCCGGGAGCGATTTCGACTCAACCACCTCGGATGCCCGCCGGTCGGTCCCCATTCGGCCGCCGCCTGTGGCAGTCTGGTGCCGACCGCCCCACCGGGCTCCCCCGTACCGGTGGGGCGGTTCTGCGCGCCGCCTCTCCTGCCGGACACGGAAGGAGGGCGCGGGCCCCGCCGCCGCCCTTGCCCGCAGGTCGGCCCCGCGAAATCCCCCGCGCCCCAGGCTCCCGTGATCGCGGTGATCTTCTTCTTCGGCGAGGACGACGTGGGCGGGAGGGCCAACGGCGTTCTGGCGGCGCCCCGGTGGCCCAGCCGGCCGTGGACTTCGCGGACGACGAGCTGCGCGCCCTGCCGCCCCTCACCCACACCGCCTTCAACCGGGCCCTGCCGTCCATCACCCGCACCGCGTTCGTCGCATACACGGGCGGCCTGAGGAAACGCCCTGGTACACGCGTCGCACGCACGGACAGGACCGCGCGATGACGATCAATTCCGTTGTCATCCCGGAACCGTTGGACCATCTGCTCGCCGAGCGGGCCTGCGTGCGTCTCGTCATCGAGTCCGTCCGCCGTCTCGACCTCGGCGAACCGGGCACGGTCGCCGAGCTGTTCACCTCAGACGGCACCTGGGAATGGCCCGCGGACGGGCGCCGCACCGTGGGACGAGAGGCGCTGCGAGGCCATTTCGGCGACCGCCCGGCGGACCGGATGTCGCGGCGCATGTGTACGGACATCCTCGTCACCGTGGACTCGGCGACGACCGCGTCGTCGACGGCCTCCTTCGCGACCTATCGGGTCGACGGCAGGAGCGACAGCCTGCCCCCACCCCGGCTGCCTGCCGATATCGGGCCCTGCGAGGACATGTTCCGCAAGGTCGAAGCGATCTGCCTGCCGGCCTCACGCTCCACGTTCCTGGCGTTCGGCGGGGCCACGGAACGCGTGGCCCCCGCTCCCGCTGCGGCCGGGGAGGGTCAGTCGCCGTCCTTCTCCGCCGGACGGCCCGCGTAGTAGGTGGCGATCATGTCCTCGTCGCCGTGACCGGCCGCTTCCGCACGCTCGAACCGGTCGGCCGACGCAGCGACCAAGTCCAGTGTCACCCCTGACCGTTGGGCGGCCTCGAGGATGAGGCGGGTGTCCTTGAGCGCGGTGGACAGGGCGAAGCTGGGGGTGAGGTCGCCGGAGAGGACCGCCGCGGACTTGCCCTGGAGATAGGCGGAGTCGAGCGGGCCGCCCTTCATCACGTCGAGGAACGACTGCGGGTCGACGGACAGTCCATCGGCGAGGTTGAGGCATTCAGCGATGCTGCCCACCAGGTTGATGACCCAGGTGTTGACCACGAGCTTCAGCCGGGAGGCGGCACCCGGTGCTTCATCGACCCAGAACGTGCGCTGTCCGATCGCGTCCAGCACCGGACCCACCGACGGCCGGACAGCGGACGGTCCGGCGACGAAGACCGTCAATGCGCCCTGTTCCGCCGGCTGCTTGGTGCCGGCAACCGGGGCATCGAGATAGACGAGTCCCAAGTCCGCAGCTCGTTGGGCGAGTTCGGTGGTGGCGTCGATCCCGACGGTGGAGCACTGCAGCAGGATCTGGCCGCGGCGTACTCCTGACGAGGCGGCGGTGAGCGCAGCGGCGACGGAGAGGCCGTCGTTGAGCATCGTCACGATGACATCGGCGCCGCGTACGGCCTCGTCCGCCGTTTCGGTGACTGTGGCGCCGTCGGCGGCCAGGGGGGCCGCCTTGGCCTGCGTACGGTTCCAGGCACGGACGTCGAGTCCCGCCCGGAGCAGGCTCCGCGTCATCCCTGATCCCATGATCCCGGTGCCGAGGACGGCCACGGTCGGCCGCTCGGGGGTGGAGTGGACAGGTGTGGACGTCATGAGAGCGTGGTCCCTTCGTCGGCCGCGCCCCGCGCCTGCGCGGGGCGGTGAGAGGTCAAGGGTGCCGCAGTGCGCCGTCGGGTGCGGCACGGCACCCGGCTCTGGCGAGTCGCTATCCCCACCGCGGACGCGAACCCGCGAACCGCTCGGCCCCGGGTCCGTGTGCGGGTCCGGCGGTGCACACGGCGTCCCGCCGGGCCTCAGCCCCCGGCGGAACCCGCATCGGGGCGGAGCCGTACGGGCAGTGTCCGCACGCTGTTGCCCACGAAGCTGGCATGGCGCACCAGTTCGTCGTCGGGAACGACGACGTCCAGTTCCGGGAAGCGGCGGAACAGCTGCTCCAGCGCGATCGTCGCCTCCATCCTGGCGAGTGGCGCTCCCAGGCAGTAGTGCGGGCCGTGGCCGAGGGAGAGGTGGCGGGCCGCCGATGTCCTGGGCGGGCGGGTGACGTCGAAGCGGTCGGCGTCGGGGCCGTGTGCGGACGTGTCGCGTCCGGCGGCGGAGTATCCCGCGAGTACGGGGGTGCCTTTCGGGATGACGGTCCCGTCGAGGGTCAGGTCGCGGGTCGGGTAGCGGAACGGGAAGTAGCTGACCGGGCTGTCCCAGCGCAGCGTCTCCTCCACGACGTCGGCCCACGCGGCGCTGCCCGTGGTGACCAGGTCGAGCTGGTCCCGGTGGGTGCACAGAGCGCGTACGGCGTTGGTGACGAGATTCAGCGTGGTCTCATGGCCGGCGATGATCATCAGGAGCAGGGTACCGATGAGCTCGTGGGGGCCGAGGCGGTCACCACCGCCGTCGCGGGCGGTGATCAGCGCGCTGGTCAGGTCGTCGCCGGGCTGCTCGGCGCGGGCCGCGGCGACAGCGCTCAGCAGTTCCACGAGCTCCCGGTTGGCGGCCATGGCCTCCGCGGGCCCGATGTCGGTGGCAACGATCTGGTTCGACAGACGGTGCAGGCGATCCTGGTGCCGCTCGTCCACCCCGAGAAGCTCGCAGATGACGCCCATCGGCAGGGGCATCGCGAACCCGGCACGCAGGTCCACCGTCCCGTCCCCCGCCGCGGCCGCGGCTTCGAGACGGTCGAGCAGGTCGGCGGCGAGGGATTCGATGCGCGGCCGGAGTGCCTCCACCCGCCGGGGGGTGAACGCCGAGCTCACCAGCGTGCGCAGCCGCCGGTGGTCCGCGTCGTCGGCGGTGGTCATGCCCTGCACGGTGGCGAACGTCCGCAGCGGCCAGCCGTCGGGGATCCGTCCGTCGGTCAGCGCGGTGAAGTGGCGCGCGTCCTTCGCGACATCGGGATGGGCGAGAAACTCCTTGAGGGCCTCGTGCCCGAGCACCGCCATCCCCGGCACCTCGCCGGGCAGCACCACGGATGCCACGGCGCCCCGGGCGAGCAGCCGGGCGTTGTCGGCGTGCGGGCACCCGCCGGCCGGGTCCATGCGGTGGGCGGTGGCCTGGCCGTGCATGGGCGGGGTGTTCAACGGGCCTCTCCTGGCGGTCGTCGGCTCCGGACCGGCGGCGAACGGCGCTGCCGGTCGCGGCTGCGGGTGACAGAATGCAGATCCTACGGTCAACGAGCCTGGTGTGAAGGATGGTTGACCGGCCGGGCGCTCGACGGCCGGCGAGACCGGGGGCGTCGAGGTATCGGACCGGCTCGCCGGACCGCCGCGGCACGACCCGCGCAGAGCGCTTCCGGCTGCCGGCCCGCGCAGGAAAGCCGTCACCGCCCCGAGGGCGGGGTCCCGCACCTCACCCGAATGGCTCAGCGTTCCGGCGGGACTCCCACCGGTGCGGCGGGGCGCCGCCGGGGCGCGGCGGGCCGCCCTTGCCGGGCCGGGCGGTTGCACGGTCCATCGGGGTGAGGCGCGATGGAATCCAGAAGCGCTTGCCGTGGTGGAACCGCTGCAGGGCGCCCGGGCGAGGAGGAACCGGTCATGACAGCCGCTGACGGCTTTACGAACGCCGCCGAGCTCGACGGTCTGACGGTGTACGACACCGCGGGCGAGAAGGTCGGCAGCGTGGGGCGGGTGTACGTGGACGACGACACCCGCCTGCCGGACTGGATCACGGTGAAGACCGGTCTGTTCGGTCTGAAGGAGAGTTTCGTGCCGCTCCTCGGCGCCCGGAAGGTGGGCCCCGACCTGCACATCGCGCATCCGAAGGACCGGGTCAGGGACGCTCCCCGGGTGGACGCGGACGCGCATCTGTCCGTGGCCGAGGAGGAGGAGCTCTACCGGCACTACGGCTTCACCGGGAAGTTGCGCGGCCCGGGTCGGTGACCCGGCGGGCGGGCGCGGCCCGTCCGGCGGGACGGCCCCAGGGGCGGACCGCGCCGGGCCTTCGCCACCTGCGGCCGCCGGTGGGGTGCGGCCGAAGTCGCCCCGGCCGCACCCCACCGCCTCACGCCTGCGCGCGCTCCGGCGGTACGGCCCCTTCGCCGAGGGCCTCCGCCGCCCTCCGGACCCTGCGCTTCCGGCCGGCGTCCCGCCCGTCCGGGGCCGTCATTGCTCCCCCGCGGCCACCGTGGCGGTCTGCCGGGCCGTCTCCGGGTCGTCGTACGCGTGGACGTAGCCGGCCCCCGCGATGGGCCAGTCGGCGAGCACTTCCTCCGGCAGCGCGAAGGACTCGATCAGCATGGGCAGATGTCCGGCGACCTCCGCGATGAGCCGCTCGACGGCGTCCGGAAGAGCGTTGACCTGAGCGGCGGTCAGATGGCCGGCGGCGAGCAGATCACCGCTGTTGCGGTCCACCCATCGCAGGGCGAACAGCCGCTCCAGTTCCGCAAGCCGGGCCCGGGCCCGCCCCTCGGGCAGTCCGGCGACCGCGGCCGCGTACGCCTCGGCCGCCTGGCGGTGTGCGTGGGCCTCGACGCCGCGCAGCGCCGGCCCGGAAGCCGCGTTCCACCGGCCCATCGGATCACCGTGCGGGGCGTCGCTCATCCGCGCCCGGGCCCGGGCGAACCAGATGTCCTCCACGTACGTGTGGAGCCGCCCGAGGTAGCGGGGGTCGGAGAGACCTCCGGGTACGGCGTCGGGCGCGATGTCCTCCGCGGACGGTGGAGCGGCGAAGAGCATTTCGGCAGCCGCTTTGGCATGGATGGCCAGGTTGTCGCCCTCGGCGGTGATCACGCCCTCCACGCCGGCGATGAGCTCGGTCATGCCGTTGTTCTCCAACAGGGCCTGTGCTCCGCACCGTTCGCGGCATTCGACGATGACGGCGCGGGCCCGCCAGGTGATCCACCCCTTCGCGACGGCGACCAGCCGCTCCGCGTCGAACCGCCCTGCTCCCGGGGCGGTTCCCGCCTGCGCCTCCCACCGGTCGAGAGCCCTGCGGTGCAGAAGGCTCATCCCGAAGACGGTGGCCATGGCCTCGGCGAGAGGACCGTGGTGGCTGCGGTGGGCGATCACCGGCACCCGCTGCGTGGCGCCGGTTCCGGAGATGTACCGGTGGCCGCCGTAGCGGACCGCGACCGCCAGTGTCGCTCGCGCGGCGCCGACCGCGCAGGCACTCATGGAGATCCTGCCGACCGTGACGCGCCCGATCGAGGTCAGGAAGCGGCGCCTGTGGTTGCTCAGGGCGCTGCTGAACTCTCCGTCTTCACCGACTCGTCCGTGCTCGCCCCCGAGCAGTGCCTCGCGTGGGACGAAGACCTGGTCGAAGGCGGTCAGACAGTGGTCGACCGGGCTGCCCAGGCGCGGCGGGAGCCTGCGCACCCGCACCCCCGGCAGCGGCCGCGCCTCGTCGGTGAGGGGCACGAGGAAGAGAAAGACGCCGTGGTCGGCGCCGTCGACGAGCAGACGCGCCGCGACGAGTCCGGTCTTGGGGCCGCCGGCCGGGCTCGTGTTGGGCATGAATTTCTGCGCCCCGCAGTGCGGCGTGTGCAGGACGAATCCGTCGCGTGCCCGGTCGTACGTCGCCGTGGTCTCGACGGCCACCGCGTCGTTGCCGTGCGCCACCTCCGTACAGAGAAACGTGCCGATGCGCCGTAGTTGGAGGAACTCCGACAGATCGCGGCGGGAGTCGCCGTCGTGGTCCAGGAGGCTGCCGAGGAAGAGGTTGTAGTGGATGCCCGCGACGGTGGTGAGAGCAGGGTCGACCGGTCCGATCCACTCGTGCAGGGCGGCGAGGGCGCGCGGGTCGGCAGCGGTCCTTGCGGCGCAGTCGAGGGTGATGTTGAGGAATCTCAGCCGCTCGTACGCAAGGCAGAGGCGCTCGTCGGGGGTGCGGTCGGCCTGGCGTCGGAACGGTTCTGTGGAGATCAGCCGACGCCAATGTCCGTGCTCCTGGCGGAAGTCACCACCGAAGAGCACGCCTTGGAGGAGCTCCGCGGTGGACTGCGTGGCGGTGCTGTCGATCGTTGCGGTCATGCATACGAGAACGATCAAGGATCGGCGAGGACACACTCCCTCGCCGCCCGATGCACATCGGCACATGCGGTCAGGCGCGCTCGAAGGCCAGCGCCACGTTGTGCCCGCCGAAGCCGAAGGAGTGGCTGACGGCCCGCTCGACGTCCTGCCGGCGGGGCTCCTTTGTCACGCAGTCGAGACCGAACCCGTCCGGCAGCGCGTCCAGGTTGGCGATCGGCGGCACGACGCCGTGCTCCAGGGTCAGTACGGTCGCCACCGCCTCGATCGCACCGGCGGCGGCGAGAGTGTGCCCGAGCACCCCCTTCGGGGCGGTGACCGAGGGCCGGTGCGGGAAGAGCCGGGAGACGAGCGCGGTCTCCATCGCATCGTTCAATGGGGTGGATGTGCCGTGCGCATTGATGTGGTCGACCTCGCGGGGCGTCCAGCCCGCCTGGTCCAGCGCTGCTTCCACCGCCTGCTGTGCGCCACGGCCGTCGGGCTCCGGAGCGGTGGGGTGGCGGGCGTCCGTACTCGAACCCGCACCGGCCAGCAGCGCCCGCGTCCGGCCGCCGCGGGCCCGGGCGTCGGCGGTGCGCTCCAGTACGAGCATGGCGGCGCCCTCGCCCATGACGAACCCGTCACGGTCCGCGGCGAACGGCCGAGACGCGCCCGCCGGATCGGCGGTACGGGTGGAGAGCGCCCCCAGCTTCGCGAAGGCCGCCACCACCAGCGGCGTCAGTACGGCCTCCGCCCCGCCCGCCACGGCGATGTCGCACCGGCCGCTCGTCAGCAGGTCACGTGCGACGGCGATCGCTGTGGCCCCGGAGGCGCAGGCGGTGGCGGTCGCCAGGCTGGGCCCGTGGGCGTGCAGCGCGATCGCGACCTCCCCGGCCGCCGCGTTCGGGATCATCATCGGCACCAGGAGCGGAGAGATCGCCTCCGGTCCCGCGTCGTCCAGCTTGCGGAGGTTGTCGATGAGCACGGACACGCCGCCGACGCCGACGCCGAGGACCACGCCGACCCTGGACCCGTCCCAGCCCTCCGGGGAGAGCCCGGCATCCGCCACGGCCTGCCGGGCGGCGATCACAGCCAGTTTCACGAACCGTGCCATCCGCCACACCGTGCGCTCGCCCACCGCCCGGTCCAGGTCGATCCCGTCGATCCGGCAGGCGAAGTCGACGGGCAGTCCGGCCAGTTCGTCGATACTCCGCGCCATGGAGCGTCCCGCGCACAGTCCCGCCCAGAAGGTGGGCTCGTCGGAGCCCGCGGGAGTCACCAGCCCCATTCCCGTCACCGCGACCCCGGTGTCATTCTGCGTCATGTCCCATTCCCTCCGTCGGGCACCGTGCATGTTCGTGCGGGGCCCGGCCGGCGCAGCACCGCGGACCCCGGGGCGGTCCGCCGTCGAAGGCGGTGACCAGCGCCCGGTTGTCGGCTGTCGAACGGTGGTCGCCCCCGCGAGGATGCGTGCACTGCGCCGAACGGGCGCACGTGCGGTCCGGGGGTGAGAACGGCCGTACCCCCCGCACCTTCCATGTGCTCACCCGTACGCAGCAGCCCGCCGCGCTGCGCGGGCGCGCAGAGCATCCCCTGGAGTCATGGCATCACCGGACCCAGGCCACTCGGATTCCTCCGCCTCCCCTGGCGATCTCGATGCGCTGCGCGCACGGGTGGCGCAGCTGGAGGCGCGCGCTCCGGCGCGGTCCCGGCACCGGATCCGGCCGTTCTTCGCCGTACTGCTGATCCTCGTCGCGGCCGTACTCACCCCGCTGAGCGTGGTCGCCGCCTGGGCCAGGGACGACATCGGGGACACCGACCGCTATGTGGCGATGGTGAGACCCCTGGCCTCCGACCCCGACGTGCAGGCGGCGGTGTCGAACCGGGTCACCGATGTCGTGATGACCCATCTGGACGTGCACTCCCTCCTCGAACAGGTGGCCCCCGCGGACCGGCCGGTGGTCGACAAGGCGCTGGGGCGGCTGAGCGGCCCGATCACCACCGGGGTCTCGAACTTCGTGCGCGGGACGGTGGACAGGTTCGTGTCGTCGGACGCCTTCGAGAAGCTGTGGGTCGATCTCAACCGGGATGCCCACGCAGCCGTGGTGAAGGCGCTCTCGGGCAGCGGCGGCGGCGCGGTGAAACTCACCAACGACACCGTGGTCATCGACCTCGCTCCGGTCATCGACCGGGTGAAACAGCGCCTCGTCGACCGGGGGCTGACGATCGCGGCGAAGATCCCCGAGATCCACACCGACTTCACGGTGCTGACGTCCGACGCGATCGGCAAGGCCAAGAAGGGGTTCCGGCTGCTGCAGATCGTCGGTTTCTGGCTGCCGGTGCTGACCCTCGTGCTCGCTGCCGTCGGGGTGCTGCTCGCCGTGCGCCGGCGTCGCGCGCTCATCACTGCGGCCCTCGCGGTCGCGGTGGGCGCCGCGGTGCTCGGCCTGGCGCTCCTGGTCTTCCGCGCGTTCTATCTGGACAGTCTTCCGGCGTCGGTGTCGCAGCCGGCGGCCGGTTCGGTCTTCGACGCACTGGTCGGATATCTCCGCGCCGGGGTCCGGATGGTGATCACGCTCGGCGTGGTGGTGGCGCTCGCCGCCTGGCTGACGGGTGAGGGCCGCGCCGCCGTCCGGGTCAAGGCGATGTGGGGCGGCGGCATCGGTGCCGTGCGCGATGCGGCAGGTCTCACCGGTGGCCCGGTCGGCGCCTGGGTGCACCGGGCGAAGACCCCGCTGAACTGGACGGCCGTCGTGGTGGCCGCCGTGGTACTGATCGTGTGGAACCGGCCGACGGCGCTGGTCACCGTATGGATCGCGATCGCGGCGCTGTCCGCCCTCGTGGTCGTGGAGTTCCTCGACGACGACAGCACACCGCATCTGACTCCGGCTCCGCACGGGTAGCCGTGGCGCCCGGGGCCACCGCCGCCGGGAGGGCGATGACCCGGCCGTGTTCAGGCGTGGGCCAGGGCCGCCCGCAGCTCCGGCTCGTCGGGCGGGTTCGCCCCGGCCCGTGCGACGGTGAGCGCCGCGGAGGCCGCCGCATGCCGCAGTACGTCGGTCACGGTCGCCGGGTCGATGGCGCGCAGCCGTTCGCGCCCGGTGGCGCCCAGCAACTCGTGTGCGGCAAGGGCGTGCAGCGTGCCCGACATGAACGCGTCGCCTGCGCCCACGGTGTCGACGACCTCGGTGGCGGGTGCATCGACGGTCGCCCGCCCGCCCGGAGTGAAGGCACGTGCGCCGTCGGCGCCGAGGGTGACCAGGACGAGGGCGGGACCGCCCGAGCCGAGCCAGCGCGCGGCGACGGACTCCGGGGACTGCCCCGGGTACAGCCAGTCCAGGTCCTCGTCGCTGGCCTTGACCACGTCGCTGAGTGCGACGCAGCGCTCCACCCGGCGGACGGCCCCGTCGTGGTCGCCCATCAGCGCCGCCCGCACATTGGGGTCGTAACTGACGGTCGCGGAGGCACGCAGCGACTCGACGGCGGCGAGGACGGTGGCCGCGCCGGGCTCCATCACCGTCGCGATCGAACCGGTGTGCACATGGTCCGGTGACCGCTCGGGCGCCACCGGGGACAGCGTCCAGGTGATGTCGAAGGTGTAGGCGGCCCGGCCGGCTTCGTCCAGCGCCACCGATGCGGTCGGGGTGGGCGTCGTGGAACCGTCGGTACGCAGGACGACCCCGGCCGACGTCAGATGGTCCGCGATCAGCCTGCCCTCGTCGTCCGGGCCGAGTTGGGTGAGCAGAGTGCTGGACCGGCCCAGCCGGGAAAGGCCGTATGCGACGTTGGCCGGGCTGCCGCCGGGGTGGACCTGGTCGGCCGCGCCGGGCAGCCGGACGATGTCGGCGACGCATTCGCCGATGACCAGGAAGCCGGGCGAGTCCGGTGAGTCGAGGAGGTCGGCCGTGTCGGGCATGGGCGGGATGTCTCCTTGCGTGCGCGTACGTACGTGTGGCGGCCGGCGGCGCGGCCACCGGACCCGTCGGGTCCGATCCTGCCCTGCCCGCGCGGAAGGCCGGACGGCGAATACCCGTCATGGCGGTGGCCGGCCGGCCGTCGGTGTGCCCGCGGACCGTCGACGACGGCGGTGGGTCCTGAACGGCCGTACGCGCAGCAGCCGTTCGTCGCCGGTGGCAGCGACGAGCGAGCGGCAGCGTGCGGGGGCTGCGATCCGGTGGTGCCCGGACGTGGACGGCCGGAGTCCCCCGACCGGCCGTGGGGCGCATGCGGGGGACTCCGGAGGCCGCTGGGGTCAGGAGGCGTCCTCGCGCCCCTCCTCCCCGTACCGACGCTCGAACTTGGCGACCTGCCCCTCTGTGTCGACCACACGCGCCTTGCCGGTGAAGAAGGGATGGCTCTCGGCGGAGATCTCCACATCGATGACGGGGTAGGTGTTGCCGTCGTCCCAGTCGATGGTCTGGTCGCTGGACGCGGTGGACCGGGTCAGAAAGGCATAGCCCGCGGAGCGGTCGCGGAAGACGACGGGACGGTAGGAAGGGTGCTTGTCCTGCTGCATGCCTGCTCCTGGGGACGTACGTACGGACTCGGCTCCCGCCCAGCCTCGCGAACGAAGCGGGTGGGCGCGATCGCAGACGGTCCGTACGGGGGGCTGTGCCGTGCCCCGGTGCCGTGCGGTGCCGGTCCGGCGTCCGAGGGACGGTCTCTCGGGCCCGTGGGCCCGGCACGCCGGACAGCTCACCGGCACCCCATGTGCTCCTTCATGGCGGGCCACGCCTCCACCCCGTCCTGGGTGCGGACATAGACCCTGGACATGTCGTCCGTCAGCCACAGTTCCCAGTCGTCCAGGTGGTAACCCGTCGACCGCGCACCGGCGGGCATCGTCACGTCCCCGTCGTAGGCCGAGGTGAGCATGCCCGCGGGGAGTACGCCCTTCGGATCGCGTGCGTACACCTTCCGGCCGGCCGGCCCCTCCCCCGGACCCGCGCCCCGTTCAAGGAAGTCCGCCTCCTGCCAGTCGCAGTGCGCCGCGCCTGCCGAGCTGCTCAGCTCGGCCACGGGAACCCGGTGGCCGTCCTTGTCCGTCCAGACCCGGTACGACTGCTTGTCCGTATAGCTCGACGGCAGCTCCGACGGGTCGCACGAGGCGGCGGTCTCCGGACCCCAGCCCGGGCGCCCCTTGCCGTCCTTGGCGACGATGACGGCGATCTTCGTTCTGCCGGCCACGTCGAACGAGTACAGGACCCGGTCCGCTTCCCTGCGCTCCACGCGGTAGCCGTACTGCGGAAGATCCGGCTGCTCGATCTCGAAGTACAGTTTGAGCCCTTCCTCGGGCGTCGCCCCGCCGTCGCCCTTGCTCCAGGGTTCGCTGCCGCCACCGGAGTAGATGACCCCGTCGCACTCCAGAGCGCGGCCGGCCGCACCCGATTCCGTCATCCTGGCCTGCGCGGTGTCGGCCTCGACCTTCGGGTGCGGCAGGTCGAGCGGGCCGCTGTAGGGCGCGGCCGGCGAGGTCCCCTCAATCACGAGGTCCTCGGATCCGCTCCCGCACGCCACCGCTGCCAGCGCGGTCACCAGGACTCCCGCGACCGCTGCACCCGACCTGACTCCGATTCCGTTCATGCCCCACCCCTGTCCGTCCCCGGCCCCTGCGGCCCGCCGGTCGGACGTACGGGGCGATGCGGCGGTTCCGCGCGCCCTACCGCCGCTGCGCCGCCTCCACCGCGTCCGCCACAAGCGCCAGGAACCGGGCATGGGCCTGAGGGCTGCACACCGGCTCCGGATTCCACGGCACCACCGCCGCCGCCCCTTCCGGCGCCGCCCACAGCGCGTTCGGCCCGAGTGCCTCCAGGGGGGTCGCGTTGGACCGGATGTCGGTGAGCAGGATCCCGGGCCGGAGGGCCGTCGCTTCCGCCCATCCGACGGTGGACCAGTTGGCCCCGGGCCCGGCGGCCGGTTCGACGACGTCGACGCCGAGCTCCATCAGCACGCGAAGCTCCGGCCACATGCGCGGGCGAGCAAGATGCGCCTGGTCCTGCCCGGCCGGCGACAGGGCGAGCACCCGGGGCCCTGACGGACCGGCGGCGAGGGTGCGGAGCCGGTCCCGGGCGGCGTCCAGGTCCTGCGTCGCGGCCGGGGTCTGATCGGCCCCCAGCGAGCGGGCCAGCCCGGCGAACCGGTCACCGATGTCGGCGAGCGTGCGCGCCTGTCCCACGTCGATGACGACGACCGGGACGTGCTCCTCCACGTGTTTGGCGGTCTCGGGGGCAAGGCCGTAGACACGGCCTCCCCCGTAGCTGACGGCGACCACGAGGTCCGGCTCGCCGCGCAGCAGCGTGTCCGCGTCGAGGGCGCTGCCCGCACCGAGGTACTCGACAGCGGCCGGCGGCAGGGATCCGGTTTTCGCCGGGTCGGGCGTGTCGCCGTCGTGGTCCGAGCCGAAGATCGCCCAGGGATGTATGCCGTGGTCCCACAGGGTGGCGCCGGCCTGGACGTAGGCGAGCACCCTCGACGGACGCCGCCCGGCGGTCGACAGCTGCCCACGGTCGTCGGAGAACTGCCACACGGTCTGCTCCCTCACGCCACACACCCCTCTGCGCCGACTGACCCGACCCCGCTCCGGGCCCGTACACACCAGTACCTGCCCAGCTGTTCGCCGCAACACCCCTGCCGGGCCGAGATCCCGCCATGGCGCATGCGACTGCCGGGGCGGGGCGGCACAGCGCTAGAGGTCCGCTGCGGTGCTGCGCCCCAGATAGGTCAGGGGGCCGGGGTCCGATACGTCGATCTCCTCGAAGCCCAGGCGGTCGTAGAAGGCCCTGGCCGGAGTGTTCGCCGTGAGCATGGACAGGTGCACGGCTTCGACCCCCTTCGCCCTCAGCGCGCCGAGGAAGGCTCGCATCAGCTCCCTGCCGTATCCCTTCCGCTGCCATGCGGGCAGCAGATCGATGTGCAGATGGCCGGGGTGGGCGGCCATTTCGGGGACGACCATGCGTTCCGGGTCGTGCAGCAGGGCGATCATCTCCTCGCTGGGGGTTTGCGGCGCGCCGTCGAGCTGCGGGAAGCGGTCCTCGACGAGCGGGAGCCACTGCTTGCGGAATGCAGCCACGAACTGCGGTGTGTCCGCGGTCCCCAGGATGTACCCGACCGCCCGGCCCTTACCGTCGTCGATCACGAACGTCAGATCCGGTTCGAGGTACGCATAGGGCGCGGCGAAGATCGACGGCATCAGGTCGAGGTCCGGAAACAGGTGCCGCGAGTCGCCGCCGTTGTCGGCCGTCCGGACACAGATGTCCGCAAGGGCCGCACGGTCGTCGGGATGGTAGGCCCGTAGGCCGGGAGGCTTGGTCATCGCCCCATCGTGCCGGGCTTGGGAGCGCTCCCACAAGAGTCCGAACAGCAACACGTGCCCCGAGAGTCCGCGCGGGCCGGGAGCCGGCTGGAGAATTTCCTCGGGTCGCGGCGTGTTCCGTGTCGATCCGGGCGGAAGCCGTTCGTATGGAAGGTGAGACACCGGCACGGCGCCGGCGTCCCGCACGAGGAGGCACACCATGAAGCACTACCTGCTGAGCGTGATCACGCCCACCGGCGGCGAGCAGCCCGCACCCGAGGTGCTGGAGGGGATCATGCGGAACGTGGGCGACTTCCACCAGGAGCTCCAGGAGGCCGGGGCCTGGGTGTTCGCGGGCGGACTGCACGCCCCGAGCACCGCCACGGTGGTGCGGCCGAAGGACGGGGACCTGCTGATCACCGATGGCCCGTATGCCGAGGGGAAGGAGTATCTCGGCGGGCTGTGCATCATCAAGGCGCCCGACCTGGATGCCGCCCTCGACTGGGGCCGCAGGGCGGCCCGGGCGATCACACTGCCCGTCGAGGTCCGGCCGTTCGAGGGTGACGTGGAGGGCTGATGTCCGGCGCTCCCGGCCCGTCCGGCGCCGCCGACGCGGCCCGTTCAGCGGACGGCGCACCCCACGACACGCCGCACGGCTCACCTCACGCGCCGCACGACACGCCGCACGACGCACCGGGCGGTGCACCGGCCGTACTCGCCGCGGACATCGAGCGCCTCTTCCGCGAGGAGTACGGGCGCGCGGTCGCCGTGCTCGTGCGCGCCTTCGGCGACATCGACCTCGCGGAGGAAACCGTCCAGGAGGCGTTTGCCACCGCGCTGACCCGTTGGCCGTCCGCCGGGCTGCCGCCCGCCCCGGCCGGCTGGATCATCACCACGGCGCGCAACCGGGCGATCGACCGCCTGCGCCGGGAGGCGTCCCGCGCCGGCCGCCAGGCCCGTGCGGCGCCGGCGCAGGCCTCGGGTGCCCGCGAGGAACCGGCCGAGGAGGGACCTGTGCAGGACGACCGTCTGCGGCTGATCTTCACCTGCTGCCACCCCGCGCTGTCCACCGCCGCGCAGGTCGCGCTGACGCTGCGGTTGCTGGGCGGACTGACCGCCGCGGAGCTCGCGCACGCGTTCCTGGTGCCGGAGCCGACCATGGCGCAGCGGCTGGTGCGCGCCAAGGGCAAGATCCGTGACGCCCGCATCCCCTACCGCGTTCCGGCCGATGCAGACCTTCCCGACCGGGTCGGGGCGGTGCTCGCCGTCGTGTACCTGATCTTCAACGAGGGGCATACGGCGACCTCGGGCGAGCGCCTCGTACGCGAGGACCTCTGCGCGGAAGCCATCCGTCTCGGCCGGCTGCTGGCCGGTCTGATGCCGGACGAACCGGAGGTGCTCGGCCTGCTCGCCCTCATGCTGCTGACGGAATCGCGCCGCACCGCCCGGTGCGGCCCGGACGGCGAACCGGTGTCTCTGGCCGAGCAGGACCGCGGCCGATGGAACCGGGAGCTGATCGCCGAGGGTCAGGCACTCGTACGCCGGTGTCTGCGCCGCAACCGGCCGGGCCGGTACCAGATCGAGGCGGCGATCCATGCGGTGCACAGTGATGCTCCGACCGCGGCCGCCACCGACTGGGGGCAGATCCTGCGGCTCTACGACCAGTTGCTGGCGCAGGTACCGACTCCGGTGGCGGCGCTCAATCGCGCCGTTGCGGTGGCCGAGGTCGACGGTCCGGGTCCGGCGCTCGCGCTCGTGGAGGAGCTCGGGCTGGACCGGTACCACGTGTTCCATGCCGTGCGGGCGGACCTGCTGCGGCGGCTGGGGCGTTCCGCCGAAGCGGCATCGGCGTACGACGCCGCCCTCGCCCGCACGCAGAACACCGCCGAGCAGGAGTTCCTGCTCCGCCGCCGCCGGGCGCTGCCCCCTGGCTGAGGAGGCGTCAAGGCCCGTCGGCAGCAGCCCTTCGCCCCGAGCCCGGGCGCGGTGCCGTCCACGTCCTCGCGGTCAGTCGTTGACCGCGGTCAGCAGCACCACGGCGTCCTCGATCGCCAGCAGTCCGTGCCGTTCGTGCGGGATGGGCTGCAGGCCCCCGACGGTCAGTTCCACGTCGCCGGAGGCGGCGGTGAGGCGGACCGCTCCGCGCAGGACCTGGAGCGAGGCCGCGGGCGGCGCGTTGTGCTCGTCGAGGGCCGAGCCCGCGGTGAGCGCGATGACCGTCTGCCGCAGCGGCTCCTGCCGCAGCAGGAGGTGGGCGCTGCGTCCGTGCGGGGACGTGCGCGCGGCGGCCAGATGCTCGTCGGCAAGGGCGTTGAGATCATCCATGTGCCCACTCTGCCGCAGCCCCACGACCGCCGCGATCCGCCCGCGCACCCGCGTGTCGGCCTGCGGGTGCCCGCTGGTCGGTCGCCGGGATCAGCCGCGCAGCCAGGCCGCCGTGTCGTTGGGGATCCTCCCCCCGTCGGTCAGCGGGCCGCTGCTGAGCAGGACCTCGGTGTGAGCGGGCGGTTCGACGGGCTCCTCGGTCAGGTTGACCAGGCAGATCAGCCGGTCGGCGCGGGTGAAGGCGAGCACCCCGGGCGGGGTCGGCAGCCACTCAAGACGCTCCCCCGCCGTCCCCGTGTCGCGGAAGCCGGGCTCCGTCCTGCGCAGCCGGAGCGCCTCGCGGTACAGGCTGAGCATCGAGTCCGGGTCGGTGCGCTGCAGATCGGCGGCGTACGAGGCCCAGCCGGCGGGTTGCGGCAGCCACGGCTCGACGGTGGAGCCGAAGCCTGCGTACGGAGCCCCGGCCGACCAGGGCAGCGGGACCCGGCAGCCGTCGCGTCCCGGGTCGGTCCCGCCCGAACGGAAGTGCATCGGGTCCTGGATCCGGTCGCGGGGGATGTCCGCCTCCGGGAGGCCCAGCTCCTCGCCCTGGTAGAGGTAGGCCGCCCCCGGCAGTGCCAGCGAGAGCAGTGCGGCGGCCCGCGCGCGCCGGGTGCCGAGCCGCAGGTCGGTCGGGGTTCCGAAGGTCTTCGCAGCGAAGTCGAAGCCGGTGTCCTCGCGGCCGTAGCGGGTGACGGTCCGGGTCACATCGTGGTTGCACAGCACCCAGGTGGCGGGGGCGCCGACCGCTGCGTGCTCGGCGAGCGTGCCGTCGATCGCGGAGCGGAGCAGTCCGGCGTCCCAGGGGCAGGCCAGGAAGTTGAAGTTGAAGGCGGTGTGCAGCTCGTCGGGGCGCAGATAGCGGGCGAACCGCTCGGCGTCCGGGAGCCACACCTCGCCGACGAACACCGCTCCGTACTCGTCGGCGATGGCGCGCCAGGAGCGGTAGATGTCGTGGAGTTCGTCCCGGTCGACATAAGGGTGGGGGCCGTGGCCGGCCGTGAAGTCGGGCAGTGCGGGGTCCTTGGCGAGCAGGGCCGCCGAGTCGATCCGTACGCCTGCCACGCCCCGCTCGAACCAGAAGCGCAGCACGTCCTCGTGCTCCTGACGGACGGCCGGATGGGCCCAGTTGAGGTCGGGCTGCTGCGCGGCGAAGAGGTGGAGGTACCAGTCGCCGTCGTCGAGCCTGGTCCAGGGTGTGCCGCCGAACTCGGATACCCAGTCGTTCGGCGGCAGGGCGCCGTCCGGGCCGCGGCCGGAACGGAAGTGGAAGAGCTCCCGTTCAGGGCTGCCGGGGCCGGCCGCGAGGGCCTCCGTGAACCATGTGTGCTGGTCGGAGACGTGGTTGGGAACGATGTCGATGATCGTACGGATGCCCAGTTCACGGGCCTCCGCGATCAGCTTCTCAGCCTCGGCGAGGGTGCCGAAGGCGGGGTCGATGGTGCGGTAGTCGGCCACGTCGTATCCGCCGTCGGCGAGCGGCGAGAGATACCAGGGGGTGAACCAGAGGGCGTCGACGCCCAGTTCGACGAGGTGGGGAAGTCTGGACCGTACTCCTGCGAGATCTCCGGTGCCGTCACCGTCGCCATCGGCGAAGCTGCGTACATAGATCTGGTAGATGGCGGCGTCGCGCCACCAGTGCGCGGTGGCGTCGGACGGACGGTTGACTGCCACGTGACGTTCCTTTCGGGCAGGTGGGACTCCGCCGCCGGCCCCGGACAGCGGGGCGCTGGATGGGTGAGCCGGCGGCGGAGTGCTGGGGAGGAGTCGGTTGCGAGGGAGCGGGTGACGTCAGCCCTTGAGACCGCCCGCGGTGAGGCCGCCCATGATGTTGCGCTGGAACAGCAGGAAGACGATCAGCGTCGGGACGGAGGCGATGGTGAGCGCGGCGATCAGCACGTTCTCGGGGACTCCGCTGGCAAGTGAGTAGATGCCGACGTTGAGGGTCTGTCTGCTGGGGTCGGGCAGGGTGAGCATGGGCCAGAGGAAGTCCTTCCAGACGCCGACGACCGCGAAGATGGAGACGACACCGAGGATCGGCCGGGATATCGGCAGGACCACGGAGCGCAGGGTGCGCAGCGCGGAGGCCCCGTCGATGGCGGCGGCGTCCAGGAGTTCGCGCGGGATCGAGTCGAAGAACCGCTTCAGCAGGAAGATGTTGAAGGCGTTGGTGACGGACGGCAGCCAGATCGCCCAGGGCGAGTTGAGCAGATTGCGCTGCACGATCGGCACGTCGAGGACGGTGAGGTACTGCGGCACGACGAGGACGGTGGCCGGGATCATCAGTGTGGCCAGCATCATCCCGAGGATGACCTTGCCGAGGACGGGCCTCAGTTTGGAGAGCGAGTAGGCGGCGGCGACGTCGAAGAGCAGCTGGAAGGCGAGCGCGCCGAACGCGTAGTAGAGGGTGTTGAAAAGGAGCCGGGACAGGTCCATCACGGTCCACGCCCGGGAGTAGTTCTCCGTGTGGAGGGACGTCGGGAAGGCGGTGGGCGGGCTCTGCACGACTTCCTGGGTGGTCTTGAGTCCACCGGTGACCATCCAGTAGAGCGGCCCCAGGAAGGCAAGGGTGAACAGGACGGTCACCAGGGCGAGGACGATCCAGTAGGCGGCTCTGCCGCGCGGCCGGGCGAGCTGGGCCGGTGAGATCAGGGTCCGCTGGCGCTGCTGGTCGGCGGGGCCCCGCCCGGCCCCGCGCCGTCGGCGGACGGGCTGTGCAGGGGCGGGCCGTCGGGAGACGAAGGTGTTCGATGCCATGGTCGGGCCCCCTACTGATCTTCGCTGCCGCGGCTGAGCCGTACGTACACCGCGGAGAAGCCCGCGAGGACGACGAGCAGGACGAGCCCGAGGGCGGCCGCACTGCCGTAGTTGTTGAAATTGAAGGCGTATTGGTAGATGAGGTAGACGACGGTCGTGGTGGAGCCCTCCGGGCCCGCGCCGTTGGTGAGCAGGAACGGTTCGGTGAACACCTGCATCGTGGCGATGATCTGCATCAGCAGGAGCAGCGAGAGGATGAGCCGGGTCTGCGGGATGGTGACGTGCCAGACCTTGCGCAGCACTCCGGCGCCGTCGAGTTCGGCCGCTTCGTACAGCTCGCCGGGGATCGACTGGAGCGCGGCCAGGTAGATGAGGGTGGCGCCGCCCATGTTCATCCACGTGGCGGCGATGACGACGGAGAGCATGGCGGTGTCCGTGGACTGGAGCCACTGCTGGGCGGGGAGGTGGAAGACCTCCAGGATCCGGTTGAAGAGTCCGTACCCGGGGTCGTAGAAGTATTTGAAGAGCAGGACGGAGGCGACCGGTGGCAGCATCACCGGCAGGTAGACCAGCAGCCGCAGATAGCCCTGTCCGTGCCGGAACTCGTTGATCACGACGGCGACGACGAACGGGACCGCGAAGCCCAGCAGCAGGGCGAGGCCGGTGAAGAGCAGGGTGTTGCGCCAGGCCTGCCAGAAGGCCGGGTCGTTGACCACGTAGCTGAGGTTGGACCAGCCGGCCCAGGTGGTCCTGCCGTCCTCGTTCTTCTGGAAGGCCAGAACGAATTCGCGGACCATCGGATACCACGAGAAGAACGAGAAGCAGAGCACCGCTCCGATCAGGAAGCCGTGCGCCGTCATGTTGCGGCGCAGGGCGCGTACGAACTCCTCGCGGGCGGGGCTCGTACGGGCGGGGCCCGGGTGTCCGCGGCGTGGCCTGGTCGCCTTGCTGGTGGACAGGGTGGGGGCCGACATGGTCTCTCCTCGGTGCCGGTGTGCGTCATACGCGATGGACATTCCGGATGTGGACGCTCCGGATGCGGGGCCGGGTCCGCGTGACCCGGCCCCGCACGTCCGTCACTGGGCCGCGAGGACCTGATTGACCTGCTTCTCGGCGTCGGAGAGCAGCTTGTCGATGTCCGCGTTCTTGTTGGTCAGTACGCCGGACATGGCGTTGTCGAGGATCTTGTAGATCTCCTGGGCCTTCGGCGGCTCGGCCTTGCCGGTCACCGGGTTGTCCATGAAGGCCTTGAAGTTCTCGACCGGCATGGTGGCGTTGGTGACGCGCTCCGCGTCGTCCTTCGTCTTGGTGGCGCCTAGGAAGAAGTTCGGCTGCGGCAGTCCTACGGGCAACTGGTCGGCCTTGGTGCGCGCCCAGTCGAACTGGCCCTTGCCCTGGGTGAGGTTCTTGAAGTTGAGCCAGGCGATGGCGGCCTTGATCTTGTCGGGCGAACTGCCTTTCTTGATCATGTAGTTGTTGCCGCCGAACAGGGTGCCCTTGGCACCAGGGATCGGGCCCATGCCGAAGTTCTCGTACTTGGCGCCGAGTTGCTGGACCATGTACGTGATGTCGTCGGGTGCGGCAAGGAACATGCCGAGCTTGTCGCTGGCGATCTGCTTCTGGAGATCACCCCACTTCAGCAGCTGCGTCTGACCCATGCTGTCGTCCTCCCACCGCATGTCGTGCAGCTGCTGGAGGACCTGCTTGCCGGTGTCGTCGTTGAAAGCCGCCTTCTTGCCGGTGGAGTCGACCACGTCGCCACCGAGGGAGTACTGGGCGGCGGTGAAGTGCCAGCCGCCGGTGTTGGCCGCGCTGTACTCGCCGTAGCCGGCGATGCCCTTGCCGAGCGCCGCGATCTTCTTGGCGGCGGCCCGGACCTCTTCCCAGGTGGCCGGCGGCGTGTCCGGGTCGAGACCGGCCTGGGTGAAGAGCTTCCGGTTGATCATCAGGCCCATGGTGTAGTTGCTGGTCGGCAGCGCGTAGAGCTTGCCGTCCTTGCGGGCCACGTCGAGAACTTGCGGCTGGATGTCCTTGAGAGCCGGGACCGTTGTGTCGGTGACGTACGCGGAGATGTCCGCCGCCCCGTCGTTGTCCAGAACCTGCTCCAGGTCGGTGAAGTACGCGTAGAAGACGTCGGGCTGCGACTTCGCCTTGAGCATGGCGGTGAAACGCGGCGGCTCCAGGCACTGACCCGGGGTGGACTTTCCGTTGATCGTGACGTTCGGGTACTTCTTGTTGAACGTCTTGATGTCCTCGTTCCACTCCCGCAGTTCCGCGGCCTTCGCGGCAGGCGGCATGCAGTCGATCGAGAGCGTCACCTTCGCCTTCGGGTCCAGCGGGGCTGACGGATCGGACGAACCGCCGGAACCGCCGCCGTCGTTGTCGTCGCTGCTGCTGCTCGTACCGCAGGACGCGAGAGCGGTCAGGGCGAGTGCGGTGACGAGGGCGGCCGCGGAGGTGCGGCGTGTACGGCGTGTACGGCGGAACCCAGCACTTCTCATCGGTGGTCCCTTCGGGCATGAGCGTGGAAGTCCCTCGGCCGGCTCTCTGCCGGGGCGCGGCACACTCAACCACCGCCCCCATCTCAGCGCAATATCTCGCGCAGATTTCGTAAAAGTTTGACAGCGATACGCATGTGGCATGCGTGACAGGGTGTTCGGGTTGTCGGGAAGCGAGGGCTGCCGTTCCGCACCGCCGGTAGGCACGAGCGGGGCCCGCAACCGCGCGCCCCGCTCCTCGCGCGGCTTCGACCTGCAGGGTCAGAGCCCCCCGGTGTAGAGGAGGCGGTCGGGCGAACCCGCACCCAGAGAGGACAGGACGTTCTTGGTCGACTCGTCGGCGAGCCAGCGGGCGATGCCGTCCGGCGCCGCATCCGGGTTCATCTCCTTGTAGAGGGCGGCGACACCGGCAACATGCGGACTGGCCATGGACGTTCCGTCCATGGCCACGGAGCCGCCGCCGAGCTTGGCGGAGACGATGGCCGCACCGGGGGCGTACATCCACACGCACGTGCCGTAGTTGCTGAAGCCGGTCCCCCGATCGCTGCCGTCGCTGGCCGCGACGGCGACCACCCGCGGGGCACGCGCCGGTGAGACGCCGCAGGCGTCCGCCGCATTGTTGCCTGCCGCGACGACGGGCAGGATCCCGCCGGCCGCGATGGCGTCGGCGGCATTGTCGACCGACGCGGACGCGGGGCCGCCGAATGAGGCGTTCAGCACCGCGGGCTGCTTGGCGTTCCTGGCGACCCAGTCGAGACCGGCCAGGATCCCCGCACCGGTGCCGTTGCCCTGGCAGTCGAGAACGCGCACGGCGACGAGGGAGACGGACGGGGCGACTCCATAGGTGGCGCCGCCCACCGTGCCCGCCACGTGGGTGCCGTGGCCGTTGCAGTCCTGACCGGCCCGGCCGTCGCCGACGGCGTCGAATCCGACGGTGGCGCGCCCGCCGAACTCACTGTGCAGGGTGTCGATTCCGGTGTCGACGATGTACGCCGTGACGCCCTTGCCGGTGGCCGAGCTGTTGAACGTGTTGTCGAGCGGCAGATTCCGCTGGTCGATCCGGTCCAGTCCCCAGTCCGCCGCCGTGACCGCGAAACGTGGCGGCGCGGCCGCCGGTTCGCTCACGGTGACCACGGAGTCCTCCTCGACCGCCGCCACACCGGGCGACGAACGGACGACCGTCAGCTGGGCGGGGCTGAGCGTGGCGGCGAATCCGTGCAGCACGCTGTCGTACGTGAACAGGGGATCCACGCCGAACTGCTGCATGACGGAAGAAGCGGAGTACTCGGGTGTGAGGGTGACGATGTACTGACCGGGGACGGCCCGCGCGGAATGCTCCACCGCGACACCGCCGTCAGCCGGACGGGCGGCGGCGGTGCCGCCGATCAGCGGTACGAGCAGCAGCAGGGCGGCCGACGCCCAGCGTGTACGCATACGCATGCATGACTCCTTGAATGCCTGGACCGGGCGCGGACAGGGGCGGACGGGACGGGCTCCGCGGCGCGCCGACACCTGCTCCTTCGTCCGGGACCCGCTTGCGCCTTGAGCGCGATCAGCCGGACAGCGCAACTCGTGGGTGTCCGCATGCACGGCGTCCGTCGTCCGTCCCGCCCGCCCCGCCGCCGTGAGCTGCTCCACATCGCGGACGAACCCGAGCCGTGGCCCCCCGTGGGCCTTCATAGGATGGGGACCGGCCGCTCGCAGTCGACGCTTCCTGGCGGCCTCACCAGTGAAGGGATGACCCGGCCGGTGCTCCAGGCCATCGATTTCGACCCGCAGGACGACATCCGGAGTGCATGGCCGTCCGGGCTCACCGAGATGCCCGCCCTGTGGATCGTGGACGCCGTGCGGCACGGTGATGGAGCGGAACGGCTCGCTCCCGCAATCCTCGACACCGGGGAACAGCGGCGCGCAGAGCGATTTGTCCGGCCGGCCGATCGGCGCTGCTACGTCGCGGCCCACGTGGCGTTGCGGATCCTCCTGGGCGACCGGATGGGCGTGGACCCCCGCGATGTACGGATCGTCCGCGAGTCGTGCCCGTCCTGCGGTGGTCCGCACGGCAGGCCGGCGACCGGTGGCGGGGTGCACTTCTCGCTCTCGCACAGCCGGGACGTGTCACTGCTGGCGTTCGCCGCCGTGCCGTTGGGCGTCGATGTGCAGGCGGTGCCCGACGGGGAGGCCACGGCGGAGATCAGGGCGATGCTGCATCCGGTGGAGGCGCGGGAGCTGGCCGCGCTCCCGGCGGCGGACCGGCCCGCCGCCTTCGCCCGGACCTGGACGCGCAAGGAGGCGTATCTCAAGGGCGAGGGGATCGGTCTGGCCCGGGACCTCTCGCTCGACCATGTGGGCACCGGACCCGTGCCGCGGCCGGGCCCGGCGGGCTGGAGCCTCACCGACGTGCAGGTCCCGGCCGGCTATGCCGCCGCGGTGGCGGTCCGTACGGCGGGGCAGTCATCGGTCCAGGGCGGCCACCAGCGAAAATGATCCGATGGGCAGAGCAGGACGACCGACCGACATGGAGGAGTGGGCAGATGCCGCACGAACGAGCCGGACAGCAGGCGCGGCCGGAGGACCTCACCGATGTGGCCCGGCTGGTGACAGCGTATTACGCGCTGCATCCCGATCCGGCCGTGCCGGACCAGCGGGTGGCGTTCGGCACCTCCGGTCACCGCGGGTCGTCGACGGCCACCGCGTTCAACGAGGACCACATCGCCGCGACCAGCCAGGCCATCAGCGAGTACCGCGCCCTGCAGGGCACGGACGGGCCCCTGTTCCTCGGGGCCGACACCCATGCTCTGTCGGAGCCCGCGCGGGTCACCGCCATCGAGGTGTTCGCCGCCAATGACGTGACCGTGCTGATCGACTCCGCCGACGGCTACACCCCGACCCCGGCGGTGTCGCACGCCATCCTCACCCACAACCGGGGCCGCACCTCGGGCCTCGCCGACGGTGTCGTGGTGACGCCGTCCCACAATCCGCCCGGCGACGGCGGGTTCAAGTACAACCCGCCGAACGGCGGCCCTGCCGGATCCGAGGCGACCGGCTGGATCCAGGATCGGGCCAACGAGATCATCGCGGCCGGCATGAAGGACGTACGGCGGCTGTCGTACGTCCGCGCGCTGGCGGTGCCCACCACGTCGACATACGACTTCCTCGGCAGCTACGTGGCCGATCTGCCGTCCGTGCTCGACCTGGACGCGATCCGCTCCGCCGGGGTACGGATCGGCGCCGACCCGCTGGGCGGCGCCTCGGTCGCCTACTGGGGACGTATCGCCGAACAGCACCGACTCGACCTGACCGTCGTCAATCCGCTGACCGACCCCACCTGGCGGTTCATGACGCTGGACTGGGACGGCAGGATCCGGATGGACTGCTCCTCGCCGCATGCGATGGCGTCGCTGATCGAGCAGCGCGACCGGTTCGGGATCGCCACCGGCAACGACGCCGACGCCGACCGGCACGGCATCGTCACCCCGGACGGCGGGCTGATGAACCCGAACCACTACCTCGCGGTCGCCATCAACTACCTGTTCGCGCACCGCAGTCGGTGGCCGGGCGCGGCCGGCGTCGGCAAGACACTGGTGTCGTCGGGGATGATCGACCGGGTCGCCGCCGATCTCGGACGGCGGCTGGTCGAGGTGCCGGTCGGCTTCAAGTGGTTCGTGGACGGTCTGGTCGACGGGTCGCTGGGGTTCGGGGGTGAGGAGTCGGCGGGCGCGTCGTTCCTGCGCCGTGACGGTTCGGTGTGGACGACGGACAAGGACGGCATCATCCTGGCGCTGCTCGCCTCGGAGATCCTCGCCGTGACGGAGAAGTCGCCTTCGGAGCAGTACGCGGCGCTCACCGCACGCTTCGGCGAACCCGCGTACGCCCGGATCGACGCCCCCGCGAACCGCGAGCAGAAGGCTGTCCTCGGCCGGCTCTCCCCCGAGCAGGTCACGGCCGACACGCTGGCCGGCGATCCGGTCACGGCCGTCCTCACCTCGGCTCCGGGCAACGGTGCACCGATCGGCGGCATCAAGGTGAGCACGGAGAACGCCTGGTTCGCGGCCCGCCCCTCGGGCACCGAGGACGTCTACAAGATCTACGCGGAGTCGTTCCTGGGACTTGATCACCTCGGCCGGGTGCAGGAGGAGGCCGAGGCGGTCGTCTCGGCGGCCCTGGGCGCCTGAGGCCGGTCGGCGAGCGGCCTCCCGTGACCTCGGCCGTCGCGGGAGGCGGCTCCGCGACGGCCGAGGCATGTGCCGCGGCGTCCGGGAATGCCGACGATGACCCACAAGCACATAAAGGGACCAATAGATAGAATTCGAGCATGGTAGAGCGGCCTGTCGCACCGACTGCCCCTGAACTTGTGCTCGAAACCGACGCAGGACCCACGGTGATGAGTCCGAGCCGGGACTACCACGTCGGCCGCGACCCCCTGAGCGACATCGTGATCGACGATGTCCGGGTCTCGTGGCACCACGCGGTGCTCCGGCCCGTGGCCGACCACTGGTCCCTGGAGGACGAGAACAGTACGAACGGCACGTTCACGGGCGGCAAGCGCATCCATGAGTCGGGCGTGGGCCCCGGCAGCGTCATCCGGTTCGGTCATCCCGCGGACGGGCCGTGCGCCGTGCTGGTCGGCCAGGAACCGCCGGCCCCCGCGCTGCATCCGGCCGACCGCCCGACCGCCGTCTCCATGCCCGCGGCCACCGGCACGTTCCGGCAGCCGACCACGGTGCGACCGCGGCCCGTCCATACCGTGCGCATCGGCCGCAGCCCCGACAACGACCTCGTCGTCGACGACCTGACCGTCTCGCACCAGCACGCCGAACTGCGGGCGCATCCGGACGGCACGTACGAGATCGTCGACCTCGGCTCGCACAACGGCACGTATCTCAACGGCCAGCTGGTCGGCCGCGCCCCGGTCGCCGCGGGTGACATCGTCGGCATCGGTCACTCCGAGTTCTCCCTGATCGGCGACGTGCTGCAGGAGTTCGTCGACACCGGTGAGGTCTCGCTCGATGTGCAGGACCTGGCGGTCACCGTGGACCGGGGCCGCAAGACCCTGCTCGACGACGTCTCCTTCCCGGTGGGCGAGAAGTGTCTGCTCGGCGTGGTCGGGCCGAGCGGCTCCGGCAAGTCCACCCTGCTCAACGCGCTGACCGGCCTCCGTCCCGCCGACGAGGGCAGCGTTCTCTACGACGGCCGCGATCTCTACCACGACTACGCCGAGCTGCGCCATCGCATCGGGCTCGTCCCGCAGGACGACATCCTGCACTCCCAGCTGACCGTGGGCCGCGCCCTCGGGTACGCCGCCGAGCTCCGCTTCCCGCACGACACCGCCCCGTCCGAACGCCGGGCCCGGGTTGCCGAAGTGATCCGTGAGCTGGGTCTGGAGAAGCGGTCGGCCCAGGCGATCCACAGCCTCTCCGGCGGCCAGCGCAAGCGTGTCAGCGTCGCACTGGAGCTGCTGACGAAGCCGTCGCTGCTCTTCCTCGACGAGCCGACGTCAGGGCTCGACCCCGGCATGGACCGCTCGGTCATGCATATGCTCCGCGGGCTCGCCGACGACGGGCGCACCGTCATCGTCGTCACGCACAGTGTGCTCAGTCTCGATGTCTGCGACCGGCTGCTGGTCCTCGCCCCCGGCGGGAAGACCGCCTTCTACGGGCCGCCGGAGGACGCACTCCCCTTCCTCGGGTTCGCGCACTGGCCCGAGGCGTTCGAGGCGTTCGAGAACGACCGGGACCGGGACTGGTCGGCGGAGTACCGCGCGTCCCCGTTCCACCGGCAGTACATCGCGAACTCCAGCGCGCAGCCACGGCTGCCGCACGCCCCGGTGGCCCCGGTCGCGCCACCCCCCAAGACCCGGAGCGGAGGCGCTCAGCTGCGGACGCTCGTCCGCCGGTACGCCGCCGCGCTGAGCGCCGACCGGACCTTCCTGGCCATCATGATCGCTCTGCCGTTCGTGATGGGTGCAATGACCCGGGCCCTGGCCGGCAGCCGGCTCACCCAGGACACGGCGATCAACGCGCTGCTGATCCTCTGCGTGGGCGCAGTGCTGACCGGCGCCGCCAATGCCGTACGGGAACTGGTCAAGGAACGGGCGATCTACCAGCGGGAGCGTGCCGTGGGGCTTTCCAGATCGGCGTACCTGATGTCCAAAGTGGTGGTGCTGGGCACCATCACGGTGCTGCAGGCCGTCGTCCTGACCCTCGTCGGACTGGTGGGCGTCGATCTGAACGCCCCGGGCGGCAAGGGCGTACTCATGCCACCACTGGTCGAGATCACGCTGGCCGTGGCCCTGTTGTCGTTCACGGCGATGATGCTCGGTCTGCTCGTCTCCGCTCTGGTGCGCAAGGAGGAGGTCACCATGCCGCTGCTGGTGCTCCTCGCCATCGTCCAGGTCGTCTTCTGCGGTGCGCTGCTGAAGCTGAACGGCGTGCCCGGGCTGGAGCAGCTGGCGTGGCTGGTGCCGTCCCGGTGGGCGCTGGCGGCCATGGGCGGAACCATCGGACTCGCCAGGATCGTGCCGGGAAAGGTGAGCTCGGATCCGCTGTTCGAGCACTCCGCGGCGGTATGGCTGCTGAACATGGGCATGCTGGTGGTGCTCTCGGCCGTCTTCGGCTACGCGGTCGCGCGGCTGCTGCGCCGGCATGAACCCGCCGTCATGCGGAAGTAGGGCCCATGGCGACGCCGGAGTTCCGCCCGACACACGTCGTTCCCCAGGACGGGCTGCCGGCCTGGGAGGCGCCGGACGTCTCCCTGCCCACCGAGCCGCTCGACCCGCTGCTCCCCGTCCAGCTGATCACCCGGCGCGGCGACTGGGGGCAGATCCTGTGCGCCAACGGCTGGTCGGCGTGGGTCGACGGCCGCCTGCTCGTGTCCGTACCGCAGAACCCGCCGCAGTCCCAGCAGCCGCTCGCCCATGCGGCCGACCCACGGCCGCTGATGGCGCGGGCCGAGGAGTCGCTGGGCCGGTACCGGCGCGCTGCGGAGGAACTGGCGGACGGCCGGATCGACGCGGAGACCTTCGGCGTGCGCACCCGGGGGCTGCGGGTCGGAATGGTCGTCGACGGCGAGGCGGTGTGGCTGTACGACGCCGCGCACGAGCGCTGGGTGTACAGCGACGGAACGCGACTGCAGACGTATGCCGCCTCGGCGGAACCCGGCAGGCCGGACGGAGCGCCGGCGGAGAGCGGACCGCGCGCCACGGACGAGGCCCCGGCGCCCGAGGGCGGACCGCGCGCCACGGACGAGGTCGCGGCGCCGGAGCCGACGCAGGTCGTCGACATCGCGCCGGCGGCCGGACACCGCCCGACGGAACCCGCCGACGCCGAGCCGACGCAGCTCCTGCCGCCGGTCGGCGGGTCCGGCGACGCTCCCTCGCATCCGCCCACCGCCCGGGGTGAGGGGTGATGCCCGCGGACCCCGGTGCGCCGCAGGCTTCCGTGCCGCGGCACGACGCCACACTGCCCGTGGGCCGGCCATCGGACCTGCTCGGCAGGCAGATCGCGGGATACCGGGTGGAGAGCGAGATCGGCCGCGGTGGCATGGCGGTCGTGTACCGCGCCAGGGATCTCCGGCTGGACCGCACGGTCGCCCTCAAACTGCTCGCCCCCGAACTCGCCCGCAACGACACCTTCCGGAAGCGGTTCGCCCATGAGTCCCGGGTGGCCGCCGCCATCGACCACCCGCACATCGTGCCGGTCTTCGAGGCCGGTGAGGCCGAGGGCATCCTCTACATCGCGATGCGGTACGTCGCCGGACAGGATCTCCGTGCCCTCATCGACCGTCAGGGGCCGCTGCAGACCGGGGCCGCGGTCCGCATCGCCGCGCAGGTGGCGTCCGCGCTCGATGCCGCACACGACCACGAGCTGGTGCACCGGGACGTCAAGCCCGGCAACATCCTGGTCGCGGCGGGCACGGACAGCGACCATCCGGAGCATGTGTACCTCACCGACTTCGGGCTGACCAAGAAGTCGCTCTCGCTGACCGGGTTCACATCGGTGGGGCAGTTCGTCGGCACGCTCGACTATGTGGCGCCCGAGCAGATCTCGGGGCGTCCGGTGGACGGGCGGTGCGATGTCTACAGCCTCGCCTGCGTCGTGTACGAGACGTTGGCCGGGACACCGCCGTTCCGGCGCGACGACGACATGGCGCTGCTGTGGGCGCATCAGTTCGACCCGCCACCACCTTTGACCAGCCGGTGCCCCGGCCTCCCGGCCGCCGTCGACGGCGTGATCGCGAAAGCCCTGTCCAAGAGCCCGGACGACCGGTACGACTCCTGTCTGCAGTTCGTGGCGGCTCTGCGTACGGCAGCACGGAGCGCGGCACGGGAGGCCCATCCACCGACGCAGGTCGGCCCGCCGGTCGGTGTCCGGTCCACCGGGCCCGATCCGCCGCCCCCGCCGCCGCGATGGGCACTACCGGTGTTCCCCGGGCTCATCCGATAGCCGGCGCCGGCCTCAGCCGTCGGCCGGCACTTCGCCCCGGCGCAGGACCCCGGACGCCAGCACGCCGCCGAGGAACCCGGTGACCAGGCCCCAGAGGGCAGCAATGGCGAGCGCGCTCCACAGCCGCGGGCGCAGTGTGACCTCTGCGCCGAGGCCGCCGCCGAGGTCTCCGATGCCCAGCAGCGACAGTCCGTAGTGGGCGGAGACCCGGGCCACGAGACAGATGGTCAGCACCGTCAGCACGAGCGCCACCGCCATGTGTACGGCGTGCTGCCAGGGACGCATCCGGGCCGGTGAGCGGACCGCCATGAGGAACGCGGCCGCGAGGGTGAACAGCGCGGCCGCGACCACCAGCCACCAGGCCCGTCCGTCCCGGTCGGCGAGTGTGGCGACGTCGACGGTGGAGATGTCCGGCGTACGCAGCACCGAGTCCAGCAGCTGCGGCATCGGCAGCCCGAACGGGCCGTCGGCCCTCCCCTCCCAGGACGCACCCAGCCCCAGCGTGTAGGCGGGCCAGACAAGGTTCGGCAGCCCCAGGAGGATCACGGCGAACGTCTGCGCCGGGTGCCCTCGGGTCGCCGCCACGACGAGTGCGACGACCAGGCCCACGAGGACGTACCCGAGCAGCAGCGCCACCATGGCGAACGCGGGCGGACGCACCGTCTCCTGGACACGGACCAGCCGGGCCGGGAGCGGGGCGCTGCGCGAGACGAGAAGGGCCAGGACGAGGATGCCCGCCAGCCAGACCAGGCCGAGGACGAGGGTGAGGAGGACGTCGGTCCGGAACCCGACCTCCGGGGAGGCACCCAGCAGGTCCCCGACGGCCGCCTCCCCCGCGTCCTGCAAGGGGATGTCGAAGCGCTCGCCGGCCAGGAACGAGAGGCCGATGAGGACGAGGGCCCAGAGCACCGCCACCCGAGCGGCCCAGCCGGCCAGCTCGCGGGCGTCCGCAACGGCCCGGTGGCGCAGCGGCCGCAGAAAACCCGCGGCCATCACCAGGGCGCCGGCCAGGGTCACCGACAGCGGAAGCACCGAGATCTCCGCATGCGTCCTGGCGAGGTCCCCCGCATTGCCCGAGAGTGCGACGGAGCCGCCCGCCGCCATCACGACGACGGCCGCGACGACATGGGGGAACGCGCCGCCGGGCAGGTCGGCCGCACCCGCCGCCCACAGGCCGAGGGCGGCCGTGACGGCCATGACCACCAGCCCGGCGAGCACCGTCAGGAGGGCGTCGCCCCAGCCGTGCGCGGGGCGCGGCGTGCGGCCGGGCTCGCTGAAACCCTGTTGGCTCATGCCGCCACGCTAAGGGCTGTCCCGTGGTCCCGGCGGATCGGAGCACTGCATCGGATGCAGTGCTCCGCCACCCGCAGCCGGCGCGTGGCGTCCGCTTGCGAGGCGTGTGGTCCGCGCGCACACAATGGGCATCCGGGGGATAAAAGGGGGCTGATCGCTACCTGGGGAAGAAGAGCCCGTGAGTACCCGACCGCCGTCGCCCGACCGCCCGACAGGCCCCCCTTCCGGCCCTCTCTCGGGCCATCCGCCACCCGGTTCGGTGCCGCCCGGTACTCCGCCCGGTTCCCCCGGCGGGCCGCCCAGCGGCGGAGTCGGCGGCTCCGGCGGCGAGGGCGGACCATCAGGGCCAGGTGGTCCCGGCGGGTCCGGCGGCTCGGGTCGCCCCTGGTGGCGGTCCGTGCCCACGTTGGCGACGGTCGCCGCGGTGGCCGTGGCGGCGGTCGTGCTGGCCGTCGTCCTCACACGCCCCGACGGCGGTTCGGGGGCGCCCGGTGAGATCTTCCTGCAGCCGGCGGGCGCGGCCGGGCAGGACCCGTTCACCGCGTCGACGGCGCGCGCCAGTGCGCCGGCGACACCGGCCACGGCGCCCAGCCCGACCATGACCGGGGCCAACGTCACGCAGGGTGTGGACGGTTCGGCCCCCGGTCTGTACGGCGGGACCCGCAAGGTCGCCAGCTGCGACGTGGAGAAGCAGATCGCCGTGCTGACGGCCGAACCGGACAAGAACAACGCCTTCGCCTCGGTCCTGGACATCGATCCGTCCAGGGTTCCCGCGTACCTGCGAGGGCTGACCCCCGTCCAGCTGCGGCTGGACACCCGGGTCACCAACCACGGGTTCCGGGACGGAGCCGCCACCAGCTACCAGGCGGTGCTCCAGGCCGGTACGGCCGTCCTCGTCGACGACCACGGCGTACCACGGGTGCGGTGCGCATGCGGGAATCCGCTGCTGCCGCCGGTCGCGCTGAAGGGCAACCCCCAGCAGAAGGGGGAGGCCTGGCCCGGGTACCGCTCCTCGAACGTCGTCGTGGTCGAGCCCTCGGCGCATACGGTGAAGGCGTTCGTCATGCACGACCCGAAGAGCGGTGGCTGGTTCTCCCGCAAGGCCGGCGACACCGGTGGCAGCGACAAGAAGACGAAGCCGCCCGCCCACCGCACGCCGTCGCCCTGCCCGGAGGCGCCCGGCGCGAAGTCCACCGAACCGTGCCCGTCGGCCTCGAAGTCCCCGTCCTCCGAGTCCCCGGAATCGACACCCTCCGCACCGCCGTCCTCCCCGCCCCCCGCCTCCGAATCCCCGTCCGCCGAGCCGTCGAGCCCGCCTCCCCCCGAGGAACCGCCCTCCGAGGAACCGCCGGTCACCGAGTCGCCCGCCTCCCGGCCGGCCCCCGAACCTCCGCCGCCCGGGCCCGTGACGGAGACCTCCGCGCCGTCCCGGGCTTCCGGGAACACATTCCCGGCCGGTTCGGTGTACGCCTGAGTGTCCGGGCACCGACGCATGTTCTCGGCCGGACGGGGAGTCACCCGTCTGCTGCGCTTCGCTGGCGTGGCACGCAGGAAGCGCGGACGCTGATCGCGTACGTGCTCCATCGCAGCGGTGGTGCAGAGTCTGATGGGGGTGACAGCGTGCCGGACGAAGGGGCACCGGGCCCCGCGCCCGAGCCTGCGGACGGTATGGACGCGGCGCTCCTCGACAGACTGTTCACCCAGTCCGTGGTGGGTCTTCATGTGCTCGATCCGCAGCTGCGGGTCGTACGGATCAGCCCTCTGGCCGGTTCCGACAGCGGCGAGAGGGTGATCGGCCGCCGCTTCACCGATGCGTACCGTCTCGACCGGCCGAACTCCGCCAGGGAGCTGCTGCAGCGCGTGCTGGACACGGGTGTGCCGGTACACGATCGGCTGATCCACGGTCGTATCAGGAGCGATCCCGGTCCGAGCCGCAGCTTCCTGGTCACCGTCTACCGGCTCAACGGCAGGAAGGGCCAGATCCTCGGTCTGCTCGCGGCCGTCGTCGATGTCACCGAACGCGAAAAGGCACGCACCCGGGCGATGCACCGGGCAAGGTTGCTCAGGAGCATGGGCCGGTCTCTCGATGTGGCGACCACGTGCCAGGCGCTGGTCGAGGCCATCGTGCCGGGGTTCGCCGACTCCGCCGTGGTCGAGGTCGTGGACGATGTGCTGCGCGGCGCGGATCCTCCGGTGGGCCCGCTGGGAGCGGACGTCCCGCTGCGCCGGGCCGCCCTGCGCGGTCTCACGAGCGTCGGCGACCAGGACGGGCAGGTCGGTGACACGCGGCGGCTGCCCGCCCGCACCCCCTTCGCGCTGGCGGTGTCGGATCTGCAGCTCCGGCACGTCGCACTCGACGCGGACACCCCGTGGCTTGCCGCTGACCCGCAGACCGCCCGGCTGATCCGGACGCTCGGGGCCCATTCACTGATGGTGGTCCCTCTGACCGTGCACGGCGCGGTCCTCGGGCTGGTGAGCCTGTACCGGTGCCCTGGATCGGAGCCGTACGACGACAACGACACCGCGCTCGCGCAGACCGCGGCCGTTCACGTCGCGCTGAACATCGACAACGCGCGCCGGTTCGAGCGCGACCATGTGATCGCATCGACAGTCCAGCGCCGGCTGCTTCCGCAGGGCGACCGTGACAGAGCCGCCATCGAGACCGCTCACGTCCTTCTGCCCGGTCACAACAGCGGCTGCTGGTTCGACACCATCGGCCTGTCCGGGGCCCGCACCGCACTGGTCGTCGGCCAGGTCGCGGGGCACGGTCTGCAGACGGCGATCGCCATGGGGCAGTTGCGTACGGTCATCCAGGCGCTGGCCGCTCTCGACCTGCAGCCGGACGAGGTCATGGCCCGGCTCAACGACACGGCCGACCGGCTGGCCGACGAGCGCGCCTCGCTGCCGCCGGGCGACGCGCTGCACCGGGAGTCGCTGAGGGCGTCCTGCATCTACGCGGTCTACGACCCCTTCTCGCGCACCTGCACGATCGCCCGGGCCGGGCACTCCGCCCCGATCGTCATCGCGCCCGACGGCAGCACGCCGGCCGTGGACGTACCGGAGGGGCCTTCGCTCCTCTCCACCGACCGCGCTCCGTTCGCCACCGCCACCCTCGACCTCGAGGAGGGCAGCATTCTCGCGTTCGGAACCGACGCCCTGCTGTCCGACGACAAGTCCGCCACGCGGATTCGGAGCGCACTCGCGGGCCCCGAACGCAATCTGCAGGAGCTGTGCGACGGCGTCATCTACACCCTGCCGGCTGACAGCCTCCCCGACGGCGCGGCTCTCCTCGTCGCCCGTACCGGCACCGTCCCGCCCGACCGCGTCGCCACCTGGGAGCTGGCCCACGACCGGACGACCCCAGCCATCGCCCGCACCCTCGTGCGCGACCGGCTCGACGGCTGGAATCTCGACGACGAGACGGTCCAGGCGACGGAACTGATCGTGAGCGAACTGGTCACCAACGCCGTCCGCTACGGCACTCCGCCCCTCCAACTGCGGCTGATCCTGAACCGGTCACTGACGTGTGAAGTCCATGACAGTAGCGCGGTGGCACCTCACCTGCGCCATGCCCGGACCGTCGACGAGGGCGGACGCGGGCTGTTCATCGTCTCCCAGCTCGCCACCCACTGGGGTACCCGGTACAGCCTGCACGGCAAGGCGCTCTGGACCGAGCAGGAGGTCTCGCCTCCCCTGTGACGAAGCCGGCCCGGAGCAGCGGTGGGCGGGGCGCCGCGCAGGGGGTGCAGGGGTGCCTCCGCTCGCGCCCGGCCGTGGAGGGACGGGCGTAAGGGCATCCACGGTGGCGCGCAACCCCCTGGTGGAGGCCATCGCCACCGTGCTGGGCGTGGCCGCGCTCGCCCTCCTCTGGTTCGCCGGACCGGGCGGCTCCGGCCGCCGGCCGATGCCGACGCCGTTCTCCTTCCGGAGCCCCGCGGAGATGAGCTGCGTCTCCCACCGCGGCGGCACCGGAAAACGGCTCTTCCTGCTCCATCACTTCATCACCGTGGCGGGCGGCAGCCGGATCGGCGCGGGGAAGGTCAACGCCCGCGACCGGGTGCTGCACCGGGCGCACCGCTGCGCGGCGCAGCGCGGCAGCCCGGTCAGCGTCATCGCGGTGGACCGCACGACGATCGGGCCACCCGCGGGGCGGTCGACACGCTCGACTCGGAGCGTGTCGCGCACCGGTCCGCCGGCTGAACCACCGGCGGCCGCCCCTGACGAGTGCGGCGTACCACGTCCGGGGGGGCCGTGGTACGCCGCTGGATGGGGAGGCAGAAGGACCGGCTCCCGGATCAGGGAGCGGTCGTCAGAGGATCAGCGGCGACCGTCCCGACCGTGGTCGCGGTCGTGACCCTTGCCGTGGTCGCGCTCGTGACCCTTGCCGTGGTCGCGGTCGTGACCCTTGCCGTGGTCGCGGTCGTGACCCTTGCCGTGGTCACGGTCGTGACCCTTGCCGTGGTCACGGTCGTGCCCCTTGCCGTGGTCGCGGTCGTGACCCTTGCCGTGGTCGCGGTCGTGACCCTTGCCGTGGTCGCGGTCGCGGCCGTAGTCGCGGTCGTTGCCGTAGCCGTAGCCGTAGTCGTAGTCGTAGCCACCGTAGTGGCGGCCCCAGGACTTCGAGTCGACCTTGTATCCGCGGCTGTCCCGCAGGGTCGCGGTGTCGCTGTTGTCCCAGACGTAGCTGCGCCGGTCCTGGTAGACGTTGTAACGGGTGTCGCGGCCGATGCCGGTGTGGACCCGCACCGAGGAACGGCCGGCCAGCTGCAGGTCGAACCGGTAGGTGCGGCGGCTCTCGTCGCTGAGCGTCCAGCCACGGAGGTTGACCGTGCGCCAACTGGTGTTGGTGACGGTGACCCACTCGTCGTTCAGGCTGCGGTTGGAGCCGTCGTCACGTCCGGGGCTGTCGTACTGGATCTGGCCCAGGACGATGGACGAGTAGCCGCCGGTCCGGCCGCGGTCGTGATCGTGGTCGGCGGCGACGGCCGGCAGCGCTGCGGCGCCCACCATGGCGCCGGCAGCGATAACGGTGGCGGTGAGCCGCCGTGCGGAACGGGACATGAAAACCCCTCAGGTGCAGGCCCAGACCTTGCGGTCCGGGCGTTGTTCGATCCCGGCGTGATGCCGAGATCGCACACTTTGACCCGGTAACCCGACTCATGACAGACGCCCCGATACGTGTTACGAAATACAGACATTTCCGTCACACACGCCTGCACGCGGCACGCAGTGAGTCCCCGGTCGCCCGTCAATCACTGACCTCTACATCCACCCGTTCGATACCGGTTCGCCCGGCCCTGCGCACGTTCACGGCACTTGCCGCTCGCCACGACCCACCCCGCGCGTCGGGCCTTGAACTCTGTAACAGCCACCCCGCACGCAACCCCAAACAGGCTTTCCATTACCGGAAGAAAAGGGAAAAAAGGTTCGCGCGCACTAAAACACCTTCCAGTCCGACCGGAGAGCGCCGCAGCCTCGTCGTCTCCGCCGTCGCCCACCCCATCGGCCCGCCGCGGCCGCCGGTGAAGGGAAACTCAGCCTTTCGGCGCCGGCATCCCCGCCGGCGCGGGCGGGCGACGCGTCCGGCAGAGGAGGACGACCGAGCACACCGCTGCGAACGCGCACCAGGCGGAGACGAACTCCAGCCGCCACAGCGCCGCACAGATCGCGGCCCCGACGGCGACCAGCACACCGAGGAGCCTCAGGAGCGGGTCACCGGCGAGCAGCAGGGATCCGACCGTCGCCACGAGGTAACCCGCGACGAGCAGTTCCGGGCGGGGAAGGCCGAGGACGTAGCCGAGGGTGTGGCCGCGGACCTCGGCGGTCACGGGGCCGGTGGCCAGGCAGTACACGAGCGAGGCGGCGGTCGCGGCGCCGGCCGCGACGGGGACGAACAGCCGGCGCCGGGCGTGCGGCGGCGCGGCGGCCAGCACGCCGAGCGGGACCCAGAGCGCCAGCACCGGAAGGGCGATGGCGGCCCAGGCGACCACGGCGGGCCCCGTACCGCCGCCGGAGCGCCAGACGAAGGACTCGATGACCTGATGGGCCCCGAGGAGCAGCGGCAGCGCCGCGAGCGGCAGATCGCGGACCCGGCGCGTTCGCGCGACGCAGGCCACACCGATCGCGGCAATGCCGGCACCGGCCACCAGATCGGCAGTCGCACTCCAGCACATGACGTCACCCCTGGGTTCGAGAACGCATGAATCGGCCTTCCTCCAGCGGTGTCCGGACTCTCACCGACCGCACCCCGGGTGCCACGACCGATCACAGCATTGTCGGTGTTCTGCCAACTCATTGACCACCGGATCCGGTTGACGTACCGTCACCGATGTTCGCGTACAAGAACTCGGTTCAGAATACGGAACATCATTCCTGGCCGGGCGATTGCCTTTACCACCGCACCAACCACCTCATGGGTGCCTGCGGGGGACACCGCAGGCGGTGAAAGGAACACCGAGTGCGCACAGAGAAGCAGCATGCCAGAAGGCGGGGCGGTCGGGCAGCCGCCTCGTTCGTCGCGGTCGTCTCGTTGATCGCCGCGGCGCTCACCGCGCTGTTCGGCACCGGCTCGGCCGCGGCCGCGCCTGCAGCGGGCTCGTACAGCCTGTCGAACGCCGGAAGCGGACTGTGTCTGGAGGTTCCCGGCTCGGGAACCTCCGACGGAGTCCAGCTCGGCCAGAACACCTGCACCGGCGCCGCACATCAGACGTGGCGGCTCACGGCCTCCGGGAGCGGCTACACGCTGACCGCCTCGCACAGCAGCAAGTGCGCCGGAGTGCGTGGTGCCTCCACCAGCGCCGGCAAAGCCGTGGAGCAGCAGACCTGCAGCGGCGCCCCCAGTCAGGTGTGGACGCTCACTCCGGTCAGCGGCAACACCTACCAGGTCGTCAACAGCAACGGCGGCAAGTGCCTCAACACGAAGGACAGTTCGACGGCGGCCGGGGCCCTGGTCCAGCAGAACTCCTGCGACTCGGTGACGAGCAAGCGCTGGACCTTCACCGCGGCCGGCTCGGTCCCCACCGATCCTCCGACCACACCTCCCACGACGCCGCCGACCACGCCGCCCACCACACCCGGAGCGCCGCCCGCATGGCCCACCGCCAACGGCAGCCAGGCCGTGTCGGCGACCGTCCCGGTGTCCGGCACCTACGACGGAGGCCTGAAGCGCTTCTACGGCAGCGGTGACCTGGGCAGCGACGGCCAGGACGAGGACCAGCCGGCCATGTTCGAACTGGCGGACGGCGCCACGCTGCAGAACGTCATCCTCGGCGCTCCGGCCGCCGACGGCGTCCACTGCCTCGGCGCCTGCACGCTCAAGAACGTGTGGTGGGAGGACGTGGGCGAGGACGCCGCCACCTTCCTCGGCAGCTCCTCCTCGCTGGTGCGCACGGTCGACGGCGGCGGCGCGAGGCTGGCGGACGACAAGGTGTTCCAGCACAACGGCGGCGGCACCCTGATCATCAAGAACTTCCAGGTCGCGGACTTCGGCAAGCTGTACCGCTCGTGCGGCAACTGCTCCACGATGTACGGCCGGCACGTCGAGGTACAGAATGTCTGGGTCACCTCGCCGGGCGACACCATCGTCGGCATCAACACCAACTACGGTGACACGGCGCGGTTCTCCGGCATCACGATCTATGACGACGCAGATGCCGATATCGACATCTGCACCAAGTACAAGGGTGTGACGAGCGGCGAGCCGACCAAGATCGGCACTGGGGCGGATGGCACCAACTGCATCTACTCCCCCTCGGACATCACCTACGTCGACTGACGCGACCTGTTCCGTCACCTGACAGGAGGCCCGCCCCGGTTCGGCGAATTCCCGGGGCGGGCCTCTTCATTCACCGGTATGGGGACAGCCGCGGTGCATGAGTGGTTCAGCTGTCCGGTCTCCCCCTCACACGGGCTTCGGCCGTGGCCGGTGGATCGCCCCGGTGCTGTCGGCGAGCGGGGCGCCGGTGCCGCCCCAGCGCAGGGCGACGATCTCCGCCGCGATGGAGACGGCGACCTCCTCCGGGGTGCGGGCGCCGAGGTCGAGGCCGATGGGCGAGCGCAGTCGCGCCAGTTCCGGCTCTCCGAGTCCGGTCTCCCGCAGCCGTGCCAGGCGGTCGTCGTGGGTCCGGCGGCTGCCCATCACTCCGATGTACGCGGCCGGCCGGCGCAGGGCCACCTCCAGCAGCGGGACGTCGAACTTCGGGTCGTGCGTGAGGACGCACATGACGGTCCGCTCGTCGGTGTCGGTGGCGCGCAGGTAGCGGTGCGGCCAGTCGACGACCACCTCCGCTCCGGCCGGAAAGCGCCGGGGGTCGGCGAAGACCGGGCGTGCGTCGCAGACGGTTACCCGGTAGCCGAGGAACGCACCGATCCGTGCGACCGCGGCGGCGAAGTCGATCGCGCCGAAGACGAGCATGCGCGGAGGCGGGGCGAACGACTGCAGGAACACGGTCACATCGTCCTCACGCCGCTCGCCGCGCGGGCCGTAGTGGCGAAGGCCCGTTGCCCCCTGTGCCAGTTCACCGCGTGCGTCGGCGGTGACGGCCGCGTCGAGGCCGCTCGTGCCGAGCGAACCGGCCACGGTGTCCGGCCACACGGCCAGCGCGGCCCCGCGCGGGGCCGGGCCGTCGGTCACGGTGGCCATCACCACCGGACGGTGCTCGGCGACCGATGCGGCCACCTCGCCGAACGCGGGGTCGGTCGCGGCCGACACGGGGCGCACCAGCAGGGTGATCTCGCCGCCGCAGGTGAGTCCGACGGCGAAGGCGTCCTCGGCGCTGTAGCCGAAGGTGCTGAGCTGCGCCCGCCCCGTCTCGACGACCTCCGTGGCCAGGTCGAAAACGGCTCCTTCGACGCAGCCGCCGGAGACGCTGCCCGCGACTTCGCCGCCGGGGCCCACCGCCATCGCCGCCCCGGGGCCGCGCGGCGCGCTGCGGGTGACGGCGACGACCGTGGCGAGGCCGAACGGCTCCCCGGAGGCGTACCAGCGGCGCAGCGCCGGGAGGATCTCACGCATGGCGCTCAGCGTCCGCGGGCGCCTCCCGCGTGCCCGTCACCCTGTCACACCCTGACGGCCGCGGCCGGCGCCGCACCACGGGCGAGCACCCGTGCCACGTACTCGCGGTACTCGGCCGGGCGCGGGGCGGGTGCCCCGGGCGGCCTCTTCGGCGGCCCGGGCCCCGACGTGCGGATCCGTGTCCGCCCTCGGACCGGGACCCGGTCCCTGCGACATACGCATCCGCCTACGGCTTCAACTCGTCACATCCGTCCAGGCGTAGGGCTTGCTGATGGGGCCTTTCGTGGGTCCGGCCCCCACCGCCTCCATTTCGTGGTCGGCCGCTCTCATCAGCTGGCCGGCCACATCCTTCATGGCACGGCTGGCCGCGAGTTCGTCACCGATGGTGGGGATGTCCACGTCCTGCGGGTTGCAGCGGGCCACCCCATGGCCGGTGAGTTTCCCGGAGCCGGTGTCCAGCACGGCTTCGGCCTTGGTCGTGCCGTTGTCCTCGGACAGGTCGAGGTGGACGTTCCATTCGCGTGTGCGTGTCATAGCACACCTCCCTCACCCGCGTCCGGCCACGGTGCGCCGCCACGACGCGGTCCTCTACTCAGCATCCACCCGGCCGGGCCTGTCCGCGCGCTCCGGACGGGCTCCGTCACGGTGGCCCGCCCTGCGCGGAGGGCACCGCCGAAATATGATGCAGGGGGCAAGTGCCACCGAGGGCCCCACCGCAATGCCCGGCAGGCGTCCCCGATCCACCCGTGCCGTCAGGCCCTGTGGTGCGGCTCGCGAACGAATGCACCGTGGAGCGGCCCATGAACCGGCGTCGTCCTCGCCGTTCCGCCAGTGCCGAGGAGCTGCTCACCACACTGCAGAAGCTCACCGCGCGGGCGCGTCACGAGGTCCAGGTGCATCAGGCGCGGGTGGAGCTGGCCGAGGCGCTGCAACGCGAGACGCTGCCCGGCAGTCTCCCCGCGCTCCCTGGACTGCAGACCGCGGCCCGCTACTCACCGGCCCGCAGCGGTCTGAACATCGGCGGCGACTGGTACGACGGTTTCCGGCTGCCGGACGGCACGCTCGCCTTCGCCATCGGTGACGTCCAGGGCCATGACGTCGAGGCTGCCGCCTTCATGGGGCAGATCCGGATCGCCATGCGGGCGATTGCCGCCACCACCGCGGATCCGGGCCAGATCATGGCCCGGACCAACGACCTGTTGCTGTCCATCGGCTCCACGCTCCTGGCGACCTGCACATTCGTCCGGCTCGACCCGCGCGCCCGGGAGCTCCGCACCGCCCGGGCCGGTCACGTGTCTGCCATCTGGGCTGCGGTCGACGGACGGTCGGGCATCGCCCAGGACGAGGGCGGTCTGCCACTGGGTATCCAGGCGAAGCAGGAGTACCCGGTCACCCGGCACCGGCTGACCGCACCGGGGGCGTTCGTGCTCGTCACCGACGGTGTCGTCGAAGGGCGGTCGTTGCCGATCGACGAGGGACTGGAAGCGGTGATGCGGCTGGTGACGGCGCACGTGTCGGCCGCGGCCGAGCGGCTCGCCGACGAGGTGATGCGGATGGCGGAGCGCACCGGTCACGAGGACGACGCCGCCGTTCTCGTCCTGCGCCACAGCGGCTTCCCCGGCGGCGCCGGGTGAGCCGGACGTCGGGGCCGAGCGTGTCACACAGCGGCGACGCCATGGCCCCGGTGTCTGATGAGTTCTGTGATCCGCAGCCAGGAAACCAGACGCAAGGCATCCGCCGCTCTGCGCATCCTGGGCGTCGCCGCCGCCTATTACGGGGCAGGCGAGATCGGTCTGCTCAGACGGGTGACCATCCATGGCGCCACCGTGACACCGCTCTGGCCGTCGACGGGTATCGCCGTGGGCTGCCTGCTGTACCTGGGCATCGGCATCTGGCCCGGCATCACGCTCGGCTCCCTGGTCAGCAGCGCCACGCTCGCCGACTCGCTCACCCTCTCCGACTTCGGCATCGTGGCCGGCAACACCCTGGCTCCCGTCTGCTCGTACCTCATGCTCCGCAGGTTCGGGTTCCGGATCGAGCTGGACCGGCTGCGCGACGGTGTCGTCCTGGTGTTTCTCGGCGCGATGACCGGCATGCTGATCAGCGCAACGGTGGGCACCGTGCTCTTCGTACTCGACGGCAAACTGCCCGTCCGCCACTTCTGGCCGGTCTGGGCGGCGTACTGGGCGGGGGACGCCATGGGGGTGCTGGTGGTCACCCCGGTGCTGCTCGTCCTGCGCAAGGCGCGGTTGCCCCGGGCCGGCGACAGATGGCTGGAGGCGACCGCGCTCGCGGTCGCCTCCGTCGCAATCGGGCTGCTGGCCACCAGGAGCGAACTCTCTCTGTTCTACCTGGTGTTCCCGCTGCTCATCTGGGCCGCCCTGCGCTTTCAGCTGGCGGGAAGCGCGCCCGTTGCGCTGCTGGTGTCCGTCCTGGCGATCCTCTCGGGGACGGAGGGCGTGGGACCGTTCGCCGAGCACAGCCTCCTGGAGGTCATGCTCAATCTGGCGATCTTCAACGGGTCCGTGGCGCTGACCGCGCTGCTGCTGTCAGCGATCGTCACCGAGAGCATGAACGTCCGGCGCCGGATCGAGCAGGCCTGCGACGACCTGGCCGAGGTGGTGGACCAACTCGCGCCGGGCCGGTCGGCGGCCGCGTGGCCGTCGCGGTACGAGGACCGGCGCAACAGCCACGGACCGTGAGCGGGTGCAGCGTCGCGCTCTTTGCGGAAACAAAGGTAAGACCCCCGTGCGTCACTGCTCATGGTGCGGGAAGTGGCGGTCCAGAAAAGCATTTCGGAACATGCCCGTCGGGTCGTACCGGGCCATCAGCTTCTCGAACTCGGCGTACTGCCCGTACAGCGTGCGCAGCGTCTCGGGAGCGGTCGTGAACACCTTGCCCCAATGCGGCCGGGCACCGAACGGTGCCAGTGCCTCCTCGATCGCCCCCAGCACCGGAGTGACGGCCTCGGTGTCCGGCGCCCAGGTGAAGTGGAAGGCCACGGAGTCCCTTCCGCTCGCCGGGCTCAGCCACAGGTCGTCGCGGGCCACCGTGCGGATCTCGCTGACCAGCAGCAGGGGTGCGATCCGGGTCCGGATCCGGTCCAGCGCCTCGAAGGCGGCCGCGGCGTCGCGCCGCGCCACGAAGTACTCCGACTGCAACTCGTCCCCGTTGCTCGGGGTGAACTCCAGCCGGAAGTGCGGCAGGCGCTTGTGCCATGCGCCGGGAACGCCCTGTTGCCGGGTGCAGTTCTCGGCCGGCATGCCGTGGATCGGGTGGCGCGGTCCGTCCGCAAGCCGGGCGCCGAGCCACTCGTCAGGGGCCTGGAGCACCCCGGCCGCACCGACCTGCTGCTTGAGCCAGACCTGGTTGACGGGGCCGCCGCGCCAGTCGGTGAAGAGGCTGACGCTGTACGCGGCCGACATCACCTCGTCGAATCCGGCCCCGTCGGCGATCCGGGCCTGCGGTAGGTCCTCGTAGACCCACTGCTGCACGTCGAAGGCGGGCACCAGGTCCAGCGTCAGCCGGGTCACCACCCCCAGTGCGCCCAGGGCGACCACGGCTCCGGGAAAGTCCGCGTCGTCGCGGGCCAGCCGTACCGGGGATCCGTCGGCCGTGACCATCTCCAGCGCCCGGACCGCACCGGCGATCGAGCGGTTGCCCACGCCCGAACCGTGCGTTCCGGTCGCGCAGGCGCCGGCCACCGAGATGTGCGGGAGCGAACCCAGGTTGTGCAGGGCGTAGCCGTTCTCCTGGAGCGTGCCGGCGAACTCCCCGAAGCGCAGGCCCGCGCTGACGGTGACCGCCTGCGCGTCCCGGTCGATCTCGACGGTGCGGGGCAGTCCGGCCACCGACACGAGGTCGCCGGCCGTGTCGGCGACGGTGCTGAAGGAGTGCCGGGTGCCCAGCGCCCGTGCCGTCGTGGCGCCGGCGACGATCTCCTGGAGCTCGGCCTCCGAGCGGGGGGTGCGCAGCCGCTGCGCACCGAAGGTGATGTTGCCGGCCCAGTTCTTCTCCGCGGGAGTCACCGCACGTCCCTCTTTCGATCGTGGCCGGCCGTCGCCGCCCGGTGATCCATTCTCCCAGAAGAGGATGCGAAGTCCTGCAAGGCCCGGCGTGGACATGCAGGTGTGACATGTCCGCGCAGAATCCCAGCACGAAATCCCACAAATGCCACCACTCGTCCGCAGAAGCTGCGATCCAGCGCGGATCGGGACGAGTCCATGGGCTCGGCCCATGTTCTGAACTTCACGAGAACTCCAGCGAAATGGCACGTGTGTGGATATCGTGCACCGAGCGAGGGCGCATCCGTCAGTCCATGGGATCGGCGGATGCGTCCCGTTTGTGGAGATGCAACTGTGACTGGGGGGTTCATGGGGCATGTCGAGCTACCCGAATCCGACATATCAAGGCCCGCGGGACCGGCGGGGGCGCCACATCCGCGGACCGCTGCACACCGGCCTCACAGCAAGGAACTCGAACAGCTGTGGAGTGCCCCGACCGTACAGCGCGACCGCACCGACCAAGGGCGGGCACCGAAGAGAAGACCCGGGCGGCACCTGCCGCTCATCATCTGCGCCGACCTCGTCGGCCTGGGGGTTCCGGCCTGGCTCGTCCTGCGCGCCTATGAGCAGCCGCGGGCCCAACTCGCCGCGACAGTGGCCGCGTTGGCATGGTGCGGCGTCCGGGCGGTGGGTGGCCGCTACGCGGACCGTCAGCCGGGGGGCTTCAGGGGGGCGCTGACCGCTCCGGGGGACTGGCTGCTGCTCATAGGTGTGCTTGCGGTTCTCACGACCGTGTTCAGGGAGCCGGTCCAGCCGGTGACCGCGGTCGTGGCGCTGGTACCCGGCCTGCTGGTGACCTTCGTAGTGTCGACGGCACGTCAGTTCCCTTGGCCGGGACGGAAGAAGCACGTCGATCACCGCGTGCTGGTGGTCGGTGAGGCTCCGGGGGTGGAACGGGCGGTTCGGCTGCTCGGTTCCCGTTCGGACCACGCCTACACCGTGGTGGCCGTCGTACCCGTCGGGACGGCGTCACTGGACTGCGGGGCTCCGGTGCCGGGGCGGCTCGCACCCGCGCCGGCCGACGACGACGTGACGACGGTCCTGGGCGGAGCCTTCGCCCATGACGCGGACCTCGCGCTCGTCGTACCCGGACCGCAGCTCTCCGGGGAGCGGCTGCGGCATCTGTCCTGGGGGCTGCACGACGGCGGGCTCCAGTTGTCCGTGCTGTCGGACCTCTCGGAGATCGCGGCGGGCCGGGTCCGCCCGGCCTCCGCGGCCGGGCTGACGCTCCTGCACATCGTGCCGCCGCTGCGCCGCGGCCCGCAGATGGCGCTGAAGGCCACGGTGGACCGCATCGGTGCGGCGCTCGGACTCGTGCTACTGGCACCGCTGTTGCTCCTGGTCGGGGCGGCGATACGGCTCACCTCCGAGGGCCCGGTGTTCCACCGCCAGATCCGCCAGGGTCAGCACAACCGGCCGTTCACCATGTGGAAGTTCCGCACGATGGTGGAGGACGCCGAGACGCGCAAGGCGCAGCTGGCGACGGCGAACGAGAACGACGGTCCGATGTTCAAGATGCGGCGCGATCCCCGGGTGACACGGATCGGCCGGGTACTGCGCCGGACGTCGCTCGACGAGCTCCCGCAACTGTTCAATGTGGTCCGCGGCGAGATGTCACTGGTGGGTCCCCGTCCTCCTCTTCCGGAGGAGGTGTCACGGTACGACGAGCGCGAGCTCAGGCGGCTCGCGGTCCGGCCCGGACTGACCGGCCTGTGGCAGGTCAGCGGACGCTCGGACCTGTCCTGGCAGGAGACCGTCTCGCTGGACCTGTGGTACGTCGACAACTGGTCGGTGGCCACGGACCTGGGTCTCATGGCCCGCACACTGCGCGCCGTCACCGACGGCCGCGGGGCCTACTGAGAGCGGCGGGGACACCGGATGAGAGAAGTGAACCCCGGCCGGCCGTGCGGGGCCGGACGGGCGGGCGGCCGTCGCGCTGCGGCGGCCGCCCGGCCAGGGCGGACCGGGCGGAAGCCTTCAGCTCCCGTCGCGCCGATGGTCCAGCCACCAGGCGTAGGTCCGGGCGATGCCGTCGCGCAGCGCGATCTTCGGTTTGAATCCGAGAGAGGAGAGTCGGGAGACGTCCAGGAGCTTGCGGGGGGTGCCGTCGGGCTTCGACGTGTCCCAGGCGATGCGTCCCTGATAGCCCGTCACATCCTGGATGGTGGAGGCGAGTTCCCGGATCGTCAGGTCCTCACCGCAACCGATGTTGACCGGTTCGTCACCGTCGTAGCGCTCGAGGAGCAGGAGGCACGCGGCGGCAAGGTCGTCGACATGCAGGAACTCGCGCCGCGGACTGCCGGAGCCCCAGAGGGTGACCTCGGGCGCGCCGTCCCGTTGCGCCTCGTGGAAGCGGCGGATCAGGGCGGGCAGAACGTGCGAGGACTCCAGGTCGAAGTTGTCGCCTGGTCCGTAGAGATTGGTGGGCATGGCGCTGATGTACGAGGCGCCGTACTGCCGCCGGTACGACTGGGTCTGCACGATGCCGGCGATCTTGGCCAGCGCGTACGCCTCGTTGGTCGGTTCCAGCGGGCCGGTGAGCAGGGCGTTCTCGGGGATCGGCTGCGGGGCGCGCTTGGGATAGATGCAGGACGAGCCGAGGAAGAGCAGACGCTCGGTCCCGGCGGCATGCGCTCCGGCGATCACGCTCAGCTGGATACGCAGGTTGTCCTCGAGGAACTGCACCGGATACGTGCTGTTGGCCATGATCCCGCCGACCTTGGCGGCGGCCAGCACCACGGCGTCCGGGCGGATGTCGCGCAGAAAGGCCTCGGTCGGTGCCGCGTCACGCAGATCGAGCCGGTCGCGGCCGCTGGTGATCACTTCGTGGCCTTCGGCTGTGAGGCGGCGCACCACTGCCGAGCCGACGAGCCCGCGGTGTCCCGCGACGAATATGCGGGAGCCGGGTCGTAGGAGGGGGCGGTCGGATTCCTGGGGAGGGCCGGGGAGATCGGTCGTCATGGCTCGGATTGTGCCAGCAGCTGTACGCCGCGGTGATGTTTTGCCGCAGATCGCTCGAATTCCGATATTTCGGAGAACCAACAGCCTTTCAGGCGACCAAGGAAGGGGGAAGTTGTGGCGAAGACCGCACTCATCACCGGTGTGACCGGGCAGGACGGTTCGTACCTTTCGGAGCTGCTGCTCGAGAAGGGGTACACCGTGCACGGCCTCATTCGCCGCTCGTCGAGCTTCAACACCGAGCGGATCGACCACATCTACCAGGGCCCGGAGGAGGAGAACCGCTCCTTCGTCCTGCATCACGCCGATCTCGCCGACGGGGTCGCGCTGGTGAACCTGCTGCGCGACATCCAGCCCGACGAGGTGTACAACCTGGGCGCGCAGTCACATGTCCGGGTCTCGTTCGACGCGCCGCTGTACACCGGTGACATCACCGGGCTCGGCACCATCCGGCTGCTGGAAGCGGTCCGCGCCAGCGGCATCGACACCCGGATCTACCAGGCCTCGTCGTCCGAGATGTTCGGCGCCACCCCGCCGCCGCAGAACGAGACGACCCCGTTCCATCCCCGCAGTCCGTACAGCGTCGCCAAGGTCTACTCGTACTGGGCGACGGTCAACTACCGCGAGGCGTACGGCATGTTCGCGGTCAACGGGATCCTCTTCAACCATGAGTCCCCGCGCCGGGGCGAGACCTTCGTGACCCGCAAGATCACCCGTGGGGTGGCCCGGATCAAGGCCGGCCTGCAGCAGCACCTCCACCTCGGCAATCTCGATGCCGTGCGCGACTGGGGTTACGCCCCCGAGTACGTCGACGCGATGTGGCGGATGCTGCAGTGCGACTCGCCCGACGACTATGTGGTGGCCACCGGCGAAGGGGTCAGCGTCCGGGAGTTCCTGGAGTACGCCTTCGAGCATGCGGGCCTGGACTGGCACGACCACGTCCGCTACGACGCGAAGTACGAGCGCCCCAGCGAGGTCGACGCACTGATCGGGGACGCGACCAAGGCCGAGGAACTGCTGGGCTGGAAGCCCGCCGTCAAGGCACAGGAGCTGGCCAGGATCATGGTCGACGCGGACATCCGGCAACTCGCCGACCAACTCACCGGAGCAACTGTGCGGGTGGACCGATGAGCGGGCCAGGACGCCCCCGACGGAGCCGCAGTGGCGTGTTCGCCACGGTCCTCGCACTCGCCGCGGGCGTGCTCTCCGCTTCGGCCGCCAGCGCTCCCCCGGTCGCGGCGCTGACACCGCCGGTCGGCTTCACCGCCGACTCCCTCTCCACCTATCAGACCAACGGCATCGTCTGGGCGCTCGCCGAGGCGAACGGCGTGGTCTATGCAGGCGGTACCTTCGCCAATGTCCGGCCGGCGGGGTCGCCCGCGGGCAGTGGTACGACGCCCGCCGTCAACTTCGCCGCGTTCAATGCGGCCACCGGCGCGCCCACCGGCTGCTCGCTGTCGTTCACGCGCAGCAGCGGCACCGCCACGGTCCGGGCGTTCGCGCTCTCCCCCGACAAGTCCACGCTCTACGCGGGCGGTTACTTCAGCGCCGTCAACGGGACGGCCGCCAACGGCCTGGTGGCCATCAACACCGCCACCTGCACGCTCCGTTCGGGGTTCGCACCGAACTTCTCGGCGACCGTGCGGGCGCTCGACGTGGCGGCGAACGGCACGGTCTACGCCGGAGGCGACTTCCAGACCGTCAACGGCCAGCCTCGGCGCTTCTTCGGCGCCGTCACCGCCGCCGGCACGGTGACCGGGTGGAACCCGGACGCCGACGAGCCCGGCCGGACGCTCAAGGTCACGCCGGACGGGCAGAACGTCCTGATCGGCGGCGACTTCTTCACCGTCGGCGGCGCCGACTCGCACGCGCTCGCCGTGACCAGCGCTGCCTCGGGTGCGCTGACCCGGGCCTACACCGGCAGCTTCATCCCGTCGACCGCGGTGATCAAGGACATCATCACCGACACCGCCTCCGACGGCTGGTACGTCGCGGGCGAGGGCACCGGGGGCGGCTCCTTCGACGGCCGGCTCGCCATGCGGCTCGGTACGTTCGACCAGCGCTGGCGGGACACCTGCCAGGGCGCGACGCAGGCGCTGCGGGTCTACCAGGGGGTGCTCTACGCGGAAAGTCATGTTCACGACTGCTCCACCATGGGCGGCTTCCCCAACCAGGTCCGCAAGCACCTCACCGCCCAGTCCGTCGACGATCCGGCGATGCTCGGCTGGCTCCCGGACACCAATGACGGCATCGGGGAGCCGGTCGGGCCACGTGCACTGACCGTGGCGTCCCGGGACGGCCGTGACTTCCTCTGGGTGGGCGGCGAGTTCACCACGGTCAACGGTGTCGCCCAGCAGTCACTGACCCGGTTCGCCAACACGCCCGACACGGGGGCACCCGCCGCGCCCGCCGTCAGCGTGTCCGCGCCGCGGGCCGGTGAGGTACGTGTCAGCTGGCGGTCCGCTCTGGATCTGGACGACAGCCTGCTCACCTACCGGGTCTACCGCGACGGCGGTTCGGTGCCCGTGTACACGACGCAGGGGTCCTCGCTGTTCTTCAGCCGTCCGCAGCTGACGTTCACCGATACCGATGTGGTGGCCGGCCGGACGTACACGTACCGGGTGACGGCGAGCGACGGTACCAACACCAGCGCGCTCTCCGCCGCCGCCTCCGTCACCGCCGCCACCTCGGCGAGCCCCTACGCGGCGCGGGTGCTCGCGGACGGCGCCGACCTGTACTGGCGCTATGACGAGGCGGGCGGGCAGTTCGCCTCGGACGCGTCGGACAGCGACGACGGCGGCGTGTACATGAACAGCCCGACGTACCGCTCCACCCCGTCCGCCGTGGCCGGTTCGGCGGCCCTGTCCCTGAACGGCACGGACGAGTACGTGTACAGCGACCGGCTGCACCACTACACCTCACCGACGCCGTACTCCATCGAGACCTGGTTCCGGACCGGCACCACCAGCGGCGGACGGATCGTCGGGTACGGCAACAACATCGGTACGGCCCAGGGCCACACGAGCAGCATCTCCGACAAGATCGTATACATGACCAACGACGGGCGCCTCGCGTTCGGCGTCCAGGTCGGCAGCACCAACAGCCGGCCCACCCTCACCACGACGGCTTCCTACAACGACAACGCCTGGCACCATGTCGTCGCCACCCAGGGACCGTCGGGCATGCGGTTGTACGTGGACGGGGTCGCCGTCGGCTCCAACACGACCGCGGGCAACCGCTCGTACAACGGGTACTGGCGAGTGGGCGGCGACGCCATGCCGACCACCTGGCCGAACCGTCCCACCAGTACCTACTTCGCCGGGCAGGTCGACGAGACCGCGGTGTACCCGACGGCGCTGACCGCCGCCCAGGCCGCCGCGCACCACGATCTGGCGGGCACCCCGTCCGGTCCCGGCGACACCACGGTGACGCTCACGCCGAACGAGGACGCATACGTCAACAGCGTTGCGTCAAACACCAATTACAACGACAGCCAGCTCGCCTCACGGGGCACCACGGCCTATCTGAGCTATCTGCGCTTCACCGTGCCCGCAGCCCCGGCCGGGCAGGTCCTCAAGAACGCCCGGCTCACCTTCCGTACCTCGTCGGACTCGACGGCGGGGTCCTCCGAGAATCACACCGTGGTGCCGGTCACCGGCGCCTGGACCGAGTCGGCGGTCACCTACAACACCCGGCCGTCGCTCTCCTCGACGGTGCTGGGGACCATCTCCGGCGCGGCCTCGGTCTCCACCGACTACTCGGTGGAGCTGAACGCGTCGGCACTGGGCGGAGCCCTCGGCTCCGCCTACTCACTCGCCCTGACCAACAGCGGGACGGACAGTCTCCGCATCTGGTCGAGCGAGGTATCAACGGCGGCCTACCGGCCGCAGCTCGTTCTCACCTTCGGAGCTGAATGATGAACGGAAGTACGGGGCGCAGACCCGTGGGACGTGGCCGGGTGCGTGCCGCGGCCGCCGCGCTCTGCCTGCTCGCCGGAGCCCTTGCCGCGACCGCGGCCGGGGCCTCCCCGGCGGCGGCTCTCACGCCACCGGTCTCCCTCACCGCGGACGACCTCTCCACCTGGCAGACGAACGGCATCGTCTGGTCGATGGCGGCCTCGGCGAACGGAGTCGTGTACGCCGGCGGCACCTTCTCCACCGTCCGGCCACCGGATGCGGCGGCCGGCACATCCGAACAGCCCGCGGTCAACTTCGCCGCGTTCAACGCCGCCACCGGCGCACCGACCGGCTGCAGCCTCTCCTTCACGATGACCTCCGGGACGGCGACCGTACGGGCGCTGGCCCTCTCCCCCGACGAGCAGACGCTCTACGCGGGCGGACAGTTCGGCGCGGTGAACGGCGTGGGGGTGAGCAATATCGCCGCGATCGACACGGCGACCTGCACCCCGCGCCAGGACTTCAAGGTCTCCGTCTCCGCGACCGTACGGGCGCTGTCCGTCACCGATGACACCGTCTATCTCGGCGGCGACTTCAACACGGTGGCGGGACAGACCCGGAACATGTTCGCCGCGGTCACCACCGACGCCCAGCTGAAGCCGTGGACGGCCAACACGGACGAGGTGGGCCGCGCCGTGCAGGTGACGCCGGACGGGCAGCACGTGGCGATCGGCGGTGACTTCTTCACCGTCAACGGCACCACCTCGCACGCCCTCGCCGTCGTGGACGCCACCACGGGTGCGGTCACCAAGAGCTACCCGGGGTTCATCCCGAACACCTCCACGGTGCAGGACCTGACCACGGACGCCACCGGTCTGTACACCGCCAACGAGGGCACCGGAGGCGGGGTCTTCGACGGCCGGATCGCCCTGAACCTCAGCACCTTCGAGCAGCGGTGGCGGGACACCTGCCTAGGGGCGACCCAGGCCATCCTGGTCCATGACGGGGTGCTGTACAGCGGCAGTCACGCGCACGACTGCTCCAGCATGGGCGAGTTCCCCGACCAGCCGCGCAAGCACCTGCTCGCCCAGTCGGTGGACGACCCCAAGCTGCTGCCGTGGTTCCCGGACACGAACGACGGCATCGGTGAGCCGGTCGGACCGCGGGTGATGGCTCAGACCGATCTGGGCGGGCATCACTACCTGTGGGTCGGCGGCGAGTTCACCACGGTCAACGGCTCCGCCCAGCAGAGCCTGACCCGGTTCGCCGACGGCCCGGACACCGGGGCGCCGTGGGTGCCCAACGTCAGCGTGTCCACGGTCGCTCCGGACAAGGTCGAGGTGAACTGGCAGACCAGCTTCGACACCGACGACGGGGAGCTCACGTACCGGATCTACAAGGACGGTGCGAGCACCCCCGTGTACACGACGACGGGGTCCTCGGTGTTCTGGGACCGGCCGCAGCTGAGGTGGACCGACACCGACGTGGCTCCGGGCGAGACGCACACGTACCGGATCAGCGCGGGCGACGGCACCAACACCAGCGCCAAGTCCCCCGCGCAGACGGCCACCGTGGCCTCCGCCGCGGAGGCCTACCCCGCCCGCGTGATCGCCGACGGGGCGTCGCTGTACTGGCGGTACGACGAGGGCACATCGACGTTCGCCGCCGACTCCGGAACCGGTCTGGACAACGGCTTCCTGCGCAACGCCCCGGCCTACCGGCAGACTCCGGCGGCGGTCGCCGGTCCGTCGACCGCGATCGGCTTCAACGGCTCCACCCAGTACGCGTACAGCAACAAGCGGCACTCGCAGCCGACCACCTTCTCGGTGGAGACCTGGATCAAGACCACGACCACCAGGGGCGGAAAGATCGTCGGCTTCGGCAACCTGACGATGCAGAACAGCAGCCAGTACGACAAGCATGTGTACATGCGCAATGACGGGCGGCTGATGTTCGGGGTCTACAGCGGCGGCACCCGGACCGTCACGACCACCGGGGCCTACAACGACGGCGCCTGGCACCATGTCGTCGCCACGCAGGGCAGCGGGGGCATGGCGCTGTACGTGGACGGGCAGCTGCGTGCGTCCAACTTCCTGTACACCGGGAACGAGAGCTACAGCGGGTACTGGCGGGTCGGCGGGGACAACCTGTCGAGCTGGCCGAACCGTCCGACGAGCGACTTCTTCGCCGGGCAGATCGACGAGACCGCCGTGTACCCGACCGCGCTCAGCGGTTCCACGATCAGTGCCCACTACGCCCTGAGGACCGGTGGATGAGGTATCCGTTCCTGGCCGGCGCCGCCGTCGTGGTACTGACGGCGGCGCTGGCCGCGTGTGGCTCGTCCTCCGACGGGGACCAGCCGGAGGCGGGCAGCGCGAAGCCGTCGGCCACCGGCGCCCCCGTCGCGGGGCCGGCGGCCGGGCCCGACGCCCCGGCCGGTCCGTCCTCCACGACGACGAGCGAACCGCCGAAGCTGCCCACCGACCAGCTCACCCCGGCCACCGGCTCCTTCACGAAGAAGCAGAAGGAGTACCTGGTGAACCGGGTCCCGAAGGGAATGGACCCGGCAGCCGTCCTGCAGACCGGCCAGGAGACCTGCGACAAGCTGTCGTACCTGGTCAAGGTCGACAAGGACACCGCTGTCGCGGGGATCGTCACCGGCGAGGTCACCGGTGCGGAGCCCGCCGTCGCCCATCTGTGTACCGAGCACAGGGACCTGGTGGCACGGGCCGCCCTCGGCTACGCCGACGGCACTCACAAGAGCCCGCGGCCGGGCCGCTACTACGCCGTCACCCCCACCAAGAGCTGCACCTGGCAGATCACCGGGGCAGGTGGCAAGAGCCTGGCTTCGGGCACGTCCGACAGCGGGAAGCGGGTGGCGATCACCGTCGCGCAGACAGCCCGTGCGTTCACGTCCACGGGCTGCTACGCCTGGCTGCCGGAAGGAGACAACGGATGAACAAGCTGCCGATAGCCGTGGCGATCCCCACGAAGAACGAGGCCCTCAACATCGCCGAGGCGGTGAAATCGGTCCTCGGCCACTTCGAGGCGGTCGTCGTCGTCGACTCGCACAGCACGGACGAAACGGCGAAGATCGCCGAGGAGTGCGGGGCCGAGGTGGTCACGTACACCTGGGACGGCGGTCATCCGCGGAAGAAGCAGTGGTGCCTGGACCACGTCCGCACGGACCTGGACTGGATCCTGCTGCTCGACGGCGACGAGCGGCTCAGCCCCGGTCTGCTGGCGGAGCTGCGGGAGATCTTCGCCGATCCCGGTGCGCCGAAGCCTGCGGCGTACGACATACCGCTGGGCTACTGGTTCTCGGGCCGGCGGCTGCGCCACGGGTACACCATCCGGAAGCGGTCGCTGACCGACCGGACGCGGTGCCACTACCCGGAGGTGGGTGATCTCGCGGCGCCCGGCATCGGCGAGGTGGAAGGGCACTATCAGCCGGTCGCCCCGACGGCCGGTACGCTCCGCAACCCGATCGAGCACCAGGACCTCGACCCGGTGTCCGCGTGGTTCGAGCGGCACAACCGCTACTCGGACTGGGAGGCGTGGCTGGAGCACCATCCTGACGTCAAGGAGCAGGTCAGGAAGGTGAAGTCGCGCCAGGGACAGCTGTTCCACAAGGCGCCGTTCAAGCCGCTGGTGTCGTTCGCGTACATGTACGTGTACCGGCGGGGGTTCCTCGACGGGCGGGCGGGCTTCGACTTCGCCTTGGCGATGAGCTTCTACCGGTGGCAGATCGCGCTCAAGTCCCGTGAGGGCACCGTGGGATGACCCGCCCGCACCGTCTTCGGTGTCAACGGGCTGCGGCCTTCCGGCGGACCACGTCCTCATAGGTCCGCCGGAGGGTCTGCGTCACGGCCTCGATGGTGAAATGGTCATTGACCAGCCGCCACGCGGCCTGCCCCGCCTCGGTGTTGGCCTCGGGCTCCAGGAGCTCGAGGATCGCCTGCGCGACCTTCTGCGCATTGGCTCCGTCGTCCCCGACCCGGCTGTCGATCACCCGCCCCGCCCCGGCCTCCGCGACATCGGGGGCCAGTCCGCAGGTACGGGTGATGACCGCAGGGGTGCCGACCGACATCGCTTCGAGGACCGAGACCCCGAGGGGTTCCTCGATCGACGGCAGGACGTACACATCGGCTTCCCGTCCGGCGGCGAGCACCTCTTCGTGACCGAGTGGTCCGACATGGTCGAGCGACTCCAGCACCCCGAGCTTCGCGGCGAGTTCCAGCGTTCCGGGGAGAGCTCCCGTGTCGGGTCCTGCCAGGACGAACCGGGCGTCCGGGTACTTCGCGAGGACCGCGGGCATCGCGGCGACGAAGTCCTCCGGGCGCTTGCGCTCCTGGATCCTGGCCAGGAAGAGCACCGTCGGCGGCCGCCCGGGGTCCCGGGCGGGCTTGCGTTCCTGCGGGCGGACTCCGTTGACCAGCCGCACGGTACGGGTGAGCGTCACCGGAGCGGCCACGGCATTCACGTCGCGGCGCTCCATCTCGGTCAGATGCAGCACCGCGTCGGCACCACGCAGCACCTTGCGTACGCCGAGCAGATCGGTCAGCTGGGCGACGCGCTTCTCGGTCGGGTCCACCATGCCGTGCGTCTGGACGACCAACGGCCTGCGCAGCGCCAGCGCGAGCAGAGCGGCCGGCAGGGTCACCAGATCGCGCATCAGGTGCACATGGACGAGATCGGCCCCCCGCATCATGCGCCGGGCCGCCAGCAGCAGCGCGCCCGAGGTGATGCCGCTGACCTCGAACATCGGCAGCAGATGGCGGGCCCGGAAGAGGTGGGCGGGCACGCCCTCGACCTCGCCCGGCAGCCCGTCGTCGAACCCGTCCCCGAGCGCCATGATCCGGGCGTCGTCGCCGTGGGCCCGCTGGACCTTCGACAGGTTGAGCGCCACCCGGGTCGGACCGCCGAACGCATGGTCCGGTGTGTGCAACGTGACAATGTGCAGGATCTTCACCAGGGTTCCCCTCGACCTCGGCCCACTCTTCACAGAGTAGTCATCCTGATCACCCCAAGTGGGTTGATTCGTTAGAGTGTTCACCGGTCCACGGAACGGGGGGCGCATGACGTCCGTGCACGAGACGGCGACGCCCGTACCCATGCGGCGGGGCGGCCGGGGTGAGCAGGTCCAGCCGCCCGCGAGGCCGATGTCCTGGGCGATGCTCTCGCGGGCGCTGGCCGTGCCCCTCATTCTGGGGCTGGTCTGCTTCCTGCCCGCGGTGATCGCCGCCCAGCCGGGCACAGGCGTCCGGGACAACGCGTACTGGCTACAGCTCGTGCTGACCTGCTACGCGGGGGCACGGCTGGCCACGATGATCCTGTCCACCGGACGGCGGCTCCTGCAGGGCGTCTTCTGGATGTTCGTGTACATCGCCATGGGGGTGGCGCCGTTCGCCCAGGCGGTCATCGGGCAGACCCCGACGCCCATGGTGGGGCCCCGGTCCGACCTGGTGACGGCGATCTCGCTGATCCTGGTGGGCTGCGCGGCCTTCGACCTCGGGGCGCTGCTCGCGTCCCGGCGGCCACTGCGCCGTCGCTCAACGGCGCGCAGCACCGGCGGTCCCGCCACCGCGAACCGGATCCGGCTCCGGCTGCTGGTGCTGCTGGCGTTCGCGGCGAGCGGTTACTACATCCTGAAGCTGGGCGGGCCCGCCATCTTCTTCACCAGCCGCCAGGAGATCAGCGCCTCGGTCGCGGTGAGTTCGGTCGCCACATCCGAGTCCAATGTGGGTTCGGCCTTCCTCAAGGGCTTCGGCACGGTCCCCGCGCTGCTGGCGCTGCTGTTCTACACCCGTCGTCTGGTGACCTCGCGGCGGGCCCGGCGCTCTCCCTCGACGGTCCTGGTCTGGATCGCCCTGGCGATCCTCAACGTGATCGTCAACAACCCGGTCTCCAACGCTCGTTACTGGTTCCTTACGGTGCTGGTCTCGTTGCTGTTCACCGCGTTCCCGAGCAGCGCCGCGATGTACCGGTCGGTGCTCGCGATGGGGGTGGTGGGGGCGCTGGTGCTGTTCCCGTACGCGGACCGGTTCCGGTACGACAGCGCGGGGTACCACCCGGTGCAGTCGTCGTCGGTCTTCGAACCGCTGGCGACGAAGGACTACGACCAGACGGTGATGTTCGCCAACACCATCTCCTGGGTCGGCACCCGTGACCACACCTACGGCCGCCAGCTCGCGGGCTCAGCGCTGTTCTTCGTGCCACGGGCGGTGTGGAGCGGCAAACCGGAGGACACCGGGGTCCGGGTCGGCCAGTGGATGGGGATGAACATGACGAACCTCTCCGCCCCGCTGTGGACCGAGCTCTGGGTGGATTTCGGTGCGCCGGGGATGATCGGCGGTCTGGCGCTGATCGGGTACGCCGCCGCGCGCACCGACCGCCGTTACGCGCGCGCGGTCTCCCGGGACGGCCCTGGGCCGGGCAGTGTGCTGGCGATCGCGGCGCCGCTGATCGCCGGGTACGCCTTCATCCTGCTGCGTGGACCGCTGCTGCAGTCCGTCGGGAAGCTGGCCATCGGGGCCCTGTGTCTGCTGCTGGTCACGAGCTTCAGTGGCCGGAGCGGACGGCGGGCACGCTGACCGGTGTGCGCTCAGGTGCGCTGCGGCGGCGCAGCCGGGCCACCCGGATCCAGGTCGCGGCCGCCTTGCAGGCGGACCCCAGGCAGAGGCCCCAGGCTGCGCCGGGGACGCCGCCGAGTACGTAGCCACCGGCCAGAAAGGCGACGGCGGCGAGCGAGAACACCACCTGAATGGTGAGGGTGGTGCGCGGGTCGAGCATGCGCAGGGCCAGCAGACCGCAGGTGCCCACGGCCATCGCCGTGTACTGGCTGCCGGTCGCCGGCAGCAGGGCCGAGGCGGCAGGCCAGGTGTCACCGAGCAGATGGCGGCCCACCCCGTCGGGCAGCAGTGCGAGCGCGGTGGCCCAGGCTGCCGCGGTCACCGCCAGAGCCGCGGACAGGCCTGCGGTGGCGCGTATCCGCCGCCGCTCGGAGGCAAGCCGTCCGAGCAGCGGCGGGCCGAAGCTGGTGGCGGAGGTGAACAGCACGTTGAGCGGCCCGAAGAGTGTGGTCGCGCCGCGCAACGCCCCCACCACCAGCGGGTTGCCGAACACGCCGAGGCCCAGGACGGAGAGCTGACTGGTCGCGTTCCCCACGCCGAATTCGACGACGAACCGCTGCCCGAGGTGTCCTCGCCTCATCAGGACCCGCAACTGCACTGGAGCGTCCGCGACTTGCCGGCGCATCAGGGCTGCGGACAGCAGGAGGGCGGGCAGGGCGGAGAGACCCCAGACGGCGACGAGCCGCGCTGCCGAGGCGCCGTGCGGCTGGACGGCCAGGGTGCCCAGCACGCACACCAGCCTCAGCACGTCGGATGCCAGCGCCAGGTGCGGCAGATGCAGGGTGGAGAAGGCGTATCGCATGGCGTCCTGCCCGAGGACGACGGGCAGGACGAGACCGAGCATCAGCAGAGCGCGGGCGGTCTCTCCGGGCACGAACAGACAGACCGCGGCGAGGAGCACGCCCAGCACCGACGCGACGAGCAGGGTGAAGGCGACCGCCGACCGGCAGGCGCTGCGCACCTCGTCGCGCTCGCCGCGCCTCAGCACGAGCGGCTGCCCGGTGTAGGCGCCGGAGATGCCCAGCAGCACCGTGAAGACGAGATAGACCGCGGAGAAGCGGGCGAAACCGTCGACGGTGGACAGCCGGGCGGCGGCCACCAGCACCAGGATGTTGGTGAGGGCCGCCACCCCTTGGTCCGCGACGGAGCTGACGATCGCGGTGCGTGCCTTCACCTGCGGGATGCGGGGGTGTCGAAGGTACGCAGGCCCAGTGTCTCGGTGGGGTCGCCGGTGTGTTCCGGGCCCTCGGATCCGCCGCGGCCGGCCTGGCCGTCGTTGCCCGGCCCGCCCTCGCCGCTGCGACGCCGGCCGGCCTTCTTCTTCCGGGACCTGCGCTCCAACCGGCTCCGGCCCGGGTGCAGCAGAGTACCCAGTACGGTGCCTCCGGCCGCCCCGATGATCTCGCGGATCCGCTCCAGGTCGCTGCGGTGGACCTCGCGCGGATCGCAGACCACGACGACGCCCTCGACGCGGTCGATCAGCGCGACGGCGTCGGCGTACGACAGCACGGGCGGGGCGAGCACGATGACCACGGCGCCGGGCCGGTCGGCCCCGGCGACGATGCGGCCGACCGGCGCCGAGGTCAGCGCCCGCGGCACGTTCTCGACCCGACGGCCGGCGACCAGCGTGAAGGCACCGGAGCCGGGTACGTCCACGTTGGTGCGGCTGTCCGACGGCCATGCGCGGTCGTCGCCCTCGGCGGCCCAGCGGGGCCGGCCCTGCACGGCCGGACCGAGGTCCCGGGCCAGGGCCGGCGTGCGCAGATCGGCCTCGACGAGGAGCACGTCACGGCCCATCTCGGCGAAGGCGGCGGCCAGGTTGACCGCCGCGGCGGCGGCCGCCTCGTTGTCCCCGCGCGGGGCGGTGACGAGGACGCGGCGGCGCTCCTCGAACGACGGGTCGTAGGCGAGCCGGAATGCCACGGCCCGGTACTCCTCGGCCAGCCGGCTGCCACTGCGGCCGATGGCCAGCAGCACGTCGGCCGAGCCGCGTTCCCTGGGCAGGGTGCCGAGCAGCGGGGCGCCGAGCGAGCGGACCAGTTCACGGGTGGAGCGGACCGCCGGGTCGAAGACGAGGCGCACCCAGGACAGCAGCAGACCGAGCGCGAGCCCGACGACGCCACCGAGCCCGAGCAGCAGGGGCAGTCCCGCCCCGCTGGGCTTCTCCGGTGCCACGGGCTTCTTGTTCAGATAGCCGGGGGTGGTGTCGAGAGCGCGCAACTCCGATATCTTGCGGCTCAGTTCGGAGATCGCGACGACCAGGTTGGCCCGGGCGCTGGTCACGTCGTCGCCGCTGGTTCCGGCCGATGCGGCCAGCTTGTCGCGCTGCTCGGTGAGCGGCTTCAGCTGGGCCCGGTAGCCGTCGACCATGTTGTCGATGCTGTTCTCGGTGCGCTCACGGCGAATCTCCAGATAGGCGTCGGCAAGTGCCTCGGCCCGCTGTTTGGCGAGCGCGGGGGTGCGGCCGGTGTAGGAGAACCGCAGGACGAGCGTGTTCGGCGGGTTGGTGACCTGGAGACCGGTCAGCAGCTTCCCGACCTCCACCCGGTCGCCCCCACCGGCCAGGGACTTCGCTGCGATGGTGCCCACGGCGTCGCTGACGGCGGTCTGCCGCTCGGAGCCGATGTTGATCCCCTTGTCCGCGGAGGCGCCGGTGGCGAAGGGGTCGGAAGTGGCGTTGCGCACGAACACCTCGCCGGTGGCGGTGTAGCTCGCCTCGCCGCTGAGCGCGAGCCAGCCGCCGCCGAGCAGACCGAGGACCACGCCGGTGGCGAGGAGCGCCCGGTAGCGCAGGAGCTGTCTGAACTGATCGCGCAGCAGCGCGGGTTCGTCCTGGTCCTCCAGGGCGCGGATCGGATGTGTCATCGGCGTGTTCTCCCTTGCGCGTCGTCGAGGACCTCGGTGAGCAGTGCGTCGAACCGGGCGAGGCCCGCTTCGCGGCTGAGGTGACGTGCGACGTACTCCGGTCCGCGGGCGCCCAGCGCGTCCGCCTCGGCCGGCCCGTCGACGAGTTTGCGTACGGCTGCCAGCAGTGCGCCGGGGTCCTCGGGTGCGACGAGGACCCCGGCGCCCGAGCGGCGCACCTCCTGGGCGGTGCCCCCTTCGTCGGCCACGGAGGCGACGACGGGACGGCCGGAGACGAAGTACGAGGTGAGTTTGGACGGGACGCTCATGTCGAGCACGGACGCACGCTGCGTCACCGCGAGCACGTCTGCCGCGGCGAGCACGTCGGTGAACTCGTCGGCGTCGGCGGGCGGCAGGATGTCGAGGTTCGGCAGGCCCGCCGCGCGGGCGCGCAGCGCATCGCGCTGGTTGCCGTCGCCCATCAGCACGATGCGCATCTCCGGGGCCAGCCGGGCGGCGTCGACGAGGACTTCGAGGCCCTGTTTGAGTCCCATGTTCCCGGAGTGCAGCACCACCGGCGTCCCTTCGCGCCAGCCGAGCCGGGCCCGGGTGGCGGCGCGTACGGCCGAAGGGCCTTCCACATGTGTCCAGTTGGGAACCAGCCGGATGCGGGACGGGTCCACGCCGTAGGCGGTGACCCGGGGGACGAAGCTCTCGTGGATGACTCCGACGAGGGCAGCGGCTCGCAGCGCGTACCGTTCGGCCCGCGCGGCGACGGCCGCCGCCCGGCCCCCGCCCCGGATGCCGCTCTGCGCGGCGGCGGCGCCCATCAGGTCCTGTACGACGGGTATGTAGGGGACCCGGTGGCGGCGGGCCAGTCGGGCACCGATGACACCGCCCGCCAGGCTCGGCAGCTGCGATATCACCGCGTCGGGCCGCACCCCCGGTGGTGCGAGCAGGCCGTGGGCGAGGACCGTGGCCTCGAACGCGCCCCTGCGCAGGGCGGTCTGACGAGGCGGCACATAGTGTCTTCGCCGGTGGACGGTCACACCGGCACGGCTCTCAGCGGTCCGCCACACGCCCCGGTATGCGGCCTCGGTACGCCAGGAGGGGTAGTGCGGCATCCCGGTCAGCACGTGCGTGTCGGCCCCTGAGGCCGCCCAGTGCTCGGCGAGCTGAGCCGCGTACGGACCGATGCCGGTCAGCTCCGGCGCATAGTTGGTCGAGACCACGAGAAGCCTGCGGTGCTCGAACGACTTGTGGTGATCAGCATCGGACATCGGACGATCGCCTTCCCCCTGGTACACCCTCTGCTCCCTTCAAGGAACAGCCCCAAAAGTGAGCTTATCCGTTCACGTGATGCGCAAGTGGTCTTCACAGTAAGGTCATTGCACCATCAACACCGATACCGATATCCCGCAGGACCGGATGCCATGTCCGGACACCTGCATCCGGGACACGGACATCACGTTCACCGTGGGGGGAGAGAACGGATGGTGCACAGAGTCGGCTACGCGCCGGGGGTCTACGACCTGTTCCACGTAGGACACCTGAACATCCTGCGGCACGCCCGCAGCCAGTGCGACTACCTGGTGGCGGGGGTGGTCTCGGACGAGATGGCCGCGCTCGCCAAGGGCCACAAGCCGGTGATTCCACTGCCGGAGCGGCTGGAGATCGTACGCAGCGTGCGCTACGTGGACGCGGCGTTCGTCGAGACCGTGCCCGACAAGGTCGAGACCTGGCAACAGGTCAGGTTCGACGTCATCTTCAAGGGGGACGACTGGCGGGGCACGGAGAAGGGGAAGCGACTGGAGCGCGACTTCGCGGAGGTCGGCGTGGAGGTGGTCTACTTCCCGTACACCGTGCACACGTCCAGCACCCAGCTGCGCCGGGCGCTGGACACGCTCGTCAGCCCGCAGTCCGGAGCGCTTTCAGTTCCCTGAACCACTTGCCGAGAAACGCCACCAGAAACAGCGTGTGCACGGCGGCGAGCACGGCGTAGCCGGCACGGAACGCCGTCTCGTCACCGAACAGCAGGAACACCAGGCAGAACACCCCGTAGTCCGCGGGAAGCAGGGCCACGGCCCGCACCCGGGACACCGGAGCCGTGGCACTGCCGGCCGGCGCGGGGCGGGCGGCGGCCTTGCCGAGCTGTTCGCGCAGCAGACCGGCGCAGAAGGTGAGTACGGCGACGAACAGGAAGCCCAGCGGCAGCAGCAGCCAGCCGTCACCGGGCAGTTCGAAGAACCGGTGGAACGAGATCAGCACGGCGGTGTGCACGAGAATCATCTTGGCGCAGTCCACGACATGGTCCAGCCACTCGCCGTCGGGCCCGCCCCGTCCGGTCAGCCGGGCGAGCTGCCCGTCGGCCGAGTCGAAGGCGAAGCCGACGGCCAGAGCCGCGTAGACGGCGACCGCGAGCCCCCAGGACGGGCGGACCAGCGCCACCGACGCGAGAGCGGCGAAGGTGAACGCCGCACTGATCAGCGTGACTTGATTGGGTGTCAGTCCGCACCGATAGGCGCCCGCCGCGAGCACCCGCCCGGCCGGGCGGTTCACGTACCGCGAGTAGAGCGACACACCCTTGGCGGTCTTCTGTGCGCCACGCAGTTCGCGCAGCACCGTGCCTGTGGATTCCATACGCCCCCCAGCGTCCAGCCGTTCCCGCAGCGCCGGCGGAGCACCGCGGACGCTGCGGTCGGAGCCGCATCATGGCATGGAGAGCCACCGCCGTGCGGCCACTCCCGGGGTCGGACCGGCGGACAGCCGTCTCAGGCGGGCGCGGACCGGCACTCGGGGTGGCCCCAGCCGTTCGGGTTCTTGGCGATCATGTCCTTGGCCGCGTAGGGCTTTCCGCAGTGGCATCGCCCGGCGAACCTGGCCCGGATGGTGGCCACGGCGCGTGGTGCACCAGTCGCGTTCTTCGCCGCGTCACCACCGCCGCTCCGGCTCCCGGACGCCCTGGAAGGAGCGGGCGTCGGCAGCGGGGAGCCCTGCAGGGTACCGGCCGCCTGCTGCGTCACGGCAGCCTCGCTGGCCGCCTGGTCGGCCAGGGCGTTGAGCGGGTCCCCATCCACCTGGTGGGCGGGCACGTAGACGAAGTTCACGGTCCGGCCGCTGAGCAACGCGTCGATGCGGGTCACCAGATCGCGGTTGGCCACGGGCTTGCCGGCCGAGGTCTTCCAGCCGTTGCGTTTCCACCCCGGAAGCCATTTCGTCACCGCGTTCATCGCGTACTGCGAATCCATCCGCACCTCGATCGCCGCACCCGGGTCGGTGGACTCCAGCAGCTCCTGGAGCGCGGTGAGTTCGGCGATGTTGTTGGTGGCGGTGCCCAGCGGCCCCGCCTCCCAACGCTCGGGCCGCCCCTGTGCATCGGCCACGACCCACGCCCAGGCCGCAGGCCCCGGATTTCCCTTCGATGCCCCGTCACACGCGGCGATCATGCGCTCGTTCATGCCCTCGATCATGCCAGCGCCAGGAGCGCCGGCGGACGCCCAGGCCCGACGATGACGGAGCGTGACGCTTCGGAATGCGAAGAGTCCGCGACGCTGGTTCTCTGATGGAGCCCGCTCTTCCCTAGCGTCCAAGGAGTGACGATGAGCGTTGCAGGCGAAACCAGTGGCCGAGCCCAGCAGATGCGCGACAAGGCCAGGCAGATGACCGAGGCCGCGGAACGCGCAACCGACCCGGAGCAGCGTTCGCGACTCCAGGAGAAGGCTCGGAAGCTGCAGGAGCAGAGCGAGCAGCTCAGCAACATGAGCGGCGAGACGCGCCCGCACAAGTAGGACCGCACCACGGCCGATGGTTCGCCGCTCTGTCCATGAGTGGGCGGCGGACCATCGGCCGCTGCCGTTGATGATGTTCCGGAGCGTGGTTGGCTGATCACACTCCGGAGCGTGATGACCACACTCTCACTGCATGTGCACACCGGCCGGCCATCCCCGTGCCACAACGGAACTCGCTTGCAGCGACGGGTATCTGATCGCCCATCAGCAAGGGGTCATGCACTCACGGGGCGTTCAGGGCCTGCCGACCGTGCGGACCAGCGGCGAGCCGAGCACCTGGTGACCACCGCTCGCAAGCATCCGCACCTCCCCGTCATCACTGATCTCTGCGCGTACGATCCCCGTCTCGTCCTCGTAGATGGGATATCCGCCCGCCCCCTCCCTGGCGGTGCGCCGGACGATCACGGCGTCGTCCTCGACCGCGGACGCCTGAAATACCAGCTCGTAACTTTCCGGGTGATCCATGAGGGGCTCCGGACAACTATCGGCGACGGCGACCAGGCTGCCTGCGCCTTCCATTGTCACCCACACCCGCAGACCACGCCCGAAAAGTCCCGAAAGGCCTCAGGGCGGCGCGGTGAGAGCGGTCGACCCACGAGCGCCCCGGCTGATCAGCCCGTCGATGATCGCCTCGAGTTCGTCGGCGACCGAGTAGTCGGCGGCATAGGTACGCCACTGGTCCTTGATCGCGGTGAGCCGCGGCAACTCCTCCGCGTCCTCCTCAGTGATCATCTCGGGGAAGCATTGGCTGCTCGGCGGGTGCTCCGCGCGGCGGGCAGCGGCCCTGCGGAAGATCAGGTCGCTGTAGATGTACTGCCATATCGTCCAGCAGGCACGTACCGACCGGGCCGGGGAGAGACCGCAGTTCTGGGCACAGTCGAGAATCTCCTCCACCATCCACAGGGCATCTCTGTCGGTGAGTTCGCCCAGCGCCAGGACGTCGAGGACCCACGGGATACGGCTGAGGACCCCGTGTGCGTGCACAGCGACGGCGAGCAGACGTTCGCGGGGGTCCTCAGGCAGTTCGGGACGCGGGAAGGCGCCCGTGGTCCCGGACAGGGTGAGCATCAGCAGCTCGTCCTTGTCCCGTACGTAGTGGTAGAGCGCCATCGGCGTGCTGCCGAGCTCCTTCGCCACCCGTCGCATGCTCAGGGCGTCCAGGCCCTCCTCCTCGAGGATGCGGCGCGCGGTGGCGACCATCGTGTCGGGGTCGAGCCTGCGCGGCCGACCCACGGACCGCCGGCCCGCTGCCTGCTTCTTCTCTGCACCCGACACCACTCCATTGTCCTCCCGTCCCCCCTCCGTGGCCTTCTCTTGTACGCGTACGGAAATCCCGCGACGTCCGACCCGGGAGGGGGTGTCAGAGCCGGACGATGACCAGGGCGGTGTCATCGGTGGCGCCATCGGGCGGGAGCAGTTCGTGCAGGACGGCGTCGGCAAGGGGCTCGGGGGTGGATTCCCGGTGCCGGACGAGGGAGGCGGCGAGGCGGTCGAGGCCGATGTCGATGTCCTCGCGACGGCGCTCGATCAGGCCGTCGGTGTACAGGACGAGCGTGTCGCCATCGGTGAAAGCGGTGGCGGCCTGGGGCCGCGGGACCTGATCGGGGCGGGCACCGAGCGGAGGGTCGGTGGCCCGGTCGAGGAATTCCACCGTGCCATCGGTGCGCAGCAGGGCGGGTGGGGGGTGCCCGGCGCTGCTGTAGGTGAGGATGTGCGTCTCCCAGTCGATGCATGTATCGACCACCGTGGTGTTCTCGGCACCGTCGACCGAGCGGGAGTACAGGTCGAGGACTTCCAGGGCCTGGGCCGGGCCGTCGGCGACGCGGGAGGCGGCGCTGAGTGCGCTGCGGAGCAGACCCATGCTGCCGGCGGCCTGCAGGCCGTGGCCGACGACATCACCCACGGCGACGCCGACGCGGTCGCCGGGCAGGTCGACCAGGTCGTACCAGTCGCCGCACACGTTCAGCGTGCCGACGGCGGGCCGGTAGCGCACGGCGACCGGGTGGTGACCGACCGGCCCGGGCGCGGGCAGCATCGCCTTCTGCAGGGTGAGGGCCACTTCGCGTTCCCGGGCGTGGGCCTGCCGCAGCCGCTCGTTGACCTCCTGCAGTTCCCGGGCCCGGGTGTAGAGCTCGGCCTCCAGCACGCGGGCCCGGCTGCTGTCCGATCCCCCGCGGGCCTTGATGAGCTCGGTCACCTCCTCCACCCGGTGCACCAGCAGGACCACCCGGCCGTCCGGTCCGCGCACCGGGGCGTTGACCGGGCTCCAGTACCGCTCCTCCCACTCGCCGGGCCGGTGCAAGGACTGGACGTCATAGCGCTGCAACGCCATGGCGTCCCGCTCACCGCCGGCCAGCACCCGCTTGAGCGACGCCTCCAGATTCCGCATGCCGCTCGGGGTGGTCGCGTTCGGATTGTCGGGGAACACGTCGAACAGATACCGCCCGACCACCTGCTCGCGCGTGCGTCCGGACATACGGAGGAACTCCTCGTTCGCGTCCGCGTACACCAGCTCCGGAGTCAGCAGCGCCACCATTCCGGGCAGCCCCTGGAACACTGCCGCGTAGTCGATCTCCGCAACCGCCATGCTCAGCCTCTGCCTCCGTGTCCGCCGCCGTCCAGAGCCGGTCGACCCGCTCCCCGGGCCGTCCCGGTGTCAGAAGTCGACGGCCTCGCGGACGAGCGGGCACGTCATGCAGTGACCGCCGCCGCGCCCACGCCCGAGCTCGGCGCCGACGATGGTGATGACCTCGACCCCGGCCCTGCGCAGAAGGGCGTTGGTCTGCGTGTTGCGGTCGTAGGTGAAGACGACACCCGGCTCCAGGGCGACCGCGTTGTTGCCGCTGTCCCACTGCTGGCGCTCGGAGGCGTACACGTCGCCACCCGTCTCGATCACCCGCAGGCCGGGCAGACCGAGCCCCTTGGCGACGACGTCCACGAAGGCCGCCGACCCCTCGTCGGTGACCTCGATGCCCGTCGCCTTGTCGCTGGGGCGCAGGGAGAAGGTGTGAATCGCGTCCACGATCGTCGGGTAGACAGTCACGATGTCGCGGTCGGCGAACGTGAAGACGGTGTCCAGATGCATCGCCGAACGGAGTTTGGGCATGCCCGCGACGATGACGTGTTCGGCGGCGCCGTTCCTGAAGAGCGAGGCCGCGACCTGGGTGATGGCCTGGCGGGAGGTGCGTTCGCTCATGCCCATGAGGACGACGCCGTTGCCGACGGGCATGATGTCGCCGCCCTCGAACGTGGCCTGCCCCCAGTCCTGCTCGGGGTCGCCCCACCACACCGTGGAGCCCTTGAAGTCCGGGTGGAAGGTGTAGATGGCCTTCATCAGGAGGGTCTCACCGTGCCGGGCGGGCCAGTAGAGGGGATTCAGCGTCACACCGCCGTAGAGCCAGCAGGTGGTGTCGCGGGTGTAGAGGGTGTTCGGCAGCGGTGGCATGAGGTACTCGCGCGCCCCCGTCGAATCGCGGGCGAGGGCAAGGTACCCCGAGCGGAACGCGTCCGGCAGGTCCATGGTGGCAAGCCCGCCGATCAGGTACTCGGCGAGCCGGTGGTCATCGAGTGACTCCAGGAAGGCCCGGGTGTCGTCGATGAGTCCGATGCCCACCTCGTTCGCGGTGATCTTCCGGTCCAGCAGCCAGGTACGGGCCTCCGGAATCGCCATGGTCCGGGCGAGCAGGTCGTGCAGTTCGACGACCTCGACACCGCCCTGGATCAGTTTGCCGACGAAGTCGGCGTGGTCACGCTGGGCGTTCTCCACCCACATGACGTCGTCGAAGAGCAGGTCGTCGGAGTTGGTCGGGGTGAGCCGGCGGTGCGCCAGGCCGGGCGCGCATACCAGTACCTTGCGCAGTCTTCCGACTTCGGAATGGACGCCGAGTGCCTGCGCGGGGGTGGTGGTGTCAGTCACGATGTGCCTTTTCGCGGGAGGGAGACAGGGTGAGACGTGCTGTCAGAGCTCGATCCAGCCGGCCGCCAGGGCGATCACACCCACGACGGCGCCCGCGACCGAGACGGCGCACATGACCGCTTCGGCGGGCGAGAACAGCCGCTTGTTCTGCTCGCGCCGGGCCTTGACGAACAAGAACGTCGAGGGGGCGTAGATGATCAGGGAGACCAGCAGGAACCTCAGGCCCGCGGCGTACACCAGGAACGCGGTGTAGACCGTGGCCAGCACGGCGACGACCAGGTCCCGACGGGTTCCGCCGCCCGCCCCTCCCTCCGGGCCCGATTTGGACGCGATCTTGACGGCGAAGGCGGCCGCGAGAAGGAACGGGATCAGGCTGAGCACGCTGGTCAGGTCGAGGGCGAAATTGAAGGCGTCGTCCGAGAACATCGTGACGACCAGCACGATCTGACTCAGTGCGGTGGACAGGAGCAGCGCCGGGACGGGGACGTCGGCAGCGGTGGACCGGCCGAGGAAGCGCGGCATGTCGTCGTCCTTGGCCGCGACGAACAGCACCTCGGCCGCCATCAGCGTCCACGCCAGATAGGCGCCGAGCACGGAGACGATGAGCCCGACGCTGACGAAGACCATGCCCCAGGTGCCGACCGCCGCCTCGAGCACGCCCGCCATGGACGGCTGCCGCAGCTCGGCGATCTTGCTCATCGGCAGGATTCCGTACGACACGATCGTGACCGAGGCGAAGACGGCGAAGACGCTCACGAACCCCAGCACCGTGGCCCTGCCGACGTCCTCGCGCCGTTTGGCGTGGCGGGAGTAGACGCTGGCGCCCTCGACCCCGAGGAAGACGAAGACGGTGGCGAGCATGGTGCCGCGGACCTGGTGGAACAGGGAGCCGGCGTAGTCGGCCCCGCCGAAGTTGTCCGCGAAGACGGACGGGTCGAAGCAGAAGAGGGCGAGGAGGACGAAGACCAGGATCGGGACGACCTTGGCCACGGTCACCACCCTGTTGATCGCCGCAGCTTCCTTCACCCCGCGCCGGATCAGGAGGAAGAACGCCCACAGGCCGATGGAGGACAGGACGACCGCGAGGAGCGTGTCACCGTCGCCGAGCGCGGGTGCGAGGGCGCCGATCGTCGACATGATCAGCACCCAGTAGGTGACGTTGCCGACGCACGCGCTGGCCCAGTACCCGAACGCCGAGAAGAAGCCGAGGTACTCGCCGAAGCCGGCCTTGGCGTAGGCGTAGACACCGGCGTCGAGGTCGGGCCTGCGTACCGCGAGCGTCTGGAACACGAACGCCAGCATCAGCATGCCGACGCCCGCGATGACCCATGAGATCAGCGCTCCGGCGACTCCCGTCTCCTCGGCGAACCTCCGGGGCAGGGAGAACACCCCGGCGCCCACCATCGAACCGACGACCATCGCCGTCAGCGTGAACATCGTCAGCTTGGCCGCAGGCCGCCCTTCAGCCGCAGCGGTGGGGGTGGTGGCCCAGGTGTCGGGGTCGGTCATCAATTCCCCCTCCCACGCGCCCTGCTGGACGGCGAACCTGCTGTGCGCGGTCGTCCGTACCGGTCGTGACCGGTACGTTCCTTCGTGCGGGGTACGGCGGGGTCGACCACGTCGGCCGGGTGCGCGCGGCGGTATCCGGTCTGCGGGACCGTCGCGAACGAGCGGGCCACCGGGAGGGCCGGCGCGAGGGGGGACGACCGCGTCGGCGCTGACGGCATCCGGGCCGCCGGCCTACGACCTGCCTGGTCATCGTCTGTCACATCAGCTCCGGTTCGCACAGGGGCCGTGCCGACCGCGACACCGCATGTCCGTCGAGAGGCAAATCTAGTGCCGTTCAATCATTTTGTCGCGCTATGAACCAATTAGCCGCCTATGCTGCCCTTTAGCCGCTTCGATCGGCGAGGGCGGGACGCTGCCACCCATTCGGGTCGGGTCTGTTGCCCGGCGCCTGCGCGGCCGGTCGGATGGCACTGTGCCCGCGGCGGTCACATGCTGCACGAGTTCGAGGGACGGTCACCGTCGGAAAGCAGGGTCCATGCTTGCCGTCGCGGTCATCGCGGGAATCCTGTTCGTCTGGGCGCTTCTCGCGCACCGGCTCGCCCGATGGAGCATCACCGCGCCCATCGCCATGATGGCTGCGGGCATCGCGCTGACCGGCGGTTCGGATCCCCCGCTCCATTTCGACCTCGATACGGCCACCTTCGAGCACACGGTGGAGGTCATCCTGGCGCTGCTGCTCTTCGTCGATGCCATCGAAGTGCCGGGAGGGATCCTCGGAAGGGAGAAGGGCCTGGTCCTGCGCCTGATCGGAGGCGCCTTGCCGCTCACGCTGTGCGCGGCGTTCCTGGCCGCACTCACCTTCTTTCCCGATCAGCCGGGGTGGATCCTCGCGGTCCTGGCGACCGTCGTCGTCCCGCTGGATCTGGCGCCCGCTTCGGCCGTCATCCGCGACAGCAGGATTCCCGCGCGGCTTCGTGAGGTGCTCAACGTCGAAGGAGGCCTCAACGACGGAATCCTCTCGCCGGTCTTTCTGTTGTGCATCGCCGCCAGCGCCGAGTCGTTCGGACGGGCCACCGACTACGCGGGCGCGTTGCTCGAAGCAGTCCAGGCCGCCGCCTGGGCCATCGCCACGGGTCTGGTCATCGGCTACGCGGCCGGATGGCTGCTGCGCCGGTCCTGGTCGTGTGGCTGGACCCGGCCCTCGGCGCTGAGGCTCGGCGTACTCACCGTGCCCGTGGCGGCCTACACCTTGTCCGGCTCCCTGGGGGGAAACGGGTTCGTCGCCGCCTTCGTCGCGGGTGTCTGCTTCGCCCCGGCGGCACGCCGGCTTCCCGGGGGCGCGGTGGAGATGACCGACGATCTGGCCGCGCTCATGACCATTGCGCTGTGGTTCCTCTTCGGGCAGATCGTCAACGACGCGTTCTGGGACGGATTCAATTTCTCGGTGATCCTGTACGCGCTGGTCGCCCTCACGCTCGTCCGCATGCTTCCCGTCCTCATCGCGCTCGCGGGGACGGGGATGAGACTGACGGACAAGCTGTTCCTCGGATGGATGGGTCCGAGAGGCGTGACATCCATCGTCTTCGGCTCCCTCGCGGTCATCGAACTTCCCACTCCGAGCGGTGACTTCATCGCCCAGGTGATGACCATCACCGTCATGCTCAGCATCGTGCTGCACGGTCTCAGCGCCGAGCCGATCAGCCGCCGCTACGGCCGCGTCAGGGAGATCCGGCCGGCCGTCCCCACAGTCTGAACCGTTCCCGGCCCCGCACGGGCGCGCGGGGCACGCAAGGACGGTACCGGCGAGCCGGCGCCCGGCCTCCGCGCTTCGCCGCAGCGACTGCCGGGGTCCGCAGGGTGAAAATGAACCAGTGAGGGTGAGTACACCCCACGCGTGCAGCATCCGGTCCGGCATAGCTTCGGCGGTGGTGGCAGCAGGCCGCCGCCCCTTCGCCGTCCCGCACCGAGGATCTGATCCCATGCCGATGCAGCCCTGGTTCTCCGAAGCCAAACTGGGCATCTTCGTCCACTACGGCATCTACGCCGTCGACGGGGTGCCCGAGTCCTGGTCCTTCTACACCGGGCAGGTACCGCACGACCGCTACATGAAGCAGCTCGACGGCTTCACGGCCTCGGACTACGACCCCAGGGCCTGGGCCGGTCTCTTCGCCCGCGCGGGTGCGAAGTACGCCGTACTGACCGCCCGCCACCACGACGGCGTGGCCCTCTGGGACACCGACCAGGGCGATCTGTCGGTCGTCCGGCAGACGCCCGCCGGCCGCGACCTGCTCGCCGGATACGCCGAAGCGCTGCGCGAACAGGGCCTGAAGGTCGGCCTGTACTACTCGCACTCGGACTGGAACCACCCCGACTACGCGAGCGCCGTTCACCCGGATCCGCCGAACGAAGAGGTCCGTGCCAACCGTTACGCCTCTGCCGCGCCCGGCCAGGAGGACCCGGAGGCCTGGGCCCGGTTCCTCGCGTACCGCAACGCGCAGGTCGGCGAGCTGGTCACGCGCTTCCGCCCCGACCTGCTGTGGTTCGACGGCGAGTGGGAGCGCAGCGAGGAGCAGTGGGAAATGCGCGAACTGTCCGAACTGATCCTCGCGGGGAACCCGGACACCGTGCTCAACGCGCGCATGCTGAGCTACGGCAACTACTCCACTCCCGAACAGGGCGTCCCGCTGCTGCCGCCGGAGGGGCCCTGGGAGCTGTGCCTGACGGTCAACGACTCGTGGGGCTTCCAGCCCCAGGACCACCACCACAAGTCGGTGCGCCAGCTGGTGCGTTACTTCGCGGAGACCATCGGCATGGGCGGCAATCTCCTCCTGGACGTCGGCCCGCGGGAGGACGGGACCATCCCCGCCGAGCAGGCCGCCCGGCTGGAGGGCCTGGGCACGTGGATCGCCAAGCACTCCGAGGCGGTGTACGGCACGGTGGCCGGCCTGCCGGCCGGGCACCACTACGGTCCGAGCACGCTGTCCGCCGACCGCCGCACGCTCTATCTGATGTGCTTCGACACGCCGCGTGAGACCGTCTCGCTGCGCGGCCTGCGGACGCCGGTCACACGTGTGCGCGTGGTCGGCACCGGTACCGAGCTGGGGCACCGGGTCATCGGCGGTCTGGGGGACGTGCCGGGCGTGCTGTGGATCGACGCGCCCGAGGCGGCCGATGCCGACGAGCTCGCCACCGTGCTGGCCGTCGAACTCGGCGGCGAGCTCGACGTGTACCGGGGCACGGGCCGGGACTGAGTTCCGCCCGGGTTCATGCGCCGGCGCGGACCGCCCTCGGGGACGCGCCCAGTTCGCGGCGGCACGCCTTGTTGAACGCCTGCAGGTCCTCGATGCCGATCGCCGCCGCGACCGCGGGGATCGGCATCGTCGACTCCCGCAGCAGATGCCGGGCGCGCTCCATCCTGCGCCGACGTATGTAGGCCACCACCGTGGCACCGGTCTCGGCCCGGAACAGCCGGATGAGGTGGTTGTGCGAGACCCTGGCCGCCCGGGCCACGTCCGGGACGGTGAGGTGCCCGGCGAGATGGGACTCGATGTACGCCATGGCCGAGGCGACCGAGGCGTGCGGCCGGGCCGCTCCCCCGGCCGGTTCGGCGAGGTCGGCCACCCGCCACAAGGCGGACCACACCTCGGCGTCCGCCCGCCGCGGACTGCGCGCTGCGGTCGCGATCGCCCGCAGCAGCAGCTCCGACAGCACCGGCGTCAGCGCCCCGGCGTCCTGCACCACCGGCACCGTCGACGGCGCGCCGGTTCCGGGCAGCCCGAGATGGACGTAGAGGTGCTCGGACCGCCCCCGGTACTGGTACCGCACCACCGCCCCGGGCGGCACCAGGCTCACATGGCCGGGCCGGACGGCGTGGGCCACGCCGTCGACGGTGAGCTCCGCGGCGTACCGGTAGAGGTGCAGCTGCCACAGATCGGGCAGCCGGAACACGTCGAGCAGACTCGCCGTCCCGTGCACCCCGACCCCGGCCGCGACCACCTGCGGTGGCTCGTCGAGCGGCACCGCGCAAACACGTCCCCGCCGGACCCAGACACCCTGATGCACAGGGAAAATCTACCAGCGCCGGGTACCGTCTCCCGATCATGGCCGGCGGACCGGGTGCAGCCGTGCCCACCGACGGCCGGCCCCGGCGGCGCGGCGTCGACCGCAACCCGGACCGTCTTCCGAGTTACGTTCCGATCCGGCAGGGAACCGACTAGGCATGGCCGACGCGTCTTTCCCCGCACCTTCCCGCTGTGACACGGCACTCCCCCATCGGACGCCGGTGAACACCCTTCGTCCGGACGGGGCGGAGGCCGGACCTGCTCGACGCCGTACCGCACCAGGCCGATGGGGGCGGCGCTCAGGTCACGGACACCGGAAACGTCCCGCACTCCCCGTCCACCAGCAGACCGGCCGGCCGGAGCGCGTCCCGTGCGCTCCCCGCCCCCATGGATGCAAGGGAAGGAACGCCCGATGACGAAGCCCCTCTCGGTCCAGCTGTACTCCGTGCGCGAGGAGTTGGCCGACGACCGCGACGGCGTGCTGCGCCGCCTGGCAGAGATCGGCTACGGCGCGGTGGAGCCCTTCCGGCCGACCACCGACCCGCACGGCTTCCGCAAGGCTGCCGACGACCTGGGCCTGGTCGTATCGAGCGTCCATTCCATGGAGCTGATCGGTGACAGCCCGGCCGCGGTGTTCGAGGCCGCCGCCGTCCTGGGCACGGATCTGGTGATCCTCCCGGCCGGAATCCCCCCGGAGGACTTCACCACGGCCCACAGCCTGGAGCGCGCCGCCGACACCCTCAATTCCCTGTCCGAGCAGGCCGCTTCGTTCGGGCAGCGGATCGGCTACCACAACCACTGGTGGGAGTTCGAGCCGAAGATCGAAGGCCGGCCCGCCCTGGAGGTCCTCGCCGGCCTGCTGGCCCCGGACGTCTTCCTCGAAATCGACACCTACTGGGCCGCCGTGACCGGTGCGGATGTCCCGGCCGTACTGCGCAACCTCGGCGAGCGCGTCCGCGCGCTGCACATCAAGGACGGCCCTGTCGTCAAGCAGGAGCCGCACAGCGCCGTGGGACGGGGCAGGATGCCGGTGCCCGCGATCCTGGCCGCCGCGCCCCGGGACGCCTGGCGCATCGTGGAACTGGACTCCTGCGCGACCGACATGCTCGAAGCGCTGGCCGCGAGCCACGCCTACCTCGACTCCCTGGAGCAGGCATGACCACAGGACCGGTGGGTGTCGCGATCGTCGGCGCCGGTGTCATCAGCAGGCAGTACCTGCGCAACCTGACCGCCTTCCCCGACCTGCAGGTCCTCGGCATCGCCGACCTCGACACCGCCCGGGCACAGGCCGCGGCAGCGGAATACGGTGTGCCCGTCGCCGGCGACCTCGCGACCGTACTGGCGCTGCCCGAGGTGGAGATCGTCGTCAATCTGACGGTCCCGGCCGCCCATGTCGCCGTCGCGACTGCAGCGTTGGCTGCCGGAAAGCACGTCTACGGGGAGAAGCCGCTGGCCCTTGACCCTGCGGAGGGCGAGACATTGCTCGCCGACGCCGCGCGCCGCGGCCTGCGGGTGGGCGGCGCCCCCGATACGTTCCTCGGCGCGGGCATCCAGAGCGCCATGCGGGCGATCGCATCGGGTGCCATCGGCACCCCGGTCGCCGTGACGACCGCCATGCTGAACTTCGGTCCCGAACGCTGGCACCCCAGCCCCGAGTTCCTCTTCCAGCCGGGCGCCGGCCCCTTGCACGACATGGGTCCCTACTACCTGACCGCCTTGGTCGCCCTTCTCGGTCCCGTCTCCAGGGTCGCCGCACGCGCCCGCCGGGGCCGTGCCGAACGCGTCATCGGCTCCGGCCCGAAGGCCGGCACCCGCTTCCCGGTCGAGATACCCACGCATGTCGCCGCGCTCGTCGATTTCGCGACGGCGGAGGCGAGCGCCGCGTCCACGTTCAGCTTCGATTCGGCGCTCCCCCGCACGCAGTTCGAAATCACCGGGACGGAGGGAACGTTGTCGCTGCCGGACCCCAACACCTTCACCGGTCCGCTGCGGATACGGGGTGCCGCCGACCAGGAGTGGCGCCTGCTGCCGGTCACCGGCACGGACATGGGGCGCGGCATCGGCGTCCTGGAGATGGCCCGTGCGCTCCGCGCGGGACAACCGCACCGCGCCTCCGGCGCATTGGCGCAGCACGTCCTCGACACCATGACGGCCATCGAACACTCCGCAGCCCGCGACGAGTTCCGCACCGTCACCTCCCGATGCCCCCGGCCGGCCGCACTCCCCGAGGACTGGGACCCGCTCGCCGCCACGCTGCGCCGGTCCAGCGGCGCGCCCGCCTCTGCCTGACCGCCGGCCACCGAACCCGGGACCGTCCCGCGACGCCGGCCGCCGTCATGGGTCCGTCGGGGACGGCTGCTCCACGTCGAGGCGAAATCCCGTGACAAGGCGGGGCCGGATGCGCAGGGCCCTGCTCGCCGGGCCTTCGACCCACGGTCTCAGCAGGTCGGCGTAGCACCTTCTGTCGTCACTGTCCGGGACGAGGCTGGCGTATCCCGTGACGACGACGCTCCATCCGAGACGCGTCCCGGGGTCGATGGTGTCGGCCTCGTAGGCCACGACGGTGCCGGGCGCATCATGCGGGGCCGCTAGCGCGGCCAGCGCACCGCCGTCCTCCAACCGGACGACGATGTCCTCGCCGTCCACGATGTGATTCACCGGGCGCGCGGCCGGAAGGGCATGCTGCGAGAAGATCACCCGGCCCATTCCAACGGTGCCGAGCAGCCGGAGCGCCTCGCCCGGCTCGAGTTGCACGAGGGACCGGGGGGTGGTGCTGTCCTGCGCGCGTATCTTCGATGGCTGCCTGGCCGCGGGGTTCATCGCATGCGCCCCCTTGCTCATTGCGGCGTGTCCGGCCGACTCCGGGTGTCCAGCGTGACGCTCTCGTCGCATGGGCCGACAGGGCCGGTCGGGACCCGCGGATGGGCCGGACGGCCCCTCGCGAGGAGCAGACCATTCGACGAGACTGGAAACTGGAGTCGAAGGGAGGTCCCCATGAGCACGCCTTCCCCCACCCGTATCAGCAGGGCACTGTCCACGGAGTACCGCGCCCGCCTGATGAAGCAGGCCTGCGAGGTCAACTTCGCCGAGGGCACGCGCCTCTTCGACGAGGGCGGTGTGGCCGACCGGTTCTGGATCGTGCGGTCCGGCTCCGTCACGCTGGACATGCCCGTCCCGGGCAGACCGGCCGTGGTCATCGAGAGCCTCGGACCCGGCGAGCTGGTCGGCTGGTCCTGGATGTTCCGGCCGTACACGTGGCAGCTGAGCGCCGAGGCGATGACACCCATCCGTACGCACGAATTCGACGCAACGGCCGTACGGATGATGATGGACGCCGACCCGGCTTTCGGTCTCGCGGTCGCGAACTGGGTGGCGCAGGTTCTCGCCCACCGGCTGCAGACGACACGCGTTCGGCTCCTCGACGTCTACGCCCCTCGCAGCAGCCGAAGCCCCCTCTGAGACGACTCCTTCCGGACACCCCTCGTCGGCCGCCCTGCCGCGGGCAGGTGCCCCGGCCGGGGCGGGGCTCGCGGCTTGCGGCTTGCGGCTTGCGGCTTGCGGCGGCCCGGTGACTCACGTCCCGCTCGCGGACCCGTCGCCGTGCCGGGGAATGAGGAGCACGGGGCAGTTCGCATGGTGCAACAGGCTGTGAGTGGCCCGCCCGAGCGAGGGCCCGAAGTGTCCGGGCGAGCGGCGGCGCCCGCCCATGACCAGCAGGTCCGCATGAGCCGACGCCTCGACCAGGACGCCGGCCACGGAGACACTCTTCTCCGCGTCCGCCGCCACGGTGAGGTCCGGGAATTCGTCGTGGATCCGTGCCGTCACGGCGTGCAGAGACTGAACCTGCTGCCCCGCGATCTCGTCGACGGCGTCGAGCATGCTGACGACGGTGCCGACGGACTGCAACATGTTCCACACGTGGAGCAGCCGCAGGGAGGCCTCGCGCAATTCCGCCTCGCGTGCGGCGTAGCGGGCGCATGCGAGGTCGTGCTCGTCGCGGACGGCGGCGAGCACCACCCCCCTCTCCGTCGCGTCATCGGTGCCCCGCACCACGACCAGGGGCGTCCTGGCGATGGCCGCGCTCCTGAGGCCGACGGAGCCCAGCATGAGGGAGTTGAAACCTCCGAGGCCGCGGTTGCCGACCACGACCGTGCCGTGCAGGCCGGCTGATCTGTGCAAGCTGGTCACGGGGTCGCTACGGCTGAACTCCCTCGTCACATGCAGCCCGGGGTAAGCGGCCACGACCGCATCGGCGGTGTCCTTGAGGAGTGTGCTGCCGGCCTCACGGACCCTTTCGATGCTCTCCGCCGACAGGTACAGGGCCCTGCTGTCCGTGTCGCCCGCGTAGACGATGTGGAGCGGCTGGTTACGCCGAGCGGCCTCTGCGGCGGCCCACAGCGCCGCGCTGCGTGCGGCCTCGGACCCGTCGATACCGAGGACGACGGAGCTGTCGTCCGGGTTCCGGATCGTGCCTTCCATGGTTCCTCCTCGCCGAACCGGTAAGGACAACCTCCACGCCGGCACCGGTACCGCCCTCGCGCGAGGACTGCTCAGGTCCCCATGGAGACGCCGCCGCTGCCACGGGCGACCCGAACTGCCTCTGCGGAGGACCGTTCGCCCTTCCCGCTCCGGCCGAGCCGGGCGGATCGTAGGACTGCGGGCCCACCGGTGAGGGCTGCCCTCCGGGAAGACTCCGGGTGGCGGGAGGCACCGCCCTGCAGCGGGGCGGGGGCGCAACGGCGTACGCGGTCGTCCCGGTGGTGACCGCCGCTTCCTACAAGGATGTCGCGAAGTTGCCCGCACAGCACGACAACAGCGGCGTTCCGGTGGTGGACGAGCACCGACGGGGCGCGTCGACGGCTCCTCGGGCGCCCCGCCGAGCCGCGGGGGGTGAGGGGCGTGGGCGCGTACGTGACCCCGTCGGGCGACCGGAGAGCAGTGCCGGTCCGGTGACGGGGCCGGATGGGCCCCACGGTGGGCACCTGAGGCCCTCCCGGAGCACACGGCCCGGCGGGAGCCTGAGAAGGAAGCGTCGGAGGCCCACCATGAGCACTGTGCGGACTGCGCTGAACCGGTCGGCGCGGCCGCGCGCGCCGATGCCCGTGACCGCCCCCTAACGGCAACGGCACCCGGCTCGCCCGCGCCCGCTGAGGACGGTGCCCGGACCTCCACCCGTACCCGTGAGCAGCGGTCGCGACGAGCAGCCTCCTCAACTGCCGTAGCAGTACGGCGATGTCGTGAAGCAGCCGGTGCGTATGATCGGTGCATGATCCAGGCAGTACTGCTCGACCTCGACGCAACCCTGCTCGACTACGGCATGCCCGCCTGGCGTGCGACGGTGCGGGACGTGTGCGCTGCGCTGCGCGGACAGGCCCCCGACCTCGATGGCGACGCGCTCTACGGCGCCTATGTACGCCGCTACCTCGACCACATGCGCGCCGCCGGGGACGGTGCACCGCACCCGCCCGGCCGGATCCCTGATGCCAGTTCCCTCTGGAGGGAGTTCTGGCGGCAGGCACTGGACGAGTGCGGGCACGCGGAACTCGCCGGGCCGGCGACCGACGAGTACACGCGGCAGCGCCGTCGGCGCTACGCCCTGTTCGACGACGTGACGGACACACTCAGTGCGCTTCGCAGCGCCTCGTGCCGACTGGTTCTTGTCACCAACGGTCCGGGGGACGCACAGCGGGACAAGATCACGGCGACCGGTCTGGACGAGTTCCTGGACCTCACCGTGATCTCGGGCGAGGTGGCCGTGTCCAAGCCCGACCGGAGGATCTTCGACATCACGCTCGACCGCCTGGGGCTCGGCGCCGCCGACGTCTGCCACGTGGGCGACAGTCTGGTGACCGACGTCGGCGGAGCGCACAACGCGGGACTGGGGGCCTCGATATGGCTGAACAGGTCGCGCGTGACGCGCGACCCCCGGCTGCGGCCCCCGTCTCACGAGATCACCTCGCTTCGCGAACTTCCTGCCCTGATACGCGCCGGCTCTGCCGTCTGATCGGTGGGAGCACATGCGGACGACACGACGGCCCCGCTCGGCCGGCTCGACCGGTCGTGCAGCGCTCCGTCGTCCTGGGCATCGGCGAGGCCCCGCTTCTGACCGGCGCAGCTGCGCCGGTCACCCGGCCCCGGGGCGCAGGACCGTTCCCGTGAGGGACATGTCGCCGCTGAGCCGGGCGAGCTGTGAAACGGTCACGTCCTCGAAGGTGACCGTACGGGTGGGAACGGCGGGATGGGTGAGCCAAGGGGGCAGGGCGTCGGGGGTGATGGCAACGCTGCGGTCGGCCGGGAGCGGAGCCCCGCCCAGTCCGGCGAGTGTGCCGGACAGCTTTCGGGTGTAGAGCGTCACCACGTCTCTGCCCTTGACCGTGGACGTCGTCGCGGGCCCGGTGCGCAGACGCATGGCCGCGCCGTCGCGGCCCGCTCTCAGGTCGAGTCCGCCGATGTCCAGCGACCGAGCGGTGAACTTCAGCACCCGCTCGGACCCGGCTGCGGTACGCACGGTGACCACGCCGCGGAAGGTGCTGCCGTGAAGCACGAGTCTGCCGGCGCGCAGCTCCGGGAGCACGCCTGCCAGACGGGCCGGCGAGCGGTCGACCGGTGCCTCGGACGTGCGGACGGCGCCGGAGGGGCGCAGCGCGCTCGAGCCCGCTGGTGCGAAGAGGTGCAGGGCCGCGGGCAGGGCGGTCACCGCCAGCGCGCAGGCGAGCGGCCGCTGCATCGTGCCCGCCGTGCTGGTTCCCGGCACGGTACTGCTCGGGGGGAAAGGCTCGGGCCGCTGTCCGCCCGCCGCGTGACCGGTCAGGTCGTCACATCCCACCCTGGTCCTCGCCCAGCGGGCCGGCCGTCGGCACAGGGCCCACCGCGGGCGGCGCCCCGTCGACGTCCGTGGGAGGAGTCCAGGCACAGGCCAGGGAACCGCCGATCAGACCGCAGAGCAGCCCGAGGAGGAGGCCACCGAAATTCGCGACGGGAAACGAGATCAGAGCGAGCAGCATGGTTGCGATCCCGGCGAACATGCGCACCTGCCGATGGAACCACAGGGAGAAGCCCAGGACCAGGAGCAGAACCCCGATGACCAGCGCTCCCGCGCCGGCCGTGGTCGACAGAGCCAGGGGAATGCCGCCCAGCGTCACATGAGCATAAGGGAAGTAGATGATGGGCAGGCCCGCAAGGGCAGTGAACAGGCCGGCCCAGAAGGGCCGTTCACCCCGCCAGGTCCTGAATCTCCGTCGGACGTCGGCGGCGGTCACGCGCAGGTTCTGCCGTCTGCCGGAAGGCTCGAAGAACACGCGTGCTCCCTGCGGAAGGATCAGAAGCATTCGTGACGGCCCTGCTTGAGCCGCACACCGAAATCGGGAACGTTGAACGTGGCGGCCGTGACCGCGACCGCGGTCACGCGCACGTCGGTCAAAGTGCTCGACACCGCCTGCTGGGCGAAGCCGTTGGGGTCGAAGAACTGCGAGTTCCTGTCCTCCGGGCTGATCGGGCCCTTGGTCACCGCACCCGCTGCGACGCCGATGTCCAGGCCTTCGAGATTCGCCTGTCCGACCGTCGCGGACGTCACGTCGAGGAACAGGTTCCTGGCCTCCACCGGCCTCTGTTCGCCGCCGGTGAACCTCAGGGTGTACGGGCCCAGGACGGGGACCTGTACCACCACGGACTGGCACAGTCCACTGATCGTCGCGTTGCGGGCCCCGATGACCACGACCGGCACGAGGGCGCCCGCCCGGCTCACATCCACCATGCCGTAGATGCTCACACCGCGGGACCTCAGAGTGTCCACGGCCACCTGGAACCTCTGGCCGGAGATGAAGAAGGACGCGGCCAGCGCTCCCTGCGCCATGGCGATCCCGAGAACAGTGGCGGCCGTGACACCCGGAACGAGAACAGCGGCGAAGCGCTTCCAGCAGGTCCTGCCGGAGCGGTGCAACATCCCGTCTCCTCCGGTCATGGAAATGGGCCCGCCCAGGTCGGGCGCGGGCAGGCGGCATCTCCGTCTCTGGTGACGGATCCTAGACTTCCGTGTACGTCAGCCGATGGCAGGTCAGGCTGGTCAGACGGGTGATGCCGTTTCCGGTTGGGCCTATCGGACGAGGTGCCGTCGGCCGTGAGCGCGGCCCGGGCGCCCTCCGCCCGCTCCCGCGCGAGCCGATCACGGCGCACCCCGTACCCGCGCGGAAGGGACCGTCTTCCGGCGGGCGGCGCGTGGAGTCGCCCGGCGGACAACGGCCACGTGCGCAATACGGTCGGCAGACGGGCCTCCGTCGCACTGCCATGGCTTCGGCTGCCCGCTGCACGGAGTGGGCGGACACAGGAGCCGGGCTTGACAACGGAGAGAACCGCGGACGTCCGTCCCCGGATCGATTCTGATGATCGCCTTCACCTTGATGTCGGCCGGGAGCCGGGCTCTCTTCCGCGCCGCGCTCGGCGTGGACGACGCCACCTGGGTCCGGGGGCGCGGCTGTGCGCTTGCCACCGGTCTGAACGCCTCCACCTCGTACGCCGCTGTCAGCCCCCGGGCCGCCGAGCAGACCACCCGTCAGATCACCGAGGCCCTCATCGGCTGAGCCATGGGTTGGACGACAGCGCCCCACCGGTCGTCGCGGTGGCCCCGCTCCTGCGGTCGCGCGGCCTGGGCGGCGTCACGCCGACGGCCCGGGCCCTCCCGATGATGCCCGGCGGCGGGTCGATACGGTTCTGGCTCCGGACAGCGCCGCTGACGCCGGCCCCCAGCCGCCGCCGGGCCTCGGGAGGCGGACAGGCAGCCGGCGTCCCGTGATGCGGCCAACCCGAAATCGCAGGTGCTGGTGTGGCGTGAGGAGGTCGCCTCTTCGGTGCTGTCGGTCGACTACCAGCGCATCCTTCAAGCCGTCGCGGACCGTGTCCGTCTCGGCCAGGGGCCGCTGACCTGCCAGGAAATGGCCGCAGTGTTCGGCATGGACGTGGTGCCGGCGCGGGTGGACGCATTGCGGTCGAAGGCGAAACGCCTGGTCGCCCGAGGCTGGCTGGCCGAGCCCGCACCCGGCCGGTTCACCCTCGGCCCCGATGTGGCCGGGCCAGGCGACGGGTCATGAGGGCGGCCATCGACCAGTAGATCATCACCTCGGCACTGGCGATACGACGCTCGAAGTCGCGGGCCAGGCGGCGGCTTCGCATCAGGTGCGCGAAGAGACGCTCGACGATCCACCGCTTGAGCAGCATCACGAATCCCTTCATGTTGTCGCTGCGCTTGACGATCGCCAGGACCAGGGCGAACGCGGCCAGGCAGTGCTCGATCAGACTGCCGGTGTAGCCGCCGTCGGCCCAGACCAGGGCCAGGCCATGGTGAGCGGCAGCCACCTGTTCCAGCAGGATGTGGGCAGCGGTGCGATCGCCCACATCCGCAGCGGTGACCACCACGCCCAGCAGCAGGCCAAGGGTGTCGACCACGACGTGCCTCTTGCGTCCATTGACCAGCTTGCCGCCGTCGAAGCCACGGATGCCGGCGCCGACCACGGCATCCGCCTTGACCGACTGCGAATCAATCACCCCAGCCGTCGGCAGGGCATCGTGCCCTGCCCTCTCCCGGACCTGCCCGCACACCCGGTCATGGAACTCCCGGACCAGGCCGCGATCGCGCCAGCGGCGGAAGAACGCATGGACCCGGTCCCACGGCGGGAAGTCGGCCGGCATCGCCCGCCACTCGATGCCGTTGTCCACGAGATAGCCGATCGCGTCCAGCATCGCCCGGTGGCAGTACGCTTCCGGCTGCCCGCCCTGGCCCTGCATCCCACCCGGCACCAGCAGCAGCGGCCGCACCACCACCCACTCCGCGTCCGTCATGTCGCTCGGATACCGACGCTCTCGCAGGCGATTGTCGGCAGCGTTTCCGAACCGGTGAGCCAGACAGTCGCACTCCCGAGTACCCGCGGTGGACTGCACGGGCATCGGCACGCAAGACTGCGACACCAAGGCCTCCTGATGCTCGGTGATTCGACACCAGCGAGCTGTTCAGGAGGCCCTCCTCGCATGCGCCGAGCAACCGACGACCATCCAGTCGAGACGGCCGTTCGAGCACCAAGTCCCCAGAGCATTAAGACAAAAGCTACTTACGCGTCGGGGTGCTCCGGCAGGGCGAGCCAGTCCGACCAGGAGATCTCGCGGCCGAGGAAGCGCGGCTGCTCGAACGGCCAGTCGGCGGCGATCCACTGCGGCACCAGCTCGTCGAGGGCCTGCTCGACCTTGCTGCCCACCAGCTCGTCCACCACCCACCAGGAGATCTCGCCGTCCGCGCCGGCCCTCTCCGGTGGGTCGATGTAGACGCAGCCGAGCAGAGCTGTCTCCGCCGCGTCGAACAGCGCGTAGTTGAAAGACTGGTGTGCGGCGATCTCCTTCTCGTGCCGCAACAGGTCGACCTGGTCGGCCTCGTAGGTCATGGTGGCCGCGGGCCAGCCCCAGGCTGGGCCGAAGATGGTCCACAGCCGCTCGCGCGAACCCATCACAGCCGGATAGTCGAGCGGGGTGTCCGCCTCCCGGATCGGCCGCAGGTGATGACCACTGCCCGGCAGCGGTACCAGGACGGGATGGACGAAGTCATCGGGGAGCCAGCTCATAACGCCCGACCGTAGCAGCGCACGGCCGTCCGCTCCCCTGGATTTTCCCCGTATACCGCCAGCCCTGCTCTCATGCCGGGCAGTGCCCGCGATCACCCGATCGAGACTCCCGTTCGATCGACAGAGTCCACGATCGGTACTTGGGCTCCCTCGATGCGAACTACGGGCGGTGCGGTGGCTGAGGGCTGCTTGGCTGACCGTGATCGGCTCGTAGACAGTACGGTCAAGGTCCGACAGGATCGGCGGATGTTGAGATGGGAACGGCCGTTGGTGGTCGCCGTATGTGGGTCCCCGGGGGCCGGAAAGACCACCGTTGCCTGCGTAACGGCGCGCCGCCTCGGTGTGCTGTTCCTGACCCGGGATGCGATCAAGGTCGGTCTCGGGCTGTCCTCCGCTTCCGTAGCCAAGGACGGCGGTGTTCAGCTCAACCCGGACTTCCACATCGCCGGCGGTCCTTTGAGCCTCCGCGCTGAGACCGTGATGGTCAACGCAGCTCGGCTCCTCACCTCCTCAGGGGCGAGCTTCGTCGTGGAATCCTCCGTGTTGTCGCACAAGCTGCTAGATGCGCTACTCGCATCTGACGCCCGAGTGCTCGCTGTTCACGTCGTCGCCCACGAATCGGTCATCGGTGAGCGCCTCCGCGCCCGAGCGGCCGAAGGCGGGGCGGTCGACCAACAGCTCTCATCTCAGTTCCAGCGAGGCGAGATGAAGCGGTCGATTTTCGATCCGCCGGGTGGAGTCGATGCAGTCGTTGAAGTCGATACCTCAGATGGTGGTGATCCGGATATCGAACCCATCGAGGCAGCCGTCGTCGCCCTGATTCGGTGACCGGCCACCACTCAAAAGCACCCAGTTTGAAGACCCCGTATGCGGATGCCTGCTGAGCTGCCGTGGCGCTGGCCTGCGGTGGGTCGGTACTTTCACTCGTGTTCACCGTGGCCCCCCTTGATGCCGCCCGATCGGGCACGCCAGGGGCACGTGCTGCTCGCGGCACGCAGGGTGGGGATCCAATGCAGCATGCATGATGAGTCGCCATATCTGTGTGGCTGAAGGGGCAGGGGCATGACCGAGCAGGGGCCAGTGGAGCTCATCCACCTCGTTGATAGCGAGAACAGCGTGATCGTTCGAGTGGTGGGAGCGACGAGTGCCGGCCTCCCTGGGGACGGCTGCCTCATCGCCGAGATCGTGGCTGCCAGCGAGTTCGCGAACGGTCGCCTCGCAGAGGTGTATCTGCTCCCCGACGATCTCGACGACTGGGCTGAGGCGCTGGATCTGCTAGCGGCAGGCCAGTCGGTCAGCTGGATGGAGGATGGGCGCAACCCGGAGGTCCGGATCGAGCTGAAGGGCCCCTACTTTTCTCAGGGCGAGACCCTCAACGCTGTGGTGGTCGAGGTGAGAGACGCCTCAGTTTCCCTCACCTCGGTCCGTGTTCTGGTGCGCCTGCCCGATGACTGGGTCGATGCCCATCGTCGGAGACTCGACCAGGTTCACAAGGCATGGCCGCTCGGAGCGCGTTGAGGGCTGGCTGATCATCTGGCAGCCGGCCAAGCCCTGACACAGGTGAGTGAAGCGCTCGGCACGATCGGCGTCCCCGTCGTTCCCCCGGGTCAACGCAGCTCATGCAAGACATCCGGCATGGCAGGGGCACATCGAGTCACTGCGGAAGGCCAAGGTGGATCTTGTCTACGGCCCTGACGTCTGGCCACTGTATGAACCGCGTGAGGGACCAGAAGTTCGAGAGCTACCCTGGCCCACGATCATGGAATCCATCGAGCAAGCGGTAACCCCGCCTGCTCGACATCCGCTTTATGAGTTCGATCCTTGGATGCCCTGACGCACCTCCGCCTAGGACGTGTTTGAGATGTTGATCAAGGTCGTGAAACGATCTTCAGATGTCTCGTGGCGATCTGACGGATGCACAGTGGGAGCGGCTGGAAGCGGTGTTGCCGCCGATACCGAAGATGGGCCGACCTCCGAGGGATCGGCGGCAGGTGTTCGACGGGATCTGGTGGCGGGCCCGGACCGGCTCGCCTTGGAGGGATCTGCCCGAGCGATACGGCCCCTGGGAGACCGCGTATGCGGTGTTCCGACGATGGCAGATCGACGAAACATGGGCCCGCGTCCTGAAGAAGTTGCAGGTCAAGGCAGATGCAGATGGGATCATCGAGTGGGAGATCTCGGTCGACTCCACCGTCTGCCGGGCCCACCAGCACGCCGCCGGGGCCCGCAAAAGGGGGCTGACGATCCGGGCCGGACGCGTCCGAACGGCCTCGCGGCCGAGCCGGACGACCACGGTCTGGGACGCTCGCGCGGCGGACTGACCACCAAGATTCACCTCGCCGTCGACGCCTCCTTCCACGTCCTCGCTGCGGTCATCACCGCCGGCCAACGAGGCGACGCGCCCGCCTTCGAGCAGGTGATGGACCGAATTCGTGTCCCCCGGATCAGCGGTGGACGCCCCCGCACCCGGCCCGGACATGTGCTTGCCGACCGGGCGTACTCCTCCCGTCAGATTCGCTCCTACCTGCGCAAACGCGGGATCGCGCACACCATCCCGGAGAAGCGAGACCAGGCCGGACACCGACTCCGCCGCGGTTCCGCCGGAGGCCGTCCGCCCGGCTTCGACCGCGAAATGTACAAGCGCAGGCACAAAGTCGAGTGCCGGATCGGCCTTCTGAAGCAGGCGAGAGGCGTTGCGACCAGGTACGACAAGCTCGCCGTCCGCTACGAGTCGACCGTCCAGCTCACCCTCATACGGCAGGCGCTGTGACCACATCTCAAACACGTCCTAGGACGCCTGGTCCCTGCCTAGTTGCTGGACTCCGAGGCTGTTCGCCGACGTTGATGTCAGCGATGGGTGTCAACAGGCCGCGATGCATCAAGGTCTGGCCGCGCAGGTCACGTCTGCTTCGGAGGGTCGGTCGAATGTTGCCCTTGGGTATCACGTTGCCCAGCCTCTTTGATCGCCGCGCGGAAGTCTCGGCGGTGACGCCACCACTCGATCACCGAGCCCGTCTCGCTGCGCTGGTGAGGCGGTACCAAGAACTTCGGCCAGTTGAACCACACGATCGTGGCGTGCAGCATCAGCAACGGGAACGAGCCCAGGATGAAGAAGGCGCCGACCTCTTCAACAGCGGGGCCCGCACCGCCGGCGGCAGCGGTAGCTGCCACGATGCCGATCGTCATGGACATCAGCCAGCCCGCGAGGGCAACGATGCCGCGTTCATGTCCCCTAATGACCGACGGGTTCGTCGAGTACCGGTGCGTCGCCGCGTCGGGCGCCCGATCCGAGTCGGCCCAGTGAAGCCAGGCCGCCCGCACGGAGAACAGGCTCACCGCAACCATGAAGAGAAGGACGAAGATCCCGAAACTGATGTCTGCCACAGCCCCTCCCCGGCGTCAGCACTGACGAGACGCTCCAGTATCCGCGCGGACTCCCGAAGGTTGCCCAGCCGGGGTCAGCCGCCCGAGAACGCGGTCTTCCACCCAATAGAGATGGCTTGAAGGTCCGGCCCTCAGCCTTATCAGGTCGATCACGGAGAGCCGTCGACGTCGGTCCACCCGCCCCGTCCCTCGACTGACTGCACGCTGGGGTTGGGCGTCGATCGCGGCTGTTCGCGCTCGTTGGTGTCAGACACATGCGCTGAAGCACTCCATCAACCCACCACTCTCCCCGGCTCCCGTCCCGTCCGCCTTCGACCCGCACACCGTGGAGCGCGCCGCCGCGCGTTTCGCATGGACCGTTCGTCCTGCCCTCCATCGGCCGGTCTCGCCTCTGTACCCGCATGCTGTTCAGTGTTCGAGTCGGCCGGCTGTTGACCCTCGACTTGGTGGAGGGCTCAGAGTGCGGGGTGTGGAGAGCGAGATGCGCAGTATTGGTGAGATGGCCCGGGACAGTGGACTGAGCGTGAGCGCCCTGCGGTTCTACGACGGTGCTGGCGTGCTGGTCCCGGCCTGGGTGGATCCGGTGAGCGGCTACCGCTGGTACGGCCCCGAGCAGCTTGAGGAGTCCCAGTTGCTGGCCCGGCTGCGCCGGGCTGGTATGCCGTTGGCGGACATTCGGCTAGTACTGGCCGGATGGTCAGGTGCGGACACCGACCTGGTGCGGAAGCTGCTCCAGGCGCATCTGCGCCGTCTCGAACTCGGGCTGTCCGATGCCCGCAATGAGTTCTCCACGATCCGAGCGCTACTCGAATGCAGGGAGAACCCCATGACTTCGCTCCGAACCACGATCGTCCGGTCGGCTGTCTTCGCACCTGAGCTGGCCGCCGCGCTGGACGCGGTCCGCTTCGCCGCCAGTACCGACCCGGAGCTGCCGATGCTCGGCGGTGTCCTGTTCGACATCGAGGGCGACGTGCTCCGTGTCGTGGCCACCGACCGGTACCGGATGGCTGTCGCACAGGCCGCTACCACCGGGCATGGCGGGCCCCGTGTGCAGATCATCGTGCCGTCCCCGCTCGCCGACGCGATGCGGGCGCTGCTGAGTGACGACGCATCCGTTCAGCTAACTGTGGATGGTGACCGCGTGGCCTTGGAGACGGGGGACCGTCAGGCGGCTGGCCAGCGCCTCGATCACGACTTTCCTGATTACCGTCGCCTCGTCCGCCTGCCAGCAGGGCGCCGGGCCCTTGTCGATGTCCCGGCTTTCCGGAAGGTGGTGGAAACCGGCCCCGTCCGTGCAAGCGAGGTGCGCGAGCAGGACGGCGTGCCCTGTGATCTCAGCGTGCTTAAGGTGGCGGCCGACGGCGTGGTGACCGTCTGCGAAGACGGTGACGACGATCAGGACCACATCGCCGTCAACCGCGAGTTCCTACTGGATGCCCTCGCCGCCGGAGCCCGGGATCAACTGATTCTGGAGTTCGATGCCCCTACAGCGCCCCTGGCGATCCGCCGGACCGACACCGAGGACACATTTTCGATACTGATGCCTGTCCGCCTGGAGAACTAACCACTGGGGCAGGCGCTCTGCCGGTCTCCCTCGGCGATCAACTTGGGGCCCGGTTCAAGGCGCTGCTGGTGCGGTCTTTGGACTCGGCTTCTGCGGTGCGGGGGCTGGGCAGCGTGGCCGCGGCGAGATCGAGGCTGTCCGCATCTGTTGGTGTCGGCCGCTGATGTCAACCGACACCCGCTTTAGGAGCGTGGTGGGGCGAGTTGGGTCCTGACCTGTGAGATGCCGACGTCGGCGGCTACTGGCCTCGGCCACCGCCAGCAGCCGCAGTTCCCCGTGAGTCCCCGCTCGATCTGGCGCGGTCGTGGCACGGGGGAACCGCTGATCCGTAGCTCTAGCCGGATCGGTCGGTGGTGGTCACACCGGTCGTGGTGCGGCTGGCTCTGTTCGCGAGACCGGACAGCAGTTGTGCACCAGTGTGGGAGGCAGCCAACACCTACGTGGGAATCGAAATGCTCACGGGTTCCGACAGCGCTGGTAGAGGTGGGCGCCTTCGGGGGCGCCGAATCATGGCGGCCAGCGACTGTCTAGGGTCACGTGCATGTCGAGGACCACACCGCCCCGCCCGCTCGATGTCGAGGCGCTTTTCCCGGAGCTGGCTACCCATCGGGGCACTACCACCCGGCTCCATCCGCGCCCGGGCCGACCTGATGTGGCGGCCAGTTCCGTGGGCTGCCCGCTGCTGTGGCCGGTGGACGAACCCTGGCCGATGTGCACCGAGCCTCACAGCCGTGCACGGGGCCGACGCCCGGCGGACATCCACCGGCGGCGACAGATCCTGGCTTCCGCATGGCTCCGTGAATCGAACCCGGGCCCCACGAACGAGGAACGGCAGCTACTGGAGGAGCTGGACTCAGAAACATCGCATTCAATCAGTGCCGTTCATGCAGCTCCTCCTCGACCTCGGAAACATGCGCCGCCCGATGGTACTCAAGCGCTCGACATAGACTCGAACTCATATTCGATTTCCTGATCGACCTGCTTCGCCTCCGCACCCTGCGGACCTGGCACGCCATGTGGGTGGTGCGCATCAACGAAGCCATCGCGACAGCCGAGCAGCGGGAACGGGAGAAGCGGCAGGGCGAGGAGCGACGGCCGCCGACCCCGGACTGGATCATGGAGTTCGGCATCGCCGTCGGCCGGCGCCCCATCGAGGTGCACGTCGGCGGGTGCTACGCAGCCGGAAAGCGGCAGCGACCGATCACCCGCGAGCAGGGTGTAGCCGCCCTCGATGAAGGGATCCGAGCCCGCATCCACTGTCGGCCCGACACCGAACTGGGCGCGCTGTGAGCGGAGAGCTGTCACAGGCTGGACGTGTGGCGTTTCCGATCAAGGTGGCGCTGGCGCTGGCTGTCCCGACCCTGCCTGACGGGCTGGGTTGGTGGTTCGAGCCGAAGTTCGACTGGCACCGGACGGTGCTGCGCCGCACCGACGACACGGTGATCTTGTATGCCCGGTCTGGGCGGGTCGTCACCCCGCAGTGGATGGACCTTGCCATGGCTGGCATGGAGCTGCGCCCGGGCACCGTCCTGGACGGTGTGACGTGACCGGCGGGGGTGTCTCAGCCCCAAGGTGTCTCAGGCGGCGCAGCTCCCATAGACGAGACGTGACGGGCGTCGCGGCCACGTGCCGCAGCGGCCGCTCAGAGGTGGCCGTCCAGGAACTTCCGTACCTCGGCGATGGCCATAGGCCCCGTGCCGTGCGCCACCGCCTCTCCCTCCTTCAGCAGGACGTAGGACGGGGCTCCGGTGATCCCGTATCGCTCGGTTGCGGCCGGACAACGCGTAATGTCGGCGCGGACGGCCGTCAGGCGGCCCGTGTAGTCGTCGGCGATGCCACCCACGACGAGGTCCATCACCCGGCAGGGCTCGATTGCCTTGGGCCATGTCCCGGTGAAGTATGCGAGGACCGGAACTCCGCTCATCCCGAGGATGAAATCGAACTCCGCGTCCTCACGGGGTCGGTGAACCCGCTTCGTCATGGAAGCTCCTGACCTCACGTTCCGTCATTCCATCCCCATTATCCCTCGCGCGGTGTGCCAAGCCGGCCCAATCGGTCGTCCGCTTGACCTGTCGGAAGGGAGGCACGGGGCCGTCGCAGAACCACGGTGGTCCCCGACACGAGCGGCCCGGCCCCCCGCCCCTGGTGACCCGGCCTGGCCGCCCCGCCTGTCACCCAGCTGCAGCCCGCCGCGCGCCCGTGGGTTAGCTCGTGCCAGGACAGCGCCCTCCACGACGACATGAAAGCCATTTTCCAGGGCGTAGCGGCCCAGATCATCGACCAGATGCTCGATGAGCGCGTCGACGAGCGGGCCGGTGCGCATCGTCCACCGGATCCAGTCGAGCCGTATCCGTCACCGCGCTTCTCAGAGACAGCGCCCCCGACGGGCTTCTCGAGGCCTTGTCCGGTCTTCACATCAACCCCCGGTCTCAGCTGGCTAATACCGCTCTTCCCCGGGCCGCATGAGCCAGCTGATGGCACCGAGAACGAGGCACGATTCCTGGACTGCTCGCGGACGCGGGCGTGGATGGTCGAAGTACGCGTCAGCTGACCCGAAGACCAACCGCCAGCGTCAGTTCAAGGACCCGCTGTGGCGATGCGAGATCCGGAAACAGCTCCCGCAGCTGCGACATCCGGTACCGGACTGTCTGGGGATGGACGAACAACGCCGCCGCCACCTCGTCCCGCCTGCCCTGGTGCAGCAGCCACGCCCGCAACGTCTCCTCCAGCCGCCGTGCGGTCGCGACAGGCAAGGTCCGCAACGGTGCGAGGGCTCGGGCACGCAGCTCTGCGAACGCGTCCGCGTCAGCGCTCAGCACCAGCTCGGGCAGGTGGTCCTCGGTGTCGCGAATATCAGAGGAGAGGGAGCGCGCGCGTACGGCTCGTGCGTACGAGGCGGACGCACAAGTCCATGGCCGGGCCGGGCCGACCACGGCGGTGCGGTCGGTCAGCTGCCGCAAGAGATGTGATCGGTCGGCATCGGGGACGAGCAGCGCACCGGTGGCGTCCGGCAGATCGTCGAGGACGAGGGTGCTCGGGTCGAGCGCGCGGTAGGCAGGCCGGGCCTGGGCGGCGGGCAGCAGGACCGCGGTCAGTGAAACCGGAGGCTGCCACCCGGCCCGCTGAGCAGAGGCCAGCAGCACGTCCGGGCTCGCGCCGGCGAGGAGGTCGCGGGCCAAGTGTTCCAGGTGGCGCTCGTGGGCCCGGCCCCGGGCGGCCAGTTCGTCGGCGTGGCCCGCGGCGCTCGCGGCGGAGAGCTCGTCGATGTAGGCGAAGGTCAGCTCGGCGAACTTGGCGACCTCGGCGGCGGGCAGACCTGCGGGTACGGCACCCGCTGCCAGGCATCGCCAGGCCACGCGGGCGCCGACGCGGTAGGCGCTGAGCAGGGCGTCCATCGAACGGCCGTCGCGCACCTCGCCGCGGCCCAGCTCGTAGGCTGCGTCACCGGCGTCGCCGCCTGTGGCGTTCCCGCTCGCGAGGTCCAGGTAGTGCCCCAGGGCGGTGCGGACGGCTCGGCGGATGGTGGCGCCCATGCGGCCCGAAAGGGCGTTGGCGTAGGGAGGGACCTTGTCGATGATCGCCTGGACGACCTCGTCGGCGGTGGTCTTCAGCGCGGCCCGAAGTGCGGTGACCGTCCTCTCATCCAGGGCCAGTTCGCTGGCCCTCCGGATTGCATGGCTCACGTTTTTGTTCCCTGCGAACAATTCAGCCGACCAGATTTACGTCCTGCGGTCAGGACTTTACGCCGTGAGGCGCAGCAAGCTGTAGTCATGACGAGTACAGCCCTCCGCAGCAGGGCGTGGAAACTGCTGGAGATGGTCACGACGCCGCTGCTGCCGTCGGACTACCTCGACCTGGTCAGCCCGCTGCGTGCGGGCGCTGACCTGCGTGGGCGCATCGAGGCCGTGCACCCCGAGACGGGTGACGCCGCGACTATCGTGATCAGGCCGGGACGGGGCTGGCGCGGCCACACAGCCGGTCAGTACGTGCGGATCGGGGTCGACGTCGACGGGGTGCGCCTGTGGCGTGCCTACTCCCTCACCTCGCCGACAAACCGCCAGGACGGCCGCGTCACGATCACCGTGAAGGCGATCCCGGACGGCAAGGTCAGCAACCACCTGGTCCGCAGGGCAAAACCGGGCACGCTGATCCAGCTCGACCAGCCGACCGGTGACTTCGTGCTGCCGCAGGCCAAGCCCGCCAAGGTGCTCTACCTGACGGCCGGCAGCGGCATCACGCCCGTGATGGGCATGCTGCGCGACATCGAGTTCGACGACGTCGTCATGGTCCACTGCGCGCCACAGCCGCAAGACGTGATCTTCCGCAACGAACTGCACGACCTGGTCGCAGACAAGAAGCTGCGGCTCAGCGAGGTGCACACCGACACAGACGGCATGCTCGACATCGCCCGTCTCGACGAACTCGTGCCCGACTGGGCCGAGCGCGAGACCTGGGCCTGCGGGCCCGCGGGCCTGCTCGACGCCGCCGAAGAGCACTGGACCGAGCACGGCGTACAAGAGCGCCTGCACACCGAACGCTTCCGCCCCAGCATCGCCGTCGCCGGCGACGGTGGCGAGGTCACGTTCAGCGCCACCGGCAAGACCGTCGACGCGAACGGCGCCACGCCGTTGCTGGACATCGGCGAGGAGGCCGGCGTGCTCATGCCCTCCGGGTGCCGCATGGGCATCTGCTTCGGCTGCGTCACGCCGCTCAAGGCGGGCGCCGTCCGCGACCTGCGCACCGGCGAGATCACCGAGGCCGAGCCGGGCGTCCTCATCCAGACCTGCGTGTCCGCCGCGGCGGGCCCCTGCGACATCGAACGGTAGGAGCACCTTGACCGCCATCGACCCCACCGCCCACCTGACCGCGGAGCAGATCGAGGAGCTCGGCCGCGAGCTGGACGCGATCCGCGACGAGGTGATCGCCAGCCGCGGCGAGAAAGACGCCGCCTACATCCGCAAGGTCATCTCGGCGCAGCGCAAGCTCGAGCTGGTCAGCAGGGGCGTGCTGCTGTTCTCGATCTTCCCGCCCGCGTGGCTGCTGGGCACCGCCGGTCTGTCCGTGGCGAAGATCATGGACAACATGGAGATCGGCCACAACGTCCTGCACGGCCAGTGGGACTGGATGCGAGACCCGAAGATTCACTCCACCACGTGGGAGTGGGATCACGTCTCGCCGTCCGAGCAGTGGAAGCACTCGCACAACGAGCTGCACCACACGTACACCAACGTGATCGGCAAGGACAACGACCTCGGCTACGGCATCATGCGCGTCGACGAGGACCAGAAGTGGCACCCGTTCCACCTCGGCCAGCCGCTGTGGAACTTCATCAACGCCTGCTTCTTCGAGTACGGCATCGCAGCGTACGACCTGGAGCTCGGCAAGAACCTGCACAAGCGCCGCCGCAAGAACCCGGAGTTCCGCGCGCGGGCCAAGGCCGTGGGCCGCAAGATCCGCAAGCAGGTGCTCAAGGACTACGTGATCCACCCGCTGCTGTCGGGCCCGTCGTTCCTCACCACGCTCGCCGCCACGTTCACCGCGAACCTGGTCCGCAACATCTGGTCCCACTCGGTGATCATGTGCGGACACTTCCCCGAGGGCGTGCAGGTCTTCGAGCGCCGGTCGATCAAGGGCGAGACGCGCGGCCAGTGGTACCTGCGCCAGATGATGGGCTCGGCGAACATCAGCGGCAGCAGGGCCTTGCACTTCATGACCGGCAACCTGTCGCACCAGATCGAGCACCACCTGTTCCCGGACCTGCCGAGCAACCGGTACGCCGAGGTCGCGGTGAAGGTGCGCGCGCTGTTCGAGAAGTACGAGCTGGAGTACGTCACCGGTCCGCTGCCCAAGCAGGTGTTCTCCGCGTGGCGCAAGGTCTTCCGGCTCTCGCTGCCGAACAAGAAGCCCAAGGTCAAGACGCCGGACCGCGAGCAGGAGCTCGTCGCGGCCTGATTCCCGCTATTGGTTCAGATCTTTCGGCCGTGCCGGCGGCACCGCCGGGTTCTCTGAGATCCGTTGCGGACGGTGGGCGGCCGACATCAGACCGTACGACACGGGATCCGGGCAGCCCGGTATCCGGCTGCGCTGCCTGGACGTGCGCCAGGAGCTCAGCACACAGCCCCCGGCGAAGTGTTGTAGTGCGCTGACCTGCCGTGGTCGGACCGGTAGTCGGGTGCGTACGCGCACTCGGTTTGCCGACGGGCGGGCTGGGTGGAAGGCATGGGCTGTGACGTGGGCACTGCCGGAACCGATGCTCGCCTCCCCTGTGTCCGACCCTGCGCTGCTGCCGGGGTGGTGAGCCGAAGTGGGACGGGGGGCCGGCCCTGGTCTCCGTCGACGTGGGCCGGGTAGTGCTGCACTCACGGCGGGGCACGAGCCTGGCGGCTTCGTTCCCGGAGATCGAGTCCGGGAGCAGCCAACTGCCGGACGCGACGGCACTGGACGGTGTCATGTCGTGTGGGAGAACGACCGGCTCGCCTTCGAACGGCTTCAGCAACGCCAGCACCGCAGGTCAGCAGCCGCAGGCCGGGCGGCCACGCAGTGGCCAGGCACGGCGTCCGCGTCGATGGGGCGGGCTCAGCCGTTTGTTCAGGATGACGGCAGAGAGCGCGGCGAACCCGAAAAGGCTGATCAGCAGCGGCAGGCGGGACTCCGCGCCGCCGAGACCGACCATCCCGCCTGGCCGCCATGTCCCTGACCGCCGCACTCGTCGCACCGTGGACAGCCGCCGGCACAGTACGCCACCGAGCCCAGCAAAGCTGAAAACACCGCGGGTGTCGACGAACCGGTCGCGGTCCCCGGCTCAAACGGCGACCAGCGTGCATGTTCAGCGGTTGAGGCCAACAGGAATCCGCGAACTCGCGCGCTTCCTGCTGGGACGTCCTACATCACCCCGACCCAGCGATCGGGGACTGCCGGAGCCGCCCCTACGTTGAGCGCCGCACCTTGCTGCTGGACCTGCTTGCCGACGTCGGCCGGCCGATTCAGGCCGCGCCAGCCACTGACGACTACGAGACAGCAGAGCGTTGGTACCGGGCGCTGCAAGCGCAGGGCATTGAGGGGATCTTGCAGCCAGGGTTTGGTGTTGACCGATTGACCACCATGTTGCCGGTCCGCAGTTCTACCTGTCACGACCGCCTCTGTCCCTGAGCCCTGCGCAGGTCACGCCGAATCCTGTAGCAACGCCTGCATTCGGTCTCTACAGTCGCCACATGCCCACCGAGGACGAGAGCCCAAGTCCGCCCGACATCACCGTGATGCTCAAAGAACAAACCAGTGCCTGCAAGGCAGCACGCGACGCCATCGCCGCCGGCGGCGAGGTAGTGCTCTACGACGGACAGCCGCCACAGTGGATGGTCGTCGGCATCGCCGCGACAAGGCTGAAGCGGTCGTTGAAGATCGGCCTGACGACCCTCGGCCTCGACGAGACCGTTGAGATCCTCCGCGCTCGGCACCGCGACGAGCAATTGCGTACCGGCAACATCGTCGCAGCAGACCGATCTTGGTTCTTCACCCTGTACTTCGACTCCACCGGGACCGAGCTCTTGGCATGCAGTGGCCTCAAAAACGAGCGTCCCTCGCAGGAGAATGGTCAGGAGCTCCAGCTGTAGAGGCCGCCACCCGTGTCCACCGCAGACGCCGCAAGCCGGGCAACTCCCTGCAGGACCGCCAGTAGATCATCGTCGGTCATGTCGTCCCCGTCCTCAGACCGGACCCGCGTGGTCCAGCGGCCTGCAAGCTCTTCCAGCTCGGCGGAGCTCGCGTTGGCCAGCGCCCGGGTCAACCGCTGCGGCAGAGCGAACACCTCAACGCCGTCGTTCAAGGGGGCAGTGACCCACTCCGGCCACGCCCACCCAAGGAGCTGCTCAACCGGCGGAGCCTCGGCCGAAGGCTCCTCGAAGTACATGTCTCATTCGGCGATGGCACTGTCCGACTCAATGAAACGGCAGGTCACTGACTCAAAGGCCTCACCAGGTCCCCGCAGGCGCGTCGCAGCAGCGGTCTCGTCGTCGGCGGCGAGGAAGAACACTATGTCGTGGGCCATCTGAGCATAATGGCAGCCCGCCGAGCTGACGCGGGTGACGGATATCGAGGTTCAAGGACGTGCCGCCGTGCGTGCCAGAGCAGGCCCGCGAGAGGCTCGGCATGTAGCGCAGTGACAGACGGCGCCCGTTACCCTGACGCGGCGATGCTCCCGACCAACTTCACTTTGGCCGGAGGCATCATGTTGCACGGTCAGGCGCCGCCCGGTTGGATCGCCCCCTGGTCCTTCGCGCCGGGGATCCGCTCGCTAGGCCAGGTGTTGCACCAGTGGCAGGACCAGCGCAGGTTGTCGTTTGTATTCGGGCCCCCGTCGATCCAGGCCACGACGTGATCGAGGCTGCCGATCCTGCGCCCGATGTGCGCCCATGGCAGCGGCTTGCGGGTCTCCTGGCAGATAGGGGCGCCTTCAACCGCGAGGGATCCGCAGTACGAGCAGCGCCCCGGGGCAGCGGTCAGCACGCTGCAAGATCACATCTCGGGCTGAAAAAACGCGCGGCAAGGGAACCTGATCCGAGTTGCGGACATCGAACTGCGGAACACGAAGGCCTCGCCATGGGCACGGTTTCATTCCCGTGCTGAGCGATGGCGAGGTCACTCGGCAAAGAGGAGCACTCCTCTTCTTTGCCGCATCTACTGAGGGGGACACACATGAGCTGGACCAGGCGATCCGCCGACTTGCTAGTGGCGGCGGCCATGGTGACGTCAGTAGCCGCGTGCACGGCCGACAGCGGTGGCGGTGGAGCCTCCTGCGTCGCTCAGTACACCTACCAGGACATTACGTATCAAGGCGTGGGGAACGTGAAGTTCACACTCGGGAAGAAGCTCGGCGTCGTCACCGCACCACCCTGCGAAGACACCGGCGGCCTGGGCAAGAGCGAGGAGCCGGTTACGACGGGGACTGCCTACGAAGTGGACGGCATCTCTCCCAAGGTCGCCATCGCCATCGGGGACACACCGAAGACAGCCAGGTTCTTCGCCGTTCACTCCGGCTCAGAGCTCCCGCCCGAGGTGCAGAAACTGATCGACGGCTCCTGATCTGAAACGCGGGGCTCGGTGTGGTTCCAACGCTGACGCCACACCGAACCCCTCTCAACGACCGGCTGCGAAAGTTCCTCGGTATAGAGGTCTTCGAAGTCCTACCGCCATGAGCCGCGCAGTTCCACCCCATTCGGATTCGTGACGACCTCCGAGCCGTTCGGGGCGTACAGGACCGGCCCCACCTCCCATACCCAGGCACGACGCGGCATCTGGGTACGCACGGACTTCAACGCGGCGTCCGCGCTGGCCCCATCGCCTACAGCGCCGAGCCACCCGTCGCTCGTCGTCTTCTCGACGTGCACCGAGCCGCCGCGCTCGCGCACCCAGCGCTCCGCTGTCCCCTCGGCATCGCCCGACTCCCGGAAGGCGATCCGCTGCGAACCGATGTGGGCGACGTACACCGCGCGCCCCCGTCGTGCCCGCGGTTGTTCTCCTCCAACGCAGCCCGAGCGGGCGGCGTGAACCCCATGACCCGATCGATCGTCACGAGAGCGGCCGTGTGCGCCGTCTCCAGCAGGTGCCCGTACGTGTCTGAGGTGGTTGTGATCGATTCGTGCCCCAGGCGCCGCTGTACGTAGGTCAGGCTGTGCCTGTCCGACAGCAGCGCTGCAACGTGCGAGTGGCTCAGATCATGGATTGTGGGGAACTTCCACTGCGGCAGCACTCCCCGCTTCTTGGCCTCGGCGACGCCCGCCATCCACCGGTCGTAGAACGTCGAGTAGGGGAGCCGGCCGCCGCAGCCGTCGTGGAAGAGCAGATCGTCCTTGCCCATCTCTGCGAGGCCGTGATCGAGGAGTTCTTGCCAGAGTCCGGCCGTGAACTCGACCGTCCGCCGCCCCGCTTTCGCGGGAACGCCGCCCGGCAGAGGTCCGCCGAGCCGGGCGACGCAGATCACGTCGACGGAGTCCGACGAGTTCACACAGAGATCAAATCGGCATGAATGCAGCAAAACAAAAGATTCAGACCTCGCAATATGACCCATTCCGCCCTCGATACGACCAGGGGCCGATCACCGCATCCCGGCCGGACGGGTCCGTTTGAATGATCAAAGTGGCAGGGGGTTAGCATATGAGCGCCCCCTAGCTCGAAAGATAAACTTGTGACTGTCAACGAGGACTCGTTCACCAACTGGAAGAACCGCGAGGAGATCGCGGAGTCGATGATCCCGATCATCGGGAAGCTGCACCGGGAGCGGGACGTCACGATCCTGCTCCACAGCCGCTCCTTGGTGAACAAGTCGGTGGTCAGCATTCTCAAGACCCACCGATTCGCCCGGCAGATCGCCGGTGAGGAACTCTCGGTCACCGAGACGCTGCCGTTCCTGCAGGCTCTGACCACGCTCGATCTCGGTCCCTCCCAGATCGACATCGGCATGCTCGCCGCGACGTACAAGGCCGACGACCGCGGCCTGACGGTGGAGGAGTTCACCGCCGGAGCCGTCGCCGGCGCCACGGGCGCCAACAAGATCGAGCGTCGCGAGGGGCGCGACGTCGTCCTCTACGGCTTCGGCCGCATCGGCCGCCTGCTGGCCCGCCTGCTCATCGAGAAGTCCGGCTCCGGCAACGGCCTGCGGCTGCGCGCCGTCGTCGTCCGCAGGGGCGGCGCCGAGGACATCGTCAAGCGTGCCTCGCTGCTGCGCCGTGACTCGATCCACGGCCAGTTCCAGGGCACGATCACCGTCGACGAGGCGAACAACAAGATCATCGCCAACGGCAACGAGATCACGTTCATCTACGCCGACGACCCGTCGCAGGTGGACTACACGGCGTACGGCATCAAGGACGCCATCCTCATCGACAACACCGGCAAGTGGCGCGACCGCGAGGGGCTGTCGAGCCACCTCCGCCCCGGCATCGAAAAGGTCGTCCTGACCGCGCCGGGCAAGGGCGACGTCCCCAACATCGTCCACGGCGTCAACCACGACATGATCAAGCCGGACGAGCAGATCATCTCCTGCGCGTCCTGCACCACCAACGCGATCGTCCCGCCGCTGAAGGCGATGGCGGACGAGTACGGCGTGCTGCGCGGCCACGTGGAGACCGTCCACTCGTTCACCAACGACCAGAACCTGCTGGACAATTACCACAAGTCCGACCGTCGCGGCCGCTCCGCGCCGCTCAACATGGTCATCACCGAGACCGGCGCCGCCTCCGCCGTCGCCAAGGCGCTGCCCGACCTCAAGGCGAGGATCACCGGCAGCTCGATCCGCGTCCCGGTGCCGGACGTGTCGATCGCGATCCTCAATCTGCAGCTCGCCCGCGAGACCAACCGCGAGGAAGTCCTCGACCACCTCCGCGAGGTGTCCCTGACCTCGCCGCTCAAGCGTCAGATCGACTTCACCAGCGCCCCCGACGCCGTCTCGAACGACTTCATCGGCTCTCGGCACTCCTCGATCGTCGACGCCGGCGCCACCAAGGTCGAGGGCGACAACGCGATCCTCTACCTCTGGTACGACAACGAGTTCGGCTACTCCTGCCAGGTCATCCGGGTCGTCCAGCATGTCTCCGGGGTGGAGTACCCGACCTACCCGGCCCCGGCCGTCTGATCCCTGCGCGACTGTCCCACCGGTGCCCCGGCAGGCGGGGCACCGGTGGGGCGACTCCCCTCGCCCGGTAAGCGCCTCGTTCCGGTCGGAAAGATGCGGATCCGGGCGGGCATCGGAGTCCGGCGCCCCTCGGCAGGTATCGCAGACACTGCCGGCGCGGCCGTCTCGTGGCCGGGCGCGCCCCGTCCATCGGCAGCCCTCCGTACTGCCCTGATCAGGTGGTGCGCACCGGTGCCTGCCGTCGAGTGCAGAACGGCGACTCCTCATACCGCTGTTCGAGGTAGGCGGGTCGGCGTCGGACGGCGTCAGCGTGGCAGCCGTGCCCGGCGACGGTGTGTGCCGATGTGGACGTGGCCGATGCCGTGCTCCGCCAGCGGTCCGACGGTCAGGCCGAGCCGGCGGCACTCGGCCAGCAGTCCGGGCAGTGCAGCGAGCGTGGCGCGCCAGGCGCCCGGCGCGCTCCACCCGTCCGCGTCGTGCAGCAGCACGGTGCCGCCACCGGTCAGATCGGCCAGGACGGATGCCCGTACGGAACGGGCATCGGCGTGTGCCGTCCAGTCCCGGCCCCATGCCGACCAGAGCACCGGACGCAGGCCGGCGCGGCGGGCGGCGGCCAGGCGGCCGCCGGTGAGAATGCCGTACGGCGGCCGGTACCACTGCGGGGCGGTCCCGCAGATGTCCTGCACCGCGGCGGCGGTTCGCGTCACCTCGCGTACGTCGCGCAGCGGCGTGGGGAACCAGGGGCGCACGTGATGCCAGCCGTGCACCGCGACCTCGTGACCACCCGCCACGAGCGCTCGGCCGAGGGCGGGATGACGTTCCAACGAGCTGCCGACGACGAAGAAGGTGGCCCGTACCCGGTGCTCCTCCAGGACGTGCAGGAAATGCGGGGTGCTGGCCGGGTCAGGCCCGTCGTCGAAGGTCAGTGCCACGTGGGCTCGATGGCCGCGGCCGTCCAGAGCGGGGTCGAGGATCCTCCGTACAGGTGGCAGCCAGGTGGCGGCGGGTCCGATGTGGCACGCGGCAGCCACACCCGCGGCCAGCCCCACCGCGGCCGCTGCCGCGCCGGGCGACACCGTCGTCCACCCCGTCCCGAAGCGTCTCACCATCGCTGCTCCTCCTTCCCGGATACCAGAGGTGATCTGCTCAATTGCACACTGGCGAATGCGATGAGCCCCAGCGACGCGACTTCCGGCAGCATGCGCCAGCCCAGATCGATCCGCTCCCCGAACAGCGCGACGCCCAGAACGACGCTCAGCAAGGAGTCGCCGAGAGTGAGCGCGGGCTGTGACGCCGCCAGCGAGCCGGCCCGCAAAGTGGCCTGCAGCATGAGGAAGGAGCCCAGGCCGACGGCCGCGGCCGTGTAGATCTGCCACGTCGCGAACAGCGCCCCGGCTCCACCGGACACCAAGCCGAGCGTGTCCTTGATCAGCGCTGCGGTGAAGGCGAAGCCGATGGCGGTCACCGACCCCAGCACCGCCGCCCGGGCCGAGCCCTGCAGTCTCATGCCCACCACGGCCAGCACGATCGACACGGCGGCGGCGGGCACGGCGCCGGCCAGCCACCTCCTTGGCGGCACGGTCTCCACACCGCCGGCCGGACTGGCCAGCAGGAGGAAAGCGGCCAGGCCGAGTGCCATCCCGAGGAACGCCCACCAGGTCCGCGCCCCCGGCGGCCGCCGGAAGACGACCGCGGCCAGCACCAGCGTGAACAGGAGCTCCGTCGTCATCACCGGCTGCACCACCGACAGCGGCCCGGTCGCCAGGGCAAGGGCCTGCGCCGCCCCGGAGACGACCAGCAGCCCCGCACCCCAGCGCCAGGAACGCCGGCGGATGAACCGCAGCCGCCCGAGGAGAGGGCTGCCCGGAGGGCCGGCAGGGTCGGTCGCCGCAGCACGGCGCTGAAGCACGGAGGCGGCCGCGTTCCCGAGCGAGGCCAACAGCGCCAGTACGACGGAGACGATGATCACGTGCCACCACCCCTGCGCGCGTGTCCGTCGCCGGGTGCCCGCTCAGCCAAAGCGCATGGCCAGCCTGCGGAAGAGGTGCGGGGCCACGCCCTGGATGCGGCCGGGCACGCCAAGCCACCGTGGCACGGTGATCTCGTCCCGGCCTCCGGCCAATGCCTCCTCGACCGCTGCGGCGACCAGCCCGGCGGGGACCGGCCGTGGCCAGGTCCGCGAGTACGGGGTGCCGCGGCGGGTGAAGAACGGTGTGTCGACAGGACCCGGCAGGACCAGGCAGACCTGGACGCCGGTGCCCCGGAGCTCGTAGCGAAGGCTCTCCGCGAACGCGATCAGCGCCCCCTTCGTCGCCGCATACACCGCCTCACCGCGCACGCCGAACCGGCCCGCCACAGAGCCGATCAGCACCAGCCTGCCCGACCCGCGCGACACCATCTGCGGCAGCACCAGACGGACGAGGTGGAGCACGGCGCAGACGTTGACACTCACCAGGCGGTCCACCGCGGCGGCCGGCATGGCGGTGTACGAGCCTGCCCAGCCGAGCCCCGCTCCGGCGACGAGCGCGTCGACCCGGCCACTGTGCGCCAGCGCCGCCTCCGCGAGCCTGCGGCAGCCGTCCTCGGCGGCCAGGTCCATCGGCAGCGCCGTACCGGTGGTGCGGGCGGCGACACCGTCGAGCCGATCCTCGTTCCGCCCGTTGAGCAGCAGCTCCCACCGGCCGCGGGCGGCGAGCCGTGACGCGACTTCGGCGCCGATACCGGAGGAGGCCCCGGTGATCAGGACGACCGGCCGCGGACTGCGGGCAGGCGGGCGGCCCGCGGCCGACAGCGTCGCGTCGGCCCTGGCTGCGGGGGTGCCGCGGGGTGGGGGGCTCTTGCGCATAGGCCTTTCCGTCCTCCGGGACCGCCGGCTTCCTGGTGCTCCGCTGCGGGCACCGCCTTGACCGGCCCGTACCGGGTATTCCTTCATGCAACCGACGCATCGGCAAACGCACCGACCGCACTGGGCTAACGGTCCGCCTCCCGTCCGCATATGGCACACCGGCTGCCATGCGAGGAACATCCAAGGAATGGGACGCCGGATTCTGATCGTCAGCGCCAGCATGGGCGCCGGACACGATGCAGTCGCCACCGAACTGGCCCGGCGGCTGCGGTCCGGCGGACACCTGATCGCACGTGTGGACCTCCTCGACATGCTGCCCCCCGGCGTGGGGCGCGGGCTGCGCGCCGCGTACCGCACGGCGCTCCACCGCTGCCCGTGGGTCTACGGAGCGGTCTACGCGGCATTCTTCCGCGACGGCGCAGAACCGGGCGAAAGGAACGGCTGGGCGCCGGACACCGGGCCGCTGGCCGCAGCCCTGCAGCCGCGCTTGCGCAGGGTCGTCGAACGCCGTCGGCCGGACGCGCTCGTCTCCACCTTTCACCAGGCCGCCCAGGTCACCGGCCGGCTGCGGGCCCGGTACGGTGACTGCCCGCCCAGCACGGTCGTGGTCACCGACTTCGCCGTGCACCGGCAGTGGCTCCATCCCGGCAATGACCAGTACCTGTGCCTGACCGAGGCCGCCGCGACACGCGTCCGCGCTGCGACCGGACGCCCGGCGCAGGTGTGCGGCCCGGTCGTGCCCCCGGCCTTCGCGGCAGTGGGCCACGAGTACACGGTCGGGAAGCCGTCCCGTTGGGCGCGGGAGTTCGCGCGGCACGGCCGGGGCCGCCCGGCCGTGCTCATCTCGGCCGGTGCCTGGGGCGTGGGACACGGGCTGATCACCACTGCGCGCCTGCTCACCGCCACCGGGCACCTTCCGGTGCTGCTGTGCGGCAGGGACGAACGTCTGCGGGCCCGCGCCGCGACGCTCCCCGGCGTTCTGGCGCTGGGCTGGGTCGAGGACCTGCCCGACCTCATGGCGGCCTCGAGCGCCCTCGTGGACAACGCCGCAGGACAGACGGCCGTACAGGCGCTCGCCGCGGGCGTACCGGTCATCGGGTACCGGCCGATCGCGGGCCACGGCGCCGAGGGTGTCCACGAGATGGCCGCGGCAGGCCTCACCGAGCAGGTTGGCGACGAGAACGCGTTGCTCCGCTCCCTGGACCGGCTGGTGCGCCCCGGTCCCGTCCGGGCCCGGCGGATCGCCGCCGGGCGGGCCGTCTTCACCGCGGACGCGGCCGCACTGGTCGCCTGCTGAATTGCGTTCCCGGTCACCACCCGGGCACAGGGCGGCGCAGGTCCTGACCGCCGGGACGGCGGGCTGGGCGGCAGGGCCGGTCCCGGGAGGCGGCGGTCCGGATGCCGACCGAGACTGGGGACATGAACCCGTATGAGGGGCTGGCCACGGTGCAGCGTGCCGACGGCTCGGAGCTCCGGGTGTGGGCCGAAGTGTCCATCGGTGAGAAATCCGACGGCATCGACGGGGCCGCCGACAGGCCGCCCTGGACAGCGCAGCTGACGGCCCGCGGCGGCGAAGCGCTGCTGCTCGGCGGCGACGTCACCCTGATCTTCGACTCCGGCGAATCCTGGCCGGCCAAGGTGACCGGCTCCCACTTGTCGTCCGGACCCCATTCCTCGAACTGGACCCAGATCAAGGGCACCGGTCCGCCCCTGATCCGGCACGCGTAGTCCCCGGCAGCCCCTGCACCGCAGGGGCTGCCGGTCCACGCGGGCCGGTACGGGCGCGTGCGAGTGCCGGGCGCTCCCGTCAGGCGTCGGAGACGGTGAACAGGCCGCCGTCAGGGTCACGGATGATGAAAGCATCCTTCGAGGAACGGCCCAGCGGTGGGGCGGGTGAGGCGTCCCCTCCGGCGGCGACGGCGGCGGCCGCGGCGCGTTTGCTGTCATCGACGCGGAAGTCGACGATCCATCGGGGACGGATCTTCGGGTCCGGGGCGGTTTCGACGCCTCCACCCCACAGGGTGGCGACCGTGTGTCCCGCGACCTGGACGAGTACGTGGTCGTCCGCGTAGTCGACCGTGCAGTCGCCGGGCGGCTTGGCCCAGTCGAACACCTCTGCGTAGAAGATGGCCGCCTCGAAGGCGTCGCGCGTCTGCAGGTCCAGCCGTGCGGGAGCACTGCCTTGCCCCACCGACCAGGCCAGGGCCGGACCCTCCCAGAAACCGAAGGTCGCCCCGTCACGGTCGGCAGCGAGCGCAGCACGTCCTTTGCCGAGTTTCACGGGCCCGACGGCGAGCGTGGCACCGCGCTCCCGGACGCGGCCCGCCGTCTCGTCGACGTTGCCGACGGCGAAATACGGTGTCCAGAGGGTGGGAAGTCCGCTTGATGAGCAGGCTCCGATCCCGGCGACGGGTTCTCCGTGCGACAGGGCCACCGAGAAGTTGCTGCCCAGGGTGGTGCCACGGAACGTCCAGTCCATCACTGCCCCGTAGAAGGACTGTGCGGCTTGCAGATCCTGTGCGATCAGGATCACCCAGCAGGGTGCACCGGTCACCGGCACGATCTGTTCGAGGGCAGGCATCCGGTGCTCCTTCCGATGAACGGTCTTGGGCGCGTTGACGGCCCGGCCGCCCGGCCGACCTCACGACCGGCTGATCGGGCTCCTGACCTCACCCTGTACCCGGCAGTGCTCCGCCGCACTTCAGCACCGCTGTGCCCGCGGTGGATCCCGTGTTGTCGGGCGGGGCCGGGATCCGCGTCGCCGCTTCCGGGGAGCCGCAGCACGGGGACGCGTTGACAGCGTGTGTGAGGCGACGTATCCCGGAATCTGAGGGGCGCTGCGCGGCAGCCCGGCGCCCGACGTGGGGCGTGCGGGAAGGAGCGGGATCATGGCTCGCTCGATCGGTATCGACCTCGGTACGACGAACTCGGTCGTCAGCGTTCTGGAGGGCGGCGAACCGACGGTGATCCCGAACGCGGAGGGCGCCCGGACCACGCCGTCCGTCGTGGCCTTCGCCAAGGATGGCAACGTGCTGGTCGGCGAGGTCGCCAAGCGGCAGGCGGTGACCAATGTGGAGCGCACCGCCCGGTCGGTGAAGCGGCACATGGGTGAGGCGGACTGGCGGTTCCCGGAGTCCGGCAGCGTGGACGGGAAGCGCTACACCGCGCAGGAGATCTCCGCACGGGTGCTGCAGAAGCTGAAGCGGGACGCGGAGGCGTATCTGGGCGAGGACGTGAGCGACGCGGTGGTCACCGTGCCCGCGTACTTCGACGACGCGCAGCGCACCGCCACGAAGGAGGCCGGTGAGATCGCCGGTCTGAAGGTGCTGCGGATCGTGAACGAACCCACCGCGGCCGCCCTGGCATACGGGCTGGACAAGGAGAACGACCAGACGATCCTCGTCTTCGACCTCGGCGGCGGCACGTTCGATGTATCCCTCCTGGACGTCGGGGAGGGCGTCGTGGAGGTGAAGTCCACCAATGGCGACACCCACCTGGGCGGTGACGACTGGGACCAGCGCGTCGTCGACCAGCTGGTGAAACAGTTCAAGAACAACTACGGGGTCGACCTCGCCAAGGACAAGATGGCCGTTCAGAGGCTGCGTGAGGCTGCCGAGAAGGCGAAGATCGAACTGTCCGCGACGACCGAGACGACCATCAACCTCCCCTACATCAGTGCCTCGGCCGAAGGTCCGCTGCACCTCGACGAGAAGCTCACCCGAGCCGAGTTCCAGCAGCTCACCGCAGACCTCCTGGAGCGCTGCAGGGACCCGTTCCACCAGGCGGTGAAGGACGCCGGGATCCAGGTCTCCGGCATCGACCACGTCATTCTGGTCGGTGGCTCGACCCGCATGCCGGCCGTCACGGGCCTGGTGAAGGAACTGACCGGCAAGGACCCGCACAAGGGTGTGAACCCGGACGAGGTCGTCGCCATCGGCGCCTCGCTCCAGGCCGGTGTCCTCAAGGGCGAGGTCAAGGACGTTCTGCTCCTCGACGTCACCCCGCTGTCCCTCGGTATCGAGACCAAGGGCGGCATCATGACGAAGCTCATCGAGCGCAACACGACGATCCCGACCAAGCGGTCCGAGATCTTCACAACGGCCGAGGACAACCAGCCGTCGGTGCAGATCCAGGTCTTCCAGGGCGAGCGCGAGATCGCGGCGTACAACAAGAAGCTCGGCGTGTTCGACCTGGCGGGTCTGCCACCTGCGCCGCGGGGCCTGCCGCAGATCGAGGTCACGTTCGACATCGACGCCAACGGGATCATGCACGTCGCCGCCAAGGACCTCGGCACCGGCAAGGAGCAGAAGATGACCGTCACCGGCGGCTCCGCGTTGCCCAAGGACGACATCGAGCAGATGATGCGCGATGCCGAAGCACACGCGGAGGAGGACCGCCGCCGCAAGGAGGCCGCCGACACCCGCAACAGCGCCGAACAGCTCATCTACACCACCGAGAAGCTCCTGGCCGAGAACGCCGGCAAGCTGCCCGCGGACGTCAAGGCCGAAGTCGAGACCGCGCTCGCCGACGTCAAGGAGAAGGCGAAGGGCGACGACACCACTGCCCTCCGCTCCGCGGTGGAACGGGCGACCACCGCCGTTCAGAAGATCGGCACCGCCCTCTACTCGCAGGCCGGGACGGATCAGCCCCCCGGCGCCGCGGACCAGGCGGGGACGGGCGGCGGGGACGACGTCGTCGACGCGGAAATCGTGGACGACGACACCGCAGAAGGAGGGACACGATGAAGCAGTCGGTCCAGCCCCCGCATCCGGATTCCCGGTCTCCCGTTGTCGTCCGCGCCCACTCGGACACCGGCCCGGCCGCGCTTCCGCCCCACCGACCCGAGCGGCAGGAGGGCGCACCGACGGCGGACGCGACCGCCACGGCCCGCCCGGCCACCGGGGGCGGGCGTCCCGCCCACGGTCCCGTAACTCCCGAGGACCGCATCCGGCAGCTGGAGGCGGAGCTGGCCGAGCGCACCGCCGACCTGAAACGGGTCAAGGCGGAGTACGACAACTACCGCAAGCGTGTGCGGCGGGACCGCCTCGCGATCCGCGAGGCGGCGGTCGCCAATGTCCTGGCCGGGCTGCTGCCCGTTCTGGACACCATCGACCGGGCCCGGGCCCTGGGCGACGTCGCCGGCGGCTTCCACCACGTCACCCGGATCCTGGAGGCCCGACTGGCCGCACTGGGACTTCGCAGCATCGGCGAAGCGGGCGAACCCTTCGACCCCCGCATGCACGAGGCCCTCACCTACACTGCCGCCTCCCGTACCTGCGCCGGCAGCCCCCGGACCACCGGCGCAACCTGTGCCCAGGTGCTGCGCCCCGGCTACCGGGTCGGCGCGCACCTGGTGCGTGCGGCAGACGTGGCTGTGGCCGAGCGGCCGCCGCTCGAGCCCGCCCCGGCCGCGCTGCCCGGGCTCCGACGGACGACGGGCGACGCAGACGCCGACCGCTGACCGCTGACCGCTGACCGACGCTGTGGGTGACCTTGCCCGTGGTGCCGGCAGCGTCCTGCTGCGGGCCCATCGAGGTGGCGGTGATGTCGTCGGCGCAGTCACGCGGGACAGTTCTCGCCTTGCCGGGGCCGGCATCGCGGCCGACGCCACCGGACTGGTGATCCGGTCCACCGCTGCCGCGGCAGGGTTGCCGGCCGTCCTCCCGGCCGATCCCGGCGCCTGTGCCGTGGTGCACGTGGCGGGCGGGGTCGTTCGGATCGTCCTGGGGATCAACACGCTCCGGGCTGCCGGCAGGGAGGCGGCTGCACCGAGCGCGGAGACGGACCGGGACCGGTGACTGCGAGCTCGGGGGTCCCCGCGGCGTCGGTCAGGACGCGCCTCGCAGTCAAATGGAGGTGAAAAGCGTGAGGCCGGCGCCGTACTCTCGTGCGCATGAGGTCATCTGCGTATCCGCCCAAGCCCGTGCCCGGCGACCGCATAGCGGTCATCTCGCCCGGCGCCGGTCTCGCTGGAGTCCTGCCCCTGCCACACGAGCTGGGACTCAAGCGGCTGCGTGAGGACTTCGGTCTGGAACCAGTGGAATACCCGGCCACGCGAAGAATGGGTTCCACACCCCAGGAACGTGCCGACGACATCCACGCGGCATTCGCCGATCCGACCATCAAGGCGGTGATGGCCACTATCGGTGGCGACGACCAGATCACCGTGCTTCCCCTGCTCGACCGGGAGTTGATCCGCGCCAACCCCAAGCCGTTCTTCGGGAGCAGCGACAACACCAACCTGCTGATCCTTCTGCACAACCTGGGAATCGTCGGCTATCACGGCGCCTGCGTGATGACCGAGATCGGCCGCCCGCACACCCTTCACCCGATGACCGCGGATTCGGTGCGTGCCGCCCTCTTCACCTCCGGCCCTTATGAGCTTCGCTGCGCCGAGCGCTACCGGGACTCGAGCCGTGACTGGGCAGACCCGGCCACCTTCGGCAAGGAGCCGGACTCGCAGCCCGCCGAGGGCTGGATCTGGCACCGGCCCGAGCAGGTCGTCGAAGGCTGTGCGTGGGGCGGAAACCTGGAGATCCTCTCCTGGTTGCTGATGGCCGACCGCGAGATCGAGCGCGACCCCGCCGCCTACGAGGGCGGCGTCCTGTTCCTGGAGACCTCTGAGGAGATGCCCGGTGGGGAGGAGGTCTTCCGCATCCTGCGCAACATGGGCGAACGCGGCCTGCTGGCCCGCTTCCCCGCCCTGTTGATGGCACGCGCGAAGGCATGGTCCTTCGAGAAGCCGAACGACCCGGAAGCCAAGCGTCGCTACGCCGTCGAGCAACGCGAAGCCGTGCTGCGAGCGTTGGCGGCGTACGCCCCTGGGACGATGGCAGTCTTCGACGTGGACTTCGGGCACACCGATCCCCAGCTCGTGATCCCGTACGGGGGCAGTGTGAGAGTGGACGGCCCTGCCCGGCGGATCACGGTGACGTACTGACCGTCCGCCGTGCACATCACCGGCTGACACGTCGAACGTGCATCGACGGCCCTCCTCGCACCGGCCTCGCTCATCGGGAGACGCTGATGATCTGCGCGGTGCCCGGTGCCACGGTGACGGTGGACCGGCCCGCGCCGACCCGCAACGGCGTGCTGCGCGGGGCCCGGTCCGCGGTCCCTTCGGAGGTCACCTTGGCGCCGCCGAGCGTGATGGATCCGGCATCCAGGGAGGACAGGCCGCCGGCGGCGGAGCTCACGAGGGCGGTGGTGCGGGCCGTGTGCATCCTGCGGGGAAGTTCGAGCGTGACCGTGTCGTCGGTGGCGTCCGCCGCGGCCGGGTCCTGGACGTTGATGAGGACGACGTGCAGCTTGCCGTCCTTGTCCTCGATCCCGTACGCACGCAACCTGCCGAGGTCGTCGTCGGGCAGGCCGAGGTCGACGAAGTGGCCCTGTGGGAGCTGCCGGAAGGCCCACAGGCCGTAGTAGAGCGGCGAGGCGGAGAGCCGGTGGGCGTCGAGCTGCGCCTGGTCGGCGGCACAGAAGGCGCCGTAGTAGCGGTACGAGATGGGGTAGTCGGCCGAGTCGCGGGGCTTGAAGTCGCCGCAAACAGCAGCCGTGTTGGTGTGGAAGAGGAGTCGGCTGACGCCGTTCCGTGCCGTTTCGAGAAGGTGGTCGAGCGCCCACAGCGAGGATCCGTAGGCGTTGCTGACCCCGGGCTGGCCGCTGCACGAGGCGCTGTTGGACTCGTTGAGCGTCATCGGCACGGTGTGGTGCAGCCGTTCACCGACGGCCTTGATGCCCTCGAGCTTCGCACGGGCCTTGACGTACGTGTCGGGCGACATGAGCTGCGCCATGGTGGCCGTCGAGGTGCCGCAGTGGCTGCCGGCGTACAGGTGGGAGGACAGCTCGGCGAGGGTCCGCCGCGGGGCGCCGGCGCCGTCGGCGAGCGCGGCATCGGCGAAGCCGTCGATGACGGAGTTGGTGAGGGCCGTGTTGGCCGACGGGCCGGTCATCTTCAGGTGCGCGTGCGGCAGTGCGGCGTCGATCGCCGCCTGGTACTGCTTCACGGTCGACCACATCTCGGCGGGGGTCAGCGTGGTGACGTTGTCGTACTCGTTGCCCACCTCGACGGAGAGCAGGTCGTCGCCGAGGGTGACGTGTGCGGCCTTCACCTCCGCCACCACCTGGTCCATCGTGACCTGCGGCGCCGGGTCCTTGAGCGGGTTCTTCACCTTCGCCGGATCGATGAGCGACTTCAGCGGCACACCGAGTGTGACCTTCCATCCGGTCGCGTCCAGCAGCCGCTTCAGGCCGTCCAGATCCGCCTGGTCCACCGTGCCGCCGATGGCCTGCGCCGGAGCGGAGGCGTCGCGGTACGCGCCGAAGGCGGGCCACACCAGGTCCATCGAGTAGCCGCCGAGGCGCAGCACGCCACGCGGGCCGAGGGTCTTCAGCCGCTCGGCGAGCAGGTCCTCGGTGAGGTAGCCGTGGGCGAAGTCCGCGGACTCGACGGAGAAGCCCTGCATGCCACCGTCGAACTCGACCGGCGACGCGGCGCCCGTGGCGTCCAGAGCGAACGGAGTCGCCGCCGGCGCCGTGGTGTCGGAGCCGGGCGCCGGGTCGGCGACGGCCTGCCCCGTACAGGCGAACAGGGCGACGGCGGCTGCGAGTGCTGCCGGACGGACGAACGTTGCGGGCGACGGGCGAAGACGCATGACGGGGGCTCCTTGGACCGGGGCGGACGCCTCGACGAACAAGATCCACTGAGTAAACGTTTTCTCGCCGAGGGACCTTGCCGGGGCGCCCCGGTCGCTGTCAACGCCCATGACGGAATTGGCGATTGCGACGGCGCGGTTCAGGTCCGGGCTGCGGCACCCGTGGACGCCCGCACCACGAGCTCGGTCGGCAGTCGCACCGTGCCGTGCCGGCCGGCCCGTTCCAGCTGGTCACGCAGCAGCGCCCAGGCATGCCGGCCGACCTCCTCGGTCGGCAGCCGCACGGTCGTCAGCGGTGGCGCGAGGAACTGGGCGACCGGGATGTCGTCGAACCCGGCCAGCGAGATGTCGCCCGGCACCTCGAGCCCCTCCTCGCGCAACCGGGCCAGGGCGCCGATCGCCACCAGGTCGTTGAACGCGACGACGCCGCTCACCCCCGCTGCCAGCAGCTCGGGCAGGGCGCGGTGGCCGTCGTCGCTGGTGGAGCCGGCCTGCGCCTCGCTCACCCGGATCCGCAGGGAGGCGGCCGCGTCGCCGAAGGCGCGCTGCCGCTCGGCGTTCGACCAGGACGTCGGCGGGCCGGCGAGATAGCCGATGTGCCGGTGTCCGAGCCCGGCGAGGTGACGTACGACCGCGGCCATGCCGGCGTACGAGTCCACACCGGCCGAGCTCATCGACAGGTCGCCGACCGCCCGGTTGGTGCACACCAGCGGGCCGACCTCGAAGCGCGCCAGCTCCTCCAGCGGCAGCCGGGGCGAGCAGAGCACCAACCCGTCGCAGTGCAGGGCGAGTTCCTGAATCAGTGCGCGCTCCTCGTCCTGGCTCTCCTTGGCGTCGGCGACCAGCAGCCGGTGGTCCTGGGTGCCGGCGGCGTCCGCCAGCCCGCGCAGCAGTTCGGAGAACGAGGGATTGCCCAGGTCGGGCACCACGACGCCGATCAGCCGGGTGACACCCGCCTTGAGGCTGCGCGCGGTGCCGCTGGGCCGGTAATGCAGCTCGGCCGCCGCGAGCCGCACCCGGCGCACGAGTTCGGGGTCCGTCACGCGTCTGCCGTTGAGGACCCGTGAAACAGTCGCCGTCGACACCTCCGCCACTCGGGCGACATCGACGATGGTCGGCTTGCGTATCACCTGGGCCATGCGAGGACTTTAGACGATGCAAAGGGATTGACCCGGCGTCGAAGGGGTCCCTAAGGTCCACGCCGAGTGTTCGCAGACACAATCTGCGTTCGCATACATGCACTTGCTCGGCGTGAGGAGTCCCCTGTGCCGAATCTCGACGGCGTGCTGTTCTTTCCCGTAACCCCCTTCGACGCCTCCGGAGCGGTCGACACCGCCGCTCTCGCAGAGCACGTCGGGGCCGGCCTGGCGGCCGGGCCCGGAGGCGTGTTCGTGGCGTGTGGGACCGGCGAGTTCCACGCCCTGGAGCCACAGGAGTACACCGAGGTCGTCCGCGTTGCCGTCGAGGTCACCGCCGGTCGGGTGCCGGTCTACGCGGGCGCCGGCGGCCCGCTGCCGCTCGCCCGGCAGTTCGCCCGCGCAGCCCGGGACGTCGGCGCGGACGGCCTCCTCCTGCTCCCGCCCTACCTGGTCAAGTCTCCGGCCACGGGCCTGGTTGCGTACGTCGACACGGTCGCGGCAGCCACCGAACTGCCGCTCGTCGTCTACCACCGCGACAACGCCCGCTTCGACCCCGCCTCCGCGGTCGACGTCGCCCGGCTCCCGCACGTCACCGGCTTCAAGGACGGCGTCGGAGACCTCGGTACCCTCTCCCGCATCGTCTCCGCCGTCGAGTGCGAACTGCGCGGCGTCGGCAAGCCGTTCCAGTTCTTCAACGGCCTGCCGACCGCGGAGGCCACGGTCCGCGCCTACCGCGGCATCGGCGTCGAGCTGTACTCGTCGGCCGTCTTCTGCTTCGCACCGGAGATCTCGCTGGCATTCCACCACGCGGTGCGCGAAGGCGACGGTGCACTCGTCGAGGCCCTGCTCAGCCGGTTCTTCCACCCGTTGGTCGCCCTGCGGGAGAAGGTTCCCGGCTATGCGGTCTCGCTGGTGAAGGCCGCCGTGCGGCAGCGCGGGCTTGACGTCGGCGGCGTCCGGCCACCGCTCGTCGACCCGGCTCCGGACCACCTCGAAGAACTCCGCCGGATCACCGAGGCCGGGCTGGCCGTGTGCGACCGCGCGGGTGTGCGATGACGGACGGGCCGCGCATCATCGTCACGCCCGTCGCCCTCCGCGACGCACCGCAGCTCGACGCCGTCGGAGTGCACGAGCCGCACGCGCTGCGGGCGATCGTCGGGACGGCCACGGACAAGGGAATCAGCGGCCTGGGCGAGACATACGCCGGCCAGGGCCCGCTGCGCCTCCTCGCCCGCGCTGCCGGCGCCGTCATCCGGCCGGGCGTGCTCGCTCTCCCCCTCGGGGCGTCACGGGTACCGCGTGCCCCCGCCCCGGGGATCGAGCGGGACCGCGACGCCGTCGCCCGGCTGCACGAGCCGTACCCGGCGTGCGGACTGCGCAACAGGGACGGCACCGCTTCCATGCAACGGCTCCACCCCGATCACCGCTTCCGCTCGCCGCACCGGCAGGCGACGGCCTCCTCGTAAGGAGTTCTCATGGCATGGCTCGACTGGGTAGCCCTTGCCGGCTACTTCCTGGTGATGCTGCTGATAGGCCTCTGGTCCCACCGCCGTATCAGCACGGTCGGCGACTACTTCACCGGCGGCGGCCGGATGCCGTGGTGGCTGTCCGGCATCTCCCATCACATGTCCGGCTACAGCGCCGCGGTGTTCGTCGCTTACGCGGCCGTCGCCTACAGCTACGGCATCACCGTCTACTTCTGGGCCTTCGTGCCACTGGCGGTGGGCACCGGCGTCGGCGCGTTCCTTTTCGCACCACGCTGGAACCGGCTGCGGGCCCGCTTCTCCGTGGTCTCGCCACTGGAGTATCTGGCGAAGCGCTACAACATCCCGACCCAGCAGGCGCTCGCCTGGAGCGGCGCGCTCCTCAAGGTCTTCGACGTCGCCGCCAAGTGGGCCTCGGTGGCGATCCTCCTCAAGGTCTTCACCGGCATGCCGATGACCACCGGCATCATCATCACCGGCATCATCACCCTGCTGTACTGCACGGTCGGCGGCCTGTGGGCGGACGCGCTCACCGACTTCGGGCAGTTCATCATCCAGGGCGTCGCCGCGCTGTCCATGCTCATCGCCGTGATCGTCAAGCTGAACGGTCACGGCGGGCTCGCCGGCATGTGGGACAAGCTTCCCGCGGGGCACTCCCACCCGCTGGTCGGCCCGTACACCGCCGGCTTCCTGACCGCGTACCTCGTCATCAAGCTCTTCGAATACAACGGCGGCATGTGGAACCTGGCCCAGCGCTACATGGCCACCGACTCCGCAGCCTCCGCCCGCCGTTCGGCCGGACTGTCCGCCGTGCTCTACCTGATCTGGCCGCTCGTGCTGCTCTTCCCGTCCGTCGCGGCCGGGGTGCTGATGCCGAACGTCGCCGACGCACAGCAGGTGTACGCGCTGATGGCGAAGGCGTACCTGCCCGCAGGGCTCGTCGGCCTCACGCTCGCCGGAATGTTCTCGCACACCATGGCGATGGCCTCGTCCGATGCCAACGCCATCTCCGCGGTCGTCACCCGCGACATCCTGCCGGTCGTGTCCCGCCGGGCCCGCACGATGAGCACGCGGGCGGGGCTGCTGGCCGCCCGCGTGTGCACGGTCGTCTTCGTCTCGATCAGCATGGTCGTGGCGATCGAGGCCGACCACTTCGGTGGCGTCCTCGGCATCATCGTGGCGCTGGTCGCAGCCGTGATGGGGCCGATCTCCATCCCCATGCTCCTCGGCCTGCTGCCGGCCTTCCGACGCTGCGGCCCGGTCGCGGCGCTCAGCTCGTGGGCGCTGGGCCTGGGAGCGTACTTCCTGCTGAAGTACGGCATCGAGCCGTCCGGCCAGACGGCCATCGTGGCGACACCGCTGATCACCTCGCTGGTCGTGTACGTCGGCGTCGGCCTGCTGAAGCCGGAACCGAACGACGAGGCGGACGCGATCGTCGCCGCAGTGGGCTCCGACGGCCCACGGGGTGCTGCGGCGAAGGCTCCTGTGCCTGCCGCGCCGGCCGTCGAGTGACCGCCGGCCGGGGTCCGGGGACAGCCCCGGACCCCGGCCGCCCGTACACCCCCGTCAGGCAAGCCACGGGTGAACGGCAGCCCGTACCCGGAAGGAGCCGCATGAAACGGCATCGCGCACGAGCCCTGGTCTGCGCCCTCGCCCTGACCGCGGCCACGGCAGCCGTCACGCCGAGCGGCGCCACGGTCCGGCCGGCTGCGGCTGCCGTGCAAGGCGGCCGGATCCCCGACCACTTCGTCGGCCTCAGCATCGAATGGTCCCTGGTCGAGCGGTACATGAACCCTTCCGCCCGGCCGGCCTTCGTCAACCTGCTGCGCAACCTGCACACCGGAATCCTCCGCATCGGCGGCTCCTCGCAGGACCAGATGCCCTTCGACGCGACGGCTCCCAACACCGATCGCGTGATCACCCCGGAGGACCTGGCCTACGTACGGGCCACCCTGGACGCCGCCGGCGAGCCCTCCGACCACGGTCACGGGAAGCCCCGCTGGGGCACGGTCCTCGGCACGGCCATGTCACCGCCCATCGACACCCGGCCCTGGGCCGGCCCGGAGCACGCCAGAACCTTCCTGGCACAGGGAGTCGGGCCGGCCTTCCCCGGCGAGGCTGCCAGGAAGATCGCGGGCATCGAACTCGGCAACGAGCCGGACCTCTCGTACGGCTCGAACCTGGACCGCTACCTCGGCGACCTGGCCACCTACGCCGACCCGTCCGTGTCGGCCGGCTTCCCCGTCATCGCGCCCAACACCAGTGAGGACATCCTGCCCTGGACGACCCTCGCCGACCCGACCGCCGCCACCCGCTACTTCCACGACTGGCCGCAGATCCTGGACACCGGCGCCCCGTTCATGACACAGCGGTCCGGGACTTTCGGCGCGTACGCCTCCGACCACTTCTATCCCCTGGCACGCACCTGCGCCGGCAAGCCGTACCGCTGTCCCAGTACCACCGCCCTGCTCTCAGACGAGCACCTGGCGGGTCTCGACTACGAGGTCTACACCCACGCCACCGAGGCGGCCGGGCACGGCCTCGGCTATCGCCTCGAGGAGACGAACACAGCGGCCAACCGCGGCGCGGACGGCGTCAGCAACGTCGCCGCCTCCGCCACGTACGCGCTGTCGTTGATGTTCCACCTCGCCTGCCCCCGGCCCCCGGACCGGCCCGAAGCGAACGCCGGCTGCACCACGGCCGCCAAGGGCGTCAACTTCCACAACGCCGAGGTGCGCGCCTTCTTCCATCCCGAGGAGGGCAACGCGTACTACAACGCGATCGATTACGACCCCACCGAGGCGAGGGGAGCCCCCACCGCCGCTCCCCTGTACTACGCCCTGCTGTTCTTCGCCCGCCTCGCCCAGGACACGTCGGGGCTGCGCCCGGTGTCCGTCGCCACCGATACCGATGCCGACCGCACACCCGAGGCCTGGCAGCTGGACACGGAGTCCGGCGAGCGCCGCCTCTTCGTCATCAACAAGGCCGACCATCCGGTGACGGTGACCGTCCCCCTGCGGGGCACCGAGGCCGAAGTCGACCGCATGAGCCCGTACGACCCGGACGGCGGCACCCCTGCCCTGGACGCCACCCACGTCCGTATCGACGGACGCCAGGTGGCCGCCGACGGCACCTGGCCCGGCTTCCACCCGGCCACGGTCCGCGCCACCGGACATCGCACGACCCTGACCCTGGCAGCCGGCGAGGCCGCGGCCCTGACCTCGCCGCGCCGGCCCTGATGCAAGCATCCGCGTCCGCCTCGAATCAGGAGGCCTCATGAGAATCGGACGTCTGACGCGAGCCGGCCGCAGGCCTGGCCTGCCGACCGCCCTGGCCGCGGCCGCCGTCTGCATGGCCGCACCGTTCACCGGAGCGACCCCCACGGCCCACGCGGCCGTCCGCAAGCACATCGACACCGACTTCACACTGCTGCGCCGCGCCCCGCCTCGTACGTCATCGGCGCCGCCTACCGCGACTGGACCGCCGACGTCCACGGCGACCAGCAGGACGGCTACCGCCGGGCGCGGGTGTACGGAAACCTCAACAAGTGCCTGTGGATCCACAGCGGAGCGGTCTCCGGGGACGCCGCACAGGCCGACAGCTGCAGCGACCCGGTGACGATGCCCGTCTCGGAGTTCACCAACGGCCAGATCGGCGGCGGCACCTCGGACGGAGCCACGGTGACAACCACGGCCGGCTCCGGCTGCGCGATGTACGACGGCAGCCGTATCACCGCGTACGGCAACGTCCGGCCCTGGGAGGTGCCCACCACCGCGACCGCGCCGCTGAACAGCCAGGTCGCCATCGGCCGGACCGTACTGTGGCGCTACGTCTCCCGTGACGGCCGCTATGTGATGGTCCGCGACCCGCGCAGCGGCGGCACGGACGGCACAGGCCTGCAGAGCTGGTACTTCATCCCCCGGGGCTGCCTGCCCGCCACGCTGCCCTGACCCGGCCTGATCGCGCGGGACGTACACGTCGACTCGCACGTGTGCCGGGCCTCGGTCGCACGTCTTTTGCCCGCAGGTGCTTCTACGCTCTCTGCATGACCGAGAACGAGATCAAGCTCAAGGCGATCGCGGCGCTCACGGCGCTGCGGAGTGACGTGGGAGCGGACTACGTCTCCGATCTGCTGGGCGAGGTGATCCCGACGCACTTCGTGGTTCCCGACACGGCGGACCCGCGCGAGGTCGGGCTGGCCGTGCTGGACCAGCTCTCCGACCCGCTGAGCGCCTTGGTCAACGGATTCGTTCTGGCATTCGAGGCGGTTGCGGACGCGTACGACCGGACGGAGCCCGACCACTCGACCGATGGAATCCTGCAGGCGCTCGCCCTGAACATCGCACGCGAGGTCGACTGATCCCGGCCGTCCCGGCGGCCCTTGCCCGGTGGACGGAAGCAGTATCTGCCTCCACCGCCGAGGCGGGTTCGACCGGGGCGGCCCGAGCTCCTCCGCGGTCCGCTCGGTTCGGAATACCGCATACGGGTGAACGCAAGGATGCCGGCCGCTCCGGCGGACAGCGAACGCCGGCAAGAACCGGTACCTGCCGGGACGAACGCCGAGCTCGGCTTTACGAACCCTCGGCACATGAACGGTCTGCGCTTTTCCGCCCGCCCGGGCATCGGTCGACACGCCGCTTTTTCGCCAACTGCGTCACCGCACACAGCAGGAGAATTTCCCCCTTTGTGGCGGACGAGTCGCGCAACGCGGGTGCCGTCGACGAACCAGCGCAGAATGCCCCCCGCCCGCTCGAAGACGCCCGGCTTTCATGTGCCCTTGCGCGTTCCGGCGCGGACGCGGTGCTCGTGCAGGAGCTGAGAAAAGTGCTCGGCGGTGGCCCTGCCGACTCATATCCGACGTCACGTCACCCGATGCCCCATGGCCGCCCGCAGGCCTTCACGCGCCGCGACCGTCACGGTGCCGAGAAGACCTCACCGGACCGACCGACCCCATGGCCCATGTACGGCCACCGCCCTTGACCTCGCCCGACCCCAGATCCTCCCGTCATTGCAGAAGCCGTGAAGGGCATGTAGTTTTCGATCATGAAGGGGCAGGGACATGTCAAATTGCAGCCTTGGTCGGCATGTGTCGTTTTCGTGCAACCTCCTTGCGACAAAGGCGCGTTCCACCCCTTTGCCCAACCTCGCTCGTGCCGACGGCAGTTGCTGATCCGCGTCGGTCACATGCGTCTGCAATAAACAATTCATCTTGCATACGGAGTTCATGTGAAACTCAGACAGTCGCGGAAGGCCCTGTCCGCGTTGGCCGCAGCAGCGACACTGCTGTCGCTGGCGGATTGGTCTGCCGTCGCCGCGGAACAGGTACCGAATGCTCCTCGGGCGACGACAACGCCCGTTGTACCAGCCAGCGCTGACACTGTGCCGGCCAACAACCGCGAAGCACTGCTGGGGCCGGACTGGTCCACGTCCGCGGACGTGGCGTGGACGACCAGTGGTGACGCGCAGGGCTTCCACATCCTGACGGCACAGGAGAAGGACGGCTACACCTGGAAGACCACCGCCACCCTGTCGGAACCGGGGTTAGACGTCGACGCGTGGATCGGCAACGTGTGCGTGACGGGCTCGGGCAGGCGGGCCGTCGTGGTCTACGCGCCACGCACCTTCACCAACAAGCCGCAGCTCATGGCCCGCGGTGGATTCACGGCGGTGGTGGACCTCGCCTCGGGCAAGGTGACCAAACTGCCGCTCAAGGCGTCGCTGTCGTACTACAACCCGGGCTGCGGCACCGACGAGTCGGCGGTGCTGACGCAGTCGGGCGGGGACGACATGCCCGGCACGCGTCTGATACGCCTGGACGCCGCCACCGGAAAGCTGTCGGACCCGGTGAAGGTCACCGGGCAGGTCACCTCCGCGGTGCCGGCGCCCGACGGGACCCTGGTGGGCGCCTCCGGCGCCCAGGTGGTGCGCATCTCCGGTACCGGCAAACGCACGCCGCTGGTACGGACGGACGGCGTGCCCTACCGCATCACCCCGGACGGTGAGGGCGGCCTGTCCTTCCTCGACAAGCGGAAGGACACCACCAAGGTCAAGCGGATCGGCGCCGAGGCCCTCGCGCACCCGGCGGCAGAGCCGGCCGAGGCCGCCGTCCTGGCGCAGGGGCCGGCCGCCGGAACCGGCCTGACCCGCAGCGCCGGCACCGTCTACATCACCGGCAGCACCACCCGACCGAAGTCCACGAAGGCGCTGCCCTCGGTGGTGCGGCGCCTGGCGAACGTACCGAAGGACGCGACCGTCTCCACCCGCGGGGCGTCGGTCATCACCGGCACCACCTGGGGTGACGGCAAGGGGACGATGGTCCTGCAGGGCGACGCCGACAAGGCTCGCGCGGTGAAGCTGAGCATGACCGTCACCGACTCGAAGGCGAAGACCTCCTTCGTCGTCGACCCGGAGCGGCACGAGTCCGAGCATCTGGCCGAGGGCATGGCCATGTCGCCAGGACTGACCGGCCACGCACAGGCGAAGGCGGCCGCCCGCTCGCTGGCGATCGGACCGTCCTCGCCCACCGACCCGGTGGAGGACGAGCGGACCTGCTCGGTGCCGCGCAACGACCCGCGCAATCAGGCCATGCAGCCGAAACCGCGTCAGGTCGAGTGGGCGGTGGACCAGGCGATCACCGGCTACCTCAACACCCATGTGCAGCGGCCTGCCGACTGGAAGAACCTCGGCATGCCCGCGTACATGCCGCAGGAGCTCTTCCTCAACCCCGTCCTGGACGGCGGCGGCCGCGCCATGGCGCAGGTGATGCTGGGGGTCACCACCCAGGAGTCGAACATGTGGCAGGCCGGTCGCGAGGCGGTTCCGGGGGTGACCGGCAACCCGCTGATCGGCAACTACTACGGCATCGACCTCTACGACGGTGACAGCTCCAACGACTGGGACGTGAACTTCGCCGAAGCCGACTGCGGTTACGGCATCACCCAGGTCACCGACCACATGCGCATGGCCGGACGCGAGGACGGCCACGGCGGCGCCGCCTGGGACTACCAGAAGCAGCGCGCCGTCGCCCTGGACTACACCGCCAACATCGCCGCCGGCCTTCAGATCCTGGTCTCCAAGTGGAATGAGACCCGCGCCGCCGGCCTGGTCGCCAACCACGGCGCCGACGGCCGCCCGGAGAACTGGTACTTCGCCCTGTGGGCCTACAACTCCGGCTTCCACCCGAACACGGGCGACGGCGCCCCATGGGGCCTGGGCTGGGCCAACAACCCCGCCAACCCCGAATGGGACGCAGGCCGCCTGCCCTTCATGGAGAACGCCGCCGGCGGTGAGAACGCCGCCGCCGCCGCGCATCCCCAGGACTGGCCCTACCAGGAGAAGGTCCTCGGCTTCGCCGCCCACCCGCCGTCGTTCCTGGAGTCCCCCGGCGTGCTGGTCCCCGCCTTCCGGCCCTCCAGCTGGAACGGCACGAACGAGGCCGTCAGCGTCAAGGGCAGCGCCCTGTACAACCGGGCCCACGTCAAGGCGCCCGAGGACGCTTTCTGCGTGCCGACCTCGAACGACTGCTTCCCCGGCCGTATCTCCGACAGTGCGAGCAACGACAACGGCTCCTCCGGCCCCTGCGCCCGGGAAGACTTCATGTGCTGGTGGCACGAGCCTGTCACCTGGAAGACCGACTGTCCCACCACCTGCGGCTTCGAGTTCGTCCGCTTCAACAGCAGCTACCCGGAGGAGGCGGACGGCACGGCCTACCCGCCGGTCTGCACCACCAGCGGGCTGCCCTCCGGTGCCCTCATCATCGACGACGTTCCCGAGGACACCCCTGTCGTCCGGCCCGGCTGCTCCAACAGCGGCTGGGACAACGCCGGCACGTTCTCCTTCGACTTCTCCAACAACGGAACCGAGTCGGTCTACCCCTCCAAGGCCGACCTGCACCAGCTCGGTGCCGGGTTCGGGGGGCACTTCTGGTTCGGGCACACCCGTCTGGCCGACGCCAAGGGGGAGCGGCTGAAGATCCAGGGCACCTGGCGGCTGCGGGACAAGCTCACCAGTGAGGCCAAGGTCATGGTCCACCTTCCGGACCACGGAGCCCAGACGCAGTACGCCACCTACGAGATCGACACCGCGTACGGCACCGAGCGGCGCCAGATCGCCCAGCCGGGCAACGGCAACCGCTGGGTCTCCCTCGGCGCCTTCCGGTTCAACAACACGCCCGAGGTTCGACTCGACACCATCGCCTCGGACGGCACCGGTGACGAGGACATCGCGTTCGATGCCGTGGCGTTCGTGCCGGGCAACTACGACCTCATCCCCGACATCCGTCTGCCGGCCGGGGACCCCAACGCCCCCGAACCCGCCGACGAGGAGCCGATCCAGGTCGTTCCTGGTGAGCTCTTCCCCGGGGTCGCGCCGGCCAAGTCGGCGCAGCGCTCCGCCGGGGAGACCCCCACGGCCTTCCAGGACTGCCGGCCCGTCAAGGGCAGCGCACACACCGAGCTGTGCATCGGCCCGGCGAGTGCCGCGGCCGAGAAGAAGGCGCAGGAGGCACCCGCCGGCGTAGCCCGCATCGCCGGTGACACCTCATTCTGCTCGGCCAGGTCCGAGGACAAGTACCTCACCCGGACCTCGGCCTGCCTCAAGGACGCCTTCGCGGTGGTGAAGCTGGTCGACGAGGTTCCGGTGGCGTCGTCCACCTTCACCTACCGGCATGTGATCGACCTGGACATCAGGAGTGGCACCTTCGTCCAGACGGTGTCGCTCACACCGCAGCTGATCGACCCGAAGATGCTGGAGGTCGGCCTCAACATCCAGTCGTTCTGTCAGCCCAACTGTTCACCGGCCGGGCCGACGTTCACCGGGGCACCTCTGTGGGTCCCGGGTGACACGCATACGGCCACGGCGACCATCGAGCACAGCTGGACGGGGACGTCGGGCAGCGACCGGATGCACCTCAACTGGATCATCTCCGGCACCGTCGAAGGGAAACCGACCACCAGCCACGACTACGACGCCGACACCGAGATGACCATCCGGTGCGACAAGGAGGCCAAGGGCGTCAGCGTTCCGGGGTGCGTCTTCCCCGAGTACACGCCGACGTACGTGGTCAACTCGTACGAGAACCCCTCCGCCGCCGCGTTCTACTGGATCCTGATGCAGAAGCTGCCCAGTCACCCCGGCAGCAGGGACCACAACGAGCCGCTGAACTACCTGGCGAGCAAGGAGCGACAGGACGCCAACCGGGCTGTGATCTGCCCGAAGAGCGGTGCGGACAAGTGGGTCGGCAACCCGGAGACACTCCAGTCCGGGTCCTCCGCCAGCTGCGACGAGTACCCTTTCGCGGCCACGTACCAGAGCGGCGGAATGCCACCCCAGCAAGTGCTGAGCGGCAAGGACTGCACGCAGATGTACGCCAAGCCCCTCAGCAGCGGGTGGACCGTCCTGGAGGACCCGAACTACTCCCGGGTCAACACCTGGACGGAGATCTGCGGCCGGGCCACCATCCCCGGTGACGAGAACTCCGGGGCCGCCTGGCGCATCGGGCTCGTCTTCGTGCCCAAGAACCGCATGCTGGACAAGGACAAGTTCTTCGTGAGCACTCCGGGCTTCGAGGACTGCTCGGACCTGTCCCAGATCTGCTTCATGCGTTCACGGAGCTGACCGGCCACGCCGGACCGCGGTCCGTCCCCCGTTCGCCACGGCGGGGACGGGGGACGGACCGCGGCCGGTGTGCGCCGGCTGGGTGGTCGTGGCGGCCGGACGTGCGGTGACATCCGGTCCAGTTGGTGCCGGCGCGGGGCCCGCCCCGTCCGTGTACGCGGACCGACTGGCCACGAGGGGCAGGGATGTGCAGCACACCATGTGCTGGGACACCCCGAGTTCGTTGCTGCCGGCACGCGATGATGCTAGTGCCGCGTCAGCCAAGGTTTGCCCGCCAAGGAGCGGCGTCCGGTGCGTGCTGTCGGCGTACCGGCCGGAAGTCCTCGTACTGGACGTACTTGGGCTTTCGGCCGGTGCGGCGAGAGTGCGTTCCGGGCGTCGCGACGGGGCGAACCTTGGTTGACGCGGCACTAGATGCGGCCGAACGGCACGGCCGCAGTGGCTCCGTGGAGGAGTGCGTCGCGGGGCAGTGAGACCCCGAAGGCGATCTCCACCGCACGCAGGACGGACCGCTGTACGTCGCAGTCCTCCACCGCCGTGCCGTCAGGCCGAAGAGCTCCGGCCTCCTGGAGAGCGGCCACCATCGGCGCGCGGTCCTGTCCGCCCCACTGGTCGGGCTCGACCCCGGGCTCGAAATCGGCGGCAATCCGCCCGTCGCCGGCATGTACGAACCACCGCGGTGAAGCTCCGGTCTCCAGAAGGCAGATGGCGTCCGTCCCCGATGAGAGTGCCAGCAGTCGCGGCCTGTCCAGACCTGTTGCGCTCCAGCGCTCCAGTACCCACGCCCACGAGCCGTCCTCGCCGAAGCGAGCGGCCCCACCCCAGTCGTCCTCGAGGGTGAGGAAGTCGGTCTCCACCGCCGCGTCGACCACATGGGCCGGATCACCACCGAGGGCCGTCACCAACTCCACCCCGGTGACACCGCGTACGCACGTCAGGCAGTACGTGTCGAAGGCATCCGCGATCCAGGCAATTCCGTCCGTCACTCGCTCTCCGTCTCCTCATCCCCGAGTGGGGCGACACCATCAGGCCACACCACCGGCCGGCAGGGCCAAACCTACCTGGCGCGGCACACGGGGCCAACGCCGTGGGGGCACCGGCACCGCGCTCGGTCAGTGATCCTGCGCAGGAGATCGTTCACCCGGTCTTCATGCCTCATGTGCGGCGCAGCACGACGGATACACATGGGCATGAGCATGCTCTCTCCGCACCGCCCCGTCACCGTTCGTTTCCGCTCGTCTCCGCCGACACCGATCCATGACTCGACCCGCTGTGGATCACCGGCCGGCCCCCGTGGAGTGCGCCCGATCCCGCGAAACGGTCAAGCGGGGATTCGTATCTGTGCAACCCGGGCGGAGGGTGTCGCGCTTGAAGCCTTCACCGGCGGGCGCTTGGGCCGCAGAAGGCCGTGGGCGCGTTCAACGGAGCCCCACTGACCAGCGGTTGCCTGCCTCCGCGCACCGCCGACACCGCCCCAGTCAAATGTTGCGGCAACATGCTTTCAATATTAAATCCAGTATCGAATCGTTGTCCTGACTCACCGTCGGCTGACAGATTGCGTGGGCACGACAAGGTTTTCACGGCCAGGGGTCGGGGTGCTCGCGGATCACGTGGGTCTGCCCGACAGCAGCGCGCGGCACCCAGGCATCGCGACAACCATCGAGGCGCCGCGCCCCCGCGGCGTTGCATGCCATCCCCACGGCAGCGGAGCCGGCTCACCCCTGCTTCGCGACGGACAACGGACCGGCTCACCCGGACCGTGAAAGGCGATGTCGTTAGATGACCAGCAGCGAAAGCTCAGCACTGTCCCGTCGAGCGCTTCTTCGGACCACCGCGGCGGCCGGCGCCGCAGCGGCCGCGACGACACTGATCCACCCGGGCACCGCCTCGGCGGCGCCCGCGATACCCCCGACTCGGACCGACAGACCGTCCGCCGGAACACGGAAGAAGGGACACATCCCGACCCCGGCGGAGTACTTCGGAACCCCGATCGGAACCGAGGGCTTCCTGGCTCAATGGGACAAGATGGTCCCGTACTTCGAGCTGATCGGTGCCCGCAGCGACCGGGTGCACTACGAGGAGATCGGCAAGTCCACCCGGGGATTCCCGTACGTCCTGCTGACCATCAGCTCGCCGAAGAACCTGGCCGAGCTCGACAAGCTGGTCGCCACCAACGCCAGGCTGGCCGACCCCCGGGGACTGTCCGAGACCGACGCGAAGAAGCTGGCCACCGAGGGCAAGCCCTTCCACTTCGTGCAGGCCGGCATCCACGCGACCGAGGTCGGCAACTCCCAGGCCGCCATCGAATGGGCCTACCGGCTGGCCACGGAGGAGTCCGACTACATCGAGGAGATCCTGGACAACCTGGTCATCCTGCTTCAGCCGTGCCAGAACCCGGACGGCATCGTCCTCGTCAACGACTACTTCGCCGCCACGGCCGGCACCAACTACTCGCGCACCTACCCCGATCTGTACAACAAGTACACCGGCCACGACGACAACCGTGACTGGATCATGCTGACCCAGATCGAGAGCAGATACAACGTCTCGATCCTGAACAAGTACCGGCCCCAGGTCTTCCAGGACTCCCACGGCGCCGGCGCCGGCGCTCCCCGGCTGTTCACGCCGCCGTACCTGTCGCCGTACGACCCCAACATCGACAGCATCCTGGTGCAGCAGACCAACACGGTGGGCATGGCGATGCAGCGGGGCATGACCGTCGCCGGCATGAAGGGCAACGGCTGGGGCTCGACATACGACTACTGGTCTGCATCCCGGCAGTACTGCGTCTACCACGGCTCGGCGCGCATCCTGACCGAGGCGGCGGCTGCCTCCAACCTCGCCTACCCCCAGGTGGGCACGGGACCGCTCGGCCAGCAGACCACCGACATCAACTTCATCGAGCCGTACGACTCCAACACCTGGACGCTGCGCAACATCATCGACTGGGTCTCCCAGGCCTTCTACTCAGGGCTGGAAGCGGTCGCCTACGACCACTACAACTGGCTCTACAACTCCTACCGCATCGGCGTGAAGGCGGTGACCCGGACCAGCCCGTACGCCTACGTCATCCCAGCCGGCCAGCGTGACCCGCAGGCGGTCCACGACGCCCTCGAGGTCTTCCACCGCGGCGCGGTGGAGATCCGCCAGGCACGGGCCGCGTTCACCGCCGACGGCAAGCAGTACCCTGCCGGGTCGTACGTCATCTACATGCAGCAGCCCTACGCCGGGTTCGCCAAGACGCTGCTGGAGGTGCAGGAGTACCCGCAGCTGCTGCAGTACCCCGGTGGCCCACCGCAGCGGCCGTACGACACCACCGCGCAGACCCTGCCGATGCTGCTCGGCTTCGAGGCCGACCTCATCTCCACGTCCTTCTCGGCCGACACCAAGCTGCTGAGCTCCATCAAGCCGCCGGTGGTCGCCACGGCGTCCGCGCCGCCGAGCTCCGGGGCGTACGCGATCGGGCCGGAGTCCTACGGGGTGTTCCGGATCGTCGCCGCGCTGCAGAAGCAGAACATCCCCACGTTCCGAGCCGCCGCCCAGTTCACCGACGGCGGTCGCACCTTCCCCGTCGGCACCTTCCTCGTCCCGCCGTCCTCGGCGGCCCGGCAGCTCCTGCACACCCAGTCGGAGAGCACCGGCATCCCGGTGTCCGCCCTCAGCGCGGTGCCGGACGTGGCCGGCATCCAGCTCAAGCCGGGCACGAAGATCGGCCTGATCAAGCCCCCGGACAACATGCCGGCCGGCTGGCTGATGTGGATGTTCGACCAGTACGGGGTGAACTACTCCATCGTGGAGGCGGGCGACTACGCCGACCTCGCCAGTAAGTACGACGCCCTCATCATGCCGGACGGGGTCAGCAAGAACTCCATCGTCAACGGACTGAGCTCGGCGAAGTACCCGTCCGACTGGGCCTGGGCGTTCGGCGTGGGCACGACCGGCTGGAACCAGCTGCACGACTTCGTCACCGGTGGCGGCACGCTGGTCACCTACGGCAGCGCGACCGCCACGGCCCAGTCGCTGTTCAGCCTGCCCATCACCTCCACCCTGCCCAGCGGCTCCTCCTCGGACTTCTACTGCCCGGGAGCGCTGCTGAGTCAGGAGTTCGACACGAACAACCCAGCGGCCTGGGGCGTGCCGGCGAACAACCCGGTGTGGTTCGTGTCGAACGATGCGTACAAGTTGACCAGCACGAGCACGTACCCGGTCGACGTGGTCGCCAAGTACCCCGACAGCGGCGATCAGCTGCAGAGCGGCTGGCTGATCGGCGGCGAACACCTCGACGCGGCGGTCAACGGACTGTCCTGGACGATCGGCGACGGTTACGTCGTCACCTTCGGCAACGAGATCGGGTTCCGCACCTGGAACCGGTCCGAGCAGCGGATGCTCTTCAACGCCGCCTACTACGGGCCGTCCACGAAGCTCACCGCTGCCCAGTTCCAGCGTTTCGGCAAGTAGATCGCGTGCTGGGGGCGGGTCTCCCCGCCCCCAGCACCGACCACCCCCGCCGGACAGAACAGAGAGGAAGACACCGGTTGTACCCCGATGACGACGGAACCTGGACCAGCGCGCTGACCCACCTGGAGTGTGGTCGATGCGCCGAGCGGTACGACGCGGACGTGCCCCAGAACGTGTGCCGCTGCGGTTCGCCGCTGCTCGTCCGCTACGACCTCGACCGGGTCCGTGCCACCGTCCGGCCACAGGACATCGCGTCACGCAGCACGGACCTGTGGCGGTACCGGGAGCTGCTGCCGGTACGGGATCCCGCGAACGTGATCGCCCTCGGCGAGGGCTGGACACCGATCGTGCCGCTGCCCGGGTACGGCCGACGGATCGGTGTACCGGGCCTGCTGGCCAAGGACGAGGGAATGCTGCCGACCGGAAGTTTCAAGGCGCGGGGCGCGGCGGTCGGCGTCTCCCGGGCGCACGAACTGGGGGTGCAGCGCCTGACTTTGCCGACCAACGGCAATGCCGGCGCCGCCTGGGCCACCTATGCCGCGCGGGCCGGTATGCAATGTCTGGTGGTGATGCCCGAGGACGCTCCGCAGGTGACCCGTAAGGAGTGCCTGGCGGCCGGCGCCCGGGTGTACATCGTGGACGGTCTGATCGGCGACGCCGGCCGCATCGCGGGACAGGCGGTGCAGGACGGCTGGTTCAGCGCCGCGACGCTGCGCGAGCCCTACCGCATCGAAGGCAAGAAGACGATGGGCCTGGAGATCGCCGAACAGTTCGGCTGGCGGGTGCCGGATGTCGTGGTGTACCCGACCGGTGGCGGCGTGGGCCTGATCGGAATCCGTAAGGCGCTCGACGAGTTGACCGCGCTGGGTTGGATCACCGGGCGGCTGCCCCGGTTCGTCGCCGTGCAGTCCAGCGGCTGCGCGCCGATCGTGCAGGCCTTCGAGTCGGGGGCCGGGACCGCCGAGCCGTGGCCGGCGGACCAGGCACGCACCGTCGCGTTCGGTATCAACGTCGCCAGCGCGCTGGGCGACTTCCTCATCCTGTCCGCGCTGCGGGACAGCAAGGGCACGGCGGTCGCCGTCGACGACCGGGAGATCCTTGAGGAGCAGGCGGCCTGCGCGGCCTCCGACGGTCTGCTGATGTGCCCGGAGGGGGCGGCGACGCTGGCCGCGGTACGCCGGCTGCGGGCCGACGGGTGGCTCGACGGGGACGAGGAAGTGCTGGTGCTCAACACCGGCAGTGCGCTGAAGTACGCCGACGCCCTGCAGGTCTGCGAGCCGCCCCGCCTGCTGCGCGACGCCGCCCTGCCGCCGGAGGCGACCTCCGCGGCCGGAACGACCGGCACGCCCCGAAGCCGTCGGACACCGCGATGACGGAGTCGCGGAGTGCGGATGGTCCGCTCGCCCCGGCACCCGCCGGCACGCAGACGGCGATGGTGGAGCTGCGCGGGGTACACAAGTCGTACGGCGATGTCGAGGTACTCAAGGGCGTCGACCTGACGGTGGCCCGGGGTGAGGTGGTCGCCGTCATCGGTCCGTCCGGTGGCGGCAAGAGCACCCTGCTGCGCTGCGCCAACCTGCTGGAGTCGGTGACCTCCGGCCAAGTGCTGTTGGAAGACGTGGACTTGACCGTTCCCGGCGTCGACCTGAACAAAATACGCCGACGCATCGGCATGGTGTTCCAGCAGTTCAACCTCTTCCCTCACCTCTCCGCCATCGACAACCTCACCCTGGCGCCGCGCAAGCTGCTGCGGATGCCCGGAGACGAGGCGCGGGAGCGGGCCGTCGCGTTGCTGGCCCGCGTGGGGCTGGCCGGCAAGGCCGACGCGTACCCGAGGCAGCTGTCGGGTGGGCAGCAGCAACGGGTCGCCATCGCCCGTGCGTTGATGATGGACCCGCACGTGATGCTGTTCGACGAGGTGACCTCCGCACTGGACCCGGAGCTGGTCAGCGAGGTCCTCGACGTGATGCGCGACCTCGCCCGCTCCGGGATGACGATGCTCTGTGTCACCCACGAGATGGGCTTCGCCCGCGAACTCGGTGACCGTCTGGTCTTCGTCGACGGTGGCGTGATCGCGGAGCAGGGCCGCCCGGCCGATGTGCTCGACCGCCCCCAGAACGAACGTACCCGCCAGTTCCTCCGCAAAGTTCTCCGATAACCCGCCCGATCGGGCAGAAGGAAGTTGTGTTGTGAGATCGAAATTCGGCATGCTCATAGGTACGGCGATGATCTTGGCCCTCGCCGTCGGCTGCTCCTCGTCGTCCGACGTGGCATCCTCGTCGGGCGGCGGTTCGGGCGGCTCCGACGCCGCCTCCGGTACCCCCGTGGACGTCGGGGCGCCGCTGCCCGACGAGGTGAAGAGCAGAGGCAAGCTGACCGTCGGCGTCAAGTGCGACTACCCGCCGTTCGGATACATCGACGAATCATCGAAGAACGCGGGCTTCGAAATCGACATCGCCCGCCAGATGGCCTCCTACGCATTCGGCGACCCCAACGCGCTGACCCTGACCTGCGTGACCGGATCCAACCGGGTGTCGTTCCTGACCTCCAAGCGCATCGACCTGATCGAAGCGACGATGAACTACACCCAGGAGCGCGCCCAGACCATCGACTTCTCCACCCCCTACTTCCAGAGCGGTGTGAAACTGCTGGTACCCAAGGACTCCCCGGTCACCTCCTTCGACCAGCTGGCCGGCAAGACGGTCATCAGCACCAGCGGCGCCACCGCCAGCCTCTGGCTGACCCAGTGCAAGAAAGACGTCAAGCAGACGCTGTTCACCCAGACCAGCCAGGCACTGACCGCACTGAACCAGAAGCGCGGTGTCGCTTTCGCCCAGGACGACGCCCTTCTGCTCGACCTGGCGGCGAAGAACTCCAAGCTCAAGACCGTCGGCGACGCCAAGGCCGGCAGTCCCTGGGGAATGGGCGTGCGCAAAGGCGACGCACAGATGCTGGCCTGGGTCAACGGCGCCCTGGCCCACATGCAGCAGACCGACTTCCTCTGGACCGATTTCCAGAAGACCGTCACCGACCCGTCCGTACAGCAGCAGTTCGCCAAGTACGTGCCCCGGCCCGGCCGCAGCCTGACCTACCCGTCCGGCTCCACCCTGAAGTGCTGAGCATGCTCGACGTCTCCGACTACCACTTCGACCCGGGCTTCATCGTCCACCATCTCGGCGATCTCGGAACCGGCCTGCTGCGAACGCTGGCGATCAGTGCCATCGGCATGGCCGGATCCCTGCTCGTCGGTGTGCTGCTCGGCGCGATCAGCACGCTCCGCATACCGGTCGCCCGACAACTGATCGCGTTCTACGTCGAGTTGTTCCGCAACACCCCGCTCCTGGTGCAGATCTTCTTCCTCTACTTCGCGCTACCCGAAACCGGGCTGCAACTGGACGGCTTCACCGTCGGCTGGCTGTCCCTGCTTCTGTGGGGTGGCGCCTACAACGTCGAGAACTTCCGCGCCGGCTTCGAAGCGGTCGAAGGCGGCTACGTCGAAGCCTGCCGGGCCCTCGGCTTCCCCCGCCTGGCCGCCTTTCGACATGCCACCCTCCCCCTCGGCGCCCGCATCGCACTCCCGTCGGTCACCAACACCCTCATCTCCGTCTTCAAGAACTCATCGTTCATGGTCGCGATCAGCTACCCGGAGCTCACCGAAACCGCTGTCAACGTCGTCGCCGTCACCTTCCGGGTGTTCGAGATGTTTCTCGCCATCGGCGTCGTCTACCTGGGACTGGTCTGGCTCATGTCACTGGGCGCCGGGGCCATCGAGCGTCGCTTCGCGATATCAGGAGGACACTGATGCCCCCATGGGTCGGGCCCGTGGCCGACTACCTCGCCGGCGGCCTGCGCGAAACCGTCCTGCTGGCCCTGGTCAGCATCGCCGCCAGCCTCCTGGCCGGAATCCTGCTCGGCGCCGTACTCACACTGCCCAGCAGGCCGGTCCGGGGGGCGGTCCGGGCCTACGTCGAAGTCTGGCGGGGCCTGCCGATCATCATCATCCTGTTCTTCATCTTCTTCGTCCTGCCCATCATCGGCGTACGGGTGAACACCTTCGCCGCCGCCGCCATCGGACTGTCCCTGTGGGGCAGCGCCAACATGGCCGAAGTCGTCCGCGGCGCCGTCCAGTCGGTACCCCGCGGGCAGGCCGAGGCCGCCGCGGCGCTGGGCTTCTCCTGGACAGGACGCATGCGGCACGTCCTCCTCCCCCAGGCCGCCCGGCGAGCACTCCCGCCGCTGATCGGACTCGTCGTCAACCTCATCCAACAGACCTCCCTGGCCGCCGTCATCGGACTGCTCGATATCCTCGAAGCATCACAACGCTCCATCGAACGACTCACCCTCTCGGGCGGGTCCACCCACGCAGTGCCGATCCTCGGCACCGTACTCGCCGTCTTCTTCATCATCTGCCTGCCACTGACGATGCTGTCCCGCTGGTACGAGCGCAGACTGCACTGACGTGTCCGGCCTCCCGCCGGCCGCGTCGGGCGAAGACAGCGTCCTCGGTACCGACACCTTCACGGAGAAAGGGGGCACCGGCGATCATGACCGTCCCGCGCCACACCCTGCTGAACGCCGCCTACGACCACCTGCGGGCCGCCATCCTCGACGGTTCCCTCACCCCGGGCTCCCGCGTCACCGTCCGCCCCCTGACCGAACAGCTCGGCCTCAGCCCGACCCCCATCAAGACCGCCCTCGCCGCGCTCGAGCGCGAAGGCTTCCTCATCGCCGTCCCGCACCGCGGCTACTTCGTCCCCGAAGGCAGCACCGACGACCTGCTGGAACTGTACGAGCTGCGGGAGGCCGTCGACGGAATCGCCGCGCGCCGGGCGGCCGGGGCGCCCGATCACGACCAGATCGCCACACAGCTACGCCGGCTGCTGGCCGAGCAGCGCAGGGCCGTCGAGGCGAACAACCTGCACGACTACGGGGAATTGGACCTCGCGTTCCACCGCCTCATCTGGGAGGGCTCAGGCAGCCGACGACTCATCCCCGTCGCGGAGAACCTCGTCGCTCAGGTGCGCCTGGGTAACCGTCTCTCCGCACAGGCACCCGGCCGGCTGCCGGTCGCCCTCGACGAGCATCAGGCCATTCTGGAGGCGATCAGGGAGGGCGACCCGCGCGCCGCGGAGCAGCACATCCGCCGCCACGTCCGTGAAGCGGGCCAGGCGCTGCGGCGCTACCTCGGGGTAGAGGGTGCGGCGGAGCAGCCGTGACTACGGCCGGTGGCTGTGAGGACGTTGCCCACGAAACGGCGGGTTGGTTCACGGGGGGGGCGTTCTCCTGGGCTGGATGAACCGCCGGGGCCTGCACAGTGCGAGCCCCGGCAGTCAGGTACTGCAGGTCGGATCAGGCGATGTCGACGATGGTCCGCAGCGCTTCGCCGGTGTGCATCTGGCGGATCGCCTCGTTGATCCCGGTGAGTGGGACATGGTGCGTGATCATCGACTCGAGGTCGATGCGCCCCGCGCGCCACAGGTCGACGATCTTGGCGTAGGTGCGGCGGATGTCGTCGCCACCGTAGAAGGAGGGCAGCTATCACGAAGAGCGTGCCGGCGGAAGAGCTGAGCCGGTCCACGGCCTCGGTCATCGGGCACTCGCCGACGACGTGGAGCCGCCGAGGCTCATGCTGACGACGTCGGCGCCCTGGGCGGCGGCCCATTCCATGCCCGCAAGGATCCATGAACTCTGGCCCTGCCCGGCATTGTTGAGCACCTTGCCGACCAGCAGATCCGCGGAGGGGGCCACACCCTTGAAAAACAGCGGGGAACGACAGGGACAGACGGCAGGATCGCCGCCAGATCCAGGTTACGAGCGTGCAGGTCAGGGGCCATCCACATACGGGCTCTTCCAAGCTGGGGCCATGGGTGACTGGGGCCGGATGGTCCTTCCGCCTTCCGCGGCTGGCTTGGCTGAGTCATCGAGAACACGCCGCTCGGCGAATGAGCGCGAGGGATGGTCTTGCAGCGGGGTCCGCAGAGAGAGGACGCGGGCGCCGTCATGTGCGTCGGATGACCAGCACGGCCACGTCGTCGAGGTGGTCCACCGCGACCGCGGCGTCGAGGATGCGGTCGGCGGTCTCCTCGGCGTTCAGTCCGTCGTGGAGGGCCGCGCCGGCCAGTGTTCCGGCTCGCTCCAGTCCGGCTTCCAGTGTGAGGCCCGGTCCCTCGACCACGCCGTCGGTGACCATGACCAGCACGCTGTCCATGTCCAGGGTGAAGATCTCCTCGCGGTACTCGATGTCGGGCACGACTCCCAGGACCGGCCCGCCCGGCAGCTCGTGGATGCTGTGGCTGCCGTTCTTGCGCGCGCACAGCACCGGCACATGGCCGGCGCTGGCGCCCGTGACCCGTCCGTCGCCCGGGTCGATATGCAGCATGGTGCAGCTGGCGAATCGTGCCGCGTCCATCGTGACGAGCAGCTCGTTGGTGCGCGTCAGCACGGTTGCCGGATCCGGTTCCTGGGCGGCGATCGCGCGCATGGACAGGCGCACCTGTCCCATCAAGGCGGCGGCGTCCACGTCGTGCCCTTGGGCGTCGCCGATCTCCAGCGCGATCGCGCCGTCGGGCATCACGAAGGCGTCGTACCAGTCTCCGCCGATGTCCAGCCCGTCCCGGCTCGGCCGGTAGCGGGAGACGACCTCCAGACCCGCGAGGTGCTCGGGCAACGTGGGGAGCATGGTCTTCTGCAGCGCCGCGGCCAACTCGACTCGTGCCTGCTGCAACCTGATGCGCCTCAGTGCCTGGCCTGCCAGGTCGGCCAGAGTACCCATGAGGGTCATCTCGTCCAAGGACGGCCGGTATCCGCTGCCGTGGGTCACCACCCACGCCCCGAGTGGCTGATTGCCGCTCTCGCTGAGGGGGGTCATGGAGACGGCGTAGTCGGAGCCGAGTCGGCCGAGCCGCGGAAATTCGGCCCCGTTTGGCCAGCGATGGATGTAGTCCCTTCGGTCGGGGATGAACTGTGGCTTGCCGGTGCGGATCGCCTCGGGCAGCGGGCTCGGATGGTCCAGCGACAGGCCGTGCATGGGGCTGACCTCCCCCATGGCTATCCCAGCATCGGTGGAGACGCGCAGGCGGCCTTCGTCGACGAGCGCGAGCAGGGCGCCGCTGGCGCCGAAGGTGGCGGCGAGCCGGGTCAGGACGACCTGCTGCAGCTCCTGCTCCGTGGCTGCAGTGATCAAGGCGGAGGAGAAGTCGGCGATGTCTTTGGCGCGCTGTCGCTCGGCAGCCAGCGCGGCCTGCGCCTTCTCTTTGCGCCTCTCCTGCTTGGTGTCGTCGCGGATCACCCCGAAGATCCGCTCGGGGCCGCCATATCCCAACCGGATCCGACGGGTCTGAGCGGCCAGTTGGTGCCAGCCGCCGTGCTGGGGGAGGTACCGCAACGTCAGCCAGGGGGATTGGGCGGAGGTCGAGCGCAGGAGCCGCCGCAATGACTCCCGGTCGTCAGAGTGCACTGCCGAGATCACTCTGGAAAGCGACGCAGTGGGACCCGGGAAGAGCGCGGCCAGGGCGGGTGCGCCACCGAGCCACTCCAGCTGGTGCTCATGGGGTGAATACATCCACAGGCCGAGGTGTGCGGCCGTGGTGGCCATCCGGAACGGGATCAGCAGGCTCGCCAGGTCGTTTCGCGCATCCAGGGCATGCACCCAGACCAGCTGCTCGTCACCAGTGGGATCCTCGACCGTCCGTGCCTCGACCAAGCAGGCGACGGGGGCTCCGCCTCGCCCGGCGAAGTCCAGCACCCGCATCGCGACCGTCTTCGTCCTGGCGGCGGCCACCACGAGACTCTCGGCCGACATCCGCTGGCTTGCGGGCCACAGATCACCGAAGTCACGTCCCAGGCACTGCTCAGCGAAATCACGTCCCAGGCACTGCTCCGCCGGCCTGCCCAGCGCTGTGGCCATCGCAGCGTTGAGGCTGCGGATGGCACCGTCCAGCGTCAAAAGAGCTGCCGGGTCATCCCCTCGAAGGAGTTCGTCCGAGGCATCCATTTGTGGCTCCCTGGCACATACCAAACAGCCCCATCAGCCATTTTTCGCGCATTCTGCCGCGATGTCTCGGCGAAGGGTGTGTCTGACCGCCTGCGTCGAGTGGCGACGGCAGGGAACCCGCTGGAAACGGCAGACGGCCGCCCGTGAAGAGGGGGCGACGGAGCTCGGTTGCGGTACAACACCGGAGTACAGCAGCCCCAGCAATGGCCCATGGCCTGTGGCGTCCCTTGGAGACTTCGACGCGACCGCTGTGGCCGCCGTTGACCGATCCACATCCAGCTACGGATCAGAAGGTGTCCGTGCCCGATCCGTGCCCGACAGGGCGGGCAGCCACGGTCAACCACGGGTGCCCCGGCGAGCCCGAAGGTTCTCCATGGCACCCGTTTCCACTGGCGAGGTCGCTGATGAGGGTACAAAGCCCGTGATTCCCAACCTTATGCGCCAGGCGCGTCTGCGTGGTGGAAGCCGTAGGCTTCCCTCCATGGTGACTGCGACTGTCCGCGAGTGGGACGACGAGCAAGGGTGGGGCGTTCTCGACTCCCCCCAGACCCCCGGCGGCTGCTTCGGCCACTACGCCGACATCCAGGCGACCGGCTTCCGCACGCTGTCGGCCGGACAGCAGGTCGACCTCACATGGGAAGCCCCTGGCTTCAAGACTCCGTTGGAAAATGCGTAAACCGGGCTCGTCGGCTTGCTGAGGTTGACATGATCGTTCTGTTCGTCGGAGCGAGGGGGGCTGGGTGTCGCTGGAGTCTCGGGACGACCGTGGGGTGCCGGAGCTGACTGCTCGGGTCGTGCGGGCATCGTTCCCGAAGGGGACACTGGCTGTCCGCGTGCGTGAAGTGCTGGGCCCGCTGTTCGAAGACGATTCCTTCGCTGGGGCGTTTTCGTCACGGGGTCGTCCGGCGGTGTCGCCGGGGGCGCTGGCGCTTGTGTCGGTGCTGCAATACGCAGAGGGGCTGACCGACAGGCAGGCCGCTGACCAGGTGCGGGCCCGCATGGACTGGAAGTTCCTCCTTGGTCTGGAGCTGGACGATTCGGGGTTCGACTTCTCCGTGCTGAGCGACTTCCGCGCCCGGCTGATCGAGCACGGCCTGGAGGAAAAGGTCCTGGACCTGATCCTGGAGCGGATATCTGACCTCGGGCTGCTGCGTTCCGGGGGGCGTCAGCGCACCGACTCCACCCATGTTCTCGCGGCCGTGCGGACGTTGAACCGGATGGAGTTCGTCGGCGAGACCCTGCGCGCGGCGCTGGAAGCCCTGGCCGCCGCCGCCCCAGCATGGCTGTCGCCGCTGGTCACCGCCGACTGGGCCAAACGCTACGGCGCCCGGATCGACTCCTACCGCTTCCCCAAGGGCGACAACGTCCGCGCCGAGTGGGCCGGGCAGGTCGGCAGGGACGGCCTCACCATCCTGGAGGCCGTCTACGCACCCCAGGCTCCCGCGTGGTTACGGGAAGTCCCCGCTGTCCAGGTCCTGCGCCGGGCCTGGGTGGAGCAGTACCACCGCGACGGCGAGGAGGTGCGCTGGCGGGAGGGCAAAGACCTCCCGCCGGGCAGACGCCGCCTCGCCTCGCCCTACGACCCCGACGCCCGCTACGCGACCAAGCGCGGATCGGGCTGGTGCGGCTACAAGACCCACCTCAGCGAGACCTGCGAACCCCACGCCCCGCACCTGATCACCCATGTCGTCACCACGGACGCCACCGTCGCCGACACCGAGGTCACCGCAGCAGTCCACCAGGGCCTGGCCACACGTGAACTGCTACCCGATGAGCACGACGTCGATGCCGGCTACGTCACCGCCGCCCACATCGTGGCCGCGCGCGACGCACATGGGATCGAGCTGCTGGGGCCGGTCGGGCTGGATACGTGCCACGAGAACTACGAGGGTGAGCACTTCACGCAGAGCGCGTTCACGATCGACTGGGAAGCCAAGAACGCCGTCTGTCCCCAGGGCAAGATCAGTGCCAGCTGGTCCGACCAGCGCAAGAGCAGTGGCACTCCCGTCTCACGGGTGCACTTCACCGCCCAGGACTGCGCGGCCTGCCCGGTGCAGGACAAGTGCACCAAGGCGGCGAACGGCAAGTGGGGCCGAAGCCTGACCCTGCTGCCCCAAGACCAGCAGGCAGCACTGGAAGACCGACGCCGCGAACAGCTCACCGACCAGTGGCAGCAGCGCTACAACATCCGCGCCGGAGTGGAGGGCACCATCTCCCAGGCAATCCGGCGCACCCGCATCCGCCGGACCCGTTACACGGGCCTGCCCAAAACCCACCTCGGACACATCTTCGCCGCCACCGCCATCAACATCATCAGACTCGACGCCTGGCTCAGCGAAACACCCCTCGGCCAAACCCGCACCTCATACCTCGCCCGACTCCAACTCGCCGCCTGACGACAAGATCACACCCGCCGGTTTACGCATTTTCCAACGGAGTCCTTCAAGCAGGACGGGTACGACTACCGCGCGGTGAGCATCGTGCCTCGGACTGCCTGACATCCACAGCTGACATCGACGACGGCGTACCCCCACGATTCCCAGAAGTCCGCAACGCCGCCGCACTCTTCACTACAACATGCAGTAGCTCCCGGATGATCGAACTCCTAAAACGGGTGTCGCAGTCATACGTCGGCTTCTACCGTGTCGTGGGCCAGCCGTCACGCGCAATATCGGCTGGCGACGGGAGCGGGAGCGTCGGCCGGTTCTCGGACGGAACACCAGCTGTCGGGGCCGCAGGCGCCACGCTGGAACGGACTCAACAAGCCCCGGCGACAGGACCGGCGTGGAGCCCGGAGCAGATCGCGAACCGGCTCAAGGCTGACTTCCCGATGATGACTCCATGCGCATCTCGCACGAGGCGATTTATCAGGCCTTCTACATCCGAGGGCGCGGGGCACTCAAGCGCGAGTTGGTCGCCTGCCTGCGCACCGGGTGTGCGCTGCGGGTCCCGCGAGCACGCTCCCTACGGCGCGCCAACGGCCACGTCACGCCCGAGGTGGTGATCAGCGAGCGGCCTGCCGAGGCGGAGGATTGCGCGGTCCCGGGCCACTGGGAGGGGGACCTCATCATCGGCACCAGCCGGTCCGCGATCGGCACGCTCGTGGAGCGTACGACCCGGTCACCATTGCTGCTGCACCTGCCGCGGATGAACGGCTACGGCGTCGAGCCGTGGGTGAAGAGCGGCCCGGCGCTGGTCGGCCGCGGCGCCGAGGCCGTCAAAGACGCGATCTGGTCTCCAAGATCATCTCGTGGCGTATCTGGGTCATGCCCCGAGAAGACCGCGGCCAAGAAGAAGGCCGGCCGGAAGCCGAAGAGCGCCTAAGGGCTGTCCCGTAATCCCTGGTGGATCAGCGCGCGGCGTCAGATGCGGTGCATCGCAAGGCGGAGGGACGTCCGCATACTGGGCGTATACGGGCGTTCCGACAACGCGGCGAGGTGCCGTAGCTGTCGTCGTGCGCCCGCCAGGGGTTACGGGACAGCCCTTAGGCGCCGCGGCGCACCCGTGCGGCCCTGCGGGCCTCGGCCATCTTGCGGGACTCACTGCCCCGGCGGGACCCGCCATCGGTGCGCCCGGACTCGCCCCGGGCGGTGCCCATGCCGCGGAACGGGGCATGGCCGCTCTTGGGGCGCGCAGCGGCGGGACCGCCGTCGAGAGGAACGCCGGAGGGGGCCCGGGCACCGGTGATCCGGCTCAGTTCCGCCTCGCCCGAGCGCACCGCGGTGATCTTCGGCGTGATGCCGGCGTCAGCCATGAGCCTGCTCATTTCGCGGCGCCCGCTCGAGGGGACCAGGGTGACGACGCTGCCGGATTCACCGGCCCGGGCGGTGCGCCCCGCACGGTGCAGATAGTCCTTGTGGTCGCTGGGCGGGTCGACGTTGACCACCAGGTCGAGGTCGTCCACGTGCAGGCCCCGGGCTGCGACATTGGTGGCCACCAACGCGGTGACCTGCCCGTTCTTGAACTGGGCGAGGGTGCGCGTGCGCTGCGGCTGGGACTTTCCGCTGTGCAGCGCGGCCGCACGGACACCGCTGGCCCGCAGGTGCTTGGTCAACTGGTCGACCGCATGCTTGGTGTCCAGGAACATGAGCACCCGGCCGTCGCGGGCCGCGATCTCGGTCGTGACGGCGTACCGGTCGGCGCCGTGGACGGTCAGCACATGGTGTTCCATCGTCGTGACCGCCCCCGCCGACGGGTCGACGGAGTGGACCACCGGGTCGTGGAGATAGCGGCGGACCAGCAGATCGACATCACGGTCCAAGGTCGCCGAGAACAGCATGCGCTGCCCGTCGGGCCGCACCTGATCGAGCAGTTCGGTGACCTGGGGCAGAAAGCCCATGTCGCACATCTGGTCGGCCTCGTCCAGCACGGTGATCCGCACCCGGTCCAGGCGGCAGTCCTTGCGCTCGATGAGGTCGTGCAGCCGTCCGGGAGTCGCCACGACGACCTCGGCCCCGGCCCGCAGCGCACTAGCCTGCCTGCCGATCGAGATGCCGCCGACCACGGTGGCCATGCGCAGCTTCAGAGCCTGGGCGTACGGCGTGAGCGCCTCCCCGACCTGCTGGGCCAGCTCCCTGGTGGGGACGAGGATCAGCCCGAGCGGCTGTTTCGGCTCCGCACGCCGGCTCGCGATCCGGGTGAGCAGTGCCAGGCCGAAAGCGAGGGTCTTGCCCGATCCGGTGCGCCCCCGGCCCAGGACGTCCCGGCCCGCGAGGGAGTTTGGCAGCGTCGCCGCCTGGATCGGGAACGGCTCGTCCACGCCGAGGTTGGTGAGCGTCTCCCGCAGCTGGTGCGGCAGGTCCAGGTCAGCGAACGACGCCGCTGCCGGGAGCCCCGGGGTGACCGTATCCGGCAGGGCGGATGCGCCCTTCGGGGCGTTCGTGCGAGCTGAGCGCGTCATGGAGAGCCTTCCTCGATGTGTGGCACGTATCGAGGAATTCCCGGCAGACGGTGACGCCGGCAAACCGCAAGAACGGGCAAGTGAAGTTGATGGTGACCATTAACGGTAGCAGCCGGTCCTCACCAGGAGCGTGAAACCTCAAGCACCGCAGAGGCCGGCCACCTCACCGTCTGGGTCCAGTTCCTGACCGCGGCTGTCCGGATCGCATAGGCTCGGCGGATGGCCAGGTACTTCGACGTGCACCCCGACAATCCTCAGCGGCGCGCCATCAGCAGCGTGACCGACAGCATCCGCTCCGGTGCGCTCGTCGCGTACCCCACGGACTCCTGCTACGCCCTGGGGTGTCAGCTGGGCAATCGTGACGGCATCAGCCGGATCAGGTCGATCCGGAACCTCGACGATCGTCACCACTTCACCCTGGTGTGCGAGGACTTCGCACAGCTGGGCCAGTTCGTACATATCGACAACGATGTGTTCCGCGCGATCAAGGCGGCTACACCCGGCAGCTACACCTTCATCCTCCCCGCGACCAAGGAGGTGCCGCGCCAGCTGCTGCATCCGAAGAAGAAGACGGTCGGAGTGCGTATTCCCGACCATGCTGTTGCTCAGGCCCTGGTCGCCGAGCTCGGCGAGCCGCTGCTGTCCAGCACACTGCTCCTTCCCGACGAGGACGAGCCGATGACGCAGGGCTGGGAGATCAAGGAACGGCTCGACCACGTGGTGGACGCCGTGGTCGACTCGGGAGACTGCGGCACCGAACCGACCACGGTCATCGACTTCTCCGAGGGCGAAGCGGAGATCGTACGCCGAGGAGCAGGCGACACGACACGCTTCGAATAGCCGTGCCCGCGGCGAGCCGGGGCTGGGAGCTGCACGACCGGGGTTGGGACTTCGTCCGCCCCCGGCGTCTGTTGACGAGGCGGAGGCGCCGCATCGAAGCGGCGGAGGGACGACTGGGGCTGCCGCCCGACCGCCTGCAGGTTGTAGATCCGGCAGTCTCGGTGTCTTCCTGGCCGACCCCGACATCTTCGGAACGGCGGAGTTCTCGTTCACCGCGCTGGCGAAGCGCTTCAGGGAACTGGCCTTCCTGAACCGGGACCTGGACATCACGCTGACCGACGAACGCCCCCCGGGCCAGTCCCGGTCGGAGCAGTTCCGGTTTCCGGGCGGGGCACGGGACTTCGTCGCCTTCCTCAACGCACAGGCTGGGGCGCCCGTTCACCCGGACGTCATCGGCTTCGACCGTGAGGATCCTCGGATGGCAGGGACGTTGGAGGTGGCCCTGCGGTGGTGCAGCTCCCACGAAGAACGGGTCCTGAGCTTCGCCAACAGCCGACCGGCCCCGGCGGCGGCACGCACAAAATGGCCGGTCCCCAAGCTGTTGGCGCAGGCCATCAGCGAAAGGCTCGGCCGGCCGGTCAACCTGAGCGAGATCGGGATGGGTGAGGCGGAGACAACCGACGCCTCTGTGGGGTTGGATTTCCCGCGAGACCCCGCCGACGCCGTCCCGTCGCCACTTCGTTCTGGAGCACCGTTAACCGCCGCGACTTCCTGGCCGGATCCGGCTTCGCCGCCTCTGCCTTCACCACCCCCGTCACCAGATGGCTCGTCACCCCCGCCGACGAGACCTCCGACCACACCGGCGGCCAGCAGGTCGGACGGGCCGACCTCGACGAACTGCATGAGGCCGCCGACGACGCCCGCCGCTGGGACTCCAAATACGGCGGCGGGAACTGGAAGGCCAACTCCGTCACCGTCTGCCTCGACCACCGGGCCGGTCCCCTGCTGCAAGGCAGCTTCTCCGACGAGATCGGCCGTGAACTCTTCTCGGTGACCGCCGAGCTATCCCGGCTTGCGGGCCTTCGAGCGGGCCAAGGGCCGGGCCGTGCCCCGAGTACTGGCGTTCACCAAGCTCATCGAGGCCCGCGCTCATGCCCGCGAAAGCGACCCCCGGGCTGCCTCCCGGGCCCTAAAGCCTCCGAAGACCTCCTCGGCCGGGCGAAGGACGACAGCGGCGACGAACCTGCGTGGATCGACTTTTATCACCACGCCCGCCTCTCGGCGGACGCTGCCGAGATCTTCCGAGACCTGAAGAACCCCAAGATGGCCCTGACCTGGAACCAGCAGGCCGCCGCAATGCTGCCCGGAGTGTTCACCCGCTCTGTCGGCATGCGGCTCGCCATCGTCGGAACCGCCCACCTCCAGGACTCCGTTGGAAAATGCGTAAACCGGCGGGTGTGATCTTGTCGTCAGGCGGCGAGTTGGAGTCGGGCGAGGTATGAGGTGCGGGTTTGGCCGAGGGGTGTTTCGCTGAGCCAGGCGTCGAGTCTGATGATGTTGATGGCGGTGGCGGCGAAGATGTGTCCGAGGTGGGTTTTGGGCAGGCCCGTGTAACGGGTCCGGCGGATGCGGGTGCGCCGGATTGCCTGGGAGATGGTGCCCTCCACTCCGGCGCGGATGTTGTAGCGCTGCTGCCACTGGTCGGTGAGCTGTTCGCGGCGTCGGTCTTCCAGTGCTGCCTGCTGGTCTTGGGGCAGCAGGGTCAGGCTTCGGCCCCACTTGCCGTTCGCCGCCTTGGTGCACTTGTCCTGCACCGGGCAGGCCGCGCAGTCCTGGGCGGTGAAGTGCACCCGTGAGACGGGAGTGCCACTGCTCTTGCGCTGGTCGGACCAGCTGGCACTGATCTTGCCCTGGGGACAGACGGCGTTCTTGGCTTCCCAGTCGATCGTGAACGCGCTCTGCGTGAAGTGCTCACCCTCGTAGTTCTCGTGGCACGTATCCAGCCCGACCGGCCCCAGCAGCTCGATCCCATGTGCGTCGCGCGCGGCCACGATGTGGGCGGCGGTGACGTAGCCGGCATCGACGTCGTGCTCATCGGGTAGCAGTTCACGTGTGGCCAGGCCCTGGTGGACTGCTGCGGTGACCTCGGTGTCGGCGACGGTGGCGTCCGTGGTGACGACATGGGTGATCAGGTGCGGGGCGTGGGGTTCGCAGGTCTCGCTGAGGTGGGTCTTGTAGCCGCACCAGCCCGATCCGCGCTTGGTCGCGTAGCGGGCGTCGGGGTCGTAGGGCGAGGCGAGGCGGCGTCTGCCCGGCGGGAGGTCTTTGCCCTCCCGCCAGCGCACCTCCTCGCCGTCGCGGTGGTACTGCTCCACCCAGGCCCGGCGCAGGACCTGGACAGCGGGGACTTCCCGTAACCACGCGGGAGCCTGGGGTGCGTAGACGGCCTCCAGGATGGTGAGGCCGTCCCTGCCGACCTGCCCGGCCCACTCGGCGCGGACGTTGTCGCCCTTGGGGAAGCGGTAGGAGTCGATCCGGGCGCCGTAGCGTTTGGCCCAGTCGGCGGTGACCAGCGGCGACAGCCATGCTGGGGCGGCGGCGGCCAGGGCTTCCAGCGCCGCGCGCAGGGTCTCGCCGACGAACTCCATCCGGTTCAACGTCCGCACGGCCGCGAGAACATGGGTGGAGTCGGTGCGCTGACGCCCCCCGGAACGCAGCAGCCCGAGGTCAGATATCCGCTCCAGGATCAGGTCCAGGACCTTTTCCTCCAGGCCGTGCTCGATCAGCCGGGCGCGGAAGTCGCTCAGCACGGAGAAGTCGAACCCCGAATCGTCCAGCTCCAGACCAAGGAGGAACTTCCAGTCCATGCGGGCCCGCACCTGGTCAGCGGCCTGCCTGTCGGTCAGCCCCTCTGCGTATTGCAGCACCGACACAAGCGCCAGCGCCCCCGGCGACACCGCCGGACGACCCCGTGACGAAAACGCCCCAGCGAAGGAATCGTCTTCGAACAGCGGGCCCAGCACTTCACGCACGCGGACAGCCAGTGTCCCCTTCGGGAACGATGCCCGCACGACCCGAGCAGTCAGCTCCGGCACCCCACGGTCGTCCCGAGACTCCAGCGACACCCAGCCCCCCTCGCTCCGACGAACAGAACGATCATGTCAACCTCAGCAAGCCGACGAGCCCGGTTTACGCATTTTCCAACGGAGTCCTCCAGGCCCAGGATCTGGATCGCGGCCTGGAGCTGGGCAACCGCAGCGTGGACATCCTCGCCCAGGTCCAGTCCTCTCGGGCCGAGGACTACGTCAGCGAGTTCAACGCGGCCCTCGCTCCTTGGCGGCGCGAGCCGGCTGTCCGCGAGTTCATCCACCGGAACCGCAAGGAACTCGGAGTTGCCGCCTGACGCATGGTGATCGTTTGGTCAAGTGGTGCGGTGGAGAGGGATGACGTTGTCCGGGACAGGGCCCTTGGGAGGTGGAACCGGTGCGTCACCTGTCTGGGTGAGAACGGCGGCGGCCAGCGTCAGCTGGGTAACCCGCTGGCGGAGTCCTTCGATCGCGGCGTTCTGGTTCTTGACGGTCTGCCGGAGCCGGGTGATGGTCTCCCGCAGCTTCTTCTCGGACTCGGGGATCTGGGTGGTCTCGGTCCGGACGCGTTCGTAGAAGTGGTTCTTCAGGTCCGCGTGCCGCTTCATGAGTGCCATGCGATGAACGTCGGCCTCGGCGGCAAGGGCGACGATGGTGAGGCTGCCGTTGGAGACGGTGGCCTGTCCGGCCAGGAGCCGGTCCATGGCCTCACGGATGCGAGAGCGTTCGTCCTGGTGCTGCTGGTTCATGCGATGGCCTCGGCGGGTTGGGCGGTGGCGTCGTGGGTGTCGGCGGTGGCGCGGAGCTTGTTGGCGTTTATCCGTAGGCGCTTGCCGAGCGGGCCCGGTGTTGAGGCGGCCAGCTGGTCGATCTCGTCGGCCCGTGCCAGCAGCTGGCGGGCGTGGGTGTCGGTGCGGACCGCGTTGCCGCAGCCGGGTCTGCAGTCGTACTGCCGCGGAGCTGTCGCGTCGGGGTCGGGTTCGCAGAGCGCGTTGTCCCGTTTGAATGCGCAGATCAGCATCGCGTCGGGGTTGTCGAAGAGCACGATTCCGTCAGGGCATGAGGGCAAACCGAACCTCACCCTGATCGGGCGGCTCTACAGGGGCCACGATGCGCATCCCCCGAGTATCGCGGCTCCGCGACAGCTGGTTGCGGGGAAGCCGACGTAAGTACCCGGTTCGTGTAAGGCGGCGGCGTGCGCGCGCCCCTCCATCTCGGGTGCACGCACGCCGCCAAGAGGCGAGTTCCCAGCCACCAGGCTGGTCGAGGCCCCGGGCTAAGAGTTCAGTTCTTGACCGGCCACTCCAGCGGGGCCGCGTTGAAGCCCCGGCTCAGTTCGACGGCGGCGGCCCGCTGGCCCTCGGGGATGAGGAACGCCTTGCAGATCTTCTCCGACTGCCCCGCGCTCAGATTCTTCCCGGTGTCGGGGGCCGGGCAGTTTGGCCACTTGGCCTCGCCCATGAGGACGATGAGGGCCCTGGTGCGCTCACCCTTGTTCGTCTTGACGATCAGGTCGTCGTCCATGTCGCCGACTTCCATGGCCTTGCCGCTCTTGTGCGTCAGGGTGGCCCACACGTACACAGGCACCTTGGAGGCCTCGTCCTTGTCCTTCTCCAGCCCGGACTTGTCCATGTCAGCCGTCGTCCCGGTCTCCACCTTCGTGGGCGTCACCGTGAACGTGCTGCCCTTCGACTTCTGCATGGTGCTTTCCTGCGGCGGGCTGGACTCACCCAGACGGTAGCTCGTCTTGCCGTTCGATGAGTCGGAGCCGGAGCTTTGCCCGCCCGTCCCCGAACCCGAGTCGTTGCAGCCAGTCAGTGCCAAGGCCAGCACCAGAGTGCCCACCGCCACCGGCACGGCACGATTCCACGTGCGCATGTCTTCCTCGCATTCCCCGTTAAAGCAATGGCGGCCTGGCTAGGGGCGTAGCCCCACAGCCAGGCCATCGTTCAAGCGCACGATCCTGCCAGAACGGAACCGTCCACTCGCGAGGAGGGGTTGCTTCAAAGTGGGATGCGACGCCGACTTCGGCGATGTTGCTGCCGGTGTACTGGACAACGGCGAGCAACTCGGTGTCGATGGAGAGTCGGTGGTCAGTGGGCAGGACGGGGGTGAGGGCGGCCGCGTTGAAGGCCCTGAACCCTGCCTGGGGATCGGTGGTGGTCAGGCCGAGGAGCTCGGTGACGGCCTGTTGGCAGAACAGCAGGGCGGAGGTCGGCCCGGCGGGCGCATCCAACAGGCGGGCTTTAATCAAGGGCTTGTTTCAAGGGCTCCCGCCCAGCGGGAGAAAACGTCGACAACATGGTCCGGCCTCGCGCACCACGGGCATCCGGTACCCGCACTTCCCATCCCACCGGAACCGGCAGAGCTTCGGTGCTGCGAGAAGTCGGCCCCCAAAGACTGGAGCCTGTACGGGGCGAGAATCTCGCCTTGCGACGCCAGCCGGCCCAGTTTGAGCCCACCTGAGTTGCAGTGACCGGCCCGCAGTGTCGGAACCAGCTGCCAAGATGCTCTCGTGACTGCGACCGTTGAGATGATCGGACTGCCCGCAGGTCACCGCCTTGCCGTCCGGCACGCCGGCCACGGAGGTGTCCCGCTCCTGCTCGTCCACGGTTTCCCGTGCACGAGCCTGATCTGGTCGCGGAACGTTGCCCCGCTCGCCGCAGCGGGCTTCGACGTCGCGGCCCCGGACCTGCGCGGCTACGGCCAGTCCGACCTCGTGTCCGACGACATCTACGACCTCGCGGCGTTCAGCACCGATCTTGCCGAGCTCATGGACACCCTGGGCTGGGACAAGGCCGTGGTGGCCGCCCACGACCTCGGCGCGGCCACCACCATGGACTTCGCCAACCGGTTTGCCGAGCGTGTCGACCGCATCGTGCTCCTGGACGACACCACGCCCGATCTACGCGAGGACTTCGCCGCCGCCGGCGTCACCGACACGCACAACGCCGGACGCAGGGCTGTGCTCGACTACCACGTCAACCAGGGCCTGCACGCCGAGGAGCTCCTTGACATGCTGAACACCCCGCAGCGCCGCCGACGCTACATCGGCGAGTTCTTCGGGCACCGACTGTGGGCACCAGCCCACGCCTTCGACGACGCCGACCGCGATATGCTCACCGCAGCCTATGCCGACCACGACCGGCTCCGGGTCGCCTTCGCCGACTACGAGATCGTGATGGGCCGCCGTCAGCCGTCCATGCCGACGATCGAGGACCAGAAGGTGCGGCAGCCAGTGCTGGTACTGATCGGCGCCGACTCGATCCTCCTCGGGGAGAACGTGGAAGCCAAGCTCGAGGTGGCCTATCCGCAGCTCGTCGGCCCGTTCTGGATCAAGGGAGCCGGGCACTTCCTGTGCTGGGAGAAGCCACGCCTCGTCAACGGTGCCATCCGGTCGTTCTGCTCGGACCTGCTCGCCGAGGCGGGCTCACGCCACGCGATCAGGAGCTGATGCGCCCCTTGCGACGCCTCGCGGCCGAAGCACTGGACGGGCTTGCGGGTGTCGCGGGTTTCGGAGGTGTCCATACCTATGAGACGAAGCGTGACTTCCTTGCCGCTACGCCGGACCTTCACGGTGTCGCGATCGACGAAGTCCGTGACTCGAGAGGGCCCGTCGTCATCGTAGGGGCCGGGGTGGCCGGCTTTAGTCGGTGTGCCCGGATGACGAATGCTGAGGGTGGGTATGGACTCGCGGGTATACCTCAGAGCATTCCGCTGTGGCGGTGGCCGGGCTCACGTGTTGTGAGGTCCGCGGGTAAAGGGGAAGCGCGTGAAGATCACACATGTGGTTGGCCGGATCCTGGCGGTCATGGTCCTGGCTATGGGGGCGACAGCGTTGAGTCAGGGGTCGTCTCTCGCGGCGCCTGTTGCTCCGTTCGCGCGTCCTGCCGGCGCACCAACCGCGCAGGATGGGGCTCAGCCTGCTCCGTTCCATGAGACCTACAACGCCTTGAACGGGGCGATGGGGACCCACATCTCGTATGCGGAGTCACTGAGTTACGCCAATTCTGTGGGCTATGGCGTGGCTGTGTTCTACGACGGGCTCGGGTACAACAACAGGACCGGCGACACGCTGGTCATCATCATGCCGAGGGACTGCACCGCCTCCACCGGTGACAAGGACTTGCGTCTCGCGGAGATGCCTGGAGATTGGAACGACAGGGTCAGTTCGGTGACCACTCAGATGGGCAACGGCACTCACTGCGATGTGTGGTTCTCGTCCGACATCAATTTCGAGGGCGAGTGCGGCAACCGGTGGATTCACATGCAGGCGGACCTACGCAAGGACGGCTGCCAGAACCGGGCCAGCTCGTTCGAGCTGAGCTGAGCTGCCATACGTACCCTCTGCGCTCAAACTAGGTGCTGCTGGCCGCTCAAAACGACAAGACAGGACCACGACGCATTTCGCTCGCACCGGACTTGCATGGGGAACGTCTGGTCTTGTTCACCAGCGGGCCCCGCGGAACGCAGAGGATCCGCAGGACCGCAGAGTACCGTCCTGTCAGGGCACCCACTCCAACCGTAGTGGCCCACAGCTCTGACCGACCGTCGGCAACGGCAGCGACCCCACCACCGGACCGGCCAGCCGAACCCATGCCGACCGAGCCACGTGGTATCAGCGAATGCCGGGGTAGGAGCGCGTGGGGAGCTGCGCGCAGCTCTCGGGGGCTGCTTGGGTCCGCTCACTGGCCCGCAGTGCTTCCTCCTGGGCCAGGCGCTCGCGCTCCTGTTTCTGAAGCCGGACGTCTGCCGCAAGCTTCCTACGCCTCCGATCCTCATCCTGGACCCGCAGCCGCTGGTTTCGGCTCTCTCGGTCTTCGTCTGGCATACGGTTCTTCCTCTCCTGGGCGTAGCCGGCGGGTGGCTATCGGACGCCGACGCCGACGGTTTGCTGGGCGTTCTGGTGACCTCGTCGGCGCTCGGTGCCTTGACGGGAGTGGGCTCCGCCGGCGCGGGATGTGCGGCATAAGTCAGCACGGGAGGGGTGAACACGGGTGATGACGTGGGCTTTTAGTCAGCACCGAACCAGCACGGGAGTCAGCACCGCCCCGTCAAATCACCCCGAACTACACATCCCGGAGGGCACTCGTCTCGACCCACCATCGAGCCCCTGAACCGCCTTTCCGTGAGCCGGCATGGTGGCCACACGCATAGCCGACTCTCGAACTATGTTGCCCCGTCACATGTGCGCCTGACCTGCGGATTCCTACGGTATGGCGACACAAACACGTCCCCGTCAACCCCTTGGAAGTGGTACCGATGTCCTCCCCCGCGACCGCTCCCCCACCCCCCGCCAGCCTCAAGCGCATCGTCGCCGCCAGCCTCATCGGAACCACGATCGAGTGGTACGACTTCTTTCTCTACGGGTCAGCAGCCGCTCTCGTCTTTCCCAAGCTGTTCTTCCCCGAGTCCGACCCGCTCGTCGGAACGCTCCTCTCCTTCCTCACCTACGCGGTCGGCTTCGCCGCACGGCCGCTCGGCGCCCTGGTGTTCGGACACTACGGCGACCGGCTCGGCCGCAAGAAGCTGCTGGTGCTGAGCCTGCTGCTGATGGGTGGGGCGACCTTCGCCATCGGGCTGCTGCCGACGCATGCCACCGTCGGTGTCGCCGCTCCGGTACTGCTCACGGTCCTGCGACTGGTGCAGGGCTTCGCCCTCGGTGGTGAGTGGGGCGGGGCTGTGCTCCTCGTATCGGAGCACGGGGATGCGAAGCGCCGTGGGTTCTGGGCCTCCTGGCCGCAGACCGGGGCGCCGGCCGGGCAGCTGCTCGCGACCGGGGTGCTCTCCGCGCTCACCGCGCTGCTGTCGGATTCCGCCTTCGGTTCCTGGGGCTGGCGCATCCCGTTCCTGCTCTCCGGTGTGCTCGTGATCGTCGGCTTGTGGATTCGTCTCTCTGTCGATGAATCACCGGTGTTCAAGGCTGCGCTGGCGCAGGCCGAGGCGCGCAAGGGGGCCGCCGCGGCGGCCGAAAAGATGCCGCTCGTCGCCGTGCTGCGGCACCACTGGCGGGATGTCCTCATCGCCATGGGGGCCCGGATGGCGGAGAACATCAGCTACTACGTGATCACGGCGTTCATCCTCGTGTACGCGACGACGGCCGCCGAGCTGAGCAAGCAGACGGCACTGAACGCCGTGCTCATCGCCTCCGCCATCCACTTCGCGGTCATCCCGGTGTGGGGCGCGCTGTCGGACCGGTTCGGCCGCAAGCCCATCTATCTGATCGGCGCGATCGGTGTGGGGCTGTGGATGTTCCCGTTCTTCGCGCTGATCGACAGCCGCAGCTTCGGGAGCCTGCTGCTCGCCGTCACGGTCGGACTCATCTTCCACGGGGCGATGTACGCGCCTCAGGCGGCCTTCTTCTCGGAGATGTTCGCGACCCGGATGCGGTACTCGGGTGCGTCGATCGGTGCTCAGTTCTCGTCGGTCGCAGCCGGTGCCCCGGCGCCGCTCATCGCCACCGCGCTGCTCGAGAACTACCACAGCTCGACGATGATCTCGCTGTATGTGATCGCCGCGGCACTCATCACCGTGCTGGCGGTCGTCTGTGCGAAGGAGACCCGGCAGCGCGACCTCGAGAACATCGAGGCGGCACCGGAGTCGGACGCGTCCGCGGCTGTGGCCGCCGATGCCCGTACCGCATGAGCATCTGACTGTATGAGCCAGGGAATCGCCGGACGGGCTGAGTGGTCGAGCCCGTCCGGCGTCCGCATGAGCGGCACTGGTGCGTCACTGCTGCCCGGCGGGCTCGAACCAGGTGGGTTCGTCCGTGAGCGACTGCTTGATCCGCAGGAGCCCGAACTCGTTCAACGGCGGCAGGGCGTCAATCGGGAACCAGCCCACCTCCAGCGACTCGTCGTCATTGACGCGCGCTTCGCCCCCGGTCGCCCGGCAGCGGAAGGTCACGTCCAGGAATTGGCACCGGTCGCCGTTCGCGTACTGCACGGGATCGAGCATCTGCGTGAGCACAACCCGCTCCGTCAGGCAGTGCACGGCGGTCTCCTCGTACACCTCGCGGACCGCCGTCACCGCAGGCTGCTCCCCCGGTTCGCTGATGCCGCCGATGAGCGACCACTTGCCGGTGTCGGTGCGTCTCCCGAGCAGGACCCGGCCCTCGTCGTCGAAGACGACTGCGGTGACGCCCGGCAGAAGGAGCAGCTGGGTGCCCGCAGTGGCACGGAGTTCGCGGATGAAGTCAGGAGTGGCCATGACCACGACCCTACGTGGCCCGCGGGGCGGCTCACCGCCCCTGGCGGACCCGTACCGACAGGACGGCCGCCCAGCCCAGTCCCCCCACGGCCACGAGCACGAGCAGCCCTTCGGGGAGCGTGCCCAGCCGGGTCGCCGGGGTCAGCGACGAGCGCAGCGGCACTTCGTCCACCAGCGCGTCCGCGGTGAACATCTTCGTCTGCTGGACGATCGTCCCGTCCGGGCGGATGACCGCGCTGACCCCGCTCGTGACGGGGACGACGACGGACCGGCTGTGCTCGACGGCCCGCACGCGGCTCATGGCCAGCTGCTGGTACGTCATCTCGCTGCGGCCGAAGGTGGCGTTGTTGCTGGGGACGGCGATCAGCTGGCTGCCGTGTTCGACCGTGTCGCGCACGGCGTCGTCGAAAGCGGCCTCGTAGCAGGTGACGAGCCCCACCCGGGTACCCGCGAGGTCGAAGACGCCGACCTTCTTGCCCGGTCCGAAGTCGCGCGCCACCCGGTCGACGTCCGAGCTGAAGATGCGTGCGATCGAGCGCATCGGCATGTACTCGCCGAACGGCTGGATGTGGCGCTTGTCGTACGTGGCGACGGGGCCGCCCGTCGGGTCCCACTGGATGAGGGTGTTGCGCAGCTTGCCGGTGTCGGGTTCGACGACCGCGCCGACCACGGTGGGGGCGTTGATCGCCTTCACGGCGTCGTCGATCACGATCCGCGCGTCCGCGTTGCGGTAGGGATCGAGGTCGGAGGAGTTCTCCGGCCACAGAACGAAGTCGGGCTGGGGCACCTTGCCCGCCTTGACCTCTCGGGCAAGCTGTTCGGTGCGGCGTGCGTGGTTGTCGAGGACGGCGCGGCGCTGGGAGTTGAAGTCGAGTCCGAGGCGCGGCACGTTGCCCTGGATCGCGGCGACGGTGGCGGTGCCGTCCTCCGCCGAGTCGTCGACGAGCGGCAGCGCGGCCAGCGCCCCGGCGAGGGGTGCGAGAACGGTGACGGCCACGGCTGCGACGGCGGCACGCGGCAGCTCACCGGTGCTGCGGTACGCAAGGAACCGGCGTACCGCTTCGCACAGGCCGAACCCGCACAGCACCACGGCGAACGAGAGCAGCGGTGTGCCGCCGACGGCCGCCAGGGGCAGGAACACGCTGTCCGCCTGCCCGAACGCGATCTTGCCCCAGGGGAAGCCGCCGAACGGCACCCTGGCGCGGACCGCCTCGTCCAGGGTCCAGACCGCGGCGGCCCACACCGGCCACCAGGCGAGCCTGGACACGGCGGCGATCCCGATGCAGCCCACCGCGACGAACAGCGCCTCGGCGACGGCGAGCGCCAGCCACGGCACGGGTCCGACCTCTTCGCCGGTCCAGTGCAGCAGCGGCAGCATGAAGCCGAGACCGGTCAGCAGGCCAAGGCCGAACCCGGCGCGTAGCCGGCGGCCGTGCAGGCACCAGCCGAGCAGCGCGAAGCCGGGCAGCACCAGCCACCACAGGGGGCGGGGCGGGAAGCTCAGGTACAGCAGCACGCCCGCGAGCACGGCCGCGGCAGGCCGGGCGAGCCGCGGCAGAAGCCGTCCGCCTCGGGATGCGCGGGCGGACTGCAGGTCGTCGACTGGGGTGATGGTGGCGCTCACCCGGCGGAGTCTACGGTGGTCGGCTGTGCGCGGGGCAGTCGCGTTCGGTGGCCGGAATCGTCCCTGCCGGATCGTTCCTGTGCTTTTCCTCCACAAACCCGCACCACTGCCGTTAGCGTGTGCGCCAGTCGCCGTCGACCGGCCGCCTCCGGCCGTCGCGGACAGGACGGTCACAGTTCGGGGGGTCGGACGGGATGACTGCATCAGCGGACCGGTACGCGGCCCGTGAACGCGGCAGCGCGTCGGACGCCGCCGGAGCCGTGATACTCGCCGCCTGCGCGATCTGGTCGTTGATCAGCGCGGCCGGGCGGGAGACCCGGCCGGAGGGGGTGCTGCTGGCGCTGCTGGCCGTCGCCGCGGGCTTCGCCTGCGGCCGTATCTGCGGCACGCTGCTGCCGGTGGCCGCCGCGACCGCCGCCGCCGGGGCCGCCCTCGCCATGGCCCTCCTGTCACGCAGCGGCCTGCCGGGCGCCACCGCCGCCGCCGACATCGCGCCCGGGCACACGGGGGCGGCGGCCGCGCTGCTGGTGCTGGCTGCGGGAGCCGCCTGCTGCGCGGCCGCGGCGGCCCGGCGGTTTCCGTTGCGTCTCACCCTGCACCTGCTGGCGTTCGGTACCGCCTGCGCCGCGCTGACGCTGCGTTCGGTGGCCGGTTTCGTGGCGGCGCTCGGGGTACTGCTCTGTTCGCTGGCCGCGGCGAGAATGCGCCGCAGGCTGCTCGGTCTCGCCGGATTCGCGCTCGTCACGGCGTTGGTGGTCGGGACGTCCTGGGCGGTGGCCGAGGATGCGCTGCCCGACGGCCTGACGATCTCCCTGGAGGGCCAGCTCACCCGGAACCGGGTGCTCCTGTGGCAGGACGCGGTGACGCTCGCCGAGGAGCATCCGGCGCTCGGCATCGGACCTGACCGGTTCGCCGAGCTGAGCCCGACCGCCCGGCAGTCCCTGCGGTCCGACGGGAAACCGCACTCGGCCCCCCTCCAGCAGGCGGCCGAGCAGGGCGTGGTGGGGGTGGCGCTGCTGGGGGTGGCCTACGGCTGGCTGCTGTACGTGCTCTGGCGCTCGCCCCGCACCACGGCGGTCGTCCTGACGGCGGGCGCGGCGCTCACCGCGCTCGCGACCCTGGCGAGTGTCGGGAACGCACTGAGCTTCACGCCGGTCACGGCGGGAGCGGGGCTGCTCGCGGGGCTGGCATCGGCCCGGCGGCCCATCGGCGACGGCGCCGCCGCACCGGACCCTGCAGCAGCAGCGGACGTCCCACGGCAGGCGAGCGGCGAGAGTGCGGGCCTCGGCGCGTACGGGCCGGATGCCACGGCCGAACGCGGTCCGCGGGCGGACCACACCCCGCTCTGAGCGACGGGAGCGCCGCTCCTCGCCGCGGCCCCTCAGGCTCCTGCCGCCGGGCGCCGTCCGTTCGCATTCAGGCCGGTCGGGCGGGCGCGCTCAGCCTCCGGCCGGTGCGCCCGCCGCGGGGAGCTGGAGCCGCTCGCGGATGAAGCGCACGCCCTCCTCCGCGTCGTCCACCGTGACCGTGAACGTCCTGCCGTCACCGAGCCGGAGCACCAGGCCCTCTCCCCGGCGGACCACCACGGCCGTCCCCTGTTCCGGTCGCCAGCGGTAGCCCCAGCCGCCCCATTGGCGGGGGGTGACCTGGGGTACGAACTCCGCGCCCACCACATGGGCCAGCAGGATCCGGCGGCGCGGCAGGCCCATGTGGCCGCAGCGCACTTCGAGGGCGTGCCCGTCGACGCGCACGGCCACGTTGACGAAGGCGAGCGTGCCGAACAGCATGAGCAGGCCGGCCGCCACGCAGCCGATGACCGCCATCAGCAGCGGGACGATGCCTGAGGTCCAGTTGGAGCTCACCGCGAGCACGACACCCAGGGCCAGGCATGCCGCACCGGCTGCGGCGAGAACCCACTGGGCCCTGTTGCTGGCCCGCCCGGTCCAAACGGTGGGAGACGCCTCGGCCGCTTCGTGCCTCGGTTTTCGGGGGTGGTCCCTCATGCCAGCAGCGTACTCAGAATCCGCACGGCGGGGATGGGTACGACAGCTCTCGCGGGACCGCCGAAGCCTCAGCGGGCGGGGCTGACGGCGCTCAGCAGAAGCCCTTCGGCGTAGGTCAGGGCGGCTTCCGGCAGCTGGGCGTCGTGGCCGCTGAGGAGCACCGTGAGCGAGGTGGCCGGTTCGGCCGCCGGAGCGGGTGCGGCCCCGATCCGGCGCAGTGCCTGGGCGGCGACGGCCCCGGCGGAGCCGTACAGGGCGACGGGCGGCCGGCCGGGCTGCTGAACGGCGGCCCGGATGCGCTCGGCGACCAGTTCGTAGTGGGTGCAGCCGAGGACGACGGCCCGTACGTCCGGTGGAGTGAGGGCGGCCGCCGCGGCGACGGTCCGGTCGATCGCAGCCATGTCAGCGTTCTGCACGGCGTCGGCGAGACCGGGGCACGGGACCTCGGTGACGTCGACGGAGCCGGCGAAGTCACGGATGAGTCCGCGCTGGTACGGGCTGCCCGTGGTGACGGGAGTGGCCCAGATGGCGACGGGGCCGCCACCGGCCGCGGCCGGCTTGATCGCGGGGACGGTGCCGATGACCGGCAGCGTGGGCTCGAGCTCGGCGCGGAGCGCCGGCAGAGCGTGCACGGAGGCGGTGTTGCAGGCGACGATCAGTGCGTCGGGCCGGTGGGCGGCGGCCGCACGGGCGACGGCGAGGGCGAGGCCGGTCACGTCCTGCGGCGTGCGCGGTCCCCACGGCATGGTGGCGGGGTCGGACGAGAGCACCAGGTCGGCGTCGGGCCTCAGCCGGCGTACCGCGGCGGCCGCCGCGAGCAGGCCGATTCCGGAGTCCATGAGCGCGATCTTCACCCGGTCACCATAGTCGACCGCCCTTGCGCTCACGCCGGAGTGGGGCAGACTGCGGCGGATGAGCGCCGTTGCGTGGATCGCTGTGGGTTCGCTGGCCGCATGGCTGTGGCTGCTGCTGGGGCAGGGTTTCTTCTGGCGTACCGGCCAGCGGCTGCCGCGGCGCGCGGCCCCGGACCGCTGGCCGTCGGTGGCGGTCGTCGTGCCCGCACGTGACGAGGCGGACATGCTGCCGGTGAGCCTGCCGTCGCTGCTGGCGCAGGACTATCCGGGGGCCGCGGAGATCTTCCTGGTCGACGACTGCAGCAAGGACGGCACCGGTGATCTCGCGCGTGCGCTGTCCGTACGGCACGGCGGGCTGCCGGTGACGGTCGTGTCGCCCGGGGAGCCCGAGCCCGGCTGGACGGGCAAGCTCTGGGCCGTCCGGCACGGGATCTCGCTGGCGCAGGCCCGGCAGCCGGCGCCGGAGTATCTCCTGCTCACCGACGCGGACATCGCACATGAGCCGGACAGCCTGAGGGAGCTGGTCTCCGCAGCCTGCTCCGGCGGGTTCGACCTGGTCTCGCAGATGGCGCGGCTGCGGGTGGCGAGCGCCTGGGAGCGCCTGGTCGTGCCGGCCTTCGTGTACTTCTTCGCGCAGCTCTATCCGTTCCGGTGGGTGAACCGGGCGGGGGCACGGACCGCGGCGGCGGCCGGCGGGTGCGTACTGCTGCGGACCGAGGCCGCGCAGCGGGCGCGGGTGCCCGAGTCGATCCGGCAGGCGGTGATCGACGACGTGTCGCTGGCGCGCGCGGTGCAGCGCAGCGGCGGCCGGATCTGGCTGGGGCTCGCGGAGCGGGTGGACAGTGTGCGCCCGTATCCGCGGCTGGCGGATCTGTGGCGCATGGTCTCGCGCAGCGCGTACGCCCAGCTGCGGCACAACCCACTGCTGCTCGCCGGGACGGTACTGGGTCTCGCGCTCGTCTACCTGGCACCGCCGGTCACACTGGCGGTGGGGCTGACGGCCGGTGATCCGGCGGCGGCGTGGGCCGGTGGCGCGGCGTGGGCCGTGATGGCGGGCACGTACATGCCGATGCTGGGCTACTACCGGCAGTCGCTCTGGCTGGGGCCGCTGCTGCCGTTCACCGCCGTGCTGTATCTGCTGATGACGGTCGATTCGGCGGTACAGCACCACCGCGGCCGCGGTGCGGCCTGGAAGGGGCGTACCTACGCCCGTCCCGAGGCCGCACCGGAGCGGTGAGCGGTGGGGGTACCGGTCCTTCGGCGGTGGCGGGACCGGACGGACCGGGGGTCATTTACGACCGGGTGTCCAGTTCATCCCCCACCCGTAGGCGTAGTCGATGGTGCGCTGCGGACTCACCCCGCGTTCGGGTACGAGATAGCGGGCTTCGCGCCGGACGGTGAGGTCTCCCCCGTTGTTGGTGAGGAGTGCGAGCGCGCAGACCGTGGAGGGGACGGTGCATTCGTCGAGCGAGAAGTCGATCGCGGCACCGTGCTGCGGCTGGAGGGTGACGGTCGCATGCAGATCGGCGAAACTCCGGGCGCCTTCATAGATGGTGACGAAGATCAGGACGCGGCGGAGCCGGTCCTTGTGGTCGAGATTGATGGTCAGGTTCTCGCCGGTGGACACGGCGCCGGTGCGGTCGTCTCCGTCGAGATGGATATAGGGCGGCTGCGCCAACGCGCCGAAGGCGTTTCCGAGCGCCTGTACAACTCCCTTCCTGCCGTCGGTGAGTTCGTAGAGCGCACAGAGATCAAGATCGAGGTCCGCGTGGTGGGCGACGGCTCTGCCGAGTTTGCTGCCCCAGCCCGTGAACTGTTTGCGCACCTGCCAGTTGAGATTGACGCGCATGGCTCCCGAAGTGCCGCCCTGCTTGGCGAGGGAGACCGAGGGCGCCTCCTTGGTGAGCGTCACCTTGGACAGCCGGACGGGCTGAGGGGCCGGCGGGGCGGCCGGGGGTACGGGCGGCGCCGCCGGGACGGCGGGCAAGGTGGGGAGGTACTGCCCCGCGGGCGCCTGCGCCGGCGCCGGCGCCGGCAGGTCAACTCTCGTTGCGCTATGCGGCGGTTGAGGCTGTTGCGGTGGCTGGGGCCGCTGTGGTTCGTCGACGGAAATCCCGAAGTCCGTCGCGAGTCCTTCGAGACCGGTGCCGTATCCCTGGCCGACGGCTCGGAATTTCCACGCCCCCTGCCGCCGGTACAGTTCACCGAGAATGAATGCCGTCTCCACCGTCGCATCGGCGCTGTCGAACCGCGCGATCTCGGCACCGTCGGACGCATCCATGATCCGCACGTACAGCCCTGCCACCTGCCCGAACGTGCCGCCGTCCGCGGAGGCAGCCAGGACGATGCGCTCGATGGCGGGCTCCACCCGCGCCAGGTCGACCGCGATGCTGTCCGTAACACCACCGGCCACGCTCCGTCGCCCTTCGTGACGGACCGCACCCGATCCGTGCACCGGCTGGTTGTAAAAGACGAAGTCCGCGTCGCTGCGCACCTTTCCCGACACGAGAAGGAGCGCCGATCCGTCCACGTCCGGTGTGCCGGGGGCGGCACGCCACCCCAATTCGACCCGCACGGCCTGAGCCGCCACCGGAACATTGGCTCCTTTTAGCATGGTCATGTCCGCCCCCATCGCGAGTCCGGCCACCAAAGGCTTTCCGGGCCAACCTAATCCGTGCCCGCCGCGGAGCCCACAGCCATGCCGTACCCCGTCCGACGATCCGCCGGTAACCCCCCGTGAACTCGCCCTTTACACGATTACTACGCACCCGGGCGCCCTTTTTTCCCAAGTTCGCTCGCATTGGGGATCCCAGTTCACTCACATCTCGTAAACCAACCCTCTTATCGGGCTCCCCAACCAGCACATCGTGGGCTTAACTTATGTGCCATGACCTCCCCCCGCTCCACCTACGGCGGCGGCTACTACGCCGCACCGTCGTTCCCCGACACTCCGATCTACGACTCCCTGGTCGCGGAGCGGGGCACCCCTCAGATCGCCCCGATCCGAGTGCCTGCCGCCTATGACACCGGCAGCAGCTATCTGCCGGCGCTCCCGTCGGCGTTGCCGGCCCTGCCCGCGGGACCTTCCCAGTCCGGCCCGTCGTACGGCTACCAGCAGCCGATGGCCGCGCAGCAGCAGAGCTACACGCCGATACAGCCGGCTCATCTGCAGCACGCTCCGGCGCCGTACATCCCGCAGCAGCCGACGGGGATGCGTGGCGGCTACCAGGCGCCGCAGCCCCAGCAGCAGCGCCCCGCACCGAGCACCGGGTACGAGTCGATGCGTCCCGCGTCGCCGCGACCCGTGCCGGCGCCCTCTCCGTACGAGGACCCGTACAACCGCCCGTACCAGGGCCGGGGGTACTGAGCCGGGGTCACTGAAGCCGGGGGCACCGGCCGGCGCTGCCGGCCGGGCGCACCGAGCCGGACGACCCGCCGCACACCGGGCCGTCCGGAGGGTGCTTGCCGGGGGCATGCACCCTCCGGCACTGCGTGCTGTACCCATGCATCCGGTCGGGGCGTCGTCGAGCCGTGGGGACTCGACGACGGCCGCCGATGGAACACGTCCGCGGGGCGGGACCCGCGCGATCCGGCAGCCGCGCACGGCGCCGGTCGTCTCATCATCACGCCGACGCACGAGGACCGGTGGAGGGGGGAACTCGCCGGGGTGACCCGTGCGTTGCACAGAGTGAAGTAGCTCTCTCTTCGCTGCTCCAGCGCGCGAACGGTGCCGTATCAGGTTATGACGGATGCGGAAGGGGGTGCAGAACGGTGCGAGCGGTTTCGGGAGTCTGGCGTTGGCGGCACAATCCTCTGCGCCGCGCCACTGACCGGCTCGAGGCATGGCTGGCCCTGGTCGCGTTGCTGCTGATGGTCCTGGCTGCGCCTGTGTGCGGCTGGCTGTGCGGGGTGGTCACCGACGGCGCCCTGCAGGAATCGGTGCGGGCCCAGCAGGCGCAGCGCCATGTCATCACGGCCGTGGTGGTACGCCGCGTGCCGGGGGCGTCGAATCTCGCCGCGGATCCTGAGGTCTCCTCGGAGCGCACGACCCGGACGACGGTGCTGGCACGCTGGAAGGCCCCGGACGGCACGCCCCGCAGGGATACGGTGGCGACCTCGTCCCGGGTCACGGAGCCCGGCTCCCGGGTACGGATCTGGACCGACCGGCAGGGCCGTGCCGTGCTGCCCCCCATGGACGGGACGACAGCCCGCACGCATGCGGCACTGGCCGGGTTCGGGGTGACACTGATCGGCGTCGGGCTGATCGAGGCCGGGCGGCGTGTGATCGTATGGCGCATGGTGCAGCGGCGGTATGCGCGACTCGACCGGGACTGGGCCGAGTCGGGCCCGGACTGGGGCAGGACGGGCACCGGCAGCTGAAGAGCTGCTGATCGGGTCAACTCCCGCCCCCCGCGCGCGCTACGGTGGACCGGCCCGCCCGCCTCTTCGGCGGGCGGACCCGGAATGACCGCTGCCGAAGGGCCGGTGGTCAGGGCATCACACACGCACGAGGTGGGGGCACAGCAGCGCCATGGCACAGGGCACGGTCCAGGTGACGCACACCGGCACATCGCGGTGGCGGCGCCGCACGGGCGAATACGCCTCCCTCACCGCAGCCCTCGAGGCCGCGGCGGACGGTGACGTCCTCACCGTCGCGCCGGGCACCTACCGGGAGAATCTGGTCCTGCACCGCGCGGTGACGCTGCGCGGCCCCGAGGGCTCCGTCGGTTCCGTGCGGATCGCGCCGGTCGACGGCGTACCACTGACGGTCCGCGCCTCCGCCGTCGTCCAGGATCTGCATGTGGAGGGCCAGGACTCGGCGGCCCCCGCGGTACTCGTCGAGGACGGCGCTCCGGAACTGGCGGATCTGCGGATCGTGACGCGCTCCGCCGCCGGGATCGAGGTGCGCGGGGCGGCCCGCCCCAGCGTTCGCCGCTGCACGGTCGACAATCCCGCCGGTGTCGGCATCGCCGTACTCGACGGTGCGGGCGGGGTGTTCGAGGAGTGCGAGATCGTCTCGGCCGGACAGTCCGGTGTCGCCGTGCGCGACGGGGCGCATCCACGGCTCGAGCGCTGCCGGATCCATCACGCCTCGGGCGCGGGGCTGAGCATCACCGGTGAGGGCAGCGGTCTGGAGGGCGTCGGCTGCGAGGTGTACGAGATCAAGGGCAGCGGCATACAGGTGACCGCTCGCGCCTCGGCCCATCTCACCGACTGCACGGTGCATCGCACTTCGTCCGACGGGGTCACGCTCGACACCGACGCGGTGCTGACGCTCGCCGACTGCGACATCCATGACATCCCGGAGAACGCGGTGGATCTGCGCTCCCGTTCGGTTCTCACGCTGACCCGCTCCACGGTGCGCCGATTCGGCCGCAACGGCCTGTCGGTGTGGGACCCGGGCACCCGGGTCGATGCCAACCAGTGCGAGATCCACGACAGTACGGGCGACTACCCGGCGGTCTGGGTGAGCGACGGGGCGACCGTGATACTGGACTCCTGCCGGGTCCACGACGTGCCGGACGCGATCTTCGTCCTCGACCGGGGCTCGCGCGCCGACGTCGTCGACAGTGATCTCACCCAGGTCCGCAACACGGCGGTGTCGGTGAGCGACGGGGCGACCGCGCAGCTCGACGACTGCCGGATCCGCGAGGCGTCGACCGGTGCCTGGTTCCGTGACCACGGCAGCGGCGGCACGCTGAACAACTGCACCATCGACGCGGCGCAGACCGGCGTCATCGTCACCAAGGGCGCCGACCCGACCATCGAGCGCTGCACGGTCACCTCGCCCGCCGAGGCCGGTTTCTACGTCTCCGCCGAGGGCCGCGGCACCTTCCACAGCTGCCGGGTCACCGGCAGCGACGGGTACGGCTTCCATGTGATGGACGGCTGCCGTACGACGCTGACCCGGTGCCGCACGGAGCGGTGCGCCCGGGGGGGCTACGAGTTCGCCGACGGCGGCTCGCACGGCGACGGTCAGGGGGCGGGCCCGGTCGTGGAGGACTGCACCAGCGACGAGAGCGGACTGCGCACTCCCCCTCCTCCGCCGCCCGCGGTGGTGACGGCGACCGAGACGGCCCCCGGGCTGCTCGGTGCGGTGCCCACGCAGCGTGCGGTCGTGGCCACCGCCGTCGAGGTGCCCGCCGAGCCGGTACGCACGTCGGGCGCCGTTCTCGGTGAACTCGACGCGCTGGTGGGCCTGGACAGCGTCAAGCGTGAGGTGCGGGCCCTCACCGACATGATCGAGGTGGGCCGCCGCCGTCTGGAGGCCGGGCTCAAAGCCGCTTCGGTGCGGCGCCATCTCGTCTTCACCGGCTCCCCCGGCACCGGCAAGACGACGGTGGCCCGGCTGTACGGCGAGATCCTCGCCTCGCTCGGCGTGCTGGAGCGCGGGCATCTCGTCGAGGTGTCCCGGGTCGATCTGGTCGGCGAGCACATCGGATCGACCGCCATCCGCACCCAGGAGGCCTTCGACCGGGCGCGCGGCGGGGTGCTGTTCGTCGACGAGGCGTACGCGCTGTCGCCGGAGGACTCGGGCCGGGACTTCGGCCGCGAGGCGATCGACACGCTCGTGAAGCTGATGGAGGACCACCGGGACGCGGTGGTCGTCATCGTCGCCGGTTACACCCGGGAGATGGAGCGGTTCCTCACCGTCAACCCCGGTGTGGCGTCCCGCTTCTCACGGACCATCACCTTCAGCGACTACGAGCCCGGCGAACTGCTGCGGATCGTCGGGCAGCAGGCGGAGGAACACGAGTACAGCCTGGCCGAGGGCACCGGGGACGCGCTGCTCAAGTACTTCACCGAGCTGCCCAAGGGCCCTGCGTTCGGCAACGGCCGGACGGCCCGTCAGACCTTCGAGTCGATGGTCGAGCGGCATGCGGGCCGGGTCGCCCAGCTCGCCGAGGCGAGCACGGACGACCTCACGCTCCTCTACCCGGAGGACCTGCCGGAGCTCCCCTGAGTCTCCTCGGCGCCCCCGTCGCCCTGACGGGGCAGGACCGGTCCGAGCCGGGCGAGCAGCGCGGCCCGCTCCTCGGCGAAGACCGGGTCCGCCTGGTAGTCCGAGTGTCCCAGCACCGGTTCGGGAAGCGGGTGTTCCGGCGTACGTCCGTAGACCAGCGGGTCCCGCAGGGGGCCCCGGTCCACCTCGGGCCCGGGCCCGTCATCGAGCCGGACCCGGCCGCCGATGGGGTCGGTGGCCCGCCACAGGTTGCGCCAGCAGTGCACGGACCGGTGCAGTCCGTGCAGCGGTCCGGCGCCGAAGTAGGCCGGGAACCAACGCCCGTACAGCCGCTCGATCGGCGAACCGTAGGTGAGCAGGGCGACCCGCCCGCGGGTCTCGGCGGGCAGCTGCCAGACCGCGGACGCCGCGAGGACGCTGCCCTGGGAGTGGCCCGAGATGACGAGCCTGCCGCGGGTGAGGCCGGTCCAGCCGGACATCCGGGACGCCAGGTCGGGGACGGCACGCTCGGCGTAGCACGGCGGCGCGAAGGGGTGAGCGGCGCGCGGCCAGAACGTACCGACGTCCCAGAGGATGCCGATGGTGCGCCGGGCGGAGGCATCGCGATAGGCGCGCCGCCCCCAGGTGACGAAGAGGATGAAGCCGAAGCCGACCATCCAGGACCCGGTCGACTGGGCCGCTTCCGCCACCGATTCGATGAACGGTCCCGCACCGTCCATCGCGCGTCCCGGCACCTGTCCGCTCACCCACGCTCCGGCGACGGCCCCCGCGCCGAGCAGCAGGGTGGCGCCGGAGACCAGGCCGAGCAGCCAGGGTGCCGAGTCGGTCAGCGCGGCCGTGGCCCGAGTCCTGGCGATCTGCCGGGTGCGAGCGGCGTCCGGCCACTTCTGCCCGTACTCCTGGTCGACCTCGGGTTCCAGGGCGCGGGCGGCGAGCCAGGTGCGGACGCCCAGCACGGCGGCGGGGACCACCAGCAGCACCAGGAGCACGGGGATGACGGAGGCCTGCCAGCTGAGCAGCACCGGCGGCCCTTCGATGAGGGACGCCCGGCCCATGCCGGGGGTGCCGGAGCCGTCGAGCCAGTCGGCGACGCGCTGGGCGACCCCGCCGGACATGACACCGCCGAGGGCGCAGGCGAGCATCGCGACCGCGGGGCCGCCGAGTCCGTACAGGACCGTGCGCGGTTCGGGTGTCCGCCGGTACAGGCCGAGCGCCACCACCGCGAGGACGACCACGAGAGCCCCTTGGCCGACGGTGAGGACGCGGAACGTGACATCGCCGGGGAGTGAGCCCGCGGAGACCCAGCCGGGACGGGGCCAGGCGGCGTACACGGCGGCGAGGGCGAGCAGGGCGAGGGCGGCGCCGGGCAGCCAGCTGATGAGGGCGCTGTCGAGCCGGTTGTCGAGCCGGCGCTCGCTGCGGCCGCGGCGGCACACCACCCAGAGCACAACGAGCGTTCCCAGCACGAGCATTGCCTCGATCAGACTGCCGAGGAAGCCGGGTACGGGGCCGGTGGCGGCGCGGTCGTGCCGGGCCGCGGCGCCGGCGACGGCGGCCGCCACGGTCAGGAAGCCGGCGGCGGTGTGCGCGGCCCGCAGCCGGGCGACCAGCCGTCGGCCGTACCAGAAGCCGGGGCGGCCGAGGGCGGGGCGGACGACTGCGGTGGGGGCGGGGCCGGGGCCGGGGTCGCCTCCACCGGCGGTGCGGTCGCCGGTCGCAAGAGCGTCGGTCGTGCGGTCGTCGGTCGTGGCGTCGTCGGGAGCATCGCCGTCGTCCGGCTCCGCGCCGGTGAGCGGGCGCTGCGACTCGTAGGCGCTCCAGGTCCGGTTGGAGAGGTACCAGAGCAGCCCCACCAGCGCCGTCGGCACCACGGCTGCGAGCGCGAGCCGGCGGCCCGGCTGCGACCACCAGCCGCCCTGCGCCGTCGACAGGAAGCCGAGCCAGGACCGCTGGTTCGAGCAGTCGGGTACGCCCGCGCACTGCCAGGCCACCAGGTCGAGTGCGACCTCGCAGGCCGCGGCGGTCAGCAGCACGGTGAGACTGAGGGCGACGAGCCGCACGAGTACGCCGTAGAGCTGTACCGCGCGGGTGCGCCCCCTGGCGGTGGGCCGCATCCAGTGGGCGAGGTTGACCACCATGAACGGGAGCAGCAGCAGCCAGAGCGCGCGGGAGCCGTTGCCGGAGGTGAGGTTGGACCAGCAGTAGGCTTCCTCGATGGGCCGGGCCCGGTACCGCTCGGGGTGCTGCTCGGCGTCGATGTCCCCGGTGCGCCGGTAGACGGCGGCCGTCGCATCACCGGTGACCCGGGTGATCCGGGGATCATCGAGCATGCCCTGGGGGGTGGCTCCGCCGACGCCGTGGACGAGCAGTTCCAGCGCGGCCCCCGTGCTCTGCGGGGCCTGGGTGACAGGGGGCACGTGGGTGACTCGCTCTCTCGCTCTCGCGGCATTACGGGCATTCTGCATGTTTTCAGGATCCCGGGCGGCGTGCTGATGCACTGTCACCAGAATCGCGGAACAGCGGCCGTGGTGGCACCCGTCTCACCGAATCTCCCCAGTGCGGCACCGCAAGGAGCTGCGTGGCAGGATGACCCCGTCCGACAGACTGTTGTGCGGCCAGACGGAAGGACCGGACCCGGCGTTGAGCGAGAATCAGAACCTCCTCGCGGAGCAGCGGCGCGCCCTGATCCTCGACGAGGTGCGCAGGCGCGGCGGGGTCAGGGTCAATGAGCTGACCCGCAGGCTGAACGTCTCCGACATGACCGTCCGCCGCGATCTGGACGCGCTCGCCCGCCAGGGCGTCATCGAGAAGGTGCACGGCGGCGCGGTGCCCGTCGTCGAGGCGAGCACGCACGAGCCCGGCTTCGAGGCCAAGTCGGCGCTGGAGCTCTCCGCCAAGGAGGACATCGCACGGGCGGCAGCGGCCATGGCCGTGCCCGGCAGCGCGATTGCCCTCTCCGGTGGCACGACGACGTACGCGCTGGCCCAGCATCTGCTGGACGTACCGGAGTTGACGGTCGTGACGAACTCGGTGCGGGTCGCCGACGTGTTCCACACCGCCCAGCGTTCGGCGGCGACCGGCGGCCCGCGGGCCGGCGCCGCCACGGTGGTGCTCACCGGTGGGGTACGGACTCCGTCGGACTCACTGGTCGGCCCGGTCGCCGATCAGGCGATCGGTTCGCTCCACTTCGATGTCCTGTTCCTCGGGGTGCACGGGATCTCGGTCGAGGCCGGGCTGTCGACGCCGAATCTGGCGGAGGCCGAGACCAACCGGCGCTTCGTGCACTCGGCGCGGCGGGTGGTGGTCGTCGCCGACCACACCAAGTGGGGCACCGTGGGCCTGAGTTCGTTCGCGACGCTGGAGCAGGTGGACACGTTCGTCACCGATTCCGGTCTGTCGGCCAGGGCCCGCGAGGAGATCGAGGAACATCTGCCGGGCCTGGTGGTCGCGGGCGCGACCGCGCACGACGAGCCCTCGGACGGCTGAGCAGCGGGCGGCGCAGCGGCGGACCGCATATTCCGCTCAGCTCACGCCGCGCCCGTCACGTCCTAGGATCGCGCTGTGGCCATCTTCCGCATCGAGCGATTCAGCCCCCTGCCCGCCGCCGAGTCCTGGCGGCGGGTGACCGACTGGGCACGGCACGCCGCTCATGTCCCGCTCACCCGGATCAGTGTCCCGGCGGGGCTGCCCAGCGGAATCGGGACCGTCTTCGTGGCCCGCACGGGGCTGGGCCCGCTGGGCTTCGACGATCCGATGGAAGTGGTGCGCTGGACACCGCCCGCGGCCGGCCGGGCCGGGCTCTGCCGGCTGGAGAAGCGCGGATCGGTGGTACTGGGCCGCGCATCGATCGATGTCTACCCGACGGAGTGCGGATCCCATGTGGTGTGGGTGGAGGAGCTCCGCATCCGGCTGCTGCCGCACTGGGGAGATGCGCTGATCTCCGGCGCGGGCCGCCGGGTCTTCGGCCGGGTGCTGGACGGTCTCCTGGACAGCCCGGTGCAGCCGTACCCGTAGCACGTAAGGGTACGGACATCTGACGGCATGACGGCTAAGGTATGGCTCCTCGCGGACGGGGTGCGTCCGTTGCCGATCGCACAGGAGGTGCGTCCCATGGCACGTCGGCTCCGCTCCGTGGATCTCGACTTCGCCCGGGCCGCTCCGCTGCGGCTGGTGTTCACCGCCGAGGTGCCGGCGCCCGCCGAGGCGGTGTACCGGGCACTCGCAGAGGACGTCGAGGGGTGGCCGGGCTGGTTCACCGCGGTGACGTCGGCCCGCCCCACCGCGGCGGGCGCGGGCCGCGAGATCCGGCTCAGGGGCGGCACCGTGTTCCAGGAGACGGTTCTCGCGACCGAGCCGGGCGAGCGGTACGCCTACCGGGTCGACGAGACCAATGCACCTGCCGTGCAAGCACTGTTGGAGGAGTGGCGGCTCACCCTGACCAGGACCGGCACCCGGGTGCAGTGGACCTTCGCCGCCGACGGACCCGCACCGTTCCGGTTCGCCGTGCGACTGATCCGGCCGGCGCTGGGCCGGTCGTTCCGGAACGCGGTGCGCCGGCTCGGCACGCGTCTGGCCGGGGCCCCGGCCTGAGCCGCGTGCCGCAGACGGGGAACGGGCCTCAGCGGGGCCAGTTGCCGGTGGCCAGGAAGTGCTCGATCGTCGCGGCGTACGGAGCGATGTCGAGGCCCTGTTCGGCGAGCCAGCTGTCGGAGTAGTACTTGTCGAGGTAGCGGTCGCCCGGGTCGCAGAGCAGCGTGACGATGCTGCCGGTGCGGCCCTCCTCCACCATTTCGGCGACGAGTTTGAACGCACTCCACAGCCCGGTGCCGGTGGAGCCGCCCGCCTTGCGGCCGGTGGCCTGCTCCAGGGCGCGCACGGTGGCGACCGTGGCGGCGTCGGGGACCTTCATCATCCGGTCGATGGCGCCGGGCACGAAGCTCGGCTCCATCCGGGGGCGGCCGATCCCCTCGATGCGTGAGCCGCAGTCGCTGGTCGCGAGGGCGTTGTGGTGGGTCCAGCCGTCGAAGAAGCAGGAGTTCTCCGGGTCGGGCACGCAGATCCGGGTGTCGTACTGCATGTAGTGCACATAGCGGGCGATGGTCGCGGAAGTGCCGCCGGTCCCGGCGGTGGCGACGATCCAGGTGGGTTCGGGGTAGCGCTCCAGCCGCAACTGCTGGTAGATCGACTCGGCGATGTTGTTGTTCCCGCGCCAGTCGGTGGCCCGCTCCGCGTAGGTGAACTGGTCCATGTAGTGACCGCCGGACTCGGCGGCGAGTCTGGCCGACTCCGCGTACAGCTTCTGGGCGTCGTCGACGAAGTGGCACTGACCGCCGTGGAATTCGATCAGCCGGCACTTCTCGGGGCTGGTGGTGTGCGGCATCACGGCGATGAACGGCACACCGATCAGCTTCGCGAAGTACGCCTCCGAGACGGCCGTCGATCCGCTGGACGCCTCGATCACCGGTTTGCCCGGCCGGATCCAGCCGTTGCAGAGCCCGTAGAGGAAGAGCGAGCGGGCCAGCCGGTGCTTGAGGCTGCCCGTGGGATGCGTCGACTCGTCCTTGAGGTAGAGGTCTATCCCCCAGGCCTCGGGCAGCGGGAAACGCAGCAGATGCGTGTCGGCTGAGCGGTTGGCGTCGGCCTGGACCTTGCGCACGGCCTCCTTCAGCCAGGCCCGGTACTCGGGGTCGGAGCGGTCGATGTCGACGGTCCCCACGACCGCACCGCCGCGCCTGTGCTCACTGGTGTCCATCAGCACGCTCCTGCTCGTCGTCACCTCGATGGCCGAACGGCCGGGCCTTCGGACCGCCCGATTCCGCACCTCAACGATATGCCCCCTACCTGCGCAAACGTTGACTTTGGGGATCCATAGCACTGCCTTGGCCCCAGCGCTCCGGGCGGCCGCCGTTCATCGTGGCGCATATGCGGCATCCGGTCCGGATCCGGTCTGGTGCGCCGGTCGCGGCGCATGCAGACTGGCCGTCGGAAGCGTGACGAAGGGGGCGAAGCAACCATGGCGGAACCGGAGTTCAGTGCGACGGGGGTACGGATCGATCGGTGGGCCCGCTCACTCACGAGGGCCGGGCAGGTCGTCGTCCAGGACGGCCGGGTGGCGTTGCTGACCAGCTACGGCCGGGAGATCGACAGCGCTCCGGTGGGAGCGGTCAGTGCGGGCAGACCGTGGTTCGCCGGTGCGGACGCTGCGGTGGCACGGTTCAACGGGACGCGCTATCGACTGACGATGGAACAGCGCGGGCCGGGCCGCGAGCGACCGTCGCGCCGCTTCCTCGAAGCGCTGCACAGCGCGGGCGCCCGGCTGAGTTGACATCGCGGGGCGGCCTCGCCGCGCCGATTTCGCGGGCCCGGCCGGGCGGGACTGCGGAGCGGCACCGATGGAACACCGTGAGTTGCGGAGCCGTACCCCCTGAGCGACATTGGTCTCACGTCACTCATGGTTCACCGGCGGTGACACTGCGATCCAGTCCGCCGGAACAGGAATCAGGAAGCCGGCCGTCCGCCGACTCCGTTCCGCCGTCTTCTTCCGGACCTATTTCGGGGAGTCGCAGCCGTGATCAGCGAGCCAAGCAGGCACTGCACGGTGGAGCTCCAGGCCCTGCCGTCGCGGATCGGTCAAGTCCGCAGAATCATCGCGGCGCAATTGCGCTACTGGCGTCTGGATCCTCTGATCGACCAGGCAGCGCTCGGCGTCACCGAACTGCTGACCAATGTCCACCGGCATGCACAGCCGGACAAAACGTGCACCGTCGAGATCGAGTTGCTGCTCGACCGGCTGACGGTCTCCGTCCACGACCATGACCCACGGCTGCCCACCGTGTGTGATCCCGACGCGTCCAGCACCTCCGGGCGCGGCCTCGCGCTGATCGCCGCGGTGAGCGAGAGCTGGGGGGTCCGGCCGCGGGGCGGGGCCGGGAAGGTCGTCTGGTTCACGCTGCCGGCGCCTTCACTGTTCGCCGAGCTTCCCCTGCATTCGGTGTACGGAGCAACAACTGACGGGCCGTTCGGCGACGTCGATCCCCCGTCCCTGGAGAAGGTGGCCCACACCGACGCCCGGTCGGCCGCGGTCGGCTGAGGACTGTCCCGTCATCCCTGGCGGGCGCACGACGACAGCTGCGGCACCTCGCTGCGTTGCCGTGACGCCCGAATACGCCCCGTAGGAGGACGCTCCTGCGCCTTGCGATGCACCACATCTGCCGCGCGCTGATCCACCAGGGATGACGGGACAGCCCTCGGGGCCTTTCGTTCGGATCATGCCGGGCGAACGGGGTCCGGCACACACAACTGCCGCGTTGTCGTCGGTCTCCAAATCCCCCGCAGCCATGGAGGCATGGGGGCACTCCCCTCGCATCGCGTCCCTCTCCCGCCACGCAGCTGCACGCACCACGGTGACAGCAGCTCCTCCGCAGCGGGCCCGAGCCGGACGAAGGGCCCTGGACGGAGAGCGGGACGCCTCCGGGCGCCCCGCTCTCCGTCCGGCCCACCTGTCGTCGACGGCCGGCAAGAGGCCCTAATCGGCGGCGATCGCGCGGAGCACGTCCAGGCGTGCCGCACGCCACTCCTCGTCGCCGCGCTCGCCCGCGAGGTCCATGGGGAGGGTGATGTTCTCGGCGACGGTGAGGGTCGGGACGAGGTTGAAGGCCTGGAAGACGAAGCCGATGCGTTGCCGGCGCAACAGGGTGAGCCGGCGGTCGTCGAGCGCACTGAGGTCGGTGTCGCCGATGAACGCGCAGCCGGAGGTGAGGGTGTCGAGTCCGGCGGCGCAGTGCATCAGGGTGGATTTCCCGGAACCGGAGGGCCCCATGATCGCGGTGAAGCGGCCGGCCGGGAAGTCGACGCTCACCCCGTCCAGGGCCCGGACCTCGGGCCCACCCCTGCCGTAGATCTTCACGGCGTCGACGACGCGGGCGGCGGTGACGGCGCCGGTGGACGTGGCCGTGGTGCGGACCGTGGTGGTCATGCGGCACCGCCGCGGCCCGTACGCCCGAACTGCTCGTCCAGGACGGAGAGTCGTCGCCAGTACTCGTCCTCGTCGATCTCGCCCGCGGCGAAGCGGCGGCCGAGCAGGGTGACGGGCGACTGCTCGAAGGGCACATCCGCGGTGCGCTGGCTCCAGGGGCCGCGCCGGCCGCCGCGCCGGGCGGTACGGCGCAGCACGGTGACGACGGCGACGGCGACGGCCGCCCAGATCAGTGGGAAGAGGAGGATCCATGGTCCGGGTCCACCGGCGTGCGCCAGGGTGTTCATCTCGGTCAGCTCCCTCGGTACGGGGTTCGGTTGCTCGGTTGTTCCGTGTGCTGTTCTCTGTCGCTTCCGAGCGTGGCTCCGGGTGGGGGTGCGAGTCGTCGTACGGCCAGCGGCCGTGTGCGTACCCCTGTGGGAGTACGCGGCGTTCGGGCGGCTGCTCCTGTGGGCAGGCCGAGGTCCATGGGTTCTGTACCTACTGGTATGTACACTCCCTCGCATGAGCACTCCGGACCGACTGATCGAGGCCACCCGGGAGCTCCTGTGGGAGCGCGGCTACGTAGGCACGAGCCCCAAGGCCATCCAGCAGCACGCGGGCGCCGGCCAGGGCAGCATGTACCACCACTTCGCGGGCAAACCCGATCTGGCGCTCGCCGCCATCGTGCGCACGGCGGCGGAACTGCGCACCACCGCCGAACAGGTACTGGACGGCCCGGGATCGGCGTACGAACGGATCTCGGCGTACCTCCTGCGCGAGCGCGACGTGCTCCGCGGCTGCCCGGTCGGCCGGCTGACGATGGACCCCGATGTCATCGCCAGCGACCTGCTGCGCGCACCCGTCGACGAGACGATCGGCTGGCTGCGCGGACGACTCGGCGAGGTCGTCCAGCAGGGCCTGGACCAGGGCGAGTTCGACCGCTCGGTCAACCCTGACGAGATCGCGGCGACGGTGCTCGCGACGGTACAGGGCGGTTATGTGCTGGCCCGCGCCTCGGGCTCACCGGCGGCCTTCGACGCCGGCGTCAGGGGCCTGCTCGCGCTGCTCGCCCCGCGCACCGGCTCCGCCTGACCCCTGCCATGCACCACTACGGCCCGAGGAGTACGCGATGCATGCCATGCAGTACGAGATCACCCTTCCCGCCGATTACGACATGGGATCATCCGCACCCGGGTCGCCACCAAGGGCCACTTCCTCGACACCTTCCCGGGCCTGGGGATCAAGGCGTACCTGGCGCGCGAGCACGGTGCGTACTCACCGGTCAACCAGTACGCGCCGCTGTACCTGTGGACGGCCCCCGAGGGCATGAACGCCTTTCTCCGGGGGCCCGGATTCCAGGGCGTCGTCGATGACTTCGGCCGTCCCGAGGTGCAGCACCGGACCGGCCTGTCGTACACGGAGGGCCCCGCGTCGGGCGCACTCCCCCGCACGGCGACCCGCCGCCGCACGCCGATCCCGGCCTCGGCCGCCCCGGCGGACGCGGTCGAGGCCGCACTGGAGGAGAGCGGGGCGCTGGCGAGGACCCCCGGCGCGGTCGCCACGGCGCTGGCCGTCGACCCCCGCCACTGGGAACTGCTCCACTTCACGCTCTGGGCGCACGACGCGCCCGAGACGCCCGGCGACCGCTACGAGGTGTTGCGTCTGTGCATGCCGGAGCGCGGGAAGCTCGGGGAGCGCAGGCAGTGGTAGCCACGGTCCGTACGGTCCTCGGCTCGAACACACCCTGGGAAGGCGACAGTTGGACGCGATACTGATCGAGAACCCGGCGCGGGCTTTCGTTTTCGGGCCGACGCCCTGATCCTGCCGCCGATGGGCGAGCTCGCGTCGCGGAACTGCCGCTATGCGGGCTCGGCGGCCGTGGAGCAGCGGCACGAGGGATGTCCTGCCGACGCTCCACGGCACTTGTTCAGGCCAGTGCGCCCAGCGGGTCGTCGAGAACCGGCTGCCAGGCCAGCTCGGCTGCGCCGACCAGGCTGTTGTGATCGAGCGTGCACGGCAGGATCGGCACACTGCCGCTGCGCCCCCACAGGCTGCGGTCGGCGACGACGGCGCGCAGCCGGTCCGGGGCGGCGTCGAGCAGTGCGCGGTGCAGTCCGCCGAGGATGATGCGGTCCGGGTTGAGGATGTTGACGAGTCCGGCCAGTCCCAGGCCGAGCCGGTCGATGAGCTCCTCGGCCGCGGCCCGTACGGCCGGGTCCTCGTACTCCGTACGCAGCAGGTCGCTCGACTGCTTGAGCAGGGATTCCTCCGGCCCCGGGGTGCGGCGGGCGGCGGTCAGGAAGGCGAGCGGGTCGGTCTCGACGTCGAGGCAGCCGCGTCCGCCGCAGTGGCAGGGGCGTCCTTCGGGGTTCACGGTGAGATGGCCGACCTCGAGGGCCAGTCCCGAACTTCCGGTGTGCAGACGCCCGTCGAGCACGAGGGCACCGCCGACGCCGCGGTGGCCGGTGGCCACACAGAGCAGATGCTGGGCTCCGCGGCCGGCGCCGTGGCGGTGCTCGGCGAGCGCGGCGAGGTTGACGTCGTTGCCGGTGAACGCGGGGCCGGAGATGCCCGCTTCACGTACACACGTGGCGAAGATCTCACGGACCTGGGCGCCTGCCGGCCAGGCGATGTGCAGCGGGTTGAGCGCGGTGCCCTCCGGTTCGGCCACGGCGGAGGGGACGGCGAGACCCGCGCCGACGCAGCGCAGTCCGCTGTCGCGCAGCAACCGGGCGCAGGCATCGACGACTTCGCCCACCACCTGCGCCGGGTCCGAGGTGACCGTGACGCAGCCGGGGTCGGTGGCAACGAGCCGGCCGCCGAGACCCACCAGTGCGGCACGGAACCCGTCGGCATGCACCTGCGCGGCGATGGCGACCGGGCCGGACTCCCGAATGGCCAGCCGGTGGGAGGGGCGGCCCTGCGAGCCCGCCGCGGAACCGGGGCTGGAGTCGACGCGGATGAGGCCGAGCGCCTCAAGTTCCGCGGCGACCGCACCGGCGGTCGCGCGGGTGACGCCGAGCTCGGAGGTGAGCACGGCGCGCGTGGGTGCGCGCCCTGTGTGGACCAGTTCCAGCGCGGGCCCGAGCGCGCTCCGGCCCCTCTCCAGCTTCGTCCGGGTGGTGGTCGCCTTGCCGTTCATGGGGGCGAGTCTCCCATGATCCTGAGCGACTGCCGACGCCCCGGTGGCGGGCTCCTGCCTGCTTCCGGCCACGGCGGACGGCCCCGCGGCCCATGGTGATCGCCTCGTGCGCCCACCGCGGTCGCCCCTTCCGGTCATTACCGTCACCCCTGTGCGGTCATGGCATCCACGGTGTCCGGCCGTCTTGCATCCGTCGCCCGGAGGCCCCTATGCTTCTTTTGTGCCGCAACTAAACAAACTGCGGACGGCCCAGTCGGGGGGACCAGACGGAGACACCGTCCCACCCTCGTCGGCCCGCCTCCGTACCGCGCTGACCGTGTTCTTCGCCCTCGACGGGTTCCTCTTCGCCGGCTGGGTGGTCCGCATCCCGGCCATCAAGCACCAGACCGGCGCCTCCGCCTCCACGCTCGGCCTCGCACTGCTGGGCGTCTCCGCCGGGGCGGTCATCACCATGATGCTCGCCGGGGGGCTCTGCCGACGGTTCGGCAGCCACCCCGTGACCGTGGTCTGCGGGGTGCTGCTCTCACTGGCCATCGCCCTGCCCGCACAGACGCATTCGGCGCTCTCGCTCGGTCTCGTCCTGCTGGTCTTCGGCTCCGCGTACGGCGCGATGAACGTCGCGATGAACAGCGCCGCGGTCGACATGGTCGCGGGCCTGCGGCGTCCCGTGATGCCCAGCTTCCACGCCGCGTTCAGCCTCGGTGGCATGCTCGGCGCCGGCCTCGGCGGACTGGTCGCCGGCGGGCTCTCCCCCGCCACCCATCTCCTCGTCCTCACCGGGGTCGGACTGCTCGTCACCGCCGCCGCCGGACCGACCCTGCTGCGGCACCGGGCTCCGCGAACCGTGTCCGTGGCCGACCGCACCGAGCAGCCACGCCGGATGACCGGACGCACCCGCAACGTGGTGCTGCTGTTCGGCGTGATCGCACTCTGCACCGCGTACGGGGAAGGCGCCCTGGCCGACTGGAGCGCTCTCCACCTGGAGCAGGACCTGCACGCACGCCCGGGCATCGCCGCCGCCGGATACTCCCTGTTCGCCCTGGCCATGACCGCGGGCCGGCTCACCGGCACCGCACTGCTGGAACGCCTCGGGCAGACCCGCACGCTCGTGGTGGGCGGCGCGACGGGCGCGGCCGGAATGCTCCTCGGGTCGCTCGCGCCGACGGCCTGGCTGGCCCTTCTCGGCTTCGCCGTCGCCGGACTCGGCCTGGCGAACATCTTCCCCGTCTCGGTCGGCCGGGCCGGCGAGCTGGCCGGCCCGAGCGGAGTGGCCGCGGCCTCGACGATCGGCTACGGCGGGTTGCTGCTCGGGCCGCCCGTGATCGGGTTCCTGGCCGACTGGGTCTCGCTGCCGTTGGCCCTCACGACGGTGGCGGTGCTCGCCGGTGCTGCGGCGGCGCTGGGGTACGCGGCACGCCATGCGACGGCCCGCGCCTGATCGCCGTACGCACGAGAGACCTCCGCCGCACGCAGGCCCGCCCGATTGAGTAGGCGTACTCAGGCAGGACCGGCTCCCCGGCCGCACGATGGAGGCATCGACCGTCTACGGGGAGCAGGCCATGGACAAGCCGGTCATGAACAAGCAGCACCTCCGCACGCTCGCACGGCTGACCTTCGGCAATGCCGCCTCGCTGACGTACCTCGGGGTGGTGCTGGCGACAGCGGTGTTCGTCGCCGTGGACACCCTGTTCGTCCCGCACGAGGACGCCTCGTTCGCGGGCGTCTGGCTGTTCCTGCTCGCGGCGCCGACGGTGTTCGTGTTCTTCGTCGGCAGCGAGCTGTGGGGAACGGACGCCGCCGGACCGGCCTGGTTCATATATCTCGCTCTCGTCGTGTCCGTCCTCGTGCAGGCGCTCACCCTCGGCTGGTTCGTACGGCTGGTGCGCGGCGGGGGACGGTCCCGTACCGCCCGCCCTCAGGGCGTCTGAGCCACTGGCACAATCTGCGCCATGGAGACCATGGACCACATCAAGTCCCTCACGGACTCAGGACACTTGCTGACCGACGCGGCGGAACAGGCCGGGCCCGGCGCGTCGGTGCCGACGTGTCCGGGCTGGCAGGTACGCGACCTGCTCCGGCACACCGGCATGGTGCACCGCTGGGCCGCCGCGTACGTCACCGAAGGCCACACCTCGTACCATCCCGACGGCGGGGAACCCGACCTGGACGGCGGGGAGTTGCTCGACTGGTTCCGCGAGGGACACGGTCTGCTGGTGAACGCACTGGCGAGCGCCCCGGCGGACCTGGAGTGCTGGGCCTTTCTGCCCGCGCCCTCCCCGCTGGCGTTCTGGGCACGCCGGCAGGCCCACGAGACGACGATTCACCGGGTGGACGCCGAATCCGCGCGTGGCGGTCCGCTCTCGCCTGTGGCGCCCGGGCAGGCCCTGGACGGGATCGACGAGCTGCTGCTCGGCTTCCACGCCCGCCCGAAGAGCAAGGTGCGCACCGATGCACCACGCACGCTACGGGTGCGCGCCACGGACACGGGCGACGCATGGACCGTACGGCTCTCGCCCGAGCCGCCGCAGGCCGTACACGAGCCGGCGGCCGACTCGCACCGACCGGGATCCGTCGACTGCGAATTGAGCGGGACGGCCGAGGGGCTCTATCTCACACTCTGGAACAGGCTGCCGCTCACCGCGGTCACCGTGACAGGTGACCGGGGACTCGCCCGCCTGTGGTGCGAGAACTCCGGGGTCACCTGGTCCTGACGGACACATGGGAGCGACGGCCGGGTGGCCCCCGGCCGCGTTCCGGACCGCAGTCAGCCGGTTGCGCCGTCCAGCATCCGGGCCAGCACCGACCGCTGCAACGGCTTCACCTCGGCATGGCGCGCACGGCCCTTCGCCGTCAGCTCGACCTGGACGCCGCGCCGGTCCTCACTGCACATCCCGCGGCGCACGAGGTCGTCCTTCTCCAGCCGGGCGATCAGCCGCGACAGCGCACTCTGGCTCAGATGGACCCGGGAGGCCAGTTCCTGTACGCGGCAGGCGGCGCCGTCCTCCGACGCGCCTTCGGCCAGGACGTCGAGCACCTCGAAGTCGCTGGCGCCGAGGCCGTGCCGATGCAGCTCGCGATCGAGCTCGCAGAGCGTCCTGGCGTGCAGCGCAAGGATGTCCCGCCACTCTTCCACGAGCACCCGCTCGGGCTTGTTCGCTGCCATATCCGCACGTTAGCAGAGATGAGGCCGTTTGTTGCATCGGAATTAAATGCACTTGCACTCAATGCATGTGCATGTATCTTCTTGCTCATGACCACTCCGCTCAACGGCCCCGATTCCCCTGCCCGATGGAGCCCGCGCCTGTGGGGCACGCTGCTCGTGCTCTGCGCCGCGATGTTCCTGGACGCCCTCGACGTCTCCATGGTCGGCGTCGCCCTGCCGTCCATCGCCGAAGATCTCGATCTGACCACTTCGACCCTGCAGTGGATCGTCAGCGGATACATCCTCGGCTACGGCGGACTGCTGCTCCTCGGCGGCCGCGCCGCCGATCTGCTCGGCCGGCGCCGGGTCTTCCTCATCGCACTCGGCGTCTTCGCCCTCGCCTCGCTGCTCGGCGGATTCGTCGACTCCGGCCCCCTCCTGATCGCCAGCCGCTTCATCAAGGGACTGAGCGCCGCGTTCACCGCGCCGGCCGGGCTCTCGATCATCACCACGACCTTCAAGGAGGGCCCGCAGCGCAACCGCGCCCTGTCCATCTACACCACCTGCGCGGCCACCGGCTTCTCCATGGGCCTGGTCCTGTCGGGTCTGCTCACCCAGCTCTCCTGGCGCTGGACGATGCTGCTGCCCGCCCCCATCGCACTGATCGCCCTCGTCGCAGGGCTGCGGCTGATCCCGCACAGCGAGCGCGAGAACACCCACCGCGGATACGACCTGCCGGGCGCCGTCACCGGCACGGCCTCCATGCTGCTGCTGGTGTTCACCGTCGTCCAGGCCCCGGAGGCCGGCTGGGCCTCCGCCCGCACCCTGCTGTCCTTCCTCGCCGTCGCCGTACTCCTCACCGCCTTCGTCACCATCGAGCGGCGCACCGCGAACCCGCTGGTCCGGCTCGGAGTGCTGCGCTCGGGCAGCCAGATCAGGGCGCAATTGGGCGCCGCAGCGTTCTTCGGGAGCTACGTCGGCTTCCAGTTCCTGGTCACGCAGTACATGCAGTCGCTGCTCGACTGGTCGGCCCTGCAGACGGCACTGGCCTTCCTGCCCGCGGGTGTGCTGGTCGCCCTGTCGTCGACGAAGATCGGCGACGTGGTGGACCGGTTCGGGACGCCGCGTGTGATCGCGGCCGGCTTCACCTTCCTCGTCGTCGGCTACGCGCTCTTCCTGCGGATCACCCTCACTCCGTCGTACGCAGCGGTCATCCTCCCGTCGATGCTGCTGCTGGGCGCGGCCTGCGCACTGACCTTCCCGTCCCTCAACATCCAGGCCACCAATGGCGTCGACGACGACGAGCAGGGCATGGTGTCGGGCCTGCTGAACACGTCCATCCAGGTCGGCGGAGCGATCTTCCTGGCCGTCGTCACCGCGGTGATCACCGCGCACGGCAGCGGGGACGGCTCCCCGCAGGCGGTCCTCGACAGCTACCGGCCCGGTCTCGTGGTCGTGACGGTGATCGCGTTCGGCGGGCTGCTGATCACCCTGACCGGGCTGCGCCGCCGCAGGACCGTGGGGCACTCCGTGCTGGTCGCGTCGTCCGCGGGCGACCGGGCGGCCGCCGAGGCGGCAGCCGTTGAGAAGGTGACGGTCCGGGACTGACCGGCCGGTCCGCCGCCCCGCCGACCGAACGGCAGAGGGAACGGGCGGTGGGCCGCGGGGCGTCCTTGCCCGCGGCCCACCGACCCTGTGACACTTCGGGCATGGGGCGACGAAGCCAGGAAGACCGGGACGCAATGACCGTCGAGATCGGCTTCGCCCTGGTCAGCGGCGCCGTTCTGGCCGCGGCCGCGTTCGTTGCCATCGGCGCGACCTCCGTGTACCTCGATCTGTCGCGCGCGGCAGAGCACGTGGTGTTCATGAGCGGAGCCGTTGTCGCGGCCCTCGTCTTCGTCGCCCGCCTCGTCGACGTGTTGTGGGGATTCCCCCGTCGGGGGAGCCGTCGCCCGGTGGCCCCGCTCCGCCCGCAGGATCCGCCTCAGCCGAGCCAGCCGGGGCGTACGAGCCCCGACTCGTAGGCGAGCACGACGAGTTGGGCCCGGTCGCGGGCGCCGAGTTTCACCATGGTGCGGCTGACGTGGGTCTTCGCGGTGAGCGGGCTGACGACGAGCCTGCGGGCGATCTCCTCGTTGGAGAGCCCGATGCCGACCAGCGCCATCACTTCCCTCTCCCGTTCGGTGAGTTCGCTCAGCTCCGTGGCAGCCGCGGGCTCCTTGGAGCGGGCCGCGAACTCCGCGATCAGCCGCCGGGTCACTCCTGGCGAGAGCAGGGCGTCGCCGCCCACCACGGCCCGCACCGCCCGCAGCAGTTCCTCCGGCTCGGTGTCCTTGACCAGAAAGCCGGAGGCCCCGGAACGGATCGCCTCGAAAACGTATTCGTCGAGCTCGAAGGTGGTGAGCATGACCACCTTGACGTCGTTCAGCTCCGGATCCCCGGTGATGGTGCGGGTGGCGGCCAGGCCGTCGAGATGTGGCATCCGGATGTCCATGAGCACGGTGTCCGGCCGAAGTTCGCGCACCAGACGTACGGCCTCCTCACCGTCGGCGGCCTCCCCCGCCACCTCGATGTCCGGCTGGGCGTCCAGCAGGGCGCGGAAGCCGGCCCGGACCAGAAGCTGGTCATCGGCGAGCAGTACGCGAATCACGGTGCCTCCTCCTTCGTGTCCTGCACAGTGTCCTCCGTCGCGTCCTGCGCGGTGCCTTCCCGTGACTGCGGGTGCAGAGGGAGTTCGGCCCGCACCCGGAAGCCGCCGTCGGGCCGGGGGCCCGCCTCGATCGTGCCGCCCAGCGCGGCGGCCCGCTCCCGCATGCCGGCCAGTCCGTTGCCGCTGCCTCCGGCCTCGCTGCCGGTGGCGGGTCCGTCGTCGTCGATACGGAGCCGGATCCGGCCGGTCCCGTATCCGATCCGGACGCGTGCGCTGCGCGAGCCCGAATGCCGCACCACATTCGTGAGCGCCTCCTGCACGATCCGGAAGGCCGCCAGATCCGTACCGGGCGGGACGGCATTCCGTATGCCGTCCGTCTCCAGCGTGACGGTCAGTCCGGCGCTCGACGCCTGGTCGACCAGTTCGGGCAGCCGGTCGAGACCGGGTGCCGGGGCCCTGGGGGCGTCACCGGGGGTACGGAGCGTGTCGAGGACCTGACGGACCTCGCCCAGCGCCTCCTTGCTCGCGGCCTTGATCGTGGTGAGGGCCGTGCGCGCCTGCTCGGGGTCGGTGTCGAGGAGCGCAAGTCCGACACCCGCCTGGACATTGATGACGGAGATGCTGTGGGCGAGCACGTCATGGAGCTCCCGGGCCATCCGCAGCCGTTCCTCGTCGGCCCGCCGCTTCTCCGCGGCCTCCCGTTCGGCACGCTGCGCCGCCCATTGTTCGCGGCGCACCCGCACGAACTCCGCTGCCGCGACGATCGCCACCACCCAGGCGGCGACGCCCAGTTCCTGCCCCCAGGGCGCGGCCGAGTCGCCGCTCGGCGGCAGCCAGGGGTAGAGCCAGTGCGCTACCAGCAGATGGCCCACCCACACCATTCCCACTGCTGCCCACGCGGCTCTCCGGTGCCCCGCGACGACGGCACTGAAGCAACCGACTGCGACGGCCAGGAAGACCGGACCGTACGGATAGCCGGCGCCGAGATAGACCATGGCCGCGGCCGAGGAGACGAACACCGCCAGGACGGGCCGGCGGTGGCGCAGCAGCAGCACGGCAACGGCGATGAAGAGCAGGATCCGGGCGAAGAGGTCCAGCGGAGCACGCTCGTCGAGCTGCCCACGGGCCGCGAGGGACGAGCCGACCATGACGAATGCGCCCAGCAGAAGGGTGGACGGCCACGGCAGGCGGGCGGACGACCGCCCGCGCATGCCCACCAGCCTGCCCAGCGGTCCGGCGTGCTCGAACGGCCCGCGGGGCTCCCCGGGTCCGCCGGGGCCCGCGTGCGCCCAGGGCCTCCGCGGCGACGGTCCGCCCTGCTCCCGGGAGGGGACGCCGCTTCCGTGTGAGCGCTGCTCTTCCATACCGGCAACGCTAGACCGCAGGCCCCGGCGGCGGCGTCAGCCGGGCGAGGTGATCACGCATACTCCCGGCGGAGTACCTCGCCGCCGCCGGCGGCCGTCCTGTCCGTACGGCCGGCTCAGGCGCCGGCCGTACGCACGGGTCGGCCGCCGAGGAGACCCACGTGCCGTGCCAGATCGCCGACCGCCCGCCGGAAGAAGTCCTCCCGGGCCTCGACGATCCGGTGGAACTGCCCGAAAATCTCGAAGGAGATCAGCCCGAAGAGCTGCGACCAGGCGGCCACCAGGGGAACCACGGCCGCCGGAGGAAGGTCGGGGGCGAAGTCGGCGGCCATCCGCTCGCCCTCCGGGCGCAGCTCGGCGGGGAGCGGCGGCAGGGCGAGGCCGTCCGTGCGGTGGGCATCGCCGACGATCTCGATGAGGGCCAGGCCGACGCGGGAGGCGGGGCCGATCGTCGCCTCGGGTGCGGTGTAACCGGGCACCGGTGAACCGTAGATCAGGCCGTACTCATGGGGGTGGGCCAGGGCCCAGTCGCGGACGGCACAGGCGACCGCGGTCCAGCGGGCGAGATGCGGAGCGGGTCCGGGCGGGCCGGCGCACGCGGTGCGGTCGGCGGCCTCGGCGGCCTCGCCCACGGCGTCGTACGCATCCACGATCAGGGCGGTGAGCAGCTCGTCACGGCTGGGGAAGTAGCGGTAGAGCGCGGACGACACCATGCCCAGTTCACGGGCGACGGCGCGCAGCGAAAGTCTCGCGGCGCCATCGGCTGCGAGCTGCTTTCTCGCCTCGTCCTTGATCGCGGCGGTGACTTCGATACGGGCCCGTTCCCTGGCTCCTCGGATGGTGCTCATGGAGTTCAGTCTGCCACGAAATTGGAGCACCGACCAATAACCAGAGCAGTGCTCTTGCTTTTGAACACCGAACACATGCACACTGATCTCAAGCGAGAGCAGCGCTCACACTTTCCAAAGGGGAGTCTCATGTCCGTGCACGTTCAGAAGCCCGGCTGGTTCACGGTCAACGTCTTCAACCGCACCGTCGCCTGGATCACCCGGCGCGGCATCAGCGTCTGGGGCTCCCGGGTCCTGGCGGTCCGCGGCCGCAAGAGCGGCGAGTGGCGCCGCACCCCGGTGAACCTCCTGACCGTGGACGGGCAGCAGTACCTTGTCGCGCCCCGTGGCCATGTCCAGTGGACGCACAACATGCGCGCCGCCGGCGGTGGCGAGCTCCACCTCGGCAAGAAGGTCGACGCCTTCACCGCCGCCGAGGTTCCCGACGACGAGAAGCCCGAGCTGCTTCGCGCCTACCTCAAGCGCTGGAAGGCGGAGGTCGGCGTCTTCTTCGGAGGCGTCGGCCCGGACTCGTCCGCCGAGGAACTGCGCCGCATCGCCCCCGACCACCCGGTCTTCCGCATCACGCTCAAGGCCTGAAGGACCGGTACACCCGCAGCCGGCCGTCAGAACCCGCCGGACCACCGGCTCGCCACCGACGGCCCGGCCATCCGGCCCGACCTGCTGCCCCGGCCCCGTCCGGCCCTTCGGTCCCGCCCGCCGTCCGTCGCCGGCCGGCCGGCGTCCGCCGTCGTGCGGCGTGCGGCGTGCGGCGTGCGGCGTGCGGCGTGCGGTTAACGGTCCATCGCCGACAGGGCCCGCTGCGCCAGCGGATGCGTACGGACCAGCTCGGCCAGCGACGTCGTCCCCCGGGTGATCCCGGCGAACGCCTTCCAGGCCGGGCGGAATCCGGTCAGCACCGCGTGCAGAAGGCCCGGGCGGCGTTCGAACAGCTTCAGCATGCGCCGCCCGACGCCCATCTCGACGCCCAGACCCGCCTTGATGGCGAAGGCGTAGTTGAGCGCCTGGCGGCGGGCGTCCACCGCGTCGTGCGACTCCGCGACACGGACCGCCCACTCACCGGCGAGCCGCCCGGAGCGCAGCGCGAACGAGATGCCCTCGCGGGTCCACGGCTCCAGCAGGCCCGCCGCGTCGCCACAGACGAGCACCCGCCCGCGCGAGAGCGGCGAATCGTCGCTGCGGCAGCGCGTGAGGTGACCGGAGGAGATCGTCGGCTCGAATCCGGCGAGACCGAGCCTGGCGATGAAGTCCTCGAGATACCGCTTGGTCCCTGCGCCGTCACCGCGTGCGGAGATCACGCCGACGGTCAGGGTGTCGCCCTTCGGGAACACCCAGCCGTAACTGCCGGGCAACGGACCCCAGTCGATCAGCACCCGGCCCGCCCAGTCCTCGGCAACCGTGGCCGGCACCGGGATCTCCGACTCCAAGCCGAGGTCCACCTGGTCGAGCTTCACCCCGACATGAGCGCCTATCCGGCCGGCACTGCCGTCGGCGCCGACGACCGCACGGGCAAGGACGGTCTCGCCGCCGGACAGCACCACGGCGACCGTGCGCCGGTCGGGGACCGCGGCGCCGTGCTGCTCGACCCGCGTCACCGTCACTCCGGTGCGCAGTTCGGCGCCCGCCTTCTGCGCCTGCTCCACCAGGCCCGCGTCGAACTCGGGCCGGTTGATGAGCCCGAAGAGCATCCGCTTGGACCGGCGGGTCCGCGCCAGCCTTCCGTTGAGCGAGAACGTCACCGCGTGGATCCGGTCCTGCAACGGCAGTTCGAATCCGGGTGGCAGCGCATCACGGGAGTACCCGATGATGCCGCCGCCGCAGGTCTTGTACCGGGGCAGTTCCGCCTTCTCCAGCAGCAGTACCCGTCGGCCGGCAACTGCGGCCGCGTATGCCGCGGAGGCTCCGGCCGGTCCGGCGCCGACTACGACGACATCCCACACCGACGACTCTTCCAGCTCACGTCCGGCGTCTGCGTTCTCGCTGCTCACGATGTGCTTCTGCTCCCGATCCCGACCAGTGGCCCACACTGCTCACGGCATCCTACGGCGCGTTGCGGCCGCGCCTCGCTGTGGGAGGATCGACCACGCCTTCGCCATACATGCAACGCCGCATCCACGGCGTTCGTGAGACGGATTCGTACACATAACGTCGCACCCACGAGGAGCGTACCCATGACCGCCCATCCGATTTCCGAGACCGTCGCCTCGCTGATGCCCCGTGCCCAGGCGGAGCTGGCCGAGCTGGTGGCCTTCCAGTCGGTGGCGGATCCCGCGCAGTTCCCGAAGAGCGAGTGCGAGGCGGCCGCCAACTGGGTCGCCGACGCACTGCGCGCCGAGGACTTCCAGGACGTCGCCCTGCTCGACACCCCCGACGGCACGCAGTCGGTCTACGGCTTCCTGCCCGGCCCGGCGGGCGCCCCGACCGTGCTGCTGTACGCGCACTACGACGTGCAGCCGCCGCTCGACGAGTCCGCCTGGCTCTCCCCTCCGTTCGAGCTGACGGAGCGTGACGGCCGGTGGTTCGGCCGCGGCGCGGCGGACTGCAAGGGCGGGTTCATCATGCACCTCCTCGCCCTGCGCGCGCTGAAGGCGAACGGCGGCGTCCCGGTCTCCGTCAAGGTGATCGCCGAGGGCTCGGAGGAGCAGGGCACCGGCGGTCTGGAGCGGTACGCGGAGGCGCACCCCGAACTGCTGGCCGCCGACACGATCGTCATCGGCGACACGGGCAACTTCCGCGTCGGCCTGCCGACGGTCACCTCGACGCTGCGCGGGATGACGATGCTCCGGGTCACGCTCGACACCCTCGAAGGCAACCTGCACTCCGGGCAGTTCGGCGGCGCCGCGCCCGACGCGCTGGCCGCGATGATCCAGCTGCTCGCGTCGCTGCGCGCCGAGGACGGCACCACGACGGTCGACGGGCTCACCACGGATGCCGAGTGGGAGGGGCTGCAGTACCCGGAGAACGAGTTCCGCAAGGATGCGAAGGTCCTCGACGGTGTAGAGCTGATCGGCACGGGCACGGTCGCCGACCGCATCTGGGCCCGGCCCGCCGTCACCGTCATCGGCATCGACTGCCCGCCGGTGGTCGGCGCGACGCCGTCGCTGCAGGCGACCGCACGGGCGCAGATCAGCCTGCGGGTGCCGCCGGGCCAGGACGCCGCCGAGGCGACGAAGCTGCTCACCGCCCATCTCAAGGCGCATGCCCCGTGGGGCGCGCGGGTGGCCGTCGAGCAGGTGGGACAGGGCCAGGCGTTCCGTGCGGACACCTCCAGCCCTGCGTACACGTCGATGGCTCAGGCGATGGAGGCCGCCTACCCCGGCGAGAAGATGCAGTCGTCCGGCATGGGCGGCTCGATCCCACTCTGCAACACCCTCGCGGCGCTCTACCCGGAGGCGGAGATCCTGCTGATCGGGCTGAGCGAGCCGGAGGCCCAGATCCACGCCGTGAACGAGAGCGTGTCGCCCGAGGAGCTGGAGCGGCTGTCGATCGCCGAGGCGCTGTTCCTGCAGAACTACGCGGAGTCCAAGCGGGCCTGATCCCGCATTGCGCGCTCCGGGGCCGGGGTTCGCACTGCGGGGGTTCACCCGGAGCGAGGATCCGTGCGGCGGACGGCCGTGGTTGCACACGTTCGCCGCACGGAACCGTAGAGGTGCCCCCTCAACTGCGCATGTTCCGCTTCCCCGTCGGCCAGGCGCACCGTCGACGCGACGGCGGTGCCTCGGGCGTCACCCGACCGGGACTCCGGCTTCCAGGTTGAGCACGGTTGACCGCTCGCGGGCCCGCAGCGCCCAGCGGAGCCGCTCGTACCGGACCGGCGGAAGCATCGTGGCGGCCTCCGCCTCGGTGACGAACCGCCAGCCGCGCAGTTCGGATCCGGGCAGCAGTAGCCGTTCCGCGTCGTCGCAGCGCAGCAGACCGCCGTCGAAGAGCAACCGCAGACCTCCGTATCCGGGCGGGTTCGGCGGCTCCCAGTCGACGACGAGGAGTTTCGGGATCCGGTCGAGGTGTATCCCGATCTCCTCGGCCACTTCCCGGATCCCGGCCTGCGCCGGCGCCTCGCCGGGCTCCACGACTCCCCCGGGGAACTCCCAGCCGGGCTTGTACGTGGGGTCCACGAGCAGCACCCGGTCGTGCTCGTCGAAGAGCAGCACCCCGGCCGCGAGGGTCTCGGCGGTCGGTTCGGGCGTCTGCACGATCTCACACGCGCCGGCCGCTCCGGTGCGCACGGCCTCGGCAATGCGCTCGGCCGTCTCCTGCGGAGTCAGTGTGCTGGTGTCGATGGTGTGGGCGTCCGCGGTGATCCAGTCGAGAGCCGTCCGGTAGGGCTCGATGTGTTCGTAGGCCCACTGCCGTACGCGTGCACTCGCTTCCGGGTCGTCCGGCACGTCTTCACGACCCGCTATCCGCCGCCGCAGGATCGTTTCCTCAGGTGAGAGCAGCACATGACGCACCGGTATGCGCCGGGAAGCGAGCCCCCCGAATATCTCGTCGCGGTACTCCTGGCGCAGCAACGTCATGGGCACCACGAGCACCCCGGGCAGCTCTGCGAGCAGAGCGGCCGCGGTGTCCACCACCATCCGCCGCCAGATCGGAAGATCCTGGTAGTCGGTCACCTCGGCCAGTCTCTTCTGAGGCAACAGGTACCGCAGCGCCCCACCGGTCAGTTCGGGGTCGTAGAAGGTGCTGTTCGGGATCAGATCGATCAGTTCGCGCGCGGCGCTCGTCTTGCCCGCGCTGAACGCACCGTTGATCCAGACGATCACGGTTCCCCCTCTTCCGTAGCCCTCTGTGGCTTGCCCGTAACACCCTGCCGCGGAAACCCGGCTGTGGCGATCCTGTTGCACGAAAGGAACCGCCGGAGGCCCTCAGCGGGCGTCCCACTGTACGAGTCCAGGCCTCGGCCCGGCCGTAACGGCGGCGGCGGGAGGTCGTTGGAGCCGTCGAGGGCAAGGGGGTACATCGTGCGGCGCACGGTATTGGAGCGGTTTCCGGCGGGCGGTCCGCGGGGCAGCTGGCCTGCGGAGGAGTTCGCGGCAGCACGCCGCGGCGAGGGTGTGGCGGCCGAAGTCGTGATGGACCTGGAGGAGGACGCGTTCCTGGTGGTCGTACCACAGCAGTCGGCGGACCGGACTCACTGATCCGGCCCCACCGATGCGGTCGGCAGGGCCGGATGTGTCGTGGTGTCAGAGCCTGCCCGCGACCTTGACGGGCGTGACACGCACGACCACCCGCTGGCCGTCGTCCTTCGAGGCCGGGTTGAACGTGGCGTAGTCCTGACCGGTGTACTTGTGCGCCAGTTCGTTCAGCAGCTCGTGCGTGCTGTCGGGTGTGACGGTGGCGGTGCCGCGGATCTCGGCATACGTGTACGGATTGTCGGGCGGACTGATCAGCAGCGTGACGCGCGGTTCGCGGGCGGCGTTCTTCCCCTGCAGCCGGTCCACGGTCGTGGAGAACAGCAGGTCGTCACCGTCGCGCGTGATCCAGACGACGGTCAGGTGCGGCTGCCCGTCCGGCGAGAGAGTGGCCACGGTGGCGAATGCCTTCGAGTTGTCGAGGTACTTCCTGAGTTCGTCGGAGAGTTCGGCTGCCACGGTCGGAGTCCTTCGTTCGAGGTCGGGGGGTGCGCGACACCCATGGGTCATGGCTGTCAACTCCCTTGGCAGCAACAGAAATTCCGGTCCTGCTCGGCGGCGTGGTAGCCGGTGCCGTACACGTCGTCAAGGGTCAGCAGTGACGGCAGCAGGGCCGAGTCGTCGCCGACCGGGCCCAGCCCGGCGGTTGACAGGATCTGCTCGCACGGATCGACGATTCGATCGGCACAACGTGCTGGCCCGTCATGGTCAGGTCCAGGTCTTCGATGGATCGGTCTACGACTTGGACGGCGCCGGAATGGGCCCGCCCTCGAGGTAGACGCGCTGGCGCTGGTGGAAACGTCCGGCGGCTTTCAGCGCCTGCTCGAACTCGTCGCGGATGGCCTGGTCGCCGAAGAGGTCGGCAGTGCGGTCGGGGACGTTGAGCGTGGTCCCTCTTTCTGTCGGCCCCGCGCCGAATCCAGCTCGGGACACGGGGTGGCATCTCTGAACATTTCACGAAGTGTCGTAGACCACATCGCCTTCACTCCTCCACGATTCGGTCACAACTGCATCACTACCGGAGCATCTGACTCCCTCGCCTCGGACGGCGTCGCTACGGTCATCCCTCCACGAACTTCTCAGGGGGACACATGTCGCATAATCCGCCGCCGCAGCAGCCTCCTTGGGGGCAGCCGCCGGAGCCTGCCGGCTCCAACCCGTATGTCGTTCCCGGGCCGGTCGGGGGACGGCCGAAGTGGACGCGGAAGCGGGTTCTGTTCCCTGCGGCCGGGCTGCTGTTCTTCATTGGTGTCGGCATCGGCGGCTCCGGCGACAGCACGAAGACTGAAGAGGTCGCCAGCGCGAAGGCCGCGCCTGCGGCAACCGTGACGACGACCGAGACGGCTGAGCCCGAGCCCGCCGTCACCGAGACTGTCACCGCCAGTCCGAAGCCTGTGCCCACCGTGACGAAGACGAAGACCGTCAAGGTCACCGTCGCGCCCGACGGTGGCGACGAGTCCAGGTCGGGCGGCGGCAGTGAGTCGACGTACTACGCGAACTGCTCGGCGGTGAGGGCTGCTGGTGCCGCACCCATCCACGCGGGAGACCCCGGCTACGGGCGCCACCTCGACCGCGACGGAGACGGAGTGGGCTGCGAGTAGGCGGCACCGGGCCTGCCGCCCGGCTTCTCGCTGGCACGCCGCCGCCTGACAGCTGCTCAGGGCGTCAGAACACAGCGATGCCCCCACTGTCCCAGAAGGGCAGTGGGGGCATTCACGATCACTCTGCTTCGTCGACGGGCGGCAGGTCCAGTTCAACGAACATGTCTGTGTGTTGCGGCCGCGGCGGCGGTTCGTCCACACGTGGCGGCGGGTTGTCAGCCATCGAGTCTCCTGTACATGGCGGTTGCCGCAAGAGCTCCGAATGGCCTGGATCCCCCAAGACCGGGCCACTCCTGACGGAGTACCAGCAACTCACACGCTCCTGGCAGAGGCGAGCACGTGACCACAGTTGCACAGGTCGCCGCTACCCCTTGCTCGACCCCAGCGTGAGCCCCGCGATGAAGTGGCGCTGCAGCAGCAGGAAGACCACGAGCGTCGGCAGGGCGACGATCACCGAGCCCGCGGCCAGGAGGTTGTAGTCGGTGAAGAACTGGCCGCGCAGGTTGTTGAGGGCCGAGGTGATGGGGAGCTTGTCGCCGTCGGAGACGAAGACCAGGGCCCAGAGGAAGTCGTTGTACATCCAGGTGAACTGGAGCGTGCCGAGCGCGGCGAGGGCCGGGCGGCACAGCGGCAGGGTGATCCGCCAGTACTGCGTCCAGACGCCCGCGCCGTCGACGATGGCGGCTTCCAGGATCTCCTGCGGCAGGGTACGCATGAAGTTGGCGAGGACGAACACGCAGAAGCCGATCTGGAAGCCGATCTGCACGACGACGACAGCCCAGTACGAGTCGTACATCGTCATCGAGTCGGACATCCAGTAGGGCAGCGGGATGCGGTTGAACACCACGTACAGGGGCGTCACGATCACCTGCTGGGGCAGCAGGTTTCCGGCGGTGAAGAGCATCAGCAGGACGATCCCGCCGCGCATCTTCAACCGGGCCAGCGCGAAGGCCACGAACGAGGCGAGGAAGAGAGTGACGAGCACCCCGGGCACGGCGATGATCATCGTGTTGACGAAGTACTTCGTCATGCCGGAGTCGGTGAACGCCTGCCGGTAGTAGTCGAAGGAGAGATGCTTCGGCAGCGAGAAGTAGCCGTACCGGGAGGTCTCGTCGTACGGCCGCAGCGAGGCGTACACCGCCAGCAGCAGCGGGGCGAGGAAGGCGAGCGAGACCGCCATCAGGAAGGCGTGCACGCCGAGCCGGCCGGGGCGGAGCCCGCGGCGCCCGGTGACGGACGTCGGGGGCGCGGGCTGCGCGGCGGGGCGGGCGGGGGCGGTGTCGACGGTCATCGGTTCTTCTCCCCTCGTAGCTCCTGGACCAGGTACGTCACGACGAATCCGAGGGAGACAGTCAGCAGGACGACGGCGATGGCGGAGCCGAAGCCGACGCGGCTGGCCTCGCCGATGATGTTGTCGGTGACGAGCACGGAGAGCAGTTCGAGTCCGTTGCGGCCGTGGTTGACGGCGTACACGATGTCGAAGGCGCGCAGGGATTCGATGACGGTGATGACGCCGACGATGACGTTGACCGGTCGCAGTGTGGGGAAGACGATGCGGAAGAACGTCTGGGCCTCGCTCGCTCCGTCGATGGCGGCGGCTTCCTTCAGCGAGGGGTCGACGGCCTTGAGCCCTGCGAGGTAGAGGATCATCACATAGCCGGTGTGCCGCCAGGCAGCGGCGAGCAGGACCATCCAGATGTTGAGGTCCGGGTCACCGAGCCAGTCGGTGGGCGACTTGGTGTCCCCGATGATCGCGTTGAGGGCTCCCTGGTCGCGGGAGAAGATCAGCTGCGCGATGAAGCCGACCACGGCGAGCGACAGCACGACCGGCATGTACAGCGTCGACTGGTAGAAGCGGCTGAAGCGCACACCCCGGTCGATCAGTACGGCCAGGAGCAGCCCGAAGGGCGCGGCGACGAAGCCGAGGAAGGCCAGCCAGAGCAGGTTGTGCCGGGCGGCGGGCCAGAACTGCGGGTAGTTCGTGAAGAGGTTCACGTAGTTGCGCGTACCGACCCACTGGATGTCGCCGATCCCGTCCCAGCTGGTGAAGGAGAGTACGACGGAGGCAAGGGTCGGGCCCCACACGACGGCGATGTCGAGCAGGACGGGTATGCCGAGCAGCAGACCGATGACGACGAGGTCGCGGCCGGTGAATCGCCGCGGGCCCCGCCGTTCGGTGCGCCGCTCCGAGAGGAACGACACGGTCGGTACTCCAGGTTCAGTCGGAGGCGAAGATGGTCTTCTTCTGCCGCTCGATGTCGTTGACCAGGCCGTCCACATCGTTCGGGGTGCTGATGAACTTCTGGATGGCCGGGATCATCACGGTCGAGGCGAAGTCCGGCCGGGTGTCGCGGTCGAGGAACTGTGAAATCTGCTTGGCACCGGAGACGAGTTCCACGGCCTTCTTCTGGAGCGCGGAGTACTGGGAGGTGTCGGCCTGGTCATTGACCGCGATGTTGTTGGGGTCGCTCTTGAGGTAGATGTCCTCGGCCTTGCCGGTGGCCAGCCACTTCAGGAGGTCCTTGGCGCTCTCCACGTTCTTCTTGTTCTTGAGGTTCTTGGACTTCTTCGCCAGCAGGAAGCCGTCGATGGGGGCCTCGACCGCGTCCTGGCCGTGCTCCGGGTTGATGACCGGGAACGGGAAGAAGTCGATGTCCTCCTGCTCGCCCTTCGGGAACTGGGCACCGGGGTGGGGCAACCCGAAGACCGCCATGCCGGCATCCTTCTTCTGCAGGCTGGTCGCGGCCTCCTGCCAGGTACGCCCGTTGGCGCCCGGCTGGCAGTACGGGAGGAGGCGGCGCCAGGTGTCGAAGACCTCCCTGACCCGCTTGTCCGTCCAGGCGGCCTCGCCGGCCATCAGGCTCTTGTGGAACTCGTAGCCGTTGGTCCGCATGTTGATGTAGTCGAAGGTGCCCATGGCGGGCCAGCCGTCCTTGTCGCAGAACGCGATGGGGTCGAGCTTGTCCTTCTTCATCTGCTTCGCGAGCGCCACGTACTCGTCGAGCGTCTTGGGTGCCTGGTAACCCCGGTCGGCGAAGAGGCTTTTGCGGTGGAAGACGGCCCACGGGTAGTAGTAGTACGGCGTGAGGTACTGCTTGCCGTCCTCGCCGGTGGACTGGGCCTTCAGCGCGTCCGAGAATCCCTCGTAGTGCTGCCAGTTGTCGCTGATGTCGTACAACAGGCCCTTCTTGGCGAAGAACTGCATCCGGTAGCCGGCGAACCACATGAAGACATCGTCCGGGTTGCCCTGCAGGTACTTGTTGATGTTTTCCTGGAAGGTGTTGTGGTCGACGGTGTTCACCGCGATCTTGCGCCCCCCCGACTGCGCCTCGTACGCCTTGAACGCCTCGGCGAAGGCCTTCTTCGGAATGGGGTCGGACGAATTCGACCCCATGTGGATCATCTTGCCGTCGCCACCGGGGCCGCTGCCGCATGCGGTGAGCAGCGAAGGCAGCGTGATCGCGCCTGCTCCCACTGCCGCACCACGCAACAGGCTTCGCCGGGACATCCGATGTCCTGCCACACTGCCTGGCACGCCTGAACTGTCGTACGAAGAGTGCGCCACGGCCCCTCCTTCGGGATGTCAACCCAACACAACCGAACGTGCGATTGGATCTCACCCCCAAGTCCTGAAGCCGTCAAGGGTTTTGACGAGATACCGAATAACCGTTACCACCCCCCTTCCAACAGACTTCAACACGCTCTAACGTAATCGCGCACGAATGGCGTGCGCATGACGTCATCCGATCTGGCACGAGTACGGAGGAATGCAACGATGCGTCATCTTCCAACCCGTACAACCCGCACTGTCCGCAGGAGAGTCATCGGAGCGCTGACCGCCGGACTGCTCTGCGCGGCGGGAGCGGCCGCTCCCGCCGTCGCGGACTCACCGGTTCCTGCGGAGACGCCCGCCCCGCAGTCCGACAACGGTCTTGCGCTCACCCCGCCGATGGGGTTCAACAACTGGAACTCGACCCACTGCCGGGCCGAGTTCAACGAGTCGATGGTCAAGGGCATCGCCGACATCTTCGTGGAGAAGGGCCTCAAGGACGCCGGCTATCAGTACGTCAACCTCGACGACTGCTGGGCGAAGCCGCAGCGCAACGCGGACGGCAAGCTGGAAGCCGACCCGGTGCGCTTCCCGAACGGCATCAAGGCCGTCGCGGACTATGTCCACTCCAAGGGGCTCAAGCTCGGTATCTACACCAGCGCGGGCACGAAGACGTGCGACAGCGTCGGCCTGCCCGGTGCGCTCGGCCATGAGTACAGCGATGCGCAGCAGTTCGCGGACTGGGGCGTCGACTATCTCAAGTACGACAACTGCAACAACCAGGGCGTCGACGCGAAGCTGCGCTACACGACCATGCGTGACGCACTGGAGGCCACCGGCCGTCCCATCGTCTACAGCATCTGCGAATGGGGCCAGAACAAGCCCTGGGAGTGGGCGGCCGGCGTCGGCAACCTCTGGCGCACCACGGGCGACATCAGCGACAGCTGGGGCAGCATGCTGTCGATCATGAAGCAGAACCTGCCGCTCGCCTCCGCCGCCGGACCGGGACACTGGAACGACCCGGACATGCTGGAGGTCGGCAACGGCGGAATGACGGACACCGAGTACCGCACCCACTTCTCCATGTGGTCCGTGATGGCGGCGCCGCTGCTGATCGGTTCCGATCTGCGCAAGGCAACCCCGGAGACCTTCGAGATCCTCTCCAACGACGAGGTCATCGCCGTCGACCAGGACCCGCTGGGCAAGCAGGGCACCGTGCTCTCGTCGACCGCCGGACGCTGGGTCGTCGCCAAGGAGATGCAGGACGGCAGCCGGGTCGTGGCGCTCTTCAACGAGACCGGCAGCGCTCAGCGCATCTCGACGACGGCGCAGGAGGCGGGTCTGCCGGAGGCCGCCGCGTACACGATGCGCGACCTGTGGGAGCACACGACGTACAACACGGCGGGCGGCATCTCGGCGACCGTCCCGGCGCACGGCACCGTACTGCTGCGCGTCGCCGCCGACCGCAGGTGGGCCGCACACCCGCCGGCCGTGGAACTCGGGCTGACCGGAAGCCCGTTGGTCGAAGCGGACCGCAGCGCCGCGCTGACGACGACGGTCACCGATCTGGGCCGTACACCCGCCAAGAGCGTCTCCGCGGCACTCACCGGCCCGTCCGGCTGGCGGATCAAGGCCCTGTCCCCCACCGGGTCGCACGTCGTGCCCACCGGCAGGGCACTGACGACACGCTGGGAGGTGACGCCTCCCGCGGGCACGGCCACCGGTACGTACGATCTGACGCTCTCCGCCCGGTACCGCTCACCGGCCGGGACGCGTGTACGGTCCTCGGTCCCGTTTAGTGCCCATGTGGTGGTGGCGCCACCGGCGGGCGACAGCTATCTGAGCGATCTGCCGCAACTGTCCGCGGCCAACGGCTACGGCCCGGTCGAGAAGGACACCAGCAACGGTGAGAGCGCTGCGGGCGACGGTCATCCGCTGACCATCGGCGGCGCGGTCTTCACCAAGGGGCTCGGGGTGCACGCGGACAGCGCCGTCGAGTTCTACGCGGGCGGCGCGTGCAGCGCCGTGACCGCGCAGGTCGGCGTCGACGACGAGAAGGGCGCCAAGGGAACCGTGGCGTTCGAGATCTGGGCGGACGGTACGAAGGTGGCGTCGACCGGAGTGCTGACCAATGCGATGGCCGCACAGCCGATCACGGCGGATGTGAGCGGTGCGCAGGTGGTGCGGCTGGTGGTCACCGACGGGGGGGACGGGGTCGACTCCGACCACGCGGACTGGGCGGACCTGCGGATCGGCTGCTGATCAGGACCCGCGACCCCGGCCCGAGCGCGGACGCCCGCCCCGGGAGTGCACAACCCGGGGCGGGCCGGGATGGTCCGGCCGACCGAGACAGGCCGGGCGCGGGGCCGGTGGCGGTGCGAGCCCGGCCCGTAGCTGGACTCGCACCGCCCGGCCGGGTCCGCCGCTGGGCCGTCCCGCTACCGGAAGGGCGCCCCACGTTCGGGTGGGGCGCCCTTGCGGCGTCAGGAGACGGGCGGAGACGAGGACGGTCAGGCCGTTCTGGCCCGCAGCTCTGTGCGTAACGGTTGCCGGGGTCATTCCGGTTGCTCGGAAGAAGCTGAGGGGCACTGACGACCAAGGGCGGTTGCCGAGGTTGCCGTATCTGGTTGCTGTACGGTCTCGACGGCTTTGCGGGCGCGAGCGAGGTTGCTGCGGCTGGTCAACGTACGAGGGTCGGTCTCGCCCAGTACCCGCTCGCGCTGAGCGAGGGTAGCCTCGAACAGCGGAATGGCGCGCTCCAGATCCCCCGCCGCCCGGTAGGCGCCGGCCAGGTTGCTGCGGCTGGTCAAGGTGTCGGGGTGGGTCTCGCCGAGCACCTGCTCGCGCTGGGCGAGGGCGGCCTCGTAGAGCACGATCGCCCGCTCCAGATCCCCCGCATCCTCATAGGCAATGGCGAGGTTGTTGCGACTGGCCAGGGTGTCGGGGTGAGTCTCGCCCAGTACCCGCTCGCGCTGGACGAGTGCGGCCTCGAACAGCGGAACGGCGCGCTCCAGATCCCCCGCCGCCCGGTAGGCACCGGCCAAGTTGCTGCGGCTGGTCAAAGTGTCGGGGTGGGTCTCGCCGAGCACCTGCTCGCGCTGAGCGAGGGCGGCCTCGAACAGCACGATCGCCCGCTCCAGATCCCCCGCATCCTCATAGGCAATGGCCAGGTTGCTGCGGCTGGTCAATGTACCGGGGTGGATGTCGCCCAGTACCTGCTCGCGCTGGGCGAGTGCGGCCTCGAACAGCGGAACGGCGCGCTTCAGATCCCCCGCCGCCCGGTAGGCACCGGCCAAGTTGCTGCGGCTGGTCAAAGTGTCGGGGTGGGTCTCGCCGAGCACCTGCTCGCGCTGGACGAGGGCGGCCTCGAACAGCGGAACGGCGCGCCCCAGATCCCCCGCCGCCCGGTAGGCACCGGCCAAGTTGCTGCGGCTGGTCAAAGTGTCGGGGTGGGTCTCGCCGAGCACCTGCTCGCGCTGGGCAAGGACGGCCTCGAACAGCACGATCGCCCGCTCCAGATCCCCCGCCGATTTATAGGCGCCCGCAAGGTTGACACGGCTGATCAACGTACGAGGGTGGGTGTCACCCAGTACCTGCTCACGCTGGGCGAGAGTGGACTCGAACAGCGGAATAGCGCGCTCCAGATCCCCCGCCTCCTCGTAGGCAAGAGCCAGGCTGCTGCGGCTGGCCAGGGTGTCGGGGTGGGTGTCGCCCAGTACCTGCTCGCGCTGAGCGACGATGGCCTCGAACAATGGAATGGCTCGCCCCAGATCCCCCGCAGCCCGGTAGGCACCGGCCAGGCTGCTGCGGCTGGTCAACGTACGGGGGTGGGTGTCACCCAGTACCCGCTCGCGCTCAGCGAGGATGGCCTCGAACAACGGAATGGCCCGCCCCAGATCCCCCACCGCCCGGTAGGCGCGAGCCAGGCTGCTGCGGCTGGTCAACGTACGGGGGTGGGTGTCACCCAGTACCCGCTCGCGCTCAGCGAGGATGGCCTCGAACAACGGAATGGCCCGCCCCAGATCCCCCGCATCCTCGTAGGCAAGGGCGAGGTTGTTGCGGCTGGCCAGGGTGTCGGGGTGGGTGTCACCCAGTACCCGCTCCTGTCGGGTGAGGGTGGCCTCGGACAGCGCGATGGCCCGCTCCAGATCCCCCACCCCCCGGTAGGCGCCGGCCAGGTTGCTGCGGCTGGTCAACGTACGGGGGTGGGTGTCACCCAGTACCCGCTCGTACTGGGCGAGGGCGGCCTCGAACAGCGGAATGGCGCGCTCCAGATCCCCCGCCGCCTCGTAGGCAAGGGCGAGGTTGCTGCGGCTGGTCAGGGCGTCGGGGTGGGTTTCGCCGAGTACCTGCTCGCGCTGAACGAGGGTGGACTCGCACAGCGGAATGGCGCGCTCCAGATCCCCCGCCGCCATGTAGGCGAGGGCGAGGTTGTTGCGGGTGTTCAAGGTGAATCGGTGGGCGTCACCCAACTCCTGCTCGCGCTGGGCGAGGGTGGACTCGAACAGCGGAATGGCCCGCTCCAGATCCCCCGCCTCCTCGTAGGCAAGGCCCAGACTGTTGCGGCTGATCAGGGTGTCGGGGTGGGTGTCACCCAGTACCCGCTCCTGCTGGGTGAGGGTGGCCTCGTAGAGCGCGATGGCGCGCTCCAGATCCCCCGCTTCCTCGTAGGCCGCGGCCAGGTTGATGCGGCTGATCAGGGTGTCGGGGTGGGTGTCACCCAGTACCCGCTCCCGCTGAGCGAGGGTGGCCTCGTAGAGCGCGATGGCCCGCTCCAGATCCCCCGCCGATTTATAGGCGCCTGCCAGGCTGTTGCGTCTGATGAGGGTGGAGGGGTCGGCGTCACCCAGCGCCTGCTCGGACTGCGCAAGGACAGCTACGCGAAGCGGGATGGAATGAGCATCGCGGCCCTGCCGGAACAGATATTGGGCGGCAGCCCGGTGAATGCCGACGCTCTGGGGTGAGGCAGGGTGGCTCAGCGATGTGGATTCGGCCAGGGCGAAGATATGGGGGAGCAAACGCTCCCACCGCGTGTTCGCCTCCGTGGCACGATCGTCGCCGTCAGGAATGGCCTGCTTGAGAACCTGTTCGGCCTCCTGCCGGCCCGGGGCGGCGCTGCTGGGATCAGCCGTGGCGCGGGTACGCAGCACCATCTGCACCAGGCGGTGCACGGTGATGGCTTGGCGGTCGGCGGTGAAGGCGATCATGTTGTAGGCGTGGAGCACGCCCAGCGCGTCGCCCAGGGCGATGGGGTCGGTGGCCAGCGGAGCGAGGAGACTCCGAGGGATGTCATCAGGGGCCAGCCAGGCGATCGTGTGCAGCAGCTTGAGGGCCAGCGGGTCACGGCCTTCGACCGCGGTCAGGGTGTGGAGCCAGATGCGGGCGATGGTGCGTTCCGGGGCGGTGCCGTCAGCCGTCCTGTCGAGGACCCGTCCCAGCAACTGACGGTATAGGCCCAGATCGGTGCCGGTCTGGTACAGGTAGGCGCCCACTTGCTCCAGAGCCAACGGCAGATACCCGAGCTCGGCGGCCAGATCATCGGCCTGGCGTCGCTGTTCCGGGGTGGGGGACTGTCCTTGTCCGAGGGCGAGTGTGCAGAGCAGGTCCGCTGACGCGTCCGGGTCCATCAGACCCAAAATCATGGTCGGGGCGACGGTGTGCCAGCCGGTTGCCTTGCGGCTGGTAGCCAGGTGATGGCCGTCCGCCAGCGCGCCAAGGTAGTGGCGCAGGTCCGTTGGGTCCTCAACGTTGTCGAAGATCAGCAGCCAGCCCGGGTGCCATTGGAGCCAGACGATCGCCCATGCCGCGCGGTCCTCCACTCCCACCGCTGCCGCCCATTGCGGGCACAGCCTCATTGCCAGCGCGGCCAGACTCGTAACGATCTGTTCGGTGGACTCAGCAGTGATCCACCACACCAGCGTGTACTTCGACCGGTACTCATAGGCATAGTGCAGCGCGAGAGAGCTCTTCCCGATCCCGCCGAGCCCGTGGATGGCCCGCGCCCCGGAGGGGGCTTGAGTCACCGCGGCCTCACCGCCCCGGGCCAGCAGCCCCCGTAGGCGCTTCAGCTCCTGGTCCCGGCCCACGAACACCCCGGACGCCGATCCCGGCAGATTCGCTGCCCCCGGCGGCGCGCTCACCTCCCGCGCCCAGCGCACCGCCTCCGGCGGCAGCATCACAACCCGGGCGCCATCACCCGTGATCGCTACTTCGATGCTGCCGGCGGCCGCGACCGATCGCGGACCCGAGGCCTGTGGCCCGCCTGCCGCAGCCGGGTCATCACTGCTCACGGCCTGAGCGTGGCGTTGTCACCGGTGACCGCGGTACCGATCGTCTGGGCCGCGATGGAGCGCTCACCCGACGCGGTCACTGTCACCGGCCCACCCGCAGCCGGCAGCAACTCGGCCAGTTCCCGCAGCAACTCGGCGTCCTCGCGTACCGCACGCCTGATCTGTTGCCGCAGTGCTGCAGCTGCGTCCTCATCGTCGGTTGCCTCGGCCGCGTCCTGCACAGCCGCCTCCAGTTCGGCACGCCCCTGCTCGCCCCGACGACGCCACACCGACTGCAGTATGCGCCGCCCGACGTTTGCGGTCGCGTCGACCGCAGCGTTCTCGGTCCGGGTCAACACTCCTGCGCCATAGGCCCCCAGGGCTGCTGTCAGGTACGGGCCCGCCTGCCCCATGAACTGAACGATCTCCGCACTCATCCCCAACTCCTTGGCCTGCGGGTCTGCTTGTACCGCAATCTCAGCGTACGGAAACGCCACTCCTCGCAGGCCGGAAACGCCACAAGCAGCCGGCTCGGTCCCCGCTGTCCAGGCACTCCGTACGGCCCGCGTCTCCTGCTCGGTGATGTCCAGGGCAAGGGCCTGGGCGCGGTCGCCGTGGCATCCGTGCTGCTCGGCACCTTCCGCGAGTCCGGCTACCACGAACCGGACCTGGCCACCGTCGCGGAGCGGCTGGAGATCCGCATACGCCGCCACCACTCCCACATGGCGCGGATCCAGGCGGCCCGCGACCGCAGCGGTGTATACGACGGCACGCACGACAACCCGTACGACAGCCAGTCCCAGGACGACACGTTGGGCGCAGCGAACGCCGGATACGACGCTGCGCAGACCGACGATGATGCCGCCGGAACCGACGCCTCGCTCGACAGCGAGCGTTTCGCCACAGCGGTCCTGGTCGACTTCCCGCCGTCGACCCAGGACACGGACCCACACAAAAGTTCGGGCCTTCGGTACGGACCGCCGGCCTTCGGCGGGGGCATCCATGTCGTCAATGTCGGCCATGATCCCCCGCTGGTGGTGAGTCCTTCCGGCGTGCGCGAACTCCCGCCGGGCGACGGGCTGCCGCTCGGTATGGGCAATCTGGCAGGCGTGAGGCCGCAGCTGCAACACGCGCCCCTCGCGCTCGACGAGACACTGCTGCTGTTCACCGATGGAGTGACGGAGGCACGCGACGCCGACGGCGCGTTCTTTCCGCTGCGCGAGCAGATCGCCGCGGCGCTGGCCGACGATCCCGGCGTGGCGGAGCCGGTGCGACTGGTCCAGCTGATCCGGGACGCGACGCTGCGGCACACCGGCGGCCAGCTGGCCGACGACACCACGGTGTTCGCGGTCCGCTACGCCACGACCGCGGGCCGCGCAGCCCAGCGTCTGCGGCGTGATCTCTAGGACCTCTCGTTTGGATCACGCTGGGCTCGCGGGGTCCGGCACGCACATCTGCCGCGTTGTCGTCAGTCATCCCCCAGCTCTCGGCTTCGCTCGAGCAGGGGGACCCCATACGCTCCGCGTCGGCTCCTTCCTCCGCCTTGCAGCTGCACGCACCGGACCACGCTCCCTGATCCAGCCCGATCCAAACGAAAGGCCCCACACCTGTAGGACGGGTCGGGTACGACATCAATGATGCCGATTGGGCACGTGGGACCGGCTCTGTCTTGAGGAGTCAGGCCTCACGAGCGGCGACGGATCACCACATGCCGACTCGCCAGGACGCTCGGCCATCAGAACCGCCCGGCGTCGAAGGCTTCGGCTGCTTCCGACGCGTTCGGCCTGCTCGTCGCCACGGTGGCCGGGTTGCTGGTGGCACCGGGTCGGCTGGGTGTCTCCGTCGCGGCGGTCGTGGGTGTGACGGCAGTGCCGGTCCTGCTGCTGACCCGCAGCTTCTTCACCCCGCGGCCTGAGCGCACCACGGCCGCCCGTACGGAAGGAGCGGTGCCGGCCGCCGACGCCGCAGGCTGATTCCGCCCCGGCTGGTCTGGAAGGGGCTCGGAGATGAGCCGATGGTGGTTCACCCCGTCTCCCCTCGCCGCCACGCCGTCGCGACCGCCCCTGCTACGGCTGACGGACCCCGTTCAGCCGCTCAGTACCGCCGCGGCCGTCGCCCCGCCCGGCTTGACCACCGAGGCCGCGGCCGCGGCGCCCACCAGGCCGGCGTCATTGCCCATCACCGCAGGGGCCACCGTGAGGTGCTGGACGAAGGAGAGGGTGGCGTAGCTGCGCAGGGCGCGGCGCAGTGGGGTGAAGAGGACGTCGCCCGCGCCGGCCACTCCCCCGCCGATCACGGCGATGTCGATCTCGACGAGCGTGGCCGTGGCGGCGATTCCGGCGGCCAGCGCCTGGGCGGCGCGCTCGAACGAGGCGAGGGCGACCGGATGCCCGGCCCGGGCGGCGGCGGCCACGGCGGCAGCGGTGGTGTCGCCGTCCGGGCCGGGCTGCCAGCCGTTCTGGAGGGCGCGCCGCGCGATGTTGGGACCGCTGGCGATCCGCTCGACACAGCCGCGCGAACCGCACGGGCACGCGTCGCCGTCCAGATCCACGCTGATATGACCGATGTGACCGGCGTTGCCGGTGGGGCCGGTGTGCAGCTTGCCGCCGAGGACCAGGCCGCCGCCCACCCCGGTCGACACGACCAGGCACAGCGCGTTGTCGTAGCCACGGGCCGCACCCAGCCAGTGCTCGGCCGCGGTCATCGCGACCCCGTCGCCGACCAGCTCGACGGGCAACCCGCCGACGGCCCTCCGTACCCGCTCCACCAGCGGGAAGTCCCGCCAGCCGGGGACATTGACGGGGCTGACCGTCCCCGCCGATGCGTCCACCGGTCCCGCGCTGCCGATGCCGACGGCGGTCGCCCGGCCCCACAGCGGCGATGCGGTCAGCTCGGCCAGCACGTCCGCCACCGCGCCCATCACCGTCTCGCCGCTCTCCCGGGCGGGCGTCGGCCGCTGCGCCCGTACGAGAAGAGCACCGGAGCCGTCGACCAGGGCGCCGGCGATCTTGGTGCCGCCGATGTCGAGCGCGGCGACGAGGTCGGTATGCATCGGTGTGGGCTCCGGATGGGTGAGGGGCGGGACCTGCATCTTCACTGCATGGTCTGCATAGTCTCCATTCCGCTGACAACGTTGTCCAGGGCCTATGCTCGACGCCACAGCTTCCGGCCGTTCCACAGCACCCGCCTGCGGGCCGTCCGGACAGCCCGCACCCGACGACAGGAACGTGCACCGTGGCCGAGACCGCCCGTCACTCCGAGCCCCGATACGGCAACCGGCCGACCATGAAAGACGTGGCGGCCCGCGCCGGGGTGGGCCTCAAGACGGTCTCCCGCGTGGTCAACAGCGAGCCCGGCGTCACCCCGGACACGGAGCGTCGGGTCCAGGAGGCGATCGAGGCCCTCGGTTTCCGCCGCAACGACAGCGCGCGCGTGCTCCGCAAGGGCCGTACCGCCTCCATCGGCCTGGTCCTGGAGGATCTGGCCGACCCGTTCTACGGCCCGCTGAGCCGCGCCGTGGAGGAGGTCGCCCGCGCGCACGGCGCCCTGCTCATCAACGGGTCGAGCGCCGAGGACCCGGAACGTGAGCAGGAGCTCGTGCTCGCGCTGTGCGCCCGCCGGGTGGACGGGCTGATCGTGATCCCGGCCGGCGACGACCACCGCTATCTGGAACCCGAGATAAAGGCGGGCATCGCGACCGTCTTCGTGGACCGCCCGGCGGGCCGGATCGACGCCGACATCGTCCTCTCCGACAGCTTCGGCGGCGCCCGCGAGGGGGTCGCCCATCTGATCGCGCACGGCCACCGCAGGATCGGCTTCATCGGTGACCAGCCGCGTATCCACACCGCCACCGAGCGGTTGCGCGGCTATCACGCCGCGATGGTGGACGCCGGGATCACCGTCCAGGACTCCTGGGTGTCTCTCGGCCCGACCGACCCGGAGCGGGTCGCTGCGGCCGCCGAGGCGATGCTGTCCGGCCCCGAACCCGTCACCGCCCTGTTCTCGGGCAACAACCGTGTGACGGTCACGGCGGTCCGCGTGCTGGCGAACCGGGAGCGCCCGGTCGCCCTGGTGGGCTTCGACGACATCGAGCTCGCCGATCTGCTGGGCATCACGGTCATCTCCCAGGACGCCGCGGCCGTGGGCCGGACGGCGGCCGAGCACCTCTTCCGCCGGCTGGACGGTGCGGACGACGCCCCGGCGCGGGTGGAACTGCCGACATCCCTCATCGCCCGCGGTTCCGGCGAACTGCCGCCGGCCTGAGCCGGGGCGTCGGCGGACGGGGCTCGATCAGCTGCCGGCGGGCGTCAGCAGCGCGTCCGCGACGGACGTGCGCGCGTAGAGGACCGAGCGTCCGGCCCGGTGGGCGGTGACCAGGCCCGCGTTCCGCAGGGCGGTGAGGTGCTGGGAGACCCCGGCCGCGGACAGTCCCGAGCGCTGGGCGAGCGCGGTGGTCGAGGCCGGAATGTCGAGCTCGGCAAGGAGCAGGGTGCGGGAGCGGCCCAGGACGGCGGCGACCGCCTCGGCGGCAACCGGGCTCCGCGGCTCCCAGAGGGTGCCGATACCCCGTGCCGGATAGGCGAGTTGGGGCGGGTCCGGCGCCACCGAGCGGGTCAGCACCCGCGGCCAGGCGAACACGGAAGGCACCAGCAGCAGCCCCGCGCCCGCGTCGTCGCGGGTCAGACCGCAGTGCCGGCGGACCAGACGCAGACTGCTCTCGTCCCAACGCACCGACTCGTGCAGCTCGTTGAGGACCTGAGCGGCCCCGAGCTCGGCCACCTGCCGGGCCCGGCGGAACACGTCGGCTTCGAGCACCCGGCGGATCCGGGCCCAGTAGGGCGCGAGCGCCAGCTCCCAGTAGGTCTCGATCTCCGCGGCGACCTTCTTCAGCGCTGCTTCCGGGGCTTCGCCCAGCAGCCTGAGCCGCGCGGACCCGCTGATGTCCCGCTCGGCGCCGAGCCGTTCGAGATCGGTCCGTACCCGCTCGGGAGCCGTCTGCCGGATCGCCTCCCGCTCGCCGTCGAGTTCCGGGAACGGGGCGAGGGGTGTCGGGTTGAGGAAGTCCGCGAGGTAGCCGCCGGCTGGAATCAGTTCGGCGAGCCACCCGCGGTCGAGCCCCGCCTCCAGCAGTCGGGGCCGCACCTGCGCGGCCCAGCGCCGGTGCAGCAGCGGCTCGGCCTCGGCCCGCAGCAGTCTGAAGCTCGTGACGACCTCCCACATCGGGGAGATGGCGAACCGGGTCTGCGCCAGGTCCGCGGTGGAGAAGCTCAGTTCCGACTCCATGTGCCCCCGCCCGTCCGGAAGTTCTGAGCCGACCCCTCGTCGGATTCGGTCCCAGCTTAATCAATGGCCCTGCGTGGCGGTCGGGCCGCACGCTCCTCGCATGTTCTCCACCTTTCGCGGTCTGCCGCCCACGGTCTGGACCCTCTTCGCCGGCACGATCGTCAACCGGCTCGGGTATCTCGTCACTCCGTTCCTGGTGTTCTTCCTGGCCGCACGCGGCGTCACCGGCCCCCAGACCTCGTACGTCCTCGGTGCCCTGGGGGCGGGCAACCTGCTCGGACCGGCGATCGGCGGGCTGCTGGCCGACCGGATCGGCCGCCGCCCGACGATGCTCATCGGCCTCCTCGGCGCATCCGCAGCGCAGGGGGCTCTCTTCCTGGCACCGGGCGTACTGACGATGGCCGGCGCCGCACTGCTGCTCAGCGCGACCGGCGCGATGATCAGCCCGGCCGTGTACGCGCTGATGGCCGACTCCGTGGACGCGGAGCGACGACGGCGTGCGTACGCCCTGTTCGGCTGGGGCATCAACATCGGTACGGCGGCGGCAGGCGTCCTCGGCGGCTTCCTCGCCGCACACGGCTACTGGCTGCTCTTCGCGGTCGACGCCGGGACCATGCTGGTGTACGCCGCCGTCGTCGCCACCCGGGTGAGCGAGACCCTGCCGGCGGAGGGTGAGGCCGGGGAGCGCGACGGCGTCGGATACGGCGTCGTCCTGCATGACCGGCTGATGCTCGCACTGCTCCCGCTGTTCGGGGTCCAGCTCTTCGTCTACTCGCTGACCGAGGTCGCTCTGCCGCTCGCCATCCACGACAGTGCGCTCTCCCCCGCGGTCTACGGGGCGATGGCGGCGGTCAACGCGGTACTCGTGGTGGTCGTCCAGCCATTCGCGACAGCCCGGCTCGCCAGACTGCCGCAGATTCCGGTCCTCGCCGCGGGCAGCGTTCTGATCGCCGCGGGTGTGGCGCTCACGGGTGTCGCGGACAGTGTCATGGGCTACACGCTGTCGGTGGTCGTGTGGTCCGTGGGCGAGGCGTGCGTGTCCGGGATCGCCTCGGCCATCGTCGCCAACCTCGCCCCGGCCCACGCGCGCGGCCGCTACCAGGGGGCGTTCCAGTGGACCTGGGGGGTCTCCCGGTTCGCCGCCCTCACCCTGGGCGTCACTCTCTACACGGCTCTCGGCCCGGCCGTGCTCTGGTGGACGGCGCTGCTCGCCGGTGTCCTCTGCTCCGTCATGCCGCTCGCCCTGGCGGGCCGCGTCACCCGCCGCGTGGACCACACGCTGGCGGCCTGAGCCATCGGCCATGCCCGCGTACGGCGCGGCGCCGGCTCCCGGCCGCGCCGGACGGGCACGGCCGAGGGACCCTCGCAAACCGCTTGTCGTGTCTGTCGTAGGGTCATCAGGAATGCGCCATGCCTGCCACCGACGACGACGGGGACGCCGTCGCCCCCTTCTTCTAAGGCCGTTGGGACGCCGCAGCCCGGGCACACGCCCCGGCCGACGTCGAGCAGATCAACTTCGGGGCCGCGGACGTCCATGCCTCCCCCGGCGCCTTCGGCCCCGGGGCAGCCCGCGACGCCCTCGCCGCGTGGGACGCCCGGGTCCTGGTGCTCGCGGGCGAGTGGGACAGCGGACCGCTGCCTCCTATCGCGGCCACCGTCGCAGGGCTGTTCCCCAGGACCGAACCGACCGTTCAACCGGGCGCCGGCCACTTCCCGTGGCTCGACGCTCCCCTCCGCTTCCGGCAGGCCGTGGAAACCTTCCTGCAGGGGTGACGGGGCGAGTCTTACGGCGCCGTGACCGTCAGGCCCCCGCGCCGCGGCGAGGCGAAGGCGTCCAGGTCCGCATGGGTCAGTCCGGTCAGGCGGGCGACCTCGGCGGTGTCCAGGGCACCGCAGTCGATACCGCGCAGCAGGTAGCCGCTGAGGGCCTTGGCGGTGGCGGGTTCGTCCATGACGTCGCCGGCGGCCTTGGCCACGTATGCCGCGAGGCGCGCGGCGGCCTGTTCCAGGCCCTCGCGGTAGAAGGTGTAGACGGCTGCGTAACGGGTCGGCAGATGCCCCGGGTGCATGTCCCATCCCTGGTAGTAGGCGCGGGCCAGGGCGCGGCGGGTGAGGCCGTAGTGGAGCCGCCAGGCCTCGTGGACCCGGTGGGTGGGGCCGACCGGGAGGACGTTGGTCGAGCCGTCCGACACGCGCACGCCGGTGCCGGCAGCGGCCACCTGCATGACGGCCTTGGCGTGGTCGGCGGCCGGGTGGTCGCTGGCTTGGTAGGCGGCACTCACACCGACGCAGGCGCTGTAGTCGAAGGTGCCGTAGTGCAGGCCGGTCGCGCGGCCCCGGGCGGCGTCGATCATGCGGGCCACGGCTGCGGTGCCGTCGGCGGCGAGGATCGACTGGCTGGTCTCGATCTGGATCTCGAACCCGAGCCGGCCCGACGGCAGACCGTGGGCCTGTTCGAAGGCTTCGAGGAGGCGGACGAAGGCGGTGACCTGTTCGGGGTACGTCACCTTGGGCAGGGTGAGGACCAGCCCGTCGGGGAGGCCGCCCGCCTGCATCAGGCCGGTGAGGAAGATGTCCGTGGTGCGGATGCCCCGGTCGCGCACGGCGGCTTCCATGCACTTCATCCGGATGCCCATGTACGGGGCCGCCGTGCCGTTCCTGTACGCCTCCGAGACCAGCCGGGCGGCGCGGGCCGCGGCCTCGTCCTCCTCGGCGTCGGGGCGGAGGCCGTAGCCGTCCTCGAAATCGATCCGCAGGTCCTCGACGGGCTCGCGGCTCAGCTTGGCCCGCACGCGGTCGTGGACGGGCGCGGCAAGCTCCTCCGGGATGCCGAGAACGGCGGCGAACGAGGCCGCGTCGGGGGCGTGTTCGTCGAGGGCCTTCAGCGCCCGGTCGCCCCAGGAGCGGATGGTGCCGGCGGTGAAGACGTCACCAGGGACGTAGACCGTGTGGACGGGCTGACGGGTGCCGGGGTCTCCGGGGTAACGGCGGGCGAGCTCGGCGTCCACCGCGGTGAGGGAGGCGCTGATCTCCTCACTGACCGCACCGGCGAGGCTCGTTGCCACCTTCTCCTGCTGACCCATGTCGGCACCCTCCACGCTCACACTGCTTCCGCTTTCCGGAATCATTAATCCGCATGGTGAAGCTATAAGGCGGTCGCATCTGCGTCAATGGTGATCGGAAACGGTCCGGGGCCGCGCGGTGAGAACACACCGCGCGGCCCCGGCCGCCGGAACAGCAATCAGTCCCCGGAGGGTCAGCCCTTGCGGGTGTTGACTTCTTCGGTGAGCTGGGGGACGACCTGGAAGAGGTCGCCGACGATGCCGTAGTCGACGAGGTCGAAGATCGGGGCCTCGGCGTCCTTGTTGATCGCGACGATGGTCTTGGAGGTCTGCATCCCGGCCCGGTGCTGGATCGCGCCGGAGATCCCGGACGCGATGTACAGCTGCGGGGAGACGGACTTACCGGTCTGGCCGACCTGGTTGGAGTGCGGGTACCAGCCGGCGTCGACCGCGGCACGCGAGGCACCGACCGCCGCGCCGAGGGAGTCGGCGAGCGCCTCGATGAGGTGGAAGTTCTCCGCACCGTTGACCCCGCGGCCACCGGAGACCACGATCGCGGCCTCGGTCAGTTCCGGGCGCCCGGTCGACTCGCGCGGGGTCCGCGACAGCACCTTCGTGCCGGTCGCCTGCGCACCGAAGGTGACGGCGAGGGTCTCGACCGCACCGGCGGCCGGGGCCGCCTCGACCGGCGCCGAGTTCGGCTTGACCGTGATGACCGGAGTACCGCGCGAGACCCGGGACTTCGTGGTGAACGACGCGGCGAACGCGGACTGCGTGGCGACCGGGCCCTGCTCACCGGCCTCCAGATCGACGGCGTCGGTGATGATCCCGGAACCGATCCGGACCGCGAGACGCGCCGCGATCTCCTTGCCCTCCGCCGACGAGGGGACCAGCACCGCTGCCGGCGACACCGCCTCCACAGCGGCCTGCAGCGCATCGACCTTCGGCACGACCAGATAGTCGGCGAACTCCGCCGCCTCCGCGGTCAGGACCTTCACCGCACCGTGCTCGGCCAGCACCGACGCCGTCGCGGCGGCACCGGCACCCAGAGCAACAGCGACCGGCTCACCGATCCGACGCGCCAGCGTCAACAGCTCCAGCGTGGGCTTGCGGACGGCACCGTCCACGTGGTCGACATAGACGAGAACTTCAGCCATGACAATGCTCTCCTGCGAGTTGCGAAGAAACGAGGAACGGATGGGAATGACAACCCGCGGGCCCCGGACGAACTCCCGGCCCGCCACAGCCGCCTAGATGAACTTCTGGCCCGCCAGGAACTCGGCGAGCTGCTTGCCGCCCTCGCCCTCGTCCTTGACGATCGTGCCCGCCGTGCGAGCCGGACGCTGCGCCGCGGAATCCACCGCGGTCCACGCACCCGCCAGACCGACCTCGTCCGCGTCGATCTCCAGATCCTCCAGATCCAGGGACTCGACCGGCTTCTTCTTCGCCGCCATGATCCCCTTGAACGACGGATACCGCGCCTCACCGGACTGGTCCGTCACCGACACCACCGCCGGCAACGACGCCTGCAGCTGCTCGGACGCACTGTCACCGTCCCGACGCCCGGTCACCGTGCCGTCCTCGACCTTCACCTCGGACAACAACGTCACCTGCGGAACACCCAGACGCTCCGCCAGCACCGCCGGCAGCACCCCCATCGTCCCGTCCGTCGACGCCATCCCACACACGACCAGGTCGTAACCCGTCTTCTCGATCGCCTTCGCCAGCACCAGCGACGTACCGATCACATCACTGCCATGCAGATCGTCGTCCTCGACATGAACGGCCTTGTCCGCACCCATCGACAACGCCTTGCGCAACGCGTCCTTGGCATCCTCCGGACCCACCGTCAACACGGTGATCTCCGCATCGTCCGCCTCGTCCGCGATCTGCAGCGCCTGCTCCACCGCATACTCGTCCAGCTCCGACAACAGACCGTCGACATCCTCACGGTCCAGCGTCAGATCATCGGCGAAATGCCGGTCGCCGGTGGCGTCGGGCACGTACTTCACACAGACAACGATCCTCAAGCTCACGCCGGCTCTCCTACTGCATCGTCATTTCTGGGCTGCCTTGTTGCACGCAGCATAGGCGCCTGATGGGGCGGTTTCCGGTCGGGGCGACCGGCGCTCCGAGGGAAATATTACTAAGCAGTACACCCAGTACGTGCCCCATAAGCAAGCGCTTGGAACTGTGACCTAGCCAACGCACCGTAGCCAAGTGCCACCTGGGTGTTCTCAGTCCCGGAGCGCCGTGAAACGGCCCTGGTGATAGACGAGCGGGCGGCCTCCGCCGGCCGGATCGCCGACCACAGCCTGCGCGATCACGATGCGGTGATCACCGGCCGGGATCCGCGCCACCACGCGGCAGACCAGCCAGGCAAGCACTCCGCCGAGCAGCGGCACGCCCTCGGGTCCGTTACGCCAGTCGGTGGACGGCCCGAAGCGGTCGGCCCCGCTGCGCGCGAACGTGGCGGCCAACGCCTGCTGGTGCTCGCCGAGTAGGTGGACGCCGATGTGTTCGGCCTCCGCCACGACCGGCCAGCTGGAGGACGCGGTCCCCACGCCGAAGGAGATCAGCGGCGGCTCGGCGGCGACGGAGTTCAGGGAGGTGGCGGTGAAGCCGACCGGCCGGTCACCGGCGGCGGTGATCACGGCCACACCGGCGGCGTGCTGCCGGAAGACGGAACGGAGGAGATCGGGGGATGCCGTGCAGGCGGTGCCGAGCTCGGGCGAAGCCGTCATGGAGATGTCCTTCTGCGAGGGGGGCGTACGCGGCCGTGGGTGCTCAGACACCCGGACAGCGCGCACTCGCGTTGCGGGCCAGGTCCACATGAACCCGGCCGTAGAGAAGGAGTTCCGGCGGCATAGCGTCAGACTGACGATGCGTGGTGGGTGCAGTCAAGAGGGTTCCGCAATGTGGGAGATGCATCACGGTGCGTCACATTGCGCGCCCCAGTGCCGCGACCACATCCACCGTGCGCGGCTGTCCGACCGCTCGGCGGACGATCCGGCCGGCTGCGTCGAGTACGAGCACCGTCGGCGTGCGGCTGATGCCGAGTTCGCGCACGAGAGTGAGATGCGCCTCGGCGTCGATCTCGACGTGAGCGACGCCGTCGACCATACCCGCTACCTCGACAAGGGTGCGGCGAGTGGCCCGGCAGGGCTGGCAGAAGGCGCTGGAGAACTGCACGAGGGTCGCCCTCTCCCCCAATTCCGCGCCGAGTTGGGCCGCGTCCAGCCTTCTCGTGCCTGTCTGCCCGTCCACCTTCGGCCTCCTGTCAGAGCTCTTCGCACAGGGTGAGCGCCCCGGCGCGCGATGACATTCCCGAAGCTTCCACGTGACGAGAATCTCGCGCCCCGCGCCCGCCGAGACTGGCCAGGGCGACGCGCATGGGGGACGATCGGCCCAATGCCGAAAACCTACGGCTGCGTAACTTCCGCCGGGAGAACCCTCCTCAGGCGCAGAAGAAGGGTCTTCCCCAGATGGCAGAACTCGTCTATCGGCCGGTCATCGGCGCCGCTCGCACCATGTTCAAGGCGCTGGACCTGAAGATCGACACTCAGGGTTCGGAGCACATCCCGAAGACCGGCGGTGCCGTGCTGGTCAGCAACCACATCAGTTATCTCGACTTCATCTTCACCGGGCTGAGCGCTCTGCCGCAGAAACGGCTGGTCCGCTTCATGGCGAAGGAGTCGGTCTTCCGCCACAAGGTCTCCGGTCCACTGATGCGCGGCATGAAGCACATTCCGGTCGACCGCAAGCAGGGCGAGGACGCGTATGCGCACGCGCTCGCCTCGCTGCGGTCCGGCGAGATCATCGGCATCTTCCCCGAGGCGACCATCTCGCAGTCGTTCACCCTGAAGAGCTTCAAGTCGGGCGCCGCACGACTGGCCCAGGAGGCCGGCGTACCGCTGATCCCGATGGCCCTGTGGGGGACTCAGCGGATCTGGACCAAGGGCCGGCAGCGCAACTTCAAGCGCAGCCACATCCCGGTAACGATCCGGGTCGGCGAGCCGGTGGAAGCCCCCACCGACCAGTACGCGGGTGCGATCACCCGGCGGCTGCGCGAGCGCGTGCAGGAGCTCCTCGAAGCGGCCCAGCGCTCCTATCCGGTGCGGCCGAGGGACGCGAGCGACACCTGGTGGGTGCCCGCGCATCTCGGCGGTACGGCTCCGACTCCCGCCGAGGTGCGTGAGGCGAGCTGACCCGGTCGGGTCACGGCCACAGCTGAAACGTCACTCCGGAGTGCGTACGGTGATCCGCGCTCCGGGGCTCAGTTTCTCCAGTGACTCGGCGAGTTCGGTGCCTGCGGCTTCGAGCTCGCCGATGGTCATGGGGGTCAGGCGCTCCGGCAGGAACACGGCGTTGACGGATTCCTCGATGAGCCGGGTGCGTACACCCTGGCGCCAGTTCCACCGCCTGCAGGTGACGCCCTCGTCGTCGCACCGGACCACTTCGCCGGGCTCGGGGTGCTCCACGGTGTCCTCACCGCCCGCAACGGTGCGGAACGGCTCCTGGCCGGTGGAGCGCACGAGCCGCATGTCGCCCTTGATGCGGTCGGCGTCCTCGCCGCCGACCGGAACCAGACAGGCGACGCTGATCGCGTTGTGGAGGTCGACCAGCAGGTTGATGCGCGGCAGACCGCCATCCGCGAGCGCCCGCCTGGCCAGGGCCCCGGCAGCACGAGTCCTGGCAACAGGACTCACTCCCGCTCAGTTCTTAGTGGTCGGCTCCGTAAGTCCTTCGGGGGTTGATCAAGCTGCCGGCGCGACGGAGGATTCTTCCTGTCGATCGGCGGGTGTGTGCCGGTCGAGTCTGGCCAGCAGTTCGTCCAGGTCGGAGGTGGTGAACCTCCACTGGAACGGCTGTGCCGTGGCGTTGTAGCGGTCTTCGAATGCTCGGAGCCGGTCCCGGACCTGGGTCAGGTCGGTGAAGTCGTTGGGCGAGACGACCTTGCGTTGGACGATGGAGAAGAAGATCTCGATCTGGTTCGTCCAGGAGGCGTGGACGGGGGTGTGGACCATGACCGCGTTCGGGAACGCTGTGGTCAGGCGGTCGATGGCTTTCTTCCCCCGGTGGGAGGAGCCGTTGTCGACGATCCAGAAGACGCGTCTGGCACTGGCGTAGGGCTCGGTGCTCATGACCTGGGTGACCAGGTTCATGAAGGGCACGATGCCGGTCTTCGGCTCGCAGCGGCCGAAGACCTTCGCCTGATGGACGTCGTAGGCGGCCAGGTAGGCCAACGCGCCGCCGCGGTCGTATTCGTGGTTGACGCGCATCGCCCGGGCCTGCCCCGGCGCCAGGGTCGGGTGGCAGCGGCAGCGCGCCTGAATTGAGGTCTTCTCGTCGCTGGAGATGACGTACTCGTCCTCGCCAAGCGGTTCGCCGTCGAAGGTACGGGCGTACAAGTCCAGGACCCGCTGGGCCGTGGCGCGGAAGTTCGGGTCGCGGATGAAGATCCAGGACCGGCACTGCCAGGGCTTGATCGCGTCCTGGTGCAGCCAGCGGCGCACGGTGGACGCCGAGACGGTATCGATGATGCCGCGCGCAGTCAGCTCGGCGGCCAGTTCCGGGCACGACCACCGCGACAGCGGTGCCCCGGCCTCGGCGGGCAGCTGGCAGGCCAGTGCCTTGGCCTCGGCGACCTGCACGGGGGTGAACCGTGCGGGGCGCCCGCTGCGCTTGCGGTCGGCCAAGGCCGGCAGCCCGCCGTGGGCGAAGCGGCCGCGCCAGGTCCGCACGGTGTCTATGTGCAGCCCGGTCTCGCGGGCGATGCGTGCGTTGGAGCACCCGCGGGCCGCATGCAGCACGACGGTGGCACGTTGCCGGGCCTGGTGCTCGGTCTTGTGACCGTAGGCCGCCTTCTTCAGTCGGTGCCGCTCGGAGGCGGTCAGGACGATTGGACGGGCGGCGGCAACGGGCATGCAGACAGGCCGATCACAAGAAGTGGATCACGACGGGCCGTGGTCTGCTGCCCTTGGTCCTGCGAGTGTCGGGCAGGATGGCGGCCATTCCCTCGGCCTCGACTTCAGCTGCACTCAGCAGAGGGGGCTCTTGGCTTTGGTGAGTTCCAGGCTTGCCTGCCACAGACGCAGTCGGGCCGCGCTGTCGTATGCCTGGGCATGAGCGCGTGCGTCGCGGGTGCGGTCGTAGAAGCGTCCGGTGGTGCCGGCGAGTGCAGGATCGGCGACGAGCCGGCGGGTGGCGGTCACTCCTTCTTCCAGCGTGTCGATGCTGCGTCCGATCTCGGCGAGGACGATCTTGGTCGGCATGTAGGTGGCGGGGTGGAGGCTGTTGACCGTGACCTCGTCGGCGGCCAGGCGTGCCGCGAGTTCGAAACCGGACGTGATCTGGGCGAGCTTGCTCTGGCCGTAGGCTCGGATGCCGTCGTAGTCGTGCTCCAGCATCAGATTCTCGAAGTCGAGTGGGTGCTGGCCGATGGAGGCGACGTTGACGATGCGGGCCGGCGCTGACGCGCGCAGCAGCGGCAGGAGTTCGAGGGTGAGCAGGAAGCCGGCGAGGTAGTTGACGGCGAAGCGCAGCTCGTGGCCGTCGGCGCTGGTGCGGCGGGTGCGGCCGTCCGGTTGCCCGCCGCCGATGCCGGCGTTGTTCACCAGGACGTCGAGTCGGCCCACCGATGCGCGAATCTCAGCGGCCATGCGGCTGACCTGGTCGAGGTCGGCGAGATCCGCGGTCACGGTCCGGGGCCTGGATACGCCGCGGGCCGTGAACTGGTCTGCGATGCGGTCGAGTTTGGCCTGGTTGCGGCCGTGCAGGATCAGGTCGGCGCCGTCGGCTGCCAGGCGTTTGGCCAGGGCCAGGCCGAGGCCGTCGGTGGCGCCGGTGATGAGGATGGCGCGGGAAAGGGTCATTGCTGGTCTCCCAGGTCGATCGCTGTGTTGGTCGCGGGGTGTGCGGCCTGCGCGAGGGTGGCCGTGAGCTCCTCGACGAGGTCGTTGCCCATGGGCTGGCGCGTGGCCAGGAGGCGGTACCACAAGGTGCCGAACACGATGTCCAGGACAGTGGACGCAGCAGGACGGGGCGGCAGGTCGCCCCGCGTCCGGGCTCGATCGAGGACGACCTGGAGCGCGTCGCGCCGCCGCTGCAGAAAGGCGCTGCGGAAGAGCTGGCCGAACTCCTCGTTGATCTGGGCCTCCGCCATCAGGACGCGCAAGATGTCGACGACGCGCTGCTGGCGGCCGAGCCGGAACGTGTCCTCCAGGAAGGCCCGTACGTCGTCGGCATAGGAGCCATGGTCGGCGTTCGTGACGTACAGATCGGCTTTCACTGCGAGTGCTTCGAGGAGAACGTGGGCCCTGGAGGGCCACCAGCGGTAGATCGTCTGTTTGCCGCATCCGGCGCGGTTGGCGATTCCTTCGATCGTCAGGCCCGCATAGCCGACCTCGTCGACCAGTTCGAACGCCGCGACCAGGATCGCCATCCGGCTCTCCTCGCTGCGCTTGCGTCCCGGGCGTGACTCCGAAGGGGGTTGCTTGTCCATGACCATGGAGGCTAGCTTAATTCGAGACGCAGCGGTTCGAAATAAGGAGATCCCATGTCCCAGCGCACTGCCCTCGTGGTCGGGGGAACGTCCGGCATCGGGCTCGCAACGGCTCGCCTGCTCCAAGCACGTGGTGCCACGGTGCACATCGCCGGCCGCAGCAAGGAGCGCCTGGACGCCCTTGCCGTCACCGACGCCGGACTGGCCGGGCACCGGGCCGACGCCGGAAACCCTGACGAGATGAGCGCCCTCGCCGAGGCGACCGGCAGCGTCGACTGGCTGGTCCTGGCCGCTGGTGGAAGCGAGGGGCCGGGGCCGGTAGCCGATCTCGACCTGACGATGTTGCGACGCGCGTTCGAGGCCAAGTTCTGGCCGCACATCACCACGATCCAGGCGGTCCTGCCGCACCTCACACCGGACGGGTCGATCACCCTGCTCAGCGCCATCACCGCGCGGACCGGCATGCCAGGAACCGCCGGCATCGCCGCCCTCAACGGCGCCGTCGAGGCCCTGGTCAGGCCGCTGGCCGCGGAACTCGCTCCGATACGGGTGAACGCCGTCTCTCCCGGGCTCGTCGACACGCCCTGGTGGAACGGCCTGCCGGAAGACGCCAAGCGCGAGTACTTCGCGCAAACGGCCACCACTCTGCCGGTCCGCCACATCGCCTCGGCACAGGAGATCGCCGAGGTGGTGGCCCTGGCCGCCACCAATGCCAACCTCACCGGCACCATCATCGAGACCGACGGGGGCGCGCGTCTGGTCTCGCTTGGCTGACCCGCTCACCGCGCCGTGGTGTCCTGCCCTGCCGCCTCACCTCGGCAGGGCAGGACACCGACACTCAAAGCCCAACACCGGAGTAGCCCCGGGAGCAGTTCACGCTCGGCGAAGACCTTCTTGGCGACGACGGTGGCGTTGATGGACCGTGGCATCGCGCAGTAGACGGCCGAGTGCAGCAGCACTTCGGCCATCTCAGAGGTGGCAGGTCGACATTGAGCGCGGCGTTGATGGGTACTTCGAGCTCGATCTCACAGCCGCCGAGCCGGGGTGATCAGCGGCCAGTCGCGCAGCGACCACTACCACCGGCAAGACCGAATGATCAACCCCGGAAGGACTTCCAGGCGAGACCACTTAGGAACGGTGCGTACGTCTTCGGAAACGGAGAAACTCAGGGTCATCGGCTGTCTTGCCTCGGGGACGGTCCGGAGCGGGACGGTCAGAGTGCGGTCGGGAGAGTGCGCCACAGCTGCGCGCGGTCCTCGGCGCACTGCAGCGCGCGCAGAACCGCCGGATGCGGTGCTGCATAGAGTACCGGGTAGTCCACTCCATTGGACTCCGGCCCGATGGGCCAGGCCAGACGCTCCTCGTCCAGCGAGAACTGGGCGTCGACACCGGGCTTGTTCCCACGCGGATCCTGACGGTCCCACCGATCCCGCCCCGGCAGGCGCACGGCGATCAGACCGTGCAGAACTCCTGGAGCTCCGGTGTCGTCGTCCAAGCCCTGGTAGCAGAGGGCGGCCGGGATGCCCGCCGCGCGCAGCAGGGCGGCCAGCGCGTGGGACTTGGAATGACAGATGCCGTTGCGGGTGGCGAGGACGTCCGAGGCGCGCCAGGTGACCCGCGGATCACCCGAGTCGACGGAGTGCACCACGGTGTCACGGACGAACTCATAGGCAGCGACCGCGTATGAGTATGCATCGACCGTCTCGGTGCGCAGCCGGGCGACGGTCTGCCGCACGAGCGGATGCTCATGATCGATGACCGGGTCGGCGGCGAGATAGGCGGAGATCTCTGGGACTTGCTGCGTCAGCTCCATGCGCGCAGAGCATACGGAAGCGGCCGACCGGAAGCCAATGACTTTCCGGTCGACCGCATATCCATACGAACAGTGGCGCTACTTGGCCATCTCTTCCTTCAGAGCGAGGACGAATGCGTCGACGTCGTCCTCCGTGGTGTCGAAGGCGCACATCCAGCGCACATCACCGGCGGGCTCGTCCCAGAAGTAGAAGCGGAACCGCTTCTGGAGCCGCTCGCTCACGTCGTGCGGCAGCCGCGCGAAGACGGCGTTGGCCTGGACGGGGTGAAGGATCTCCACGCCGTCCACCGAGCGGACCCCCTCGGCCAGCCGCCGGGCCATGGCGTTGGAGTGCTGGGCATTGCGCAGCCACAGGTCGCCGGCGAGCAGCGCCTCCAGCTGCACCGACACGAAGCGCATCTTCGAGGCGAGCTGCATCGACAGCTTCCGCAGGTGCTTCATGGCCCGCACGGCGTCCGGGTTGAGGACGACGACGGCCTCGCCGAAGAGCGCCCCGTTCTTGGTGCCGCCGAAGGAGAGGACATCGACGCCGGCCTCGCTGGTGAACGCGCGCATCGGCACGTTCAGCGACGCGGCGGCATTGGCAATCCGCGCCCCGTCGAGGTGGACCTTCATGCCCCGCTCGTGGGCGTGCTCGCAGATCGCCCGGATCTCGTCGGGCGTGTAGACCGTGCCGAGCTCCGTGTTCTGGGTGATCGACACGACCTGGGGCATGGCACGGTGCTCGTCGTCCCAGCCGTACGCCTGCCGGTCGATGAGCTCGGGCGTGAGCTTGCCGTCCGGGGTCGGCACGGTGAGCAGCTTGAGGCCGCCGACCCGCTCCGGGGCACCGCCCTCGTCCACGTTGATGTGCGCGGACTCGGCGCAGATCACCGCGCCCCACCGGTCGGTCATCGCCTGGAGCGAGACGACGTTGGCACCCGTTCCGTTGAAGACCGGGAACGCCTCGGCGGTGGGGCCGAAGTGGCTGTGCATGATCTGCTGGAGATGGCCGGTGTAGTCGTCCTCGCCGTACGCGATCTGGTGACCGCCGTTGGCGAGGGCGATGGCCGCGAGGACCTCCGGGTGGACGCCCGCGTAGTTGTCACTCGCGAAACCGCGCACCTGCGGGTCGTGGCGACGTCGCGCGTCGGTCCTTATGGTTGCGGGGTCAGCCACAGACGCTTTCCGTTCACTTCCGGGGCGGGCCGCTCCCAGACGCCGGCGATGGCATCGGCCAGCTCCTTGACGTCGGTGAAGCCCGCGAACTTCGCATTCGGGCGCTCGGCGCGCATCGCGTCGTGCACCAGTGCCTTGACGATCAGGATCGCAGCCGCCGTCTTCGGCCCTTCGTCGCCCCCCGCCTTGCGGAAGGCGTCGGCGAGCGCAAGGGTCCAGGCCTCGGCGGCCGCCTTCGACGCGGAGTAGGCGGCGTTGCCCTCGGTGGGCTTGCTCGCACCGGCCGCGCTGATCAGGAGATACCGGCCGCGGTCGCTGCGCTGGAGCCCTGCCTGGAAGGCCAGCGAGGTGTGCTGAACGGTACGGATCAGCAGCTTCTCCAGCAGATCCCAGTCGGCGAGGTCGGTCTCGGCGAAGGTGGCACTGCCGCGCCAGCCGCCGACGAGATGGACCAGCCCGTCGATCCGGCCGAATTCCTTCTCGGTCTTGTCCGCCCATGCGCGGGCTGCGGCGAGGTCGAGCAGATCGACGGTGTCGCCGGTGACGGTGGCGCCGCCGTGGGCGTAGCGCGCGGCGTCGACGGCCTCCGCCAGGCGGGTGGGGTCGGCGTCCGAGGCGACGACGATCGCGCCGGCCTCGGCGAGCCTGAGCAGCGTCGCCCGCCCGGCCGGTCCGGCGGCTCCGGCGACCGCGATCACGGCACCTTCGAGCGCACCGTTGCCGTTTGCGTTCATGGCCACCGCCTCCTTGGAACGAGCGCTCATGCGGCTGCCTGCTCGGCGCCGGCCGCGGTGATTCCGCGCGTGGAGGCGATCACGTGCTTCAGCTTCTTGGAGAGCGCCTCATAGAACATGCTCAGGGGAAACTCGTCCGGAAGCACGTCGTCCACGAGCTTGCGGGGCGGCTGCGACAGGTCCAGAGCGTCCGGGCCCTTGGCCCAGCGGGAACCCGGGTGCGGGGCGAGGTAGGTCGAGACCAGCTCGTACGCGGCGAACCAGTGGACCAGCTTCGGGCGGTCGATGCCCTTGCGGTAGAGCTCCTCGATCTCGGCGCAGAGCTGGTTGGTGACCTGCGGAGCCCGGTCCCAGTCGATCTTCAGGGTGTTGTCGGTCCAGCGGATCACGTCGTGCTTGTGGAGGTACGCGAACAGCAGCTGGCCGCCGAGACCGTCGTAGTTGCGGACCCGCTCGCCGGTGACCGGGAAGCGGAACATCCGGTCGAACAGCACGGCGAACTGCACGTCACGGCCCTGCGGGAAGCCGTCGGCCTCCAGCTTCACGGCCTCCTTGAAGGCGGTGAGGTCGCAGCGCAGCTCCTCCAGGCCGTACATCCAGAACGGCTGGCGCTGCTTGATCATGAACGGGTCGAACGGCAGGTCGCCGTGGCTGTGGGTACGGTCGTGGACCATGTCCCAGAGCACGAACGCCTGCTCGCAGCGCTGCTGATCGCCGACCATCTCGCGGATGTCGTCGGGCAGGTGGACGCCCAGGATGTCGACGGAGGCCTCGGTGACGCGGCGGAAGCGGGCGGCCTCGCGGTCGCAGAAGATGCCGCCCCAGCTGAACCGCTCGGGGGCCTCGCGCACGGCGATCGTCTCCGGGAAGAGCACCGCGGAGTTGGTGTCGTAGCCGGTGGTGAAGTCCTCGAAGGTGATGCCGCAGAACAGCGGGTTGTCGTAACGGGTGGCCTCGAGCTGGGCGAGCCACTCCGGCCAGACCATCCGCAGCACGACCGCTTCGAGGTTGCGGTCCGGGTTGCCGTTCTGCGTGTACATCGCGAAGACGACCAGGTGCTGGCGGCCGTCGGCACGGTCCTTGGCAGGCTGGAAGGCGAGCAGCGAGTCCAGGAAGTCCGGTACACCGAAGCCCTCGGCCGCCCAGCGGCGCAGGTCCACGACGAGCGCACGGTGGTACGCGGCGTCGTGCGGGAGCAGTGGGGCGAGCTCCTCGACCGCGGCGATCACGCGGTCCAGTGCGGCCCGGACAGTGGCCGGGGCGGGGGCACCGTCGGCGTCGAAGTCGATCGAGCCGTCCTTCGACTGCCAGGGGCGGATCTCCTCCACGGCATTCTTGAGCGCAGGCCAGGCCGACTGCTCAACAACGCGCTGGGCAGTATCTATCGCGCCGGCGGCGGCTTCATGCACAAGAATTTCCGTCATCACACTTCCTCTACGGGAGAACCTCGCGTCAAGACACCGTATCCATGTGTGGTTCCTCCAGACAAGTGCACCCCAGAAAATTATCCTGCCGACCCCCCATGGTCACCGCGATTCTTCCTGTCGCATGGCGGTTCCGCGACCTCTTCCGTCGGCCTGCCGGAGGTCGGGGAGGCCCGCACTCGCACACCCGAGCGTTCAGGCAGCGCACGGCGCGCCCACGCACGAGTGACACGGCTCGCGGCGCACCGGCTGCCGCCGGTAGGACGGACGGCATGGAACCCGCCGGCTCTGCGCCCGGCACACCACCCTCGGGAGAACTGCCGCGTGAGCATCCGTGCCGTCCTGGTCGCTGCCGTCATCACCGGATTCCTGCTCGGCGCCGCCGAAGTCCAGGGACACGGCGCCAATCCGCCGCGCGTGACCGGTCACCTCACGTGGCCGGGTCGCTAAGGGCTGTCCCGTCATCCGTGGCGGGCGCACGACGACAGCTGCGGCGCCTCGCAGCGTTGCCGGAACACCCGCATACGCCCCGTATGAGGACACTCCTCCGTCGTGCGATGCACCACGTCTGAAGCCGCGCGCTAATCCACCGGGGAACATGGGACAGCCCTTAGGCTGCCCCATGCCGAGTTGCCGTAATGCCGTATCGCCGCGTGGGTAGGAGCAGCACGCGGGAGTCGCCGTCGACGGAAGCGAGAATGCCTTGCCTTTTCTCACCATCGGTCATCGCGGGGTCATGGGTGTCGAACCGGAGAACACCCTGCGGTCGTTCGTCCATGCCGAACGAGCCGGGATGGACGTCATCGAGCTGGACCTTCATCTCACCAAGGACGGTGCGCTCGCCGTCATGCACGACGCCGACGTGGACCGTACGACCGACGGTACGGGCCCGATCGCCGAGAAGACCCTCGCCGAGCTGCGCGAACTCGATGCCGGGCAGGGTGAGCGGGTGCCGGTCTTCGAAGAGGTGCTCGACGCCGTGCGCTCCCCCGTGCAGGCGGAGATCAAGGATGCGGCGGCCGCCAGGGCGCTGGCCGACGTGATGCGGCGGCGCGATCTCGTCGACCGGGTCGAGGTGTTGTCGTTCCACGACGAGGCGGTCGCCGAGATCGCTCAACTCGTGCCGGGGGTGCGGACCGCGCTCGTCGCCAGCCGCTGGAAGAGCGATGTGGTGGACCGGGCCAAAGCGGTGGGCGCGGCGACGCTCGTGCTGAACATCCGCCGCCTCACCCTGGAGGTCGTCGAGCAGGCGCACGCCGAAGGTCTGAAGGTCATCGGCTGGGTGGTGAACACCCAGGATCATCTGCGTCTGGCTCGCGGCCTGGGGCTGGACGGCGCGACCACCGACTTCCCGGAGATCCGCCGCGCTGGCCGCTTCACCGCGTAGCCGCCGCGCACAACGGCGCCGGCGGCCCTTGAGGGTCTACTTCACCTCGAGGGTCACGTGCCCGTCAGGGTCCGGTTCGCCTCGAGGTCCTTGATCAGCAGCTCGAAGGCGAGATCGTCGCGCTGCGGAATGCCGAAACGGTCGTCGCCGTACGGGAACGGGCTCCTCCTTCCCGTACGGCGGTAGCCGCGGCGCTCGTACCAGCCGATCAGCTCCTCGCGCACCGAGATCACCGTCATGTGCATCTCGGTCGCGCCCCAGCTCTCCTGTACGGTCCGCTCGGCCTCGGCGATGACCGCCTTGCCGAGCCCGCCGCCCTGCAGGTCGGGCCGCACCGCGAACATCCCGAAGTAGGCCGCCTCACCGCGGTGCTCGAGCTGGCAGCAGGCGATCAGCACCTCGTCCCGCTCCACCACCAGCAGCCGGCTGCCGGGAGCACCGACGACCTGTCGGACCCCGTCCGGGTCGGTCCGCTGCCCCTGCAGGATGTCCGCCTCCGTGGTCCATCCGGCCCGGCTGGAGTCCCCTCGGTACGCCGACTCGATCAGCGCCACGAGTGCCGGAACATCGGCGTCCGTCGCGTCGCGGAAGGTCAGCTGTCCCGAGTCACGGGGCGGGGCGGTGTCCATGGTCAGGGTCTCCGTTTCTCTGCTGGGCCGTGCCGCAGCAGGGTATCCCGGTGGTGCCCGCCCAAGGGCTGTCCCGTCATCCCCGGCGGGCGCACGACGACAGTTGCGGCACCTCGCTGCGTTGCCGGAACGCCCGAATACACCCCGTACGAGGACGCTCCCCGCGCCTTGCGATGCACCACATCCGACGCCGCGCGCTGATCCACCGGGGATGACGGGACAGCCCTTAGGGTCTGGCGCATGGTGCATGTGCTGAGCAGCAGGATCCTGTTGAGCCCGACGGACCCCGATCGGTCACGGAAGTTCTACGGCGAGTCCCTCGGGCTCCCGGTGTACCGGGAGTTCGGCACCGGCCCCGAGCGGGGCACGGTCTACTTCCTCGGCGGTGGCTTCCTGGAGGTCTCCGGACGCTCGGCCGCGCCGCCCTCGCCCGGTCTTCGGCTGTGGCTCCAGGTCGAGGGCGTCCACGCGGCGCACGAGGAGCTGGCGGCCCGCGGTGTCGACATCGAGCGTCCGCCGGTGCGCGAGCCGTGGGGGCTCGTGGAGATGTGGATCCGTGATCCGGACGGGGTGCGGATCGCCGTCGTCGAGGTACCGGCGGACCATCCCATGCGGTACCGGCCCTGATCCTTCGACGGCGCGCACGGGGCCACTCGCTGCGGCGCATGCCCGCGGCGCGCTCCCCTCATACATCAGTGCGCCGCGTACGACCTGCGCGGGCGGGGCATCGACTAGTCGACAGCGACGTCGTACGTCCTGGGGAGGTGCGCTGTGCACGGACCGGCGATGTCCAGTTGGCTGCTGATGGCGCTGTGCGGGGTGACGGGTGCGTACTGTCTGCTCCGGATGCGCAGCGGGACGGAGGAGCAACGCAGAACGGCGCGCGCGGAGGCGCTGATGGGCTTCGGCATGGCCGCCATGGCGGTGCCCGCAGCCGTCATCACACCGCCGGTGTGGGGGTGGGCGGTGTACGTGGCGCTGTTCGGCGGGGCTGCGGTGCGCGCCCTGTGGTTCGCGCGGCGCAACGGCCACCATCTGCACCATCTGATCGGCTCGCTCGCGATGGTCTACATGGCGGTGGTGATGGCGGCGCCTGGCAGTGGCGCGGCGAGCCACGGGGGGCACGGCGGACATCAGATGGCACAGGCCGCCGGGGGTCTGCCGCTGCTGACCGGGGGGTTGCTGGTCTACTACGCGGTCTATGTGCTGCGGTCCGGGGTGCGGCTGATCCCTGTCGCCGCCACGGCGGACGCGGGTGGCGGGCAGGTCCCTGGGGGGCGCACCTGGGGCGCACGACCGGAGCTTGCGCTGGCCTGCCGGCTGACGATGGGAATTGCGATGTTCGCCATGCTGCTCACGTTGTGAGACAGGGGGCGCCGCCGGCCGTGGCGTGCGTCACTTGCCGAGCGCACCCATACCCGTGGGTAGTGCGCCACTCATAGGCTGACGCCCATGTTGGTCTCCCTGGCGCTTCTGCTGCTCGGTGCACTGGCCGCCGTCGTGACCCCGCGTCTGATGGCGCGGGCCGAATGGCCTGAGCGCGAGCCCATTGTGGCGCTGTGGGTGTGGCAGTGCGTGGTGGCGGGGGTGCTGCTGTCCTTCGGTCTCTCCATGACGTTCAGCGCGGCCGCCGCCTGGCAGGCGGTGCGCGGGCAGGTGTTCGCGCCCGCGCCCCACGCCGTGGTGGAGGCGTATGCGCTGGCCGCGTACGGGCCGTGGTCCGCCGTCATCGCCGTACTGCTGGCGCTGGGCGGGATCTGGACCGGCGCGATGCTCACCCGGGAGGTCCGCCGGGCGCGGCGGCGGCGCAGGCAACGCCGGGCCGACTTGCTGGTCCGCTCCCCGTTGATGCCCGGCGAGAAGCCCGGCAGCGACCGGCTCGTGGTGCTGGAGGGAGCACGCCCGGACGCCTGGTGGCTGCCGGGGGCCGCACCTCAACTGGTCATTACCACTGCGGCACTTGGACGGCTGAAGGGACGTCAGCTGGATGCCGTGCTGGCCCATGAGCAGGGGCACGCGCAGGCACGGCACGACTGGCTGCTGCACTGCTCCGCCGCGCTGGCTACAGGCTTCCCGCAGGTGCCGGTGTTCGCCGCGTTCCGTGACGAGATGCACCGGCTCGTCGAACTGGCCGCGGACGATGTGGCGTCACGTCGCTTCGGCCGGCTGACGATCGCTCTGGCGCTGGTCGAACTGAACGAGGACCGGGGTGTGTTCGGCCCCGCCCCGACGCCGGACGCGCAGCTGCCCCTGCGGGTGAACCGGCTGCTGTCCCCGGTGGAGCGGCTCACCGCCGGACGTCGGCTGCGGCTGACGGCGGCGGCTGCCCTGGTGCCGGTGGTACCCCTTCTGGTGGCCTTCGTCCCGGGACTCAGCGCGCTGGGATAGCCGGTGCGGTGGTCCGTCCGCGAGGATCACCCCCATGCCCTCCCCCTCCTCGCCACCTTCCCCGCCGGTCCGCGTTCCTGCCCCCGTGCCGGGCCTCGGAACGGGCATCGTCTGCGGGGTGCTCGGTGTGGCGCTGCTGGTCCTGGTCGCGGTCCACTGGTCCCCCTTGATGTCGCTGGACCGTTCCGTCGCCGACGCACTGCACCGGCGGGCGGTGGACGAGCCCGGGCTCGTCCATGCCAACCGGATCCTGACGGACTGGGTGTGGGACCCCTGGACGATGCGCGTGCTGATCACCGTCGCCGTGGTGTGGCTGTGGTGCCGCGGGGCCCGGATGCTCGCGGGATGGGTGGCGGCGACCTGTCTGTTCGCCACGCTGCTGCAGCAGGGGCTGAAGGCCGCCGTCGGGCGGAAGCGGCCGCAGTGGCCGGACCCGGTGGACTCCGCCCACTACGCCGCGTTCCCCTCCGGACACGCCATGACGGCGGCGGTGACGTGCGGGCTGCTGCTGTGGCTGCTGCACCGGCACGGCGCGGGGCGGCGCGTGTGGCGGGCGGCACTCGTGGCGGCGTGGGTCTCCGTGATCGGGGTGGGTCTGACCCGCCTGTACCTGGGGGTGCACTGGATGACGGATGTGCTCGGCGGTTGGCTCCTGGGGGCGGCGGTGGCCACGTTCTCGGTCGCCGGCTACGAGCGGCGCGAGCGGGTGGCCTTGCCGTCTCGCCCCTGACCGGGCGAGGATCGGTCCATGCCGATCAAGGGTGTGCTCTTCGATTTCTCCGGGACCCTGTTCCGTATCGAACCGGTCCGGTCCTGGCTGGGTGCGGTGCTGGCCGAGCGGGAGGTGACCGTGGCCGATGCCGACTTCGAGCGGTACGTGAAGGAACTCACGGCCGCCGGGGCGCTGCCGGGCGGCCCGCCCCCGGAGCACGTGCCCGACCGGTTCGCCGAGGCGTGGGCCACACGCGACGAGAACGCGGAACGGCACCGGGAGGTGTACACCGGGCTGGCCCGCCAGGTGGCCCTGCCGGATCCCGGACTGTACGACGCGCTGTACGACCGGCACAGGTCACCGGCGGCCTGGCACCCGTACCCGGATGCGGCGGGGGTGCTGGGGGCGCTGCATGCGAGCGGGGTCCGGATCGGTGTGGTGAGCAATATCGGCTGGGACCTGCGGCCGATCTTCCGCGCCCACGGTCTGGACGGCTTCGTCGACGCCTATGTCCTGTCCTACGAGCACGGCATCCAGAAGCCGGATCCACGGCTCTTTCACATCGCCTGCACATGTGTCGGTCAGGATCCGACGGATGTGGTGATGGTCGGTGACGAACGGCGCGCGGACGGCGGAGCGGCGGCGCTGGGGTGCGAGGTGCGCATCGTGGACCACCTGCCTGTGGAGGAACGGCCGGACGGCCTGCGGGCGCTCGGGCTGGTTCCCTGATGCGGTCGGGGGGACATGTGAGAGATGTCCCTGACGCCCAATGGGTCGGATTGTCACACCGGGGCCTTAGCCTGTAGGCATGTCCCGTTCTCCGTACTCATCCGATTCCGTGCGTTCCGCCGCCGTGGTGAATGAAGAGATTCGCGACCTGTGGCAGCGCTCCGGCGGATGCCTTTCCCCGGACGACGAGGAGCAGTACCAGCGACTGCTCGTGGAGTGGGCCGCGGTGACGGGCGGGAACGCACGGACGGCCGCGTGAACCATGCTCCCGGACGCCCGGGGGAACAGCCGATTCCGACGATCCCCCGTGTCGCCGGAATCGGGCAGCCCCGGTCGACCTGCCCCGCAGGGCACCGGTCGGCGGCTGCGCCGATGACGGACAGCATGCACCGGTCAACGCAGAGGTACAGCATGTGCCCGCGGGGCGCATCGGTCAATGAGGCGTCGCACTGCGCTCCGCCGCGAGCGGATTCCCGCCGGGCGGAGAACCGCCCGGCGGGAGGCGCCGTGAGCGCACGGGTCCGTCAGGGCCCGTGCGCTCACCGTCACGCGTGCAGTCGGATCACCTGTCGAAGTAGTCCGGCTGCGTCTGCACGTTGAGCTCCGGCATCCGCACCCGCTTCGCCGGGTCGGTCCGCCGGTCGTCGAGCTTCAGCACGTCGAAGCCCTTGGCGATGTCGTTGGAGTAGATGTACCCGTTGTAGTAGTACGCCGACCAGGGGCCGGCCGTGGTGACGGCGTCCAGGCTGACGGGACCGCGCTCGAAGTACCCGATCTCCTTCGGTGCCGAGGAGTCGGTGAAGTCCCATACCGAGACCCCGCCCTGGTACCAGGCCTGAACCATCAGGTCGCGGCCCTTGACCGGAATGATCGAACCGTTGTGGGCGACGCAGACCTCGGTGGCGGCCTGCGGGCGGTCGATCTTGAAGTAGCTGCGGAAGACCAGCTTGCGGTGATCACCCTTGCCGACGATGTCGTAGATGCCGTCGGCGCCGCGCTTCGGCCCGATCTCCTCGTTGCAGGTGGCAGCGCCACCGCCGCCGAGCTCATCGGTGAAGACGACCTTGTCGGCCTTCTGGTTGAACGTCGCCGAGTGCCAGAACGCGAAGTTCACGTTGTCCTGGACCCGGTCGATGATCTTCGGGTTCTCCGGGTCCTTGATGGAGAACAGCAGACCGTCACCCATGCAGGCACCGGCGGCCAGGTCCTTCGACGGCAGCACGGTGATGTCGTGGCAGCCGGTCGTCTTCGAGACACCCGGGTTGGTGGGCGCGCCCGGGTTGCCGCCGTCCGGGAAGAGCACCGGGAAGTTCACGATCTCGGCCTGCTCGGGCGCCTTGCGCGGCACCTTGATGACCGAGATCCCGTCGTGCGGCGGCTGGCAGTCGGGGAACGTCTCGTTCGGCGAGTACGAGGACACGTACACGTACACGCTGCTGCGCCCCGGAACCAGCGTGTGGGTGTGCGAGCCGCATGCGGTCTCGACGGCCGCGACATACTTGGGGTTGCGCTTGTCGCTGATGTCGAAGATCTTCATGCCTTCCCAGGAGGACTTCTCCGTGGCGGGCTGGGTGGTGCTGGCGCACGAGTTGTCGCTGCGCGAGGAGTCGGTGGACAGGAACAGCAGGTTCCCGGAGACCGAGATGTCGTTCTGGGACCCGGGGCAGAGGACCTGGGTGACGGTCTTCGGGGACCTCGGGTTGCTGATGTCGTAGATCCGGAAACCGTCGTAGTTCCCTGCGAACGCGTACTTCCCCTGGAAGGCCAGGTCCGTGTTGAGGCCCTTGAGCGCGTCCTTCGGGATGTTGACCAGCGGGGTGATGTTGTCGCTGTGGACGATCTCGTCCACGCCGGGTATCTCGCCGTCCTCGATGGCGGCCGTGGCGACCGCCTCCTGGGCAGCGGAGAGGCCGGTACGGGTGGCGGATGAATCACCGGGGTCGGGCGTCGCGGCCGCGGGTCCGGCCGTCAGCAGAGCGGCGAAGAGTCCGGCGGCGGCAGCCGCCACACCCAGACGTCTGCGCCGCACCTGGGTGGTGTGCAACGAAGTCACTGCGTCCTCCCCTGGACCAGTACGTAGTTGAACTATCGATCGACCCCGGCAGTATCGTCCTCCCCATGGGTATCCCAACAGATGGCAACAGAGACGTAATGAAAGTTTCCGACACGTGAGATTCCTGATGCGTGCCGAATGATCCGCAACTACCCCATGTGACGCCGGAGGAAGCTTTGTTGATTTACCGTCAGGCTGCGAAGGTACGCAGATCCGTGGTCGCCGCCGCCGTCACGGCAGTCGCGCTCTCCCTCGGCGCGTGCGAAGCGGGCGATGGCGACACCGCCACGAACACCAAGGCGGACAGGGGCCCTTCGGTGGTGGCCCCGGGCAAGCCGGGCGAGCCCGCGCAGACGCTGTCCGTCGAGGAGGCCACGAAGGCGGCCGGGGACGACACTCCCAATTCGGCCGACTTCCGCTACGTGCAGCAGATGATCCAGCATCACGCGCAGGCCGTGGAGTTGACCGGCCTCGTGCCCTCACGGGCCTCTTCCGGCGCGGTCAAGCGGCTCGCCGAGCGCATCTCCGCGGCGCAGAAGCCGGAGATCGGCGCCATGGAGGGCTGGCTCACGCACCACGGCGGCAGGAAGCCGCAGAGCGGGCATGACCACGCCGGGATGCCCGGCATGGCGACGCAGGCACAGCTGCAACAGTTGCGGGCGGCGAAGGGCAAGGCCTTCGACGAGCTCTTCCTGAAGCTGATGATCACGCACCACCAGGGAGCGGTCACGATGGCGACCGAGGCCCTCTCGGAGGGGAACAACGTCCAGGTCGAGGAGATGGCGGGCGATGTCGTCGCCCAGCAGACGGTCGAGATCGACCGGATGCGCGCCCTGTCTTCCTGACGGGCCGCACGGCCGCGCCTCTCCCCTGCCCGGGCAACCGGTGCGATGCTGGAGGCACCCTCAGGGAAGAGGTGCGCCGTGCTCCGTGTCGCCGTCGTCGGCTCCGGACCCAGCGGGGTCTACACCGCCCAGTCTCTGGTCGCGCAGACCCGGGTGCCCGATGTCCGGGTGGACGTGCTGGACCGGCTGCCCTGCCCGTACGGCCTCGTTCGGTACGGCGTCGCCCCCGACCACGAGAAGATCAAGTCTCTGCAGAACAGTCTGCGGACCGTCCTGGAGCACGAGCGGATCACCTTTCTCGGAAATGTCCAGGTCGGCGGGGACGGACTCCCACCCGAACGGCTCAGGGAGCTGTATCACGCGGTGGTCTACTGCGTAGGGGCGGCGACCGACCGCAGTCTCGGGGTGCCGGGCGAGGATCTGCCCGGCAGCCACTCGGCGACGGAGTTCGTCTCCTGGTACAGCGCCCACCCCGATGCGGCTGCCAACGGCTTTGCCCTGCAGGCCCGTTCGGTCGTGGTGATCGGCGTGGGAAATGTGGCGGTCGATGTGGCGCGGATCCTGGCGCGCAGTGCCGAGGAGCTGCGGCCCACCGATGTGCCGCACCCGGCGCTCGGTGTGCTGGCCGGCAGCCAGGTCCATGAGGTGCACATGGCGGGCAGGCGCGGACCGTCGCAGGCCAGGTTCACCACCAAGGAGCTGCGCGAGCTGGGCACGCTGCCCGGAGCACGGGTCGTGGTGGAGGAGGCGGAACTGGCCCGCGATCCGGCATACGCCCCCGGCGCGGCACCACCGGATGCACCCGCACCCCTGTCCGCGGTGGCCCGACGCAATGTAGAGGTGCTGCGCGGGTGGGCCGAGGCCGGTACCCACGCCACCGGGCCTGACCCGATGCGCACGATCCACCTGCGGTTCTTCCTGCGCCCGGTCGAGCTCCTGGAACGGGACGGGCGGGTCGCCGGGGTGCGGTTCGCGCACACGGCTCCGGACGGCAGCGGGGGGATACAGGACACCGGAGCGTACGAGGACATCGACGCCCAGCTCGTCCTGCGGGCCGTCGGCTACCGCGGGCTGCCGCTGCCCGGTCTGCCGTTCGATCCGGCCCGCGGCACCGTGCCCCATCTGGCGGGACGGGTGCTCCGGGACGGAGTACCCGCGCCCGGTGAGTATGTCGCGGGCTGGATCAAGCGGGGGCCGACCGGGGTGATCGGCTCCAACCGGTCGTGCGCGAAGGAGACCGTGGCGTCGTTGCTGGACGACGCACCGCAGCTCTCCGGTCGGCCGACGGCACCCGATCCCTTGGCCGCACTGCGGGCATGGGGGTTGCGGCCGGTGCAATGGGACGGCTGGCAGTCGATCGAGCGGGCGGAGGCGGAGTGGGGGCGGTCGCTGGGCCGTGGGCCGGTGAAGATCCCGGACTGGGCGGGACTGCTGGAGGCCGCGCACGGCAGCGCGCACTGACACGAGGCCACGGAACCGGTACTGCGGCGTCGTGTCAGCCTTCGCCCAGCCGGTCCGCCTGCCGGTTGGCGGCGGCGAGAATGCTGTCGAGCAGCCCGGGGAACAGCGCGTCGAGGTCGTCGCGGCGCAGCCCGTTCATCTTGGAGGTGCCCCGGTAGGTCTGGCTGATGATGCCACTCTCGCGCAGCACCCGGAAGTGGTGCGTGGTCGTGGACTTGGACACCGGAAGCTCGATGCGGGAGCAGGTGAGCTCGTCCTCGGCGGCGGCCAGCTCACGGACCACCCGCAGACGCATCGGGTCGGAGAGCGCGTGGAGCACCGACTCGATCCGGATCTTCTCGCGCGCGGGGTGGGCGAGAATACGGACGCCGGCGCCCGGGGCGGCCGCGCTGGTGGCGGTGGCGTCGGTCACGGTGGCTCCACTTCGTCGCTGCGTCCGGACGGGTCCATGGTACGAGATTCATCGTACTTTGCGGTGCATCGCACCACGGAGGCAGAACGGGACAGGACAGGTGCGGTCCTGGACGCGCGGAGCAGGGAGGGCACCCCGGCAGAGCAGGCGCCGCAGTGTCCCCCGCATCCGCACCGGTCCCCGGCGCCCGCGCGACGCCGGGCCCGCGGTCAGCCGCTGAGCAGGTCCGGATTCTCCGCCAGCGAGGCGAGATGGCCGGCCGGATCGGCGATGAGTCTGCGGGCGGTCAGATCGAGCATGCCCGCCACACCCGTGATCTCCGCCGCCACAGCCCCGTCCTCCTTGATGATCTTCTGTGCGACCTCGAAGGTCTTCCCGCTTCCGTATACGAACTGACAGGTCACCCGGACCCGTTCGCCGCCGCGCAGCTCCCTCAGATACTTCACCGCGACTTCCAGCGCGACCGGGCCCACGCCGCCGGCCAGCAGTTTCTCCTGCGGCAGACCGGCGGCCCGCAGCAACTCCCAGCGGGCGTGCTCGGCGTACTGCAGATAGACGGCCTGGTTCAGATGTCCCTGTGTATCGAGTTCGTAGCCGCGGACCGTCACATCGACAAAAAAGGTCATGACGGCCCAACGCCGTTGCGCATTCCGTCATTCCCCGCGCATTCCCCCGGCGGAAACGACCGGCACCGCCGCACCCGTGACCCGCTCCGCAGGAGCCGGTTGCCGAAGTTCCGTACCGGCCCGAGCCGTTGGCCCGGCTGCCGCTCGCTGTTTGGTTAAAAATTTTCAGGAAGAGGTAGTGCAACGCAACTCAATGACGCGCTACCTTTCGCCTGCCCGGCCTTCGACGGCGTCGCACAACGGTGCTCGACGGCCTCGTAGTCCGGGTGTGAGGTGCACTGTCCTGTCCGTCCCAGAGGCCGACCTGGAGTGTCATGACCCTGCCCAGACCCCCACGAGCACGACTGCGCGCCGCGAGCACGGTGCTCACCGCGCTGGCCGCACTGAGCACCGCCGCACTGAGTACCGCCGCCGCATCACCTGCCGCCGCCGAGGGTGCCAAGGACGTCTCCTACCGCGGCTACCACGTACGCGTGCCCAGCAGTTGGCCGGTCATCGACCTGGCCGCGAACCCCGGCACCTGTGTGCGCTTCGACCGCCACGCGGTCTACCTCGGTCACGCCACCGCGGCCGGCCAGACCACCTGCCCGGCCGGACTGGTGGGCCGCACCGAGGCACTGGTGATCGAACCGCTGGACGCGACGGGCCGGAAGTCGGTGGACGGCTCCACCCGCATCGCGCCCAAGGGATCCGCCAAGGCAGCGGTCCCGCGCACCGCCGCCGCCCCGTCCGGGCGGATACACCAGGCGGTGCCCGCCGCCGGCGTGCTGGTCACCGCCTCGGTGGGCACGGACGATGCCGCCGCGCAGACGATCCTGGACAGCGCCGTCCTGGACACGGACGCCAAGGCCGTCACGCTGTCGGCCGCCCCTTCGGCCCAGGTGGAGGCCGCGTCCGCGGCCTCCGTGGCTCCGCAGCCCGGCACGTACACGGGGCTCGGCTTCGACCCGTGCGCCGCACCGTCCAACGCGCAGATGTCCGCCTGGTCCGCCTCGCCGTTCCGGGCCATCGGGGTGTACATCAGCGGCATCAGCGCGGCCTGCGACCAGCCCAACCTGACCGCACCGTGGATCCAGACGCAGACGTCGGCGGGCTGGCACATCATCCCGATCCACGTCGGTCTCCAGGCGCCGTGCAACACGTTCAGCCACAAGGTGTCGTACACGCTGTCCACCGCCGCGAGCCAGGGCCGCTCCGAGGCCCAGGAGTCCCTCGCCGCCGCAGCGGCGCTCGGGCTGCCGCAGGGCAGCGTGCTGTACAACGACATGGAGGCGTACGACCAGAACAACGCCGCCTGCAGTGACGCGGTGATGACGTTCCTCAGCGCGTGGACCGAGGAACTGCACACCAACGGCTACCTCTCCGGCGTCTACTCCTCCGCCGGCTCCGGCATGGTGGACCTGGCCGGGGAGTACACCACCGGCACCTACACGCTGCCGGACCACATCTGGTTCGCCCGCTGGAACAGCGCGGCCGACACCGACGCCAAGCCGTACGTGCCGGACGACTACTGGGCCGACCACCAGCGCATCCACCAGCTCACCGGGGACACCGACGAGACCTGGGGCGGCGTGACCATCAACATCGACCGGGACTACCTGGACGTGGGCACGGGGCCGTTCGGCAACTCCTGCTCCGCCAACCTGGACTTCTCGCTGTACGGCTCGATCTCGGCCGGTTCCTCCGGCGGCACGGTCAGCGCGGCCCAGTGCCTGCTGCAGCGCCAGGGCTACTACAGCGGCGCGGTGGACGGGGCGTTCGGCGCCGGCACGACCACCGCCGTCCAGGCGTTCCAGAGTGCCAAGGCTCTGCCGGTCACCGGCACCGTGGACTCCCACACCTGGACCGCCCTGCTGTCCGCGGGCACCCGGCCGACACTCCAGTCCGGTGCCACCGGAACGGACGTCAAGCGTCTTCAGCGGGCGCTGATCGCGGCCCGCGGCCAGACGCTCTCCATCGACGGCGACTTCGGCCCCGCGACCACCACGGCCGTCAAGGCGTACCAGACCTCCCAGGGCCTCACCGCCGACGGCATCGTCGGCAGTCTGACCTGGACCGCCCTGCAAGCCGGCAAGTGACCCCCACCCCATGACGATTCACAGGAGAACCATGTCTGCGTACGGAGTTCGCCGGCGGGCAGGCCGCGGTCTGGCGGTCGCGGTCGCGGCCGGACTGCTCGCGCTGAGCGCCGCCGCCCCCGCGGCGGCGGCCACCGCACCCGCACGGACCAATCTGCTCTCCTCCGACTGCCCGAGCACCATCAAGCAGGGGCAGGCGAGCGGGTGTGTGACGGAGCTTCAGACGCTTCTGAACTTCGGTGGGGCCACGCTGACCGTCGACGGAGACTTCGGCCCGGCGACCACCGCGGCGGTCCAGGCGTACCAGACGTCCCACGGGCTCACCTCGGACGGTCTGGTCGGCCCGGCGACCAAGGCCTCGCTGTACTACGAGGACCCGGCGGTGGCGATCGACCTGCGTTCGCTGCGCTGCCCGGCGGACCTGGAACCGAACGAGAACGACGGCTGTGTCACCGAGCTGCAGAACAAGCTCAACGCGCACGGGGCCGCGCTGACCGTGGACCATGTCCTCGGCACCGCCACCACGAACGCCGTGAGCACCTACCAGTCCTCGGTGGGGCTGCCGTCCACCGGGGAAGTGAACCCGGCCACCAAGGCGAAGCTGTACGGCGACCCGGCGCCGCAGCAGCCGGCGGACCTCGGCGCGGGGCGCTATGCCGCCGTCGTGAGCTTCGCCCAGGAGGCCACCGGCCAGAACATCCAGTACGTCTGGGGCGGCGGCCACGAGACGGACTTCGGCCCGTCGATCGGCATCTGCGACGACTACTCGGGCTCGATCACGCCGTGCCCGGCGGACAAGGAGGTGGGCCTGGACTGCTCGGGCTTCACCCGCTGGCTGTACTGGCGGGCGGGGGCCGGGAACATCGGCCAGACCACCCGGGACCAGGTGGTCAACCCGCGCCTCGCGCAGGTGACCGCGGCCACGGCGGTCCCGGGCGACCTGGTGTACTTCGGCGGCACGCCGTCGACCGTGCACCACGTCGGCGTCTACATCGGCAAGGTGGACGGGGTGGCGATGATGATCAACGCCTCGCACACCGGCACGTACGTCCGGCAGGACACCGTCGCGTCGCACACGGACCTGCTCGGGTACTACCACCTCACCGACTGACGCGCGGCGAGTGACGGTGGTCGGCTCCGCGCCGCGGAGCCGACCACCGAATCTTTGTAACTTTTCGACGTCAAAGCTGAGTGTGGCGAATTTTACTTACTAAGGTGCCGCCAGGCGCGCCGCCACATCGACCTCCACCGCTCACATACAAGGGAGTTGTCCCCGTTGAACGTGCGCATACTTCGCAGAACCGCTGCGACCCTCGCCGCGCTGGCCCTGCCGCTCGTCGCGCTGCCCACACCGGCGGCCGCATCCGGCGACACCACCCTCCGCGTGACCATGGACACCTCCGGAGTGGACACACTCAACCCGTTCCTTGCGTACTTCGACGGCGCTCTGGACATCTTCGGCCAGGTCTATCCCTCGCTGAACTCACTCAAGCCGGACGGCAGCGCGACTCCGTACCTCGCCGACTCCTGGACCACCTCCGCCGACAAGCTGAGCTGGACCTTCAAGATCCACAAGGGTCTGAAGTGGTCCGACGGCCAGCCGATCACGGCCGAGGACGCCGCCTGGACGCTGAACCTGATCATGACGAACGAGACCGCGGCCACCGCCAACGGTTCGCTGGTCCGCAACTTCGCCAAGGTCGAGGCGACCGATGCGAACACCCTGGTGATCACCACCAAGGCCCCGCAGTCGAACATGCTGTACGTCTCCACCCCCAGCAGCATCCCGATCGTGCCCAAGCACATCTGGGAGAAGCACACCGGCGACCTGAAGAACTTCAAGAACAACAGTTTCCCGCTGGTCGGTTACGGCCCCTGGAAGCTCGTCACGTACAAGACCGAGCAGTACGCCAAGCTGGACGCCAACAAGGACTTCTTCCTCGGCGCCCCCAAGTACGACCACCTGCTCGAGCAGCAGTACAAGACCACCGACGCCGCGGTGGCCGCCCTGCGCAGCGGTCAGATCGACTACGTCACCTCGATGAACTCCACGCAGTTCAAGGCTCTGCAGAGCGAGAAGGACGTCACGGCTTTCCAGACGCCCGGCCACCACTGGACCGCCATCGAGATCAACGCCGGGGCGAAGACCCGTAACGAGAAGCCGATCGGAACGGCGAACCCCGTGCTCGCCGACCAGGCCGTGCGCACCGCCATCGCCTACGCCACGGACAAGAAGACCCTGGTCAAGAAGGTCCTCAACGACCTCGGCGCACCCGGCGTGGGTTATCTTCCGCCCGCCTGGAGCCAGTGGGCGTGGACGCCCGAGGCCGGCAAGGCGGTGGACTTCGATCTCGCCAAGGCCAACGCGCTGCTGGACGAGGCCGGTTACAAGAAGGGCAAGGACGGGGTGCGAACGGCCCCGAAGTCCGGCAAGAAGCTGAATCTGCGCCTGGGTATCCACTCCGACAGCACCGGCGACGCGCAGATCTCGTCCTACGTCAAGGGCTGGCTCAAGGACATCGGCATCGAGGTGACCATCCAGCCGTTCGGCATGACCAAGCTCAACGACAACCTCGCCAAGGGCGACTGGGACATGCTGATGGACAGCTGGGGCACCGGCCCCGACCCGAGCTACATGCTCGGCATCCAGACGTGCGACACCCGCCCGCAGGACGACGGCACCAGCGGCTCCACCGATGCCTTCCACTGCGACAAGGAGTACGACAAGCTCTTCCAGGAGCAGATCCAGGCCTTCGATCCGGCCGAGCGCGCGCGGATCGTCGGCGAGATGCAGGACATCCTCTACCGGCACAACCAGGACATGATCCTGTACTACGACAACGGCCTCGCCGCGGCGCGCACCGACACCGTCAAGGGCCTCGTCTCCGGCAAGGCGGACGCGGCAGGCGTGATGCCCACCCAGCTGGCCTTCTGGAACTACATCAAGGCAGCCCCGGCCACCGAGAGCGCCGAGTCCTCCATGTCCACCGGAACCCTGGCAGCCGGTGTCGGCGGTGTGGCACTGATCGGTGTCATCGGAGTGCTGGCCCTCCGCCGCCGCAAGGCGAACGCGGGCGACCGCGAGTAGTTCGCACGTCACAACAGGAGCGCCCCGTGCCTCTCTCGTTCGAGAGGGGTACGGGGCGTTCGGCGTACGGCCCGGTCGGGAGACCGTCCACCGGAAGCAGCCCGAAGCCGTTCGGCACCAAAGGCGCCACCGGTGTCGGCACTCCGCTCGAACGACTGAACCGCTGCGGCTGCCGGGCCCTCCAGGAGGTTCCGGCAGCCGCAGCGGTCCGCGATGGTGAGCGACTCGTCAGGGGCTCAGTCGTCCCAGCCCAGGTAGACGGACTTGGACCAGGAGTAGAACTCGGTGGCCGTTGTGCCCTGTTCGCGGAAGGTGTTGCTGGACGAATCCTTCACACCTCCGAAGGGCACGTTCAGGTCCAGTCCGGTCGTGGGGCGGTTGACCTTGATCACGCCGGCCCGCACCCCCGCGGCGAACCGCTGGGCGAGGGCGAGGCTTCGGGTGCACACGCCTGCGGCCAGCCCGTACCGGGAGTCGTTGACCAGCTCGATCGCGTCGTCGAGATCCTCGGCGACGAGCACGGCCACCACGGGGCCGAAGATCTCGTCACGCGCGACGGCGCTGTCCCGGGCGACACCGGTGAGCACGGTGGGTGCCAGCATCAGGCCCTGAGAGGCGCCACCCCCGGCTTCGATGGTCGCGCCCTCGTCCCTGGCCCGCCGGATCGCCGCCGCGATACCGGTGAGTTGCTGTTCGCTGACCACCGGGCCCATCAACGTGCCCTCGGCCAGACCGTTGCCCGGACGGTAGCGCTCCGCCTGCTTGGTGAGCGCCGCGACGAACGCCTCGTACACGCCCGGGGTGCAGATGACGCGGGAGGACGCGGTGCAGGCCTGTCCGGTGAGGGCGAAACCGCCGGCCGCGGCGATCTGTGCGGCCTGCTCGACGTCCGCGTCGTCGAGCACCACCAAGGCGTTCTTGCCGCCCATCTCGACCTGCACCCGGCCGCGCCGCTCGTGAACGGCGCGCTCGATGTGCATGCCCACCGTCGTGGACCCGGTGAACGACACCGCCGCCACGCGGGGGTCGGTCACCAGCGCTGCACCGACGACCGGTCCGGCGCCGTGCACCACGTTCAGCACGCCGGGCGGAAGACCCGCCTGCACCAGGGCGTCGGCAAGGTGACGGGTCGACACCGGGGTGAGCTCGGCGGGCTTGAGCACCACCGCGTTCCCCGCGATCAGGGCCGGCGCCGTCTTCCAGGCCGGGATGGCGATCGGGAAGTTCCACGGGGTGATCAGTCCGACCACGCCCATCGCCTCGCGGCGGGTGTGGACCAGGGTGTCGGGCTGCGAGCTCGGCAGCGTCCCGCCGCCGAGCCGCCAGCCCTCGGAGCCGAAGAAGCGGAACACGTCGATCGCCCGGCGGACTTCGCCCCGGGCCTCGGCCAGGGTCTTGCCCTCCTCCCGCACCAGGTCTCGGGCGATCTCCTCGTGACGGCCGCGGAGAATCTCCGCCGCGTCCATCAGGATGGCGCCGCGAGCGGGTGCGGTCATTGCCGCCCAGCCCGGCTGGGCCCCGCGGGCCGCCGTGACCGCGGCGTCCACGGCATCCGCGCCGGAGGCCGGCGAGACGGACACCAGGTCGGACGGGTCCGCGGGGTTGCGACGTTCGTGACCCTCACCGGGGATGTCCCTGCCCCCGATGAGGTTGCTGATCCGATGCACTGTGTTCATGAATGGTGGTCCTTCATCGGGTGGATTCCGGCCGGTCACAGGCTGCGGACGAGGCCGCCGTCGCACCGGAGTGCTGTTCCTGTGATGTACGAGGCGGGCGCGCTGCACAGGAAGGCCGCTGCTGCGGCGAACTCCTCCGGCGTGCCGTACCGCCCGGCCGGGATGGCGGTCCGGGAGCCGGCGGCGACCTCGGCAACCGGACGCTGCTCCCGCTCGGCGCGCGCGGCGTCGAGCTGTGCGACCCGGTCGGTAGCGATCCGGCCGGGCAGCAGCAGGTTGACGGTGACTCCGTCGCGGGCGACCTCGGTGGCGAGGGTCTTGAGGTAGGCCGCGAGGGCGGCCCGGCCGGCGTTGGAGAGGACCAGGCCGGCCAGCGGTTCGGCGACACCGCTGGAGCCGATGGCGACGATCCGCCCCCAGCCGCGCTCCCGCATACCGGGCAGAACCTGTGCCACCAGGCGTTGCTGGGCCAGCAGGAGCGAGTCCACGGCCGTTCCGAGGTGATGCCCGGCGCCGTCGAGGTCGACGGCGCGGCCGGGCTTCGGGCCCGGTCCGTTGAGCACGAGGATGTCCGGGTCGCCGTAGGCCGCGCGGGCGGCCTCGATCAGTTCACGCGGCCCGTCCGGTGCCGTGAGGTCGGCCTGGACACCCACGGCTTCGGGCAGGCCGGCGGCGATCTTCTCCGCCAGGTCACCGCGCCGTCCGGCGACGACGACAGCGGCCCCCTCGGCCGCGAGCGCCTCGGCCACCGCGCGGCCGAGGCCGCCGGTGGAGGCGGCGACGACAGCGGTACGTCCGCGGATTCCGAGATCCATCACCGCACCTCCTTCTGCAGAGCGGCCAGGGCGGCCTCCAGATGCCGCTCCAGTTGCAGGACCAGCGACTGCGGCATGGCGGCGGCCGGCGGCCTCACACTGGACTCCTCGACGAGCCGGCGGCGCCGGATCGCCTCCTTGCGGACAGCCAGTCCGATTCCCGCCTGGGCCTCGAAGTTGACCAGCGGCAGATACGGCAGGTACGCCTCGCGGGCGGCGTCGTAACCGCCGCTGCGCCAGGCGTCGACACAGGCGACCAGGCCCTCCGGGCAGGAGAAACCGGTCATCGCGCCGGCGGCCCCGGCCGCCAGCTCGTCCAGCAGACCCAGCCCGCCGAGGCCCCCGAAGACGGGAACGCCGAGCTGGGCCGTCAGGACCGCGACGGCCGCCGGGGTCGGCGGGGCCTCGGCCTTCACGCCGACTGCCGAGGGCACTGCCTGCACGGCGCGGACCAGGTCGGACGTACGGATGGCGACCTTGCTGGCCTCCGGGTAGTCCTGGACGACGATGCCGGCGCCGGTGGCGTCGTGCACGGCGTTCAGGTGCGCGGGTCCGGGGAGTTGACCTGGACCATGAGTCCGGCGAGGCGGTCCCCGACCACCTCCCGTACCAGCCGGGCCTCCTCGATCACCGGTGCCGTGGCGAGTCCGGTGACGCCGACGACGAGCGGCAGTTCCACGGATGCGGCGACCACCTCGAGCACCGTGCGGCGCTCCTCGGCGGACAGCCTGGCGGCCTCGCCGAAGACGCCGAGCACGGTCAGGCCGGTGACACCGATCCCCTCGTAGTGCTTCACCAGCCGGGACAGGCTGCTCCCGTCGACCTCCAGAGACGGGCCGAGGAACGGTGTGGCGACCACTCCCCAGACGCCGGAGGACAGATTGCCGACCATGAGTTGCTCTCCTTCACCGGCCCGGCCACACGGCCGCGCGCTTCTCCTGGAAGGCGAGCACGCCCTCCTTGCCGTCCTCGCTGTCGAGCGCCTCGGTGAGGGCGGGCAGCCGCATCGCGTGGGCGTCCCGCGCCGACAGGTGCTCGGTGCGCTGCACCATCTGCTTGATGGCGCGGAGCGAGGTGGGGGCGCAGGCGAGGATGTCGGCGACCCAGCGGTCGACGGCCTCGTCCAGCTCCTCGGCCGGTACGACCTCGTTGACCAGCCCCATCCGGTGCAGTTCGGTGGCGGGCACTTTGCGACCGGTGAGCAGCAGCCCCATGGCCTGGGTGTGCGGCAGTCGGCGGACGAGCCGGAAGACGCCGCCGTCGAGCGGGATCCGCCCGACCCGCGGCTCGGTGAGGCCGAACCGGGCGCTCTCGGCGGCCACGACGATGTCGCAGCCGAGCACCATCTCCATACCGCCACCGAGCGCATAGCCGTTGACCCGGGCGATGACCGGGACGTCGAGGGTGGTGCGCAGGCTCAGGCCGCCGTAGCCGTTGGGGTCGAGGTCGGCCCAGTACTGCAGGCCGGTCTTGTCGACCGCGTCGGCGGACATGTCGGCGCCGACACAGAACGCCCGGTCGCCGTCGCCGGTGACCACGACGACGCGGACCTCACGGTCGGCCTCGATCTCGGCCCAGATCTCGTTCAGCCGGGCCAGCGTCTTCGCGTCGACGGCGTTGAGCACCTTGGGGCGGCTGATGGTGACCCGGGCGACGTGCCCGTCGCGCTCGTAGCGCACCTCGTCGGTGTTCACGTCGCTCATCGCAGGACGCCCTTCTCGCGCAGTACGGCTATCTGCTGCGTGTCGTAGCCGAGTTCGCCGAGGATCTCCTCGCCGTGCTCGCCCAGCTGCGGCGGCACCCGGCGGACCGTGGCCGCGCCCTCGGACAGGTGGATGGGCGCATTGAGCGCGCGGATGCGGCCCGCGACCGGGTGGTCCATCTCGACGATCATGTTGTTGACCGCGGTCTGTTCGTCGTCCAGCGTCTGCTCCAGACTGCGCACCGGGGCACAGAGGATGTCCTCCTCCTCCAGGCGCTTGACCCAGTAGTCGGTGGAGTTGCCGGCGACTGCCGTGGCGAAGATGCGTTGCAGCTCGGGCCGGTGGGCGAACTGATCCTCCAGGGTGGAGAACTCGGCGCGCTCGCTCAGGTCCTCGTCGAGCTCCAGGGCGCGGCTGATGTGATGGAGCGGGTTGGCCTTGAAGCCACCGACCATGATCAACGCACCGTCGGTGGTGGGAAGGACCGCGGTGAGCGGCATGGCGGCCCAGTTGATCTCGGATCCGCGGTTGAGCTGCTGGCACGCCTCCTGCATCTGCATGTGGAGCATGGAGTCGTACATCGACACCTCGACCTTCTGCCCCTCGCCCGTCCGGTCGCGATGCAGCAGTGCGAGCAGGATGCCCTGGAGCAGGTGCATCCCGGTGGTGTAATCGCACAGGGTGGTCGGGTAGAGCGTGACGGGGTCGTCTTCGGCGACCCTGCGCCACATCACACCGCTGTACGCCTGGGCGATGGCGTCCTGGCCGCCCTTGTGCGCGTACGGCCCCGAGGTGCCGAAGCCGGTTCCGGACGCCCAGATGATCCGCGGGCTCAGTTCCCGGAGCGCCTCGTAACCGAGGCCGAGACGCTCCATGACACCGGCACGGAAGTTGCTGACCACGACATCGGCGCCGCGCACCAGTTCCTGGACGGCCTTGAGGCCTTCCTCGGTGCGGGTGTCGATGCTGATGCTCCGCTTGTTCCGGTTGATCGACAGGAAGATGGGGTTGTCCAGGCCCGCCGGGTCCGGAATCGAGGTACGGGCGATGTCGCCCGTACCGGGCCGCTCCACCTTGATGACATCGGCGCCGTAGTCGCCGAGCAGCTGCGTGCACGACGGGCCCATGAAGACCTGGGTGAAGTCGACGACGGTGATACCGCTCAGCGGCTGTACGGTGCTCATGCGCCGGCCTCCGTGGTCGCGTCGACGGTGGCGTTCTCGGCGGGGACGTCGCCCGGGTCGGCGCCCTGGTCGCGCATCCGGCTCTGGATGACGGCCGGGTCGACGTCCCGTACCAGCACGCCCTGCTCGACCGCGGTCGCCGCGGCGATACCGGCGGCCTGGCCCATGGCCATGCAGGGCGGAATCTCGCGCGAGATGCGCTGTGCCTCGGGAGTGGCCGAGTAGTGGCGGCCCGCGACCAGCAACTGGTCGACACCGCGCGGCAGGAGCGAACGGTACGGCGTGTAGTAGTCACGGCCGCGCGAGACGCTGTCGGCGAAGTGGCGACGGGAGGTGACGTCGTCCTTGGTGACGACGTACTCGCCCTGCAGCAGACGGGTCTGGCGGACACCCATCTGCTCGGCGACGTCGAGCAGATACGCACTCTCGAAGCCCGGCAGGTCCGACCTGATGTGGTCGAGCACGTTGCCGATACGGTTCCGCGCCTCGAACTCGGCCTCGGTGAGCGACTCCGGGTCGGTGCCGTCGAAGCCGGTCATGTGCGGCGCGTTGCACCACACCACGCCGGGTACGGGCGTCTTGAGCCACCACAGCTCCCAGGCCCCGCCGAGCAGCCGCTTGATCTTGCGGTTGATCGCACGGGCCTCCCGCGGGTTCTCCTGCTCGAAGCGCTCCGCGGCCGCGGTGTCCACGCCGCCGAGCCGGAACACCAGGGTGACGAGGTAGTTGTCCTTGTCGTACGTGGCGCCGGCGCGGGAGGCCACGTCGATGTCGCCGGTGGTGTCGATGACGACATCGCCCATGACCGCCTGCGGACCGGACTTGGTCTCGCAGACGACGCCCTTGACCGCGCCGTCCTGGACGATCGGCCGTGAGAACCAGCTGTGCAGCCGGAGGTCGACCCCGCTCTCGCGGACGAGGTCGTTGGACACGCGCTTCCAGCCGTCGGGGTCGAAGGCGACCGCGTAGCAGATCGGCTTGGGGCTGGTGTGGGAGTGGAAGTCGAATGCCCCCCAGCGACCCCACTTGTTCCACATCTCCTGGGAGGAGACGCGCTCCTCGGCCGGCGGGTAGACCGCGAGTCCCAGCTTCGCCATCCGCTCGACGTACTCGTCGACGATGCCGGTGACCGTGATCTCGTCGCCGTTGATCATGTCGTCCAGGACGAGGACCATGCCGCCGGAGGCGAGTCCGCCGAGCGCCGAGTAGCGCTCCAGCAGCGTCACGCTCGCCCCGCTGCGGGCGGCGGAGACCGCGGCGCTCACACCGGCGGGGCCTCCGCCGACCACGACCACGTCCGAGCGCCGGACGACCGGCGCCTCGATGGCGTCAAGTGTGACGGAGGGTCCGTGGACAGGTGCGCCGGACGGCGCGGCTGTTGTGGACATGGTGGGACTCCTTTCAGCTTCCGGCGCGAACGGAACCGCGGCGGAAGGCGAGCACGTAGAGCAGAACGCTGAGCAGGCACAGCACGGCGACGTAGACGGGGAAGGCCCATCCGGCGCCGGCGTCCTGCAGCCACAGCAGGACGTACGGGGCGGTGCCGCCGAAGCCGGCCACGCCCACGGCGTAGCCGAGACCGACGCCGGTGACCCGGCAGCTCGTCGGCATCAGCGTGGCGGACACGGTGTTGTAGAGGGCCATCGTGAAGGCCAGTACCGGGGCGCCCACCAGCATCACGAGGGCGAAGGTGGTCATCCCCTTGCCCTGGTAGGCGAGGACGACGAACACGAGCGGAACGACCGCGAGGCGGGTGGCGATGAAGGTGCGGGAAATCCGCTTCCGGTCGGCGAGCCGGCCGACCAGGGGGTAGAGCGCGCCGACAGCCACCCCGGACAGGGTGGTGACCGCGAACACGGTGCTGGGGTCCTCCGCGTAGGCGGAGCGGGCCAGGTTGGGCAGCCCGGTGGTCCAGGTGTAGTTGATCGCCTGGGCGGCTGCGACGACGAAGATGACGGTGAGCAGCGCCAGCTTGTGGTGTGCCACCTCTGCCCAGATCTCTCCCGTCCTGCGGGGCGTCCCGGCGGTGGCGGAGTCCGCGGCCTCCGCCGCGGTGTGCAGGGTCTCCGGCAGGGAGCGGCGCAGCCACAGGAAGAAGAGGCCGCCCACGGCGCCGATCAGGAACGGGATGCGCCAGCCCCAGTCACCCATGGCCTCGGGACCGACGGCCTCGCTGGTGAGGAAGCAGACCAGCGACGCACCGACGATGCCGACCTGGACGTAGATGCTGATGATGCTGCCGAAGCGGGCGGTTCGGCCCTCCGGCGCCATCTCCACGATGTAGGCGGAGTTGAGCGGTGCCTCGATGCCGGTGGACAGCCCTTGCAGGATCCGGCAGGCGAGGAGGATCACGCCGGCCCACACGCCGATGACCGCGTGGGTGGGCAGCAGGGCGATGACGGTGGTGGTGAGGACCATGGATCCGATGGACAGCAGCATGACCAGCCGCCGGCCCAGCCGGTCGGCCAGCGTGCCGAACACGACGGCACCCAACGGCCGGGCGGCGAACCCCACCGCGAAGACGGCCAGGGCGGACATGGTGGATGACAGGCTGTCGGTGGAGGGGAAGAACTGCGGTCCTATGGAGGACGCGAGCAGGCCGTAGACCATCCAGTCGTACCACTCGACGGCGTTGCCGCCGCCGAGGGCCAGCAGTGCGCGCCGCTGGGAGAGGGGAGTACCGACTGCAGTAGCTGATCTTTCATGGAGCGATGCCATAGCGGGGGCACCTCGCGGTGAAAGGCGCACGGCGCAGGCCGTGCGGGAGCTGCGCCCGGGCCGACGGCCGGGGCGTTGAGGGAGCGGGGTACGGCGGAGCCCCGGGCCTACCAGCTGGGCGGGGTGATGACCCAGACGGAAGTGGACGGCTCGTCGCCGGGGTTGGCGTACCAGTGCGGGATGCTCGACGAGTACGTGATCGAGTCACCGGCCTCGAGCCGGTGCCGGACGCCGTCGAGATAGACGTCCTTGACACCGGAGAGAACGATTCCGAACTCTTCGCCGTTGTGGCGGAACGGGGTGCTGCTGGTGTCATGACCCGGCTGGGTCTCGACCCAGAGGACCTCGAGCGCGCCGTTCAGCGTAGGAGTGAGCAACTCGTAGGTGGCGTCGTCGAGTCCATCGGTGCCGTGGAAATCGAGACTGCGGCGTTCGGCGCGCCGCACCACGGGGCTGATCTGCTCGGTCAGATGGAAGAGTCTGCCGATGGGGATGTCCAGCCCGTGGGCGATCTGGACCAGGGTGGCGAAGGACGGATTGCCCTTGCCCCGTTCGATCTGACTGATGAGGCCGGTGCTCACACCGGATCCTCGGCTGAGGTCGTCGAGGGTGTAACCGGCCTGCTTGCGCAGTGCCTTGATCTGGATTCCCACTGTGGCGACGAGAGCATCCAGGTCCGGCTGACCGTCCTGGGGTACGTGGGTTGCGTCACTCACAGCTTCGACCTGCCTCAGTGGCGTGGGGACGGAAGGAGCTTCGCCGTCGAGCAACGAGCGCTTCGGCGGAGCGTGTGCGGCCTCGACGATCCGGGCTTGGTCATATTGAAGGTCTTCACTAGATTGAAAACAACCCTTCAGAGTGAAGAACTTCAACCGAACGGTGAGCGGCCGTCCGTATCACGTCGTGCAGCGGTCGCCGACGCACGGTCCGGCCTGGTCAGGACAGGCCGAAGCGGCGGGGAGCATCTCCCCGCCGCTTGATCACTGCCTCATCCGGTGGTCCCGCCACCGCCCCGAAGGGCGCCTCAACGGCCGTCGGTCCGGTCAGGCGAGCACCGGGCCGTCAAAGGTGAGCGTGCCCTGGTCGGCGTCGAGGCGGGCCTGCACGCCGACGGGGAAGGTCTGCATCGGGACACCGTGGCCGATGTCGGCGCCGGCCAGGACCGGGGCGCCGAGATCGCCGAGCCGGTCGATGAGCAGGGCGTCGATCTCGGCCGGGTCACCGCAGCCGGTGAAGGTGCCGCAGAGGATGCCCGCGACCCCGTCGAGGTAACCGGAGCGGCGCAGCTGCGTGAGGATGCGGTCCAGCCGGTACGGCTCCTCGTCCACGTCCTCCAGGAAGAGGATGCCGCCGCGGGCCGGGCGCGAAGTGGGGGTGGACAGCGAAGAGCAGAGCAGGCTCGCGGTCCCGCCGAGGGTGACGCCCTCGGCGGTTCCGGGGACCAGGGTGCGGGCTGCCGGGAAGGTCATCCGGGTGGCCTCGGCCGGGGTGAACAGCGTCCGCGCCAGCGTGTCGAAGGCATACGAACCGGACGTGAAGTCGTCCGAGACGGGCATCGGCCCGAAGAGCGACACCCAGCCCAGGTGCACCGCGACCGCCTCGATGAGCGCGGTGACGTCCGAGTAGCCGACCAGGACGCGCGGCGCGGGGGTGCCGATGGATGCGAAGTCGACGCCCTCCAGGGTGCGTTGGGCGCCGTAGCCACCGCGGGCCATGAAGACGGCGCGGTAGCGGGGGTCGGTGAGAGCGGTGGTGAGGTCGGCGGCGCGGGTGGCGTCGTCACCGGCGAGGTAGTCGAGGGGAATGCCTGCGGCGCGCGCCGAGGGCAGTACGTCGACGATCAGGCCGAGACCCTCCAGGGCTGCGACGCCCTTCTCCAGGTCCTCGGCGCGCGGCGCTCCCGAGGCGGCGGTGACGGCGACCCGGTCGCCCGCCTTGAGGGCGGGCGGGCGGATCAGGCCGGTGTTCTCGGGGGAGGTCATACGGACTCCTCGGGTGCGGTGAGGTAGGCGGCGAGCAGAGCGGCGCGGTCCAGCAGGGAGGCGACCGAGGCGCGTTCGGACATGGAGTGGGCGCCCGCACCGTCCGGGCCGAGGCCGTCGGCGGTGGGGATACCGAGCGAGCCGGTGAGATTGGTATCACCGGCGCCGCCCGAGGTGCCGGTGAGCAGTTCCGTTCCCCGCTCGGCCGCGAGCGAAGCGAGACGCGCAGCGAGGGGGTTTGCCGGGTCGCGCTCCCAGGCGGGTCGGTACGACAGTCGGGTGACGGTCACCTTTGCGCCGGGGCGGACCGGGGTGAGGGCGTCGAGTGCGCCGAGAACGGCGGCCTCGGCGGCAGGAGTGGCGAAGCGCAGGCCGAGTTCGGCCCGGGCGGCACCCGCGACGACGTTGGCGCGGGTACCGCCGCTGATGGTGCCGATGTTGAACTCGGCCGCGGGCGGCGCCGGGACGGCCCCGCGTACAGCGGCGATCTGGTCGATGAGCTCGTCGATCGCGGAGGTGCCGAGCGAGGCGTCGAGCCCGGCGTGCGCCTCCACGCCCTGGACGTCGATACGGACGCGGGCCACACCACGTCTGCCGGTCTTCAGCGTGCCGCCGGGCAGCGGCGGTTCGAAGCCGAGCGCGGCGAAGGCGCCTGCGGCATGGGCGGCGATGATGCGGCGGCCGTCCGGGGAGCCGATCTCCTCGTCGTTGACGACGACCAGACGCACCGGGCGGACCGGGGAGAGGCCGTGTTCGCGCAGCAGGACGAAGGCCAGCTCGATGGCGACGAGGGAGCCCTTCATGTCGTACACGCCGGGGCCGGTGACGGTGTCGTCGTCCTCGTGGAGCGTGAACGGGCGATCGACGGTGGTGCCGACGGGAAGGACGGTGTCGCTGTGGCCGATGAGCAGGATGTGACCATCATCGCCGCCGGCGCCCGGCCACTCGCAGACCAGGTGGTCGCCGTGCGGTGCGCTCTCACGGGTGACGCGGGCTCCGAGAGCCCGATAGGCCTCCTCCAGATCGGCGTTGACGATCTGGAGGAGTTCGGGCTCCCCGGACGGGCTCTCGGCCATGACGAGGGTTTCCAGGCGCGCGAGCGCCCGGTCGCGCAGATGCGCGGCGTCGAATCGCACGGGCTCAGCCTTCCTTCAGTACGGCGTGCCGCAGCCGATTCGCCTGGATCAGGGACTCGTCGACATGGACGCCGAGGCCCGGGCGGGCGTCGGGGACCGGGACCAGGCCTTCGGTGGCGCGGATCGGCGGAGTGACGATGTCCTGGCGGTAGTACTTGTCGGATCCGGACACGTCCGAGGGCAGCGTGAAGCCGGGCAGCGAGGCGACGGCGAGGTTGGCGGCGCGGCCGATGCCGAACTCGTGCATACCGCCGCACCACACCGGGATTCCGGCCTCGCGGCACACGTCGTGCACCGCGACGGAGGGTCCGATCCCGCCGAGCCGGGACACCTTGATGTTGACGATGTCGGCGGCGCCCAGGTGCAGTGCGGTGGCCAGTACCGCGGGTGAGGTGATCGACTCGTCGAGGCAGACAGGGGTGTCGAGCCGGGCTGCGAGGTCGGCGTGGCCGAGCAGGTCGTCCTCGGCGAAGGGCTGCTCGATCATCAGCAGACCCTGGTCGTCGAGGGCCGTCAGGGCTGCCAGGTGCTCGGGCGAGTCGGCCCGGTAGCCCGTGTTGGCGTCGACCTGGAGCGCGACGCCGGGGAAGGCCGCGCGCACCGCCCGTACCGGCTCGAGGTCCCAGCCGGGGCGGCACTTGAGCTTGACCCGGCGGTAGCCGTCGCCGACGTGCCGGGCGACCTGGGCAAGGAGTGCGTCGACCGTCGGCTCGATGCCGAGGCTGACGCCCGCGCTGATCCGCTCGGCGGTGCCGCCGACGAGGGTGGAGAGGGTTTCGCCGCGGGCCTGCCCGTACAGGTCCCAGCAGGCCATGTCGAGCCCGGCGCGGGCGAAGTGGTTGCCCGAGAGCCTGGTGGTGAGGGCCGCCGCGTCGTCCGGGTGCTCCCAGGGCCGGCCGAGGACCATGGGGGCGAGGTGCTCGCTCAGCACGTACCAGCAGCTCTCGGTGGATTCGCTGCAGTAGTACGGGTCGCTGGGCGAGGCGCACTCGCCCCAGCCGACCGTGCCGTCGGATGCGGTGGCCCTGACCACGATGTGGTCGAGGTGCGACTTGCGGTGGGAGCTGGTCTCGAACTCATGGATCAAGTCCAGCCGCACCAGGGAGAGTTCGATCTCGGTGATGGTGATCGTCATGAGGCGACTTCCTGGTCGGTGCCGCGCGGGACGAACCGGTAGACCGCGAGGTCGTCGGTGACACGCAGGCAGGAGACCCCGACATGGGTGGTAAGGGCCTCGGTGAAAGTTTCCCTGAGCGAGGTGCGCAGGGCAGTGGCTGCGGACGCTCCTATTGCGGTGCGGTGCAGGTCCCAGAGGGCGGGTACGGCGATCAGCAGGTCGTCGCCGTATGCCAGACACTCGCCTGGTTGCCAGGCGCGGTCGGGCAGTTCGGGCTGGACCATGGGGAGGCGCTTCAGGTCCCAGTCGAGGAGGAACCGGTCGGTGGGCTCGCCCGTGTCGTCCCCGAAGCCCTCGTCGCCGTACATGGAAGGCTTGAGTACAGAGACCCGTCCGCCGAGCACGTCCAGATTGAAGTGCGCGTTGCGGGTCTTGAGGGGGTCGTAGGACCAGCGGATACGGGTGAGACCCATCGCCAGTGCCCGGTCGCGCTGGGCGTACTTGAGGAGCCGGCCCACTCCCCGCCCCTGGAGGTGGCGGGCGACGACGGCGAGCTGCGAGAACTGGAACAGCTCGCCGCCGGGTTCGCGGGCCAGGAAGCTGTACGCGAAGCCGACCGGCCGCGCCGGGTCGCCGCTCTCGTACGCGGCGACGACGATGCCTCCGTTGGTCTGGAGCGCGGTCAGCAGACGGGGGTTGAGGCCCCCGTCGGCCGGGCGCAGCCCCATCACCTCGGTGTACAGACCTATGCAGGCCGCCATGGCGGCAGAGCCTTCTACGTCGCGCACGACGAGTGCGGTGTCAGCGGCCATGGGCGAGATGGCAGGCCGCCTGGGCGGTCGCCGGGTCGGCGGTCAGTACGGGCAGCTCGCGCGTGTCGCAGGCCGCGGCGGCGCGCTCGGCGCCCTTCAGCTGAGCCCAGAGCGGGCAGCGCGGGTGGAAGCGGCAGCCGGACGGGATGCGGGTCGGGTCCGGCGGCTCACCGGTCAGTACGGTCGGCCGTTGGTCGCGTCCGGCTTCGGGCAGCACCGAGAGCAGGGCCTTGGTATACGGGTGCTTGGGGTGCAGCAGCACCTCCTCGACCGTGCCGACCTCCACGATCCGGCCGAGATACATCACGGCGACCCGGTCGGCGATGTTCCAGGCCAGGCCCAGGTCGTGGCTGACCACCAGGGCGGACAGGCCGAAGTCGTCGCGCAGTTCCAGGATCAGCTTGAGGATCTCGCCGCGCACCGAGGCGTCGAGGGAGGCGACCGGCTCGTCGGCGACGATCACCGAAGGGTCGAGGGCGAGCGCACCCGCAATGACCACGCGCTGCTGCTGACCGCCGGACATCCCGTGCGGGAAGCGGTGGAGGAGCCGCTCCGGAGGGCGCAGCCCGGCACGCTGGAGGGCCGTGTGCACCCGGGAGTTGAGCTCGTCGGTGATTCCGTGCAGCCGGGGTCCTTCCGCGACCGCGTCGTACACGTTCTGCCGGGGGTTGAGGGCGCCACCCGGGTCCTGAAGGACCAGCTGGGCGTGGCGGCGGTACTCCTTGAGCGCCTTCGCCGAGTACGTGAGGGGCTTGCCCTGGTAGCGGATCTCGCCGCTGGTGGGCTTGATGAGGCCGACGAGCGCGCGGGCCAGCGTGGACTTGCCGCAGCCGGACTCGCCGATCAGGGCGACGATCTCGCCCTGGCCGACGGTCAGGTTGGCTCCGTCCACGGCGTGGGCGGGGCCACGCCCGGCCCGCGCCGGGTAGGTGATGTGGAGGTCGCGGACCTCCAGGGTCGGCGCGGTGCTCACGACCGGCTCCCTTCGGTTGCGGGGGTGTGCGCGTCCAGGACGCGCAGGCATGCGGCGGTGCGCCGGTCGCCTGCGGGCCACAGCTCCATGGTCCGGGTGCGGCAGTCGTCGACGGCGTGCGCGCAGCGCTCGGCGAAGGCACAGCCGTCGCCGAGTGCCGAGACGTCCGGCGGGTCGCCCGGCAGTCCGGAGGGCGCGAACCGGGAGGCGGGGTCGCCGATGGTGGGGAACGCCCGGGACAGGGCGTCGGTGTACGGGTGCTCGGGTGCTTCGATGACCTGCTGCGAGGGACCGGTCTCGACGATCTCGCCGGCGTACATGACGGCGAGCCGCCCGCACATCTCGGAGAGTACGGAGAGGTCGTGGCTGATCATGATCACGCCGACGCCGAAATCCCTCACCAGATCGGTGAACAGCTCCATGATCTGCGCCTGGACCATCACGTCGAGGGCCGTGGTGGGCTCGTCGGCGATGATCAGGTCGGGACGGCAGGCGAGCGCCATGGCGATCATGATGCGCTGGCGCTGGCCGCCGGAGAACTCGTGCGGGTAACTGCCCATGCGCTGCTGGGATATGCCGACGCTGTCGAGGAGCTCGGCGGCGCGCCGGCGGGCCACGCGCGGGGACACCTTCTCGTGCAGCAGGATCGGCTCGCAGATCTGCTCACCGATGGGGCGCACGGGGTTGAGGGCGCTCATGGCGCCCTGGAAGACCACGGAGGCACCGTTCCAGCGCACCGCGCGCAGTGTGGACCACTTGGCGGTGAGCAGGTCCTCGCCCTGGAAGAGCACCTGTCCGGTGACCTTCGCGTTCTTGGGCAGGAGCCGCAGCAGGCTGAGCACCATGGTGGTCTTGCCCGAGCCGGACTCACCGGCCACACCGAGGGTCTCGCCCCGGTCGAGGGTGAAGCTGACGCCTCGTACGGCGGGGATGTCGCGGTTGCCGTCGCGATAGGTGACGGACAGGTCGCGTACGTCGAGCAGGGTCATGATCAGCCCACCATCCGCGGGTTGAGGACGTGCTCCACGGCACGCCCGGTGAGGGTGAAGCCGAGGACGACGACAAGAATGGCGATGCCGGGCGTGCCGACGTACCACCACGCGCCGGAGGTCATGGCGCCCTGGTAGAAGGCGGCGTTGAGCATGGAACCCCAGGAGACTCCGGTCGGGTCGCCGAGTCCGAGGAAGGTCAGGGTGGCTTCGGAGAGGATCGCCGAGGCGACCGTGAGCGTTCCGGAGACCAGGATCAGCGGGGCGACGTTCGGCAGTACGTGACGGAGCATCACCTGCCGGTTGCCGGCGCCGAGTACCTTCGCGCGCTCGATGAACGGACGGGCCTCCACGGCGAGGGTCTGGGCGCGCACCAGCCGGGCGGTGGACGTCCAGGAGGTCACCGCGATGGCGATCGTAATGGACGCCGTTCCCTGGCCGAGCACTGCGGCCAGCGAGATGGCGAGCGGCAGGCTGGGCAGCGCGATGAACCAGTCGGTCAGGTGCATCAGGGCCTTGCCGAGCTTGCCCGGATAGTGGCCGGCGAGCAGTCCGATCGCGGAGCCGAGCACCATGGTGAGCACGGTCGCGATGACGCCGATGGACAGCGAGGAGCGCGCGCCCCAGATCAGCAGATCCACCACGGAGCGGCCTGCCTGATCGGTGCCCAGCAGGTAGTCGGCGCTGGGCGCGGCGAGCAGCGGGCCGTCGACCTTGGTGACGTCCAGTTGCCGGGGGCCGATGAAGAGCGGGGCGGCCAGTGCGAGGGCCGTGCAGACGAGCAGGATGCCCAGCCCGACGAGTCCCGCCGGACGCTTGGCGTAGGCCTGGACGAAGCGGCTGAAGGCGGCCAGCCGGGGAGGTGAGCCGGCCGGAGCGGTCGTGATGGTGGTGTCAGGAGTCGTCATCGCACACGCACCCGGGGGTCGAGGAAGCGGTAGAGCACGTCGGCGAGCAGATTCATCAGGATCACGCTGGCGCTGAAGATGATGAACGTGCCCTGGAGGACGGGGATGTCGGGCACCTTGAGGGCCTCGATGGTGAGCGAGCCGAGTCCCGGCCAGCTGAAGACGGTCTCGACGGTGATCGCGCCGCCGACCATGGTGCCCAGATGAAGGAAGATCACGGTGACCGACGGCAGGAGCGCGTTGGGCACGGCGTGCTTGCGGCGTACGGCGTCGTCGACGAGTCCCTTGGCCCGGGCGGTCAGCAGGTACGGGCTGCCCAGCTCGTCGATGATCGACGAGCGCATGATCGACACGTACTGGGCGAAGACCACCAGCACCATGGTCAGACAGGGCAGCACCATGTGGCGTGCCACGTCGAGGACATGGTCGAAGCCCGTGGCACCGAGCGCCGCGTCGGACATGCCGCCGGACGGGAACAGATCCAGGCCGACGCTGAGCCAGATCAGCAGGATCATGCCCAGCCAGTAGGTGGGGACCGACCAGAACGTGAGCGCGGCGGAAGAGGTGATCCGGTCGAAGAGGCTGCCGTGCCGCCACCCGCTGCGGACGCCCAGCCACAGGCCGAGCACCACGGATATCGCGGTGGCGGTGCCCATCAGGAGCAGGGTGGGACCGACGCGCTCCGCAATGAGCGACGAGACGGACTGCTGGTACTGCCAGGAACGGCCCAGCTCCAGGTGGAGTGTGTCGTTCACGAAGGAGATGAACCGCTCCCACACCGGCTGGTCGAGGCCCAGCGTCTGACGCAGATGAGCCATCTGCGCGTCGCTGGTGGGACGGCCGCGCGTCATGGTCTGGACCGGATCGGCGGGCATCAGCTGAAAGATCACGAAGCCGATGCCCAGGATGATGACGAAGCTCACGGCAGCTGCGGCGAGCTTGCCCCCCAGGAAGCGGAGGAAGGCGGCGCGCCCCGTGCCCGGGCGGGAGGCGTCGCCGGACGCGTCGCTCCCGGGCACGGGGCCGACGGCGCTCACGCTGTCGGACGTAGTGGTCATGATTTCTCGATCTGCTCGGTCTGATGGACCGCGCACCCGGTGCTGTCACCGGGTGCGCGGAAGGAATGAGCGGTTACTCGCGCTCGCCGGCCGACGAGCGGCGCTTGAGGCCGAAGGCGACGCCCGCAATGATCACCACGGCGATACCGGCGCCGCCCCAGATGGCGGCGGAACCGGAGGAGGCGGCCTTCTCGGCGAAGACCGGAGTGGCGTTGCGGAACTGGCCGAAGGTGTACTGCATCGGGTAGATGCCTGCGGCGTCGGCCTTGCCGACCGCGAGGTTCTTCACGGTGCGGGCATTCGTCGCGGTCATGCCTGTGCCGTAGTAGAGGATCACGTTGTTGTCGGCCTCGTAAAGGATCTCCTGCATCTTGCCGACGGTCTCCGCGCGCTGCGCCGGGTCGAACTCGGTGACCTGCTGCTGGAAGAGCTTGTCGAACTCCTTGTCGCAGTGGAAGGAGTCCGTGGAACCACCGGTGCCGTCATCCAGCGGCAGGGCGTCGCAGCTCTGGATGGACAGCAGGTACGTGGGGTCGGGGCCGGTGCCCCAGCCGTCCATCAACAGGTCCCAGTCGCCCTTGGCGAGGTCGTCGTTGAGCTTCGTGGAACTCATCGGCTGGACCGTCAGCTCGACACCGATCTCCTTCATCCACCCGGTGAGGTAGGTGGCGATCTGGGTGTCGGAGGCGGCGTCGGCGTGGGTGCCCAGGCGCAGCTTCAGCGGCTTCTTCGTCTTGGGCGAGACGCGGATCCCGTCCTTGCCCTTGGTGTAGCCGGCGTCGTCGAGCAGGGTGTTGGCCTTGGCGACGTCGTACGACTGCTCCTGGCCGGCGGCGGGCTTCCAGTCCCACTGCTTCCAGGTCGGCGGGATGTAGCCGGCCCCGACCTGGCCGAAGCCGTCGAGGACCTTGTCGACCAGAGTCTGCTTGTCGGTGCCCAGCGCGATGGCACGGCGCAGAGCGTCGTCGGCGAGCGCCGGGTTGCCGTTGCCGATCTCCTTGCCGGACCGGGTGTGGGCGCCGGAGTTGAGCGCGACGCTCATCCAGCGGCGGCCGGCGTTCTGGAAGGTGTCGGCCTTCTTGTCGCTCTTCAGCGCCTTGAACTGGGTGGAGTTCAGGTCCGACACGTAGTCGAGCTGACCGCTGCGCAGGGCGGCCACGGCGCCGTCGACGGCCTTGTAGCGCTGCTGGACCAGGTGGTCGAACTTGGGGGCGCCGAGGACGAAGTTCTTGGTGGCGTCGTACTTGACGTACTGCTCGGGCTTGTAGTCGGTGAGCGTCCAGGGACCGTAACCGACGATGTCACCGGAGTCGTTCTTGAAGTCCTTCAGCCCGTCGACGTGCTTCTCCCAGATGTGCTTGGGAACGATCGGCACGCCGCTGTACGGGATGGACACGAACGGTACGTTTGACTGCGGCTTCTTGGTCTTGATGACCAGGGTCGTCGCGTCGGGCGCGGTGACCGACTCGAAGTTCTCGACCAGCGAGCCGTTGGCGGTGCCGGCGACCTCGTTGGTACGGATCAGTTCCAGGGTCCAGGCGGCGTCCGCGGCGGTGATCGGCTTGCCGTCGCTCCACTTCAGTCCGTCACGGATGGTGAAGGTCCACGTGAGCTTGTCGGCCGAGGGCTCCCACTTGGTGGCGAGGTACGGCGCGGCGGAACCGTCCGTGTTCAGGGAGTTCAGCGAGGGGTAGACGGCGCTGAAGACGTCCAGCGAACCGGCGAAGTACGCCAGGAACGGGTTCAGCGAGTCGATGCCGTTGCCGGTCATCGCCGCGCGGAGGGTGGTGCCCTTGCTCTCGGCGGTGGCTGCCGGGGCCAGGGCCACCGAGCTGAGGGCCAGGGCGCCGGTGAGGGTGGCTGCGGCCAGGGCGGTACCACGTCGGCGTATCGCGCCGCGGACCATTGCGTGTCTCATGTCGTGCTACTCCAGGGGGCGGGCACCGAGCGGCCCACGTGGGGTCCGCGCCGTACCGGTGAACGTGCTGTGTGGTGCCGTGCTGTGGCGAGCCGGGGCGGTGTCTGCGCGGCTCGCCTGCCGTGCGGCCGGGTGCGGCCGTCGGGTCAGCCCGATGTGGAAGCGAAGGGGTCCGCCCGCAGGTAGGTGTCCAGGACCCGGACGCCGAACGCGAGGCTGTCGGTGAGGACGTGCTCGTCGACGCCGTGTACGTAGTCCCAGGAATTGAAGCCGGGCGGGGTGGTGCCGGGGGCGAAGCCGTAGCCGGCGATGCCCAGGCGGGCGAACGCCTTGGCGTCCGTACCGCCGGACATGCAGAACGGCAGGACCAGGGCCTGCGGGTCGTGGGCGCGCAGGGCGTCCGCCATGGCCGCGAACTCGGGCGAGGTGTGATCGGCGGCGACCGGCTTGGTCCAGCTGGCGAACTCGCGGGTCACCTTGGTACCGAGCACCTGGTCCACGGTGGCGAAGAAGGCATCCTCGGCGCCGGGCAGGACGCGTCCGTCGATGCCTGCGGTGGCTTCGCTGGGAATCACGTTGTGCTTGTAACCGGCGTTCAGGCGGGTCGGGTTGAGGGAGTTCGACATGGTCGACTCCACCAGCCGGGCGGCTGCGCCGAGCTGGGCGACGCTCGCCGGGTCCGCCGGGTCGATGGTGACGCCGAGCTCCGCCTGGAGCCCGTCGAGCAGCGCCCGGACCGGCGGGATCAGGTGCACCGGCCACGAGAGCGCGGCGAGTTCGGCGACGGTGCGCACCAGCGTGGCGACGGCATTGTCGGGGTTCCGGCGGGAACCGTGTCCCGCGGCGCCTCGCGCAGTGAGCGTCATCCAGGCGCTGCCGCGCTCGCCCGTGGCGACCGGGTAGAGGCGGCGGCCGTTGGGCAGATGGACGCTGTAGCCACCGGACTCGCTGATGGCGGCGGTGACACCCTCGAAGAGTCCGGGGTGCTTGTCGACGAGGAACCCCGCTCCGTACGCGCCGGTGTCCTCCTCGTCGGCCACGAACGCCATCACGATGTCGCGCGGCGGGCGGGTGCCGGTCCGGGCGAAGCCGGTGGCGCACGCCAGCATCATCGCGTCCATGTCCTTCATGTCGAGGGCGCCGCGGCCGCGAACCGCGCCCTCGGTGATCTCGCCGCTGAACGGATCGAAGGACCAGTCGGAAGGCTCGGCGGGTACCACGTCGAGGTGGCCGTGGACCAGCAGTGCGGGCGCCAGCGGGTCGGCACCGGGGATGCGGACCACGGTGGAGGCGCGGCGCGGCTCCGACTCCAGGACCTGCGGTGCGTATCCGGCGTCGGTCAGGACTTCGGCCACCCACTCGGCGGCTTCCCGTTCGCCTCGGGAATCTCCTCCGCCGTAGTTGCTGGTGTCGAAGCGGATCAGCCGCGAGCAGTGGTCGATCGTGTCAGCGGCCAGCGCCTCGTCGTGGGAGAGCTGTTCTGCGGAGGGGTGGGTGGGCTCCTGGATCACGGAGCAGTCCTTTCAGGCGGGCCGAGCGGGGTGATGCCCTCGCCGTCGCTCAGGGCCGTGGTGAGTGCGTGGCGGCGCTGGGCGCGACGGGCCGCGCCCTTCGCGCCGGCCGCGGCGAGTGAGGCGAGCAGATGGCCCGTGGCGGTGACAGCGGTCGGCGAGTGGGTGCGCGACTCGCTTCGGGTGTTCACCGCGAGAACGTGGGTGGCGTACGCGCACACCGGGCTGTCGTATCCGTCGGTGATCGCCACGACGGTGGCCCCCAGCGCATGGAACTCACGGGCCACGCGCACGGTGTGACGGCTGTAGCTGTGGAAGCTGAAGGTGATCAGTACGTCCTGGTCGCCGGCGTCGGCGAGGGCGGTGACGGCCGCTCCCACCCCTGGCTGGACGAGGGTCACGTCACGGAGCGCGGAGGAGAGGTCGGCGGCGATCAGAGCCGCGTACCCGATGGACTTCATGTCACCGAACACCCAGCGTCGACGGCCTGCGACCACCGCACGTGCGGCGAGTTCCAGGGCGCCGTTGGTGTGCAGAGCGTCGAGGGTGCCGGCGAGGTTCTCCTGTTCGCGGGCGAGGATGCGTGGCAACGCGGTGCGGTCACCGGGCCGGCCCTCGCGGTCGGCGATGCGCTGGTCGGGTACGGGCAGCCGGCGACCCGTCTCGCGAGCGGCGCAGGCGCGCAGGTCCTCGGTGTCGGCAAAGCCCGCCATGGCGAGCAGCTGATCGAGATCCTCGGCGTTCGCGTCGGCGGCCCGCAGGATCTGAGCGGGGCGCCGCGACAGCGCCGCGGGGAAGTCCGCGGCAAGCACGGCGTACAGCCGAGCCGCCCCGGGACCACATTGCGCAGCGGCGCGCTCCAAGAGGCGGAGCACGGGGTCGGGCGTCAGGACAGACATCAATACCTCCCTCCATGCCGTGGACTTCACCGCCACCACCAGCGATTTCTTCCCTGAGTATCACCTGGTGGCGGATACATTGATCTAAGGTGGCGCGAGTATTACTGTCACTGCATGCCTGAGTCAAGGGATGCTCCAGCCCCCACCCCGCCGGCCATCGGTTCACCGGCCGAGGCGTCCGCCGCCGATCGGGCAACCGCCCAACTGGCCAAGACCGTTGCGTCGGCGCGCAGGACGGCAGAGCTGACCCTGGCCGCCACCGCGGCCGGGGCCGGCCTCTCACCCGCGTATGTCTCGCAGATCGAATCCGGGTCGGCGAACCCGACCGTCCGCAGCCTGGCGCAACTCGCCGGAGTGCTCGGCCTCGAACTGCACGAACTGCTCGGCGCCGAACGTGGCGACATAACGGACAACAACCCGTTTCCGGCACGTTTCACGACACTTCCTGGTCTGACCTCAATGCCGGGAAGTGAAGGAATCTGGAACCTGACGGCCCATGGCGCGACCACGCTCCAGTCACGCCTGATCAGGGGCGAACCGGGCGATCACGCGCGGCCGGTCCAGCACGCCGGCGAGGAACTCGTGGTGGTGCTGGCCGGAGAGTGCCGGCTTCGCGTCTCGGACACCGCGCGCGTGCTGAAGCCGGGCGACGCCTGTCACTTCGCCGCATCCGAAGAACATCACATCACGCAGCCCAGCGACGACTTGCTCCTGCTCGTCGTCCTCACGAAGGAGTGACGCAGGTGGTTCCACCCGCCGACAACGCACCCGACGCCGCCCCGACCCGCGCCGCGGGCCCGGACGAAGCCCCCGAAGTCTGGCCGCTCACGGCCAAGGACGTGGGCGGTGAACTGCACATAGGCTCCGTGCCCATGTCCGGTCTCGCCCAGGCTTGCGGCACCCCGCTCTACGTCGTGGACGAGGCCGACTTCCGCGAGCGGGCCCGCCAGTGGCGGGAGTCCGGCGCGGACCGCGTGCACTACGCGTCCAAGGCATTCCTCTGCCCGGAGATGGTCCGCTGGGTCGGTGAGGAGCAGCTGCACCTGGATGTGTGCAGCCTCGGCGAGCTCGAGCTCGCCGTCGCCGCGGGCTTCGACCCCGCGCACATCGTGCTGCACGGCAACAACAAGCTTCCCGCCGAACTCCGTGCGGCCGTGGGCCACCGCGTCGGGGTCATCGTCGTCGACTGCGCCGAGGAAATCGACCGGCTCGCCGGATTCGCGGCGGACGCCGGCCACGTCCAGGACGTGTATCTGCGCATCGCGCCGGGCGTTGCCGCCGACACCCACGACTACATGGCCACCGGCAGCGACGATGTGAAGTTCGGCTTCCCGGTCAACGGTGGCTTCGCCGAACAGGCGGTACTCGCCGTCAGCGGCATCCCCTCCCTGCGACTGGCCGGCATCCACTCCCACCTGGGCTCGCAGATCCTCGACCCGTCGGGCATCCGACAGGCGGCCTCGCGGGTGGCCGCGTTCGTCCGCATGCTCTCGGAGCGGCACGGCATCCGCATCGACGAGCTGGATCTCGGCGGCGGGGCCGGCATCGCCTATGTGCCCGGCGTGCAACGGCTGGCGCCCGCCGACTTCGTGGCCGCACTGCGGGCCGGCGTCGCCGAGGAGATCGACCCGGGATCCGTTCGGCTGGCGGTCGAGCCGGGCCGTTCGCTGATCGGCACCGCCGGCGTCACGCTCTATGAAGTCGGTGTGGTCAAGCAGGGCCTCAAGCGCCGCTTCGTCTCCGTCGACGGCGGCATGAGCGACGCTCTGCGCCCCGCGCTCTACCAGGCCACGTACACCGCCTGGACCGCCAACCGCAGGCTGACCGGCCGGCCGGTGCATTCCCTCGTCGTCGGCAGGCACTGCGAGAGCGGCGACATCGTCGTACCCGACATCGCCCTCCCCGACGACCTGGCCGTCGGCGACTTGCTGGCGGTGCCCGCAACCGGCGCGTACCACCACGTCATGGCCAGCAACTACAACTTCCAGCCGCGCCCTGCCGTGGTCGCCGTCCGCGACGGACAGGCGCGCCTCATGGTGCGTCGTGAGACCTCTGCCGACCTGCTGCTGCGCGACGGCGCCGGCGCCGGCATAGACCTGTGAGGAGATTCCCGATGAGCGACCCGCGCATACTCCCCCACGGTGAGTGGCCCTCACCGCTGACCGCCGATTCGGTCGCGGCCGGTTCCGGGTCCACGAGCTGGCCGTCCGGCGTCGGCGAGGAGACCTGGTGGTGCTCCAACGACCCGGCGACCGCCACCGTACGGCTGATGCGCACCGGCCCCGGGCACGCTCCCGAGCCGGTGCTGCCGGAGGGTGTCAGCGTGCGCAACCGTTCGCTGGGCTACGGCGGCCGCCCGTACGCGGTCCGGACCGGCTCGGACGGGGCCCCGCACCTGCTGGTCCACTCCGACCATCGCGACCAGCGGCTGTACTCGGTCACTGCGGCCCCGCTGGGAGCAGGCGGTGCCGGAGCCCCGGTACCGCTGACCCCCGCCGACCCGCCCGAGTACGAAACCTGCTGGGCGGACCCGGTGTTCGCGCCCGGCGGCACCGAGGTCTGGCTGGTCCGCGAGGTCACGCAGGCAGCCCGGCAGCCGGACGAGGATCCGGCCCCGCGGACCCGCCGCGACATCGTCGCCGTGCCGCTCGACGGCTCCGCCGCCACCGCGCCGGACCGGCTGCGCGTGGTAGGCCGCTCCCATCACTTCCTTTCCACCCCGAGGATCAGCCCGGACGGGCAGCACCTGGCCTGGCTCGGCTGGGACCACCCGCAGATGCCGTGGGAGACCACCGACCTCATGGTCGCGGCGCTGACCGACGGAGTCGCCGGCGAGCCGGTGCGGGTGCTGGGCGGCGGCGCGGTGTCCGTATCGCAGGCCGCATGGGCGCCCGACGGCACCCTGTACGCGATGGCCGACCCTGAGGGCTGGGCGAACCTCTTCCGCATCACCCCGGCGCCGGACGGGAACTGGGACGCCGCATGCGTACTGCCCATGGAGCGGGAGTGCGCGGGCGCCCTGTGGCGAGTCGGCGCGAGCTGGTTCGCGGCCACCGCGGCAGGAGTGGTGCTGCGGTACGGCGTCGGCGATCAGCGGCTCGCGCTGTGGGACCCGGCAGACGGCACGCTGCGTGATCTGGCACCGGAGTGGACGGAGTTCGGCTCCGACCTGTGGGCCGACGACCACACCGCGGTGGTACTGGCGGCCTCCCCCACGCTCGGCCGCGCGGTGCTGCGGGTGCCGCTCGACGGCAGCGCTCCGGTGCGCTGCAACGGTGAGCGCGACACCACGTACGACGACTGGCGGGCAGTGCCGGAACGGCGGGTCGCCAAGGGCGCGGACGGCCGCGAGGTGCAGTACGTCTACTACCCGCCCACCAGCCCGGACTGCACCGGCCCGGCGGACGCGACGCCGCCCCTGCTGATCCATGTCCACGGCGGGCCCACCAGTTCCAACGGCGCAGCGCCCGATTCGGAGTTCTCCCTCTTCTGCAGCCGGGGCTTCGCCGTCGCCGCCGTCGACTACGGCGGCTCCACCGGCTACGGCCGCGCCTACCGCGACCGGCTGCGGCACACCTGGGGCGTCACCGACGTCGAGGACTCGGTCACGGTCGCCGGGGATCTGGCCTCCGCCGGACTCGCCGACCCGGCACGTACCGCGATCCGCGGCGGCTCGGCGGGCGGCTGGACCACCCTCGCGGCCCTGACCTCCACCGACGCCTTCTGCTGCGGAGCGGTGTACTACCCCATCAGTGACCCGGAGTCCTGGATCTACGGACAGACCCATGACTTCGAGTCCCGCTATATGGAGTATCTGGTCGGGAAGCTGCCAGAGGACCAGGAGCGGTTCGACCAGGTGTCGCCGATCCGCAAGGCCGGGCAGATCACCAGCCCACTGGTGATGCTGCAGGGAGCCGACGACTTCATCTGCCGCCCCGACCAGGCGGAGCGCATCGTCGACGCCGTTGCCGCACGCGGGCTGTGGCACCGCTATCTGCTCTTCGAGGGCGAGGGACACGGCTTTCGCCAGGCGTCCAGCGTGAGCGCCTCGCTGCACGCCGAGGCGGAGCTGTACACGCACGCGATGGGCGTCCGTGTCGATCTTTCGGACACACTCGGCACAGCGCCCAGGACGCAGGACTGATCCGCTTCCCGCGCCCCGGGGAGCGTCGCGGTCCGGTCCGCCCCACCGGCCTCGGCGCGCTCAGGGGCGCGGGTGCCGGCTGCGCCGCGCCGGTCACCCTGCGGACCCGCAAGGCCGCAAGGGCTGAGGCCGGCAGGTGAACCGGGCGGCGGCCGGACGTCCGGTATCAGCAGCTGAACCGGGCGGCAGCCGGCGCCTCGGCGAGGGGTTCCGGCAGCCGCAGCGGCCCGTGGCCCGGGGTGATCCGGCCCAGCAGCCGTGCCCCCGTCGCCCCGGTGCAGCTGGGCAGCGTCCCTGGCAGGCCGTGCGCGGTGAACCAGCCCAGCAACGCGAAGGCCACCGCTTCCTTGGCGGCCGAGGGCAGGCCCAGCGCGTCCGAGCGCAGCAGCTCGACCCCGGGCAGCAGCGCACCGATCCGCTCGGTCAGCACCGGGTTGTCGGCGCCGCCGCCGGACACCACCAGGGTCTTCAGGCCCTGCTCCCGTACCGCGTCCGCGACCGTGCGCGCGGTCAGTTCGGCCAGGGTGGCCAGGAGGTCCTCGGCCTGGAGCGGTGGGCGTCCGGCCAGGTGCCCGGCCAGGTAGTCGGCGTGGAAGAGCTCCTTGCCGGTGCTCTTCGGCGGTTCGCGCCGGTAGTACGGCTCGGCGAGCAGAGCGGCGAGCAGCGCCGGGTCCACCCGGCCGGCGGCGGCGAGCCGGCCGTTCTCGTCGTACGGACGGCCGGTCCTGGCCAGCGCGGCCGCATCCATCAGGGCATTGGCGGGACCGGTGTCGAACGCGACCGGTGCGCCCTGCCCGACTGCCGTCAGATTGGCGATCCCGCCGAGGTTCAACGCCCCCGCGGGACCCGGCAGTCCACCGAGCAGCAGCGTGTCCAGAAGCGACACCAGGGGCGCTCCCTGGCCGCCCGCCGCCACGTCCGCGGTGCGCACGTCGGACACCACCGGCACGCCCAGGCGCTCGGCGATCCAGGCGGGCTGGCCGAGTTGCAGGGTGCCGCGCACGGTCCCGTCGTCCACCCAGTGGTAGAGGGTCTGGCCGTGCGAGCACACCAGGTCGACCGGCCCGGCCTCGGCCAGCGTCGCCGTCGCGGCGTCGGCGAAGGACTGCCCGATCAGGGTGTCCAGGCGGCACACCCCGGCCAGCGAAACGGGCCGCGGGGGCAGGGCGTCCAGGATCTCGGCACGCAGTGCGGCCGGGTAGGGGTGTGCGGCCGCGTGGACGAGGGTGCCGTGCACGGTGTCGCCGTCGAGGCGGAATTCGACGACGGCGGCGTCGATCGCGTCGTGCGAGGTGCCGGAGCTGAGTCCCAGGACTCTCACGGGGTTCCTTCCTGAAAATGGGTGCGGGCGGGTCCGCCCCGTCGAGGGAGCGGACCCGCCCGATGCCGGGGTAGGGGGTCAGACGGCGGCCGGCTCGATCTCCACGCCGACCACCCGCCTCGCCGTGGGGTGGAAGCAGGCGTGCTGCTGCCCGGACTCCCCCACCGATTCGAGACCGGGCCGGTCGGTGCTGCACCGCTCGGTGGCGAAGGGGCAGCGGGGCGCGAACAGGCAGCCGTCGGTGGCCACCTTCTCGTCCAGCGGCGCCAGCGGCGCCAGTCGGTCCGGGCCCGGCTCCTCCAGACCGCGCATGATGGGGATCGCCGACAGCAGGCACTGGGTGTACGGGTGCACGGGCGCCTGGATGATCTCGTCGGTGGGGCCCCGCTCGATCACCTGACCGCGGTAGATGACGTGCAGTTCGCCGCCCTCGCCCACGTACCGCGCGGTGGCCACGTCATGGGTGATGAACACCAGCGAGATGCCGAGCCGGGCGCGCAGGTCGTGGAGCAGGGCGAGGATGCCCAGCCGCATGGACACGTCGATCATCGACACGGCCTCGTCGGCGATCAGCACCTCGGGGTCCACGGTCAGCGCGCGGGCGATGACCACGCGCTGCCGCTGGCCGCCGGAGAGCTGGTGCGGGTACTTCGGCAGCACGCCCTCGGGCTCCAGGCCGACCAGTTCGAGGAGTTCGGCGGCCCGCTCCCGTACCCGGGACGTCGCGCCGCCGGTCTCCTTGGCGCGCATCCGCAGCGGGTCCCCGAGGATCTGCTCGATCGTCCGGGTCGGGTTGAGCGCGGAGTACGGGTCCTGGTGGATCATCTGGATGCGCCGGAAGTACCGGGCGCGTTTGCGCGGGCTGAGCTTCGACAACTCCACGCCGTCGATGACGAGTTCTCCGCCGTCGAACGTCTCGATCCCCGTAAGGATCTTGCCGAGCGTGGTCTTGCCGCAGCCCGACTCGCCGATGAAGGAGATCGCGCCCCCCTTCGGCAGGGTGAAGTCCACCCCACGCAGGGCGTGCACGGTGCGTTCGCCGGTGAAGGCTCCGCGGGTGCGGTAGATGCGGGTGATACCGCGCGCCTCGATCACGACGCGTCTCCCTTCTCGGTTGCCGCATCCGCGCCCGCCGCCGCCGTGGCGACCGCGGGGACGGGCGTCGCGGGGGCTGGGGTCACGGCGTCGGGGGCGGCGTGGCAGGCACGCCGGTGGCCGGGCCTGAAGTCGGCGAGCAGCGGATCCTGTTCGGCACAGACGTCCATGGCGAAGACGCAGCGCTCGCGGAACACACAGCCGGTCTGCGGGATGGTGGTGAGGTCCGGCGGACGGCCCGGCAGGGCCCGGGCTGCGGCCGGGTCGCCGACGATGCGTGCCGTGGCGCCGATCAGGGCCTTGGTGTAGGGGTGGGTCGGGTTGCGGAGGAGATCCAGCGTCGGGCCGTGTTCGACGATCCGCCCGCCGTACATCACGGCCAGGTTGTCGGCGAGCTCCGAGACCACGCCCATGTCGTGGGTGACGATGAGCGTGCTGAGGTTGTTCTCGTCGTGCACCTGGCGGATGATCTTCAGCACCGCAGACTGGGACAGCACGTCCAGAGCCGTGGTCGGCTCGTCCAGGATGAGGACCTTGGCGTTCAGAACGAGAGCGAAGACGATGCCAAGGCGCTGGCGCATGCCGCCGGACAGCTCGTGCTGATAGGAGTCCAGAACGCGGTTGCCGTCCAGACCCATCCGCTCGGCGAGCTGCTTGGCGCGGGAGAGCAGGCCCGGGAGATCCTTGACGTCGTGCGAACGGCCCAGGTCCAGGATCTGCTTGCCGATGGTCTTCAGCGGGTTCATGGAGTTCTGCGACGCCTGGAAGACGTAGCCGAGCGCCGCGCCCCGTACCGTCCGCATCGCCTTGGCGTTGAGCGTCGTCACGTCACCGATGCCGTCGACGTGGATGGCGCCGCCCGCGATCCGGCCCGGCTCGGGCACGGCGTTCATCAGGGACAGGGCCAGGGTCGACTTGCCCGATCCGGACTCCCCCACCAGGCCGGTGATCTCACCGCGGCGCAGGTCGAGGGAGGCGTTCGCGACAGCCGGGTACTCCGTACCGTTGATGCGGTAGTGGACACGGAGGTCGCGTACGCGGACCTCGGCCTCCCTGGCCTCGGGCGTGGCCTTCTGCGTTGTCGTGGTCATCAGCGTTCCCTCAGTCGCGGGTTGAAGAGCTCGTCGATCGCGTCGAGGAACAGCACCACTCCCATGATCAGGAGCAGGATGCAGGTGAGCGGGGCCAGCAGGTAGAAGATCGCCTCGGGGCTCTGCAGCGCTCCTCCGGAAAACACCGCCTGGTTGATCATCACGCCCCAGTTGGTGCTGGTGAACGGCACGATGCCGAGGAAGAACAGCCCGACCTGGGCCTCGACGAAGCCGATGACCGACAGGAGCAGGTGCATCGCCACGTACGGCGCGATGTTCGGCAGGAGCTCGCGCACGATGATGTGCCGGCTGGGCAGCCCGAGGCCGCGTGCGGCCTCCAGGAAGCCGCGCTCGCGCAGGCTCAGCACCTGGGAGCGGACGGCGCGGGCGATGCCGCCCCAGCCGACGATGCCGAGCACGAAGCCCATCTCCAGCGGGCTGTCGAACTTCCACATGGTGGTGAGCACGACGAGCAGCGGCAGGCCGGGGACCGTGAGCACGAAGTCGGTGACGCGCATCAGCACGGAGTCGGACATGCCGCGGTGGAAGCCGGCCAGGAGCCCGACGGCCGTACCGATCGTCGAGGCGAACAGGGCGGCGAGCGAGCAGGTGAGCAGCACATAGCGGCTGCCGACGACAGTGGCCTGGAGCACGTCGGAACCGGCGAAGTCGGTTCCGAGCCAGTGCCCTGCGCTCGGCGGCTGATAGATCGCGTCCGGGTCGATGGCGAGCTGGTCGCCGTAGAGCATCGGGCCGAAGGTGCCCATCAGGACGAAGAACACCAGGATGGACAGGCCGATGATCCGGCCGGGCTTGCGCGTGAGCACGCGCCAGATTCCGGCCCAGTGGGAACGCCTGGCCGAGGGGGCATCAGCCGGACGGGGCGGCTTGGTGAGCGTCGCGGTCGTCATGGTCAGCGCCTCACTCGGGGGTCGATCACGGAGTAGAGGAGGTCCGCGACGATGTTCGCAAGCACCACCGCGGTGGTGATCAGCAGGAAGGCACCGGTCATCAGGGGGTAGTCGCGCTTGCCGATGCTGTTCAGCAGCAGCTGCCCGACGCCGGGGTAGTTGAAGGTGGCCTCGATCAGGATCGCTCCGCCGAACAACGTGCCGAACGAGAGGGCGAGCGTGGTGAACAGCGGCAGGATCGCGTTGCGGCCGATGTAGCGCATCCGCGTGCTGGGGGTGATGCCGCGCAGCTCGGAAGCGAGGATGAAGTCGTCACCGAGGACGGAGACCACGCTGGAGCGCATGCTGAGCATCCAGCCGCCGTACGAGATGAGGACGTACGTGGCGACCGGGAGGATCGCGTGGTACGCGACGGACGACACGTACTCGACGTTCCATCCGGGGTCCACCAGCAGCGTCTCGGAGACGGTGCCGCCGTACGGCAAGGCGCCCAGGTTGGTGTAGAAGACGGTGATGAGCAGGATCGCGATCACGAACGACGGGATGCCGGCGATCATCGAGGCGGCCAGGCTCAGCCCGCTGCCCAGGCGGGACGACCGCTTCACCGCCGCGACCACACCACTGCTGACACCGATGCAGAAACTGATCAGCAGGCCGCTCATGATGGGGATGATGGTCCACGGCAGGGCGTCGCCGATGACATCCGCGACCGGCACTCCGCTGTACGAGATCGAGATCCCGAGGTGACCGTGGAGCAGGTCGCTGATGTAGTGCGTGTACTGCGTGAACAGCGGGTCCTGCGAGGTGTACCCGTAGATGATCGAGGCCTTGGCCTTGGCCTCCTGGGAGTTCATTCCCATGGCGACGTACTTCTCGTACGCCACGTCGCCCGGCTTGCCGGGCAGGGCGTGGACGAGGAAGAACGTAAACGTGGCGACGATCCAGACCATGACCGCGCCGCCGGCCAGCCGGACCGCGATGGTGCGCGCCAGTCCCTTCACGTTCCTGCACCTCCTTCCTTGTCGTAGGGGTTGTTGTGGATCAGCGCGCGAGCGGGGCGGCGGCCTGGTGCGGCTGCCGCCCCGCGGTGTTGCGCCATACGGAAGTTGCCAGGTGGGGTCACCCGGCCTGGATCACTTGCCCTTGGCCTGGATGTAGCCCTGCATCATCCACACACCGGGCTGGTTGGCGAGGATCTCGTCCTGCCCGGACTTCGGCCAGTTGGTGAAGTTCTTGTCGTAGGTGAACTTCACGTTGGTGTAGTCCCAGATCGGGATGACGGGGAGTTCCTGGTTGGTGGCCTGGACCAGCTGGGTGATGACCGGCTTCTTGGCCTCGGTGCCGAGGCCGGCGAGGCTGGCCGTGAGCTGACCCGGGTTGATGGTCTGCCCGTTGACCTTGAAGGTCTCGTCGCCGTGCATCCAGTTGCCGTCACCCTTCTTCTCGGTGTGGGTGACCTTGTTGCCGTTGGCGACGAAGCCGTCGCTCTCGCCGTACAGGCGCTGGAAGTTCTGGCGCGGGTCGGCGCCGACGGCGGTCAGCCACCAGCCGACGTCGAACTTCTCGGCGGCCATGTCCGTCTGGTAGGCGCCGAAGTCGGCGGAGAGGGCCGGCTTGGTCTCGATGCCGAAGGCGGTGAGCTCGTTGGCGACGACGGTGGAGGCGGCGATCCAGTCACTGAAGCCGTTGACGGTCTGCAGCGTGATCTTCCACTGCTTGCCGTTCGCCAGGTACCACTTGCCGCCCTTCTGCGTCAGGCCGGCGCCCTTCAGCAGCTCGGCGGCCTTCGCCTCGTCGTGGGCGTACGGGTTGAGCTTGCTGACCGCGTCGGCGCCCAGCCACTGCTCGGTCGACTGGCGGATCATGCCGGCGGGGGCGGTGGAGGCCATGCCGCCGACCGGCTGGCCCACCTTGGTGATGGCCTCGCGGTCGAGGATGTACGCCAGGGCCTGGCGCACCTCCTTCTTGTCGTACGGTGCCTTGCTCTGGTTGAAGGCGATGGAGGCGTTGACGTAGGAGGTGCCGTCGGCGCGCTTGTAGCCCTTGCCCAGGATCTGGTTCAGGACGTTCGTGGGAATGGCGGTGAAGGGCGCGGCGTCCAGGTCACCGTTCTTCATGAAGCCCCAGATCTGCTCGTTGCCGGAGTAGTGGCGGATGACCACCTGGCTCGGAGCGATCTTGTCGAGGGCGAAGAAGTACTTGTTGCGGACGAGGATGGCCGAGCCGGGGTTGACGCGCTTGACCACGAACGGGCCGGCCGAGACGTCCTTCTTCGGCGCGAAGGCCGCGATGGCCTTGCCGATCTCGTTCAGCTTGTCGACGGCGGCCTGGGCGGCCTTCGCCTGGGCCGCGTCCACCTGCTGGCTGGCGGCGATGGTGTCCCAGATGTCGGCCGGCACGAGGTGGCCGTAGACCGACTTGGGGACGATGGACTGGCCCAGGATCTGCTTCGCGAAGTTCGCGTTGTTGGTCCCGGCGGCCTGCTTGAACTCGATGTCGTGCTCGCCGGCGGAGGTCACGGAGGCGACGTTGAGACCCTCACTCAGCTGGCCGGAGCCGACCGAGGCGGTGCCCTGGGTGAGCGCGATCGCCATGGACATCTTGACGTCCTCGACGGTGACCGGCTTGCCGTCGGACCACTTGGCGTCCGGCTGCAGGTGCGCGACCAGCGTGTCACCCTTGGTCTCCCAGCTCTTGGCGAGGCCCGGGAAGGCGTCGTTCGCGTCCATCGGGTTCTTCTTCTCGAACCCGAGGCGCATCGAGTTGTAGCTGAGGAACGTGTTCCCGTTCGGGCTGTACGGGTTCATCGGCGCGCCCGGGGTGATCGGGTTGTTCGCGTCGACCGTGGTGAAGACGCCACCGCCGTCGGCGCCGTTCTTCGCACCGGAATCCGGTGCGCACGCGGCGAGGGTACCGAGGGTCGCAAGGGCGGCGGACGCTGCGACAAAGTGCTTGAACCGGGCCATAGTGCGTGGTCTCCGATCGAACAGGCAGGAGTGGAGTGTGGGAGCTGGTCTGGGGGGTGAGCAGACCGTAGGAGCGGCAGCCCGGGTATGTCAATGAATTGCGTTGGCTGAATCCACTTCGTAATTTTTCGCCACGCAGGGGGCCGGCAAGCCACCTGCGCTTCTTGCGGAGCGTGCGCAGCGGCTGAACCGAGCCGCAGGCAGAAAATTACGCTCAACCGTCAATGTGTGTGGCAAAGTTACGCGCGCTGGTCCGCCCCCGACCTCCCCTCTGAGAGGAAACCGCGATGCACCCGCAGCTTCCGGTACGAATCGACGCCCCCACCGAACGCCGCAACCCCCGCACCCTCGAGATCGACGACGTCCCCACCCTCGATGTACTGCGCCTGCTCAACGCCGAGGACCGGATCCCTGCCGAGGCCGTTGCCGCGGTGCTGCCAGACCTGGCCCGGCTGGTGGACGAGACGGCGCGCCGGATCCGGGCGGGCGGCCGGCTGCACTACTTCGGCGCGGGCACCTCGGGCCGGCTCGCGGTCATGGACGCCGCCGAGCTGATCCCCACCTTCGGCCTCGCGCCCGGGATCGTGGTCGCCCACCACGCGGGCGGTCTGCGCGCGCTGGTCGAACCGGTGGAGGGCCTCGAGGACCAGGAGTCCGCCGGCGAGGCCGCCGCGGCAGAGGTGGGTCCGGGGGACGTCGCGGTCGGGATCGCCGCCAGCGGCCGCACTCCGTACGTCGGCGGAGCGCTGCGCGCAGCCCGGGCGGCGGGCGCCTTCACCGCGCTGGTCAGCGCCAACCCCGAGGCCGGGCTGGCCGATCGGGCGGACGTGCACCTGGGGGTGGACACCGGCCCCGAGGCGATCGCGGGCTCCACCCGGCTGAAGGCGGCCACCGCCCACAAGCTGGTGCTCAACAACCTGTCCACGGCGGTGATGATCGCGCAGGGCCGTACGTACTCGAACCTGATGGTCGATGTGGCCGCCACCAACGACAAGTTGCGCGGCCGGGTCCTCAACATCCTGGTCGAGGCCACCGGGCTGGACGAGGACCGTTGTGGAGCCGCCCTCGCCGCGTCGGGAGGGGAGCTGAAGACGGCCCTGGTCGGCCTTCTCGCGGAGTGCTCTCCGGAGCAGGCACGCAAGGCCCTGGAGATCGGCGACGGAAGCGTTCGCACGGCGCTGCGCACCTTCGGCTGAGCATGCAGGAGGACGCCCCGCGACCCGTTCGGGTCGCGGGGCGTCCTCGTAGCCGGGGAGCCGTCACTGCGGCCCGCGGCGCCGGTGCACCGCCGTGTACGTGCGCTCCAGAGCCCGTGTCGTACGGCTGTAGTTGCGCTGGGCCACACCGACGAACAGGCAGTCCACCAACGTCAGGGCGGCGATCCGGCTGGACATCGCACCGGACCGGAAGGTGGTCTCGCGGACCGCCGTGGTCAGCACGTGGTCGGCCACCTCGGCGATCGGCGAGCGCGGGAAGTTGGTGATGGCGATGGTCGTGGCGCCGTTGTCCCATGCCTCGCCCAGCGCGGCCACGGTGTCGGTGGTGGCCCCGGTGTGCGAGATGCCGATGGCCAGGTCGCCCCGGCCGAGCAGCGCCGCGGAGGTGAGCGCGCCGTCGGGGTCCGGCCAGGCGGACGCCCGGAGCCCGATCCTGTGCAGCTTCTGCTGGAGGTCGAGGGCGATCAGTGCGCTGGCGCCCACGCCGTACAGATCCACCGCGCCCGCCCCGACCACTTCGTCGATCACCCGCTGCAGGACGTTGAGATCGATCTGGGCGATGGTGTCCTCGACTGCGTGGGCGTCCGCGAAGCCCAGCTTGCCGACCACGTCGGCCAGCGAGTCGCCGGGCCCGATGTCGCTGCCGGCGCTGGACCAGGACGGACCGCTGTCCTCGCTGCCGGCCGCCGAGGCGAGCTTGATCCGCAGATCGGGGTAGCCCTTGAGGCCGACCGCCCGGCAGAACCGGACGACGGTGGTCTCGGAGGTGCTGCATTCCGCTGCGAGTTCGCTGATGGTCTTCCCGGCCACCCCGACCGGATCGGCGATCGCCGCTTCGGCGACCCGCCGCTCGGACGGTGGGAGAGAAGGCAGCAGAGCCCTTATCTGCACCAGCACCGTCTGTGGCGGCGTGGCGCGCTCCGGAGTGGGCGCTGCGGAGCGCCTGGGGGCGTCGTCGCCTCCGCGCTGTCGGTCACGTGCGGCAGCCATGTGGGAATCCTACGGGTTCGTTGGGGTACGCGTAGCTGAGTGTCCGGGCTTTGTGCCATGCGGGATCTTGACCCGTCACCGGGCGTTCACGCCCGCGCGGGCCGCGACGGCGGCGTGCACCACGCGTCGCAACTCCTTTGCGCGGGCACCACGTCCGTAGTGGACGGCGTTGGTCAGCAGCACCGCCCAGATCCCGCTGACAGGGTCGAGAGCCAGGCTGGTGCCGGTGAAGCCGGTGTGCCCGGCTCCGGTCGCGGGCCACTGCGGGGACATGTGGTCCCAGACGTCGCCGGGCAGCGTCCAGCCCAGCCCCCGCGCACCGTCAAGTCCTGCGGTCTGCAGGCTGAGTGCCTCGGCCCGGGCCCGGGCCGACAGCAGTGACTCGTCGGCCAGCCAGCACGCCTGCAGGTAGTGCGCGAGGTCCGGGGCGGTGGAGAACAGCCCGGCGTGCCCTGCGACGCCGCCCAGGCTCTCGGCGTTCTCGTCGTGCACCACACCGCATTTGGGCTCACCGCCGGGCGGCGCCTCGGTGGCGGCGATGTTCTCCCGCCATGCGGCGGGCGGCAGGTAGCGGCTGGCGGCCAGGCCGAGCGGATCGAGCACCAGCTCCTGCACGGCGGCGTCGAGCGGCTGTCCGGCGACTGCGGCGATGATCTCACCGAGCAGAATGAACCCCAGGTCGGAGTAGCGGACGGCGGTGTCCGGCAGGCCCTCGAGAGGCTCTGCGAGCACGGCGGCCCGCCGGTCGGCAGGGCCGCCGGGAAGCTTCCAGAAGTCGCGGTGCGGGGGCAGTCCGGAGGTGTGCGACAGCAGGTGACGGATGGTCACCTCACTCTTGCCGGCCCCCGCGAAGTCCGGCAGATGGCGGCGCACCGGATCGTCGAGCCGCAGCGCCCCGGTGTCGGCGAGCCGCAGCACGGCGGGCGTGGTGGCCACCACCTTGGTGAGCGAGGCCACGTCGAAGACGGTGTCCGCGGTGACGGGACGTCCCAACGGCCCGTCGGCAGTGGTGCCGAAGGCGGCCGTGCGGACGGGTCCGTGCGCTCCGCGCCCGGTGATCAGGACGGCGCCGGGTACGACACCGTCCTGCACCGCGCTGCGGACGAGGTCTTCGGGATCGGCGGGACCAGGGGGATCTTCGCGGTCGGTCATCACTGCCTGCCTTCGGGTGAGGTGAAATGCGGTGCGGTGCGGTGAAGAGACGTGCGGGGGGCTGACAGCCCGATCATCCCGCTGGTAAATTTCCACCGCAAGATAGATCCTCAATGTCATTCACTTACGATCCGGTGTCTCCCGGAGCTACCCCCGAGGTGAGCAGGCATGACGTACCTTCCGGTGGCACGCACTGCGACCGAGCACGACCTTCCCGCGCTGCGAACCCTCGCCCGAGCGGCACTCGTCCACGACAGCGACGCCGAGGACGTGTTCGATCTCCTGTGGGCGCAGACAGCGGATCGCCCGCAACTGCGCATCCTCGCCGAGGCCGACGGGGAACCGGTCGGCCTCGCCCTCGCCGCACTCCGGCCCGCCACCGCGAGCACCCCCGCCATCGGCCACATCGAGCTCCTCGCCGTACTGCCCCAGGTACAGAGCCGCGGCATCGGCCGCGCCCTGATGACCCGCGCCGAGGAACTCCTCGTCGCCGCCGGGGCCGAGCGGCTGATGATCCGCGGCAGGCCCCCGTACTACGCATGGCCCGGCATCGACATCCGCTACACCCGCGCGGTGTGCCTGGCCGAGTCCAGCGGCTACACCCGGGGTCCCGAGGGCCTCAACATGAGCGTCGATCTGCGCACCGCGCCGCTCGACACCGCCGACGACGAGGCGCGCCTGGCCGCCGCCGGGGTGCGTGTCCGCCGTCTTGCGTCCGCGGACGAGAAGCCGTTCCTCGCCTGGATGCGCCAGTGGGGCGGTAGCTGGGACGGCGAGGCCGCACGCGCGCTCACCTACGACCCGCCGCGCGGACATGTCGCCGTTCGCGAAGGCGCCGACGGCCCTGTCTTCGTGGGCTTCGCCTGCCACGGCGTCAACCGCCGCACCTGGTTCGGCCCGATGGGCACGGACTCCTCCGAGCGCGGGCTCGGCGTCGGTACCGTCCTGCTGCGCCGCTGCCTCGCCGACCAGCGCGCATCGGGTCTCGACGAGGCGGAGATCGGCTGGACCGCCCCCATCCACTTCTACGCCCGCGGCGTTGACGCGAGGCTCGGCCGGGTCTTCTGGACGTACAGCAAGGACGTCTGACCGGCGACCTCCCCCGGCCCCGGTCGCACCCGGCCCGCCGAGCCACCCACCCACCCCGGCCGCCCGGCCCGAGAGGACCCGCCATGCCTGCCACCCCAGCCACCCGCCCCACCCGCGCCGACGGTGAACTCCTCGCCCTCGCCGACCAGGTGCTGCAACCGGGATTCCAGGGCACCACCGCCCCCGACTGGATCCGCCGCCGGCTGGCCGGCGGACTGGGCTCGGTCCTCCTCTTCGGCCGCAACATCCAGGACGCCGGGCAGACCGCCGCGCTCACCGCCGCGCTGCGCGCCGAGAATCCCGACGTACTGATCGCGGTCGACGAGGAGGGCGGCGACATCACCCGGCTGGAGACCGCGACCGGCTCCTCCTACCCGGGCAACCTCGCCCTCGGCACCATCGACGATCCCGAGCTCACCGCGGCCGTCGCCCACTCCATCGGCGGCGAACTGCGCGCCGTCGGCATCGGCCTCGACTACGCCCCCGACGCCGACGTCAACTCCAACCCCGACAACCCGGTCATCGGCGTCCGCTCCTTCGGCGCGGACCCCGGCCTGGTCGCCCGGCACACCGCCGCCTGGGTGCGAGGGATGCACGACGCGGGGATCGCCGCCTGCGCCAAGCACTTCCCCGGTCACGGCGACACCGACACGGACTCCCATCTCGACCTGCCCACCGTCGCGATGGACGCGGACCGCATCGCGGAACTGGCCCTGCCGCCGTTCCGCGCCGCCCTCGCCGCCGGAGCCCGCGCGGTGATGACCGCCCACCTGCTCATCCCCGCCTACGATGCGGACCGCCCTGCCACCGTCAGCCCCCGCGTGATCACCGAACTGCTGCGCGAAGAGCTGGGTTTCGACGGGCTTGTCGTCAGCGACGCCGTCGAGATGCAGGCCGTCCGCGCCCGTTACGGCCTGGCCGGCGCGACCGTCCGCGCGCTCGCCGCCGGGGTGGACCTCGTCTGCCTCGGTGACGGGTCCGGTGACACCGAGTTCGCCGGCCTGCGCTCCGCCATCGCCGAAGCCGTGACCCGCGGCGAACTCACCGAGGAGCGCCTCGCCGAGGCCGCGGCCCGTACCGCGGAGTTCACCGCCTGGCAGCGGGCCCTGGCCGAAGCCGTTCCCGCCCCGGTGCCGGACCGGTCGCTCGGTCTGTCCGCCGCCCGCCGCGCGCTGCGCACCACCGTCGGCGACCCGGCTGCTCTGCCACTGCGCTCCCCCGCGCTCCTGGTCGAGTTCGGCGTGCCCGGCACCCTGGTCCAGAGCGACGGCACGCCATGGGGCCTCGGGCCCGCCCTCACCGCGCTCATGCCGGGGACCGTCCGCACCACGCTGCCCGCCCTCGCCCCGTTCGACCCGGCGCACGCCGACAGGATCCTCGCCGAGGCCGCAGACCGGCCGCTCGTCCTCGCCGTCCGCGACGCGCATCGCCGGCCCGCCGTGCGGGAGTGGCTGCGCGCTCTGCTCGCCCACCGGCCCGACGCGATCACGGTGGAACTCGGCGTCCCGCACGCGGGTCCCGGCGGCGCCGTGCGCATCGACACCCACGGCGCGGCCCGCGTCTGCGGGCAGGCGGCCGCGGAGGTCCTCGCGGGGCAGGCGCTCCCCGGACACTGACCCGGGCGTGCGCACCGGAATGCCGACCGGTCGCAACTGCGCCTGCCGCAGCCCTTTACGTACCTGTCATGCCCGGGTAACTTCCGCATCGCAAAAGATTGCAGAAAAATTCTGACAGCACTTGCTGACGGGATGCACTGCTCGCCGAACCCCGAGGCGCGTCAGGGTTCTCCGGCGGGACCGCGGCTGCTCGCTGAGCAGCCGCGCTCTTGGCTGCTGTGGCCGGCCGGCCGCAGCCCTCCCCCTGGAGATTCGCATGAAACGCACCCCCCGCCGACTGCTGAGACGCCCCCTGGCGGCAGCCGTCGCGGCTGCCGGGGTTCTGGGGCTCCTCACCGCGGTACCGCACCCCGCCGGTACCGCCACCGCCGCGCCGGCCGCGGCCACGGAGAACACGGCAACGGTCTTCTACTACACGAAAACCCGTAACTGGTCTGCGTACAACCTCCATTACGCCCCGGACGGCGGGTCCTGGACCACGGTGCCCGGCGTGCAGATGGAGTCCGCGTGCACGGACTGGGTGAAGAAGACCGTCAGCCTGGGCAGTGCGAACGGTCTCGCCGCCACGTTCAACAACGGTTCGGGAGTCTGGGACAACAACGCCGGGAACAACTACGCACTGGGCACCGGCACCCTCACCGTCAAGGACGGGGTCGTGGCCCACAGCGATCCGTGCGCCGGCACCGACCCGGACCCGTCCCCCACTCCCGGCGACACCCACACCGCCTCGGTCTACTACTCCACGGCGACGGTCGGCTGGACCACCACCAACCTGCACTACCAGCCCGCGGGCGGGGCATGGACCGCTGTACCGGGCGTCGGCATGGAACAAGCCTGTACGGGATGGATGAAGCGGTCCGTCGATCTGGGCGGCGCCACCACGATGCAGGCCGCGTTCAACAACGGCAACGGCGTCTGGGACAACAACAACGGCAGCAACTACACGATCCCGCCGGGCGTTTCCACGGTCGAGGACAAGAAGGTCACCGCCGGCGCCGAGGACCCGTGCGCCGCCGAGCCCCCGGACACGGTGGCCCCGACCGTCCCGTCGAACGTGACCGCCGATGCCGACGGTGTCTCCGTGGTGCTGTCGTGGGACCCGTCCACCGACGACCGGGGGGTGACGAAGTACCAGGTCACCCGTACCGGCGGAACCAAGGGCACGACGGTGACGGACGTCGGCTCCACCGTCCTCTCCGACGCGAACCTGGAGGAGAGGACGGCGTACAGCTACACCGTCAGGGCCGTGGACGCCGCGGGCAACGTCTCCCCGGCGTCGACCACCGCCACCGCCACGACCGGGGACAGGCCGGCCGCACCGGCGGCCGGAACACCGCTCGGCACGGATCCGCGCAAGGACCCGATCTACTTCGTGCTCACGGCCCGGTTCAACGACGGCGACAGCTCCAACAACCGCGGCGGCAGCCAGCATGTGAAGTCCGGCAACGCGGCGAACAACGACCCCATGTTCCGCGGTGACTTCAAGGGCCTGGTGAACAAGCTCGACTACATCAAGGGACTCGGCTTCTCCGCCGTCTGGATCACTCCGGTGGTGCTGAACCGGTCCGACTACGACTACCACGGCTATCACGGCTACGACTTCTACAAGGTCGACGCCCGCCTGGAGTCCGCGGGCGCCTCGTACCAGGACCTCATCAACGCCGCCCACGCCAAGGGCATGAAGATCTACCAGGACGTCGTCTACAACCACTCCTCGCGCTGGGGTGCCAAGGGCCTGTTCACCCCGACCGTCTACGGGGTCCGGGACGACCAGTGGAGCTGGTACTACGACGAGAGGAACGAGGGCTTCGAGTACGACGGCCTGAACGTCGAGTCCAAGTCCGGGAAGTCTTACTACAACGGCGATCTCTGGTCCACCGCGGAGCCGTCCGGCAACACCTGCCTCAACTGGGGCAAGCCCACCGGGGGCACCTCCGCCGAGGGCTACAGGGTCTACAACTGCCAGTGGCCGAGCCCAACTTCGGGCATGTTCCCGAAGACGTACTACCACAACTGCTGGATCGGGAACTGGGAGGGCGAGGACTCCCGCAGCTGCTGGCTGCACGAGGATCTCGCCGACTTCAACACCGAGAGCGCGCCCGTCCAGAACTACCTGATCGGCGCCTACGACAAGTACATCGGCATGGGGGTCGACGGCTTCCGTATCGACACCGCCGTCCACATTCCCCGCACCACCTGGAACCGCCGCTTCCTGCCCGCGATCCAGGAACGCGTCACGTCGCAGTTCGGTGCGGAGGCCGCGAAAAACTTCTTCGTCTTCGGCGAGGTCGCCGCCTTCGTCAACGACAAGTGGAACCGCGGCTCGGTCAACCACTCGGCGCAGTTCTACACCTGGAAGGAGCGCAAGGAGTACGACGCCGACGACGCGAAGGCCGCCCTGGAGATGTACGACTACGAGCAGCAGCTCGGCACCGGGGCCCAGCCGACCTCCGCCAACGCCTTCCTGAACGGAAACGCCTACCACACACCGGACCACAGCCGGTTCTCCGGCATGAACGTCATCGACATGCGGATGCACATGAACTTCGGTGATGCCAACAACGCGTACAACAACGGCAAGGACTCCGACGACAGTTACAACGACGCCACGTACAACGTCGTGTACGTGGACAGCCACGACTACGGGCCCAACAAGAGCAGCGAGCGCTACTCCGGCGGCACCGACGCATGGGCCGAGAACATGTCCCTGATGTGGACGTTCCGCGGCATCCCCACCCTCTACTACGGGTCGGAGATCGAGTTCCAGGCGGGCAAGAAGATCGACTGCGGGCCGACCTGCCCGCTGGCGACCACCGGCCGCGCGTACTACGGAGACCATCTCGCCGGGACGGTCCAGGCGTCCGACTTCAGCAAGGTCTCCTCGGCCACCGGAGAGGTCGCCGACACGCTCGCCAAGCCCCTGGTCAAGCACCTGCAGCGGCTCAACGAGATCCGGCGGGCGGTGCCGGCCCTGCAGATGGGCCAGTACTCCACCGACGGCATCACCGGATCGATGGCGTACAAGCGGCGCTACACCGACGCCACGAGCGGCGTCGACAGCTTCGCGCTGGTGACCGTCACCGGATCGGCCACGTACACCGGCATCCCCAACGGCACCTACAAGGACGCGGTGACCGGGGACACGCGGGTGGTGACAGGCGGCACGCTTGCCGTCCCGGCGCCGGGCAAGGGCAATCTGCGGGTCTACGTGCTCGACCTCGGCGGCCGGAACGCGGCCCCGGGCAAGATCGGGGCCGACGGTCCCTATCTGAAGTAGGCAGGGGTGACGGGCGTGCCGCGCGCACGCCCGTCACCTCCGGCGGCGGCTCAGCGCGTGGAGGCGGCGAGGTGCGGGAACCGGAACTCGGTGCGGCTGCACGCGGTCTCGCCGGGCCGCAGGACGGTGCTGGGGTAGTCCGGGCGGTTCGGTGAGTCGGGCAGGTGCTGGGTCTCCAGGCAGAGCGCGCTGTGCCGGTCATGGCGCCGGCCTGCGGTGCCGTTGAGCGAGCCGTCGAGCTGGTTGGCGGTGTAGACCTGGACCCCGGGTTCGGTGGTCCAGACCTCCATGATCCGGTCGGTTTCCGGAGCGCTGAGCCGGGCGGCCCGTCTGAGGGTCTCCGGGGTCCCGTCCTCACGGACGATCCAGCAGTGGTCGAAGCCGCCCGCCAGGGTCAGTTGTCCGTCCGGCAGGGCGATCCGCTCCCCGATGGTGTGCGGGGCGGTGAGGTCGAACGGCGTGCCGCATACGTCTGCGGCGGGGCCCTGCGGGATGCCGTCCGCGTCGACGGGGAGATAGGTGTCGGCATCCACCTGGAGGCGGTGGCCGAGGATGTCGCCGTCGGCGGTGAGGTTGAAGTAGGCGTGGTTGGTGAGGTTGACGACCGTGGCGCGGTCGGTGGTCGCCGTGTAGTCGATGGCGAGTGTGCCCGCAGTGTCGAGGGTGTACGTCGCGGTGACGTCGAGCGCCCCGGGGAACCCCATGTCGCCGTCGGGGCTGTGCAGGGTGAGCCGGACGACCGCGGTGTCGTCGGTGGTGTGCCCCGTCGCCTGCCACATTCTGGTGTGGAAGCCGTCGGGGCCGCCGTGCAGGGCGTGGCCGCGGTCGTTGGCGGGGATCTCGTGGGTGGTCCCGTCGAGGGTGAAGCGGCCGTGGGCGATGCGGTTGGCGAAGCGGCCGATGAGAGCGCCGAAGAAGGGGTTCTTCCCCGTGTAGTCGTCGAGCCCGGCCAGCGACCGGACGACCGACACGGCGGCTCCCGTGGAGTCCGGCACGGTCAGGCTGTGCAGGATGCCGCCGTAGGTGAGGATCTCGGCCTGGACACCCGTACCGGAATCGAGTGTCCAGACTTCGACGTCGGAACGCCCCTGGGAAGCGCCGAACGGTTGGTGGTGCACGGTGGGGCGAGGCATCGCGTTCCTTCTTCGGAAAACCTGGTGACGGGCGACTGACCAGGCAGGATTCTACGGACAGGCGTCGGGCGAAGGGCGCTCGGACGGCTGCGGCACGGTCGATTCGCGGACGACGAGCCGGTAGCCGGGGCGGGGCCGCCGGGGTTCGGGCACCGGACTGCCGGAGAGCCGTTCGACGAGGCTGTCGACGGCGAGCCGGGCGATCGCTTCCTTGTCCGGGGCGATGGTGGTGAGCGTGGTGGCTCCGTACAGGCTCTCCTCGATGTCGTCGAAGCCGACGACGGCGACGTCGCCGGGGACGCTCAGTCCGCGCTCGGAGAGGGTGCGCATGGCGCCGATGGCGATGAGGTCGTTGTACGCGAAGACGGCGTCGGGCCGTTCTCCGCGGTCGAGAAGGGCCGCCATGGCGACGGCCCCGTCCTCGCGTCCGTATCCGTCGGTGACCACGACCAGCGCCTCGTCGGGTTCGATGCCGGCGGCGGCGAGTTCCTCGCGCCACCCCCGCAGACGCAGATGGGCGGGCTGGCGCTCACGTCCGGTGCGGGAGCCGAGGAAGGCGATCCTGCGGTGCCCGAGGTCGATGAGGTGCCGTACGGCGTCGCGGGAGGCCGCCACATTGTCGATGGCGATGTGGTCGTAAGGGGCTTCGTACTCGCGCTCTCCGAGCAGGACCAGGGGCGCGGTCTCGCTGCGCGCCATCAGGTCCTCGGTCTCCAGATGGATGGGGCTGAGGATGAGACCGTCGATGACATGGGACCGGAAACCCTGACTGACCAGGAGCTCCTTCTCCCTCAGACCGCCGGTGTGGTCGACCAGCACGGTGTAGTCGTGCCGGGCGGCCGCGTCGACGACCGCGCCGGCCAGCTCCGCGAAGTACGGGTTGCCGAACTCGGGCACGGCGAGTGCGATGATGCCGGTGCGGCCCTTGCGCAGATGGCGCGCGGTGAGGTTCGGCCGGTAACCGAGCTCGTCGATGGCCTGCTGCACCTTGGCGCGCATCTTGGGTGTGACGTGCTGATAGTTGTTGACCACGTTCGACACGGTCTTGATGGACACGCCCGCCCGTTGCGCAACGTCCTTGAGGCTGACGCCCACGGCACTCCCTCACTCGTCTCGGCGCGCGGTGTCGCGCAGGGGATCGGCTTGCTCCGGCCCGGGCCCGGCGGACCCGGGCCCGGCACGGTTCAGGTGGTTCTGCGGCTGCGCGCCAGATAACGCTGCGCCACGACGACAACGATAAGGAACCCGCCGCTGACCACCGACTGGTACGAGGAGTTGAGCGTGCCGATCTGGTTGATCAGATTCTGGATGACGGCCAGCAGCAGGACGCCCCAGAGAGTGCCGCTGATCGATCCCGCCCCACCGATGAGGAGGGTGCCGCCGATGACGACGGCGGAGATCGCGTCGAGTTCCATGCCCACGCCGATGATCGTCACGCCGGAGGACAGCCTGGCCGCGTTGAGCGCGCCGGCCAGGCCGGCCAGCAGACCGCTGAGCGTGTAGACGAGGATCTTCGTGCGGGCGACGGGCAGGCCCATCAGGGTGGCCGCGTCGCTGCTGCCGCCGACGGCGAAGAGCGTCTGTCCGAACGAGGTGCGCTGCAGGAGCAGCCCGCCGCCCGCGAACAGCACCAGGGCGATCAGGATCGGGTGGCCGAAGCCCCAGATACTGCCCTGTCCGAGCTCGGCGAAGGCTGATCCCTTGGGCACCAGGTAGGTGGTCGCCCCCTCGTCGGTGATGGCGAGGAGCAGGCCACGGGCGCCGAGCAGGGTGGCGAGCGTGACGATGAAGGGCGCCATCCCGGCACGGGCGATCAGGAACCCGTTGAGCAGGCCGATCGCCGCGCACACCACGAGCGGGACGAGCAGTGCGGGCAGGAGCCCCCACTGCGAGGCCCAGGCGGCGAGCACGCCGCCCAGCGCGAAGACGGATCCGACGGAGAGGTCGATGCCGCCCGTGATGATGACCATCGTCATGCCGAGGGCGACGACGGCGAGGAAGGACGCCTGCACGGTCACGCCGCGGGCGTTGTCGAGGGTGGCGAACGTCGGGTACACGAACGAGGCGACGATCACGACCGTGAGCAGGACGGCGAGGACGCCCTGGCGCTGCACGAGTTCGGCGATCCGCTGCGTGGCCTTCGGCTCGGCGCCGTCGCCCACCGGACGGGGCACGCTGCGGCCGGCCGGGGCGGGCGTTGTGTGCGGGGCGACCGCCGGGGCCGAGGGGGCGGATGTGGTTTTGTTCATCGGGACCGACGCTCCCGGGCGACGTAGACGGCGGCGATGATGATGGCCGCCTGGGCGATCTGTGCGGTGGAGTCGGGCAGGTCGTGTTTGACGAGGGTGGCCCGCAGCAGCTGCATCAGCAGGGCGCCTGCGACGGTGCCGAGGACGCGGACGGATCCGCCGTTCAGCGGGGTCCCGCCGACGACGACCGCCGTGATGGCGGAGAGTTCCATGAGGGTGCCGAGCGAGGAGGGGTCGCTGGCCGTGAGCCTGGCGGTGGCGAGGATGCCGGCCAGTGCGGCGAACACTCCGCAGAGCACGTACACCCCGATCAGCACGCGGCGGACGGGCAGGCCGGCAAGTGCGGCGGCGGGCCGGCTGCCTCCGACGGCGACGATCTGGCGGCCGAAGGTGGTGCGCTGGACCAGGAACGCGACGGCGGCGGCCAGTGCGGCGGCGATGAGCACGACCAGCGGGATGCCGAGGAAGGACCCGGTGCCGAGCGAGAGCAGGTCCGGGTTGATGATCTGCTTCAGCTGGCCGTCGGCCATGACCAGGGCCAGACCACGGCCGCCGACGAACAGTGCGAGCGTGGCGACGATGGGCTGCAGCCCGATCAGCGAGACCAGGGCGCCGTTGACCGCTCCGACGACGGCGCCGGCGAGCAGCGCGACGGCGAGCGCCGGCACGAGTCCGTAACCCAGGTAGAGCGGGAGGAGGGCGGCGGCGAGCGCCATGGTCGAACCGACGGACAGATCGACGCCCTCGGTGCCGATGACCAGGGCCATGCCCAGGGCGACGATGACGATCGGGGCGACCTGGACCAGCTGGGTGCGGAGGTTGTCGGCCGTCATGAAGTGTTCGGTGAACAGGGCGTTGAAGACCAGCAGTACGGCCACGGCCGCGTACACGCCGTACTCCTGGTACCAGGCGGGATTGCGCAGCCACGCGAGCGGGCGGGCCGGTGGGGCGAGAGTGGCCTGGGTGGTCATCGCGGGTCCTCCTGTGCTGCCGGGGCCTTCCGGTCGGGCTCCGGTGTCGACGGCACGCCGGGGTCGGGCGCCGGTGCCGTCCGGTCGTCGGGGTCGGTAGCGGCCGCCGGCTGCACCTCGGGGGCGCGCGAGGGCGCCGACTGCACCTCTGGGTCGGTAGCGGGCGCCGGGTGCACCTCGGGGGCGGGCGGCGGTGCGTGATCGGCGAGTACTTCGAGCAGCTGGCTCTCACCGACCTCGTCACCCGTCAGTTCGCCGGCGACGGATCCGCCGCGCAGGACGACGATCCGGTCGGCGCCCTCGATGAGTTCCTCGATGTCGGAGGAGATGAGCAGGACGGCCAGCCCCTCGCGTGCGAGGTCGTCGATCAGGCTCTGGACCTCGGCCTTGGCGCCGACGTCGATGCCGCGTGTCGGCTCGTCGAGCAGCAGGACCTTGGGCTCGAGGCAGAGCCAGCGGGCGAGGAGGACCTTCTGCTGGTTGCCGCCGGAGAGTTCGCCGACCTTCTGCTCCGGGCTCGCCGCCTTGATGCGCAGGCGCTTCATGAAGATGTCGACGATGCGGTCCTGCTTGGCTCGGGAGACCACACCGGCGCGCGAGAGGCGGGGCATGGCGGCCAGCACGATGTTCTCGCGCACGGAGAGACCGGGGACGATTCCCTCGGCCTTGCGGTCCTCGGGCAGCAGACTGATGCCCGCACGGATGGCGCCTGCCGGGGTGAGCCGGCGCAGCCTGCGGCCGCCGACGGTGAGTTCACCGGCGTCCAGGCTCAGGGCACCGGCCAGGGCCTTGGCCGTCTCGCTGCGGCCCGAACCGAGGAGACCACCGAGTCCGAGCACTTCGCCGGCGTACAACGACAGCGATATGTTGTGGAGTTGGTGGTTGCGGGAGAGCCCTTCCGCGGTGAGCACGGGGGTGCGTGCCGCGTCGTGTCCTTCGGCGGCGAAACCGGTCGTGCCGTTGCGGCGGACCTCGGCGAGGTCGCGGCCGAGCATCATCGAGACCAGTTGCATCCGGTCGAGGGCGGCGAGGTCGCCGGTGTGGATGTGGCGGCCGTCGCGCAGGACGGTGACGCGGTCACAGATCCGGTAGAGCTCGTCCATGCGGTGACTGACGTACAGGACGGCGATGCCCTGGTCCCGGAGGTTCCCGATGACCCTGAAGAGGGTCTCGACCTCGCGCGGTTCGAGCGACGACGTGGGTTCGTCCATGACGACGACCCGGGCGTTGACGGAGACGGCGCGCGCGAGCGCGACCATCTGCTGGGTGCCGACACCCAGGGTGTGCAGGGGCCGCCGGGGTTCGACGCGTACGCCGAAGCCGTCCAGCAGGGCGGCCGCATCGCGGTGCATCCGGGCGAAGTCGATCAGGCCGAAGCGGTTCTTCGGTTCACGGCCGAGGAAGATGTTGCGCGCCACGCTCATCAGCGGGACGAGGTTCACCTCCTGGTAGATCGTCGAGATCCCGGCCTGCTGGGCCTCGAACGGCCGCGCGAACGTGACCTGTCGGCCGGACATCCGCAGTTCGCCCTCGTCGGGCCGGTACACGCCGGTCAGCACCTTGATCAGGGTGGACTTTCCGGCGCCGTTCTCCCCCACCAGTGCGTGGGTCTCCCCCGCGCGCAGGGAGAAGGACACGTCGTCGAGCGCGACGACGCCCGGGAACCTCTTGGTCACCGAGCGGGCTTCGAGGACGGTGTCGGCCGAGGGCGGGGCGGTCGCCTCCGTCGTCCGAGGTGCTGCTTCGGGTGGTGCCATGGTTCGTGGCCTTCCGATGTTCCGATGTGGGCCCGGGGGCGCGACTGGGCGGTACGGGTATGCGCGCGGGAGCGGGGACGAGGACGTGCGGGCCGGTACGGCCGTGGCGCGACGGCCGTATACGGGCCGGCCCGGTGCGATACGCGGGCCGGCCCGCCCCCCATTGCCGGAGCCGTTCGGCTCAGTACGCGCCGCCGAGCGAGGCCTTCGCGTTGGTCTCGTCGTACGCGCGGTCCGAGATGATCACGTTCTCCGGGATCTCCTCGCCGCCGTAGAACTTCTGCGCGGTGGCGAAGGCCAGCGGGCCGAAACGCGGGTTCGACTCGATGACGGCGTTGTACTCGCCGTTGACCAGTGCCTGGACGGCGTTGCGGGTGCCGTCGACGGAGACGATCTTGACATCCTTGCCGGGCTTCTTCCCGGCCGCCTTCAGCGCGGTGACGGCGCCGAGGCCCATCTCGTCGTTCTCCGCGTAGACGGCGGTGATGTCGGGCTTGGACTGGATGAGCTGTTCCATGACCTGCTGCCCCTTGTCGCGGGCGAACTCACCGGTCTGCTGCGCGACGATCTCCATGTCGGGCGCCTTGGCCTTGATCTGGTCGACGAAGCCCTTGGTGCGGTCGGTGGTGACGTTGTTGCCCGACGCGCCGAGGAGGATGGCGATCTTGCCCTTGCCGCCGGTCGCCTTGATCATCGCGTCCGCGGCACGCTTGCCCTGCTCCACGAAGTCGGAGCCGAGGAAGGCCACGTAGTCCTTGCATGCGGTGGAGTTGACCTTGCGGTCGATGGTGAGGACGGGGACCTTCTTCGCCGCGGCCGCCTTGAGGGCCGGCTCCAGGCCGTCCGAGTTCAGCGGTGCGACGATGAGGAACTGGGCGCCCTGCGACAGCATGTCCTGGATGTCGCTGATCTGCTTGGAAAGCTGCGACTGCGCGTTCGTGGTGAGCAGCTTCTTCACACCGAGCTTGGCGGCTTCGTCCTTGATGGACTGGGTCTCCGCGATACGGAACGGATTGGCTTCCTTCTCCGACTGGGAGAAGCCGACGACCGCGTCCTTCAGGTCCAGCTTCGGCGCGCCATAGGTCTGCAGCGAGCAGCCGGAACCCGAAGCGGCCTCGGGGGTCTTGGCGGCCTGGGCTTCCTGGCTGCTGTCGCCGCCGGCGTTGTTCGAGGTCTCCGACTTGGAGCAGCCGGAGGCGGCCAGCGTGGCGGTGGCCGCGAGCAGGCAGGCCGCGGCGAGGGTACGGGTTCGACGCTGGATCATCATGCGCGGGACGCTCCTTGGCGGGATGACGGCACGCCGGCGGGCGTGCGGTCGGGCATGGCTGGACGATGCATCAGCCGGCGGGCGGCGGATGCCGGTGCATTCCTCACGACACCGCTTCGAGACGCACAGAACTGCTGGTGAAGCTGCGGTCGCACGAGCCTCCGCGGCCTGTCGGCGGCTCGGTTTACAACGTTATATAGGCGGTGCGGCACGGGCGGCAAGGGTGTTGGCGACGCGTTTCCAAAATGTGTCGCCCTTCCCGGCGGCGACACCCCGCCAACCCGCCCACGCCCTGCGGACCAGCGGTGCGCCACCTCTGGACAGCAGCCCAACCACGTGCTGTCATACGGCCGGACGTCAAGTTTCCAACGTTGCAATGCAGTTGACGACCGGGCCCGGTCCGGCGCGACGGCAGTCCTTGTCATGCGCGGAAACAGCGGGCCGGTTCGCTGCGCCCGCAACACGCGTACGCAGGACCGCACATGAGCCGAGACCCCGACGTGAGCCGCCCGTCCCGCACGGCCGGCAGAGCAGGAGCTCCCCGTATGCCCCTGAACCGCAGACAGCTCATGACGAGCGCACTGGCCACCGCGGCCGCCACGCCCGCGGCCGGCCGGTGGGCCACGACCGCAACCGCCGCCGAGAACCGCGTGGCAGCCGCCCACGGCGGCCACTACTCCCCCAACGCCGCGCCCCTGCATCCGACGGCCTTCCTCAGGCTTCCGCCGGGCCGGGTCACCGCACGCGGCTGGCTGGCCGGGCAACTCCGGCTCCAGCTCGACGGGTTGTGCGGCCGGTACGAGGAGTTCTCGCACTTCCTCGACTTCACCGCCACCGGCTGGGTCCGCCCGGAGCTGGGCGGCTGGGAGGAGGTCCCGTACTGGCTGCGCGGCTACACCGACCTCGCCATCGTCACCGGGGACGCCAAGGCCCTGGCAGCCGTGCGCCGCTGGTTCGACGCGATCCTCACCACGCAGCAGTCCGACGGATTCTTCGGTCCGAAGGCGCTGCGTACCTCACTGAACGGCGGCCCGGACTTCTGGCCCTTCCTCCCGCTGGTCCAGGCGCTGCGTTCATGGCAGGAGTACAGCGGCGACAGCCGCATCATCCCGTTCCTCAGCAGATTCTTCCGCTTCATGAACGCTCAGGGTCCGGGGGCGTTCAACACGAGCTGGATCGCCCTGCGCTGGGGTGACGGACTGGACAGCGTCTACTGGCTCTTCAACCGAACCGGTGACACCTTCCTGCTCGACCTGGCCGACAAGATCCATGCCAACGGGGCGGACTGGGGCGACAACCTCGTCAGCCTGCACAACGTCAACATCGCCCAGGGCTTTCGCGAGCCGGCCCAGTACGCGCTGCGCAGCGGTTCCGCCGACGACACCCGGGCCACGTACGGGACGTACGGCAGGGCGATGGACCAGTACGGGCAGTTCCCCGGTGGCGGCTTCGCCGGGGACGAGAACGCCCGCCCCGGCCACGGCGACCCGCGGCAGGGCTTCGAGACCTGCGGCATCGTGGAGTTCATGGCGAGCCATCAGCTGCTCACCCGGATCACCGGCGATCCGCTCTGGGCCGACCGCTGCGAGGAGCTGGCCTTCAACTCGCTGCCCGCGTCACTGGATCCGTCGGGCCGGGCCATCCACTACATCACGAGCGCGAACAGCGTCGATCTCGACAACGTCCCCAAGAGCGGGCGGCAGTTCCAGAACGGCTTCGCGATGCAGGCGTACCTTCCGGGCGTCGACCAGTACCGCTGCTGCCCGCACAACTACGGCATGGGCTGGCCCTACTTCGTCGAGGAGCTGTGGCTCGCCACCCCGGACGGCGGCCTGGCCGCAGCCATGTACGCGGCCTGCGAGGTGACGGCGAAGGTCGCCGACGGCACCGAGGTCACCCTCGTCGAGGAGACCGGCTATCCGTTCACGGACACGGTCTCGGTGACCGTGAGGACACCGAAGCACCTGCGCTTCCCGCTGGTGCTGAGGGTTCCCGCCTGGTGCTCCGCACCCGAGATCAAGGTCAACGGGCGCCGTGTCGACGCACCGGCGGGGCCGGCTTTCACGCGCGTGGAGCGGAACTGGTCCGACGGGGACCGGGTCACCCTGCGCTTCCCGCAGCGCACCACCGTGCGCACCTGGGCGGACAACCACGGCGCGGTGAGCATCGACCGCGGACCGCTGACGTACTCCCTGCGCATCGGCGAACGCTACGAGCGGATCGGCGGCACGGATGCGTTCCCCGAGTACGCGGTCCACGCCACGAGTCCCTGGAACTACGGCCTCGTGCTCGACGCGGAGAATCCGGCCGCGTCGGTCCGCACGCGCCGTAACGCCCGGGCGACGGACGACAACCCGTTCACTCTCGACGACACACCGCTCAGTCTGACCGCCCGGGCCCGGCGGATTCCGGAGTGGACCGCCGACAGCGAGCACGTGGTGGCCCCGCTCCAGGACAGTCCGGCACGCAGCGCGGAGCCGGTGGAGGAGGTCACCCTCGTTCCGATGGGCGCGGCCCGGCTGCGGATCACCTCCTTCCCGACGGCTGATCCGAACGCCGCACCCTGGCTCTCGGACACCTGGTACCGCATCCGCAATCTGCACTCCGGCAAGCTCCTGGGCGTGGACAACATGTCCATGGACAACAGCGCCCACGTCGTCCAGTTCGACGACAACGGCACCGACGACCACCTCTGGCAGCTCGTCCCCGACGAAGACGGCTGGTACCGCATCCGCAACCGTCACTCCGGCAAGGTCCTCGGCGTGGACAACATGTCCATGGACAACAGCGCCCACGTCGTCCAGTTCGACGACAACGGCACCGACGACCACCTCTGGCAGCTCGTCCCCGACGAAGACGGCCGGTTCCGCATCCGCAACCGTCACTCCGGCAAGGTCCTCGGCGTGGACAACATGTCCATGGACAACAGCGCCCACGTCGTCCAGTTCGACGACAACGGCACCGACGACCACCTCTGGCAGCTGCTCTGATCTTTCCCGGCGTTCGCTCTCGCTCCCCGCCCCGGTCCGGCGCGGGGAGCGTACCCGTCACTCGTGACGGAGCAGGAAAGATGAACTGTGCGCATGTCCCCCGCCGACGGCCGTGGTGGAGACGGTTGTCCACGCGCTTCACGCTCGGCACCGGGCTGCTGGCACTGGTGGCCACCGCGCTGGTCGCAGCCGGCTCGGCGCCGGCCGACGCCGCCTCCTGGTCACCGAAACCGGCCCCGATGACCACGCCCTGGACCGCTCAGGTGCCCGACGGCCGTCAGGTGGTCGAGGTGGACACCGCCCGGGTGAAGGCCGCCAACCAAGCACTCATCAGCGCCTCCCGCACCACGTCACCGCCGGTCACGCTGCCCACGGGGCAGTACACGTCGCTACGGGTCACCACGCCCGGGTACACCGACAGGTACCTGCGCCACTACGACGGGCCGGCGTTCACCGCGGTGGTGAACGGCGGCAGCGACGCGCTCCTCAGGAGCGACGCCACGTGGAAGATCGTCACCGGTCTCGCCAACGGCAACTGCTATTCGTTCGAGTCCCGCAACTATCCCGGTGAGTTCCTCCGTCACCGGGACTTCCGGGTCAGGCGCGACGCGAACGACGGGTCGGCGCTGTTCAAGGCGGATGCGACCTGGTGCCCGGTGGCCCGGTCCGGCGGGGTGAGGCTGACCAGCGCCAACCTCCCGGGCAGTTATCTGCGCCACATCGACTCCGAGGTGTGGCTGGCCACTCCGGGCGGTGGCCACACCTGGGACAACCCGGCGACCTTCACCGAGGACACCACGTGGGCCGTGGACGCTCCCTGGGCGCCCTGACCACGAACGCCCACCCCCACTCATGGGAACCACGGCCCGGCAGCGGCAGCACCACCGCCGCTGCCGGGCCGCTTCACGTACGCGAGTGGCGCATCCGGTCATGAACCGCTCCCGGCGACCGCCGGGGAAGGGCCCGCTCCCGGCGGCGCGGGCACCGAGTCGCCCCGCCGGGAGCCACCGGTCCGCCGGAGCCCTACGGCTGCTCACTGTCGTGGAGCGCGCTCACCTCGTCGGCGGTGAGCGCCCTGTCGAACACACTCACCTGGTCGATGGAGCCGTTCCAGAAGTCGCCCTTCTCCGCCGCGTACTGGGCGCGTCCCACCGAGAGCGGCCCGGTGCTGACGTCGGCGGGACCGGCCGCGGCGGCCGCCACGAGCTTCCCGTCGAGGTAGAGCTTCTCCTCGTCACCGTCGCGCACACCCACAAGGTGGTACCAGGTGCCGAGTGCCGGCTTCATCTCCAGCCGTGCCCGGTTGCCGCCCGGCGTGCTGAACGCGAAGGCCCCCTGCCCGTACTGGAGGTAGAACGGGTTCTCCGTCCGCCTGCCGTCCTGGCTGACCGCGGTGGCGTAGTTGCCGGGGAGCGAGTCGAGCGAGACCCAGGCCGAGACCGTGTAGTTCCCGGTCGTGTCGACGGCGGGACCGCTGGTCTGCGCGTACTGCCCCTGACCGTTGAACTTCAGCGCGGAGCCGTGCACACCAGTGGTCCAGGAGGTGCCCTCGCTCAGCGTGAGGCTGCTGTGGTTGGGGCCGAGGTCGGCGGAGGTCGTGCCCTTGCCCTCGTCGAGCGGCCAGCGGGCGCCGCCCTTCACCTCGTCACGGTGACCGGCGGCCGCGCCGGCGGCGATGACCTGCTGGTTGATCTCCCGCACCTTCGCGGGGTCGACCTTGATCTCGCGCCGGTCGTACGTCCACAGTCCGTTCAGCTCGTTCTCCAGGTCGGTGACCTGTGTGTAGACCGAGCCGGACAGTTCGGCGTCGGCCGCCGCGAGGTAGTACGTGCGGGTGTTGTCGACGTACTTGGCCGTCAGGGCGTCCTTGTCCGCCACACCGCTGTAGATCGCGGCCGGCGCCCCCGGCCACATGTGTCCGGCGGTACGGAGCGTGAAGCCGCCGTGCTCACCGTCCATCGCGGCACGGTCGTCCGGGAACGGTGCCTCGCGGTTGAGGTAGTCGTGGTGGTCGATGATGTCGCCCTTGCCCGAGTCACCCTTCGACGAGCAGCAGTTGACACCACTGTGGGCGTTGACGACGCGGGACGGGTCGGCCGCCTTGACCGACTCGGCGATCTTCCCGGTCTCGGTGCGGTCCCACTCGCCCCAGCCCTCGTTGAAGACGATCCAGCCGCCGATGGACGGCGAGTTGTGCAGCTGCTGCATCATCTCCTTGCCCTGGGAGAGGAAGGCCTGCCGGCCCTTCTCACCGGTGATGTCACTGGAGACGAAGTCCTGCCAGACCAGCAGGCCGAGCTGGTCGGCGTGGTAGTACCAGCGGGCGGACTCCACCTTGATGTGCTTGCGCACGGCGTTGAAGCCGAGGTCCTTCTGCGCCTTGAGGTCGAAGGTGAGCGCGGCGTCGCTGGGCTGCGTGTAGAGACCGTCGGGCCAGAATCCCTGGTCCAGCATGGCGAGCGAGTAGAACGGCTTCCCGTTGAGAACGAGCTTCTGGTAGCCGCCCACCTTCGCGATCCCGATGGAGCGCATCCCGAAGTAGCTGTCGACGGTGTCCTTGGAACGGCCGTCCGTCAGGGTGACGTCGAGGTCGTAGAGGTACGGGTCGTCAGGGGTCCAGAGGTGCTGCTTGCTGACGGGCAGGCTCAGTGGGGTGTTGGCCCGGCCGCTGGCCGTGCCGACGACCCGGCCCTTCGTGTCGCGGGCGACCGCCGTGACGCGGGCGCCGGACGAAGCGGCGGCGGAGTTGACGGTCAGGGCGAGGGTGCTCCTGTCGATGTCCGGCGTCGTGGTCAGCGAGTCCACGGAGGCCGCGGCGACCGGCTCCATCCACACCGTCTGCCAGATTCCCGAGGACGGGGTGTAAACGATGCCGCCCGGGTTGCCGGACTGCTTCCCCTTCGGCTGGTCGGGGCCGGTGGTGTCGGTGACGGCGACGACGATCTCCTGCGGGCCGCTGCCCTTGATCGCGTCGGTGACGTCGGCGCTGAAAGAGGTGTAGCCACCGGTGTGTTCGGCGACCTTCGTGCCGTTGACCCAGACCACCGACCGGTAGTCGACGGCGCCGAAGTTGAGCTTCAGCCGCTTGCCGTCCTTGCCCTTGCCGACGGACCAGCTCTTGGGAACGGTCACGAGCTTGCGGTAGAACATGTGGTCTTCGTGGCGTTCGAGTCCGGAGAGCTGCGACTCGACCGGGAACGGCACGGTGATGCGCTCACCGAGCTTCTTGCCGAAGACCGGCTGCTCGTCGGCGGTGGCGCCGGCGAACTCCCACGGGCCGTTGAGGTTCTTCCACCGGCCACGCACCTGCTGCGGGCGGGGGTACTCGGGCAGCGGGTGGTTGCGGTCGAGCTTGTCGCCCCAGGTCGTGGTCAGCCGGTGCGTGGAAAGGTTCTTCGCCGTACGGCTGATCTGGGGAACCGTCTCGCCGCCGACCTGGAGCCCGCCCTTCCCGTCGTACGCCACCCGGAGCTGCTGGCCCTTCTGGACGGGCGCGGCCAGGTCGACAATCACGGCGTGGGAGTTGTCGGACGCCTTGGTCACGGATTTCACCGGCATGGGCGAAGTGTCGGCCTCGACGGCAAGGTGGCCCTCCACGGAGCCGAGGTTCTTGACCTCGTCCTTGAAGGTCGCCTGCAGGCGCTGTCCGTCCTCGGCAACGCTCAGCGCGACCGGGTAGACCTCGAAGTCGGCCGGCGGCGTGAAGGCGGACTCGGGAACGATCTGCTTCTTGAGCTTCTCACTGGACCAGCGCAGGAACATGTTGGCGCCGCCGGTGTCCTGGAACATCTCCAGGCGGAACTGGTGCGGCTCGCCCGCAGTCAGCGAGACGGGCTTGCTGGTCTGCTCGTTGTCCCAGTCCGGCAGCCAGTGGTCGATGACGACGTTTCCGTCGATGGAGAGCCTGAAGCCGTTGTCGCCGCTTGCGGCGAAGGTGTAGTCATCCGTCTCGGGGGCTGTGATGCTGCCGCTCCAGCGGGCCGTGGTGTTCTCCGTCCTGCCCGTAGTGGACTCGAACGCCCCGGTCAGACCGGGAAAATTGATCTCCGGGTCGAGTGCGACTCCGCCGAGCTCGGCGAAGTCGCGGGCGCCCGGGGCGGACATCCGGAAGTACTCGCCCTTCAGCCCGTGCACATCGGCGGTCGGGTCGTCGTCGGCGAAGGCCTTCGCGGTGGCGGTCGATGCGGCGCTCGCGGGGACGGCGGCAGCAGGCGCGGCGGCAGCGGCAGGGACCAGTGTGGCCCCGAGGGGAATCAGCAGCGCGGCCGTACAGGCCATCGATCTGAACAGGACTCGGGGGCGGGGCAGTTGTCGTCTCAAGGCGTCGTCCTCGTCGAGAGCTGAAGTGCCTCGCACACAACGAGGCACGCACACAATCGAACATTGAGCCACAGCATCAAACGCATCACAACGGTCGTGCACAGAGAATTTTCAACGATAGAAAATGAAGGCCGACTCCCGGCGAGCAGGCCGTGCGACCGCTCGCCGGGAGCCGGAACCGATCGGTACGCCCCCTACCGCGGCGGTCCGGAAGTTGCCGTGCCCCAGCTGGAATCGGGTGCTTCAGCCAACCGGAGGGCGAGGGTGCCGCCACGGGCGACCAGGCTCGGATCCGTCCAAAACCGGTCGCTGGTACCCCCGTTGACTCGAGCCGCGTCGATGTACGGATGGGCGGCGTCGGCGCCCGGGGCGCCGATCGTGATGTCCCTGCCGTGTGCACGGTCGATCAGCGCGTCCGGAAGGAGCGGGGCCCCAGCAGCATCGTGGCGCTGCCGGGCGTCTGCAGGTGGAGCCCCGGCGCCGAGAAGACGCACCACGCGGACCTGGTGCCCAGGTCGTCATTGCCGGGCAGGCCGCCGGGACCCGCGCCGTGGACGGTGTCGAGGATCTGACGAACCGTCGCCTGCGTCTTCCACGGCTGCCCCGGACGGTGCAGAGCCACGGTGCGTGGATGCCGGGCTCACTGGTCGGGTCGTGGCGCAGGGCGTCGCCGCCCTTCACCGACCAGGATCCGTCGGCCTCGCGGAAAGGCGTCGAGCCGCTGAGCCACCCGTTCCCTGCCGCCCGTGGCCGCCGCCGGCCCCTGGACGTCCTGCGGAACCATCCAGGCCTACGTGGCTCTGGCGCCTGCGCGAAACCGGGGTCGCTCCCAGGGTCGAACGGGGTCACCCATGCCCCGTCGACGTTGCGCGCCTGGATGCAGCCGGTCATCCCGGAGCCGTCGGTGGCTGCGGGATCGAACACGTTGCGCCACCAGTCGCCGCGTTCCCAGGAATACGCGGCCTGCTCGTCACGTTCCAGCAGCTGGCCCCGGCGGCCGAGCACCGCGTCGGCCAGCGAGTCCTCCAGCGTCCCCGCCTCGCCGCACGGATGCGACGGAACGAGCCCCCGCCGGATTGTCCGGCGAGGGCTCGTCGTGTCAGACGGCGCGCAGGTACTGGGACGGCACGGGCACCTCAGCGCTCAGTTCGCGTGCCGCCTGCTGCGCCCACGACGGGCTCCGCAGCAGTTCCCGTCCGAGGAGCACGGCGTCCGCCTGCCCGTCGGCGACGATCTTCTCCGCCTGCTGCGGCTCGGTGATCAGCCCCACGGCCGCGACAGGCAGCGAGGTCTCCTCCCGCACCCGGGCGGCGAACGGAACCTGGTAGCCGGGGCCCGTGGTGATCCGGGCATGCGGCGCGTTACCGCCGCTGGAGACGTCCAGCAGGTCGACGCCGTGGGCCCGGAGCTCCGCGGCCAGCCGCACCGTCTCGTCCACGGTCCAGCCCTCGCGGTCGTCCTCGTCGTTCTCGGTGAGCCAGTCGGTGGCCGAGATCCGGAAGAAGACGGGCAGGTCCTCGGGCCACACGTCGCGCACGGCGTCGACGACCTGGAGGGCGAACCTGACGCGGTTCTCGAAGCTGCCGCCGTACTCGTCGGTGCGCCGGTTGCTGTGCGGGGAGAGGAACTGTCCGACGAGATAACCGTGGGCTCCGTGCACCTCGGCGACCTCGAAGCCCGCGTCGAGGGCGCGGCGAGCGGCCTCGCGGAACTGCTCGGCGACGGCGTGGATCTCTTCCACGGTCAGCTCCTGCGGTACGGGATGGCCCTCGTCGAACGGAAGCGGGCTGGGGGCGACGGGCTGCCAGCCGTGCTCGTCCGGGCCCACGGGCCCTCCGCCCAGCCAGGGGGCCGCGGTCGATGCCTTGCGGCCGGCGTGGGCGAGCTGGATGCCGGCGACGGAGCCCTGGCTCTTGATGAAGGCGGTGATCCGACGGAGGGCGGTCACCTGGGTGTCGTTCCAGATGCCGAGGTCGGCGGGGCTGATCCGGCCCTCGGGGCTGACGGCCGTCGCCTCGGTGAGGATCAGTCCGGTGCCGCCGATGGCGCGTGCCGCGAGGTGGGCGAAGTGCCAGTCGGTCGCGACGCCCGCGTTCGGCCCCACCGGTTCCGCGCTGTACTGGCACATGGGCGCCATCCATACCCGGTTGGGTATGACGAGCGACCTCAAGGTGTACGGCTCGAACAGGGCACTCACGACGGTCTCCGTTTCGCCGGGACGACAGGATCGCTAGTACGATACATCCCGTAGTACGACGAACGTCAAATTACGATGACTCTCGTACAACGCGCCCATGCGGATGAGGCCCTTCCCCGTTTCTCTTCCGGGAAGGGCCTCATCCGCGAACCGTTCACGACTCAGGCACGGCGCCGCAGAGTGATCTCCGCATCGGCGTCGTAGCCCTGGGTCCAGCTGCGTCCGGCGTCCGACCTCCAGGTGACCTGGGCGATCGCCCCGTCGACCCTGACGGATTCCACCGTCATGGCACGGTCGCCGGCCCGCACGTCACCACGGCGCAGCTCCTGCGCCGTGACGGTGACGGGCTCCGCCGACTGCGCGCTCTCCACCTCGTCCGCCGCACGGGCGAGAGCCGCAGCCAGTTCCCGGGACCGGGCAGGGGTGCAGATCAGTGAGAACTCCCCCGCCGGACCCGTCACCCGGACCTCGACCCCCGCCCCAACGGGGGTCACGCCCAGGATCGCACCGTGTCCGTCGGCGTCCTCGATCTCACTCTTCATCGCTCTGCTCCCCTTGCCCGTCCCACGGCTCACTTCAGCCGGAGGCTCTCCTGCGGGCCCAGGTAGCTGGGCTTGAGGCCGCCGGTGTCGACCACCAGGTTCTGCAGCACCACCGTCGGGTCGACCATCCAGAATTTCAGCACATGCACACCGGCCCGGCCGATGTGGTGCACCGTGCTGGTGCGGTTGACGTTGTCGGAGGTGTTGCGCGCCCACTGGACGTTCATGGTGCCGTCGTCGGATCCCGTCACCGCCGTGACGTTCACGCTCTGAGGCGCGTCGCCGTCGAAGGAAACGGCGTACGTGAGGCCGTCGGACGCCAGCGCGTTGTTGCGGGGCGACAGGTACGCATGCACGGTGACCGGCCCGGTCGTGAACAGGCTGACCTTGTACTCCAGCCGCGGGCTGCCGCCGCCGGGGGTCTGGCGGGCGGAGGTGACCGGGAAGGGTTCCATGCCGGCGCCGGTACGGCCGATGCCGGGGATGCGCGTCCAGGTGATCCCGTTGCTGCCCACGGACCGGGAGTAGTGGTCCGCCTCGATGGACACGTACCCGTTGGCCTCGACGAACCCTTCGAGCTGCGAGCGCCGCTCCTCGGGGTGGTCGATCACGGCGCGGACGACGACCTCGCGGCCGTCCGGACCGCTGACCGTGATGGGCACCTCCGTGGCACCCTTGGGCGCCCGTGACCAGTCGACGCGGAAGGTGATCCGGTCCTGCTTGTCGACCCGCCCCCTGACCCGGTCGGCGATGAGCCAGGAAGCCCCTGTGCGGATCCGGTAGTCGAACGGGGCGGCGCCCCGGTTGAACACCTCGATGTACTGCGCGGCCTGGCTCTGGTACGGGCTGAAGGACGGCAGCACGGCCGGGGAGTTCTCCTCGGGCCACCACTTGTCCGAGCCGTCGACGGCCACGCCCATCTCGGCACGGGCCGGCAGGTCGATGCGCTTCACCGCCGGGAACAGCACGTCCTTGATGGCGACGTTGTTGAGCTCGGGCTGCTGCCAGGGGGCGTTCGGCCCGTAGCGGGCCACATCGCCGTAGTCGATGTGCGGCTGGGTCTGGAAGCCCTGCCACTTCCCGTCGGCGACCTTGGTGTTGAAACGGTCCGCCAGCGCCAGGTCGTCGCCGAGGCGGGCCTCGGCAGCGGCCGCCAGGTCATTGGTGAGGGCCCGGCCCTGTGCCGCGTAGTGCAGGTTCTTGAACTCGGCCTCACGCAGGGCGTACAGGTTGGCGGTGGCCTGCACCTCGTAGCCGACCAGCTCGTACCAGGCGTCCTGGACGGAGGCGGGGAGCCTGCGGCCGATCCGTTCGGCGTCGGCCCCGAGCCGCTGCCACTCCTCGGTGACGCGCTCCAGCTCCCGGTAGTCGGTGAGGCTGAACGGGGTCGCCTGGTCGTCGTAGACGATCGCCGACGCGTCCTTGGCGGGATCCTTGGCCGGGTCGAGCATGATCCTGCGGTTGAGCAGCTCGGGCTTGCGCCGGGACTGCAGCTGCGCATACGTGCGGAGCACCTCGGCGATGTCCTCGGCCTGCTCCTCGCCGAAGTTCTGCCGGGCGTACTGCTCCTCCCACTCCGGCAGCCGGTCGAGGGTCCAGCGGTCGGGATTCCAGGCGTACTCCAGGAAGAACTGCGTGGGCAGTTCGTTGCCCTTGAGGTCGCCGACGTTGGTGACCCACAGACCGTGGTTCCCGTAGGCGGCGCTCTGGTGGAGCTGGTCCCACATGTTCGGCAGCGAAGTGGTGTCCACCCACTTGTAGTTGCGGCCCACCCCGACATAGTCGAAGTGGTAGTAGAGGCCGTAACCGCCGGTGCGGGCGTCGTTCTTGAGGTCGGGCAGCTTGCGGACGTTGGCCCAGTTGTCGTCGGTGAGGACGACGGTGACGTCGTCGGGCACCCGCAGGCCCCGGTCCCAGTACCGCTGGACCTCCTTGTAGAGCGTCCACACCTGCGGAATCGTGGTGACGTCCTTGCCGGAGACGTCGGCCAGGATCTGCCGCTGGGTGGCGATGATCTCGGTCATCAGCTCGATGCCGTCGCCGTCGGGCAGACTGACGTCGCCGTTGCCGCGCATGCCGAGGGTGACGACGCCCTCGAAGTCCTCGTCCTTCATCCGGCGGATGCCGTCGGCCCAGTACGCCTTGATCGCCTCGGCGTTGCGGCGGAAGGACCACTCGCCCGTGCCGCCGTAGGGGTCGTGTCCGGGGGTGGTGATGTTGCCCGCGCCGTCCCGTACGGCGGCGACGGCATGCCGGTTCCACTCCTCGATACCGCGCATCATCGGCGCCTCGTGCGAGGTGCCCATGACGACGCCGTACGCCTTCGCGGTGGCGTGGTTCTGCGGGTCGTCCTCGGCGAACGCGCGTCCCCAGACGGCCGGCCAGAGGTAGTTGGCCTTCAGACGCAGCATCACTTCGAAGATCTTGGCGTAGAAGTCGGCGTTGAAGCCGCCCTCGAAGCCGGGGGCCTTGCCGGGGCCGAAGAAGGCCGGAGCCCAGGTGCCGAGCGCGGGGTTCTCGTCATTGATGAAGAATCCGCGGTACCGGACAGCCGGGGTGCCCTGGGTGTGGCGGCCGGGCAGGACATGGAGCCCGTCCCGGTGCACGGGGGTGACGTCGTCCCACCAGTACCAGGGGGAGACACCGATCCCGCGGGAGACGTCGTACGTGCCGTAGATCGTGCCGCGCTGGTCGCTGCCCGCGATCACGAAGGCTCGGTCGACGCCGGGCAGCGGCTTCTCGACGATGGTCTGGAGGCTGGTCTCCCACTTGCCCTTGATGCCGGAGACGTTGAGCTTGCCGGCGGCGACCAGTCCGTCGATCAGCGGGCTGCGCCCGATGGTTCCGACGATGACGATCTCGCGGCCCTTCGGGGTCGCACCGCGCGACAGGACGGGCCGGACGCCGGTGACGCGCTCGATGTCGGCCTGGAGGTCGTCGGCCACCCGGACGACGCCCGCGAAGTCGCGGTCGCTGACCAGAATCGGGGCCGCCACACCTGCCCTGAACAGTGGGAAGCTCCCGGAGCGGGGCGTGAAGGAGATGTACGCGCCGGGGTCGGTCGCCAGTCCGGCCGCGCCCGGTGCGGCGGCCAGGGCCTCCGACGAGAGGCCGATCAGCGAGCCGAGAGGTGTTGCCGTCAGGGCGGTGAGCCCCAGTCCGAGCCCCAGAATCGATCTGCGGCTCGCGTGTTGCGGGGAATGCTTGTCCATACTGCTCTCCCTGATTTGTTCACACTCATGACAAATAGGACGGGTGTATGCCTTGCAGAGTTGCCGCGAGGACGGTCGGGGTTCGGGCGCCCTGTCAGTCGCCCGCGCCCGTCACCGCGGCCTGCGGCACCGCGGCAGCAACGAGTTCACGGTCGCCGTCGCCGTCGGGTCCGGGGGAAACCGCGGCCACGATCGCGTCGGCCGTGGTGTCGGGCTCCGGGCTGAGGAGGCCCACGAGGACGTACACGACCAGCGACGTCACCAGCGGGGTCACGATGATGACGGTCTGGTCCGTGCTCTCCAGCACGAACTTCACCAGGACGTAGCCCAGCAGGCCCAGCGCCCAGGAGGCCAGGGCCGCGCGCGGGCCGCACTTGCGGAAGGCGGGCAGCAGACCGAGCAGCATCGGAATGGAGATCGGGCCCATGACGGCCGCGACCAGGCCGACGATGATGCCGAGCACACCGCCGAAGTGATCGGCCTCGATGGCGACGAGCATGCTCACGGTGATGAACACGACCGTGCACACACGGGCGATGAGCAGGCCGGTGGCCGCCGGGAGGTCCTTGGCGCGGCGCACGACCGCCGGGATGATGTCGCGGGTGACGACCGCGGAGACCGCGTTGGCGTCCGACGAGGCCATGGCCATCGTGTGCGAGAACATTCCGGCGAGCGTCAGACCCACCAGTCCGGCCGGCAGATAGGACTCCGCCATCAGCGCGTAGATCTTCTGCGGGTCGGCCACATCGGGCAGCAGCACAGCCGCGGCGACGGGCGGGAACAACAGGACCGCGGGCCAGATCACGTACAGCACCGCGGACAGCCCGGCCGAACGGCGGGCGGCCTGCGGGGTGTCGGTGGCCATGTAACGCTGGGCCAGGTTCCACATGCCGCCGTTGTACTCGAAGAGCTTCACGACGACGTACGCGCCGAGGAACGTGGCGGTGTAGGGGCCGACCAGCGGGTGACCGTGGCCCGCGGGCAGCTTGTGCCAGAGAGTGCCGAGGCCGGAAATGCCGTCACCGAGACGGTCCAGCACCACCCAGACCATGGCGAGCGCCGCGATGCCCTGGATGACGAACTGGCCGAAGTCGGTGAGCGCATCGGCCCAGAGCCCGCCCACGGTGCAGTAGAGCAGGGTGACGACGCCCGTGATCAGAATGCCGGCCGTCATCGACATGCCGGTGAACACATTGAGCAGGACGGCGACGGACGCCCACTTGGCGGCCACGTCGAACACCTTGAGCAGGGCGCCGCTCCAGGCGAGCGCCTGCTGGGTGGGCACGTTGTAGCGCTTGGCGAGATATTCGAGCGGAGAGGCGACCGCGTACCGCTGCCGCAGCCGGTTCCAGCGCGGCGCGAACAGCCAGGCGCCCACGGCGGTACCGAGGGCGAGCGGCAGGAACGCCCACACGTAGACCGTGATGCCGTAGCTGTACGCGATGGCCGCGTAGGCGACGAACACGGCGGCGCTGTACCCGGACATGTGGTGGGAGATGCCGGAAAGCCACCAGGGCATCCGGCCGCCACCGGTGAAGTAGTCACTGACATCACCGACACGTCGGTGCGACCAGAGGCCGATGAGCAGCATCACCAGGAAATAGCCGCCGAGGGCGACCCAGTCGAGCAAAGCCATGAATGCTCCTTGAACTGCTGTGGAACGCGCGGCGGTTGCGGCGGCCGACGGCCGCCGCGGCTCACCAGCGCGGAGTCTTCTTCTCGTAGTGGGGGTCGATCCGCTGCATGTAGCCGGTGTCGTCACGGTTGCGCAGACCGCAGGCGAGGTACTGCTCGTGCAGGCGCGCGAGCGAGTCCCGGTCGAGTTCGACGCCGAGGCCCGGCCCCTTCGGGACCCGCACGGCTCCGTCGGTGAACCGCAGCGCGCCCGGTTCCACGACTTCCTCGGTCTTCCACGGCCAGTGGGTGTCACAGGCGTAGGTGAGGTTCGGCGTGGCGGCCGCCAGATGGGTCATCGCGGCCAGACTGATCCCCAGATGCGAGTTGGAGTGCATGGACAGGCCCATGGAGAAGGTGTCGCAGATGCCGGAGAGCAGCTTGGAACGGTGCAGGCCGCCCCAGTAGTGGTGGTCGGAGAGCACCACCTGGACCGACTTCTGCGCGACCGCGGGCGCCAGATGCTCGAACGCGACGACGCACATGTTGGTGGCCAGCGGGATCGGGGTCCGCCTGGCCACCTGCGCCATGCCGTCCAGATCGGGAGTCGGGTCCTCCAGGTACTCGAGGACACCTTCCAGGCGGCGGGCCACCTCGACCGATGTCTCCACGCTCCATGCCGCGTTGGGGTCGAGCCGCAGCGGTACGCCGGGGAAGGCGTCGCGCAGCGCGAGGACCGCCTCGACCTCCTCCATGGGCGGCCGGACACCGCCCTTGAGCTTGATCGCGGTGAAGCCGTACTCGGAGATCATCCGGCGCGCCTGGGCGACGACGGCCTCCGGATCCAGTGCCGCGCCCCAGTCGTCCGGCACCTGCCCCGGGTGCGCGGCCCACTTGTAGAAGAGGTACGCGCTGAACGGTACGGATTCCCGCACCGCTCCTCCGAGCAGATCACTGACCGGGCGGCCGGCGGCCTTGCCCTGGAGGTCCAGGCAGGCCACCTCGAACGGGGAGAACACCCGGTCCACGGCCCTGCTGGTGGTGATCATCCCGGTCAGTCCGGAGCCACCGGCTCCACTGTCTCCGGAGAGGACTTCGGCGACCTTGCGGTGCAGGGCGCCGAGCGCGTACACATCCATTCCGAGAATGGCGCCCGCCACGGCCCGCAGCCGGCTCAGATGCCCTTCGTCGGCGTAGGTCTCGCCGAGGCCGACGAGGCCCTCGCCGGTGTCGACCTCGACGATCGCACGCAGGGCGTACGGTTCGTGCACGCCGACCGCGTTGAGCAGGGCCGGGTCACGGAAGGCGACCGGGGTGATCTTCACTGCATGGATCCGGAGGCCGTCCGTCACTGTCCAGCCTCCTCCGTGCTGTTGGTCATCTGTGCTTTCAGCCCCTGCCTGCGGCCAGCTTGAGGTCCTCGCTCATCGCGTTGTACGCGGCCTTGGCGTTGAAGTTCTCGTCGAGCACGTTCGCCGCGCCCTCGCCCGTGAAGACACCGGGAACCCAGGAGTACTTGTCCGTGAAGCCCCACACCGTGAAGTCGGTGCAGTGCTCGGTGAGCAGGCAGCCGCGCAGCAGGACGTCGTAGGCCTCCGCCTGCGCCTCGAACTCGGTGTTGTCGGCGGGCATCGGGATGCGGACGTCGGCCTCGGTGATCGCGGTCTCCAGACCGAGGTCGTCGAAGCGCTTCATGTTGGCGGCGATGTCGTGCGGGGCGTTGTACTGGACGTCCAGGTGACCCTGGATGCCGACGCCGTGGACCGGCACGTGCTCCTTGCGGAGTTGCACGACGAGGTTGTAGAGGGCGGTGCTCTTCGCGTTGACGCCCTCGACGTTGTAGTCGTTGATGAAGAGCTTGGCCTTGGGGTCGGCCTGGTGCGCCCAGCGGAAGGCGTCGGCAATGTAACCGGGGCCGAGCTTCTGCAGCCAGATGCTGTTGCGCATGGTGCCGTCGTCGTTGAAGGCCTCGTTGACGACGTCCCACTGCCAGATCTTGCCCTTGAAGTGCGTCACCTCGTCGGTGATGTGCTGGTGCAGGATCTCGCGCAGCTCATCGGCGGTGAAGTCGCCGTTGTTCAGCCACGCCGGCAGCTGGCTGTGCCAGACCAGGGTGTGACCGCGGACCAGCTGGCCGTTCTCCTTGGCGAAGTCCACCAGGTCGTCCGCGGGGGCCCAGTTGTACGTGCCGCGCTGAGGCTCGACGGCCTCCCACTTCATGACGTTCTCCGGAGTGACCGAGGAGAACTCGCCCGCGGCCTTGGCCCGGTAGGGGGCGTCGGAGGCAAGTGCCGACATGTCGACCGCGGTTCCGATCCGCAGGTCGGCGCGCTTGCCCAGAGCGCCGAGGGTGTTGGCGGCGGCGTCGCTCTTCGGCTTGGTGTGGTGGGCGGCGTTCTCGGGGGCGGCGCTGGCGGCGACGGTGAACGTGGAGACCAGCAGGGCTGCGGCGGCGGTGCCGACGGCGGCAGCCTGAGTTGCCTTGCGCATGACATGTCCCTTCGATGGATGTACCGCTTCGAAAGTTTCGGGATCCTCCCCGCAGATGGAGCGGGGAGGCCCGGGCCCTCAAGTAACGGGCAGATTCAGATCAGTTCGATCGACGTGTCGCAGACGAGCCGGCGCCGGTGATCGACCGTGCGCTCGGGACCGGTGAGCCGCAGCTGCACGGTCTGCTTGACGTCGGAGGCCGCGCTGGATGTCGCGAGCCGCAGTTCGAGATCGCCGGGTTCGACGATCCGCCGTCCACCGATACCGGTGAAGGACACCAGATCGGCATGGAAGTGGAACCGCACGCGGCGGGCCTGCCCGGGGGCGAGCGGCACTCGGGCGTACCCGATCAACCGCGACTCCGGGCGGGTGGTCTGGGCGACCGGGTCGTGCACGTAGAGCTGCACCACCTCGGCGCCCTCACGGGCCCCGCTGTTGCGGACGGTGAGTTCGATGTCGGTGGAGCCGTCGGTCGGGAGCTCGGCGGGAGCGGAGGCTCCGGCCTCCCACTCGAACGAGGTGTACGACAGCCCGTGTCCGAAGGGGTAGAGCGGTGTCGGGTCGAGGTTGCTGACCCCGTTGGCCAGTCCCAGCGGCGGCTGCAGGTAGGTCCACGGCTGGCCGCCCGGACCCTGCGGAACGCCGACCGGGAGACGGCCGGAGGGGTTCACACGGCCGGAGAGCACACCGGCCAGCGCCGGACCGCCCTCCTCGCCGGGGAAGAACGCCTGCACGGTGGCGGCCGTCCGGTCCGCCCAGCGGCCCAGTGCGTAGGGACGCCCCGTCAGCAGCACCAGGACGACCGGAGTACCGGTGGCCAGCAGCGCATCGAGCAGCTCGCCCTGCACACCGGGCAGGGAGAGGTCGGCGGCGTCGCAGCCCTCACCCGAGGTGCCGCGCCCGAACAGTCCGGCCCGGTCGCCGAGCACGGCGACGCACACATCGGCGTCCCGGGCGAGCTCCGCCGCCGCGGCGATGCCGGAGGTGTCCGTGCCGTCCACGTCGCAGCCGGCCGCCGCATCGATGGCCGCACCGGGAAACTCCGTGCGCAGTGCTTCGAGGACGGTCGGAATCTCGATCCCCATGGACACCTCGGGGTGCGAGACGCCGACATGGCTGGGGAACGAATAGCAGCCGAGCATGGCCAGCGCGTCGTCGGCGCGCGGTCCGACGACCGCGATCCGGCGGTCCGACCGCAGCGGGAGCGCATCGCCGGAATTGGCGAGCAGCACGATGGCCTGCTCGGCCAGCTGCCGGGCGAGCGCCCGGTTCTCCGGCGGGTCGAGGTCCACGGTGTCACGTGCCTGCTCGGGGTCCGTCCCGATCAGCACGGCCGGCAGCGGCGACCATTCCGGGTCGAGCAGCCCGAGTTCGCACTTCTGGAGCAGGACGCGGTTCAGCGCCCGGTCGACCAGCTCCTCGGCCACGACGCCGTCCTGCACGGCGGCGACGAGCGCATCGCCGTAACTGCGGACGGTGGGGAGCTCGACGTCGACCCCTGCAGTCAGCGCGAGGCGGGCGGCGCCCGCGCGGTCCGCGGCGACCTTGTGCAGGGTCTCCAGGAAGCCGATGCCGAAGTAGTCGGCGACGACGGTGCCCTCGAACCCCCAGATGTCCCTGAGCAGTTCGGTGAGCAGCGTCGGGTCGGCCGCCGTAGGGACGCCGTCGATCTCGGCGTACGAGTGCATCACCGAGCGGGCACCCCCTTCGCGCAGCGCCATCTCGAAGGGCGGAAGGATGACATCGGCCATCTCGCGCGCACCGGCCCGGACCGGCCCGAGGTTGCGGGCGCCCGCCGAGGCGGCGTATCCGGCGAAGTGCTTGAGAGTGGAGACGATCCCGGCGGACTCCAGGCCGCGGACGTACGCGGTGCCGATGGTGGCGACCAGGTACGGGTCCTCGCCGACGGTCTCCTCCACCCGGCCCCAGCGCAGGTCGCGCACCACGTCGAGGACGGGTGCCAGCCCTTGGTGGATACCCACCGACCGCATGTCGCGGCCGATGCGGTGGGCCATCTCGGTGACCAGGTCCGGGTTCCAGGCGGCGCCCCAGGACAGCGGGACGGGGTAGGCGGTGGCACCCCAGGCGGTGAAGCCTGCAAGGCACTCCTCATGGGCGAGTGCCGGGATGCCGAACCGTCCGGCCTCCATGATCCGCTCCTGGGCGCGGGCCAGAGAGACGGCGCCGACACCGGGGTCCACCGGGGCGGTACCGAACGGCCTGGTCAGCTGGCCCAGGCCGCGGGTGGTGAGCTCGTCCCAGTCGACCGGGTCGACCATGTCGTTCTGGAGCGGCGCGACCCCGTCGCCGTCCGCGTCGGCGCCCACCCATACTCCGTACAGCTGCGCGGCCTTCTCCTCCAGCGTCATCCGGGCGATGAGGTCGGCCACCCGCGTCTCGGGGGTGAGTGAAGGGTCGCGCCAAGGGCCGTCGACGGCGGTGGACCGGGCGGCCCGGTGGGCATGCGGGGCAGGGGGGATTGCCATGGCGGCAGGGGTTCCTCTCATGAGTGCGGTAGTGCTGGGCGGCGTGGGTGCGTTACTTGCCGCCCACTCCCATCAGTCCGTTGATCAGCGCCTTCCGTGCCACGAGGTACACGGCGAAGATGGGCACGACGGAGAGGACGATTGCGGCCAGAACGGCGGGGATGTTGACTCCGAACTGGGTCATGAAGTTGAAGAGGCCGAGGGTCAGGACCCGGTTCTCCTCCGACTGCGTCAGGATCAGCGGGAAGAGGAAGCCGTTCCACGCCTGGAGCGCCGTGTAGATCGCCACCGTGCTGATGCCCGCCTTGGACATGGGGACCGCCAGCTGCCACAGCATCCGCAGGGGCGAGGCACCGTCGAGCGACATCGCCTCGTACATCTCCTCGGAGACATCGCGCATGGTGCCGCTGAGTACCAGCACCGCCACCGGCATCGCGAAAGCGGCGGTCGGCAGGATGATCGCGGGCAGGGTGTCGTACAGCCCCATCTTGCCGATCAGCAGATACAGCGGCACGATCACCGCCTGAGCCGGGATCGCCACGCCGAGCAGGAAGGTCCGGAAGGCGAGAGAGGAGAGCCGGCTGCGGGTACGCACGGCCACATAGGCGACGGGCACCGAGAGCAGCAGCACGATGGCGACGGTGGACACGGCGACGATCGCCGTGTTGACGAGCATCGTGGAGAAGCCGCTGTCCAGCACGGTGCTGTAGTTGTCGAGCGTCGGATTCGTGGGGAAGGCCAGCGGGTCCCCGTTGAGCGCCTCGTCCTGGTGCATCAGCGACGAGGAGATCAGCGTGTAGAGCGGTACGACCACGATGACGAGCCAGACCAGGGAGCCCAGACCGGCCAGTGGGTTGCCCCAGCGCTTGCGACGGCCGGTGACGGCCGCACGGCGTCGGACCGCGGGCGACATGGCCGGCGCCTCGGGGCGGGTGTCGATTGACATCTCGTCACATACCTTCCCGGGTGGACCGCATGTTCCCGAAACCGCTGAAGCGGACCAGGATCAGCGACAAGGCGGTGGCCACCACGACCAGGGCCGTGGCGATCGCCGCGGCATAGCCGAGGTCGTAGGTCTGGAAGCCGGTCCGGTACATCAGGTAAGGCAGGACCGTGGTGTCCGTGCCGGGACCGCCCTTGGTCATGATCAGCACGGTGTCGAAGTACGTCAGCGAGCCGACGATCATCAGAACCGACGAGGTCGTAATGGTGTGGCGCAGCTGCGGCAGCGTGATGTGGAAGAACTGCCGGAACATGCCGGCGCCATCGATCTCGGCCGCCTGGTAGAGCACCTCGGGGATCTGCCGGGCGCCGCCCTGGTAGATCAGGGTGTGGAACGGCATGAACTGCCAGCCGCCGACGAACGCCACGGTGAGCAGGGCGCCGGTGGACGATCCCATGATGTTCGGGTCGATCCCGAACCAGGGTCCAATCGTCGTGATCACACCGAAGTTGGGGTCCAGCAGGGCGTGGAAGAGCATGGCGATGGCGGTGGTCGAGAGCAGCAGCGGGACGAAGAAGACCGCGGAGAGCACGGCCCTGCTGCGCTGCCGGCCCGCCGCCCAGACACCGAGGAGCAGTGCCACAGGGGTCTGGAAGGCCCAGCTGATGGTGGTCAGCAGAAGGCTCAGCCAGGCAGCCTGGCGGAATTCCGGATCCTTGAACAGCCGGGTCCAGTTGTCCAGGCCTGCCGGGGTCGGGGAGTTCAGCCCGTCCCACCGGCAGAAGGAGAGATAGACGGCGATCGCCAGCGGGACGATCGCGAAGACGGCGAAGAAGAGGATGCCGGGCAGAGCCCAGCTGACCGGAGGACGGCCGACGTTTCCGACGGCCGTCTTCCTGCCCCCACGCGTCTTCACGTGCGGAGTGTGGTGGGACATGCTTACTTGACGGCCTTCATCGCTGCGACGAACTGCTCAGGGGTGGACTTGCCGGCGAACAGCTTGCTGAGCTCGGTGAGCAGCGGGGTGGCGTACTGGGACTCCAGCGCCTGGTCCCACGAGAGCGTGAAGCTGGGCGCCTTCTGGACCAGGCTGTACTGGTCGTTGGCGAACTGCGGGTTGGGCGACGTGCTGAGCATCGAGGCCGCGTTGGAGGTCGTGGGGATGTCCCCGTTGTCGACCAGGGCCTTGGCGTACTCCTGCGAGGCCATCGTCTTCAGGAACGCGATCGCGGCGTCCTTGTGCTTGGTGCGCGCGTTGATCGACCAGTAGTTGGTCGGGTTGCCCACCACGTCCGCCGCGTCGCCGACGCCGCCGGCCACGGTCGGGAAGGCGGTCCAGCCGAGGTCCTTCTTGGCGAACTCGGGCGCCTTGCCCAGCTGCGTGGAGTACTCCCACGAGCCCATGAGGTGCATGGCGGCCTTGCCCTTGTTGAGGAGCGTGGGCGCGCCGCCGTTGCCGTAGTCGACCGAGTTGAAGTTCTTGCCGAAGGCACCCTGGTCGACGAGCTGCTTGACGGTCTGGGCCGCCTTCAGCACCGCCGGGTCGCCCCAGCCGGAGGTGTCGCCGTTCTGGATCTTCTGGAAGACCTCGGGTCCGCCGATCCGGTCGAGCAGGTACTCCATCCACATCAGCTCGGGCCACTTGTCGGCGCCGCCGAGAGCGAAGGGGGTTATGCCCTTGGCCTTGAAGGTGGTGATGGCGTTCTGCAGGTCGTCCCAGGTCTTGGGGGCCTCGAGGTTGTTCTCGGCGAAGAGCGACTTGTTGTAGAAGAGCATCACGGGCTGCATGCCGCGCATGGGCACCCCGTAGATCTTCCCGTCGAGGCTGCCCGCCGTCATGATCGACGGAAGGAACCCGTCCTTGAGCGTGGCGTCGCTGTTCACGGTCGAGGTGAGGTCGACGAGCTGCTTGGCGTCGACGTACGGCTTGATCGAGCCGCCACCCCAGTTGAAGAAGACGTCCGGGGCGCTGGGCGATCCCATCGCACTTCGGAGCTTGTTCACGTAGTCGGTACCGGGCACCGAGACCAGCTTGACCTTGACCTTCGAGGTCTTGTTGAACTTCGTGACCGCGGCCTGCTGAACCTTGACCGCGTCATCGCCGTAGACGTAGGCGGTGATGGTCCCACCGTCGCTACCGCTGCCCTCGCTCGTACCGCAACCCGCCAGCAGACCGGCCATTACCATGGCCGCACCCGTTGCGGTCCATCTCGCCGTACGTGTGCCCTGAGTGAAAATGCCCGACCGCATGAACCGCACCTCTGTCGAATGTTTCGGGGTGGCTTTCGAATGTTGCCGGAACCGTACGATCGCGTTTCGGGCACGTCAAGAGGGTAAGCGGAGGTATTTCCAAACCCTTACCCCTTCCCCGTTCGGGCTCGCGGGAAGCTAGGATTCCCCGCATGAGCCCTGCAAAGGTCCAGTCCCCTCAGGAGAAGGCGCCCGCCGGCGAGCCGTCGGAGAGCACCGCCACGCTGGCCGAAATCGCGCGCGCAGCCGGAGTTTCGGCTCCGACAGTTTCGAAAGTGCTGAACGGCCGCGCCGACGTCGCGCCCAGTACGCGCACCCGCGTGGAGGAGCTGCTGCTTCTTCACGGCTACCGCCGCAGGCGGGGTTCCACGGCACAGTCGCAGCTGATCGATCTGGTCTTCCACGAGCTCGACAGCGGCTGGGCCATGGAGGTCGTCCGGGGCGTCGAGAACGTCGCCCGGGAAGAGGGCCTGAGCCTGGTGCTCTCCGAGAGCGCCGGCCGGTTGTCCCCCGGCCAGACCTGGGTGGACGGCGTGCTGGCCCGTCGGCCGGTCGGCGTGATCCTGGTGCTGTCGGATCTGACCGCGGCCCAGCGCGCCCAGTTGACCAGCCGCAACATCCCGTTCGCGGTCGTCGATCCGGCCGGCGACCCGGGCGACGACGTGGCGTCGGTCGGGACGACGAACTGGCAGGGCGGACTGGCGGCCACCCGCCATCTGACCGGCCTCGGGCACCGGCGGATCGGCGTCATCAGCGGCCCGTCGCGGATGATGTGCAGTCGGGCCCGGGTCGACGGCTACCGGGCGGCGATGGAGACCGCGGGGCTCCCCATCGATCCCGACCTGGTCAGGGAGGGCGAGTTCTCCCACGAGGACGGATACAGGGCGGGTCTGGAACTGCTCCGGCTCCCCGAGCCGCCCACCGCCGTGTTCGCCGGCAACGACCTGCAGGCGCTCGGCGTCTACGAGGCCGCGCGCGAGCTGGGTCTGCGCATCCCGGAGGACCTCAGCGTCGTCGGCTTCGACGACCTGCCGCTCACGCGATGGATCGGACCGCCGCTCACCACCGTGCGCCAGCCCCTCATCGAGATGGCCGAGACCGCCGCCCGGCTGGTCCTCGACATGAGCCGGGGCCGGCAGCCCGCGACCACCAGCGTCGACCTCGCCACCAACCTCGTGGTCCGCAGCAGCACCGCGGCTCCCCGCCGCTGACGCCCTGCCCGACCTGCGGCCGGACGCCCAGCAGTTTCACGACAGCGGCGAGCGGTCGTCCGGGGCGGGCAGCAGGTCGTGGCCGGTGCGGACGGCTACGGCCCGGTAGGGCGCAGCGGAGCGCCCGCCGACCGGGGCACAGCAACGAACCCGCCCCGGGGAGCCGCTCCGCCCGTTGCCCGTGCCAGCGATACGCATTCAAATTTTTGTACGGACATAGCTGATAAAAAGGAGCTATGGGCCGCTTTGGCAGATATATGGCAAGGCTCTGGCCATCGCGCTCCGGACGCTCCCACACCTTGCTCGGCGTGCACACCGTGGCCGGGCAGGTGCTCCTGCTGGAGCTGGCGCTCGTGGTTCTGCTCGTCGCCGCGGCGGCGGTCTCACTCGTCGTGCAGGGCCGGCGAGCCGCCGTTCAGGAAGCCCGAAGCCGTTCGTACGCCGTAGCCGATACGTTCGCTCACTCCCCGGGCATTGTGGCGGCGCTGGACAGCCGAGATCCCACCGCGGTGCTCCAGCCGCGTGCGGAAGCGGTCCGGAAAAGCACCCGCGTCGAGTACGTCGTCGTGGCCAGCACACGCGGTTTCCGCTACACCCACCCCGATCCCGCGCTGACAGGCAAGCACATCCTCGGCCCGTACAAGGAGGCACTTCTCGGGCACGGATTCACCGAGACCTTCAAGGGGAGCCGGGGACCGGCCGTGAACTCGGTGGTGCCGGTACCCAGGGCCGACGGCTCGGCCGCCGGCCTGGTGTCCGTAGGCATCACGGTCACCAACGTGAACAAAATGGCCGACCGCGACCTGCCGGTGCTCTTCGGCGCCGCGGTGACCGCACTTGCCCTCACCTCCGGCGGAGCGGCGCTGGTCAGCCGGCGTCTGCGCCGGCAGACGCACGGCCTCGGCCCCGCCGAGATGACGCGACTGTACGAGCATCACGCCGCGGTGCTGCACTCCGTACCGCATCTGCGCTATGCGTCGACGACGGACGAGGGCGGCCGCGGCCTGTATCTCGTCGCCCAGTTCGCCGACCGCTGGGGAACCCGCTACACCGCGGAGGGCAAGGTCATCTGGGCGGAACAGACGCCGGGCGCGGGCCAGGCGTCGGCGTTCGAGTGGGCCGACGACGCCTTGGGGCTCTGAGCGCACCACCAGGAGCGCCGGAGGCCATGAGGCCCGGCAGTGCGCCCGCCACCCCCGTCCGACCTGCACAAACATCGTCTCCGCACCCCACTGTCAGTGGCCGGGTGCAGACTGGCCCCTGTCCGCGACAAAGGCGTTTCGGGAGGTGTCGGCCATGACCGACGTACTGCTCACTGTGGGGACTCGTAAGGGACTTTTCATCGGCCGCAGGCGTGATGGCGCCTGGGAGTTCGGCGACCCGCACTTCAACGCACAGGCGATCTACTCGATCGCCATCGACAGCCGCGGGACAGTCCCCCGGCTCCTGGTCGGCGGGGACAGTGCGCACTGGGGGCCATCGGTCTTCCACTCCGACGACCTGGGCGCGACATGGGTCGAGCCGAAACAACCTGCGGTCAAATTCCCGCAGTTCACCGGCGCCTCGCTGGAGCGGGTCTGGCAGCTGCACCCGGCCGGGCCGGAGGCCCCCGATGTCGTGTACGCGGGGACGGAGCCGGCTGCGTTGTTCCGCTCGGAGGACCGCGGGGAGTCGTTCGAGCTGGTGCGCCCTCTGTGGGAGCACCCGACGCGCTCGAAGTGGGTGCCGGGCGGGGGCGGCGAGGGACTCCACACGATCCTGACCGACCCGAGGGATGCGCGGGCCGTGACCGTCGCGGTCTCCACGGCCGGAGTGTTCCGCACCAAGGACGGCGGTGCGAGCTGGGACCCGTCGAACAAGGGGGTGTCGGCGGTCTTCCTGCCTGATCCGAACCCGGAGTTCGGCCAGTGCGTCCACAAGGTCGCCCGGGACGCCGCCGATCCGGACCGTCTCTATCTGCAGAATCACTGGGGTGTGTTCCGCAGCGACGACTCCGGGGACAACTGGACGGACATCGGCCAGGGGCTGCCGTCCGACTTCGGATTCGCCGCGGCCGCCCATCCGCGCCGGGCCGGGACCGCGTACGTCTTCCCGATCAATGCCGACGCCGACCGCGTCCCCGCCGAGCACCGCTGCCGGGTGTTCCGCACGAGCGACGCTGGCAGGACCTGGGAGCCGCTGTCGGCGGGACTGCCCGAGGAGATGCACTACGGCACGGTGCTGCGCGACGCGCTCTGCACCGACGACGCCGATCCGGCAGGGGTCTACTTCGGCAATCGCAACGGCGAGGTGTACGCGAGCGGGGACGACGGGGACAGCTGGGAGCAGCTCGCCTCGCATCTGCCGGATGTGCTGTGTGTCCGGGCGGCGACCATCGGCGGTTGATCACTGCGGTCGTACGAGCGGGCCGTGGCCGGGGTGCCGGCGCGGTGTGGTGCGGGAGATGCTGCCGACGGCGCTGGTGCATCCTGGGTCGTCGACGGCGGTGTCGGTGCGGGGTGACGAGCGCTGTCATTCGGTGGGTTCCGCGGTCCAGGCGATGGCCGGAGGTACGACCCGTGCACACAGGGGTGCCCCGCACGCGTCGGTCAGGCCGAGGCGTCCGACCAGCAGGCCGCCGCGTGCGGCGGCGTCGAGCACCTCGGAGGGGACCGCGTCGAGCATGAGCTTGGCGCGGCGGAACACCGTGAAGGCGCCCGACTCGTCGACCGTGCCCCACGACAGGTAGATGAACCGGCCCCCCGGACGGCCCTGGACGTACGGGCCTTTCACATCGGTTCCGGTCGGCGAGGCAACCGTGGTGCACTCCAGGATCCAGGTCGCGGACGCGGCGTCGCCCGGCTGCGGATCGAGAAGTTCCGCCGGGCGGTCGCGACGTTGCACGGCGACATGGACGTTGCCGCAGGTGGAGGTGTCACCGTCGGGCGCCACGGACGGGCAGCAGGTGAGGCCGGGCAGGTCGACGGCGTCGATACGGATACGCATACCGGTCAGCCCCCTGTCATTGTTCGCATCGCTGTGTCCCGGTCTGCGCCGCTCCGGAAACTCGTGCTTGATCGTACGAGCTTGACCGCACGAGGACCGTTCCCGACGAGGGCATCGCCACGTGACCGCGCAACGATTCGCATGGCCGGCCACGGTCTTGACACGTACCAGTGCCCGGTCTGCGCAGATGCCGACCGAGCAGCCGGACCGTGGCTAAGGGCTGTCCCGTAACCCCTGGCGGGCGCACGACGACAGCTACGGCACCTCGCCGCGTTGTCGGAACGCCCGTATACGCCCAGTATGCGGACGTCCCTCCGCCTTGCGATGCACCGCATCTGACGCCGCGCGCTGATCCACCAGGGATTACGGGACAGCCCTTAGTGTGCAGTTGCTGACAGAACGTCGTGAAAGGATCACACTATGGCCTCTCGACTCAACCCGTACATCAGCTTCGCCGGTGACGCCAGGCAAGCCATCGACTTCTACCAGGGCGTCTTCGGCGGCACCCTGAACGTCCACACATTCGGCCAGTTCGGCTCCGAGGCGCCCCCCGGGTACGCCGACAAGGTCATGCACGGCATGCTGGAGACCCCGAGTGGCTTCACCCTCATGTGCGCCGACACCCCGCCGGGCATGGAGCACAAGCCGGGCGACAACTTCGCCGTGAGCCTGAGCGGCGACGACGCCGACGAATTGCGTGGCTACTGGGAGAAGCTGTCCGCCGGCGGCAACGTGGCGGTGCCGCTGGAGAAGCAGATGTGGGGCGACGTGTTCGGCATGTGTACGGACAAGTTCGGCATCGGCTGGATGGTCAACATCAGCGAGGCCGGGGCCTGACGCGACCCGGCACCGTATCCCGTGAGGGGCCGCGGCACAGTGCCGTGGCCCCTCGGGTGCGGCGCTGCACGCCCACTGCTGTGTCCTACAGGCGACTGCCCCGGTGGCGTCGCGGTCGGTTCATGACAGAACGCTGCTGTCGACGCGTGAGGGGGATTCAGTGTTGCGGCGACATGCTGCGGCTTGCTTCCCTGGCCGCCTGCCGGCGCAGGAGATGTCTGCGGGTGCGGGACGCCGGGACCCGCACGGTGTACCCGTCACGGGGCCATGACCAGTGCCTTCGTCCACACGTCGCCGGCGAGGGCCAGCACGGCCAGGTCGTCGCGGGTGCGGTCGGTGTACTCGGCCAGGTCCTGCGCGAGGTGGGCGACGACCTCGGCCGGCGTCGGCTCCGCCGCACCGCCGAAACGCTCGGCCAGCCGCTCGCGAATCGGGTAGAAGACCCCGTTGTCATCGCGCGCCTCACTGGCACCGTCGGTGTGGAGCAGCAGCACCTCACCGGGCCGCAGCGGGCAGCTGACCGGCTCCGCGTCGGCCTCGGCGCCGGCCAGATTACCCAGTCCCAGCGGCAGCTCGGCGGAAGTGGGCAGGGCACGGACGCCCTCGGCGGAGATCAACAGCGGGTCCAGATGTCCGCGGTTGAGCAGCGTGATGGCAACGGCCCCCGGGTCGTACTCGACCAGGGTGGCGGTGACGAACAGTTCACCGTCGCCGTCGGCCTCCGACTCACGCTGCAGCCGGCGGTCCAGCCGGGCGGCGAGCTCGGTGAGGTCCTGGACCTCGTGCGCGGTCTCCCGGAAGGTGCCCAGCACGGCAGCCACCGTCTGTACCGAGGCCAGCCCCTTGCCCCGGACGTCTCCGATGATCGCCCGGTAGCCGAAGGGGGTCTCGGCCACGTCGTAGAGATCGCCGCTGATCAGGGTGTCGGCGTCGGCAGGACGGTAGAGCGCGGCCGCAGTGAGCGGACCGAGCCGCTCCGGGAGCGGCTTGAGCAGGGCGTTCTGCAAGGCCTCGGCCACCGTGCGGGCGCGCACCAGGTCCCGGTTCTGCCTCAGCCGCTGGCGGGCGAGCACCATGCTCACCGTGCCGACCAGGGCGGTGACGGCATAGGCGGTGACATGGTGCTGCTCGAACTGGTGCCCGACGCGCCAGGCCACTCCGATCTCGAGCAGGATCGCCAGAACGGTGAATGCGGCGGTGGCGGCCACGCCCATGGAGAAAGCGGCGAACGCGGGGAGCGCTATGAACAGGAAGCCGGCGGCCACATGGCTCGACATGGTGGTGTCCAGGCCCAGGTCGACGAGGATCAGGGCAGCCGGCAGCAGCCGCACCCACGCCGCCGGCAACGGGGCGCCCACCCGTCCGGCAGAGGACGTATCGGTGGAACGGCGCGGCCGGCCGAGCGTCCGCGGGCGCGAAAAGCTGATCGGCAGAGTCATCGGTCCAGTCCGTTCAGGAGGGGAGGGTGCGAAGTGCGCTGTACGGCGCGTCCTCACGCTGCGCCGCACAGACGGGTCCGGGTCCTCGCGGCGGCCGGCGCGGTGGACCGGCCCCCTGCGGTCGTCCGGGGTTCGGACAGGACGCGGAACCAGAGCCACTTGCCTGCGCGGCAGCGCACATGACCCCAGGCGTCGCTGAGGGCGTCGATCAGAACCAGGCCCCGGCCGGACTCGGCCGGCTCCGCACCCTCCGCCTCCGTGAACTGGGCAGGGGTGGGGATGCACGGGTCGGTGTCGAAAACTCCGCAGAAGATCTCACCGGAGACCTCGTCGACCGCAGCCACCACCCGGACGTGACCACTGCAGGTGTGCTCGACGGCATTGGCCACGGCCTCGGAGAGCAGCAGCAGAACGCGGTCGGCCGCCTCGATGTCGTGCTCCACGAGCACTCCCACCGCGTGGCGGGCCCGGGCTGCGGAGCGCGGGTGCGACGGCAGGGTGAGCTCGGCAAGCAGGGCATGGGTGGAGGTGGTCATGCGGCACTCCTGAGTCGGGGCCGCGGGCGGCTGCGGCTGAGGGGACCTGGGGCCCTCGCGGGTGAGTCGCCGGAGTCCGGCAGTTCCCGCTCGGTCCCTCCACCGTAGAAAAGAAGGCGCCCCCGAAGGCTCAGCCTTTCGGTCACGGTCGACCGGCCGAAAGTACGAGGTGTACTCGTCCCATCCCCATCCACACGGACGTCACGCCCACGTACTCCCCGGACGGGCAGGACGAGACCCGCCTCCGAGATCGTCCGGGTGAGCCACCCGGACGATCTCCGCATGCGATGCCTCCGCGGGGTGCCCGGCCGGGCCCTCGTGCCGTCTGTCGGGCGGATGCCGGCCCGCAGTCCTGGGCCTCCTCCGGTACCCCTTCCGCCCCGCTCAGCCCCAGATGCGCTCGGCGTAGTCGGCGAAGTTGCGGCCGAGGATCTTCTCGATCCGCTCGGAGCCGTAGCCCCGCTTCTCCAGCAGCCGTATCAGCTCGCGGAACTGATCCACGCCGCGCAGGTCGACCACGAAGGGGTACGTGTCGGCGCGCTCACCGGCGGCGCCGACGCCGGCGGCCTGTCGCCGGGCGACGTGCTCGGCGAGCCGGGCCCGGTAGGCGTCCAGGTCGTCGATGCCGGTCACCGGTCCGTCGGTGCCGATGCCGACGGCGTCCTCGCCGCAGACGTTCACCGCATGATCGATGTGCTCGACCACGTCGGCGGCGGTGGCGTGGCCGGTGGGGCTGAGGAACGGCATGAAGTAGATGCCGACGAAGCCGCCGCGCGAGGCGACCAGCCGGAGCTCCTCGTCCGTCTTGTTGCGCGGCAGGTCCGTGAGGGCACGGCACCCCGTGTGGTTGACCGACACCGGTCGGGTGGAGATCCGGGCCGCCTCCAGGCAGGTGTTCTCGCCGCTGTGCGACAGGTCGACCATCATCCGGCTCTCGTTGACGGCCTCGACCACCTCGCGGCCGAACGGGGTCAGGCCGCGGTTCTCCTTGGCCATGGATCCGTTGCCCAGGTGGTTGGCCTGGTTGTACGTCAACTGGAAGACGCGGACTCCGAGTTCCTGGAAGGTGGCGATCCGGCTGAGGTCGTCGCCGACGGCAACGCCGTTCTGGAAGCCGTAGATCACTCCGATCTTGCCCTCGGTCCTGGCCCGGTACAGGTCGGCGGCGGTGCGGACCCCCAGCAGGTCGTCGGAGTTGGCGCGGATCAGGCCGTCCCAGACCCTGATCTCATGCAAGGTGTGCTCATAGGGCGGCAGGTCACCCATCACATACCCGAGGGTGATGTTGACGGCGGTCACGCCGGAGGCATGGGCGTCGGCCAGCGCGCGGGCATCGATCGCCAGCTCGTCGATGGACTGGATGAGTTGGCCGGCACCCTCGGCCGCTTCAGGGGCATTGGGATTCTCCAGCCCGCCCAGGGCGTTGATGATGAGCATGTCGCGGGGTGCGGCGGTCATCGGCCCGTACGTCCTTCCGGCGAGTCCTGCGTGTCATCGTTCGGCGTGAAGTCGGCGCGGTCGAGGCGCAGTCCGCGCTTGACCACGCAGGAGATGCTGCGAAGGTTCCGGATGTCGGCCAGTGGGTTCTGCTGCAGCACCACGAAGTTGGCGAGCTTGCCCTCGGCGACGGTGCCCATGACGTCCTCGGTCCCCATGCTGAGCGCGCCGACCAGGGTGGCCGAGCGAATGGCCTGCACGGCGGGGATGCCGCAGCGCTCGACCAGGAACACCAGCTCGTCGTGGAGCGATGGGTACGGCTGCCCGGGCTCGGTCTCGTAGTCGGTGCCGGCCGAGATATCGACGCCGGCCCGGAACGCCTGGCCGGTGAGCGCGGCCGACAGCTCGGCGTTCGCCCGGGCCTGCGCCTTCGCATCGGGGGTGTCGGCGTCGTCGGCCAGCCAGTCCCACAGCGAGTTGGTGGCGTCCAGGACGGTGCCGCGCTCACGCATACGCGCGAACAGCCCGGCCATCTCCTGGTCGTCGCCGGAGACGAAGCGGTCACGGTCGACCGGGGGCTTGTCCTTGTAGGTGGTCAGCGGACGGCCGGCGAACTCGTGGACGAGCAGGTGGACGTGGGAGACCGCGTCCACCCCGGCGTCCACCACCTCGCCGGGCGAGGCGGGGAAGACGGCCGCGTGGGCCCACACGCCAAGGCCCTGCCGGTGTGCCTCGGTGGTGATCGCCGCAACGGTGGCGGCCGGCAGGTCGGCGTAGATCTTGACGGCGGTGGCGTGGGTGCCGCGCGCCAGGGCGATCGCCAGCGGCAGGTCGGTGGCGTCGGTGACGGCCTGCATCCACGGGACCGCACCGGGCACCGCCCCCTGCGAGACCTGCCAGGTGCGCGGGTCGTCGAAGAAGCCGGGTCCGGCGGTCAGCGCGGCGTAGTGGATGTCGGGTCCGGGGATCTCCCCGACCAGGGTGGCGCGGGCCAGGTCGGCGACCTGACGCAGGTCGTCGGCCATGTCGCGGATCGCGGTCACTCCGCCGTAGACCTGGCGGCGCAGTGCCGCCTCGGCCACCGGGCGGTTCGGCGGGGTGGCGATGTGCTGATGCGAGTCGATCAGGCCGGGAACGACGAACGCACCCCGGAGGTCGACGATCTGCGCCTCGGCGAGGAGCGCGGCGGATATCTCGCCGTCCGGCGCGACCGCCCGGATGTGCGCGCCGTCCACGACGACCGAGGTGGACGGGCGGGCGGGGCCGCCGGTGCCGTCGATCAGGGTCACGCCCCGGTACACCACCACGGTGCCCTCCGCCGGGGCGGCGAAGGGGGCCGGAGCGCCGACATCCTCGTGAGCCATCGGTTACGCCTCTCCGTCGTTGCGGGCATCAGCTGTGGTATTACAACTGTTGTAATAATGATTCCGCCAGTGGGAACGTACGCTACCGTCCGGGTATGCCGGCGAGAAGAGGAGAGGGGTGGTCCGGAGTGCCGAGGTCCTCCAGTTCGGCCGTCGACAAGGCGCTTGACCTGGTGGAGGCCGTCTCACGGTCCGACCGCCCCCTGCGGCTGAGCGAGATCGCCGAGACCGTCGGACTGCACCGTCCGACCGCCTACCGCGTGCTCGCCGACCTCGTCCGGCGCGGCTGGGTGCTGCGCACCGGCGACCACTATCTGCCGGGTGCGGCCGTGCTGCGGCTGTCGCGCACGGCGTCCGCCCACTCGCTTGCCGCACTGTCCCGCCCGGCCATGGAGGCGCTGGCGGCGCACACCGGGATGATGGTCAACCTCCAGGTGCTGGAGCACGACCGCTCACGGGTGGTGGACGCAGTCCGCCCCTCCCGGCTGGAGATGATCAGCCTGCTCAGTGACGAGGCTCTGCCCGTGCACCGTTTCGCCGGTCCGCTGGCCCTGGTCGCCGCGCTGCCTCCGGAGGCCCGCGGCCCCTACCTGCGGCCTGCCGAGGACGACGGCCACCCGATGACCGGCCCGCACGGCCTGCTCGCCGACCTGGCGCGGGTGGAACGGACCGGCTTCGCGGTTGAGCGCGGACGCAGCGAAGCCCTGGTCGCCTCCGTCAGCCGCGCGGTCGTACCCGAGCCGGGACAGCCGCTGTGCGCGCTGACGGTGGTCGGACCGGCCGCCGAATTCCAGGAGCCCCTGCTGGCCGAGTTGCGCAACGCCCTGCTGATCGCCACGGCCGAACTGTCCGAGGCGCTGGGGGTGGCGGCCGGGCCGGCCGGTTCCGTGCCCGCCGCCGTCTCCGCCGACGCGCGGGCGGAGGAGCTGCAGTGAGCGGGGTGCTGGTACTGGACGCGGCGCAGACCCGTGCCTCCCTCGACCCGGAGCGGCTGGCCGAGGCTCTCACCGTCGCCCTGGTCGCGATCGCCCGCGGAACGGCCTCCGCCCCTCCGCGGGTCGCCGCGCAGGCTCCGGCCGGGCTGCTCGGGGTGATGCCCGCCCATGTCCCCGGCCTCGGTCTCGCCGCCAAGCTGGTCTCCGTGTTCGCCGACCCAGCGAACACGGGCCGCAGTTCCCATCGGGGAGTCGTCGCCCTGTTCGACGAGCAGGACGGCAGGCCTCTGGCCGTGATGGACGCGGAGTCCGTCACCGCCGTGCGCACCGCCGCCACCGCGACACTGGCCATGCGGGCGCTCGCACCGCCGGGGGCGGCCCGGATCGCCGTGCTGGGCACGGGAGTTCAGGCCACCGAGCAGCTCGGCCTGCTCGCACGGCAGGACCCCACGACCCCCGTGGTGGTCGGCGGCCGCGACCCCGGCCGGGCCAGGGCCCTCGCCGCCAGGCACCCGCAGGCCACCGCCGACAGCATCGAGGGCGCGGTGCGCGGCTCGGACGTCGTGCTCTGCTGCACCGGCGCGCGCGAGCCCGTGCTGTGCCGCGCCTGGCTGGCCGAGGGTGCCCATGTCGGTTCGGTCGGAGGCTCCCACGGACCGGAGCTGGACCCGGAGACCGTCCGGGACGGATCGCTCTTCGTGGAGTGGACCGGCGCGGTCACCTCGCCACCACCCGCCGGGGCGCACGAACTCCAGGGCCGCCCGCCCGAGCGAGCCACGATGCTGGGCACGATCCTCGACGGCAGCCACCCGGGCCGCCGCCATCCCGGCGAACTGACGGTCTTCAAGTCCACCGGTCATGCCGCACTGGACGTCGCCGCGGCCGCAGTGGTCTACGCGTCCGCCCGCGAGCAGCACCTCGGTACACACCTGGCGCTGTGAGGGCCCGTCCGGGGCTTCGGGGCATCCCCATGTGCGTCCGGCGGACCATGTCGGGTCCAGCGGCGGCAGGGTGTGGTCGCGCGCGGTGGGAGAACCGGGCGACTTGTGTGCCTGCACCCAACGCGACGGAGTCCGGACTGTCTCCGCAACACAGCGGGAGACCCCCGGTGAGTGAATTCGGGATAACCGCTGCATGGACCGCACACACGTCAGCGGGTTTCACGCGTCAAAGGCGCAGAGGACCTTGACACGACCCATCCCTCACTTGCACCCGCGCCCCGGCAGGCGGCGATGTCGAGGGCAGCCGCCAGCTCCCGGAGCGTACGATCGTACGCATGTCGACGGATTACTTTGCGGACGACCCGCGCACCAACCTGGAACGCATGCTCGCAGGCGACCTCTACATCGCGGACGACCCCGAGATCGCCCGCAGGCAGCGGCGCGCCATGCAACTCGCCGCCCGCTATCAGACCGCCTTTCCCGAGGACCCCGTCAAGGCCCGGGCGATCCTTGAGGAATTGCTCGCCTCCATGGGCGAGGACATCGAGGTGCGGCCGCCGCTGTGGGTCGACTACGGCAGCAACATCACCATCGGAGCCCGTACCTTCGTCAACTACAACCTGACCGCACTGGACGTCGCCCGGATCACCATTGGCGAGGACTGCCAGATCGGCCCCAACGTCCAACTCCTCACCCCCACCCATCCGCTGGAGCCGCAGCCCCGGCGCGACAAGCTCGAAGCCGCACTCCCCATCACCATCGGGGACAACGTCTGGCTCGGCGGAGGCGTCATCGTCTGCCCCGGTGTGACCATCGGCGACAACAGCGTGGTCGGCGCCGGCGCGGTCGTCACCAAGGACATCCCCGCGAACGTCGTCGCCGTCGGCAACCCCGCCCGGCCGATCCGCAACCTCTGAGGCCCGTCACCGATGGCCACCGGACACACGGATCCACAGCGTCGCGAACGCATCATCACCGCCACCCTCGACCACATCGCCGACGTAGGCGTCGCCGGGGTGTCCCACCGCAGGATCGCCGCCCGCGCCGAGGTGCCCCTCGGCTCGATGACCTACCACTTCACCGGCATCGACGACCTGCTTCGCGAAGCCTTCACCCGCTTCGCCGACCACATCGTGGCCGTCTTCGAGCAACACCTCGGCCGCGCCGACAGCCCCGAACTGGCACGTGAGGCCGTCACCGACCTCATCCACACGCTCTCCGCGGGGCCCCGACGCGACCTGATCCTCACCCAGGAGCTGTACACCCTCGCCGCCCGACGCCCGGAATACCGGGAGTTGACGCAGGCGTGGATGCGCCGCAGCCGGCAACTGCTGGAGCGGCACTTCGACCCGGACACGGCCTGCCAGCTCGACGCACTCATCGAGGGGCTCACTCTGCACCGAGCCCTGGACGACACGCCCCACGACCGAGACCTGACCAGCCGGGCGGTCACACGCATCACCACCACCGCCTGACAGCGGCCCTGAAACGGCCTGTGGGGGTGCGGACCTGACACCGCACCCCCACAGGCACGAGTCCGCGCTGCCCAGCATGTCCTGGGGGCACAGCAGTTGGCGAGCCGGGCCGAATTCCGCGCCCAGGGGACAGCCCTTCACGCCGCGCCCGCCCGCAACTGAAGAATTGACCATATGTTCGAATTCTTTGCCACGCGTGAAGCAAGATCAACCAATAGCGTGGCAAGCCGGACACCAGTCATCTCCCCCTACCAGGAGGCAGTCAGACCATGGCCGTGAAACCTGAAGGCGCGCCCTGCTGGGCCGACGCGATGTTCCCCGACCTGGAGGCCGCGAAGGCCTTCTACGGCGAACTGCTGGGCTGGACCTTCGGCGAGTCGTCGGAGGAGTACGGCAACTACACGCAGGCGTACTCGGGCGACAAGAATGTCGCCGCCCTCTCCCCGCAGATGCCCGGCTGGGAAGGCCCGCCGGCCTGGAGCGTCTACCTCGCTTCACCGGATGCCGACGCGACCGCCGCCAAGATCCGTGACAACGGCGGCGAGTTGATGATGGAGCCGATGTCCGTCGGCGAGTTCGGCAGGATGCTGCTGGCCAAGGACCCGAGCGGCGTCATCTTCGGCGTCTGGCAGCCGGGCACGCACAAGGGCTTCGAGAAGGAGGGCGAGGCCGGCGCGTTCTGCTGGGCCGAGGTCACCACACGCGATGTGGAGAAGGCCGACGACTTCTTCCCCGCCGTCTTCGGCTACGGCGTGAGGACCATGCAGGACGAGGCCGTCGACTTCAAGCTCTACGACCTCGACGACGACACCGTGCTCGGCCGGATGAAGATCACGAAGGACTGGCCGGCCGAGGTCCCGCCGTACGTCAACGTCTACTTCGCAGTCGACAGTTGCGACGACGCGATCGCCACCGTCACCAAGCACGGCGGCCAGGTGCACTTCGGCCCGCACGACAGTCCGTTCGGCCGCTTCGCGGCCGTCTCCGACCCGCAGGGCGCGACCTTCTCCGTGATCGACCTCAAGTCGACGAAGGGTGACATGCCAAAGATCATCTGAGTCACGAAGAACCGCCGTCCCCAACAGCTCGGGTCCGCGGCCGCTCGTCGGCCGCGGACCCGAGGGGCACCACCCGCACCAAGGAGCAACCCGCCCGGAGAACACGGACCATACCCACCGAACGCGGCTGTCCAGGAAGGACCTCGCGCACCGGCTGCACGTTCAGGAGCCGCCCGGCGGCCCGCTCAGGGCAGTCGCCAGTCCACCGGCTGGGCGCCCTGCCGGACCAGAAGGTCGTTGGCCCGGCTGAACGGACGCGAACCGAAGAACCCGCGGTCCGCCGACATCGGCGAGGGATGGGCCGACTCGATCGCCGGGTAGTCCTCGAGGAAGGGCCGCAGATTACGGGCGTCACGCCCCCACAGGATCGACACCAGGGGCTTGCCGCGCGCGGCCAGCGCACGGATCGCCTGCTCGGTCACTTCCTCCCAGCCCTTGCCACGATGGGCCCCGGGCTTGCGCGGTGCCGTCGTCAGCGCTCTGTTGAGCAGCAGCACGCCCTGCCGCGTCCAGGGCGTCAGATCACCGTTGGACGGGCGGGGCAGCCCCAGGTCCGTGTGCAGCTCCCGGAAAATGTTCTCCAGACTGCCCGGCAACTGACGTACGTCGGGCGCGACCGCGAAGCTGAGCCCGATGGCCATTCCGGGCGTCGGATAAGGGTCCTGACCGACGATCAGAACCCGCACCTCGTCAAAGGGCTGCTGGAAGGCGCGCAACACGTGTGCGCCGGCCGGTAGATAGGTGCGGCCGGCCGCGATCTCGGCACGCAGAAAATCCCCCATCGCAGCGATACGGCCGGCCACAGGGCTCAGCGCATCAGCCCACCCGGGCTCAACAAGTTCGTTCAACGGTCGTGCTGCCACGAAACATCACCCTACAGTCGTACACCGCGCACGCCCAGACCGGCCTGTGCAGTTCGGGCTCACCGGCAGGCACCGCCCTCCACCTGCCTCTTCAGCATTTTCCCTGTGTGCCGTTCGTGACGGGATGCACCGCATCCCACCGGCCCCCCTGCCCCACTTACCCGGCGGTCAGGATAGGCTGCGGTCGTCATTCTTCTTCTTCCTGGAGACGGTCCATGAGGTCGCGTAGGCACTCGCCGGAAAGCAGCGGTGCACCTTGCGCCCAGTGATCAAGCCACTCGACTGCCGTACCGACCGCGGGTTCTCCGGGGCACGGCCGGCCGGCCGGACCGAGAAACCACTGAACCGCCGTGGAGCGCACCCGGCCGACCGGCGGCTGCCGTGACCGCCGGCGCGGGGCGGTACGTCCTCGGAGTGGACTCGGGCGGTTCCGGGCTGCGGGTGGCGCTCGGCGCGATCGGAGCCCGGAAGCCGGTGGCCACGGCGGTCTGCGCCGAGCCGGTGCGTACTGGGCCGGCCGGGATCGATGCCGGACACCTGCTGGAACAACTGCTGCCCGCCGTCCGGGAGTTGCGGGAGCAGGCCGGTGAGCAGGAGCGGTCCGCCGATGGCGCACCCCTTGCCGCAGTGGCGATCGGTGCCGCCGGTATGGGGACGCTGGGGGACCAGCTGCGCGCAGAGCTTCCGGCCGCCTTGGAGAGCACGCTCGGGGTCCGGCTCCTGGCGCTGGCCGCCGACGGGGTGACGGCGTACGCCGGAGCGGTCGGACAGCGGCCGGGGGCGGTGGTGGCGGGTGGCACCGGCATGATCGCGCTGGGCACGGACCTGACGAGCTGGCGCCGGGCCGACGGCTGGGGTCATCTGCTGGGCGACAACGGCGGCGGTGCCTGGATCGGCCGGGCCGGTCTCGATGCGGCGATGCGCGCACACGACGGGCGGCGCGGTGGATCGGCCGCGCTGCTGGCCCGGCTGGAAGCGGTGTTCGGTCCGGCGTCCGACCTGCCCGGTCTGCTCTATCCGCGCACCGACCGGCCTGCGCTGCTGGCCTCGTTCGCCCCTGAGGTCGCCGCCTGCGCCGACGACGATCCGGTCGCCGCGTGCATCCTGCGGGACGCCGCCGGACATATCGCGGAGGCGGCCGCGGCGGTGTGCCCGCAGCGCGGCGCGGATGGCGAACCGTGCGAAGTGGCCCTGACGGGTGGCTTGTTCCGGATGGGCGACCCACTCCTCGTACCGCTGCGCGAAGAGCTCGCGCAACAGCTGCCGCAGGCACGGCCGGTCGCCGGATCGGGTGATCCGCTGGCCGGCGCGTTGCGCATCGCCGAGGCACTGGCCACCGGCGACCTGCGGCTGCCGACGCATCCGACGTTGCTGTACGTACCTGCCTGAGAGCCCGGGAAGGTGCGGCAGCAAGGACCGACAGAGCAGGGCAGTTGGCCGGAAAGTCATTGATCGGATAAAAGCGGACAGATAACGCCCGACTGGGCCCTCCCTGAACAGGGAGGTACCCAAAACCAGTAGCATGCGGCGCCATGAGCACCCCCACTGGGCCCGCTTCCGGCCTGCCTGTACGAATGCCGCGACCTCGCCAGTCCGGACGGCACCGCCGCCCGGAGCCCGTGGTCGCGCCTGAGGGCGCTGCCGCGCTCGTTCTCGCCGTTCCCGGTACCCCTTCGCCGGCCACCCGCAGCCTGGCCGAAGAAGTGATCAGCATTGCCCGTTCCGAGCTGCCCGGTCTCAATGCCCGGATCGGTTACCTCGACGGCGACGACGCCGAGTACCCCACGCTGGTCTCCGTTCTCGCGGACAGTGCCACCGAACGCGTCGCACGCTTCGAGCAGGCGAAGGCCGCGGGCCGCGAGGTCCCCGAGCCCGAGGGTCCGGCGGCGGTCGTGGTGCCGCTGCTCGCGGGACCGGACAGCGCCCTGATCCGGCGGATACGCCAGGCCGTCATGGACAGCCGCGCGCAGGTCGAGCTGACCGATGTGCTCGGCCCGCACCCCCTGCTCGCCGAGGCGCTGCACGTACGCCTCTCCGAGGCCGGTCTGGCCCGCGCCGACCGCGCCAGGCTGTTCACCGTGGCCACGGCCGCCGACGGCATCGTGCTGGCCACGGTGGGCGGCGAAGAGGCCGTGCAGGCCGCCGGGATCACCGGCATGCTGCTGGCGGCCCGGCTCGCTGTCCCGGTGATGGCCGCCGCCCTGGATGTCGAGGGCTCCGTCGCGTCGATCGCCGAGCAGCTGACGGGCTCCGGTTCGGTGCAGCTGGCCCTGGCGCCGTACCTGGTGGGCCCCGAGATCGCGGAGGGCCTGCTGGACGCCGCCGCGAAGGAAGCCGGCTGCCCGACGGCCGAGCCGCTCGGCGCGTACCCGGCGATCGGCAAGCTCGTGCTGTCGATGTACATGACGTCGCTGGGGATCGCCCCTGCCGCGCAGCAGGGGGCCCAGGCCCTCTGACCTGGCCGGAACAGAACAGCGGGGCCCGTACCGATTCGACCGGTACGGGCCCCGCTGTGTGCGGTCCGACGTGTGCTGCGCGCTGTGACGGGTGCCGCGCCGCGTGCGGCGCTGTGCGCCGGGCGGCGGGTCCGTCAGCCGAAGACCACGCAGGAGGCCGCCGGTACGGTCAGCGAGCCCACGTGGCGCGGGATGCCGGTCGCCGCGTCCACGGCGAACCAGCTGACGTTCCCGGACCGCTCATTGGCCGCGTACAGCCACTGGCCGGTCGGGTCGAGCACCAGGTCGCGCGGCCAGTGGCCACCGCAGTCCACGGTCGTGACCAGGGACGCCTTCTCGCCGGTCTCGTCGAGGGCCAGCACGGCAATACTGTCGTGCCCGCGGTTGGCGGCCCACAGGAACCGTCCGTCGTGCGAGACGACCACTTCGGACGGGTAGACGACCGCCTCCGCGTCGTCGACCACGTCGTCCGGTGCGACCGCGCTCTCGCCGAGCGGTTCGAGGACTCCGGCGGCCGCGTCCCAGCGGCAGACGGTGACGGTCGGTTCGAGCTCGTTCAGGACGTAGGCGTGGCCGCCCGCGGGATGGAAGGCCAGGTGGCGCGGGCCGGTGCCCGGCCGCAGCGCGGTCTCGCCGTGCAGCCGCAGCGTCCCGGCGGCCGGGTCCAGGGCGCAGACCCGCACGGAGTCGGTCCCCAGGTCCACGCTCAGTACCCAGTTCCCCGACGGGTCGGGCAGCACCTGGTGGGCGTGCGGGGTGCGCTGGCGGTCGGTGTGCGGTCCGCTGCCCTCGTGCTGGAGTACGGATGCGGCGGCGCCCAGCGTTCCGTCGGTACTCACGGGGAGGGCGGTGACGCTGCCGGAGCCGTAGTTGGCGGTGATCAGATGACCACCGGCGAAGGCCAGATGCGTGGGGCCGTTGCCGCCCACCGGCATCTCGCCGAGGGGCTGCGGCTCATCGCCGGTGATGTCGAGCGCGGCGACCGCGCCGGCCTCCGTCTCACTGACCGCGTAGAGGGCGGTGGAACCGGGGCCCAGAGCGAGGTACGAGGGATCGGGGACGGCGTCCGTGACGCCGAGGACGGTGAGTCCCCCGGTCTCCCGGTCCACGGCGGCAACAGTGACCCCGCGCCCTCCCGCCGACGTGAACGATCCGATGAATGCCCGTCCGGCACCGTTCCTGCTCACCGCTTCTGCCCCTCTCCGCCGACGGATCGCGGCGGCGGTCGGGGCCGCCGCAATCTCCCGGGGCGACGGTAGCAGTGCACCCCTTCCGGTCTAGACCAGGGCTGTGATGCCGTCGACCGGCGCTGCGGCGCCGCAGGTCAGGCCGTGACCAGCGGGGCGCGCGGCGAGGTGTGCAGGGGTGCGGCGAGCTCGGCGAGGGCTCGCTCCAGGACGTGCAGGTGGCTGAGTGCGGCTTCGGCGCCGGGGTGGTGGTGCGGCGCCTGCGCGGGCGCGGCAAGCAGTTCGCTGCGGTCCTGGCCGCGCTGCGCCAGAGCCAGCACCGCTGCCTCGACGCGGTGGCACGCCGCGTCGAGCCGGGCGTCGTGCGAGGCGTCCGGGTCGGCGGCGACGGCGGCGAGGCCGCGGACCTCACGGGCGCAGAGGTCCAGCAGGGCAAGGATCTGCCGGGCGCGTGCCTTGCGGGCGCGCAGCGGGTTGAGGGGGTGCACGAGGGGGGCGAGGGAGAGCCGGACCCGGCCGAGCACCGCTTCCAGTTCGGTCACGCGCGGGGCGGGGTCGGCGGCCGGGGAGCCGGCCAGGCGCGCGGCGGCCTCGGCAGTGCACACGTGCACGCAGCGCAGGGCCCGCTGGACCCAGGCGTCGGTGGTTGCGTGGAGGGTCACGGGCAGCACGAGGCCGACGGCGAGCGCCGCGCCGAGAGCCCCTGCTCCGGTCTCGGTGAGCCGCAGGACGAGGAGTTCCGGGTTCAGTACGCCGAGCAGTCCGTACAGCAGTCCGGCCATCACGGTCACGAAGAAGACCATCCAGCTGTAGGAGACGGCAGCGGTGTAGAAGATGCCGAAGACGCAGACGGCGACCAGGACCGCGGTGAGCAACGTGTCCCCGTGCAGCGGCACGGCGATCAGCAGCCCGGCAGGGATGCCCGCCACCGTGCCGAGGACCCGGCGGAAGCCGCGAACGAGCGTCTCACCGCGTGAGGCGGTGTTCACGAAGATCCACCAGACGGTGCCGACGGCCCAGTACCAGCGGTCGGCGGACAGCAGATGTCCGACGCCGAGCGCGAAGGCGCCTGCGGCGGTCGCCTGGATCGCCTGGCGCGTGGTGGCCCGGGCCAGACCGCCGCTGCCCTCGAGCGCGGGGACGATGGGCACCGGCAGCCGGCGCTCGTAGCACCAGGCGCCGAAGCGGACGGCCGAGGAGGTGATGAGGGAGAGCGTGACGGCGGTGAACAGCTCGGGCAGCTGATCCGGTACGGCGTGCAGGAACTGCGCCATGAAGAACGCCATGAACGCTGTTCGTTAGGCGCGGCCGCAGGTCAGCGCCATACTGACGCCCCCGGGGTCAGTAAAACGTCAGCACGAGTACGGAGTCAGTACATGGCAGCCAGGACCCTCGCACGCGGCATGGGCACGTTCTTCAAGGAGTGCACCTGCAAGGCACCGACCCGGTGCCCGCACCCGTACAAGATCCGCTACAGGGACGCGGCCGGCAAGCAGCGTGAGGAGTCGGGCTACGGGACACAGGACAAGGCGACAGCCAGGCTCACGGAGCTGTATCAGTCGAAGAAGGGAGCGCAGAAGGCCGGCCCTTCCGACGGCGAGAATATCGCCGCCCGGAGCCTTGAGGACTTCGCCTCCAATTGGATCAGCCACCGAGCTCGTGGGCTCAAGGACAACAGCGTCGAGAGCTACGAGCGGGCGCTTACGGTACACATCGCGCCCCGCCTGGGGTCGCGCAAGATCGGCACTTTTACCGCGAGCACCGTGGACAACTTCGTCGGCGACATGATGCTCGACGACGTCGGCAGCGCGGCGCAGGTGAACGCGTACAAGGTCCTGCGGCTGGTCATCAACTCTGCGCGACGTCGAGGCGCCCTGACGCTGGACCCGTTCATGGACGCTACGCCTCCGGACCATCAGCGCAAGGACATCGTGATCCCGACGCTGGAGGAGCTCAATCTCATCCGGCACCACGCACACGACGAAGACCTGCGCCTTGTCATGGAGATGATGTCGGGCTGCGGTCTACGGAATGGCGAGGCGCACGCCACGAACGTCAACGGGCTCGTCTCACAGGACGTTTACCGGATCAGCGACCAGATCCATGGGCGCCAACGTGTACCGGCGCCACTCAAGCACCGGAACTGGGGCGCGTTCCGCGAGACGCCGATACCCGCGAAGACACGCGCGTACTTGATGCAATACGCGGAAACACACCCTGCGGATTCACAGGGGTACCTACTGACCAATGGCGGTCGTGCGGGGGCTGGTGTCGGCGGCAGCCCGTACTACAGCGGAAATGCGTTCCGCCACAAATGGCAAAAGGTTTTGCGCGCCGCTGGCATAACTGCGGGCTACACCATGTATAGCCTGCGCCACTTCTTCGCTTCCAATTGCCTGGCCATGGGTATTCCGATCACGGATGTTGCGGAGTGGATGGGCCATAAGTCCATCGAGGTGACGTATCGCAGCTACCGCCACCTCATGCCGTCCTCCATCGGCAGGGCCGCGAAGCTGCTCGACACCGGTATCTGATCTACGCGCTGCACTGCCGCGCAGGAGCTGGGTAGCGAAGAGTGTCGCGCGTGCGACAACGTCGTGTACGGCGCGGTCGAAGTCCTCAGACACGGCGAAGCAGAACGGTCTCCGTACCGCGCGAGCGATCGCACCATCGTGCTCACCCTGACCCGGATGTCGGAGGGGCCGAGGAGGAGCGCCCTGGGTCGGGGTGATCCTCGACAACCTCATCGCGCGCGCAGGCTCAGGCGCCGGCCGGAATTTGGCTGGCCCTCCGCAGGGGCACGGCAAGTTCGAGCAGGGCCCGCTCCAGCGCATGGAGGTGGGCGAACACTGGTTCGGCGCCCGTCGGCTCGGTGGCCGTCGCGTTGCCGAGTCGGAGGGGCCGCCCGACGGTCGGCGCGTCAGTGAGGGCCTCGACGGCGGCCTCCACCCGCCAGCAGGCTGCGGCGAGCCGGATGTCGTGCGAGGCCTCCGGGTCGGCAGCAACGGAGGCCAGGCCGCGCACCTCGCGTGCGCAGTCATCGAGCAGCGCGAGCACATGCCGCGCCCGTCGCTTGCGCGCCTTCATCGGGTTGAGCGGATGCACCAGCGGCGCAAGCGACAAGCGCACCCGGCCGAGGATCGCCTCCAGTTCGACAACGCGCTGGGCTGGGGCAGCGTCCTCGTTCCCGGCTAGCCGGGCGGCGGCCTCCGCCGTGCACGTCTGCACGCACCGCAGTGCCCGCTCCACCCACGCCTCGGTCACGGAGTGCGTGGTTACCGGCAGCACGAACAGCACCGCCAATACAGCGCCGAACGCCCCGGCCGCTGTCTCAGCCACCCGCAGTATGAGCAGACCAGCGTCTAGCATGCCGAGCAGCCCGTACAGCATGCTCGCCATCACGGTCACGGCCAGCATCATCCAGGTATAGGAGACAGCGGCGGTATAGAAGATCCCGAACACGCTCATCGCCACGACCACGGCGGCCACGACCGGCTCATGGTGCAGCGGCACAGCCACGGCGAAGCCCAGCCCGATCCCGAGCACCGTCCCCAAGAATCGCCTGAACCCGCGCACGACGGTCTCACCTCGCGAGGTTGTGGCCACGAACACCCACCAGGTGGCGCCGACCGCCCAGTACCAACGCTGATCGGAGAGCACCTGCCCCACCGCGAGCGCGAACCCCGCCCCAAACGTCGCTTGCACGGCCTGCCGCGTCGTGATCCGCCCAAGCCCCGCCGCCCCGGTAGTGAGGGCGACTGCTACGGGTGCCGCGAGCCGCCGCTCATAGCACCACACCGCGAACCGCACCACCGACGACGCAATGAGCGACAGCAGCACGGCCACGTACAGCTCGGGCAGCTGGCCGGGCACGGTGTGCAGGAACTGCGCAGAGAAATAGGCCATAAAGCCGAACACGCCCAGTGAGTGCCCGCGAGGCCCCCACCGCCGCGCGTACACCCCCGCCCCCACAACGGCGAGGAACGCCAGGTCGCGCGCGACGGGCACATCGTGCAGCACGGCGGCGAGCGTGAGCACCGGGAGACCGACGACGGGGAGAAACGCGGTCGTAATCGCCTGCCCACGCACCGTCGGGTCGGTCACCGTGAACAGCGCGAGCAGCGCGGCCAGGCCACCAGCAATGGCCGCCGCCAGCGAGTACCCGGCCGCCCCGCACAGCGCGACGGCGAGCCCAATGCCGAGCACAGCCCGGGACGCGAACCGCAGCCGGATCCGCCCCGGATCGTGTGCGACGAACGCGCGCTTCAGCAAGTTGCCCCGCCCCTTCCGCGCATAGACCAGCGCAGACACGAGAAAGGCGCCGCAGAGATCCCCGGGGGACCCGCAGCGCCATTGACAGACCCATCTCAGCATCTAGGGGGCTGATGGTTCAACTGAGGACCAATCCTTTGGGCCAATGGCCCAGGATCACGTCACCTTGCCCGGCCGCAGCAGAGCCAACGGACCAATCCCCCACGCGAAGCCGACGCGCGAACGGCAGCCACCGCCTCAGAACCTCCCCCTGATCACTGCAGCTTCTGCTGCCGAACCCAGGCCGTTACCTCGGAAACCTTGAACTGGATCTTGGCGTTGCGGCCACGCCCAAACTTGTACGGAACGAGCCCGAGGGCGGGGGCGTCGCGGTACACCCAGGAGATCGACAAGTTCAGGTACTTCGCCGTCGTCTTGGCGTCCATAAATTCCGCAGGCATAGCCACCCAATCTGCCATCGCGTCACAGCGCCCACAGCTTCTCTGCCACCGGTTCTCTGCCACCGGCAGATGAATGATCCGACCGACATACGTTTTGGCGTGGCCGAGGATTTCGAGTAGGAGGATGGCAACCCCACCGCACGCACCCTCCGCCCTATGACACGACGTGTCCGTGAAAGTAAAAGGAGTCCGCGCGGGGCGGTCTCCCGGCGAACATCATCGATGTGCTGACAGGATGGGCCTTGACCTGGGCATTCTTAGCTTTCAGCGATGTCAGGGCCTGCCCTGGAGTGCAGTCGGCGCACGTCTTCAAGTAATGAGACCTACGCATTACGAGGGCCTGCAAGATCGTGACGGGTAGTGCCGTGGTTGCACGCCGTGTCCTGTCTTGCCTGGTCAGGAGCACGGCACTGTTTCCGCGCGTGCCGCTTGATCCAACGTGTGCTTCCCCGTCCGCTCACGCATCGCTCACGCAAGGCGTGGCCCGAGTGACCTCGGAAACCCAGTGGTGAGGCGGGTGAGTCATCGTCCACACTGCGCCGATGAGCAGCCCATTCCCGTGTCCGTGCTGCGGGCATCTCGTCCTCGACGAGATGCCCGGCTCCTACGAGATCTGTCCCATCTGCTTCTGGGAAGACGACGGCGTTCAGTTCCGTTGGCCCACGATGGCTGGCGGAGCCAACCGCGTGTCCCTCATCGAGGCCCAGCAGAACTACCGGTCATTCGGCGCCTGCGACCACCATGGCCAGCAGTACGTACGGCCGCCGGCGCCAGACGAGCCGCTCGATCCGGCGTGGCGCCCCATCGATCAAGCCCGCGACTCCTTCGAGGACTGGGACGCAGCGGAGCGAGCCCCATGGCCCGAGGACCGCTCGGTGCTGTGCTGGTGGCTGCCAAACTTCTGGCGCCGAGACACCTCACCTGACGCAGACTGAGCCCACCCGCTCCCGAGAGGAACCCCGCATGGCATCCCGCATCGCAGCCCTCGTCCAGCAGATGGACGGCGCTGCGGACGAGTCCATGGATGCCCGCGCCGAGCTGATCCACATCGGACGCCCCGCCATCCCCGTCATCATCGATGGCCTGCCATCCCTCGGCAGCTTCGGCCAGCTGACCGCCATCGAGGTCTTCGAGGAGGTCGCAGACCCACGCTGCGGCCCCGCACTGATCGAGTTGCTGGCCAGTGACAACAGCACCGTGCGGGAGTGGGCGGCACTGGCCCTCGCGGATCTGGAGATCAGAGACGCGGTCGAGCCCTTGTGGCGCGCGTACCGCGCCTGCATGGAGCGGGCGACGCCGCCGGACTGGAGTGAGCCAGTGGGCTTCCGGTTTGCGCTCGCGGAACTCGGGGCCCGCCATCCAGTCGTGCCCCTGTCGGCGGCCCGACTGTGCAGCATGACCAGCTTCGGTGAGCCTGCCTGGCCGTCTGCTCACTACATCGAGGTCGTCAACGAGCTTGCCGACCATGATCAACTCGTCCTATACAGCCAGTTCTGGAAGATCGAAGGCGATCGCACATACGGCATCTCCGGCCCCGACCTGGACTGGCAGCTCGACTGGGAAAGACCTTGGCCGGAGTTGGTCGAATCGGCCCGCGAATGGGCGCTGCTCGAAGCCACAGAAGCCCCCTGCGACGAGAACATCGTCGTCACCATTACGTGGATCGACCACACCGATCTCCACCCGCAGGTGATCGCCAGTTAGCCTTCCCGACATGTCTGATGCCACTCCGCGCAAGCCGTTGCTGTGGGTCGAATCCGGTGGCGGCCCACTGGTCGTCGTGCCCGAATCGGCCCTGGCTTCTTGGTGCACGGATACGGAGGCCACGAGCGCAGACGAGTTCAGCGGCTGGGGCGACTACGACCGGGCCTGCCAGATCGACGACTACATAGGCACGCTGCACGTGGGATGCGCCGAGGCCCTGGTACTGGCCGACAGTCCCGACACCACAACCTTCCTGCCGGACCGCATGCTCTTCATCCGGTGGAGCGGAGCCGACTCTGAGAGCGACATCCTCGCCGCACTCGAACCCGCCCTCACCTTGGCCGAATGGCAATCCCCCGTGCAGTGGACCCTTCCCGCCGGCCCGGTCGTCCTCTTCGAGGACGGAGCGGAGACGACCTTGAAGGAGCGCGGGTACGGCTATGGCCGGCTTCGCTCCACCGCGACGGACATGGATACCATGAAGATCAACTACAAGGGTCGGCGGACGTCAGGGGCGGCGTAGCAGCGGGCCGATGGCTGCTACAGGAGCGCTGACCAGGCATTTCTCTACTTTCGGCTCTGTCACGGCCTTACCGGTTTGCACGCCGGATCGTCCCGCGAATGTCCCTCTGACAGAGCTGAAAGTCCCTGAAAAGTCCCTGGCTCAGCTGCTTCTGGGTACCGGGTACCCGTGAGGTGTACCGACCGCCCCGGGCGCAACCGACCAGGGGCCCGTCGAACCAGTCTGTGAACCACCGACTTCTCCACCTCGGGGCATGCACTGCGGGCTCGGTGCGGCGGTCCTGATCGACGCACCGAGCCGGGGCAGTGTGGTGCCGTGCCGGAAGACCCGGAACGGTTCAGCTGGGATCGTTGGGGTGCGGCTGCAGAGCGGTGATCACAGCGGACACCCAAGGCCACAGGGGCAGGCTTCCCAGGACCTTTTCGCGCAACTCCGCCTCGTCGTCTGCGCGCCACACGGAGATGACACGAGGCTCCCCGGCCTGGCGCCACAGCCGGAACAGATGGCCCTCGGCGGCGAGTTCCTTGGCACGGACCGCTTCGGCGGCGCGACGCCGGTCCACCTCTGCCGGGTCGGTCCCCTCGGGCACGTTGATGGTCAACTCGACCAGAAATTCATTCATGATTTCTTCCTCTCGTGTTGTTTCGGCGGGCGCGGAGCCTTGCGGAACGTCTCCGGGGAATCTCACGATCGGCTCTTGTGCCGGAGACCTGTTGTTCTTGCTGCGCGCCCCCGGGCCGGGACAACCTGTCCTGTCGGCACCGGCCGATCCGGGGTTCCTCAAGTGGGGCCGCCGGTCGGAATGTTGGCGGAGTGGGCACTGATAACGATGGCAAACGCTCCGACTCCTGCCCCTGATCGCTGACAGGGTTGTTGCCGCCTGGCGGTCGCTGTTCCGCGGCGCATCGAGTCGCTGCGGTGTCCGCAGGAGGGAGGTCATGCGGCCCGGCGGCCCGCCGCCCGAGAAGGTGGTACCCGCGCCACGCGTCCGCCCCGATTCGATCTCATCCCGTCTCAGCGGAAACGGGTCACGCCGCAGGTCGGTCACCCTTGAAGGCGGTCAGAATCACGTCGCGGAGGCCGGAGGCCCCGATCGGACGCGGCGGGAGTGGACGATCGGCCAGCGCCGCCGATGCCTCGGCGATCGTCCGCTCCACATCGGCTTCGCGCATGCCGATCTCGGCCAACGATGCGGGGGCCCCCAAGAGTCGGTGATGCTCCCAGATCAGGCCCCCGGCATCGGTCACGGGCCCCGTCAGACCGAGGCTTTCGAGCACGATCCGGGTTTCGGCCTCGGCGGCCGGTGCGATGTGCGCGACGGCGTAGGGAAGCAGCACGGTGTGAAGAGGGCTGTGCGGCAGGTCCAGCAAGCCGCCGAGGATGTGGCAGAGCTTGTGGTGCAACCCGGTCGTGGAGACCTCCAGCGACCAGCCGGAAAGCCAGGCCCCGCGCAACGCGAAACCGCGGACCCCGACGTCACGAGGCTCGTCGAGGATGCCGGGCAGGGCTCGGCTCATGGACCGGATCCCCTCGGCGGCGGCCACCCGCGTCATCGGGGACGATTCGGGGGCGTACATCGCCTCCACACAGTGCGCGATCGCGTTGACGCCACTTGTCACCGAGATCGCCGGGGGCAGATCCAGCGTCAGTTCGGGGTCGTAGACCACGGTGCGGGGACGGACCGTTTCCGCGCGCCCGGTGGTCTTCTTTCCGCCCTCCGTATGTCCCCAGATCGAGGTCATCTCGCTGCCGGCGTAGGTGGTCGGAACGGCGACCAAGGGCAACCCGAGTTCCCGTGCCACCCCCTTGGCGAGGCCGGTGGCCGAGCCACCGCCGATGCAGATCAATACCTCCGCGCGCGCCTCCCGGACGATGGCCACGGCTTCGGTCACCGCCTGCACGGGGACGTGCTGCGCGACCTCGCCGATCCGCGCGCAGACCCCGCCTCGCGCGTCGCTCGCCACCCGGTCGGCGGCGCTCTGGGCGGTCGGATCGTGAATCACGGCGAACCGGGTGCCGAAGCGAGCCGCCTCACTGGCGGCGACCGAGATCTTGCCCGGTCCGAACACGACGCGTGAGGCGGGCCACTGGTGGACGAAGTCCGCGCGCCCCACCGAAACTTCAGACGGCTCTTTCTCGATCATGGCAAAGGTTCTCCTCATGTGACAGGGCCCGTCGTTCGAGTCCCCGGATACTCGGCCTGGTGCCCACCAGGACCGCCTGCGGCCGCCCGTTCCCGGAAGCGACGAGCCGTCCGGCTCGCCACCCGCCGTCGACTACGCGCCCGCGCCGACCGTTTCGCGGCGCGGGGCCGGTCGGTGGGACGGGTCAGCCACGCGTGGCCGGAGTGAGGTGCGACCCGAGGAAGGCCAGCGTCCGCCGCCAGGAGTCCGCCGCCGCACCCATGGAGTTCTGAGGGTTCTCGGTCAGCCCGGCGAGGAAACTGTGCCCCGCGTCGGAGTACCACCTGACCTCGGTCTCGCCGGGAGCCGTCTCGAGTACCTTCGCGAGCTCCTCGACCTCACCCGCATCGATGTAGTCCTGCCGACCCCAATGGCCCAGAACCGGCCCGGCGATCGAACCGGCGACCTCCAGCGGTTCCGTGACCGGCACCTTCGCACCCGGCGAGCCCTTGGGGAACGCGTAGTAGGTCGCGGTGATCTGGTTGCGGTGCGTGGCCGCACTCAGCAGGGCGAAGCTCCCGCCGATACAGAAACCCAACACACCGAAGCGGCGATTGCCGTCCGTGGTGCGCTCGATGACCCGCTCCACGTCGTCCATGGCCAACGGGTCGTCCAGCCGCGCGCGGCGGGCCAGCGCGCCGTCACGTCCCGGAGCCGCGGCGCCGAGCCGGTGGAACATGTCCGGCATCACCACTTGGTATCCCTCGGCCACCAGCAGGCCCGAAAGGTGGCGATAGAACGGGTTCACTCCGAAGATGTCGGTCATCAGGACGATGACATCGGCGTCGGTGGTCTCCTCGCTGCCGAAGTGCAGGTAGGGGACAGGATCGACGCCGGGTGTCCGACACGTCGTCACGGTCAGGCCCTCGCCCAACTCGGGTGCTTCCGAATGGTTGTGGCACATGGCGCGCTCCGCTCAGCTCGACTGCGTGGTCCTTGCCGACCGTAGCCAGACGGGTGGAGAGCAAGCCAATACCAAGACGGCAACACCAACCCGCTTTCGCGGGTATCGGCCGTCGGCCGAGCCGGTGTCGGAGCTCTCCACCGAGCTCTGGACACCGGGTTGCCACGACCGATTCGCTCGCCGGGCACGCGAGCGGGCCGAGACGAGCGCGGTCCTGGCGACCGCGCGGGCCTCGGCCCGGGCCTGATGCGGTGATCGTGTGCGGCCCGCGAACTCGGCGACAGCCGACTGCTCGCGACCGGCCGACATCCCGACCGCTGCGCGATCGAGGAGACAGAGTGGCCTTTCCTCGTTCGTGGTTATTCCGGCTGGAGTACGAACCCGAACTCGCCGAGCGTCCAACTGTCGCCGTCGATGTCGGTCTTGGTGAGGGGGATGATCAGGCCGGGCTTGACGCCCTCGGCGCAGTCGCTGTCGATGTAGGGGTCGCCCTCGAAGTAGAGCTGGGTGACGAGGGGCTTGTAGCCCTCGGCGGTGACCAGGAAGTGCAGGTGCGCGGGACGCCAGGTGTGGCGGCCCAGGACCGAGTTGAGGAGGTCGCCCGTCGGCCCGTTCTTGGGGATCTCGTAGGGGGCGGGGCGGATGCTGCGGAACTCGACGGCGCCGTCCTGGTCGACGGGGACGCGGGCGCGCAGGATGTAGTCCTCGGGCACGCCGGCGTCGATGAAGCTGTACAGGCCCTCGTCGGTGGCGTGCCACACGTCGACCGTCGCGGTGGCGAGGGGCTCGCCGGCGGGGCTGCGGACGGTGGCCTTGAACAGCAGCTTGTCGCCGGCCTCGTCGGGTCGCATGGGCAGCGTGTAGGGGCGCTCGGTGAGTACGGGCGCGCCGGGCTTGTAGTAGGGCCCCTCGATGGCGCTGGGGGTCCACGGGCCTTCGCCGTAGCTGTTGGTGTCGACGGTCGCTTCGAGGAAGGTGTCGGTCCACAGGGGCCACTCACCGGCCTCGCCCACCCGGATCAGGTACTGCGTTATCGCGGCGTAGTCCTCGTACCTAAGACCGTGACGGACGATGAAATTCCTCGTCAGCTCGATGAACTCGTCGAACAGGTCGACGACACGCTGATTGGCCATGTATTCCTCCTGAGGAGGTCGCGGGAAGGGGAATCCAGCGTTCTTGTTGCGGGCGACTGGATTTCACGGCAACGCTAACCGGCGGGTCGGGACGCGGACCAATACCGGATCGGAACAATGCCCGCGCCACACGGGTATCACGTCGTCCGTCTCACCGGCGCCGTGCGAACCTCTCCCGGACGGCCGGGCTCGCGCGCAACGTGGCTCTCACCGACGTAAGTTGGGGAGCCGATGGCGGCCCTTCGCCCCGGCGGAGGGACACACGCGAGCCGACCGCCGGTTCACCTTCCCCCGTGGAGGTGAACCGGCGATCGCGCCGTCGGCGCGAACGACGGGACCGGCACCGCACACGGTGCGGGCGGTCCGACGATCGTCTCCCGTCCGTCCCGCGTCACGAGCGGACGCACACCCACGCGACCGCGGCGACCGTCGCGCTGCTTCGGTGCTTCGCGTGCGGAGCTTCACGCCCGCCGTGCGGCCGGGCGTCAGGCCGTACCGCGGCCGGCGCGCCGTGTTGACGCCCCGCTCGCCCACACGGTGTCGACGACGCGTACGGTCGTCACTTCAGGCCCTCGGCGACGGACAGTTCGGCGGCGGTCTTGGCGATGACCTCGTCGACTCCGACACCCGGCGCGCACTCGATCAGCGCCAGACCCTCGTCGGTGACGTCGAGGACACCCAGGTCGGTGATGATCCGGTTCACACAGCGCTTCCCTGTCAGAGGCAGTGCGCACTCGGTGAGGATCTTCGGTGAGCCGTCCTTGGCGGTGTGTGCCATCACGACGATGACCGTACGGGCCCCGTGGACGAGGTCCATGGCACCGCCGATCCCGGTGATCATCTTCCCGGGGATCGCCCAGTTCGCCAGGTCGCCCCGCGCGGAGACCTGCATGGCGCCCAGCACCGCCACGTCGATGTGGCCGCCTCGGATCATCCCGAACGAGAGTGCCGAGTCGAAGAAGGAAGCACCGGGCAGTACCGTCACAGTCTCCTTGCCCGCGTTGATCAGATCCGGGTCGACCTGATCCTCGGTGGGGTAGCGGCCGGTGCCCAGAATCCCGTTCTCCGACTCCAGGATGACTTCCACACCCTCCGGGAGATGGTTGGGGATCAACGTGGGGAGCCCGATGCCCAGGTTCACGTACTGGCCGTTCCCCAACTCCCGAGCGGCCCGGGCCGCCACCTGCTCACGGCTCCAGGCCATCAGCCGCTCACCCTCTCGCGTGTCCCGGGCACGGACACCGTGCGCTGCTCGATCTTCTTGTCCGCCGCCTGTTCAGGGGTGAGCGGCACCACCCGTTGCACGAAGATCCCCGGCAGGTGCACCGCGTCCGGATCGATCGCGCCGGGCTCGACCAACTCCTCCACCTCGGCGATGGTCACCCGACCGGCCATCGCCGCCAGGGGGTTGAAGTTCCGGGTGGACTTGTTGAACACCAGGTTCCCGTGCCGGTCTCCCTTGGCCGCCCGGACCAGGGCGAAGTCGGTACGGATGCCTCGCTCCAGTACGTACTCGGTGCCGTCGAACTCGCGCACTTCCTTCGGCGGCGACGCCAACGCGACACCGCCCGAGCCGTCGTAACGCCAGGGCAGCCCCCCGTCCGCGACCTGGGTGCCCACCCCCGCCGGGGTGTAGAACGCCGGGATTCCGGCACCGCCCGCCCGCAACCGCTCCGCGAGCGTGCCCTGCGGGATCAGTTCGACCTCCAGCTCACCGGCCAGATACTGGCGCGCGAACTCCTTGTTCGCGCCGACGTACGAGCCCGTCACCCGGCTGATCCGGCCGGCCGCCAGCAGCACCGCCAGGCCCGACTCCATGGCCCCGCAGTTGTTCGAGACGACCGACAGACCCGTCACACCGCGCTCGAACAGCGACTGGATCAACATGTTCGGCACGCCGTTCAACCCGAACCCGCCCACCGCCAACGACGCGCCCGTTGGCACGTCCGACACCGCCTCCCGGGCGGTGCCAACCACTTTGTCCATGCGTGCTTGCCTCTCGTGAGCGATGGTCGGGTTCTCTGGACGAGCGGGTCGGGACGGGAGCGGGTGGTGCCCCGCCGAACCCGCCGGGTCGAGGTCTCTCTCGACCGGCACGGCGGTGGACCGCCGTGCTGCAAAGACCCACGGCGCGGTGGGAGCGGCGGGGCACCTCGAAGCCCCCGGTCGTCCTCGCTACGACACGGCCCCGTCGCGGGCCGTCGTCGGCGCGCACGAACGTCCGGTTCGCCGTCGAGGCACCGGTGGTCGCCGATCTCCCGCGCGGGTCAGCCGCCCGTAAGGAGGTCGGTCAGGGACGTGTCCCTCAACGGACGCCGCGCGCGGTCTTCGGCTCGGGCCACCAGGCCGCGTCCGAGATCGGGGTCGCGGGTGAACCGGTGAGCCGGGGGACCACGTCGGTGACCGTGGAGATCTCGCCCCTCTCGATCGCCTGGTACCACGAGATCCAGGTCTCGATCTGTTCCCCGGTGATGCCCTGTCGCCACCGCCGGGCGAAGGCTTCGTCCAGCGTCTCGGGTTCGAAGCGATACGGCCTGCCGGTGGCCGCGGCGATCCGGGTGATCGCTTCGTCGAGGGTGAGCGCATCCGGCCCGGTGATATCGAGGGTCGCTCCGTCGTGCTCGGAGCGGTCGTCCCCGTCGAGTACGACCGCCGTGATGACGTCGGCGATGTCCTCGTGGGTGACGAAGGCCGCCCGGCCGGTACTCGCGGGGCCGCGCACCACGAACTCCTCGTCGGCGAGGGCCGCCGGTGTCGAGGTGTACCAGCCGGCACGCAGCACGGTGTGGCGGATTTCGGTGCCTGCCAGGTACCGCTCGGTCATCCACTGGTCGCGCGCGTTGAGGTAGGTGGCGGTGGGTCCGGCGCCGACGAGGGACACGTACAGAATGCGGTCGACGCCCTCCGCGATCGCGGCCTGGACGACCGTGGCGTGCTCCTCGAGCCGGCGTCCGGTGCGGTGTCCGGAGACCAGGACGAGGGTCGAGGCCCCGGACAGCGCCTTGCGCATGTCCCCGGCGTCGGCGTAGGAGGCCGGACCTCGCCGCTGCGCTTCGGGCAGTTCGGGCAGCAGCTCCGGCCGGCGCCCGATGAGGAGTTGGGGGACCTCGTGGGCGGCGAGCCGGGTCGCGACCCGGCCGCCCAGGGCGCCTGTCACACCGGTGACCGCGACAGTGGCACGTTTCTTCTTGGACAAGGGCATCTCTTTTCCTCCATCCGGGGCCGCCGTCGATCACGCAACCCCTGCTTCCGATCACTGAGAAATGGACTTCAGATGGGCGACGGTGGATGGTGCGGATGGCCGCAGTCGGCCACGTTCGACGCGGCGACCACGGCTGTGCCGCCGTGGCGGACGCGGTCGTGGCTCCGCGGCTCGGGCCTCCGGAGAATCGTCGGTGCGCGAGCGGTCCGCCGCCCGGCTCCGCGGCCTCTCGCCGCACGTGGGGCAGATCCTGTCCCACGCGTCGCGGGAGAATGCCTGCCGATGCCGCTGGCTCCGACCTCGGACCGCGTCGATGACCTGTGGGCAGCGGGGCGACCCGACCGCATCCATGTGGTGATGCGGGCCCGGCCCGAACGTCCTTCGGGTCCGCCGGAGGGTGGAACCTACACGTGGCCACCGACAAGCGGCTCCGCACCGGCACGCCTCACTCGAGCGTGAAGGGGGCGTTCTTTGGGCTGCGTTCGGCGGCGTCGGCCGCCTCCGGCTACGGAATCGCGCGCGGGGCACCCCGGTGGAAACTTTCCCACCGGGGTGCCCGGGCGTGCTTTCGGGGAACGACCGCGTCACCCGCCCTGCGATCTCCATGGGGCCGGGTGCCGAGTCCATGGACAGCCCACCGGATCGGTCGTGTCTCGCGCCGGGCCGGGCCAGGAACGTGCCAGGACTGCCGAGCGGGCCCCCGAGGCGAGGCCGCCCGCCGTGGCCGGCCGCGTCACACGGCCGAGCCTCGAGCCTCGTGGCGCGGGGCCGTGCCTCTCCACCGATCTCAGGCGTGGACCCTCAGTCGACCAGGTCGCCGACGCAGAAGATCTCCATGTGCTTGAGCGCCGCCTTGCTGTGGAAGTCCGAGAACTCCGCGGTCGCGTCGCGCCCGGCGTACATGCGGGCGACGAACGCCCCGCCCGGGTGGTGGTCCTTCCACTCGGTGAAGTCGTAGACCTTGCCGCCGATCACGATCCAGCACTCGTCGAAGGTGCCGTGCTGCGCGAGCTCCGCCCTGGTGATCTGCCGGCCACCCTCCACCGGCCTCTCCGGCTTCCACAGGTTGCGCATCACTTCCTTGCGCGCGTTGGCGATCACCTCACGGTCGCGGAAGTCCCAGGGACCGAGCTTCTTCCTCGGGAGCTTGTCACCAATGTTGCGCGCGTCGAAGTCGTAGATCCACGAGTCGTTGTTGCCCGCGCGCTGCTCGTGCGCGAACAGGGGGAAGTCCCGTTCGTCGGCCGCCGCGAGCAGCGCCTTGCGCTCCGGCGTGTCCTCGGGCTCCAGCACCTTGAAGTTGAACTTGGACGCGAACTGGAAGCGGCTCGCCCGGTAGTGCCGGACGCGCTCGTAGTGCAGCAGGGCGCTGTACACGTCGTCGCCGTGCAGCTTGAAGCAGCTGCTCAGAGCCGCCCCGTCCTCAAGGGACTGGTTGACTCCCTGACCGAACGTCGGGAGCATCGGGTGCGCCGCGTCGCCCAGCAGGCAGATGCGGCCGTCCTGCCACTCCTCGAGCGCGTCCCGGTCGTAGAGCCCCCACTTCGTGGGCTCCACCATCGCGGCACCCATGGCGAGGATGTCGTCCTTGCGGAGGTCGCCCGCGAACGCGCGCTCCGTGGTCTCCAGGATGTCCGAGTTGTCTATCGGCTTCCATCCGGCCCAGTCCTCGGGGAACTCGCTCGAGTCCGACGTGTACACGCCGTACCACACGTTGAGCAGTTCCCCGCCGCGGACCCAGTACGTCATCACCCAGGCGGTGTCGTGCCGACGGGTGTCCATCGTGAACGAGTCGATCGGGTTGTGGTCGAGCGGGCTGCCGTCAGGCTTGCGCATCGCCGCGACCTTGTCGCGCGGAATCAGACCGCGGTAACACACCACGTCCGTCCAGCGACGCTGCCCCTTGCCCGGCCAGGTCTCCTTCAGCACCTGCGAGCCGATTCCGTCCGCTCCGATGACGACATCGCCGGTGACGACCGTCCCGTCCTCGAAGACGGCGGTGCCGCAGTTCTCGTCCTGCGACAGCTTGACGAGGCGCTTGCCCATGTGCACGCGGATGGGGCACTTCACACCCGAGTCGGGTCCGAGCTCGCTGACCCGCTTGTGCAGGCACATCAGCAGGTCCTGCCGATGCATGTGGTGGAACCCGCCGCCCTCGGCCAGCTGCTCCGGCGTGTTGTAGGGGATGGGCTTACGGGACACCGATCCGTCGACCAGGATCTCCCGCGACGCCTCCAGGACCGCCGCGCGCCCGCCGTCCAGGACACCGTCAGGGCCCTTGGGGTCACCGCCGTCGAGGTCCACGCCCACCCAGTGACACAGGCGCGCACCGTTCGGCGAGATGTTCAGACCCGCGCCCGCGGTGGTGGGGGTCGCACTCGCCTCGTAGACGTCGATCGAATCGAACGTGTCACCTGCTTCGCGGAGAGCGAGAGCGGCGAAAAGCCCACCCATTCCACCGCCGATGATCACAGCATGCATATTTCCTCCAGGCTGTTTTGGATTTCAGGAAGGATTTGGGCAGTCACGCCGAGCGCTGGAGGAGACGTTAGGCAGGGGCCTCACACACCGTCCAATACCGAGATCTGGTCGTCTTCATACCTTCCGCGAACGGCGCTACCCCGCCACTCGACTTTTCTCGCCGACGGTGTATTTCACATTCGGAATCATGGATGCATGAAAGTATGCGACATTCGTTAATTTTTCGGATATATCGCCCCACCCGTTCGACGGGGTAGGCGATGTGACGCGCGGGCCGGAAGTCGCCCGCATGCCGGCGCTCGACGGTGTGGAGATCCGGTGAGCGAGCGGGCCCGCACGGGAACTCCGACAGCGTATTCAGGTCTTATACGTCGCGCACCGGGCTATAAGGTCACTACTCCCGTTCCGTCAGAAACTCCCCGAGGGTTCACCCTGACGACCCCAGTCAGTACTGTCGGCAGCGTGCTTCCAGTTGATCTCCGGCAGTTCGAATGCTTCATCGCCGTCGCCGAGGAGGGGAATGTCAGCCGGGCCGCGGCTCGGCTGCACATGACCCAGCCGCCGCTGACCCGGCGGATCGCCCGCCTCGAGCGGAGTGTCGGCGTGAGCCTGTTCATGCGCACGCCCAGCGGTGTCGAGCTGACGGAGGCCGGTGCCGTCTTGCTCGACCGGGCCCACCGGATCATGCAGCTGACCGAGTACGCCATCGACCGTGCGCGGCTCGCGGACGCGGGGCAGGCCGGCTCCCTGGTGGTGGGCTACTTCGGGTCCCCGATGTTCGACGCCGTGCCACGCCTGCTGCGGGGGTTCCTCAAGACCCGCCCGACGGTAAGCCTGGTCCTCGAGCGTGCCCCCAAGAACGTGCAGGCCGACGCGATCCGGGACGGACGCATGCACCTGGGGTTCAGCCGTCAGTACCGGAGCGAACCGGGTCTCGTTGTCCGCCGTGTGGCCAGCGAGCCCCTCTACCTGGCGCTGCCCGAGGGCCACCCGCTGCTGAAAGCCGGCGAAGCCGAGTTGGCGGATCTGCGGGAGCAACAGCTGGTGCTCTTTCCCACGGGCCCGCGTCCCAGCTTCGCCGACGCGGTCACCCAACTGTGCGCCCAGGCCGGGTTCTCGGCACCCGTCGTGAGAGAGGCGGGGGACGTCCTCACCGCCCTGGGGTATGTGGCCTCGGCCGGGTTCTGTTCGGTGGTCCCCCGATCCGCGACCAGGGTCACGCTGCCGGGAGTGGGCTTCGTGCCGCTCTCCGACACCCCGCCCGAGGGGCTCAGCTGCCTGTACCGCGCGGACAATGTGCCCGCGCTCGTCCGGGCCTTCCTCGACCACGTGTCCGCCACCTCGTCCGAGCCCGAAACCACCGCGGAGAGCGGCCCGCGCGTGTCGATCTGAGGCCCCGACTCGCCCCGCCCCTCGATCCGTCGATGGCGAGCGTCGAAGGGCGGGGCGGCGTGGGCGGCGGCCCGCGCGCGCCGATGAGGCACTCGACCGGCCTTCCCGGACTTTCCGTCCGCCGGGCCGATCACGGACGGCACCGACCGGCCGACTTCACAACACCGTCAACGGGCCGAAGGCCCACTGTCCCCCTGCGAGCCGATGTGACGACTCCACGGCCGGGGCGAGTGATCACCCGCGGAAAACCGATGCCGCAAGAACCCCGTCGGGACCGTGATACCCGTGTGGCACGGGCATTGTTCCGATCCGGTATTGGTCCGCGTCCCGACCCGCCGGTTAGCGTTGCCGTGAAATCCAGTCGCCCGCAACAAGAACGCTGGATTCCCCTTCCCGCGACCTCCTCAGGAGGAATACATGGCCAATCAGCGTGTCGTCGACCTGTTCGACGAGTTCATCGAGCTGACGAGGAATTTCATCGTCCGTCACGGTCTTAGGTACGAGGACTACGCCGCGATAACGCAGTACCTGATCCGGGTGGGCGAGGCCGGTGAGTGGCCCCTGTGGACCGACACCTTCCTCGAAGCGACCGTCGACACCAACAGCTACGGCGAAGGCCCGTGGACCCCCAGCGCCATCGAGGGGCCCTACTACAAGCCCGGCGCGCCCGTACTCACCGAGCGCCCCTACACGCTGCCCATGCGACCCGACGAGGCCGGCGACAAGCTGCTGTTCAAGGCCACCGTCCGCAGCCCCGCCGGCGAGCCCCTCGCCACCGCGACGGTCGACGTGTGGCACGCCACCGACGAGGGCCTGTACAGCTTCATCGACGCCGGCGTGCCCGAGGACTACATCCTGCGCGCCCGCGTCCCCGTCGACCAGGACGGCGCCGTCGAGTTCCGCAGCATCCGCCCCGCCCCCTACGAGATCCCCAAGAACGGGCCGACGGGCGACCTCCTCAACTCGGTCCTGGGCCGCCACACCTGGCGTCCCGCGCACCTGCACTTCCTGGTCACCGCCGAGGGCTACAAGCCCCTCGTCACCCAGCTCTACTTCGAGGGCGACCCCTACATCGACAGCGACTGCGCCGAGGGCGTCAAGCCCGGCCTGATCATCCCCCTCACCAAGACCGACATCGACGGCGACAGTTGGACGCTCGGCGAGTTCGGGTTCGTACTCCAGCCGGAATAACCACGAACGAGGCTCCGGTGCCCCGGCCGGGCACCGGAGCCGGCGCCCGGTGAGCACGACGTCGTCCGATCCGAGCACGCCGGACACAGCGCACTCGCCGGTACGGCCGAGAAGAGACACGAGTCGGCGGAAGCCGCCGCGGACTCGCGACACCCCACCCTGCACTTCTGCCGAGGACACCTCGACGGCGTGCCGTGCGCGCAGATGATGCGAGAGGCGCCACAGACGGGAGAGGCATGAGCGGGAAAGACACACAACGACACGTGAGGATCGAGGTGCGAACGCGGGTCGCCGACGATGTCGTCGAACTCCGACTGGTCGATCCCGACGGCGCGCCGCTGCCGGCATGGGACCCGGGTGCGCACATCGTCCTCGACCTGCCGACCGGCCTGACCCGTCAGTACTCGTTGTGCGGCGCAGACCGGTCCGACGGCACCTGGACCATCGCCATCCACAGGTCACCGACTTCGCGCGGTGGCAGCGCCTACGTCCACGACGAGTTGCCCGTCGGGTCCGTCGTACCGGTGCACGGTCCCAACAACAACTTTCCGCTGGAACCCGCGGAAAGGTACCTGTTCCTCGCCGGCGGTATCGGCATCACACCGATCCTCGGCATGCTGCGACAGCTGCGTGCCGCCGGTGTCACGGAATTCGAGTTCGTCTATTGCGGTCGCCGTCGCTCGCTGATGGCCTATCACGACGAGATCGTCTCCTGGGCCGACAACAGGGTCACGATCCATGCCGATGACGAGCACGAAGGCCTGCTCGATCTGCAGCCGATCCTCGACCGCCACCGGGGTTCGACCGTGTACTGCTGTGGGCCGGAGGGGATGACCGGAGCCGTCGAGAACCTGGCGCCGGATCCGTCGTCGGTGAGGGTCGAGCGCTTCCACTCGTCGCAGCGGGCGGACACCTCCGAAAACTCCGCGTTCGACGTGGTCGTGTCCGGTTCCGGGCACCGGGTACGGGTCGGCGCGGACCAATCGATTCTCGAAGCCCTCGAAGGCGAGGGTTACGGCCTGGACTTCGACTGCCGGGACGGCATCTGTGGCACGTGTGAGACTCGGGTGGTCAAGGGTCTGCCCCACCATCGCGACGAGGTGCTGAGCGAATCGGAGCGCGCCGAGAACTCGGTGATGATGATTTGTGTGTCCAGAGCGATGAGCGAGGAGCTCGTCCTGGAACTGCCCGAGTGACGTGAGGACTCCCTTCCCGGCCCGTAAGAGACATCGCTCAAGAATGGAAGAGTCGTGAGCACGCTACGGATTACCAAGCTGCGTACCACGATCGTGGACCTGCCGACCTCCCGGCCACACCGGTTCGTCAACCATGAGATCTACCACCAGAGTTACCTGCTGGTGGAGGTCCACACCGACGCCGGGGTCATCGGCATCGGTGAAGGTGTGTCGCCGGGCGGTCCGTGGTGGAGCGGCGAAAGCATCGAGGGGCAGCAGCAACTCATCGAGGTCTACCTGGCCCCGGCGCTGGTGGGCATGGACTGCCTCGCGCTTCCCCTGATCCGTTCCGCGATGGACAGGGTGAGCCACGGCAACGAGTTCGCCAAGGCAGCCGTCGAGATGGCGCTGCTCGACGCTACCGGCCGCGTCCTCGGTGTGCCTGTTCACCGCCTCCTCGGCGGGGCCGCGCGCACGCGGATCCCCGTACGGTGGGCGTTGAGCGGGAGCGGCGAGCAGGAGGTCGCCGACGAGGCCATCGAGCGGCTCGGGCAGGGACACCCGGCCCTGAAGTTGAAGCTCGGTGCGCTGCCACCCGACGAGGACCTCAAGCGGGCAGCCCGCCTCATCGCCAAAATCGGCACCGAGCACGACTATCTGGTCGATCCGAACGGCAGTTGGGACTACCGGACCGCCGTGTCCTGTGTGCAACGGCTGGAGGCGATGGGCGTGAGCGTCGTGGAGCAGCCGATCGATCGGCGCGACGTCGCCGGGATGGCTTCGCTGGTCGAGCGGACGGGGAGCCTGCGCATCATGGCGGACGAGAGCGTCTGCCGCGCCGTCGACGCGATGTCCGCCGTCACCGCGAGGTCGTGTGATTCGGTCTCCGTCAAGATCGGCAAGGCCGGTGGGCTCCGCGCGGCCGTGGAGGTGGCGACCATCGCCTCCCACGGCGGTCTTCGCTGCTACGGTGGCACCGCCATCGAGACGTCGATCGGCACCGCGGCCGCCGCGCATGTGTTCGCCTCGGTTCCGGAGCTCGACATGGGCTGTGAGCTCATCGGGCCGCTGTTGCTGCGGGACGACCTCACCGTGGCCCCCGTCCGCTACGAGAACGGCCGCCTCGTCGTGCCCGAAGGCCCAGGGCTCGGCGTCGACCTCGACCGCGACAAGGTCGACAAGTACCGGCGACACCGGACCGCCTCCGACGGATAGCTTCTTCCGCCCGAAGAGCGGGTCGGAGAGTGCCGGGTACGGTCCCCCGAACCGGACTCGCCGACCGCTCCCGATCGCGACAAGATCGACAACTGCCGGCGGCACCGGACCGCCTCCGCGCACAGCGTCGTCCGCCCGACCGCGACGAGCCCGCCCGGGGCGACCCCCGGGTCCCTTCCGCGCACAGGACGGGCCCGGGCTCGGGCCCCACCGGACCCCACGGGCACCGCACCGACGAGTTCCGTCGCCCACTCCGGGCCCCGCCTGCCGACCCGGCCCACGGCCGGGCGTTTCCGATACACCGTCAGCTGCAAGGGAGACCTTCATGCACACGATCGATCTCGTCTACGTCGGGCGGGGCCCCCACGAGGAACTGGTCGCCTACATCGCCGACCAGCAGGGCTTCTACGCCGACGAGGGCGTCCACGTCTCGCTGCGGGACGGCTGCACCTGGGACGCGCAGCAGCTGCGCCGCTGCGCGGTCATCGGGCTCGGCCGGACCGTTCTGTCGCGACTGAATGACGGCATCCCCTGGGTCGCGCTCCACGTCAACACCGCCAGCCCGCTGTTCTGGTTCCTCGCCCGCCCCGGCCTGACCTCCCTGGCCGACCTGGCCGGCCAACGGCTGGCGGTCACCCCTCCCCACACCGGCCCCGGTGTGTTCACCCGCATCGTGCTGCGCCAGGCCGGGCTCGACGTGGACCGCGACGTTCGGACCGTCGTCCGCTGGCCCGGCGACTACGCCATGGATCTGCGCCGTCTGCGGGCCGGTGAGATCGACGCCGCGATGGTCGGCGACACCATGGCACCGGAGGCGCTGGCCGCCGAGTACGGCTGGAACGTCCTGGCCTACGTGGGAGACCACTTCCGGATTCCCACCGTGGGCGTGGCCGTCGACCCCACCTCCATCGACCCGGACAGCCCGGCGGTCCAGGCCGTCGTACGAGCCCACCGGCGCGCCCTGCAGGTGATCCAGAAGGACCCCGACACCACGCTCCGGTATCTGGGGAACTTCCTCGGGCGTCACACGGGGGATGAAATCCGGGCACATTACGAGAAGTTCATCGCGCCGCATTTCAGCCCCGACGGCCACACCGACCTCGCCGCCGCCCAGGCCGGGCTCACCGCTGTCGCGGCCGAACTGGGCGTCTCCGCCACCTTCACCGCCGCCGAGTTCTACACCACCGCGACCGCCGGCTCGCACTGATCCTCTCCGTATGAGGCGGCGGCGGACGTTCTGTCCTGTACGGCCGGCCCGGTCTTCTGCGCCGGGCCGGCCCGCCGCGATGAGCGCCCCTGGCGTGTGCAGGCGCCGGTGCGCTGATATCGATCGGACACGGTCGGACCGAAGGGTGCCGGTCGGGCCGCCCTCAGGTGTGGACACGGCGGTGGTCGGCTCCACCGACCGCGCACCGGATCAGCCGTCGTCGGCAGGCTCGATCCGATCCCCCATCGCATCAGTGGTCACCCAGCGGACAGACGGATCCGATCGACCGACCCGTCAAAGAAATCAGCCCCTGGGCCCGCTACTCGACTCCGAGGCCCCGGCCCGGCCACCCGCCCTGCTCGACCGCTCCGCCCGCGACCACCGGGTCCAGCTCCCTTGGTTCTTGCTCTGGCCGCCATCGGCTGGTCGCGCGTTGCCCTGCGTGACCACACGACGGCCCAGACGATCGCGGGCGCCGCCCTGGGCGCGACAGCGGCGGCAGTGGCGTTCGGTCTCCTTCGGTGAACCAGCCGCCCGGGCGCCTCCACCCACCTCTCACGAGACCTCGGAACGGCTTCACGAGCAGCTGATTCGCGCGGTGTGCCGTGACAGCGATGCGGTGGCTCGCGCGAAATCCTCCGGCGTATCGACTGCCATGCCGTTGCCCGTAACGGAGAGCATCAGGGCTGTGCAGCCGTGACCGACGAACGCAGCGTTCCGCTCCCTCGGGACGTTCTGGACGCGTCGTCATACACCTGGCTGGCGGACGCAATCAAGGCGGCAGCTCCAGAGCATCCCTGGTGGTGGCAACTCCTGATGGCCTGACCGGGCAATGACGGAAGCATTAGAGCGAGGCAGCCGAGCCGGCGTGGCAGACCATTCTGGGTAGGAGATCTGACGTGCGGGAGCTCACCCCGCCCCCGTTCTACCGTCGCACCTGAATCAGCGCGTGAGTTCCGCTCGTACGCCAGGCAGCCCTGGACCGTTCGAGGCCGTCCAGCGTTCCCTTCTCCAGGCCGACGATGACGTCGGACTTCAGGGTCCGGAGCGCTGCGACGGCCCCCGGGAAGTATGCGGTGAGATCAGTGAAGGGCACCGTGGCGTCCCACAGCTGGTCGCCCACCAGGCGACGGTAGTTGAGGTCGCCCATCAGGATGGTGAGCGTGGCGCTCTCGAACTCGCCTCGAAGGTCCTCGGGCATCCCCTCGTACGGCAGCGGAGCGCAGAAGAACGGGTGGGTGCGGACCTCCAGGCTTCCTGCCGCCATGGCCTTCCACAGTCGGCCGCCGATCCGGCCGGCTTCGCCGGGCGCCTCGGTGAGGCGACGGAGGCAGTCGACGACGTCAGCCGTCATCGCGTCGGAGACGTAGTAGGGGTAGGGCTTGACATGAAGCACAACCCGTTCGGCGTGCCGCTATTCGAGGAGGTGATCGATGAGGATCAGATCCGGAATGAGCTCTCGTCCTGCGTTGTCCGCCACCACGGCGACGGTGGAGGACGCTCCGGCGGGCAGGAGCTGCCACAGCACGGCGCTGTCGTCGACGACCAGCGTGGAGGCAGCGGCGTCACCGATCGCCGGCTCCCCCGCCGAGACGCGGAAGCCGAGGTCCGCGCGGTTGCCCCAGAGCGAGGCGTGGAGCAGGGCCGTGGCCCGCTCGTCGGCCGGCGCGTCGGCAAGCGCGTCGAGGGCCCGCAGCTCCTCTTCCACCGCTTCGCCTCGCAGTTCGGCCTGTTTGAACGGCGCGAACGGATCAACTCCCTGCCATGGGCCGGTCCCGAAGTACTCGACGGCGGCGAGGAGCCTGCGGTAGAAGTAGCTCTCCGCCCACAGGAACGGGGCGTCGTACCACGAGCGCCCGAAGTGCTCCTGCCCCCAGTACGCCCAGCGCACGTGGTCGTGTTCCGCTGGGGCAAGCGGTTCGACGACGCCGTTGGTGATCTCGTCCCGCAGGGTGTCGAGGGCCTCGTGCTGCCGGCGACCGTACGGGAAGGCGTCGCGCACCTGCTGAATGAGGGCAGGGTGGCGCTTGGCCAGCACACCCCAGGCGAACGAGCCGGGCTCGTTGCTCAGGATGACCGGAGCACCCACTGGCCCGGGGTCGCAAACTGCCTCTTCGCCCGAAGCGCGGGTGGTCTTCTTTGTCATGGTGTCCAAGCCCTTCGCATTTCACTCACGTGTCCATGATCCCAGGGCCATGACGCTGGCGGTGCTGCCTATCAGCACTTCGCCCGTCGGGGGTCCGAAGGCACGCCTGAAAAAGGCTGGTGACGCGGGCGGTGCTGCAGCGGAGTTTGAGCAGGAGGCGCCAGCCTGGCCTGTTCGCCGACGGCGCGGATGCGGGCGTGAGCGACAGTGACGGCTTGCTGGCTGGCGGCGAGGTTGCGGTGCTTGCCGCGGAAGGGCACCCGCACCGTGCCGCCGGCGCCCTGGTAGCCCTTATCTGCCCAGCAGGGGAGGTCTCGTCGGCCAGGACGTCGATGATGCCGTGGGTGCGGGCTGCATTGATGGCCACCTGATCCCGTTAGGCTCCCTGAGACCGGCGTCGTCCCGCACGACGAGCATTTCGATCTTCCCTTTTCACGGTGGTGTGGCGCAGGACACGGGAACGAGGTCGTGTCGGCGGAGAGTTTATGAGTGTGAGGCATACAGAACCCAGTGAGTCGTTGCGAGCGCGCGTGCGGGCGGGGGACCGTGCGGCGTTCGCTGACCTGTACGACCAGAACGCTCGCGCTGTCTACAGACATGCCCTGAGGCTGACCGGTAACTGGTCGGAGGCCGAGGAAGTCGTCTCCGAGACCTTCCTCGGCGCCTGGCGTACCCGGGAGGCGTTGGATCCAGAGGGTGGTTCCCTCACACCGTGGCTGCTGGGCATCGCATCGCATAAGGCGCATAACGTCAACCGCGGTCTTCGCCGGCGGCTCGCCTTCCTGGCGGGCGGCCCGGAGCCCCGGCCGGTGGAGGACTTCGCGGACGAGACGGCCGGCCGGATCGACGATGCCCGCCACCTCGAGTTGGTCCATGACGCCCTGCGTCGGCTGAGCCGCCCGGACCGTGAGGTCGTCGCTCTGTGCGTGGGTGCCGGGCTGGACTACCAGCAGGCCGCCGAAGCGCTGGGCGTTCCGGTCGGCACTGTGAGGTCGCGGCTCTCCCGTGCCCGGGCGCGTCTGGCCCGCGACAGCTCCGGCCCGGTGTCTCGCAAGAACCGGGAACCGCGGGGCCGTCGCGGAGAGAAAGAGAGTGAAGCCGCAATCGCGGCACTGTTCCTGCAGGAGGAAACCCGATGAACGCCGACAACTCGCGCGCCGGCTTTGCCCGGAGTGGGGCAGAAGAACTGCTCGCTGCTCCGGTCGACTGGGACCTCTCGCCGAGCCGCCACCTTCACCACAAGGACATTCTGATGCAGCAGATCGATCACGATCACAGCTCCGCCGGCGAGACGTCGCTCGCTCCCTCCCGCCGCCGGCTGCCGCGCCTGGCCTTGATGGTGCCCGCCACGTCACTGGCCCTGGCCGGTGCTCTGGTAGTCACATTTTCCGGCAGCGGCCACAGCTCCGCCCCGGCGGCGAAGTCCGCTGTCTCCTCACCGGCGCGGGTTACCAACGCATCCGTCACCCTGGGCCGGATTGCCGACGCGGCCATGAAGACGGACGCGACGCCGGTCCAGGAAAACCAGTTCGTATATGTCCGGCGCCTGGTGCGCGAGAACAAGGGCACTTTCGGCGGCCCGGTGGTGCTCGGTGCGGCGCACAAGGACGAACGGTGGCTGGCTCAGAAGCCCGGCCTGGTGACCACGACCGGCTGGCTCCGCTCGAGCGGGAAGGACGCCATGATGCCTGGTCAGCTGGGCCCTATGACCACCGCATCTCCCGTGCGGCCCGGTGTGTGGTATCCCACCTACGCGTGGCTTGCCTCGCTGCCTACCGACCCCGACGCCCTGCTCAAGCTGCTCTACACCCAGACCAGGGTGGAGAAGGGGGATTCGAAGGACGAGGCCGTCTTCGTGACTGTCGGTGACTTGCTCTTTAACGCGATCATGCCGCCCGCGACAGCCTCCGCGCTGTACAAGGCTGCCGCGAAGATCCCTGGCATCACCTGGATCCCTGACGCCGCCGACGCGGCCGGACGCCACGGCATCGGCATCACCCGCAGGGACGCCGGCTCTGCCACCCGGTCCGTGTTGATCTTCAACAAGGACACTCTCGCCTACACAGGCTCGCAGTCGTACTTCATCAGCCACGCGGCCAACGCCAGCGGTACTACGGGTGACGTGCTGTTCGGCATCGACGCCGTGATCGAACGCGGGGTTGTCGACCGGCATGACGAGGTACCCGCGAAGACCGCCAGCTGACTCCGGCCTATTGACGGGGACGGGCTGAACCGGGGGTCCTGCTGCCCGACCAGGCAGCAGGACCCCCGGAGTAGGGGTCGCCACGGAACCCCATGGCTTGATTGAAGCGAATGATGGGGATGTCGTCGTCCGCTTCCGCACGTACCGCTTGGGTGATGGCCCGTCTGGCCCGTCTGGCCCGTCATCCCGATGAGCGTGGCTACGCCATGGCCCATCTGGACGGCGAGTGCCGGGGCCGCGGATTGACCAGAGCCCTGGCGCAGGCCTTCGGCTCGTGGAGCTCCGGTCGTGCTGTCCGCACCGCGCCTGGCCGCCGTCGTTGCCGCTCGGGGGCCGGAACCGACCTACGTCGGACGACGGCCAGGGGCTGGTCCTCGAGGAGCTCACCCAGCAGGTTTGGGACTGGCCGGCCCGCACAGTGCGGGCCGGCCGCATTTCACAGCTGCGAGGCAGGTTCATAGACGACAGTGGTGCCAGGCCCTCCTCGGCGAGGCCGAGGAGGGCCTGGCGCTCGTTCTCGTCGACGGCCAGGTCCCAGCGCAGCTTCGTGCCTACCCACGTCGCGCCATACGTGCAGTGGTAGGACCCGTTCGTGGGCATCCAGTCGGCCGGGTCCTTGGCGGACTTGGACCGGTTGGAGGCGGCCGAGACCGCGATCAGCGTGTCCGGGCTGCCCTGGTCGTTCGCGTACGCCTCGCGCCGCTCGGCACTCCACGGCGTCTGCTCGGAGTCGAAGACCTCGGCCAGCGGCACGAAGTGGTCGACGTCGAGCCGCGCCGCGTCCGTCACCACCAGGCCGTCGTACGCGCTGCGCCACAAGCCGCACAACAGTTTGCAGCTGGCCGCGACGACGGGTGAGTCGACAGCCTCCGCGAGGCTAACCTCCTTGCGGGTGTCACAGCCGTCCGAGGAGATCACCCCGCGGTTCCAGTGCTTGTACAGCGTCAGCTGGTAGCCCCCGCGGTGTTCCTCGGCGACCGGGAGCCGGTCGATCGCGTCGAACGGTTGACTGTCAGCCGGGTGGCGGTCCCGTGCTATCGGTCACAGAATGGAAATAATGAGCAATCCACTCCATCGCTTGGAGCCTATTGTGTCGCGTAAACCACCGACGAATCTGACGGCGAGCGTGCAGCCTGGTGTAGTGACTGTCGAATGGGAAGTGGATGACTTCTTCGGCGACCCTGAATCTCCCGATAGAGTAATCGTGGAACTTGGGATGGGTGGGCCAAGTAAGCACCTCGGCGGAGACGAGCGCTCCGTGGACCTTACTGCCGATGAGCTAGAGCCATATGCCGGCAGTCAGCTGGCCGTAAACGTTGGATTTCAATGGGATGATGGAGTGCCCGAGTGGGGCTCGATCGGCATCACGCTTCCGAGGCAAGGTGACGGGCAGCTATTTGTTCCCAGACTTCCTGTGACTGCGACTGGCGGTCCCAAGTCCCTCGCCGTCTCAGGGTATTCCAACCACGTCGCGATCCTTACGTGGACGAACCCAATCCACTACGACAAAATTCTCGTCCGGTGGGGAATTATCGGTGGAGGTTCCATTCAATTCGAACGAGGCGGAACCGAGAGTGCAGATTGCGGACTGATCTTCCCTGCTCGCACCTACATGTTCCAGGTTAAAGGCGGCGTGGCCAAAACGCTTGGGGGCTACAATTACTCAGATTGGTCGACGATCGAGTGGGTCTCGCCTGCCGGGCCAGACCCGGTGCCCGCGACAGGCGTGTTTGCTAAAGGAGCGTCTATAAGTGCCGTGTCGCGTAGGCCGGATTATCTTCAACTGTTTGGCACAGGGAAAGATCGCCGCGTTCACACATCTTGGTGGCACGACGGTGAAGCCTGGGCAGCAACGACTACGGACTGGAGATGGCCATCTATCGGAGGCGTTTTCCCGGATGGCGCGCCAGTGAGTGTGGTTTCCCGGAATCCAGATCATCTCGATCTGTTCATCACCGGCAACGACGGGATCGTTTACACCTCGTGGTGGGACATCACTGGCGGATGGTCCGGACGCGAGGGTTGGGCGCCGATTGGTGGGGTTTTCCCGGCTGGTGCGCCGGTGAGTGTGGTTTCCCGGAACCCTGACCATCTCGATCTGTTCATCACCGGCAACGACGGGATCGTTTACACCTCGTGGTGGGACATCACTGGCGGATGGTCCGGACGCGAGGGTTGGGCGCCGATTGGTGGGGTTTTCCCGGCTGGTGCGCCGGTGAGTGTGGTTTCCCGGAACCCTGACCATCTCGATCTGTTCATCACCGGCAGGGACGGTGTTGTTTACACCTCGTGGTGGGACGCTGCTGGCGGCGGGTGGTCTGGGTATCAGGGTTGGGCGCCGATTGGTGGGGTTTTCCCGGCTGGTGCGCCGGTGAGTGTGGTTTCCCGGAACCCTGACCATCTCGATCTGTTCATCACCGGCAGGGACGGTGTTGTTTACACCTCGTGGTGGGACATCACTGGCGGATGGTCCGGACGCGAGGGTTGGGCGCCGATTGGTGGGGTTTTCCCGGCTGGTGCGCCGGTGAGTGTGGTTTCCCGGAACCCTGACCATCTCGATCTGTTCATCACCGGCAGGGACGGTGTTGTTTACACCTCGTGGTGGGACGCTGCTGGCGGCGGGTGGTCTGGGTATCAGGGTTGGGCGCCGATTGGTGGGGTTTTCCCGGCTGGTGCGCCGGTGAGTGTGGTTTCCCGGAACCCTGACCATCTCGATCTGTTCATCACCGGCAACAACGGGATCGTTTACACCTCGTGGTGGCACGTCGCCGGCGAATGGTCCGGACTCCACAACACCTGGATAGCACTCGGCGGTTGACGCGCTGCCCGGAGCGGCAGTGACGCAGAGCCTGACTGCTGCTTCGCGGGAAATGGTGCAGACGGGCCCGCAGCAGCACTCAAGGCCGCCTGCGCTGATCCAGCACAGCGCGGGAGGGCGCAACATCGAGGTTAGCTAAGCCTTGATCCACCGACGTGGTTTGGGGAGTGATCTTGTGACCGGTTTCGAGCCGGTTTCAGGTCGGCGCTCGGGTATGGGCAGGTTGTAGTCGCTGGTCTGCCCAGCTTTTCCACGGGTTCGGTTCCGGTTGGGCCCTGGCGGCGGGCGGGTCGGGTAGGGGCTGTTCGCGTCAGCCGGGTGGGCCGTGAACGGTGTGGAAGAGGTGTGTCCAGGCGTGCTGCCAGGGCCAGTTGTGTGGCAGGTGCAGGGTGATGCGGCGGGCGGAGCGGGCGATCCGGGCCGGAACGTGGACCAGGTGGGTGCGGATCGTGGCGGTGGTGGCTTTGGCGTGGAAGGCGGAGGTCAGGGAGCCAGTGGCCCGCAGCAGGTTGTAGGTCATCGCCCACAGGGTGAGCCAGGCGGCGTTGGCGTGGAAGTGCCCGGAAGGCAGGTGGGCCAGGGCGCCGGCTTTGGTGTCCGCGATGACCTGCTCGATCACGGCGTGGTGGCGGTGTTCCCGCTCGGCCTGCAGGGTTGCGGCGGGCTGGTCGGTGAAGAAGGGGTGGTAGCGCCAGACGGGGAACAACTCGCCCTGTTCACCCACGACGGCGGGTTTGGCGAGGTCACGGACCCGGCGCACGATCAGCCGGGCGGTGATCTGCTCGCTCTTTTTGCGGCTCGCGAAGGCGGTGTATTGGGGTATCTCGGCGACTTCGGCGTCCGAGATGAGTTCACCGGTGGCGGGGTCGGGCACCGCGGTCGGGTAACTGATGTGCTGCCATTCCTCGTCGGGGATGCTGTGGACGGCTCGTTTGATGGAGGGGTTCATGCTGGTGGTGAGCGAGAAGTGGGCTCCGGCCCGGTGGCAGGCGGCGATCACACCGGCGTTGTAGAACTGCGAGTCGGCCCGCAGGATTCGGGTCCCGGTGCAGCCGGCCTCGCGGGCGGTGGCCAGGGCCTCGCTCACGAATTTCGGGGCGCCGCGGGAGTCTGCTGCTTTGCCGCGTCGCATCCGCACGCCGGCGATCACCGGCCTCGATTGCGGGGTGCAGACCGTGGCGAGCAGCGGGTGCAGGGTGCGGATGCCCTTGAACCGGCCGTACTCGGCGCCCTGTTTCGCCCGCCCGTAGACGCGTTTGTGGGTGGAGTCGACATCGATGAACGCCATCTCGTCCGAGCCCGGCAACAAGGGGGTGTGCGCGGCCAGTGCGGCCAGGAACCGGCGGTGGACAGCGTGGAGTTGGAGGGCGTGACCGTGGGTGAACGAGCGAAGGAAGGTGCCCAGCGTGGACGGGGCACGGGCACCTGCGAACACGGCCGGCATCGCGCCGTGCCGCAGGACGTGAAGGTCGTCGATGCTGTCCGCACCCGCGGCCATGCCGCCCACAATGCTGGTGACCTTGGCATCCGCCGCAGCCCCAGCCCCGTTCTTCGCGCCGGTCAGCTTCACCTTCTCGGCCACCAACCGCGACAGCCCGCACCGCTCGGCCAGCCGCAGCACCGGCAGCAGCCCGGCATACGCGATCAGGTTCGGGTCATCGAACGCAGCGGAGACCGCTGCCGGAGTATGGGAAACTTGCATCTACGAGGTGCCTTGCTGATTGTGCGTGCTGGAAGCGTCAGAACTCCCATCATCGCAGGTCAGCAGGCACCTCTTCTTGATTGCTCATCCACAGCAAGCGAGCCACTCGGTGGATCGAGGCTTAGACAAGAGATCAAGGTCCCGGAACTACCGAAGGCCTCCGCCTGGCAGGACACGGGCAGATGGGACCGGTCTGACACAGGGATCTGTGTCCCAGAAGGGCGGCAGGCCTCCACCTCGCACGACCACCCCTTGCCAACTCGCGCTCGGGGTTGCCGCGGACCTATTAGAGGACGTTCTGAGCCAGAATGTCCGGCTCGATGAAGTGAGCGGCCAGCCATCGTGATGGGTCACGGGTCCGGTTGATAGGCGTCCCCATACCCGCGGTCGTGTCCACCGGGGCGGTCTCCGCCTGCCTCCAGCAGCCAGCTGATCAGCCCTGCGATGGTCACCGCGACGATCGGCATTTCGCCGACCAGCCCGAAGGTGTCCCAGCCAGCGGCATAGCAGCGGCCGAGCCGATCAGCATGCAGGTCTATCACCACATGCGGAGCCGTCGCACTACCGATGCCGTCATCAGCGATGACGAAGCGCACCCGTTCGTCAGGTCGTCGGGATAGTCAGTAGCGATCTGCGCTGCCTCTGCGGCGCCCAGCAGTCGCGGGCCAGCGGGAGTCAGACTGGTCACCGGATGGACATGCCACGGGAAGTCTGCCCCTTTGAACAACCACAGGCCACCGCAGTTCCGGGAGAGCTCGATCAGATCCGTCGGGACCACGGGACCGGCCTCCGCCTGCAGCCCTCCGCCCGGCGGCAGGACACGGCAATCAGGCCGACTCGCAACCGCCGCCAGCATCTCACCGAGATCTCCGCCCATCTGCGCCACAGCCTCATCTTCACAGATAGTCAGCAGACAGGAGTCTACGGACCGTCTTGCCGATTCAACTCCGGGCTTGGGTCAGGTGGGTCGGTGGCGCGGAGTGACGGGGCTGCTCGGCCGGTGCTGGATGAATACGCCGGGTTCGGGCTCGGCGAGGACGCCGATGTTGACCAGGCGCTTGAGCTTGTGCCGGGTGCTCTCGATGTTCTTCGGCGTGACGGCGAGATCGAGGCATTCGCAAAGGTCGCGGGCACGCATCGGCCCGGCGGCATCTGCGAAGGTGTCGAGGATCTGCTGGTAGGCCGGGTGGGCCGGCAGGACGGGCGGCGATTCGGCCGGCTCTCGGGCAGTCCGCGGGAAAGGGAGGGAGAGGAGCGTCTTGCGGGTCACCGCCAGGTTCCCGAGCTCCTCGTCGAGTTCACGCAGGCGCGCGCCGAGCTCGTCGATCTGCGTGCGGAGCTGTTCCGCGGCGTCACCGAGCTCGCGTTCGCGTGCGTCGATCCGCTCCAGGAGGGGCGTGACCTGGGCGTCCACGTGGTCACCCGCGCCAGGTGGGCGTGGTCTGGCCGGTGAGCCGGCGAGCTATCACGTCGATCATGGCCCAGTGCACCCTGGATTCGGAGGTCTTCGGCCTGCCCTCGTAGTCCCGTACGAGCCGCCGGAACAGCATGAGGGTGCCGAGTGTCTGCTCTACGATCCACCTCTTGGCCTGCGGGACGAAGCCGGTGCCCTTGTCCGTGGGGTTGCGTTCGACGATCTCGACGTCGATGCCGACCGTGGTGCCGTGCTCGACGACGGTCTTCTTGAAGCCCTGGTCCACCGGGGCCTTCTTGATGGTGCCGATGGGGGCGACCTGGCCGAGCAGCGCGATGCCGAAGGCGTTGTCGTGGGCGCTGGCGGCCAGCACGGTGACGGCGATGACCAGGCCGAGGACATCGACGGCCAGTCCACGCTTGCGGCCGGGGACCTTCTTGGCCGCGTCCTTCCCGGTCGTGGCCGCGGGCACGTTCACCGCGGCGTGGAAGCTCTGGGTGTCGATCACGATCAGGCTCGGATCCTCTGATCGCCCGGCCTTCTCGCGGACCTGCCAGCGGAGCAGGTCGTTGATCTTCACGTCCGTGCCGTCATCGCGCCAGGCTGCGAAATAGTAGTAGACGGCCGACTTGGGCGGCAGGTCGTGCGGGAGATAGTCCCACTGGCAGCCGGTCCTGCCCTGGTAAAGGATCGCGACGAAGATCCTCGGCACGATCATCGAGCTGTGTTCGGACCACGCCGTCGCGACGCAGGAGGAGTTCGTTCCCGGCTTCGGCCACGGTGAGGCCCCGCAGTCGCGCTCCGAGCCGGTCTCGGCCCGCAGGAGACCGGCCGGACCGGTGTCGGGACAGCCGCTGCTGGTTGAGCACGCCCAGGAGGAGGCTGACGATTAGTCAGGGAAATCAGCAATCGGTCAGCGTACGTCCTGATTCAGTTGAGTACACCTGCCCGCACGCGCGGATCGACACCTCCGCTCGAACCCAGGCTTGACCAGCAGAGACACGCGCTACACAGGGCTGACGACCGAGCGCCGACTTGACACCGCGAAGAACGCCATGAACGCGAAGATGCCCAGGGCATGGCCGCGCGGACCCCAGCGGCGCGCGTACACCCCGGCACAGACGACGGCGAGGAAGGCGAGGTCACGTGCGAGCGGATGGCCGTGCAGCGCCGTCGCCAGCGCCAGCACCGGAAATCCGACGACGGGCAGCAGCGAGGTGGTGAGCGCCTGATCCCTGACCTCGGCGTCGGTGACCGTGAAGAGGGCGAGAAGTGCGGCGAGGCCGCCGGCCACGGCCGCGGGGAGCGAGTGGCCGACGAGGCCCGAGAAGGTCACGGCAAGGCCGATACCGACGACGGCCCGGGCCGCATGGCGCAGCCGCAGCCGCCCGGGGTCCGGAGCCATCCACATCCGCTTCAGCACCGCTTACGACTCCCCGCTCTGTCCCGGCACGAAAAAGGCGCCGCGGAATTCCGCAGCGCCATCGACTGGGCTCCATCAGAGCATCCGAACACCATCTGGCTCAAGCGATGCCATTTTTGCTGTGCCATTGGCACAGCACATTGACCATTCAGCTTGCCAGATGGGCGCCAATGGACCACGCAGGCGGGGTCTCCGCCCACAACCTCCCGAGACGGAGGAACCGCTCCCCGGCGCCCCTCCCCCTGGCAAAAACCACGCAACGTGACCGGTGACACTCTGCGATTCCCGTCGCGGCCGGCCCTCGGCCACTTCCGTCGACACACCACCCACACACCTCACACATCACAGGCATCCCCGTCGGCACGCCTGACATTCGAAGGCCGACAGGCAGGACCCGGCGACGATTCCGCCGGTTGTCAACACGGCGTCAGAACGGCGGCAGTCCACGAATACCGCCAACTGAAGGCGCGTACACAACGAATTCCGAAGGAAATTGACGGTTGACGTGACGGATCCCACAGGTTTCCATAAAGCGCCGGGAGCACACGGAACCAACAGCGCAGCAAGCCACGGAGGCGATAGCGCTCCCGCCGCCAGCCGTCACGCCCAGTCGATCGGAACCGCTTCATGACCGACATGCTCAGCCAGCCCGTCACCTCGGACACCGCACCGGCAGCGGCAGATCCCGGCGGCCAGGACGGCCCGCGCACCCTCAAGCGTTCCATCGGCGTCGTCGGCGGGACGCTGCTCACCCTGTCCTGCGTGACGCCCGCCTCCACGCTCTTCGTGGTCGTGCCCGACCTGTTCGGCGACCTCGGCACCGCCACCGCGCTCACCATCGCGATCGGCTCGCTCCTCTGTATCGCCGTGGCGTTCTGCTACGCAGAACTGGGCACGCTGATCCCCAGCGCGGGCGGCGAGTACGCCATGGTCACCACCATGACCGGCCGACTGGCCGGCTGGCTGGTGTTCGTCCTGTCGCTGCTGGTCGTAATGATCGTGCCGCCGGTGATCGCCATGGGTACGGCGGACTACCTCGCGCCGCTGGTCCACATACCCGCGGAGGCCGCCGGCGCCGGTGTCATGCTGCTCGCCACGCTCGCGGGTCTGCTGGACCTGCGCGCCAACGCCTGGATCACGGGCGTCTTCCTCGTTCTCGAAGTGATCGCGGCGGCCGTCGTGGCGGTGCTCGGCTTCGCCCACACCGAGCGCGGCGCCGGCAGCCTCGTGCACGGTGTGGTCGCAGGCGACGGCGGGGCCTCCCACCCGGTCACGGCGATGCTGGTCGTATCGGGTCTGGCCATCGCGCTCTTCATCACACAGGGCTTCTCCACCGCCGTCTATCTCTCCGAGGAGCTGGAGGACCCGCGGCGCAACGTCGCACGTACGGTCCTGGCCACCCTCGCCATCTCTACGGCCGTCATCCTCGTCCCGGTGGTGGCGATCACCATGGGCGCGCCCGACCTCGCGGCACTCACCTCGGGCGACATCGGCGGGATGGTCACCGCCTGGAGCAATTCGGCGGTCGGTACGTTCGTGAGCCTGTGCGTCGCACTCGCGATCATCAACGCGGGCATCGTCATGGTCATCCAGAACTCCCGGGTGCTGTTCGCCTCCGCCCGGGACAAGGCGTGGCCCCAGCCCGTCAACAACGCGCTCGCCCGCCTCGGCCGCTTCGGTTCCCCGTGGGTCGCGACGCTGGTGGTCGGGGTCCCGGGCGCGGCGCTGTGCTTCGTCAACCTCGACACCCTGTACGGCGTGACCGGCGTCTCCGTCACGGGCATGTATCTCCTGGTCGCGGTCGCCGCGCTGGCGGCCCGCCGCACGTCGCACAAGGAGCTGCCGGCCTGGCGGATGCCGCTCTGGCCGGCGATGCCGGTGGCCCTGATCGTGGTGCTCGTCTACATCCTGAGCCGGCAGGAGGCCACGTACCTGCTGTGGACCGGCGGCATCATGGCGGCGGCCACCCTCTACTGGGCCTTCTACCTCCGTCCCCGCCGTGACACCCGCTGGCTGGTCACCCTCCCCGAGGACGCCCGCGTCTGAGCGAGGAGGTTCCGCCGCCGGAGGGCGTGCGGGTGGGCCATTGGTACAGTCGGAGCCCGTACCGACCGACCGGGAAGAGGCCAGCGGACCATGGCGGTGGACGCCCTAGACACCCGCATCCTGCGGCTGCTCATCGAGCAGCCCCGGACCAGCGTGCGTGAGTACGCGCGGATCCTCTCCGTCGCGCGGGGCACCCTCCAGGCCCGTATCGACCGGCTGGAGCGGGACGGCGTGATCACCGGTACGGGCCCGGTCCTCTCCCCCGCCGCGCTCGGCCACCCGGTGCTCGCCTTCGTCCATCTGGAGGTCACCCAGGGGCATCTGGACGAGGTGGGTGAGGCCCTCGCCGCCGTCCCGGAGATCGTCGAGGCCTTCTCGACCACCGGTGGGGGGGATCTGCTGACGCGCGTCGTGGCCCGCGACAACGGGCACCTGGAGGATGTGATCCAGCAGTTGGTCCAGCTGCCCGGCGTGGTCAGGACCCGTACCGAGGTGGCCCTGCGCGAGCGGGTGCCGCACCGGCTGCTGCCGCTGGTCGAGTCGGTGGGCAGGGCCTCGGCCGGACCGACCGGCTGATCACCGGCTTGGCATGCTGGGTGCCATGAGCAATCGGCACACCTCCGCCCTCTCGGTCGTCTTCGATCTCGACGGCACCCTCGTGGACAGCGAGCCGAACTATTACGAGGCGGCGCGCCGGGTCCTCGCCCGCCACGGCGCACCCGGCTTCACCTGGGAGCACCACACCCGGTACATCGGGATCAGCACCCGCGAGACGCTGGCGGCGCTGCGGGCCGAGTACGGGATCGAGGACCCGGTCGACGAACTGCTCGCGGCCCAGGACGCCGTCTATCTGGAGCTGGCACGTACCTCGACTGAGGTGTTCCCCGAGATGCGGAAGCTCGTGGACTTGCTGCACGGGGAGGGGGTCGCCATGGCCGTGGCATCCGGCTCGTCCCGTGCGGCGATCGCGGCCGTTCTCGCCGGCACGGGGCTCGGTGCCCACCTCACGGTGCGCGTGTCCGCCGACGAGGTGGCGCACGGCAAGCCGGAGCCCGACGTGTTCCTCGAGGCGGCGCGGCGGCTGGGAGCGGCGCCCGCCGACTGTGTGGTGCTGGAGGACGCGGCGCCGGGAGCGGTCGCAGCGCATGCGGCGGGCATGCGCTGCATCGCGATCCCGTCCGTGGCGTCGACGGCCGGCGAACCGGCGTTCGCGGCGGCGGAGCTCCTCTTCCTCGGTGGGCAGAGCGAGTTCACGGCGCAGGCCGCATACGACTGGATGGTCGGAGCTCGGGCCTCGTAGACCGTGCCGCCCTCCCCTCGGGCGGGCGAGGCGATCGGCGCCGTTCCGGGCGGACGCCGGTGCCGTGGGGCGACAGCCGTCCGGACAACGCGCCGACGAGCGCGCACCGTGAGCCGGGTCGCGCCACGTTCGCGGCCCGCAGCCGGTCTCCGCCGCGACATGTCGACGAAGACGCCGGCACGCTCTGGCGCCGCCTCGGCGGTCCGCCCGGCCGGCGCACTCCCGACAGCCGAGCCGGCGCGACGCCGGCTCCCGCTCGCGCGGCCCGTCGGCTCCCGACGCGGCCACCGCCACTTCGCCGGCGGCCATCCCGAGGAGTGGGTCTCCGGGCTGCACTCCGTGCAGGGGAGCCCCTTCCACTCCACCGCCGACGATCGTGCGGATTCCCGGGAAAACCGGGAAGTGCCGGTTGCGTACCGGTATTTCTCCCTTTCCGGGGTGTGACAGAGGCGTCGTACGACGGGGAAGTGTTCCGGCCGCGGCAGACCGCCGGGCACGGCAAGCAGCCGGATGTCTCACGAGATACGGGGCGACGCCGCAACCGGGGATGCAGCGGACATGGGTGAACTCCTTGTCGATGGGGCCCACTCGGGCCGGACGCCCCGGCGGGCACCACGACGCCGAACCCTCACCCACACGTCAGGAGCAAGCCGGACCGCGCATCGGCCGCAGGTCCGCGCCCGGCCGGCCGCGCCCTCGGGCCCGGTCGGCACACCCCCGGCGCACCGCTCCCCACCTGCTGGTTCGTCCAGCCGCCCACCTTTCGTAAACCTGCACACCTCATGCCCAGTCCGGTCACCGCCACCCCTGCCGGAAGCCCTGGTCCGGACCAGCGCCGGATCGCTTTGAACAGGAGTGTCCCCATTCCTGTAAAGGGACTTTCAATCAAAGGGAATTAGGATGGTGAAGCTTGTGAAGGAGTCGCCCTCGACTCATGAACACATGTGCACGCAGGGGTATTTCAGTGCCACACAAAAGCCCTGATCAGCATCGGTTCGATTCGCTGCGCACGGCGTCGACGTGCTTTGATCCTGCCCAATGCGGCAGCCACACCAAGCGGTTACCGCTGCGAATTAACAAGCTGAAAGGCAGCCTCCATCATGAACCACACCCCCCAGGTCGAGACCCTCGAGATCTCCGACAACGACCTCGACAACGTGTCCGGCGGCCTCGTCGGCACCCTGCTCGGCAACGTCACGGGCACCGTTGACGCCGTTGCCCCGGTCTCCGGCATCGTCGGCTCGGTCACCGGCCTCGCCTCGTCGGTCACCGGCGTGAACACCGCTGCGGTCAGCGGCCTCGGCACCGGCCTCATCGCCGGTCTCTGAGACGGCGTGTGAGCCCCGGAACCTTGTGGTTCCGGGGCTCATTGCTCACATCTGACAGTAAGGGAAGAGTTCCGTGCAGTTCCGCCAACAGGCCCTTTCCAAGCTGCAGTCGCCGGAGGAACTCGACCTGCCGGTACGTTTCGCCCGTCCGCAGGGCCGGCTCGCCCTGAGCGTCACCGTGCTCGTCATGGCCGCCTCGTGCTTCTGGGCCATGACCGGATCCGTCTCCTCCACGCTCCGGGCCCCCGGCATCCTCACTCACGCACAGGGCAGTTACGTCCTGCAGAGCCCGGTCGCGGGCCAGGTCACCGCCGTGCTCGCCCAGGAGGGCGCGACCCTCCCCGCCGACGCACCGCTGCTCAAGGTCCGTACGGAACAGGGCGACCGGGTCGTCCGCACGATCGCCGCAGGGCGGGTGACCGCACTGACGGCCACGATCGGTGCGGTGGTCACCACCGGCGCGGACGTGGCGAGCGTGGAGCGGACCCGCGGTGCCGACGACCCGCTGATGGTGATGCTCTACGTGCCGGGAGACAGCGGGCCGGCCGTTCCCGTCGGCGCCGCCGTGGATCTCACCGTCCAGTCCGTGCCGTCCCAGCAGTACGGAGTGCTGCGCGGGCGCGTGGCCGCGGTCGGCCGGACGTCCCAGACGCAGCGGCAGATCAGCGGCTTCCTCGGCGACGCGCAACTGGGCGAACAGTTCTCACGGAGCGGCAGGCCGGTGGCCGTCCTGGTGCGGCTCGACCGGTCGTCCGCCACGAAGTCCGGCTACCGGTGGTCGTCGGCGCAGGGCCCCCCGTACGCGATCGACTCCATGACCCTGGCCACCGGTGCCATCCACCTGGCCGACCAGCGTCCGATCGATTGGCTGCTCCCGTGACCGCACCGCACCCCTCTCCTGCCGCATCGCAGCTTCCGCCCCCCGGTCGCGGCCGGCACCGCCCGGACAACGCACCGGGCAGCAGGCGCCGTTCGGCCCCGCGGCCGAAGCCGAAGGGCAAGAAGGCCCGAACGGTACGCAGCCCCACCGTGCTCCAGATGGAGGCGCTGGAGTGCGGTGCGGCCTCACTGGCCATGGTGCTCGGCCACTACGGCCGCCATGTACCGCTGGAGGAGCTGCGCATCGCCTGCGGCGTCTCGCGCGACGGATCCCGTGCCAGCAACGTACTGAAGGCGGCCCGCAGTTACGGGCTGCAGGCCAAGGGCATGCAGATGGAACCGGCGGCCCTCGCCGAGGTGCAGGGACCGGCCATCCTCTTCTGGGAGTTCAACCACTACGTCGTGTACGACGGCATGGGACGCCGCTTCGGACGGCGGGGCGTGCACATCAACGACCCGGACAAGGGCCGCCGCTTCGTGTCGGCCGAGGACTTCGACACGAGCTTCACCGGCGTCGTCCTGGTCCTCGAGCCCGGGGACGGTTTCCGTCGCGGAGGCAGGAAGCCCGGGATCATGAGCGCCCTGCCTGCGCGGCTGCGCGGCACTTCGGGCACGATGCTGGCCGCGCTGCTCGCCAGCCTGCTGCTCGTGGCCGTCGGCGCGACGCTGCCCGCACTGAGCCGCGCGTACATCGACATGTTCCTGATCGGCGATCAGACCTCGCTGCTGGGCGTCCTGTTCGCGGCCATGGGCACCATGGTGGCGCTCACGGTCGTGCTGACCTGGCTGCAGCAGGCGAACCTGCTGCGCGGTCGCATCATCTCCTCCACGCTCAGCAGCGCCCGGTTCTTCCGGCATCTGCTCAGGCTGCCGGTCACCTTCTTCGCCCAGCGCAGCCCCGCCGATCTCGTCCAGCGGCTGCAGTCCAACGACGTCGTCGCCGAGACCCTGGCCCGCGACCTCACAGCCGTCGGCGTGGACGGGGTCGTCGTGCTGCTCTATGCGGTGCTGCTGTGGACGTACGACCCGCAGCTGACGGTCATCGGGGTGGGGCTGGCCCTGCTCAACGTGGTGGCGATGCGCATCGTCGTACGACTGCGGGCCACCCGCACCCAGAAACTGCGGGCCGACAGCGCCAGGCTGACCAACACCTCCTACACCGGCCTGCAGTTGATCGAGACGCTGAAGGCCACCGGTGGCGAGAACGGGTACTTCCGCCGCTGGGCGGGGCAGCACGCGACCACGCTGGAGGAACAGCAGCGCCTCGGCGTGCCGAGCGCCTGGCTGGGTGTCGTCGCCCCTGCGCTCGCGACGCTCAACAGCGCCCTGATCCTGTGGATCGGAGGGCTGCGCGCCGTCGACGGCCAGATCTCGATCGGTCTGCTCGTGGCGTTCCAGGCTCTGGTGACCCGTTTCACCGCTCCGGTCGCCCGGCTCAACTCGGTGGCGGGCCGGGTCCAGGACTTCGCCGCCGACGTGGCCCGTCTCAAGGACGTCGAGAACTTCCCGGTGGACTCGCTGTACACGCGCCGCGAACCGGCTGCGAGCACACGCAGGCTCAAGGGGCATGTGACCCTGGAGGACATCACGTTCGGCTACAGCCCACTCGACAAGCCGCTGCTGACCGGCTTCTCGCTGTCCGTCGGGCCGGGACAGCAGGTGGCCCTGGTCGGTGGATCCGGCAGCGGCAAGTCGACGGTCTCCCGCCTGATCTCGGGACTCTACAGCCCGTGGGAGGGCACGATCCGGGTGGACGGACAGCGTCTGGAGGACATCCCCCGCAGTGCGCTGGCCGCGTCGGTCTCCTTCGTCGACCAGGACATCTTCCTCTTCGAGGGCACCGTCCGGGACAACGTGGCGCTGTGGGACCCGTCGATTCCGGACGACGCCGTCGTCGCCGCCCTCGAGGACGCGGCGCTGTACGAGGTCGTCGCCCGGCGTCCCGGCGGAATCCACAGCCGGGTGGAGCAGGACGGCCGCAACTTCTCCGGAGGACAGCGGCAGCGGCTGGAGATCGCCCGGGCCCTTGTGCGCAGGCCGAGCATCCTCGTTCTCGACGAGGTGACCAGCGCGCTGGACGCGGAGACCGAGCAGATCATCATCGACAACCTGCGGCGGCGCGGCTGTGCCTGTGTCGTGATCGCGCACCGGCTGAGCACGGTCCGGGACAGCGACGAGATCGTGGTCCTCGACCACGGCTCCGTCGTGGAACGGGGGCGGCACGAGGACCTGGTCGCCGCCGGAGGCCCGTACGCCGAGCTGGTCAAGGAGCACTGACGTGACATCCCTTCACCATCTTGCGGGCACGGGCCCCGACCCGTACCCCGCGGAGCACGACGCGGTCATCGGCGCCCTGGGCGGGCTCGGCCGGCAGGTCGACTGCCGCGGTCTGCGCACGCTCTCGCTGGAGGGGCCACAGGTGCTGTGGCTCGTGGTCGGCGGCGCCCTGGACCTGTTCGCGGTCGACGCGGCCGAACAGGGCCACTGGCACTTCCTCGGCCGGCTCGAACCCGGGACTCTGCTGCTGGGGCCCGTCGAGGGCCCCCGGCACACCCTGGTGGGCAGGCCTCTGCAGGAGTGCGTGCTGCGCCGCATCCCCCTGCGCGAGCTGTACCGCCCGGAGTACGCGGACACGGCGGCGCACGGCGGTCAGTACCCCAGCTGGTACGACACCGGTGACACGGCTCTGAGCCTGCTGGAGCACGCCGTGGCGCTGGGTGTCGGGCGCAGCAGGCAGGTCCTGTTCGAGGCCCCGATGGACGGCCGGACGACCGTCGACGAGACGGTGGCGAACGACGACATCCTGTGGCTGCCGGTATCTCCCGGAAGCGTGCAGTACGGCGCCGCGTACAGCGCCGAGGCGGCAGGCGATCTGCTCGTCGACGGCACGCTGTGGCAGGCCATGGTGAACCAGCAGTACCGCCTGCTGTCCGCCCTGGACCGCTGGATCGAACGGATGGAGCTCGCGCACGAGGACCGCACGGCGGCCGGCATCAAGGCCGGCGAAGCCGTCCGCGACGAGGCCGACCGGACACTGGTCTCCTCCATCGGTCGTTCCGGGAAGGCGACGTCGCGTGCTGTGGGCACGGGCGACGACGCCACGTACGCGGCGTGCCGGCTCGTGGCCGAGGCCGCCGGTATCACTCTGTCGGAACCGTCGAGGAGCGGTGTGGTGAGCGACCGGATCGACCCGGTCGAGCGCGTCGCGGTCGGCTCGCGGATCCGTACGCGTCCGGTCCGGCTCGACCGGCGCTGGTGGCGGGAGAACACCGGTCCCCTCGTGGGCCACCGGGCCGCCAGTGGGGCGCCGGTCGCCCTGCTGTGGCGGCGCGGCGGATACGAGGCGGTGAACCCGGTGACCGGCAGGCGTACCCGCGTCGGCGCGGCCAATGCGGACGAGTTCGAACAGCGCGCGGTCATGTTCTACCGCCCGCTGCCGGAGCGGCCCATGGGCAAGTGGCGGCTGCTGCGGTTCAGCCTGCACGGCACCCGGGCCGATCTGCGCAATCTGGCGTTGGCGGGACTGGTGACGGTCGCCCTGGGTGCGCTGGTGCCGATCGCGACGGGACAGGTGCTCGGCGTCTACGTACCCAACGCCGAGCACAGCCTCATCGTGCAGGTCTCGCTGGCCATCGTGATCACGAGCGTGGTCTCGGCCGCCTTCATGCTGATGCAGAACCTCACCATCCTGCGCATGGAGGGCCGTATCGAGAGCACGCTCCAGCCCGCGGTGTGGGACCGGCTGCTGCGGCTGCCGGCCACGTTCTTCACCGGGCGTTCCACGGGTGAGCTGGCCAGCGCCGCGATGGGAATCAGCGCCATCCGGCGTGTGCTGTCCGGCATCGGACCGGTCGCTGTGCAGGCCGGCACGGTCGGTGCGATGAACCTCGTCCTGCTGTTCTGTTTCAGCGTCCCGCTGGCGCTGGCGGCGATTGCGATGCTGCTCGTCATCGCCGTCGTGTTCCTCACCATGGGAATGTGGGAACTGCGATGGCAGCGTCGGCTGGTCGAGCTCGGCAACAAGCTCAACAACCAGGCGTTCCAGACGCTGCGAGGGCTGCCCAAGCTGCGGGTCGCGGCGGCGGAGAGCTTCGCCTACGCCTCGTGGGCGCAGGAGTTCGCGCGCAGCCGTGAGCTGCAGCAGCGCGCGGGACGGATCAAGAATCTGACGACCGTCCTCAACGCGGTGTATCTGCCGCTGTGTTCACTGGCCATGTTCGTCCTGCTGGCGGGCCCGGCTCGTGGGTCGATGTCGGCCGGCGCGTTCCTGACCTTCAGCACGTCCGTGACCATGCTGCTGACATCGGTCACCCAGCTCACGGGTGCGTTCGTCTCGGCCGCGGCGGCTCTGCCCATGTTCGAGCAGATCAAGCCGGTGCTCGACGAGGCACCCGAGGTGCGTGGGGCCAGCACCCAGCCCGGCGTACTGTCCGGGGAGATCGAGGCGCGAAACCTTTCCTTCCGCTACACCGACGACGGCCCACTGGTCCTCGACGAGGTGTCCCTGCAGGTGCGTTCCGGCGAGTTCGTGGCGATCGTCGGCCCCAGCGGCTGCGGCAAGTCGACCCTGCTGAGGATGCTCATCGGCTTCGACAAGCCGGTGTCGGGCAGTGTGCTCTACGACGGTCAGGACCTGGCCTCGCTCGACCAGGCGGCTGTGCGCCGCAGTTGCGGAGTCGTCCTGCAGAACTCCCAGCCGTTCACCGGATCGATCCTGGACTGCATCTGCGGCGCCGAGGTCTTCAGTCAGGAGGAGGTGTGGGAGGCTGCCGCGATGGCGGGTCTGGCCGAGGACATCAAGCGCATGCCGATGGGCCTGCACACCATGATCGCCGGCGGCGGCGCCATCTCCGGCGGTCAGCGACAGCGACTGATGATCGCTCAGGCTCTCGTGCGACGGCCCCGCATCCTGTTCTTCGACGAGGCCACCAGCGCGCTCGACAACGAGACCCAGCGCATCGTGATCGAGAGCACCCGCGCACTGAACGCCACCCGGATCATGATCGCGCACCGGCTCTCCACGGTCCTCGACGCCGACCGGGTGATCGTCATGTCGGACGGCCGAGTCGTCCAGCAGGGGCCACCCGCCGAGCTTCTCGCGGACACGGGCGGCCGGCTCCACGAGCTGGTCCGGCGCCAGATGCGCTGAACCGACCCCCCGCGCACAGTGGTTGCGGCGCGCCCGGCGCAGCCGCGGAATCCCCCTGCCCTGGTTCGTCCAGGACGCCCAGAACAGAATGGAGTTCTAGTATTCTGATTTAAAAATTCACATACCGCGAGGAGCGCCCATGTCCGGAACCGGCGAGGAGGCACAACTTCGGTACGCCTGGCGCGCGTTGTCCGTCGTCAGCATGGCGAGCATCCTGACGGCGCTGGGCAGCAGCTCGCTGAATGTCGCGCTGCCGCAGGTGGTGCGTCATTTCGATGCGAGCGCCACGGCTGCCAACTGGATCCTGCTGTCCTTCATGCTGACCAATACGGGGCTGATGGTCGCCTTCGGCCGTTTGGCGGACATGTTCGGGCGGCGCACCATGTACCTGCTCGGGCTGGCCACGTACACCGGGGCCAGCCTGCTGCTGGGCTTCTCGCCCGGCGTGTGGTTCCTGATCGGCCTGCGGGCGGTACAGGCCGCCGGTGGCGCGATGCTGCTGACCAACAGCGCGGCCCTGCTCGCCGACGCGTTCCCGAAGCGTCATCTGGGACGGGGCATGGGCATCTACATCGCCTCGTTCTCCGTCGCGCAGCTGGTGGGCCCGACCCTCGGCGGCTTCCTGACGGACCGACTCGGCTGGCAGTGGGTGTTCTGGTACAACGTGCCGATCGGGCTGGTGTGTCTGGCCTGGGGTGCGGTCGCGCTGCGAAGGACGGGCAGCCGGGCGCATGAGCGCGGCATCGACGCGGCGGGCAACCTGCTCGTGCTGATCAGCCTGGGAAGCCTGCTGTTCGGCCTGTCGCAGGTCGGTGAGAGCGGCTGGACCGATCCTGTGGTCTTCGCCGGCCTGGCCGTATGCGCCGTGCTGGCACCGCTGTTCCTGTGGGTGGAGCGGCGCAGCCCCCATCCCGTCGTGGACGTGGCGTTGTTCCGGGACCCGCCGTTCGCGCTCGGCCTGCTCACCTCGTTCCTCAACGCGGTGGCGCGCATGGCGGTGGTGTTGCTGATCGCCCTGTTCTACCAGGCGGTGCGCGGCGAGTCCCCGGTGCCGGCCGGACTGAAGGTGCTGCCGTTGCCGGTGGTGGCGATGATCGCCTCGGCGTGCTCGGGGATGCTGCACGCGAAGCTGACGCCGCGCACGATCGCTCTGCTGGGGACCTCCGCCGGCACCGCGGGTCTGCTGGTCCTGCTGCTGAACATCTCGGAGGACATCGGCTACACACCGATCGCCTGCGGGCTGGTCCTCATCGGCGCGGGGTCGGGAATGTTCATGCCGGCCAACACCACAGCCCTGCTGGACGGGGTCTCCTCCCAGCGCATCGGGATCGTCAACGCGATGCGCCTGATGGTGCAGAACACCGGCGTCGTGGTCAGCACGGCTCTGGCCATGTCGCTCGTGACCAGCCCGCTGCCGGCCGGCCTGCGCCAGTACGTCTTCGCCGGCACGATCGCCGACGTCTCCGCACAGGGAGTCGCACAGCTGGTCACCGGCTATCGGCTGGCCCTGCTGGTGATGACGGCGATCTCCGCACTGTCGGTGATCGCCTCACTCGGCCGGCACCGGGTGGCGGACGTCGCCGCCGGCGGAATCCGGCCGAGTGAGGAGCCGGTCGGCAAGGCTCCGTGATCTCAGTCGACCGTGGACCGGCCGACCGTCGGCGCGAGTACGGACATGGGCTCTGCGCCCGCACGCCGCCACGGTCCGTGGAACATGACCGCCGCCGGGATGAACAGCACCATGCAGCACATCGCGGTGATCATCCAGGCGTGCCAGCTGCTGTGCTCGACCACGCGCGGCACGATGAACAGCGCGAGGACGGCCGCTCCCTTGGAGACGAAACCGAACAGCCCCCAGGCACTGCCCTGCAGCCGCGGATCGATGTCCTCGGCGTTCTCGGAGAAGTTCGCCATCCACGGTCCGTAGGCGACACCCAGTGCGCCGCCCAGCAGTGCGCCGGTGAGCATCAGGTGCAGATGGGAGACGTCCTCGCGCCCCATCAGCATCACCAGATAGCCCGTGATCGCCACCGCCGCGGCGGTCCCCGCCACACAGATCGGCTTGCGCAGCTGCAGACGGTCCGAGATCCGCCCGCTCACCACGACGGTGAGCAGGTTGAGCACCCAGAAGACCGACATGATCCCGGACGCGCTCGCCGCGCTGAGGCCGAAGGCGTGCCCGAGCATGGTCGGGCCGTACAGAGAGAGCGTCAGGTACAGGATCAGCCACAGCCCGATGCCGACGATGTGCGCCCAGATGGTGCGGTGGGTGAGCAGGTCGCGTGCCCGGGGCGGCCTGCTGTGGTCGGCCGGGGCGAAGGCCTGTCGTTCCGTCTGCTGGATCCGCGCCCGCAGGTGCGGCGAGAGGTCGGCGATGTTGAACGCGATCACGACAGAGACCACGAGGGAGACCACGGCCATGATGACGAACTGCGAGCGCCAGGAGTCGTGGAAGAGCGGCAGGGTGGCGCTCGCGACCGCGGCAGCCAGGAAGTTGGCGCCCACCGGACCCCAGGTCCAGAAGCCGAACGCCTGGGCACGGCCCATCCGCGGTGAGAAGTCCCGGACCAGCGGAGCGGTGCCCGCCATGGCCATTCCGTCGATGACGGACAGCGCGATGCGGGCCAGCAGCAGTTGCCTCGGCGAGTGCACCGCGGTCATCGCCAGGCAACAGACGGTCGTCAGCAGCATGAGCGGGACGAGCAGACGCACCCGGCCCAGGTTGTCGGTGAGCCGTCCGCCGAGGACCGAGGCGAGCGCACCTGCGACGGTGGCCAGCGCGGACACCGTGCCGTAGGTGGCCAGGGACATGTGCAGGTCTTTCAGGAGCAGCGGAACCACGGGGGCGATCTGCCCCTCGTAGGACCCGATCAGGACAGCGAGCACCGCCATGGTGAGGATGCGCATCCGGCGCCCGCCGGTCGGGTATTCGTCGAGTTCGCGCACGTAGGAGAGCCTCATTGCTCCGGCCTTTCTGCGAGTGGACTTCCGACTGGTTCCGTCGGTCTCGCCCCGTGGGCGCAGGCGGGAGCCGCGGAACAGAATTTCCCTCTGGAATGTGACTTTCGACGTGGTGCCGGCCGTCCCGGGATGCCCATCGGGGCCCGGCAGGGCGAAGGCCGCCGCGGTCGCAGCAGGCGACCGCGGCGGCCTTCGGACAGGTGCCGCAGCGTGCGGCTCAGTTCCAGGTGATCAGCGCGTCCAGTGCTTCGACCCGGCTCCCTTGTACGAGGAGCGGGTTGATCTCCAGCGATTCGAGCCCGGGCCCCAGACCACGCGCGAGTTCGGCGATCCGCGTGATGACCTCCGCCACCTTGTCGAGGTCCGCGGGCTCCGTCCCGCGTGCGCCGTCCAGCAGCCGGGCGCCGCGAAGTTCACCCAGCGCCCGACGGACGTCGTCGGCACCGGCCGGCAGCAGCCGCAGCGCCGAGTCGCGCAGCACCTCGACCCACACCCCGCCGAGGCCGACGGCCAGGGTCAGCCCCCACGCAGGATCGCGGACGACGCCGACGAGCAGCTCCACGCCGCCGCTGCGCTGTGGCTGCACAAGCGTGCCGATGCCCGTGAGTCCGCGTTCGCGCATCGCGGCGCACACCTCGTGGTGGGCCTGCCGCACCTCGTCGGCTCCCCCCAGTCCCAGCCGGACCCCGCCGATGTCGCTCTTGTGCCCGAGACCGTCGGCGACTGCCTTGAGCACCACGGGGTAACCGAACCGGCCGGCTGCCGCCACCGCCTCGTCCTCGGTGGCGGCCAGGACGGAGGGAACGACCGGGATGCCGTTGTCGCCGAGCAGCTGCGAAGCCCGGTACTCGGTCCATACCCCGGAGGCCGGGCCGTGCACCGCCGGTCGGGTGACCGGCGCCGGCGGCGCCGGTCGCGCAGCCTCCGGCAGATCCCGGGACCAGCGCACGGCCGCGCCGATCGCCGTCATCGCGTGCTCGATCCCGCCGGCCACGTACGGGAAGCCGGTCTCCTCCTGCACCCGGCGGCCGAATTCGGTGATGTCGGTGAGGATGTTGCCGGCCACCATCACCGGCCGGTTCGCGTCCCGGATGCGCTGCGCAGTCGCTCCGAAGTGCGCCAGCGTCAGAGCCGGATCGGCCGGCCGCACCCGGGGCAGGTCGGACAGCAGCATGACCGCGTCGATGCCCGGGTCGTCGGCGACGACCTCCAGCGCGCGGCCGAGCAGCGTCCGGTCCACCACGACGTACCCGGTGACGTCCAGGGGGTTCTGCACGGTCGCGAACCCCGGCACGATCTCCTTCAGCCGTGCCACCGTCTCCGGCGCGAACGGCGGCAGCTCCAGGCCCTCCTGCTCGGCCCGGTCGGCGATGATTTCGCACGCCCCGCCCGAGGGCGTCACCACTCCGATCCGCCGCCCGTCGATCCTGCCGACCTGGGCGAGCAGCCCGGACGTGATGATCAGGTCCTCGAGCGAACGGACGCGCACCACGCCCAACTGCCTGAACGCGGCGTCGATCACCCTGTCGTCCCCCACCAGGGCCCCGGTGTGGGCCTGCGCGGTGTGCGAGGCGATGCTGCTGGACCCGATCTTGAGCGCGACGATCGGTTTGCCTGCCCGGGCGGCGCGGCGAGCGGCGCGGGCGAATCGTTCCGGCTGCCGCACCGACTCCAGGAACAGCGCGATCACCTTGGTGGCCGGGTCGTCCACGAGGTAGTCGATGACGTCGGTGACCGACACCATCGTCTCGTTGCCCATGGACGTGAGCAGGCTCAGGCCCACGTTCCTGGCCTGGGCGAAGGCCAGGATGGAGCTGGCCAGCGCGCCGCTCTGCAGCACCACGCCCACCGGGCCGGCGACCAGCGGCGCCGGGACGGGCAGACCGTAGGGGGTCGTCCCCGCCGTGGCGTTGATGTACCCGTTGCCGTTGGGGCCCAGTACGGTCAACCCGTTCTCGCGGGCGAAGTCGAGGATCTCCTCCTCCCTGCGCCTGCCCTCGGGGCCCGTCTCGCCGAAGCCCGCGGTGAGCACCACATAGCTACGGATGCCGAGACCGGCGCCCTCCCGCAGCACGGGAAGCACCGCCGGCGTCGGCACCATGACGTACGCCATGTCGACCGGCTCGCCGATCTCCGAGAGGCTGCGGTGGGCGCGCTGCCCGTGCACCACCTCCGTGCGGGGATTGACCAGATGGACCGGTCCGGAGAAGCCGTGGTTGCGCAGGTTGTCGAAAGTGGACAGCGACCAGCCCGACTTGTCCGTGGCACCGACCAGGGCGATGGACTTCGGGGCGAACAGCGCGCGCATGGCCTCGGCGCCCGCCTGCGTGGGCGCGCTCATGCCGCCTCCACCACCCGGAAACACGGCAGAGCCGGGGAATCCTCGCCGCCGAGGCGGGTGATTTCCAGCTCGACGCGGTCGCCGATGCGTACCCGGTCGCCGCCGACGATCCTGGACATCATCCGTACCCCCTCGTCGAGGTCGATCAGCGCGACGGTGTACGGAGGCTGCCCGGCTGACGGGCTGAACGCCCGGTGTGCGACGGTGTACGAGTAGACGGTGCCGGTTCCCGGTGAGGCGAACCACTCCAACCGGTCACCGAAGCAGTGCGGGCAGAGCGCCCGCGGGTAGAACACCGCACGGCTGCAGGCGACGCAGCGCTGCAGACGCAGCTCCCCTGCGGCTATGCCGTCCCAGAACGGCCTCGTCTCGACATCCGGAGCAAGGTCCGCCACAGTGATCAACTCCTTCCGAGTACGACGGTCGAGGTGGACGACAGCACGCCTCCGGTGCCGTGCACCAGGGCCAGTTGAGCGCCGTCGACCTGACGGCGCGGGTCACCGGTGAAGTCGTGCCGCAGCTGCCGGGTCGCCTCGATGAGCAGGAAGATCCCGTACATTCCGGGGTGTGTGTAGGACAGCCCCCCGCCGTTGGTGTTCATCGGCACCGGGCCGCCGGGGGCGGTACGGCCGCGAGCGACGAAGTCCCCGGCCTCGCCCGGCTTGCAGAAACCCAGTGACTCCAGGGTCAGCAGTACGGTGATGGTGAAGGAGTCGTAGATCTCCAGCAGGTCGAGATCGTCGTGGGTCACCTCGGCCATCTTCATCGCCGTCGGACCTGAACGGGCCGCGCCGGTGACGGTCAGGTCCGGCATCTGGGCGATGCTGCTGTGCGTGGTGGTCTCACCGTGGCCGAGCACCACGATCGGACGGGTGTCCACGTCGGGCCACCGGTCCTCGGCCGCCACGACCACCGCGCCGCCGCCATCGGTGACCAGGCAGCAGTCCAGCAGGTGCAGCGGATCGCTGATCATCGGCGAGTCGAGCACGTCGTCGACGGTGATCGGGTCACGGTAGTACGCGTCCGGATTGAGTGCCGCCCACTGTCGTGCGCTCACCGCCACTTCGGCCAGCTGCTCGCCGGTCGCACCGTACTGGTGGAGATAGCGGTTGGCCGCCAGCGCATAGGCACCGACCGGCTGCGGCAGCCCGAAGGGCCGGTCGAACTGCTCGGTCAGCGACGCGGGCGGCCGCGGGGCGCTGCGTGAGCGGCTGCTTCGCTGGGTGCTGCCGTACGTGATCAGCGCGACGTCGATCACCCCGGCCTCGATCGCGGCCGCCGCATGGCCGAGGTGGGCCTCGAAGGACGAACCCCCGATGTTGGTGCCGTCCAGATAGTCCGGCTGCAGCCCGAGATACTCGGCAAGCGTCAGCGCAGGTGCCCAGGACCAGTTGCCTGCCACGAACAGGGCGTCCACGTCCTGGGGGCCCAGCCCGGCCTCGGCCAGCGCCGCACGGCTCGCCCCGGCCTGCTGGGACAGCACCGTCAGGTGCGGGGTCCTGCCCACCTCCGACTCGGCCACCCCCACGATGGCCGCGCGCCTGCGGGGGCTCATTCGCCGATCCCGCCCAGCCGCACATGGCCCTTGAGCAGGTTGCGGGCTATGGTCCGGCGCTGGATCTCGTCGGTGCCCTCGAAGATCCGCAGCAGTCGCAACTCCCGGTACCAGCGTTCGATCGGCAGTTCCTTGGTGTAGCCCATGCCGCCGTGGATCTGCAGCACGCGGTCCACGACCTGGTTGGCCATGAGCGCGCCGTCGAGTTTGGCGATGGAGGAGGCATGGCGCGCATCCATGCCCTGCTGGACCCGCCAGGCCGCGTACAGGGTGAGCCACTTCGTGGACTCGATCTCCACCTGCGAGTCCGCGATCTGCCATTGGATCGCCTGGTAGTCGCCGATCGGGCGTCCCATCGAGTGCCGGATCCCGGCGTAGTCGATCGCCATCTGCAGCATCCGCTCGGCGGCGCCGATCGCACGGGCCGGGATCATGTAGCGGCCCTGGCCGATCCACCGCAGTGCCAGCGCGAAACCGTGGCCCACTTCGCCGAGTACGTTCCGCTCGGGAACACGCACGTCGTCGAAGACCAGCGCCGCGGGGCCCCACTGGCCCATCGTCTGGATCGGTTCGGACTTCCAGCCCATGTCCCGGTCGACGAGGAAACAGGTCACTCCGCCGTCGGCGCCCTTGTCCGGGTCGGTGACGGCGAACACCATGACGAAGTCGGCCTCGTTGCCGCCGGTGATGAAGGTCTTCTCTCCGTTGATCACCCAGTCGCCGCCGTCGCGCACCGCGCGGGTGCGGATGTTGCGTGCGTCCGATCCGGCTCCCGGCTCGGTGATCGCGAAGCAGGACCGCCGCTCGCCCTCGATCGTCGGGATGAGGTACTGCTGCTTCTGCTCGTCGTTGCCACTGTAGAGAATGTTGTCCGCCGAGCCGCCGAAGCTGAACGGGACGTACGTCCTGCCGGTCTCCATCACCAGGATCGCGGACATCACGGCGCCCAGGTTCATCCCGCCGTACTCCTCGGGTGTGTTCATTCCCCAGAAGCCCGCCCGGCGCGCCTTGTTCCGCAGCTCGGCAAGCACGTCCGGGGCGATCGCGGGAAGCCCCGCCCGTTCGTTGCGCAGGACCTCCTGCTCCAGCGGCATCACCTCCTTGGAGATGAACGCCCGGACGGTGTCCCGGATCTGACGTTCCTCGACACTGAGGGAGAAATCGACCATCGAGCGGTGTCCTTTCCTTCTCAGGAGGCACGGGCGATCGCCCGGATCCTTTTCTAGAACGGAACTCTAGGAATTGCCTCAGCCTGCGCCCGGCCGGACGAGCGTGTCAAGACACGTGTCACAAGCCGGGTTTCACGCAGCGGCCGTCCATCACGGCGGCCTCCGCGTCACCGTCGACGCGGGAAGGGCGGGTCGGGCACATCGCGGGACAGCGATGGAACTCAGAGATGAAATTCTAAGATTGGATTCGGTACGGTGGACGGTGTCGGTGCCGACAACGGAGCAAGGAGGGGATCCCATGGCCCGAAGCGCGAGCAGCGCCGCAGCCGGCGGGAACGCCTGGCAGTGGAGCCGCACCGCGGAGACCCGCCGCGTGCTGCTGAACGCAGCGCGTGAGGTGTTCTGCGAACAGGGTTTCGCCGAGGCGAGCATCGCAGCGGTGGTGGAACGCGCCGGGTCCAGCGTGGGCAGCCTCTATCACCACTTCGGTGGCAAGACCGAGCTCTTCCTCGCGCTGTGGGAGGAGCACCAGGCCGCCCACGAGCAGAACGCGGTGGCCGCGGTCGCAGCGGCGCGGGCCGCGGGCGAGGGCGAGGACCCGCTCGACCTGTTCATCGTGGGCGCCCGCGCCTTTCTCGAGGGCTCCTGGCAGCGCCGCGACCTGGCCAGGCTGTTCATGGACGGCGACGGACCGCCGGGCTTCGAACTGGTCCGGCGCACACGGAGCCGGGAGTGGGTCCGGCAGAACGGAGTGCTGCTCGGCGCCGGTCTCGACTCGATCGACCGGCTCACGGTCGCGGTGCTGACCACGATCATCGGCGAGGCGGGACGCGAGATCGCGACGTGCCCGAACAAGCGCCAGGCCAACAAGATCACCGAAGCGGCGATCGTGCTGATCCGCAGGCTCGGCTCACCCGGACAGGACACCTGACCGCCGGACGGAGCATCGGGACGACAGGAGACGGGTCCGTCGGTACACCGGCGATCCCGCGTCCCGGTGTGCCGGTACGTCGGCACGCAGGTACATCGGCTCTTCAGGAAGGACATGCCCGTGGCCCAGGCCGAACACCAGGAGGCCTTCTTCACCCGTGCCGGGGACGCATTCGTCCCTGCCGCGCACGCGCGCAGCTGGTGGGCCCCTGGCATGATGCACGGCAGGCTGCTCGGCGCGCTGGCGGCCCGGGCCCTGGAGCGTGAACACGCCGCCGAGGGACTGCACTTCACCCGGCTGACCGTCGACCTGTTCCGCAACGCGCCGATGGCTCCGGTGCGGGTGGAGACGCTCCGGGTGCGCGACGGGCGTCGCATCCGGGTCGTCGACGCCACCGTCCACGGCCCGAACGGCGTCGTCGCGCGGGCCGGCGCCGTCCTGCTGCGCCGCAGCGAACAGCCGTCCGGCCATGTCCCTGCAACGCCCCCCTGGGACGCGCCCTCACCTGAAGAACTGCCCGCGCCGCGTGAAGGGGCCTGGACGGTGTGGAAGTTCGACGAGCACAACGTCCCGGTGAACGGTGAACGGCACGGCCGCGGCAGACGCCGTGCCTGGCTGCGGGAGTCCTGCGAACTGGTGGCCGGCGAAGCACTGTCGCCGTTCGTGCGGGCAGCGCTGGCGGCCGACACGGCCAGTCCACTGGCTCATGCCGGCGACGCCGGGCTGCAGTTCATCAACGCCGACTACACCCTGTGCCTGAGCAGGCTTCCGCTCAGCGACGCCATCGGGCTGGAGTCCACTGCTCACACCAGCGAGGACGGGGTAGCCGTCGGGCACTGCACACTGCACGACACCGCCGGCCCAATCGGCTACTGCATGACCACGGCGGTGGCCAACCCCAGGGCAGGCACCTGAGAGTGCCCCCGTCGGGCCGCACGCCCGGTGACACCGCAGCCGCGTCGTCCTGCAGACGTCGTCCACGGTGTCACCCCGGCGCGACGGCCGTCAGGCGATCGCGCCGCCGCCCCCGCGGACGGCGGCGCGCCCACGATCGATCACAACTGTTCCGTCGGCCTTGGTGGTACGGAACCGGGCGGTGTCGCCGTCCCTCCAGATGGACACGGTCAGTGACTCGCCCGGATACACCGGACTGCTGAACCGGCCCGACATCGAGGCGAACCGGGACGGGTCCGATTCCGCCAGCGTGTGCAGCAGGGCGCGCCCGGTCACCCCGTAGGTGCACAGGCCGTGCAGGATCGGACGCTCGAACCCCGCCTTCGCGGCGAAGGCGGGATCGGAGTGCAGCGGATTGCGGTCACCGGACAGCCGGTACAGCAGCGCCTGTTCGGGCCGGGTCGGGCAGGTGATCCGGTGGTCCGGCGCGCGACCGGGTTCCGGCCAGCTGTCACGCGGTCCCCGGTCACCGCCGAAGCCGCCCTCCCCCCGGATGAACACGGCGCTGCGCGAGGTGATCACCGGATCGCCCGTGTCGGGATCCACGGCCACCGCCTCACTGGTGACCAGCGCGCCGGTGCCCTTGTCGTACATCCCGGTGACCTTCGAGGTGACGCGCACGGTTCCGGCCGTCGACAGCGGCCGGTGCAGGTCGAAGGACTGCTCTGCGTGCACGAGCATCGCCGGGTCGAAGGCGCCGATGCTGCGGCCCCGGGCCCCCTGCGCGGCCAGCACCGCGAACGTGGGCAGCACCTGTTGACCGATACCGTGCGAATTCTCCGTGGTGAAGGCCAGTTCCCGCAGCGGGTCGTCCATTCCGGCGCCGACCCCGATCGCATAGAGCAGGGCGTCCTTGGAGGTCCAGGACCGTACGACCGCTGGGGACTCGATCCCGATCACACCGTGGTCGAGGGGCATGTCAGAAGTCCTCCCCCGGCGCGCGTCCGTTCTGCAGCGCGTTCGGGCGGGCCTTGTCGACCAATGCCGGTATGACATGGTCGAGTTGTGAAAGTTCCCAGCGTGACTCGTTGTCGGCGGACGGTCCCGCGTGCCAGCCCTCGGCGACACTGATCATGCCGCCGCGCACGTTGAACACCCGGCCGGTGACTCCCCGCGCCGCGGGACCGGCCAGCCAGACGACCAGCGGGGCGATGTTCTCCGGCGCCGACGCGTCGAATGTGCCCGGCTCCGCCGCCGTGCGGCCGGGCCGCAGCCCTTCTGTCATCCGGGTGAGCGCCGCGGGCGCCACCGCGTTGACCGCGACGCCGTAGCGCTCCAGCTCCCGCGAGGCGATCACGGTCAGCCCTGCGATGCCCGCCTTGGCCGCGCCGTAGTTGGCCTGCCCCGGATTTCCGTAGATCCCCGACGAGGACGTGGTGTTGATCACCCGTGCGTCGACCTGCACGCCCGCCTTCGCCTGCTTGCGCCAGTACGCTGCGGCATGCCGCAGCGGGGCGAACGTACCCCGCAGATGCACTCTGATCACCGCGTCCCATTCCTCGGCGCTCATGTTCACCAGCATCCGGTCGCGCAGGATGCCGGCGTTGTTGACCAGTACGTGCAGGTCGCCGAAGTGCGTGAGCGCCGACTCCACAAGCCTGCGAGCGCCCTCGAAGTCGGACACGTCGTCGCCGTTGGCCACGGCCTCGCCGCCGGCCTCGCGGATCTGCGTCACGACCTCGCCCGCGGGCCCGGACGAGGAACCCGTTCCATCGACCTCCGCACCCAGGTCATTGACCACCACCTTCGCACCCTGGCGCGCGAACTCCAGCGCGTGCCCGCGTCCGATCCCACGGGCCGCCCCCGTGACGATCACGACCCGTCCTTCCACGACGCCACCCATACGCCTCTCCCGTCCGCAACTCCGTTCCGGCTCGGTGCCTGCGCGAGCCGGCCAATGATAGAATCACTTTCTAAAAAGCGTCTCGGTACGGCAGAGCGATGTCAACCCTCCTGCAGGCGTGGCGACTTCGGTCGTACGGCCTGTGGCGATGTTGCACACGACCAGGACCGATGATCCGGCGCAGGCGTACCGCCGGGCCGTCGCCACCCGAGGGGACACAGGTGGCGGACCGGCCGCGCCCTGCCGTCAGGCGTGTGTCACCGGGCCGGTGGAATCCCGTACGACCAACTCCGTGGCGAGTTCGACGTGCAGGGCCTCCACGGCATGACCGGCCATCAGCCGCGTCAGCAGACTCACCGCCATCCGGCCGAGTTCTTCCAGTGGCTGCCGGACGGTCGTCAGCGACGGCACGACACTGCTGCTGAAGTAGTCGTCGTCGAAGCCCGCGATCGAGAGGTCCTCGGGAACACGCAAGCCATGCTCATGGGCTGCGCGCAGGGCGCCCACGGCCGCCTTGTCGTTGAAGGCGACCAGGGCCGTCGGCCGCTGCGGCAGTGCCAGCAGTCGGCACGCCGCGCCGTGCCCCGCGTCGGCGGTGGGCTCAACGCTGCTGATCAGCTCCGGGGACGGCAGCACACCGGCATCGGCGAGCGCCGAGGCGTGGCCGGCGCGCCTGGACCGGCTCGCCATCCATTCGTCCGGGCCGCCGATCACACCGATGCGGCGGTGACCGAGTCCCACGAGGTGGGCCGTCACACTTCGCGCTCCGGCGAAGTGGGCGGCTGACACCCCGGCGATGTCACGCGGCAGAGGTGTGCGCGGATCCACCACCACGAACGGGAAGTCGCGGGCGCGCAGGGCGACGAGTTCGCCGCTCGGCTCGGGCGGCAGGATCAGGATCGCGCCGTCGGCCCCCGACCGGTCGGCGAGACCGGCGAGCGCACTCGAATCCCGGCTTCCTTCACCGGCATTGAGGATGACCTGCCTGCCGTGCAGGTCGAGGGTCTCCGTGATCGACGAGACGATGATGCCGAAGTAGTCCGTGAGCACGTACGGGCAGCGGACGAGCACGGCGCCGGCCGGCCGGCCGGCCGCGCTCGGGAACGTCGCGTCGGCACCGAGCCGTTCGGCCGCCCCCCGTACGGCGTCACGGGTCTGCGGCGTCACGTGGGCGTGACCGTTCAGCACGCGGGAGACCGTGGCGATGGAGACGCCCGCTTCGGCGGCGATGGCCCGGACCGTCACCCCGGTCGACCTCGGCCTAGCCATTTGTTTCAGAATTTCGTTTCATTGCGACACTCCCTGTCCCCTGCCCTTGTGTGGCCGTGAGCTGCCAATTGATTGTCCAGCATCTTGACTTGCGGCAGACGGTTCCGTTTATTTGTAGCGCACACCAGTCACGTTGCACCGTTTCCGCGAGATGCGTTTCATTTTGTTACAAAGGACCCCCTGCCTTCGAGGAGAACAATGAGACCTGTCCGCAGCGCTGCCATGGCCACTGCTCTCGCCCTCTGCCTGGCCGGCGCAACCGTCCTCCAGGCGTCCGCCCAGGCGCCCGCAGAACAGCCGGCCCACGCCACTGCCCCGCAGGCCGCGGTCTGGGTCACCACCACGGACCGCTCGGAGCTGCTCCACCGGCGGGCACCGGTCACCTTCCAGCCGGGCGCATCGGCTCGGACCACCATCACCGTCGACCCCACCCACACGTACCAGCGCATGGACGGCTTCGGCGCGGCGCTCACGGACTCGTCGGCGAGCGTGCTCAGCGCATTGGCCCCCGCTGCCCGGAACGACGCCATGCAGCAGCTCTTCGACCCCGAACGGGGAATCGGTGTGAGCTTCCTGCGTCAGCCCGTCGGATCTTCGGACTTCACGGCGACACCGGAGCACTACACGTACGACGACGTTCCGGCGGGGCAGACCGACTACGAACTGAAGCACTTCAGCATCGCGCACGACGAGAAGCAGATCCTGCCTCTGCTGCGCCAGGCGAAGCACCTCAACCCGTCCCTCACCGTCATGGCGACACCGTGGAGCCCCCCGGCCTGGATGAAGACCGGCGGTTCCCTGGTCGGCGGTCGGCTCAAGGACGACCCCGCCGTCTACCGGGCCTATGCCCGCTACTTGGTGAAGTTCGTGCAGGCGTACGCGGCCGCCGGCGTTCCGGTGGACTACCTCACGGTGCAGAACGAGCCGCAGAACCGTAAGCCCAGCGCCTACCCCGGCACCGATCTGCCCGTCCGCCAGGAGGCCGCGGTCATCGAGGCACTCGGGCCGCTGCTGCACAGATCCAGCCCTCGTACCAAGATCCTCGCCTACGACCACAACTGGAGCACCCACCCCGGCGACGCCGCCTCCACCCCGCCGGGCGAGAGCCCCGAGACCGACTACCCCTACGAGATCCTGGACAGCAAGGCGGCACGGTGGGTCGCCGGTACGGCCTATCACTGCTACTCGGGCGACCCGAGCGCACAGAGCGCCCTGCATGACGCACACCCCGACAAGGGCGTCTGGTTCACCGAGTGTTCGGGCTCCCACGGGGAGGCCGACACACCGGAGCAGTTCTTCCGGTCCACTCTCACCTGGCACGCGCGGACGATCACGGTGGGCACCACCCGCAACTGGGCCAAGTCCGTCGCGGACTGGAACATAGCCCTCGACGCCACCGGCGGACCGCACAACGGCGGCTGCGACACCTGCACCGGCCTGCTCACCACGCAGACGGACGGCACGGTGACGACCAATGCCGAGTACTACACCATCGGCCATCTCTCGAAGTTCGTGAAGCCGGGTGCGGTCCGGGTCGCCAGCACGAATTTCGGCACGACCGGCTGGAACGGCCAGATCACCGATGTCGCCTTCCGCAACCCCGACGGGTCGACCGCGCTGATCGTCCACAACGAGAACGACGATCCCCGCACGTTCGCCGTCGCGGTGGGCGACCGGTCCTTCAAGTACACGCTCCCGGGCGGCGCACTGGCTACCTTCACCTGGCCGGGGTCCCATGCCCTGAGCCCGCGGCTGCATGAGCTCTCCCTCGACGGCGCGACGGCGAACTCCCAGCCCGTCGGGCAGGGTTCTGCCGGCCTGGCGATCGATGCCGACGCCTCGACGCGCTGGACCAGCGGAGAGTCGCAGGAGCCGGGGCAGTACCTGCAGATCGATCTGGGCCGGCGTACCGCCTTCAGCCGGGTCGCCCTCGACAGCGGGGACAACCTGGGCGACTACGCCAGGGCCTGGCGGCTCTCCGTCAGCGACGACGGCACCCACTGGCGTGATGTCGGCGCCGGTACTGCGGCCGGGCAGAACACCGATGTCGACATCCCGGCCACCCGCGCCCGCCATCTGCGGGTGACGTCCACGGGGACGGCCGGCAGCTGGTGGAGCCTCGCCGACATCCGGCTCTACAACTGACGTCTGCCCCCAGCTCCGCGCCAGGGTCCCGAACCGCCTGCCGGTCCACCACCGGCAGGCGGTTCGCGCGGTCCCTCTGGTTCCAGCGAGAGCCGGGGCGCGCCCGGTCTCACCCGCCGGCACCCTCCGGCCGCCCGCGTCAGCCCCGGTGACGCTCCTGAGCCCGCACCCGCTCCTGACCGGGGTCCAGCCGGAAGCGGAGCCGGCAGATCACCGCGCGGGTGTCGCGGCGTACGGCATGCGCCACCACCGCGCCCCGCTGGTTCTGGAGTACGCGCTGCCACAGATGGGCGGGCTCGACCTCGGGGATCAGTACCGTGATCCGGGTGCCGGGCTCGGCCGCGGCCAGCTCGCGTACGTACGCGGCGATCGGGCGGCCCAGCGAGCGGCGGTCGGAGGCGAGCCGTACGAGTGACACGCCCGGGTCCCAGAGTGCCCAGTCCCGTACCAGCGCCTCGCTCAGGGCATGGTCCTCCGGGTCGGGGTGGCAGACCGTGACCGCCCTGACCTCGTCCCCCAGAGACACCGCCGCGGTCAGCGCCTCGCTGGTGAGACGGGTCAGCGAGGAGACCGGTACGACGACCAACGAACGGTCCCGGTGCGGGGGTTCGGGGATGCGTCCGACGCCGAGGCGCTCGCCGATCCTTCCGTAGGCGCGGTGGACGAACTCGAACGCGGCGACCAGCACCGGCAGCGCGACCACGATCAGCCACGCACCGTCGTGGAACTTGGTCGCGGTCACGACGACGGCGGAGACACCTGCGAGCAGGGCGCCGAAACCGTTGAGGAGCGCCTTGCCCACCCGGCGCGGTCCACGTGACCGCCGCCAGTGCAGGACCATGCCCGTCTGCGCGATGGTGAAGCCGACGAAGACGCCGATCGCGAACAGCGGGACCAGGGTGTTGGTGTCGCCGCCGGAGAAGACGAGGAGCGCCGCGGAGACAGCAGCAAGGGTCAGTACGCCGTGCCGGTGGACCTGGCGGTCGGCCTTCAGCCCGAAGACATGCGGGAGGTAGTTGTCACGGGCCAGCAGCTTCAGCAGCACCGGAAGGCCACCGAACGAGGTGTTGGCCGAGAGCGCCAGGAGGGTCATCGTCGCGAACTGGATGACGTAGAAGGCCCAGTTGTGGCCGACCGACGCGTCGGCGAGCTGCGCGAGGACGGTGACGCCCTCGACCGGCTGCAGTCCGAAGCGGGAGATCAGGACGGACAGCCCGATCAGCATCACGCCGAGCAGCGCGCCGAGGGCGATCTCCGCATGCTGCGCGCGGCGGGCGGCCGGGGCCCGGAAGGACGGGACGGCGTTCGCGATGGCTTCGACGCCGGTCAGCGCCGAGCAGCCGGAGGCGAATGCCTTCAGCAGGAGCAGTGCGCCGACGGTGGTGGCGTTGTCGGCAAGCACGGAAGCGTGCCCGGCGGCGGCCTCCGTGGAGACCGGGGCGTCCCGGAACAGCCCGACGGCGATCAGCACCAGGATCGAGCCGACGAAGACGACGGTCGGCACGACGAATGCGCGCGCCGAGTCGACGATCCCGCGCAGGTTCACCCCGGTGATCAGCACGAGGACCACGAGGCACAGCCAGACCCGGTCGCCGTACAGCGCGGGAAAGGCCGAGGTGAGCGCGGCGACGCCGGCGGTCACCGCGACGGCGACGTTGAGTACGTAGTCCAGGACCAGGGAGGCGGCCGCGACCAGGCTCGTGCGCGGGCCCAGGTATGCCTTGGCGACGGCATAGCTGCCACCGCCGTCCGGGAACGCGGCGATCACCTGGCGGTACGAGGCCACCAGCACCGCCAGCAGAACGGCGATCGCGACGGTGACCGGCAGGGTGAAGCCGAGCCCGTGCGCCCCGGCGGCGGCAAGGACCAGCACGATGGCCTCGGGGCCGTATGCCACCGAGGCCATCGCGTCGAGCGAGAGCGCCGCCAGTCCGGTGACGGCGGTGAGCTTGTGCTGAGCGCCGGTATCGGGGGGGTCCTCGGCGCCGGGCTGTGCACCACTGGGTGCGGGCTCGGTGGTCAGGGCGGACATGGAGCGAACTCCTTCGGTTCAGGTCCGATCAGACTGCGCCTGCCCCTGGTCGTAAGCGCCCCGTCCTGGCGAGATCTTGGCGCCGGCCCTCCCCGTCTTCACGCGTTCTTTACACGGGTCTCCAGCCGGCCGCCGGTGGGCCGTCAGGTATCCGTCAGGAGATGCCGCCGTGGCGTCAGCGGTTCGTCAAAAGGCGCTGACCGGCCGGGGCGCCCTCCCTAGCCTCGACGCCATGCAACGACGGATCGCCCGCACAGTGCCCGGCCCGCACCCCGACCGCCGCGGCCGCGCCCTGCGCCCCGCGGGTATGACGGCGTACGACGAGACCTGGGCCGGCAAGGTGCGATTCGCGATCGGCTGCGCCGCCGCCCTCCTGGGGTTGCTGCTCGCGGTCGACGCGGTCGCCGGCCGTCTCACCTGGCTGCGCGCGCCGCTGTGGACGGCCATCGCGCTGACGCTGTGCCTGGTCCTCGTGGAACCGCGGGTCTGCGCGGGCGCCGGCTGGCTCTCCTCCCGCGGGCTGTTGCGGGCCCGTGCCGTCCGTACCGACCGGCTCGTGACCGTGCGCTGGTCCGACGGTGTCGCGCAACGCCTGGTGCTCCGCGACACCGAGGGCCGCCGGGTCGAGGTCGATCCCCAGGTGTTCGTCGACAACCCGGCGCTGTGGCACCGGCTGGGGGAGGATGCCCGCGCGTGCGTCGAGCGCGGAACGCTGCTCAGCGGGGCAACCGCGCTGCGGCAGCTCGGAGACCGTATCGACCTCAGGACGGCCCGAACGGTGTTCCAGGTCTCCGGCTTGGAGTAGTACCTCCCGCCTTCCCCCTGCCCTTGGGAGCCATCTCAATAGGTCGGCATGTTGCCGCAGATGATGAGGGGCAGGCGACGGTGGCGATGGCCACGAAACCGTCTCGGCGTGCGGCAAGATCAGATAGCGTGCGCGGCTATGGGTGAGCTGATAGTGATCAGGCACGGCCAGACCGAGTGGAGCCTGTCGGGCCGGCACGCCGGCCGGACCGACGTTCCGCTGACCGACACGGGCGAGGCTGCGGCCAGGGCTCTTGCTCCGAGGCTGGCCCACCGCCGTCCGGTCGCCGTGTTCAGCAGCCCGCTGAGCCGCGCAATGCGGACGGCCGAGCTGGCCGGCCTGACCGGTGCCGAGCCCGATGCCGACCTGCTGGAGTGGGACTACGGCGGCTACGAAGGCCTGACCGCCGAGCAGATCCGCGAGTCGAGGCCGGACTGGGACCTCTGGCGGGACGGCGTCATTCCCGGCGACGCCGACCACCCCGGCGAGCAGCTCGCGCAGGTGGCCGCGCGCACGGACGCGGTGTTGGACCGCATCCGTCCGCTGCTGAGCGACGGCAACGTCGCGGTCGTCGCGCACGGCCATCTGGCGCGCGTGCTCACCGTGCGCTGGCTCGGCCTCGACGCGTCCGCGAGCCGCCTGCTCGGCCACCCGCACCCAGGCACTCTCAGCCTTCTGGCCACCGAGGAAGGGCAGCCCTTCATCTCCGCCTGGAACGTCCCGTAGGGGAAGCCCGCTGCGTCACCTCTGGCGCGAGAGGCGCCGGAAGCAGACGAGTGTCGCGGCGATGCCGGCGAAGGCAAGGAAGTGCTCGGCCTTGCGTTCGATGGTCCAGCGGTAGCGGCCCAGTCGGTGGGAGGATTCGACGCCCTTGCGGACGATGCCCGGCGTGATGCGGCGGGCGCGGAGCCATCGTCGCAGGTGGTCGTGTCGGCAGGGAGGGCGGGACGGCGTCGCCTCGGCCCACGACGGGAGCGGATCGGCGGAATCCCGCACACGAGCGGCTCCAGCGCCTGGCTGTCGTGGGTGTGAGCGCCGGAGACGCCGACCAAGATGGGCAGACCGGTGCACTCCGTGATCCAGTGGAACTTTGAGCCCGTCTTACCCCGATCCTCAGGATTCGGCCCGTCAGCTCCCCCCTTTCAGGGCCCGGCGTGGTCCGTGAGGGCTGCCAGCAGTTCGCGTGCCCGGTCCTGGAAGGCCTCGTCCTGCCGGATGATCCGGTTCTCCACGCCCGAGCGGATCACCCGTGGGTCGCCCTCGGCCAGAGCGCTCAGCCGGCGCAGGTGGTCGGGCGTCAGGGCTCCGGCGCCCAGGGCCGCCAACGCGTCGCACGCTCCCATCGGATCCGCCTCCCGCTCGGCGGAGTCCAGTACGACTGTGGCGAGTGCGGTGCGGTCGAGCGAGCCGGGGTCCGCCACTGCGGCGAGGGCGAGTGCCGCCGCCGGCGCCTGCACCGGGTCACCGAGGAGGGACTTCAGACGAGGCGTCAGCGGTCGGCCGGAAGGGCCCAGGAGCGCCGCCACCCGGGCCGCCCGTACTGCGGACCACTGGGACCAGGGGCTCTGTGCTGCCCGGGTGAAGACGGAGTCCAGGGTCGTGACCACCACGGTGGCGTCCTCCGTGATGCGCCACAGCGCCTCGGCAACTGCCGTGTCCGCGTCCAGGACGGGGATGACGGCGCTGCCGTTCACCTCGCTGAGGGCCGCGCGCAGCGCCGGAGCCAGCGACGCAGCCCGGGGGCCGAGTGCGCCTGCCGTCCCGGCCGCCTCCCTGAGTTCGCGGGAGCCGTCCGCAAGCCGGCGGGTGAGACAGTTCAGCAACAGGCGGTCCTCCCCGGTCAGGTCGTACAGGGCCTTCGCCGCCGGGAGTGAGCCGTTCGTGGCGGCGGCCCGCAACTCCCGGGCCGCCCGTGCGCGCTCGCCGGATACCGACGCGGCCGCGATCGACGTGATGGCTCGGGCTGCCTGGCCCGGAAAGTGCGCAAGCGCCGCGTACAGCTCCGGCAGTGCCTCAGCCGCCCGGGCACCCCACCCGGCGAGCAGGCTCGTCAGGTGCCGTGGCTCGTTGCCGCACAGGTCACCCGGCCGGGACAGGCGGCTACGGGCGGCGTCGAGGAGTTCGCCGTCGTAGGGGAAAGCGGAGTCGCCCGGCACCCGGAATCCGGCAGCGGCGTCGAGCGTACGAGGTCGTCGTCCGAGCCCGCGGGCCAGGAGCGGCGCGGCCTGTACCGGGGCCACCGGCACGAGCGCGGCCAGAGCGCGGTCCGCAAGGTCGTCGTCCTGGTCCGGGTTGCGGCCGGCGAGTGGTGCAAGCACCGGCGCGGCCTGCGCGGCGGCGCTCCCCAGACGGCCCAGGAGGGACGCCACGGCGACCACCGCCCGGTCGTCGACGGCCGTCGAGACGAGCCCTGGCAGCAGCAGCTTCGGGGCGCTCCGGGAGAGCATGCAGGCCCGGTCAGCCGCCCACACGGCCTCGGCGCGGACCTCTGCCCGCTCATCGCGGAGCCCGGCGTCCAACAGCACACACGCTGCCTCCCGGCCCGCATCACCGTTCCGGCTCAGCAGCATCTCCACGACCGCGGCCAGGGGTTCGTTGCGTTCGAGGTCGAGGTGGTCCGCCATCAGCGGATCGGCGGGCAGAAGGGACAGCATCGTGGTGTGGTGTGCGTCGGTCCAGGGCGAGTCCGCGTCCAGGGCGGTGAAGACGGCGGCCATGCGCAGCTCGGCCGGGTGGGACATGTCCAGAACGGTGGCGGCCAGGGCGGCGCCGAGCGCCGGATCGAGACGGGAGATCCCGGTCAGGAGCTCCGCGCGCACCGGAGCGGCGGACTCCCGGTCCCAGCATGCTCGGAGTGGGGGAAGGACGGAATCGACGGCGCGGGTGTGGGCCACGGCCCAGGCGGCCCGCCGGCGGACGCCCGGTTCCACAGCGTCGAGCATGGGCAGCAGCAGGGGGAGCTGCTCGGCCACGGCCGCCCGCACCGTTCCCGGCGTCACGCCGTGCTCGTCCTCGCTCTGGGCCATGCCGCCCAGCAACTCCAGTACGTCGGCCGTCCGATGGCCGGAAGCCGCGATGCGGGCCAGGAACGGCACGACCTCCGCGCTGGCGGCGTAGACGGTCCCCTGGTGCAACACGCTCCCGTAGAGCTCGGTCACGGCCTCATCCGCCGCGCTCGGGTCGGTCCCGGCCAGAGCGCGCAACACGTCGGGCAGATCCTCCGCGCTGCCGTAGGCGTGGGAGATGACGGACCAGGGGCGGGCATCCAGGTCGTCGAGCGCGCGTGCGAGTTCCATGCAGGCGATCGTGCCAGGCAGCTCTGACATCAGAACGTCCAGCCACAGCCGGGGCTGCCCGCAACCGGCGGACGGGCCGTCAACCGCCCACGCGGGTCAGCTGAGACGCTCATGGGCCCCCGCGGCTGCTGTCCGACGACGATTCTTCCTGGGCGGCCGCTTCGGCAGGCGTACCTGGGTCGCGCCCCTAGGATCGCGGCATGGCGAATCGCAAGGTGCACCGGAGAGCCACGAAGGTGCTGGGCACGGAACCCTCGGCCCTGGTGTGGTGCAGCGTCCCCCGGTCCATACCGAAGCCGCCCGGAGATGTGCACCGGGCGGCGGGCAAGGGGCGGTTGAAGGGACGCCACCACTTGCTGGTTTACGTGGGCGCGGTGGTGTTCTGTGCCGTCATCATCCCGATCTGTCTGATCGACATGCTCGGGCAGCAGATCGACCGGCTGATCGAGGGCCGGTCGCGGCGCAGTGACCCCAACCGGCGGCAAGGGACGCCGGCCAGGGACCGGGGGCCCGGGAACGGCATCTTCGACGGGGACTGGAATCTGACGGCAGGTCAGCTGATGCTGCGCTGGTTCTCGCAGTCGCCCAGTCCACGACGGCTCGTCCTGCTGGACCGGGACCGTATCTGTGTCGCGGCCTCGCCGCGCCGCCGTCTCGCGGCCACCAAGGCCGACGACTTCGAGATCGTGGCGGAATTCAGGGCCGGCGAGGCGCGCATCGAGGCGGAGGCGGGGCAGCCGCGAGGCTTCGCCGCGTTCCGCATCCGCTTCGCGGACGGCTCCTGGCTGGAACTCGGTCGTCTGGCCGGGCCCAAGGGCGCCGACCGCTTCCTTCGCACGACGGCGACCGGAGCCTGACCCCGGCCAGGGATGCTCCGCGAGCCCGACGAGCCGCAACCCCTGTGCCCACAACGGCACCCCAGGAGGGCCCGCCTTCGACGGCACCGGCGGACCCGCGGCGCATTCGGCCCACCCGGTCGACGGCACCGACTCGACCGGACGCGAGGGCGCTCCGTGCGGCGGCCTCCCACTACCGTGGCCTCCGGAGAGGTCACCGGCGCCGACGGAGAGAGTCACGCATGTCGCGGTATCACGAGATGAAGTTCCGGGCTGTCACGTCGTTCCAGCGGCGGATCGGCAATCCGCTGCTCCGCCGGCTGCCGCATCAGACACTTCTGGAGACCACCGGACGCTCGTCCGGGCTGCCGCGCCGGACGCCGGTCGGCGGACGCCGCGTCGGCAACGAGTTCTGGCTGGTCTCGGAGTACGGCGAGAAGTCGCAGTACGTACGCAACATCCAGGCCGACCCGCAGGTCAGGGTCCGGATCAGGGGACGCTGGCACGCCGGGACCGCGCACCTCGTCCCGCAGGACGACCCCCGTGCGCGGCTCAGGACGTTGCCGCGCCTGAACAGCGCCGCCGTCCGGGCGGTCGGCACGAATCTGCTGACCGTACGGGTCGATCTCACCGGCTGACCGGGCCGGCCCCCGAGGCAGCCGGCCCGATCCCCTTACCAGCGGTGGTGGATCTCTGCACGGATCCGGCGGTCGTAGAGGTCCCGGACCGCGTCCAGGGTGCTCTCCGGGAGCGGCGGAAGCGACGCGGCCGCCGCATTGGCGCGGGCCTGGTCCACGGAGCGCGCACCGGGGATGACGCTGGTGACGCCGGGCTGCTGGATGATCCAGCGCAGTGCGGTCCCGGCCGGTGTCGCCCCTTCGGGAGCGACACCGGCGAACTCCGCGGCCGCGGTCACCCCGGTCTCGTAATCGATGCCGGAGAAGGTCTCGCCCTGGTCGAACGCCTCGCCGTGGCGGTTGTACGTGCGGTGGTCCTCGGGCGCGAAGACGGTGTCCTTGGTGTACTTCCCGGACAGCAGCCCGGAGGCGAGCGGGACCCGCGCGATGATGCCCACACCGGCCGCCCGGGCAGCCGGGAGGACGTCGTCGAGGGGCTTGAGACGGAACGGGTTGAGGATGATCTGGACGCTCGCGACGCCGGGGCGGGCGATGGCGGTGAGCGCCTCGGCGCACGTCTCGACGCTGACCGCGTAGGCGGCGATCCGCTGTTCGGCCACGAGGGTGTCGAGCGCGTCGTAGACCTCGTCCGAGGAGTAGACGGCGGTGGGCGGGCAGTGCAGCTGCACGAGGTCGAGCGTGTCGACGCCGAGATTGGCCCGCGAGCGGTCGTTCCAGGCACGGAAGTTGTCGAGGACGTAGTTCTCCGGAACCTGGTCGGCGCGCCGGCCCATCTTGGTCGCGACGAACACGCCGGCGTCCGGGCGGCCCTTCAGATAGCGGCCGATGAGCTGTTCGCTGCGGCCGTCCCCGTACACGTCCGCCGTGTCGAAGAAGGTGACGCCCGACTCGACGGCCGCGTCCAGGACGCCGAAGGCGTCCGCCTCCTGGACGTCGCCCCAGTCACCACCGAGCTGCCAGGTGCCCTGTCCGACGACGGATACGTTCCGACCGGTCCTGCCGAGTGTGCGCTGTTCCATGGGGATCATGCTACGCCGGTGCGGTGGGGCGGCCGGGGAGGGCACGGCATATGCCCGTCCGCCCTTTGGCCGTCCGTCGAACTCCATTCCGCCGAAAGGAGCTTGGCCGCGCCGGAAGGGATGCCGTTACAGTGGCTGTCGGCTGCGACCGGCGAACGAGGAGTTCCTGCCCTGAACGGACACACGGACGGACAGCTGCTGGCAGTCAGCGACCTGCACGTCGCCTACGCCGACAACCGTGACATCGTGTCGTCCCTGCGCCCCGGCACCGACGCCGACTGGCTCATCGTCGCGGGCGACGTGGCCGAGAAGGCCGCCGACGTCGAGCAGGTACTGAAGCTGCTCAGCGGACGTTTCGCCAAGGTTGTCTGGGTCCCGGGGAACCACGAGCTGTGGACCCACCCGAGCGACCCCGTGCAACTGCGCGGCGAGGCACGCTACCTCCATCTGGTCGAACTCTGCCGCGGTCTGGGCGTCGTCACCCCCGAGGACCCTTATCCGGTGTGGGAGGACGCGAACGGGCCGGTGACCGTCGCGCCGCTCTTCCTGCTGTACGACTACACGTTCCGCGCCCCTGGTGCGACCACCAAGGACGAGTCCCTGGAGATCGCCCACCGGGCCGGGATCGTCTGCACCGACGAGTACGTCCTCCACCCCGACCCGTACCCGACGCGCGACGACTGGTGCCGTGCGCGGGTACGGGAGACCGAGCTCCGGCTGGCCGGCATCCCCGACAACCACCGCACGGTCCTGGTGAACCACTATCCGCTGGTGCGCGAACCGACCGATGTGCTGCGGCACCCGGAGTTCGCACAGTGGTGCGGTACGGAACTCACCCGCGACTGGCATCTCCGCTTCCGTGCCGCTGCCGTGGTCTACGGGCATCTGCACATCCCCCGGGTGACCCACTACGACGGGGTGCGGTTCGAAGAGGTGTCGATCGGCTACCCGCGCGAGTGGCGGGCCCGCCCGCCGCGCGAGCCACTGCGCAGGGTCCGGCTGTCACCGCCGCCGCCCGGCGACATCCCCTGAAGCCAACGGCCCGCCGGCAGTCCTGCGCTCGCCGACAGGCGCGGACCCGGGGTCATCGGTAGCGCCCTTCGTTCAACTCTTGTTCTCAACAGGCCCTGACACAACGACTATTGTCTCATCTATTGACGTGTCCCAATCAAGAGAGAAGTATCTCCCGCAGCCTGAGAGCGCTCTCATGCTGCGCGTCGTGCACCCGCATCACGACCCAGGAGACATACCCCCATGTATGCACCCCCCGTACTCCGCAGACCTGTACGTTCGGCGGACCGACGACGTACCGGCGTGCTGGCCGTCGTCGCCGGTCTCGTCATCTCACTGCTGGCGTTCGTCCCGGCCGCCCCTGCCGGTGCGGCACCCGCGCTGCTGTCGCAGGGCAGAACGGTGACCGTCTCCAGCGAGGAGAACGCCGGCACCCCCGCAGCCTCCGCCGTCGACGGCAACGACAGCACCCGGTGGTCGAGCGCCTTCTCCGACCCGCAGTGGATCAAGGTCGATCTGGGCGCCTCCGCCTCGGTCTCCCGGATCGTGCTGACGTGGGAGGCGGCCTACGCCAGCGGCTACCGGATCGAGTTCTCCACCGACGACACCACGTGGACCACCGCCTACTCCACCACCACCGGCCCCGGCGGCACGGAGACCCTGAACGTCTCCGGCACCGCCCGCTACGTCCGGCTGACCGGCACCACCCGGGCCACCCCGTACGGCTACTCGCTCTGGGAGTTCCAGGTGTTCGGCACCACCGGCGACACCGGCGGCCCGCAGATCCCCGGCGGCGGCGACCTCGGACCCAATGTGCTGGTCTTCGACCCGTCGACGCCCGGCATCCAGGCCAAGGTCGACGAGATCTTCAAGCAGCAGGAGTCCGCGCAGTTCGGGAACGGGCGCTATGCGCTGCTGTTCAAGCCGGGCACGTACGACAACATCAATGCGCAGCTCGGCTTCTACACCTCCATCGCGGGGCTCGGTCTCAAGCCGGACGACACGACCTTCAACGGGGACGTGACCGTCGACGCCGGCTGGTTCAACGGGAACGCCACGCAGAACTTCTGGCGCTCAGCGGAGAATCTGGCGCTCAACCCGGTGAACGGCACGGACCGTTGGGCCGTGTCGCAGGCGGCACCGTTCCGACGGATGCACGTCAAGGGCGGGCTCAACCTTGCGCCCGACGGCTACGGCTGGGCCAGCGGCGGCTACATCGCCGACAGCAGGATCGACGGCCAGGTGGGACCGTACTCCCAGCAGCAGTGGTACACCCGCGACAGCTCGGTCGGCGGCTGGACCAACGGCGTCTGGAACATGACGTTCTCCGGAGTCGAGGGCGCACCCGCGCAGAGCTTCCCCGACCCTCCGTACACCACGCTCGACACCACCCCGGTCTCCCGTGAGAAGCCGTTCCTCTACCTGGACGGCGCCGAGTACAAGGTCTTCGTCCCGGCCAAGCGAACCAATGCGCGCGGTGTCTCGTGGAGCGGTACGCCACAGGGCCAGTCCATCCCGCTCAGCCAGTTCTACGTGGTCAAGCCCGGCGCCACCGCGCAGACCATCAACGCGGCGGTGCAGCAGGGCCTGCACCTGCTGTTCACGCCCGGCGTCTATCACGTGGACCAGACCATAGACATCGACCGGGCGAACACGGTCGTCCTCGGACTGGGACTCGCGACGATCATCCCGGACAACGGCGTGACCGCGATCAGGGTCGGCGACGTGGACGGCGTGAGACTCGCCGGTCTTCTGATCGACGCCGGACCGCAGAACTCCTCGGTGCTGCTCCAGGTGGGCCCCGACGGCGCCTCGGCCGACCACTCCGCCAATCCGACCACCGTCCAGGACGTGTTCGTCCGGATCGGCGGCGCGGGCGCCGGCAAGGCCACCACCAGCATGGTCATCAACAGTGACGACACGATCGTCGACCACACCTGGATCTGGCGCGCGGACCACGGCGAGGGGGTCGGCTGGGAGACCAACCGGGCCGACTACGGGCTGCGGGTCAACGGCGACGACGTCCTCGTCACCGGCCTGTTCGTCGAGCACTTCAACAAGTACGACGTGCAGTGGTACGGCGAGAACGGCAGAACGATCTTCTTCCAGAACGAGAAGGCGTACGACGCACCGAACCAGGCCGCCGTGCAGAACGGCACCATCAAGGGCTATGCCGCCTACAAGGTCGCGGACTCGGTCGCCAACCACGAGGGCTGGGGCCTGGGCAGCTACTGCTACTTCAACGTGGACCCGACGATCCGTCAGGACCACGGCTTCGAGGCCCCGGTGAAGTCCGGGGTGAGGTTCCACGATCTGCTGGTGGTGTCCCTGGGCGGCCAGGGACAGTACGAACACGTGATCAACAGCACGGGTTCGCCCACGTCCGGCACCTCGACCGTTCCCTCGACGGTGGTGTCCTTCCCCTGAGGAGGGTCCGGCCAGGACCTGGTGAGGTGAACGGATGACGTGGGGCCCGGCAGCGACTGCCGGGCCCCACAACCGTGAGCGGACCGCGGGCGACGGACTGGAGCGCATTCTGCGCAGCACCGCCGGCTGCGGGGGCGGGACGCGGCGGGGCGGCGGGTGGACACCGCGCCTACGAGGTCGCGGTGGCCGGAAGTTCCGGCCGCTGCCCCGCCCGGTCCGATTCCGTGCGCAGTGTCAGGACCATGGTGAGACCGCCCCCGGGCGTGTCCTCGGCGGTCAGCGTGCCGCCCATCGCCTCGGTGAAGCCCCGGGCCACCGCGAGGCCCAGGCCCACGCCCGCGCCGCGCGGAGCGTCACCGTAACGCTGGAAGGGTTCGAAGACACGGTCCTTCGCCTCGTCCGGTATGCCGGGGCCGAGGTCCACGACCCGCAGTTCCACGCGGTCGGCGATGGCGCTGGCCGACACCAGCACCGGCCTGCCCTCCGGGCTGTACTTGACGGCGTTCTCCACGACGTTGGCGACCGCCCGTTCCAGGAGCCCCTTGTCGACGGCGACCATCGGCAGATCCTCCGGGATGTCCAGCGCCGCGCTGCCCTCCGGTACGCCGACCAGTGCCATCGGCACCACCTCGTCGAGGTCGATCTCACGGATCAGCGGAGTGACGGTGCCGGTCTGCAGGCGTGACATGTCGAGGAGGTTGCCGACGAGATGGTCCAGCCGGTCGGCGCCCGCCTCGATGCCTTCGAGGAATTCGGCCCGGTCCTGCTCCGACCATTCGATGTCGTCGGAACGCAGCGAGGTGACGGACGCCTTGATGCCCGCCAGCGGGGTACGCAGATCGTGGCTGACGGCGGCGAGCAGGGCGGTACGGATGCGGTTGCCCTCGGCCAGTCCGCGTGCCTGTTGGGCCTCGCTCTGGAGGCGCTGACGGTCCAGGACGACGGCCGCCTGCGCGGCGAACGCGGCCAGCACCCTCCGGTCCTCCGCGGGCAGCACCCGGCCGTAGAGCGCGAGCGCCATGTCGTCGCCCACGGGCATGTCCACATGTGCCTGTTCGGGACGGCCGACCGGCCTCGGACCGACACTGCCCGCGCAGGTCCACGGCGCGACCTCGTTCTCCCGCTCCAGCAGGGCCACGGACTCCATCGAGAACGTCTCCCGGACCCGCTCCAGCAGCGCGTCCAGCGTCGTTTCGCCGCGCAGGATGCTGCCGGCGAGGAAGGAGAGGATCTCGGACTCGGCGCGCAGCCGGGCCGCCTGCTGGGTGCGGCGGGCCGCGAGGTCCACGACGGAGGCGACGGAGACGGCCACGCCCACGAAGATCGCGATGGCCACGATGTTCTGCGGATCGGCAACGGTCAGTGTGTGGATGGGCGGGGTGAAGTACCAGTTCAGCAGGAAGGAGCCGAAGACCGCGGAGGAGAGCGCCGGCCGGAGCCCGCCGAGCAGTGCGGCGCTGACCGTCAGCGACAGGTACAGCAGCATGTCGTTGGCCAGCCCCACTTCGGGAGCGAAGCTGCTGAGGAGGACGGTGAGCAGGGCGGGTCCGGCCACCCCGGTCAGCCAGCCCCAGATGATCCGGGAGCGGCCGAGCCGGCTCCTCCGGGTCATCGGCAGTCCGCGGCCCTTGCCCATCGCATCGTGGGTGACGAGGTGTACGTCGAGGTCGGGGCCCGAGGCGCGCGCGACCGTACCGCTGACACCGGGTCCGAACACGTACTGCCAGGACTTGCGGCGGGACACCCCCAGGACGATCTGTGTGGCGTTGACGCCACGGGCGAACTCCAGCAGCGCCGACGGGACGTTCTCCCCTATGACGTGGTGGAAGGTACCGCCCAGGTCCTCGACGAGGGTGCGCTGGACGGCGAGTTCCTTCGGGGACGCGGAGTTGAGACCGTCGCTGCGGGCGATGTACACGGCCATCAGTTCGCCGCCCGCGCCCTTCTCCGCGAGCCGGGCGGCGCGGCGGATCAGCGTGCGGCCTTCGGGTCCGCCGGTGAGGCCGACGACGATGCGTTCACGCGAGCCCCAGATCTTGGAGACCCGGTGTTCGGACCGGTACTCCTGGAGGTACTCGTCGACCCGGTCGGCGGTCCACAGCAGCGCCAGCTCGCGCAGGGCGGTGAGGTTTCCGGGGCGGAAGTAGTTGGAGAGTGCCGCGTCGACCTTGTCGGCCTTGTAGATGTTGCCGTGGGCCATCCGGCGCCGCAGCGCCTGGGGCGACATGTCCACCAGCTCGATCTGGTCGGCGTGCCGGACGAATTCGTCCGGCACCGTCTCGCGCTGGCGCACACCCGTTATCGACTCGACGACGTCGCCCAGCGACTCCAGATGCTGGATGTTGACGTTGGAGACGACATCGATACCGGCCTGGAGGAGCTCCTCGATGTCCTGCCAGCGCTTGGCGTTGCGCGACCCCGGGATGTTGGTGTGGGCCAGCTCGTCGACGAGGGCCACGGCGGGCCGGCGCGCGATCAGCGCGTCGACGTCCATCTCGGTGAAGACGGCGCCGCGGTACTCCACCTCCTTGCGCGGCATCTGCTCCAGGCCGTGCAGCATCACTTCGGTACGCGGCCGGCTGTGGTGCTCGACGAACGCGACGACGCAGTCCGTACCGCGCTCGACCCGTCGATGGCCCTCCGAGAGCATCGCGTAGGTCTTGCCCACGCCCGGAGCGGAGCCGAGGTAGATCCGGAGCTTCCCGCGTCCCATGTGTCCCGCCCGATCGTCAGGGCTCGAAGCCGTACCCCATGCCCGGTTCCGTGATCAGGTATCGCGGATGGGAGGGGTCCGATTCGAGTTTCCGCCTCAGCTGGGCCATGTAGACCCGCAGATAATTGGTCTTGTTGCTGTACGACAGGCCCCAGACCTCCTGGAGCAGCTGCCGCTGTGTGATGAGCCGCCGCGGGTTGCTGATCAGGAACTCCAGCAGATGCCATTCTGTCGGAGTCAGCCGGATCTCGCGTCCTGCTCGGACGGCCTTCCTGGCGACCAGGTCCACGGTGAAGTCGGCAGTGGTGACCGTGTCCGGCTCGCCGAAGTGGGGTACGGCTTCGGTCCGGCGGACGGCCGCCCGGAGCCGGGCCAGCAGTTCGTCCATGCTGAACGGCTTGGCGATGTAGTCGTCGGCGCCCGCGTCGAGCGCGACGATCATCTCCTCGGACCCGCGCCGGGCGGAGAGCACGATGATCGGTAAGCGCGTCCAGCGGCGCACGCCCCTGATCACTTCGAATCCGTCGATGTCGGGCAGACCCAGATCGAGCAGCATCACGTCCGGCCGCCGTTCGGCGGCGAGCCCGAGGGCGGTCCTCCCGTCGGGTGCGGTGTCGACCTCGTACGCACGCGCCTGCATGTTGATCACGAGAGCCCGTACGAGCTGGGGGTCGTCCACCGCCACCAGTACGCGTGTCATCGGCGGCCGGCCGCGGCGCCGGCCGACGAGTATGCAGGCCGGGCTGCGGGCCCTGCCATGGATTCCTCCTCGATGAGCCTGGAGAGTCATGGACCCCGGTGCGGGAGGCGGGCCGGGGCATGACTGCGACGCTATGCCCGGTGACCTGGGCGTCCGCCCTCCCTTGACGCGATACTGACGGCCATCGGGGGCCCACTGACGCGATACTGACGCGCCTGGCGTACTCCTGACCGGCGGTGGCGGTCGCCCCCGGCCGTCGGACGGGTGACGATGTGCTGGATACTCGCTGCTCGTCGTACGGCCGATCGGCAGGAAGAGCACACATGACTGGCATGCACGAGCCCGATCCGGTCGGATCCGGACCGGGACAGGTCACGCTGCGGGAACGGATCGGGTGGCGGGCCTGGCTGCTGGAGGGGCTGAGCGAACAGACGGCACGGCACCCGGGGCCGCACGGCGCACCGAGCCCCGAGCACAAGGGGCACTCCTGGTGGCGGGTCATGTGCCTCACCGGTGTGGACTACTTCTCCACCCTCGGCTATCAGCCGGGCATCGCCGCACTGGCAGCCGGGCTGCTCTCGCCGCTGGCCACGCTGGTGCTGATCGCGCTGACGCTGCTGGGCGCGCTGCCCGTCTACCGCAGGGTGGCCAGGGAGAGCCCACACGGCGAGGGTTCGATCGCCATGCTGGAGCGCCTGCTGCCCTGGTGGGCGGGGAAGCTCTTCGTGCTGGTGCTCCTCGGGTTCGCCGCCACCGACTTCATGATCACCATCACGCTGTCGGCGGCCGACGCCTCCGCACATGTCGTGGAGAACCCCTTCGCCCCGGCCTGGCTGCACGGCGAGAACGTCTGGATCACCCTGGTCCTGGTCGCCGCCCTCGCCGCGGTCTTCCTCAAGGGCTTCCGGGAGGCGATCGGCATCGCGGTGACGCTCGTCGCGACGTACCTGCTCCTCAACGTCGTCGTGCTGGCCGTCTCCGCCTGGCAGGTCCTCACCCATCCGGTCAGGATCGGCGACTGGACGGACGCCATGACCCTCGAGCACTCCTCACCGCTCGCCATGGTCGGTGTCGCGCTGCTCGTCTTCCCGAAACTCGCGCTGGGCATGTCCGGATTCGAGACCGGCGTGGCCGTGATGCCCCAGGTGGCCGGGGACCCGACGGACACCTACGGGAATCCCGCGGGCCGGATCCGCGGCACCCGCAAGCTGCTGACCACGGCAGCCCTGATCATGAGCTGCTTCCTGCTGCTGTCCAGCCTCGCCACCACGATCCTGATCCCGCAGGGCGAGTTCAAGAGCGGCGGGCAGGCCAACGGCCGCGCGCTGGCGTACCTCGCGCACGAGTACCTCGGCGAGGCCTTCGGCACCGTGTACGACGTCTCGACGATCGCCATCCTCTGGTTCGCCGGTGCCTCGGCGCTCGCCGGACTGCTGAACCTCGTACCGCGCTATCTGCCGCGCTACGGGATGGCACCCGAGTGGACCCGGGCGGTGCGGCCGCTGGTGCTGGTGTTCGCGGCGATCGCGGTGTCCATCACCGTGTGGTTCAACGCCGATGTGGACGGCCAGAGCGGCGCCTACGCCACGGGCGTGCTGGTCCTCATGCTGTCGGCGTCCTTCGCGTCGACGGTCGCCGTGCACCGCCGCGGCCACCGGTGGGCCGCCGTCGGCTTCGGTGCGATCACCGCCGTCTTCGCGTACACCCTGGTCACCAATGTGGTCGAACGGCCCGACGGCATCAAGATCGCCTCGTTGTTCATCATCGCCATCCTGCTGACGTCGTCCGCCTCCCGGGTGCACCGCGCCTTCGAACTGCGTGCGGCTGCGGTGACGTTCGACGAGAACGCCCTGCGGCTGATCGACGAGGCGGCGGCGGCCGGGCCGCTGCGGATCATCGCCAACGAACCGCAGGAACACAGCACCGTCGCCTACCGCGCGAAGGAGTACAGCCAGCGCGAGACGACCCACATCCCCGACGGACGCCCCGTGCTCTTCCTGGAGGTCTTCATCCAGGATTCCTCGGACTTCACCGCCGCGGTGACCGTCCACGGCGACGAGAAGCACGGCGTACGCAGGCTGCGCATGGAGAGCGCGGTGGTACCGAACACCATTGCGGCGGTACTGATGGAGCTGCGCAACCGCACCGGGGAGGTGCCGCACGCCTACTTCAACTGGACCGAGGGCCACCCGGTCAGCCATCTTCTGCGCTTCCTCGTATTCGGCGAGGGCGAGGTCGCACCGGTCACCCGGGAGGTACTGCGCCGGGCGGAACCCGACCCGGCGCGCCGGCCCCGCATCCACGTCGGCTGAACCGGTCGGTCCCGTGCCCCCGTCCGGCCGCCGCGGTCATCGTCGCGGCCGGACTCAGCCGGCCGGTGTCCGGCTCGCCGTGTCCAGTGCGGCGCCGGCCTGGTCGGCCAGGGTCACCGCGACCAGCCGGGACTGCAGGGCCGGTGCGGTTCCCGGCGCGGGATCGAGCATGAACCTGCCGAGGTAGTGGCCCTGCCCACTGACCCGGAGCTCGATCTCACCCTCCGGCCAGCCGTCGCGCTCGACGTCCCAGCGCCTGCGTCCGACGGACACACTGCCGTCCTGCTCCAGCCGCGGTGGCCGGCCCAGCAGGGTTCCGTACTCGAAGCGGCAGCCCCGCAGCTGCAGCAGCTCCGCGAGTTCGTCCCGCACATGGGCGACGACCGCGTCGGCGGAGGTCGTCGCCTGCGCCAGCTCGGCGGTGTCATGGATCCGGGCGAGATGGCCCGCATCCGTCACGGTGATCACCTGGAGCCGCCTGACCCGGACTGCCAGTTGCGAGACGATCAGACCGACGGCCAGGAGGAGCACAGCCGTTCCGATGTCGTCGTCGCCGGTGATGGTGAACTGCTGATACGGCGGGGTCAGGAAGAAGTCGAACCACGCAGCGGCGGACAGCGCGGCCACCGCGCCCGCGATGCGGCTGCCGAACGCGGCAACCGCGACGACGACCACCACGAGGATCAGGGCCGCATTGGCGTTCGACAGGTCCGAGCGGAACGGCACCAGCACCAGGGCGACCAGCAGCGGCGCCACCAGCGCAGCGGCGAGCGCGAGCCGGTTCCGGAGCGATTGACTGCTCATGCGGCACCTCCTGCGTCCAGTCTGTCTCCCCTTCGCCCCGGCGGCGAACGGCGTTGACACGGCCCTGACGCGTTCGTCACCCGTTTTGATGTGGCACTGACAGCCGGGCGGCGCCCCCGGCCCGTACGCGGATGCGCTCGACGACCCTCGCAGGCATTCCGGCCCTTCGTCGCACATCGTATGAATCCGGTCACACGATGCCACTGCTCATGACCTCACGCTCCGCGTCCGCAGCGGGGCGCCGGTGCGCTTCGGCTCGTCCCGAGGGCCGACACCGCTGATGATGAGAGTGAGGGCATGACGCGCATGGACGTAGCCCGACGGTTCACTCCGGACATGGGAGGTGACATGGACGTCGACACCACGATGGGCGACGAGGTCTACCAGCCGGACGGCTCGGAGGTCCAGGACGATGCAGGCCTGCTCGATGCGGCCGACACCCTCGACGACCGGGCCGGCGCAGACCCGTTCGACACGGGCTATTCGCCCCCGGAGCGGCCGTGGGGCGTGGAACACCACGGTGTCACGGCGGCCGAGCAGCACGAAGGGGAAAGCCTCGACCAGCGCCTCAGCGAGGAGGAGCCGGAGCTGCCCGTCCCCGACGGAGACGAGATCGGCGATGTGCTGGACACCGACGGCGAGGTGCGTGACGACGAGGTCGGGGGCCTGCGGGCCGGACGGCTCGTCGCGCCCGACGAGGGCGCGCACGAGGACGACGAGAAGGACATGATCGCCTTCGACATCGGCATCGACGGCGCCGCGGCCTCCGCCGAGGAGGCGGCGATGCACGTGGTTCCCGCCCCCGAAGGTCTGTAGGCCCCCACCGCACCACCGAGCGCGCTCCACCGCCGGCGCGGGCCGCTGACGTCCGCCCCCGAACCGGCCGCACCCCCTGCCACCCGCCTCACGGTGGGTCAGGAACGGGACCGCCACGGATTGCCGAACCCCTGCGCCACGTTCTCACCATGACGGAATTCGTACTGATCGCAGGCGCATGGCCCGGGTCCTCGGCATGGCACGAGGTCGTGCCGGAGCTGCGGGCGGCCGGGCACGGCGCGCACCCGTTGACGCTGTCCGGCCTCGCCGAGAAGCGGCATGTGCCGGCCGGACAGCAGACCCGTGTACAGGACATCGTCGACGAGATCGAGCACCTCGATCTGCGCGATGTCGTCCTGGTCGGTCACAGCTGTTCGGGCATCCCGGTCGGCCAGGCGGCGGATCGGCGACCGGTTGGCCCGTGTGGTGTTCGTCGGCTCCACCGTTCCGGCCGACGGCGAGTCGTTCGTGTCGGGCTGGGCGGACGGCCGCGCGATGGTGGAGGCGTCGATCGCGGCGAACGGGGGCTTCTGGCCGCCCCTGACTACGCCGGCCAGGGGCTCACGGATGAGCAGGTCGCGCGCATCGTGGGCGGCTCGACGCCGCACCCGGTCGGCGGTGGACGCCGGGCTCAGGCCAGTCTCAAGTCGATGAAGCGGACGCTGTCGCCCGGCAGAAGGTATCGCTCCACTTCGACGAATCCCTGCGCCTGCGCGAACCGCAGCCCGTCCGGATTGGACTCCAGGACCACCGTCTCGATGACGTCGGCGCCGAGCTCTCGCGCCTGCGCCAGCCCGCGTGCGTAGAGTGCCCGGCCGATTCCCTGTCTCCGGTGGGCCGGGAGCACCCTGGCGATCACCGTGGCCACCGATGCTTCGCGCGTGGGCGGACGCAGGGTCGAGCAGCCCACAAGGACGTCGCCCAGATACGCGACCTCCAGCCGGTTGCGTTCGACGCGCTCGCGTACCTCGTCGAGGGAGAGCACGGCTGTGGCGATGATCGTGTTGTGGACGTACTGCCAGTCGCGCAGCAGGACATCGCCGTCCACCTGCTCGATACGAAGATCAGTCATCGCAGCAGGAAACCGCGCTCCTTGTGGAACGTCAACCGCGAACGGTCTCCCGGCACGTCATGCCGTCGGCCGGTCCGGCCACTGCGCCGCTGCGAGAGCGAGGAGTTCGGCCCGGCTGATCGGATCGGTCGTCGTCGCCGGGACGGTGCAGGCGTGGGCCCCGGCAATCGCACCGTACAGGCCGCACCGCTGCGGCGGCTCGCCGGCCAGACGGCCGAAGAGATAGCCCGCCGCAAACGCGTCGCCGGCCCCGTTGGAGTCCACCACCGGCGCCGGGGGCGTGACCGCCGGAATGCGGGTCAGCTCGCCCCCGATCAGCTGATGAGCGCCCTCGGCTCCCGCTGTGACAACAACCGCTTCGGCCCGGCCCCGTTCGGCGATCTGCCGCATGGTCTTCTCCGGGTCGGCGAGGGCCGCGGCCGACAGGAAGACCACGTCGGCCTCGTAGGCGAAGGCCTCGTGGTACGTGTTGACGCCGTCCCAGTCGTGCAGGTCGGTGGAGATGCTCACGCCTGCCTCACGCAGCGTGGGCAGGGCGTGGGCGCAGGGGTAGGTGATGGAGACATGCGCGTGGCGGCTGACCGACGCCAGGGCGCCCACCGTTTCCGGGGGCAGCCGGTCCGCTTCCTGCGAGCGGCTGTTGTCGTACAGCGACAGGCGCCGCCCGTCGGGGCCGACGAGGTTCACCGCGCGCTTGGTGCCGGCGGGCTGCGGAATGTCGGTGAGCGGAATGCCCCGGTCGCGGTGGAGCGCGCGGACCAGGCTGCCCGCGTGATCGTCGCCGATCATGTCGATGTGATGGGTGCGCAGACCCAGTGCGTGCACGCCGAGCGCCACGAAGTCGCCGGTCTGTCCCGCCCGTGTTTCGATGGCAGGCACCATGTGGCTGTCGGCGTACGGGAGCGGCAACTGCGGGACGTACACCAGCGTGTCCACACCGGCACCCCCCAGGACGAGGATGTCGGTCTCGATGCTCAACGGCTCTCCTGAAGGTGAGGAAGTCCGGGCAGCGTAACGGGTGCTGCGCCACGGCGAAGAGTACGGACCCGGTCACGGCATGACGGCCCCGTCCCCTTGCCGTCGGCCGGGGCCTCTGCTTGACTCCGCGCGCCGGGCCACCAACTCACGGGCGGAGAAAGCCATATGGAGATCACCCGCAGACGTCTGCTGGCCGCTCTGTCGGCCGCCGGTCTCCTTTCGGTACTCCCCGCCCAGCCGGCGACCGCCGCCGACGTCGCCGCGGACAGCGCCCGCCTGCTGGCCAACACCGTCGCCGTCCTCGCCGGTACCGCCGAGTCCAACTCCCGCCCCGAGACGGCCGCCAAGCTCGCCGCCGTGGAGAAGGCGGCACGGTCGCATCTCGCGTCGATGGACGCCGCGGTCGAGGGCGAGCTGTTCGCCGGTCTGAAACTCGGCACGAGCGACACCGGCCTCAACACCGCCTTCCAGCGGCTCTACGAGATCGCCCTCGCCACCCGCACACCACCGGGCGGGACCGCCTCCGACCTCTACCGGAACACCGCCGTACAGCGCCGCGTGCTCGACGGCCTCGGATGGCTGCACGACCACTACTACGGCGACCAGTCCGCGGGTTACTACGGCAACTGGTTCTACTGGGAGATCGGCCTCTCCCAGCACATCAGCAGGACACTGGTCCTTCTCGCCGACGAAGTGCGGGCCTACCGCCCCGGCCTCGTGGACACGTTCGTGGCCTCCATGGACGCCTACCTCCGCAACGGCGTCGACGGCGACGTGAATCTCGATTCGCGCTTCCACACCGGCGCCAACCTCGCCGACATCACCACCAACCGCATCCTGCAGGGCGGGCTCCTCGGCGACGAAGCCCGTATCCGCAAGGCGCTCACCGACCAGCTGACGGTCTTCGCCACCATCGACCCGTACCACCTCGCCCACGGCGTCACGGACGGCTACTACGCGGACGGGTCCTTCATCCAGCACGCATCCGTCGCCTACACGGGCTCGTACGGAAAGGGCCTCCTGACCCGCGTGGTACAGACCCTGAAGATCACGGACGGCACGGGATTCGCGTACGGCGAGGAGCTCGTACCGGCCGTGCGGAGCTGGGTGCAGAACGGCTTCGCCCCGCTGATCTTCGAGGGCTGGATGATGGAGATCGTCAAGGGGCGGGCGGTGTCACGTCCGGACAGCGGCTACACCGATGTCGGTGTGGTCGTCGAGGCCGTCGTCGATCTGTCCTCGCTGGCGAGCGGCGACGACGCCATGGCCCTCAAGAGCTATGTCAAGTACGTCGGTTCGACGTCGCGCGGCACGCTCGATCCGGGGCGCTTCGTCTCCCCGGTCAGCGTCGTGCGGTACGCCGACATCATCGGCGACGCCTCCGTACCGGCCGAGGATCTCAATGCCGCCTCGCGCAGCGTCGCCTTCAACGCCATGGACCGGCACGTGCACCGCAGGCCCGGTTTCGCCTTCGCGCTCGCCCGCAGCTCGGACCGGATCAGCAAGTACGAGTACATGAGCGGCGAGAACCTCATGCCGTGGTTCCAGGGCGACGGGGCGTACTACCTCTATCTCTCCGGTCAGGACCAGTCGCAGGCGTACGGCATCGACTACTTCACCACGGTCTCGCCGTACGGTCTCGCCGGTGTCACCGCTCCGGTGGAGGAGCGTCGGACCGTCCCCGAGCTGTACGGGACGCCGTACTACGACAACCCCGGGCATCCGCTGAACTTCACCTCGTCGTCGGAGTCCCAGAACACGTACGTCTACTTCCCCCGTGGCACCGATCCCCACTCCGGCGGCGCCGTACTCGGCGCGTACGCCGCGGCCGCGATGGTGCAGTCCAGCGACGTCGGCGTGCGCGACAGACATCTGCTGCCGGACGACTTCGTGGTCTACCGCAATGCGACGGCCACGAAGTCGTGGTTCCTGCTGGACGAGGAGATCGTGGTGCTGGCCGCAGGTGTCGGTGACCCTGCCGGGCGCGCCGTGACCACGACCGTCGACGCCCGCACCGCCTTGCCCGGCGACCGGATCTCGCTCACCGGGATGCTGTGCGACGGCCGCCCCTGGACCGGCGCGGGCACCGGTGACCTGCGCTGGCTGCGGTACGCCAACGCCATGCAGCGCACCGCTGTCGGCTATGTCTTCCTCGACACCCCGAAGGTGCGGGTCTCCCTGGACGAGGTCGTCCGCAGCCGCCGGGCCGTCCGCACGTCGAACCCGGACACCACCGTCACCCGTACCGTCGTCGGCGTGACGGTCGACCGGGCGCCCGGGGCCGAACCCGTGCGGCTGGCCTACGCGCTGGTGCCGAACGCGACCGAGGCACAGCTGGGGCCGTACGCGAAAGGACCGCTCAGGGTCCTGGCCAACTCGACGCGCCTGCAGGCCGTTTCCCATGCCGGCCTCGGTCTGACGGCAGCCAACACGTTCGCCCCCGGCCACCACGAGGCCGCAGGCCTGCGCATCGACGGAGCGGCCTCGGTGATCGTGCAGCGCCACGGGCACCGGGGCCCGACCACCGTCGCCGTCTCCGACCCGACCATGGGCCGGGACACGGTCGCTGTCGTGATCCACGGACGGTCGCTGCGGAAGGTCTCGTCGGACGACGGGGTGCGCGTGAGCCCGGTCCACGGCGGGACCCGGCTCGACTTCGACACCCGTCACGGGTACGGACGCAGCTTCACGGTCACCCTGCAGGGCTGAACCGCACCGCTGTCGGTGGCCGTGAACCGGTGGCGTCACGTCAGGTCCGACGACGCCCGCCGCCGTCCTGTCGCACCCGCCCGGCGTGGGGTGAGGCCATCGATCCGTGCGGCGGGCCGGCTGCGGACACGGTGCCCCTCCCCTTCGGCCGTCCCATGCCGGCGCGGGGCCGTCCGCGCGGCGGGTACGGACGCGCAGCGGCTCCGTTACACGGCATCCGGGAGCCGTTCGATGGCAACCATGGCCGCATCGTCGCCCAGGCACCCGCCCGCGTGACGAAGGAGGTCGGCGCAGACGTACTTCAACAGGGCTTCCGGATCCTCCCGGGGCCGTGCCGCGACCCGCTCGGACAGGGGATAGAAACACCCTGACGCGTCGCGGGACTCGATCACGCCATCGGTGTACAGGAGCAGGACATCACCGATGTCGAAGTCGAACGTCTGCTCGGTGAAGGCGGGGGCGAGCAACTGCGCCAGCCCGAGCGGCGGAGCCTGCTCGTACACGTCGAGCGAGTGCACCCGGCCCGCACGGAGCAGCAGCGGCGGCGGATGGCCGCAGCTGACCAGCCGCACCTCGCGAGCGGCATCGGGAATGTCGAGCACGGCCGCAGTGACGAAGGCTTCCGCACTGAATGCGTCGTCGCCGCCTCCGGCCCCTTCCAGGGTGCCGTTACGGTCCACTGTGACCCCGTCCTCCAGGTGCCCCACCAGATCGGGCAGGTGTGCCTCCTTGTGCGCCAGGGCCCGGAACGCGCCCAGTACACCGGCGGCCTCACCGATCGCGTCGAGCCCCTTGCCGCGCGCATCGCCGACGATCACGCGGGTGCCGTCGGCCGTGCGGGCCAGCGCGTACAGATCACCGCCGAGCTGCGCCTCCGCCTCCGCGGCCAGGTAGAGCGAGGCGATGCGCAGCGGACCGCTGCGCCCGGGCAGGGGCTGCATCAGTACGTGCTGTGCCGCCTCGGCCACCGATCGGAGCTGCGTCATCTCCTTTTCGTGCTGTTCCCTCAGATGGGCAAAGACTGTGACGAACGCGGAGATCAGGCACAGCGCGATGATCTGGTAGGTGTGATTGAGGTCGTTGATGCTGGTGCGCGTGAAGGCCACCACGGACTGGGCGAGCACAGCGACCGCACCCACGAAGCCGGTCATCCGCGGGCCGGCGAACGACGACGTCACAGCGGGCGCGGCCACGAGAAACGGTCCCAGGTGGACGTCCGGAGGCGCGCTCACGTCCATCACGGTGACGGCGGCGATCAGAGCGAACGGCATGGCGACCAGAGCCTTCGGGTGCCGTCGGGTCGCGCAGAGCGAGCGCTGGAGCCGCTGCGATGTCATAGTTCCGGAATACCTCACACCCTCTGCGGCCGCCCTTCAGGCGCCCGCCGCCCGTGTGCCGCCCACCGGGCCTCGCAGCCGGTCCCTCATCGAGGCGACTGCTCGGTGCTTCACCTCACCGGATCCGCGCCGGCCGGCTCCGCACCGCCCCACGGGTCCGTGTGCGCCAGAACGTCGCGTACAGCATCCGTGGGCACGCCGGATCCGGCCCGGAGGGCCGCTCGCACTCTCGTGCCGCCGTCCACGAGCAGGTCCGTGCCGGTGACCCAGTCCGCCTCGTCGGAGACCAGCCACAGCACCGCCCGGGCCACGTCCTCCGGCTCGCCGATCCGGGCCAGCGGCAGGCTCCTGGCGATGCGCTCCTCGGACCGCTCCCACACGAACCGCGCCATCTCGGTGCGCACCAGCCCCGGCGACACCGCATTCACCCGCACACCGGGCGCCAGCTCACCCGCGAGCTGGCGGGTCAGGTGCAGCAGGGCGGCCTTGCTCGTGCCGTACGCGCCGACGTGCGGCCCCACGCCGTAGGTGCCCTCGGTGCAGACGTTGACGACCGCGCCTCCGTGCTCACGCATCCATGCCCGCCAGGCGAGCTGGGTCAGGCGCAGCGGCGCCTCCACGTTCACCGCAAAGGCGTCGCACCAGACCTCGGGGTCGGCGTCCATCAGCGGGCCGAACGGCGCATTGGTCGCGGCGTTGTTCACGAGGACGTCGAGCCGGCCGAACGTCCGCATCACGAGATCCGTGCACCGGGCCAGGTGCGCGGGATCAGCGACCGAGCCGGCGCAGCCGACCGCCGTGATGCCGGTGGCGGCGAGCCGTTCCACGGCCGCGGCCACTCCCCCGGGGTCCCGTGCGGTGATGCAGAGCCCCGCTCCCGCCTCGCCCAGGGTCTGCGCCGTGGCGAGGCCGATACCTCGGGACGCTCCGGTGACCAGGGCCGCCCTGCCGTCGAGTGCCGGTGATGACGTCATCCGCGTACGGTCTCATGACGGACCGTCAAAAACACTCCGCGCGCAGTCGTGAACTGCTGCGCCAGACCGTACCGTTCGGTCCCGCAGCCGGTCGCAGGTGGCCGCGGAAGGCGTCGCGCCGTCCGTACCCGTCAGGGGCGGGGGCCGAAATCTCTCCTGGGCCGGCATCGAAGGAGAGGCGGGGTCGGCGCTCGCCCGGGCGAGCCGAAGGAGTTGAGCGCCCACGGAACTGCGGGCGGGACACAGAGCCGGGCCGGGACGGGCCGATGGTGAGTTTCCGCCGGTCCCGGCGGCCTGAGGCCGGCTCGCCGGTGGGTCGAGGAGAGCGCCGCCGGCCACTGACCGGAGCGTCCGAGGACAGCGGGAGGTCCGCCGGCGCCCCGGCGGCAGAGCGCTCGCCCTCTGCCGCCGTTCCCAGCGGTGCGCTGTGGTGGTGCGTCAGCCGTGGTAGGTGATGTAGCCGTTGCGGTCGGGGTCGGAGCCGGCCCTGGTGTAGGCGTGGACGTCCGCCCGGCTGCCTGACGGCTTGTACAGGTAGATGGTGTCCTTGTCGTTGTTCCAGATGAAGTTGCAGTTCTGGCGGTAGGCGACGTTCTTGGCGTCGGATTCGGTGCCGTGGCCGCCGCGCAGCCTCACGTAGTCGCCGGGCTGCAGGTAGTGGTCGGCCGAGAAGGTGAAGCGGTTACCGACGGCGTCCTTGACGACGTAGCCCTTGAGATTGACGGTCGTCGTCGACGAGTAGTTCTTGATCGTCAGGTACTCCTCCTTGGTGTTCCCGGTGGAGCACTTGTTGGAGTCCGAGCCGGGCGCGTCGTACTGGACACCCTTGATCTTCAGCGCTGACGAGTACTCGGCCGCCTGTGCCGGGGCGGTGGCGACCACCGCGATGGTTCCGGCAGCGACGACAGTGGACACGGCATGGCGTATGCGCATCAGGTTTCCCCCCAATTGGTACGGATGGAGCGCCTGGAGCCTACACAGTCCGTGATGGTAAGATGTCCAAAACGTGATTAATACGTGAAGACGGCCGTGTGGGCATTGCCCGGTTCCACTCAAGTACGAGGCACGGCTGGTGAATTGGCGTCGGGATGCAGGGCGGTGCCGGCCTGCGGTGGCGGCAGCGGCCTCCCATCGCTCGGACCGCCACCGGCCCGTGGCTCGTCGACGGCAGGGCTCCGCCGCCGGCCCCCTCGGCGACGAGGTATGGGCGGCCTTCGGCCCGGAGGCTGCTCCGTGCCCGCCAGGTGAACCGCCCGCTGCGCGTCCGCCTCTCCCGTTCATGGGCATCGTGTGTGTGCTCCACATGGCCGATCAAATCTGGTCGGTTGCGGCCGGCACTCGCAGAGTTGCGTACAGAGCCCGGCCCGCAGCCCGGCGCCGTGGAGGACTGATCCATGCCCGACCGACTGGCCGTCGACCCGCGAGTGGCGCAGATGCGGCTCGCCGATCCCGACCACCTGTACGATCGCCCGTTTCCCTGGCTGGCGGCCGTCGCCGCCGCCTTCACCTTCCTCCAGTTGGTACTGGTGGTGCCCGGCTCGGGACTCGGGTGGGACGAGACCGTCTACGTCAGCCAGGTCAGCCGGGATGTCCCGGCAGCGTTCTTCAGTGCTCCCCGGGCCCGGGGGATTTCGTACCTGGTCGCGCCGGTGGCCACGCTGACCTCCTCCACGGCTGCGCTGCACGTGTATCTGGCGCTGTGTTCCGGATGCGGGCTCTTCCTCGCCTTGTGGGTCTGGCGTCGTCTCCTGCCATCCGCCGTTCTCGCCGGGGCGGGCGCGATGTTCGCCGGGCTGTGGATCACCCTGTACTACGGCCCGATGGCGATGCCCAATCTGTGGTGCGCCCTGGGGGCGCTGGCCGCCGTGGGCTGCTTCCTGCGAGCCGTCAGGGGGACGACCGACGGCAAGGCGCTCGTCGGCCTCGGCTGCGGTGTGGCCCTGGTCGCCCTCATGCGGCCACCGGACGCCTGTTACCTGGTCCTGCCTCTGATCGTGGCAGCCCTGGTGGTCCCGCGCTGGCGCCGTCCGGCCGTGCCGGCCGTGCTCGTGGCCGCCCTGCTCCTCGGCTCGGCCCCGTGGATCATCGAGGCGTACCTGCACTTCGGCGGCGTCGCCGCCCGGCTGCACCGTGCCAGCGAGATCCAGGGAGGCGTGGGCCGCCATTTCGCCGTCGACGATCAGATCCGAGCCCTGGACGGGCGGACTCTGTGCCGCCCGTGCGAGGTGCCCTGGAGACACCGGTCCACCGCGGCCTGGTGGTTCGCGCTGCCGCTGCTCACAGCGGGCGGCATCGTCGCCGCCCGCACGCGCCGCCCTGCCGCCGTCCTCGCGACCCTGGTCGCGGCGTCCATGGCGACGCCCTATCTGTTCATGATCGACTACGCCGCCCCCCGGTTCCTGCTTCCCACCTACGCCCTGCTGGCGCTTCCGGTCGCCGAGTGCCTGCGCGCCCTGTTTCTCGCTGCCCGCCCCGCATGGCGGCCGACGGCCGCCGTGCTGCTCGCGTTCGCCCTGGCCGGCCACTTCGCCATCCAGTACTGGACACTCGGCCATGTCGTCGGCCGCAGCCGCGTGGCACGGCAGGAGTACACGGCGATCGCCGACCAGCTGCACCTTCTGGGAGTTCGGCCACCGTGCGTGGTCACCGGTTACGACGCGGTACCGATCGGCTACTACGCCGGCTGCGCGTCCCGGCAGATCGGCGGCCACGACGGAAGCATCACCGCCGACGGTCTGCTGGCGGCAGCGCGCCGCACGCCGGTCGCGGTGATCGTGACTCCCGGGCACGGGGCACCCGCCTACGCCCGCGCCTGGCAGCAGGAATCCCTGCCACCGCTGCGCGGGGGCCCAGCCCTCACCGTCCACCTGGCACCCAGCGAACACATGGAGAGCACCGCAGCAAAAAGGCCGTCCCGGTGACACCTGGGCTGCGCCCCCGGCCGCACGGTCGGGGGGCCCGGGATAGCGGGAAGGCCCCGGGATCGGCCTCGGCCGGCGGGGCCGCCCTGCAACGACCCCGGACGGTCCTCTACCCCTCGGCGCGCAGTGCCTCCCACTGCTTTGCGGCGCCGTCCAGCAGCATCTCCAGGGCCGTGGGATAGGCACTGTCGAGCATGCGGGTCGCCAGGAGGGGCGCCGCCTCGGCGATCCGGGGGTGGGTGGTGCGCGGCAGGCGGGCGTACGTCGAGCGCCACATGTCCTCGTCGGCGCTGAGACTTTCGCGTGGCAGGGCCAGCGAGGCGGCGTCGAGCGCGGCGAAGGCCAGGGTCTGGTCGATGAAGGCCTGGTAGATCCGTACCGTGTCCGGCAGCGGGAACCCCGCCGTGCGGAGCACGTCGAGGATGGCCTCGTCGGCCGCCAGTTCATGGGCCCTGCCGGTGACCCGGTTCGCGGTCAGCAGCGCCGCGTGCGGATGCCCGACGTACACCGCGTGGATGCGCAACCCGAGGCCGCGCAGGTCCGACCGCCACTCCCCCGTGGGCCGCCAGCCCTGCAGGGCCTGCCCGATGAGAGCGTCGCCGATGGCGAGGGTCAGATCGTCCATGCCGCGGAAGTACCGGTAGAGGGTGCTGGGGTCGGCGTCCAGGGCCAGGCCGAGACGGCGGGCGGTGAGCCCCGCACTGCCGTGCTCGCGCAGCATCCGCAGGGCGGTCTCGAGAATCAGCTGCTCGGACAGCACGGTACCGCTCCTGGTGGGACGGCGGCGCCGCCGTTTCTCCTCGGGCACCACAGCTTTCGCCACCGCCGCCTCCTCGTGCACGCTTATGCCAACGCCATTGACCTTATCCGGCCACGCGGCGTTGGATCTCCCGGCAGGGGCGCCGCACCTCCGGTCCGCGCGGGCACGCCCCGTCTCCGCAGAGAGGAAGTCCGTGTCATGCGTGTTCTGCTTGTGGGAGCCGGCGGTGTGGGCACCGCGATCACCCGGATCGCGGCCCGGCGCTCGTTCTTCGACGTGATGGTCGTGGCCGACTACGACCTGAGCCGGGCCGAGGCGGCGGTCGCTGCCCTCACGGGCGCTGCGGGCCGCTTCCGCGCCGAGCACGTCGACGCGTCCGACGAGGCGGCGGTGACGGCGCTGCTGAAGCGGCACGGGTGCGACGTCCTGCTCAATGCCACCGACCCGCGGTTCGTGATGCCCCTCTTCCGGGCGGCGCTCGCGGCCGGCGCAACCTATCTCGACATGGCGATGTCCCTGTCGCGCCCGCACCCCGAGCGGCCGTACGAAGAGTGCGGGGTCATGCTCGGCGACACGCAGTTCGCGCAGGCCGCCGACTGGGAGAAAGCGGGCGCGCTGGCCCTCGTCGGCATGGGTGTGGAGCCGGGGCTGTCCGATGTCTTCGCGCGGTACGCGGCCGACGAACTCTTCGACGAGATCGAGGAGATCGGCATCCGCGACGGCGCGAACCTGACCGTCGACGGCTACGAGTTCGCCCCCTCCTTCAGCATCTGGACCACCATCGAGGAGTGCCTCAATCCGCCGGTCGTCTACGAGGCGGACCGCGGCTGGTTCACCACCGCGCCCTTCAGCGGGCCGGAGGTGTTCGACTTCCCCGAGGGCATCGGCCCGGTCGAGTGCGTGAACGTGGAGCACGAGGAGGTGCTGCTCGTCCCCCGTTGGATCGACGCACGGCGCGTCACCTTCAAATACGGCCTGGGCGAGGAGTTCATCCAGACCCTCAGGACGCTGCACCTCCTGGGCCTGGACCGCACGGACCCGGTGACCGTGCCGAGCGCTGCGGGCCCGGTGGAGGTGTCGCCCCGCGACGTCGTGGCCGCCTGTCTGCCGGACCCCGCGACGCTGGGCGAGCGCATGCACGGCAAGACCTGCGCGGGCACCTGGGTGCGCGGCACCAAGGACGGCGCGCCGCGCGAGGTCTACCTCTACCACGTGGTCGACAACCAGTGGTCGATGGCCGAGTACGGCTCCCAGGCGGTGGTGTGGCAGACAGCCGTCAACCCGGTCGTCGCCCTCGAACTCCTGGCCACGGGCGCGTGGACCGGCTCCGGGGTCCTCGGCCCGGAGGCCTTCCCCGCCCGCCCCTTCCTGGACCTGCTCAGCGCGTACGGCTCTCCGTGGGGCATGCGCGAGCAGTGACGGTCCCTGGCCCCGACCCGGGCGGGCGACGGCAGCCCGCCCGGGCGATCCCTCTTACCGGGGCTGCTCGATCACCATCAGGAGGTCACCCCCCTCGACCTGCTGGACGGAGTTGATGGCCAGACGGTGCACCGCTCCGGCCACTGGGGCCGTGATGGCGGCCTCCATCTTCATCGCCTCGATCGTCGCGACGGTCGCGCCCGCCTCGACGCGCTCGCCCGCTGCGACCGACAGCGTCACCACCCCGGCGAACGGCGCCGCAACGTGTTTCGGGTCGGACTTGTCGGCCCTCTCCGCAGCCGGCAGATCCGAAGCCACCGAGCGGTCACGCACCTGGATCGGCCGGAGCTGGCCGTTGAGCGTGGCCATCACCGTGCGCATGCCGCGCTCGTCCGCTTCGCCGATCGCCTCCAGCGCGATGAGCAGCCGCACCCCGGGCTCGAGGTCCACCGCATGCTCCTCCCCCGGTCGCAGGCCGTAGAAGAAGTCCTTGCTCGGCAGGACGCCGGTGTCGCCGAAGGCGTCGCGATGCGCCTCGAACTCCTTCGCCGGTCCGGGGAACAGCAGCCGGTTGAGGGTGGCGCGCCGGTCCTTCTCCAGTCCGTCGCGGTCACCGTCGGACAGTTCGGCGACGGGCCTGGGCGCGGCGCGGCCAGCGAGTGCCTTGCTGCGGAACGGCTCCGGCCAGCCGCCGGGCGGTTCGCCCAGCTCGCCGCGGAGGAACCCGATCACGGAGTCCGGGATGTCGTACGCGCCGGGATCGGCTGCGAACCGCTCGGGCGGGACCCCCGCCCCGACGAGGTGCAGGGCGAGATCGCCGACCACCTTGGACGACGGTGTGACCTTGACCAGGCGGCCGAGCATACGGTCGGCCGCGGCGTACATCGCCTCGATGTCCTCGAAGCGGTCGCCGAGACCCAACTCCCGTGCCTGGACTCGCAGGTTGGACAGCTGGCCGCCGGGAATCTCGTGGTCGTACACGCGCCCCGTGGGCGAGGCCGGGCCGGCCTCGAACGGCGCGTAGATCCTGCGCACGGTCTCCCAGTACGGTTCGAGGTCGCCGACCGCCCGCAGGCTCAGCCCGGTCGGCCGCTCGGAGTGGTCGGTGGCCGCGACGATCGCCGACAGCGAGGGCTGCGAGGTGGTGCCCGCCATCGAGGCCACCGCTCCGTCCACGGCGTCGGCGCCCGCGCCGATCGCGGCCAGGTAGGTGGCCAGCTGGCCGCCGGCCGTGTCGTGGGTATGGAGGTGGACGGGCAGCTCGAACTCCCTGCGCAGCGCGGTCACCAGTGTCGCGGCGGCGGGTGCCCGGAGCAGCCCGGCCATGTCCTTGACCGCCAGGACGTGCGCGCCGGCCTCGACGATCTGCTCGGCGAGCCGCAGGTAGTAGTCGAGGGTGTAGAGCTTCTCGGCCGGGTCGGACAGGTCCGAGGTGTAGCACAGGGCCACCTCGGCGACGGCCGACCCGGTCTCGCGTACGGCGTCGATCGCCGGCCGCAGCTGCCGGACGTCGTTGAGCGCGTCGAAGATGCGGAAGATGTCGATGCCGGTCCGGGTGGCCTCCTCGACGAAGGCGGTGGTGACCTCCGTGGGGTACGGCGTGTATCCGACCGTGTTGCGGCCACGCAACAGCATCTGCAGGCAGATGTTGGGTACCGCCTCGCGCAGGCGGGCCAGGCGGTCCCACGGGTCCTCGGCCAGGAAGCGCAGGGCCACGTCATAGGTGGCGCCGCCCCAGCACTCCAGCGACAGCAGCTGCGGAAGAGTCCTGGCCACGGCCGGGGCAACGGCCAGCAGATCCTTCGTCCGCACCCGGGTGGCCAGCAGGGACTGGTGGGCGTCCCGGAAGGTGGTGTCGGTGACGGCGACCGCCGGTGACTCCCGCAGCCACCGCGCGAAGCCCTCCGGCCCCAGTTCGGTCAGCTTCTGCTTCGATCCGACGGGCGGTACGCCGTTCGCGGTGTCCGGCAGTTTGGTCATGGGGTCGATCAGGTGCGGACGCGCGCCGTGCGGTTTGTTGACCGTGACGTCGGCGAGGTAGGTGAGCAGGCGGGTGCCGCGGTCGGCGGAGTGGCGCGCGGTCAGCAGATGCGGGCGCTCCTCGATGAACGACGTGGTGACGCGGCCCTCCTGGAAGTCCGGGTCGTCGAGGACCGCCTGCAGGAACGGAATGTTGGTGGCCACGCCGCGGATGCGGAACTCGGCCACCGCACGCCGGGCGCGTCGCACCGCGGTGGCGAAGTCGCGGCCCCGGCACGTCAGTTTCACCAGCATGGAGTCGAAGTGGGCGCTGATCTCCGAGCCGACGAATGCGGTGCCGCCGTCCAGCCGGATGCCGGAGCCGCCCGGCGAGCGGTACGCGCTGATGGTGCCGGTGTCCGGCCGGAAGCCGTTGGCCGGGTCCTCGCTGGTGATCCGGCACTGCAGTGCGGCACCCCGCAGGTGGATCCTGTCCTGCGCGAGACCGAGGTCGGCCAGCGTCTCGCCGGAGGCGATGCGCAGTTGCGCCTGGACCAGGTCGACGTCGGTGACCTCCTCGGTCACCGTGTGCTCGACCTGGATGCGCGGGTTCATCTCGATGAAGACGTGGTTGCCGTCCCGGTCGAGCAGAAACTCGACGGTGCCGGCGTTGCGGTAGCCGATGCTCTGCGCGAAGGCGACCGCGTCGGCGCAGATGCGCTCCCGGATCGCGGGGTCGAGGTTGGGTGCCGGGGCCAGTTCGACGACCTTCTGATGGCGCCGCTGCACCGAGCAGTCCCGCTCGAACAGGTGGATGACGTCGCCGTGTCCGTCGGCGAGGATCTGCACCTCGATGTGACGGGGGTCGACGACGGCCTTCTCCAGGAACATCGTGGCGTCACCGAAGGCGGACTCGGCCTCGCGCGACGCCGCCTCGATGGCCTCGCGCGACGCCGCCTCGATGGCCTCGCGCAGATGCGCGGGGTCGTCCACCCGCCGCATCCCGCGACCGCCGCCTCCCGCAACCGCCTTGACGAACAACGGGAAACCGATCTCCTCCGCGGCCGCCGCCAGCACGTCCACGTCGGTCGACGGCTGCGACGACTTCAGGACCGGCACGCCCGCCGCACGGGCCGCGGCGACCGCGCGCGCCTTGTTCCCGGTCAGTTCCAGCACCCCGACGCCGGGACCGATGAACGTGATCCCGGCATCCTCGCAGGCCCGGGCCAGATCCGGGTTCTCGGACAGAAAGCCGTACCCGGGGTACACGGCGTCCGCGCCGGCCCTGCGCGCCGCGCCCACGATCTCCTCGACCGACAGGTAGGCGCGCACCGGGTGCCCCCTCGGGCCGATCTCATAGGCCTCGTCGGCCTTGAGACGATGCAGCGAGCCGCGGTCCTCGTACGGGAACACCGCCGCCGTTCCCGCGCCCAGTTCATAAGCGGCGCGGAACGCGCGGACGGCGATCTCACCACGGTTCGCGACAAGTACCTTCCGGAACATGCACGGTCCCTTCATGACGTTCGCGACATGCGCGCCCGACGGGCGCCCTCGTGACTGATGCCCCGTTTACACCAGCACAAGAACAGCCCGGGCCGAATCACCACCGGCCGGTCGCTCGTCCGCAGGTGCGCGAAGGCCCTCATCGAGCGGTCGGGCAGGCCTCGGCGGGGTCCGGGAACCGAACCCGGCCCGTGCCCGGACCTGGAATGATCGGATCATGCGTGCGGCACGGCTCCTCTCCCTCGTCCTCCTGCTGCAGAACCGGGGCAGGCTGACGGCCGGTGAGCTCGCCGAGGAGCTGGGCGTCTCGGTCCGGACCGTCTACCGCGACATCGACTCGCTGAGCGGCGCGGGCATCCCGGTCTACGGGGATGCCGGGCACGGCGGCGGATACCAGCTGCTCGACGGCTACCGGACCCGGCTCACCGGACTGCACGCCGACGAGGCCGAGTCGCTGTTCCTGGCCGGGCTGCCGGGCCCAGCCGCCGACCTCGGACTGGGCGAGGTGCTGGCGGCGGCACAGCTGAAACTGACCGCAGCACTGCCGGCCCCGCTGCGGGACAGGGCCGGCCGGATCCGTGAGCGGTTCCACCTCGATGCCCTCGGCTGGTACCGGGAACAGGACTCACCGTCCGCTCTCGCGGCGCTCGCCGATGCCGTGTGGAATCAGCGGCGGATCCAGGTGCGATATCGCCGCTGGGTCGAACCGCAGGAGGTCGAGCGCGAACTCGACCCCTACGGCCTGGTCCTCAAGGCGGGTGTCTGGTACCTCGTCGCAGCAATGGGCGGCGCGGTGAGGACCTACCGCGTCTCGTCGATCCTCCGCCTGGACGTCGGGGAGGACGGCTTCGAGCGCCCCGACGGCTTCGACCTCGCCGCCCACTGGCGGGACTACCTCACCGCCTACGACGCCCGCAGGCTCCGGCTTCAGGCCTCCGTCCGGATCGCACCGGCGCTGCTGTCCTCGCTGCCGGACCGCCTGGACGCGGCGCTGGTCCGGGCCGTCGAAGCCTCGGCAGGACCGCCGGACGCGGACGGCTGGGTGACGGCGACGGTGCCACTGGAGTCGGTCGACCTGGCGGTTCCGACGCTGCTGTCGCTGGGTGCGGACATCGAGGTGCTCGCCCCCGACGAACTGCGTCGCGGGATCGCGGGGGCGGCGGCGGCCGTGCTCGACCGGTACCGGCCGGCGGATGTGCGCAGCCCGGCGGAGGCCGGCGCCCTCAGCAGCAGGCCCGCGGACAGGGTCGCCAGCAGCGCGAGGGCGGCGAGTACCCCGAAGCCGTAGCGCGTGTCACTGCGGTCGGTGACCGTCGCGACCAGGAACATCACCCCGACCGTGGCCGCCAGCCCGCCACCGTTCGCCAGCCCGAAGGCCCTGCCCACCGAGGCCTCGTCGGCCGAGTCCATCAGCATGGTGCGGGAGGCGATCCTGGCCTGCCCGAACAGGAACGCACCCAGCGGCACCCCGACCAGGTAGCCGACGATCCCGAACTGACTCTGCAGCACCAGGGCGACATTGCAGAGCAGAAAGCCCACGACGGCGATGCGCAAGTCCGGATTGCGTCTGCTGACGATCCGGTAGGCACCGGTGGCCGCCAGGAATCCGAGGCACCCGAGGGCGTCCACGGAACCGAACGCTGCCGCACCCAGGTGGAGTTCGCCGATGAAGGCTGTGGGCAGCAGCGCGTTGAAGACCGTGACGACCACGCTCCCCTGGGCGTAGAGCAGGATGAAGCGGCGCACACGCAGCGGCCCGCGCGACGCTGCCGGCACCGGCGACTGCTCCCCGGCGGGGGTCGCAGCCGGCGCCCGGTCCGGGCGGCGCCCCATCGCGGCGGCACAGAGCGCCGAGACCACGAAGGTCCCGGCGTTGAGTACCAGGAGCGGCACGGCACCGAACGCCTGGACGGACAGTCCGCCCACCGTCGCCGACAGCAGCATCCCCGCCTGGGTCCCCATCTCGTAGCGGGCGTTGAACCGCCGCAGCCGGTAAGCCGGGACCCGTTCCTTGATCAGCGCGGAGCTGGCCGGAAAGAACAGGGCGCTGACGACGGCCAGCCCCAGATTGGCGCTGTAGATCCCGGGCCCGGGGGCGCCACCGCAGGCCAGCCACAGCGGCAGCCCGAGCGCCAGCGCCGCGCTGGTGGCATCGCAGCCGATCCACAGGGTCCGCCGGTCGAAGCGGTCGGCCAGCCGTCCGAAGAAGGGCGACAGCACCGCCTGCGGACCGGCGACGGCGATGAAGAGCCAGCCGACGGCCATCATGGTCTGCTGCTCCCTGATCACGAGCAGGGCACCGACGATGAGTTGGACATTGTTCCCGAGGGCGGTGGCGAAGGCGGCGGACACGAGCAGCGGCTCGGCCCGGCGGGGGTGGTGGCTGAGGATCATGGCATCAGTGTCCGGAGGTTCACTGACGTCTTCTGTCAGCGAAGTCCCTGACGTCAGAAGGACTCCCGGCCCGGTTCACCTGTGGCCGAGGCCCTGGCGAGACGGCGGCCGAAGGACCTCCGCCGCTGCTTCACCGCTCGCTCATGAACACCGGGGACACCGGGCTCGCATCCAGCGGCGCACGCGCGGCTGCCTCTCTCCTGCGGGCCGGAGGAGTTGAGTGCTTCGACGGCCAGGTCGCAGTCGCCGATGACCTCGACGCAGCGCAGGTCCTCTGCCACGAACTCGTCGAGCGGCACGGCGAACTGCCATGGCGCCGATGCCCATGGCGGCCGGCACGGCCACCCCCAGAAACGCGAAGCGCCCGCGCCGCCCGAAAGCCGGGCGACGCGGGCGGGAGAGTAAAGCAGTCATGGGCAGAGGTCTCCGGGGTCGGGGCCGGAGGGCTTGCTGCGTACCCCTCGGCCCTCGCCGACCCGACGCCTCACGTCGTCGGACGAGCGCAGACACCCTCACCCTGCGGCGCTCGCAACAGGAGGCCGCCCTCAGAGAGTGCTGGTGGTCTGCTCGCCGCTCGCACTTCCGGACAGCCACTGCGACCACGACAGGTTGAAGGACGCGTAACCGTTGTCGGCGGAGGCCTTGGCGCGCGGGGAGCCGGTGACGGTCACCGGGTCGCCCTGCTTGACCTGGCCGTAGAACCACTTCGCGTCGGAGAACGAGAGGTGAATGCAGCCGTGCGAGCCGCGGGCGCTGCCGCTGCCGGGGTTGGTGTCGCCGGTGGAGAAGTGGACGTAGGTGCCCGACTGGGTCAGGTGGACGTCCCAGGGCAGGGTCAGGTCGTAGTAGTTCGCGCTGCCCTTGGTGCAGCTGATGCCGACGCTGCAGGAGGTCATGTGGACCTTCTCCTGCTTGTCGATCACTGCCATGGTGCCGTTCCAGGTGGGGTACTCGGTGCTGCCCGCATTGATGGAGAGCGTGCGCACCAGGGCCCCGTTACGGGTGACCTTCATGGTGTGACCGTTGACCGAGGCATCCGCCCGGACGTCGTCGCCGACGGTGAAGGAATGGGTGTAGGCGTGGGTGCCGTAGCGGCCGTTGCCGTTGGGCACGTACTGAAGGTCGGCGTCCACCCGGACCTTGGTGCCGGACTTCCAGTAGTTCTCCGGACGCCAGTCGACCCGCTGGTTGCCCATCCAGTGCCAGGCGCCGGTGGTGGGGACCGAGGCGGAGATCTTGATGTGCTTCTCGATGTTCGCGCGGGCCGAGGCCGCCACCGGGTTGCTGAAGACCACCGAGACCGGCATCGCGACACCGACCGTCGCCTTGTCCAGCGGAGCGATCGATTCCAGCAGCATCGGCGGACCCGAGGGGTGCGTCGGCGACGGGTGCGCGCTGACGGTCGCCTTGGGCGACGAGCCGCCCTTCGCCGCTCCGTTGTCGGAGTCGTCCGAGGCCGATGCGTTTCCGCCGCATGCACTCGCCCCCAGAAGTACCGCACTCACCAGTAGCGCGATACCCGTGCCGCCTTTGCCCCGCCTCATGTCCCGCTCCGCTCACGTCACTGCTTCAGAGATTCAACATTCATAGAGACAAGCAGTTGACCAGCGCGGTTGCGGACCGGAGTGTAAAGCGCGTGCCAAGCCTGCGGCCTCACGGGCCTGATCATGCGGGTCGGGGCAGGCCGGGGCGGTGTTCGCCCGGGTCGCCGGGCCTGACCGGGGTGCGGTGCCGGCGGACCACCCGCGTCCTGTGCGGTGCGGGCTCGCTGAGTACCGCACCTCGCTGCTGTCAGGAGGCGAGCAGGTCGGCGAGCTCTGTTCGTGAGCTGACGCCCAGCTTGGGAAACGCGCGGTAGAGGTGGTGTCCCACGGTGCGCGGGCTCAGGAACAGTTGGGTGGCGATTTCACGGTTGGTCGCCCCGGTGGCTGCGAGTCGGACGACTTCACGTTCCTGCGAGCTCAGGCGGCTGATGGGTGAGTCGATGACATCGGCCGGGTGAGGGGTCTCGCCGGCAGCCTGTAGTTCTGTGGCCGCCCGGCGGGCCCATGGCCGTGCGTCCAGCTTGTCGAAGAGCTCCCTCGCCGTACGCAGATGGTCGCGGGCGTCAAGCCGGCGGCGGCCCCGGCGCAGCCACTCGCCGTAGACCAGTTCGGTGCGGGCCCGCTCGAAGTCACAGCCCGCGGTATGCAGGTCAAGGGCCGTTGCGTAGTGTTTCTCGGCCGACGCGTCCGGACCGGTCAGGGCGGCGCAGCGGTGGGCCTGCGCCGTGAAGTGGGGCTGTTGGAGGTCGTCCGCCCAGCTCGTGAGCTGATTCGCGGGTTCCCTCGCCCGCTCCGGATGGCCCGCGCGAACGGCGGCCTCGATCAGATCGGGCATCAGGTGCCGGGCCAGGAGGGGGTGACCCGCTGCCTGCCGGGCCGCTTCCAGGTGTTCCAGTGCAGCCCGAGCACGCCCGAGGCCGAGGTCGAGCAGCCCCAGCGCCCACAGCGCATCCGCCGTGGCCCGTCCGACGTCGCGGGGGCGGGTGTATTCCAGTGCCAGGCCGGCCAGTTCCCGGGCATGTTCCTCCTCCCCCCGGGCGGCCGCGAGCACCGCGAGCAGGGCACGCAGGTGGGCGGCTCGGTGGTCCAGGTCGTAGGCCTCCGCAAGCCGGAGTGCTTCGGCGGCGTGTGCGTGTGCGTCGTCGTGCCGCCCCAGTGCCAGCTCCGCCTGGGCAAGCAGATGCAGCGTGGTGGGCAGCCATCCGCCGATGCCCCGCTCTCGGCAGTGGGTGACCGCCGCGGCGGCCAGCTCGTGCGCCCTCTCGTGGTCGGCGACCAGTTGGCAGTAAATCCCGGCCATCAACCGGTCCATGAGGCCGCTTCCGGCGAGGCGAGCGGCCTCCACGTGATCGTCCAGCGTCCGAAGCGCGCCGGGAATGTCACCGGCGAGCAGCTTCGCGGGCGTAGCCACCACGGGCAGGCCGGGAGTGCGCAGAGCGATCTCCACCATGAGGGCTGCGTCGCCGGCCGAGAAGGCCGCATGGACGGCGTCGGTCAACAGAGGGGCGAGTTTGTCGGGACGGCTGGCGGAAACCGCGTCGGTGCATTCGGCCAGCAGGCGGGCGGCTTGCCCCGGGCTGCCGTAGCCCAGCTCGACCACGGAGCGTACGCGGGTGAAGTCCGCCGCCATGCCCGGGTCCAGGAGAGGCAGGGGCACCTGGTCGGTGAGAGCACGGCATCGTTCGTCCTGGCCGGCTTCGCTCGCCTTCTGCGCGGCGTTGATCAGTCGGCGGGCGCGCCTCGACGTATCCGCGGTGAGGTGAGCGGCTCGCTCGTACGCGGCGGACGCGGATGCCATGGCCTGTCTGCTGCCTGCCCACTCGGCGACCCGCTCCAGCTCACCGGCGACCTGCTCGTCCGGGCCGGTCGCCGCGGCGGCCAGGTGCCAGGCACGTCGGTGCGCGTGCCGGTGACCGTCCAGGACGGCGACGAGCGCCTGGTGCACCGCCAGCCGCCGGGACAGCGGGGCGCGTTGATAGGCGGCGAACCGAATGAGGGGATGTCGAAAGCGCAGCCTCTGCGCGGAGACGAAGATCAGCTCCGCACGCTCGGCCGGCTCCAGATCCCTGACCTCCCCGCCAAGCCTGGCTCCGGCGGCCAGCACCGTGGGCAGGTCCCCGGTGTCGTCCGCGGCGGCCACCGTGAGCATGCGCTGAGTGGCGTCGGGGAGGCGGCGGATCTGCTCGGCGAAGGCGTCCTGCAGTCGACTCGGTGGCGCCGACTGCGCATCGGGCAGCGTCAACGGCCCCAGCTGCCCGGCCCGCTGAGCCGGGGTCAGCGCCGCTGCCAGTTCCTGCAGCGCCAGCGGGTTGCCTCGGGCCTGATCGATGATCCACTCGGTGACCGGGGGTGCAAGGCCGGGCAGCAGCGACGCGGCCGACTGCCGGTCGACGCCGGTGAGGGGCACGTGGGGCAGAGCCTTCGTTCCGCTCGCCGAGGAGGTTTCGCGAGTGGCGAAGAGCATGACGACGCCTTCGGCCCGCAGCCGCCGGGCGGCGAAAACCAACGCATCCACGGATGGTTGGTCGAGCCACTGCACGTCGTCGACCACACACAACACGGGTTTTTCGGCGGCCGCCTCGGAGAGCAGCGACAGCGTCGCAAGCCCGATGGTGAGACGGTCCCGCACAGTCTCGTCACACAAGCCGAAGACCGCCCGCAGGGCCCCGGCCTGCGGTGGCGGCAGCAGGTCGAGCCGATCCGACACCGGCAGGAAGAACTGGTGGAGCCCGCCGAAGGCCAGCTCCATCTCCGACTCGATGCCCTCGACCCGCAGCACACTCATGCCTTCGGCCTGGGCGACGGCGTACTCGAGGAGGGTGGTCTTGCCGATGCCGGCCTCTCCGTGCAGGAGCAGGCAGTTGCTCTCCCCGCGATGGGCGTCGGCGAGTATCCGACGGATGTGGCACTGCTCCTTTGCACGTCCCTGCACCACGCGCCCCCCGGTCCGCGTCCCCGGCCGCAACCGGGCATCGTGATCGCCACTATACGACTGGGGGTTTGTGACCCTGGTGTTCCAGGTGCCGGCTTCCGGAACTGCGGCGCTGCCCACAAAGACCTTCTGGGCAGCGCTCGCCGGGACTTCGGCCGCGCTCGCAGCAATCGGCCTTGGATACGCGCCTTCCGGGCATCTCTCTGTCCGCGTGGCCGGTGGTGCGGTTCAGGCCGTTTCGAGCAGAGGCCGGATTTCGACCGTCTCGGGGGTACGGAGGCCCGTGGCCAGCTCTACGGCTTCCTCGCGATCGGCAACGTCGACCACGAACCAACCACCGAGGGTCTCCTCACCTGGGTGCGCCGGCCCTTCGGTCACGGTGGACGCCCCGTCGGTGGTCTTGCGCACGGTCACCGCGGCGATGTACTCGGTCTCCAGGGCATCGCCACTGATCAGTTTGCCCGCCGCCGCGATCTGCCCGATCCAGCTTTCGTAGGCTTCTCGGTGGGTGTCCCGGTCAGTCCGGATCCTGTTGCGCGACTCGTTCGTCTCGAAGATCACGAGTGCGAATTTCATGGGGTTCTCTTTTCGTTTCGTGTGTCGTCCGGAAGGCTGTTGCTCAGGCTTCCCGAGCAACGTGCGCCCGGCCGCCCGGATTCGGGTCAGGCGCCCGGCCTTGTGGTGATGCGGGCGAGCGCGCCGATCTCCAGTGCTGCCCATACAGAGCCGTCCGGGCCGGCGGAGATGCCGTGGGGTTCCGAGCCGGCGGTCGGCAGCTCGTGCACGGTGATCGCCCCGTCTGCGGTGATGGAGCTGACGCGGTTGGCGGCCCACTCGGTGAACCACAGCGTCCCGGTGCTGTCGGGGGTGATGGCATGCGGCCGGGACGTGCGGTCGGGCAGCGGGAACTCGGTGGTCCGGCCGTCCGGGGTGATGCGCCCGATCTGCCCGGCGCCGATCTCCACGAACCACAGCGCCCCGTCGTGGCCCGCTGCGATGCCCACCGGGGCGGCGGAGTCGGTCGGCAGGGCGTGCAGAGTGACCACTCCGTCCATGCCGATCCGCCCGATCGCGTCGGCCTGGTTCAGGGTGAACCACATCCCGTCGTCCGGGCCTGCGGTGATCGCAGAGGGGAAGGCCCCGGTGGCCGGCAGCGAAAACTCGGTCACATGGCCGTCGGTGGTGATCCGGCCGATACGGTCGCCAGCGGTCTCGGTGAACCACAGTGCCCCATCCGGCCCGGCGGCGATCCCGAACGGCCCGCACTGCGCTGTAGGCAGCGCGAACTCCGTCACCGTGCCGTCGAGAGCAATCCGGCCGATGCGGTGCGCCCGGTGCTCGGTGAACCACAAGGCGCCGTCCGGCCCGACAACGATGATCGTCGGACCGCATTCCGGATCGAGTTGGTGGGTCGACAGCTCACCTCCGGGCACAAGCCGTCCGATGCTTCCGCCGTGGACCATGGTGAACCAGAGCGCCCCATCCGGGCCGCTGGTGAGCGCGTACGGTCCGCTGCCTGCCTCGGCGACGGCGAACTCCTCGATGAGCACAGCCATTCAGGCTCTCCCTCCTCATTCTCATGGCGCGCGCTCCGCGCCCCCACTGGCCGACCCTGCGACCGCCGTTCTGTACGCACGCAGACAACGAGCAGGGCTTGCAGCATCACGCACGGTGGTCAACGCAACGACCCCATGCGCGGCTTGCGTCCTGCAGGTCCTCGCCCGAACGGCTGTTGATCAACTGACTTTTCCGTCGAGCCGGTTGCCGACACTTTCGATCTCCTCCGGGGTCCCGGCCATGATGGTGCGGGTGTGTTCGGCGACCACCTCTGTGGGCCAGTCCCACCACGCGGCGTGCAGGAGACGCTTGATGTCGTCGTCGGCGAAGCGCTGACGAATGAGCCGGGCCGGGTTGCCGCCCACGATCGTGTAAGGCCCCACGTCACTGGTGACCACAGCGCCGGCCGCGATGATGGCACCATCTCCGATCCGCACGCCGGGCATCACCGTCACCCGGTGGCCGAACCAGACGTCGTTGCCGACGACCGTGTCACCACGACTCGGCATCGCGGTGATGATGTCCAGCGTCTGCTCGGCCCACCGGCCACCGAACATGGTGAAGGGGAACGCGGACACCCCCATCGTCGGATGCTCGGCGCCGGCCATCAGGAACTTGGTGCCCGCGGCGATGGCGCAGTACTTGCCGATGACCAGACGCTCCGGCCCGTAGGCGTAGAGCACGTTGCGGTGTTCGAAGTCGGTGGCGCCATCGGGGTCGTCGTAATAGGTGTAGTCGCCCACGAGGACCTTCGGTGAAGTGATCACCGGTCGGAGGAACACCACGCGGTCATGGGCAGGCAGCGGGTGAACGGTGTTCGGATCGGGAGACAACGCAACGTCCTCCATCGATAGAGTCGGCGGTCTGAAAGAGGCGCTCGCCCAGGCGACTTCGTACGGCGGCAAGGGCCGTCCGGTCTGTCGGATGCAGGGTGTGTCGCCTCCGCCCTCATGCCGCCGGCGCTGAATAGATCATGCGGATCTCTGTGATCCGGTAGCCGGCGCGGTCGAAGGCTGCGGCCATCGGCGCGTTGCCGGTGTCTGTCGTGGCCGTGATCAGCTCGGTGCCCGTGTCCGCGTGCATGCGGGTGATCTCGGCGAGCAGAGCGTCCACGTGCCCATGGCCACGGAATTCGGGTACGACACCCAGGTAACCGACGTTGCGGGCGTACGGCGTCGCGGACGGGAGAGCAAGCCCGACGACCTGCCCGTCGGGGGCGTAGGCCAGCCTCCACCAATCACGCCGGCCGGGGCAACCGAGGTAGAAGTCCATTTCGCCCCGAGCGGTGGCTTCGGCGCCCTTGGCCTCCACGTTTCTGCGGGTCTCGTCGTCCAAGCTGCCGACAGCTATCCGCCGGAACAGCCGCAGGAACTCCTCGTCCGACGCCGGGGCAAAGGTCAGCTCTCCCCTGGCCGGGGGGAGACCGGAATCCGGTGTCCACTCCAGGCGCAGCCGTTCCACTTCCCGCGTGAGCCCAGCCCGTGCCGCAGCTCGGCCCCGCCATTCGACGGCTGCCGCCGCAGCGGGGTCGTCACGCCAGCCCACGGGCAGCGTCAGGTTGTACAGCGGAGGTTCGGGCGCGCCCTGAGAGGCGAACGCCCGCAGCCCAGCGGTCAGTAGCCCTGCCGCGACGTCCGCCCGGTCGGCGCATGCGGGGTCGACGTGCAGGCAGTCCAGGGCGATGGGGTGAGCGCTGTCCGTCCGCCCCCACCACAGGGCTCGCGCCGTCACCCGCCCGTCGTCCTCGGCGATCCAGGTCCACTCGGGCCGGTACATCCCCTGCCGCATCTCGGCCCGGTAGCGGTCGGCGTCTATCCAGCCCACCGGGTCATCCACGATCACTTCTACGACGCGCTCCAGATCGGCCTCGGTCGTGGGTCGAAACAACACGTGTTCTCCTACTGCTTGACGTACGTGGTGACGGTCGACCCTGTGGTGAAGACCCGGGACCCGGTCAGGGTGAAGTGGGAAGGGGCGAACGAGGTGCGGAAGAGGGGAATGCCGTCGCCGAATACCACTGGGTAGCGGTGGACGATCAACTCGTCGATCTCGCCGAGCAACTGACCGGCCAGCACAGCACCGCCGCACAGCCAGAGGCCCATGCCGGGCTCCCGTTTCAGCCCGCGCACGATCTGGACCGGGTCGCCGGCAACGACATGGACCTCGGGGCCGGGCCGGATCAGGGTCGAGGAGAACACGTACTGCCGCACATGTGGGTACGGACCGGTCGGACCGGCTGCCCGAGCCGATTCGTAGGCGCCGCGCCCCATGACGACCGTGTCGAACTTCTTGTTGGCCGTGCCGCCGACGCCCAGGGACCTTCGGACGTGGTCCGGGATGGTCTCGGGACACTCGGCGAGAATCGCGGCCTTGAGGTCGCCGTCGAATCCGGAGGAGTCGTGTTGCCCGCCCGGACCGGCGATGAAGCCGTCGATACTGCAGCCGATGAAGTACGTGAGCCGACGCATGCGGGGCCCGCTTTCGATCCGTTGCTGCCAGGGACGACACGACACTAGGCAGTCGGCTTCCGGAGGGCATCGGTCAACCCGACGTAATGTGACCCGTCACGACCGGGACTTGCCCGGGCCGGCATCAGTAGGCGTATCGACGGCGGCTGTCAGGCGGCGCGTGCTCGAGAAGCAGCCTCGGCAGGCCGGCCACTGTGTCGGCGAGAACGGATGCGACCCTCACCACGCGCCGGAACGCTACGCCGAGGGGGCCGGCTCCGGCACCGACGCCCACCACCCTGGTGCCCGGCCCCGTCCGGTGTCGTACGCCTTGGGTGCTCAGGGTCCCATGCGGACCGGCCGCGTTGTGATGATCACGGGCGGGAACAGCAGGTGGCCGGGTGGGCCGTCGGTTGCGGGAGACCGCCCGGCCGGACTGTGCGGTTACCGAACGTCGTAGGCGCGGGTGATGGTCTGGGTGACCTCGTTGCCGTTGGCTTCGGTGAAGGTGGCCTTCGCCATGACCTGCATGCCGGCGGCGCCGGTGTGGTCGAGGACGGCCGTCCACTTGCCGCCCTGCCGCTGGGTCGGCGCCTCGGTCCAGGTGGTGCCGCCGTCGTAGGAGTAGGACAGCGAGGCCGCCGTGATCGCGCCCGGGGTCTACCCGGCGTGGCCCTCGACCGACAGGCCGATCCTGATGCCGCTCTGCGCCGGCAGGGTGTTCATGCCGTCCACCGGCACGTCGTACACCGGGGCGAGGATCCAGCCGGTGGGCCTCGCGGGCGTCGAGGACGACGGTGGTGTCACGGGTGATCCGGTGGGGAGTGCACCGCATCCTGAGGAACAGCACCAGGCCGCCCTCACCGGCCGTGCAGGCGTCCGCCTGCACGGCCGACGTCCTGTACGCCACGTCGAGACAACAGGATGTGAACCTGCAACCCCTCGCCCCCGGCGATACGGCCTGCCCCCGGTCAGGCCCGCGGGCGCCGATGCGCGCGACTGCGGTACGCGGGCAACCCCACGCATACGTGCAGGGAAGCTCCGCGATGCCGGGCAGCCCCGATTGCGCAGAGCACACCGCACACCCCACCGCGCCCGTTCCCGGGCGACCGGTCACCTGCCGGGCCGGTACCTCCGCTCGACATGGCCGTCGAGGTCACCGGGATAGAAGTAGACGAGCCGCAGGTCGCCGCTCGCGTAGCGTTCGGCCTGGTCGTCGAAGTGCGGCGAGTCGGGATGCCCGCTCACCCCGCCCGCCGTCACCGCCCAGGCACGCAGTCGCGGCCCGAACTCCACCACCGCCACGAAACTGTTGCCGCTGGTGCCGTAGTAGCGCTTGGTTCCCGGGTAAGCCTTGGCCCCGAACGAGGCGAGGGAGCCCCATCGCGACGAAGCGAAGGGCACGGGGATGCTCGGCTTGGCGTCGCTGAACTCCTGGACGATCGCACCGTCGTTGCGCTGGTATCGGTTGATCTCACCCCACGGCACCTTCCAGCTGCCGAAGTCCCGCCGCAGCCGCTGTGCCGCCGTCTCGAGCGCCCCGAGCCGCTGCGTGTCCGTGGCGCGGTCGGCCATGTAGTCCCATACCGACATCCCGGCTCCCGCCGCCGCCTGGGACGTGAGGGCCCACAGGTCCTCACCCCAGAACACGGCCACCGACGTCGCGGTCGACTCCGCGGCCCACCGGTGGTCCCAGTCGCGGAGCAGGCTGATCGGATCGGCCAGCTTCGCCTTCTGCCCGTTGTGTTCGGGCAGTCGGTCCCACGCGGCGACGAGCCCCGGCACCAGCCGCGCGAAGGCGGTGAGGTACGGATCGAACGCGGCCTCGATGAGCGTCTGCGGGGTGAAGTCGTCGCGCGCGGTCAGCACCCGGACCGCCTGCGGCCCGCGCGGGTTCTCGCCGACCCGGTCGAAGTAGCGTGGATAGTCGGCCGCGTCGGGCTGTCCGCGCCGGCGGCGGTCCAGGGCCAGTTGTTGGTGTTGAACGCCCAGCCGTTCTTCGGGTTCACAGCCTGCGGCATGCTGGCCAGGCTGTGCAGTCCACGCCAGTCGGTCGCCGGATCACTGCCGTCGACGGGCTTCAGATAGTCGAACCGGTCGTCCCTCACCGGCATGAACTGCGGCATCAGGAAGGCGACATCACCCCTCGAGTCAGCGAAGAGTGTGTTGTTCGAGCTGTTCGCCTTCAGTCCCGCGACCTTGAGGTACTGCGTGTAGTCCCGCGTCGTGGTGCGCAGGAAGCTCTGCTTCAGCGCCTCGACAGGCTTGTTCATCAACGCACACGCGATCCACTTGCCGTCCGCCACGCGCACGATCGGGCCGTGGTGTGTGGCGAACGTGGTGAAGCTGCGCTCCTGCTGCCCGCCCGTCGCGGTACGGAAGGACAAGGTGATCGTCTTCGTGGTGACGGGGCGCAGTTCGTCGCCGTAGCGGTAGGAGCGGGTTCCGTCGGCCCGTGTCACGATCGTCTCGGCGAACTCGTCGATGTTGTCGACGCCGCTCGTCGTGTGCATCCAGCCCGTGTGCGCGTTGAAGCCCTGGTAGATGAAGAACTGCCCCCAGGTGGCAGCACCATAGACATTGAGCCCCTCGCCGCTCGTCACATGCTGCTCCGCACGGAAGAAGAAGCTGGTGTGCGGGTTGATCAGAAGCAGCGCGTGGCCGTCCCGTGTGTGGCTCGGCGCGATGGCTATGCCGTTCGACCCCGTGGGTTCACGCAGCACCAGCCCGCGCTCCTCGTCGGTCATCGGCACGTCCCGCTCGCCGTAGAAGGCTTCGAGCTGGGTGAGCAGCACCGACTCGATGTCGCCGCCGATGCTGCCCTCCGAGAAGCTCAACGGCATCCACGGCTCGAACCGGTCGAGCACGCGCGGACGCACCTCGGGGTGTGTCGCGAGGTAGTAGTTGAGTCCGCCCGCCCAGGCCTGCATCAACGTGCGCAGCCACGCCGGGCACTTCGCATACTGCTTCTGGCGGTGTCGGTGGCCGTCACGACCGCCGGCTCGGGCCAGGTCGGGGCTTGGCGAAGCGGAACTCCGGCCCATGCTTGGGCGGCCGGCCGCCCTTGGGGTCGTAGACGCGGGCCGGATTCGGCAGTCCCATCACCCGGTCTCCGCGGATCCGGCCGACCAGCTCGACGGGCAGGTCGCGCAGCACCCGGGCCAGGCGGGTGACGTCGTAAGCGGCGTCCATGACGATCGTGATGTCTGGATCACCGGACTGCCGCTGGACGGCCTGGTCGCCGCCACCATGTTCACGATGGGCCGGCTGCTGCCGGCCGGCGCCCGACCGATCCGCGTTCCGTACCGCTGCGCCGCTCGTCGAACTCCATCGCTCCCCCGGGGCGCGCATCATCAAAGGAGGGAGACCATCGACGAGGAGTGGCGATGAGGCTGTCGTTCCTGAATCCCCTCTACGCGGAGCCGGGCCCGTTCGCCTCCGTGTACCTGGACACCTCCCGAGACGTCGAGCATCCCGAGCGGGCGATCGCGCTGCGCTGGGGGCGGCTGCGCGAGAGCCTCTCCCGTCAGGGCTCGGACCGGGCGCTGCTGAACGTACTGGAGGAGGTGGTCGGCGCCGATACAGAGGTGCCGGGTGTGCACGGTCAGGCCATCTTCGCCGCCCACGGCACGCTCGTCCTGGACGGGGAGCTGCCCAGGCCGCCCGAGCACGACTCCGCGCGGTACAGCACCCTGCCGGACGCGATGCCCCTGGTCACCCAGCACGTTCCTGAGATCCCCTACATGGCCGTGGTCGTCCACTACCGCGGCCTTCCGACCGCCGAGACCCACGGCTGGGTGACTCTGGAGGCGGAGACCGGCACCTGGCCCGCGTCCACAGTCACCCCGGGTGAGCGGCTGCACCGCAGGGTCGCGGTGGCGACCTGGCACCACACCGCGCTGCGGCTCGGCCACCAGCTGGACGAACGGGCGCGGCGCGCCCATGCCGACGCCATCGTCGTGGGCGGGGACGAGTGGGCGTGCAACGTACTGATCCGCCGCCTGCCGCACACCCTGCGGGACAAGGTCGTACGCGTGCGCGGCCGGACCCCCACCGACACCGGACGCGCCCTGTTGGAGCCGCAGCTCGACGGCGTCTTCCGCGGCCACATGGCCGCACACGACCGGGAACTCGCGGACATCTTCATCGGCCGGCGTGCCCTGGACGGGCCGATGACGGAGGGGCTGGCCTCCACCGTCGCCGCCCTCCAGCGCGGCCAGGTCGCCGCACTGCTGCTGAACCGGCCGCCAGGGTCTTCGCTGCGGCTCTGGACCGGCTCGCAGCCCACTCAGCTCGCCCTGACCGAGGCGGAGCTGATGTCCTTCGGCGTGCGTTCCCCACGCGAGGAGCGCACCGACGAGGCCCTCGTCCGGGCCCTCGTCGGCACCGGTGCCGAGCTGGTCGTCGTACCGGAGAGCAAGCTGAGGCTGGACGAGGGCGTGGGCGCCCTGCTGCGGTACACCGACCCGGGCACCCCGTCCTGACGCCGGCGCGCTGCGCCTCCCGGGTCGCCCCCGCAGAGCGCCGCGCGGAGGACTTCCGGCTGATCGCCCACCCGACCGCGCCCGGCTGCGCCGCCGTCCACTGCCCGGACACCCGTGTCCTGGTGCCGATGGACAGTGCGGTCGAGATCAGCAACATGCCGCGCTGTACCGACGGGGGATCACCGTTGTGTCGTCGAACGCGGTGCCGCCGAGTTCGATTCCGCTCATGCGCGCCGCCATTCCCGCAACGGCGGCACCGGCGCCGGCCCGCACCCCGAAGCCCCCGATCGGCCGAGCCCGCCCGGGCCGCCGCCGTAGGCGGGGGCGAAGATGGCAGGGTGCCGACAAGGATCCTGCTCGAAAGCCGCCCTGGCGCGGGCAAGACGACCGCCCTCCGTCGGCTGGCCGCGCTGCTGCCCGCCCACGCGGCCACCGGCTTCACCACCGAGGAGATCCGGCAGTCCGGCACCCGCGTCGGATTCGCCCTGGAGACTCTGGCAGGTCGGCGGGAGGTACTCGCCCATGTCGACCTGCCCGGTCCGCCACGGGTGGGCAAATACGGCGTCGACCTGGGCGTCATGGAACGACTGGCGCTGCCGTCGCTTCGGCCTGAAGCAACCGAGGAGGCTGCAGGGCGGCTGGTGCTCATCGACGAGCTGGGGCGGATGGAACTGGAGTGCACGGCATTCCGGCACGCGGTCGACGCGCTGTTCGTCGCAGAGATCGACGTCGTCGCCACGGTCCACGCGCACCGCGATCCGTTCACCGACGCCCTCAAGCGGCGTGCCGACATCGAAGTCGTCCAGCTCACTCCGGCAAACCGGGACGTCCTGCCGGGGGAGCTCGCGGCCCGGCTGCAACAGCCCCGGACGCTGTAAGACCCTCACCCAGGCGGAGGGGGCAAAAGTCCTGGCGGTGTCCGTCGCAGGGCGTCCGCGGTGAGGTAGCTGTCGCCCGGCCGTCGAGGGTGACGGTGGAGGTGAGGTCGGTTCGGGGGGAGCGGGGGGCGCCGAAGACGGCGCAGTCCTCGGCGCGGGCCACGGGGCGGGCCTCGGCGGCGGCGTTGTCGGCTCCGGCCGGGTCGGTCGGCGTCGTGTGCGCGACGGGGTGCGGTCAGCGGACTGCGCCCGCAGCAGGACCGGCGGGTCCGGTGTGTGCTGCGCCTCGACACACTGCCGGGCATCGGGATCACCGGCCTCGTCTTCGCAGTGGTCCTCGCGTCTCAGGTGCGCCTGACCTGCGTCGCACTCGGGGTCACCATCGGCTTCATGCGGCAGCCGGCCGCCGGACCCGTACCGAGCACACGGGAACGCACAGTTCACCCGATCTTCATGACTCCAGCGCGGTGAGGTGCACCAAATGATTCTTGGCGTGAGCATGCTCTGCCTGCACCGCCCCTGTCACTCCCCACTCCCCAACCGGAGGCCCCCAGTGCCCGGCAGATCCGTGTTCCGCCGCAGTCGCACCGCCCTCACCTGCGCCTTGGCCCTCACCGCCGTGGCCGCCGTCGGCCTGTGGACCGGCATCGGCGGCTCGTCGTCCGCGCAGGCCGCGGCCGGCGTGCCCACCCCCGATCACGTGATCGTCGTCGTCTTCGAGAACCACGCCTACAGCCAGGTCATCGGCTCCTCGAGCGCCCCGTACATCAACTCACTGAAGAGTGGGGGCGCCAATCTGAGCGCCTCGTACGCCGAGACGCACCCCAGCCAGCCCAACTACTTCGCCCTGTTCTCCGGCTCCACCCAGGGCATCACGGACGACAGCTGCTACACCCCTGGCTTTTCCAGCAACGCCAACCTTGCCTCCGAGCTGATCGCGTCGGGCAAGAGCTGGGCGAGCTACAACGAGACGCTGCCCAGCCAGGGTTCGACCGCGTGCAGCAGCGGTACGTACGCCCGCAAGCACAACCCGTGGTTCGGTTTCAGCAACGTCCCCACCTCGTCCGCGTACACGTTCAAGCAGTTCCCCACCGACTACACAAAACTGCCGCAGGTCTCCTTCGTCGTTCCCAACCTGTGCAGCGACATGCACGACTGCTCGGTGTCCAGCGGTGACACCTGGCTGAAGACCAACCTCGGCGCCTACGCGACCTGGGCAAAGACCCACAACAGCCTGCTCGTCGTCACCTTCGACGAGGACAACCGGCTCAGCGGCAACCGCATCCCGACGGTCCTCTACGGGCAGCAGGTGACTCCGGGCGCCACCTCCTCCACCACGTACAACCACTACGACCTCCTGCGCACGTTGGAGGACATGCACGGCCTCGGGCACGCGGGGAACGCCGCGTCCGCCAAGGACATCACCGGGGTCTGGACGTCCTGACATGTATGTAGCGGACAGCCGCGCCGCCCGTGCGGGGTCCGCCGAACGCGCCGCCGGGCCGGGCACGGAGACGGCCCGGCGGCGCGTGGCGGTCGCTCCCACCGTGCTGGCGCTGGGCACGGTCAGTCTGATCACCGACGTGTCCTCGGAGATGGTGACGGCGGTCCTGCCGCTCTATCTGGTGGCGGGGCTCGGCCTCAGCCCACTCGGCTTCGGGTTGCTGGACGGCGTCTACAACGGGTTCTCCGCCTTGGTGCGGCTGGTCGGCGGTCACTTCGCGGACCGGGGAGGCGGGCGCCACAAGTTCGTCGCCGCCGTCGGCTACGGCGTCTCGGCGCTCTGCAAACCTCTCCTCCTCATGGCCCACACCCTCACGCCCATCGGTCTCGTCCTGGCGGCCGACCGCACCGGCAAGGGGCTGCGCACCGCGCCGCGTGACGCGATGATCTCGCTGTCGTCACCGCCGGAGGCCCGCGGCCGTGCCTTCGGCGTCCACCGCGCGATGGACACTGCGGGCGCCCTGCTCGGACCGGTCGCCGCGTTCCTGATCCTGCGCGCCACGGTCGACGGCTACGACGCGGTGTTCACGGTGAGCTTCTGTGTCGCGGTGGCGGGCGTGCTGGTGCTGGTGCTGTTCGTACCCTCCGGCACCGGAACCCCGCGCACCGCGCAGGCGGCCGAACACCCCCGCCCCACCTTGCGCGCGGCCCTCGCGCTGCTTCGGCTCCGCACGATCCGGCGCATCGCCGTCTGCGCGCTGCTGCTGGGCCTCGCGACCGTGAGCGACTCGTTCGTCTACCTGCTGCTCCGGAACCGCCTCGGGGTACCCGACCGCTGGTTCGCCCTGCTGCCGGTCGGGACCGCCGCCGCGTTTCTGCTGCTCGCCCTGCCCCTGGGCCGGCTCGCGGACCGGGTCGGTCCTTGGCGGGTGTTCCTCGCCGGGCACGGCGCGCTGCTCGGCGCGTACGGTCTGCTGCTCTCGTCGTGGCACGGTGCAGCGCTCCCGTACGTGGTGCTCGTCCTCCACGGCACCTTCTACGCAGCCACGGACGGGGTCCTGATGGCGGCGGCTTCGCAGAGCGTGCCCGAGGAACTGCGCTCGTCCGGCCTCGCCCTGATACAGACCGGACAGGCTCTCGCCAGGTTCGTCTGCTCGCTGGCCTTCGGCGCGGCATGGACCGCCTGGGGTGACCGCACCGCGCTGCTCGCGACCGCGGTCGCACTCGCCGTGTGTGCCGCCTTCTCACTCCGTATCGGCCCGGCCGTGAAGGTTTCCGCATGACGCGCCTGCGCACCAGACTCCTCGTCCTCGTCTGCGCGGTCACCGTGCTCGCGGTCGTCGCCACCGCCTCCGTGCTGCACGCCGCAGCCAGGTCCGACCGCCGTGACGTGGCGAAGCCCGGCGGGCCGACCGTCGCGGCGGGCCGGGTCACGCTCACCGACGAGCACCGGATCGCCTTCCGGAACATGGCGTGGGGGCCGCATCGCGACGAGCTGACGACTGTGCCGGTCGCGGCGCCCGCCGACGCCCGCACCGCCTCGGGTGTCAAGTGCCTGCGCTTCTACGCGGCTTCGGGCACCGGAGTCTGTCTCCAGGCCGTGCACGGGGCGATCCAGGACACCTACCGGGCCACGATCCTCGACCGGCGGCTGGAAGAACGCGCGCACTACTCGATCCCCGGCATCCCCTCCCGCGCCCGTGTCTCCCCCAGCGGCCGGCTGGCCACCTGGACGGTCTTCGTGGGCGGCGACAGCTACGCGGGCACGAACTTCTCCACTCGCGCCGCGATCCTCGACACCCACACCGGCAGGCTCACCCCGACCCTGGAGGGCTTCGCGATACGCAAGGACGGCCGGCCCTACCGAGCCGCGGACGTCAACTTTTGGGGCGTCACCTTCGCCTCGGACGACCGGCACTTCTACGCGACACTCGCCACGAAGGGACATACCTACCTGATCCGGGGCGATCTGCGCGCCCGCACCCTCACCACCCTCCGGACCAATGTGGAGTGCCCCTCCCTCTCCCCCGACGGCACCCGCATCGCCTACAAGAGCCGCGACAAAGGGCTGCCCGCCGACGCCCCCTGGCGCCTCCACGTCCTGGACCTGCGCACGCTGGCCGACCACCCGCTGGCCGAGACCCGCAGCGTGGACGACCAGGTGGTCTGGAAGGACGACACCACCGTGACCTACGCGCTGCCTGGCGACTTCGGTGCGGATCTCTACGAGGTGGCGGCAGACGGCTCCGCCCGCCCGCACCGCGTACTGACCGCGGCCGTGTCCCCGGCATACCTGTGAACACGGACCCCACCGTCACCACCGTGTTTCACCAGGAACGGCCGGAGGCGCAGCCTGCGACCTCGGCCACTCCATGTCGGGCACCCACCGGGGCAACCCCCGCCAAGGACCCCAACGGCGACGACGGCCTTCCCGCCTGTGCCGCCGCACCCTCCGGATACGGGAAGATCACCCTGATCACCCACCTCGGGGATGTCCATGGCAGTGACGGTCTCCGGGGCCTCGTAGCCGTCCGGGAGAATGCTCCATGGGGCTGCCCCGGCGACGGCTACGGCACAGTGAACACCGACGAGCGCCGGCGGGTACTCCTGCCGTCGAACGCACCCACACCCTCGACGATCGCCGGGTGCGGCGCCCCATCGGCCCTCCGGGAACACGGGGTCGAAGCGCAGCCGCAGGACCTGGTCCTCTGCCCGGAGGGGCGTACCAACGGCGTTGATGTTTGCAGAGTGGGACACCCGGCCTGCCCCGGCGCAGGCCGACGGGGCTCACTCCATCGGTGACACCGCGGCAGCCGTTGGGCTCGATCAGCAGCGTCCAGACACGCCACCGCCAACCATGCGCGAGCTCGTCGGCACCAGAAGCACTACGGGCGCGGCGCACTCCCACAAGACGCCACCTCGCCGCGCAGACGACCGAGTGAGCCGCTGAGGTGTCCGCACGGCAAGGAAGGCGGCCGGCGTGCGGCGCCGCCGGGGTCAGCCCGACTTCGGCGGCTTCTGCGCGTCGAAGGCGAAGAGAGTGTTCTTGGCCGCGGCCACGATCACCACACGCCCCGCAACGGTCACGCGCGGGCTTGCACCCTGCTCGCCCGTCAAACCATCGGCCTGCGGATCTGTTGTCCACAGGGGTTTGCCACCGTACGGCGACAGCGCGACCACCCGGCCGGTGGCCGAGCTGAAATACAGCGCACCGGCTCCCGCCACGGGACCCGACGCGCCCTCCACGCTCGTCTGCCGCGACCACTTCTTCCGGCCGGTCGCGGGGTCGAGGGCCGTGACGAGACCGGTCTGCCCGCTCACGTAGACGGTGCCGTCCGCCATGCCGGGCGTCCCCGCGTAGTTCTTGGCCAGTCGGGAGTACGTGACCTTCCGCGAGGCCGGGTCGACCCGCGCCACCCCGTCGTACCCGGCCAGCGCCGTTCCCTCCATGTGCTCCTGAAGGAGTACGAGCCTGCCGTGGGCGACGCCCATCGGCACGGCGGGGCCGTTCACCGCGATGGGCCTGCCCAGCATCCCCGAGGCACGGTCGACCGTGTACAGGGTGGGGTGGCGCACCTCCAAGGCATCCACCTCCGCATCCGTCGCGCACATCGCGACGAGCTGTGGGCCCATCGGGACGGGAGCGCACTGCGTACCCGCGGGGAACGACGTCGTCCAGGTGACCTTGCCGCTGTGCGCGTCCCGGGCCTCGAGGCGGGAGTTGGAGGCGTCGACCGTCACGACGGCGGAGCCGGCCACAATGGCGTCCTGAGTGCGGCCCGTGACGGCCGTCGACCGGGCGCCGGACGGTACGGACCACAGCTCCCGGCCGTTGTCCGCGTCGATGGCCACCACCTCGCTGGGTGGGTCGTGCGGGGCATCCTGGGCGGCGAAGCGGTAACCGAGCACCGTGTCGTCGGTGGCGCCCACCAGGTGCATGCCCTGGACGGGGACGCCCGGGCTCTTCGCCGTCCACACCCGCGAGCCGTCCAGGGCCCTGATACGGGTCGCGACAACTCCTCCGCCCCCACAGAACAGCGCGTCGCCGCGCGCGACGCAACGCAGCTCGTCAGGGATGTCCTCGAGACCGCCCTGCACAGTCCTGCGCCACGGCTCGAAGCCCTCCGGAAGTGCGGCACCCGGCACCGCAACGCTGTTGCCCTTGTCGCCGCCACCGTTCTCCCCGAAGCCGCCCGCCTTCAACGCGGCGACTCCCCCGCCGATCGCTGCCACCGCCACCACGGCCGCGAGCACAGGCCGCCATCGGCGGCGCAGACGGCGGCCGGTGGGGGTGCCGGTGCTCCCTGTACCGGCACCCGCCGGGGCAGTGGGCGCCGGGGTGGCCCGCGTCGCGAAGTGATGCTGGGTGATCATGTCGCGGGTGCGGCCCGCGCCGACCCCGTTCGCGTCGGCCGCGCCGAGGTCGGCCGGCAGGTCCCGCAGCAGCACGAGGAGTTCGTCCGCCGAGGGGCGCCCCTCGGGCTCCTTGTCCAGGCACGACTCGACGACCGTGCGCAAAGCCACCGGCACGGCACCCAGCGACGGCTCCTCATGCACCACCTGATACGCCGTCATGTACGGGCTGTCCGCGTCGAAGGGCCCGTGGCCCGTCGCTGCGTACACCAGCAGCGTCCCCAGCGAGAAGACATCGGACCGCGGCCCCACATCTCGCGGCGCCTGCAACTGCTCCGGCGACATGAAGGGCGGCGTACCGATGACCCGCCCTGTCATCGTCAGCGTCTGCTGGTCCACGGCGCGCGAAATGCCGAAGTCGATGACGCGCGGGCCCTCGGGCGAGAGCACGACGTTCGAGGGCTTCAGGTCACGGTGGACAACCCCCACCCGGTGGATGTCGCGCAGCGCCTCCGCCAGCCCGATGGCAAGCCTTCTCAGCTCCGCTCCGTTCAGCGGGCCGTTCGTGGCGATGCGCTGGGCGAGCGTGTGCCCCTCGATATAGGTCGTCGCCATCCACGGCTGATCGGCCTCAGGGGCAGCGTCGACCACCGCGGCGGTGAACGCGCCGCTCACCCGCCTCGCCGCAGCCACCTCCTGCCGGAAACGGATGCGGAACTCGTCGTCCGCCGCGAACTGCTGGTGGATCAGTTTGATCGCGACAGGTCGCCCCGAACTCGTACGGGCCAGAAAGACCGTGCCCATGCCACCCGAGCCGAGCCGCGCCTCAAGCGGATAACCGCCGATCTCAGCTGGATCACCTCCGCGCAGCGACACCCTTCCGACCTCCCGTCCCCCGTGCCCCTCTGCTGCCCACGGGCCTGCGTACCTGTCCTGCACACAACCTAGCCGCAGGGCAGTACGGCGGATCCAAGCGGGTGACGGCCAGGGAGCCCTCCCAACGTGCGTGACCACTTCCGGGAGTAGTTGTTCCCGGCTCCCCCGAAGAAGGGCAGACCGCCGGTGAGGGTCGGACCGCGCGGGGTGTCGGCCACGAGGCCAGGGCCGTCCGCAACGTTGGAGACGCTTGGGGAAGCCGCTGTACAGGACGAGCGTCGCAGCTATGTCATCATATGGAGACATCATTTGATGACAAGCTTGGGGAGAAAGTCGATGCCTGCCCGACACGCAGGGCCCGACCTGCGGCAGCGTGCGTTGGTTCCGGTGCTGGTATTCCTCGGCACGGTGGTTGCGGTGATCAGCAGCCTGGGGGCTCCACTGGTGCCGACCATCGCCGCCGTGGACCATGTGTCGCTGGCCGACGCACAGTGGTCGCTCACGATCACGCTGCTGGTCGGATCGGTCGCCACCCCCGTGATGGGACGACTGGGCGACGGGCCGCACCGACGGAGGGTGGTGCTGGGGGCGATCGCGGTGGTGCTGGTCGGCAGTGTGCTGGCGGCGCTGCCGCTGGGGTTCGGCTTCCTGGTCGCCGGGCGCGCGCTGCAGGGGGTGGGCCTCGGGCTCATCCCGCTGGCCATCGCCACCGCACGCGATGTGCTGTCGGCCGAGCGGTCACGCCCGGCGGTGGCGCTGCTCTCCATCACCACCGTGGCCGGTGTCGGCCTCGGCTACCCGCTCACCGGGCTGATCACCGAGTCGATGGGCATCCACGCGGGCTTCTGGTTCGGCGCGATCATCAGCGGTCTCGCCCTCCTGGCCGCCGCGCTGGTCGTGCCCCAGGTCGACGGCCGGGAGAAGCGGCCGCTGGACGCCCCGGGGGCGGTGCTCCTCGCCGTCGGACTGGCCTCGCTGCTGCTCGCGCTCAGCGAGGGCGAGGTCTGGGGCTGGACCTCGGCCCGGGTGCTGGGCCTGGTCCTGTTCGCGCTGGCGCTGCTGACCGGCTGGAGCTTCCATGAGCTGCGCACTCCCCACCCGCTGGTGGACCTGCGGACGCTGCGCAACCGATCGGTGCTGACCGCCAACGTCGCCGGGCTGATAGCCGGTGTGGCGATGTACATGATGATGTCGATGGTCACCCGCTTCGTGCAGACCCCGAGCGCCACCGGCTATGGTTTCGGCACCTCGGTATGGGTCACCGGGCTGGTGCTGCTGCCGTTCTCAGCCGCCAGTGTGGCCTCCAGCAAGCTGGTGCCGCTGCTGACCCGGCGGACCTCCACGGCAATGGTGCTGCCGATCGGCTGTGGGATCTCGCTGCTGTCGATGGTGCTGTTCCTGCTCGCCCGGGGCAGTCTGTGGGAGCTGTTCGTGATCATGGGTGTCGCCGGACTCGGTGTCGGTTGCACCTTCGCGGTGATGCCGGGACTGATCGTCAGCGCCGTGCCCGCGCACGAGACCGGCAGCGCCATGAGCTTTAACCAGGTGGTGCGCACCATCGGTTACACCACCGGCAGCGTCCTGAGCGCCGTCGTCCTGGAGGCTCACACCGCCTCCGGCCAGCTGCTGCCGGCCAACAGCGGGTACCAGACTGCCGCCTGGCTGGGTTGCACGATCTGGGTGGTCACCGCTGTCGTTACGATCGTTCTGCCGCGGCGCTCTGCCGCGGCGGAGCGCCCCGTGACCCTGGACGAGGAACTGCTGATGGACGAGAGCATCGCGGACGCCGAGTCCGCCGAGGACAGTGTCACCGCGGCACCGGGCCGGTCCGGCCGGTGAGCCCCGGCAAGCAGCGGGACTCCGCCCGCAGTCGGCAGCTGCTGCTGGCTGCGGCGGCAGGCCTGTTCGCCGAACGCGGCTTCGACCGCAGCACCACCAGGGAGATCGGCGAACGAGCCGGTGTCGACCCGGCCTTGATCGCCCGCTACTTCGGCGGCAAGGCGCAGCTGTACATCGCCGTGCTCGACCTGGACCGGGCCAGCGCCAGGCCGGCCGACCTGCTGAAACCCGAACGCAACCTGATGCTGGTCAACGGCGTCGACCAGCGCGGCCCGGGTCCGGTCTTCCGGGCCGCGGTCACCCCGCTGGAGGACCCCGCGGTCCAGGCCGCCGCCATGGACATGCTGCACTGGCGACTGGTGGACCCGCTGTGCGAACGCTTCACCCGCGAGGGCCTGGACCGGCCCCAGCTGCGGGCGGAAATGACGGTGGCGGCATTCGTGGGCGTCGTCCTGTCCCGCCACTGCGGCGCGCTCAGGACGCTGGCCGAGGCCGACACGGACGAGGTCGTCCAGCTGGTGCTGGACATGCTCGGCCAGGGCCGCTGAGCGCCCTACGAGGCGTCCTGCTTGGCGGCCTTCACTCGGTCACCTTCCGGCGTCGCGGCCCTCACCAACTCCGCGGAGCGGATGGTGCGGGTGCCCCGCGAGACCGTCAGCCGCACCTGGGCACCGGGCGCGATGCCCTGCGAGGCCGCGGGCAGCACCCAGGCGGTGGTCAGGTCCGTGTTCCCTCGTCGGGGGCCGGGACCGGGCCACATCCTTGCCCTTGCGCGACTCCATCCGCAGCACCTCACCAGTGATCGTGTCGGGCTCGCGCCGCTCCGAACAGGCGAGTGCCAGGAAGTACGTCGCCAGCACGCCGAAGGCCGCATTCGCCGCCAACTCGCCGAGCAGGGGCCCCTCGTGGACTGCCGCATCGCTGAACCAGCCGTGGCTCCCGCTCGCGAAGTTGCCGGGTATCATCGCCAGGAATGCCACGAGCAGTGTCCAGCGGCTGAACTTGCCGGCCACCACAAGGCCGAGCAGCGCACTGCCCACCCGGCCGGAGCTCAGCACCAGTCCCGGCCGGCGCACCGAGCCGCCGCTGTGCGCGTCGACTGCGACCGCCCAGTCGGGCTGCCGCAGCATCGTGAAGGCGCAGAGGCCCACCGCGACCACGCCCGCCGCGGCCGCCAAAGTTCTGCCACCCGGACAGACTGACGCCCACGCGCCGTCCACCACAGCACCCGGACGGCGCGTCACATCACAACAGGGCAAAGGTTGCCTGATGCGGCGCAGGGGCTCCGGCCGGTCGAAGACGAGCGAGATAGGCGACGCCGCGATCGACGGCTCGCATGTCCGCATCCGCTACGAGATACGCGCCGACCTCTACCTCCCTCTGCTCCAACTCGCCTGCAGCATCATCTGCTTGAGACGCCTCAAAACCTCATTCTCAAACGATCAGTTATGGCGTGTTGTACAGGGCTCTGGTCTGGCTATTTCCTATCTGTGCGTGGGGTGCTGAGGGTCGAGGCGTTGTGGGTTGAGACGTTCAAGGGTCTGCGGATGGACCAGTTGCCGCGCCTTCCTCGGGAAGCCGGCAGTACCGTCGCCTCAACCGCGCCGGTGACCGGCAGGCAAACGCCGCCCCGCACCGGATCGTGCAGACCCGCTTGCGCTGCAATCCACGCACCCAGGAGTACTGCGAAGGCCGACTCAAGCAGGGTATGACCCGACGTCAGATCGTCCGCTTCCTCAAAACGCTACGCCGCCCGCGAAACATCATGGCCACCCCGTCGCGGTCCCGGCCACGCACAGCCGCGTGGACGCCCTTCACGCCCGGATACCGAGTATGTCCGCCACTCTGATCGATCCGCAGGGATTCGATCCGACGAGAATCAGCTGCTCGTCGAGGCCCCAAGCGCGACCGGCAATTGGGGGGCTGTGTCGCCGGAGCGGGCACGCATATCGGGCGGACGTTCCGAGCGCTGATGGACGTTCAATTGTTCATCCCCGCAAGAAAATCACCGGCATCCCTCCGAGCGGAGGGACCATTTCACCCGATATGCCCGAAGATACGATCTCTCGTTGCATCAACCTGCAGGCGAGCCGCGGCGGTTACGGTTAGGTAAAGCCATTTTTTTGTTCTTGACGCACGGAAAACACCGACGACACACTCTCGTCAGCCGCACGCACCCCGTGCAGTCGCACCGACCTTCTGGAGGTACAGGGTGACGAGCCCAGCCCGGATCCCGCTGCCGGATCTCATCGGCGAGCAGACCCGCGCGGAGATCTTCGCGACCGTGCTGACCGCAGGGCCGATCTCCCGCTCCCGGCTCGCCGAGCGTCTCGGCCTGGTGCCGTCCAGTGTGTCGAGGATGCTGCCTCCGTTGCTCGAGCACGGCTACTTGCGTGAGACCGTCGCGCCGCCACAGGGCCGGGGGCGGCCGCAGCGGATGCTCCACGTCAACCCGGACAAGCACATCGTCGTCGGCATCAAGATCGGTCCCGCGCAGATCTCCGGCGTGGTCACCGATATGGCCGCGAACGTGCTGACCCGCGGCGAAGTGCTGATCGCGGACTGCTCCCCGCACACCGCGCTGTCCGCTGCTGCCGCCCTGACCATGGACCTCCTGGCGAAGGCTCCGCAGGGGGCAGGTCCGGTGCTCGGCGTCGGTGTCGGGGTCAGCGGCCATGTGGACTCCGAGACGGGGATATGCCGGTACTCCGCACTGCTCGACTGGACCAAGGTCGACGTGGCGGGGCCGCTGTCCGAGGCCACCGGTCTGATGGTCGCCGTCAACAACGACGTCAACACCCTCGTCGTGGCGGAGCGGTGGTTCGGCCAGGGCAGGGACACGGACTCCTTTGCCGTGGTCACCGTCGGCGCAGGCGTCGGCTGCGGGCTGCTGCTCGGCGGCAGCCTCTACTCGGGTGTCACCGGCATGGCGGGCGAACTCGGCCACCTGCCCATGGACCCGTCGGGGCCGATGTGCAGTTGCGGCATGCGTGGTTGCCTCGAAGCCCTCGCAAGCGACCGAGCCGTCCTGAGTCACCTGCGCGACGGCGGCATCGACGACTGCACCGGCATCAGTGACGCGGTCGACCTCGCCCGCAGCGACCGCTCGTCCGCAGGCTCGACGGCCCGTGCGGCCTTCACCGCGGCAGGAACCGCGTTGGGCCGGGGCCTGGCCGGTCTGTGCAACCTGCTGAACCTGGAAAAGATCATCATTGCCGGCGAAGGAGCCGCGGCCTACGACCTGTTCGGCCCCGCGATGACCGAGGCGCTGGAGGCGTACGCCTTCTCCGATGCCGCTCGTGACTGCCGGGTCCTCGTGGACCCCGTTCAGCACGATCTCTGGGCACGCGGCGCTGCCTGCCTGGTCATCCGCGAAGCCGTACGCGCCGCCATCTCGTAACACCCGGTCGACCGGAACACGCCGGCTGCCGACCGAAATGCCAGCTCACACGCCCCACATGCAGAGGTATCGACGTGCCCCAGAACGACTCCAGTGCTGCTCCCGCATGGTGGCAGAACGCGGTGGTCTACCAGATCTATCCGCGCAGCTTCGCCGACTCCGACGCCGACGGCATCGGTGATCTGCAGGGCATCATCGAGCACCTGGACTACCTGGCCGAGCTGGGTGTCGACGTGCTGTGGCTGTCCCCGGTCTATCCCTCCCCGCACGCCGACAACGGCTACGACATCAGCGACTACCAGGACATCGACCCGCTCTTCGGCACGCTGGACGACTTCGACCGGCTGCTCGCCGCGGTCCACGGGCGCGGCATGAAGCTGGTCATGGATCTGGTCGTCAACCACACGTCCGACGAGCACCCCTGGTTCACGGCCTCGCGCGATGGCGGCCCCGCGGGACCCATGCGCGACTGGTACATCTGGCGTCCGCCCCGGCCCGGCAAGGAGCCCGGCGCACCCGGAGCGGAGCCCAACAACTGGGGCTCGTTCTTCTCCGGCCCGGCCTGGACCCACGACGAGGCGAGCGGGGAGTACTACCTGCACCTGTTCGCCCGCAAGCAGCCCGACCTGAACTGGGAGAACCCCGAGGTCAGGCAGGCCGTGTACGCGATGATGCGCTGGTGGCTGGAGCGCGGGGTCGACGGCTTCCGGATGGACGTCGTCAACCTCCTCTCCAAGGACCCCGCCCTGCCCGACGGCCCGGTTCCGGACCACGGGAGCTACGGCGACGGCAGCGCGTCGTACGTCTGTGGCCCGCGCATCCACGAGTTCCTCGCCGAGATGCACCGGGAGGTCTTGGCCGGGCACCCCCGCCGGCTGCTGACCGTCGGCGAGATGCCGGACGTCACCATCGACGAGGCGCGGCGCTTCACCGACCCCGCCAACCGGGAACTGGACATGGTCTTCCAGTTCGAGCACGTCTCTCTCGACCTAGGCCCCGGGGGCAAGTTCGACCCGCGCCCGCTCAGGCTGACCGACCTCAAGGTGAGTCTGGGGCGCTGGCAGGAGGGCCTGGCCGAGACCGGCTGGAACAGCCTGTACTGGAACAATCACGACCATGCCCGCGCGGTCTCCCGCTTCGGCGACGACAGCCCCGAGCACCGCGTCAGGTCGGCCGCACTCCTCGCCACGGTGCTGCACCTGCACCGCGGCACGCCCTACATCTACCAGGGCGAGGAACTGGGCATGGCCAACGCCCCGTTCGCCACCATCGACGACTTCCGCGACATCGAATCGCTCAACCACTACCGCGAACAGATCGCCGCCGGTGCCGACCCGGAACAGGTGCTGGCCGCGCTGCGGGCCCGCAGCCGGGACAACGCCCGCACCCCCATGCAGTGGGACGCCTCCGCGCACGGCGGCTTCACCACCGGGACCCCCTGGATCGCGGTCAACCCCGACCATCGCACGGTCAATGCCAAGGCCCAACGTGCTGATCTCGACTCGGTCTTCCACTACTACCGACGCCTGATCAGCTTGCGGCACACCGAACCTGCCCTCACGCACGGCGACTTCCGCATGCTCCATCCCGACGACGAGCGGATCTACGCCTTCACCCGCCATCACGCCGCTGACGGCACCGAGCTCCTGGTCCTCGCCAACATCAGTGGTGAGTCCGTCCAGGTGGCCGTCCCCGACGGTTGGGCCGGCACGGAGACGCTTCTCGCCAATGTCGCGGCCGTGGAGCCGTTGCCCGCCCGGCACACGCTTCAGCCCTGGGAAGCACGCGTTCACCGACGCACCGCTTCCTGACCCATCCCACCTCCGCAGTTCCCCGCCTCCGCAACCACCGAAGGAACTCCCGTGGCCACAACCTCCGCGCGGCCCCGTGCCCGCAGAAGCTCCCGCATCCTGATCGCCGCCGCCTCCCTGGCGCTCATGACACCGCTGACCGCCGCCTGCGGCAGCGACAGCAGCGCCGCCGGCGACGGCAAGACGCTTCACCTGTGGCACTACGAGGCCAAGGACAGTGCTCTTGCCAACGCCTGGTCCGCGGCCATCGACACGTTCAAGAAGAGTCACCCCGGTGTGAAGGTGGTCTTCGAGCAGAAGACCTTCGACCAGATCCAGCAGAACGCCGGGATGATCCTCAACTCCGACAAGGCGCCCGATGTCATGGAGTACAACAAGGGCAACGCCACCACCGGCCTGCTGGCCAAGCAGGGCCTGCTCACCGACCTCACCGCCGTCGCCAAGCAGCGTGGCTGGTCCGACAAGATCAGCCAGAGCGCCTCGGTCACCGCCCGCTACGACAGCAAGGGCGAGATGGGCGGCGACAAGTGGTACGGCATACCGAACTACGGCGAGTTCGTGCTCACGTACTACAACGACGACCTGTTCAAGAAGTACAACATCGCGAAGCCCACCGACTTCAAGAGCTTCGAGGCGGCGCTGGCCGCGTTCAAGAAGGCCGGCGTCACTCCGCTGGCAAACGCCGGCAACGACCACCCGGCCATGCACTGGCTCTACCTGCTCGCCCTGTCCCAGGCGAACGACACCTGGGTCGACAACTACCAGCGCTACCAGGGCAAGGTCGACTTCCACGGCCCCGAGTGGACGTACGCCGTCAACAAGTACAAGGAGTGGGTCGGCAAGGGCTACTTCGAAAAGAACGACGTCGGCCTCAAGGGCAACGACATGACGGAGCAGTTCGTCTCCCAGAAGCGGCCGATCATGGTCGGCGGCAACTGGTGGTTCGGTGGCCTGACCAGCGACATCAAGAACTTCAAGTGGTCCACCGCCCCCTACCCGGGCAGTGAGAAGACCCTTGGTGCCGGTGGCAACAACTGGGTCGTCCCCAGCAAGGCCAAGAACAAGAAGCTGGCCGAGGACTTCATCGACATCACCATGTCCCCAAAGATCCAGAAGCTCATCGGCGAGGAAGGCAATGTGCCTCTCGCCGCGAAGGCCGAGGACATCTCCAACACTGCTTCCCGCGGTCTCATCACGGCGTTCAACGAGTACCAGGACCGCAACGGGCTGGCCTTCTACCCCGACTGGCCGGTGCCCGGTTTCTACGACACCTTCCTGTCCGCCACGCAGAACCTGATGAACGGAGCCGGCACCGACTCCGTCCTCGACCAGCTCAGCGCACCGTACGACAAGTACATCGCCTCCCGGCACTGAGGCTCCCGGCCCGGCCCACCAGCCGGCAGTCACACCAGGGGCGGCGGCCTGCACCCGGGCCGCCGCCCAGCCCCTTCAAGGAGCATCTGTGAAAACCACCCGACGTCGTCCACGGCTCCAGACCCGTGGCTATGCCGTCTTCCTCGCGCCGGGGCTGCTGCTGAGCCTGCTCTTCCTCGCCGTGCCACTGGTGATGACGTTCTACTTCAGTCTCACCGCGTGGCAGGGCATCGGCAGCCCTGTCTTCACCGGCCTGGACAACTACGCAAATCTGCTGCACGACGCAGACTTCTGGGCATCGTTCCGGAACATCGCCCTGGTGATCGTCGGCGTCGCCGTCGTCCCCACTCTGCTGGGCCTCTTCCTGTCCGCGCTGCTCTTCGACTACATCGGCAAGAAGCACGGCGACGGCATCGTCAACGTCTACCGTGCCGGGCTGTATCTGCCGCAGGTCATCCCGGTTGCCGTCTCCGGCCTGATGTGGGGCTGGATACTCGCCCCTGAGGGCGCCGTCAACAGCCTGCTGGAGAAGGTCGGTCTGAAGGGGCTCGCCGCCAACTGGCTGGGAGATCCCGAATTCGCGCTGTGGGCGGTGCTCGCGGTCCTGGTGTGGATGCAGCTCGGTTACCCGCTGGTGCTGTTCCTGTCCGGACTGCAGCGCATCGACCCCGAGCTGTACGAGGCAGCCTCCCTGGACGGCGCCTCCTGGTGGCAGCGCTTCGTCCGCATCACGGCGCCTCTGCTCCGGCCGGAGCTCTACGTCGTCCTGGTCACCACCACCATCGCCGGGCTCAAGGTGTTCGCCCAGATCTTCGTCCTGACCGGCGGTGGACCAGGCAACGCGACGCTGGTCCCCTCCTACTTCGCCTACCAGAACTTCTTCGAGCGCGCCGACGTGGGCTACGGCTCGGCGATCTCCAGCACCATCACGGTGCTGGTCCTGGTCATCGCCGGCTCGTTCCTGACCCGCCAGGCCCGCGAGGACGGATGATCCATGAGCACCGACACCAGCACCAAGGCCTCCGCAGCCACGCAGAACGCCGGCGGGACCGCCGTGCACGGGCACCGGGAGCGGGCGAAGCTGCGGGCATTCCGGCCGCGCCGCGGTCGGGGCTCCTACGCCGTCGTGTCCGCGGTCGGCGTCTTCGTCCTGGCCTTCCTCACCCCGTTCCTGGTCATCGTGGTCAACGCGTTCAAGACCAGCGCCGACTTCCGCTCCCATGGCACGCTGTCCTGGCCCACCGAGTGGAACTGGGCGATCGTCCAGGACGTCTGGCAGCGCGTCGACTTCACCCAGAAGCTCCTCAACAGTGTCGAGACCAGCCTCGGCGTCGTCGTCATCGCCGTCGTCCTCGCCCTCTTCAACGCCTACGCCCTGGGGATCGGCCGCGTCCGCTGGCGTACCGCCTTCCTCGTCTTCTTCCTGGGCGTGAACGTGCTGCCGCAGGAGGGGCTCGTCTATCCCCTCTACTACCTGTTCAAGGAGCTGGGGCTGTACGACTCCAAGCTCGGCTACACCCTGCTCGTCGGGGTCACCTACAGCGCCTTCGGTACCTATCTGCTCTCCTCGGTGTATGCGAGCTTCCCGCGTGAGCTGATCGAGGCCGCTGCCCTGGACGGCGCCGGCCGATGGACCATCCTGCGGCGCATCATCCTGCCGATGAGCTGGCCCACCCTGTCCGTGATGTGCATCTTCTTCTTCGTCTGGAGCTGGAACGAGTTCCTCTACCCGCTCGTCCTGCTGATCTCCAATGTGAACCAGACCGTCCCGCTCGGACTGGCGGGCATGAAGGGCCAGTACACCAGCGACCCGACGGCCATGAGCGCCGCGGCCCTCCTCGGGGTCGTTCCGATGGTGGTGTTCTTCCTTCTGTTCCAGCGCTCCCTCACCCGCGGGCTCACGGCCGGCGCGGTCAAGTAACCCGTCGCTGCCGGTCGCAGCCGCCCCGGACCCGGTCGGGCAACGCCTCCCGCCGACGGATCCGGGGCGGAGCCGTCACGGTGCGGCGGATGAGGGGATCAGCGGTAGCTGGAGGCGCCGGCTGTCTCCCCGATGACGAGGCAGGCCGCGCCACGTGCCCAGATGTCGTCACGGACCGGGTTCACGTGGACGGCGCAGTGGCGCGCGGCGTCGGAGAAGGCGCGCGACCGGAACGCCGCGTGCATCGCGGGGCCGAACAGGTCGTGGGAGAGCGCGCCTTCGCCCGCAATGACGATCTTCTCCATGTCGAAGATGTTGCACAGGTCGGCCAGGCTCCGGCCGAGCGCCGTGCCCGCCTCGGGGACCCCGACCGGGCCAGCGCGACGGCGTCGCCGAACGTGGCGCAGTCGGACACCCCCGCGTCATGGATGTGCCGGAGCACTGCGCGGTCCCTGGCGAGGGCCTCCAGGCAGCCGCGGCTGCACATCGGCCCGGCCGGGTCCAGCGGCAGATGACCGAGTTCGCCGGCCAGGCCGCCCTTTCCGCAGAACAGTTCGCCGCCCAGCACCAGACCGCAGCCGATGCCGGGGACGACCGTCACCACGGCGAACGAGTCGACGCCCTTGCCGTGACCGAACCAGTGCTCGGCCACCGCAAGGGCGTTGACGGCGCTGTTCACGATCACGGGCAACTCGGTGGCGGCGGACACGGGGCCCGCCACGTCCACCTTGTGCCGGTCGAGCAGCGACGAGTACAGGCAGACCCCGCGGGCCGGATCCACATGGCCGTCGAGGCCGACACCGAGCAGGCGGTCCCTGGTATGCGGCACCGGCTGGAGCCGGTCGGCCAAGGCCGACGCGGCGGGCAGGGCAGTTGTCGGCGTGCAGTCGGCGATCGGCTTCGTGGCCCCGGCCAGTACCCGCGCGGCCAGGTCGGTGACCACGCCCGACACCTGGCTGGGGCCGATCTTGATGCCGACGACCAGGTGCCGCTCCGCGTGACCTCGAGCAGGCGCCGGGGACGCCCGCGTCCCTGAGGCGGTGCGTCGGTCTCCCGCAGGTAGTCCTGAGCGAGCAGCGGGGGCAGCACGCGCGTGATAGACGAGGGGACGAGGCCCAGGCGTCGGACAGGGCGGTGCGGGAGAGGGGCCCTCGGTCAGTGCCAGAGCGAAGATCTCGGATCTGGTCCGCTCGCCGGCCAGATCGGCCACCTCGATCCGTGCCCCCATCGCCACACCCCTCTCCCCGCACGGTTCAGTCGACGCTGTCGATTATCGACGGTCGGTCCGAACCGCGTTCAGACGTTGAGTTCGATGTAGTTGAGGTTGATCGCCCCGGTGTCCGAGCCGGTGCGGCCGATGGTGATCAGGTTGACTCCGGCGGCCAGCTGGATGCTTCCGGTCACGGTGCCCCAGGTGTCCCAGTCGGCGAGTGCGGGGAGGGACACCTGGAAGGGGCCACTGACCTGTGTGCGGTTCTCCTTCTGCGCGGACACCGTCATGGTGCCCGTGCCGCCGGTGGCGTTCGCATAGCGGTAGCCGATGGTGAAGCTGCCGGCAGACGGAGCCTGCACCGCGAAAGTCACCGTGGGGCCTTCGCTGCCGGCCTCCAGCTTGTCGACGAAGCCCATGCCGGCATACCCGGCGTGGTTGTTGTTGAAGTTGGCGCCGCCGCCCCAGGCAGCGAAGGCCGCGTGGTAACGCTTGGTCGCCGACTGCGGAACCACCTTGACCAGCTTGCACGCGTGGGGTGCCAGGGCGGCGGAGACGCTGGTGTCGGAGCCCAGGTCGGTGCGGGCCCAGAGGTCCCGCACGCTCGCCGGACCGGAGATGCCCAGGTGTCCAGCGAAGTCGATGGTCCTGGTGACCGTACTGGTGTCGTTGCGGTTGAACAGCGCCACCACCCAGGAGCCGTCCGGGAGCTGCCCCGCCCAGCGCTCGGTGTCGCGCGAGGTGCCGTCCTGCGAGTACGGGGTGCCGCTGTAGAAGACCGGCTTGCCGACCAGACCCTTGTTGTGGATGTCCAGGACCTCGGGGTTGGTGTACACCCAGCCGTTGCCGCCGATGTTGCTGTGCAGGTCCGAGATGGCCAGCGGCGAGCCCGCCACCGTCATCAGGGAGATGGCGGTGCGCCGCTCGTCGTCGTCGGCGAAGGTGTTCATCATCAGGAAGTCGCCGTCGAGGATGAGCTGGCCGCGGCCCGAGCGGTGCGCCCACCCGGTGAAGCCGCAGAACGGGTTGAACCAGTTGGGCCATGCGTCCTGCCAACTCTGCCGACCGCCGCTCAGCCGCGCCCATCCGCCACTGTCCGCATCAGCATTGATGCGGACCATGTCGCCGTACTTGATCTCGTTCCGGGCGTCGTTGAAGAGATGGGGCATCACCAGAGACAGTTCGATCCCGTCACCGGCCGCCTCGTGCATCCACTGCAGCGCCGTCTCGTAGTCGGCACTGCCGTGGCTGGTCCCCACGGTGCCCACACCCGCGTCCGTGCCGGTCTCGTACCAGGACAGGAAGTCGATCCGCAGATAGGTGACGCCCAGGTTCTTGAAGTGGTTGACGTATCCCTGGACGTACTCCTTGGCACCCGGCTTCGTCACATCCACCCAGTACTGGTCGTTGAAGCCGACGTCCTTGCCGAAGATGTCGCCGGGGACGGTGATGTCGGCGACCTTGATGTCGGGACGGCCCACCACGGTGTACGAGGGGTCGGCAACCACGTTCGCGTGGACCCACAGCGGGTTGTGGTAGACGCCGAGGGTCATGCCCCGGGCTGCGAGGTAGTTCACCCAGTACGACCAGTCGTGCTGCCACTCGTCGTCAAAGGTGGTCCGGTAGCCGTTGGCGGTGAAGCTGGTGCAGGCGCCCCACCCGTCGGTGCAGGCCATCTTGTAGCCGGACGGGGCGAAGTCGGCGGCCAGCCAGTCGATGTTGGCCTGCCACTCGGCCTCGGGGATCGGTGCGTTGTGCGGGAAGGACCAGCCGTAGATGTTCCAGTACAGCGGACCGACACCCTTCCGGGTGTAGATGCTGTTGCGACTCGTCACCGGCAGCGCCGCCGCGGCGGCGGCCGCGAGTGCCCCCGTGCTCATCGGCGCAGCCGCGAGGGCGGACGGCGCCGGGGCCAGAAACACTCCTGCCGTCGCGGCTCCGAGGCCGGTCATGAGGGATCGCCGGGAGATCGCCATGGGGCTCCATCCAGGGAGGGCCGGGGCCTCGTCGCCCCGGTTGCGTACAGATGACGGGAGTGTGTCGCACGCTATTTTTTGCGTCAATGAAGTAAGGCCAACTTTCTTTCCAGGAACAGTTGATGACGAGGCGGTAGATATCAGCACTCGTGGCTGCTTCCTGGTGGAGCGATCCCATTTCGGCACGGCATGAATTCTTGCTCGGCGAAAAAAATTGGGAGCCTGTCGTTCACGGGCGACAGGTGGGAGGTCGTGGATCGGCGCGCCCGTGGGCAGGCGGAGGGAGCCAGGTCACATCAGGGCCTCGTCGGTCAGGGCGCGAAGCGACGACAGGACGCCGTGGCGGAGCATGGTTGCGGCCGCACCCCGGGCCCATGCTTCGTCGGGCTGAGGCCGGACGAGCAGGGTGCAGTCGCGGGCGGCGGTGGAGAAGACGCTGCGCTCGACCTCCTCACGCAGGGCGTCGATGAACAGGTCCGAGGCCGCCAGACCCTCGCCTGACAGGATCAGCAAAGGCGGGTTGATCAGGTTGAGCAGTGTGGCGATCGCGCGGCCCAGCGCGACGCCGGCCTGGGTGAAGGCCTTTCGGGCAGCCGGGTCGCCGGCGTGGGCGAGGTTCGCGACCTGGGACACCTTGGTGATCCGCGGCCCGGTGGCGCCGGACATGGCCCGCACGATCGCCTCGCCGCCGGCCACGCTCTCCAGGCAGCCACGCTTCCCGCAGTGGCATGCGGGGCCGTCGGGATCCACGATCATGTGGCCGAACTCGCCCGCGACTCCGCTGACGCCGTGCCACAGGCGCCCGTCGAGGACCAGCCCGCACCCGATGCCGGTGCCGACGGTGACGACGAGGAAGCTGGAGAACGCGCTTCCGGCGCCGAACCACTGCTCCGCAACGGCGAGGGTGTTCACATCGTTCTCGATGACGACCGGCAGGTTGAGCCGTTCGGAGACCAGCTTCTGCAGCGGTGCGTCGCGCCAGGAGAAGAACGGCGACCGGTGCAGCACGCCGGCCGGCCCGTTGACGTGGCCGCCCAGGCCGATACCGATGCCGAGGAGGCGGTCGGACGGCACCGGGCAGCGGCCCAGCAGCACCCCGGTTATCTTCTCGATCGTCGCCAGGCCTCCCTGAAGGCTGCGGTCCTCGAACTTCAGCCGGTGCGAGGACTGGACCTGGGCCTGGAGGTCCACGACCACTCCGACGATCTCTGAGCTCATCAGCTTCAGACCGACCGCGTAGTGCCGGTCCGGGTTGATCGCCAACGGGATCTGCGGACGGCCGGGCACGCCGGCCTCCGGGTCCTGCTCCGTCACATACCCGTGATGGATCATCGGCTTCACCAACTTGGTGACCGATGCGGGTGAAAGGCCGGTCATCCGGGCGACGTCCCGGCGCGACAGGGGACCCCGGGTGAGCACGGTCTCGAAGATCGCGCCCAGGTGGCGTTCCCGCGCACCGGCGGCACGCTGTCCGTCGCGTCCGGAGCGGGGCGGCGGTTCCGTGATGGTCATGACGGCCCTTCGCTCGAGATGTGGCTGAGCGTAAGGACGTTGTTTTTCGGAGTCAAGCAACCGCCTTACAACAAAGGGTGATTGCCCCTTTTTCCCGGCTTCCGCGGCTCGCGTTGGCGGCGTGCAGGTTTTTTTGCTTGACGCTGTGAATCAACCTGGTGAACATTCACCCCGCTTGACGGCCCGTCATGCCGGGCTGCAGGTGTGCGTGCCGGCGGATCTGCCACCGGATATCCCCCGACCTCAGGGAGCGACCGTGAGAAGACCACGAACAATCAGTCGGCTCGGCACGGCGTTCGCCGTCCTTGCCTCGTCGCTGACCGCTCTGGTCACGCTGCCCGGCGGCGCTTCGGCGGCCTCGCCGACCCTGCCGAGCGCGGAGACGGCCCGCAGCCTGTATGCCAACAACTGGACCGACACCACGGGCCTGTGGATGGCGTCGCAGCTGGCCCAGACGGACACCAGCTCCCAGTTCGGGCCGAGACTGGCCGAGCTGCACTACTCGCCGAACGGTGCGCAGGCGTCGTCCGCGGTCAACCAGATCAAGGATTACACCGGGTTCTTCCGCGACGAGACCCACGGAACCAAGTACGACCAGGTGCACAACTTCGGCTCCGCCAGTGGCTATCTGGACTCCGGAGGTGTGCTCCGCTCCGACTACGGCCCGTACGCCGGCTCCGCCACATCGGTCTCGATCGGCCGTGACTACGCCTTCGTCCCCGACCAGCACTTCGCCGTGGTGACCTACCGGCTCACCAACCCGGGGACGTCCGCGGTCGACATGAACGTCCTCGACTCGCTCCACGTGAACAACACCGGGGCCGGGTCGGGCAGGACCGTCCATGCGACCTGGGATGCCACCCGCAACGCCGCAGTCATCGACATGTCGGCCAGCGGCCAGTACCACCTGGTCCTCGGCTCGTTCGGTGCGCCGACGAGCCACCAGGTGGGCGACGACACCGTCTCCAGCACCGGCTCTGCCACGGTGGCCCCGTGGTTTGCCTTCGACGCCACCGGTACGCTGCCGGGCAACGACTCCGTCACCGCGACCGACGTCGACGCCGCGCTGACCAAGCGCGTCACCGTTCCGGCCGGACAGACCGTGACCACGTCGTTCTACCTGGCCATCGCGGACACCGCCGCGAACTCCCTGGCCGCCGCCGACACCGCCCGTGCGCAGTCCGGCGCCTACTGGAACAACGCCACCACCACCGCGTACACCAACTGGCTCGACGCCGGCAAGCGGGTCAGCTTCACCGACACCGGCCTGTCCACGGCCTACGACCGGGCTCTGGTGGCGATCAAGCAGACGCAGAATCCGGCGCTCGGCACGTTCCCCGCCGCGACCAACCCGATCGCCTACGGCTACAAGACCTGGGTCCGTGACTCCGCGGTCACCGCGATGGCCCTGGACGCCGCGGGACACCACGCCGAGGCGGACAAGTACTTCCGCTGGCTGGCCGGCATCCAGTACGCCGACGGGTCGTTCGGCACCACCTACGACAACTGGACCGGACAGCACGTCGACTTCGTCGAACCCGAACACGACGGGATCGGCATCTTCCTGGTCGGGGCCTACCGGCACTGGCAGGAGACCGGCGACAACGCCTTCCGGGACGCCCTGTGGCCGCAGATCACCAAGGCCGCGAACTTCGTCGCCACCCACATGGCCGGCAACGGTCTCGGCCCGGCCGACGCCTCCATCTGGGAGGAGACCCAGGAGTACAACACCTTCACCCAGTCGCTGTACATCGCGGGCCTCTGGGGGGCCGAGGCCATCGCCCAGAGCAAGGGCGACACCACCGACGCCGACGCCTGGAGCGACACCGCAGCCTCGATCTCCACCGCGCTCCAGTCCTCCTCGCTCAACAGCCCGGCCGGTCTGTGGAACTCCCCCGACGCCTACTACAACCGGGCGGTCAACCTCGACAACACCGGGCGGGTCACCGTCGACGCCTCGTCGGACATGCTGTTCGTCAGCGGCGCCGTCGACCCCGCCAGCAGCCGTGCCGCCTCCCACGTCGCCAAGATCAAGGCGACGCTCACCCACGACACCTACGGCATCGCCCGCTACACCGGCGACGGGTTCTACTACAACTCGCCCTACAGCCCGGCCGGCAACGAGGCCCTGGCCGCCGAGCCCAGCTGGCCGCAGATGAGCATGTACCTCGCCCTGTACGCGCACTACACCGGGGACCAGGCCGGTGCATTGCAGGAGCTGACCTGGTACGCCGGCCGCACCGCGGTCGGCTACATGCCTCCGGGAGAGGCGGTGTCCAATGTGAGCCAGAAGCCGATCGTCTCGACCATGGTCGAGCCGGTCACAGGCGCCTGGTACGTCCTGGCCGCACTCGGCTACACCGGCCAGGCCGACACCCGCAGCTACGCGCCGGTCAGCAAGGCCGGGGCGCACGCCGGACTCACCGTGAAAGCCGGTACCGCCGGCGACTGGCCGCAGTGGGCCGCAGTCCCGTACTACGCCTCGCCGGTCGGCACCGACGCCGGCACCGACGCCGGCACCGACATCCGCAACGTCGCCGTGGCCAACGACGACAACAACGTCTACGTGCGGATCGACAACGCCTCGGGCACCCTCCCCGGCTACCAGGCCACGTCGAAGTTCTCGGTCAACGTCTATGCGGGCGACTACTCCGGCAGCACGGGCACATCCACCAGCACCTCGGCCCTGTACGGGGCGCCCCTGAGCCGGCCCGCAGCCTTCATGGTCGGCCGCACGTCGGACTCGGCGACCTACAACCACTTCCACGTGTCCGGCGGCTCCTGGGTCAACGACTCCGCCATCACGTCGGTCATCGCCCCGCAGTGGGACCCCGCGACCGGTCGGATCGAGGTCGTCATCCCGCGCTCGGCACTGACCAGCGGAGCGGCCGCTGACGGATCGACCGTCCCGATCACCATTGCTCTGGCGCGGCAGAACCCGACGACCCTGGCCTGGACCGAGGCCGACACGGTCAGCCTGCGCTACCGGCTGACCGGTGCCGGCGCCCCGTCGATCTACGGCAACGTCCGTTAGTGACCGCACGGGGACGGTCAGGGCCGCCGGAAGCTCCGGATTCCGGCTCCGACCGTCCCCGTGCGGTTTTCTGGTCCTTTCGTTGTACCCACCTGGGGTACGTGCATGGGCGGCAACGGCAACCACGCGACTCCAGAGAGGTGTTGACGCCTGCCGACGAGCTCTTTGATGGCCCGGCGACCGTCAGGTCGCCGGGCCATCAGGATCGTTGAGGCTCAGCCGGGGTCGGCCGCGTAGTAGATGCGCAGGACCGGGTTGATCCCGGGGACCATTTCGCTGACGGTGATGTTGTCGATCCACCGGTGCGGGATGACTCCGTCGCGGCAGATGCTGTCCGGTGTTGATCGCGAAGACGCGCAGGTGCGGGTGCCCTGCGGTCACGCCAAAAGGACAAGTTCTTCTCCGTTCGCGCACGCATGGCACGGAGAATCGGCGGCACGGCCCCCGGGATCGACCTTGGTCACCCGAGGAAGCTCAGACGAACCTGACGGTTGGGATTGTCCCTGTTCGTATCCACCAACCTCCGTTAAGACAACCCGGATGATACCGAGCTGCGCTGCTACCGCGGATCGGGCATGGACTGACGCGGCCGAGGCCCTCGTTGACGGCGGCATCGTAGGCGTCCTGCTCCTTCGCGTCAGGCTTGTAGCCGCGTTGGCGAGGGCCATTTCATGGATGCCACAGTGCCGGTCGGTCAACGTCTTCGGCCCCACCTCGGGGAGGTCAGGTGCCGGAAACCACTTGAACCCGAACCCTTCGTGCAGTCGCCGATCAGGACCCTCTATGCCTAAGGGCTGTCCCGTAATCCCCGGCGGGCGCGCGACGACAGCTACGGCACCTCGCCGCGTTGCCGGAACACCCGAATACACCGAGTGTGAGGACGCCCCTCCGCCCCGCGATGTACCGCATCTGACGCAGCGCGCTGATCCACCAGGGATTACGGGACAACCCTCAGGAAATCTGCCTCCTTCTCCTGATCCGTGGGCATGTAGGCCTGCTGTTCCCGTACACCTTCACGCCAGCAGGGACCCTCCGCTGGTGTTTCCCGGAGGGCCAGCCCCGCCGACAGCAGAGCCGACGGTGAAACGGAACGGCAACCGGGCCCGCCGCTCAACGAGGTCGAAGCCGAGCCGCAGGAGGTGGACCGTGTCGGGGGCACCCTCATGGTCGGTGGTGTGCACTGTTTCGACGTGCGGGACACAGCCTTCCGGCAGGCCGAGGTGAACCCGTGCCGCGGTTCCGGTCCACACCGCCCCGTCCGCGCGGAGTTCGGGGCGCAGCCGGCTGACGAACACCTCCTCCAGCGGCACCGGTCGTTCTGCCTCCACCTCGTCGACGAGCAGCAGTTCCCCGGTGTCGCGGTGCCAGGAGAAGGCGCGGCGCAGCGCTGTCAAGCCGTGCACCTCGTAAGCGCCGGCGAGGTCGAGGGTCAAGTCCGCGCCGTGCGCGTGGAGGTGGAGCTTCAGGACCTGGGCCGCGCGGGCGCCGCCCGCGGACTGCTCGCGCGTGTCGACGCGGGGAACGGAGTGCGCGCGCGAGGAAGCGTGCAGGAATGCGTAGCGGGTGGCCTCGTCGAAGTACCCCTTGCGGTACTCGCCGGCGCCCAGGTCGGCGAGCAGCACCTCACCCCGGGCCGCCAGTACGAACTGGCCGAGGTCGTTGTGGTTGTGCGGCTCGCCGTTGTGGCCGCCCTTGGCCGCGAAGGCCACGCCCTGTCCCCGGTCGACCAGCCAGGCGAGGTCGGGGAGGTACGCCGTGGGCGGCTCGGATTCCGGCGCGAGGGCGGGGCCCGGGGCGCCCCAGCGCAGGGTTCGGGAGAGGTCGGCCCAGTCCCGTGAGAGGTCCGCCCCGCTGTCCGTGGCCTCCACGGCCTCGACGGGGACCCGGACCCCGAGCCTCCGCGCGAGCTGTCGGGCGAGACCGGCGGGCACGCGAGGCCGTTCGTCCCCGTCCGAGAAGGCGGGGAACAGCCCGCCGCCCAGATGCACCTTGCCCGGAAAGCGGGCGATGGCCGACACCTTGGGGTGCGTGAGCAGATCCTCCCCGGTGAACTCCCGCAGCCCCTCGGCGAAGTAGACGAAGTGCGCGAACCCGAACACCCAGTAGCCCACCCCTTCCGCACAGCCCCCGCCGTCGCCGAAGCCACTGAGGTACGTGAGTTGAGCGCGTCGGCACCGGTCGAGGACTCGGGTCAGGCGTGGCCCCGGATCCCACAGGGCCAGTGCCGCGAGCCCCACGCAACCGCCACACACGGCTGCCCAGTTGTGTGCCCAGCCCTCCCACAGAAGCGGGCGTTCGTCGTCGGCGAGGAGGGACAGCACCCGGTAGTCCACCTGGTCGCGCACGCGGGCGGCGATCCGGGGATCGAGCCGGTCGCCGCAGACCTGGACCGTCTCGGCGAGCAGCTGCGCGGTGAGCGCGGCGAACAGGTCGAGGCACTGGTCCATGCCCCGGCCCAGGCGGGTCGCATGCATCTCGTGGGCGGGCAGCGCCCAGGTGTACTCGTCGCAGACGGACCACAACGCATCCGCCAAAGCGCCGAGTTGGACTGCTGGGTCAACCAGGGCCTCGGCGGCGAGGGAAGTCACCAGTGCTCGGCGCCGGAAGTACAGCTCCTCGTATGCCAGACGGTCGCCGTCGTCGTCGAAGCGGCGGTACACGGAGAACGGCAGGTCCGGCATGCGCGTGCTCCGCGCGGAGTCCGCCGCCAACCGGATACGGGCATGCAGCCCGCCCAACCGGTCAGTGTCCAGCGGATGTTTCCGGTCCCGCGCCCGACCGGAAGCTGTCGGTGACATCACGCCTCCCCTCTCGTACGACAGGATCGCTCGCCGCGCCCGGATCACTGAAGACCGCCATGACCCGGCAGTTGCGCCACAACACGAACAGCACGCAGCCAGGCAACACCGCGAGCCCCAACAGCGGCGCCTGGTTGACGAGCAACAGGACCACGATCCCCAGCACGAGGTTCATCAGAGCCAGCAGCCCGTGCCGGACCACTGCGTACGACGCCAGCAGGAAGAGCCGCCGCCCGATGCCCCCGCCCCCGGCCACATGCGCGAGCGCGACCGGCCACGCCGCGACAGCCACCAGCGCGACCACCACCGCCATCGGCACGACTGCCGTTCCAAGCACGAATGTTCGCAGTGTCACGACATCCGCGACGGCCGCAATCACGAGCAGCACGAAGGGTGCCGAGACCAGCGCCGCTCGCCGGAACAGCTGTCGGTATGCCCGGGCGAACAGCCGTACCGGCGCCCGCTCGTCCCCGGTTGTCGCGCCGAGGTACGCGAACGCGGCAGCGAGGGACGGCCCCGGCAGCGTCAGCAGCAAGAGCACGAAGAACACCGGGTGCCGCCACGGCTGATGGGTCACTTGCAGCGCGGCCAGCAGAGGCAGATTCGTCACGGCGATCCCGAGGTTGACGACCAGGACACGGTGGACGTGCGCCCAGATCAACTCCCATGAACCGTAGGCGACATTGAGCCGCGGATGCCGGCTCGCCTCGATCTTCTCCACCCCTCAGCCCTTCACACCGGTTGTCGCGATGCCGCGCACGAAGTAGCGCTGGCCGAGCAGGAACACCGCCAGGACCGGCACCACGGAGAGCACCGAACCCGTCATGATCATCGCCGACTCCGCGTTGTACTGCCCGACGAAGGCGCGCAGCCCCAACTGCACCGTCCACAGGCGGTTGTCGGTGAGGTAGATGAACGGGCCCATGTAGTCGTTCCAGGTGTTCACGAACGTCAGCAGCGCGAGGCTCGCGAGGGCCGGCTTGGACAGCGGAAGCACGATCCGCGCCCAGATGCCGTACTCGGTCAGGCCGTCGAGGCGGGCCGCCTCGCTGATCTCGTCCGGGATCGTCAGATAGAACTGCCGCATCAGGAAGACTCCGAACGCGCCGAACGCCTGCAGCAGGATGAGTGACGTGTACGAATTCACCAGGCCGAGCTTCTGCATGATCACGTACTGCGGCACCATGTACGCCTGCCACGGCACTGCGATCGTCGCGATGTAGCCGGTGAACAGCAAATCCCGGCCCGGGAAGCGCATCTTGGCGAAGCCGTACGCCGCGAAGCTGCCGGTGAGCACCTGCAGAAACGTGATCACGATACTCAGGAAGAACGAGTTGCCGAGGTAGGCGGCGAACGGCACCCGCGTCCAGATGGTGGTGAAATTGTCCCATTTGAACTCTTCGGGGATCCACTGGATCGGCACCGTGAAGACATCGCGGTCATCCTTGACCGACGAGATCAGCATCCAGATGAACGGCAGGAGAACCGCAAGGGCCACCACGGCGAGAAGCACGTACAGGGCGATCTGCCCGGTGACCACCACCGCGCCGCTGCGGGCGCGGGGCTCCGCCGGAGAGCCTGCGGGAGCCGGGTCCGTGGGCGCGCTGCCGTCCTTGCGCAGCACGGTGGTGCTCATCGCTCGCTCCTTCGCTGCATCCGGAACTGGATCAGCGTGATCACCAGGCAGATCAGGAAGAGCGCGAGGGAGACCGCCGAGGCGTAGCCGAAGCGGCCCTGCGTGATGCCCTCACGGAAGATCAGCTGGGACAGGACGAGGGTGGAGCGGCCCGGCCCGCCCTCGGTCATGACCTGCACCAGGTCGAAGACCTTGAAGCTGGAGACCGTGATCATGACGGTGACGAAAAAGGTCGTGGGCCGAAGCCCCGGCAGGGTGACGTGCCAGAACCGCTGCCAGAGGCCCGCGCCGTCCATGCGGGCCGCCTCGTACAGCTCGGCCGGGACGGTCTGCAGTCCGGCCAGGAACAGCACCATGTAGTAGCCCATGTCCCGCCACACGCTCGTGATGATCAGCGCAGGCATCGCCCAGTCCTGGGAGCTGGTCCAGCCCGGCGGGTGGTCGATGCCGAGGAACGTCAGGAACTGGTTGACCGGCCCCGACTCGGGGCTCAGCAGCATGTTCCACACCACGGCGACGGCGACGAGCGAGGTGATGTACGGGAAGAAGAAGGCGGTCCGCAGGACGTGCACGCCGCGCAGCTTCTGGTTGAGCAGCACGGCGAGGCCGAGCGACACCACGAGCGTGAGCGGGATGTGTCCTGCCGCGTAGTACAGGGTGTTCTGCAGCGCGGCCCAGAAGTTGGAGTCGGTCCACAGCCGCTGGAAGTTGTCCAGGCCCGCCCACTTCGGGGTGGAGTAGGAGTCCCAGTCGGTGAAGGAGATAGCGAGCGCGCCGATTACCGGGACGAGGGTGAGGGCGGCGAACCCGAGGAAGTTCGGCAGGATGAACGACCAGCCGACCAGGAGGTTGCGGCGCCGCCGGCGCTCCGCGGCGGCCTGGCGGGCCGCGGAAGCGCCGGCGGACGCGTGCTGGGTGACGGGGGGTGCGACGACACTCACTGGACTTCGTCCTTCACACGCTTGTCCATCTCCTTGATGCCCTCGTCGACGGACTTCTCGCCGCTCATGATCATCTCGTGCTCCTCCTTGAGGATCTGGTCGATGTCGGAGGTCCTGTCGCTGACCGGCATCTCCAGCTGCACCGTGGTCGGCTGCATCGTCTTGCGGGACAGTGCGTCGGTCGGCATGCCGTCGACGGAGAAGAAGGTGTCGAGGATCTTGTCGCTGGTGTACGCGGGCGTGACGCCGATCTTCGCGACGGCGGCGGCGCCCTCGGGACCTGAGGCCCAGGTGACGAACTTCTTGGCGGCGTCCGCGTCGCGGGCCTTCTTGTTGACGGCGAACGCGGTCGGCGAACCGAAGGTGACGGTCTTGCCGTCGTTCTTGACCTGCGGCATCGGCGCCATGCCCCAGGTGATGTCGTTCTTGCCCTGCGCCTTCTCGGCGAGCAGCGCGGCCGCCCACCACGAGCCCATCGGGACCATGGCGGCCTTGCCGGTGGTCAGCTGCGAGTCGTAGGTGATCTGGTTGCTGGAGGCTGTGGAGAACGGCAGGGTCGCCTTCGCCTTCTGCAGGCCGAGGGCCATCTCGTACTGGTCCTTGAAGAACGCGTAGTCGCCTCCGAGCTGGTCGCCGCCGGTCTGCGCGGAGGAGATCGCCTGGACGACGGAGCGCCAGGTGTGCAGGTAGGTGCCGTAGACCTTGTCGGAGCCGGAGCCCTTGGTGAACTTCTTCGCCAGCTCCGCGTAGTCGTCCCAGGTCAGCTTGGACAGGTCTTCCTTGCCGACCATGTCCTTGTTGTAGAAGAGGACCCAGAAGTCCGAGCGGTAGGGCAGCGCGTAGTACTTGCCCTTGAGGTTGTAGTCGTCGAGACCGGAGTACGACGCCTTGTCCAGGTTGGCCGCCTCGTCGGTCAGCGGCAGGAGCTGGTTGCGGGTGGCGTAGCGGGCGTAGTCGGTGACATTCTTCATGGTCAGGACGTCGGTGGTGTCACCGCCCGCAAGCATTGTGGTGACCTTCTCCGGGTAGTTGTCGGCGAGGATGTCGACCGGCTGGACGTCGATATCGGGGTTCTTGGCCTCGAAGCCGTCGATCAGGGCCTTGAACTCGGGCGTGGTCTTGTAGTTCCACAACGCGATCTTCACGACGGTCTTGCCCTTGGACGACGAGGTGCCGACCGTGCCGCTGGCGTCGCAGGCGGTGGCAGTGAGGGTCGCGGCGACGACCAACGGCGCGATACGGGCGAGGTTCTTCGTCAACTTCATTGCGGCAGCTCTCCTTTGAGTGGTTGAGGACGGTGGAGCAAGCGGGTCGGAGTCAGGCGCTCAGGCCCAGGGCCCAGCTCTCCGCGGTGATCTCGGCCCGCAGCGGCTTGCTGGCGACCCAGCGGGCGAGTTCGTCGAGGACGTGGTCGGTCAGCCGGCCGATCTCGGTGCCCAGGGACCCGGCGATGTGCGGCGTGATCATCACGCGGGCGAGTCGGCGCAACGGCGAGTCGGCGGGCAGCGGTTCGGGATCGGTGACGTCGAGGATCGCGAAGAGCCGGCGGGCAGCGCACTCGGCGGCCAGCGCGTCCGGGTCGACGAGCGAGCCGCGCGCGGTGTTGATGACCGTCGCGAAGTCGGGAAGCATGCACAGCTGTTCGGCACCGATGAGGTGGTGGGTCTCGGGCAGCTCGGGGGCGTGCACGGACAGCACGTGGACCCGCGGCAGCATCTCTTCCAGCGGTACGAGCCTCGCACCGGCCCGCGCCACCTCCTCCGGGTCGGCGTACGGGTCGGCCACCAGGCAGGTAGTGCCGCGCAGCACCTGCAGCAGCTCGACGACCTGACGGCCGATCCGCGAGAAGCCGACGATGCCGACGGTCCGCCGGAAGTTGGACAGGTCGCCGTAGCCGGTGACCGAGCCCCAGCCCTCGTACGCGCGCTGCTCGTCGGCGGCGAGGAACGGGACCTTCTTCCCGGCGAAGATGATCGCGGCGAGGGTGTATTCCGCCACCGGTACGGCGTTGGCGTCGGCGGCGCTGGTCACCCGGATCCCGCGCCGCCACACCTCCTGCCCGACCAGGTCGCGCACGCTGCCCGCCCCGTGCAGCACGGCCCGCAGGCGGGGTGCCGCGGCGAGCCGCTGCGGTGTGAGAGCGGGCGCGCCCCACGACGTGATCAGCACTTCGGCGCGGGCCAGGCGTTCGCGCGACCGTGCACTGTCGAGGTCGTCCGTCCAGCAGGGCTCGTCCAGGGTCACGAGGTCGGCGAGGCGGCGCAGCCGGTCCTGGTCGAAGTGTGCCTCGAAGCTGGACCTGCTCATCACGACCAGAGCGCGGGCCTTGGTCTGCATGCGGTGCGGGCTCCTCTGCCTTTGGGCGCCCGCTCAAACAGCAGGTGCCATCCGTGTTTCCGGCGAGTTCCAGCCAGAAGACGCTGAGTCAGAGATAGTGGTCACCCACACAGACCCACCAGAGCTCGACCACAGACGAAACGAGCCGAACAGACTCGAACATCGCCCGGGCTCAGTACCGGACGGGAGGGGATGCGCCATGGCGTCGACACGGCTCACCGGGCCCGAGGGACCCGCGGGATCTTCCGCGAGGGCCGACCAGCTGTTCGCGCTGCAACGCCGCGAACGGCTGATGGACCAGCTGCGGCTGCACGGCGCTGTTCGCGTACGCGATCTCGCGCAGGACCTCTCGGTCAGCGAGCTGACGATCCGGCGCGACATCGCGGCGCTGGCCGAGCGCGGCCTGCTGACCCGGGTGCATGGCGGGGCCACGCTGCCCTCTGCCCTGGAGCAGGAGCCGGTGCGGCGGAGGCGGCTCGCGATGCCCGCGTACACGATCGGGATGGTGGTCCCCTCGCTGGACTTCTACTGGCCGCACATCGTCAGTGGCGTCCGCAACGCCGCGGCGGCGCATGGCGTCAACGTCCAGCTGCGGGGCTCCAGTTACGACCAGGCGGAGGACCGCCGACAGATCGTCCGGCTGACCGAATCCGGGCAGGTGCAGGGGTTGCTCCTCGCGCCGAACCTGGAAGGCCCCGGCATGCACGAGATGATCGACTGGATCGGCAAACTGCCGGTCCCCGTGGTCTTTGTGGAGCGCAACACGCCTGACTGGACCCCGACGCCGCACCAGCTCGAATGGGTGCGCAGCGATCACGCGACCGGGCTGGAGATGGCGGTCCGGCATCTGCACACGCTCGGCCACCGCAATATCGGGCTCGTGCTGTCCAAGGGCAGCCCCACCTCGGCGCACCTCGCCGTGGGGTGGCACCGCGCCTGCGCCGAACTCGGTCTGTCCGCTGACTTCCTGATACGCGAGAGCGTTGCCCTCGACGTCCCGGGACACCGCCGGATCATCGGTGACATCCTGGAAGGCTGCCACCGCTCCCGCATCACCGCGCTCATCGTGCACAGCGACCCCGACGCACTCTCGGTGGTCCAGTACCTGACCGAGCAGGGCATCCGCGTCCCCGACGACCTGGCAATCGTCAGCTACGACGACGAGGTCGCCCATCTCGCCGACCCGCCCATCACAGCAGTACGGCCGCCCAAGGCACTCGTGGGCCGCACGGCCGTCGAGATGATGCTGGCGCGCCTGCTCGAAGGCAGTCGCCGCCCGGCCCAACGGGCGCTCATTCTTCCGGAGTTGATGATCCGTGCCTCGTCGCTACCGGCCGCACCGCACTCCATGCCCGCGCCCACGACGCGGCGCCGCGAACCGGCCTGAGCGGCCCCGGTGAGGCCTCCGCCGGGACCGCTCGCCCTGTACGAGAGCTTTCTACTGCGCGGCGTCCTCGTTGCGCGCCAACTGGTCGTACGCCGTTCGCAGCCTGCTCGCGAGCTGCTCGACGCCGACGGTGTCGAGGCCGTCCTGTCCGGCCACGGCGGACTTCGCGGCGGCGACGGCATGCGCGAACACGTCCCACGACGCGGCCGTGTACGCCCCCTGCTCCGGCCCCGCGACCTCCGCGAGGGCACGGTGGATCGGCGCCGTGTCGACCGCGCCGTCCTCCTCGTGAGAGGCGGAGAAGGTATTGAGTGCGTCGAGGACGAGCGTCCCCGACTTCAGGACGAACCTCAGCCGGTGCTTGCCGTCCGGCAGGCCGCGCAGCGCGTACGCCGCCAGGCGCTTGTCGGTGGCGGCGGTCTTCGCGTTCCTGGCGACGAGTTCGCCGTCGGCATAGACGTCGAGGACGGCGCTGCCGTCGTTGCCACCGATGACGTCGACCCCCGTACCGCGGAACGGGACGGTGAAGGACGCGCCGGCCGTCGTGCTCGTCGACGTCGAGCGGTACCAGTCCATCGCGTCGCCGAGCGAGGCCTTCCGGCTCCACATGCCCTCGTACGTGACCGCACTGTCCATGTTGTCCAACTGTGCGCTGGCGTACGGCGTGTAGCCGTCGACCCTCTCGACCTTCAGGTTGTCGAAGCCCGTCCTCTGGAAGCCGCTCCCGAGCTTGACGCGGCCCTCGGTCTGCGGGGTCGGGTCGTCGTAGGTCGCGACCGCCTTACCGTCGACGAAGGCGGTGACCTTCGCCCCCTTCGCCTCGACAGCGAGGCGGTAACCGTCGGCCGCCGCGACCTTGCCCTGCGCGCGGGCCGTGCCGTACTCGTAGAACGTCCAGGCGCCGTCGGGACCGATGCGCAGGTTGTAGGCGGCGTCGCTGATCGCCATGCCCTTCTGCTGGCGCACGCCCAGGGCCGCGAGACCGCCGTCCGGGTCGGGGAAGGAGACGTCGACCGACGCCTTGTAGTTCTCCCAACGGAAGTCGCCGACCGTGGTGTTGGGGGTGTTCTTGTTCCAGGCGGCGGCGTCCTTCATCGACTGGTCCATGTACTGGTACAGCACTCCGTCGCCGCCCACCTCCCATGCGCCGGTCTGGTCGACCATGTAGCGGGGCTGGTTCCCGCGCGAGGCGAGGTACGGCTGGAACGTCCTGCCGACCTCGACCCTTCCCTCTTCGTCGTACGTGAAGTCGTCCGCGTACAGGTACGTGTCGTGGGTGTCGCCGCGCTTGCCGCTCTCGTCGCTGTCGAGGACGGCGCGTTCCCCGGACTTGGGCAGGCGCTGATTCGTGGACGCGTCGGCGCTCTTGTCGAGCGTGGTCAGGGTGGTGATGGACCGCGGCTTCACGGTGTACGTGTACGCGCCATCGGCATCCGGCCGGATCTCGTCGACCAGGTGCTTGAAGTTGGCGTCGTAGCGCTGCCCGGCGTCGGCCGCTCGGGTCTCCCACACCTCCATCGTGCGGTCGCTGCCGAGCCGCAGATTCTCAGCCTTGATCCGGTACGTCTTCGGCTGGTCACTGTCGTTGACGACGACGGTCGAGAAGTTTTTCTTCTCAGGATCGGCGAGCGTCATGTAGCTGGGGGCGCCGTTGGAGCCGTCGAGATTCTCGGTGCCGATCACTCCGCTGTAACTGGCTTCGGGAACCGTGCGCCAGATGCCCGCCGTGTTCGTGTCGTTCTCCCAGCCCGTCTTCGCAAACCCGGTGAACTGCTGCATCACGTACAGCGCCGCGTCGTAGTGGAGATATCCCGACCACGGGTCGCGTGCGCTGACCAGTTCCTTGTGGCTGTACTGGGCGCCCTCGTAGAAGGAACCGATCGCCGGCTGGAAGATGTAGTGGGTGCGCTTGGAATTCGCGTAACTCTTGACGAGGCGGTTGGCGACGTCGAGAGCGCTCTGCACACCGCCGATTCCGGTGCTGGCACCGTTCGGGCCTTCGTTGTTGTTGACACGGTAGTCGGTGTAGCCGAACGAGGCGGTCCCCTCGCTGTACCAGACCTCCTTGTCCTGGCCGTACGTGTTGCCGCCGGTCGCCAGCTTCGTGTACGGCAGATAGGTGGAGCTGTCTGCGGCGCCCTCGCGCCGGTCCTCCGTGGTGTAGTGGTAGCCCGTCGCGTCGACGATTCCGAAGAGATCGGCGTCGCTGAGCATCGCCGGGCCCATGTTGAGGCTGTTGTTCTCGTCGGAGGCGACGATTTTGATGCGGTGATAGGCCTTGGCGACCGCTTCCCGCTCACCGGCCGGAATTCCGTAGCGCTCGCTTGCAAAGTCCGTGTCGTTCACGACCGCGTTCTTGTACCACTTGATGAACGGGATGTCCGGCGAGCGGGTCTCGTTCTTGTCCGGGTTGACATAATTGATCATGTACCCGTACTTCTCGTAGACGTCGAGGATGGTCTCCTTGTACCAGCGGTACATCTCGTCGGTGCCGGTGCCCATGTTCCATTCCAGCTGGACCCATTGGGGCATTTCCCAGCGCAGAATCGAGACCTTGAGCTTCGGGTTGACCGTCTTGGCGTCGGCGGCCAACTGGAAGCCCGGGGAACGGGAGGCGTCGGCGAGCTCGTCCCGTGTGCGCATGGTCGCCGGGTCGGCGCCGGTCGAGGTGTTCGTGTCCGACCCCATCTCGACCTTGACGTGATTGACGAGGGGATTCTCACCGCCGAACAGCACGCGGATGAGCTGCCAGTACCGCTCGGGGTGCTCGGCCTTGTAGTCCATCAGCAAATTGCTTGTGCTGTTGCAGCTGAGCACGCCGAGGCCCTTGTACGTCAGGCCGTTCACGTTGTCGGCACGCACGTCGTCACCGTCGACCATGACCTCGACCGGGTCGTCTGCCGCGTGCGTGGGAGGCGCGGCGACCAGTCCCGTCCCCAGCGTCACGGCAGCGGCCGCGGCGAGCGACGCCCATCTCAACCTTCTCTGCGCACGCGTCTTCATCTGCGTGCGCGTCTTCTGCGTGCGCGTCTTCTGTGTACGCATCCAGCTTCGTTTCCTTTGCCTCGTCTGCCTCGTCCTGGCTCGGGCGCGGGAACATGACACAACGACGCCGTTCAGGCCCTCTACGGATCACCCGTACACGACCACACTCATTCGCACTCGAACATCGGGGTCGGGCGCGCTACTCGTCTTCGGGTGGCCGATTCACCTTCACCGCCTGCTGGTTGAAGGCAGCGCGTACCCTCCGACGGACCGAGATGGCTCGCCTGGAGACCACCGGTGTCGACGACGGTCTGGCCGACGGCGATGGCCGGCCCGTCGTGGTGGACGGGCGTCGAGAGAGTTGTAGCCGTTCGTCTCGACGTATCACCTGGCCCGCAGCCGCTGCGCGGGTACTCAGGATCGTGACCCGGCGAACAGCCGCGCCCCCTCCGGCGGCCCCACCCCTTCGGCGAGGAGAGCCGGCCGGTCCGTCCGGAAACACCACGGAATCCACCTGCCGCCGTCAGACGCCTCTCATGTGCCAGGGGAAGGCTGTGTCGGGGAAGCGCGCGACCAGGGCGGTCACCTGCGTCCCGGTGAGGCCGGGGCGATACGCGAGTTCCAGGCGATCTCGTCGTCCGCCGCCCCGATCGGCCGGCCGACGAGCTCGGCCGGTAGGGAGGGTTGGCGGCGAGGCCGACCTGCACCGCGGTCACGCCGTCGTCGCGTGCCTCCGCGTACGAGGCAATGGCGCCGAGTGCCTTGCCGAGCACGGCGCTGTTCATCGATCCGGAGGTGTCGAGAACGACTCCGAAGGTGCAGCGTGGCGTCTCCTGAGGAGGGAAGTTCCGGCCCGCGCGCGGGATGTCCGGTGTCGACGCCTGCCGCCGCGCCCGGCGAGCGTAGGACCGTACGGATTCCGCTCGGGGGACGTACTCGTCAAAGCAGCGGGCGAGCCTCGCATCCCACGGCACGGGCGGGTGGGCCAGTGCCCAGATCTCCTGGATCAGCCCGGCCGGCAGCAGGTGGACGGTGCCGTTGGAGGTGACGGCAGCCGGGCCCCCGGCCGGGGTCAAGACACACGTGGCCTGTCTGCAGACGGAAGCCGTGACAGCGGCGAAGGCCGGGTTCCGCTTGAGTGCGTCCGGAGATCAGCGCCGGAGCACGAGCGGCAGAGGCCACCGCCGCATGCGTGCGCGCCGGAGCGGGCCGGTGCGACGCGATGTGTGCAGGGTCAAGCCGTTGCAGCGCCAGGCCCAGCTGCGCACCGCCGGCCCTGCTCGGAAAAGAACCTCGCACCGGCTCCGCCCACGACGTGTGGCGTGGTCAGCGCCTGAACCTGTCCTTCGACCTCTCCTTGATGTCCCGGGCCTTGCCCCGGGCCTCCAGCGCGGCTCCCTTGGCCGCGGTGGTCTCGTTGCCCACCGCGTGGGCCACCTTCCTCACGGCCTTCCCGACAACCTGCTCGGTCTTGGCCTTGGCCTTCTCTCCGACACTCATGTCGGTCCTTTCGTAGGCACTCACTCATCCGCCTGCCCCTGGCCACGGAGCGGAAACAATGGGCGTCGCAGCGCCACGCCTCCTCCGACGGCCGCGCTCTCCAGCAGCTCCGCCGCAGCGATCCCCACACAGTTCATTGTGTTCCCGCCAGAAGTGTTTGGTGGCGCTCGATTTGCGGTTTCTGGGGCGCAGTGCCTTGACCTCCCGTTTCGGTGACTCCGGTGCGGTAGTGCTCGGGGCTGATCCAGCCGGGGCGTCCCCGTCATCACGCCGGTTCGAGTCACAGAGGTGCCGTCGGCGGCGTGGGCGATGCCGAAATCCAGGACGCGAGGGCCCGCGGGGGTAAGGATGACGTCCTGCGGTTTGACGTCCCGGTGGACGGCGCCGGATGCGTGGATGGCCTCGAGGGCCTGGGCGGTGCCGGCGGCAAAGGCGTACAAGGTTCCGCCGGCGAGAGGGCCGTGGGCGGCAGGGTGCTGGTTGAGAGTGGGACCCGAGGCGTAGGCGGTGGCCAGCCACGGGAACTCGGCGTTGGGTTCTGCTGCGAAACACGGCCCTTGAACGCGGGCGGAGAGTTGAACCTCGCGGCGGAAGCGGGCCCGGAACTCTGGGTCCTCGGCCTGCTCGGCATGGATGACCTTGACTGCGACCCGCAGCCCGTCCGGGTCGAGGCCGGCGTGAACGGTGCCCGTACCGCGCGAGCCGAGGCGGCCAATGATCCGGCCCTGGCGCTGCGGCGGGCCGGCTGCAATCACGTGAGCGTCTGCTCCGTCCAGATGGTTTTGCCGTCGGCGTTGTAGCGAGTGCCCCAGACCTGAGCAATCTGGGCGACGATGAACAGCCCACGACCGCCCTCGTCGACTGTCCGGGCGTGGCGAAGATGTGGTGCAGCAGGGCTGGTGTCGCGCACCTCGCAGGTGAGGGTGCGGCCGTAGATCAGGCGCAATTCTGTCGGGGGGCTGCCGTGGCGGACGGCGTTCGTGACGAGTTCGCTGACGATGAGTTCGGTGTTGAAGGCCGTTTCCTCATCCACGTTCCAGGTGGCGAGCTGAGCGTGGACGTGGTGTCGGGCGGTGGCTGTGGCGGTGGGGTCGGCCCTGAGCTGCCAGGTGGCAACGCATTCGCTGGGGAAGCCGCGGGGGCGGGCAAGGAGGACTGCCGCGGCCCTTGACCCGGCGTCGGTGGCGAGCAGCCTGGACACGATGGCGTCGAGGATCTCTTCCAAGGACTGATCGGCGCCTGCCGGCGGGCGCTGTAGGAGCTCCGGATCACTTGGAAGCGCGCTCAGGGTCGAGGGGCTCGCCATGGCCAGCATGCCGCCTTCGGGAATCTCGAAGGAGTTTGCGGCGAACGGTGCCCTGTCGACGGCACCCAGTTGTGGACCGGCCGGGATGTCGGGGATCCGGGTGGTCCCGTCGGGGAGGATGATGGCGAAGGTCGGGGGGCCGGCGCTGGCGGCCGCACAGGTGAGGGCCAAGGGGTCGTAGATGGCATATGTACAGGTGGCCGCGAATACTTCGTGATGGAGGGAGTCGCCTGACGGCAGCGATGCGCGTTCGGCGGCCAGGAGACTTGCCGTGTCGTCCAGACGTGCGAGTAGTTCGTCGGGTTCCAGGTCGAATGCGGCCAGGGAGCGGACGACGGTGCGCAGTTGCCCCACGGCTGCGGTGACGTGGATGCCCTGCCCCGCGATCTCGCCGACGACCAGGGCAGTTCGGGCACCTGGCAGGGCGATAGTGTCGCACCACCCCACCGCGCCCTCGGAAGGGATGGGCATACCGGCGGTTCCCAGGGCGGTCTGCGGGACGGCGCGGTCGGGGAGGAGACGCCGTTCGAGCGTCGTGGCGATGGTGTGCTCGCCGCTGAGAGCGCTGCGATGCCGTGGCTGCGTCGGCTCGGCGTCACGACGCCCGAGCTGGTCGTCGTGACGGATGGGCGGATCCTGGCACCGCACGAGCCGATGTTCGGGCCACCGTGGGTGGTGAAACCCGACATCGTCGGCGGCGGCAAGGGGCCGGCCGGTCTCGTGCACATCTGCCGGTCCTCGGACGAGCTGTCGGCCGCTGTCGCCGCGACTCTTCGAAGCGGTACGCCTGCCGTCGTGGAGGAGTACGTCGAGGGGGGCGAATGCTGCCTCTCCATCGCGCTCGACGAGATTTCGTACGGCGCCGTCGTGCGGGCGAGCGTTACCGGCGGAGTCGGATTCGACGCGCGTCAGGCGGCTGCGGTGAAGGTCCGCCTGTCAGAGGGCCTGCACGACCACGAGGTCGTCAGCCTGCTCGACCGGGCTGACGTCAAGGACCGGCAACTGCGCAGTGCACTCGCTCACGCGCTGCAGATCCTCTGGACCGCCTTCTGCGCCGCCGAAGCAGTTCTTGTCGAGGTCAACCCCTTCCGGTGGGACGAGCACCGTCTGGTCGCCGTCGGCGTGGCGGTCGAATTCGACCCTCACGGCCGGGCAGCGGCCAGGGGATTCCGGCCGGATGTGCTGGTCGAGCCCGTGATTGCCCCGCACAGGGCTCCCTCGCCGCGCGAGATCGCCGTGCGTGAGGCGGACGCCGCCGAGCCCCACCGTCCCGGCGTGGCGTTCATCGAGCTCGACGGGGACGTGGCCTACCTGATCAGTGGGAGAGGCGCGGGTCTTGTCGGGTTGGACTACCTGTACGAGAACGGCGTCCTCCCGGCCTGCTACCTCGACGCCTCGCCGGGTGCCGGGAGCGCCAAGATGCAGGCGCTGTTCCGTTCCGCCCTGTCCGTCCCCGGGATCCGCGGGGCGCTGTTCGGAGCTGCGGTGCTGAACCTGGTCGACGCTCGCGAGCTGGCCCAGGAGTTCATCCAGGCCGCCGAGGCGGCCGGATTCGATGCTGGGCATGTGCCGACGGTGGTCCGGCTGGCCGGGCCGCACGAGGCCGAGGCTCGGGAGATGCTGAAGGCGGGGCTGCCGGGAGCACTCGTACTCGACCACGCGGCGTCGCTCGAAGACGCCTGCGACCTGCTGATCTCCGCGATGGGCCGAGCGCCCCAGGCATGGGAGGGCTTCGCCCGATGATCCGAGGACTTCTGGAAACCGGTCCGGGGCTGCTCGTACAGGGCATCACCGGCACGCAAGGCCGGCTGGAGACCCGCTGGATGCTCGATTCGGGCGTGCGTGTGGCGGCCGGCGTGACCCCCGGCATGGGGGGCTCCGAGGTGCACGGGGTGCCCGTTTTTGACACAGTCGCGCAGGCCGTCGCCGTGACGGGCGCAAGGGTGGCGATGAGCTACGCGCCGCCGCAGGCCGCGGCGGATGCGGTCGTGGAGGCGGCGCAGGCGGGGATCGAACTGGTCGTGGTCAGCTCGGAGAAGATTCCGCAGCATCACTGGCTGCGGGTCCTGGAGGTCGCCCGCCGGGGCCACTGCCGGGTGATCGGGCCGAACTCCCAGGGGATCGTGGTGCCGGGCGTGGGCCGGATCGGCTGCCCGGGCGGCGATGAGCCGTGGCAGCGATTCGCCCCCGGTCCGGTCGGAATCGTCTCCCGCAGTGGCGGCATGGCTTCCGAGCTGGGCATGTTCGTGCGGACCTGGGGCTGGGGCACCAGCGTGCAGGTGTCGATCGGCGGCGTGCCGAGGTCGGTACGCCCCTGACCGAAGGGGTCGAGCTGGTGGCCCAGGACCCGCTGACCCGGGCCGTGCTGGTCTTCGGCGAGTCGCGATGGTGGTGGGACGCGCAGGCGACGCCTTGTCGGATTCCCTGCCGTTCGGGCACGCGCTGCGCGGGGCCGGCGGGGCCGGCGGGGCGACCGTCCAGGAAAAGATCGCAGCGCTCAGGGACGCGGGGGTCCGTGTCGCCCGCTCGACGCACGAAGTGCGCGCGTACCTCCAGGAAGTTCTCCCGGCCGGGGCGCTTCGTGCACCGGCGTCGCTCACGGACAGGAGGACCTCCCCGTGATCGAGCCCGACCTCGGAGCTGCCCGGTCGGCCCTGGCCGTAGGCGCCGGCACCGCGGACAGCCCCGGCCGACCGCGGTACGAATCGAAGATGGCCAGGCGTTGCACCTTTGCCGTGGCGACGGGCGGTCCCGACAAGATCGTCCGGCAGCACGCGCGCGCAGGCGGTATCAGGACCGGGATGGCGATCGAGGAGGCCATCGTCCCCTGGCCGTCCGTGTTCGTTCGCCGCGCATACAGCGTGCTCCCTCGACAGCTCGGCCACGGCCCCGACGGCTACCTGACCTTGACCGACCGGGCCAAGGACGTGATCAAGTCCGGCGGCGAGTGGATCTCCTCCCAGGAACTGGAGAACCACCTGGTGGACCATCCCGATGTAGCCGAGGCCGCCGTGGTCGCGGTACCCGACGACAAGTGGGGCGAACGTCCGCTGGCCACCGTGGTGCTGCGTGACGGTGCCTCGGTCGACTTCACCGCGCTACGCGCCTTCCTCGCCGAGCGGGTCGCCTCCTGGCAACTGCCGGAGCGTTGGTCACTGATTCCGGCGGTGCCCAAGACCAGCGTCGGCAAGTTCGACAAGAAACTGATCCGGGCCCAGTACGCCGACGGCGAGCTGGAGGTCGTCCTGGTGGACAAGGCGTAGCCCGTGCAGCAGGGCGGCGTCAGCCGGTGACGCCGCCCTCTCTCACGAAGGTGCCCACCCGCCGCCCAGAGACAGGTCGCTTCGGGGGCATTCGTCGAACTCGTCAGCCATGAGCCTGCGTAGGAACTCGGTCCAGCTCGTAGCCGTACCGGTAGGGGCCTCGTCCCACAGGCGGTCGATCATCGGCGCGCCACCCCACAGCTGGAACCACGGGACACCTGCGTCCCGCTTCGCCGTCAGCAGCGTCACGCGCTCGGGCGAGTCGGGCCCGGCGAACCCCTTCTGAGCGAGGTGGCACCGGGGTCCGGGACCCGAAGGGACCTCTCAGCCTGCTGGACTTCCACGGACGAAGCCGCTGCGGCTACCGCTGGGGACGGCCGTGGGGGCTTCGCGGCGCGCTGCGGGGTGGCTTCGTCCCCCGCCCCTGAATAGGCCGGACGCCCCCGGCGACGGCCCCTACGACCTGTGCCACCTGGACGGGTGACCGCGGTGGCCCCGGTACCGCTGATGGACGGGCGCCTGCTTCTGCTGCCGACGAACACCATGCGTTCGAGGTCTCCCGATAGCTGTCACCCTCCGAGGCGTCCTTCGCCGGTCCGAAGCAGGACGGACCCATTGCAGCGGCCTGGGCGCTCGCTGTTCGCCCCCGTCCTTTTCTGCCTCGCATACGAAGCCAACCATCGCCGAGTGGCATCAAGATCCGGACCATTCCCGGACCACCTCGCCCACGAAGAGCGCCAGACTCACTGTTTCCGCTGGTCAGCGACAGGCACGACGTGTATCACCAGCAGACGAAGAACCTGCTGGCAGCTTCGCAGCCCATGCGGCACCTACGCACGCTGCTCAGTTGGTGCGGCCGGACTTTCGCTCTACAGTCCCACCGAAGCAACTCACTGGCCGAGGAAGCTCAGCCGCACCTGACGGTTCGCATTATCGACATTCGTGTCGACCAGGCACACCGACTGCCACGTACCGAGTTCCAGCCGTCCTCCGATCACCGGCAGCGTGGCGTGCGGTGCGACGAAGGCCGGCAGTACGTGGTCGCGGCCGTGGCCCGGGCTGCCGTGGCGGTGCTGGTAGCGGTTTTCGGCGGGCAGCAGCGCGTGGAGGGTGGCGAGGAGGTCGTCGTCGCTGCCCGAGCCGGTTTCCAGGATGGCGATTCCGGCGGTGGCATGGGGGACGAAGATGTTGAGCAGACCGTCCCGGCCACCGGAGGCGCGGGTGAGGAACTCTTCGCAGTCGCGCGTCAGGTCGGCAACCGTTTCGGTCGCGCCGGTGGTCACGTTCAGAACGCTGGTGGTGAAGGCATGGGACATGCCGACATCTTCTCGCTCGTGGCGTGCGATGGCGCGTCCACGTGCCGAGACGGCATTGACCGGTTCCGAGGTGCGTCGCTACGTTCGGCGACATGTTCCGTTCAGCTCTGCTCACTTCGCGCGGTCACATCGACCTGCTGCGGGTGGCCTCCGCCGCGTGTTGCCGCGGCTGCTGACGTTCTTTCGGCACGCTTCCCGCAGGTGAGCAAGGGCTCCTTCGGCCCGCACCTGGTGTGAGCGCCGGCCTGTTGCCGTCGGCACCCCGTCGTACGCCACCTCTTCCCTCCTCTGTCGTAGCTCCCGCTCCGTAGCGGTGCCGCGGCCGGGGGCGAGGTGTGCCTCCGCCCGTCCGTGGACTGCTCGTGGAGCTCTCATGTCCCTTGGTCATGCCCTCGCCCCGCCGGATATATCAGAGGAAATCGATACATCGCCCTTGTGCCGGGCGGTCGAACTGGAGCCCGTCGTGCCGGCGTCCGCCCGCGGCTCGCGGCTGCGCTCCGTGCCCCGCCCTCTGCGGCGCGCCATCGGACCGGTGCTGCTGCTCGTGCTGTGGCAGGTGCTCAGCGCCACCGGTGTGCTCCATCCGGACGTGCTCGCCGCCCCCGGCACCATCGCCCGAGCGGGCCGGGATCTGATCAGCGACGGAACCCTGCCGTCGGCGATGGCGATCTCGCTCCAGCGCGTCGCCGTGGGACTGGTGCTCGGAGGTGTCGTCGGCATCACGCTGGCCTTGGTGTCCGGACTGTCCCGGCTCGGTGAGGACCTGGTCGACGCGACCGTGCAGATGCTGCGGACGGTCCCCTGGGTGGGGCTGATCCCGCTGTTCATCATCTGGCTGGGGATCGGCGAGGCCCCGAAGGTGGCGCTCATCGCGCTCGGCGTGGCCTTCCATCTGTATCTCAATGTGTACGCCGGGATCCGGGGCGTGGACGACCAACTCATCGAGGCAGGCCAGTCGTTGGGGCTCGGGCGGTGGGGTCTCATCCGGCATGTGGTGCTCCCGGGTGCGCTGCCCGGGGCCATGACGGGTCTGCGCTATTCGCTCGCCACCGCCTGGCTGGCGCTGGTCTTCGGCGAGTCCGTCAACGCCGACGCCGGGATCGGCTTCCTGATGAACCAGGCCCGGGAGTTCTTCCGTACCGACGTCATCGTCGTCTGCCTGGTCGTCTACGCCTTCCTCGGCCTCACCGCCGATGTCATCGTCCGGATACTCGAAAGGCTGCTGCTGCAATGGCGACCGACGTTCAAGGGCCAGTGAGCCCGCGGTCCTCCGACCCTGCCGTACGGGTGGAGGGGCTGACCCGCTCCTTCGACGGCCGGGCCGTCGTCGACGGGCTCGATCTCACCCTGCGCGCCGGGGAGTTCACCGCACTGCTCGGGCGCAGCGGCTGCGGGAAGTCGACTCTGCTGCGGGTGCTGGCCGGTCTCGACCGGGACATCACGGGCACGGTGCTGGTGCCGAGGAGACGGGCCGTCGCCTTCCAGTCGCCTCGTCTGATGCCGTGGAAGCGGGTCTGGCGCAATGTACTGCTCGGGTTGCCGGGCAAGCCCGAACGGAAGGTGGCCGAACGGGCGTTGGAGGAGGTCGGGCTCGGCGAGCGGTCCGGGGCGTGGCCCAGGACGCTCTCCGGTGGTGAGGCGCAGCGGGCGTCGCTGGCGCGTGCCCTGGTGCGCGAACCCGATCTGCTGCTGCTCGACGAGCCGTTCGGAGCGCTCGACGCGCTGACCCGGATCAAGGCGCAGCAACTGGTCGCCGAACTCTGGCGGCGGCGCGGCTGCGCAGTGCTGCTCGTCACGCATGACGTGGACGAGGCGCTGCTGCTCGCCGACCGCGCGCTGGTCATGCGCGACGGCGCCATCGCGTACGAGACCCGTGTGGACCTGGACCGTCCGCGCACCGTGGGCAGTGGGGAATTCGCCGCGCTGCGCTCCCGGCTGCTGACCGAGCTGGGCGTCGCGGAGGAAGCCTTTCCGGCCGAGGCCGCCTGACCAGCTGACCAGCACACATCCTCCATCGGTTCGACCTTCGGAAAGAGATAAGTCATGAGACGCCGCACCCTGCCCGCTCTCCTCCTGCCGCTCGCCCTGCTGCTCACCGCCTGCGGTGGCGTCTCGTCCGCGTCCACTGCGGACCGCACCGACGGCAAGGGCGATGTAACCCTCGACGTCGGTGATCAGAAAGGGGGGTACGAGGCCATCCTGCGGGCCTCCGGAGAACTCGACGACCTCGGCTACCGGATCACATGGTCGACCTTCACCTCCGGACCACCACTTCTGGAGGCGGTGAACGCCGGTGCCGTGGACATCGGGGGCGTCGGCAACACCCCACCTGTCTTCGCCGCGGGGTCCGATTCGAAGATCGTGGTGGTGGGCGCCGGCCACGGTTCGTCGGCGGGCGAGGCGATCGTCGTGCCGAAGGACTCTCCGCTGAAGACGCCCTCGCAGCTCAAGGGCAGGTCCATCGCGGTGGCCCAGGGCAGCTCCGCCCACTTCCAGCTCGTCGCCTCGCTGAAGGCGGCCGGGCTCACCGTCTCCGACGTACGGCTGAAGTACCTTCAGCCGGCTGATGCACTGGCCGCGTTCAGCCGGGGCAAGGTCGACGCCTGGTCGATCTGGGATCCGTACACGTCGCAGGTCCTGCGCGGCGGGAACGCCCGGGTGCTGACCACCGGTGAAGGGCTCGTCAACGGTCTGAGCTTCCAGGTCGCCTCGCCCGCCGCGCTGAAGGATGCCGGGAAGTCCAAGGCGATCGGCGATCTGCTGGACCGTCTGAGGCGGGCGCAGGACTGGGTGTTCAAGCATCCCGAGGCGTGGGCGAAGGTCTGGGCGAAGGAGACCGGGCTGCCGTACGACGTGGCGCTCGACGCCGTGAAGCGCAGTTACGGGACGCGGGTGCCCGTGGCCGTCGACGCGGCTGCCATCGCGTCCGAACAGCAGATCGCCGACACCTTCGCCGATCTGAAGCTCATTCCCCGCCGGTTCGTCTTCAAGGACTACGTCGACACCCGGTTCAACCGCGATCTGCCCGCGTCCACGGCAGCCCCCCGCTCGTACAGAAAGGCCTCGTCATGAATGTTCATCTGCACTGGTTCCTGCCCACCGGCGGTGACGGCCGCACGCTCGTCGACCGGCATGCGTACACCGACGGAGGGATCAAGCGGGACCGGATCACTCCGGTCAGCGGGGTGCGCGCGCCCGATATCGAGTATCTGGCACAGATCGCCAAGGCGGCCGAGCAACTGGGTTTCGAGGCGGTGCTGACGCCGACCGGCACCTGGTGCGAGGACGCCTGGCTGACGACGGTGGCGCTGGCGCAGCACACCGAGCGGCTGAAGTTCCTGGTCGCGTTCCGGCCGGGGGTGATCTCGCCGGTGCTCGCGGCACAGATGGCCGCGACGTATCAGCGGATCACCCGGGGCCGGCTGCTGCTCAATGTGGTGACGGGCGGCGACTCGACCGAACAGCGGCGGTTCGGTGACCACCTGGACCACGACCGTCGCTATGCGCGGACCGCCGAGTTCCTCTCGGTGGTGCGGGGCGTGTGGAGCGGACAGCCGTACGACTTCGACGGCGAGCACTATCAGGTCGAGGGCGGGCTGACGGCGCTGCCGCCGGACCCGCTGCCGGAGATCTTCTTCGGTGGGTCGTCGGCGGCGGCCGGGCCGGTGGCCGCCGCGCATGCCGATGTGTATCTGACCTGGGGCGAGCCGCCGGCCGCGGTGAAGCAGAAGATCGACTGGATCCGCGGGCTCGCGGAGGAGCAGGGCCGCCGTGTCCGGTTCGGGATCCGGCTGCACACCATCTCGCGCGATTCGGCGAAGGAGGCGTGGGCGACGGCGGACCGGCTGCTCGGCGATCTCGATCCGGAGACGATCGCCGCCGCGCAGCAGGCGCTGGGGAGGAGCGAGTCGGTGGGACAGCAGCGGATGCTGGCGCTGCACGGCGGCTCGCGTGACGAGCTGGAGATCTCGCCCAACCTGTGGGCGGGTGTGGGTCTGGTCCGGGGCGGTGCGGGCACCGCGCTGGTCGGCAGTCATGCGGACGTCGCGGACCGGATCGAGGAGTACCACGCGCTGGGTGTGGATCACTTCGTGCTCTCCGGCTACCCGCACCTGGAGGAGGCGTACTGGTTCGGCGAGGGCGTCACACCGGAGCTGGCGAGGCGCGGGCTGCTGTCCACGGTTCCGGCCTCGCCGCTGCTCGGGGTGCCGGCGGCGAACGGGCGCCCGGCGTCCGCACCGGGCGGCGCACCGCTGCTGATCGCCGGGGGCCGCTGACCGGGAAGATCCGGGACTCCCCCACAGTTGGTAGAAGGGTGAACAACTCTGGGGTCGGCGCAGCGCGCGCCGTGGAAGTGGTCGTGATCGGCGCCGGACAGGCAGGTCTGTCCGGCGCCTACCATCTGCGGCGCGCCGGCCTGGAGCCGGACCGCGACTTCGTCGTGCTCGACCACGCGCCCCGGCCGGGCGGCGCATGGCAGTTCCGCTGGCCGTCACTGACATACGGCAAGGTCCACGGCATGCACGCACTGCCCGGCATGGAGCTGACCGGCGCGGACGACAGCCGGCCTTCGTCGGAGGTGATCGGCGCATATTTCGACGCGTACGAGCGCACCTTCGGCCTGCGGGTCCACCGGCCCGTGGAGGTGAGCGCGGTACGGGAGGGCGTCGGTGGGCGGTTGCTCGTCGAGACCTCGGAGGGTCCGTACGCCGCGCGCGCCCTGATCAACGCCACGGGTACCTGGGACCGGCCGTTCTGGCCGCGCTACCCGGGCCAGGAGACCTTCCGGGGCCGCCAACTGCACACCGCGAACTACCCGGGGCCCCGGGAGTTTGCCGGGCAACGGGTGATCGTGGTGGGTGGCGGGGCCTCCGGCACACAGCATCTGATGGAGATCGCCGAAGTGGCGGCGGAGACCTTCTGGGTGACGCGTCGGCCGCCGGTCTTCCGGGAAGGGCCGTTCAGCGAGGTCCAGGGGCGGGCCGCCGTGGCCATGGTGGAGGAGCGAGTGCGACAAGGGCTGCCGCCGCAGAGCGTGGTGAGCGTGACCGGGCTGCCTCTCAACGACGCCGTGCGGCGCGCCCGCGCGGAGGGGGTGCTCGACCGGCTGCCGATGTTCGACCGCATCACTGCGACCGGAGTGGCCTGGGACGACGGCCGGACCGTGGACGCCGATGTGATCCTCTGGGCGACCGGCTTCCGGGCCGCCATCGACCATCTTGCGCCGCTGCGGCTGCGCGAGCCCGGCGGTGGCATCCGGGTCGAGGGAACGCGGGCCGTACGGGATGCGCGTATCCATCTCGTGGGATACGGGCCGTCCGCGAGCACCGTCGGGGCCAACCGGGCGGGGCGGGCGGCGGTGCGAGGGATCAAGCGCCTGCTGGAGGCCGCCGAGGACGCAACCGCCGGGCATGGGGAAGAACCCGCCGTCGTTGCCGTGTGACTACGCGCCGCGATGGCGCGTCGCCTCCGACCGCCCTTCAGCCACCGCTCGTGCCCAGCCGGTTGCGATTGAACTCCTCGACGTTCCGCTGCTGCTCGGCGTAGCTGTCGGTGAACCGGGTGTCCCCGGGTGCGACCGTCACGAAGTACAGCCAGGGGCCCGGCGTGGGTGTGAGGGCCGCGTGCATCGCCTGCTCTCCGGGATTGCCGATGGGGGTCGGCGGCAGGCCCGTGTGCTCGTAGGTGTTGTACGGGCTGTCGATCCTGGTGTCGCCGATGGTGGTGTCCAGAGTGCTGCGCTTCAGCGCGTAGTTGAGAGTGGCGTCCATCTGGAGCGGCATGCCCCCGGCCAGCCGGTTCTGGATGACCCGGGCCACCTTGCCCATGTCGGCGGCGGTGTCCACCTCGGCCTGCACGATGCTGGCGATCGTCACGGTCCGGTAGACGGAGACGTTGTTGCGCAACGCCCCTGCGGTGATGTGGTGCGCGCCGAATCGCTGCCTCGCCGTGTCGGCCATGTACCTCAGCAGACTCGTCGGGGTGGTGCCGGAGGTGACGGGGTACGTGGCAGGGAACAGGTAGCCCTCGGGGTTGCCCTTCGCCTCCGCCGGCAGGGCGAGTTCGGCCCTGCCGACGGCCTTCTCGGTCGTGCCGGGCACCACGTCGAGGGACCGGTCGACTGCCGCGTACACCTGGGAGGCCCGCCACCCTTCGGGGATGACGAGGGTGCGCTGCGGGCCGACGTTCGCCTCCCTCGTCAGCAGCGGCACGAGGACGGCTGCCGCAACGCCGAGGACGACGCCTACGGACAGCGCCAGCCGCCCGCGCCGGGGCGCGCGGATCCCGCGACGGGTCCGCGCGCCCGGGGACTCGTTCACCATGCGCGCACGCTATCCCGGGCCGGCCCCGGGCAAGCGCCCCCCGCACGGCGCGGCGCAGGGTTCGCTGCACGCGAAGTGAACACGCGACAGGGGATCGGATGTTCGCTGGAACGCGTGTTGACGGCGGCTACAAAGGCGCTGACGGCAGGGTCGGCGATCTGCGCTCCAGTGGGCGTGGCTGATGTCTTCCTGGGGTGGCTTCCGGCTCTCGTGGCATCGGTTCCGGTGGATTCGGATCCCGTGCAATCGGTGAGCCCGCCATCGCGCAGACCACCGCGCGACGCGGTGGTCGGCCTTGCGGCTGTCCTGTTCGGGCCGCCTCTTGGCCGGGCCGCAGCTTCTGGACCGGGCCGCAGCTTCGGCGAGCGCGTCCACCCCGTCGACCTGCCGTTCCATGACGGGTGTGCACGGCGCTCTGCACGGCTTGCGGCCCTTGGGAACGGGGTGTTCAGTGGAACGAGGCGTTGCCTTTTCGGCCGCGGCCACCCGGCCGGACTCGGCGGGCGCACGTGGTGATCTCCGCGGTCGGACACAGCCCCTCAGACAGCCGATCCGGATCAGGGGCGTGCGGCCCGGCTCCTGACCGATGGTCGTCGCCACCGGTCAGGAGCCCTTGGAGAGGGCCCCGATCGCCCCTGCAACCTCGCACACCGCCCGCGTACCCGGGCCCCGTCCCCACAAGGAACTGCGGGCACCGGCACGCAACGCGGGCCGGTGGGGCGCTGAGAGAGGCAGGCACGGCATGGCCCTGAAGAGGCTCGGCCTGGTGGTACACGAAGGACGCCCCGCCGCCGTCACGGCCGCCCGCGCCGTCCACACCTGGTGCGACCGGCACCGGATCCCCTGCACCGACATCGACGTCTGGCGTCAGGGAATACCGCGGCACGGCGGTAAGGAGGAGGCCGAGGCCGCGGGGCACCCCGACGGGATCGTCACCCTCGGCGGGGACGGCACGTTCCTGCGGGGCGCCCGGATCGCCGCCAAGGACGGCGCGTGGGTCCTCGGCATCGATCTGGGCCGCGTCGGCTTCCTCACCGAGGTCCCGGTCAACGACGTGCTGAAGGCGTTGGACGCCGTGCTCCGGGACGATGTCAGCGTGGAGGAACGCCTGACCCTCACCCTTCGTACATCACGCACCCTGGAAATCCCTGAGGGCATCGATGCCCTTCTGCGCTACGGCCGCGGACCTGCCCTGCCGCCGCCGACGCTGCTTCGTGAGGACACCGGCTGGGGCGTGGCCCTGGACGTCACCGCGCTCAATGACATCGTTCTGGAGAAGCTCGCCCGGGACCGGCAGATCAACGTCGCCGTCTACATCGCAGGACATCTGCTGGCGTCGTACTCCGCGGACGCCGCGATCGTGGCGACGGCGACCGGCTCCACCGCATACAGCTTCGCGGCGGGTGGTCCCGTGCTCTCACCAGGGGTGGAAGCCGTGGTCTTCACCCCGGTCGCCCCGCACATGGCCTTCAACCGCACGGTGGTGGCCGCGGCGAACGAGCCCGTTGCCGCGCGGGTCCTGCCGCACTCGGGACAGGTCGCCGTGAGCATCGACGGTGAACTGCGGGGAGTGCTCGACCCCGGCGACTGGATCGGTGTGTACCCGTCACCGTGCCGGATACATCTGATCCGGCTCGGTCCCGCCGACTTCTACCAGCGGCTGCGCAACCGCTTCCGGCTCGCCGATGCTCCTGCCACGGTGTCCGACGGTGCGGCTTCGCCACTGTTCGCGGCACCCAACGCGGATGTGCCCGAGGACCTGGTCGGGATGCGGCTGCCTCCTCCCGTGGACTGATACCGGGCGAGCACATGAAACCGTCCGCAACTCCCGTGGTCTGCCCATGAGTGCCGGAGATCAGCTTGCCACCGAAGCAAGTTGGGTGTCCCGGCGGATCAGAGCGGCGTAGCGGCCGTCCAGCTGGAGCAGGTCTTCGTGGGTGCCGCGCTCGGCGATCCGGCCGCCGTCCAGAACGACGATCTGGTCCGCGTCGCGCACGGTGGAGAGACGGTGCGCGATGGTGATCGTGGTGCGCCCGGCCGACAGTGCGTCGATCGCTTCCTGCACGGCGAATTCGGTGCGGGTGTCAAGTGCGCTCGTCGCCTCGTCGAGGATCAGGACGGGCGGGTCGCGCAGAATCGTGCGGGCGATGGCCAGGCGCTGCTTCTCACCGCCGGAGAAGCGATAGCCGCGCTCGCCGACCAGGGTGTCGTAGCCGTCGGGCAGCGAGGCGATGTGGTCGTGGATTTGTGCCGCGCGGGCAGCTGCCTCGATCTCGGCGTCGGTCGCGTCCGGTTTGGCGAAGCGCAGGTTCTCGGCGACCGAGGCATGGAAGAGGTACGTCTCCTGGGAGACCACGCCGACGGCCCGGGCCAGCGTGTCGAAGTCCAGGTCACGCACGTCGACGCCGTCGAGCGTGACCCGGCCGCCGGTGACGTCGTACAGCCGCGGCACCAGGTAGCTGAGCGTGGACTTGCCGGAGCCCGTGGGTCCGACGACGGCCAGGCTGCCTCCGGCCGGCACGGTGACATCGATGCCGGTGAGGGTCGGACCGCTCTTCTCGTCGTAGCTGAAGTCGACGTCATCGAAGCGGATCTCGCCGCGGATCTTCTCCAGCCGCACGGGCGTCTCGGGTTCGGTGATGTCCACCGTGAGGTCGAGGTACTCGAAGATCCGCTGGAAGAGCGCGAGGGATGTCTGCATCTGCACTCCGGTGGAGAGCAGGCTCACGGCCGGCCGGAAAAGGCCCTGCTGGAGCGAGACGAAGGCGACGAGCGTGCCGATGGAAACGGCCGGTCCGCCGGTCTGCAGGGCGACGCCCGCGGCCCAGTAGATGACGGCGGGCATGGCGGCCATGACGATGCCGATCGTCGACATCCGCCACCGCCCGGCCATGCTGGAACGCACTTCGAGGTCGACCAGGCGCTCGGACTCCTCGGCGAAGCCCTTGGTGAGCGAGTCCGCCCGGCCCATGGTCCGTCCGAGCAGGATGCCGCTGACGGAGAGCGACTCGGTGACCGTCGCCGCCATGGCGGCCATCTGCTTCTGGCGCTGCGTGGTGATCTTCTTTCGCTCCCGGCCGACCCGGCGGCTGATCCAGACGAAGACCGGCAGCAGGACGAGCGAGACCAGGGTGAGCCGCCAGTCGAGCGCCAGCATGGCGACGACGGTGGCGATGACCGCGGTGAGGTTGGAGACCAGCGAGGTGGCGGTGGAGGTGACGGTCGCCTGCATGCCGCCGATGTCGTTGGCGATACGGGACTGCACCTCACCCGTGCGCGTCCGGGTGAAGAAGGCCAGCGGCATCCGCTGCAGCTGGGCGTAGACCGCCGTGCGCAGGTCGTGCATGACGCGCTGGCCGACCGTGGTGGAGATCAGGGTCTGCAGGACGCCGAAGACACTGTTCATCACGGCGGTGGCGATCATGCCGAGCGCGAGCAATGACAGCAGTCCCGTACGACCCTGGGGAAGGGCCGTGTCGAGAATCTCGCGCAGCAGGAACGGCGAGGCCACCGACACCAGCGACGAGGCGCCGACGAGCACTCCGACCAGCGCGAGCCGGCCGCGGTACGGCTGGAAGAGGCGGAGGATGCGGCGCAGCTCGGCGGGCGGCTGCGCGCCGTCCCTGGGCGGGGGCGTCCATGTGGGTTCGTCGGGCTTCATGGGCTCCTTCGACAGGCATGAGGGAATGAGACGGCCACGGGCGGCAGTCAAGTTTTTGAGAGCATAGCTCATTGTTACCTATACTCACAATGAGCGGAGTCCTGATATTGTTCCCCCATGGATTCCCCCGACTCCGACGGCCTGCTGGCCGAGCAGTTGCTGCGGCTCACCCGCCGGCTCCAGCGCATCCAGAGCCGCCAGCTGGAGCCGATCGGCATCACCCCCGCACAGTTCAGACTGCTGCGCACGGTCGCCCACTACGACGGACCGCCCCGGATGGCCGATCTCGCGCAGCGTCTGGACGTCGTCCCGCGCGCCGTGACGAGCCTGGTCGACGCGCTGGAGGCGAGCGGCCGGGTGCGCCGCACCCCGGATCCGGACAGCCGCCGGGTGGTGCGGATCGCGCTCACCGACGAGGGCCGTGCCACGCTCCGGTCTCTGCGCGACGCGCGCCGGGCGGCCGCGGAGGAGATCCTGGCTCCGTTGACCGCCGACCAGCGCGAGGTGCTCGGCGGGCTGCTGTCCGCCTTGGTCGCCGGGATACCGGAGCGCCGCTGCTAAGGGCCGCCCCGTCATCCCTGGCGGGCATTGCCCGATAGTCGTACCGATCGTGAGCGGTGCGGATCTTCGCTGATAGAAAGGGGGGAGAACCGCACCGATCCGCCGAGGAGACCGTCGCCATGCCGCTACTGGAGCCGAAGCCGGAAGCCCTCCGCCCCGCCGTGCCGCGCACCGCGTCCCACGACCGGGTCCCCGACGACCGGGCGGCCGGCACACCCGAACGGCTGCGCGAGGAGCTGACCGCGCTGCTCGGGCCGGAGAAGGTGCTGTGGAAGGTCTCCGACCTGGTGAAGTACGCCTCCGATGCCAGCCCCTACCGGTTCGTCCCGCAGGTCGTCGTGGTCCCCGAGGACATCGACGACATCTCGGCGGTCCTGTCGTACGCGCACGGCAAGGGCCGCGAGGTCGTCTTCCGGGCTGCCGGCACCAGCCTGAACGGCCAGGCGCAGGGCGAGGACATACTCGTGGACGTCCGCCGCCACTGGACGGGCATCGAGGTCCTGAACGACGGCGCGCAGGCGCGCATCCGCCCCGGGACGACGGTCATGCGCGCCAATGCCACCCTCGCCAGGTACGGCAGGCTGCTGGGCCCCGACCCGGCCAGCGCCATCGCGTGCACGATCGGCGGGGTCGTCGCCAACAACGCCTCGGGAATGACCGCGGGCACCACCCGGAATTCGTACCGCACCGTCTCCTCGCTCACCTTCGTGCTGCCGAGCGGCACGGTCGTCGACACCGCCGACCCGGCGGCGGACGAACTGCTGGTGCATGCAGAACCGCACCTGTGCGAGGGGCTGATGGCCCTGAAGGCGGAGATCGAGGCGGACGCGGAGCTCACCGCCCGAATCCGCGCCAAGTACGAGATCAAGAACACCAACGGGTACCGGCTCGACGCCTTCCTGGACGGCTCGACCCCGGTTCAGATCCTGCGCGGGCTGATGGTCGGCTCGGAGGGCACCTTCGGCTTCATCTCCGAGGTCGTCTTCGACACCCTGCCACTGGACCGGAAGGTCTCCAGCGCGCTGCTCTTCTTCCCCTCGCTGACCGCTGCGGCGGCTGCCGTGCCCCGCTTCAACGAGGCGGGGGCGATCGCCGTCGAGCTGATGGACGGCAATACGCTGCGCGCATCCGTGAGCGTGCAGGGCGTGCCCGCGGACTGGGCCGAGCTGCCCAGGGAGACCGCGGCGCTGCTGGTGGAGTTCCGGGCTCCGGACGAGCCGGGGCAGGAGGCGTACGAGCGGGCGGCGGCCGCGGTCGTCAAGGGGCTGGACCTGGTCACGCCGGTCGCCTCGATCACCAATGAGTTCACCCGCGAGGCCAAGGTCATCTCCGGTTACTGGAAGGCCCGCAAGGCGTTCGTGACCGCGGTCGGAGGCTCCCGCCCGTCGGGCACGACGCTGATCACGGAGGACTTCGCGGTCCCGCCGTCGCTGCTCGCCGACGCCTGCGAGGCCCTTCTCCGGCTGCAGGGGGAACACGGCTTCGACGCCGCCGTCGCGGGCCACGCCGCACACGGCAATCTGCACTTCCTGCTCGCCTTCGACGCGGCGAAGCCGGCCGACGTCGACCGGTACGCCGCGTTCATGGACGACTTCTGCCGGCTGACCGTGGAGCGCTTCGACGGCTCACTCAAGGCGGAGCACGCCACCGGGCGCAACATCGCACCGTTCCTGGAACTGGAGTGGGGCCCCAAGGCGACGGAGCTGATGTGGCGTACGAAGCAGGTCATCGACCCCGACGGGGTGCTGGCTCCGCGGATCGTCCTCGACCGCGATCCGAAGGCCCATCTGCGCGGTCTGAAGACCATCCCCGAAGTCGAGGCGATCGGCGACCCGTGCATCGAATGCGGCTTCTGTGAACCGACCTGCCCCAGTGAGGACTTGACCACGACGCCTCGCCAGCGGATCGTGCTGCGGCGGGAGATGATGCGCCAGCCGGACGGTTCGCCGGTGGAGTCCAGCCTGCTGGACGCGTACGGGTACGACGCCGTCGACACCTGTGCGGGCGACTCCACCTGCAAGCTCGCCTGCCCGGTCGGCATCGACACCGGCGCCATGATGAAGGACTTCCGCCACCGGCGCCACTCGCCGCGGGAGGAGCGGATCGCTGCAGTCACCGCGAAGAACTTCAAGGCGGTGGAGGTCTCGGCGCGGCTGGCGGTCGCCGCGGCGGACAAGATCGGCGACCGGCTCCTGGAGACCGTCACCGGGCTCGCCCGCAAGGCCGTACGCCCCGATCTGGTGCCCGAGTGGCTGCCGGAGATCCCCGGCGCCGCGGCGCGGCAGCTGCCCCGTACCTCGCGGACCGGAGCGAGCGCCGTGTACTACCCGGCGTGCGTGAACCGCATCTTCGGCGACCCGGAAGGCCACCGCGGTCCTTCGCTGCCGCAGGCCGTCGTCGCCGTCTCGGCCCGCGCCGGAAAGCCGGTGTGGATCCCGGAGGACGTGACGGGGACCTGCTGCGCGACGATCTGGCACTCCAAGGGGTACGACGCGGGCAATGCGGTGATGGCCAACCGCATCGTGGAGGCCGCGTGGGGCTGGACGGCGGGCGGCAGACTGCCGCTGGTCGTCGACGCGTCGTCGTGCACGCTGGGGATCACCCATGAGGTGGTGCCCTATCTCACCGACGACAACCGGGAGTTGCACCGGGAGCTGACCATCGTCGACTCCCTCGTGTGGGCTGCCGACGAGCTGCTGCCGGAGCTGACGGTCCTGCGGAAGACCGGTTCGGCGGTGCTGCACCCGACGTGCTCGATGCAGCATCTGGGTGATGTGGAGCAGTTGCGTACGGTCGCCGAGGCGTGTGCGGAGGAGGTCGTCGTCCCGGACGACGCCGGATGCTGCGCGTTCGCGGGCGACCGCGGAATGCTGCACAAGGAGCTGACGGCGTCGGCGACGGCGAAGGAGGCCGCCGAGGTGAACTCCCGGGAGTACGACGCCTATCTCTCCGCCAACCGGATGTGCGAGATCGGCATGGACCGGGCCACGGGGCGCTCGTACTACTCGGTCCTGATGGAGCTCGAGCGGGCGACGCGGCCCTGACGCGTCCCCCGCCCGACCGCGCACATACGGATGTCCGCGGTCGGGCGGGGTGGAGCGGTCACGCCGCCCCGAGCGTCGCCTTGTCGCCCATCACCACGACCGGGTGCTGCTTCGGGTCGAGCGTGCGCAGCAGCGTCAGCATGGCGGACTTGGACAGGCTCACACAGGCCGAGGTGCCGCTGCCGTGGTCCATGTGCAGCCAGATGCTGCCGCCCTTCGACTGTCCCAGCGGGCGCGTCGGGTCGTTGGGCGCAGTGCCCTTGACGCGGTTGTAGTCGATCGCGATGACGTAGTCGAAGTCGTGCCAGTACGGCTTCGACCAGTAGCGCGGGGCCTGGATCGACGCCGACCGGGTGTACGGGAGAAGGGCGCCCGGGTCGGCAAGGGCACCGCCTGCGTCGGTGAGCGTGAACACGCCGACCGGGCTGCGCTTGTCGTCCTCGTGATGGTCGGTGGTCCAGCCCTTCCTGCCGTTGTGGGCCTTCCACCTGGCGGTGGTGTCCCAGGTGGCACCCTGCTTCGTGTACAGCACAACGGTGGAGTCGGCCGAGTTCTTGCCCTCGCCGTAGACCGCGACGACCTGACGCGCGTTCTCGGGTATCTGCGTGTAGAGCCGGTCGCCCACGTCGGGAATGCGCTTCAGGTCGGCGGTCGGTTCCTTCCGGTTCGCCGCGCTGCCGGCATGCGTGTCGTCATTCTGCCCGGCCTGCGCACCGCCGCAGGCCGTCAGGGGCGTGAGCATGAGACCACAGGCCGCCGCCGCGACAGCCATTCGTACCGGACCGGTTATTCGCATCCGTCCATGCTCGCACCACCGGCCCGGCGGCGGGATCACCGCCTGTGACCCGCCGCGGACACGGGCCGAATCTTTACCGCCGAGCGAAAAACCGTTTGCCTCCAACCCCGGCAGGACGCGAACCTTGCACGGTTTGGTCCCCTCACCCGATCCTCGAGGTCTTCCGCAGACCTCCGCCCTTCCGAGCCTTGGGACATCATGCACATTCGCGATCTTCCGTACGCAGATCCTGGCGATCCCGATGTCCGGTCAGGCCCGCGCTTCCTGCTCTGGCTCGGCCGCAACCAGATCCGCGGGCAGCTCAAATCCCTGTCCTGGGGCCTGCTGCACCAGTGCTCCATCGCCGGGCTGCCGTTGGCCGTCGGCTTCGCCGTGCAGGCGGTCGTCGACCGTTCGGGCGGCCGGCTCGCCCTGTCCGGCGGGCTCATCGCGGTGCTCGGCGTGCTGATCGCGGTCGGCGACACCATGCTGCACCGGACGGCCGTGACCAACTGGATCACCGCGGCGGCCCGCGTCCAGCAGTTGCTGGCCCGCAAGACGGCGGAGCTCGGCGCCGCACTGACCCGCCGGGTCGCCGCGGGCGAGGTCGTCGCGGTGTCCACCGGCGACGTCGAGAAGATCGGCTGGTTCGTCGAGGCGTTCTCCCGCTTCGCCGCTGCCGCCGGCGCTCTCGTGCTGATCTGCGTCGGGCTCGTCCTGTACCTGCCGTCGCTGGGCGCCCTGGTGGCGCTCGCGGTGCCACTGCTGGCACTGGCCGTGCTGCCGCTTCTCCCCCGCGCCACCCGGCGCGCCGACCTGCAGCGCGAGAAGGCCGGCAAGGCCACCGAGCTGGCGTCGGACACCGTGGCCGGTCTGCGCGTGCTGCGCGGCATCGGCGGTGAGGAGCTGTTCCTCGGCCGCTACCGGCGCGCCTCGCAGGAGGTCCGCAGGGCCGCGGTGCGCAGCGCGCAGATGTGGTCGCTGATCTCGGCGATCCAGGTGCTGCTGCCCGGCATGCTGCTGATCTCCCTGGTGGTGTACGGAGCAACGCTGGCCCGCGAGGGCCGGATCGAGGTCGGTCAGCTGGTCACGGTGTACAGCGCGGCGACGCTGATGCTGTTCCCGCTGCGGCACTTCGAGGAGATCGCGATGGCGTACTCCTTCTCGCGGCCGTCCGCGAAGCGGGCTGTCCGGGTGCTTTCGCTGCACCGCATCGCCGAGCCGTCGACGGTCGACGCGGTACCGTCCGGCGATCTGTACGACCCGGTCACCGGGCTGATGGCTCCGTCGGGCCTGTTCACCGCGGTGGTCTGCGGCGATCCGGACGAAGCGGGCCGACTGGCCGAACGGCTCGGCGGGCACGCCGGGACGGGTGCGGAGACCGGTGCGCAGGGCGACGCCCCGGACGCCGGCGCGAAGGCCGACCGGACGGACGACGGCTCCGAAGGCGCCTCGGGTCCCGGCCCGGCGGACGGCTCCCGCAAGGGCGCACCGGACAGAGTCCCCTCGGTCCTGCTCGGTGGCGTACCCCTGGACGAGCTTGCGCTGGAGGCCGCCCGGACCGCGGTACTGGTCCAGGACAAGGACCCGGTGCTGCTCTCCGGGACGCTGCGGGAGCTGCTCGACGTGCCGTCGTCCGGCCGGGTGACCGCCGAGGACGCGCTGGCGGCCGCCCAGTGCGGTGATGTCCTGGACGCGCTGGCGCAGGCTTCGGCCGTCGCCGACGGCGACCCGATGACCACCAGGATCACCGAGCGCGGACGGTCGCTCTCCGGCGGCCAGCGGCAGCGGCTCGCGCTGGCCCGCTCCCTGGTCACCGACCCGGAGGCGCTCGTTCTGGACGAGCCGACGTCCGCCGTCGACTCGCACACCGAGGCCCGGGTGGCCGCCGGTGTCAAGGCGCTGCGCACCGGTCGTACGACCGTGGTGTTCGCCTCGTCGCCGCTGCTGCTCGACCTCGCGGACCGGGTGGTGCTGGTCCACGAGGGCACGGTCGTCGCGGTCGGTGCGCACCGCGAACTGCTGCACACCGAACCGCGGTACCGCGCGGTCGTCACCCGCGAGACCGACGACGAGATCACGGACCGGACCGCGTCGGAAGAGACCACGACAGTCACGACCAGCACGATCGACGCGATCGAGGAGATCAAGGCGATCGAAGAGATCGAGGAGAGGGCATGATCGGCGTCGCTCAACCGGCGTACGACCCGGCCGCCCCGGAGTCGGCGACGACCCTGCCGGTGGGCAGCCCCACGACCGTACGGAGCTATGTACGGGACCTGATACGGCGCCACCGCAAGCCGTTCGCCGTGCTCATCACGTTCAACGCGGTCGCGGTGATCGCCTCGATCGTCGGACCGTATCTGCTGGGCGGACTGGTCGAGGACCTGTCGAACGGGGTCGCCGACCTCCATCTGGAGCGCACCGCCGCAGTGTTCGCGTGCGCGCTGGTCGTGCAGACCGTGTTCACGCGGATGATGCGGCTGCGCGGTGCGATGCTCGGCGAGGAGATGCTCGCCGATCTGCGCGAGGACTTCCTCGTGCGGTCGGTCGCGCTGCCGCCGGGCGTCCTGGAGCGCGCCGGGACCGGTGATCTGCTCTCCCGCATCACCACGGACATCGACCGGCTGGCCAACGCGATGCGCGAGGCCGTACCGCAGCTGGCGATCGGCGTGGTGTGGGCGGGGCTCCTGCTCGGTGCGCTCACCGTGACGGCTCCGCCGCTGGCGCTCTCGGTGCTGATCGCACTGCCGGTGCTGCTCCTCGGCTGCCGCTGGTACTTCCGCCGGGCTCCTTCCGCGTACCGCTCGGAGGCCGCCGGTTACGCGGCGGTCGCCGCGATGCTCGCGGAGACCGTGGACGCCGGACGGACCGTGGAGGCGCACCGTCTCGGTGCGCGACGGGTGGCGCTGTCGGACCGGCGGATCAAGGAGTGGACGGCCTGGGAGCGGTACACGCTGTTCCTGCGGTCGGTGCTCTTCCCCGTCATCAACGTCACGTACGTGACGATCCTCGGCGCGGTGCTGATGCTCGGTGGCTGGTTCGTCATCGAGGGGTGGCTCACCGTCGGACAGCTGACGACCGGTGCGCTGCTCGCGCAGATGATGGTCGACCCGATCGGCCTGATCCTGCGCTGGTACGACGAGCTCCAGGTCGCGCAGGTGTCACTGGCCCGGCTGGTCGGCGTACGGGACATCGAGCCGGACGCGGGCGACACGGAGGTCGCCCCGGACGGCCGCGACGTCCGGGCGGACGAGGTGCACTTCGGCTACCGCACGGGGGTCGACGTCCTGCACAGGGTGTCGCTCGACGTCGCTCCGGGCACGCGCCTCGCACTGGTCGGCCCGTCCGGTGCGGGCAAGTCCACGCTCGGCCGGCTGCTGGCCGGGATCTACGCCCCGCGCAGCGGTGAAGTCACGCTGGGCGGCGCGGAGTTGTCCCGGATGCCGGCGGAGCGGGTACGGACGCATGTGGCCCTGGTCAACCAGGAGCACCATGTGTTCGTCGGGTCCCTGCGCGACAACCTGCTGCTGGCCCGTACGGATGCCGGGGACGCGGAGTTGTGGGCGTCGCTCGCTGCGGTCGACGCGGACGGCTGGGCGAAGGCGCTGGACAAGGGGCTGGACGCGGAGGTCGGTTCGGGCGGTCTGGCCCTGACCCCGGCACAGGCGCAGCAGATCGCGCTGGCCCGGCTGGTGCTGGCCGATCCGCACACGCTGGTGCTGGACGAGGCGACGTCGCTGCTGGACCCGCGGGCGGCCCGGCATCTGGAGCGCTCGCTGGCCCGGGTGCTGGACGGCCGCACGGTCGTGGCGATCGCACACCGGCTGCACACCGCGCACGACGCGGATGTGATCGCGGTGGTCGAGAACGGCCGGATCAGCGAGCTGGGCAGCCATGACGAACTGGTGGCGGCGGACGGCGCGTATGCGGCGCTGTGGCGGTCCTGGCACGGCTGAGCGGAGAAGGCGGAGGTGGTGCGCGGACCGTCACCGGTTCGCGCGCAGCCACGCCCCCAGAGCGGCGAAGTCCGCGTCGGTGAGCCCCTGGGCGGGGTCGACGCGATGGAGGAGGGCCGGCCCCGGGTGATGAGCGGCCACCCACGCCCGGTCCGTGCCGGTGATCTCGTCATCGACCCAGACGAAGGTGCGCCCTGCCGCCCGGTCGACGAGGTGGCGCGTCTTCCACTGCAGCCCGTCCCACCAGTCGAGTGGGTCCTCGTACGCCGGCTCCGGCCAGGCCACCACAGGCAGCTCCGGCAGGCCGAGCCACGGTGCGATGCACTCGTTCGCCTCGTCCATCCAGGTCGTGGCCCAGACGAGATCGCAGCCCAGCGCCGTCAGCCGAGGCCCGAGCGCGGGATCGATCCTGCTCAGAAGGGGATTCAACTCGGCCGGCCCGGGTGCCGCCGCCCCCGTGCGGTACGTCGGATACCCGTCCGGGCGCTGCTGCGGCGTCGCTCCGAACGGAATGAGCGGCCCGTCGACATCGAGGAAGAGAAGCGGGCGCTGGGCGGATCCGGTCACGGCTGCACGGTACCGGCTCTCCGGGCGGATGCGACGCGGGCGCCGGTGGTGGATCGCTCCGTCGCCGGGCCCGGGAACGGCGACGGCCTGATCGGCGCCGTTGCCGCCCGGTGGGAGTGTCGGGTCGCTGCCGAGCACGGTCTCCCCGGCGGCGGGACGGCGTGCGACGCGGACCACGGGGGTCCGCGTCGGCCACGACCACTCAGATGAAGTTGAGGGCGGCCGCTCCGCCCACTCCCCCGAGCACCATGAACGCCGGCATCAGAACCTTCAGCTCCACCCAGCTGCCGGCCCGGAACCGCATGCCCTTCGGCGGCCCCACCGCGTACCAGCGCTTGCGGCCCATCGGGATCGGCCACAGGATCGGGCAGCCGGACACCGTCAGTGCATCGCCGATGTCGTGGACGAGGGCGCCGAGGACGATCGGCAGTCCGAGCCAGAGGTACTCCTGGCCGGGGGCCGCGAAGAGCCAGTCCGAGCCGTTGCCCGGCTTGTCCAGGACGCCCGCAAGTATCCAGGCGCCGGTCGCGCCGAGCAGCCACACCAGCACGTCGCTGGACATCCGGGCGGCCCGCCAGAGCAGCCCTTCGACGGCGAGCACCAGGTGGACGAAGAGGATCGCCAGGACCGCCCACCGGCCGCCGGTGATCGCCGCGGCGGAGGCCCCGGCGCCGATCAGGACCGCCCACAGCCAGGTGTGCGTCAGGGTCCGGTGACCGCCGTTCCTGCGCGGGTCACCGGGGCCCCGGGTCGCCTTGTAGACGGCGTGCGAGAGCTTGTCGACGATCTCGCAGAGTCCGCGGGAGACCGGTCCGAAGGCGCGCGAGATGGTCGCGGACTTGTGATCGAGGTCCGGTGCCAGGGCGGCGCCCGCGGTGATCAGCGCGCCGACGACCAGAACGGGCCACGGCATCGTATGGCCCGCGGCGGCCGCCGCGGCACCCACCCCCAGCCAGGCCGCCGCCCCTGACAGAGAGTGTGCCGGTCCCATCATGGTTCTTCCCGCCCCCAGAGTCCGTCCGGTCGCGATCGCCGTTGCGGTGCGGCCGAGTTGAGTGGGCAGCCTATCGTCCGTGATCTTCGTGCGGTCGCCCGGTTCCCTCATCCGGGCGGAAGGCAGGCAAGATGGGGGCGTGACCCTTATCGATCAGCTGCCCCCGACCGACGACCCGGACGCCCTCTTCGAGGCCTTCTCGTCATGGACCGAGACCCAGGGCATCACCCTCTACCCTGCCCAGGAGGAGGCGCTGATCGAGGTGGTCTCCGGGGCGAACGTGATCCTTTCCACCCCCACCGGCTCCGGAAAGAGCCTGGTCGCGGCGGGTGCGCACTTCACGGCGCTGGCCCAGGACAAGGTCACCTTCTATACCGCCCCGATCAAGGCACTGGTCTCGGAGAAGTTCTTCGACCTGTGCAAGCTGTTCGGTACGGAGAACGTCGGGATGCTCACCGGTGACGCCTCCGTCAACGCGGACGCCCCGGTGATCTGCTGCACCGCGGAGGTGCTCGCCTCCATCGCGCTGCGTGACGGCAAGTACGCCGACATCGGCCAGGTCGTGATGGACGAGTTCCACTTCTATGCGGAATCGGACCGCGGCTGGGCCTGGCAGATCCCGCTGCTGGAGCTTCCGCAGGCCCAGTTCGTTCTGATGTCGGCCACGCTCGGCGACGTCAAGATGTTCGAGGAGGACCTGACCCGGCGCACCGGCCGCCCCACCTCCGTGATCCGCTCGGCGACCCGGCCGGTACCGCTGAGCTACGAGTACCGGCTCACCCCGATCACCGAGACGCTCACCGAGCTGCTGGACACCCGGCAGTCGCCGGTCTACATCGTGCACTTCACCCAGGCCGCGGCCGTCGAGCGGGCGCAGTCGCTGATGAGCATCAACATGTGCACCAAGGAGGAGAAGGAGAAGATCGCCGATCTGATCGGCAACTTCCGCTTCACCACGAAGTTCGGCCAGAACCTCTCCCGCTTCGTGCGGCACGGCATCGGGGTGCACCATGCGGGCATGCTCCCGAAGTACCGGCGGCTGGTGGAGAAGCTGGCCCAGGCGGGTCTGCTGAAGGTGATCTGCGGTACGGACACGCTCGGCGTCGGCGTCAACGTCCCGATCCGTACGGTGCTGTTCACGGCGCTCACCAAGTACGACGGCACCCGGGTCCGCACCCTGCGCGCCCGTGAGTTCCACCAGATCGCCGGCCGCGCGGGCCGGGCCGGCTTCGACACGGCGGGCTTCGTCGTCGCGCAGGCGCCCGAGCACGTCATCGAGAACGAGAAGGCCGTCAAGAAGGCGGGCGACGACCCCAAGAAGAAGCGCAAGGTCGTCCGCAAGAAGGCCCCCGAGGGCTTCGTCGCCTGGTCGGAGACCACGTTCGACAAGCTGATCCAGTCCGACCCGGAGCCGCTGACCTCCCGCTTCCGGGTCACGCACACGATGCTCCTGTCCGTGATCGCGCGCCCCGGCAACGCCTTCGAGGCGATGCGGCGGCTGCTGGAGGACAACCACGAGCCGCGCCGGGCGCAGCTGCGCCACATCCGCCGGGCCATCGCGATCTACCGCTCCCTGCTCGACGGCGGCGTCGTGGAGCAGCTCGACAAGCCGGACGCGGAGGGGCGCATCGTGCGGCTCACCGTCGATCTCCAGCAGGACTTCGCGCTCAGCCAGCCGCTGTCCACGTTCGCGCTGGCCGCGTTCGACCTGCTCGACACCGAATCGCCGTCGTACGCCCTGGACATGGTCTCCGTCGTCGAGTCGACGCTCGACGACCCGCGGCAGATCCTCGCCGCCCAGCAGAACAAGGCGCGCGGCGAAGCGGTCGGCCAGATGAAGGCGGACGGTGTCGAGTACGAGGAGCGCATGGAGCGGCTCCAGGACGTGACGTACCCGAAGCCGCTGAGCGAGCTGCTGTGGCACGCGTACGACGTGTACCGCAGGAGCCACCCGTGGGTGGGTGACCACCCGGTCTCGCCGAAGTCCGTGATCCGTGACATGTACGAACGCGCCATGACGTTCACGGAGTTCACCTCGAACTACGAGCTGGCCCGCACCGAGGGAATCGTGCTGCGCTACCTGGCGAGCGCGTACAAGGCTCTTGAGCACACCATCCCGGACGACCTGAAGTCCGAGGACCTGGAGGATCTGATCGCCTGGCTCGGTGAGATGGTCCGGCAGGTGGACTCCAGTCTTCTCGACGAGTGGGAGCAGCTCGCCAACCCGGAGGTGGAGACCGCCGAGCAGGCGCAGGAGCGGGCCGACGAGGTCAAACCGGTCACCGCCAATGCCCGCGCCTTCCGGGTGCTGGTCCGCAATGCGATGTTCCGCCGGGTGGAGCTGGCCGCGCTGGACAAGGTCGCCGAGCTCGGCGAGCTGGACGGCGACGCGGGCTGGGACGAGGACGCCTGGGGCGAGGCGATGGACGCGTACTGGGACGAGTACGAGGACCTGGGCACCGGTCCGGACGCGCGCGGGCCGAAACTGCTGAAGATCGACGAGGACGCCGCGCACGGCGTATGGCGGGTGCGGCAGACGTTCGCCGACCCGAACGGCGACCACGACTGGGGCATCAGCGCGGAGATCGACCTGGCGGCCTCCGACGAGGAGGGCCGGGCGGTCGTGCGGGTCACCTCGGTCGGCCAGCTGTAGACGCGACGGCCGTGCCGACGGCAACTTTGCGAGAGTGGAGACGAACCGCATGACGAACCCCGCCGAGCGCCTGGTCGACCTGCTCGACCTGGAGCGGATCGAGGTCAACATCTTCCGCGGGCGCAGCCCCCAGGAGTCCCTGCAGCGGGTCTTCGGAGGCCAGGTCGCCGGGCAGGCGCTGGTGGCGGCCGGCCGCACCACCGACGGTGACCGGCCGGTCCATTCGCTGCACGCGTACTTCCTGCGGCCCGGCCGTCCCGGCGTGCCGATCGTCTACGACGTCGAGCGGGTGCGGGACGGGCGGTCGTTCACCACCCGCCGGGTCACCGCCGTCCAGCAGGGCCGGACGATCTTCAATCTGACGGCGTCGTTCCACCGGCCGGAGACGGCGGGCTTCGAGCATCAGCTGCCGGCCGCCCGGAGTGTCCCGGACCCCGAGCAGCTGCCGACCGTGGCCGAGGAGGTGCGCGAGCATCTGGGGGCGCTGCCGGACGCGCTGGAGCGGATGGCGCGGCGCCAGCCGTTCGACATCCGGTACGTCGACCGGCTGCGCTGGACGCAGGAGGAGATCAAGGACGCGGACCCGCGCAGCGCGGTCTGGATGCGCGCGGTCGGCCCGCTGGGCGACGATCCGCTCGTGCACACCTGCGCGCTGACGTACGCGAGCGACATGACGCTGCTCGACGCCGTGCGCATCCCGGTGGAGCCGCTGTGGGGACCGCGCGGCTTCGACATGGCGTCGCTGGACCACGCGATGTGGTTCCACCGGCCTTTCCGGGCCGACGAGTGGTTCCTGTACGACCAGGAGTCGCCGATCGCCACGGGCGGCCGGGGGCTGGCCCGCGGCCGGATCTACGACCGTGGCGGCAATCTGCTGGTGTCCGTGGTGCAGGAGGGGTTGTTCCGCCGCCTGGGCGCGTAGACCCGCCGTTCAGATGCCGGGCAGCGGGTCCTGTTCGACGTCGTGGCGGCGGGTGCGGATATCCGGTGCGGCAGGGTGGAGTTTGGCATCGCAGGCGGGACCCAGCCCGGTGCGGCGCGAGTCCGCACCGGTGAGCGGGCGGCCGCACAGCCGGCAACGGACCGGTCGGCGCCCCGCAGCCCCTCCGGTCCCGGGCAGGGGCTCGATGTCCGTCCCGGGGAACGGTTCAGGGGACTCCACGCACCCATCCTCTCAAGTCCGCCGTCTACTCTGCGACTTCCGGAAGACAGACAGCGGAGGAGTTCGTCGGGTGAGCAGCGTGCTGACATTGGAACCGGTCCCCCAGGACAAGAAGAAGGCCGTCGCACCGGACGGCGTCGATCCGGTCGGCCATGTCATCAGATACGCCGACACACCCGGAGATTCGGCCCGGGACGTCGCGTATCCGGAGCGCGAACTGCCGCCGGGCGGCATACCGGCGTACCTGGAGGCACGCAAGAGCGGGGCACGCTCCTTCGTCCTGTGGGCCGATCCGCAGCGGCAGGCGCGACTGGCCACGCTGGTCACCGCGTCCGCGGACGACGGTGTGGCGACGTATCGGGTGCTCGGCCCGCAGGGCGAGCCCCTCGGAACGTTCGTCCGCGAGAAGGCTCTCTCCGGCAGCGGTCTGCGGACACGGTGGACGGTCACCCAGCCCGGCTGCCCCGAGGCCGTCGGCTACAAGGGCCGGATCTTCTGGTGGTACGTGTGGTGGCTGCTGTTCCCCGTCCAGGTGGCCATCGGCGTGGGCAGCGTCGTCGCCGGTGGCGGCGACGTCGCGCGCGGGCCGCGCCGCATCTTCTGGCGTACCGGCAAGGAGACCCCGCTGGAGTTCCAGGACGACCAGGTCCTTCTGCACGCCCAGTGGTGCGACTGGCGGCTGGGCGCGGCTCTGGTGGCGCTTCTGCGCAGCTTCGACAGCTGGCTGGGCGCCCCCTGGGACGACAGGCGGAAGTGATCGGCGGCAGGCCCCGGGACCCGCCCCGGGCGACGGCGCCGCCAGATGATGCCGGAACCGGGGCGACCCGCGATGATCGGAGAGTAATCGGTCAGGAGGGTCCTCGATGAGCCAGGCCAGCGCGTCGACGCTCCGTGCCGCACCGGACCTGACACCCGGCGAACGCGCGGCCCGTGGGAAGGCCGCCCGCCGTGGCGCGCCCCGGTCGAGCCACGCCGGGTTCGCACCGTCGTCCGGCCGGCCGGACCCGCTGGACGTGCTCGAAGCCCAGTCCGCGAACCGGATTCCCGAGCTCGTCCCGATCCGCTACAGCCGGATGGCCGAGTCGCCGTTCCGTTTCTACCGGGGCGCCGCCGCGATCATGGCCGCCGACCTGGCCACCACAGCGGACTCCGGGATCAGGGCCCAACTGTGCGGGGACGCCCATCTGTCGAACTTCGGTCTGCTCGCCTCCCCGGAACGGCAACTGCTCTTCGACATCAACGACTTCGACGAAACGCTGCCCGGTCCGTGGGAGTGGGACGTCAAGCGGCTGGCGGCCAGTCTCGCCGTCGCCGGACGGGCGAACGGCTTCACGGACCGGGAGCGCTCCGGCATCGTGCCGGCGACGGTGCGCGCGTACCGCGAGTCGATGATCCGGTTCGCGGGCATGACCAACCTCGGCGTCTGGTACGCGAGGACCGACGCGGACCGCCTGCAGGCCGTGGCGGTCCGGGAGTTGGCGACGCGCGGCCGCAGGAACCTGGACCGGGCCATGGCCAGGGCCTGTACCCGGGACAGCCTGCAGGCCTTCGACAAGCTCACCGAGGTGGTGGGCGGGCGGGTCCGGATCGTCGCGGACCCGCCGCTGATCGTGCCCGTCGCGGATCTGCTGCCCGAGGTCGAGCGCGACGCGCTGGAGGAACGGCTGGGCAGGCTGATCAAGGACTACGGCCGGAGTCTCTCGTCGGACCGGCGTGCCCTGCTCGGCGACTTCCGGCTCGTGGACGTCGCCCGCAAGGTGGTCGGGGTGGGCAGCGTCGGCACCCGGTGCTGGATCATCCTTCTGACCGGCAGGGACGGCCGGGACCCGCTCTTCCTGCAGGCCAAGGAGGCCGGTCCGTCGGTGCTCGCCCCGTACGCCGGCCCCGCCAGATACCGGAACCAGGGCGAGCGGGTGGTCGCGGGGCAGCGGCTGATGCAGGCCACGAGCGACATCTTCCTCGGCTGGCAACGGGCGGAGGGGATGGACGGGCGGCGCCGCGACTTCTACGTACGCCAGTTGCGCGACTGGAAGGGCGGCCTCCAGCCGGAGTCGATGACGCCGGCCGGCCTGAGGACGTACGGCGAGGTCTGCGGCTCCACGCTGGCCCGCGCCCACGCGAGATCCGGCGACCGCATTGCCATCGCCGCGTATCTGGGCCGCGGCGAGGCGTTCGACCGTGCGCTCGACGAGTTCGCCGAGGCGTATGCAGACCGGAACGAGCGGGACCACCAGGCGCTGGTCGAGGCGGTACGCGCCGGCCGGCTTCCGGCGTCCGAGCCGGAGGGCGACCGGCGGTGACCGTACGCCGCCCGGGTCCATGGGAGTGAAGTGCGGTACTCACCGCAGGGCTCCGGTCCGGCATCCCAGGCGGAACGCCCTCGCGCACCATCACGTTCTGAACGCTCGCGGGCCGGCGCCTGCCTGAGGGCTCCGACGCCAAGGAGACAATGAGTATGTCGGCCGAGCCCATCGGGGCGTCCGCGCCGCCGGGCCCCTGACGGCTACGGCAGCGTGAGCGAGTGGCCGGCCGACCGTCTGCGCATTCCGCGAGCCGTTGCAGCACCTTCGCCACCGGGCGCACCGGGCGTGAGGCTGGGATGCTGGCGATGGATGACTCCACCCGTGGCGCGACCCTGGCTGACAGGGGTGGTGAGCGTCGTTGCCGGGACCGACCGGGACGAACGAGGAGTGCACGTGTCGATCGTTCCAGCCGGTTCCTGCCCCGATCCCCTGGGGGATCCGTTCCTGCGCACCCGGTTCGCCCTTCCCTCGCGGCCCGACACGTTCCTGCGGCGCAAGCGGCTTCTCGACCATCTCGATCAGGCTCTCCGAACGCCGTTGACGCTGGTCAACGGCGCAGCCGGGGCGGGAAAGACCTTGCTGGCCGCCGACTGGGCCGCCGGTCTGCGCCAGCCCGTCGCCTGGCTCACCGGCGAAGCGGGAGACCGACGTCCCGGGGTCTTCTGGGCGTACGTCGTCGAGTCCCTGCGGGCCTGCGGCGCTCCGGCGTCCGGAGTGGCCTGGGCGCCCGCGGATGCCGACGGGGTGGACCGCAGGCTGCTGACAGCACTCGCCGCCGAGTTGAACGCACGTGAGCGGCCCGTGGTCCTTGTGCTCGACGAGTACGACCGGATGACCGCTCCGGAAGTCGCTGAGCAGCTGGAGTTCGTCCTGCACCACGCCGGGCAGGGGCTGCGCCTCGTCCTCGTCACCCGCACCGAGCCTCTGCTGCCTCTGCACCGCTACCGGGCGGCCGGGGAGCTCACGGAGATCCGTGGCGCCGAGCTGGCCTTCACTCCGGCGGAGGCCGTCACGTTGCTGGAACTGCACGGTCTGGTCCTTCCGCTTGACGCCGTACGTGCCCTCGTGGAGCGCACGCGGGGCTGGGCCGCCGGACTGCGCCTGTCCGCCCTGGCCGCGTGCGAGAGCGCCGACCCGGAGCTCTATCTGAAGGAGTTCGAGGCGGACCACGGCGCGGTCGCGGATTTCCTGCTGGCTGAGGTCCTGCGGGGTCGAACGGACGAGACGCAGGACCTCCTGCTGCGCGTCAGCGTCCTGGAGCGTTTCCGCCCCGAGCTGGCCGACGCGCTGACCTTGCGGACCGACGCCGAACCCATCCTTGCCGGGCTGCACCGCGAGAACGCGTTCGTCGAGCGGCTCGGTCACTCCTGGTACCGGCTCCATCCGCTCTTCCGGGAGATCCTCCGGGCCCACCTGCGCGAGCGCATGCCCGGCCTGGAACCGGAACTGCACAGGCGGGCCGCGCGGTGGCTGCGCCGTTCCGGGCTTCTGTCCGAGACACTCGCCCACGGCGCCGCCGCCGGCGACTGGGACCTGGCCGCCGGAGCCCTGGTCGACGACCTCGCGATCGGCCAGCTCTTCACGGGTCTGCGCTCGGGTGCTCCGGCCCATGTGTTCGCCTGCATGGGGCCCGAAGCGAGAAGCCCGGCGGCAGACCTCGTCCGGGCGGCCCACGCCCTGTCCCGGCACGACCTGGATCACGGTCTGGGCCGCTTGCGCCGCGCCGAGGGGCATCTGGCGGACGACACGCCGAACCTGGCGGAGGTGCGGCTGAGCTGTGCGTTGCTGGAAGCGCTCGCCGCCCGGCTGACCGGTAGTACGCCGCAGGCCGAGAGGGCCGCCGAAGCAGCCTCCGAGCTGCGGCAGGAGATCCCGGCCCGTCTGCTGGACAAGCACCCCGAACTGATCGCTCTCCTGCTGACCCATCTCGGCTCGGCGCGTCTGTGGGCGGGGCGTTACGAGGACGCGCGCGCCGCCCTGACCGAAGCGGCCGCGGCTGCGGGCGGGGCCGCCACCGCACTGCCCCGGGAGGAGGCCATGGGGCACCTCGCTCTGATCGACTATCTGAACGGCTGGCCCGGCCGGGCGGAGCGCAGGGCCTTGGCCGCGGTCTCCGAGGGGGAGCGGGGCGGCCTGCCCCAGCCGTACGGTTCCGGTATCGGCCGGCTGGTCCTGGCCGCTGTGGCCGTGGACCGTCACGAACTGGGTAGGGCCGAGGACCTCCTGGAGGAAACTGCCCGGACACCTGCGGGAACACGCGATCCGGTGCCGGCGGCGGCACGGGCCATCGCCGCTTCCCGGCTGCTCCTGGACAGAGGAGAGGCGCGCGCCGCCGTCGAGGCGACGAACCTGGCGGTCCCCGCCGTCGTGGCCTCGCCCTGGGTCGCGAGTCGCGCGGCCGTCGTCGCCTCCGCCGCTCATCTCGCCGACGGGCGGCCGGACAGCGCGGCCGAGGCGCTCCGAGGCGTCTTGGGTGACCAAGGGGTATGCGCCGTGGAGGCCGCAGCGATCCAGATCGCGGCAGGACGCACCGATGCCGCCGTGCGCCTGCTCGACAACATCCGCACCGATGGCAGGTCCGGCCCTGCGGTGACCGTGGGGGCGGCACTGGTCAAGGCCCGGGCCGCAGCGGAGGCAGGAGACGCGGTCACTGCCCGCAAGCTCGTCGCGCGGGCGCTCCTCGACGCACGTCGCGATCGGCTGCGGCGCCCGTTCCTCCGGGCCGGAGCGTGGATCCGGCCTCTGCTGGCCTCGGCTCCGCTGCACGAGCTGGCACAGGGCTGGCTCAGCCCCGGCCCGCCGCGCCGGGGCGGTGAACTGCTCCGGCCGGAGCCCGGGTCCCCGCCTCTGGTCGCTGTCGAGCTGAGCGGACGCGAGCGGGACGTCCTTCAGCGGCTGGCCCGGATGATGTCCACGGAGGAGATCGCCGCCGATCTCTACGTCTCGGTCAACACGGTGAAGACCCACCTCAAAAGCGTGTACCGGAAGCTGGCCGTGAACCGGCGCAACGACGCGGTGCGCCGGGCACGCGACCTCGGACTTCTGTGACGGACCCGGGGAAGGCCTCGGTGCGCACCCCGCCCACCGGTGGCGGCGCAGGCAGGCGCCAGGGGCGGACCTCCCCCGTGACGGGTGAGGCGCGCGGTGCCCGCATCGGGTGCGATGGGAGGAACGTACGTCGGAGGTGATCGCAGGAACGCGGAACATCTGCCGGTCGCCGGTCGACCGGCTCCGCCGGCGTACAGGGCCCGATTTCGGCGAGGTGGGACAGCGTGAAGCACTGGTGGGCCCTGGTCGCCCTCGGTACGGCCCAGTTCCTGATGGTTCTGGACACCTCAGTCATGAACGTGTCCATCAGCCAACTGGTGGAGGACTTCGACACCGAGGTCACCGCCATCCAGGCCGTCATCACCCTGTACGCGCTGGTCATGGCGGCGTTCATGATCGTCGGTGGCAGGCTCGGAGACATCCTGGGGCGGCGCCGCATGTTCCTCGTGGGGCTGGTCGTCTACGGCGTGGGGTCCGCGCTGACCGCCGTGGCGCCCACGCTGTGGGTCCTCACGCTGGGCTGGTCCGTCATCGAGGGACTCGGCGCCGCCATGGTGCTGCCTGCCATGGCCGCCCTGGTGGCGGAGTCGTACCGCGGCCGGGACCGGGCCGTCGCCTATGCGGTCATCGGGGGTCTCGCCGGCGCCGGGATCGCGGTCGGGCCGATGCTGGGCGGCTGGACGACGACGTACCTCACCTGGCGGCTCGTCTTCGCCGGCGAGGTCGTGGTCGTCCTGGCCGTCCTGCTGTGCCGCCGGGTGATCCCGTCTCCCGCCCGGGCCGGACCGCGGCCGAGGCTCGACGGCGTCGGCGCGGCGCTCTCCGCGGTCGGGCTGGCGCTGGGCGTACTCGGCGTGCTGCAGAGCAGTACCTGGGGCTGGGTGCAGCCCCGTAACCCTCCTTTCACCGTCTTCGGCTTCGCCCCGACACTGTTCGTCGTCGGCGCCGGCGTGGCCGTCCTGGCCGTCTTCCGGCACTGGGAGCGGCGGCGGGAAGACCGGGGCACCGACCCCCTCGTGCACCTGTCCCTGCTGAGGAGACCCGTGCTGCGGGCCGGCCTGATGACCCTGCTGAGCCAGAACCTCATTCTGCTGGGTCTGTTCTTCGCCATCCCGCTGTACCTGCAGGTGGTACAGGGTTTCGACGCCTTCCAGACGGGCCTGCGCCTGCTACCGGTGTCCGCCACCATGCTGGTGACCTCCCTGTGCGCGTCCCCGCTGGGGCGGGTGATGGGGCCGCGCCGGGTGGTACGGCTGGCCCTGGCGATCCTGGCGGCGGCCGTCGTGTGGCTGCTGGCCACCATCGACCCTGTCATCGACGACGCGCAGTTCGCCGGGGCGATGGCCCTGCTGGGTGTGGGCATCGGCCTGCTCGCCTCGCAGCTCGGCAACATCGTCCAGTCCGGCGTCGGCGAGGAGGAACGCAGCGAGGCGGGAGGACTCCAGTTCACGGCCCAGAACCTGGGCTCGGCGCTGGGCACCGCGCTCATCGGATCGATCCTGGTCGGCGCGCTGGCCCACGCCTTCACCACGCAGGTCGCGGACGAACCGCGGCTGTCCGCGGGAACCCGCGAGCAGGTCGGTGTCCGCCTCGAGGCCGGGATCACCTTCGTCTCCACCGACCAGGTGCGTTCGGGGGCCGAGCGGGCCGGACTGCCACCGTCCGAAGTCGAAGCCGTCACGGACTCCTATGCCTCGGCGCAGCTCGACGGTCTGAAGGCGGCGATCCTGGCCACGGGCGGCGTCGCTCTCGTCAGTTTCCTGATGACATCGCATCTGCCGACCGCACGGAGCGGCCGCCCGCCTGAGCCCGGTTCCGGTGCCGCTCCGGCCGGGGCGAACGGATCCACGGACCGAGCGTAGGCGGCCACCGGTGGACAGGACGAGAGCCGAGGGCGGGCCGGCGGAGCGGAAGGCGCGCCGTGCCGAACGCCGGACACGCGCCGACTACACGGGTGGCGTCTACGGCTCCATGCTCGCGGCCTCCGTGGTGATCGGTGCCGGCTCCCTGGGGTCGTTCCCCCGCTTCGAGCTGGTGCTGCTGCTGCTGCTCACCGGCGTGGTGTTCTGGATCGCGCACGTACATGCCCATCTGTTCGGGGCACGGCTCGCCCAGCACGCTCCGGACCGTCGGGGGATCCTGCTCGTGTGCCGTGCCGAGTGGCCGATCGTCAAGGCCGCTGTCCCGCCGGCCGCCGCGGTGGCCGTCAGCCCGCTGCTGGGGCTGGACGTACGCGGTGCCCTCTGGCTGGCACTGTCTGTAGCCGTCGCAGGGCAGGTGGGCTGGTCCATCGCCGCGGCCCGCCGCGCCGGCGCCTCACGGCGGCTGGTGGCCATCACCGCATCGGTCAACCTGCTGCTGGGCCTGCTGATCATCTCTTTCAAGATCTTTCTGACTCATTGAGTCACCTGTGCGGGGTGAGGTCCGTGAGGTTCGCAGCGGCGGAGGATCGCAGGGACGGGTGCCGTCCGCCTGTCCCGAGCCAGTCGGTGAAGTGCGTCCAGGCAAGTCCGGTGGGAGGACCGCTCGTGCGTTACGAGATCCGAGTCGAGGGACACCTCTCGGAGACGCTGGCCAACGCGTTCCCGGAGATGGACCACGTGGTGATGTCCGGCCAGACCGTCCTTTTCGGCACGGTCGTGGACGAGGCTCACCTGTACGGCCTGCTGACTCGCTGCCAGTCGCTGGGTCTGCGCGTCATGGAGATGCGGCAGGTGCCGGAGTGAGGGTGGCGGGCGGTGCGAGCCGCCCGTGCACGACCTCTCGCGTCAGAGCGGCTCCGCCCGCCACCGCCCCGTATATCCGGCAGAACGGCGGAGCAGGCACAGCCCAACGGTCGGGGCCGAGTCGCAGAGTCCCGCCTGTCCCGCCTGGCGCACGGCGCGACTTCGCGGACACGGCCCGGGGCCGCGCGATGCGCCAGACAGATCACCCGTGGCGGGTGACCCGGCACCCGGTGGCAGGCGTGACAGTGAAGCCAGAGCGGCTGCGCAGCGCACACGGTCTCTCGTGCACACGCACCGCCCGGCGTCCCACGCACACCGCTTGGAGTCCCGCCCACACCGCGCGGCGGCAGATGCGAAGGCGTCCGGCCGTTTCGCGGAAGGAGGAGCCATGACCATGCCGCGTGACCCGGCATCGCCTACCGGGCAGGAACACCAGCGCGACGGGGAGGTCCCCGGTCCGGGAGAGGGAACCGCATTCGCGCTCACACGGCTCGGCGGTTCCTGGACCTGGCTCCTGGGCTCGGCTGTCGCGACGTTCGTACCGGGCGTCCTGGTCATGGTCTGGCCAGAGGCGACCTTGCACGTCCTGGCCGTCCTCGTCGGCCTGTACCTGCTGGTGACCGGTGCGTTCCGGTTCGTAGCCGTCTTCGCGCGTCAGGGGCACGAACGGCTGCCCGGGCTCCTGCTGGCGGTGCTGTACGTCCTGGCCGGGGTCCTCTGCCTGCGCAACCCGCTGCAGACGATCGCCGCGCTCTCGCTGGTCGTCGGGGGCGTCTGGCTCGTGTCCGGGATCCTCACCCTTTACACGGCCCTCACGGCCGAGGACCTGCCGCACCGCGGCGTCGTCCTGGGAACGGCGGTGCTCGCCATCGTCGCAGGGATCGTGGTCCTCGCCCTGCCGACCGAGTCGGCCCGGGCCCTGACCCGGCTGCTCGGCCTCTGGCTGATCCTGCTCGGACTGGCCGAAGCGGTGGTCGCCCTCGCCTGGCGGGCCGCGTTCCGCCGAGCACGCCCGCGCAGGCCAGGCGCGCCCGCCACCACGGCCTGACCGCACCGGTCGCGGAAGGAGCAGCCATGGCCCCGACCACGTCCTCGGGTCACCCGGAGTGGTCGGTCGTGGTGATCGCGATGCCGGGCTTCATCATCTGGGCCCTGAGCGTGGTTCAGTGCGCCAAGATCCACGACCTGCCGGAGGCACGTTCGACGCACAAGGCGTGAGAGGGAAACGGAGGGCCGACCAGTGGGGCCACAGAGCGGGGATGTCAGCAGGGCGCGAAAGGCAAGGGCCTCGGCCTCGCGCGAGGGCGACGCCGGACGCGCCCGCCTCGCCGTGCTCGCCCTGCTGGGCAGCATCCTGGTACCGCTCGTCGCCGCCGGTCTGCGGAGCGTTCTGTGGGCGCTGGCCGGCATCGCCGCACTGGCACTCGCCGCCGTCGGGGTGTGGTGGACCCTGGCGCACACCGGTGCGCTCCGCGCCCTCGGGGCGGCTCTGTCGGTGACCGCTCCGGTCGCTGTCCTCGCCCTGTATGCCACGTTCGGCATGCTGGGGCCGGCCTTGCTGTCCCTGGGCCTGTGGCTACTGTCCGTCATGGCGGCACGTACGGCCCTGGCACGTGGTCACACCGCGCCCGAACAGGCTGTCGCCGAGGCGCCCCACGCCCCCTGGGTCCTTATGAATCCGCGCTCCGGCGGCGGCAAGGTGGGGCGTTTCGGCCTGGTGGAGAAGGCCCGGGCTGCAGGCTGCCGGGTGGCCCTGCTCGACGCAGGCCAGGATGTCGCCGGGCTGGCCCAGCAGGCCGTCGCCGAGGGAGCCGATCTGCTGGCGGTGGCGGGCGGCGACGGCACCCAGGCGCTGGTGGCCGAGGTCGCGGCGCGCCACGACCTGCCGTTCGTGGTGATTCCCGCCGGCACCCGCAACCACTTCGCCCTCGATCTCGGCCTCGACCGCGACGATCCGGCGGCCGCCCTGGAAGCCCTGACGCTCGGTGTCGAACTCCGCATCGACCTCGGGTACGCGGCAGACCGGGTCTTCGTCAACAACGCCTCGTTCGGCACATACGCGTCCGTCGTCACTGACCCCGCGTACCGGGATGCCAAAGCCCGCACAGCCCTGCGAACCCTCCCCGGCCTCCTCACCGGCGAGAACGCGCCCAGGCTGCGGACGCGGGCCGACCGGACGTACGTCGATGCGCTTCAGGCGCTGCTCGTGAGCAACAATCCCTACGGACGTGCCGTCGACGCGGCCCATCCGGGGCGCAGGGAGCGGCTGGACTCGGGACTGCTCGGTGTCGTGTGCGTGCGGGTCGGCAACACCGGTCAGGCGGCGCGCCTGGTGCGCGGTCCGCGGCGGTCCGGGGGACTCGTCCGGCTGAGCGCCGGCGTGGTTGTCGTCGATGCCGACACGGACACCCTCCCTGTCGGCATCGACGGAGAACACGTCGTTCTGCCGTCACCCGTCGTGTGCCGCAGCGCGCCCGGGGCACTCCGGGTCCGTGTGCCGCGCCGTCGCCCCCACGCCCCGCGGATCCGCGGGGCGGCGGCCGACTGGCCGCGCGTGGCACGACTGGCGCTGGGTCGTCTGTTCTCGGGCCGATAACAGCACGAGCCTTCCGCCTCGGGGCTGGTTCATGGTGGCCGCGACAGCTGACTCGGGCAGGCCATGGACGAGTGGTCCAGGCGATTCCGGGCGTGAGCGGATGGCCGAGGGCAAGCCACCCCAGCGAGGACCGCCGATCACACCGAAGCGGCGCTGACCTGCAAGAACAGCGCTGACCTGCGCACAACCGCCAGGCCTGGCAGTCCGCTGTCCTTGCAGCGGACGAGCTTGGTGTTGTCGGGGTGCAGTCGCAGCCCGATGTCCTCCGTCCCCGCTGCGAGCGCCGCCCACGACTGGCGTGCTCGACGCTCGGTCACACGGTGCACCACCGCGTCATCCGCAGAGCAGGTCGGTTCGACAAGGCGGGCCGCCTGCGGTGGGGCCGGATCCTGGTGCGCTCGAGCATCTTGGTTCAGGGCTGTGGGCAGCAGAACTTGAAGAGCTCTTGAACGTCGGATTCCCGCGGGTCCGGCTGCGGCAGCGGATCATGACTACGCGCGGACTGCTGGGTCCGGTCGGGAAAAACGGCTGACAGCTTGCGGGATGCACAGGTCACAGCATGCAGGACGGACCACAGCGTCTGCGTGGAGCACTGCAGTTCAGCGGCCGGACTCGGGCTTTCACGTGGAACAGGCGCGCAGAAGGCTCGTGTCGCCGTTGTGACATGTCGCAGGTGTGCCACGTGAGGCCAGTGACACGTCCGGCTTCATCAGCGGATTCTTTCGCACAGGTTGTGACAACATCTGGACGAAAGGTCTTCAGCTGATGGCATGGACCCGCCTGACGGCGGCAATATCGACAGGGTTGATGCTGGTCGCCGGAGGCGTGCCGGCGACCGCCGAGACGCGAACGGCGCCCATGGGGTCCGACACTCGTCCCACCGACGTGTCAGGGGCTCACTCTGCGACCGTCCGGCTGGTGACCGGTGACCGGGTGACCGTGACGCCGTTGCCCGGCGGACGGCACACCGCCTCGGTGCAGCCCGGACCGGGACGCGAGCGTGTCGTGTTCCGGACGTTGGAGCAAAAAGGGTCGCTGACGGTGCTTCCGTCGGACGCGATGGACCTGGTGATGGCCGGCACGCTGGACCGTCGGCTCTTCGACGTGACGGCCCTGATCGCCCAGGGCTACGACCAGGACCACACCGCCGCGCTCCCGCTCATCGTCTCCTCCGGCGCCACCTCGGACGTGGCGAAGACGACCGCGAAGTCCGAGCGGGCGGCGGCCACGGTGTCCGACCGGCTGGCCGCTCTCAACCTGCCCTCGGCTCCGGCACGCAGCCTGCCCAGCATCGGCGCCCGGTCGCTGCGGGTCGCCGACGACGACCTGGCCAGTTTCTGGAAGACACTGCTGCCCGGCGACACGACGGGCGCGGCCCGGATCGCCGCCACGCCCCGCATCTGGCTGGACGGCAAGGTCAAGGCGGTGCTGGACCGCAGCACCGCGCAGATCAACGCCCCGACCGCCTGGAAAGCCGGTTACGAGGGCCAGGGCGTGAAGGTGGCGATCCTGGACACCGGTGTCGACGCGAACCACCCCGACCTGGCCGGACGCATCGCTCAGGCCAAGAACTTCTCCGACAGCACGAGCACCGACGACCACTTCGGCCACGGCACGCACGTCGCCTCGATCGTCGGCGGCACCGGCGCCGCGTCCTCCGGAACCCGCCGCGGTGTCGCGTCGAAGGCCGACCTGCTGGTCGGCAAGGTGCTGGGCGACGACGGCTCAGGCTCCGAGTCGCAGGTCATCGACGGCATGGAGTGGGCGGCCACCCAGCACGCCAAGGTCGTCAACATGAGCCTCGGCGCGCCCATCCAGACCGACGGCACCGACCCGATGAGCCAGGCCGTCAACACCCTGACCGCGTCCTCCGACACGCTCTTCGTCGTGGCCGCGGGCAACTCGGGCCCGGGTCCGGTCACCGTCGGCTCGCCGGGTGCGGCCGACGCCGCGCTGACCGTCGGCGCCGTCGACCGCGACGACTCCCTGGCCTCCTTCTCCAGCCGCGGCCCCCGCTTCGGTGACGGGGCGGTCAAGCCCGATGTGACCGCTCCCGGCGTCGGCATCGTGGCCGCCCGCGCGTCCGGCACCACCATGGGCACCCCCGTCGACGCCAACTACACGGCCGCGTCCGGTACCTCGATGGCGACACCGCATGTCGCCGGCGCCGCCGCGCTGCTGGCCCAGCAGCACCCGAACTGGGGCGCGCAGCAGCTCAAGGACGCCCTGGTCAGCACCTCGCACACGGTGTCCGGCACCAAGGTTACCGAGCAGGGCGGCGGCCGCATCGACCTGGCCACCGCCATGGGCCCGGTCACGGCCACCGGCAGTTTGTCGCTTCCGGCCGTGGAGACCGGTGCGGCGGGCGGCGCCCGCAACGCCGCCACCGTCCGCTACACCAACACCGGTGACCGCGAGGTCACGCTCGCGCTGACCGTCAACCTGGCCACCGGCACCGGCCGGGGCCTCCCCGCCGGCGTGGTCTCCCTCGGCTCCGGCACCCTGAAGCTGGCGCCCGGCGCCACGGCCGAGGTGCCGCTGAGTGTCGACGCGGCGAAGGCCGCCCGCGGCAACTACTACGGCTACCTCACCGCGAAGTCCGCCGACGGCACCGTGCTCACCCACACCACCGTCTCCCTGAGCGTGCACGCACCCAAGCACAAGCTCACCGTGGTCGCCCGCGACCGCGACGGCAAGGTCATCGAGGGCGCCGCGCCGGTGATCTGGGGCGCCGACGGATTCGTGGAATACACGAGCGTGGAGCCGGCCGTCGCCGAGGTCGAGGAGGGCACCTACCAGCTCAGCTTCGGCACTTTGGACAGAGCCGCCGACGGGCAGGAGCTGCGCGAGGTCGTCAACCCGGAGGTGAAGGTAACCAAGGACACGGCGGTGACGCTCGACGCCTCCAAGGTCACCGAGGTGAAGATCCGCACGCCACGCCCCGCCGAACAGCACGGCATCCTCAGCTACCAGACGTACCGGAAGATAGACGGCAACGGCCTGATCCAAGGCGTGATGTTCTTCGACATCGCCAAGCGGCTCTACGTCAGCCCCACCGCGCGCGTCACGGACGGCGACTTCGAGTACACCTCGCGCTGGCAGATGGTGGCCCCGCAGCTGCGGGCGAAGGTCCCCGGCAGCTCGCTGAGCTTCACCCCGTACTACGTGAACGCCTCCCCGGCCTTCAGCGACAAGGGAGCACGGCTGACCGCCGTGGACGCCGGCAAGGGTACGGCCGCCGAGCTGCGCGCCGCACACGTGCGCGGCAAACTTGCCGTCGTCCGCTGGGACTTCTCCGACGACCGGGCGCTCGCGACGGCCGCGGCGGACGCCGGGGCCAAGGCGCTGATGCTGGTTGTGGAGGACGGCTTCTACCCCTGGACGCGGTGGAGCCCGACCGGTGACCGGATCGCCGTACCCACCATGCGTGCCGGTACGGCGGAGGGCACCGCGGTGCTCAAGAGCATCAACAAGCGTGCCACCACGGTGGAGTTCTCCGGCACGGTGCGCAGCCCGTACCTGTACGACGTGATGCAGGTCGCCAAGGGTTCGGTTCCCAAGAACCTGGTGTACAACGTCTCCGAGCGCGAAAGCGCGGTGGTCCGCAGCACCTACACCCGCACGGGTGCGTCGCCTTGGGCCAGCGAGCAGCGTTTCGGGTGGCGGCCGTACCAGGACACCGCCTGGAACCAGTACAGCCGTGAGGTGCCGACAGGCCAGGAGCGTGTGGAGTACGTGACCGGCGGGGACACGTTGTGGCGCCACACCGTGCACCACAATGTCGTCTTCGGGATGGACATTCCGTTGGGGGCCGGCATGAACAATGTGCCGCGTACCTACCGGGCCGGTCAGCACGCCACGGAGCGGTGGTTCGGCGCGGTGGTCCGCCCCTCGATCCCGACTGGCGCGGGCTTGCCGTCGGTACGCAACGGCAACACCCTGTCCGTCTACGTGCCGGAGTTCAACGACTCCGGCGCCGGCCACTGGTCGTTCTACGAACTCGGCGGTTTCGGCTCCGGTGTGGGCACCGGAGCCGGTGCCGGGGCCGGGGTGGCCGCGGTGGACGACACGGCCACGGCCGTGCTGTACCGCAACGGCCAGAAGATCGCCGATTCGAGCCAGGGCGCCTGGGGCGACTTCGAGGTGCCCGCGGGCGAGGCCGAGTTCCGGCTCGACCTGGCGACCACCCGCGTCCAGGACGACTGGCTCTTCGGCACCGGCACGCGCACCTCGTGGACGTTCCGCTCGGGCACCGCAGCCGACACGGCGCTGCTGCCGATGCTCCAGGTCGACTACGACGTGCCGGTCGACGCCCGCAACGCGGTGGGCTCGCAGCGCAAGCACACACTCGGCCTGAGCGTCCGCATGCAGGACGGCATGGCGGCGCCGCGCGGCGTGACGCTGAAGGTCGAGACGTCCTACGACGACGGGCGCACCTGGACCACCTCCACCACGGCCCGCAGGGGCAGCGGCTTCACCGCCGGCGTGGAGCGGCCTTCCCGGGTGCACGGCGACGCGTATGTCACGCTGCGCGTGACTGCGAAGGACGCGGCCGGCAACTCCGTCCGGCAGACGGTGGACCGCGCCTACCTGCAGCGCGGTGCCGCATGAGTCGCCGAGCACGCTAGCGCGGACCGACCGGGCTGAACCGCGGCGGGTGCCAGGGACTGTGGACCCTGGCACCCGCCGCGCCGGCGGATGTGCACCGGTCTTGGCCGATTTCGTTCTGAAACGATCAGTCAGGAGCGCAGAGCGTCGACGGGCTCCATGCGGGAGGCCCGCAGTGACGGGTAGAGACCGGCCAGGAGTCCGACGAGGGCCCCGGCGACCGGGGCTCCGAGAGCGAGACGGACGTCCAGGACCGGGGTCCAGTCCCTGATGGCGGAGACGGTCACCACGACGACCATGCCCAGGACGGCACCGATGACGCCGCCGAGGAGTCCGATGGTCGTCGATTCCACCAGGAACTGGCCGGCCACCTGCCGTCGCGAGGCGCCGAGAGCGCGGCGCAGTCCGATCTCCCCGATCCGCTCCATGACCGTCACCAGCGTCACGTTGGCGATACCGATGGCCCCGACCACCAGCGAGACCAGTCCGAGCACCAGGAACAGCCCGTTGACGTCGCCCTGTACTCCCTTGCGTGCCTTGGCCGGGTCGGGCGGTGCCGTGACGACGAGGGCGTCCTCCGCTCCGGGAGCCAGCGCGATCGGTGCCTGGTGCGCAACCTGCTTCGCCGCGCCGAGTGCGGTGTTGATCAGTACCCGGGTCACCGTTTCCAGGCCCAGCTGGTCCTCGGCTGTCGTGGGCGGAAGGATCACCGCGGTCGAGAGCTGCTGCTCCCGCTCGGCTCCGCCGAGTATCCCGATCACGGTGTAGGCCTGGCCCTTCAGGAAGACCGCGGGAGAGTCCTGTATCGAGCTGATGCCGAGGAGTCGTGCGGCCTGGTCGCCGAGCACCGCCACCCGGTCGTGCCTGGCGATGTTGCCATCGTCGAAGAAGCGTCCGGTGGTCATCCTGCCGCGCACCGCGGCGGGCAGCGTGGGGGAAGCGGCGAGGACCGCCATGGTCTGGCCGGTGACGTCCCCGGGGGACACCACGTCATTTGCGCGTACCTGGACGCTCGCGGTTGCAGTGGAGTCGGCGATCGCCGCCACCGAAGCGACTCCGGCCAGCCGCCGGACCGCGTCGACACCCGGCCAGTCCACGAGTGGGACGGGGTCTGCCGACGGCGGTGGCGGGGGTACCACCACTGTGACCGAGGTGGCGGTGAGGGCGTCGAACCGGCCGACGATCTGATTGCCCGCCGTGGACGAGACCCCGATGGTGATGACCAGGGTGGTGATGCCCAGAACCGTGCCCAGTGTGGTCAGGGCGGAGCGCATCGGACGGGCGAGTACCCCCGCCAGCGCCTCGGTCCACAGGTCCCTGAAATCCATCCAGGGACGCCCGATGACCCTGCCCCTGCCGCGGCGCCGTGCACGTCCCCGGCGAGCGGTGTGCCGTCCACCGGCGTACCGGTCGGCGATCTGCGGGTCCACCGCGTCTGCCGGATCCACTGGGGCCGCCGGCTCCAGGACGCGTGCTCGGGCCCTCATCGGTTCTCCTCCGTGAGCCGTCCGTCGCTGATCCTTACCCGCCTGTTGGCCCGCTTGCTGACCGCCTCTTCATGGGTGATCACGACCAGAGTCATGCCCTGGTCGCACAGTTCGTCGAAGAGGTCCAGCACCGACTCGGTGTTCTCGCTGTCGAGATTGCCGGTGGGCTCGTCGCAGAGCAGCAGAGCGGGCTCGCTCATCAGCGCACGGGCGATCGCCACACGCTGCCTCTCACCACCGGAGAGCCTGTCCGGCCGGAAGCCGAACCGGTGCGCCAGGCCCACCCGTTCCAATGCCTCCTCGGCCCTGGCGCGGCGGCCGGCACGGCCGCGACCGGGGCGCGGCCGACGGTAGGCCTCGGCCAGCATGACGTTCTCGTCCACCGTCCGATAGGGCAGCAGATGGAAGGACTGGAAGACGAATCCGATCCGGCTGCCGCGCAGCGAGGTGCGCTCCAGGTCACCGAGCGTTCCGGTCTCCACGCCGTCGAGCCAGTAGGCGCCCGAGGTGGGGCGGTCCAGCAGCCCCAGGGTGTTGAGCAGGGTCGACTTGCCGGAACCGGACGGACCGACGATCGACAGGTGCTCGCCGCGCCGGACGGTCAGGTTCACGTCCCGCAGGGCGTGCACCGGCGGTTCGGAGTCGAAGGTCCGCTCGACGGAAGCCAGTTGGATGACGGTATCGGCGTCGGGCACGACGGACGCCGGCAGCTCGGTCATTGCCCGACCACCACGTGATCGCCCTCCTTCAGGGCGTCACCGGACGGCGTGACCTCCACCTGTCCCTCCGCGGAGAGACCCGCCTCGACGGCGACATCCACCACTGTGCTACCGCGCAGGACCTGCACCTCGGCCTGCCCGTCGGCCGATGTGCGGAGCGCGGCGATGGGCACCGTCAACACGTCACCGTCCGACGCGCCCACCGTGATGGTCACCTTCGCGGACCCGTTGGCGTTCTTGGTCAGCTCGCCCGACGGGATGGAAATCTGCACCGGCACAGGAGCCGACGCATCATCACCTCCGCCACTCGACGCGCCGGCCGGAATTTCACCCTTCCCCGCATCGTTCTTCGGCACATCGTCACCGAGCGCCACCAGTTCCCCCTCCACCTTCGTGCCGTCGGGGGTCTCCACCTGCGCTGTCATGCCCTTGTGGAGCACCTTGGCATCGTTGCTCGGCACCACGGCCTGCACCACGACCTTGGAGCTGGTCACGGTGCCGACCGGTCCGGAAGGGGTGTCACCGACTTTCACGGACACCTTGTCCAGCCGGGCCGGCAGATCCGGCAGGAAAACGACCTCACCTGCGGGGACTTTGGTCCCGTAGCCGGCCTGGAAGGCGAAGAGCGCGGCGTTGGCCGCGTCCAACTGCTGCTGTGCTGCCTTGAGCTGCAGCCTTCCGGATTCACCACCGGTGCCGGTGCCGCCGCTGGACCCCCCGGAGCCACTGCCCGGATTCCTGGCCGCGAGGAGGGCCTGCTGCGCACTGGTCACAGCCGCTTCAAGCGTTCCCAGCTGCTGCTTGTCCACGACACCGGGCTCCTGCGCGTGAAAACCCTTGCTCTTGTACCAGCGGCTCACCGCCGCGGCGTCCCCCTGCCCGTAATTCCCGGTCGTCCCCCCGGAGTTGAATCCGAGCCGGGCCAGGGCCTGCTCGAGCTGCTTGACGTCGTCCCCGGACGTGCCGGGACCCAGCGTGCGGTACATCGGAACCGACCCACGCAGCACCAGCACCGGTCGGCCACTCACCTGCATCAGCACATCGCCCTCCTTCACCTCCGCCCCGGCGACCGGTGCCTTGGTGACCCGCTGGACAACGGCGTCGGTGGACCCGGATGCCCCGGAGCCGGCGTCCGGGGGACCGACAGGCCCGGCCAGGAGCAGACTCTGCGGTGAGGCGAACTCCACCGAGCCCTGGGCGACCACACTCGCGGTCAGCGAACGCCGCTCGACCGCGGCGGTGACCGGTCCGGCCTTCGGAGCCTGGTGTGCGGCAGCCGCATCGGCCGGCGACTGCATCTGTGATCCGGCGAACCAACCGCCCACTCCTACCAGCGCCACCGCGGCAACGATGATCCCCAACTGCTGGGGACGACTGGTCTCACGTTTCCGGCGCTGCCTCATCCGGCACCTCCGTGGAACGAGCCCTTCCGGAACTCCGGGACGTGGACGGCCCGGAATTCCTGGCCGCACTCCAGGTCCTGCATCGCCAAGGCGATGCCCCTGGTGCGCAGCGGCAACAGACTTACCGCTACGGCCGGTCTCCGAACGGTGCGGGATTCAGACATTTCTCTTCCATTCGATCGCGGGAGTGGGTGATGCCGACCGCGAAACAGGTGACGAACAGTCCGGTGCCATCGCTGGCACCGGGCTGTTTCTTTCCCCTGCTGTCCCGTGCGGCCGACGCGGACGACCAGCTGGTCACAGCCTGTTCAAGCTGTCTTCCCCGGCTGCTGGGGACGGCTGCTCACCCGGTTCCGGTGCTGCCTCACCCGGCACCGGTGGATCCCGGTGCCTTCAGGAACTTCGGGAAGTAGGCGGCCCGGAATTCCTTGCCGCACTCCAGGTCTTTCATCGCCAGGTCGATTTCCTTGGTGAGCAGCGGCAGAGCCTCTTCCTTGCTCATGGGTGCCTCGGAGGTGCCGGCCGCAGCGGCGCCCGACCCACGGGCGCCGGCAGGAAGGGACGTGGCCGCCTGGAGTTTCACCATTTCCCCGATGCCGGTCGGTTGCGTGGTCGTGACAGGGATGCCGTCCTGCTTCAGGCACGAGGCGTACGACTGCGCCAGGCCGACCAGCTTCTGATCACCGTTGAGTGCCTGCGCGTTCGCCTGGTTCCGGGACGCAGTTGCGGCGCTCCGTTCTTGGGCCGATGCGGAGCCGTAAGCCTTCTTGTCGGCCGTTCCCGTGCAACCGGTCCAGTTCTTTTCGCCGGCCTTCGGGTCCGGGGGGCCACCCATCGCCTTGTCGTAAGCGGTCTTCTGCGCGGGCGTGAGCGTGGCGACGTATTCCGCGTTGGCCGAGGGCTTGGTCGCCGCCTTGCTGCCCGGCACCTGGGGATCATCGGGGTAGACAGCGGCCGCGGAGTAGCCGAAGCCGTATTTCTGCCGGAACTTCTTGGTCAGCTCGTAGTCCGCCCCGTCGTGGGCCCAGGAGGACGCGGGATCCACTGGGGGTTCGGGGGTATAGGTGAACCCTTGCTTCTTCATGCAGGACGCGATCGCGTTCTCCATGAGGTACTGCTTCTTGAGGTCCGCGCCGGCGTCCGCGGGAACGTCGAGTTGCCCCGACGGTCCGGCCGGGGCCTTTCCGTCGCCCGCCGAGTGAGAAGCCGCCTCGGTGCCGCAGGCCGCCAGCAGCGGCAGCAGACTCACCGCTACGGCCAGTTTCCGAACAGTGCGGGATCCAGACATTCTCTTCCGTCCGATCGAGAGGGTGTTGATGTCCCGTGACAGGCCGTGGGGAAGCCACGGGGAGCTTGGGATCGAGAGGCGCTGCCCACTTGCTCACGCCGACAGCACCGGTGCTTCTTCGCACCGGAACGCTGCAACGTGGGAGTCACCCGCCGGCCTTGACGACCGGGGTGTTGTCGTTGAGTCCAAGACTGGTGCCCGCAGGTGATGGCCGCTGGTTCGGACCATGACCAAGCTGTAACGCCGGTTTTCCGGCACCCCGCCATGCGTCGCCCCGATCCGGGTGCCCACGGTCAGGGGCCTGGTCGCCGCCGGTTCACGTCCCGTGCGGCCCGGAGACGAAGTGACCACTCCTGTCATAGGGCCAGGCGTTGGCGATGCATCCGTGCAGGCCCTTGATCTGTTGCATCATGACGGGGGCCAGTTGCCCGGGCCCCGCGCAGGTCGTGTGCGAGTGGCCCAGGAAGTGCCCCATCTCGTGGTTGATGATCAGCGCCCGGTAGTCATGGATCGGACCGTCGAACGTGGGCGAGCCCTTCACCCAGCGCTTGAGGTTCACCACCACCCCGTTGGGAATCTCGCAGTTGTACTCGCCTTCGGTGGCCTGGTGGATGCCCTCCCAGCACAGGGCGTCCGCCGTTCCCGGTGTCGCGATCTTCACCTTGAGGTCGTAGGGCTCCCCCGCGCTCACCAACTGGAACGAGGAGACCCCGTTGTGGGTCCAGCCCCGGGGGGCGGCAAGTATGTCGGCGATCTCGTCGGCCGCTTGGGCCGGTGAGATGTCGAGCCCGGTCTCGACCTGCACCACGTAGCGGAGCAGATGCGAACCACGACCGACCTTCGCGCCACTGGCATGCGCGGTGACGAACGTGCCGGTGCCCGTCGAGGGGACATCGATCTCGGTGGGCGTGGGCGTCGGCGTGGGCGTCGGGGTCGGGGTGGGCGTCGGGGTGGGGGTGGGGGTGGGGGTGATGACCGTGCTCCGCGGGCGCGGCGCATCGCTCGACGCGTCGCTTCGTCCGCTGTCCAGGAAGAACGCCGCTGAGCCGAGCAGCCCGGCGGCCACCAGCACGCCGGCCAGATAGCTCCGGCCCCGGCGGCGCGGATGGCCCCGGCGGTGGGCGGAGCGGCGCCGACCGCCACCGCGATGGGATGACCGGTGCCGGCGGCCGACGCGGTCGGAGGCCACGGCGCTGCCGGTGGGCGGTGCGGATTCCCGCTCTCGTGCCGAATGCATGGCAGCCGAGACTGGTCAGGTCAGATGATCGCCATTGGTTCGGATCATCACGAAAGAGTAACGAGTGACCTTCCAACGACTCCCGCCGCTTGTACCGGCAGACGGGTTCGACGGGGCTGTCCGCCCGACGGCACGCCGACCGGAGACAGCCCGCACATCCCCATCCGTTGTGACCCTTCTGTAACAGCTCCCGAGAGGGCCCCTCCTCCAGAACGGTCACCGAACACGACCTGTGCATACTGTCAACGTGCCACGAGTCCTACTTGTCGAAGATGACCCAGATGTCCGCAAGGCCGTCCAGCTGGCGTTGCGGCATCAGGGACATGACGTTTTCGCCGCCGGAACGGGTGAAGAGGGGTTGGAACAGCTCCGCCCCTTCCATCCGGACGTCGTCGTGCTCGACCTCATGCTGCCCGGGATGTCCGGCCTCGACGTATGCCGGCGGATACGGGATCGCGACCAGGTGCCGATCATCATGGTGACCGCCAAGGGGGACGACATCGACGTGGTCGTGGGGCTGGAGGCCGGCGCGGACGACTACGTGGTCAAGCCCGTGCAGGCCCGGGTGCTCGACGCGCGAATACGGGCCGTGCTGCGCAGGCAGGACGCGACGGTCTCCGAAGCCGTCCGCCCGAGGGCGGAGTCGCACGGCGACCTGGTCATCGACCGGGCCGGGCTCGTGGTGACACACCGCGGTGAACCCGTCGCGCTCGCCCCCTCCGAGCTTCGGCTGCTGCTGACCCTGTCGGCCTCGCCCCGACAGGTGTTCAGCCGCCAGCAGCTGCTGCAAGCGGTCTGGGAGCACAGCTACCACGGCGACATACGACTCGTGGACGCCTGCGTGAAGCGATTGCGCGGCAAGCTCGGTGAACTGGGCGGGGATCCCCGCTACATCCAGACCGTACGCGGCTTCGGTTACCGCTTCGGTGCCCCGTGAGCGGCCGGAGATCCGTACGGGCACGAAAGGCCGTACGAAAACGCGAGGCCGTCGCAGCCGGGCAGGGCCCCAGGCCGGTGCGGTTCCTCCGGGCGGCCCTGGTGCACGTCCCGCTTGCGCTACGAGGTCTGCGCTCCCGCCTGGTGGCGGCCTTCGCCCTGGTGGCCGTGGCCAGTGCCCTGAGCACCGGAGCCCTCGCCTTCCGGGAGGCGCGCACGGGGGTGCTGCAGCAGAGCCAGGACACCGTCATCCGCCAGTTCCGGACCAGCATCGACGCCGTGGCCGTCTACACTCCCCTGCCGCCGAGCCAGTCGGCCATGCAGACGGCGGTGAACCAGGTGCTCCACGCCAACCAGGCACAAGGATGGCGAGTACTGGCCACGTACGGCAGCCTCCGCGTCTCCGCGCCGAGTGCCGACTTCGACATGCTGAGCCCGCAACTGCGCCGGTCCGTGGCTACCACACGTGCCGCGGTGTTCCAGCGGGTGAACGCCGACGGGCATCCCTACCTCGTCGTCGGAATGCCGGTCACGTACAACAGCGGCGAGGGTACGGAGCCCAAGCTCTCGGGGCTCGTGATGTACCTGGTGGTACCGCAGAACACCGAACAGGCTTACGTCGAAGCCATGGTCAGCGCCATCGAGCACGCCACCCTGGTGGCGCTGTGCCTCGCCGTCGTCCTGGCGCTGCTGGCCGCGAGCGGCGTTCTCCGCCCTGTACGGGCGTTGCGCCGGGCCACGCGCCGGATGGCCGAGGGGCACCTCGACGTCCGGCTGGCCGTCAACGGCTCCGACGAACTGGCCGACCTCTCTGAATCCTTCAACCACACGGCAGCCGCGCTGGAGGAGTCGGTCGCTGAGTTGCGCCGCCTGGAGGCCCAGGCGCGACGCTTCGTCGCGGACGTCTCCCATGAACTGCGCACGCCGCTGGCGGCGATGTCGGCGGTCACCGACGTGCTGGACGAGAAGGCGCTGCACCTGGACCGGGAGACCGGCGAGGCATTGCAGCTCATCAGCGAGGGAACCAGTCGGCTGAGCGTGCTGGTGAACGACCTGATGGAGATCTCCCGCTTCGACGCGGGCGCGGCTGAACTCAACCTGGACGAGATCGACTTGGCCGAGTTCGTACAGCACACCCTCGCCGCCCGGGGGTGGCAGGGCCAGGTGGAGACCAGCTTGCCCCGACCAGGCGTGCTCAGGACGCGCGTGGATCCGCGCCGGCTCGACGTGGTCATGGCCAACCTGATCGGCAACGCGCTGCGGCACGGAAATCCGCCGGTACGGCTGAGCATGGGTGTGAGAGAGGAGCGTGCGGACGTGGCGTGGGCCGTCATCGAAGTGACCGACAACGGACCGGGGATCGCCGAGGAAGCCATGCCGCACATCTTCGAGCGCTTCTACAAAGCGAGCACCACACGGAGCAGAAGCGAGAGCAGCGGTCTGGGCCTGGCCATCACGGCGGAGAACGTGCGCCTGCACGGAGGACGCATCAGCGCGGCGAACCTGCCGGAGGGCGGCGCGGTGTTCACGGTCGCACTCCCCCTGCACCGCGACTCCGCGACCGCCGACGACGCCACCGGGAGTGCCTGGTGAGGGGCTCGCGCGTGGCGGCAATGCTGACCGGACTCACGGCCGCGCTCACGCTCTCGGCGTGCGGAGTCCCCCCGTCCGACGTCATCCAGGCAGGCGCACCGGCGAGCGGCATGTTCTCCCCCGGTCCACAGCCCTCGACGCCAACCCTCGTCTCCGTCTATTTCCTGCACCACGGTGATCTGGCGCCGTATCTTCGCAAGGTGCGCGGCCCTGGGGACTTCGGGACCGTCGTGCACTTGCTGTTCGGCGGACCGAACGCGAGCGAGGCCGTCACGGCCACCACGGAGCTGCCCCACTTGACGGATACACCGAAAGTGGCGATCAGCGGCGACAACACCATCTCCGTCCAGCTCCCCAAAGGTGTCCCCCCCTTCAGCCACCTGGCCATGCGGCAGTTGGCGTGCACGGTGGCTCACGTCGCTGTGACGTTCTCCGCGCTGCCCGCGGACACGAATCGGGACGGCGCCACTGCAACTCCGCCCGTCAATGCGCAACGCTCCCCCGGACACACGAGCGTCCATGTGCTCGGGGACGGATGGGCGATGAAGCAGTCGGACGACTCGTGTCCCGACCCTGTCCAGCCGTAGGAGTGGCCCGGGCACGGCCCCGGTACCCGTGGAAATCGTCGTTCGACCGGTCCGTAGCCCCTACGCAGGTGGGGTGCCGTCGCCGAACGGGCGGCCGCCGAGCTGCTCGCGGTGGTGCGGGGTCCGCCAGCCGGTCGGGTCGGGGCCCAGCGGCACGATGCCGGTGGGGTTGATGCCGGTGTGCACCCGGTAGTAGTGCTGCTTGATGTGGTCGAAGTCGACGGTGTCGCCGAATCCCGGGGTCTGGAAGAGGTCCCTGGCGTAGGCCCACAGCACCGGGTCCTCTGTCAGTTTCGAGCGGTTGCACTTGAAGTGGCCGTGGTAGACGGCGTCGAAGCGGACGAGCGTGGTGAAGAGCCGGATGTCGGCCTCCGTGATCGTCTCTCCCACCAGGTACCGCCGGCTCCTGAGGCGTCCGGAGACCAGGTCGAATCTGCGGAACACGTCGTAGTACGCGGTTTCGTACTCGTCCTGGCTGCTGGCGAATCCGGCCCGGTACACGCCGTTGTTGACGTCGCGGTAGATACCGCCCATGACCTCGTCGATCTCGTCCCGCAGCCGCTCGGGGTAGAGATCGGGCGCTCCGGGCCGGTGCAGCGCGGTCCACTCCGTGGCAAGGTCCAGGGTGATCTGCTGGAAGTCGTTGGTGACGAGTTTCCCGCTGGGTACGTCCACGATCGCGGGCACGCTGACACCGCCGGAGTAGCCGCTTTCGCGCGCCTCGTACGCCTCACTGAGGTACGAGATGCCGAGTACCGGGTCCCGGCCGCCCTCGTCCAGGGTGAAGCGCCAGCTGCGGTCGTCCTGGATCGGGTCGGCCACGGCGAGCGAGAGGGCGTCCTCCAGGCCGAGGAGCCGCCGGGAGACGAGAGCCCTGCTCGCCCAGGGGCAGGCCCGGCTGACGACCAGCCGGTAACGGCCCGCCTCGACCGGCCAGCCGTCCCGGCCGTCGGCGGTGATCCGGTCGGCGAAGTGGCTCCTGGACCGCTTGAAGGGCTTGTGTCCGTATGCTGCGTTGCCGTCGGGTCCACTACCGGTGGGGTTGCTCATCGTGGTCTCCCTTCCAGCCGGACGGGCCGTCCTGACGTCTCGCCTTCCGCCGGGAGATCGCCACATCGGTCATCGCCAGTACCAGTGCCCCCAGTACGAAGGCGATCGAGACGATGAGCCCGCTGTCGAACGCGCTCCTCCAGCCCTCGGACGGCAGCCGTGCGAAGAAGACCGAGCCGACCGCGGCGATCCCGATCGCGGAGCCGACACGCTGGCCGGTCTGGAGCGTCCCCGCGGCGCTCCCCCCGCCGACCACCGGCACCTGGGACAGGGTCAGGGTCAGGTTCGGAGCGATGACGAGGCCGCTGCCCACCCCTGCCAGGAGCAACGGGGCCGCCATCGCCCAGGCGACACTGCGGCCCGGCACGATGTGTACGGCGAAGGCCGTGGCCGCGAGTCCGACGACCACCATGGACAGCCCCACGACGACCAGCGGTCTGCCGTAGCGGCTGACCATCCGGCCACCCGGTCCCGCGGCGGCGGCCGCCCCCAGAGCGAACGGTGTGATGGCCAGTCCGGCCTGGAGCGCGGTGCAGTGCAGGCCGGCCTGCAGATAGAGGGTGCTGATGAAGAAGATCGAGGTGAATCCGGCGAAGTACATCAGGCTCAGCAGACAGCCCAGCCAGTAGGAGTGCAGCCTGAACAGCGACAGGTCCAGGACGGGCACGGTGCCGTGCCTGCCGCACCGGGCCTCCCAGCCGGCGAAGGCGGCGAGCAGCACCGCGGCAACGAACACCAGCAGCCACTTCCCGTCGCCCGACCACTGCTGCTCCTGGACGAAGGGCAGCAGCAGGGCCAGCACGCCCGCACCCAGGAGGAGTACGCCGACGGGGTCGAGGTCTCTCGGCCGCACGCGGCCCGCCGCCGGTGTGTCCGGGAGGAGGCGCCGGGCGAGCAGGAAGCAGACGATGCCGAGCGGCAGGTTGACGAGGAAGACCCAGCGCCAGCCCCCCTCGCGTCCCGCCGCCTGGATCAGCAGCCCGCCCAGCAGCGGGCCGACGGCAGTCGAGATACCGACCACCGTGCTGAACATGCCGAAGGCACGGCCCCGCTCCTGGCCGGAGAACATCTGCTGGATCAACGCGGAGATCTGCGGAGAGATCAAGGCTCCGCCGAAGCCCTGGATCACCCGGGCGACCACCAGCCAGGTACTGGAGTGGGCGGCTCCGCAGGCCGCCGACGCCAGCGTGAACACGGCCAGCCCCGCCAGGAACACCACACGGCGCCCCCGGGCGTCGCCCAGCCGCCCGGCGGGGATGAGGAGGAGCCCGAAGGCGAGGGCGTAGCCGGAGAGGACCCATTGCAGATCTGATTCCGGGCTCCGCAGGTCGTTGCGGATCGACGGCAGGGCGACGTTGACGATGGACACGTCCAACAGCGTCATGAAGCCTGCCACCAGGCACACGGCAAGTGCCTGCCAGCGGCGGGGGTCGGGCGCCGGGGCCAACTCGCGCCCCGCCGCGCCACCCTGGGACGTCGCGCTCTCCGGCATGACTCGCACACTAGGCGGCCGGTCGCGATTCCTCACCCGTGACAGGGCCGACTGCCGTAAACACCGCCGTCGCGGCGGAGGTCCCCGACGGCGGTGTCCGGGTCAGGCCGCCGAGCCCTTGTGTGCTTCTCGGTGCTGGCCCGTGCACAGCGCCCAGATGATGAAGATGTTGACCGCCACCAGCGTCATCGCCCACAAGGGGTAGTACGGCACCCACAGGAAGTTGGCGATCGCGCCGAGCCCGGCGACGACCACACCGAAGTAGCGTGCCCACAGGGCTCCGGTGAGTACGGCGCAGCCGGCGAGGACGATGACGATGCCCAGAATGAGGTGGACCCAGCCCCAGCCCGACAGGCTGAACTGGAAGACGTAGTGACGCGTCGTGACGAACAGGTCGTCCTTGGCGATGGCCGCGATCCCCTCGAGGATCGCCATCACTCCCCCGAAGATCATCAGAGCTGCCGCGAGGACGGTGGTGCCGGACGTGGGCCCGTACCACGGATCCGGGTCGGCCTTGCCTGTCTTGGGCGCGGTGGCGTTACTGGCCATGTCGGTCGCCTCCTCGGGCGGCAATCCGGCCGGCCCGGGTGGGCCTGACCGTCCGTGTCCCCCCGTCACAGCGTGGCATGGCCTCACCTGGTCGGCATTCCGGCGGACTGCACCCCTGGATCTCTCACATCAGGGATATTGTCTCCGGTGTGAGAAGGACCGAAGAGGTGGAACCGGCTTCCGTCGACGCCCGGTTGGCCGCCCGGCTGGGCGAGCTCCGCGCCGAGCGCGGCTGGCCGCTGGACGAACTGTCCCGGCGCAGCGGTGTCAGCCGCTCGACGCTGTCGCGCCTGGAGCGCGGCGAGCTGAGCCCGACCGCCGCCCAGCTGGGGCGGCTGTGCACGGTGTTCCGGCGGACGATGTCGCGGCTGCTGATGGAGGTGGAGACGGAGCCACCACAGCTGGTGCCCGTAGAGCGGCAGCCGGTGTGGCGGGACGAAGCGTCCGGCTTCGTGCGCCGCTCGGTCTCGCCGCCGCACACCGGTCTGCGCGCCGAGATCATCGAGGGGACGCTCGACCCGGGCGCCGGCATCGCGTACGAGCACGCGCCGGTACCCGGTCTGGAACACCACATCTGGGTGCTGGAGGGGACGGTGGAGATCACCGTCGAGAACACCGTGCACACCGTGCGCCCCGGGGACTGTCTGCGGTTCCGGCTGAACGGCCCCTCGCACTTCCGCTGTCCGGGCCCGGACCCGGTCCGCTATGCCGTGATGATCGTTCTGCCGTGAAAGGACCCGTGTCATGACCGAGGCCACCGCATTCGCCGAGTCCGTCCCGGGCACCGAGATCGTCCCCGTCTCCGGCCCCGAGCTGATCACGTACGCCGATGAGCTGGCCGCTCTCCTGGTGGAGACCGTGGCCGGCGGCGCCTCGGTGGGATTCCTGGCGCCCCTCGACCGCGATGCCGCCGCCGACTGGTGGCGGGGGCGTGCCGCGTCGGTCGACGCGGGGCACCACCGCGTCTGGATCGCCCGGGACGGCGAGCGGGTGGCCGGAACGATCGGCCTGAACCTCGCCCAGCTGCCGAACTCCCGTCATCGCGCGGAGATCACCAAGGTGATGGTGCGCCCGTCGATGCGCGGCCACGGACTGGGACGGTCGCTGCTCGCCACCGCGGAGCGGGCCGCGGCCGAGGCCGGTCTGACGCTGCTGGTCCTGGACACCGAGACGGGCAGCCCCGCCGAGCGGCTCTACCGTTCGGCGGGCTGGACGGAGTGCGGTTCGATTCCGGACTACGCCGGCGACCCGGCCGGAGCCCTGCGACCGACCACCTTCTACTACAAGGCGATCCGGACAACGGAGCGGCCGGCTTCGCCCCGATGAAGGCGCAGGCTGGACAATGGCCGGGCAAGCCACTGACGAGGAGATCCTGATGACGCTGCACGACATCCCCCTTCACACGCTCGCGGGCGAGCCGACCACCCTGGGCGCCTACCGGGGCCAGGCGGTCCTGCTGGTGAACGTCGCCTCCAAGTGCGGGCTCACCCCGCAGTACGCGGGCCTGGAGCGACTTCAGAAGACTTACGGTGACCGCGGCTTCACCGTACTCGGTGTGCCGTGCAACCAGTTCGCGGGCCAGGAGCCCGGGAGCGCGGAGGAGATCCAGACGTTCTGTTCCACGACGTACGGGGTCAGCTTCCCGCTGCTGGAGAAGGTCGACGTCAACGGTGACCGCCGGCACCCGCTGTACGCCGAGCTGACGCAGCTCGCGGACACGGACGGCGAGGCGGGTGACGTCCAGTGGAACTTCGAGAAGTTCCTGATCTCCCCGGCCGGCGAGGCGGTGGCCCGTATCCGCCCCCGCACGGAGCCGGAGGCCCCGGAACTCGTGGCGGCGATCGAGGCCCTGCTCTCCGCCTGATGAACGGCGTCGTGCCGGGCGGGCCGGCTTTCGGCCCGCCCGGCACGACCTCGCCCCCGCGGGCGCCGTCCCGGTCCGCCGGACACGGAATCGGGTCCGTCCGGCGATCGAGGACGGACCGGGGCCGAAGGCACCGCAACCACCCCGGCGGCACGCCCCGCGGCACCGTGCTAGTGTCCCGAGTCTTAGGAGCACTACATATCTAGGATTTGGGGTTCGGCAGGCGGTTCAGGTAGCCGGCGAGGCGTTCGAAGATCTCGTCGGCGGATCTGGTCCAGGTGAACGGCTTGGGGTCTTCGTTCCAGTGGGCGATCCAGTCGCGGATGTCCTTCTCCAGCGCTTGTACGTTCTTGTGGACGCCGCGGCGTATCTGCTTGTCCGTCAGCAGTCCGAACCAGCGCTCGACTTGGTTGAGCCAGGACGAACTGGTGGGCGTGAAGTGCATGTGGAAGCGCGGGTGCGCGAGCAGCCATTTCTGGATGGCGGGGGTCTTGTGGGTGGCGTAGTTGTCGCAGATCAGGTGGACGTCGAGCTCGGCGGGGACCTCCTTGTCGAGCTTGGCGAGGAACTTCTTGAACTCGGCGGCGCGGTGGCGGCGGTGCAGGGAGCCGATGACCTCGCCGGTGGCGGTGTTGAGCGCCGCGAACAAGGTGGTGACGCCTCCGCGCAGGTAGTCGTGGGTGCGGCGCTCGGGCATGCCGGGCATCATCGGCAGCACCGGGGCCGAGCGGTCCAGCGCCTGGATTTGCGATTTCTCGTCGACGCAGAGCACGATGGCGCGCTCGGGCGGATCGAGGTACAGGCCCACAACGTCGCGGACCTTCTCGACGAACTGTGGGTCCTTGCTCAGCTTGAAGGTGTCGACCTGGTGCGGCTTGAGGCCGAAGGTGCGCCATATCCGTGAGACCGTCGACTGGCTCAGCCCGCTCTGCTTCGCCATCTCGCGCGTGGACCAGTGCGTGGCGCCCTTCGGCGTCGCCTCCAGGGTCCGCACGATCACGTCCTCGACCTGCTCGTCGGTCACCGTGCGCGCCGGGCCCGGCCGCTTCTCGTCGGCCAGGCCCTCCAGCCGGTTGGCCGCGAACCGCTTCCGCCATGTGGCCACCGTGGTCGGGTGGATCCCGAGGTCCGCGCCCACCGCAGTGTTCGACAACCCGTCAGCGCACGCGAGGACGATCCGGCAGCGCAAGGCCAGAGCCTGCGCGGACGTCGCCCGCCGTGACCAGCGCAGCAACGTCTCCCGCTCGTCATCCGTCAGGACCACTTCGACCGTCGGCCGACCCATGCGCGCCATGAGCCAAGCATACTTCTAAAGCTTTCCTAAGACTCGGGACACTAGCGGATCGGCATGCCCGAGAGCGTGCGGGCGATCACCAGCCGCTGGATCTCGCTCGTGCCCTCGAAGATGGTGTAGATCGCCGCGTCCCGGTGCATCCGCTCCACCGGGTACTCACGGGTGAAGCCGTTGCCGCCGAGGATCTGGATCGCCTGCGCGGTGACCTTCTTCGCCGTCTCGCTGGCGTACAGCTTGGACATGGAGCCCTCGGCGGACTCGAACGGCTTGCCGGTGGTCGCCATCCAGGAAGCACGCCAGACCAGCAGCCGGGCCGCGTCGATCTGCGTGCGCATGTCCGCGAGCTGAAACGCGACACCCTGGTTGTCGATGATCGGCCGTCCGAACTGGGTACGCGTCCTGGCGTAGTCGAGCGCCACCTCGTACGCCGCCCGGGCGGTGCCGACCGCCATGGCGCCGACCGCCGGGCGGGACGCCTCGAACGTGGCCATCGCCGCGTTCTTCACGCGCTCGCCGCCGGACCGGGCACGCTCGCGGGCCCGCGCCAGGCGCTGGTCCAGCTTCTCCTTGCCGCCGAGCAGGCAGTGGCCGGGGACCCGGACGTCCTCCAGGACGACCTCCGCCGTGTGCGAGGCCCGGATGCCGTGCTTCTTGAACTTCTGCCCCTGCGAGAGGCCGGGGGTGTTCGGCGGCACGATGAAGGAGGCGTGCCCCTTGGAGCCGAGCTCCGCGTCGACCACGGCGACGACGACATGGACATTGGCGATGCCACCGTTGGTCGCCCAGGTCTTGGTGCCGTTGAGCACCCACTCGTCCTTGGCCTGGTCGTACACCGCACGCGTGCGCATCGAGGCGACGTCCGAGCCCGCGTCCGGCTCGGACGAGCAGAAGGCGGCGACCTTCACATCGGTCGCATCGCCGTACATCTGCGGAATCCAGGTGCCGATCTGCTCCTCGGTGCCGTTGGCGAGGACGCCGACGGCCGCCAGGCCCGTACCGACGATCGACAGGGCGATGCCGGCGTCGCCCCAGAAGAGCTCCTCCATCGCCATCGGGATCCCGAGCCCGGTCGGGTCGAAGAACTGCTGGGCGTAGAAGTCGAGGGAGTAGATTCCGATCTTGGCCGCCTCCTGGATGACGGGCCAGGGCGTTTCCTCACGCTCGTCCCACTCCGAGGCGGCCGGGCGGATGACATCCGCGGCAAACCCGTGAAGCCAGTCACGGACCTGCTTCTGGTCGTCGTTGAGATCGAGCGTGAACTCGGCCATGTTCCCCTCCATGCACTGCAGCAAAAACAAGTCGTTACTTGCGGTAACAGCAGTCTGTTACCGACTAGTAGCCTCTGTCAACCGATCCGCTCCGATCAGCACCACCGCAGGGCAGGGTGTTACGTTGCGCAGGCATGACGGACTTGCATGGCCACGAGCACGGCCAGGGGTGGGGAGAGAGCGACATGGAGACCACACGACAGGCCGAGCGACAGCGGACCGCGGCCGAACAGCGCCGCCGGGAGCTGCTCGAGGCCGCCGACCGCGTGGTACTCAGGGACGGGCCGAAGGCCTCGATGAACGCCATCGCCGCAGAGGCCGGGATCACCAAGCCCATTCTGTACCGGCACTTCGGCGACAAGGGCGGCCTCTACCGCGCGCTCGCCAAGCGCCACACCGACGCCCTGCTGAGCGCACTGCGGGCCGCGCTGGACGCCCCCGCGGAGCGCCGCCGGCGGGTCGAAGCGACGCTCGACACCTATCTCGCGGCGATCGAGGCCCGCCCGCAGGTCTACCGCTTCCTGATGCACCCGTCCGACGACGCGGCCCCCTCCCCCGAGCAGGGTTTCGACGTCGGACGGCACTCGGCCCCGCTGCTGCGCCGGCTCGGCGAGGAGCTCGCCCTGGTGATCGCCGAGCGGGTGGACCTGGGCCCGGACAGCGAGGAGATGGCCCGCATCTGGGGCCATGGCATCGTCGGCATGATGCATGCGGCGGGCGACTGGTGGCTGGGCGAACGCCCCTGCTCACGCGCCCAGTTGGTGCGTAGCCTGGCCGATCTGCTGTGGGGCAGGCTGGCCGCCGTCGACGACCGGCCGGGCGGCCCCGGCTTCTGACCGCACGCGGCGGTCAGTCCGTACGCCCCCACGGCGCCCGGCGGGCCGCGCGCAGCGCCCGCGCCCGGCGCAGCCCGGTCAGCCGGTCGGTGTAGACGGAGCCTTCGAGATGGTCGCACTCGTGCTGCAGGCAGCGTGCGAACCAGCCGGTGCCGTCGATCCTCACCGGCTCCCCCTCGAGAGTCATCCCCTCCACCACCGCATGGTCGAAGCGCGGGGTGCCCGCCTCGAGACCTGGCAGCGACAGACAGCCCTCCGGGCCGCGCACGGTGATGCCGTCCGCCTCGACCAGTTTCGGATTGATGAGATGTCCGAGGTGGCGGACGTCGTCGTCGTCCGGACAGTCGTAGACGAACACCCGCAGCGGGACTCCGATCTGGTTGGCGGCGAGCCCCACCCCCTGCGCGGCGTACATCGTGGCGAACATGTCCTCGACGAGCCTGCCGAGCGAGGGCCCGAAGTCGGTGACGTCCTCGCAGGCGCTGTGCAGCACGGGGTCGCCGAGCAGACTCAGGGCGCGGACGAGTCCGGAACTGCCGGGGATCGGGCGGTTTCGCATGGCCGTAAGCGTACGTTCCACGTGACCTCCACCTTCCCGGTGGTGCCGCGGTGCGGCCGCCGCTCCGGACATCGATAGGCTGGGCGCGGACCGATGCAAGGAGGATCTAGGACGATGGCAGGCAACACGGAGCCGTTGTCGCCGCGGGCCAAGCTGGCGGTGACGGCGGGCAAGGCCGCTGCGGCGGTGTCGCGCGCTGCGGGGCGCGGCAGCGGATCGGTGATCGGCGGCCGGGTGGCGCTCAAGCTCGACCCCGACCTGCTGGGGCGGCTGGCGCAGCACCTGGACGTGATCCTCGTGTCGGCGACGAACGGCAAGACGACGACGACCCGGCTGATCGCCGAAGCATTGCGGGCGGCGGGTCCGGTCGTGTCCAACGCACTGGGCGCCAACATGCCCGCGGGCATCACCTCGGCGCTGGCCGGTGGCTCGGACGCGAGGTACGGCGTGATCGAGGTCGACGAGAAGTACCTCGCCGGCGTCGCGCGGGACACGACGCCCAAGGTGATCGCGCTGCTCAACCTCTCGCGCGACCAGCTGGACCGTGCGGCGGAGACCCGGATGCTGGCCGAGAAGTGGCGTGAGGGGCTGTCCGGCTCCAAGGCCGTGGTCGTCGCCAACGCCGACGACCCGCTGATCGTCTGGGCGGCGTCCTCCTCCACCAATGTCGTGTGGGTCGCGGCCGGTCAGGCATGGAAGGACGACGCCTGGTCCTGTCCGTCCTGCGGTGGTGTGATGCAGCGCCCCGGCGACGACTGGTTCTGCGGCGAGTGCGGTTTCCGCCGCCCCGCGCCGAGCTGGGTGCTGCACGGCGACTACGTCCTGGACCCGCACGGTTCGGCCTGGCCGATCCACCTCCAGCTGCCCGGCCGGGCGAACAAGGCGAACGCCACCACCTCGGCGGCCGTCGCCGCCGTCTTCGGCGTGCCGCCGCAGGTCGCACTGGAGCGCATGTACCAGGTGCAGGCCGTGGCGGGCCGCTACGACGTGGTCACCTTCCTCGGCCGTGAGCTGCGGCTCCTGCTGGCGAAGAACCCGGCGGGCTGGCTCGAGACGTTCTCCCTGATCGACCCGCCGCCCACGCCGGTGATCCTCTCCGTCAACGCCCGTGGCGCGGACGGCACGGACACGTCGTGGCTGTGGGACGTCGACTACACCCAGCTGGCCGGCCACCCGATCTTCGTGCTCGGCGACCGCAAGCTGGATCTCGCGGTCCGCCTCGAAGTGGCCGGACTCGACTTCCGGGTCTGTGCGAGCCTCGACGAGGCCGTGCAGCAGGCCCCGCCCGGCCGCATCGAGGTCATCGCCAACTACACCGCCTTCCAGGATCTGCGCCGCCGTGTCGGCAACTGACCCCGGCCCGGGCCACCTCCGGAGAGGACGAAGCATGAGCAACAACGGTCTGCGTCTGGTCTGGGTCTACCCCGACCTGCTGAGCACCTACGGCGACCAGGGCAACGCGCTGGTGGTGGAGCGGCGGGCGCGGCAGCGCGGTCTCGACGTGCAGCGCGTCGACGTGCGCAGTGACCAGCCGGTCCCGACGTCCGGCGACATCTATCTGATCGGCGGCGGTGAGGACCGGCCGCAGCGGCTCGCCGCGGAGCGGCTGCGCCGCGACGGCGGTCTCAGCCGGGCCGCGTCCAACGGCGCGATCATCTTCTCGGTCTGCGCCGGCTACCAGATCCTCGGCCATGAGTTCATCAACGATCTCGGCGAGCGCGAGGCCGGCCTCGGGCTGCTCGACGTGGTCTCCACGCGTGGCGAGGGTGCCCGCTGCGTGGGTGACGTACTGGCCGACATCGACCCTCAGCTGGGCCTGCCGCAGCTGACCGGTTTCGAGAACCACCAGGGCATCACCCATCTGGGCCCGACGGCACGGCCGTTCGCCCGGGTCCAGCTCGGCCGGGGCAACGGCACGGGTGACGGCACCGAGGGCGCGTACAACGACACGGTCTTCGGTACGTACATGCACGGGCCGGTGATGGCCCGTAACCCGATGATCGCGGACCTGCTGCTGAAGCTGGCTCTCGACGTCAACGCCCTGCCCCCGACGGACGACCGCTGGTACGAGGCGCTGCGCGCCGAGCGCATCGCTTCGGCAACCCAGCCCGCCTGACGTGCTCTTCGCTCACTTGAGCGGAGTCCACCAGGCGGACGCCTGGTTCGGTCCCGCCACCCTGCGCCGGTAGGGTGGCGGGGATCCAGCCGGACGACGCAGTCCGGTCGTCGGCCCACGTTGCAAAGGTTTCCCGGGCAATGCGAATTGGTGTGCTCACCTCCGGCGGCGACTGCCCCGGCCTCAACGCCGTCATCCGCTCCGTCGTGCACCGCGCGGTGGTCGACCACGGCGACGAGGTCATCGGCTTCCACGACGGGTGGCGGGGCCTCCTGGAGTGCGACTACCGCAAGCTCGACCTCGACGCGGTCGGTGGCATCCTCGCGCGTGGCGGTACGATCCTCGGCTCCTCCCGGGTCCAGCCCGCGCATCTGCGGGGCGGCGTCGAGCAGGCCAGGAGCCATGTCGCCGATCTCGGTCTCGACGCGATCATCCCGATCGGCGGAGAGGGCACGTTGAAGGCGGCCAATCTGCTCTCCGAAGCGGGGCTGCCGATCGTCGGCGTACCGAAGACCATCGACAACGACATCGCGTCGACCGATGTGACGTTCGGCTTCGACACCGCGGTCGGTGTCGCCACCGAGGCCCTCGACCGCCTGAAGACCACCGCCGAATCGCACCAGCGGGTGCTCATCGTCGAGGTCATGGGCCGCCACACCGGATGGATCGCCCTGCACTCGGGCATGGCGGCCGGCGCACACGCCATCGTCGTGCCGGAGCGCCCCTTCGACATGGACGAGCTGACCGAGCTGGTCGGCAAGCGTTTCTCGGCGGGCAAGAAGTTCGCCATCGTCGTGGTCGCCGAAGGCGCCAAGCCGCGCGCCGGCTCCATGGAGTTCGAGGCCGGCGCCACGGACGTCTACGGGCACGAGCGCTTCACCGGAGTGGCCACACAGCTCTCGGTCGAGCTGGAGCAGCGCCTGGGCAAGGAAGCCCGCCCGGTGATACTCGGCCATGTGCAGCGCGGTGGCACGCCGACGGCGTACGACAGGGTCCTGGCGACCCGCTTCGGCTGGCACGCGGTCGAGGCCGCGCACCGCAGCGAGTTCGGCATGATGACGGCGCTGCGAGGCACGGACATCACGATGGTGCCGCTGTCACAGGCCGTGGAGACGCTGAAGACGGTCCCGGCCGAGCGGTACGCCGAAGCGGAGTGCGTGCTCTGAGCGACACCGGTACGTGACGACTGCCCCCGGCCGCAGCTGCGGCCGGGGGCAGTTCTACTCTGGTCGGGACAACCGGCACGAAACGGGGACGTCCCCATCGGGAGTGAACAGATGGATCACAGCGGGCACGGCATGACCACGGATCTGCCGCCGTTCACGCTGGGACGTGGGCTCGTCTTCTCCGCGGACCCGTTCTTCCTGATCGGCTGTGTCCTCGCGATCGGCCTGTACGGGTACGGCGTGCTGCGGCTGCGCAGACGCGGCGACGGCTGGCCGGTCGGCCGGACGGTCTTCTTCGTCATCGGCGTACTGACCATCGCCCTGGTCATGTGCACCAGGCTCAACGACTACGGCATGGTCATGTTCAGCGTGCACATGGTCCAGCACATGGTGATCAGCATGCTGTCGCCGATCCTGCTGCTGCTGGGCGCACCGGTGACCCTGGCGCTGCGCGCCCTGCCCGTCGCGGGCCGTGGCCGCAAGGGCCCGCGCGAGCTGCTGCTCATGCTGCTGCACAGCCGGTACATGAAGATCATCACGCATCCGGTGTTCACCATCCCGCTCTTCATCGCCAGCCTGTACGCGCTGTACTTCACCCCGCTGTTCGACTTCCTGATGGGCTCGAAGACCGGGCACCTCGCGATGATGGTGCACTTCCTCGCGGTCGGTCTGGTCTTCTTCTGGCCGATCATGGGCGTCGACCCGGGACCGCACCGGCCCGGCTATGTGATGCGGATGCTGGAGCTGTTCGCGGGAATGCCGTTCCACGCCTTCTTCGGCATCGCCCTGATGATGGCGACCTCGCCGATGGTGGAGACGTACAAGCACCCGCCGGCCTCGCTCGGCATCGACGCACTGAGCGACCAGAACTGGGCGGGCGGCATCGCCTGGGCCTTCAGCGAGATCCCTTCGGTACTGGTGCTGATCGCACTGGTCTTCCAGTGGTACCGGTCCGAGCAGCGGACGGCGAAGCGCGCGGACCGCGCCGCCGACCGGGACGGCGACCAGGAGCTGAAGGCGTACAACGCCTATCTCGCATCGTTGCAGGCGCGCGGACAGTAGCGGTGGACACCCCTTCCGGGTGACGATGGGGTCCACGGCCGCGCGGCCGACGAGGAGGGTGCGCGCATGTCCGGATCCACGAAGACGATGGGGATACTCACCGTCGGAGCCCTGGTGGTGGTCACCGCCTACACGGTGGCGCTGGGGAGCAACGGCTGGCTCTGGTTCGGCTGGGTGGTCCTCGGGCTGCTCACCGTGGGAATGGCTGCCACGCGCGACACCTGAGCGGCGCCCCGGCCGGGGCGACTGAGAGCAGGCCTGCAGCACACGGCGCGGGTCGCCTCCGCGGGCGGTTGACATGCGAGCACGTCAGCCGCCGTCCCGAGTACTCCGCCGGCGGCCCCCTGCCGTCCGGCGGCACACGACCGAGCGGACCCGGCCTGCGCACCAGCCGACGCAGGCCCGGTCCCGCGGGGCCGGATCTGCTCACGCAGCAGGGGCCGTGCCCGCTCCTCGTCCGTCTCGATGTCGCCCATGCAGGAAGCCGGCGCTCCTTGTGGCGTCGGCGGTCCGACCCGCGAAGGTACGGGGCGGCCGGTGCGGTCGCTGCCTGCAAGCGCTCGGAGGTAGCCTGAATCCAATGGTCCCGCTCCCGAGAACGGGGGAGGTCAGATGGCCACAGGTGAAAGCCTCCGGCCCTGCAGGGCCGACGCGCCGCGCTACATGCCCATCGCTGAGCACGGCCTGATCGGCGACCTTCGCACGGCCGCGCTCGTCGGCACGAACGGCACCATCGACTGGTACTGCTGCTCACGATTCGACGCGCCCAGCGTCTTCGCGGCGATCCTGGACGCCGACCGCGGCGGTGCCTTCGAGCTCTCCCCGGATGTGCCCGCCCGGACGAAGCAGTTCTACTTCCCCGACACCAACATCTTGATCACCCGGTTCTTCGCGGACGACGGTGTCGGCGAGGTCCAGGACTTCATGCCGATCGTCGACGACTCGCGCGAGGCGGACCGCCACCGTCTGATCAGGCGGGTGCTCTGTGTGCGAGGGTCGATGCCGTTCACCGCGCGCGTGGCCCCCCGGTTCGACTACGGCCGGCGCACGCATACGGTGAGCAAGCAGCAGGGCCAGACCGTCTTCGACTCCCCGGAACTCTCGCTCGCGCTGACGTCCAGTGTTCCGGTCGACATCGACGGTCCCGACGCCACGGCCTCTTTCACGCTGGACGAGGGCAAGGCCGCGGTCTTCGCGCTCGACCGGATCGGCGACGGGGTGGAGCCCCGGGGCTGTGCGGTCCTGGAGGCGGAGGCGCTCTTCGGCGCCACGGTCCGGTACTGGCGCACATGGCTGTCCCAGTCCCGGTACCGGGGGCGCTGGCGGGAGATGGTGCACCGCTCCGCGCTCACCCTCAAGCTCCTCACGTACGTGCCGACCGGTGCCATCGTCGCCGCTCCCACGACCAGCCTGCCCGAACAGATCGGCGGCGAGCGCAACTGGGACTACCGGTACGTGTGGGTGAGGGACGCCGCGTTCTGCATCTATGCACTGCTCAGGCTGGGCTTCACCGACGAGGCCGAGGCCTTCGTACGCTTCCTGTCCGAGAGGATCTGCCTCAAGGAGACCGCCAGCGGCCCCCTGCAGATCATGTACGGCATCGACGGCCGCAGCGAACTTCCCGAGGAGGAGCTGTCCCATCTGGAAGGCCACCTGGGCTCGGCACCTGTCCGGATCGGCAACAACGCCGTCAACCAGCTCCAACTGGACATCTACGGGGCCCTCATCGACTCGCTGTATCTCTACGACAAATGGGGCCAGCCGCTGTCCAGCGAGCACTGGGACACCGTCGGCAGTCTGGTCGACTGGGTCTGTGACAACTGGGACCAGCCGGACGAGGGCATCTGGGAGACGCGTGGCAAGATCCAGAATTTCCTGTACTCGCAGCTGATGTGCTGGGTCGCGATCGAACGGGCGATGCGGATCGCCACCCATCGCGGGCTGCCCGCGGACATGCTCCGCTGGTCCCACGCCCGCGACACGATCTACCGGCGGATCATGCAGCGCGGCTGGTCCACCGAGCGGAAGGCATTCGTCCAGCACGAGGGCGAAGACGTCCTCGACGCCGCGGTCCTCATGATGCCGCTGGCCAAGTTCATCTCTCCGACGGACCCGAAATGGCTCTCCACTCTGGACGTGCTGGGCGAGGGACTGGTGTCGGACTCCCTGGTCTACCGTTACGACCCCCACGCCAGCCCGGACGGACTGCGGGGCGAGGAGGGCACATTCTCGATCTGTTCGTTCTGGTACGTCGAGGCGCTCTCGCGCGCCGGCCGCGTGGACGAGGCCCGGCTCGCTTTCGAGAAGATGCTCACCTATGCCAATCACCTCGGGCTGTTCGCCGAGGAGATCGGCCGCACCGGCGAGCAGATGGGCAACTTCCCCCAGGCCTTCACCCACCTGGCACTCATCAGCGCCGCGTTCAACCTCGACCGGGCCCTGGGCTGAGTCCCGCCGGACGATGACGCGAAGCGCCGGCCTCACGGGCTTCTCTCGCGTGGGTACGCGGGGATCTCCGGCATAGGCCTCGTGGCGCACGGCACTCACGGTGATCCCGGCGCAATACTCAATCGATATGCCCGATTCAATGGGATTTGACGTGGCAAGTCGCCGACGTAGGAGTGCATGTCGATGGATCTGAACCTCACGGACAAGGTCGCCGTTGTCACCGGTGCGAGCAAGGGCATCGGCCTTGCCATCGCCGAGGCATTCGCCCGCGAGGGCGCCCGCGTCGTCGTCGGCAGCCGTACGGAAACCCCTGAGATCGCCGCGCTGCAGGAGAAGTACGACGTCGCGTTCGTCCCCGTCGATCTGGCCGGCGCCGACGGAGCCGGCCTGCTGATCCAGGCTGCCGCGGACCGGCACGGCAGGATCGACGCCCTGGTCAACAACCTCGGTGGCGCGCACGCCCGCTCCGGCCGTCAGGCTGACCGTCGAGGTGGGGCATCCCCATGACGGCCTGGCAGGGCAGCCAGCACACCGAGGGTGTGGAAGCCGTTGGCGGTCGGCCTCTCGGCGGCGCCTCGACGAATCAGCGTCAGTGCCGCTCAGCTGCGTCAGGTCGCACCCGGCGGCGACCTTTCCGTCGCTCAGCTCGCACGCGCCCTGAACACCACCACGGAGGAAGTGAGCGGTCGCCATGGCCTCGGACACCTCCGTGCCGACCGAGTGACGGCGGTGGTCAGGCATTCGTCGAGGTGGCCCTGTCGGCGGGGCTCAGCGGCCGGCGGAGGTGCAGGATGCGCTGTAGTGCTCGTCGGTGACGGGTTCCAGCCAGGTGGTGCCGTCGCCATCGGCGTCGCCGACGACCATGGCGATGTGCGCCATGAGGGTGGTGTCGGTGGCGCCGTGCCAGTGCTCTTCCCCGGGCGGGCACTTGACGGTCTGGCCGGCGCAGACGCGTACGACGTTGCCGTCGCGGGTGCCGACCAGGCCGATGCCGTCGGTGATGTAGAGGGTCTGGCCGTTGGCGTGGGAGTGCCAGTTGGTGCGGGCGCCGGGGGTGAAGCGGACCAGTGCCGAGGCAAGGCGGGCGGGTTCGGTGGGCGTCTCGATCATGTTGAGGTAGACATCGCCGGAGAAGCGCTCGGCCGGGGCCTTGGCGGTGGGAGTGGCGGTGATGTGTTCCACGTCAGTTGTTCCTTCGTGCAGTCGCGAGTGCGGGGTGCGGGGTGCGGGGTGCCGGCGAGGGGACGGCCGGTGTCAGGCGTCGCGTTCGTCAGTGATCTTCTTGAGCTGGTTGATCGCGGTCATGGCGTTGGGCCAGCCGGCGTAGAAGGCCAGGTGGGTGATGGCTTCGGACAGTTCCTCGACACTCAGGCCGTTCTCCAGCGCCACGGCCAGGTGGTAGGGCAGCTGTTCGCTGCGGTACACGCTGTGACGGACAGCAGCAGCACGGCCGCGGACCGCGCCGACGGCGCAGCGCGGTGCGGGACAGGGCGCCGTCTCCGGGTTCAGTCGGGCATCGGCTCGGCGTAGTGCCTGAAGCCGTCCCGGTCGGTGTGCAGGGCGTACAGGCGCTCAGCCAGCACGGAGGGGCTGGAGTGCTCGGCGTCGGGGCGGATGGCGCCCGGGACGATCAGCTGGGCGATGTGGATGTTCTCCGCCGCAAGGGCGTCGTGGAGCATGTGCGCGTACGCGCTCTCGCCCGCGAAGGCGATCGACGTGCCGGCCCGCTCGGGATGCGGGCGCACCGCGCTGCCGCCGTTGACGAACAGCAGCGTGCCCCGCCCCAGGGCGCGCATGCCGGGCAGGACCGCGTTCACGCAGGTGACAGGGCCTTTGATCGAGAACGCCAGCGGATCGTCCAGATCGGTGGGGGTGGTGTCCAGGACCGGCTTCATGAAGTCGGCGCGGGGCACCGGGCTGAACTGGAGGACCTCCACCGTTCCCAGTTCGTCGGCGGCGGTCCGCAGGGCAATGGTGAGGGAAGCGGGGTCCAGGACGTCGGCGGTGTAGCCGCGGGCCTGGATGCCGTCGCCGTCCAGGCCGGCGACGAGGTCGTCGAGGTGCCCGGCACTGCGGGAGAGCAGGGCGACGGTGTGCCCGGCGGCGCCGAAGCGGCGGGCAGAGGCCAGCCCCAGGCCGGGTCCGGCACCGACGAGCGCATAGGTGGTCATGGTGAGTCCTCCAACCGATCACGACGCTGTGCGAGGCCCGGGGCGGGGAGTGCGGCCCCGCCCCGGGCAGGAATACGGGCTACGCAGGTCAGGGCTTGAGGAGGGCCTTGATGGCGCGGCGCTCGTCCATGGCCTTGTAGCCCTCGGCGACCTGGTCCAGAGGCAGGGTGAGGTCGAAGACCTTGCCCGGGTCGATGCGGCCCGACTGGACGAGCTCGATGAGGTCGGGCAGGTAGCGGCGCACGGGGGCAGGGCCGCCGCGCAGGCCGACATGGGAGAAGAACAGTTCCTGGCCGTCGATGGAGACGTCGTGGGGGACGCCGACGAAGCCGACGTTCCCGCCGGGGCGGGCCGAGTGGAGGGCCTGCTGCATGGCCTCGCCGGTACCGACGCATTCCAGCACGCTGTCGGCACCGATGCCGGCGGTGAGGTCCTTGATCCGGGCCACGCCCTCCTCGCCGCGCTCGGTGACGATGTCGGTGGCGCCGAACTCGCGGGCGAGCTTCTGCCGGCTCTCGTGGCGGGACATGGCGATGATGCGCTCCGCGCCCATCTCCTTCGCGGCGATCACTGCGCACAGGCCGACTGCGCCGTCGCCGACCACCACGGCGGTCGCGCCGGGCTTCACTCCGGCGGCTTCGGCGGCCCACCAGCCGGTGCCCATGACGTCGGAGACGGCCAGCAGGCTGGGCCACAGCTCCTCGTCCGGCGTCCCGTCGGTGGCGACCAGAGTGCCCTGCGCGTGGGGGATGCGGACGTAGTCGGCCTGGCAGGTGCTCATGAACTCACGGTGCAGACAGCTGGACTGGAAGCCGTTGCGGCAGTTCGCACATGTGTTGTCCGAGGTCGCGAAAGAGCCGATCACGAACTGGCCGGGCTTGACGGAGGTGACCTCGGCACCGACCTCCTCGACGAGGCCGACGTACTCGTGCCCCATCGGGTGCGGATCACCGATCGGCTCGAGACCGCGGTAGGGCCACAGGTCCGAGCCGCACACACAGGTCACAGCCGTGCGGATGATCGCGTCGGTGGGGTCGAGGATCTTCGGGTCGTCCAGGGTCTCGAAGCGGACGTCGCTGGGGGCGTGGATCACTGCTCCGCGCATGAGAGGGATTCCTTTGCGTGCCGTGGAGCGCGCCGCCGGGGTGCGCCGACGGGCGCCGCGTGCAGATGCGGACCCGGTCCCGGACGGCGATCCGCCGCCCGCAGGCCGGGTGCGGGGCTTCCCTCCGGCCTTCGTGCACGGCCGAAGAAGCACCACGTCATCCAGGTAACCCGCTCCACGCGCGCGCAGCGAGTCACCGTCAAGGGGTGTACCGGCAGTACACCCCTTCCGCGGCGAACGGGACGTACCGTCGGGGGTGTGGACAACCGTGAAGAGGTCCGCGAGTTCCTGACCTCGCGGCGAGCCAAGATCACCCCCGAGCAGGCGGGCGTGCCTTCCGGCAGCCGGCGCCGTGTGCCGGGCCTGCGCAGGAGCGAGGTCGCCGCCCTGGCCGACATGAGCGTGGAGTATTACGCCAAGCTGGAGCGCGGCACCCTCGCCGGCGTCTCCCCGGCCGTACTGGAAGCCGTCGCCCGTGCCCTCCAGCTCGACGACGCCGAACGCGCCCACCTACTCCATCTGGCTCAGGCCGCCGACGGCTCCGACGCCCTTACCCGGCCTCGGCGCCGCACCACCCGCCAGTGGGCCCCGCACCGCAGCCTGCAATGGACCCTCGACGCCATCACCGCAGGGCCCGCATTCGTTCGCAACGGCCGCATGGACCTGCTCGCCGCCAACCAACTCGCCCGCGCCTTCTACAGCGACGTCTACGCCTGCCCGTCCAACCAGGCGAACCTCGCGCGCTTCAACTTCCTCGACCCTGCCTCGCGCCGCTTCTACCCCGACTGGGAGCAGGCTGCCGACGTCGCTGTCGCCATCCTGCGCACCGAAGCCGGCCGCAATCCCCACGACAAGGACCTCCACGACCTGGTCGGCGAGCTGTCCACGCGCAGCGACGAGTTCCGCACCCGCTGGGGCGCCCACAATGTTCGCCATCACGGCACCGGCACCAAACGCTTCCACCACCAGGCCGTCGGCGAACTCACGCTCGCCTACGAAGGGTTGGAGATGGCCGCCGAACCCGGTCTGACCTTGACCATCTACGCCGCCGAACCCGGGTCGCCTTCCGAAGAGGGCTTGCTCCTGCTCGCCTCCTGGGCCGCCACCCAGGAACTCCGAGCCCCCACACAGCAGCGCACAGCGGACTGACGCGGTTCAACGAGCAACTGCTGAAGAATTGCACCGGTTCGGGTCCCGGCCTCGCTCGTGAGACACGGTCCGGGCGGCCACGGTGAGACAGCGCGGAACAGCGCAGGCAGCGGCAGCAGAAGCTGACACCGGGCCTGAGATCCCAGAGGCGGTCCAGCTGCCATTCAGGGCGAACCGGCATGGCCGGGCCATCGCCCGTACCCCGCCCCTCACGACGGCCGCCTGGGTCCTCGGCGGCGCCCTCGGCGAATGGTCGGGCTACGATCGATCACCTCCGTCCTGAACACCCGTTCCCAGAGCCGATCCGGTAGAGAGTGGAGAGACGCCGTGTTCTACTACGTGCTCAAATACGTCATTCTGGGGCCGCTGCTGCGATTGCTGTTCCGGCCCAGGATCGAGGGACTGGAGCACATTCCGGAGGAGGGCGCGGCGATCGTCGCCGGTAACCATCTGTCGTTCTCCGACCATTTCCTGATGCCCGCGATCATCCGACGGCGCATCACCTTTCTCGCCAAGGCGGAGTACTTCACGGGTCCCGGGCTGAAGGGGAAGCTGACCGCCGCGTTCTTCCGCAGCGCCGGACAGATCCCGGTGGACAGGTCCGGCAAGAACGCGGGGCAGGCCGCGATCGATGAAGGGCTCGGCGTGCTGAGCAAGGGCGAACTGCTCGGGATCTATCCGGAGGGGACCCGTTCGCACGACGGCCGGCTCTACAAGGGCAAGGTCGGTGTCGCGGTGATGGCGATCAAGGCGCAGGTGCCGGTGGTGCCGTGCGCCATGGTCGGTACGTTCGAGATCCAGCCTCCTGGCAAGGTCGTCCCGCGCATCAAGCAGGTCACCATCCGCTTCGGTGAGCCGCTGGACTTCTCCCGCTACGCCGGCATGGGGGATCAGAAGGCGGCGATCCGGGCGGTCACCGACGAGATCATGTACGCGATCCTCGGGCTCTCCGGTCAGGAGTACGTCGACGAGTACGCCGTCAAGGTGAAAGCCGCACAGGCCGCCCAGACGAAGAAGTTCCCGAGACTGCGACGCTGACCGCGAATCCGCGATCGGCGAACCCTCATGCCCAACCGGCGCGGCACCGCCTAGCGTTCCTCCCATGAGCAACGGACAGGCATGGGTACTCGGGGCCACGGGACAGATCGGGCGGGCCGCGGTGCGCGCGCTCACGGAGGACGGCTGGGAGGTGACCGCGGTCTCGCGCGGCGGTGGCCGCGACGAGCGATGGGCCGACGGGGTACGGACGACGGCCCTCGACCGGGACGACGAGGGGGCACTGGCCGCGGCGCTGGGCGACGGCTGTGACGTCCTGGTCGACATGGTGGCATACGGCGAGCAGCACGCCCGGCAGCTTGCCGGGCTCGCCGACCGGATCGGATCGGCCGTCGTGATCTCCAGCGGCGCGGTGTACGAGGACGCTCGCGGCCGCGGCTTCGACACCCAGAACGAGCCCGACGGCGCCCCGCAGTATCCGGTGCCGATCGCGGAGACCCAGCGCACGGTGGCACCCGGGGATGCCACGTACTCAACGAGGAAGGTCCGGCTGGAGCGGGAGCTGCTCGCTGTAGGCGACACGCTGCCGGTGACGCTGCTGCGGGCCGGTGCGATCCACGGCCCGTACTGCCGTACGCCGCGCGAGCTGTACTTCGTGAAGCGGCTGCTGGACGGGCGCACGCGGCGAGTGCTGGCGTACAACGGCACCGGCCGCTTCCATCCGGTCCATGTGTCCAATGTGGCCGAGCTGATCCGGCTCGCCGCACGGCAGCCCGGGTCGCGGGTGCTGAACGCGGCCGATCCGCAGGCACCCACGGTCGCGGAGATCGCGTCGGCGATCGACGAGGTGCTCGGCAGGGAGACGGAGACGGTACTGGTGGAGGGCGCGCCTCCGAGGGGCGAGGTCGGCGAGACGCCGTGGACCATCGCCCATCCCGTCGTGTACGACATGACGGCTGCCGGGAAGGAGCTCGGCTACCGGCCGGTGACGGGGTACGCGGAGTCGCTGCCGGAGACTGTCGAGTGGCTGGCCGGGCAGTTGGACGGCCGGGACTGGCGCGACGCCTTCCCGGCCATGCTGCGGGTGTACGGCGAGGGCCTGTTCGACTATGCGGCGGAGGACGCCTGGCTGGAGCAGTACGACCTCGGCAGGTGAGAGGGGCCCGTACGTGAGGACGGGCGGCCGGTGGTGCTCGTCCGGCCGCCCGTCCAGGTCACTCAGCCCGCTACGGCGTGGGCGTGGCGTGCGGGGTGCACGTCACGTCCTGCCGGTCGGTCAGCCCGGTGAGCAGGTAGGTGTCCACCCGCTCGTTGATGCAGGGGTTGACCAGGCCCGTGACACCGTGCGAACCGGCGTCCTTCTCGGTGATCAGACGCGATCCCTTGAAGCGCTTGTGCAGCTCGACGGCGCCCTCGTACGGGGTGGCGGCGTCACGCGTGGACTGCACGATCAGGACCGGCGGCAGGCCCTTGCCGGTCTTGACCTCCAGCGGGGTCTGCTGCTTGGCCGACCAGGTCGCACAGGGCAGGTTCATCCAGGCGTTGGCCCAGGTCATGAACGGGTAGTCCTTGTGCAGCCGGGTGTTGTCGCGGTCCCACTTCTGCCAACTGGTGGGCCACTTGGCGTCCGCGCACTCGACGGCCGTGTACACGGCGTTGCCGTTCTCCGAGGAGGCGTTCCCCGCGAGGTCCGACATGTCGGGGCCTGCGGCGTCGACCATCGCCTGGGTGTCGCCCGCCCGGTAGTCGCTCCAGGTCCGGGCGACGAGAACCCAGGTGGAGTCGTAGTACGGCGTGTTCTGGAAGAAGCCGATGAGCTCGGCGGGTCCGACGACGCCGCCGATCGGGCTCTTCTTGGCCGAGGCACGGAGCTTGAGCCACTCCTGCTCGACCTGGGCCGGCGTGGAACCGATGTGGAAGGCCGCGTCGTTCTTGGCGACCCAGGCCTCCCAGTCGTCCCAGCGCTTCTGGAAGGCGATGTCCTGGTTCAGGTTGGCCTGGTACCAGATGTTGTCCTTCGCCGGGTTGACCACGCTGTCGACGACCATGCGCCGGACGTGGTCCGGGAACAGCGTGCCGTAGACCGCTCCCAGGTAGGTGCCGTAGGAGACGCCCAGGTAGTTGAGCTTCTTCTCACCGAGCGCGGCGCGGATGACGTCCAGGTCGCGTGCCGTGTTCGGCGTGGTCATGTGCGGCAGCATGTCGCCGCTCCGCTCGGCGCAGCCGTCCGCGTACTCGGCGGCGAGCTTGCGCTGGGCGCGCTTGTCGGCCTCGCTGTCGGGCACCGGGTCGGCCTTCGGGGCCTTGACGAACTCCTGCGGGTCGACGCAGGAGATCGGCGCCGAGTGGCCGACGCCGCGGGGGTCGAAGCCGACGAAGTCGTACGCCTTCGCGGTCTTCGTCCAGAGCGGGTTCTTGTTGGTGATCCGGGTGGGGAAGCGCAGCCCGGAGCCGCCGGGACCCCCCGGGTTATAAATCAGTGCGCCCTGCCGCTCGTCCGTCGTGCCGGTGCTGACGTGCCGGTCGACGGCGAGCTTGATCTGCTTGCCGTCGGGCTTGGCGTAGTCGAGCGGCACGGTGACCCAGCCGCACTGAATCGGCGTGGCCAGGGCCCAGTCGGCCGGGCAGTCCTTCCAGTCGATACCGGCGTGGGCCGCCCGTACGGCGGCGATCTGGACGCCGCGCGCCTCCGAACCGCTGTGGTGACGGCCGTCGGCCGTGGCCGCCGGTGCGGCGATCGCGCTCGCTATGAGCGTGCCCGCAATCAGAGTGCCGGCCGAGCCGAGCACTGCTGTGCGTCTCAAGTGGAACCTCCCCCATTGTCCGAAGCGCCACAGAGAGCAGCGCACTTCACATTGGAGCCTCCCGCGGATCCTGTCGTCTGTGGGGTTCCTGAGAACAGGCTGTACACCCACTTCTTTACCGAATCGATAACCGGACACCCGTGTCCCGCTGAGCGGTGCGCACCGGCGTCAGGCGCCCAGCACCTCGTCCAGCGCGCCGTCCAGAACGGTGCGCAGCACCCGTGCGTCCGGGGCCACCGCGGTCACCAGTACCGCCGGACCGGCGAGCGGCGTGCGCACGGCGGTCGGTCCCAGCAGCCGTGCGGCGGGACATTTCTCGTCGAATGCCGGGTCCACGACGAGGAGTTGCCCGACCGCCCGATGTCCGCCGAGCACGGCGCCGCCGTCCCAGCCGCCGGGTGCCCCCGGCCCGTATGCGACTTGCTGATCCAGGAGCGGGCGGCCGGCGCGGCGGACGGTCAGGCGGCTGATGAGAGTCCCGGTCGTCTCACCATGGCGGCCGAGGATCTGTTCCTCGCGCAGCACCAGTCGTGCGGTCGGGGCGAGTTCGACCCGGGTGTTCACGCGCAGCTCACTGCGGTGCGCCGAAATGAGCTGCTCCGGAAGCCAGTTGAGTTCCGCTCCTTCTCCCACCTCCAACTCGATGTCGTATGTGGCGCATTGGACGCCCGGTCCGGGACCGGGCAGCGCCACGGTCGCCGCTGCGGAGTCGACGGTGAGCCGGGCGCCTTCCTCGACGCGTGCCGCGATGGCGAGCCGGTCCCCGCCCAGTGGTGCGCTCATCGCGCCGACGACGGTGACCCGGGCGCACGCCGCGAGGGCGGCCCTCGTCCGCCTCAGAGCCAGCGGCCCGTCGCTCTCGAGCACGGGAAGGACCGTGGCGCCCCGGCCGTCGGCGACGGCGGTGATCCGGGCGGTCGCCTGGACGCTCATGCGGTCCAGGCGGCGAGCTGCGCCCGCACCCAGTCCGCGACCGGCTTGACGCCGTCGCCGGAGGTGAGGGAGGTGAAGGCGACGGGAAGTCCGCCACGCCGGTCGGCGGCGTCCCGTGCCATCCGGTCCAGGTCGGAGCCGACATACGGGGCGAGGTCCGTCTTGTTGATCACGAGGAGGTCCGAGGTCGTCACGCCGGGGCCGCCCTTGCGCGGGATGTCGTCGCCGCCCGCCACGTCGATGACGAAGATCTGGGCGTCCACCAGGCCCTTGGAGAAGGTGGCGGTGAGGTTGTCACCGCCGGACTCGACGAGGATCAGGTCGAGGGGACCGACGGCGTCCTCCAGGTCCTCGACGGCTTCGAGGTTGGCGGAGATGTCGTCGCGGATGGCGGTGTGCGGACAGGCGCCGGTCTCGACGGCCTGGATGCGCTCGGGCGGCAGTACGGCGTTGCGCAGCAGGAAGGCGGCGTCCTCACGGGTGTAGATGTCGTTGGTGACGACGGCGATGGACAGCTGATCGCGCAGCGCGCGGCAGAGCGCTGCCACGGTCGCGGTCTTGCCGGAGCCGACCGGTCCACCGAGCCCTATGCGCAGGGCGCGGCGGGTGCCGTCGGGGCGTGCGGCGTCGGCGCCGACAGCGGCGGGTCCGTCGTGAGAGTGGTCGAGGTGCATGCGGTGCGGCTCCTGAAGGGTGCGGTGCGATCGGTGCTACGAGGCGAACAGACGGACCGGCCAGGCAGCGTGCGCCTCGGCGGTGATGTCGAGCAGCGGTGCCGAGGCTGCGGGCAACGCGTCGATGCCATGGTGCACGGCGGCGGCAGCCTGTTCGGCGACCCGGTCGAGTTCGGGTGCGAGGCGGGCGAGGACGGCGGTGGCGTCGAAGGGGTTCAGGGAGAGCAGCCGGACCGCCGCGGTGGCCGGCCCACTGACCGTCTCGTACGCCACGCAGTACGCGGCGTCCTCGGGCCCGAGGCCCGCCGCGCGTGCGGTGAGGCCGAGCACGACGGGCTGGTGGGCGCCGCGCGGCCGGGCCTCGGCGAGCGCGGCGAGTTCGGGGCTCGGCCAGGTGGCGCGGGCGGCCCGCATGAGCTGTCGGCCGAGTTTGCGCGCTGCCGTGCGCAGGGCGGGCGACGGGGTGCGGGCGTCGGCGGCCTCGTCGAGTGCGAGCGGGTCGAGACCGTGGGCGGCTGCCGCGGCGAGCGCCGCGGAGGTGAGTCCGGTGGTGTGCAGCCGGCCCCGGCAGAAGGCGGCCAGATCGTCGGCGTCACGGATGCGTCCCGCCTCGACGGCCGGTTCGGCGCCACCGGAGTGGGCGTGACCTCCGGCGGGGAACCGGCCGTCGGCGAGGACGAGGAGAGCTGCGCGCGTCATGTTCTTTCCGTCCTCAGAAGAGGAAGTAACGCTGGGCCATGGGGAGTTCGGCCGCAGGTGCGGGCTCGACGGGTTCGCCGTCGATGGTCACGGCGAAGCTGTCGGGGTCGACCTGGACGCGTGGCAGCGCGTCGTTCTCCCGCATGTCCGCCTTGGTGACCCCTCGGGTGCTGGTGATCGGCACGAACCGCTTGCCGAGCCCGAGGCGTTCCGGCAGCCCGTCCTCGATGGCGGCGTTCGCCACGAAGTTGAACGAGTTGGCGGCCGGCGCCCGGCCGAATGCACCGAACATCGGCCGGGGCATCACCGGCTGCGGGGTGGGGATGGACGCGTTGGCGTCGCCCATCTGTGCGTACGCGATCTGGCCGCCCTTGATGACGGTCTGCGGCTTCACGCCGAAGAACGCCGGGTCCCACAGCACCAGATCGGCGAGCTTGCCGGTCTCGACGGAGCCGATCTCCCGGTCGAGGCCCTGGGCGACCGCCGGGTTGATGGTGTATTTGGCGACATAGCGACGCACCCGGTGGTTGTCGGCCCGGCCGTCGCCGGGCAGCGGGCCACGGCGCTTCTTCATCACATGGGCGGTCTGCCAAGTGCGCAGGACGACCTCGCCGATGCGGCCCATCGCCTGGGAGTCGGAGGAGATGATGGAGATCGCCCCGAGGTCGTGGAGCACGTCCTCGGCCGCGATGGTGGACGGCCGGATCCGTGATTCCGCGAACGCCAGGTCCTCCGGCACGGCCGGGTTGAGGTGGTGACAGACCATCAGCATGTCGAGGTGTTCCTCGATGGTGTTGACGGTGTACGGCCGGGTCGGGTTGGTGGAGCTGGGCAGGACGTACGGCTCGGAGACCACGGTGATGATGTCCGGGGCGTGCCCGCCGCCGGCGCCTTCGGTGTGGTACGCGTGGATGGAGCGCCCGGCGATCGCGGCGAGGGTGTCGGCGACGAAACCGGCCTCGTTGAGGGTGTCCGTGTGGATGGCGAGCTGCGCGCCGCTCTCCTCGCACACGTTCAGACAGGCATCGATGACGGCCGGGGTGGCCCCCCAGTCCTCATGGATCTTGAACCCGAGGGCGCCGCCGCGCAGTTGGGCCCGCATGGCCTCGCCGGACATCGTGTTTCCCTTGCCGAGAAGTCCGATGTTGACGGGGTAGCTCTCCAGCGACTCGAACATCCGGGCAAGGTGCCAGGCGCCCGGGGTGACCGTGGTCGCCTTGGTGCCCTCGGCCGGTCCGGTGCCGCCGCCGACGAGCGTGGTGACACCCGCGGAGAGGGCCTGGTCGACAAGGGTCGGCGAGATGAAGTGGACGTGCGCGTCGATGGCACCGGCGGTGAGGAACTTGCCGTTGCCCGCGATGATTTCGGTCTCCGGGCCGATCACGAGACCGGGGTGGACACCGTCCATCGTGTCCGGGTTCCCTGCCTTGCCGATCCCGGCGATGCGGCCGTCGCGGATGCCGATGTCCGCCTTGACGATGCCCCAGTGGTCGATGACGACGGCGCCGGTGATGACCGTGTCGGGGGCTCCTTCGGCGCGGGTGGTGCGCGCCTGGCCCATCGACTCGCGGATCACCTTGCCGCCGCCGAACACGGCCTCGTCACCGGCGAGTCCGGGGCCGCCGGAGCGGTCTTCCTCGATCTCGACGAGCAGATCGGTGTCGGCGAGCCGGATCCGGTCGCCGGTGGTGGGCCCGAACAGGTCCGCGTACACGGCGCGGTGGAGCTCAGCCATCGAGAGCGCCTCCGGTCTCGCCGCGCAGGCCCGGGACGATGCGCCGTCCGGCGAGGGGCACGAGTTCGATGTCGACGGGGATGCCGGGCTCGAAGCGGACCGCGGTCCCCGCGGCGATGTTCAGCCGCAGGCCGCGGGCGGCCGCACGGTCGAACTCGAGGCCCGGGTTGGCCTCGGCGAAGTGGTAGTGCGAGCCCACCTGGACGGGACGGTCGGCGGCGTTGAGGACGGTGAGGCGGGTGACGGTGCGGCCCACGTTGAGCGGCACGGGCCCGTCCGCGTAAAGGATCTCTCCGGGGATCATCGGCGCCGCCCGTCAGACGATCGGGTCATGGACGGTGACGAGCTTGGTGCCGTCCGGGAAGGTGGCTTCGACCTGGACGTCGTGGATCATCTCGGGAATCCCGTCCATGACGTCGTCGCGGGTGAGCACCTTGCGTCCGGACGCCATCAGTTCGGAGACCGTTCGGCCGTCCCGGGCGCCCTCCAGCAGATGTGCGGTGATCAGCGCGACCGCCTCGGGATGGTTGAGCCGGAGTCCGCGCGCCCGGCGCCTCTCAGCCACATCGGCGGCCACATGGATGAGCAGGCGTTCCTGCTCATGCGGGGTCAGTTGCAACGCATCCACCTCACAGTCCTCCGCCCGGTACCGGTCCTGGGCGTAGCGAGACCTTCATCGCGCTCAACAGACCGTTGAACGCAAGACCGGTGTCTCACGGCAAGGTATTGCAGGTTAGGGCGGAAGTTTTTCCGGCGCGTTAACTGATCGGCTGCAGGTCCATGGACATCAGGCCGCGCAGGCCGTCCTCCAGCATCTCGGGCGTGGCGTCACCGAACATCGCCAACTGGGCGATGAAGCCCTGGGCGGTGGCGATCAGAGTGCGCGCCACATGGTCGGACGGCACATCGGCGGACAGCACGCCGGTCTCGCGGTACACCTCGACCAGTTCGGCCCAGGCCGCTTTCAGGCCCCCGTACGCCTCGCTGAGCGTGGCCGCAAGCCGCTCACTGCGCAGGGTCTCGGACCACACCTGCACGATCAGCCCGGCATAGGCGCGCCGGTCCAGTTCCCGGTCACCATCGAACAACGTGCGCGTCACCCGCCCGATCAGCACGTCCGGGGTGGGCGGCGGGCTGACCCGGGCCGCCTCCTCGAACGCCTGACGGACACCGCCGACCGCCTCCCCCGCGATGGCCGCGATCAGGTCGTCCTTGCCGCTGAAGTAGCGGTAGACCGCACCCGCGGAGAGCCCGACCTCCTGGAGCACGTCCTGCATCGAGGTGCCATGGAAGCCGTTGCGGGCGAAACAGCGCGCAGCGCCGTCGAGAATCTGCCGCCGTCGGGCGTCGAGATGCGCCTGGGATACGCGAGCCATACATCCAACGTAAAACGAACATTCATTCTTGACAAGCCCGAGCACCGACAGGGACAGTGCGCTTCATAAAACGAACGATCCTTCTTTTTGAATCGAGGCCTTCCATGTCCGCCGCTCCGAACCGTCGCATGGTGGCGGTCGTGCTCCTGGTCCCCGTGGTGGTGACCCTTGCGCTCTGGGCCTTCACCTGGCCCGCCGCCCGGATCGCGCCGCGCGAACTCCCCGTGGGCATCGCAGGCTCCGCACCGGCCGCCGACAGGCTCCAGCGGCAGCTCGAGGAGCACGGCGACGCCTTCGAGATCCATCGTTACGACGACGCGCCGCGGCCCGTGCCGCCATCGAGGACCGGGCCGTATACGGCGCGGTGGTGATGACACCGAAGGGCCTGCAGCTGCTGACCGCGTCCGCGGCAAGTCCGACGGTGGCCCAGTTGCTGGGCAAGGCCGTCACGGCCGGGGCCCCGGCGGGCAGCCGGATGCAGGTCACGGATGTCGTGGCTGCGCCGGCCGGGGATCCGCGCGGCAGCGTGCTCGGCGCGAGCATCCTGCCGCTGGCGATCGCGGGTGTCGCCGCCGGATCCGCCGTCACGATGCTGGGGCTGCGCGGCGGCCGGGCCGCCACCGCACTGATCGGCGTCGCGACGCTTGTGGGCCTCGCCGCCGTGACCGTCACGGACAGCTGGCTCGGGGTACTCACGGGCCACTGGTGGACCGAGGCGGGGGCGCTCGGGCTCACCGTGCTGGCCGTCGGCGCGACCGTGGCCGGACTCGCCGCCCTGGTCGGCCCGGCCGGAGTCGGGCTCGGCGCCCTGCTGATGGTGCTGCTGGGCAACCCGTTCTCCGGCGTCACCAGCGCACCCGAGCTGCTGCCGGAGCCGGTCGGCACCATCGGTCAGCTGCTGCCGCCGGGCGCGGGCGGGTCGCTGCTGCGGTCGGTCGCGTTCTTCGACGGCAGGGCGGCGGGAGGCGCGGCGCTGACGCTCGCCCTGTGGGCGGCGCTCGGACTGACCGCTGTACTCGTCGGCGCACGGCGTCGGGCGCCGGCGCCGGCAGTCGCCGCACTCGGCACCGCGACCGCGGCCCCGGCGGGCTGAGCCCCACCCTCGCCCCCCGGCCCGCTGCGGACGGGGATGCACGGCGGCTTCCGCGTCACGGGGACGGAGTTACCGGGCGACGGGCGTCCGCGGGGACGTCGCCGAGAGGCACCCGCGGCGGCGCCCAGGCGTCACGGCCGTCCGCCGCCCGGGTCGCTCTGCCCCCGGTGTTCCGCCGCAATACCGAAGCGCCGTCGTTCGCCCGGAGCGGACGCGACCGTACCCATCGAGGAGACCGAGCTGATCACCTGCTCCTCCGCGGCCGCCTCGCCCTTCTCGAGTCGTTCCAGGTCAGCAGCCGAAACGAGCGCCACCAGCGGCTTGCCGTGCCGCGTCACCACGACGCGTTCACCGCCGTAGACGACGCGGTTGATCAGTTCGGCGAGCTCAGCTCGCGCTTGCGTCACCGGAATCTCGTAGGCCATAGTCCCCATCATAACCGTCTGTACGTCCTGTACATTTTTCACAGACGCCTGTGCAGGCTGCCCGCAGACACGGACACCGGAGGAGAGGCTCGCCATGTTCCGCCCTGCCGCCCGCCATGTGCTGCCCGAGTTCACCGAGCGCACGACCGACGGGACCCGCACCCTCGACCCGTACTCCAAGCTGCTCGCCGAGCGCATCGTCTTCCTCGGCACCACGGTCGACGACACCGCCGCGAACGACCTGATCGCGCAGTTCATGTACCTGGAACACGCTGCGCCCGACCGTCCCGTCTCCCTCTACATCAACTCCCCCGGCGGCTCGTTCGGCGCCACGACGGCGATCTACGACACGATGGAGTACCTCGCGTGCGAGGTGCAGACCTTCTGCCTCGGCCAGGCCGGAGCCGGTGCGGCCCTGCTGCTTGCCGCGGGCACGCCCGGCCGTCGGCACGCCCTGCCCGGAGCCAGGATGGTCCTCCAGCAACCCGCACTTCCCGAACCGGTGCAGGGCCAGCCGTCCGATCTGGAGATCGAGGCGCGGGAACTGGACCGCATCCGCGGGCTGCTCACCGGTCTGCTGGCCCGCCACACCGGCCACGAGACCGAGCGGATCGCCGCCGACATCGACCGCGATCTCATCCTGGATGCGCCGGGCGCCAAGGCGTACGGCCTGGTGGACCACGTCCTGGAGAACCGTAAGCCGTTCCTCCCGCCGAACAGTGCGAGGTGAACGTCCCATGCAGCCACCGGAGTTCGCGCCGCTGCCCGCACTGACGTGCGCCGAGGGCGAGTTCATCGACTGTTACCTCGAAGTCCTCGACCAGCTGGGCCGGATCAACCCGGCTCACGGCAGCGACACCTATCGCGCGCTGCGCGCGGCGCAGGCCCTCGCCTCGCGGGCGCGCGCCCTGCGGGACGCACTCGCGTTGATGCACGAGCGCGGTGAAGCACAGCTCCACGCTGCCACATTGGCCCGGGCGCTGCGCGTGTTGGACGGGGAACGGCGTGCCGAACGGGTCACCGTGCCCCCTGCCCCGACGAGTTGATCAATTCCCTTCCGCGACACGCCCGGCGTGCCGATCAGAATTCCTCGCTCTTTCGGCGTAGGAGATCCCCCGCGCGGGGGACAGCTCAACTTGCGTTCCCGATGTGGGCGGCAAGCGGAATCTCTTGTTCCGCCGCTGGTACAGGACCGATCAGGGCGACCGGGCGAGACCCCGAAGCGGCTCTGTCCACCCGAACGGGTCATTCGTCATGAGGTTCACACAGCGCCTTTCCACCTCGGAAATCCGGCAGTCGGTGAGTCAAGATCCCTGGGACGACAAGCCCCCGCCACCGCGGCGGGGCGGTCCGGGTGGACGCCGAGTCCTGCCGCCGCCCGGATGCCTGGTCGACAGGAGTGGATCGGCAGGAGTGGAGGACCCGAGCACAACGGGTCGGCCGGGAATCCGGTCGACCCTCGGGGTGAAGCCGCCGCGTGCGGCCGGGCAACTTCGCCAGCCCGAACCCGACAGGTCATCCTTCACAGGCGGCTGACGAAGGGTTGCGCATGAGTGCGCAGGTTCATGTCCCGTCTCTGCTCACCCGGGCCGGTACGGCCACGGTTCTGACGCTCGCCGCCGTCGGCGGCCCCATGATCGCCCCCGGCTCCGTGGCCGAGGCCCAGGCCCAGGCCGTGACTCATTCGGCGAAGGCGCTCAAGATCGCCGCGTCGAAGAGGGGGTCGCCCTACCGGTACGGGGGCACCGGCCCGCACCGCTTCGACTGTTCGGGTCTGACGCAGTACGCGTTCAAGAAGGCGGGCAAGAGGCTCCCGCGCACGGCCCAGCAGCAGTACAACAAGACCCGGCACATCTCGTCCTGGCATCGGCAACGCGGCGACCTGGTCTTTTTCCACTACGGCCGCTTCGTCTACCACGTGGGGATCTACGCCGGCAAAGGCCGGATCTGGCACTCCCCGAAGTCCGGTGCCGTGGTGCGGCTGGAGAAGATCTGGACCAGGAGCGTCTGGTACGGACGGGTCCGCTGATCCCTTGTGCCGCCGGCCCGGCCCTCGTCCGTTCACGACGCGACGCGAGGGCCCGGGCCGGGCGGTCAGGTCTGGACGGGGACGGTCCAGGGAAGCTCGATCCAGACGGTCTTGCCTCCTTCTGCGGTCGGTGTGACCGTGAGCTGTCCTCCGCACTCCTTGGCCAGACAGCGGATGATCACCATGCCGCGCCCGTTGTCCTGCCGCACGGCGGCGGGCAGTCGCTGGGGCCAGCGCGGGTGGCTGTCCGTCACCCCTAGGCGCAGCTGCTCCTCCCGCTCCAGCCGGAGGTCCACCGTGAACGTGGGCGACTGGCCGAAGGTGTGCTGGACGGCGTTGGTGGCGAGCTCCGAGACGATGAGCCGGATGCTGTCGGCCACCTCGCTGTCATCGGCCAGGCCCCAGTCGGTGAGCACGCCGGCCACGTATCTCCGGGCCGAGGAGACCGAAAGCGGCTCGCTCGGCAGAGTGACACGTGCTTCTTGATGGTCTGCCATGGCGAGCCGTCCCTTTCCCACCCGGACCGACCCGCGGTCGGTCCGGGATGCGCTTCGCGCCAGAGTGCCATTGATGCTGCCCTCCGCGACGGGGATCCACCAAGATATGCATATATCTGTCGCTCGATGCGGTGAACTCTGCCTCGGAAGCCCGCACATGGGCGGCACACTGGCCCCTCGGCACGAGGGGGAGGGAGGCCGCCCATGCAGCATGGACCAGCGGTGCGCCGCCGCAAGCTCGGGGAGGAGCTGCGCGGTCTGCGCCATGCCTCCGGACTGACCAGCCGGGACGCGGCGCGGATGCTCGGCTGGCACCAGTCGAAGGTGAGCCGCATCGAGACCGGGGTCAGCAGTGTGAAACCGGCCGATGTGAGCCGGCTGCTGGATGCCTACGGTGTGAACGACCCGCAGTTGCGGACGCTCCTGAAGATGCTCGCAGGCTCTGCGGGCGGTGGCGGCACCGGCTGGTGGCATGCCTACAGGGGTCTCATCCCGCCCCAGTACCGGGACTTCATCAGTCTGGAGTCCCAGGCCAGGACCGCCCGCACGCTGGAAACCTCCGTGGTGCCGGGGCTGTTGCAGACCGCCGACTATGCACGGGCGGTGACCCGTGCGTCACTGGACGACCTGCCCGCCGGTCAGCTGGACTCGCTGGTGGAGGTACGGCTCGCCCGGCAGGGCGTGCTGCGGACCGATCCGCCGCTGCGGCTGACCGCGGTGCTCGACGAGGCGGTGCTGCGGCGCGAGGTCGGTGGGCGCCGGGTGATGCGGGACCAGCTGCGCCATCTGGCCCGGGTGTCACAACTACCGCATATAAAACTGCAGTTGCTGCCCTTCTCGATGGGTGGGTACGTAGGGCTCACCGGGCCTTTCGTTATCTTCTCTTTTCCGCACACTTCTGATCTGGATGTGGTCGTACTCGACCATTTGACGAGTAGCCTCTATCTGGAGCGGAAAGAAGACCTTGAGGCGTACAGCTCGGCCTTCGCCACGATGCAGGCACACGCGCTGTCGCCGGAGCACTCGTTGGACCTGATCGCCGCAATCGACCGCGACGGTTAGGAACCTCAGACTGCCCGAGGGGGCCCGATGCCCGATTGTCCCGCCCAGCAGACGTTGAAGTGGCGGCGCAGCAGCCGCAGCACCGGGATGAACAACTGCGTGGAAGCAGCGTCGTTCGGTCCGGAGCTGCTTGCCGTGCGCGACTCCAAGGATGTGTCCAGGCCCCCGCTGCGGTTCTCCGCGGCGGCCTGGACGTCGTTCGTCGCCGGCCTGACCGACGGTCCGGCCGGCTGACCGACCCGGTCAGGGTTCCGGCCGGGGCTGCGGTCAGGCCGACGGGGCCGTCCGCAGCACGGTCTCGACCGCGGTGTCGATCTGCGCACCGGTCAGATCGGCCCGGGCGGTGAGCCGCAGCCGCGAGATCCCGTCCGGAACCGACGGGGGCCGGAAGCAGCCCACCGCCATCCCGGCCGCCCGGCAGTCGGCGGACCAGCGCACCGCCGCGTCCGGCGAAGGCGCCCGGACCGAGACGACGGCGGCGTCGGGGCGCACGGCGGTCAGCCCCGCCGCGGTCAGCCGTTCGTACAGGGCGGTGGCGACCGTACGGGCCCGGCCCGCCCGCTCCGGCTCGCGGCGCAGCAGTCGCAGGCTCGCGAGGGCGGCGCCCGCCGCGGCCGGTGCGAGCCCGGTGTCGAAGATGAACGTACGGGCGGTGTTGACCAGATGGTCGATCACCCGGGCCGGCCCGAGGACCGCTCCGCCCTGACTGCCCAGGGACTTGGAGAGAGTGACGGTGGCGACGATCCCTTCGCCGCCCGCGAGACCGGTGGCGGCGAGGGCGCCGCGTCCGCCTTCCTCTAGCACGCCCAGACCGTGCGCGTCGTCGACGAGCAGCGCGGCCCCCTGCGCACGGCAGACGTCGGCCAGCTCGGGCAGCGGTGCGGCGTCACCGTCGACGGAGAAGACGGAGTCGGTGACGGCCAGGGCGCGGCCGCCGTGCGCGTGCAGCGCCTTCCCGACGGCCTCGGGGTCGGCATGCGGTACGACGGCGGTCTCGGCCCGGGAGAGCCGGCAGCCGTCGACGATGGAGGCGTGGTTGCCCGCGTCGGAGACGATCAGGGAACCCCGGCCGGTGAGGGCGGTGAGTGCGGCGAGATTGGCCGCGTAGCCGGAGGAGAGGACCAGTGCGGCCTCGAAACCGCAGAATGCGGCCAGTTCGCGTTCGAGTTCGGCGTGCAGTGCCGTGGAGCCGGTGACCAGCCGGGAGCCGGTGGCGCCCGCTCCCCACCGGTGCGCGGCTTCGGCGGCTGCGGCGGTCACCTCGGGGTGCCGGGTGAGGCCCAGGTAGTCATTGCTCGCAAGGTCCAGCAGTTCCGGTTCGGCGGGCCGGGCGCGGAGCGTGCGGACGAGTCCGGCATCCGCACGGCGGCGGGCCTCGTCGTCGATCCATTCGAACGGGGCGAAGGGCATGTCGGCGGTCCCTTTTGTAGGCAGCTCACAGACCCTAACCGGGGGCGCAGCCGGGCATGGTGTGGCAATACACACACCCTCTGCCGGTCCTGTTGTCCGGTTCCTCCTTGGCTGCGGGTGGTGGAGTAGGCCAGGATCATCGCCATGGACCTCCTGAACACGCTGGTGGACAAGGGACTGCGGCGCGAGCTGCCGACCCGCGAAGAAGCCCTCGCCCTGCTGGCGACCTCCGACGACGATCTGCTCGAAGTGGTGGCCGCGGCCGGAAAGGTGCGCCGCCAGTGGTTCGGCCGGCGCGTGAAGCTGAACTATCTGGTCAATCTCAAGTCCGGGCTCTGCCCCGAGGACTGCTCGTACTGCTCGCAGCGCCTCGGCTCCAAGGCGGAGATCCTCAAGTACACCTGGCTGAAACCGGATGAGGCGTCGAAGGCCGCCGCTGCCGGGGTGGCGGGCGGCGCGAAGCGCGTCTGTCTGGTGGCGAGCGGCCGCGGCCCGACCGACCGGGACGTCGACCGGGTGTCGCAGACCATCGAGGCGATCAAGGAACAGAACGAGGGCGTCGAGGTGTGTGCCTGCCTCGGTCTGCTCTCCGACGGACAGGCGGACCGGCTGCGGTCGGCTGGCGCCGACGCGTACAACCACAACCTCAACACGTCCGAGGGGACGTACGGGGACATCACCACCACCCACACCTACGCGGACCGGGTGCAGACCGTGCAGCAGGCGCAGGCGGCGGGGCTCTCCGCGTGCTCCGGGCTGATCGCCGGCATGGGCGAGAGCGACACGGATCTGGTCGATGTCGTCTTCTCGTTGCGCACACTGGACCCGGACTCGGTTCCGGTGAACTTCCTGATCCCGTTCGAGGGGACCCCGCTCGCCAAGGAGTGGAACCTCACCCCGCAGCGCTGCCTGCGCATTCTGGCGATGGTCCGGTTCGTCTGCCCGGATGTCGAGGTCCGGCTCGCGGGCGGCCGCGAGGTGCATCTGCGCTCGATGCAGCCGCTCGCGCTGCACCTGGTCAACTCGATCTTCCTGGGCGACTACCTGACCAGCGAGGGCCAGGCGGGACAGGCGGATCTCGACATGATCGCGGACGCCGGTTTCGAGGTGGAGGGCGCGGGCACGACGACGCTGCCCCGGCACCGTACGGAGGCGGGGGCCGAGCCGGGGACCGGCGGCGGTTGCGGTGGGCACTCCGGGGGCTGTACGCCCTGCGGTGAGGGGGCCGACGAGCCCTCGTCCGTCGAGGCCGAGGCTCCGGCCGCGCGCACGGATCTGGTGGCGGTCCGCCGTCGTGGCGCGGGGACGGATGTCGCGCCCAATGCCTGAGCCCCTCTCCCTCCCGGAGTTGCGGACGCTGGACCGGGCCCATGTCTGGCATCCGTACGGCCCGATGCCGGGCCGTCAGGAGCCGCTGGTCGTGGAGTCCGCGTCCGGGGTACGTCTCCGGCTCGCCGAACCGGCCCATGGGCAGCACGAGTTGGTCGACGGCATGGCGTCGTGGTGGTCGGCGGTGCACGGATACAACCACCCGGTACTCAACGAGGCGGCGCGCGGTCAGCTGGACCGGATGAGCCATGTGATGTTCGGCGGGCTCACCCATGAGCCCGCCGTGCGGCTGGCAGCCCGGCTCGTCGAGATCACGCCGGAACCGTTGCGTCATGTCTTCCTCGCCGACTCCGGCTCGGTGTCGGTCGAGGTCGCGGTGAAGATGTGCCTCCAGTACTGGCACTCGACCGGACGGCCGGCGAAGAAGCGGCTGCTGACCTGGCGCGGTGGCTACCACGGGGACACCTGGCAGCCGATGTCGGTGTGCGACCCCGAGGGCGGCATGCACGGGCTGTGGTCGGGCGCGCTGCCCCGGCAGGTCTTCGCCGACGAGCCGCCGGGCGGTTTCGACGCGGAGCCGGACGCGGCGTACGTACGGCATCTGCGGGACCTGATCGCGCGCCACGCCGATGAGCTGGCCGCGGTGATCGTGGAGCCGGTGGTGCAGGGTGCGGGCGGGATGCGCTTCCACTCCCCCGGATATCTGCGGGCGCTTCGCGAGGCGTGCGATGAGCATGACGTGCTGCTGGTCTTCGACGAGATCGCCAGTGGTTTCGGACGTACGGGAAAGCTGTTCGCCGCCGAGCACGCCGGTGTCTCCCCCGACGTCATGTGTGTCGGCAAGGCGCTGACCGGCGGATATCTGACGATGGCCGCGACGCTGTGCACCCCGCAGGTGGCGGACGGCATCTCGCGCGGCGAGGTGCCGGTGCTGGCCCACGGGCCGACGTTCATGGGCAATCCGCTGGCCGCCTCGGTGGCCCTTGCCTCGATCGACCTGCTGCTCGGCCAGGACTGGCAGCGGGAGGTCAAACGCCTGGAGGCGGGGCTGCGGGACGGTCTTGCCGGTGCGCGTGCCCTCGCCGGCGTACGGGACGTACGCGTCCTGGGCGCGATCGGCGTCGTACAGCTCGATCACGACGTGGACATGGCTGCGGCCACCGAGGCTGCGGTCCGCGAGGGCGTGTGGCTGCGTCCGTTCCGGGACCTCATCTACACGATGCCGCCGTATGTGACCGAGGACGACGATCTGACGCGTATCTGCCGTGCGGTGTGCGCGGCGGCGCGGGAGGGCTGAGACATGCCGGTACTGGTGGTGAGCGGCACGGGTACGGAGATCGGAAAGACGGTCGTCACGGCGGCGCTGGCCGCTGCGGCGGTCGCCTCCGGGCGTTCGGTGGCCGTGCTCAAGCCGGCTCAGACGGGTGTCGCGCCGGGAGAGCCGGGCGATGTGTTCGAGGTGCGCCGGCTGGCGGGTGAGACGGTCACCGGCCTCGAACTGGCGCGTTTCCCGGAGCCGTTGGCGCCGGACACGGCGGCCCGGCGGGCGGGCATGGCGCCCGTGCGCCCGGAACGGATCGCGGAGGCGGCCGAAAAGCTCGCGGCCGAGCACGACCTGGTGCTCGTCGAAGGGGCCGGCGGGCTGCTCGTACGGTACGACGAGAAGGGCGCCACGCTCGCGGACGCGGCCCGGTTGCTGGCCGCTCCGGTCCTGGTCGTCGCGTCGGCCGGGCTCGGCACACTCAACACGACCGCGCTGACCTCGGAGGCACTGCGGGCGCGGGGGCTCAGCTGCCCGGGTGTGGTGGTGGGCAGCATGCCCGCCGAGCCGGACCTGGCCGCGCGCTGCAATCTCGGCGATCTGCCGGTGGCGGCGGGCGCACCACTGCTGGGTGTGGTGCCGGCCGGGGCGGGGGCACTGGCGCCCGTCGACTTCCGTGCCCGGGCGGCGAGTTGGCTGACAGCGGAACTCGGCGGAAACCGGGTGGCCGATTGAGCGGCTGAGCGGCTCGGGACGGGGGAGAATCAAGTTAGCCGTACTTTGCCGGCCGGGTTCTCGCATCGGGCGGCTCCGGTCGGTCGGGCCCTCCCACCGACCGAACCGTGCGGTGCGGCCGGGTCCTGTCGAGGAGGTTCGTCATGCATCTGCGGAGCACGAAGATCCCGAAGGACGCGGTGTACCACCCGGTCTTCGCCCGGTTCTACGCCCGCATGAGCGTGGCGGCGGAGACCAGGGCCGGGATGGCGGCCATCCGCGCGGAACTGCTCGCCGGTCTGTCCGGACGCATCATCGACGTCGGCGTGGGCAACGGCCTGAACTTCGCCCACTACCCGCTCGCCGTCTCCGAGGTGGTGGCGATCGAACCCGAGCGGTGCCTGCGTCAGCTCGCGGTCCGGTCCGCGCTGCGCGCCGGCATCCCGGTGGATGTCGTGCCGGGGTGCGCCGAGGCGCTTCCGGTGAAGAGCGAGGCGTTCGACGGGGCCGTCGCCTCACTGGTGCTGTGCACCGTGCGGAATGTGGAACGGTCGCTCGCGGAGATCGTGCGGGTGCTGCGTCCCGGCGGGGAGCTGCGCTTCTTCGAACACGTGCGGGCCGACGACCGGGCCATGGCGGCCACGCAGCGGGCGCTGGACCGCACGGTGTGGCCGTTGGTCTGCGGCGGGTGCCATACGTCGCGCGACACCCTCGCCGCGATCGAGAGGGCCGGGTTCGTGGTGGAGGAGTACCGCAGGGTCAGGATGCCGGAGTGGGGCATCCGGCTCCCCACCTCCTCGTGCATCCTGGGCGTGGCCCGCCGGACGACGGTGGTGGACTGACGCGTCGGTCCGGCTGATCCCGCCGCCCCGCCCTGCGCCGCGCAACGCAGCCTGTCCGGACGCAGGACTCACAGACCCCACTGGCGGAGCTCGTCGGCGATGGCGCGGACGTCGGCCTTGCCCTCCTTGACCAGCCGGGCCAGGTCGCGCACCTGCTCGGGCGACGTGATGACCTTCAGCCCCGAGGCGACGAGATAGCCGTACGCCACGGCGGAGGCGAACATCGCGTTGGAGTGTTCCAGCGCCGGGACATGGAGCAGCAACTGCAGAAGTGCGGCGGCCCTGGAGTACGGGTCGCTGTAGACGGGGCTGCCGAAGATCTCCGCCTCGTGGCGGGCGACCGCGGCAACGAGCGCGCCCCAGTCGACGACCTGTGGATCACCGGGCGTCTTGTGCTCGGCGACCATGAGCAGCCAGGAAAGGTCGATCCGGAGGTTCAACGGGTGCCTTTGCCCTCCGGGCCGAACTCCTCGGCGAACACCGACTCGTACTGCTTCATGAAGTCGGCAGCAGCCTCGACAAACGTATGTCCGACCTCGCCGGCGTCCTGTCTGACCAGCTCCTCTATGTAGCGATTCACGCTCATCCCCCGTTGAAGCGCGCGCTGCCGCGCCGCTTCGGCGGTGGCCTCGTCCACTCGTACGTTCAGCTGGGTCTTGGGCACGATTACACGCTAGCGCGGGACTGCTAGCACCGGCAAGAGGAGCGTTTCGGCACACGGGGCCACCCGCCCTTGGCAGAGTGTGTGTCCCATCCATCGATCAACCCGGCGCGAGGAGAGGCCATGGCAAGGCCGTTTCGATTCGGAGTGAACCTGCTGACGCCCGCCGGCAGCGGGGCGGAGTGGCGTACGCGCTGCCGGCGTGCGGAGCAGCTCGGCTACGACGTCATTCAGGTCCCCGACCATCTGGGCACGTCGGCCCCGTTTCCCGCACTGGTCGCCGCCGCCGAGGCCACGGAGCGGCCGCGCGTCGGCACGTTCGTGCTCAACGCCGGCTTCTGGAACCCGACGCTGCTGGCCCGCGAGGCGGCGGGGACGGATGCGCTGACCGACGGGCGCCTGGAACTGGGCATCGGGACCGGATACGTGGGCGACGAGCACGACCGGGCGGGGATCGAGTTCCTCTCCGCCGTCGGCCGGGTGGACCATCTGCGGCACACGGTCGAGGAGTTGGACCGCCTGCTGTGCGACGAGACCGGGCTCCCGCGGTCCGCGCAGAAGCCGCGGCCGCCGCTGCTGATCGGCGGGAACGGGGACCGGGTCCTGCAGTTGGCGGCGCGGTTCGCGGAGATCGTCGCGTTCACCGGAGCCGTCACCGACCGGGCCGGCAAGCTCGCCCCCCTCACCGCCGGCCGGCTCGACGAGCGCGTCGCCGCCTACCGGCGCTTCGCCGCAGGGCGGGAGAGCCCTGCCGAGCTGAATCTGCTGATCCAGTGCGTCCGGATCACACGCGACCGCCGTGCAGCCGTGCGCGAGGTGCTGCCGAGGACACCTGGGCTCAACGAGGACCAGGCCCTGGCCCTGCCGCTGTACGTCGTGGGCACGGTCGGCCAGATGGCCGAACAGCTCAGGGATCAGCGGGAGCGCTACGGCTTCTCCTACCTGACAGTTCTGGAGCGGGACATGGAGGCGTTCGCCCCGGTCCTCGAGGAACTCGCCGGGAGCTGACCGCGTGGCGATCTCCACTACGGCACGCGGACGACCGCGACGTGGACGCCGCTCTCCTCCGGGGCCGGAGGGATGGTGCCGCGGAACCACTCGGGCGCGGTGACCGGCCCGGGTCCCACGATGTCCAGGAACTGCGCCCACTCTCCGGCCGGCCGGGCCGTCGCGCGGTTCATGAACGCATGGCACCCGGTCTTCGCCTCGATGGGCAGTTACTCAGCCACCGGGTGGTTGCCGTTGCCGCCGAACAGCGCGTCGCAGACCCGGGTGGAGTGGGGCCTGCCGGTGTCGATAGCGGGATGGGACACCCCTGCCGTCAAACCGAACTCGGTTGCCCAGATGGGGTGAAGCGCTGCGTCTCAGAAGTCTGTCACAGCAACTCAGCCGCCCCGTAAAGGTGTTGGGCCAGGGGAAATTCCCGGCCACGATGACCGCGCCCGCCTCCTCCCTCACCGACGGCACCTCGGGCGCCCTGAAGCGGTCCACGGGGCAGCGAGGCCCGGCGAATTCCCGGAACGCCGGCCGAGCCACCTGCCCGGTACGGAAACCGTTGGCCGAACAGTTCGGTGCTCTGCTTGGCTCGCCCCATGAGTGATCTCCACATCCGCTGCGCCACCCTCCCGGACATCGACGCCGTGCTGCAGTTCTGGCACACGGCCGCGGAAGGAACGAGCATCAGCGACGACTACGACGGCGTGGCCCGACTCCTCACGAGAGACCCCGGGGCCCTGCTCCTCGCAGAGCGCGACGGCCTCCTCACGGGGACGGTGATAGCCGGCTTCGACGGCTGGCGATGCTCCGCCTACCGACTGGCCGTGCACCCGGACTGCCGCCGGCAGGGCATCGCGACCGCCCTGATGGATGCAGCGGAGCAACGATTCACCGCACTGGGCGGACGACGGGTCGACGCCATGGTGCTGGAAGCCAACGAACGGGCGCACCACACATGGACCGCGGCTGGATACCGGCGCGAGGACCGCTGGCGGCGCTGGGTCAAGCCGCTCCGGGCACAGGGTCACGGTCCGTCCTGATCCGCAGCCGGCATGCGGACGCGGCATCGCTCGCCGCCGCGGACACCGGCCGCGGCGGCCCGGCGAGCACCCCCGAGCACACGACTTTGCTGATCCTTTACTATGGGTGCACCGTTGACCGACCCTTCCGAAAGGTGTGAGCGTCCGCCCATGGGCGAGCCTCCCAGTACGAGCCGAGATCGCCGACATCGAGCGATCCTCCTGTCCCTGCCCGATCATGGGACGGAGGTGAACCGATGACCGAAGTGCTCCTGCTGCTCGTCGCGGTACTGCTCTCGCTCGCCTGCGGTGCCTTCGTCGCGGCAGAGTTCTCCCTGACCACCGTCGACCGCGGCCAGCTCGAGCGGGCCGTGGAGCGCGGCGAGCGCGGCGCGGCGAGCGCGATGAAGGCGGTGCGCAGCCTCACCTTCCAGCTCTCCGGCGCACAGCTCGGCATCACCGTCACCAACCTGGTGGTCGGCATGCTCTCGGAACCGTCGATCGCGAAACTGATCCGCGGTCCGGTGGAGGCGCTCGGCCTGTCCCGGAGCGTGGCCTCCTCGTTGGCGCTCGTACTCGGAACTGCGCTGTCCACGCTGTTCCTGATGGTGGTCGGCGAGCTCGTCCCGAAGAACTGGGCGATCTCGTCCCCGCTCGCCATGGCGAAGGCCGTGGCCACCCCGCAGCGGGCCTTCACCGCGGTCTTCCGGCCCTTCATCGCCCATCTCAACAACACGGCCAACCGGATCGTGCGGCGCCTCGGTCTCGAACCGACCGAGGAGCTGGCCTCCGCCCGGAGCCCGCAGGAGCTGGTGGCGCTGGCCCGTCACTCGGCGAAGGCGGGCGCACTGGAGGCGGACACCGCGGAGCTGTTCGTCCGCACCCTCAATCTCGCAGAACTCACCGCGGAGAACGTGATGACCCCGCGGGTGCAGGTCACCGCACTGGAGGTGCAGGCGACCGCCGAGGACGTCGCGAACGCCACCAGAGCGACCGGACTGTCCCGCTTCCCCGTGTACCGCGGCAGCCTCGACACCGTCGTCGGCGTCGCACACATCAAGGACGTGCTGGCGATCCCGGCCGGCGCAAGGCACCGCACGCGCGTGTCGGACATGCTGCGCGAGCCGCTGCTCGTACCGGAGACCCTCACCGTGGACCGGCTGCTCGACCGGCTGTCCGGCAAACTCGCGATGGCTGTCGTCATCGACGAGTACGGCGGCACGGCCGGCGTCGTCACCCTGGAGGACATCGTCGAGGAGGTCGTCGGCGAGGTGCGCGACGAGCACGACCCGCACGAGACACCGGACCTCGCACCGGCCGGCGAGGACGCCGACGGGCGCACCCTCTGGTCGGCCGACGGCGCCGCCCGCACCGACCAGTTGCGGACGATCGGGCTCCAGGTGCCGGACGGACCGTACGAGACGCTCGCCGGGCTGATCGCCACGGAGGTGGGGCGCATCCCGGCCGTGGGCGACTCCATCGAACTGGCCGGCTGGCGGCTCGATGTGGTGGACGCCTCGGGGCGCCGCGCCGCGCGGGCTCTGCTGCACGCGCCACTGCCCGGTTCCGACGACGGGACGGAGGCCGGACGATGACTGCTGTCCAGCTCTTCATCGGCCTGCTGACCCTGGTCGTCAACGCTTTCTTCGTCGGCGCGGAGTTCGCGCTGATCTCCGTACGCCGCAGCCAGATCGAGCCACACGCCGAGGCGGGGAACCGGCGGGCGCGGAGCGTCATCTGGGGTCTGGAGCATGTGTCGGCGCTGCTGGCGGCGGCGCAGCTGGGCATCACGCTGTGCACGCTGGTCCTGGGTATCGTCGCCGAACCGGCCATCGCCCATCTGCTGGAGCCCGTCTTCGACGTGGTGGGTGTGCCGCACGGACTGATCCATCCGATCTCGTTCGTGATCGCGCTGGCCGTGGCAACGTATCTGCACATGCTGCTCGGCGAGATGGTGCCGAAGAACATCGCGCTGGCCGAGCCGGTACGGAGCGCGCTGCTGCTCGGTCCTCCGCTGGTCACCCTTGCCAGGGCGCTGCGCCCGGTGATCTTCACGGTCAACGCCTTCGCCAACACCTTGCTGAAACTCCTGCGGGTGGAGACGAAGGACGAGGTGGCCGCGACGTTCTCCGACGACGAGCTGGCCCGGCTGGTGAAGGACGCCGGCGAGGCCGGGCTCGTCGACGACCGGGCGGCCGAGCGGCTGCGGCACGCCCTGGAGCTGGGCCGTCGCCCGGTGCGCGACGTGGTGCTGCCGGTGGACCGGGTGGTGTACACCCGGGTCGGGACGACGCCCGAGGAGCTGGAACGGCTCTCGTACGAGTCGGGCTTCTCGCGCTTCCCGGTGATGGACAGCGCGCAGCGGATCCTGGGCTATCTCCATGTGAAGGACGCCCTGGACGCGACGCCGCGCGATGTGCCGTTCCCGGTCACGGCGATGCGGCCGATCGCCCGGGTGCGGGCCGCGACACCGCTCGACGACGCGCTGACGGCGCTGCGGCGGAGCCGCACGCATCTGGCGGCGGTGGTCGACGAGGACGGCAAGCTGGCCGGAATGGTCACGATGGAGGACGTGCTGCGCGAGCTGGTGGGGCAGTCGCAGGGCCGCTGAGCGCCCCGTGCGGGCAGGGCGGGCGGCCGAGGGTCCGGGCACGGGGCGGACGCCGCGAGGCTTCGGGCTGCGGCCGTCCCGTTCCCCCTCCGGTCTCCGTCCCTGTCCGCAGCCTCCGCGTCCTCGCCACCCGTTCCGGCAGGGCGCCGGCTCTGGCGCGATACGATCGCTTCGCCATGGAAATGAATGCCTCCTACAGCAGTCTCGTCGCGGTCGGCGACTCGTTCACCGAGGGCATGTCAGACCTTCTGCCCGACGGCTCGTACCGGGGCTGGGCCGATGTCCTCGCGGGCCGGCTGGCCACCCGCTCCCCCGGGTTCCGGTACGCGAATCTCGCCGTACGTGGAAAGCTGATCCGGCAGATAGTCGACGAACAGGTCGATGCAGCCGCCGCCATGCAGGCGGATGTCGTCACGCTCGTCGGCGGTCTCAACGACACGTTGCGGCCGAAGTGCGACATGGGCATGGTGCGCGGGCAGCTGGAAGAGGCCGTCGAGCGTCTCGCACCGTCGTGCAAGAAGCTGGTTCTGATGCGCAGCCCCGGGCGCAACGGCCCGGTGATGGAGCGCTTCCGCCCCCGTATGGAAGAGCTGTTCAGCCTGGTCGACACGTTGGCGGACCGCCACGGCGCGCTGGTCGTCGATCTGTACGGGGCTCCGACGCTCGGTGACCCCCGGCTCTGGGACGTCGACCGGCTGCACCTGACCGCCGACGGCCACCGCAGGGTCGCCGAGGCGGTCTGGCAGCGGCTGGGTCTTCCGGCGGAGCACGACTGGCAGACGCCGCTCCCGGCGTCCGTACCGCCACGGTGGGCGACGCGGCGCGTCGACGATCTGCGTTTCGCGCGGGAGCATCTCGTGCCGTGGATCGGTCGGCGCCTGACCGGCAGGTCGTCGGGGGACGGACGGGCAGGTGCCCAGTTCAGCGCCGAGCAGGGCAAGGCCTTCTGGGTCACCCCCGAGGACCACCGGGCTCCCGGTCCGGTGGCGACGTGGCGCCGGGTGGACGGCGCCGGCTAGCGCTGTGACCGGAAGGGTTTGCCGGGAAGCTCGCGGCGTCCGGTGCGGTGCATCGCAAGGCGGAGCATCGCCCGCGTACTGGATGTACTGGATGTACTCGGGCGATGCGACAACGCGGCGAGGTGCCGTGCCGGACGCCGCGAGCCGGTGAACCTTTCCGGTCACAGCACCAGCAGTCGTCGCGGTGGCGGGCCGAGGCCGCCCACCCGGGCTCGCTGTGTCAGGCATGGCAGCTGGTGCAGCCGGTGTCCCTGAGGTGCGGGCCCCGCCGCCAGTCCGGGGGTGACGCCCACGACACGTGGCGGGGCGACTGACGCTGTTCGGCGAACTCGCGATTGGTGAGCGTCTGCCTGCGACACGCATCGGGGAGGTCCGGCATCGACAGGAGCCGGTCGCAGGCCCTGAGCGATCCGTCGATGTCACCGACCCAGTAGGCATTGATCGAGTACTCGAAGAGCAGTCCCCAGCGGTACACCCACGGCTGGATGAACAGCAGGTCGTCCGGCGGTTCCCGGTCCAGCCCCGCGCACACGAACGCGTGCGCGGCCCGGTGACGGCCGAGGCCGCGCAGCCGTGAGGAGAGTTCGTAGCAGGCTTCGAGCCGTTGCGGCCGCGACTCCCAGGCACGCGAGAGCGCGTCCATGGCGGCCGGCCAGTCGTTGGAGTCGGCCTTGAGGATCCCGGCCTGCAGCAGCGAGTAGTACACCTCCTCCCCCCAGCCGCCCATCTGGGCGCGGCGCTCGTACAGGGCGATTGCCTTCGCGGTGTCGCCCAGGTCACGCATGGTCTGTGCCAGATAGAAGACCGTGCGGGTGTTGGCGGGGTCGCGTTCGAGCTCCGCACCGAGCAGGCGGGCGTCGCGCTCGAACTTGTCGTGCCGTGATCCACCGTCGGCGTGGTCCTCGATCACGAGCGCGTCGAGAATCTGCTCGTCGTCGCGTTGGTCCGCGGTGAGGTACTCATGGGTGACGCCCTGGTACCGCCAGGCGATGTCGCCGCGTACCAGACGCTTGTTGCGGCATTCGGTCGCTCCTTCGTGCCGCAGCAGGTACGAGTCGGCGGTCAGCGGAGGCAGCGGGCCCTCCCTGCGGATCACCAGATCGGCGTCGAGGAGAAGCAGGTAGTCGGCCTTGGCGTGGGCGTGCCGGATGTTCCGGGTCCGATTGTGACCGAAGTCCACCCAGGGTTCCTCATGGAGCTCGCCCGGAATGCCGTCGAGTGCGCTGCGGATCAGCCGCTGGGTTCCGTCGCTCGAACCGGTGTCGGAGATCACCCAGGTGTCGATCAGTCCACGAACGGAGGCGAGGCAGCGCTCGATGACGTGGGCCTCGTTCTTGACGATCATGCACAGGCAGATGGACGGCTTCATGGCAACACCAATCCCGGACGGACGAGTCCGGGCGACCCTAGTGACGGGTCCGCGCGGAGCGGCGGCGGCACGCCGGTGCCATGCCCCGGATTAGCTGTCGCGTATGTACCCGTCGGCGCGCTCCGTCCCGCCGTCGGGGGTCCTGGCACTCTGCCATGCGAAAAGTCGTCCCGTTGGTGCCGGCCGGTCCGGGTTCAGCGTGCGCCGGAGTCGTCCGGGGTGTCGCTCCTGGACTCCTTCGCGGGTTTCGGGCCGCTCGGAGTCGGTTCCGGGCCGCCTGAACCGGGCTCCGGCCGCCGGCCCTTGCCGGTGCCCTGCTTCTCCTGCGCTGTCCGGGGGCCGAGAAGTCTGTCGCAGTAGCCCGGCACCGCCGACGCCCCGCCGGCCGTCGCCGACAACCGGTCGAACCCGGACGCGTCCTGGGCCTTGCCCCTCCCCTGCACCAGGCGGTACGCACGGCAGAGCCCCGTGTCGTCCTGCGCCCGGCCCGGGTGTCCGGCCGCAGGCCCGGTGCCTGCGGCGTCCGTCACGCCGTGCTGCGTCCCGTCCGCACCCGGCATCGGCGTTTCGCGGGGGCGGCCGCCGGGCGAGTCCGGCTCGCCGTTCGTCGAGTGGGTGGGGTGCGGCCGCTGGTCACCGCGGTCGCCGAACGGTGTCGGTACGGCTCCCGAACCCGCGGCCACCGCGACCCCGCCCAGCATGGCCGCGGCCGCGAAGCCGGCGGCCATCGCCCGCAGAGAGCGCGCCCCGCGCCGCCGTTCGACCGGTCGCCAGTCGTCACGCCGACGCCGGAGCAGGGGCGGGACCGGTACGTGTGCGCCCTCGTCGCGCGCCGTGCGAAACGCATCGAGCGCCCGCTCCTCGGCCCTGGGGCCGGTCTCACCCACCCGCTGTGCCGCTGTGAGCAGGGCGGCCACTTCGGGGGGCACCGGCATGCCGGTCGTCCGCTGCGTCTCGTCTCTCATGTCTCATCTCTCAGCGTGCGGCGCGTCGCAGACGTCACAGTGCCCGTCCCGGCCGAAGTCATGCGCTCCGCCAGTCTCTTCAGTCCGCGGTACGCGGAGGTGCGTACGGCCCCTGCTCGCTTGCCGAGCACTCGCGCCGCCGCGGGACCGTCCAGACCGACGACGACGCGCAGCAGCACGGCCTCCGCCTGCTCCTGGGGCAACTGCCTGATGAGTGCGAGCGCCTGCTCGGTGGAGAGGGCCTCCAGAGCGGCCGCGGCCGTGTCATGACCGCCCGGCAGATCGAGAACGTCCTGTTCCAGGAGTGCGGTACGCGGCCGCCGCTTCTGTCTGCGCAGATGGTCCAGTGCCCGGTGCCGGGCGATCGTGGCGGTCCAGCCGCGGAATCCCGCCCCGTCGCCACGGAACCGCCCCAGGTCGCGGGAGATCTCCAGCCAGGCGTCGGAGGCCACGTCCTCGCCGTCCTCGCCGACCAGCCCCCTTACGTAGCCGAGCAGTCCGGGATGGACCAGCCGGTACGCCACTGCGAAGGCTTCCTCGTCCCCCTGCTGGGCCCGCTCCACCGCAGCGCCGAGCTCGGCATCGTCCACCTGCCCGCGGCGCTGTTCCCCGCCCTTGGCCACACTTTCCTCTTCGTACCGGCTGCGTCAGACGCGCGCAGCCCAGACACCGCCCGCCGCGCCCGTCCCCCAGGACCCGCGAGCCTCTCAAGTACTTCTGCGTGACAGCGCACAGAAATGTCACAGCGAGGAGCCTCGCTGCGCCCCGGATCCCTGCAACTCGCGCGAGCCGAGGGGGCTGTGGGGAATCGGACGCGGTGGCCGGCGCGATCACGACGCGCCGCGTGAGGTCTCGAGGCGGCGGCACCCGTCTCCCGGTCGCGGCACGGAGGGGCTCCGGTCATGCCGTGCGGCAGTTGTCGTCCACCGTCGCGTCACCTTCGCGCTGTACGGTGCCGCCGAGCACACGGTGCAGGTGCGGGAAGGGGTGAGTGAGGGGTGGCTGCGTTGGCTGGTGCTGCGGGGGGCACCGCTGGACTGAGGCGCCGTCTGGGGGTCTTCGACGCGACCGTCATCGGCCTGGGCTCGATGATCGGTGCGGGTGTCTTCGTCGCACTCGCTCCCGCCGCCCGCGCGGCCGGGTCGGGGCTTCTGATCGGTCTGGCCGTGGCCGCGGTCGTGGCGTACTGCAACGCCACGTCGTCGGCGCGGCTCGCGGCCCGCCATCCGGCGTCCGGCGGGACGTATGTCTACGGGCGGGAACGGCTGGGTCCGTTCTGGGGCTACCTGGCCGGGTGGAGTTTCGTCGTCGGGAAGACGGCCTCCTGCGCGGCCATGGCCCTGACCGTCGGCGCCTATGCCTGGCCCGGGCAGACGCATGCTGTGGCAGTCGGCGCGGTGGTGGCGCTCACCACCGTGAACTGCCTGGGCGTGCAGAAGTCCGCGTGGCTGACCAGAGCAGTCGTGGCCGTGGTCCTCGCGGTACTCGCCGCCGTCGTCACTGTGTGCCTGACCGACGGCGGCGTCCAGGCGTCCCGCCTCGCGCCGGGTCCGGACGCCACGGTGGGCGGGGTGCTGCAGGCGGCGGGGCTGCTGTTCTTCGCCTTCGCCGGTTACGCCCGGATCGCCACCCTCGGCGAGGAGGTCCGGGACCCGGCCCGCACGATCCCCCGTGCCGTCCCCCTGGCTCTGGGGATCACGCTGATCGTGTACGCGGCGGTCGGCGTCGCGGTGCTGTCGGTCCTGGGTCCGGCCCGGCTGGCCGACGCCGCAGCCCCGCTGGCGGACGCGGTGCGCGCGGCGGGCGCCCCGGGACTGGTGCCGGTCGTCCGCGTGGGTGCGGCGGTCGCCGCACTCGGTTCGCTGCTCGCCCTGCTGCTCGGCGTCTCCCGTACGACGCTGGCGATGGCCCGCGACCGCCATCTGCCGCATTCCCTGGCCGCCGTCCATCCCCGTTTCGCCGTCCCGCACCGCGCCGAACTCGCCGTGGGTGCGATCGCCGCCCTCGTGGCTGCCACCGGTGATGTCCGCGGCGCGATCGGGTTCTCCTCCTTCGGCGTACTGCTGTACTACGCCATCGCCAACGCGGCCGCCCTCACCCTCGCGCCGGCCGAGGGCCGTCCCGTACGCGCGGTTCCGGTTCTCGGTCTGGCCGGCTGCCTGGTTCTCGCCCTCACGCTTCCCGTGCCGTCGGTGCTGTCGGGCGCAGCGGTGGCGCTGATCGGCACGGCCGTCTACGGCCTGCGCAGGGGCCGGACCCCGCGTGGCCGAAACCGGCGACAGGGGTGAACGAGGACCGCGGCCGGACGGCCTCTCCCGCACGGGACGCCGCGTTCGTAGCAAGCCACAAACCGGGCCGCGTCGCTGGCCTGCAGAAACCGCCAGTAGAATCTGGACACGTGACTGCTGTGTCTGCGAAGCCTCGCATCCCCAATGTCCTGGCCGGCCGCTATGCCTCCACGGAGCTGGCCGTCCTCTGGTCCCCCGAGCAGAAGGTGAAGCTGGAGCGCCAGCTGTGGCTGGCGGTGCTGCGCGCTCAGAAGGACCTCGGGATCGAGGTGCCCGACGCGGCCCTCGCCGATTACGAGCGTGTCCTCGACCAGGTCGACCTCGTCTCCATCGCCGAGCGCGAGAAGGTCACCCGGCACGACGTCAAGGCGCGGATCGAAGAGTTCAACGCTCTCGCCGGGCACGAGCAGGTCCACAAGGGCATGACCTCCCGGGACCTCACCGAGAACGTCGAGCAGTTGCAGATCCGGCTCTCGCTGGAGCTGATGCGGGACCGTACGGTGGCCGTCCTCGCCCGGCTCGGCAAGCTGGCGGGCGAGTACGGCGAGCTGGTCATGGCCGGTCGCTCCCACAACGTCGCCGCCCAGGCGACCACCCTCGGCAAGCGCTTCGCCACGGCCGCCGACGAGCTGCTGGTGGCCTACGGGCGCCTCGAGGACCTGCTGGGCCGCTACCCGCTGCGCGGCATCAAGGGCCCCGTCGGCACGGCGCAGGACATGCTCGACCTGCTGGGCGGCGACGCCGGGAAACTCGCCGAGCTGGAACAGCGCATCGCCGGCCACCTCGGTTTCGGACAGGCGTTCACCTCGGTCGGCCAGGTCTACCCCCGCTCGCTCGACTACGACGTGGTGACCGCGTTGGTGCAGCTGGCCGCCGCACCTTCGTCGGTCGCGAAGACGATCCGCCTGATGGCCGGGCACGAGCTGGTCACCGAGGGCTTCAAGCCGGGTCAGGTCGGTTCGTCCGCGATGCCGCACAAGATGAACACCCGTTCCTGCGAGCGCGTCAACGGCCTGATGGTGATCCTCCGCGGCTACGCCTCCATGACCGGCGAGCTGGCGGGCGACCAGTGGAACGAGGGCGACGTGTCCTGCTCCGTGGTCCGCCGGGTGGCTCTGCCGGACGCCTTCTTCGCGTTCGACGGTCTGCTGGAGACCTTCCTCACGGTGCTCGACGAGTTCGGGGCGTTCCCGGCGGTCGTGGCCCGTGAACTGGACCGGTACCTGCCGTTCCTGGCCACGACGAAGGTGCTGATGGGTGCGGTCCGCGCCGGTGTGGGCCGCGAGCTCGCGCACGAGGCGATCAAGGAGAACGCGGTCGCTTCCGCCCTGGCCATGCGCGAACAGGGCACGGAGCGCAACGAGCTGCTGGACAAGCTGGCTGCCGACGACCGCATCCCGCTGGACCGCGCCCAGCTCGACGCCCTGATGGCCGACAAGCTCTCCTTCACGGGTGCGGCGGGCGACCAGGTCGCCGCGCTCGTCGCCCGGATCGAAGAGATCACAAAGCAGCACCCGGAGGCCGCCGGATACACGCCGGGCTCCATCCTCTGACGGCCGGAACCCCAACCGGATGACGCCCGAAGAGCTCCAGGCCGCCCGCGATCGCACCGTTCCCGATGTGGTCGCGGGCGGCCTGCGTGTGTTGTTCTGCGGAATCAACCCGAGTCTGATGACCGGCGCCACGGGGCACCATTTCGCCCGGCCGGGCAACCGCTTCTGGCCGGTGCTCCACAGGTCGGGCTTCACCCCCCGCCAGTTGAAGCCGTCGGAACAGGGTGAACTGCTGGACTACGGCCTGGGCATCACCAATGTGGTCGCCCGGGCCACGGCGCGCGCCGACGAACTGACCACCGAAGAATTCCGTGAGGGCGGACTGATCCTGGCGGCGAAGGTCGAGCAGCTGCGCCCCCGATGGCTCGCCGTCGTGGGCGTCACGGCCTACCGGACCGCCTTTGACGACCGGCGCGCCAAGATCGGCCCGCAGGACCAGACGATCGGCGGCGCCCGGGTCTGGGCCCTGCCCAACCCCAGCGGCCTGAACGCCCACTGGACCGTGCAGACCATGGCCGAGGAGTACGGACGCCTCCTCGCGGCCGTCGACGCGGACGGTCCCCGCCATCCGGGCTGAGGTTCGGACCGGAGTGGGCCGCAGACGCCGCGTTATGGCGGATCGACATCCGTCACCAGGACGCACAGCTCGCACCCCGGTCCCTCCTCCTCCGTGCAGAGCCCCATCGCGATCCACCGGTCCTCGATGCGCCACAACTGCAGGACCTCGCAGCGTACAACCGCCTCGCGCCAGGGCTCCGGTATCTCCTCACCGGCGATCATCCGCTGCTGCGCACTCCACGGACTGATCCATTGCGGCTCGCCCCAGCGCCCCGTGAGCAGCATCAACAGGGCGTCGTGCTCCGCCAGACACTGAGCCCGGTGATCCAGCCGCGCCGCCTCGTCGTCCCCTTGCCCGGCATCCCCGTGCAGGGACACCGTGTGGTATCCGGGCCCGCTGACTCCCGAGCCCGACCAGATGCGTTCCGTGGGGAAGTCCCGGGTGCGCATCCCGTCGATGAGGCGGAGGTGGTGTGCGCTGGTCATGCCGTCAGTAAACCGTCCGCCACTGACAAGCGGGGCCCTGGTCCGAGCCCTGAGGGGTTTTCAGCCGCCTTCGGCTGTGGCGTATCTGCGTTCTCGACGGCCCACCGGGACTGCGGCAGCAGGCAGATCAGGACCTCGGGAATCGGCGGTCCGGCCCTCAGGCGTCCCTGCGCCGCATCGCCCACCAGCCGGCCAGCAGAGCCGCGCCCGCCCAGGCAGCGGTGACCGCGAGCCCCGTCCACGGCCCCAGGCCGCCGTCCGGATTCTGGTGCAGCACCAACTGTCCTGCCCGGTCGGGCAGATACTGCGCGACGCCGCCCGCGATGTCCCCCACCACGAAGGAGACGATCAGGATGAACGGGATGAGCAGGCTGAGCACGGCGACCGCACTGCGCAGCAGAGCGGTCAGGCCTGCGGCGAGCAGGGCCATCAGGGCCAGGTACATGCCGCCGCCGAGGGCAGCCCGGAGTGCTCCTGGTTCGTCCAGCCCGATCGCGTACTCCCCCATGAACATCTGGCCCACCAGGAACGCCGCAAAGCTGGTCACGAGCCCGACAGCCAGGGCGAGTGTCCCGACGACGGTCATTTTGGCTGCGTAGAAGAGATCGCGGCGTGGCACCGCGGCCAGCGAGATCCTCAGCGCACCGTTCAGGTACTCGGAGGAGAGCGCGGTCGCACCGAAGCTGATGGCTGCGATCTGGCCGAAGTTCAGTGCGTAGAAGGCACCGAAGACGAGATCGGCACCGGGATCGTCGGCCTCGGCCTGGCCGACGGTGGCGAAGGCGAGCACGGTGACGGCGAGTGTCGCCAGGAAGACCGCCATCAGCGAGCCGGCGACGGACCGCACCGATCTGATCTTGATCCACTCGGAACGGAGCACTGCGGCGGTCGACATGGTCAGACCTCCTGACGGTTCGTGGGTGAGGCGGCTGCGGACGCGAATTGCGTCGCATCGGCCGTGAGGTCGAGGTAGGCCTGCTCCAACGTGACCTGCTCGTCGGTGAGTTCAAGGATGGGGATGCCTTCGCGGGCTGCCAGGGGACCGATCTCCTCCGCCTTGGCCCCTTCGACGGTCCAACGCCCGTCGTCGCCCTGCGACAACTCGAATCCCTTGCGGGTCAGCGCATCACGGAGCCGGCCGGACTCGGTCGTGCGCAGGCGCACACGCGGCCGGCTGCGGGAGTCGAGGAACTCCTGCATCGGCAGATCTGCGAGGAGTCTGCCCCGGCCGAGGACCACCAGATGGTCGGCGAACGACGACGTCTCGTTCATCAGGTGACTGGACACCAGAACCGTGCGGCCCTCACGGGCCAGCCTCTTCATCAGTCCGCGGATCCAGACGATGCCTTCCGGGTCCAGCCCGTTCGACGGCTCGTCCAGCACCACGACTTCCGGGTCGCCGAGCAGGGCGGCCGCCATGCCGAGGCGCTGCCGCATGCCGAGCGAGAACGTTCTGATCCGGTGGCTGCCGACCCGGCCGAGTCCCGCCTCCTCCAGTACCTCTTCGACCCTGGTGGGAGCTATGCCGTTACTGGTGGCGAGAGCCAGCAGATGGTTTCGCGCGGTCCGCGAGCCGTGGGCGGCCTGGGCATCGAGCAGCGCACCCACCCGGCGCAGCGGATCGTCGAGCGTGGCGTAGGCACGGCCGCCGATCGTGGCCGTGCCGCCCGTCGGCCGGTCCAGACCGAGAACAAGTCTCATGGTGGTGGACTTGCCTGCGCCGTTGGGGCCGAGGAAGCCGGTGACGCGACCGGGTCGCACGCTGAACGTGAGGCGGTCCACGGCGCGGGTGGTGCCGTATTCCTTGGTGAGTTGATGCACGTCGATGCTGGTCATGTCCTCAGCCTGGCCGCTGCTCCCGGCTCCTGACCTCCCCCACCGGAGGGGATCATCTCCCTCGCTCGGGGGAGCCGCCGCACTCGGGGGCACTGACACGATGGCAGCATGCGCCGCTTCCTCGGTCCGCTGACCGCCCCTGTCACCTACACCCGCTGGCTCCATCTGCTCATCCCGAGCGCGATCGTCAGCGTGTGGCTGTTCATTTCCATGGATACGCCATGGGTGCCGATGATTCTTGCGGTGCCTGTGGGTCTGCTGCCCGCCATGCGGCTCGCCGAGGGCCTTCAGGCCCAGCTGTTGCTCACCCCCGAGGAGCGGGGCAGTCCGGACGCCTCGATCTCGGCTGCTCCCGCGGCGACATGGGCCGGCCGCTGGCGGACCGTGTTCTGGCTGGAAGTGCGGCTGCTGTTCTCCGTCGTGGCGACGTTCGCGACGGTCTGGCTTCCCGCCACGACGGTCGACCTTCTGCTCACCGCGTCGGACACCGGGCCGAGCGACGAATGGCTGTTCCGCTGGGTGGAGCCGCACAGGTGGTACGCCCTGCTGGCGCCACTGCCCCTCCTGGTTCTGGTGGCGGTCATCGTGGTGTGCGGTGAGGGAATCACAGCCGCCGCACGGTGGCTGCTCGGCCGGTCACGGGTGGAGCGGATGACCGCGCTGGAGGAACGCACCGAGCAACTTCTGGAGCGCAATCGCATTGCGCGCGAGCTCCACGACTCGATCGGGCATGCCCTGACGGTCGCGGTCGTGCAGGCCGGGGCGGCGCGGGCGGCGAACGATCCGGAGTTCACCGAGCGGGCACTGGCCGCCATCGAGGAGACGGGCCGGGACGCGCTGGACGATCTGGAACGGGTGCTGCGGGTGCTGCGCGAATCGGAGGCACCGTTGGGTCAGCGGCCGACGCTGGGCGAGGCGGACCGGCTGCTCGAGTCGGCCCGCGGATCGGGGGCGAAGGTCGATTCCGAAGTGACCGGTCCGGTGGAGATGGTGCCCGGCCCCGTGTCGCGCGAGGGTTACCGGATCCTGCAGGAGTCCCTCACCAATGTGCTGCGTCACTCCGGGGCCGTCCCCGTGCGAGTGAGGATCACGGTCACGGACCGGTGGCTGGAGCTCGAAGTGACCAATCCCCTCACCCGGGCGATCGGTACTCCGGGGGGCGGCAGCGGGCTGCGGGGCATACGTGAGCGGGCGGCGCTCCTGGGCGGCAAGGCCAAGACGGGTCCGTACGACGGTGAGTGGCGGGTGCACGCGAGCCTTCCGCTGGACACCGCTTAGGCTGGCCGGATGCCGGTTACCGTTCTCCTGGTCGACGACGAACCGCTCGTACGCGCGGGCCTGCGCGCGGTACTTGAGGCTCAGCCCGATATCGAGGTGGTGGGCGAGGCGGCGGACGGCGCCGCGGTGATCCCGCTCCTGCGCACACTGCGCCCGGATGTGGTGGCGATGGATGTGCGGATGCCGCTGATGGACGGCATCGAGGCGACCCGGGTGGTGCTTCGCACGGTGCCTGATCCGCCGAAGATCCTGGTGGTGACGACGTTCGAAAACGACGAGTACGTGTATGAGGCGCTGCGCGCCGGGGCGGACGGCTTTCTGCTCAAGCGCGCCAGGCCCGCGGAGATCGTGCATGCGGTACGTCTGGTCGCCGAGGGCGAGTCGCTGCTGTTCCCGGCCGCGGTGCGGCAGCTCGCCGCCGAGTACGGGACGAGCAAGGCCAAGGCCGCCATGGAGCGGGCATCGCTCACCGACCGCGAGGCCGCGGTGCTCCGGCTGATGGCCCGGGGGCTGTCGAATGCGGAGATCGCCGCCAAACTGATGGTGGGCGTCGAGACGGTGAAGACCCATGTCAGTGCGGTGCTGGCCAAGTTGGGGGCCAGGGACCGGACCCAGGCGGTGATTGCCGCCTACGAGTCCGGGTTTGTGGCCCCGAGCTGACGTCGGCCCCGCCGGAATCGTCCTGAGGCCCCCAGTCGCTCTGCCCCCGGGCAGCGAGTAGCATCCGCCTGACATGCGCACGAACTGGAAGGGAACACCGTGGGCCGGCTGACCGGTGGGGACCCGTCGCTGTTGCGGCGGATCAATTCCGCGGTGGTACTTCATGCCCTCCGGGGCGCCCACTCCCCCACGCTCACGGACCTGACCCGGATCACCGGTCTGTCCCGGCCCACGGTCGAAGGCGTGATCGAGGGGCTTTTCGAGGCCGGGCTGGTCGTCGAATCCGCACCGGACGAGGGTGGGGCCCGGCGTCAGGGCAGGCCGGCCCGCCGGTTCCGGTTCCGTGCCGAGGCGGGACATCTGCTCGGCATCGAGATCGGCGCCCACCGCATCTCCGCACTTCTGTCGGGACTGGACGGCCGGATCATCGGCGCCGGTTCGCGCGAGGTGTCGGAGACGGCAGGCGCGGACGACCGGCTCGACCGGGTCAGGGCCGTGGTCGCCGATCTCCTGCGGCGTTCCGGGGTGGCCCGGAGCAGTCTGCGTGCAGTCGGGGTGGGCAGTCCGGGCATCGTGGAGGCCGACGGGACCGTACGGCTGGGCACGGCGTTGCCGGACTGGACCGGTCTCGCACTCGGTGAGCGTCTGCGGCGCTCCTTCCGCTGTCCGGTTCTCGTGGAGAACGATGCCAATGCCGCGGCCGTGGCCGAGCATTGGAAGGGCGCAGCCACCGAGTCCGACGACATCGTGTTCGTCCTGGCGGGGCTGAGTCCGGGGGCCGGTTCGCTGATCGGCGGCCGGCTGCACCGCGGCTTCGGTGGTGCGGCGGGCGAGATCGGTGCGCTGCATCTGCTGGGCCGCGAGGCCACGCCGGAGAAGCTGCTGTCGACGACGGACACACCGCTGGACCCACTGGACGAGCAGGCGGTCGCCGCGGTGTTCGCGCAGGCCCGGCATGGCGATGCGCGGGCGACGGCGGCGGTCGAGCGGTTCATCCAGCGTCTGGTGCACGACGTGGCGGCGCTGGTGCTGGCGCTCGACCCGGAGCTGGTGGTGATCGGCGGCTGGGCAGCCGGGCTCGACGGCGTCCTGGATCCGCTCCGTGGCGAACTGAACCGTTACTGTCTGCGGCCGCCGCGGGTGGCTCTGTCGCTCCTCGGCGAGGCGGCCGTGGCCACCGGTGCGCTGCGGCTGGCACTCGATCACGTCGAGGAGCAGCTGTTCGCGGTGGAGGGAACGGTGACGGCCCGCCGCTGAGTGCGGCGGGCCGTGCGTTCAGGGGGCCACCGGCGTGGCCGGCCTCAGGACGCCTGGCGCTCCGGGCCGGAGTGGCTGATCTCCAGGTCGCCCGAGTCGCCGAAGGTGAGCCGGCAGGTGTCGGCCCGGTAGGTGGCGACGGAGACGGCAGCCGTGCCTCCCGCCGCCAGGTAGCGGGTGGTGACAACGAGCACGGGTGCGCCGGGGAGCCGGTCGAGTTCCTTGGCGTCGTCGGCACGTGCCGAACCGAGCTCGACCGACCGGTCCTGGCCGTCGAGGCCGAGGCGGTGCAGTTCACGCACGACGCTTCGGGCGCGCGCGGGCCCCGACGGGCTCTCGATCGCGGACAGTTCGGGAACGGACGACGACGGCACGTACAGCAGCTCCGCCGCGACCGGCTGCCCCTGTGTGACCCGGATCCGGCGCACGACGTGCACGGGCTCGTCGCTCTCCACGTCGAGCATGGCCAGCACCGGTGCGGGTGCCACCGCGGTCGTGCAGTCGACGGCCTGCCAGGCCTCGCCGGCGCCGCCGCCGGTCCAGTCGTGCTGTGCGGTCGAGACGGCCACACCCAGGCGCGGCGGGGCGACGGTGGTCCCGACGCCGCGGCGGCGCTGCAGCCTGCCCTCGAGCTCGAGCTGCTCCAGAGCCTGCCGGAGCGTGGCCCGTGCGACGCCGAACCGGGCAGCGAGCTCACGCTCGTTGGGCAGGATCTCTCCTACCGCAAAGTCCGAGTCGAGTGCCTCACTGAGCACGGTCTTGAGGTGCCAGTACTTCGGCTCCTGTACCGATTCCAGCTGCGTGGTCCCCACCCTGTCCTCCGCAATCACCCGGCGTCTTACTTCCGCGACGTTCTTTATTAAAGGTTCCTGTCTTAACGTTGAGACCATAGGACGGTGCACCCCCTTGGTCAAGACCAATCCTCGTTCCGTCACGCAGCGAAGCAGGGCTCTGCCGCTGAGCGTTCACGGGAAGTTCGTGGTGCCGTGCGGCCCGCGCAGCACGAAGCCCCACGTCCGGGTGGCGGATCCGTGGGGCTTCGGCCGGGGCGGGTTGCAGGTCCGGTGACTATTCGGCGGCCAGACCGACGAGCTTGTCGGGGTTACGGACGATATACACGCATTGGATGATGCCGTCCCTGATGTCGACCTGGAAGACGGAATCGGGTTTGCCGTCCGAAAGCACCAGTACGGCCGGACCGCCGTTGAGCTCCATGAACCGGAAGTCCATGTCCGTGGACTGGCCGTGGGCGACAGCGGCAAGGAAGCGGCCCACCTTGTCCCGGCTCTCGATTATCCGCAGCGGCGCCTTCGTCTTTCCCCCGCTGTCGCCGACCAGTCGCACATCGGGGGCGAGCAGTGTCATCAGTTCCTCGATGTCGCCCCCCGCCGCGGCAGCGAGGAACCGCTGCGTGAGGTCACGGCGCTGGGCCGGGTCGACGTCGTAACGGGGCTTGCGCTCCTCCACGTGCCGCCGGGCGCGCCCGGCGATCTGACGCACGGCCGCCTCGGTCCGGTCGAGGGTCGCGGCGATCTCCGCGAAGGGAAAGCCGAAGGCCTCGCGCAGGACGAAGACGGCGCGCTCCAGCGGGGAGAGCGATTCGAGGACGACCAGCACGGCGACCGACACGGAGTCCGCGAGCACGGCCCGTTCGGCGGTGTCGGGAACCGCGGGCCCGAAGTCGGTGACCAGCGGTTCGGGCAGCCATGGCCCGACGTACGCCTCACGGCGCGTCTGCACCTGTCGCAGTCGGTCGATGGCCAGGCGGGTGGTGATCCGTACGAGAAACGCCCTCGGCTCGCGTACGTCCTCGCGCGGCACGGACGACCAGCGCAGCCATGCCTCCTGCACCACGTCCTCGGCGTCGGCGATGCGGCCGAGCATGCGGTAGGCGACCCCGGTGAGGACGGGGCGGTGTTCTTCGAAAAGGTCGGTCACGATGTCGGCTGTCACGGTTCCATCCCAGCCGACACACCGTGCCGTGTCCAGGGAGAATCACGGGCCCCCTTGAACTGCGGTCTACTGAGCGGTAATTGTTGTTGACGGAACGTCTAAATCCTTTCGAGAAGAGTCCTTTGCGGCCCGGCACTTTGCTGGGCGGCGCGCTCGAACACCTTCACTTCCACACGCGACCCACCCCGGGAGCAGCCTCATGGCCACCACGGTCTCGTTCACCGCCGACTCGCCCCGAGGACCGCGGACCGTGTCCGTGGCGTACCGGCGGACCGGTTCCGGAGAGCCGTTGTTGCTGCTCCACGGCATCGGACACCACCATCAGGCATGGGATCCGGTGCTGCCGGTACTGACACTGGAGCGGGACGTCATAGCCGTGGATCTGCCCGGCTTCGGCGTCTCCCCGGCTCTCCCGGACGGTGTTCCGTACGACCTCGGGAGCGTGGTCCCGGTGCTCGGTGCGTTCTGTGAGGCGCTCGACGTGGACCGACCGCATGTCGCGGGGAACTCGCTCGGCGGGCTGCTGGCCCTGGAGCTGGGCCGTGCGAAGCTCGTGAGGTCGGTGACGGCGCTGTCGCCTGCCGGGTTCTGGACGGAGGGCGAGCGGCGCTACGCATTCGCAACGCTGCGGGCGATGCGGCAGGGCGCACGGGCAATGCCGTTGCCGTTGATCGAACGGCTCTCGCGCAGTGCGGCCGGGCGGGCGGCCCTGACGAGCACCATCTACGCGCGGCCCGGCCGCCGTTCGCCGGAGGCCGTCGTCGCGGAGACCCTCGCCCTGCGCGAGGCGACCGGATTCCACGAGACGCTCGACGTCGGACGGAGTGTCGCGTTCACCGGCGATGTGCCGGGGCTGCCGGTGACCGTCGCCTGGGGCAGCCGCGACCGTCTGCTGCTGCGCCGGCAGGGGATCAGGGCCAAGCACACCATCCCCGGCGCCCGGCTGGTGCGGCTGCCCGGCTGCGGACACGTGCCGATGAACGACGATCCGGCACTCGTGGCACGCGTCATCCTCGACACCGGTCGCTGAACGGACGGCAGCCCCCGGACCGGCGCACCCACCGGCGTGTCGCGCCACGGGGCGCCCAACGGGAGGCTCGCGAACGGGACATGGAAACGGGTGCGGCCCGCTGTTCACCTGAGGTTGGTGTGCTCGCCGCCGACGGGCACAAAGGTGGGGCAGGTCGACCGGCCACCCATACCTCTGTCCCGCTGCCCCGGAGGCACCTTCATGTCGTACCGTCCACGCATTTCTGCGCCGGACCGCCGCGCTGTGCTGCGCGGTTCCCTGGCCGCTTCGGCCGCGCTCGCCCTCCCCGTGGCTGCGGGGGCGGCCCCGGCCTTCGCTCTGTCCGGACGGCCGCGCGCGGCCTGGGGCGTTCAGGTCGGTGACGTCACCGCATCGTCCGCCCTGGTCTGGGTGCGTTCCGACCGTCCGGCACGGATGATCGTGGAGACGTCGGCCACCGAGTCGTTCCGGCGGTCCCACACCTGGCACGGGCCTCTGCTCGGTCCCGGTACCGACTTCACCGGCACGACGGCGCTGTACGGGCTGCCCGCGGGAGAACAGGTGCACTACCGGGTGACGCTCGCGTCCCCGGACGATCCGCGCCGGACCGGTGAGCCGGTGTACGGGACGTTCCGTACCGCGCCCGCCCGCCGCCGGGACGGGGTCCGCTTCCTGTGGTCCGGCGACATCGCGGGACAGGGCTGGGGCATCAACCCGGACATCGGTGGCTACCAGGTGTACGACGAGATGCGCCGTCTCGACCCGGACTTCTTTCTCTGCAGTGGCGACAACATCTACGCGGACGGGGTGATCGAGCCGAGCGTGACGCTGCCCGACGGCCGGGTCTGGCGCAACATCACCACCGAGGAGAAGGCGAAGGTCGCCGAGACGCTCGCGGAGTACCGCGGGAACTTCCGCTACAACCTCCTGGACGACAACCTGAGGAAGTTCAACGCACAGGTGCCCTCGATCATCCAGTGGGACGACCACGAGGTCCGCAACAACTGGTATCCGGGCCAGATCCTGGACGACGTCCGGTACACCGAGAAGAACGTGGACGTCCTGGCCTCGCGTTCGATGCAGGCGTTCCGCGAGTACTTCCCGGTGTCCACGCTGCACACGTCGTCCGGTGACGGCCGGGTGCACCGGGTGGTGCGGCACGGCCCGCTGCTCGACGTGTTCGTCCTCGACATGCGGTCGTTCCGCAATGCCAACTCCCCCGGCCGGCAGCCCGACGACACCACAGGCATCCTCGGCGCCGAGCAGCTCGAGTGGCTCAAGCGCGAACTGTCGCGGTCCCGCGCGGTGTGGAAGGTGATCGCCGCGGACATGCCGCTGGGGCTGGTCGTCACGGACGGGGCGACGGACTTCGAGGCCGTGGCCCAGGGCGATCCCGGCGCCCCGCTCGGCCGTGAGCTGCAGATCGCGGAGCTGCTGCGGTTCGTCAAGCACCGCCGGATCACCGGCACACTCTGGCTGACGGCCGATGTGCACTACACCTCGGCGCAGCATTACGCCCCCGAGCGCGCGGCGTTCAAGGACTTCGCACCGTTCTGGGAGTTCGTGTCGGGGCCGCTGGCCGCGGGTGGCTTCCCCGCCACTGCGCTGGACGGCACGTTCGGTCCCGACCAGGTCTTCGTGCGCGCGCCCGACCGGGCGAATGTGTCGCCGATGGAGTCGCCGCAGTTCTTCGGCGAGGTCGACATCGACGGTGACAGCGGCGAGTTGACGGTACGGCTGCGGGCCCAGGGCGGCTCCGTGCTGTTCAGCAAGGTGTTGCAGCCGGGACGCGTGGGACAGTGAACCTGCCCTGCTGACCTCCATGGGCGGGGGGCGCGGGCGGCCGTCCGGGGCCGGTTGTCAGTGGTGGGTCCTACGGTTTTTGCATGACCCGTTCCGTACAGGCCCTGGCCTACTCCCGCCCTTCCGCCCTGGAGTCCTCCCAGGTCGGGCAGTTGCTCGGCCTGGAGACCGCCGGCGGTCTCACTCCGCACGGCGCCGAGCCCCATCCTCGGTTCTTCGACGGCTTTCTCGCCTCGCCGCGGATCGCCGCCCGCGGTCTGCTGGCCGTTGCGGACGTGGCGTCGGCGCGCTACTACCAGCGGAGTCCGCCCGTACGGCCGCCGCCACCGGCGCCTGCGCAACGGTGCTCTCCGTCCTGTCCGCCGTCCTGCCCCCGCTGCTGGCGTACGAGAAGGCTCCGCGCGGGCTGAGCGACCTGCTGTCCGTGGCCGCCGACTGCACGGAGCGCTGCGGTGCGGTCGGGGCCGGACCGATGGCCGGGCTCTCCGCAGTGGCCGCGCGCGGCGGATCGTCGCAGCTGGTGCGCCAGGCCGTGCGGCTGCAGGCCGCCCGGGAGCAGGGTGCGGGCTCGGCAGCCGTGGACATCGTGCCGTAACCGGACGCGTCCCGATGTGACGCGGGGCGGGCCTCCGGTCGGCCCGCCCCACCGCGCGCACCCGCGGCGAACCGTTCACCGGCTGCCGCAACCCGCACACGCACCGCCGCCATCGCCATGACTCAAGACATCAACCAGCCAAAAAGCGGTGATAGAGGACCAGATCCACACTTAACCCATCAGTCACAAGGCGTTCGTGACCAGGCAACACCACTCCGTCACAGTGAAGCCATGACTGACGTGACATCCGCGAAGAGCTCACGCCGCCCCCACCACTGGCGGCACGACCTGATCGAACTGGCCGCACTGTTCACCGCGGTCGCGGTGGCCGACGCGATCGCCAACCTCATCGGACACCAGCCGGACGGGCCGTACCTGCTGATCGCCTCGGCCGTGGCACTGGCTGCGACGGCCGCGTTCCACACGTGGTGGGCACGACGGCACAGTCACGCACCGCCGCCGGCCGCCGGCCCCGGCAGTGCGGACGCGTCCCGCTCCGTCGACGTCCGCGCGGCCGCGCAGGGGACCGGCACCACGACCGCCGACACTGCGCCCGTGGCCACGCCCACTGCCCCAGGCCGCGCACTGTCCCACGAGGACACGGTGCTGTGGCGGATGCGTACCACCGTCCGGGACACCCCCGGCAGTCTGGCCTCGCTCTGCATCGCGCTCGCCCGGCACCGGGTCGACATCCTGACGCTGCAGACGCACCCGCTGGCCGAGGGCACGGTCGACGAGTTCCTGCTGCGCGCCCCCGCCGCGCTCCAGGCCCAGCAGTTGAGCCGGGAGATCTCCGCCGCGGGCGGCAACTCCACCTGGATCGAGCGTGCCGACGCGCACGATCTGGTGGACGCTCCGACACGCATGCTGGGCCTCGCCACCCGCACCGCTCTCGATGCGGCCGAACTCCCCCTCGCGCTGCGGCAGTTGCTCGGGCGCTGCACCATCCACTCGCTCCCGGCAGTGTCGATCACCGGCCGCGCGACCGGCGAGACCGCGCCGGTCGAAGGGGTGCTGGAGGAGACCGTGATGCGGCTGCGCGACCCGTCCGGCGGCGCAATCACCGTCGAGCGGCCCTATCTTCCGTTCACACCGACCGAGTTCGCCCGGGCCCGCGCCCTGGTCGAGCTCGACGCCCGGCTCGGCCCCCGTGTCCCGCGCAGCGAGCACGTGCTCACGCTCCCCGAGGGCAACGAGATCACCGTGCGCCGCGCGGACCAGAGCGATCTGGCCGCCGCCAGGGCCATGCACGACCGCTGCTCCGAACGGACGCTGCGGCTGCGCTACCACGGTCCTGTCCGTGACGCCGACCGCTATCTGGAACACCTGCTGAGCCCCCGGTTCGGCCGCACCCTGGCCGTGCAGACGACCTCCGGCCGGCTCGTCGCCCTCGGCCACCTGCTCTGGGACGGTGACGAGACGGAGGTCGCCCTCCTCGTCGAGGACGACTGGCAGCGCCGCGGCATCGGCTCGGAGCTGCTCGGCCGCCTGGTGACGCTCGCCATCGAGGCCGGCTGCGAGAGTGTGTACGCCGTCACCCAGGCGTCCAACACGGGCATGGTTGCCGCCATGCGAGCCCTCGCGCTGCCTCTCGACTACCAGATCGAGGAGGGCACGCTCGTCATCACAGCCCGGCTGGAAGCGACTCCGGTACGGTCCCTGCCGCCGTACGAGCAGGCGGGGCACTGAGCGCCTGACACAGGTCGGCCCAGAGGTCCTCGACATCTTCCAGGCCGACCGACATGCGCAGCAGCCGGTCCCCGACACCCGCGGCCCGCCGGTCTCCCTCAGCCACGATGCGGTGGCTGATGGAGGCCGGGTGCTGGATCAGGGTGTCGACGCTGCCGAGGCTGACCGCGGGCGTGATGAGCCGTACCGCGGAGATCACCCGGTGCGGATCCCCGTACACCTCGAAGGAGACCATCGCCCCACCCACCTTCGGGTAGTGGACCCGGGCGATGCGGGGGTCGGCGGACAGCCGGCGGGACAGGTCGGCTGCGGTCGCGGAAGCGGCCCGTACCCGCACCGGCAGTGTGGAGAGTCCCCGCAGCAGCAGATATCCGGCCATCGGATGCAGTACCCCGCCGGTGGCGAAGCGCACCTGGCGCAGCCGGGCCGCGAACTCCTCGTCGCAGGCGACGACTCCGCCCATGACGTCGCCGTGCCCGCCCAGGTACTTGGTGGCGCTGTGCAGGACGATCGCGGCCCCCTGCTCGACCGGGCGCTGAAGGACGGGGGTGGCGAAGGTGTTGTCGACGAGCAGGGGCACCGAGCCGCAGGAGTGCGCGAGCGCCCGGATGTCGACCTCGGCGAGGGTCGGGTTGGCCGGCGACTCGACCATCACCAGACCGGTGTCAGGACGGATGGCCTCCGCGACGCCCGCCGGGTCGGTCCAGGTGACTTCGGTGCCCAGCAGCCCGGCGCCGAGGAGGTGGTCGCTGCAGCCGTAGAGCGGGCGAACGGCCACCACATGACGCAGCCCCATGCTCGCGCGGGCCAGCAGGACGGCGGTGAGCGCCGCCATGCCGCTGGCGAACGACACGGCGCTGCCGGTCCCTTCGAGCCGGGCAAGTGCCGTCTCGAAGCGGGCCGTGGTCGGGTTGTCGAGCCGGGCGTAGACGGGCGGCCCGTCGAGCCTGGCACCCGTGGTGGCGAAGGCGTCGATCCGTTCCGCCTCTCCCCGGGAGTCGTACGAGGGATAGGTGGTGGACAGGTCGATCGGCGGGGCGTGCAGGCCGAGTGCGGCCAGGTCGTCGCGTCCGGCGTGCACGGCTTCGGTGGCCAGGGCCCTGGACCGGAATGTCGTCAGGGGCTGCATCGAGGCTTCAGTGTCCATGACACCACTCTGAACACTCACCGGGTCCTGGCGGTAAGACGCCGTGCTACGTTCGGCCCATGGCCGATTCTGTCGTTCTGGACCCGGTGGACCTGCACATTCTGCGGTTGCTGCAGAACGATGCCCGGACTACCTACCGCGAGCTGGCCGCCGAAGTCGGCGTCGCACCGTCGACCTGCCTGGACCGGGTGACCAGACTGCGTCGCTCGGGAGTAATTCTCGGCCACCAGCTGCGGCTCGACCCGGCCCGGCTCGGCCGTGGCCTGGAGGCGCTGCTCCTGGTGCAGGTCCGCCCGCACCGCAGGGAGCTCATCGGCCCGTTCGTCGAGCGGATCAGGGGATTGCCGGAGTCCCGTGCGCTCTTCCATCTGACCGGCCCCGACGACTACCTGGTCCATGTGGCCGTCGCGGACACCGCGGATCTGCAGCGGCTGGTGCTGGACGAATTCACGTCACGGCGTGAGGTGGCACGGGTGGAGACCCGGCTGATATTCCAGCAGTGGGAGTGCGGGCCACTGCTGCCACCGTCGTCCGCGACGCCCGGACGGGCCGCAGTGGCCGACTGACCGGGCCGGCCACCGAGGCAGCGATCGAGCGCGGCCACCGTGGCGGGACGGTGAGGACCGGCCACCGGGGCCGGCCGAGTCCGGCCATGAAGACCGAAGGAACGGGTCCGGTCAGCGGGTTGTCACCTGTGCGACAGGAGGTCGAGACCCTCACGCTAAGGGCTGTCCCGTAATCCCTGGCGGGCGCACGACGACAGCTGTGGCACCTCGCTGCGTTGTCGGAACGCCCGAATACGTCCAGTATGAGGACGCTCCTCCGCCTTGCGATGCACCACATCTGACGCCGCGCGCTGATCCACCAGGGATTACGGGACAGCCCTTAGTGACGCGGCACCCCTCGCCGTATGAGGATGTCCGCATGTCAGACACTTCACACAACGCGCTGCCCCGCCAGGTCGCCGACGCCTATGTCGATGCATTCATCGAACTCGACCCGATCGCGGGCACTTATCTCGGTGTCACGGAAAGCTCGCGCCGCCTCCCCGATTTCTCCCCTGCCGGCCAGGAAGCCCTTGCCGAGCTCGCCCGCACCACTCTCGTGAAGCTCGACGCAGCCGAGCAGCTGCCGGGGGCGGACACGGACGCCGAGCGCCGCTGCGGCCGCCTGCTGCGCGAGCGCCTGACTGCGGAACTCGCCGTCCACGAGGCCGACGAGAGCCTGCGCACCGTCTCCAATCTGCACTCGCCGGCGCACGCCGTCCGTGAGGTGCTGACGGTGACGCCGACCGAGACCGACGACGACTGGGCGGCCGTCGTGGAGCGGCTGCAGGCGGTCCCCTCGGCCCTTGAGGGATACCGCGCCTCGCTCGCACTCGGCCTGGACCGCAAGCTCTACGGCGGTCCGCGAGCCACAGCCACCTTCATCGACCAGCTGTCCGAGTGGGTCGGGGACGAGGGGACGGGGTTCTTCGAAAGCTTCGTCGCTCCCGGCCCGGACGCGCTGCGCGCCGACCTGGACGACGCCGCTCGGCAGGCCACGGAGTCCATGGTGGCGCTGCGCGACTGGATGCGCGACGTGTACGCCCCCGCCGTCGAGGGCCAGCCCGACACGGTCGGCCGTGAGCGGTACGCCCGCTGGTCGCGCTATTTCAACGGCACCGATCTTGATCTCGACGAGGCGTACGCGTACGGCTGGTCCGAATACCATCGGCTGCTCGGCGAGATGAAGGCCGAGGCCGAGAAGGTGCTGCCGGGCGCCGGCCCCTGGGAGGCGCTGGCCCATCTCGATGTGCACGGACAGCACATCGAGGGTGTCGACGAGGTCCAGACCTGGCTGCAGGGGCTGATGGACGAGGCGATCGAGGCGCTCGACGGTACGCACTTCGAACTCGCCGAGCGGGTACGGAAGGTGGAGTCCCGGATCGCACCGCCCGGCGGCGCAGCGGCTCCGTACTACACGGGTCCGTCCGAGGACTTCTCTCGTCCCGGCCGCACCTGGCTGCCCACCATGGGCGAGACCCGGTTCCCGGTGTACGACCTGGTCTCCACCTGGTACCACGAGGGTGTGCCCGGCCACCACCTGCAGATCGCGCAGTGGACGCACGTCGCCGAGAGTCTCTCCCGCTACCAGGCGTCGATCGGCATGGTCAGCGCGAACGCCGAGGGCTGGGCGCTGTACGCGGAACGGCTGATGGACGAGCTCGGCTTCCTGCCCGACGCCGAGCGCCGCCTCGGCTATCTGGACGCGCAGATGATGCGCGCCTGCCGGGTGATCGTGGACATCGGCATGCACGCGGAGATGGAGATCCCCGCGGGCTCCCCCTTCCACCCCGGCGAGCGGTGGACACCCGAACTGGCCCAGGAGTTCTTCGGCAACCACAGTGGCCGGCCGGCGGAGTTCGTGGAGAGCGAGCTGACCCGCTATCTGTCCATGCCGGGCCAGGCCATCGGCTACAAGCTGGGCGAGCGCGCCTGGCTGCTCGGCCGGGAGAACGCCCGCAAGGCGCACGGCGACGCGTTCGACGCCAAGGCCTGGCACATGGCCGCCCTCTCGCAGGGATCGCTGGGCCTGGACGATCTGGTCGACGAGCTGTCGAAGCTCTGACCCCGGACGGCACTCGGCCGCCGTCGGCCGGCCCCGGCCCTGCGCCATGGGCCCGGCCGACGGCGGCCACCCGCATCCGCTCTCTCCGGTGAGTGTCCGGCGACCCGACCGCGGGGCGCTCGCCCCGGTGGAGCGGACTCGGGACCGTACCGATACCTGGGCTCGCGCCGTTCAGCAGCCGCATGCATCGGAGTCGACCGGCGCGGTGAGCGGGTCGGCGGTCTGCCGCTCGCGCCCCTCCCAGGTCTCGAACTCGAAGCCCTCGCGCGCCCAGTACTCGAACCCGCCGAGCATCTCCTTGACCTGATAGCCCAGTTCGGCGAGAGCCAGCGCGGCGCGGGTGCCGCCGTTGCAGCCGGGGCCCCAGCAGTACGTGACCACCGGCACGGCCGGGTCCAGGAGGTCCCGGGCCTGCTCGGCAATGAGGGCCGTGGGCAGGTGCACGGCGCCGGGGACGTGCCCCTGGTCCCAGGCGGCGGTGGACCGGGAGTCGAGGACCACGAAGCCGGGGTCACCACCGGCGGCGAGCGCGGCAGCGACGTCGGAGACATCGGCGTGAAAGGCGAGCGAGGCACCGAAGTAGGCGGCGGCCGCGGCCGGGGAGGCCGGCGGAACACGCAGGACGGGGTTGCCGGCGGATGCGGTGAGCTGCGAAGTCATGACCGAAAATCTACGGCCGGCGCCCCGGTGCCGGAAGGCATGATCCTCGGCACACCGCTTGATCCTCCGGGGAATTCCCTGTTCTCTGAGGGTGTGACCGACTATTCCCCGGACGCCACCGACTGGCGCATCCTCGACGTCCTGCAACGCGAGGGGCGAGCCACCTTCGCCGAACTGGCACGCGCCGTCGCCATGTCGCCGAGCGCGGTGACGGAGCGGGTGCGCCGCCTGGAGGATGCGGGCGTCATCAGTGGCTACGCCGCCGTGGTGGACCCGGAACGGCTCGGGCTGCCGATTCTCGCCCTCGTGCGGCTCCGCTATCCGAACGGCAACTACAAGCCGTTCCACGATCTCCTCGACACCACGCCCGAGATCGTGGAAGCCCACCATGTCACCGGCGACGACTGTTTCGTACTGAAGGTCACCGCGCGCTCGATGAGCCACCTGGAAGCGGTCTCGGGAAAGATCGGCACGCTCGGCTCCGTCACCACCAGCGTCGTCTACTCCTCGCCCCTGCCCCGGCGGGCCATCAGCCGCTGACCCCGTCGCCGACGCGGTGGCGCACCGCGGATCCGTGCCGTTCCTTGACCACTTCGAGCTGGGCGGGAATCCGGCGGCGCAGATCGGCGACGTGGCTGACGATGCCGACGCTGCGGTCCCGCTCGCGCAACGAGTCCAGCACGTCGAGCACCTCGTCCAGGGTCTGGTCGTCCAGGCTGCCGAACCCCTCGTCGATGAAGAGCGTGTCCAGCCGGACCCCGCCCGCTTCATCGGTGACGACATCGGCGAGACCGAGCGCCAGGGCGAGCGACGCGAAGAACGTCTCGCCGCCGGAGAGTGTCGCCGTGTCCCGCTCGCGTCCGGTCCAGGCGTCGACGACATGCAGCCCGAGGCCTGCGCGGCGGCCCCCGGTACGCGCGTCGGAGTGGACCAGCGTGTAGCGGCCCGACGACATCCGCTGCAGCCGCGCGGTGGCGGCCGCCGCGACCTGTTCGAGCCGGGCGGCGAGCACATACGACTCCAGCCGCATCTTGCGTTCGTTGTCGGCCGAGGTGCCGGCGGTGAGCCCGGCGAGCCGTGCGACGCGGTCGTACTCCTCACGCAGCGGGCCCAGCCTGCGCACTTCGTCCGCCGCGCGGCGCGACAGCCTGCCCAGTTCGGTGCAGCGCTCGCGGGCGGCAGCCAGCGCGGCCGCGGCGTCCCTGAGCTGTCTCCCGGCGGCGTCGTACGCCGCCTGCGCCGCGTCGGGGGCCGCCTGCGGGCGTTCGGCGGCGGCCCGGGTCGCGGTTTCCGCGAGCCGGTCGGCGACGGCGGCGGCCTCGGCCTGCCAGGCATCGATCAGGTGCTGGAGTTCGCGGTGCTCGGGGGCGGTCAGCAGGGTCGCCGCGGCGGCCTGCGGGGTGTCGAACCCGGCCCGGAACGCGGCGTCGGCGAGCCGGCCGTCCGCCTCCTTGCGGCGCTGCGCCGCCTCCTCCTCGGCGCGCACCGCCTCGGCGGCGCCGGCGAGCAGGACGACTCGGCGCTCCAGCAGGACCGCGTGCGCAGCTACGCTGTCCGACTCACCGCGGGCGGCCACCAACTCCGCTTCCAGAGCGGACTGTTCGCGGTCGAGCCCCTCCCGTCGCGAAGTCCGCGCAGCGGCGCGGCGCTCGGCCGACTGCCGCCCTTCGAGCCGCTCGCCCTGTTCCCGTTCGGCGGCTGCGAGAGCCTCGCGCGCGGCATGCATACCGGCAGCGGTGCGGTGCGCCTGGGCGTGCTCGGTGGCCAACCCGGTGACCCGGGCTTCGAGTTCGGCGACGGTCGGGTCGGAATCCGGTGCCGTGGCGACGTCTGCCTGCTCGCCGAAGGCGTCCGCCCCCGGCGCCGGCGGTGCCCAGCGCGCCGCGGACCGTGCCGCGGCGTGCTTCTCGCGCACGACCCCGAGCTCCCGATCCGCTTCCGTACGGGCCTGTTCGGCCCGCCGGTGGGCATCGAGAGCCGCCTCCTCGGTGGCCCGGTCGACGTGCCCGTCGCCCGCGCGGGCCGGACTCGGGTGCTCGCCCGACCCGCATACCTTGCAGGCCTCGCCGTCGACCAGCTGTGCCGCAAGCTCGGCGGCGATGCCACGCAGCCGTCGTTCGCGCAGCTCCAGCCACCTCTCGTGGGCGCCGAGAGCGTGCTCGCGAGCCGCGGCCAGCCGGTCCGCGGCGGCGTCCGCCTCGGCCGCGAGCGCGTCGCGCAGCCGGGCCGCGTCCAGCCGTCGGCGGGCCGGTTCCAGCTGTCCCGCCAGCTGTTCGGCGCGCGTCGCGGACTCCTGTGCCGCTTCGATGCCCTCCTGCAATCCGCGGCGGGTGGACTCCCAGCCGGCGAGCCAGCTCTCCGCTTCCTGGATCAGCTCGTCGTCGGCCCGGGCCTGCCGCTCCAGTGCGGCCCGCTCGGCGTCGATCTCCGTGCTGCGCCGTTCGGCCCGACGCGCGGCGTCGAGCCCGCCCAGCTCCTGCCGGAGCCTGCGCTCCAGGGTCGCCAACTGGTCCGCACCGGCGTCGACAAGGTCGGCGGGAAGCTGGGCGCGGGCCCGCTCACGGGCCACGCAGGCGGTGCGGTGGTTCCGTTCCGCCTCGTCGCGCAACTCCAGTGCGGGGGCGACGAGTTCTGCTTTGCGGGCGCGAGCGAGCCGCTCGTGGTGCCGGTCGCGGTCGGGGCGGCGTGCTTCCAGTTCGGTGGCGCGGCGCCGCGTCTCCTCGTACCGCTGCTGAAGTCCGGCGAGTTCGCGCTCCAAGTCGAGCACCTCACGGGCTGCTGCCTGCTGGCCCTCGGCGGTGGACAGGACCGACTCCGCGATGCAGAGCCGTTCCCGGGCGCTGCTGCGGGCAACCGCGGCCCACTCGAGTACGGCCTCGGCCAGCCCCGGTTCGCCGGGCTGGACGTCCGGCAGAGGCAGTTCCCCAGCCGCCGGCCCGGCGGCCTGAGCGATCCGCTGGGCGATGGCCAGGATCTGTTCGTCCCCCGCCCTGACCTGCGTTTCGGCGGTACGGCGCAGTTCGGTGAGGCGTTCCTCGACAGCCGCGAAGCGGCGGGTGTCGAAGAGTCTGCCGAGCAGCTTGCCGCGCGCTTCGGCATCGGCGCGCAGAAAGCGCGCGAAGTCGCCCTGCGGCAGCAGCACCACCTGGCAGAACTGGTCCCGGCTCATTCCGATGAGCTGGGTGATCTCCTCACCGATCTCCTGATGCGACCGGCTGAGCGCCTGCCAGCCGTGCTCGGGGTCGTACGCGCGCAGCCAGCTCTGGGCCTTCTCGGTGGTGAAACCCGCGCCCTTCTTCTTGGGACGCAGCTGGGCAGGGCGCCGGGTGATCTCCAGGCGCCGTCCGCCGACGGTGAGGTCCAGCCGCACTTCGGTGGGGAGGCCGGCCGGGGCGTGGTCGCTGCGCAGCGAGGTTCCGGGACTCTGGCGGGCGCCGGGCACCGCGCCGTAGAGCCCGTAGCAGACCGCGTCGAGGACGGATGTCTTGCCGGCTCCGGTGGGTCCGTGCAGGAGGAAGAGCCCGGCGGCGGAGAGCGCGTCGAAGTCGACGTCCTGGGTGGCGCCGAACGGACCGAAGGCGGTGAGGGTGAGTCCGTGGAGTCTCAACGGTTCACCTCGCGCACGGCGTCGTCCACCCGTACGTGTTCGAACGCACCGCGCAGCACGGTGCGCTCCCGTTCGTCCGCGCCGTTGCCGCCCCGGACGTGCGCCACGAAGTCCTCCGCGATCTGCTGGTCGTCGCGCCCTCTGAGGCGCTGTGCGTACGAGGCGAGCGGGTCCTCGGCCGTCCGCTCGGGTTCGAAGACGAGGCTCAGGGTGTGCGGGAACCTGTCCGCGAGGCGGGCCATCGGCTCGTCCGGACGGACGGGGTCGGTGAGGGTGGCCTCCACCCACGCCGCCTCGTGGCGGGCCAGCGCCGGGTCGTCGAGAAGTGCGTCGAGGCGGCCGCCGAGGCGGGCCAGCGGCCGGGGTACCGGACAGTCGATCCGCTCGGCGGCGATCGTGCCCGTGGCATCGAGGTCGATCAGCCACATGGTCTTGCGGTGGGCGGCCTCGGAGAAGGAGTAGGCGAGGGGGGAGCCTGAGTAGCGCACCCGCTCGGTGACGGCCTGGCAGCCGTGCAGGTGTCCGAGCGCCGTGTAGTCGACGCCTGCGAAGACACCGGCGGGAACGGCGGCCACACCGCCGATGGTGATGTCGCGCTCACTGTCGCTGGGCTCACCGCCCGCGACGAAGGCGTGGGCGAGCACGACGGAGCGGGTGGAGTCCGGCCGGGTCGCGAGGTCGGCGCGGACCCGGTCCATGGCAGCGGTCAGCACGGCCTCGTGTCCGGCCCGCTCCGCCTTGAACACGTCCTTGACGAGGGCCGGTTCCAGATAGGGCAGCCCGTAGAACGCGACGTCGCCGTGCTCGTCCCGCAGGACGACGGGGGTGGCGCACTGCGCGGGGTCGGTCCGCAGATGGATACCCGCCCGGCCCATCAGCCCTGCGCCGACGCCGAGCCTGCGGGCCGAGTCATGGTTTCCGGAGATCATCACCGTGGGTACGCCGGCTGCGGCAAGACGGTGCAGGGCCCGGTCGAAGAGCTCGACGGCGGACAGCGGGGGTACGGCCCTGTCGTACACATCACCCGCCACCACGACGGCATCGACCTCGCGTGCGCGCGCGGTCGCCACCAGATGGTCGAGAAAGGCGGCCTGGGCGTCGAGCAGGGAGACCCGGTGGAACGACCGCCCCAAGTGCCAGTCCGATGTGTGCAAAATCCTCAAGAGCTGGCTCCGACCTGCATGTTTCTCTTCCTTTGTGCCCAGCACCCGCACCGGCGGTGCACCGGAGCCGCACCGCACCGGCACGGGTCCGCGCGGTCGGTACCGACCACGCTAACGCCGGTGAGCCCCTGTTCTCCCACGAACCTGTTTCCTCACCCCGCACAGTCTCCCATCACACCCCACCGCCCCCGACGGGCTCAGTGAAAGAAGTGCGGGCCACCCCGTGTTCCGGCGCAGGCCGCGACAAGCAGCTCCGAGCCCCGGTGCAACGGAGCCGGCACCGCCCGGCGGCCGGACCCCGGCGCCTCCACCGTGGGACCGCGCCCGGCCGGCCGGGTGGGCCGCGGCGGCACGCGGTTCACCACGGACCGGAAAGCCTCCCCGGACGGATCGCCCGTCAGGCGTCCCCGTACGCCTCGCCGCCCAGCTCCAGCAGCGCCTCACCTGCCGTCGCATCGGCCAGCCAGTCCCGGAAGCCCTCGACATCGGCGTCCGGCAGCCCGAGCTCGATGATCACCGCTTCCGCGTACCGGACTTCGCGGACGGCCCGCCCGGTGGCGCGCAGATCGTTCTCCAGCTTGCCCGCCCGCTGATGGTCCACGGTGATCGTGGCGAGCCGGAACCGCCGGCGGGTGATCGTGCCGAGTGCGTCGAGAGCCTCGCCGACGACCCCTCCGTACGCCCTGATCAGTCCCCCGGCACCGAGTTTCACGCCGCCGTAGTAGCGGGTGACGACGGCCACCACGTACCGCATCTCGCGGCGCATCAGCATCTGCAGCATGGGAACGCCCGCGGTACCGCCGGGCTCGCCGTCGTCACTGGCCTTCTGTACGGAGGCGTCGGCGCCGACGACGTACGCGAAGCAGTTGTGGGAGGCGGTCGGGTGTTCCCTGCGGATGCGTGCGACGAAGTCCTGCGCCTCCTGCTCGGTGGCGGCGGGGGCGAGCGCGCAGATGAAGCGCGATCGGTTGATCTCGGTCTCGTGCACGCCCGCGCGGGCGACCGTCCGGTACTGCTCCTGCATCCGGCCACCCTATGCGCACGGGCGGGAATGGTCCGCGGCCGCTGTCGGTTGTCCGGATCATGTACGCAGACGCAGCAGAGACCGGGGCAGAGACGATCCGCAGGATCCTCCAGGACACCGGCGACACCTGGGCCGTCGTGGGACTGTCCGACAACGAGTCACGCGCGGCCTATGGCGTCGCCGCGGTCCTCCAGCGTTTCGGCAAGCGCGTCGTCCCGGTGCATCCCAAGGCGGAGCGGGTGCACGGCGAGAGGGGATTCGCGTCACTGGCCGACATCCCGTTCCCGGTCGATGTCGTGGACGTCTTCGTCAACAGCGAACGTGCAGGCGCCGTCGCCGACGAGGCCGTCACGATCGGAGCGAAGGCGGTCTGGTTCCAGCTGGGAGTGATCGACGAGGCCGCGTACGAACGCACGCGGGCGGCCGGACTCGACATGGTGATGGACCATTGCCCGGCGATCGAAATACCCCTTCTGGACCGATAAGCGGCGTACTGTTCCTCGGCCGAATGTGCGGGGTGTCACATAGGGCGCTCCGCTGGGAGAATGCCTGGTTGTGACTGTCACCAGTGCACCGTGCGCCATGGGCATGGCCCACTCCCGAAGCGGGCTCGCCGATCAGCTGGCCCGGCTCGGTGTGGAGCGGAACGGCGTCCTCATGGTGCATGCGTCGATGCGCACGGTGGGGGCGGTGCACGGCGGGATCTCTGCCGTGATCGGCGCACTGCGGGACACGCTCGGCGCGGACGGCACCCTGGTCGTCCCCTCGTTCACACCGGAGAACTCCGACACGTCCCCGCACTATCTCGAACGGGTCCGGGGTCTCAGCGACCGGGCCCGGGCGGAGGTGCGCGCCGGCATGCCGCCCTTCGATCCCGCGACGTCGGCAGCACCGTCGATGGGCCGTCTCTCGGAGGCTGTACGGCTGACGCCGGGGGCGGCACGCAGCGAGCACCCCCAGACGTCGTTCACCGCGCTGGGTCCCCTGGCCGGGAAGCTCGTCGCGCACCACCGCCCCGACTGCCATCTCGGCGAGGACTCCCCACTGGCCGGCCTCTACGACGTACGGGCCCAAGTGCTGCTGCTGGGCACCGGGTTCGACACCTGCACCTCGTTCCACCTCGGCGAGTACCGCGTGCCGGACCCGCCGCGCCGCACCTACCGCTGTGTGGTGACCACCGAAGGCAGACGCCACTGGTGGGAGTACGAGGACGTCGCGCTGGACGACAGCGATTTCGCGGCGCTCGGAGCCGAGTTCGAGCGCGCGGACGACGGCGCGTTCGTGCGCTCGGGCCCGGTCGGCTCGGCGACGGCCCGGCTCTTCCGGCTCACCGACGCGGTGGACTTCGCCGCGCGCAGCCTTCCCCGCCACCGGGCGGCGCGGCGCTGACCCGGCCCGGCGTCCGGCCGGTTCCTGGTGCGCGACGCCGTCGGCCCGGTCCTCGGGTCCGGGCGCGGGCCGCCGCCGACGCCGCGTGGAACCGCGGCGGCCTCACACGTCGACGCCGAGCCCCTCGACGAGCACCGCGTTCGGCAGCGCCGCAAGTGCCTTGCCCGGGAGGATCAGCTTGCCCCGGCGGCTGCCGCTGCCGATCAGTACCCACTCCTCGTCCACCACGGCGGGATCGAGCAGGAGCGGCCAGTCGTCCGGGAGTCCGACCGGGGTGATGCCCCCGTACTCCATGCCGGTCTCACCGACCGCCGTGTCCATGGAGGCGAACGACACCTTACGGGCGCCGAGGTGCCTGCGGACCGCCCCGTTCACGTCGACGCGGGTGCGGGAGAGGACGACGCAGGCCGCGAGGGTGACTTCGCCTCCGCGCTTGCCGGCCACGACGACGCAGTTGGCCGACCGGTCGAGCAGGCCGGCGCCGTGGTGGGCGACGAAGACCGCCGTGTCGGCGATCGCCGGGTCCGTGTCGACGTGGAGAATCCGGTCGGCGGGGACGTCGCCCCAACCCTGACTCACGGCCTTGGCGACCGGCGGAGTCAGAAGACCGATGCGGTCGACGGCGGGGCCCGCATCCTCGAAGTTTCCGATGGGTGCACGCATGCGCGCCACGCTAACAGCCACCGCGCGACGGGCGATCAACCATCTCAGCGTACGGGCGGGATGGACACCGCCATCGTGAACTCGGCAGGTTCGGAGCCTTCGTTGCGGTAGGCGTGCGGGAGATGGGCCTCGAAGGTGGCGGAGCTGCCTGCGGGTACGGAATGCTCCTCGCCGTCGACCACGAGGGTGAGGACGCCCGCCGTGACATGGAGCAGTTCGACGGTGCCCTCGGGGTGCGGGTCGGAGGCGCTGCTGTCGCCGGGAACCAGGCGCCAGGACCAGAGTTCGAGCGGCCCCCGTGCCTCCGTACCGACGAGCAGGGTGGTGGAACTGCCCGCCTCGGTGGACCACATGCGCACCGCCTGACTCTCGGGCACCAGCCGCACGTGTGATCCCTGTTCGTAGTCGAGCAGGGTGGTGATGCTGACGCCCAGCGCGTCGGCGAGCTTCACCGTGGTGCCGACACTCGGATTGGTACGCGCCTGCTCGATCTGGATGATCATGCCTCGGCTGACCCCCGCGCGGGCGGCAAGGGCGTCCAGGGTGAAGCCACGTTCACCGCGCCAGCGCTTGAGGTTGCGCGCGAGCGACTGGGTGAGCTGGTCGAGATCAGACACGTTCCGTCCAATATCCTGGATGACAGAGTCAAAAATACTGCACTACGGTGTGGTGCACCCAACCGTTCATCGCACTGTACTGCGAGGCCTGCCATGACAGCACTGTTCGCCCTGGCCACCAGCCTGCTCTGGGGGCTGGCCGACTTCGGCGGCGGGCTGCTCACCCGGCGTGCACCCGCGCTCACCGTGGTCGTGTTGTCACAGACCATGGCCGCTCTCGTGCTGGGCGTCGTCGTGGTGGCGACCGGAGGCTGGAGCGAGGCGGGACCGCAGCTCTGGTTCGCCGTGGCCGCGGGAGCGGTGGGCCCCGTGGCCATGCTGAGTTTCTACAAGGCGCTGGCGCTCGGCCCGATGGGGGTCGTCTCCCCGCTGGGCTCGCTGGGCGTCGCCGTGCCGGTGACCGTCGGGCTGATCGTCGGCGAGCGGCCCGGACTGCTGCAGTTCGCCGGGGTCGGCGTCGCGATCGCGGGCATCGTGCTGGCCGGCGGGCCGGAGCTGCGCCGGGCACCGGTGCAGCGGCAGGCGGTGCTGCTGACGCTGCTGGCCGCGTTCGGCTTCGGGGCCGTGATGTCGCTGATCTCGCACGCCTCCACGACGGTCACCGGACTGTTCCTGGCGCTCTTCGTGCAGCGTGTCACCAACATCGCGGTCGGCGGTGCGGCTCTGTACGTCTCGGTACGGCGCGGTGCGCGCGCACTGCCCGAGGAGGGCGGGGCGGCCGTGGTGGCCGCCGCACTGCCCGCGCTGGCCTTCGTCGGCCTCGCCGACGTCGCGGCCAACGGCACCTACTCCCTCGCCGCGCAGCACGGCCCGGTCACCGTGGCCGCCGTACTGGCCTCGCTGTATCCGGTGGTCACGGCCCTGGCCGCGCGCGGGGTGCTGGGCGAGCGGCTGCGCGGGGTGCAGGCGGCGGGGGCCGGTCTGGCCCTGGTGGGGACCGTACTGCTCGCCACCGGATAGCGATCCGGTCCCCGTCGGCTCCGGAACCCTCCCCCGGCGTCGGGCAGACCCTGCCTCCTACCCTTCGTCCAGTTCCGCGACGGCCAGCAGCTGTTCGGGCGTGACATCGGCCGGGATCGGCACCGGAGCGGGCGTGCGCAGCGGCGGCTGCCAGCCCTTCGCCGGGTCCCAGCTGCGTACGACACGTGCGGGCGCCCCGGCCACCACCGCATGGTCGGGCACTTCGCCGCGCACCACCGCACCCGCCGCAACCACCACATTGCGCCCGAGCCGGGCCCCCGGGAGAATCACCGCGCCCGTGCCGATCCAGCAGCCGGGGCCGATGGCCACCGGTTCCATGCGCGGCCACTGTCTGCCGACCGGCTCGTGCGGGTCGTCGTAACTGTGGTTGGTGGACGTGATGTAGACGTACGGTCCGCAGTACGTGTTCGAACCGATGGTCACCGTGGTGTCGGCGACCACATGGCTGCCGCGCCCGAGCACCACCCCGTCGCCGAGGGTCAGGATCGGTGCGGAGCCGAGGTCCAGGTCCGGCATCAGGCCCGCGGTCAGGGTGACCTGCTCGCCGATGATGCAGTGGCCGCCGAGCTCGATCCACGGCTCACCGAAGACCGTGCCCTGCGGGAACGCGAGCCGGGTCCCCTCGCCGATGCGTCCGAACCGCAGTCCGCCGGGGTGCTCCGCGGTGACGGCGCCCGCTTCCTGAATCGCACGCCAGCCGCGGTGGACGGCCCGCGACAGGACGCGGCGGCGCCAGGCGGTGAGGGATGAGAACGTGTTGCTGTTCTTCGGCACTCGCTCACGGTAGTCGGCGCGACCGGGCCGGTCACCGCGGTGTCCTGTGATGTTCACCCCACTCCGTGAAGGCGGACGGCCGTCGCATACGGTTCCCCTGGCTCGGTCGGCAACCGCGATCGAGCCACCGCGCACGAACAACCGCGGCCGGACCATGCGGCCGGCCGAACCGGAGCACGGAGGAACGGGCGATGGCAGAGCAGGCGTTGATCACGGGCATGGGCGGCCGCGAACCGGACATCGACGCGACGGCCTTCACAGCACCGACGTCGGTCGTGATCGGCGAGGTGACCATGGCCGCGGGCTCCAGCGTCTGGTACCAGGCGGTACTGCGCGCCGACAGCGCTTCCATCACCATCGGGGCCGACAGCAACATCCAGGACAACTGCACCGTCCACGCCGACCCCGGGTTCCCCGCCACGGTCGGTGAGCGCGTCTCGGTCGGCCACAACGCCGTACTGCACGGCTGCACCGTCGAGGACGACGTCCTGGTCGGCATGGGTGCCACGGTCCTCAACGGGGCGCACATCGGCGCCGGTTCGCTGGTCGCGGCCCAGGCGCTGGTCCCGCAGGGGATGCGCGTTCCGCCGGGTTCGCTCGTCGCGGGCGTGCCAGCCAAGGTCAAGCGACAGCTGACCGAGGAGGAGCTGGAGGGCATCAAGTTCAACGCGGTGGGGTACGTCGAGCTGGCCAAGGCGCACCGCGAGGCACACGCGGGCTGAAGCACCTCAGGGGCCGGCCGTCACGTGAAGGCCGGGGCCGCAGGATTCGCCGGCGGTCATGCACAGGCGAATACCGCGGGAGCCATGAGCCGGACCGACGGGCTCAGTCCGCGACGGGTACGGACGCCGCTTCGGCGGCGGCACGTTCCTCGGACTGCGCCGCCGCCTTCTTCGCGCGGCTCTTGAGAACCAGCATCGAGGTCAGACCGATCAGCAGCGCGACCACCAGCCCGAGCCAGGAGAAACGCTTCAGCCAGGCCTCGGCGACGATCCCCACCGAGTAGACGACGGCGGTGGTACCACCCGCCCAGGCGATGCCGCCCAGCACATTGGCGATCAGGAACTTCCAGTACGGCATGCGCAGGACTCCGGCCAGCGGTCCGGCGAAGATGCGCAGCAGAGCCACGAACCGGCCGAAGAACACCGCCCACATGCCCCACTTCCGGAACGACCGCTCCGCCATGGCGATCTGGTCCACACCGAAGTGTCCGGGGAACCTGCCGCCGAGCCAGGCGAGCAGGGGGCGGCCTCCCCTGCGGCCGATGGCGTAACCGATCGAGTCCCCGATGACGGCTCCCGCGGTGGCGCAGGCGCCGAGGATCACGGGGTCGATGCCGCTGTGCCCGGCGGCCAGCAGCGCGGCGCTGACGAGGACGATCTCACCGGGCAGCGGAATGCCCAGACTCTCCAGACCGATGACGACGCCCACCAGGACGTACACGCTGATCGCGGGGACCGTCTCCAGCCACTCCTGGATGTGCAACGCCGGTTCCTCCCGTGCTGATCTGCCGTCGCCCGCCGGGAAAGCTCCTCGGCACACGGCGGGAAGCCTACCTGCCGGGGCCACCGGCGGGACAGCGCGAAGGGCCGCCCCGTCCCCGTCACGGGGCAGGACGGCCCAGGTGGGGCACTGTGGGGCCTCAGGCGTTCGGGCGGAGCGTCCAGACGACCGTCATCTCACCGGTCACGGCGCCGTCCGCACGCCGGATCTCGATGGTGACGGGGAATTCGGGCCGCTTGCCCTCGTCGAGTTCGGCGACGACGTCCGCCACCGGCCGGCCGAGGGTCGCGGTCGCGGTGACGACCCCCATCGCCAGCTTCTTGTAGCCGATCTCCGCCTTCACGGCGAGCGGCACGGCACGGGACAACTGGTCGCCGAAGGCGGCGATGACGATCGCTCCGCTCGCCGACTCCGCAAGCGTGAACATCGCTCCGGCGTGCGGTCCGCCGACGTGGTTGTGGTAGTCGGCCTGGTCGGGCATGCGGACCACCGCCCGCTCCGCGGTGGTCTCCAGGAACTCGAGGTTGAGGGTCCGGGCCATCGGAACCGTCGCGACGAGCATGTCCCCGACGGTCATCTGTTCAGCGCTCATGAGCCGCATGTTACTCACGGGTAGGGCCGTTTGGCCATCCCTCTCGCCTCCCGGCGGTCACCTTGACCGTTCCCTCACGGGGGCGGCCGTAGCCGACCGGCCGCAGCCCCTCTATCGTTACGCCCCATGTGGCCAGGACAGCAGCCGCCCGGGGGCGAGCAGAACCCGCAGGACCAGAGTCAGAACCCGTATCAGCAACCGGGTTACCAGCAGCCGAATCCCTATCAGCAGCCGGGATATCAGCAGCCTGGATATCAGCAGGGCCAGCCGGGGCAGCAGCCCGGTTACCCGCAGCAGGGACAGCCGGGTTACCCGCAGCCGAATCCTTACCAGCAGCCGACCGTGCCGCAGTACGCGGTTTCCGGTCCGCCCGGTGCGCCGCAGCCCGGTGACAACAAGAAGAAGTCGACGACCGTCGTCGCGATCGTCGCGGCCACCGCCGTGGTGGTGGCCGCCGTGGTCACCGGCGTCGTGGTGATGAACAAGGACGACAAGGGCGGCACGGACGTCCGCGGTGACGGGAAGGCGTCGGCCTCCCCGAAGCCGTCCGGCACCACGTCCTCGCCCGAGGCGAACCCGCGCGGCACCGACGGGGACGCCAAGCCCCTCATCGCCGGCTGGAAGGTCGTCACCAACCCCAAGTGGGGCACCCAGTTCGACGTGCCCGGTGACTGGGAGGTCGCCGCTCCGGGGGTGTTCTCCTTCTTCGAGGACGACAAGAAGGGCGACGGCTCGCCGGCGGTCGGCTTTTCCGCACCGGCGTACTACAAGAGCAAGTGGTGCGTCGACGACGTCGACAAGGACGGCACCAAGGAGGACATGAGCCTGGCCGGCGTCGGCACCAAGGGCGCCCAGGGGGCCAAGTCCACCGACGAGGCCGCCACCAACGAGGCCGCGAACTGGGTGTGGGCGGCCTATGCGCAGCACATGCCGAAGGGCACCATCAAGATCGGCAAGCCCAAGCCGTACACCACCAAGTCCGGTGTCACCGGCAGTGTCGTCACGGCCACCGCGCCCGGCGTCACCAAGAAGCACAAATGCGACAGCGACGGCAAGTCGATCGCGTTCTCCTTCAAGAACAGCAACGGCGAGTACTCGTCGTGGATCCTCTACGCCGGAGCGGACGTCGAGGGCGAGCTTCCGGACACCACGATCCAGAAGATCCTCAGCACCCTGCGGCTCACGGACGTCGCCAAGTCCTGATCCACCGGTGACCTGTGCCTGATCCGGCCCGCTCCGGGGCCGGATCAGGCAATGCATTTGGCAGGGCGGGGTCCGGACAGGGATAGTCCCTTGGTGACTCCTGCTTCCGTACCCCCGCTCCGCATGCGCCGCCGCCCCGCCTGGGCCGGTCGCAACTACAGTCTGCTGACCGCCGCCGCGGTCATCACCGGCCTGGGTACACACGGCGCACTGATCGCGTCGGCGTTCGCCGTTCTGGAGTCCGGCGGCGACGGCGGTGACGTCGGTCTGGTCGCCGCCGCCCGTACCGCACCCCTGGTCGTCTTCCTTCTCATCGGTGGCGCGATCGCGGACCGGATGCCGCGCCACCGCGTGATGGTCGCGGCGAACGCCCTGAACTGCGTCTCGCAGGCCGCCTTCGCCTGGCTGGTCCTGGCCGGCGATCCGGAGCTGTGGCAGATGATGGTGCTCACCGCGGCGTGCGGCACCGGGCAGGCGTTCTTCAACCCGGCGGCCGAAGGCATGCTGATGTCCAGTGTCAGCGGCGAGCAGGCCAGCCGCGCCTTCGCTCTGTTCCGGATGTCGATGCACGGCGCCGCCATCGGTGGTGCGGCGCTCGGCGGCGCCATGATCGCGGCGATGAACCCGGGCTGGGTGCTGGCCGTCGACGCTGCGGCCTTCGCGGTCGCCGGGGCGCTGCGCGCCTTCCTCGACGTCGCCCACATCCCGTCGCGCGCGCCGGGCGGCGGACTGCTCGCCGATCTGCGCGAGGGCTGGCAGGAGTTCGTCGGCCGCCCCTGGCTGTGGTCCATCGTGGCGCAGTTCTCGGTGGTGGTCGCGGTGGTCGGGGCGGCCGAGTCGGTGTACGGGCCGCTGGTCGCCCGCGAGGAGCTCGGCGGCGCCAGCCCCTGGGGCCTCGCACTCGCCGCGTTCGGGGTGGGCACCCTGTGCGGGGCGCTGCTGATGATGCGCTGGAAACCCAGGCGGCTGCTGCTCGCCGGGACGCTCTGCGTCTTCCCGCTGGCCCTGCCCTCGGCGGCGCTCGCGGTGCCGCTGCCGGTGGCCGGGCTCAGCGCGGTGATGTTCGTCAGCGGCGTCGCCATCGAGGTGTTCGGCGTCTCCTGGATGACGGCCCTGCATCAGGAGATCCCGGAGGAGAAGCTGTCGCGCGTCTCGGCGTACGACTGGTTCGGATCGGTGGCGATGCTGCCGCTGGCCACCGCGGTCGCCGGCCCGGTGGAGGGCCTGGTCGGGCGGGGCCAGGCGCTGTGGGGCTGTGCGGTGCTGATCGTGCTGGTCACGGGGGCCGTGCTGTTCGTACCCGACGTGCGCAACCTGACCCGCCGGACGGGTGCCGCGGTGGCGGCGTCCGCGGCCGCGAAGGCACCGGCGTCCACGGCCGTGGACGCCCCAGCGGTGCAGGTACCGTCAGCCGATGCCGAAGGTGCCCTCGGGCGGCTCGGGTGAGGCGACCGCGTCGGCGTCCCGGACCGGCCGGGCGCCGCCGATGAGCCGCTCGAGCGCAGCGCCGTGCTCGACCCGGGCCGGGAAGGCGTCGGCGGCGCAGCGGCGGGCCAGCGTCGCGGTGTCCAGGGGGCTGCGGGAGGCGACCAGGACGACGTTCCCGAAGCGCCGGCCGCGCAGCACCGCCGGTTCGGCGATCACTGCGAGCTCGCCGAAGACGGCCGCGAAGTTGGCGAGTTGCGAGCGGAGGAAACCGAAGGGCGTGCAGTCGGCGAGGTTGGCGGCGTAGACGCCGTCGTCCCGCAGTGCCCGTCCGGCCGCCTGCGCGTACTCGACGGACGTGAAGTGCGCGGGCACCCGCGAGCCGCCGAAGACGTCCGCGATCAGGACGTCGACGGAACCGGGCGGTGTCTCCTCCAGAAGGCCTCGGGCGTCGGTCGCGTGCACGGTGATGCCGCTGCCCTCGGGGACCGGCAGCTGCTCGGTGACCAGTGCAAGCAGGCCGCGGTCGGCCTCGGCGACGACCTGCCGCGAGCCCGGCCGGGTCGCGGTGACGTAGCGCGGCACGGTGAGCGCACCGCCGCCGAGGTGGAGCACGTCGAGGGGGGCGTCCGGTTCGGCGGCGCAGTCCAGGACATGGGCGAGCCGCTGGGTGTACTCGAACTCCAGGTGGACCGGATCGTCCAGGTCGACGTACGACTGGGGTGCGCCGTCGACCGTGAGCAGCCAGGCCCGGTCCCGGTCCACATCGGGAAGCAGTCTGGCGGTTCCCTGGTCCACGTCCCGGATGACAGGTATCGGCTCGTTCACGCTTCCATTGTGGGGTGCCCGTTCAGCTGCTGAGGACCGCGGCGACCGCTGCGGTGTGCGCGGCCGACTGGGCGAGTCCGGCGCGGGCGGCCGCCGCCCTGCGGACCGGATCGAGAGGGTTGCGCCCGAACGCCTTTCTGGCGGGCGCGTCCGGAGTGATCACGGCGACCCGGGCGCCCTTCGCCTCGAGGTCGGTGGCCTGGGAGCGCGGCGGGACGATCACCTTGTTCCCGCTCGCCGTCGGTGCGATGACGACGACGCGCTCGTATCCGGCGGCCAGATGGGCATTGGCCGGGGAGTACACCCCGCCGTCGATCCAGTCCTGCCCGTCGATGGTGACGACCGGCCAGACCGCGGGAACGGCGCAGCTGGCGGTGACGGCGTCCACGAGCGGGATGCCGCTGTCCTTGTCGAACGTGTGGAGTTCACCGGTGGCCGCGTGGACGGCGGTGATGCGCAGTTGCCGCTCGGGCCACTCGGAAGCCGGGAGCCGGTTCGCGATCACGGCCCGCCGTTCGGCCGCGGTGACTTCGGTCCGGGCGGTCTGCGCCATGCGGGCCAGCTTCCGCCCGTACGCCTCCGGGGTGTCCGCCGTCAGCACGGCCCGGGCGTAGCGCATGAGGGTGCCCGTGCCGAGCCTGCCGCCGGTCTCGCCCTGCGGACCGGCGAGCTGGCGTGCGTACAGGTCCGGCAGGCCGAGCCGTCCGGAGGCGAGCTGGGCGCCGACGACGGCCCCGGCGGAACTGCCGATGATCAGATCCGCGGTCGACAGGTCCACGCCCGCCTCGGCGAGTCCGTGCAGGATCCCGGTCTCCCAGGCACTTCCGGTGACACCGCCGGACCCCAGCACCAGTGCAATATCTGCCATGCCGTCAGTCTTGCGCATCGCAGCGGCCCCGCCTGCCGTGGGTGCGGAAGACGGGGCCGCTGCGCGGACGGGCACGGATCAGAGCAGGCCGGTGACGGTGCCCGCGCCGACCGTGCGGCCGCCCTCCCGGATCGCGAAGCCGAGGCCGGACTCCAGCGGGGTGTCGCGGCCCAGCTCGACGGTCATCGTGACCGTGTCACCGGGGCGCGCCACCGCCGCCTCACCGAGGTCGATGTTCCCGACGATGTCCGCGGTCCGGATGTAGAACTGCGGCCGGTAGCCGGTGGTGACCGGTGTGGTCCTGCCGCCTTCCCTGGCCGACAGGACGTACACCTGCGCGGTGAAGCGACGGCTCGGTGTCACACTGCCCGGCACCGCCACCACATGGCCGCGGCGGACCCGGTCGCGCTCCACCCCGCGCAGGAGCAGCGCCACGTTGTCACCGGCCTGTGCGGACTCCATCGGCTTCCCGAACGTCTCCAGACCGGTGACGACGGTCTCGATGTCCGTCCCCGGCACGGACACCCGGTCACCGACGCGCACGGTGCCGCGCTCGACGGCTCCGGTGACGACGGTGCCCCGGCCGGTGATGGTCAGGACGTTCTCCACGGACAGCAGGAACGGCGCGTCGGTGTAGCGCACCGGCATCGGTACGTACGTGTCGACGGCGTCCAGCAGCGCCTCGACGGACGCGGTCCAGCGCGCATCGCCGGCCAGGGCCTTCAAGCCGGACACCCGGACGACGGGGACGCTGTCGCCGCCGTAGCCGTGCGCGGAGAGCAGCTCGCGGACCTCCAGCTCGACCAGGTCGGTCAGCTCCGGGTCGCCCGCGTCCGCCTTGTTGAGGGCGACGACGATGTGGTCGACGCCGACCTGGCGGGCGAGCAGCACGTGCTCGGCGGTCTGCGGCATGATCCCGTCGAGCGCGGACACGACGAGGATCGCCCCGTCGAGCTGCGCGGCGCCCGTGACCATGTTCTTCACGTAGTCGGCGTGACCGGGCATGTCGACATGCGCGTAGTGCCGGGTGTCGGTCTCGTACTCGACGTGCGCGATGTTGATGGTGATGCCGCGCTGCGCCTCCTCCGGCGCCCGGTCGATCCGGTCGAACGAGACGTAGGAGGTGCTGCTGCCGGCGCGGTCGCTGAGGACCTTGGTGATGGCCGCCGTCAGCGTGGTCTTGCCGTGGTCGACGTGGCCCATGGTGCCGATGTTGAGGTGCGGCTTGGTGCGCACGTATGCCGTCTTGGGCATGGCTCGTCCTTCGTGACTCGAAGCTGAGAGAGAAGACCCCAGGGCCCCGCCGACCCTCCCCTTGCGGGGTCCGCCGGACTGTCGGGGGAGGGTCAGCTTCGGGCGCCGCCGAGGGGCGCTGCGGCAGCGGTGCACGCTGCTGCGTCGACTGCGGCCGCTGCCGCGGTGAGTGCGGCGGCAGCGTGGACAGCAGGGATGACGGCAGCCTCCGGCGCGACCGCGACTGCGGACTGCGCTGCGAGGAAGGCGTACCGGAACATGGGTCAGATCATGGCCGACGGCCGCGGACCCGTCGAATGGTTTTCGGCTGCGCGTCGGCTTCGGGCGGCGCGTGTGCGGCGGATCGTCCGGGGCACATTACGGCGATCACACACCGTCGTCGGTTAGTCTCCCCGAATGCTCGACCCCTCCCCCGCCACCCGGCCCTCCACGGGCCTCGCCGCGCGCTGCGCCAGGGCGCTGCTCTCGCCCTGGTCCCGGCTCTCACTGCTCGTGGTCGTGCTGCTGTCCGCCGCGGCGATGATGCTGCTCCTCGAACCGCAGCGGTTGCTGGCCACCGGCTGGCCGGCCCGGCTGAGCAGCGGCGGCGGCGCGGTCCTGCTGTTCGGCGTCGCGTACGGCGTGTGCACCGTGGCGTTCGTACCGCGGCCGCTGCTCAATCTCGCCGCGGGTGCGCTCTTCGGTTCACAGGCCGGTCTGGCCGCCGCGCTGGTGGGCACGGTGCTGGGGGCCGGCATCTCGTTCGGCCTCGGCAGGGTCCTGGGACAGGACGCGCTGCGTACGCTGCTGCGTGGGCGCTGGCTGAAGGCGGCGGACGGACAGTTGAGCCGGCACGGCTTCCGTTCGATGCTGGCCCTGCGGCTCTTCCCGGGTGTGCCGTTCGCCGCGGCCAACTACTGCGCCGCGGTGTCGCGCATGGGTTGTCCGCCGTTCCTGATGGCCACCGGAATCGGCTCCGTCCCGAACACCGCGGCATACGTCGTCGCGGGCAGCACGGCCTCGTCACCGACGTCACCCGCGTTCCTGGCTGCGATGGGTTTCATCGTGCTGACGGGGATCGGCGCGGCGGCCGTCGCCTGGCGCAGGCGGCACTCCTTCGGCGGGCGATGACCGGAGGCCGGAGCGATCCGCGCCGGCCGGCCGCCGAGGTACGTCGGGGCGCGCAGCGGAGCCGGCCGGCCGCCGGGGGCAGCCGTCACCCCGTTCATCCGGGGGCGATACGCTGCCCGCGCACGACCGACGATCATCGGGCCCGCCGTGGCCCTTCCCTCACTTGACCGCACTCCGCACGTTGCCGACGGCGCCGCCGTCCGTCGGCCGATGCACGATGACTTCCGGGATGGCCAAAGCCCCATGAGCTGGTTCGAATCGTTCGTCCTGGGCCTCGTTCAGGGACTGACCGAGTTCCTGCCGATCTCCTCCAGCGCGCATCTGCGGCTCACCGCAGCGTTCGCCGGCTGGCACGACCCGGGTGCGGCGTTCACCGCGATCACCCAGATCGGCACGGAGGCGGCGGTTCTCATCTACTTCCGCAAGGACATCGTGCGGATCGTCTCGGCGTGGTTCCGGTCGCTGACCAACCGGTCGATGCGCAGCGACCACGACGCACAGATGGGCTGGCTGGTCATCGTCGGCTCCATCCCGATCGGCGTCCTCGGCGTGACGTTCAAGGACCAGATCGAGGGCCCCTTCCGCGATCTGCGGCTCATCGCCACCACCCTGATCGTCATGGGCATCGTCCTCGGTGTCGCCGACCGCCTCGCCGCCCGCGACGAGACCGGTGGCAAGCACCGGGCCGTCAAGGAGCGCAAGTCCCTCAAGGAACTGGGCGTCAGGGACGGTCTGATCTTCGGCTTCTGCCAGGCGATGGCCCTGATCCCGGGTGTCTCCCGCTCGGGCGCCACGATCAGCGGTGGCCTGCTGATGGGCTACACCCGCGAGGCGGCGGCGCGTTACTCGTTCCTCCTCGCGATCCCGGCGGTGCTCGCCTCGGGTGCTTTCGAGCTGAAGGACGCGGGCGAAGGACATGTGTCATGGGGTCCGACGATCTTCGCGACGGTCATCGCCTTCGGTGTGGGCTACGCCGTCATCGCGTGGTTCATGAAGTTCATCACGACCAGGAGCTTCATGCCGTTCGTGGTCTACCGGATCATTCTGGGCATTCTGCTCTTCATCCTGGTCGGCGCCGAGGTTCTGAGCCCGCACGCGGGCGAGTCCGCGGGTTGACCAAGTCGCCACACCTAGCACTATCTAGCGCATTCTGACGCTTTCGCACATCCACGCGTCATGATCGTCTCCCACTTTTCTCCCACTCGGGAGACTGGGAAACGCCCGGCAAAAAAGGCTGTGCGACAGCAAATCCGGGCGCCGCGTAGAAGGGCCTGTACAGCCTCAAGCAGCTGTGCAGGCCCTTCTACGCGGCGCCCGAGTCCGGGTCAGTTCAGGTCGAGGCGGGCCCGTAGGCCCTGGGCGCGCTCGGCGAGCGCCTTCTCCGGGTCCGGGCTGATCGTGACCAGGGCCACCGCAGCGGTCACGATGACGCCACTCAACTCCTTCTCGACGTCCGACCAGCCGTGGCTGTCGCCTTGCGAGGGTTGGCGCCGAGGGCGCCGGTGACGGCAGATCGCCGCGCTTACCTTCTCAATCGCTTCGAGCTGGACGTCCGGCCAAGGGTCCTTGCCGTCGCCGAGGCTCTCGCACTCGAAGCCGTAGAAGTGCCGATTCCCGTCGGTGTTCGTCTCGTCGTCCGACGGCAGGCGCCTTTCGGCGACGACCGCCTGGAGCACGTCGCCGTCCCCCAACCCGGCATGGTCCGTGCGGCCGTAGCCGATCAGGTGGACCCGGCCGTCCTTCGCGATCATGCCGTGACACAACGGCCCCGGCAGGTCCGCGTACGCGTTGCGGACGATCCCGACCATGGCCGCGGTGCCCTTCGTCACGCTGTGATGGATCATCACCCCGTTCACCCGCCCCCACACACCCCTGCTGTTCCGGTTGTGGGTAAGCCAGTTCCCGACCTCGATGATTCGACGGTCTCCGCAGGTCAGGAGGAAGATACGCAGAAACGGCCGGAGCCCCCGCACAGCGGGCCCCCAACAGCGCCCTGACCTGCAGACCTGCACAGACTTTCAACGCCTTGGCCCGCATCGACCCGTTCCGGCCCGCTTGAAGCCGCTTCAGCACGACGCCGTTTTCCCGTGGGAAAACCATGGGAAAACAACGAACGCGAAGGTGTCCTGACCTGCACTACCCGTTCCCCCGGGGCTCCACCAGCCTGCATCAGCCGCCAAGCTGGCTGATTTGCAGCGGACGGCCACAACCAAAGTTATGAGGCGACATCCACAATCCCGTCCGCTGGCCTCTCCTCGGACCCGGGGAAAACGTATGCCCGTGACCCAACGCCCAGCGCGGCTTCTAGCGGTGGTTTGTTAAACCGGGGAGTAGAGATCAACGGTCCCCGGGACGGGCGAAGCCGAGCAGAGCCCTCAAGCCCTCGCGGTCCATGTTCGCGCCGGTGCGCTTGTCGACGTAGATGTGTTCTTCGGCGACTCCGGCATCGCGCGTCGCGTCGACCTGCCGGTCGAGGTCCTGAGCGGTCGTGCTCACACGGCAATACGCAAGATCCATCCCGCGACTGTCCCACAACTTGACGCCGTGACGAGGGTTTGATCACGTGTCGACGGTCGACCTTCTGTGTCACATCCATGCTTGTGATATAGGTGTCACGGCTGCTCGGCACCGCCGTCGCGTGAGGCGAAAGCGGCAGCGAGCATTAGACGGACCTCCACTGTCACTGGGTGGCCGGTGCCCAGCACCCGCGTCATGTCGGCCAGGATCTGCTCGTAGAGTGGGATCGCCCGACCCGGGTCCCCCGCAGCCTCGTAGGCTCCTGCGAGGTTGAGCCGGGAACTCAGGGTGCTGGGGTGGTGCGGGCCCAGTACCCGGACGGTGTCTTCGAGAGTCTGCTCGAACAGCGGGATCGCCCGACCCAGGTCCCCCGCCTCCTGGTAGGCGCCGGCGAGGTTGTTACGGGAGGTCAGGGTGCTGGGGTGGTCCGCGCCCAGCACCCGCAACCGATCTTCGAGGGTCTCTTCGTTCAGCGGGATCGCCCGGTCCGGGTCCCCCGCCGACAGGTAGGCGCCGGCGAGGATACCGCGGGAGGTCAGGGTGTCGGGGTGGTTGGCGCCCAGCACCCGCAACCGATCTTCGAAGGTCTGCTCGAACAGCGGGATCGCCCTGCCCAAGTCCCCCGCCGCTTCGTAGGCGCCGGCGAGGTTGCCGCGGGAGGTCAGGGTGCTGGGGTGGTTGGCGCCCAGCACCCGCAACCGATCTTCGAAGGTCTGCTCGAACAGCGGGATCGCCCTGCCCAAGTCCCCCGCCGCTTCGTAGGCGCCGGCGAGGTTGTTGCGGGAGGTCAGGGTGTCAGGGTGGTCCGCGCCCAGCACCCGCAACCGGGCTTCGAGGTTCCGCTCGAACAGCGGCCCCGCCCGGCCCAGGTCCCCTGCCTCCCGGTAGGCGTCGGCGAGGTTGTTACGGGAGGTCAGGGTGTCAGGGTGGTCCGCGCTCAGCACGCGCATCATGGCGGCCAGGTTCTGCTCGTACAGCGGGATCGCCCTGCCCAAGTCCCCCGCCGACCGGTAGCCGCCGGCGAGGTTGCTGCTGGCGGTCAAGGTGTCAGGGTGGTCGGCACCCAGCACGCGCATCATGGCGGCCAGGTTCTGCTCGTACAGCGGGATCGCCCGGCCCAGGTCCCCCGCCTCTTCGTAGGCTCCGGCAAGGTTGAGCCGGGAGGTCAGGGTGCCTCGGTGGTCCGCGCCCAGCACCCGCACCGAGTGGGTGAGGTCCCGCTCCCATAGCTCGATGGCGCGGCCCAAGTCGCCCGCATGCCGGTAGGCGTAAGCAAGGTTGTTGCGCGAGCTCAAGGTGTGCGGGTGGTCGGCACCCAGCACCCGGACCCGGCTGGTGAGGGCGCGTTGGAAGTAACTGATGGCGCGGGCGGTCTGGCCTTGGTTGTCGAGGAAGGCTCCGGTGTGGTCGTGGATGTTCGCGGTGGTGTCGGTGTCGGTAGCTTCGGCGGCATGGCCGGTCAAGGCGTCGATATGGGCGAGCAGAGTGCGCCAAGTGGGCCATGCGGCGGGAACGTTCCAGGCCGGGCACGCCTCGGAGAGTTGAGTGGCCGCCTGGTTGCGAGCTTGGTCGATGGCGGCAGGGGTGCGGTGGGGGTCGTCGGGGTCAGGGGTGCGGGCTAGGGCTTGGACGAGGCGGTGTACGGCCAGAGTGTCGCTGGCGGGGTCGGCGGTGATCATGCTATAGGCGTTCAGCAGGCCGATCGCGTGGTTCAGGGCGGGCGGGCCAGCCAGGCCGTCCAGCACGGTGGCGGGAATGTTCTCGGGGGCGTACCACGCCAGGACGCACAACAGGTCCGCGGCCAGCGGCTGGAGCGCGGTTAAGCGGTCCAAGGTGAGACGCCAGATGCGGGCGATGGTCCGCTCGGCCGGGGTGGTGGCCGCCCCCTGCCGGTACATGTCCGCCGGGTACTGGCTGAGGAGGTGCAGGTAGGCGCGGGGGGTGGTGAGCGGGTTCTGCGCGAGGTAGGCGGCCACTTGTTCGATGGCGAGGGGCAGGTGGCCCAGTTCGGCGCACAGGTCGGCAGCGCCGTCCAGGTCTCGGGGCCCGTGCGCGGTCAGGGTGCGGGTGAGCAGGTCGAGTGATTCGGCCGGGTCCAGGACGTCCAGGCGGACCACGGTGGTGGCGTGGTGCCAGGCGGTGGCGAGTCGGCTGGTGATCAGAATGCGTCCGGTGGTGGCGCGGGCGAGCAGGGGTGCGATGTCGGCGGGGTCATTGACGTTGTCGAGGATGAGCAGCCAGCCGGTGTGGGTGGCCAGCCACTGCGAGGCGCGCTCCGCCAGCGCTTCCAGGGGCAGTGCCTGGGCCAGGGCGGGCTGCAGGGCGGTGGCCAGGTCGGCCAGGCCCTGCTGGACGCCCGCGGGACTGTCGGCGGAGATCCACCGGATCGGGGCGTGGCCGCGGGCGCGGGTGGCGGCCCAGTGGGCGGCCAGGGTGCTCTTGCCGATCCCGCCCAGCCCGGCGACGGCCTGCACCACCACCTGGCCCGAGGCGGTCAGCACGGCATCAAGGCAGTCCAGCTCACGGGTGCGTCCGACGAACGGCCCCGGGCGTACTGGCAGGTCATCCAGCCCCGGTGGGGCATCCACCTCAGCCGCAGGCAGCAGCGCCTCGGGCGGCAGCTGTATGACCCTGGCGTTGTCCCCGCTCACAGCGGTCCCGAGAAAGTCGCCGCCGCCGGTGTCGATCGCGATGGACCGCTCACCAGATGCCGAGGCTCCAGCTGGAATGGCGGTGGGCTGCGTTGTCTGCGGCTTCCGGGGCTGTTTCCCGAAGGGCCCCTTCACGCCTGTCCCCCGCCCGGGTGGTCGCCGGTGGAGATGTTGCCCCCGGGGTTGCCGCTGATGGCGATTGAGCGCTCCCCCGACGCGGTCACCGAGCCCGGCGCCGACGGCGGGGCCGGTACTGCGGCCGGTGGGGCCGGCTCCTGGCGGGCCGGCAGGTCGGCAGGTGTGCGGGATGCCCCGGTGTCGCCGGTGGAGATGCCGCCCGTCGAGTTGCCGTGGATCGCCACAGCGCGCTCGCCAGTGGCCTGGACTGGGCCGCCGGCTGGCACCGGCTGGGAACTTTCCCCCCCGTGCGAGAGGCGAAGCTGTGGCCCCACGCCGCGGCCAGCGCGGCCAGCGCCGCCCCGAGTGCCGCGGCCACACCCCACCGGATCGCGGGATCCTTCAGCGCAGGCGGCAGGACCACTGCCCCGCACAGCCATGTCGGTACCGCAAAGGCCGCAGCCGTCACCAATACCGCCGCCACCCACCGGACGCTTCGCTGCATGCCTCCCCCTCGGCCCGGGCCGTCACATCCGCCACCACCATGACACCAACGCCACCGCCGCGGACCACTTTTCACACCGCAGACCCGACTGCAGCGAAGGGCGGACCGCGCCAACGCCTACGGCCGGTCCGGTCCTTCAGCCTGAACCCACGGGTCCACCGGTCTGCTTCAGGCCGGTGGACCCGTGGGTTCGGTTGGAACACGAGGATGCTGGGCAAGCCGAAGAGCTTCGGCCGAGACATCGGCGTCGATCTGGGCTGGTGTTCCGTCGCCGTCGTATTCGAGGAGGTCGTACTCGTCGTCCAGATTGGCGAGTCGCTCGGCCAGAGGCAGCTCGTGCCCGAAGCGCTGGTGGATCCGGAAGGCCAGCTCGCGAGGCGTCAGCTCGCCGGCCAGCATCCGGGCGGCAAGTGCCCGTACGGCGGCTTCCTCTCCGGCAACGCTGCCCACTGGGTGGAAGGTGAGGCCCAGTTCGTCGAGTGCTGGGGGAAGGAGGTCGGGGACGTCGTAATCCGCCTCCGCGCGTGTGCACGAGGCCAGGGTCCGCAGGGCAGGGCTGTCGAGGCCGGCAACGAGTGCATCACAGGCAGCAGTGACGACATCGGTTGCGCAGATCTCGCCCATGCTCCAGAGAACGGCGCGGTCCTCAAGCTCGCGGGCTGATGGTTCGGTCGACGGCATCTGTCCATGATCTCGTCAGTGGGTTACCCAGGTCGAGTGCGTTTCACTGCGATGCCTGCTCGGCCTCGTGTAGGTCGCGTACGACCGCCAGCGCCAACCCGAGCCTCCTCACCTTCAGTCCGACCGCTGATCGGTCGGACGGAGTGAGAACGCTTCGAGAATTCCGAAGTTACGTCACAGAGCTGCAGAACACCCGAGGGAGGAAGAACCCCATGGCCACAGGGCCAGTGACTCAGCACGGCTCAGGGGAACTCGCGGAATGTCGCACACTACGAGTGCGGTCCGGAACCGGCTTGCATGTGGCACGCTCAGGGGCTGCACAGTGATCGATTCAGACTGGAGCCCTCCCTATGACCAGCGACGTTCACCGCCCCTCGTTCGGGGTCGAGAGGCCTTTCCGCTTGATCGTCACGGGCGGTGGTACCGGCGGACACACGTACCCGGCTCTTACAGCCGTGCGTACCTTGCAGGCCCGGCTCGGGGCTCAGGGCGGTGCGCTGGAAGTCCTTTGGGTGGGCAAGGCCGACAGCCTGGAGTCACGCGGCGCCGCCGCCGAGGGGATCGCGTTCACATCAGTCGCAACGGGCAAGATTCGCCGCTCGAAGAACCCCCTCAAGCTGGCCTCGCCGGCGAACGTGGCAGACATGGGGCGCGTCCCACTCGGTGTCCTCCAGGCGCGCAAGCGATCAACGCCTTCCGTCCCGACGTGGTGCTGGCCACGGGAGGCTACGTCGCGGTCCCGGTGGGTGTGGCCGCTACGAGGCTGTGCCGAATCCCGTTGGTTGTACACGAGTAGACCGTGCGGCTGGGTCTGGCGAACCGGACCTTGGCTGTCGCAGCAACCCGGGTCGCAGTCTCTTCCGAATCGACCGTGCCGCTCCTTTCGGAAGCGGTACGCGCTTCAACGGTGGTCACCGGAAACCCTGTCCGGCCCGAGGTGTTCACCGGGCAGGCCGACAAGGCGATCGAGGCTCTGAACTGGCACGGCTACGACCGGCGGCTGCCGACCGTCTACGTCACCGGCGGTGCCCAGGGTGCCCAGCAGATCAACAGCGTCGTGCGCGACGCGCTGCCGTGGCTGCTCGACCACGCCAACGTGATTCACCAGTGCGGCCCGGACAACGTCGACGGGCTGCGCCAGCACACAGCGCAGTTGCCCGCGCAGAGCGCGGAGCGCTATCACCTCACCGGGTACGTCGGTGCCGAGCTCCCCGACGTACTCGCCTTGGCCGATGTGGTGATCTCCCGAAGCGGGGCCGGGACCATCGCCGAGCTGACCGCGCTGGGCAAGGCCGCCGTGTTCGTTCCCCTCGCCACGTCGGCCGGAAATGAGCAGGTCCACAACGCTGAGCACTTGGCGACCAACGGCGCCGCCGTCACGCTGGTGGGTGACGTGACCGCCGAGCGGCTCTGGACGGCCGTGGCACCACTGCTGACGGACTCGCACCAACGCACGGCTATGGCCGAGCGTGCCCGGTCGCACGGGCGGCCCGACGCCGCCGAGCGCCTGGTCGACGTCGTGCTCTCGGCAGCCGGGGCGTAGGGCCCGTGGGCGGCCAATGAAGTGTGGTCGGGCCTACGAAAGTAGATCGGCAATGCCGCCTGCTGCGAGCAGCACAGCGATGACGAGGAGAAATCCGAAGCAGCTCGGCTGTGCGAGCACACGTAGGCACCCCGGCCGGTCCGTCACCAGGCAGTCGTGCAGCCTGGTATCGGTGTCGTGCTGATCCACTTTTGACAGCGCCGTTCCTCGGTGCCGCCAGGAGGCCCCGACTCTCGGCCGGGTATCCAGGACGGCGATGGACCTTTCCGACCCGGGCCACCGCCGGCTTCAGGTCGGGAAGGAATCTCAAGGTGATCTTGAACCTACGGTGAGTGTCGTCGCTTGGGCCTTGGGAACCCGCCCGCGACCGATCGGCGAAACGGTCGCGGGCGGGAGTCATCGAGAGAGCGCCGACACGTCAGCGAGCTCGTCCAGGACGATGGTGCAGTCCGATAGGGCCCGGACCAGTTGGCTGGCGAGCACCCACGGCCCGGCGGGGTCGCCGTACTCCACGACCCGGGGCGTCAACGGGCTCCCTGGCAGATAGCGGACTCCATATATCCCGCTCACCTCGGACGACCCGACCCGTACGGCCACGGACCGACCGAGCAGGTTGGGGCAGGAGCGGGCAGCCTCCCGGGCGCACGGGGCACACACCGGCGGGTGCGTCGTCAGCAGACCGTTCGGCCACCCGTCCCAGTCAGCGCGGTGGTCCTCCAGCAGCCAGAGTGTGCCCCGCTCATCCTGGTCGGCCGACCCGCCGCAGACCTGACACAGCAGTCGGCGCATGACGCGCCGCTGCCGCAACGGATGCACCCTGCCGAAGTCCGGTCGCCCGCACCCCTGCTTGGCCGGCGCCCGCAACCACAGGTAGCCGTCGGCATCCCGGTCGTACGGGCCCTCATCCTGGTAGGCGATGCCGCCGCGGGGAGCGATCACCACGGGGCTGCGGGCCTGCTCCTGTGACCACGCCGCGATGTACGGAACAACGAGCGGCCGAGGGAAGTTCACCGGCCCTGCCGAGAGGGCTTGCAGCCGTCGCACAGCGGGATCGTCGCCCCTGGGGCGCTGCGGCCGGGAACGCTGGTCGTGCCGCAGACGGCGCACCGTCGGCAGAGTCCGCGCCACGCGCGATGCAGCCGGCGCCTCGGCTCGCACGACACGCCACCACGGCAGTCGGCGCAGATCACGGTGTGGCCCAGGTAGGCGCGGAATGCCTTCTCAGCTGTACGGGGCTCGGCAGCTGTGGTCACCAGGCACGTCCTTTCAGCAGGATTTACAAGATCGGGGGAACCAGCAGGCAGAGCGGGCGCGGGCCTCATTCACCGGCTCCCCGCTCTGCCGCCGCCTGCTGGTACCGGCCGGTCATCACCAGCTGAGAGACCGCCTGCGGGACGCAGAGCTCGCCGGGACTGTCCATCGGCACGCACCAGTACGAGCGGGCCTCGGACGGGGCGGTCGCACTCGGGGTCGGGACACCGAGGAAACAACCGGCCCCAAGACACTCCGCTTCCGGCACCAGCCTGGACTTCCACACATCTTGGTGTGCGGCGCTCGCCGGTACGAGGACGTAGTACCGCCTCGACGCGACATCGACGAACACCGGACCGCCCATCAACGCCGCCGAGAGATAGGCGTTGACCTTGTGCAGCTCCTCCGTCCCGGCGGCGGCGTGCACCACTTCGGCCGGGACGCGGATCGCGGAGAAGATACCTCCGCATCGCAGGAGCGCGATCCCGCCCACCGCCCACTCCTTGCGGGCCTCTTTCATGTCCTGGGCAGCCGCAAGGAGCCAGTGGCTGACCGCCAGTTGCCGCTCATGGCGGGTGTGTACCAGGACGTCCTGGAGCGCCAACTCAGCAGACGTAGTGAACGGTGAAGCGCCAGGCTTGATCGGCACGTGGTCAACCGGCTTAGCGCCCTCGGGATCTGCAACGGTGCCCATTGCTGAGAGCCTCCCTACTAGGCTCGTCTGGTGATGACTACGACGGTAGAAAGCCGTGCTCAGCGCTTGAAGTGACCGCGAGTACAGGTGGGCTGCCGTCAGCAATGGGGAATGGGGCAGCCATGCAGTCGAGCCCGCCACAAACCCTGACCAGTGGTCAGGGATCATCCGTACGCCCCCGCACGGGCGTCATCTCGGGCTACGTCTTCCGCGTGATACGAGAGCAGCAGGGGCGCACCCAGGAGGAGACTGCCGAGCTCCTCAAGGTGTCCTCGGACACGATCGCCGGATGGGAGACCGGGCGCCGCCCTCTCACCGCCGTGCCTACCGGGCAAATGCTCATGCACCGGCACCGGCTGATGCAGATGGGGACCGCGCCCTCCCTGCTTCAGGCCCTCGAACGCGCCCTTGAGGCTGACGTCCTCCTCGCAAGCGCCCTGGACGAAGAGATCCCCGTCGAGGAGAGCCCGCTCGGCGCCTGGGTGATGCAACGCGACCTGGTCGAGGTGCTGGCCTGGCCCCTCAGCGGCGTCGCGCCCCAACCCGTGCGCGAGCTCCCCCAGCCTCCCCGGGCCCGTCGCGGCCCTGTGCCCTCCGGACCAACCCTCCCGTTAGCCGACCGGACCCGGTTCTTCCAACAGATGCGGCGCACCGCTGAGCACGCCCGCAGCGACAAGCAATTCCTCCTTCGCCGTCAGGCTCTCTACCTCTCCGGATACGACGACCAGGCCGACACGTCGGAGTGGCTCGCCTATCAGCAACGCACGGAGCGACCGCAGGACTGGCTCACGCGCTGGCTCAACGGTCGGTCTGTGGCAGCCGTTGCCGCCAGGCAGGGCGACCGCGACCGCATGAGCTACTTCATCGACAAAGACCTCACAGGTGACGAGGCCGGCGAGGCCGCGAACCTCAACTACTGGGCCTACTGGCTCGGTGAGACTCCGCACCTTCAACTGTCCGACGACTTCATTGCGGTCCGCACGCCCGGGCCATGGTCCGGCGAAAAGCTCCTCACACACCTGTCTATCGGTCTCGCGCTTCATCACGGCTACGTCGACCTGAACATCCACACCGTGTGGTCTCTCCTCCAGATCCGCCCCAACCTGCTGCGCTCCGGTGCGGCTGCCCGCGCCCTACTCGACCGTCTCGCCGTGATGTTGGATAGCCGGGAGCTTTCGGCGCGTGCTCGTCGGGAGCTGGAGAGCATCCAGTACGCGATCCGCCTCGCCGAGGCGTGAGAGGAGTCCGAGGTGGCAGACGACCTGTCCGCGGTGGCGAGGTTCCTGTACGAGGCCGGGACGCTGAAGCAGACCAAGCGCACTGGGTGGTGGATGGCTGGCGTACGTGATCCCGAGTCGGTCGCGGAGCATTCCTGGCGCACGGCCCTCATCGCGTCGGTCATCGCGAAGCTCGAAGGGGCTGACCCTGCGAAGGCTGCCTTCCTCGCGGTGTGGCACGACTCGCAGGAGACACGCACCGGTGACGTGAACCGCCTGGGCAAGAAGTACGCCCCGAGCGCCGACCCCGAGGCGGTCACGGCCGACCAGGTCGCGGGCATGCCCGAGGTACTGGCGTCCGCTATCCGCGAGGTCGTCGCCGAGTATGAAGCGAAGGAATCTCCGGAAGCGGTCTGCGCTCGGGACGCCGACAAACTGGAGTGCATGATCCAGGGGATCGAGTACAGGGCGCAGGGCTACGACGCCCAACGGTGGATCGACAACAGCCGCGGGCGTCTCACCACGAAGACCGCGAACGAGCTCGCCGACGCAGTCCTGGAGGGTGCGCCGCTGGACTGGCTGCGCACGGCGATGGGCGAGAAGTAGAGCTGACCGCCAGGTGACGGTGGGTCCCTCTCGTTGGTCGAGGCGGGGCCCACTGCGCGCCTCTCGGCTGCGTGCGGCCGGGTGGCCGACTACGGGAGAACCGTGTGCCTCTGCGTGACGATGGGGCTGCGCCAGTACGATCCCGCCCCGTGGCAATCGAACTGAGTGACGAACTGATTGAGCTGGAGCGTGCGGCCTGGGCCGAACAGCAAGAGAACCGGCCGACGGTGGAGACCGCGGCCCGCGCGTAGGCGGCGATCACCGCCCACGCCGAAGCGACGGAACAGAACCGCTACGACGCACAGTGGGCCCCTAGCAGCACACTGACCTGCGGTTTCCGTCTGACCTGCACAAACTTCGAGCGCCTTGGCCCGCATCAACGCAGACGGCACCAGCCCCTGGGTGTGGCGTTCGGCCAAGGGAGTGGTAGCGGCAGCGAGCCACGCCACACTGACGGATACCGAAACGGGGCTTACATGATGATCAGCACTGCGCCGTCGTGACAGGCATGACGGTCTGAGCAACGGAGGCCTCAGTGACTGCGCAGCCGTCAGACGCCGGTGCACCGCCCGCACGCTACGACGACTTGCGCGCCCTTATTTTTAACTGCACGCTCAAGCGATCGCCGGAGCGGAGCAACACCCAGGGACTCATCGACCGCAGCGCAGCCATCATGCGGGGCCAAGGCGTCAGCGTCGATGTTGTGCGAGCCATCGACCACGACATCGCGGTCGGCGTGTGGCCTGACATGACTGAGCATGGCTGGCGGACGGACGAGTGGACCGCTCTGTACGAGAAAGTTCTGGCGGCGGACGTCCTCGTGTTGGCCGGCCCGATCTGGCTGGGCGACAACAGCTCCGTGATGAAGCAAGTGATCGAGCGGCTGTACGCGTGCTCCGGTCTCCTCAACGACGCAGGACAGTACGCCTACTACGGCCGGGTGGGGGGCTGCCTGATCACCGGTAACGAAGACGGCGTCAAGCACTGTGCCATGAACGTCCTCTATAGCCTCCAGCATCTCGGCTACACCATTCCCCCCCAGGCGGACGCGGGTTGGATCGGCGAAGCGGGGCCTGGCCCCTCGTACCTGGACCCCGGCTCAGGCGGCCCGGAGAACGACTTCACCAACCGCAACACCACCTTCATGACTTGGAATCTCCTCCACCTGGCGCGACTGCTCAAGGATGTCGGCGGCATCCCCGCCTACGGCAACCTGCGCACCGCTTGGGACGCGGGCTGCCGCCACGACTGGGAGAACCCCGAGCACAGGTGACCGGCAGGTGCGACTGTCCTTAGACAGTTGGCTGCGGTTCTGACGTGCGACCGCAGTGAATCCAACCCGCAGCCGGTACGGGGGAGGGGCGGCGGCCCGCGGCGGGAGAAGTGTAGCTACAGGCCAGGCCGCTACGGCGCAGGTTCGCGTCTTACCGTACGGAAACTACGCGCGATCGCTGCCTGACCGGTACCCAAGTCGGAGGCCGTCGGAAGATTGGCCTGCTTCAGGCGCGCCGCCGATGGCGGATCCCCGACCGGTTCGACAGCCGGGTGTCTTCGCTCAACGGCAGGTGTCGCACTTGCTGGCCTCGGAATTCTCGCCGATGCCGGCACTTGGTCGGCTCAAGGGCTCCACAGGCCCGCCCGCCCACAGGGCAGCCCTCAAGTGAGCGGGTGGCGTGAGCTAGCACGAGTTCCGGGACTCTGGGGTCACTGGTAACGCCCGTCGAAGCTGGCCCTGCTCTTGAGGTCCTGGAACCGCAGGCCGACGATCACTCCCTTCTCCACCATCCACCGGAGGTCGTAGGAGGCTCGGTAGGTAGGCGGCCAGAAGGAGTAGAAGAAGCCGTCTTCGCCGATGGACCACGTGCCTTCTGTCTGACGTCCACCCTCGACATAGCGGGTGACCCCGTCGGAGTCGAAGGTCTGTGTCGCGCCATCGCTGTAGACGAGGTCCCCAGCGGTGACAGCGGCCGGGATTTGCTCGGCCGGCACGCGGGCGCCGTCCTCAGCGGAAACGCCATCGAGGTTCTTGACCACTTTGCAGTCCTCCTGTCCCTGAGCTGAGCTGAGCCAGTGCAGCCATAGGCGTGGGTCTGAATGACAGCGCAGGCACAGCGGCGCTGCAGGGGAGGCCCGGAGTCGACTGGCGTTGCTGTGAAACCTCGGCGTGACGCATATTTGCCATTCTGCTCTGCATGGGTGCTGACGGTCCCTTCTTGTCAGCGCCGCCCCAAGAGCGGACGACTTGCTCGGGAACGGCGTGACGGGGGCCGACCCAGGCGGTCCGGATTCCCAACGTGTAGGCCTGACGGCCACGGGAAGAGCGGGTCAGGCGCCGGCCGTGCCCTCAGGCGCGTCGAACAGGCCCAGGTACTGACCGTACCCCTCCTTCTGGAGTTCCTCGACGGGTATGAAGCGCAGGGACGCGGAGTTGATGCAGTACCGGAGTCCTCCTGGGCTTGATCCGCTTTGACGGACATTCGAGATCAGGGGTTCAGCCCCGGGAGGATGTCCATCATGGAGAGCATGGGGAAGAAGAAGCCTCGCCGCCCTCGTCGTTCGTTTACGCCGGAGTTCAAGGCCGAGATCGTCGGGCTGTGCCGACGGGGTGACCGCTCGGTCGGGCAGGTCGCCAAGGACTTCGAGCTGACCGAGACCGCGGTGCGGGACTGGGTCAAGCAGGCCGAGGTCGATGCGGGCGAGCGCAACGGGCTGACCAGCAGTGAGCGCGAGGAACTGGCCGCGTTGCGGCGGGAGAACCGCCGGCTGCGCGAGGATGTCGACGTACTCAAGCGGGCCACAGCTTTCTTCGCGAAGGAGACCCGGTGACGGTGCACCCGTTCATCGAGGCGGAGAAGCAGGCAGGTCACAGCGTCAAACGGGCGTGTGAGCTGATGAAGGTCTCCCGGACCGCCTTCTATGCCCGTCGCTCCGGCCTGCCTGGCCCCCGTGCAGTGCGGGATGCCGAGCTGACCAAGCAGATTGTCGAGGTCCATGCGAAATCGCGCGGAACCTATGGGGCCCCGCGCGTGCACGCCGTGCTCATGCGCGAGGGTGCCCGGTGCGGTCGCCGTCGTGTCGCACGACTGATGCAGGCCGCAGGACTGCAGGGCCGGCACCGCAGACGACGGCATTTGACCACGATCCCTGATCCCAGGGCTGCCTTCCGTCCCGACCTCATCGTCCGGGACTTCCAGCCCGACCGCACCGGGCTCGATGCCCGCTGGTGCGGCGACATCACGTATGTCCCGACCGAGGAGGGCTGGCTCTATCTGGCCACGGTCATCGACATCGCCTCCCGGCGCGTGGTCGGCTGGGCAACCGCCGATCACCTGCGAACCGAGCTGGTGGCCGACGCGCTGACAGACGCCTGCCGGCAGCGTCGCCCCACCCATCCCGTGATCTTCCATTCGGATCGCGGCTGCCAGTACACCAGTCAGCAATTCGCCTCGCTGGCAAGCGAGTTCGGGATTCGACTGTCGGTCGGCCGCACCGGTCAGTGCTGGGACAACGCGCTCGCCGAGTCGTTCTTCTCGACCATCAAACGCGAACTGCTCGGCACCTCCGCCTGGCCCAGCCGGGCCGCCGCCCGCACCGCGATCTTCGATTTCATCGAGGGCTGGTACAACTTGCACCGATTGCACAGCAGCCTCGGCTACCTCAGCCCCGCCGAGTACGAGACCGCACTCGCAGCCTGACCACCACACCAATGGTGTCCGTCAAAGCGGAGGAAGCTCATCCCTTGTCGCTTGGCCCGTCGGGAAACAGGTGCCCAAGATGGCTGTCACCGTGTGCCGACCGGACTTCGACACGAACCATGCCGTGGTTGATATCCGGGTTCTCGACGATGTATTTGGGGTCTATAGGCCGCGTGAAGCTGGGCCACCCAGTCAGGCTGTCGTACTTGTCCACCGAGGCCGAACAGCGGCTCCCCGGACACGGTGTCCACGTAGATCCCGGGCGCCTTGTTGTCCCAGTAGGCATTAACGAACGAAGGCTCCGTCGCATCTTGTTGGGTCACCCGATACTGCTCGTCGGTGAGCTGCGAGACGCGCTCCGGGCTCTTGCTGTACTCCGGCATGTCTGCCTCCTAAGCAACGCTGGTGCGTCAGTAGTCCCACATGTTCTGCGTCGTCTGCAGCCCGTGTTCTTACCACTGGGGCGACGGCGGCCAAGGCTGCCCGTGAAGGTGCGCCAAGGCGGGTGACGCCCGGCCCGACGTGCGCTGGGAGGGCGGCAAACTAGACTGGAGGTGATCGGCGCTGTCCCTGATAGCCCGGACCGCCCTCGCCGGAGCCGGGAGAGCGGGAAGACGAGAAGGCCCCGGCCCCCGGCCCCCGTCCGCCTTGATTGGCCCCCTGTGCAGCAGCATCGACCCGATGGAGCCCGCCATGCTCGCGGTCTTGTTCGAGGCACAGCCGGAACCGGGTCAGTTCGACTCCTACCGCGACCACGCCGCAGCAGTGCAGCGCACACTGGGAGGCGGCGAGCCCGCCGAGCGCAACGAATACCGCAGCGCGACCCGTGAAGGCTGGCTCATGTCACTCGCCGTCTGGGCCGGTAAGACGGGCCGTACGGCCAGGATAGAACATCCCGGTAGTCGCGGGGAGGCCCTGGGCTCGCTCCTCGACTACCGCCTGCGGACGGGCGAGGTGGCCTTCGATACGAGGGCGGCCCCGTCACCCCCCACCCCGCAGCCTGACAGCGCTGGTGAGCAAGGGGCAGCGGTGACCGTGCTGAGCATGGCGGGCCAGGAAGCACACCACGCCTTGGACAACCCACGGCAATGCGCCGAACGCCTTGGCCTGGGTACCACTACCCAAGGCCTGGCCGCCTGGGACCTCTTCGAAGCATTGGACCAGCCCGGCGAAGCCGTCATACTGCTCTCCTGGCGGAGCCAGCAGGCCGCACGGGCCTTCGAGCGGGAGCATGAGCTACCCGCCGGCACCAGGCTGCAGCGCGTCCACGTGTCCAGCGACCGCCGAGCTACCAGCACCCCGAGCAGCGCCGCCCAGCGGCACCTGACCCTCCAACCTCTGCACGGCCAGACCGCCAACGACGGCGAGCGCGAACGGCTCAAACTGCTGGCGGACGCTGGCGCCACGGTAGGCGCCACTTTGGACCTGGTCAGCACGGCACAAAACCTAGCCGACGTCCTGGTGCCTCGCCTGGCCGACGCCGCCACCGTAGATGTCCTAGATGACGTCGTCAGAGGAGAGGCACGCCCTCCGGCACGGCGTGCCCTGCGCCGTGTGGCCTCGGCGATGGCGCTGAAATCCGGCAGTGCCCTCGACGGTCAGAGCGGCAGCACGCCGCGGTGCCCCCCTCTTCCCAGCACCAACACCCCACTGCAAGGGCCTGCGCTCGCGATGAGCCCTATAGGGGGGATGTTCACCGAGATCTTCGGCCACGACGCGCGTAACTCCCGTTACATAAGAGACCTGGCAGTCCACTCGGTGACCGTCGTGCCGCTGAGCGCACGTGCCGCCGGCCTGGGACTGCTGACGGTCTACCGCTGGCGCGAGCCTCACGGCCTCTTCCAGGAAGGTGACCTGGACCTCCTCCAGGAGCTGGCGAGACGCGCCGCGACCGCCCTGGAAAACGCCCAAACCTATGCGCACGAGCGGGACACCGCCGTGGCCCTGCGCCGCGCCACCTTGCCCCTCTCGGTACCGCGTACGCCAGCGCTAGAGGTGCGTCACGGATTCGACCCAGCCTGCGCCGACGGCCGCTGGTACGACGTCATACGCATGCCCGGTGCCCGGACAGCCCTCGTCGTCGGCGACGCCACCGCGCTGGGCGCGTCCGCCGCCGTGGCGGCCGTCCGCCTGCGCTCAGCGATACGAGCGCTAGCTGCTCTGGAGACGCCACCCCAGGAGCTGCTGACCCGGCTCAACGACCTCGTCGTCGACCTCGCACCCTGCCCGCCAGACGAACAGGAGCACTTGCGCAGCACGTGCCTGTATCTTGTCTACGATCCGGCCCGGACTGATGTCACCTTCGCCAGCGCGGGCCATTGCCCTCCAGTCGTTGTATCTCCGGGATCGGGCCCCCACGCGCTGCACGAAGTACAGGGGCCGGGGCTCGGAGAACCCCGAGCGAAGTACTCAGAGGTCCGGCTGCCCGTCGAGCCGGACACCCTGCTCGCCTTGAGCGCCCTCCCCGAGCCCGGCGACTCCTCTGCCGCACTGCAGGCTGCTCTTGAGGCGCCGGGTCTGGAACTGGACGCGCGCTTCCAAGCGGCAGCACACGCCCTGGCGCCATCCTGGCCGGCCGCGGCCCCGCTGCTCATCGCGCGCACTAGCCTGCTGGGGCCAGACCAGATGGCGTCTTGGGCCCTCGCAAGCGACATCGCCATCGTCGCCACGGCACGCGCCCTTGTCGATCGGCAGCTGGACGCGTGGGGCATCGGTGAGGACATCAAGTTCGTGACTGTACTAATCGTCAGCGAACTCGTCACCAACGCTGTGCGCCACGCCTCAGCGCCCATCATGCTGCGGCTCATACGGCGGGAGACACTGTTCTGCGAGGTGTCAGACGGCAGCAGTGTGGCTCCTCACCTGCAGCACGCCCATCCCAGTGACGAGAACGGGCGCGGCCTGCTCATCGTTGCGGAGACCGTCCTGCGATGGGGGGTACGGCGTGACCTGACGGGCAAGACCATCTGGACGGAGCAGGAGTTGTCGCATGATGGCCCCAGCGGGCTTCGAGCCCCTTGACGGCTTGAGGGGCAGGGAGGGAGCGGTACGCCGGAATCCCGGCCGAGCAGGAGCACATTGAGGGCCGCCCAGAGAACCCTCGGCGTGCTGAGGGCACTCTTCGGCCGGGGGCGTTCTGCAGGAGGATGTGCCGGAGCTACTTGTCTGGCTGCGTTGCTTCGGCCCTGATGTTTTTGGCAGCCGCGGCCTCCTCGGCTGTGACCTCCTCCGCGATATCCAAGACCCGGTGCAGGCTCGCTGAAGGGATCACCACGCCCCCGCGTTGTCCATGTAGACGTAGTCGCCGGGGTTCACACACACGCCTGAAATCTCGACGGCGATGCCGAAAGCATGGGGCATCACCGTGTCGCCGCCCCAGCGGACGGCCTCTCCTCGGCACCACGTGGCGAAGCTGTAACCGTGCAGCTGGTCGAAGTCCCGCAGCCGGCCGTCGGCCAGGACGCCGGCGAGCCCGTGGCCGTCTGCTCTGGAAAGTTTGGTGCCCCCGCCGTGCGACACGTCGGGGTAGCCCCCGCTGGAAAGCACGAGGACTTGGCCCAGAGTAGGCGCCCGTCCGCCGAGTGCCCCGTAGAAGAAGTACCTGAAGTCGCGGCCCGGCTCTACCAGGTCTTCGCGGTATGGCATGAAGGAAATGGTGGCTGCACGTCCGAAGAGTGTGCGGCTGGGGTCGGGGCTCGCCATGGATGGAATGTGAACCCGGTGACTGTGGACTCGGCCTATGGCATCGACGAGCGTGGCGCACCCCAAGCGGGCGGTTTTCGCGGCCAGGGTCTCGTCCTCCATGTCCCGTCTCTCCTCTACAGTCATCCGTCGCGGGCCAAAGAGTTAGAGCGCTTGCCAGGCCGTTTTCGCGGCGAATCAGGCGACGCACCTTCCCTCATGAACGCTACGCCGTGGCACCCTGCCTCGCCTTTGCGCGCGCCTACAAACCAGCGTCCCAAATTTTTAGGTCCAGCTCTCGCCCGCCAAGTCGCGCGTATTACAGTTTGACGAGCAGGTCTGGGCGGCTGACATCGCGTATTACAACCACGAGCATCGGCACTCGGGCATCGGCTGGCACACCCCCACCTCCGTCCACTTCGGAACCGCCGAGGAGGTCCGCGACCAGCGCGCGGTCACCCTCGCCGAGGCATACGCCCGCCACCCCGAACGCTTCGGCCGCCGCCCCAGCCCACCCGAGATACCCCAGACGGCCTGGATCAACGACCCGGCCAAGCGCAGGGAACCCGCACCACAAACCTCATAGCCTCACGACCGTCTCACTGGACTTGAAATCTTCCGGGCCCGGAGCCACTGACCACTCGCTCACTCGCAGGACACGGTGTTACTAGACGCGGCGAGTAGCCACTCCGCAGGACGGTAGCGGCGGCGCCTGCCTGGATACCCAGGTAGCGTTGAGTGCAGGCGCCCCTCCCCGCTTGCTGAGCGCATGCATGACTCCTAGGGCTCGCGGCCACTCTCCAGGCGTGTCCCACTGTCTCTGGCGCTGAGAGTGCCTCGCCCGCCCGGTGACATGGGGGTAAGAGAAAGCTTCCTGCAGACGCTAATCAGAAAGCCGTCGCAACGACTGTACGAAAACCGACAAACAGGGACGACCAGCATGACGATTATCTCGCGCGGATTTCACGGCCGGAGGCCGTCCGAAGGCACGAAACTGCCACCTGGGCAGTACGAGACCAATGACTTCCCGGTGTTGTCCGCCGGGCCGACGCCTCACGTAGAGAAGAGCAGCTGGGAGCTCTCTGTAACCACTGAGGACGGACGACGGCATACATGGGATTGGGCCGCCTTGATGGCGCTTCCGTCGGAATCTCCGACAGTCGACCTGCACTGTGTGACCAAGTGGTCGAAGTTCGGCACCGAGTGGCGGGGAGTATCCCTGGACGTTCTGCTCGCAGATGTGGAGACAGCCGCCGAGTACGCCCTCGTTACCTCTTACGGGGGCTACACCACAAACCTCCCGCTCGAGGATCTGCTCGATGGCAAGGCGTGGATCACCTACAGCTACGACGGTGACGACCTCGCACCCGAACATGGTGGGCCGGCCCGGCTGCTCGTACCCCACCTGTACCTGTGGAAGTCTGCCAAGTGGGTGCGCGGGATCGAACTGCTGGAGAGCGACACGCCTGGCTTTTGGGAAACCGCCGGCTACCACAACTACGGAGACCCATGGCGAGAACAGCGGTACCAGGGAGACTAGGCGACCGGCTTTGCTGGCGGGTTGCTGAGGTGACGGGCAGGCGTGTCGAGTCGCCCACAGCAGTCACAGTGGTGCTCGACGTACCTGACTGGCCGGGGCACCTGGCTGGCCAGCACGTTGACGTGCGATTGACTGCAGAAGACGGCTACAGCACCCAACGTAGCTATTCGATCGCGTCTGCCTCCGATGGTCAGCGCCTCGAGCTTACGATCCAGCGCCTGCCTGATGGTGAGGTGTCGCCCTACTTGGTGGATGAACTGAAACCTGGCGACCAACTAGAACTGCGAGGCCCCGTCGGCGGCTGGTTTGTCTGGGGACAGGATCAAACAGAGCCGATCCTTCTGGTTGCGGGCGGCTCGGGGCTTGTACCGCTGATGTGCATGATTCGCGCACGCGAAATGGCTGGCAGCAGAGCCCCCTTCCGGCTTCTGTACTCCGTGCGGGGCCCGGACGAGCTGCTGTATCGCTCCGAGCTCCGTGAGGGATCGCCGGGACTGGACATCTCATACCTCTACACCCGGCAAGCCCCACCGGATGCGCCGCGGCCGCCAGGGCGTGTCGCCCCCCATGACCTGGTCCGCAACGGCTGGCCCCCTGACTTTGAGCCGACCTGCTACGTCTGCGGGCCCACAGGCTTCGTTGAGAAGGCAGCTGCCTACTTGGTGCTCCTCGGGCACGCCCCAGAACGTGTCCGCACCGAACGCTTCGGAGGTTGAGATGGTGTTTGTAGAGACCAACGATCCGGATGCGGCCATTGCCCCCGATGGGTACATCGACGGAAATGCGCTGGCGGGGCCCCTCTCTGAGATCTTCGTCGTCGACGTGACTGCCGCGACGAGCCGATGCGCGCACTGTGGATGCACGGCGCCGCTCGCCTGTCTGCACGTGTATGGGCACGCTCCGGGCCTTGTCGCACGCTGCCAGCAGTGTGGTCAGGTCGTACTGCGTGTCGTGCGTGCAAAGGGCGTTGCCTGGCTCGACATGAGCGGCGCCGCGTCGCTGGCGATCCCTCTGGGGGAGGAGTGAGCGTGCGGGGCACTACGTCCTGCTAGTGTCCCGAGTCTTAGGAGCACTACATATCTAGGATTTGGGGTTCGGCAGGCGGTTCAGGTAGCCGGCGAGGCGTTCGAAGATCTCGTCGGCGGATCTGGTCCAGGTGAACGGCTTGGGGTCTTCGTTCCAGTGGGCGATCCAGTCGCGGATGTCCTTCTCCAGCGCTTGTACGTTCTTGTGGACGCCGCGGCGTATCTGCTTGTCCGTCAGCAGTCCGAACCAGCGCTCGACTTGGTTGAGCCAGGACGAACTGGTGGGCGTGAAGTGCATGTGGAAGCGCGGGTGCGCGAGCAGCCATTTCTGGATGGCGGGGGTCTTGTGGGTGGCGTAGTTGTCGCAGATCAGGTGGACGTCGAGCTCGGCGGGGACCTCCTTGTCGAGCTTGGCGAGGAACTTCTTGAACTCGGCGGCGCGGTGGCGGCGGTGCAGGGAGCCGATGACCTCGCCGGTGGCGGTGTTGAGCGCCGCGAACAAGGTGGTGACGCCTCCGCGCAGGTAGTCGTGGGTGCGGCGCTCGGGCATGCCGGGCATCATCGGCAGCACCGGGGCCGAGCGGTCCAGCGCCTGGATTTGCGATTTCTCGTCGACGCAGAGCACGATGGCGCGCTCGGGCGGATCGAGGTACAGGCCCACAACGTCGCGGACCTTCTCGACGAACTGTGGGTCCTTGCTCAGCTTGAAGGTGTCGACCTGGTGCGGCTTGAGGCCGAAGGTGCGCCATATCCGTGAGACCGTCGACTGGCTCAGCCCGCTCTGCTTCGCCATCTCGCGCGTGGACCAGTGCGTGGCGCCCTTCGGCGTCGCCTCCAGGGTCCGCACGATCACGTCCTCGACCTGCTCGTCGGTCACCGTGCGCGCCGGGCCCGGCCGCTTCTCGTCGGCCAGGCCCTCCAGCCGGTTGGCCGCGAACCGCTTCCGCCATGTGGCCACCGTGGTCGGGTGGATCCCGAGGTCCGCGCCCACCGCAGTGTTCGACAACCCGTCAGCGCACGCGAGGACGATCCGGCAGCGCAAGGCCAGAGCCTGCGCGGACGTCGCCCGCCGTGACCAGCGCAGCAACGTCTCCCGCTCGTCATCCGTCAGGACCACTTCGACCGTGCCCATGCGCGCCATGAGCCAAGCATACTTCTAAAGCTTTCCTAAGACTCGGGACACTAGTGTCCTGCGCCAGTAGTTCATCGTTAGTAGTTGTGTGACTTCTGCTGCTGGTGCGTCAGTTCCTCGTCGGGGCCCGCAGCTTCAACCGTTGCTGCTGTCTGATGACGAGCGGGCGGTGTTGGAGCGGTGGACGCGTCGGGCGACGTCGGCCCAAGCACTGGCCTTGCGGGCGCGGATTGTGCTGGCGTATGCGGGACCTGAGGTGCCGGCGATCATCGCGGTCGCCCGGGATCTGCGGGTGGCTGCGGACACGGTCCGCAAGTGGCGACGGCGGTTCCTCGTCGAGCGGCTGGACGGGCTGGTGGACGAGCCCCGGCCGGGCCGGCCGCCCACCATCAGCGTCGATCAGGTGGAAGCGGTGGTGGCCACCACGCTGGAACAGCTACCGAAGAACGCCACCCACTGGTCGCGGACATCGATGGCTCAGCACAGCGGCCTGTCGAAGTCGACCGTGGGCAGGATCTGGCGGCAGTTCCAGCTCAAGCCGCATCTGGCGAACACCTTCAAGCTGTCGACGGACCCGTTGTTCGTGGAGAAGGTCTACGACGTCGCGGGTCTGTACTTCAACCCGCCCGAGGGTGCGGTGGTGCTGTCGGTGGACGAGAAGTCGCAGATCCAGGCTCTGGACCGGTCCCAGCCGGTGCTGCCGATGATGCCCGGTATGCCCGAACGGCGTACCCACGACTATGTGCGCAACGGCCTGACCACACTGTTTGCCGCATTCGATGTCGCCACGGGGGAAGTCATTACTGCCCTGCACCGCCGGCACCGGGCCGTGGAGTTCAAGTGCCTGATCCGGATCGACAACGAGGTGCCCGCTCACCTGCAGGTCCATCTGCTCGTGGACAATTACGGCACCCACAAGGCTCCAGCGATCAGAGCCTGGCTGGCCAACACCCGCGGTTCGAACTGCACTTCACCCCGACCGGCTCCTCGTGGATCAACCAGGTCGAGCGGTGGTTCGGCTACCTGGCCCACCAAATGATCCGTCGTGGCGCACACAAGAACATCCACGCCCTGGAAGCCGACATCCGAGCCTGGGTCATGGACTGGAACGAAGACCCCAAGCCGTTCATCTGGACCAAGACCGCCGAAGAGATCCTCAACGCCCTCGCCGGCTTCTGCCGACGGATCTCTGGCGCAGAACACTAGCTGTGGGGACCTGCAACCTTGTTCACACGGCTGATGGACGGCTTGACGACACAGAAGCTCGCTCTGCCGACACGGAGCACGCCGTCCGACAGCGGTGTGCATCGGACGCCGCCCTTACCTCGGAGTGCCCGCTGTGCGCCTGGGCCGATGACTGTGTCCATCCACGCGCAGGGTCGTGCAGCACGGTTGACGGCAAGGATCAGGGGACCGCCGCCGCTGTCGAGTTCGACGGTCCAGCCGATGTATGCGTCGATGTCGATGCCTCGGAGCAGGATATTTCGCCGCATCTGCCGGAGGTCGACGTCTGGGTTGATGTCCAAGGGCAGGCTCTCTGCTGCCATGACCGTCACTGACGCGTCGTGATGAGCCGCCTGGGCGAAGTACCGGTCGCCGACGACTCCGAGGTGCCGACGCACCTCGGCCTGGTGCACCAGTCCGCCGACCGGGTCCGTTGACGGCCCCTCGGCCGGGCGCCCTGAGTACCGGTGCACTGGAGACACGAGGAGTTGCACCACTTCCACCTCGTCCGAGAGTGCTTTTGGCGGGCTCATGTCGGGGCGGACTCCACTTCTCCTATTGCGGGGCTAGGACGTCAGCACGCGCAGCGCAACATCCGCTTCGCCGTCAGTTCCGGCCTGGCTCACCGCGACTTGCGAGATCCCAACGCAGACGCCCCGTCCCCACCCGCCCGGCGATGTCCACCGCTCTCAGGCCGACCGCGCGCCGAGGCCCCTGCAGTGGCGAGCACCCGCTTCGCATGTCGGCGGCGCTCCGCGCGGTTAGTGCCTAGACGCACGATCAGCCGCGTCGGCACATCTCCTAGCAGATCCTGCCACTTTGACCTCGTCGTCACGACGCCACCATGCCCGACCGGATGCGCCCCACGCCCAATTGGCTTGGCAACCCGCTCCACCGGCTGCGGCCTGGTGAACCTTCCTATCTCAGCCTGACGACTTCTCGATCGCGCCTGGCGGGCACCGTGGCCCAGCATCGGGATCGGGCGGTGCCGGTCGGGTCATGCTGGGATGAGCACGATCTTCTTACCGCCAGCGCGTCCGGCAACCACCTGGGTGAATGCATCCGGTCCCTCGCTCAGCGGCAGGGGTTCCGGTGCGAGTTTCAAGGTTCCCGCCGCGGCCTGCTCTGCCAGTTGGACAAGCTGCGCGGCGTTGGGCTCGATGTAGAGGTCCCAACTCGTGATGCTTCGTTCCTCCGGAGGCGCGTCCGAGGTCAGGGAGCACAGTTGGCCGCCGTCCCGCACCAATGGCAGGGCCGTGTCAGCCGTGCCGGCAGCGATGATGAGGGCAGCGTCGAACCCGCCGCGTACCTTGGTCGGCCAGTTCGGGTCGTGGTAGTCGACGACCTCCATCGCTCCCAGACCAACCAGGCGCTCTGTGGCGGTAGCAGACGCGGTTGTGGTCACCTCGATGCCGTTGGCTGCGGCGAGTTGGATGGCCAGGGCTCCGGTGCCCCCGCCTCCGTTGGTGATCAGGAGTCGCTGTCCTCGGCTGAGGTCCAGCTTCTCCAGGGCCTGCAACGCGGTGAGCCCGTTGACTGGCAGTGCCGCTGCGTGTGCGGGGTCCAACCCTGGTGGGCAGGCTGCCGCGTGTTCCGCGTTGATCAGAACGCGTTCGGCCCAGAAGCCGCTTCCTCCAGGCAGCGGCGCCTCGTGCGCGAGCACCCGGTCGCCTACGGCGAACCCGGTGACACCCGCACCGACGGCCAGCACCTTGCCTGCGCCCTCGACTCCCAGTGCTGCCGGGGGACGCAGTCCCACGTCCCAACTGGCGTCGATTACCAGCTCGTCCCACGGGCCGACCCCGGCCGCCTCAACCGCCACCAGGATCTGACCGGGCTCGGGAGATGACGGTTCGGGCAACTCCAGCAGGGCGACTTCCTTTTCGGCCCTGGACACTCCGCACGCCTTCACAGTAAATCTTTGTCCTCTCACTCAGTCCGGCCGACCAGGAGGTACAGGCCGAAAACCCAAATCCGGCAGCGGCGTCGAACTGGACGTTCCGCACGCCTTCACACTAGATCTTTGTTGTCGCTCTCAGTCCGACCGACCGGTTCCCAGATCCCCGGCGCCTCAGACAGCAGCGTTGCCGCCGACGGCAGGTAGCCATCAGTCCGCGCTTCCGTCGCTCTCGCCGCGCTTGTTTCAACCTGTTGAGGTCAAGGGCGTGTCGCGGAGGCCGCGGCGCTCGACGAGCGGTACGCCGTGGATGTCGAGACGCTGCGAGAGGTGCCGCCCGACCCGATCGGCGTCGGCGAGATCGCGGTCTACTTTGGCGCGGTGTGGATCTCGTCGACGCCTACCGCCAGCAGTTCCGTGCTGAGCCGTTCGGCGACCCCACGGTGCGGGTCGGAGAACCCTCTGCCGGGCGAGTGGGAGGTCCGCCGACGCTGTTGGGTCATCCCGGCCGCCAACGGTTGGGGCGCCGGCCGGCGACCGCAACCGACATCGCGCGGGCCGTGATGACCGGCGGCGCCGGCCGCAGGCCTGGTTGTCTGGGGTGGGCCGGCCTCAAGGACCAGGAGCGTCCGCGGCCTGCGGACTTCGGCCACAGTCGTTCCCGGTGCCGGGATGTTTACACGAAGGTGAACAGCCGGTCGGTTTCGAAGCGCGAAATCGGGCTGGCGTACACCTTCGCGGGGTCGGGGTAGCCGAGGGCCAGCAGCACTGTCGTGGTGTGTCCGGTCTCGCGGATCTTGAACGCCTTGTCGACACTGGTCGGGTCGAACCCTTCGAGCGGCATGGCTTCGACGCCGAGCTCAGCAGCCGCCATCATGGTCAGACCCATGGCCAGGTAGGTCTGCTTTTCCATCCAGTGGTTCACGTCCTTGTACCCGTACTTGCGCAGGTTGAGGAAGTCGCGGGTCATGAACTCCCACAGCTCGTGCTTTGCCGGGTCGGCGAACCGCCCGTCGGTCCTCTCCTTGTTGAACACCTCATCGAGGTGGCTGTCGGGAAGATCCGCTCTGGTGGTGAGGATGACGGTGTGTGAGGCGTTCAGGATCTTCTCGCTGTTGTCCTGGAATCGTTCGCCGAGGTTGGCCGCCAGCCGCTCCTTTCCTTCGGGCGTGGCGAGGACGTAGAAATGGTTGGGCTGTACGTTCGTCGACGACGGCGTCGAGCGCAGGAACCCCAGCACTTGCTGAAGTGTTTCCTCCGGGATGGTCTTGCTGGGGTCGAAGTACCTGGTGAGGTGCTTGTTCATGAGCTTGTCGAGGTTCATGGCAACCTTCCTTTGTGTTGCAATCACTGGGTGAAGAGTCAGCGATTTGTGCTGTTTGGGTTAGTTCTTGCCGTGAGCAAGCAGTTCGTTGACGCGTGCGAAGCTCGTACCTGTCGTTGCCGAGGCGAGGTCGCCCGTGAGGAGCGCCTTCGTGGCCTGTTCGAGTGCGCCCATCGCGTGGGTGTAGAGCAGCGGACCCAGGCTGATGCGCTTGACCCCGGCCTGCTGCAGTTCCGCGACGGTCAGCACCTCGTCCGACGGAGACACCAGGACGTTGACCGGTGTCGGGGCGACCGCGGTGACGATCGCGACGAGTGCTTCGCGGTCGGGTGGGAACGGCGCGTAGACCACATCCGCGCCCGCCTCGGCGAAGGCCGTCAGACGCCGAATGGTGTCGTCAAGGTCGGGCCGTCCCTGGATGAAGTTGTCGGTGCGGCCGGTAACGACGATGCGCCCCTTCGAAGCGTCGACGGCGCTACGTACGCGTTTGACTGCTTCGTCGAAGTCGCGGATCGGCTTTTCGGGATCGCCCGAGGTGTCCTCCACGCCGATACCGGCCAGGCCGGACTCCACGGCGGCCTCAACGGTCGCGGCGACGTCTTCAGGCATGTCGCCATATCCGTCCTCGAAGTCTCCGTTGACGGGCAGCCCGGTGAGGCGGCCGAGCAGTCGCGCATGCTCAAGGTGCTCTTCGCGCATGACTTCGTGACGCCCGTCGAGGCGGCCGAGCGTGGCGGCGATCGCCGCAGACGATGTTGCGATCGCCTCGAAACCGGCATCGGCCAGTATCAGCGCCGAGAGGCCGTCCCATGCGTTCGGCATGACAAGGCCACCGTCGCGGGTATGCAGCGCCATGAATTTCTCATAGAGTTCGGAGCCCGGCATGTCGAGCCTTCCTGAATGATCGTTGACTCGGTGAGGGGTTCGCCGGCTGCGCGCCTGGGGCGCGTCGAGGTTTCAAAGATCAACCGGTGGGTGGGGTGTTGTTGGCGGCGGCGCGGAGCTTCCTAAAGCCGCCCCAGCCCCAACAGACGAGATGATGCGCGCTGAATCCGTGGACGATGTCCGTGGACTCGACGTCTGTTCGCCCGTCAGCCAGGCGCGCGTACTCCCAGGTCAACTGATGCCCGCCGGTGAGTGGGTCGCGTTAGGCCACCCAGTACTCGAAGACTCCTGCGCGGCGACGGGCAGCGAAGAAAGCGTGGATCGACTCGCGGTCCTGGCCCACAGCAGGGCCCAGGTCTCCCGCAGCATGGCAGTGGGGTGTTTCGATGACCCCTCCGCCGCGAAGAGGCTGGTGATCTTGTCGGCGTCCAGCGGCAGCACAACTTCGAGCTAGGAGCGGCACACATGCTCGCTCACGCTCTCGTGTGCCGCGCCGGGCGCTGTCGGGCCCGGGTGCGGGTTCACTGGGGCACGGTCGTCGCGACCGAGTCGACGGCGGGGATGTCGATGTCGGTCTGGTTGACATTGTTGATGAAGTTGGTGAGCAGGAACTGCACCGCCACCGCGACGATCGCCAGGATCTGCGAGTCGGTGTACCCGGCGCCCCGCACACCCGCGAGCTCGGCGTCGCTGACCCGCCCGCGGCTCTCGACCACCTGCTGCGCAAAGCGAGCGGCCGCGGCGCGTTTGGGATCGACGGAGCTCCCGATGCGGCCGAGCTCGATGTCGTCGCTCGACATGCCGGCGAATTCGGTCGCTACATGGGTGTGCATCGCCAGGCAGTAACTGCAGCCGTTGGCTTGAGACACGGCCAGCGCGATGCTGTGCCGCGTCCTCGCATCGAGTACCCGGCTGAAGGCGCCTTGCAGGTTCGTAACGACCTCAAGAACGGTCGGGTTCGACGCGATGGTCTTGAACATGTTCGGGACGAAGCCCAGCTGCGCACCAACGTTGTCGAGTATCCGCTGCGCGCCGTCAGGCACATCCTCTGGAGAAGGAACATTCAGTCGTGACACGGCGAATCGGCCTCCGATCGGGGGTATGAGTAGTCGTCGTAGCGCCCAGGTCGGGCTCGTGGTGCTTCGGAGCTCCGTCGCGGGCCCTACGCCGGCTGCAGCCTGGCCGGTGGCCTCGTTTGCGCCGGGCGCCTGGTGACCTGCATTGCGAGGGGTAACTCCGTCGGTTCCGAGATCCAGATCGCTTCGCCACTTCGAAGACCACTTAAGAAGGACTATACAGACCAGAAACTTCTGCGCAACCCCTCCCCGGACGAACCGCGCACGTCAGGTTGCCTACACGCAGGCAGATGTCGCAGCAGATCGTTAAATTTGCAGGTCAGCGCCACATGAGGGTGACATAACGGGCGACTTGGCCGGTCGGAATGACAGAGTCCAAACCGTCTCGAGGTAGTCCGGCTCAGGACCTGGCCGCTGAGTTTTGTGGACGATTTAGTCCAACATTAGATGAGGGTGGGCTGGAGGGAGGGCAGATCTCTCGGATCTGCCTGCTCCTCCGTCTCGCATCCGTCTACGCGGAGGTTTTGGTTGATATGACCGCTGCAGCACAGCCCATCGACGCCAGGACGTCGCGCCGCATCGGCACCCACTCCGATGCGGTCACGATCCCGGCCGGCGCCTCGCAGGTCGTCCGCTCCGGCACTTCGGGATTGCGGCCGGACGGAACCCTGCCGGAGGATTTCGCCGAGGAGGCCGGGCAAGCCTCGGACAACGTGTGCGAGGCGCTGCGGCGGGTGGGCGCCGGACTGAGCGACGTCGGCCTGGTCCGGTCCTGGTTTGCAGACCGCGATGACAGCGGCGCTTACGTAAGGGTTCGCAAGGACATCATCAGTCACCGACCGGCGTATATGCTCGTATTGGTGCCACAACTGATCCGGCCCAGTCTCTGCCTGGAGGTCGAAGCCACCGCGGTCGTGATGCGCTCCGCGGCGGAGCAGCACGAGTGAGTGACATGCCCGAGGGAGACACCGTGCCGCAGCGTCTGCGCGGCGTGAAGACCCTCACCGGTCTGCGCCGCTGGCGTGACGCCCTGGTCCACGCCAACTCGTTGCAGGACGGCTCATACGGATGCGCGCTGGGCGCAATGTCGATTGAGATGTCCGACAACGATGAGCGGTCCCGCCAAGCGCTCAACGCATCATTCGATGCCTGGCGGCGAATGCTCATCGAAACACTGACCCGGCTCCGCGTCCTCGGCGTACTCGCCGAGGACGCGGACCCACAACGCTTGGGTACTGGTCTGCTGGCTGCTCTGCAGGGTGGTTACGTGCTCGCACAGAACGCTCACAACTCCGAGCCGATGGCCGTCGCGCTGGACATGGCCCTCGACCACATCGCCGCCTTCGCTCGGGGCTGAGCCCACGTTCGCAGTTCCACGACACACTTCTCAGGCGGTCAGTTCCTCCTGAGCCAAGTTGGGCATACCTGCGCGGTCCAAGAACACGGCGGACGCAAGGGTGCCTTTGGCGAGCCGGTTGAAGTCCAGGTCGTCGGCGAGCCCGGACCCCGTGCGCTCGAGGATCCGCGGTCAGAGGGCGAGGCGGGCCCGGAGATCGGTTGCCGAGGCGGCGAGCCCGCGTCCCTCCAGCGCCGAGTTCAGCAACTTGAGGGCCGCAGACCAGTCCAGGCGGCAGGTCCGTCGATGGCGAGGGTGATCGGCCTATCGGGAAGCGTGGCGACCAGGGCGCTCCACCTCGGTGTGACTACTCCGCCAAGTGCCGGGTAACGAAAGCTTGGTTGGCAGGCCCGCGGTGATCGACGGGTGTTCGTGCTGCAGCAGCCGCCCGTACTCCGGTTCTGCCTTGAGGGTGACGATGCGTTCGTCCGGGTCGTCCGTGACGATCAGGAAGACCTTGCCGGCCACCTTGCAGACGTCCAGCTGGTCGGTGAACGGGCGCCCGGGACTGACTCCGGGCAGCGCCAGTGCTGCGTCGCGCGCTCTATCCTGGAGCTTCTCGCCGCGGATGGGCATGACGAAGGTCAGACGCGGCGGCCGTAGGTGCGCGGATCCACGGGCTGCTCGGACTTCGGAAGCCCGCCGACCACGAGACGGTAGGAGTCCATCACGAGTTCCTTCACCAGTTTCTCGTCGATGGCGCCCCCGCCTTCCACCGTGATCCAGTGCCTCTTGTTCATGTGATAGCCGGGGGTAATGTCCGCATGCCGCTCACACAGGGCTGCGGCGTCGTCCGGATCAGCTTTCAGGATCACGACGGGGCGACCCGGCATGTCGGTCATGAGCATGAAGACCTTGCCGCGCACCTTGTAGAGGTCCCAGTCGGGGCCGAAACGATGCTCAAGGTCGGCGCCGGGCAGTTCCACAGTGCAGTCGCCCGCGATCTTCTGCAGCTCCTGTCCGTCCAAGGTGATCAACTCCTCTATTGATCCGAGTGCCCCGACCGGCCAGCCGAGGCTCAAGGTGGCGTCTATCGCATGGCCCCCACGAACGGCGGCGCCAGTACACCGGCAACATCGACGGAAGCCGACAGGGAGCGGAGACAGTTGCGCGGGCGGTGCGACGCAGGCGGCCAAACCCGCGCTGGTCATGACCGGCGCCTATGCGCGCGTCCGTCCACACGGATGGACCGTTTCCTGATCAAACGTCCGGGTTTCCGTCGACATACCCAACGCGGGTATCGTCCGCATCTGGGCCGCCGAGCTCTACGGACGCCATCTCAACCTCCACTGTCTCCGAGGCGCTCGGTACGTACGCACCAGGGCCGTCTGCTCGACGAGCGCCGCCGTCCTTATTTGTCAGAGTCTGCCCCTGTGGGCCCCTTCGGAGGTGAGCGCCCGGGGGTGGCGATTTCTTACTTCCGGTCCTTCGGGAAGGTGAGTTCCTGGTGGCGCAGTCATTCCCGTCCGCGCCGGGAGGACGACTGCCAGGCTCCCGGGGCGTATTCGGCTGCGGTGCGAGCCCCCACGTCAGCGCTGCCCGGGCCGACGTCGTTGCCGCTGCATCAGTCCGCAGCGCTGAGATGTCCGCTGGCTATCAGCTGAGCTCGCAGTTTCTTACGGGCGTCAAACATCGTCTTGTAGAGCGCGTTACGGTTTGTCTCCAGCTCACTGGCGAGCGTTTCCAGGGGGACCCCGTTGACGACAGCGGTGAAGACCTGCCGCTGGTGGGCGCTCAGTGCTGTCTCGACCGCGTTGCGCGCGGCTTCGACCAGCTCTCGCGCCTGCCAGTGGCTGACGGGGTCGGTACCGGAGCGGTCGGGCACTTGCGCCCATTCGTCCAAATCGAACCAGGTATTTGAAACACGCCAGAAATGGCGGCCCAGCTTGCTGGACACTTCAAGTACGACGAATCGGAACGCCCACGTGGTGAACCTGGCGTCGCCTCGAAATTCCTGGATTTTGTGCGTGATTCTCATCAGTGCGTCGGCAGCCGCCTGGTGGGCGAGATCGTTCAGCTCGGGCCCGGTAATTCGGTAACGGGGACCCCGGCGGAACACTTCGTCCATGGCGATCCGCACCAGCAGTTCGTGCAGCTGCGTGCAGGCCTGCTCGTACTGCGACCCACGGCCACCCTCGAGGGCTTCCACCCAGGCGGCGGACTCCGGGTCGAGCTGCCGTCGGCCCGCGGGGGGCCCTGCTGCCGGGGGGCTGCCGTTGGTTCCGGCAGCCGAGCGGCACGTTTTTCTAACATCTGCAGAGTGCATGGTTCTCAATCCCCAGGTCATCTCGTGCGGACAAGCCAGTCACGAGACCATCTACAGGACGTCTTCGCGAAGTCGCTGTTTTTTCTTTCGCCGTGCGCGCATCCTGCGATTCACGGACAGGGTTTCCGACGTATTTCGAAAAGGGACTCACGCGCGGCGGGTGGCGCGCTTTCCTGCACTGTTTCGACTGGTTGGTGAGCAGGCTGACCGTGGAGGCCTGCGACCCACCACGCCGGTGGCAGGCGGTCACGCCGTGCACAGCCCGGGCGTGTACTGCGGCAGCAGCTGGCGGAGCTGCTGGCACCCTCTGCGGATGCGCGACATCACAGTGCCCGCAGGGGTTCCCATCGTTTCTGCAATTTCGCGGTGGGAGAGGCCGCCCTCGACGTCTGCGAGGTACACAGCGGGCCGGCGCTGCGCTGCTGGCCCGCGAACGGCCCTGGGCCCCGGCGAGGGTCACTCCTTTCCACATCTCGAGGCTCTCGGTCAGCGGGCTCGCCGCGGACGACAGGTCGCCGATGCTGCGGGCCTCCCTCGCCATTGCCGTCGTTTCCTTGGACCTGTTCCGGTCCAGAGCGTCCGGTTGGATGCGCAGCAGATGGCCCCCGTCGACCAGGCTCACGGAGCGGTCATTCTGCTCCCCAAGTGCCTGCCTTAGCCTGTAGACGTACGTGCGCTCGGAGCGTACGGCCGATGGTCGGGCGTCGTCGCCCCACACGTCCTCCACCAGTTTCGAGAGGCTTACAGGCTTGCCTGCCCTGAGCAACAGCGAAGCGAGCACGGCGCACTGCCTCGGCTGACCGGTTCCGGTCTCGCCCCCCTGTCTGTGTAGCCGGACCGGGTCGAGCACTGAGAACTGGGCGCCCCATACATGGTGCCTACCGCCTTGGGGATCCTTGTGAGGCTTGACCGCTTGGCCGTCCGCCAGGGACCGCTTTCCCCAAACGTACCGCAGATCGCTCCAATTTTCCGGACTAAATGGTCCCCTTTTTGGGCCAGGCCCACTGGCACCTCGCGCTATACGGCTGCTATGGCGCTGCGCTGGTATGCCAGGCCCGCGCCGTCCTGGCCGCGGTCGGGCAACTCTTCATTACACAGCAAGCAGGCTCGCACCCACGGTCCTCGCGGGCGGCGGCGTGCTCGCGCAACCGCGACTGGTGGCGGTTGGCGAACCATTCGGTGGGCTCCGGTGTGGAGGAAGGCATGCAGTGGCGAGCGGGCGGCCCGTGCGCGTTCGTCCGGCCGGAGAGCTCGACGGAAAGCGATCTGCCTTTACGCAGGGGGCGCCGCTTTTCGTTGGCAACTGGGGTCGCGTGCGGGCAGTGGGGCGTGCGGACGAACACGTCCTCCCGCCGTCGCGCCTCTAGCCTGCCGGGAGGACGGTGAAGCCCAGAGCCGGTAGGGAGACCGCGACGCAACCGCCTGTGGTGCCGCACCGGGCCTTCTCGGCGCCGCCTCGTCCTGGACGGTTTTAGCGTCCTCCCGTGTCCCCTGCGGGCGGATTGCCGTCCTCGGCAGGCACGGCATAAGTCTTGATGTGGCCGATCGCCATGTCGAGGGCGATCCTCATGGGTTGGACGTTCCGGGCCGTCTGGGCAAGGAGATAGCCGCCCTGAAGGGCGGCCATGAGGCCGGCGGCGAGCTCTCCAGCGTCCGCGTCGGCACGGAGGACTACCGAGTCCTTCATCCGCGCGAGCCCGGCCTCGAGCAGCCCTTCCCAGGTGCCGAAGTACCGCGCGATCGCCGCGCGTGCCTCTTCGTCCCGATCGGCCAGCTCGCTTGCAAGGGAGCCGAGCGGGCAGCCGTACGCTCCGTTTCGGAGCGCGTTGTGTTCGACCACTGCGTCCCGCCAGCGCTCCAGCCCGCGCAGGGAGTTGAGCCGCCGCAGTAGCTGGTGCTGGCGTTCGAGCAATTCTGCAGCCTGCAACGCGACGACGTCCCGCACCAGCGCATCCTTGTCGGGGTAGTGGCGGTAGAGCTGAGATTTACTCGTTCCACTGGCCGCCCTGACATCGTCGAGGGTCGTGGCACCCACACCCTTGACGTACATCATGTCCGCGGCGGCCCTCAAAATGCGCTCTTGAGTCGCCCGCCCGCGCTCAGTCAACCGGGAGCCGTTTTTGTCGCTCGCCTGTTCCGCCACACTGACCAGATTACCGGTGCGAACGCTAGCAGGATTCAAAGTGGACCTCAAGGTCCCTTTTTTTGTCCTGCCTCCGGCTCTCGGCCTATCCGGCCTGGGCCATCGCCCCAGGCCTCGCCGCCCCGACGAGCCACGACCGGAGGCTGGAACCCGGCGCCCAGTCGACGCGACAGCCGAGCGGCGACCATGTCGGCCACTCGACCGAGCAGCCGAAACGGCCCACTGGATGCACCGGCGGACCCCCACGCACCCCGGTGGACAAGGGGAAGCCACGGGGAACGCCGCACGACATCGCAGGTCAGCGACTCTGCAGCCAGGCGTCATCCACGTACGCAATCTTCCAAACTAGGGCTTTGGGTGATTAGGGCCGGAGGGCACTTGCCGCGGCCGGCTTGGCTGAGTCATCCAGAACACACGGCTCGGCGAATGACCGAGAGGGGGAACCTTGCAGAGTGGGTCCGTACAGAGGACGCGTGAGGACGCGGCCGCCGTCATGTGCGTTGGATGACCAGCACGGCCACGTCGTCGAGGTGGTCCACCGCGACCGCGGCGTCGAGGATGCGGTCGGCGGTCTCCTCGGCGTTCAGCCCGTCGTGGAGGGCCGCGCCGATCAGTGTTCCGGCTCGCTCCAGTCCGGCGTCCAGTGTCAGGGCCGGTCCTTCGACCACGCCGTCGGTGACCATGACCAGCGCGGCGTCCTTGTCCAGTGTGAAGGTCTCTTCGGAGTAGTCGGCGTCGGGCAGGACTCCCAGCACCGGGCCGCCCGGCAGCTCACGGATGCTGTGGCTGCCGTCCTCGCGTGCGTACAGCAACGGCACATGGCCGGCGCTGGCGCCGGTGACCTGTCCGTCGCCCGGGTCGATATGCAGCATGGTGCAGCTGGAGAATCGTGTCGTGTCCATGGTGACGAGCAGCTCGTTGGTGCGTGCCAGCACGGTTGCGGGATCCGGTTCGTGGGCGGCGATCGCACGCATGGAGGCACGCACCTGTCCCATGACTGCGGCGGCGTCCACGTCGTGCCCTTGGGTGTCGCCAATCTCCAGGGCGATGGCACCGTCGGGCGTGACGAAGGCGTCGTACCAGTCTCCGCCGATGTCGAGCCCGTCGCGGCTCGGCCGGTAGCGGGCGGCGACCTCCAGGCCTGGGAGGTGCCCGGGCAGCGTGGGGAGCATGGTCTGCTGGAGCGCCGTGGCCAGCTCGACTCGTGCCTCTTGCAACCTGACGCGTTTCAGTGCCTGGCCTGCAAGGTCGGCAAGAGTACTCATGAGGGCCCGCTCATCCGGGGACGAGTGGTGTTCGCTGTCGTAGGTGACCAACCAGGCCCCGAGCGGCTGATCGCAGATCGGGCTGAGGGAGGTGATCGAGATGGCGTAGCCGGAGTCGAGCTGGTCGAAGTACGGCACCATGGCCCCGTGCGGCCAGCGGCGGATGTACTCCTCCTGGTTGGGAATGAACTGCGGCTCGCCAGTGCGGATCACATAGGGCAGCGCGCTCGGGGCGTCCAGCGGCAGGCCGTGCAGGGCGGCCACCGGTATCGGGATCCCGGCATCGGAGGAGACGCGCAGGCGGCCTTTCGTGATGAACGCCAGCGCGGCGCCGGTACCACCGAAGGTCGCGGCCAGCCGGGTCAGGACGACCTGCTGTACTTCTTGCTCCGTGACGGCGGTCATCACGGCGGAGGAGAAGGCCGCGATCTCGTCGGCGCGCTGACGCGCAGACCTCAGCGCGACCAACGCTCCGCGTCGGCGCGCTTCCTTCTCGGTGTCGTCGCGGATCACTCCGAAGACCCGCTCAGGGCCGCCAGACCCCAGAATGATCCGACGGGCCCGGCAGACCAGAAGGTGCCAGCCATCGCGCTCGGTATGGAACCGCAACCTGATCCAGGGGGACCGGGCGGCCGTCGAACGCACGAGCCGCCGCACAGCCCCGCGGTCATCGGGGTGGACTCGCCGAACCACCTCGGACAACGACATGGCGGCCTTCGGGAACAGCGCCGCCAAGGCGGGTGCGCCACCGAGCCACTCCAGCTCGCGCTCCTGGGGTGAATACATGCACAGACCGAGGTTGGCGGCCTTGGCCGCCAGACGGAACGGGATCAACAGGCCGCCCTGGTCGTTTCCCGCGTCCAACGAGTGCACCCACACCAGCGGCTCACCACCTACGGGATCACTCACTCGTCGCGCCTCGACAAGGCAGACGACAGATGCTGCACCTGGCCCCGGGAACTCCAGCACCCGCATCGCAACCGTCTTCGTCGTGGCGGCGTGGGCCACGAGACTCTCGACCGCAGTCAGCTGGCTCGCGGGCAACAGATCACCGAAGCCACGACCCACGCACTGCTCCACTGACCTGCCCAGTGTCCTGGCCATCGCCGCGTTGAGGCTGCGGATAGCTCCGTCCAGGGTCAAAAGAGCCGACGGTGTAGCCATCTGAAGAATTTCGTCCGAGGCGTCCATTCGCCGCTCACTACCCATCGTCGAGCGATATGACCTCGTCGTCCTTCAACAACAGTATCTGCCGCAGCGTCCACCAGCAGGGGCATGGCACAAAGCGGGCCACCAGCGGACATCCGGCTACCTGTGGGTCGACCGCCTGGCCGCCGCCCACCAGATCGGCCGGCTCCCGGGAGAGCTGGTCAAGCTGGGCCGCTACCTACTGATCGCCGTCGACGAAATGGGGTATATCGCCGTCGGTGATCCGGTTGTCGCGATAGACGTGCGTCGACGAGCTCGGGTGGCGACCCGCTCAAGGTCGGGTGAGGCCTGGATGACGGTGAGAATCATCATTACTCTCCGTGCTGGCTGTCCCGGTCGTGTCGGCGTGCGGGTTGCGTGCAGCGAGGACGGTGAACAAGGTGGCGACGATGGCAAGTCCGCCGTATCCGAGGACGATCTGCGTTAGCGGGAGGGCGTTCGAGAGTTGGCCCGAGATGAGGCTGGGGAAGGCGGCGCCGCTGTAGCACAGGAGATAGATCGCGCTGAAGATCGGCGCCCGGTCGGCGAGTGTGCTGCCGTACAGCAGGCCGCGGGTGGCGGCACTGATGGCGATGCCTTGACCGGCGCCGGCGACGACAGTTGCGGCGATGAACAGCACCAGTGTGCTGATGGCGATCGCTGCAACGATGCCGATCCATCCGGTCAGGAAGATGATCATGCCGATGCGTTGGGCCGCCGCGGATGTGAGCCGGCCGCCGATAGGAGCGCCGAGAACGCTGGGGGCCATGTAGGCAGCGAACACCAGTCCGAGGAGGAGTGGGCTGTGGGTGTGGAGTTGATCTGCGACCAGCGCGGGCATGAAGGCCTGGTAAAAGGCCCCGGTCGCCCAGGTGGCCAAGAACACCGCGGCCGCGACAGGAAGCAGGTGTCTGACCCGGGCCGCTACGCGTACCCGGGGTATCAGTGATCGCCAAGCGCCCGGCGTCGACTTCGCGGTTTCCGGGCTGATGACGATGAGTGCGGCTGCCAGTACGAGGAGACCGGCGCAAACCAGGTAGATGAGATCGCGTGGCCAGGGGGCGAACTGGACCAGGGCGCCGGAAGCGATGGCGCCGAAGGTGAGGCCGAGCATGGGTCCCTGGCTGGACGCGACGGAGGCCAACCATTCCGGCCTGGTGGGCGCGGCGACGACGATGTAGGAGGTGAGGCTGCTGCTGGCCAACCCCGCACCGACGCCCATCAGTAGCCGACCGGCCAGCAGGGTGCCGATGTCGTGCACGTTCAGCAGCAGCAGACAGCCCAGCAGGAGCAGTCCGAGGCTGGCGATCGCGGTGAGCCGCCGGCCCAAATGATTGGACAGTCGTCCCAGCACCAACAGTGTGGCGATAGTGCCGACGGAGTACGTGACGACGGCCAGCGAAATGCTGGCGTTGGTGAACCCGTCCTCGGCCCGGTAGGTGTTGAACAGGGGGATCGGTGCGGCCGTCGCGGCAAACGAGGCCACCAGGGAGATAACCGCAGATGAGAATGCCAGCCGGGGTGATTTGCCCCCGCGCGCCAGGTTGATCACTGGTGCCACGTCTTGCATCTAGCAGTGCCTTTCTATTTTTCTGAACCACCCCGGAGTTTCTGGAAGTCCTAGGCTCTGTCTCTGCCCAAGGCACCGACGCCAGGCAGAGCTAGGCCGACACACTCCGGCCAAATGACGCACCACGCGACACCACCCGTAAGCAAGAAGTCACAACGAATGGATGTCAGCGTCCGACTGGTTAGTGTCGATCCGCGGTGCCGTCTTACCAACCACGTCGCGATCTCGCCCGTTCCTCGTCGCCCTCCCGCCGCTGCCTGCGCCGGTGAGCGTGGTACGACGCCGAGGGGCGGCGCACCTAAGGATGGTGAGCCGACGATGCGCCAAGTCGGTCTAGGGCCAGTGACCCGTCGGCACTACTTTCTTGGCCGTGCTGCGGTAAACGTGTCGCGCGCTTCGGAGGCCGTGACAGGCAACCACGTCGGAGCGCCGGATGGCTTTGCCAGGTCGTGCTCAATCGACGTCTGGACAGAAGTACTCAGTCTCGCGAGATTGGGGAGTTGACCTGCTACCACCAACTGGACCGGTCAAGCGAACGGTTTAACCAGAGTGGTTGGGGTTACTGACCTGCTGTCGGGCGGCGGCCGTCAAATGGGATAGCGAAATTTCGGTAAGACAGCGTGAAGGATCGACGCTCATCAGACAGGTACAGAGGCAATCCGGTAGCCCCTCTCGCTCATCGGAGTCGCGCCATGCGCCACGGGGCGTGGGAGAGCCCATCCCACACTCCGCGTTGAAAGGAACCCTCATGCATGACATCTGGACTTGTTGGCGAGACCGCACTCACCGCCGACCAACTCGACGAAACCGCCAACGCCATCAGAGCAAGCGCGTCGAGTGTTGAGGTTCGCGTCGTGACTACCGATCTGACCAACGACAACCAGCGCACCACGGCCATCGACTACGTGCTGCCCGGCGGCCCGGTTGATGTTCCGATCAACAATGCGGCTACTGTCGAGCATCTCGGCGCCCGCACCAGGATCAGTCCAGCACAGCTACGGCAGGCCTTTGAGAATGATGTGATGCGAGCTGGACGAGGTGCACGCCGTGCGCTGGCCGAAGCCGTGCGCGAAGCGGTCCGCACCGGCCACCTGGCCCCGGGGACACGGCTGCCCTCCTCCCGCCAGCTCGCCGCCGATCTCGGTCTTGCACGCAACACCGTGGCTGACGCCTATACCGACCTCGTCGCCGAAGGATGGCTTACCGCGCGCGGGGGCTCGGGCACGCTCGTGGCAGACAGGATGAACACTCGGCCGATCTTGGCGCGCTCGGCCGCCGAGCCGTCCGGCGACCTTTCCCACGACCTGATCCCAGGTAACCCCGACCTCACCGCTTTTCCTCGTGCAGCCTGGCTGAAGGCCACACGCCGCGCCCTGGCAGCCGCCCCTGACGACGCGCTCGGCTACGGCGACCCCCGCGGTCGGCCGGAACTACGGGCCGCACTCGCAGACCATCTCGCTCGAGCCCGGAGCGTGTACGTGAGTCCGGAGCACATACTGATCTGTGCTGGCGTCTCCCACGGCCTGCAAATCCTGAGCGGAGTCCTGGCCGGGCGGGGGGCGAGGAACGTCGCCGTCGAGTCCTACGGCCTGGACAGGTACTGCGGGCTGCTGGCGGCTGCTGGGCTGAAGACCCCCTTGCTTCCCTTCGATACCCACGGGACCGACCCGGTGCCGCCAGTCGGCACCGATGCGGTCCTACTCACACCGGCTCACCAGTTCCCTGTGGGCACGGCGCTGCAGCGCGATCGCCGGACGGCCGTCGTGGACTGGGCCAGACGGACCGGCGGCTTGGTCCTGGAGGATGACTACGACGGTGAGTTCCGGTTCGGCCGCCTGTCTGTCGGGGCGCTCCAAGGGCTCGACCCCGACTGCGTGGTCTACCTGGGTAGCGCCAGCAAGACCCTTGCTCCTGGCCTGCGGCTGGCCTGGATGGCGCTGCCTCCCGCGCTCGCTGAGGAAGCCGTGGCGGCCAAGGGGCAGATCGACTCGTGCGAGGTACTCAGCCAGCTGACGATGGCGGAATTCATTACCTCCGGCGCCTACGACCGTCACGTACGTGCTGCCCGTCGGCGCTACCGCGATCGACGAGACGCTCTCGTCACAGCCCTGGCCCAGCACGCCCCAAAGGTGCGCGTCATCGGGACACCGGCTGGCCTGCACACCGTGATCGCTTTGCCGCCCGGGACCGAGCAGCGGGTCCTTCAGTCGGCAACCCGGCAGGGCATCAAAGTGGCTGGCCTGTCTCGATACCGCCATGAAGGGTCCCTGAACGCCATGACCGATGCCCTCGTCGTTGGATACGGGGTGCCCTCCGACGCAGCGTGGCCTCAGGCGCTCTCCGCACTCATGCGGATCCTTTCCTGACGCACCCCCGACGCCCTGGACAGGACGTTCGCAGACGGAAGCGTCCTGCGGGGCCTGCACCGGGTGGAGGCGCCGGGTGCCGAGTTCGGGGTCGGGGCGAAGCCCGGCTGGCTGGTCGCCGGGCGCTGGTCTCGGGCCTGCAGCCCCCCTTCCCCGTTCGAGGAGCTGGCGGAGGACGCGATACGCCACGAACGAGGGGCTGTCCGGCGACATCCCCGTGGTGGAGGGATGCCGCCTGCTCGTGCTGGACGAGCCGATGTATCAACGCAGTTGGAACGCCGGCCGGTTCTTCCCGCTGTTCCTGGGTACGGCCGAGTTGACCCGGGTCCTGTCCGCTGACGAGGCGGGGACGTGTTCGCCCGTACCTCGTTCGGCAACGGGACCTGCCGGGCTTCCTGACTCGGTGGACCAGGCCGTCACCGCTTGGCGGCCTGGAGTCGGAGCTCAGACCTGGCCCTCTTTGTCGAACAAAGAGGGCGCCGGGTTGCCGTCGGAACTGCTGAACACCTCCTGATGATCACGGAGTTGCGACGCTCTGTGATCACTGCGGGTCCTCGGTGACCCGGATGATCGTCCTGCCGGTGACGCGCCGCTCCGGGGCGAAGGCGGCGGCTGCCTCGGTCAGCGGGTGCACCGCGCCGACCCGCACATCGAGCCGCCCGTCCCGGAGCCGCTGCGCCAGGTCCGCGAGGCGCGCACGGTCGGGTTCCACGACGAAGAAGATCGCCCGCCCGTCCTCGGGCCGGACGGTGGGCGGCTGAGCGATCGTGACGAGCGTGCCGCCGGCGCGTACGAGCGCGGCCGAGCGGTCGAGGATCTCACCGCCGATCACGTCGAACACCACGTCGACCTCGCCGACGCCCTCCAGTCGGCTGGCCTCGAGATCCAGGAACGTATGCGCGCCCAGAGCGAGGACATTGCTCCGGTCGGCGGACCGACCGGTGCCGATCACCCGGGCTCCCGTCTCCAGCGCGAGCTGCACCGCGATCGAACCGACGCCACCCCCGGCGCCGTGGATCAACACGCTCTGGCCGGTCATGATCCGCGCGTGGTCGAACAGGCCCTGCCAGGCGGTCAATCCGGAGATCGGCAGCGCCGCCGCCACCGTGTAGTCGACATCTGCGGGCAGCGGGGCGAGGTTGCGCGCCTCCACGGCGACGTACTCGGCCAGCGAGCCGTTGCGGGCCCAGTCGGTCAGTCCGAAGACCCGCTGGCCGACCGTGAGGCCGGTGGTTCCGTATCCGAGCTCCACCACCACACCCGAGACCTCGTGCCCGGGCACGCTCGGAGTACGGTCGCGGCCGGCGCGATCAGACCACGTTCCGGGCCAATCGAGCTCTCCACGGGTGAATCCCGCGGCATGCACCCGGACGATGACGTCGTTCTCGGACGCATGGGGATACGGCAGGTCGGTCAGAGTCAGCCCGCTGATGCCGGCGTCGCGGTCCAGGGCGGTGATGGCTTTCATGACTGTTCCCTTGTCTGGCTTTCCGAAGAGTGCATTTATCAATCACGTCGGTGGATCTCTACCGTCGTGTCGTTGGCTCTCGCAGGTACTCCGACATGCGACGGCTGCCAGCACCGGTCCGATACGGACGGCATGGCCGGTAGGTCCGTCGGCACGTGACCGACCGGTATGAATGAGGGGCAACCAGTGACAGAACCCCGGCGAACCCGATCGAGAAACAGCTCGTGGCTTTCAGCCCCCATGAAGGTGCCAGGAGACTGGCTGTGAGGGACGGAAGACTCAGCCCCGCGAAACTGACGAGATGGACAGCCGAGAACACCTCCGATCGGGCTGACCGCCGCCGCTCCCGGCCCAGGCACGATAGGAATGACATCGACCGCGTGCTGTGGATAGTCAACCCGGAGAAGTACACGGCGGTGTCCGTCCTGACCGGCCGGCCATACGGCCGGGGGTCCGCACCGCTGAGGTCGTGCGGGCTCCGTCTCAGTACTCAACGACGGAATTGTTCTGCCGGCAGTGGTCGGTGTGCGTTGTCAGTTCTCGATCCTGACCTGGCGTACATCGAAGGCGACGTAGCCGCTGAAGTCGCGACCGACACGGCTCGACGCCGACTCCTTGATGTTCGGGTAAGACCAAGCCCCGTCCCGGAGGGTGATCTCGCCGACCAAAACGTCGTGATACTGCGCCCTCCCCTTCCAGGGGCAGGTGTAGGGGGTTGGGCTATCGCGGAGCGCGCCGGCCGCAACTGAGTCCGGCGGGAAGTAGACATTTCCCTCGATACTGACTACGGCCTCGCTCGCGGCCTCGGCCACGACGGTCGCGCCAACCACTGCCTTCATCAGTTCTTCCCCTCGTCGATCCCTTTGCTTGGGTCACATCTGCCCTCGCGTCCGCCCGCGTGAGCACAGAGGCACCAATCCCTCGCGTTTTGCCTCTCCACGTCGCGATCACCGGTTGAGACGCCAGGCTTCAGTCGGGCGTCCAGTCGGTGCAGTCACAGCCAGCTCGCGCATTCGGTCGGAGGTTAGCGTCGGGTGGACTCCGCTTCTTACCCGTGTCTTGACGCTACGGGAGATCGGGGAGACGTGGGCTCATCGACGTTCGCCGGCCGTGCCGAATCACCCTGGCCTGCGGCTGCGTCGCTGTACTCCGCCCAGGTGCTCGAGGCAGCACGTCGTGAGGCCGCAATGGGGCTCCTCCGAGGGGACTGCTAATTGCGCCCCGGTAGCCTCAGCCACCAGCCGGCATCCGTGCCGACTCGGCAGCAGCACGATCGGAGTAGCCCGGGTGCCGGGCGTCGACCAGATCGGCGTAGGCGGTTCTTCGCGAGAGGTAGTCGACCACGAAGGGGCAGATTGCGGTGATCGTGCCCCCGCGGGCGCGGATCTCGTCGAACACCCGCCGCACCAGCGCGCCCGCCACACCCTGGCGCTGATGGCTCGTCTCGACTTCAGTGTGCCGAAGAGCGTACCGGTTGGGCTTCAGGTGAGTGTAGTAGAGCCAGCCGACCAGGTGGTCGTCACGGCAGAGCTCAAAGCGGCCTCGATCCATGTTGTCGGTCAGCTGCTCAGTTACCGGCACCTGCTCTTCGCCGCTCATCGCCTTACCTCTCCAGCGTGTCGTCACGTCGACCATTCAAACATTCCCCTCGGACCTTCTAGTCCAGTACGGTGCTTCTCTACGCGCAAAGGCCTATGTAAATTGGACTCGATGGTCCATTCATGTACCAGCGAGGACTGCTCGGGACCACCGACCGAAGACGAAAGAGGCGAGAAGAGAACATGCAGCATCACCGGCCGCCGTTGAGGTACGCAAGGACGAAACCACCCGCCTCTACGAGGCACTGATCGATGACCAGGTCGTCGGTACCCTGGCATACGAGACTGCCGGCGGACGTGCCACGCTCACCCACTCTTATGTGGACCCAGATCAACGGCATCGGGGCATCGCGTCTGCCCTAGCGCGCTATGCCCTGGAAGACCTGACTCAAAGGCTGGCCAAGGTTGGCATCTACTGCGGTTTCGTCGCCGACTACGTCCAAGACCACCCCGAGTGGAACGACGCCGTCGACATCAGCCGCTCGGCCTTCATCGCCACTCGCACCGCGCGAGACACGACCAGCGAACACTGACACTACGAAGTACCTGCACGTTGCCGTCGAGCCTGAGCTCATCGTCACTTCGACGCGTCGACCGACGCGAACACGACTGAGCCGCGCGCCCCGCATCCGCGCGCTTCGCCGCGCCCGGCAGGGAACAGCCCGCCGGGCTCGCGCGCGCCCGGCGCCGTCGCGAATTTTCCTCAAGCGGGCCGCGCCTTCGTCAAGAGTCCCAGCGGTTCTCGGAGTTCCGGGCCCGGACGCGCGCCCCCTCGCGCTGCAGCACGATCAGGGCCATGTCGTCGGCGAGCGGTCCGCCCGTATGCGCCCGCAGGTCCGCGCCAATCCTGTGCACGAGCGCATCCGGACGCTGATCGGCCCAAGCCGTCACCCGCTCCACGAGGGGGTAGAAGCTGCCCATGCAGTCCCGGGCCTCGGTGACTCCGTCCGTGTACAGCACCAGCCGGTCGCCCGGGGCGAAACGGAAGGTCAATGGGGCGTACTCAGTCTCCGTCAGGGCGCCAAGACCCAGCGGCGGAGCGGGGACGCCGACTTCCAAGGGCGTGACGTGCCCCCCGTGCAGCAGGAGCGGCGGCAGATGGCCGAAACTGATCAGACGGGCACAAGGCTGGTCGTCCGGGATCTCCAGCACGGCCGCCGTGACGAAGCGTTCACCGGGCCAGTCGTCAGGATCCCCGCGGTGCGTCTGGCCCAGGTCCCAGCGCACATCGGACTCCAGACCGGACGCGAGCCCGGACAGAGTGGAGTGCCGGTGCGCATTGAAGCGGAAGGCACCGAGGACGGTCTCGATGTCCCCGATGGCCCCGAGCCCCTTGCCGCGCGCATCCCCGATGATCAGCCGGGTGGCGCCAGGCGCGCGGAGCAGTGCGTACAGGTCTCCACCGATACGGGCTTCGGTCTGGGCGGCCACGTACGTCGACGCCAGGGACACCGCTCCCGCGCGTCGCGGCAGTGGCCGCAGCAGCACGGACTGCGCGGCTTCCGAGACCTGGCGCACGATGGCCAGCTGGCGCTGATGCTGCTCGCGCAGACGGGTGGCGATCAGGAGCAGCGCCGAGAACAGCACCAGGGACAGCATCTGCACGAGTACGTTCTCGGTGGTCAACGTGCGTCGCTCGGCTCCCGCGACGACCAGCGCCGCCAGGGCGAGCAGAGCGGTGACGGCAGTACGGCGGGTGTCGGCGAAGGCGGCGGCGAGCGCGAGCGGGATGACCAGCACATGGGCGAGGTGGATGTCCGACGGCAGGAACCAGTCGGCCACCGGAACCGCCACGATCGGCACGGACCACAGGGTCAGCCATCGGTAGCCCCGCCATCCGCTCAGTGCCCTAGTCGCCTGCAAAGGCGGTCTGCTCTGCATCATTGTTCTCCCAGGTTCGGAGCGCACGGCAAATGAAGCGCGCCGCTCGGTACGCCCACCGAGCTGCAACAGGGCACAGGGCACCGGGAAGAGCAGCCGTTCGTACGTCCACAAACTGCCGTATCCGGCCGCTTCGGCCGTTCTGGCTGCTTCGACCACGTTGCAGATCCACTCCCAATCTCTGGGGCGGACGAGGTCCGAGTTTCACGAAACCTCCGATGTAGTCGTTGGAGTTTCGCGACCAGGCGGGAGGGCCGGACGGGACTTTCCACCCCGTCACCGGGCTGCCGCTGGCGTGGCGTGGGAGCGTACGTCCGCTCTCCAGCCACATAAATGGTGCGCACGAGTTGTCGGTCTTCTCGGGGCCCAGGCACTGGCCTCCAAGCGCTTGAGTCGGACGGGTAAGTGGTTTCACGCACTGGCTGGCAGTTGCTGATCAGCCCAGATGATTTTGCCGTCCGGGATCTGGCGGGTTCCCCATCGGCGGGACAGTTGAGCGACGAGGAAGAGGCCGCGGCCGTGTTCGTCGGTGGTGCGGGCGTGTCGCACAAACGGGTGGCAGTGGTGAGCGTCGGAGACTTCGCAGGTCAGCATCTCGTGCCGGATGAGGCGTAGGCCGATCGTGCGGTCGCTGTTGCAGTCGGCCTTGCCGTGGATGATGGCGTTGGTGAACAGCTCGCTTACCATCAGCCCTGTGGACTCGGCTAGGTGTTCCAGTCCCCACTGGGTCAGCTGGCGGGCAGCGAGAGTTCGGGCACGGCTGACGACGGCGAGGTCGCTGGGGAACTGCCAAAAGGCAACCTGGTCTGCGCTCAGCGAGCGGGTCCGTGCGAGAAGCAGAGTGACATCGTCGCTCTGCGGCTTGGCCCGCAATGTGTCCACCGCGGAAGAGCACAGATCATCCAGTGTGAGGCCGGGCCGTGCGAGGGCCGCGCGCAAACGGTTCATGCCCGCGCTAATGTCCTGGCCGCGGGCCTCGATCAGACCGTCGGTGTAGAGGGCGAGCACGCTTCCTTCGGCAAGTTCCAAAGTTACGGACTCGAAGGGGACCAGTCCGAGGCCGAGCGGTGCTCCGGTGGGCAGGTCGGGGAAGGTGACGTGGCCGTACGGGTCGATGATCGCGGGCGGGGGGTGGCCGGCCCCCGCCATGGTGCAAGTGCGGGTGACCGGGTCGTAGACCGCGTACAGGCACGTGGCGGCCATCGTGGTGGTGGCCGGGTGCCGGGGGTCGGCTTCCGCCTCGGTGAGGCGGATAACCTGCTCGTCGAGGCGGGACAGTACTTCGTCGGGAGGCATGTCCATGTCGGCGAGGGTGCGCATGGCGGTGCGCAGCTGACCCATCTCCGCTGCCGCGTTGATGCCGTGTCCGACCACGTCGCCGACGACCAGGGCGACGCGGGCGCCGGAGAGGGGGATCACGTCGAACCAGTCACCCCCGATGCCGTGGTGGCTGTCGGCCGGCAGGTAGCGCCAGGCCACATCAGCGGCGGAGCCGCCTGTGGCGCGGTGAGGGAGCAGCAGCCGCTGCAGGGCGAGAGCCGCGGAACGTTCGCGCACGTATTGGCGGGCGTTGTCCAGGGCCAGCGCTGCCCAGCTGACGAGTTCCTCGGCCAAGAACAGGTCGTCCTCCTCGAACGGCCTGGGGTCCTTCGTCCGCACGAAGACCGCCACGCCCAGCACCGCACCCCGGGCGTGGATCGGAACGACCATCAACGAGTGCATGGCGTGCTCGCGGAGCTTCTCCGCCCGTGCCGCATCGTGGTGGTCCAGCCAGGTGCCCGGGGATGCGTCCAGTATGGGCTCGAAGTGGGATTTCCCGGAGCGCAGAACACCGATGAAGGGCGAGGTGGGCGGGACGAAGACCGGCTCTCCGCGGACGAACCGGGACTCCGGCGTTCCCGGGTGGATCGAGGCCAGGCCCGCGCGGCGGAAGACGGGGATGTATCCGCCCTGTGGGCCGAAATGGGCCAAGGGCTCCTCGCCGAGCGGGACGGACTCCGTCAGGTCGACGGTGGCGTAGTCCGCGAGGAACGGCACGGCGAGGTCGGCCAGTTCCTGCCCGGTCTGCATGACATCCAAAGTGGTGCCGATGCTCCTGCTGGCCTCGCCGAGGATTGCCAGACGCTCTCGCGCCCGTCGGCTGTCGGTGACGTCCACGCTCACGACGCACACGCCCAGCGCGCGACCCTGCGCGTCGTCGAGGCGGAAATAGGACGCTGTCAATATGCGGTTGCTTCGCACATTCACCGGCAGGAAGGCCTGGTAGTCCACGTTGATCGCCGGGTCGCCGCTCTCCAGCACCTGGCGCATCACTGCCTCCAGCGTTTCGGCCTCCGTCCCGGGCGCCGCCTCCGTCAGCCTGCGGCCCAGCCGCTTGGGGAGAGGGATGCCGTCCTTGGAGCCCTGGGTGTCGTTCACCTGGATGCAGCGCAGGTGCGTGTCCCGTATGACGAAACCGATCGGCGGGCTGCTTGGCAGCGGCAGCGTAGCGAGGAGTGGCTCCGCCACTGTGGCCTCGGCCGGCCACGCGGGAACCAAGGCCTTGTCGGTCGCACAGACCACCCACCACTCCAGGCCGTCCTGCCCGGACAGAGATGACACGCACAGGCGCACGTCGATGCTGCGGCCGTCGCGGTGGCGCACCTGCGCGAGGTCGGACCAGCGGCCCCGGCGGGTGCTCTCTTGTGCGGCTTGTGAAGCCTTTGCTCGGTCGTCAGCGGCCACCAACAGGACACCGGCGGACCGCCCCACCACCTCCGCGGCCGAGTAGCCCACGAGCCGCTGAGCGGCCTGCGACCATCCGACCACCGTCCCCTGCGCGTCGAGGAGAGCTATCGCTGGGCAAACTGTCTCGATGGCCGTCTGAGCCTCGGAGACTGCTGTCTCTGCGGAACTGCCCATTGCTCTTCCCTTCTGTGTCCCCCGGATGCGGTCCCCAAGCTGCTCGGCTGTCTAGTGGATGGATAAATTCAGGGCAGGAGTGATCGAGCTACCAGGCACGGCAGCTCACAGCCCATTCACACTGCCCCCGACGGTGGCTGCGGCGGTGGTCTCTGCCCGCCAGGCGTGCTCCGGCGGGACACCTGTCGGGGCCTGGGCGCGGCCAACCAGCGCGTGTGCGCGGTGAGGCGCTGCGGGCTTCCGTGTGCTTTCGTCCGTGTTCATGCCTGCAACGCTACGCACCCGGCGGCACAGGAGTACGGTCCATTTCTATGACAAATTCCCAGTCCAATTCTGCGGACAAAGCGAGATCACGATCTATGGAGCTGGAACACTGAACCGCTCCCGAACGTCGCGCCCCGAGCATGCGACGTGGCGCTCCGGCTTCGCGGGGCAATCGGTCTGACAGACGGCACCCAGGGGCCCGCCTCGCCGTTCGACGCGAAGTGGCCCGGTCTTTGCTCAGAAAGCGGTCCACACGTGTGGGCGGACGCGCTCATACGCTCGGGTCATGCCTGCAACAGCGCCCGCCCCCGATGAACATCGGTGTCTTCCTCTCAGCCACTGACGTCAACGAGCACTACACCCAGCCGACCCGCGAGTTCGGGGGACCTCATCGGCAGGGCCGGCCACACCCTGGTGTGGGGCGGATCCGATACCGGGCTGATGAAGGTCGTCACCGACGGAGTGTGGGCGTCTCCGGAAGTGGGTCAGGAAGGACGCCGACGAAATGACGTTCGCCAGGGATCTCGCTGAACGGAAGGCACGGTTGCTCGCCGTGTCCGACGCAGTAGTGGTGATGCCCGGCGGCGTGGGCACGCTGGACGAAGCCTTGGGGGTCCTGGAGCTGAGGAAGCACGGCCTGTACGACGAGCCCGTGGTGCTGCTGAACACGGCGGGCTCCCACGACAGGCTGATACTCCAGCTCCGGCGAATGGACGAGCAGGGGTTCCTGCCGTTGCCCCTTGCAGAACTGGTCTTCGTCGCCGACACGGCCGCCGGCGCACTCGCCTACCTGGAGAAGTCCGTTGGAACGGATGGCGAGATCGTGACAGCACGGCTTCCCGCCTGAGAGATCGCGCCGACTCCGGAACGGGCGGCCTGGCACTTGAGACCGACAACCCCGGCGCCTCGAATCTCGGCAGGGACGCTCCCGAACCGGACAGAGGCGCGTCCGCTCCGCCCTCGGAACCGCTTCTAGGGCAGCACCCTGCACAGTGCGTCCAGTGCGCCTGCCCACGCGCTCTCCGAGGGCGCCGCGTAGTTGACCACCAGGGCGTCCCGTTCGGGCAACCGCCATCCACAGTCCGCCACTTCGTAGCGGAACTGCGTCAACCCCCTGATCGCCAGACCTTGCCGGGCCGCGGCCTGGACCACAGAGCTCTCGGTTCCACGAGGGAGTTCGAGGACCGTCTGCAGTCCTGCAGCCATCCCGGTCACACGAATGCCCGGAGCCCTCTGGCGCAGGACCGCGACCAGCTGGTCGCGGCGACGCCGGTAGCGCAGCCGCATCGAGCGCACATGACGGTCGTACGCGCCCGAGGCGATGAATTCCGCCAGCGTCAGCTGCTCCAGGGCGCTCGTCATGTAGTCGCCGTGTCCTTTGGCCGTCACGATCTCCGGGATGAGTTCCTCCGGCAGCACCATCCATCCGAGCCGTACCCCCGGCGCCAGGGACTTGCTCACGGAACCGAAGTACACCACCCGCTCCGGATCGAGGCCTTGCAGGGCCCCCACCGGCTGACGGTCGTACCGGAACTCCCCGTCATAGTCGTCCTCCAGGATCAGGCCGCCCGTGGCACGTGCCCACTCGACGACAGCCATGCGCCGGTCCGGGCGGAGCGCGACCCCCGTCGGGTACTGGTGCGCCGGGGTCATCAGCACCGCCCCCACTTCGCGCAGTCGCGCGAGGTCGTCGATGCGTGCGCCATGGTCATCGACGTAGAGCGGCGGGGTGTGCAGACCGGCGTTCGCCAGCAGGTCGCGAAACAGGTCGAGTCCGTAGGCCTCGACTGCCACCCCTCGCACCCGCCGTACCCTGAGCGCCTGCGCCATCAGCGCCAGACCGTGGTGGAAACCGGAACAGATGACGATCCGATCCGGCTCGGCGTACACCCCGCGGGCCCGCGCCAGATAGTCCGCGAGTGCGGTGCGCAGCTCCATCCGGCCGCGGGCGTCGCCGTAGCCGAAGGCGTCGAGTGGCGCGGCAGTCAAAGCCCGGCGGGCCACGGTGAGCCACTGCGAGCGCGGAAAGGTCGCGAGGTCCGGTGCACCGGTCCACAGGCCATACCGGAGACGGGGCTCGTCCGGCCTCGCGCGAGAAGCGTCGGGCGCGGCCCTCTGCGGCTCGACCCGGGTGGCCACCCGGGTCCCGGAGCCCTGCTGGGCGGTGAGCCAGCCCTCAGCGACCAGCTCGGCGTAGGCCTCGACCACGGTGTTGCGCGAGACGCCGAGATCCGCGGCGAGTGAGCGGGAGGCCGGCAGCCGACTGCCGGGCGCCAGACGCCCCGTCCGCACTACGTCCCTCAAGGCGTCCGTGAGCCCTGCACGCAGCCTGGATCCGCGCAGCTCCAGATGCAGGTCGGCACCGAACGCGGGGGGCGGACCGGCCGCGGAATTGGCCCGGGAATCCGTCATGTAAATGCACCATACTCCGATACCATCGACTGGCCAGTCGTCCCATTGGGCCGCGCTGCACGCCACCGCAGCCTCGTCGCGGTGACGACCGCGCGCCGTGTCGTTCGGCGAGCGTGTTCGCCGCAAGCGCGGACTGGTCCCGCTTCTCGTCATTGGCAGCACTTGGCCCGAGCACTGGGCCACACTCACTACCCCGCCCAAACCCGCTGCTGACGACCTCCACGCACGAGCCCGCCGCCTGCTGAACGGTCACGCCCTGCCCGTGCCAGTGGCCTTCATCGACGCCGACCTCCAAGTCGTGGCTTTGATGGCGCAGCACGATCCGCGACTGGCGTACGTCGCTGGGTGGGCGGAACACGGGCAGATCAGCCAGTGTCTGGCGGGCGCTCCTGCTTTGATAGAGCGTTATCAAAATGTGCCAGGCCCCGCGCGAGCCCTCATCGAAGCGGCCATGGATGCGCATCGACTGGGCCACCCTCCCGGCCTGCCGCTGCCTCTGTTGGAAGCCGCCGCGGAAGGCTGTCTCGCCGACTCCCAGTGGGACCTGCTGGAGGACGACTGGTTCGAACAGGCCCTCGCCTGCACCGCGGCCCCGCTAGACGGTGCCCGCGGCCCGCTCACCCGGATCCGACCCCGTCGTGGCCAGTCTGCACCTGCCCACCCCCACTACCGCCTCGTCGACTACCTCGAACAACAGGGTCGCACTGACAGGGACACCAGCCTCGTCCCGGCTGTCTTGTGGGAAGCCCTCATCGAGCACCACGCCTCCCGTGATTGCCGAACCCTCGCCCGGGCAGCACGAGGCCGCGGCCTTTTCGCATGGCCATGCGCTTCTATGCCATTGCCGCGCACGCAAGCGACAACGACGCCCTCAAGGAGGCTGCTTGGCTGCTGGTGCGGGCAGGGTGGAGGCAGGAAGCGATCTGAACCGCCCCTGTCTTCCCGCGCAACGCCTCTGTGGTCAGGTGTTGCGACGACCGGTTGAGTCCATCGGGTTTCCATCCGGGTGGTGGTCGATCCACGCCAGTCCGTCCATGTCCAGGCGCTGGCGGGTACGGGTGACGGCTACGTATGCGAGGCGGGCCTCGCTGTCGTCGATCGGCCCGGGAATGGCGCATCCGTTGGCGTCCTTTTGACCACTGTCTTTCGGCGGGGTGAAGTCGTCGGCGATTCTCACGCAGGGACATTCGCGTCCCTTGGCCTTGTGCGCGGTGGAGACGATCACGTCGGCGTGTTGCTCGGGAGCAAGGCCAGCCAGGGCGTTCAGGATGGCGTCGGTGCCGTGCTTGTCAACGAGGTCGACCAGGGCTGCAGGTCGCGTCCGGCCGGATCGTGGGCTGCGTAGTCCTGGAGCTCTCCCCAGGTCGGGAAGAGGAGTAGTTCGGGGTGGGTGGTGCGGCGGCCTTCCTTCAGGTCGCGGGCGGCCAGCGCAAGAGCACGCAGTCCGTCTCCTCCCCCGGCCAGGGCGACCCGTTGTCCGCTGGCCATCATGGCCATGACTTGGGCCCTGGCCCCTGTGTTGGTGCGGCACAGGACCGCGTCGGGGCAGGCCACGGGGCCGAGTTCGGTGGGCACGGCCGGTGTGCCGGTGAGGCGGATGGGTGCGCCTGCGATGTGCAGCCGGCGGTTGGCTTCGCGGGCGAGGTGGGGGCCGAAGCGGAAGGTCAGGCGGAGGAAGTCAGCCGGTCCCGTTCGTGCAGCACGTACAGGGCGGCCAGGGAGGGAGCGATCAGCACGGCCGCGGTGCAGGCCACAGCGACCAGCACCCACAGGGTCGAGTCGGGAGCGGCGGCCTGGGTCAAGGACAGGTGGGTGCCCAGGAGGTACGGATACTGGGCGACGCCCCATCCGGCGATCACCGTGGCCACGGCCAGCGACGCCAACGGCCGCGGCAGGCGCGGCCGACGGGCTCTGAGTGTTGCCAGGGCTGCGAGTCCGGCAGCGGCGGACACGATCAGCAGAGCCAGTCCGCGGGTAGTGAGTTGGTGGAACAGGCGCGGTGCGTCCGCATGCAGGACGAAGACGCCGGCCATGCAGACGATGCCCACCGCGATGCCTGCCGCCAGTGCCCGCCGCCGGAAGTACAGGTGCAGAGCCTCATCCCGATAGGGGTGCGTGGCAGCCGAGGAGAGGAAAACGGCAGCGAGGTAGGCGCATACGACGACCGCCAGGACACCTCCCAGCACACCGGTGGGGTTGAGCCAACTGGACAGCGGGGCGCCGCCGCCGGCGCTGGGGACGCGGCCGGAGGCGACGGCCCCTGCGATGCCGCCGAAGCAGAACGGCGTCAGCACCGAAGAGACCGCGAACAGGACCCCGGTGAGACGCTGCTGCGCGGTGCGCAGCGTCACTTTGCGGAAGGCGAAGCCGGACCCGCGCAGGACGATGCCGAGTGCCGCGAGGCCGAGCGGGATGTACAACGTCGTGGTGATGGCGGCGAAGGCGGGCGGAAAACCCGTCCACAGCACCACCAGGCAATAGATGAGCCAGGTGTGGTTCGCTTCCCAGACCGGGCCGATGGACCGGTCGATGAGCGAGCGGGGGGCGCTGCCCCGTACGGCTCCGCCCGCGGTCAGATCCCAGAACCCGGCGCCGAAGTCGGCACCACCGAAGACGGCGTAGGCGATGACGCCGGTGAACAGGATGACGCCGATCGCATTGGTCATGGCGTTCGGCCTTCCGGGCTCGCGGCGGAGCCAGCAGGGACTTCGGGGCCGTAGGGGACCTGGACATCGTCGTCGCCCTGAGCCGCCCATCGCCGGCGCAGGGCACGCAGAACCAGCAGGGCACCTGTGCCAACGGTGGCGTAGATGATCACGGTCGCGCCGAAGAAGGGCCACAGGTTGCCGTGGGTGGTGACGGCGTCCTGTGTCAGCAGCAGTCCGACCACGGTCCACGGCTGCCGTCCGACTTCGGTGACCACCCAGCCGCTTTCCAGGGAGACCAAGGCCACCACGCCCGACAGCGCGGCGCACCGCAGGAACCAGACGTTGGTGGGGACGCGGCGGTGGCGCCACCACAGCCAGGCGAACCATACGGACAGGGCCAGCAGAACCATGGAGGCGCCCACCATGATGTCGAACGCCAAGTGCACGATGCTCACGCCCGCGTCGCTGGGGCGCACCGGTGCGGGGATTGCGTCGAGCCCGTTGATATGGGTGCTGGGGTGGAACCCGGCCAGAAGCGATGCCATGTCCGGGATCGGCAGCCCGTAGCGGACCTTCCCGTCGATCAGAACACCACCGAGTGTCTCGGGGACGTGGTCACCGGAGTCGGGAAGCAGTTCGATGGCGGCGAACTTCGCCGGTTCGGAGTCGAACACCTGACGGGCGACCAGGTCCCCGACGAAGATCTGCACGGGCACGGTGACGGCGGCCACGACGAAGCCGATGAGGAAGCCGGTGCGGTGGTAGGCGTCCTGTCTTCCTTTGAGCATCCCCGCCGCGTACACCCCGGCCACGACGAAGCCGGCGACGATGTAGGCCGCCAGCAGCATGTGGATCGTCTCGAACCAGAACGCGCCGTTGAAGAACACCTTGGCCGGACTGACGTCGACGATGCGGCCCGCACGCATGGTGATGCCGCCGGGCTGGTTCATCCAGGCGTTGGCAGCCACCACGGCCGAGGCACCACCGAGGCTGGAGATCACCACCGGGACACCGCTCCAGAAGTGTGCCCAGGGCGAGAGCCGGTCCCATCCGTAGATGTAGAACGACATGAAGATCGCTTCGAGGAAGAAGAAGATTCCCTCGATGGCGAACGGGAACCCGAAGGCGGCGCCGTACCGCCCCATCAGTCCGGGCCACAGGATGCCCAGTTCGAAGGTGAGTACGGTGCCGGACACGGCTCCCACTGCGAACAGCACCGCGGCAACCTTCGACCAGCGGCGTGCCAGGAGCATGGCCTGCTTGTCGCCGCGGCGCAGTCCTCGATGGTTGGCGAGGAGCATCAGGAAGGTGAAGGCCACACCGAACGGCACGATGATGATGTGGAAGCCGAGTGTGAAGGCCATCTGTTCACGAGCGGGCAGCAACTGTGACGGCTCACCCGCGGACGCCACCGCCTGCAGCACTGCGGTGGTGGCGCATGAGGCTGACGGCATGCCCCGTATCCTCGCGCTCGCTGTGATCGGGGCGCCTGCCGACACGGCTCTGCCAGGCTCTTTAACCCGAGCGGATGACCCAAACCCCCGGCCCCCTGGGGCCTGGCGCGGCTCGGGAGCCAGCGATGCTCGGAGGAGTCTCGGTGAAGCACCCGCAGCTGCATGCCGTATACCTCAAGGCCGGCCCGGGCCTGGTGGAACAGGGCCGGCTCGAAGCTGCGCATGTCGTGCGTCGGTCATGTGTTCCCGTCGCCCGGGATCGGAACGTGCAGGGTCTCCGACAGCCGCTCCACGGCGACCTCGGGTGTCGTGCTCGCTCCTCGGCCGCGGATCACCATGTCCACGTACCCGACCGCGTCCGGGACGGTGATCCGGCCAGCGCCCGCGGCAGCCCCGGCCAGGAGACCACGCAGGTGCCGGACCCGACCGCTGATTCCTGTCATAGGCCCTCATCCCTTCACGGAGTCCAGCAGCGCGGGGTCGACAACCTCCGCGGGTGTCCCGGCGACGTTGTGCGGATCGCTTCCACCGTCACGAAAGTGAGGTCCGTGAGCAGCGGAGGCGAGCGGCGGCGCCGGTTCGAGGCGCTCGGCAGGGTCCGGGGCCCGGGCCGCCTCACGTGCGGTCCTGGCCGTGATCACCTCGGCATGAGGCAGCCCCGGCCCCGGTCACGGTGACGGCGGGGCGCACGCAGGGGGCTCGGCGACTGCCGCTCGGTACCGCACGGCCGCGATCCGGTGCAGCCGCGCCCGCACACGCGTGGCCGCCGAAGACGCCCTCCCCCGGCCGGCACCACTGCGGCAGGGACATCTGCCCTCATGCCGCGTCCCACACGAGGCGGCCCGGCCCGACGTGCCCTAGCTTGGTCAGGGGGATTCGTCTACCCGAGGAGTCCCGGTGACCTCAGGAAGCAGCAAGGACAAGATCAAGGGCAAGGCCAAGGAAACTCTGGGCAAGGTGACCGGAGACCGCGGCAAGATTGCGGAAGGCAAGGCCGACCAGGCCAAGGGGCGCGCGAAAGACGCATTGGACGACGCCCGCAAGCGCGTGCCCGGAAAGTCCGGCCCGACGGACCCGCTGATCAGAGACGACGAGTAGGTCCAGGCTCCGAGCCCCCGCTGGATGGTGGGGGCTCGGCCACGCCCGAGGGTGAGCTCGTCGGGTTCACCGCGGTGAAGGTCGAGGAGACGCGTCCGCGGACATGAAACTGCCCCTTCCCGCCGGAGCGGGAGGGGGCTGCGTCATTCGGTGTCGGCCGCCGGCAGGTCGGGGGGCGCGACGAACAACCCCGCGTACTGCGGCCTCGGCGGCTCGACGGGGTCGAGGGCAACCGTCGTACCCATGTCCGCGGCGTCGTCGTTCGTGCGCCGTCGTACCTGGCGCGGTGAAGCGTCAGCCATCAAGTCTCCTGTGCATAGCGGTCGTTGTGAGGGCCCTGAGCCCGAGAAGACCACGGCTGGTGTGCGGTGGCGGTGCCTGTGCACCATGAGGCGGCACACCAGGGCGTCCGGATCACCCGGCGGTGCCTGCAGGGAGTATCCACCAGGACACGTTCGGCCGCCAGCGCCGGGCCTGCCAACCGTACCGTCCTGGCCGCCGGCGCCGGGCGGGATCTTCGGCGGACCACCCCGCAACCCTCCGTGCACGACGGTTCAGTACGCGACGGCCGCCCATGTCAGCGCCCCGGCGACGGCCACCGCGTAGCACCCCACGGCGGCGCGCACGACGGTACGCCGGGTGGGGGCGCTCCATGCCGTGCCGGCCAGCACCCTGGCCAGCACGGGAAGCACCAGGATCGCGTGCAGGCCCACCCCGTGCAGTGGTTTGAGCGACGCCGTGGAGGCGTAGCCCGCCGACTGATGACCGGTACGGGTCAGATAGACGCCGCGGGCGATCATCGCCGCCCCCGACAGCAGCCCGACGACGAGGATCGCGAAACCGGATCGCAGCGCGAGCGGCATACCGGCGGGTCCTTCCGGGCGACGGGCGAACGAGGCCACCGCCAGGCCGGTGAGGACGACGACCAGCACGGCCCCGCCGACGGCCAGCGTCATGGATACCACCGTGTCGAAGGGCGTCTCCATGTTGAAGTGGGACGGCACGCCGCGCCAGGCCTGGAGCGTGATGCCCGCGACCTCCAGCACGCAGTCGGCGGCGAACACCGCGAGCAGCACCGTGCGGGTGCGCGCGTGCATGCGTACGTACGAAGCCACCCAGCAGATCGCGATGAGCGTCAGGCCGAAGGAGAGCCCGAAGGTGACGGGTTTGCGCCAGGACACCGGGCCGGACCAGGGACCGCCGTCCACCGCGAGGACGACCAGGTGCAGCAGCCCGGAGACGACGAGCGCCGATCCGGTTGCGTAACAGAGGCGTTCCACCGGGCGCAGACCGTGCCACGCACGGGTGCTCGGCAGCGAGCCGGCGCGGCCTCTGCGCGCCGGTTCCGTACTGATGGCCGCTGCAGAAGGGTTCTCCATGCCCGGAGCATCCCGCGGGGCGGGCCCGGCCGTCGTCGTACGTCCGGAGGCAGTCGCCGTACACCGCATGGAGTACCGGTGATCCCCCCACCGGATGACCCTGAGCCGCGGTCGCCGTGTCACTCAAGAGGTGTGCACCTATCTCTGCGTGACGACCGCCGAGTTCGGCTCGGCCCGCCAAACGCGATCGTCGATGTCCAGGTGAGCGAACCCATGAGTTACATATGCCCGATTAATTCATCCAGGGCTCCACATACGTGAACTCTGTTGTTGTGTATGGCCTCTTGGCTCCATCATCGCATGGTGCTAGAACTCCTTTGACATGGAGAGCGAGATCATCGGATCACGCTGCGTCATGTCCGGGACCGCCTCCCCGCGGCCCGTTTTCGCGTTTCGCCACCCGAGTTGGAGGCAGTCGTTCGATGCACCTGCCCGTGAGCCGTCGTACCTTCTCCCGCCTCGCTGTCGCACCGGCAGCAGCCCTTGTGATCGGATCGGCCGGGCGCGCGTCGGCCGCCAGTACCGCGCCACCCACCGCAACCGGACCCGCCCCCGCACGGACACGCGGCGACATCGCCGCGACCGTGGCCCGCGTCACCACGTTCATGGACGAGCACGTCTCCTACGGCGGCGGTTACGTCTGGAGCTATCTCCCGGACCTCTCCACCACCTGGGGCGAGATGGAAGCCCGGCGCACCATGTGCTGGATCCAGCCGCCCGGCACCCCGTCCGTCGGCCACAGCATGCTCGACGCCTACCACGCCACCGGATCGGAGGCCTGCTACCGGGCGGCCAAGCGCACCGGACTGGCGCTTGTCGACGCCCAACTGGCGTGCGGCGGCTGGAACTACATCCATGACACGGCGGGCCAGGGCTCGCTGCGCGACTGGTACAGGACCATCGGAGCCAACGGGTGGCGGCTGGAGGAGTTCCAGCACTTCTACGGCAACGCCACCTTCGACGACGCGGCGACCTCCACCGCCGCGCAACTGATACTCCGGCTCCAACTGGAACGCCCCCACCCGAAGTTCGAAGCCTCTCTGGACCGCGCGATCCGCTTCGTCGTCGCCGCGCAGTACCGCGGCGGTGTCGCCGACGGCGGCTGGCCCCAGCGGTTCCCTGCCTTCTCCGGCTCCGCCGATCAGACGCCCTGGCCGGACGAACTGCCGTCCTGGCTGCCCTCCGGCATCCGGCACGGCATGGAGGACGGCGACTACACCGGGCATGTGACCTTCAACGACAACGTGCTCGGCGAGAACATCAAGTTCCTGCTGATGTGCGTCACCGCCCTCGGGCGCCGGGACCTGATACCCAACGTCCGGCGGGCCATGGCCTGTCTCCACCGCATGCAGCAGCCCGGCCCGCAGGCCGGCTGGGGCCTCCAGCACCTCGCCCGTGCGGCGGGCGGCCGCCCGGCCGGCGCTCCCGCCGGTGCCCGTTCCTACGAACCCCGGGCGCTGGTCACCCACACCACTCAGACCAATGTCCAGCAGCTCTTCGCCTACTTCCGGCTCACCGGTGACCATGACTTCCTGCGTCGCGTCCCGGAAGCCCTCGCCTGGCTGGAGACCTGCCGGCTGACGGATCAGCAGAAGGCGGAGAACCCGCTCCTGGCGTCCAGCACACATCCGACCTTCGTCGAACTCGGCACCAACCGCGCTCGCTTCGTGCACCGCTTCGGCTCGAACATCCGCAATGGCGCCTACTACAACGACTACGACCACCTGGACACCCCGAGCCACTACGGCGGCGGACGCAAGGTCGACACCGCGGCGCTGCACGCGACGTACGAGGAGCTCATGGCGATGAGCCGGTCCGAAGTCGCCGACCTCAAGGCCCGCTCGCCGCTCTCGGCCCATGGCAGGCGTGAGCTGCCGGGCTACTTCTCCATGAGCGACCTCAGTCTCGACGACCTGTTCCGCGACGCCGATCCGTCGCTGCCGACCGTGACACAGGCGCAGGCGGACGCCGTCGTCGACGGGCTCGGCACACGGGACCACTGGCTGACGCCGATCGGATCGATCACCAATCCCTACCGGGGTCCGGCACCCGCGACGCCCTACGACGGCAAGGCCTATATGAGCCGCAATGTGGGTGACCTCTACGACACCTCGCCGTACGACCCGCTCAAGCCGCCCCTGGAGGATCCCTACACGCCGCAGGCCAGTCCCCTGGGCATCACCACATCGGACTTCATCGACAATCTCGGCACTCTGACGGCGTACGTCGCCGGCAGCTGATCCACCCGTCCCCGCTCCGCCATGAGTGCGACCCTCACCGGATCGCCCTCGTCCTGAAGCGCGTCGCAGAAGGCCCGCGGCCGACGGTCCGGAGAGACCGGAAAGGCGTCCGCCCGTACCCTTCCGCGACGCGCTTCCTCGCTGCACAGCACTTCGCTGTGCGCACGTCGGCTGCTCCTGCGCCGGACGCCGACCAGCCGTAGCGTACGGAACACGACCGGAGGAATACGGGGCAGACACGGTCGGAGGTCCACGCCGCGTGCTCCGTACACGTACCAGCCTGGGACAGGTACTGCCGGACTCTGGAGGACTCCATGACCACCGCCGAGCTTCCTGTGATCGCCGCCGTCGACGGTTCGTGGCACAGCTTCGAGGCGCTCGCCTGGGCCGCGCGCGACGCCGTGGGGCGAGGGCTTCCGCTGACGATCGTGCATGTCAGGCCGCTCGATCGGCATACCAGTCAGGAGGCTCAGCGGCGCGAGGCCGAGGAACTGCTCGCGGAGTCCGTGGGCCGGGTGGCACAGGTCGCTCCGGCCCTCCACACGTCGACCCTCGCCCCGCTGGACTTCCCGACGGCGGCACTGACCGCGCTGAGCGAGCACGCGTCGATGCTGGTGCTGGGCTCGCGCGGGCTGGGCGGGTTCCGGTCGCTGCTGATCGGCTCGAACAGTTTGGCGACGGCCTCGATGGCAAGGTGTCCCGTCATCGTCGTCCACAGCAGCGCGGCGGACGAGGACGAGGCGGAGACACGCGAGGCGTTCACGGACATCGTCGTGGGGGTGGCCGCCGACGAGAGCAGTGAGGCCGTGCTGGACTTCGCGTTCGAGGCGGCCACGTCCCGGCCCGGTGCGCGCCTGCGGATCGTGCACGGCTGGACGATGTTCTCGTCGATGCTCTCCGGCGGTCCCGTCTTCGACCGCGACGCGGCGGCAGACGCGGCCGCACGGACCCTCGCGGAGCTCACCGCAGGCCGCCGTGAGAAGTACCCGCAGATCGACGTGGTACAGGAGCCGGTCCACGGGTCCGCGTCCCACACCCTCGTCACGGCGTCGGAGACCGCCGCCCTCACGGTGATCGGGCGGCGCAAGGGCGGCGAGGATCTTGGATTCGGGCTGTCCCCGGTGGCGCAGACGACACTCACGCACGCGGTCGGGCCGGTGGCCGTGGTCCCCTGCTGACCCGGTCCGGCTGGTTCGGCACCCACGCCGCGGAGGTCCGCACGGCGACTGGACCGTGCGCCGCGCGTGCACGCCCCTTGGCCTCCGCGGCCGGCGGGCACACACTGGCCGGATGACGCAGCGCGTGGCTCTCGCGACCGTGATGGACCAGCTGTCCATCGACGCAGTGATCACCGGTTATGCGGTGGCGGTGGACGACGGTGCCTGGCAGGACTACCGGGACCTGTTCACCCCGGAAGGCCGCGCCGACTACCGCGGTGCGGGCGGTGTGGAGGGGCCCGCGGCCGAGGTCGCGCAGTGGCTCGCGGAGACGATGCGGCTCTTCCCCGTACGGCAGCACCTGGTCGTCAACCGCCGGATCGCCCTCCAGGACCTGGGCGGCTACCCGGGTGACCGCGCCGAGGTGCAGGCCGACTACCTGAACCCGATGCGGCTGCAGGGCGCGCCCGACGGCGGCGGTGATGCACCCCCGGACACCGTCGCGCCGAATTTCGTCTCGGGCGGCCGGTACGCATTCGGACTGTTGCGTACGGAGGTCGGCTGGCGGATCCGTACCGTGACCGTCCACGAGAAGTGGCGCACCCTCTCCGGCTCCCTCACCACGGGCTGAGTCGCGCCGAAAGGCGCCGGCCTCGCCGCACCCGTTCCGCGCCCCCCACACTGGGGAAGAAGAAGGGAACACCTGCTCACCCGGCAGGACGAGGAGGCGCGCTATGCGGATTCCGGTCGGCCACCGTGAGCAGGGGGAGCTGGGCCCTCCTGAGCAAGGGAGGCTCGTCGGTCGTGAGCAACACCGGCACATGCTCCGGGCGCCCTGGTGGCGCTCGGGTGCCGCGCTGCTCGCCGGCGCACTGCCCGCGCTCGCCTTCCCCGCTCCGTCGCTGTGGTGGTTCGCCTATGTCGCACTGGTGCCTTGGCTGCTGCTGATCCGGTCGGCGGGCACACCGCGCCGGGCAGCGCTCGACGGCTGGCTGGGCGGGGCGGGCTACCTGCTCGCCGTGCACCAGTGGCTGGTGCCGAGCCTGCATGTGTTCATCGTGGTTCTCGCGGCGCTGCTCGGTCTGCTGTGGGCGCCCTGGGGCCTGCTGGTGTCCAGGATGCTCGGGGGTGCCCCCTCCGGCCGACGGGTTGCGGCCGGCCTGATCGTGGTGCCGTGCGGCTGGCTGATGATCGAGGTGGCCCGCTCCTGGGAGGGGCTCGGCGGTCCATGGGGGCTGCTCGGCGCGAGCCAGTGGCAGGTTCCTGTGGCGCTCCGGGTCGCATCGGTCGGGGCCGTGTGGCTGGTGAGTCTCCTGGTGGTTGCGGTGAACACCGCTGTCGCCCTGCTGCTCGTGACCTCGCGCGCCCGGACGGCTGCGGCGGTCGGCATCGTGGTGTGCGCCCTGGCCGTGGGCGCGATATGGACGTGGGCACCGCAGCCCCAGCAGGCGGGGACGGCCCGGATCGCCGTCGTCCAGCCGGGGGTGGTCGGGGGACCCGACAGCGCCACGCGCCGCTTCGCCCGCAGCGAGCAGCTGACCCGCACGCTGGCGGGCCGCGACCTCGATCTGGTGGTGTGGGGAGAGAGCAGCGTCGGCCAGGATCTGTCCTGGCGCCCGGACCTGACCGCGCGGATCGCGAAGCTATCGCGCGAGGTCGGCGCCGATGTGCTGGTGAACATGGATGCCCGGCAGACCGGCGCGTCGGGCCGGACGGGGATCTTCAAGAGCGCGGTGCTGGTCGGACCGGACGGCCTGACCGGGGACCGCTACGACAAGATGCGCCTGGTGCCGTTCGGCGAGTACGTCCCGGCCCGTTCGGCGCTCGGCTGGGTGACGTCGGTGGGCAGGGCAGCGGGCGAGGACCGGTTGCGCGGCACCCGCCAGGTGGTGATGTCCGTTCCCGAGCCGTCTCGCGCGGGCCGGTCCACCGGATCCCCCACCGACGTACGTGCCTCGGAGAACCGTCTGCGGATCGGGCCGCTGGTCTGCTTCGAATCGGCGTTTCCCGACATGAGCAGGCGGCTGACGCGTGACGGGGCCCAGCTCCTGATCGCCCAGTCGTCGACCTCTTCGTTCCAGCACACCTGGGCACCCGAGCAGCACGCGTCGCTCGGCGCGCTGCGGGCCGCCGAGAACGGCCGCCCGATGGTGCATGCGACGCTCACCGGCATCAGCACGGCGTACGGCCCGCGGGGCGCGCGCATCGGCTCACCGATGGGGACGGATACGAGCGGGGCCGCCGTGTACGACGTACCGCTGGCCACCGGCACCACGCTGTATGTGCGGCTGGGCGACTGGCCGGTGCACGGCGCGCTGGGCGTGCTGGCGGCGTTCTGCGCCTACGAGGGTGTCAGGTCCCTGCGGCGTCGTGCCCCGCTGGCGCCGGTCGGCCCGGTGAGTCCGACGGCACGGACACACGGTCTATGACGGGGCGTTGACGGAGACGATGTTGCCCTGTGCGTCGACGGTCAGGGCGACGCGCTCCACCTTGTTGGTCACCGCCAGCACCGCCCAGACGACGCCCCACAGGAAGCAGCTGAACACCATCAGAAGGGCGTGCAGGACGTGGTTCAGCGGCTGTCCCCGGACCATCACCACCTGCGTCTCGGCCCGGGACTCCACCCGCCAGCCGTTCGCGATCCGCTGATTGACCGCCCAGTCGAGGATCAGGCCGCGCTGCATCGCGTCGGGTGGCCGCCCGTCCGCCGAGTAGTAGCCGGGGGGTGGCTGGAGAGCGCCCCATCCCTGTGGCTCGTCGTGGGGCTTCACAAGGTCACCTCCACGGGCCGGCGGTCGATTCCCCCAGCCTGCCTCCGGCCTGTGCGGGATGCATCCCGAGCGGATCGACCCTGTCCCGAACTGCGGGTTGCACGGACAGTCGGCCGTCCTGCGCAGTCCACCGGACGCCGTCCGCCCTGCGGGCCCAGGATGATCCGAACGAGAGGCCTACGCGCAGCCCAGGTCGCGGAGAATGCGCTCGCACAGCTCGTGCGTCTCCAGGGCGTCCCGGGCGCTCAGCAGCTTTCCGGCCCGGACGGCGTCCAGGAAGGACAGCACGCTCTGCTCGATGCCGCGCTGGCGGGCCACCGGCACCCAGTCCCCGCGTCGCCGCACGCTCGGCTGCCCCTTGTGGTCGATCACCTCGGCGAGGTTCACCACCTCGCGCTTGGAGTCCTGTCCGGATACCTCGAGCCGCTCCTCCGTCGAGCCGCTGAGGCGGTTCATCGCACCGATGGCGGTGAACCCGTCGCCGGACAGCTGCAGCACGACGTGGTGCATCAGGCCCTCACGGATTCTGGCCTGTACGACGGTGTGCTCGACCGGGCCCGGCACCAGGAAGCGCAGGGTGTCCACGACGTGGATGAAGTCGTCGAGCACCATGGACCGCGGGTCCTCGGGCAGGCCCACCCGGTTCTTCTGCATCAGGATCAGCTCGCGGGGGTGCTCGGCGCACTGCGCGTAGCCGGGCGCGACCCTCCGGTTGAAGCCGACGGCCAGGCTGACACCGCGCTCCTCGGCGAGGTTCACCAGCCGCTCGGACTCGGCGAGTTCGTAGGCGAGCGGCTTGTCGACGTACGTGGGAACACCCGCGTCGAGCAGCCGCCCGGCGATTTCCGGGTGCACGGAGGTGGGAGCGTGGACGAAGGCGGCGTCCAGGCCCTCCGCGATCAGCGAGTCGAGGTCGGTGTGGCGCTGCTCCGGCGGGATCCGGTGGGCCTCGGCGACGGCGGCCAGGGTCGCCGGGGTGCGGGTCTGCAGATGGAGTTCGACCCCGGGCAGCGTGGCGAGTACTGGCAGGTACGCCTTCTGCGCGATGTCGCCGAGCCCGATGCAGCCGACCTTCACAGGGAACTCCCTCTCGCTGTGTGCGCGTCATCCGTCGAGGCAGCATACGTGTGCTGCGGCGGCTGCCAGTCCGCGATGCCGTCGAAGGTGCGCAGGACGAGGCCGGGCCCGAACCGGGCAATGACCGACATCGAGATGTCGCGCACTGCGACGGCAGGTGCGCTGGTCAGACGCATCAGCCGGGTTGCCCGGGCGGCCTTGCGGACGATGGCGCCGGTGCGCGGGACACGGTCCGCGCTGTACGCGGCCAGGGCCGCCGCCAGGTCGCCGCCGGGCACCGCATGGTGGGCGAGCACGATGGCGTCCTCGATCGCCTGGTTGCCTCCCTGTCCGAGCGTGGGCGCCATGGCGTGGGCGCCGTCGCCGACCAGGACGGTGCGGCCGCGGTGGAACACCGGCAGGGGGTCGATCAGATGGTGCACATCATTGCGGAGAACCTGTCCGGGCTCGACGGCGGCGATGATCCCGGGGATCGGGTCGTGCCAGTCGCCGAACCGGCGCAGCAGCTCGGCCTTCTCGCCGTCGGCGCCCCGCGCCCCGGCGGGCGAGACCGCGGCCGCGTAGGCATAGATCCGGCCGTCCTTGAGCGGTTGGGTGCCCCAGAGGGCGCCACGGCCCCAGGTCTCGTGCGGGGCGAAGGGCTTCGCCGGCGCCGGGACGACGACGCGCCAGGTGGTGAAGCCCGCGTACGACGGTCCGGGGTGCGCGGGGAAGAGGCAGGAGCGTACGGCCGAGTCGATGCCGTCGGCGCCGACGACGAGATCGGCCTCGAAGTTCCCGGCCGCAGTGGCGACGATCGCCCGGGCGCCGCCCGCGGTGCCCGGCTCCAGGAGCTGCGCCGACGCCCCGGTACGGATCGCGGATGAGGGCAGTTCGGCGGCGAGGATGTCGATCAGGGTGGCGCGGTGGACGAGGACGATCGATCCGCCGAACCGCTCGGTCGCGGCGTCGCTGCTCGTCCGGGCGAGCCACCGGCCGCCCGGAGTGCGCATACCGCCGTCGCCCTGCCAGGCGGCCAGGGATCTGACCCTGTCACCGAGGCCGATGACGTCCAGGGCGCGCTGGGAGTTGGGCGCGAGGCCGATACCTGCGCCGACGGGCTCCAGTGAGGCTGCCCGCTCCAGGACGGTGATCTGCCAGCCGCGCCGGTGCAGGGCCACGGCGGCGGTCAGCCCACCGATCCCGCTGCCGATGACGACCGCATGGGGCTGTGTCATGACTCGCCCTCCTCGAAACTACATCTGTAGTGAGGACACCAACGTACTACAGGTGTAGTTGCAGCGGTAGGTTTGGCCCCATGGCCACAAGCACCCCCCGCACCACCGGCGCCTCCCGGTCCGACCTGATCACCGACGCCGCACTGGCACTGCTCGCCGAGCGCGGGATGCGGGGGCTCACCCACCGCGCCGTCGACGAGCGCGCCGGGCTCCCCCAGGGTTCGACGTCCAACCACGCCCGCACCCGGCAGGCTCTGCTGGAGGCGACGGTGCGACGCCTGGCCGAGCGCGAGGCACAGGTGCTCGCCCCGGGAGAACTCCCGATGCCCGGCGACGCGCCGATCGACAGGGCGGAAACCGAAGCGGGAGCAACCGACGGAGCAGGAGGGAAGGCAACAGGGCAGGCAGGTGACGGTCTGGACGCCGTCGTCGGCGGTCTCGCACTGGCCCTGCACCGGTATCTGACCCGTCACCCCGAACTGCTCATCTGCCGCTACGAACTCGCCCTGGAAGCCACCCGGCGCCCCGAGCTGCGCGAGTTCTTCGACACCATGGGCCGCCAGTTCCGCGACCCCCTGGTGGCGCTGATGACGGCGGCCGGTTCGGCCGAGCCGGATCGCCATGCCCTGTCTCTGGTGGCCTGGTGCGAGGGGCTGATGTTCTCCTGCGCTGCCGGGTCGTACCACCGGTCCGTACCCACCGAGGAGGAACTGCGTACCGGCTTCACCGAGTTGCTGTGCGGCATGCTGGGCCGCTAAACGCCTGGCCCATTCGTGATCACTGGGCAAGAATGCGCGGCATGACCACAGACGAACGCTCCGAGCCCGCCCTCACGGCCGCCGAGCGCCCGATGCTCGAGGGCTGGCTCGACTATCACCGCGACACGCTCGCCCTGAAGTGCGCAGGCCTCACCGACGCCCAACTGCGGGAGGCGTCCGTACCCCCGTCGGAGCTCAGCCTGCTCGGGCTCGTGCGACACATGGCGGAGGTGGAGCGCGGCTGGTTCCGCGAGGTCCTGGCCGGTGAGGACGTGAAGGCCGTCTACGGCACGGACGAGGACCCGGACGGCGAGTTCCACCTCACCGAGGCAGACACCTGGGAGAAGGACGGGGCGATCTGGCGGGAGGAGATCGCACGGGCCCGGGAGATCGCCGCGAACGTCGGGCTCGACGATCTGTCGGTCGGCCTGAGCCGCAAGGGCGAGCCGTACAACCTGCGGTGGATCTACACCCACATGATCGAGGAGTACGCCCGGCACAACGGCCACGCCGATCTCGTCCGGGAGCGGATCGACGGCGCGACCGGCGACTGATTCCGCCTGGGTCGCCCGTCCGCATCGGGCCCACCCGGGGGCGGCGGCAGCCGGGGACTGCGCCGACCGGGGTCACTCGTGCGGGCCAATCACGGCTTCCCCACTCCCGCAATGCCTGGCCCGCACAGCAGAGTTGCAGCGTGCAACGAACCAGAATCGCCGTGAAGCTCCTGGTCGGGGTGGCAGTCACTGCCGTCTCCGGCTGCGTGTCCGTGGAGCACCAGCCGGGCCATGCGCCCCGGCCCGAGACCAGCAGGCCCGCCCGGGACCTGGCCCCTCAGATCGCCCGGCCACCGGTCCGGGACACCCTGGAATCCCTGCCGGATCCGAAGCCCTCCGCACAGGCGTCCGAGACCGCCCCCGGAGCGCTCTCCGACACCCGTCGCACCGGGCAGCGCACACGGCAGGGTGAGCATCCCGGTGGGGTCCTGCCGCGGCCGCGGCAGGCGCCGCGCGTGGCACCGGCACCGGTCCCGGCTATGCCGGCCTCCCCCGTCACCGGGGCGGACGTCTGCGCGCTCGGACGGGGATACGGCGGCTGGCCCGCCGGCAGCACCCCGTCCCGGATCTGCGAAGACTCCTACGGCCACTGATCCCACAGCCGCCGCTCCAGGCGCCCGATCGCCGCCCGTACCCCTCCCCCGTACCCGTCGTCCGTTCCGTCGTCCGCGAGGACGTCGGAGGCCTGACGGGCGCGGTGCAGATGGATCCAGGCGGCATCCGGGCGCTGGAGCTTCGCATAGTCCGCCGCGAGACTGAGATGGAGCAGGGGAGAGAAGGCGCGGACCGCGAGCGTGTCCCGGTGTTTGTCCGCCCGCTCGTCCGTCAGCCCCTCGGCGGCGGTCAGCGCCCGCAGGTCCCAGGCGAGTTCATCACCGGGGTCGTCCTGGGTGTCGGCCATGTAGTGCGCGAGGGTGCAACGGTGGAGGGCGTCGCCGTCCTCGCCGATCTCGGCCCAGAGCGCTCCGAATCGGTTGCGGGCCTCTTCCCGGTCACCACCGTGCAGCAGCATGATCGCCTGGCCGATCCTGGTCATGACGGCGTCCTTCGACGCCTCCTGCTGCTCCGCCACCGCAGTCTCCCTCGCACCCGTCCAGCCGATCCCGTTCGATTCCGGATGGCTCGACGCTAGTCGCTGGTGCGGGTAAACCCGGTCAGGCTCGGGCAAAGCGCCCGAGCCTGTCGGGCAGGTGCCCGCAGTCAGCCCAGGTCGGGGATGCGCCAGTCGATCGGCTGGTGCCCCTGCGCCGCGATCGCCTCGTTGATCTGCGTGAACGGACGGGAGCCGAGGAACTTCTTCGCGGAGAGCGGCGAGGGGTGCGCGCCCTTCACCACCACATGGCGCTCCTCGTCGATCAGCGGGAGCTTCTTCTGCGCGTAGTTGCCCCAGAGGACGAAGACCGCCGGGTCGGGGCGCGAGGCCACCGCCCGGATCACCGCGTCGGTGACCTTTTCCCAGCCCTTGCCCTTGTGCGAGTTGGCCTCTCCGGCGCGGACCGTCAGCACGGCGTTGAGCAGCAGGACGCCCTGCTCGGCCCACGGCATCAGATACCCGTTGTCCGGGACCGGCAGGCCGAGCTCGTCGTTCATCTCCTTGTAGATGTTCCGCAAGGAGGGCGGCGTCCTGACGCCGGGCTGCACGGAGAAGCACAGCCCGTGCCCCTGGCCCTCGCCGTGGTAGGGGTCCTGGCCCAGGACCAGGACCTTCACCTTGTCGTACGGAGTGGCCTCCAGTGCGGCGAAGACCTGCTCCCGCGGCGGATAGACCGGCCCCTTGGCCCGCTCCTCCTCGACGAAGTCGGCGAGCTCCTTGAAGTACGGCTTCTGCAGCTCGTCGCCGAGAACGCCGCGCCAGGACTCGGGCAGCAGGTCGGTGTCGGTCACGTCAACAACCTCCGGTACGCAAATAGGTTCTTGACCACAGAACCTACCGGGGCCCACTGACAATCGACCGGGCGAGCCCTACCAGCTCGCCTTGCGGTACAGCTCCCACATCTGCATGACCGTCTGCGGGTCCAGTGCGCGCTCGCCGCCGCCGATGTCCTCGCCCGCCGCCACATAGAGCTTGCCCTGCCACAGCGGCAGCAGCCGGACGTCGTCGACCAGGATCTTCTGGGCCCGCTCGAACTGCTTGCTGACCGCGCCCCGGTCGCTCTCCTGACGGCTCTGCGGCAGCAGGTGCTGGGTGATCTCGTTCTTCACGTACGGCATCCCGGTGACGGTGTCCTTGCCCACGAAGGGAGCGATGAAGTTGTCCGGGTCCGGGAAGTCCGGGAACCAGCCACGGCCGAAGACCGGGTACTCGCCCTTGGTGTAGCCGGCCTGGAACGTCTTCCACGGGGCGCTCTTCAGCGTGATCCGGAACAGCCCCGAGGCCTCCAGCTGGCGCTTCAGCTCATCGAACTCGGGGGCCGTCGAGGAGCCGTACCGGTCGGTGGTGAACCAGAACGTCATGGCCACCGGCTCGGTGATGCCCGCCCCGGTGAGGATCTCCTTGGCCTTCTCCACGTTCGGGTCACCGAAGCTGTCGAAGAAGCTGGTGGTGTGACCGGCGATGCCCTTGGGCACCATGGAGTACAGCGGCTCGGCGGTGCCCTGGTAGACCTTGGCCACCAAGGCGTCCCGGTCCACGAGCTGGGCGATGGCCCGACGCACGGCCGGGTTCCCGGCGGCCGGGTCCTCGGGGTTGAAGACCAGGAAGCGGATGTCGGCGCCGACGGTCTCGATGAGCTGCAGCTCGGTGTTCTTCTCCTTGTTGTCCTCGAGCCTGACGACCTCCTCGGCGGTGAGGCCGCGGTAGGTGGCGTCGATCTCGTTCTTCCGCAGGGCCTCGACCATGGGGGTGGACCCCTTGAAGTACCTGATGGTCACGGCGTTGTTCTTGCGGTTGGCGAACCCCTTGTAGCTCGGGTTCTTCACCAGCTCGGCCCGGTCGCCCGGCCGGTACGAGTCCAGGAGATAGGGGCCGGACCCGGTGATCTTTCCGTCCTCGCGGACCTTGTCCTTCGGGTAGTCGCCGGGTGCCACCAGGGACATCGCGGGGGTGGCCAGGACGAACGGGAAGGTGGCGTCGGGCTTGTTGAGGTGGAAGACAACCGTGTCGTCACCGACAGTCTCGACGCGGTCGAGCGAGCCGAGCAGTCCTACCGGGCCGCCCTTCACCTTGAGGGTCGAGATCCGGTCGATGGAGTACTTCACGGCCTCGGCGTCGAGTGCGTCCCCGTTGGAGAACTTCAGGCCCTTCTTGAGCCTGCAGCGATAGGCCGTGCTGGTCCGGTCGGTGAAGGTGCAGGAATCCGCGGCATCGGGCTCGGGGCTCGTACTGCCGGTGGGGAAGCTCACCAGGGTCTGGAAGACATTGCGCATCAGCTCCCAGGAGTTGTCCCACGCCGCCGCCGGATCAAGAGTGGAGGGCTCACTCGTGGTGCCGACGACTATCTTCTGCTCGCTCGCCGAGCCGTTGTCGGACAGCAGACCGCAGCCGGCCAGCAATGAAAGGGAAGCAAGCGCTGCAACGACGTGCAGCCTGGCCCGGTAGAACACGTGCACGCTCCTCGATCAGCCATGGGTCGGCAGACCATACCGCAGCGCCCCGTCGGGTCAATCCGTAGGCCCGACGGGGCACTTGAGTCAATCAGGGCGAAACCGGATCAGGCGGTGCTCAGCCCACGCCTGCGTTCAGGAAGATGCCACCGTCGACGACGAGCGTCTGCCCCGTGATCCAGTCGGACTGGTTCGACGTGAGGAACGCGGCGGCGCCCCCGATGTCCTCGGGGACACCGAGCCGGCCGAGCGGATAGGCAGCGGCGGCCTCGGCCTCGCGGCCTTCGTACAGCGCCTCGGCGAACCTGGTCTTCACGACCGCGGGGGCGATGGCGTTGACCCGGACGACCGGAGCGAACTCGTGCGCCAGCTGAAGGGTCAGATTGACCATGGCGGCCTTGCTCATGCCGTACGCACCGATGAACGGCGAGGCGGAGACGCCGGCGACGGAGGCGATGTTGACGATCGCCCCGCCGTTCTCCTTCTGCCAGGCCTTCCAGGTCTGCTGGGCGAACCCGAGCGCCGAGATCACATTGGTCTCGTAGACCTTGCGCGCGACGGCCAGGTCGAGCTCCGCGATCGGGCCGAAGACCGGGTTCGTACCGGCGTTGTTGACCAGAAAGTCGACCCTGCCGAACGCCTCCATGGTGCGTTCGACGGCCGCCGCCTGGTGCGCCTCGTCGTGCGCCTTGCCCGCGATGCCGATGACCCGGTCGGAGCCCAGCTTCTCGACGGCCTCCTTGAGGGCTTCCTCACCGCGCCCGGTGATGCACACCCGGTCGCCACGGGCGACGAGCGCCTCGGCGATGCCGTAACCGATCCCCCGGCTCGCGCCCGTGATCAGCGCGACCTTCCCGCTGTCCTGCACAGTCATGATCTGCGTTGCCCTTCCGGTCAGTTGAGCGGTCCGCCGGCGACGTACAGGACCTGGCCGGAGACGAAGCCGGCCTCGTCGCCCGTGAAGAAGGCGATGGCGTTGGCGATGTCGTCGGGGCGGCCGACGCGCTGCACGGGAATCTGGGTGGCGGCGGCGGCCTGGAACTCCTCGAAGCCCATGCCGACCCGGGCCGCGGTCTGCGCGGTCATCTCGGTGACGATGAAGCCGGGCGCGACGGCGTTGGCGGTGATGCCGAACTTGCCGAGCTCCTTGGCGAGCGTCTTGGTGAAGCCCTGCAGACCGGCCTTGACGGCGGAGTAGTTGGCCTGGCCGCGGTTGCCGAGCGCCGAGGAGGACGAGAGCGAGACGATACGGCCGAACTTGGCGTCCACCATGTGCTTCTGGACAGCCTTGGCCATCAGGAACGCGCCCTTGAGGTGCACGTTCATCACGGTGTCCCAGTCGGACTCGCTCATCTTGAAGAGCAGGTTGTCGCGGAGCACGCCCGCGTTGTTCACGAGGATCGTCGGGGCGCCGAGCTCGGCGGCGACGCGCGCGACGGCGGCCTCCACCTGGGCGCTGTCCGACACGTCGCAGCCGACGGCGAGTGCAGTGCCTCCGGCCGCGGTGATCTTCTCGACGGTGTCCTTGCAGGCCGCCTCGTCGAGGTCGAGTACGGCGACGGCGCGGCCCTCGGCCGCCAGGCGGACGGCGGTGGCGGCGCCGATGCCCCGCGCCGCTCCCGTCACGATGGCGACGCGCTGCTCGGTGGTGGACATGGTTGGTTCTCCTCGCCCTTGGATCGCGGCTCAGCGGACGTCAGGAAGTTTCCCGATGACTGAGCAACCGCTTAGTACCTTCAGCAGACGAGACGCTAGAAGCCCTGGCACTCGGTGTCAACGGCCCACGGGGACAGCAGCGCATGTCACACCCGTCGGCGACGCGACCGCAGGGGAGACGGACGGCGCCGACGGGTGCCGGATCAGCGCACCAGCAGGTCGAGCAGCCGCTCGACCTCGGCCTCCGGATCGGTGGTGAGACCGCTGTGCACGGCGCTCGGCTGAACGACCGTGGAGCGCGGGGCGATCAGCCAGCGAAAGCGCCGGCCAACATCGTCGCCGGCGGCCTGACCGGCCGCGTCGCCGCCGCCGCAGACACCCTCGACCGCCCGCAGTGCCGCCCGTACGCCGGCCACGTCCGCGTCCGGGTCCAGCGCCCTCAGCTTGTTCTCGTCCAGATGGGTACGGGCCGCCACGAAGGATCTGGCGCGGCAGTACACCAGCACCCCCGCGTTGAAGCACTCACCGCGCTCGACCCGGGGCACGACGCGCAGCAGCGCGTACTCGAAGACCTCGCGCTTGCTCACCGGCCGCCGTCCTTGCTGCTCTGCTCGGCTGCGGCTCGCTCCGCCCGGTCCTTCTTCGTGGGATGCGGCCACGGCGTGAGGCGCTCGGTGAGCCATCCCGGCGCCTGGGACGGCCCGGTCTTCGTGGGTGTGTCCATCGAGATCCGCTCATGGATGGTGGCGGCGCGCGCCAGCAGCGGCTCCACATAGGCGCGGCGCAGGGCGTCCGTCGTGTCGAAGCCGGGCTCGTCGACCAGCCACTCGTCCGGCACGTCGGCGGTCACCTCGGTCAGCAGCTGCTCGGTGACGAGCGGGGCCAGCTCGGCGGCCGCGGCCGCGATGTCCGGGCCGACGGGCGCGAGCACATGGTCGGAGGCGTTGTACGGCTTGGCAGCCGATGCCTGTGCACCCGGCCAGTTGTGGTGCCAGATCATGGTGGCGCCGTGGTCGATGAGCCAGACATCGCCGTGCCAGACCAGCATGTTAGGGTTCCGCCACGATCGGTCGACATTGTTGATCAACGCATCGAACCAGACGATTTTCCCGGCCTCTGCCGGATCCACCTGGTAGGCGAGCGGATCGAACCCGATCGAGCCGGGCAGATAATCCATTCCGAGATTCAGCCCGCCGCTCGCTTTGAGCAGTTCCTGCACCTCCTGATCCGGCTCGGCGAGCCCGATGACCGGGTCGAGCTGGATCGTGACGAGTTCCGGAACCCGCAGTCCCAGCCGCCGGCCGAGCTCCCCGCAGATGGCCTCCGCGACGAGGGTCTTGCGGCCCTGCCCCGCGCCGGTGAACTTCATGACGTACGTACCGAGATCGTCGGCTTCGACGATGCCCGGGAGCGAGCCGCCCTCACGCAACGGCGTGACGTAGCGGGTCGCTGTGACTTCGGTGAGCATCGCCCCAGGTTACTGGGGTGCACCGGTCATCCCTCCATGCGCTGCGAACCCGCTCGTCCCCCGGTCGCAGCAGCCGATCACCAAGGGAAGGAATTCCGACATGACCACGGACCGATCCGGTGGAACCGGCCCCGGCGGACTGCCTCTCCAGTCCGCCCGCACCCGGCGCTTCTCGCTCGGCGTGCCCCGGCAGTTCACGGTCTCACCCGACGGCGAACGGGTGCTGTTCACAAGGACGACGGGCGGCGCCGATCCGGTCGGCCGCCTGTGGCTGTACGAGGACGGCGCGGAGCGGATGCTCGCCGACCCGTCGGCCGTGCGGCGCGATCGCGCGGACGGCGGCGAGGTCCCGCAGGAGGAACTGGTCCGCCGGGAGCGGGCCCGTGAGACGACGTCGGGGGTCGTGTCGTACGCGACGGACGCGGACGTCCGGCTCGTCGCCTTCGCACTCGACGGTGAGCTGTGGGCCGTACGGACGGACGGCGGCACCCCGCACCGGATCGCCACCGCCGGCGCCGTGACCGATCCGCGCCCTTCGCCGGACGGCACCCTGATCGCCTACGTCTGCGCGGGCGCGCTGCGGATCGTGCGGAGCGACGGGACAAACGACCGGGCAGCGGTCACCCCGGAGGAGGAGCACGTGACGTACGGGCTCTCGGACCACGTGTCGGCGGAATCGCTCGGGCGCCCGCGCGGCTACTGGTGGTCGCCGGCGGGCGATGCGCTGCTGGTCGCACGCGTGGACACCGCCATGGTGCAGCGAAGGTACCTCAGCGATCCGGCCCATCCGGAGCGGCCGCCGCGCGAGGTGCCGTACCCGGCGGCGGGCACGCCGAACGCGGAAGTGTCCCTGCATCTGGTGCGGGTGTCCGGTGGGCGCATCGCGGTCCGGCTGCCTGTGGCGGCCGGCGCGGACCATCCTGCCGGGACGTGGACGGACCCGCGGTTCGAGTACGTCGCGACGGCCGGCTGGGACACGCACGGGCCGCTCGTCTCGGCGCAGACGCGCGACCAGCGTTCGGTCCATGTCCTCGCGGTGGATCCGGCCACGGGAAGGACCCGGGTCCTGCACCGCGCCCATGACCGTGCATGGGTCGCACTCCGAGCGGGAACGCCGCGTCGCCTTGCGTCCGGGGCACTCGTCGTTCCCGCACAACCGGGCGGCGACACCCAGGGGCTGGAGATCGGCGGCCGTGCGACTCCGCCGGGTCTGGAGGTCCGCGAGGTTCTCGGCGCCGTCGGGGACCGGGTGTACTTCACCGCGAGCGAGGAGCCGACGGAGATCCATGTCTGGTCCTGTGCGGCCGGCTCGTCCGAAGACGCTCCCGTGCGACTCACTGGCGAGCGCGGCGTGCACACGGCCGCGGTGGGCGGTCCCACGGTAGTGCTGGACAGCCGCACCCCGGACGGGCAGACGGTCACCGTGGTGCGAAACGGCGCGACCGTGGGACGGATCGCGGTCCTCGCGGAGACTCCCGTGGTCACAGCACGGCCCCTCTCGCTGAGCCTGGGGGTGCGGGAGCTGCGCAGCAGCCTGTACCTGCCGTCGTGGCACCGGCAGGGAGACGGGCCGCTGCCCGTGCTGCTCAGCCCGTATGCGGGCCATGGCCTCCAACTGGTCCTGCCGGTGCGCAGTTGGTGGGCCGCGACCGCCCAGTGGTTCGCCGAGCAGGGGTTCGCGGTACTCGTCACGGACGGCCGCGGCACCCCGGGGCGGGGTGAGGCCTGGGAGAAGTCGGTGCGCGGCGACCGGTTGACCGCTGTCCTGGAGGACCAGATCGACGCGCTGCACGCGGCGGCGGCGCGCTGCCCGCAACTGGACCTGGGCCGGGTGGCGATGCGTGGATGGTCGTTCAGCGGTTACCTCGCGGCCGCGGCCGTGCTGCGTCACCCGGAGGTCTTCCACGCGGCCGTGGCGGGTGCGGCGCCGACCGACCGGCGGCTGTACGACACCCATTGGGAGGAACGGTTTCTCGGCCATCCGGATGTGGAGCCGGAGGCGTACGAGCGAAATTCGCTGCTCTCCGAGGCCCACCGGCTGACGCGCCCGCTCATGCTGGTGCACGGACTTGCCGATGACAATGTCGCCGTCGCCCACATGCTGCGGTTCTCGGCCGCGCTGCTGGCCGCGGGGCGGTCGCACACCGTGCTGCCGCTCTCCGGGTCGGGGCATCTGGTCACACAGGAAGAGACGGCGAGCAACCTCTTGCTGCTGGAGCGGGACTTCCTCGTAAAGTCCCTCGCACGTTGAACACCGGGCCTCGGCGGCGCGTACCCCTGGTCGAAGACATGAATACCGCGGAAGGGAAAGTCAGCATGAGCGCATCGCAGGAGCACGAGGTCCGTCTCGGACGTCGCACCGTTGTGACAGGTGTCGGTGCGGTCGGGGTGGCTGCCGTACTCACCGCGTGCGGAAACTCCAAGGACACGGGCGGTTCAGATGCCGTCGAGCCGGCCGCGGAGGGGGGTCCGGGCGGCTCGGGCGTGCTCGCGAAGACCACCGACATCCCGGAGGGCGGCGGGAAGATCTTCGCCGACCAGGGCGTCGTGGTCACGCAGCCGAAGGCCGGGGAGTTCAAGGCGTTCTCGTCGAAGTGCACGCATCAGGGATGCGCGGTGTCGAGCGTTTCGGGAGGCGCCATCATCTGTCCCTGTCACGGCAGCAAGTTCGACGCGGCGACCGGTGAGGTGGCGGGCGGCCCGGCCCCCAAGCCGCTGCCCGCCGCGTCGATCAAGGTCGAGGGCGACTCGATCATGCTCGCTTCATAGCCCTCCGGGGGCTCTGCCAGCAGCCCAGTGCCTCCTTCGTGGTGGTGACGGTGGCAACGAGGGCGAGCGTGTTGCGAATCATCGCGGGGGTGTAGTCGGCAGGCACCCCCGCGATGGCATCGGACGGCACGACCGCCGTGTAGCCGAGATTCACCGCGTCGAAGACGGCGTTGGGGATGGCGACGTTGGCCGAGACCCCGGTGACGACGAGGGTGCGGCAGCCCAGATTGCGCAGCAGCGCGTCGACGCCTGTGCCGGCGACGGGTGAGAGACCGTGCAGTCTCCGTACGACGATGTCCTCGTCCGCCACCTCGACGGGCGCGGCGATCCGGACCGCCGCGGTGCCGGAGTGCTGCTGTACGGGCAGCCGGCCGGCGGCGCGGAAGATACGGGCGTTGTGGTTGGCACCGCGTCCGTCGGGGCGCCGTTCGGCGACCGCGTGCAGTACCTGCACCCCCGCCTCGTGGGCGGCGGCGACCAGTCGGGCGACGTTGTGCAGGGCGCCGGAGGCCCGGGCCTCCCTGGCGAGTTCGGGCAGTGCGCTGTCCGGGCCCACGATGCCCTGCTGGCACTCCACCGTCAGCAGGACGGTGGAGGCAGGATCGAGCTGCTCGGCAAGCTGTTCCCTGGGCGGCACGGCTGCCCCTCTCGGTGGATTCCGGGTGACGGGCCTCTCCTGACGGACCGGGCGCGCGAGGCTAACGGCCATTGCATCAGGAGGGAAGAGGCCTCATGATTTCTGACACACAGTCAGCCAACCTGAGGAGACGTCCCATGGCCGTCATTCAGCAACGGGGCCGTCGGATCATGATGACGGAGGCGGAACGCGACGCCTATCTCACCCAGCAGCGCACCTGCCGGGTCGCCACCGTCTCCGCCGACGGCCGCCCGCACATCGGGGCGCTCTGGTTCGTCTGGGACGGCACCTCGCTGTGGCTGTACTCGATCACCCGGAGCCTGCGCTCGTCACAGCTGCGCCACGACCCGAGAATCGCGGTGGTCGTCGACGACGGCGCGGAGTACGGGGAACTGCGCGGCGTCGAGCTCTCCGGCGAGGCGGTCTTCGTCGGCGAGACCCCGCGCACCGGCGAAGCCTGCCCGGAACTGACCGGACCGGAGCGGCTGTTCGCGGAGAAGTACTTCGGCATGGACGTCATGCCGCACGACGGACGGCACGCATGGCTGCGGCTGACCCCGAAGACGATCACGTCATGGGACTTCCGGAAGCTGGCGGACCTGGCCTGAGACCACCTCCGCGGCCGCGCCTCCCGGGTGCGGGCGCGATGCCCGCCGTCCCGGGTCAGCCCCCGCCGTCGCCGTTCACCGGTGCGTCCAGGCTCCGGCCCGCCGCCCGCAGTGCCGCGACCGCCGCCCTGATCGACGGCCGGCGGTCGGCGTCCGTCCGCCACACGGCGTGGACGTGCCGCCGCATCTTCTGCCGTACGGGCACGAGCCGCACCCCGTCCGGCACCACCCCACGCCCCAGCCGGGGTGCCACGCAGACACCCACCCCGGCGGCGATCAGCGCGAGCTGGGTGTGGTGTTCGCCCGCAAGATGGGCGATGCGGGGTTCGATTCCCTTCGAACGCAGGGTGAACATCAGCCAGTCGTGACAGAACTCGCCCTCCGGCCAGGAGATCCAGTCGTCGTCGGCGAAGTCCTCCAGGCCCACCTCGGTCCGGTCCGCCAGCGGATGACCGGCCGGCATCGCGATGTCCGGCGCGTCGTCGAGCAGTTCGGCCTTGGTGAGACCGCCCGGAACCGGCAAGCGCTTGTTGCTCCAGTCGAGCACCACCGCCAGGTCGACATCGCCCCGTATCACCGCGCGGATTCCGGCCTCGGGCTCCAACTCCGTCGTACGTACCCTCAGTTCGGGGTGGTCCGCGCGCAGCGAGACGAGCGTCGCCGGGAACAGCCCGCGCGCCGCGGTCGGGAAGCCGGCCAGCCGGACCTCACCCACCACTTCGCCGCGCTGGGCCTCGATGTCGGACTGGGCCAGTTCCACCTGGGAAAGAATCTTCGCAGCGTGGTCGGCGAGCAGCCGGCCGGCGTCGGTGAGCCGGACGCCGCGGCCGTTCTTGGCGAGGAGCTGCTGTCCCACCTCGCGCTCCAGCTTCGCCAGCTGCTGGGAGACCGCGGATGTGGTGACATGCAGGTCCTCGGCTGCGCCACCGACCGAACCGAACCGGGCGAGGGCATCCAGCGTGCGCAGGCGCTCCAAGTTCAACATGTAAGCAATGCTACGCGGACGATCTCACGAAGTCTCGCTTGTCCTACGCGGTTGAATTCGTCATTGTTGCTCTCATGACCGCCCCACGTTCGACCACCACCGCTCCGGCACCGGCCCCCGTGCCATCCACCTCTGTCCGGCCGGCCGCCGCTCCGGCGGACACGCCTGCCGCTGCCCGGCGCCCCGCGCTGGACTGGCGGATCCGCTTCGGGGCGCTCTCGCTGATCTGGGGCTTCAGCTTTCTTCTGATCAAGGTCGGCACCGAGGGGTACGCCCCCTTCCAGGTCACCCTCGGACGGCTGCTCTCGGGTACGGCGGTGCTGGCCGTCGCCATGGTGGTGCGCCGCGAGCGCCTGCCGCGCACCGCCCGCACCTGGGGTCATCTCGCCGTCGCCGCGTTCTTCCTCAACGCCCTGCCGTTCTCGCTCTTCGCCTACGCCGAGACGACCATTCCGTCGACGCTGGCCGGCATCTGCAACGCGACGTCGCCGCTGTGGGGTATGGCACTCTCTCTCGTCGCACTCTCCGAGGACCGGCCGACCCGCCGCCGGGTGGCCGGGCTCGGCCTCGGCTTCCTCGGCGTGCTGACGGTCCTCGGCGCCTGGCAGGGCTTCTCCGGACTGGACTTCAGCGGTACGGCGATGGCGCTCCTCGCCTCCCTCAGCTATCCGGTCGGCTGGATCTACGTCCGCAGGACCCTGGCCGGCAGCGGTTCCTCCACCCTTGCCCTGACCGGCAGCCAACTCTTCCTCGGCACGGTGCAGATCGCAGTGGTCACCCCCCTGTTCACGGCCGCGCCCGACGGGTTCCCGCTGCTGCCGACACTCGCCGTCGTCGCTCTGGGGGCGCTCGGCACGGGGCTCGCGGTGCTGATGCAGTACGGACTGGTCCAGGAGGTCGGCCCGACGACCGCCCAGATGGTCACCTATTTCATCCCGGTCATCGCCACCGCGGCCGGGGTCGCCGTGCTCGGTGAGCAGCTGAGCTGGAACACTCCGGTCGGCGCGCTGATCGTCCTTGCCGGTGCCGCCCTCACCCAGAGCAGGGCGCGTACGCGCAGGCCCGCACCGCGCCCGGGCCCGTCTCAGCCGTAGCTCACCGGCCGGGGCGCCCCCGCCGCTGCCGCCACTGCGTCGGCCAGCGGCTCGATGTCGCCCGCGGCGAGGGGTGACACGGTGAGCCGTATCCCCGGCGGTGCGGCGACCCGGAACCGTGCCCCGGGCGCCACCGCCCAGCCCGCGTTCAGCAGCCGGGACACCGCCCCGGTCTCATCGCTCACCGGAACCCACACGTTCATGCCGCTGCGGCCGTGCGCCTCGACACCGCGCTCCGCCAGCGCCCGCACGAGCGCATCGCGCCGCTCCCCGTACGCCCGTGCGACCCTGACCGAGTCCACCGCGCCCGACGCCAGCAGGTGCACCACAGCCCGCTGCAGCAGCCTGCTGACCCAGCCGGGACCCAGTCGCTGCCGCCCCAGGACCCGATCGACCGTGACCGCGTCCCCGGTCAGCAGGGCGACCCGCAGGTCCGGTCCGTACGCCTTGGCGACCGAACGCACGAACGCCCAGCGGTCGGTGGCACCCGCCAGCGGATGCAGCGGCAGGTCGACGATCGCGTGGCCGTGGTCGTCCTCGATCAGCAGCACGCCTCGGTGCCCGGCGAGAACGCACCGCAGCTCCTGCGCCCGTGCGGCCCCGATGGCGGCGCCCGTCGGGTTCTGCGCGCGGTCGGTGACGACGAGCGCGCGGGCGCCTTCGCTCAGCGCGCGCTCGACGGCGTCGGGCAACGGGCCCTCGTCGTCGAGCGCGATCGGCACGAGACGCAGTCCCAGCGCCGGCATGAGATCGAGCAGGGAACCCCACCCGGGGTCTTCGACCGCGACCGCGTCACCGGGCTTGAGATGCGCCAGGAGCACCCGCTCGATCGCGTCCAGGGATCCGGAGGTGACGGCCACCGGCCCGGCCGGCACGCCGTCGGCATCGAGGGCGGCACGCGCCAGAGCCGCGAGCTCCGGATCCACGGGTACCTCTCCGTACATCCCTGGCCGTTGCGCGTACGCACGCGTGGCGGCCGCGAACGCCTCGCCGAGCGGCGGCAGCAACTCCGGGTCGGGGTTCCCCGCCCCCAGATCCGGCACACCGGGCGGCGCCTCGACCCTGAACGAGCCGCGCGCCGTACTGGCGGGGCGTGGGCGCACCCTGCTTCCCCGGCGCCCGGCCGTCTCGATCACTCCGCGCTCGCGCAGGGTGCGGTAGGCGGCCGCCACCGTATTCGGATTGACCTCCAACCGGGCCGCCAGCTCCCGCATGGGCGGCAGCACTTGTCCTGGCGCGAGCTCGCCCGACCCGACCGCTCGCTCCACACTCGCGGCAATGTCCGATGCGCGCCGCCCGGTGATCCGATATTCTTCTAGCACAAACATGATTATGCACTAGTGCAATGGAGTTGGCCATGTCGGACACCGCACCGCCGCAGACCACGGCCCCGGAGGCAGCGGCCCCGTACGAACCGACCGAGCGGACCGTCCCGACCCGTTCCCGGGAGCGCGCCTCGTACGACCGGGAGCTGGTCCACTCGATACTCGACGAGGCCTACCTCTGCCATCTCGGCTTCGTCCGCGACGGCGCCCCGGTCGTCCTGCCGACGCTCTTCGGCCGGATCGGCGAGCGGCTGTACGTACACGGCTCGACCGGCTCGCGCCCCCTGCGGGCGGCCGGGAAGGCGGACCCCGGCCTGCCGGTCTGCCTGACGGTGACGCATGTCGACGGTCTGGTGCTGGCCCGCTCCGCCTTCCACCACTCGATCAACTACCGCTCCGTGGTGGTGCACGGCGTCGCCCGCACGGTGACCGACCCGCAGGAGCGGCGCACCGCACTCGACGCGATCGTCGACCACGTCGTGCCGGGCCGGACCGCCGACTCCCGTCCGGCCAACGAGAAGGAGCTCGCCGCCACGGCCGTGATCAGGCTCGATCTCGACGAGGTCTCCGCGAAGGTGCGGACCGGCGGGCCGAACGACGAGCCGGACGACCTGGCGCTGCCGCACTGGGCGGGCGTCGTTCCGCTGGCCCGCGGATACCGCGCGCCGCAGCCGTCGGACGACCTCGACCCGGCGATCGCCGTGCCCGGCTACCTGACCGCTCTCTGAACCGTCCGGGTGTGCGGGCCCACTACAGGGGAGTGGGCCCGCACACCCCTGACGACCGGTCAGCAGCATGCGCACAGCGGAGCCGCGCGGCCGGACGGGCCGGCGGTCAGGCGGGAACGGCCGCCCGGCGGCGGGCACTCGCCGCACCGCGCGTCTCGGCGACAGCGAGCCCCGCCACCGCCGTGAGCAGAAGCAGCGTGCCGATGACGGTGGCCGCGGTGAGCTGCTCGCGGAGCACGGCCACGGCGATGACGGCGGCGCTCACCGGTTCGAGGAGCATGATCACGGACACGGTCGCGGCCCGTACCACTGCCGCGCCCGCGAAGTACAGGGCATAGGCGAGCGCGGTCGGGACCGCTGCCACGTACACCAGCAGCCACACCACCTGGGCGGTGTCCGCGGTGTGCGGCACGATCCCTTCGGCCGCCGCCATCGGCAGCAGCCCGAGCGCCCCGATCCCGAACGCCCAGGCGCTGGTGGCGAGCGCGTCGGAACCGCCGCCGTCGCGGCCGAGCCACCGGGTCAGCAGGGTGATGGCGGCGTAACCGGCAGCGGAGAGCAACGCCAGCGCCACCCCGGCGGGACGCACCGTACCGCCGTCACCGCCGAGCACCAGCACGGCGAGCCCGGTGAGCGCGCCCACCACCGCGGCGAGTCCGCCGCCGCCCAGCCGCTCCCCCATGGTCAGCCGCGCGCCGACCGCGATGAGGACGGGCCCCGCCCCCAGGGTGACGACGGTCCCGACCGCGAGGCCGGTCGCCTCGACAGCCGCGAAGTACGCGCTCTGGAACACGGTGAGACCGACGCCGGTCCCGAGGATGCGCAGCAGCCGGCGTCGCCGCGACTCGGCGGGGGCGGCCGCCCGCCGCGGCCTCAGCACGAGGGCGCCGAGCAGCAGCACCAGGCCGCCCGCGCAGCGCCAGAACGACAGGGCGAGCGGGCCGAGATCGCTGACCCGGAAGATCAGCGAGGCAGCAGCCCCCGCGGTACCCCAGGCGACTCCGGCGACGATCAGATAGATCAGGCTCCGCCCGACGGGCAGGCCTGAAGCAGGATGGGACACGTGACTTCTCCAGAGGAAGACAGGACGGTGGTCGCTCGGCTCCGCACGCGGGCAGCGACAATCCGACTCGGGGAGTGCCCGAGCCCGGTCTTCGTCAGGAGTGGCCGCCCGCGCTAGGCGGCAGGCGGCGGAAGTACGGTCAAGTGCATGATGCACACGTTACGTGGCGGCACGCTCGGCGGACAACTCCGCCTCGGCGGCCGCACGATCCGCGGTCCGCGCCCCGCCGGGGCCTTCGTCCGGCACCTGGGCCCGTACCGCCTCACCCGGCCCCGATGCCACGGGCCCGGAAGACGCCTTCGGCGTCGACGACTGGGCGATGAACGCACCGATCAGCACCAGACAGCCGCCGATGAGCTGAGGGGCGGAGAGGTGCTCGCCGAGCAGGACCCACGCCAGCACGGTCGCGATGACCGCCTCCAGACAGGCGACGACACCCGCCACCGCCGGGGACAGCAGCCGCACGGAGATCACGCCGGTGACATAGGCGATCACGGTGGCGAGCAGCACGATCCACACCAGCAGCAGCCACGCAGGCACATCCGTCCCGTTCATGTCCGCACTGCCGGCGAGCAGCGACCAGTCCATGCCCCAGGGCCGCGCGATCACCGTGAGGACGACCGCGCCGATGAGCAGCCCGTACGCGATGACGCCGACCGGATGCGGAGGCTCCGCACCCGCCGCGCCGTCCTGGCTCCCCTGGTCGGAGAGGACGAAGTAGCCGACCTGGCAGCATGCGGCGGCGAGGGCGAGGAGCAGCCCGACAGCGTCGAAACTCAGCCCGGACCACACTTCGACCACACAGGAGAGACCGCCGACCGCGAGCACGACACCGACGGCTGCCGCCCGGGTGACCGGACGGCGCTGGACGAACCGGACCCAGCCGAGGACGAGCGCGGGCGCCAGATACTCGACGAGCAGCGCCACGCCGACGGGGATACGGGAGATCGCGGCGAAGTAGCAGGCCTGGACGCCCGCGACGGCGAGCAGTCCGAAGCCCACCAGCAGAACCGGCCGGTTGCGCACGAGAGCGCGGTGGCGCCAGGCCACGGGCAGCATGACGAGGGCGGCGCCTGCCACCCGTAGCCACACCACATGGAGCGGGTCGAGCCCCGCCTCTATCAGCGGCTTGGCCGCCACCCCTGAACCACCGAATGCGAACGCCGAGGCCAGGGCTAGTCCCAGGCCGGCGCTCCTCCCCTGAGACGCGTGCATCGGCACATCATGACAGCTGATGTCAGGAGCGTCACCATGGTCACCCCTGTCATGCGCGTCATACGCATCACGCCGGCACCGTCACCCCTGCCGCAAGGCCGTCGCGATCCGTTCCGCGAGCAGTCCCGCGTCGACGCCCGCCCGTCCCAGCACCTCGACGGCGCGGCACTCCTGATCCGCCGCCAGCGCGGCGAGCAGATCGAGGCCCCCGACCAGCCTGCCACCGCGCAGTTCCGCGCGTGCGCGCGCCCCTTCCATGGCGGACACGGCCGAGGGCGACCAGCCGTCCACCCCGGCCTCCGGCACCGCGGCGATCGCGCCGGAGTCCTCCACCGCAGCCTGCCAGCGGAGCCCGTAACCGATGGAGCGCTGCACCAGGTAGCCGAGCACCTTGGCCAGCTGCGGTCCACCGTCGAAGGCGGCACGGACCTGCGGGTCCGCCTCGATGAGGGAGTGCAGCAGATGGGCCGTGTCGATCTGCCGGTCGCCGTCCCGCAGTGCGCGCCTGCGCGCACCCGTCACCACCGAGGCCAGCTCCGCACTGAGTCCGGCATCGAGCCCGGCATGGCTCGGTGCGGGCTGCTGAGGGATCTGCGGCGTCCGGTTTTGCACACCTCTCACCCCATCAGTCCCCGGGCCCCCGGTCGTCCCCGGTGGGGCCCATTTGCACATCCCACCGAAGGTGGGCACATCAGAACGGTTCCTCCTCCTTACGGATGAGATCTCGCCATTCATGGATACGATCGCGGGAAACGGCGCGCGCCGCCTTGCCTCGCGCTGCGGAAGCAACCGCGAGCAGACCCGCGCACGTCCCTCACGCCACACCACATTCGCGACGGCCGGAGGGGAGCGCCGGAGTGCCATGGATGGTCGCCCTGCCGGCGACCGACGGGCGGGAGTACGTCTACCGGGTCCACGCACCGTGCGACGCCCTGCCCGCCGACCTGTTCTGGGCGGCGTTCCACTGTCATGACGACGGACCGCACCCGCGCGCGTCCGACCGCTTCGACGCGGCACTGATCTGGCGATCGAGCCGCACCCAAGAGGTCTGACGGTTCATCAGTATTGAATGTTCTCGCCACTGCAGCTACGTTCCGCGACACCGTAACCCGATGAGAAGGGGTGGTCGCATGGCCGAAGTGAGTGCCGAAGCACGCATCGAAGCGCCGGCCGAGAAGGTCTGGGCCCAGTTGACGGACTTCACCGCGTACGGCCAGTGGAACGCCACCCACACCAGCTTCCCCAAGGGCGGCCCGGCACCGCTCGAACTCGCGGCCACCTTTGAGGAGAACATGAAGCTCATGGGCTTCCCCGCAGAGGTGCTCTGGACGGTGGAGGAGCTGGAGACCGCCCGGCTGCTGACGACCAGGGGCAAGGGCCCCATGGGTGTCAGTCTGGCCATGCGCTACTCGCTGACGCCCGACGGCGACGCCACCACCGTCCGCATCGACGGCGAGTTCACCGGCGCCGCGGTCTCCCTGATGGCGGGCAAGCTCAAGGACTCGGCGACCGCCGCGCTCGTCGAGTCGCTGCGCAAACTGGGCGGCCTGGTCGCCACCTGACCACGTACGGACGGACGGGGGTCCCGCGGCTCGGCCGCGCGACCCCCGCAGCGCACCCGTCGGGTCAGTCCTCGTCGGCAAGGATCAGGTAGAGCTTCTTGCGGGCGTCATTGATCACCGTGAGCGCCTTCTGGCGCTGACCGGCCGAGCCGGTCCTCCAGACCTGACCGAACGCCTCCATCAGGCCGAAGCCGGCCTGCCGGATCTCGTTCACACCCTCCCAGTCGACCCCGCGCCCGGCCTCTTCCCAGGGCGCCTCGGGGCCCGACTCCGCCTCGGTGCGACCGGTGTCGGTGAGCGTGAACAGCTTCTTGCCGCCCTCGCTCGCGCTGACGATCAGCCCTTCGTCCTCCAGCAGCTGGAGGGTCGGATAGACCGAGCCGGGGCTGGGCCGCCAGGCCCCACCGCTGCGCTCGCCGATCTCCTGGATCATCTCGTAGCCGTGCATCGGCCGGTCCTTCAGCAACGCCAGGATCGAGGCGCGCACATCACCGCGCCGCGCCCTGCCCCGGCCGCCTCCACGGCGCCCGCCACCGAACGGGCCGCCACCGAACGGCGGACCGAACTGCCCGAAGGCGGCGCGACGCGCCTCGAAGTCGCCCCGACCCTGATGACCGGGCCCGCAGTGCCCATGCCCGTGCTCATGTCCGTGTCCATGTGAACGCATCACCGCGTTCCTCCCATCGTTGATCTGTCGCGATGCGTCAACGATATATCGGAACCGGTCGGACGACAATTGCTTCGGCGGGGCCTTGCTGTCCTGTCTCACTCAATCGAGTCGTTTTCTCAACGAACCGAACCGAGTCGTTCGGGCTTCTGTCTCAGCGAACCCGGTCGCGCGGCTGAGTGCGCTGGATGGCTGTACCGGCTGGGTTGGATCAGGCGGGGCCGTGCGTCGGGTTGTCGTACATCGACGCGGTACACGGGCGTCGTCGGCGTCCGCTGCGGGACTGCGTCACGAGCCGGTCAGAGGATGTCGCGCCGGTACGTACGTTCCGCTGGTCGCGCGGTGAGCGTCGCTTCCCGGGCTGGTATTGGGCGGCGACGACCGGGCGGCACCTCGGCTTCGAGTCGTGGCCGGAGCGGGACCGGCTGCTGCTGATGGACTTCGACCCGAGCGTGGTGGGGATCGGCTCGCAGCCGTTCTGACTGCACTGGCGTGACGGCGAGCGGGAGCGTCGGCACGCCCCGGGCTACTTCATCCGCTACGCGGACGGCTCGGCGGTGGTCGTCGACGTCCGTGCGGACGAGTGGATCGAGTCGAAGGATGCCGAAACGTTCGAGGTGAGGCGCCTGGTTTACTCCCGGGCCGGGTGGAGGTTCGAGCGGCTGGGGACACCGGATGCGGTGCTGCCGGCCTCACCGACGGCACTGGGGCAGCCCCCTCTCCCGACCTGACGCTCACGATGGTCTTCCACCCTCGAGTCGTGACGCTCGCCGGACTTCTCGCCGGCCGGGAGTGGGAACACCGCGCCGTAGCCACCGGCTACGTCGCCTGGCTCGTCGAGCAGATCACTGCCCGCAAAATCCTTCTTGGCCACGTCCCCAAGGACCGCAAGGACCCCCTGATCCAATGGGTTGAGCAGCATTTCTCCACCCACAAGGTCGTCGCCTTCCACCGAAGCCCGAGGATCTACGACGCGTCCTTCCCTCGCGAAACGATCCGCCACTGCGCCGGCACGATGAAGCTGTCGCCGACGCGGAAACACGATGGAGCCCGTTCCACCCCTACTACCGCTGCGGAGCCTGAGTACAGCCTGCTCACATTCCCGGCAACGGGGACGTTGACTTCATCCCGACGGATCTGCCAGGGCCGCGATGGCCGGGCGGAGCAATGCGGCGATGCGATCCGCAGGGGCCGCACGAAGCGAGGAGAGGCTGAGGAGCTGGTGGCCGATGGTCACGCCCAGCAACGCGGTGACAACCAGTGCGGCACGCAGTTCGGGATCCTCGGCAGCGGGCAGGGCGGCACCGACGCTGTCGATCTGCCGACCGAGAGCGGCACGGACGTGATCGGCCGCTGCCTGGTCGGTGAGCATGGACCGCATCATCGCCAACGTGCCCTCGGGAAGACCGCCGAGCTTGAGGCCGAGCGAGGCCAGCAACTGCTCGACGAGCGCGTCGGTATCAGTGGCTGTCAGCGCGGCAGGGAGCGCCTGCACGGCTTGGCTGAACAGCTCCCGCTTCGAGCCGAAGTACTGCATGACCAGAGCTGGATCGACGCTCGCCGCGGCCGCCACGGCGCGAATGGTGGTGCGCTCGAATCCCTTCTCGGCGAAGAGCTCCCGAGCACTGTCGAGGATGCGCAGCTCGGTCGCTCGGCGGCGGTCGGCACGGGACTGGCGAGGAGTGGACACCGATTCACTCTACAACCGTTGACCGAACTTCCGGCCGACCTTACGGTGAGTGGGTCAACAAGTGTTGAGCGAATGGAACGACTCCCGTGTCGCATCTGGATACACCTGCTGTTCGCACCCCATACGAGGTGCTGACCTGCTACTACCAGGCCATGCTCGACAAGTCCCCGGACGATCTCGCTGACCTCTACACCATCGACGCGGTGCACGAGTTCCCGTTCGCCTCACCCGGCTTCCCCCCGCGTTACGAGGGGCGTGAGGCCGTGCGCGCCGGATACCGGGCAGCCTGGGGCACCAGCCCCGCCCAGGTGCAGGAGGTCAGGAGGATCGCGGCCCACGAGACCGCCGATCCGGAAGTGATCATCGCCGAGCATGTCGTGGTGGGAAGACTGACGACCAAGGCCACCACGTTCACCGTCCCCGGACTCCTGATACTCCACGTCCGCAACGGACTGATCACGCGAGTCCGCGACTACATGGACGGCTCAGGAGTCGCCAGCGCCAGGGCGTGACGGCCGAACCGGTACAGCGGCAACCCGACCGGAGGCCGGACAGCACTGAGCCTGTTCAGTCCCGGCCCCCGAGATCTGTCTCGACGAACCCGGTCTCCGCGTCTCACCCAATCCAGTCCACGCAGGTCAGCGCAGGCGGGGACGACCAGCTTCATTGAGACAGGACACTTGCATACTTGGCCGCGACACGGCACAGAACGAAGGCGATGCGACATGACCGCACCCGGCCCGGAGAGCGGGCACGGCCCGGACCACGGCTACCTGCTCGACAACCGGCAGTCCGAAGCGGGTATCCGCTTCGGCGCCCTCGCCGAACTCTTCGACCCGGTGACCTTCCGGCATGCCGACCGGCTCGGGATCACCACGGGCATGCGGTGCTGGGAGGTCGGAGCCGGTGGCCCCTCCGTTCCCGCGGGGCTGGCCGCACGGGTCGGTCCGACCGGAGCCGTGGTCGCGACGGACATCGATGTGTCGTGGGCGCAGGGGGCGGCGAACGATGTCGTCGAGGTGCTGCGCCACGACGTCGCCGCCGATCCGCCGCCTCCCGGCGCCTTCCACCTGGTGCATGCCCGGCTGGTCCTGGTGCACGTCACCGACCGCGCCGAAGCACTGCGCCGCATGATCCAGGCGCTGCGCCCCGGTGGGGTACTCCTCCTGGAGGACGCCGACCCCGGGTTGCAGCCGTTGTTGTGCCCCGACGAATCGGGCCCCGAGCAGCGCCTCGCCAATCGCCTGCGGTCGGGCTTCCGTGAGCTCATGGCGGCCCGTGGCGCAGACCTCGCCTACGGCCGGACCCTGCCGCGGCTGCTGCGCGAAGCAGGTCTCGACGATGTGCAGGCCGACGCGTACTTCCCGATCACCTCACCGGCGTGCGCCGTCCTGGAGGCCGCCACCGTGCGGCAGATCCGCGACCAGCTCGTGACGTCGGGTCTCGCCGACGACGAGGAGATCGACCGGCACCTGGCGAACGTCGCCACCGGGCGCCTCGATCTGGCCACCGCTCCGCTCGTCTCTGCGTGGGGGCGCCGGCCGTAACCCTCGGGGGGCACGCACCGTCCCAGGCCGGAATCCCCGAATTGGCCTTGGCCTGCGGCGCTCCGCACGCTCTACGGTCGAGCCATGAGGATTCGCATTGTCGACGCGTTCACCGACCGCCCTTTCACCGGCAACCCCGCGGCCGTTCTGCTGCTGGACTCCGACGCCTTCCCCGAAGCCGGCCGGCTCCAGCAGGTCGCCCTGGAGATGAACCTCTCCGAGACCGCCTTCGCGCACCCGCTGCCGCCGGGCGGCGAGGCCGACTGGGCGCTGCGCTGGTTCACCCCGGCCACCGAGGTGGACATGTGCGGGCACGCCACGCTGGCCACGGCCCACGTCCTGCACACCACCGAAGCGGCGAGCGGAACGGTGCGCTTCGCCGCCCGCTGCGGAATCCTCACGTCCACCGCCCACCCGGACGGCTCACTCACGCTCGATTTCCCCACGGCACCGCTCACGGCGGCCGACGCCCCGGCCGGACTGGCCGCCGCCCTGGGCGCCGAGCCGCTGTCCATCCATGACACCGGCGACCACATCGGCGACCTGCTCGTCGAGCTGGCCGACGAGACCTCCGTACGCGCACTGGCCCCGGACTTCGCCGCGCTGGCCTCCTGCTCGCGGCGCGGCATCATCGCCACCGCCGCCGCCGAGGACCCGTCCCGTGGCTACGACTACGTCTCCCGCGGCTTCTTCCCCCGGGTCGGCATCGACGAGGACCCGGTCACCGGCAGCGCGCACACCGCACTGGCCCCCTTCTGGTCGGCCCGCTTCGGCCGGGACGAACTGACCGGCCTGCAGGCCTCGGCCCGTTCCGGCCTGGTGCGCACATCGCTGCGCGGCCCGCGCACCCTGCTGACGGGCAGCGCGGTGACGGTCGTCGACGGCGAACTGCTGACCACGCTCTGACCGGCGCGAACGGGTGCGTACGGAGCGATCCGCACGCACCCCTTCCTCCGCGCCCCTGCTCATGGCGTCGGCAGCCACCCCACTTTCCCTGCCAGCAGCGCGTACCCGACGAACGCCCCGATGTCGAGCAGCGCATGCGCCGCGACCAGCGGGCCCACCCGCCCCCAACGCCGGTACAGCAGCACGAAGACGACGCCCATCACCATGTTGCCGATGAAGCCGCCGATCCCCTGATACAGGTGGTACGAGCCGCGCAGCACCGAACTCGCCACCAGGGCGGCCGTCGGCGTCCACCCCAACTGCCCGAGTCTGCGCAGCAGGTACCCGACGACGATCACTTCCTCCACCACGGAGTTCTGCAGCGCGGAGAGGATCAGGACGGGGTACTTCCACCACACGTCGGGGAGCGACTCCGGGACCACCGTGAGGTTGAACCCGGCGGCCCGCGCCACCAGATAGAAGGCCAGCCCGGCGCTGCCGATGCCCGCCGCGATCAACGTGCCGCGCCCCAGGTCCGACCGGGGCCGGCTCCGGTCGAAGCCGATGACACGCAGGCTCGTCCCTTCCCTGATCAGCAGATGCGCCACCAGCGCGACGGGGACCAGAGCCGTGGCGATTCCGAAGAGTTGCCAGGCGAGATCGAGCCAGGGCCGCCCGGGCGCGTACGAACTGTTGAGTGTCGCGGCCTGGTCCTTCAGACCACCCGGTTTTGTCAGTGATCCGACAAAACTGATCAGGGCGGACACCCCGCTGGCACCCAGCGAGAGAGCCAGTACCAGCACCGTTTCGGATCGCAGGATCCTCCGTGGCACCGCCTCCCCGGGGAAAGATTCAGCCACCCGCCCCTCCTCCACCTGTACACCCGCCTTCAGTTGTGCATTCGCGTCTCATCCCGCTCCCCGTCCCGCTAGGGTCTCGAATGCAGGTACGAAGATCATGCGCGACAGGCCGGGGGACAACCACCATCGGTGAGGGTGTGGTCCCCCTTTTCCTTGTTCATCCTCAAGGAGAGGCACCACCGACATGGGACGCCACAGCTTGCCCGACGACTACGCGAGGCGAGACGGCGGGGGCGGTTCCCGGCCACGCCGCCGACGCACCGTCGCTCTCGCCACGATGGTCGTCCTCGCGGTGGCGGCAGGTACGGCAGTCGCGGTCCAGGGCGGCCTGTTGTCCTTCTCCGAGTCCTGCGAGGACTCCGCGGTACGGCTCTCCATGGTGGCCTCCCCCGACATCGCCCCCGCCGTGCATGCCGTCGCCGACCAGGCACGCAAGGACGGCGTCCGATCAGACGGGCGCTGCCTGTACGTCCAGGTCGTCGCCCGTGACTCGTACAAGGTCGCCGATGCCCTGTCGGCCGGCACCCGCACCCCGGACTACCAGGTCTGGCTGCCCGACTCCGACCTCTGGCTGGACCGCGCCCAGGGCGGCGGCAACAGCATTCCGATCACCCCGGAGGACTCCATCGCCTCCTCCCCGGTGACCCTCGCCTTGCTCCCGTCGGCTGCGAAGACCCTCGGCTGGCCGAGGAAGAAGTACTCCTGGGCCGAGTTGACGGCCTCGGCCACGGAGTCGGACAAGGTACGCCTCGGGGCGGCCGACCCGGCCCGCAGTGCCACCGGTCTGCTGGCCCTCACCAGCATCGCCGCTTCGTCCGACGAGCAGGGCGGAGACAGCGACACCCGGGTCGCGGCCACCGCCAAACTGCTCGCGCAGCGGATGTCCGACGGCGACACCCAGGTGCTCGAGACGCTGGCTCAGGACGACTCGGGCGCCGAGGGCGGCAATCCGCAGCGCAATCAGGCGGTGCTGCTCTCCGAGCAGGCGGCATTCGCCCACAACGCCGCCTCGGCCGGGAGCGGCAAGCTCGATCTCTTCTACCCGAAGGACGGCACACCACTGCTCGACTACCCGTACACGCTGGTCAACGAGACGAAGCTGAGCACCGACGAGAGCCGTGCGGCACTGCGGTTCATGACACTGCTCGGTCAGGAGAGCGCCCGGCACACCCTGGCGGAGCGCGGCTTCAGGGCGACCGACGGGACGACCGGCGAGGCGGTGGTGGCATCTGCGGGCGGCCGGGCACCGCAGCCGTACGCCACCCCGTCCGCCGTTCCCCCGTCCACCGAGGCGCTCCAGGAGACGCTCGGCATGTGGACGATCACGGTGCAGAGCGCGCGGCTGACCACGGTCGTCGATGCCTCCGGTTCCATGGCCACCATCGTTCCGGGGCGCAATCAGTCCCGGATGGATGTCACGAAGGCGTCGTTGATACAGGCGCTCGACCAGTTCACCCCGAACGACGAGATCGGTCTGTGGGAGTTCGCCACCACGCTCGACGGCGACAAGGACTACCGCACGCTGGTGCCGACCGCCCGGCTCGGCGACCCGGTGAAGGGCGGCGGCACGCACCGCGAGAAGCTCGCTGCCGCGTTCTCCGCGCTCCAGCCTGTGCCGAATGGTGCGACGGGCCTGTACGACACCACGCTCGCTGCTTACAAGGCGGCTCAGGCAACTTATGTGAAGGGCAAGTTCAACGCCGTGGTGATCCTCACCGACGGCTCGAACCAGGACTACCGCTCCATCTCGCGCAGCGGCCTGATCTCGGAGCTCAAGCGGCTCGCCGACCCGGAGCGCCCGGTACCGCTCCTCGCCATCGCGGTCGGTCCCGAGGCCGACCGCGAGGAGGTGGACGAGATAGCCAAGGTGACCGGCGGAGGCGGGTACCAGGTCACCGACCCTGCCGACATCCAGGCCGTCATTCTCCAGGCCGTGATGACCGCCGGACAGAGCAGCCTCGACGCCCAGGAGTAGCCGCCGCTCGGCCGGGAAGGGCGACGAACGGCGGCCCGGGACAGTGACGACGCCGGCCTGACGGCCGTCCCGTCATCCCTGATGGATCAGCGCGCGCGCATCGGATGTGGTGCACTCCAAGGCGGATGGGCTCCCTCATACGGGGCGCATTCGGGCGTTCCGGCAACGCGCCGAGGTGCCGCAGCTGCCGTCGTACGCACGCCAGGAACTGCGGGACAGCCCTCAGGAACCGTCCGGGAAGCCCACCGGCCAGGTGTGCACCGGCTCGCCACTGTGCATCAGCTCGGCGTACCGGCGCGTGGTCGCCGCGAGCGCCGCTTCCCGTCCGAGCCCGGCGTCCAGCCCGCAGTGATACGTGTCCGCCTGCCAGGACGCGCCGTTCACCCGGCGCTTGCAGCGCTCCTCGATGACCGCCAGGTAGTGGTCGCGGTCCGCGGGCTCGATGTTCCAGGCATCGAGCCCCGCCGCGGCGAGCGGCAGCAGTTCGTCCCGCACGAGCTCGACGGCCGGCACCCGGGTCAGCCCGCCCGCCCGCCCCGGGCGGGGCCAGATCAGCTGGGCGTCGATGCCCCTGCGGCAGGCGGTTTCGAAGTTCTCGGCCGCGGCGGCGAACGGCAGCCTGGTCCACACCGGACGGGGCTGTTCCGCGAGTGCCCGTACGAGACCGTAGTAGAACGCGGCGTTGGCGATCACATCGGTGACGGTGGGGCCGGCGGGCAGGACGCGGTTCTCGACCCGGAGATGGGGTACACCGTCGGCCAGCCCGTACACCGGCCGGTTCCAGCGATACACCGTCCCGTTGTGCAGCACGAGCTCCTGGAGCCCCGGTATTCCGCCCTCGTCGAGGACCCGCAGCGGGTCCTCCTCGTCGCAGATCGGCAGCAGCGGGGGGAAGTACCGCAGATTCTCCTCGAAGAGCTCGTAGGCCGAGCCGATCCACCGCTCGCCGAACCAGGTCCTCGGGCGCACCCCCTGGTTCTGCAGTTCGGGCGGCCTGGTGTCGGTGGCCTGCTGGAAGAGCGGCGGGCGGGACTCCCGCCACAGCTCCCTGCCGAACAGGAAGGGTGAGTTGGCTCCGAGGGCTATCTGGACGGCGGCGACGGCCTGGGCCGCGTTCCACACGTCCGCGAACCGTGCCGGGGTCACCTGCAGATGCAACTGGACGGAGGTGCAGGCCGCTTCGGGCGTAATCGATGTGGAGGTACAGACCAGTCGTTCGACACCTTCGATATCGAGCGCGAAATCCTCGCCGCGCGCCGCCACCATTTGATCGTTCAACAGTGCGTAGCGGTCCCCGTCCGAGAGGTTCGCCCGTACCAGGTCCTGACGGCCGAGGGTCGGCAGTATTCCGATCATCACGATTCCGGCAGCGATCTCCCCTGCCTTCCTGTGGGCATATCCGAGACCGGTCCTGAGCTCCTCGGCCAGTTGATCGAATACGCGTCCGTCCAGGCGGTGCGGGACGATGTTCACTTCCAGATTGAACATCCCGAGTTCGGTCTGGAAATCAGGGCTCGCGATCCGCTCGAGGACCTCCGCATTCATCATCCGCGGCAGACCGTCCACCCCTGCCAGATTCAGCTCGATCTCCATGCCCATCAGATTGCGCGGCCGGTCGAACCTCCGCTCCGCCAGGAGCCTCCCCAGCCCCTCCAGGCACAGGTGGAGCTTCCTCCGGTACCTCTGCCGATCGGACAGGTCAAAGGTGCCCGCGACGACCTTCTCCCCCATCGAAGCGTCCCTCCTCGAGTGGGCGGCCCGCGCCCCAGGCCGCTCGCGTCACGGTCGATAATGCCCAGGGCAGGTGATCGATAACGCCCCCACGGACAGCGCGGACCGAGTAATCTGAGGACGGCGGCCCGGGGCACATTCCGACGGCATGGAGCACTGCGCAGTTTCCGCCGCGAGGCGGGTGGTGAAAACGCCGACGTGTTTCGGCCGACCGCGGCCGGGAAAAAACACCAGGCAGCAACTGCGCCACGCACGCCGAATCAGCAGATTCTCCGCATAATAAAGTCCGGATACCGCCTTGCCGGCAATAGCTGCGGCGGCTAGCGGAAACACCGTGTGAACACCTGTCGTATAAACTCCGCGGACGAGGCAGAGAGTTGACGCACCGGCCCAGTCACCGGCCCCCTCTGGCCCCGCACGCCGACAGCGCCGTCTGCCCCAGCCCACGCATCACCGTGTCTCCGAAGTGAGAGGCGACCCACTATGCCGCTGCATGTACCCCCGGCTCCCGCGCCCGCCCTGCGCAGCGTCCTCGCGGCACTCGGTTCACCCACCGCAGTCCGCGAGGCCCGCACCCCCGCTCTCCGGTCCGTCCAGGGACCGCTGAGCCCCGAACTCCCGCTCCCCGTCCATGTGCTGGACCGGATCGGCCCGAGCGGGGTCGCACCGCGCACGAGCCTGGCCGGGTGGCGCTTCCTGATCCGCAGCTCGGAGCGGGCCGTCGCGGCGGCCGACACCATGCTCACCCCGGACGGCTGGACCTTCTCGCACTTCTTCGAGGGCCCGTACATCGCCTCGACCGAACTCGCCCTGCGCCAGGCGGAGACGTTGACGCCGCACTACCAGCCGCGTCTGCTGTCCATCCCTGAGCTCTACATGCTGACGCTGTGGCTGCACGAGGACATCGAGGCCGACGCGTCGGCCGGCGCCCTCGCCCCCACCGATCTTCTGGTGCCGCTGGCCCCCGCACCACCGGGCATCGCTGCACACCGTCCGCACCGGGTCGCCGATCTGCTCCCCGTGATGACCCTGCGCATCACCCCGGGCCGCTCCGGCCCTCTGCTCGGTTCACCGGCCTGACCACAGCCCGCCTCCGGCTCGCCGTACTGTGCCCCGCCACCGTTTCCGGTGGTGGGGCACAGTACGGCGCAGGGGCACTCGGGGCCATCCGGACTAGTCCGGTCCGGCCACTCCGAACCACCCGAAGGGACAGTGCAGTTGTGTTGAACCGTCCGGCCGGGTGACGCGTCATGAGAGTAGGACAAGCGCTGCTGCGAAATCCCTGCGGATTGACGCCCGTGGGGCAACACTGGGACCGGACCGATTGATACGGGGGGCGGCCATGAACACATCGTCAAGCCGCAGGACACTCACTACAACGCAGCGAAAGAACCCATCCATGTGCCAGCACCAGCCACCCTGCCCGTCCGCAGACTCAGCCGACCGGGAAGCCGCCCGCCTCATGGCGCACCACCCGGAACAGGGCTGGAGTCTGCTGTGCAACGGCGTCCTGCTCTTCGAGGACACCGGTGAGCTGCTCCCGGACGGACAGATCATCGCCCCGCACCGTCCGCTGGACGCCGGCCGGGTGATGAAGGCCGCCTGACGCGGCCCGTACGAACAGGGGCCGGCCCGGAGAAGATCTCCGCACCGGCCCCGACGCATGTCCGCGTCACACCCCAGGGGTGGTTCAGTTGTCGTACTCGTCCAGCGGCGGGCAGGAGCAGACGAGGTTGCGGTCACCGAACGCACCGTCGATCCGGCGCACCGGCGGCCAGTACTTGTCGGCGGCCGAGACGCCGGCCGGGAAGACAGCCTCCTCGCGGCTGTAGCCGTGGTTCCACTCACCGCCGACCATGGCGGCCGTGTGCGGGGCGTTGCCCAGCGGGTTGTCGTCCGCACTCCACTCGCCGGAGGCGACCTTCTCGATCTCCTCACGAATGGCGATCATCGTGTCGCAGAACCGGTCGAGCTCGGCGAGGTCCTCGCTCTCGGTCGGCTCGATCATCAGCGTGCCGGCCACCGGGAAGGACATGGTCGGCGCGTGGAAGCCGTAGTCGACCAGACGCTTGGCGATGTCGTCGACGCTGACACCGGTCTCCTTGGAGATCGGCCGCAGATCCACGATGCACTCGTGCGCCACCAGACCGGCCGGGCCGGTGTACAGGATCGGGTAGTGCGGTTCCAGACGCTTGGCGATGTAGTTGGCGGCGAGTACGGCGACCTGCGTCGCACGCTTCAGACCCTCCCCGCCCATCAGGCGTACGTACGCCCACGAGATCGGCAGAATGCCGGCCGAGCCCCACGGAGCGGCCGAGATCGGTCCGACACCGGTCTCGGGGCCGGCGGCGGACTGCAGCGGGTGGTTCGGAAGGTAGGGCGCGAGGTGCGCGCGCACGCCGACCGGGCCGACACCCGGGCCACCGCCGCCGTGCGGGATGCAGAAGGTCTTGTGCAGGTTCAGGTGCGAGACGTCGCCGCCGAACCGGCCCGGCTTGGCGAGACCGACCAGCGCGTTGAGGTTGGCACCGTCGACGTACACCTGACCGCCGGCGTCGTGCACCTCGGCGCAGATGTCGGCGACGTGCTCCTCGAACACACCGTGCGTCGACGGGTACGTGATCATGAGCACGGCCAGCTCGTCGCGGTGCTGCTGGATCTTGGCGCGGAGGTCCTCGACGTCGACCTCGCCGTCGTCGGCGGTCTTCACCACGACGACCTTCATGCCGGCCATCACCGCGCTCGCGGCGTTGGTGCCGTGCGCGGAGGACGGGATGAGGCAGACGGTCCGCTGCTCGTCACCGTTGGCCCGGTGGTAGGCGCGCACGGCCAGCAGGCCGGCGAACTCGCCCTGCGAGCCGGCGTTCGGCTGAATGGAGACCGCGTCGTAGCCGGTGACCTCGGCGAGACGCTCCTCCAGCTCACGGATGAGCGTCAGGAAACCCTGTGCCTGCTCGGCCGGCGCGAACGGGTGCAGCGCACCGAACTCGGGCCAGGTGATCGACTCCATCTCCGTGGTCGCGTTCAGCTTCATGGTGCAGGAGCCCAGCGGGATCATGCCGCGGTCCAGCGCGTAGTCGCGGTCGGCGAGCTTGCGCAGGTAGCGCAGCATCGCGGTCTCGGAGCGGTGCTGGTGGAAGACCGGGTGGGTGAGGAAGTTGTCGGTGCGCAGCAGGGCCTCGGGCAGCACGTCGGCGGCCGAGGCGTCCAGCGCCTCGATGTCACCGTCGGTGCCGAAGGCGGCCCAGACGGCCTCGATCTGCGAACGCGTGGTGGTCTCGTCGCACGCGAGGGAGACGACGTCGGCGTCGACGAGCCGCAGGTTGACCCCGCGCTCGCGGGCGCCGGCGACCACCTCGGCCGCCCTGCCGGGGACCCGCACGGTGAGCGTGTCGAAGTGGACGCCCGTTTCGACGTCGACGCCGGCGGCCCGCAGACCCTCGGCGAGGATCGTGGCGTAGCGGTGCGTGCGCCGGGCGATCGTCCGCAGCCCGTCGGGGCCGTGGTAGACGGCGTACATCCCGGCCATGACGGCGAGCAGCACCTGAGCGGTACAGATGTTGCTGGTGGCCTTCTCACGGCGGATGTGCTGCTCGCGGGTCTGCAGGGCCAGCCGGTACGCCTTGTTGCCGTCCGCGTCGACGGAGACACCGACCAGGCGGCCGGGCAGGCTGCGGGCGAACTTCTCGCGTACGGCCATGAAGCCCGCGTGCGGGCCGCCGAAGCCCATCGGCACACCGAAGCGCTGCGTGGTGCCGACGGCGATGTCCGCGCCGAGGTCGCCGGGCGAGGTGAGCAGGGTCAGGGCCAGCAGGTCGGCGGCGACGGTGACGATCGCGCCGAGCTCGTGCGCCTGGTCGATGACGGGCTTGATCTCCCGGACCGCACCGGAGGCTCCCGGGTACTGCAGCAGCACGCCGAAGACACCGCGCTCGGCGATCTCCGCGGGGATGCCCTCGGTGAGGTCGGCGACGACGACCTCGACACCGGTCGGCTCGGCGCGGGTCCGGATCACGGCGACGGTCTGCGGCAGGGCGTCGGCGTCGATCAGGAAGACGCCGTTCCTGACCTTGCCGACACGCCGCGCGAGCGCCATGGCCTCCGCGGCCGCGGTGCCCTCGTCGAGCAGCGAGGCACCGGAGGTGGGCAGCCCGGTGAGCTCGGCAACCATCGTCTGGAAGTTGAGGAGGGCCTCGAGGCGGCCCTGCGAGATCTCCGGCTGGTACGGCGTGTAGGCCGTGTACCAGGCGGGGTTCTCCATGACGTTGCGCAGGATCACCGGCGGGGTGAACGTGCCGTAGTAGCCGAGTCCGATCATCGGGGCGAGGACCTGGTTGCGGTCCGCGAGGGAGCGCAGCTCGGCCAGGACCTCGGCCTCGGTGCGGGCCGCCGGCAGCTGCAGCGCCTCGGCGCTCTTGATGACATCCGGCACTGCGGCCGCGGTCAGGTCGTCGAGCGAGCCGTAACCGACCTGGGCGAGCATCTTCGCCTGCGCCTCGGCATCGGGTCCGATGTGGCGCTCTTCGAAGGGGATGCCCTGCTCCAGCTGGGAGAGCGGAGTGCGACGGGGGGTCATGGTGGAGGCCTCCTGGTCTGTCACGACCTGCGAGGGGCACCGCGGCGCGGGTGCCCTGACGGCCTCCCCCTCTGTCATCTCAACCTGAGAGCTTCACCGGCCCGCCCAGTGGCGTACCGGCTTTCACCGTCGGTGAGGAAGGGAACCGTCCCGGCATCTGCCGCCACGAAACCCGCCCTGCTTTCCAGAGTGACCTCGTCCATGCGGTACGGGGGCCTGAGAGATTCCGGGGAGGATTTGCTCCTTCGGCGCCTGCCGGATGTGCTCCGGTGGACTCTCCCGCACGGGGTCATCAGCCATAGCCAGCCTACCAGCGGGGTTCGTGTTCGAGTTCTCGAGTGGCCGATACCCCGGATCTGCACTTTCGTAGTGGCTGTGGAGTAGCCGCGACCAAGGAGGGACCGTGCAGACCGACATCGATCCGCGCAGCCTGATCGGCCGCAAGGCGTTCGACCGCGCAGGCACCAAGATCGGCACCGTCGACGAGGTGTATCTCGACGATGCGACCGGTGTACCCGAGTGGGCCGCCGTGCGCACCGGGCTGTTCAGCAGGGATGCCTTCGTCCCGCTGGAGCCGAGCGAATTCGTCGAGAACTCGCTGCGCATCCCCTTCGACCGTGCCCTGATCAAGGACGCGCCCGACTTCGGAGTCGGCCGCCATCTCTCACCGGAGCAGGAGCTGCAGCTCTACCGGCACTACGGTCTGGACTCGCCGCCCGAGGAGCCGGCGCCGGACCGCGACTTCGGCAGGCTGGCCGGCCAGGACGAGTAGTCCACGGGGTCGCGCACCAGCGGCAGCGGGTCGGCGGGCTGCAGCTCCGGATCGTCGACACGGAACGTGCGCACCCGGCCGGGCGGCGACTCGGGTTCTTCGAACCGCACCGTCACCCGGCCCACTCCGCTGCCCTGTACCCACCCGTGGCCGAAGGTGTCATGGCGTACGTCGTGCCCGGCGGGCCACCGCCGGGCCGCGAGCTGCTCGGCGGTCACCTGCTCCTGTGCACCGTCCGCCGGGGCCTCCCCGCGGTCGGCCGCGCCCGCGCCCGGGTCCTCGCGGGCCGGGTCCTCGGGCGCGGCACGCTCACCGGCCGCCTGCGCGAAGAGATCTTCCTGGGTGTAGTCGGCGAGCCCCGTGACACCCACCCCGAGGAGCCGTACGCCTCCGGTCGTGTCCACGGCCTCCAGAAGCCGCGCAGCGGCCTCTCTGACCACCGCGGGGTCGTCCGTGGGGCCCCGCAGCGTCTCGGACCGCGTGAGCGTCGAGAAGTCGTACCTGCGGACCTTCAGCACCACGGTCCGTCCCGACCGCTCCGCTCCCCGCAGCCGCTGTACACACCGGTCGGCCAGGCGCTCGACCTCCGTCCTGACCCGGACCCGGTCGTGCAGGTCCACGTCGAAGGTGTCCTCGACCGAGACCGACTTCGCGTCGCGCTCCGCGACGACGGGCCGGTTGTCGTACCCGAGGGCCATCCGGTGCAGGGCGACGCCGTGGGCCTTCCCGAGCAGTCTCACGAGCTCCGCCTCGCCCGCCACGGCCAGGTCATTGACCGTGGTCATCCCAGCGCGCCGCAGATGGTCCCCGGTGGCCGGTCCGACACCGGGCAGGATCCGTACCGACATCGGCGCGAGCAGTTCGCGCTCGGTGCCCGGCTCGATCAGCAGCAGCCCGTTCGGCTTCGCCTCCTCGGAGGCGATTTTCGCCAGCATCTTGGAGCCCGCGAGGCCCACCGAGCCGGTGAGTCCGGTGACCGCTCTGATCGCTTCGCGCAACTGCTCACCGATGGCCTGCGCGGACGCGGTGTCGTCCGCCACCCCGCCGGCCTCCAGGTCGACGAAGGCCTCGTCCAGGCTGAGCGGCTCCACCAGGGGCGAGAGCTGCCCGAGCAGGTGCATCACCTGGTCGCTGACCGTCCGGTACAGGGTGAAGTGAGGCACCAGATAGGCGGCATGGGGCGCCAGCCGCCTGGCCTGGGCTGTCGGCATCGCCGAGTGCACCCCGAAGCGCCTCGCCTCGTACGACGCGGTGGCGACGACCCCGCGCGGCCCCAGCCCGCCCACCACCACGGGCTTGCCGCGCAGACTCGGCTTCGCCGCCTGCTCCGCAGAGGCGTAGAAGGCATCCATGTCGAGATGCAGGATGGTGGGCGCGGCTCTCACATCAATCGATGCTGCCCTACACCACTGACAATCGCCGCGCTCCGGATCCGCCCCCGTCAGACGGCGCGGTTGCGCCGCCGTGCGAGTTCGTCGGTGGGATTGTTGCCGATCAGCGTCTCGCCGGTGTCGACCCGCTCGCCGTGCAGCTGCGACAGTGCGGCGTCGACATCGTGCCAGACCACCCCGACCGCGATACCGAAGACCCCCTGGCCCCCCTGGAGCAGATCCACGACCTCGTCGGGCGAGGAGCATTCGTAGACGGTCGCACCGTCACTCATGAGCGTCATCCGCTCAAGATCCCTGAATCCCCGGGCCCGCAGATGCTGGACCGTGGTGCGGATGTTCTGCAGGGCGACGCCCGTGTCGAGGAAGCGCTTCACGATCTTCAGCAGGACGACGTCCCTGAAGCTGTAGAGGCGCTGTGTGCCCGAGCCGTAGGCCGGGCGCACGCTCGGCTCCACGAGCCCCGTGCGCGCCCAGTAGTCGAGCTGCCGATAAGTGATCCCTGCTGCCGCGCACGCCGTCGGCCCGCGGTAGCCGATGTCGTCGGCCGCCGCCCCGTCGCCTACCAGGGCCGCCGGCTGAACCGGTTGCCTGATGGTGTGGCCGGCTGTACTTCCGTGCTGCCGATACGGCCCACCTGCTGCCGTACCGTCGCCGCTGCTTCTCACGCCGACCTCCGTCCTTGACCTGCCATCTCGAAGGTAGGCAGTCACCCGGGGTGCGTCAACGATCGCCACACTCGGCACGCCGAGTGATAATCACCCTGAGAGTGGTTTCCCGTGTCTCCTTCCCGGGAAAGGCTTGTCGGATGCGCTGACGGCTACCCCGCAGGACGGTCACTGACTGTTGGTACCGAAGTCCTCCGGCGAGATCTGGTCGAGGAACTCCCGGAACTTCTCGACCTCATCCTCCTGCTCGTCCGGGATGGCGATACCGGCGTCGTCGAGCACCCCGTCACTGCCGTAGATCGGCGTGCCGGTGCGCAGCGCGAGCGCTATGGCGTCCGACGGACGCGCGCTCACCTCGACCCCGCCGGCGAAGACCAGCTCCGCGTAGAAGACCCCTTCGCGGAGGTCCGTGATGCGGACCTCGGTGAGCTCCTGGCCGAGGGCCTCGAGCACATCCTTGAAGAGATCATGGGTCAGCGGCCTGGCCGGAGCCATGCCCTGCTGCGCGAAGGCGATCGCGGTCGCCTCGCCAGGACCGATCCAAATGGGGAGGTACCGGTCGCCTCCCACTTCACGCAGGAGCACGATCGGTTGGTTGGAGGGCATTTCCACCCGGACACCCACAACGTCGAGCTCGTTCACACAGCAACCCTAGGACGTGCTCGGCAGGTTTGGGTAGTCGGGCTCCTCCGTGATCAGTGGAGTCTGATCCGCAGAGCCGTCTGCACAAGCGCCGAATGAAGCCGTACGGAGAGCTCCGCAAGCTCCTTCGCCGTGGCCTCCGCATGTGCTCTGGTCTGCGGATTCCGGTGTCGGCGCAGAGGCGCCACCACCTGTTCGATCAGCCCGGCCTCACGCTCCGCGGCCCCTCTCATGGCCCGCAGATGACGCGGTTCCAGACCGAATCGCCCCAGATCCGCCACAAGTTTGGCCACGGTCACGGTCTCGGCGTCGTATCCGCCGTCCGCCGTCGGAGCGACGAGGCCATACGACTCCCACTCCTCGAGGTCACTCTCGGTGACCTCGGCGGCCGCCAGCAGCTCGGCACGGCCGATCCGCGCAGCAGTGGCGCGTCCCGGCTCGGCATCCCAGGAACCGTCGGGGAGGTCCCGCTGCCCGCCCGGGGACGGCAGGGAGATCTGCTCGCCGCGGGCGAGAGCGTCCAGGTGCTCACGGATGACCTTCAGCGGGAGGTAGTGGTCCCGCTGCATCCGCAGCACCTGGGCCAGCCGCTCCACATCGTCGGGCCGGAACTTCCGGTATCCGGAAGGCGTCCGCTGCGGCTCGACGAGCCCCTCCGCCTCCAGGAAGCGAATCTTGGAGATGGTGACTTCGGGAAACTCGTCCCGCAGCTGCAGGAGCACCGCGCCGATGCTCAGCGCACGGTCGTCGGCGGTGGCGGTGCCGTGACCGGCACCGCCCGTCGGTGTTCTCAGCATGGACCTTCCCTGACGGGTCAGATGCCTCGCTGGCTTGCGTAGAAGACCAGCCGGTACTTCCCGATCTGCACTTCGTCGCCGTTGGACAGCGTGACGGAGTCGATGCGCTCACGATTGACGTAGGTGCCGTTGAGGCTGCCGACGTCCCCGACCGTGAAGCTGCCGTCGGCGTTCCGGCGGAACTCCACGTGCCGGCGCGAGACCGTCACGTCGTCGAGGAAGATGTCGCTCTGCGGATGGCGGCCGGCCGTGGTCAGCTCGCTGTCCAGCAGGAAGCGGCTGCCGGAGTTGGGGCCGCGGCGCACCACCAGCAGCGCCGAGCCGAGCGGCAGGGCGTCGACCGCGGCCTGGGCCTCGGGAGAGAGGGACGGCACGGACGTCTGCCCCGTCGCCTCCGCCTCGTACGCCTCGAGTCCGGAGATGGAGATGGTGGAGGTCGTCTCAGAGGGACGCTCGGACGGAGCCCCACCCCTCAGCGGCGCACCGCAGTTGGAGCAGAAACGACTGGCCTCGGCGTTGCGATGGCCGCACCTCGTACAGACCGGCATGGACGCAAACCCTCCACCCGCACTCGAGGTTGATGGATCTCCGAAACCTATGCGGCCCGCACCGGCAGGGTCAACAGACGACGCGCCGGAACCACCCGGAATGTCACCACCCGCACCCGCCACCTCATCGCGGAAGAGCGGGCGCTCCGTGCCCTGCTCATCGGCCTGGCCATGGCGCGGTGCGCGATGGCGCGCAGCCTCGTCGCGGGCGCTCTTGCCGAACAACTTCGCAAACAACTTCACGGGCGATTCCCCTTGACCGAAATAGACCCGCCCGTGGGGCAGGACGAACCCTGAATGAACACACCTGCCGACCCGGACATCTTCACAACGTCCCCAGTCACTCGACAGTTTCCACCACGCCTCACCAATACGATGCGGCGACCCCCCGCAACCTCGTACCTGTGTCCTCCGACCCCCGTACCCGGCGGCCTCACTGGGGTGACGACCGAGCGTAGTCAGGCCGCTTCGCCGGTCGCAAGGCGTTCACGACGATGTCGTCCGCCTGTGCCACATGCACAGTGGCCTGCTCCTTCTCCAGTGTCTGCACGACGCCGCCGGGAATGTTCAGCGCCGGCTCCAGATCCTGCGGCTTGCCGATGACCTTGAAGACGTACGGTGCGGAGATGGACCGGTCGTCGACCTTGATGTGGCCGCCATCACCGGAGAAGTACGTGTTGGCGACCACCCTCACGCCGTTGACCTCGATCGCCTCCGCGCCCGCCGCACGCAGCTCCTGGAGGGCGTCGAGCAGCATGTCCGCCTCCACCCCGTCGCCCGGGTCGTTGATCGTCAGCGTGATCCCGGGCCCGTGTGCCGCCACGGTCCCGGCGAGAATGCCGAGCTGCCTCTCCTTCTCCACCGTCTGCTTACGGGCCTCCTCGGCCTGGTCCGAGCTGTTCTCGAGCTCCGTGCGCTGATCGTCCAGACGCTGCTTCTCATCCTCAAGACGCTGCGTACGGTCGTCGAGTTCATCGAGGATGCGGACCAGATCCTCCTGGCGCGCGCCGCGCAGTGCGCTGTTGTCGCTGTTCGACCGCACCTGGATCGCCAGCCCCAGGCCGAGCACGAACAGCAGCAGCGCCACGATGAGTTGAGCCCGGGTCACCCGGGGCGGCCAGACTCCGGCGATCAGCCGCTGGCGCCCGGTGAGCTCCTTGGGGGCATCGGCCCGCTGCTCGCCGGCGCGCTCCTCGTCACGGGGGAGTTCTTCGTCGCTCATCGGCTTCAGGCCCGGAAGACGTGCCGGCGGATCGCCGCGGCGTTGGAGAAGATCCGGATGCCGAGCACGACCACCACACCCGTGGAGAGCTGCGCGCCGACGCCCAGCTTGTCGCCCAGGAACACGATGAGTGCGGCCACGACGACGTTCGACAGGAACGACACCACGAACACCTTGTCCACGAAGATGCCGTCGAGCATGGCCCGCAGACCGCCGAAGACCGCGTCGAGCGCAGCCACGACAGCGATCGGAAGATAGGGCTCGACCACCGCCGGCACCTCGGGCCGGACCAACAGTCCCACCACGACTCCCACGACGAGGCCCAGTACGGCGATCACGATGTGCCCTTCCCTGTGTCTGCCGCACCACCGCCGGTGTCTGCGGCCTTCGGCTCTGCTGTTCGTACGATCAGGCTCGGCGCAGCCGGAAGGCGCACCTGATCCTGGACCGAGATGCTGGTCCGGATCGAGAACGTGTCCTTCAGCGCCTGCAGATACAGGCCGTCGGCACTGCCTTGAAACGCGGTACTGAGCCGCTTCCCGTTCCCCACCGCAAGCACCGTGTACGGCGGCACGAGCGGTCTGTTGTCGACCAGTATGGCGTCGCCGGCGGCACGGATCGCCGACAGGGCGGTCAGCCGCTGCCCGTTGATGGCGATGGCTTCCGCCCCGGACTGCCAGAGGCCGTTGACGACCCGTTGCAGGTCGCGGTCGCGCACCCGCCCCGTATCGGCGAAGCCGGTGGTCTCCCGCGGCCCGCCACCGCCCTGATCGGACTCCCTCGCGTCATCGATGACGAGCTTCACACCCGGCCCCTGCACGGCCGTCGCCCCGGAGAGCAGCGCCACCAGCTCGCCCTGGTCCCCGCCATGCTTTTCCAACGCTTTACGCTGACGCTCGCTCACATCGTCCCGGAGCCGGTCGACCTGTGACTCGAGGGTGTCGGCCGCCGATGTCTCGCCATCGATACGGTCGATGAGCTCTTCGCGTTCCTTGGCGAGGACGGGCGCCGAGACACGTGCCTCCGCGGCGCCTAGGGTGACGACGAGCGCAGCCAGCACAAGACCCGCCGCGAGGCCCAGTTTCGCTTTCACCGTGCGCGGCATCCCCGCGCTCCCGTCGGCCCTGCGGCGCGCGGTGGCCTCGGCGTACCCCTCGTCCAGGCTGTGGTGCATCACATTGGTCAGCAGCGACATGGACGCGTCGGGGCGCGCGGATGCTGAAGCAATACTCCGATCGGGGGGCTGCTGCGACATGCCGCACATCGTCGCACGTTGCACCTGCTACCGCCGAATGGCCCCACCCAAGCGCCGGGAGGCGCGGTACCGCACCTCCCGGCGCACCCGGGGAACGTCAGTGACCGGCGCTCTCCACGACCTCCGCCCACTCGTCGAGAAGCGCCTGCGCCGAGGCGTCGTCGGGACCTTCCGCCCACAGATGGGTGACGGCCTCCGCCGGGTCCGGCAGCACCATCACCCAGCGCCCGTCCGCCTCGACGACCCGTACACCGTCGGTGGTGTCGACATCGCGATCTCCTGCGGCCTCCACCACGCGCCTCATGACCAGCCCCTTGACCGCCCACGGCGTGGCCAGATCACGGTGGAGGACGTGCGCGCGGGGAATGCGGGCGTCGATCTGGCTGAGCGTGAGCTGCGTCCGGGCGACGAGCCCGATGAGCCGCACGAAAGCGGCCGAACCGTCGAAGACACTGCTGAATTCGGGAACGATGAAGCCACCGCGCCCGTCGCCGCCGAAGATGGTGCCTTCCTGACGTCCCACCCGTGTCAGATCGTCGGGCGACGTCGTCGTCCATTCCACCTGTGTGCCGTGGTACGCAGCCACCTGCTCGGCAACGCGCGTCGTCGTCACCGGCAGCGCCACCCGCCCACTGCGCCGCTCGGCGGCCACCAGATCGAGCATGACCAGCAGAGCCCGGTCGTCCTCCACGATCCGGCCTCGCTCGTCGACCAGGGAGAGCCGCTCACCGACCGGGTCGAAGCGCACGCCGAACGCGGCCCGCGCCGAGGACACGATCTCCCCGAGCCGCACCAGCCCGGAGCGCCGGGCGTCGGCGGACTCGGTGGGACGCGATTCGTCGAGCCCCGGATTGATGGTCAGCGCGTCCACGCCGAGCCGCCCGAGCAGGCTGGGCAGGACGAGCCCGGCACTGCCGTTGGACGCGTCGACGACGACCTTGAGCCCTGCGGCGGCGATACCGGAGGTGTCCACGTTGCGCAGCAGCGACCCCGTGTAGGAGTCGAAGACGCTCGACGGGAAGTGCAGATCGCCGATCTCCCCGGGGAACGCCCGCCGGTACTCCTGACGTGCGTAGACCCGGTCCAGCTTGCGCTGACGCGCCTGCGACAGGTCCGCTCCCCGCTCGTCGAAGAACATGATGTCCACCGAGTCCGGCACTCCGGGGGAGGTGCGGATCATGATTCCGCCGGCGCTCCCCCGGGCGGTCTGCTGACGCGCGACCGGCAGCGGTACGTTCTCCAGGTCCCGCACATCGATGGCGCTGGCCTGCAGCGCCGAGATGACGGCTCGCTTCAGCGCGCGGGCGCCTCGGGAGTGGTCACGCGCGGTGGTGACGGTCGACCCCTTCTTGAGGGTGGTGGCGTACGCACCGGCCAGCCTCACGGCGAGTTCAGGGGTGATCTCCACGTTCAGGATTCCCGAGACGCCGCGGGCGCCGAACAGATGCGCCTGCCCGCGCGACTCCCAGATCACCGAGGTGTTGACGAAGGCGCCTGCCTCGATGGTCTTGAACGGGTAGACCCGTACATTGCCCTGAATGATCGATTCCTCACCGACCAGACACTCGTCGCCGATGACCGCGCCGTCCTCGATGCGGGCCGCCCGCATGATGTCGGTGTTCTTGCCGATCACGCATCCGCGCAGATTGGATTGCTGGCCGATGTAGACATTGTCGTGAATTACGGCCCGGTGCAGGAACGCACCCGTCTTGACGACGACGTTCGAGCCGATGACGGTGTGCTCGCGCAACTCGACGCCGGCTTCGATCTTTGCGTAGTCCCCGATGTACACGGGCCCGCGCAGTACCGCGTCGGGATGTACTTCGGCACCTTCGGCGACCCATACACCGGGTGAGATCTCGAAGCCGTCGATCTCGACGTCGACCTTGCGCTCAAGGACGTCGGCCTGTGCCTTCACATAGCTCTCGTGGGTGCCCACGTCCTCCCAGTAGCCCTCGGCGACATAGCCGTAGATCGGCTTGCCTTCCTTCATGAGCTGCGGGAAGACGTCGCCGGACCAGTCCACCGAGACGTCGGCCTCGACATAGTCGAAGACCTCGGGCTCCATCACGTAGATGCCTGTGTTGACGGTGTCCGAGAAGACCTGACCCCAGGTCGGCTTCTCCAGGAACCGCTCGACCTGGCCGCCCTCGTCCACAATCGTGATTCCGAATTCCAGCGGATTCGGAACCCGTGTCAGGCACACCGTGACGAGACCGCCCTTTTCCTTGTGGAAGGCGATGAGGTCGGTCAGGTCGAAGTCGGTCAGAGCATCGCCGGAAATGACGAGGAAGGTGTCGTCCTTCAGCGCCTCTTCGGCGTTCTTCACGCTCCCCGCGGTGCCGAGAGGCTTCTCCTCGTTGGCATAGGTGAGCTCCATCCCGAGCTCTTCGCCGTCTCCGAAGTAATTCTTGACGAGAGAGGCGAGAAACTGGACGGTTACGACGGTCTCATTGAGCCCATGCCGCTTGAGCAGCCGTAGCACATGCTCCATGATCGGCCGATTGGCCACGGGCAGGAGCGGCTTGGGCATGCTCGAGGTCATGGGGCGAAGACGAGTGCCTTCGCCACCAGCCATCACGACGGCCTTCATGTCGGAAACGTCCTCCTTGCAGAGACGACGGTTTGGCCGACTTCGCCCGTCGGGGCAACATCTGAGAGATCAACCGCGGACCGGCCACACTGCGCGGTACCGCATCAACGAGCTCAATCGGCTGCTACATCCGCCTTGACGAGCCGGCGGACCTGAACCACGTAGAGGATCCCTGCCCACCAATAGAGCGTTGTACCCCACCCCGCGAACGCCCATCCGAAAATAGCGGCCAGCGAGCCAAGCAAACCACTTGCGTCACTGAGCAGCAACAAGGGGAAGGCATACATCAGGTTGAACGTAGCGGCCTTCCCGAGGAAGTTCACCTGGGGCGGCGGATAGCCGTGGCGCCGGAGGATTCCCACCATGACGAGAAGCATCAGCTCACGGGCGAGGAGGGCCGCAGTGAGCCAGAGCGGAAGGATCTCCCGCCAGGTCAGTCCGACGAGGGTCGAAAGGATGTACAGGCGGTCGGCAGCCGGGTCCAGGAGTCGCCCGAGACTACTGATCTGGTTCCACCGTCGGGCGAGCTTGCCGTCGAGGTAGTCGCTGATCCCGCTGAGCATCAGGACCAGCAGGGCCCAGCCATCGCTCTTGGGGCCGCCGAACTCGGGACGAAGGATCAGCCACAGGAAGAGCGGCACCCCGAGAAGGCGAGCCATGCTGAGGATGTTGGGGATGGTGAGGACTCGGTCCGTCTGAACCCGAGTCTCCTGGACCTCCACCCGGGGGCCTCCTGTGAAGAACGTGCCAATGATGCCCCCTGACCTTACCCTCAGCCACTGCGGCCGCTTGCACGGGGGTGAGGGAAGGACCGGTGAACGCAGAAAAGCCCCGCACCAGAGGTGCGGGGCTTTCCCGGAATAATTGTTCGGCGGCGTCCTACTCTCCCACAGGGTCCCCCCTGCAGTACCATCGGCGCTGAAAGGCTTAGCTTCCGGGTTCGGAATGTAACCGGGCGTTTCCCTAACGCAATGACCACCGAAACACTATGAAATTAACCAACACCGGACAACAACACGGCCGTTCGTTATTTCAGAACTAACACAGTGGACGCGAGCAACTGAGGACAAGCCCTCGGCCTATTAGTACCAGTCAGCTCCACCCGTTACCGGGCTTCCACATCTGGCCTATCAACCCAGTCGTCTACTGGGAGCCTTAACCCCTCAAAGGGGGTGGGAATACTCATCTCGAAGCAGGCTTCCCGCTTAGATGCTTTCAGCGGTTATCCTTTCCGAACGTAGCCAACCAGCCATGCCCTTGGCAGGACAACTGGCACACCAGAGGTTCGTCCGTCCCGGTCCTCTCGTACTAGGGACAGCCCTTCTCAATATTCCTACGCGCGCAGCGGATAGGGACCGAACTGTCTCACGACGTTCTAAACCCAGCTCGCGTACCGCTTTAATGGGCGAACAGCCCAACCCTTGGGACCGACTCCAGCCCCAGGATGCGACGAGCCGACATCGAGGTGCCAAACCATCCCGTCGATATGGACTCTTGGGGAAGATCAGCCTGTTATCCCCGGGGTACCTTTTATCCGTTGAGCGACAGCGCTTCCACAAGCCACTGCCGGATCACTAGTCCCGACTTTCGTCCCTGCTCGACCCGTCGGTCTCACAGTCAAGCTCCCTTGTGCACTTACACTCAACACCTGATTGCCAACCAGGCTGAGGGAACCTTTGGGCGCCTCCGTTACTCTTTAGGAGGCAACCGCCCCAGTTAAACTACCCATCAGACACTGTCCCTGATCCGGATCACGGACCCAGGTTAGACATCCAGCACGACCAGAGTGGTATTTCAACGGCGACTCCACAACCACTGGCGTGGCTGCTTCAAAGTCTCCCACCTATCCTACACAAGCCGAACCGAACACCAATATCAAACTGTAGTAAAGGTCCCGGGGTCTTTCCGTCCTGCTGCGCGAAACGAGCATCTTTACTCGTAGTGCAATTTCACCGGGCCTATGGTTGAGACAGTCGAGAAGTCGTTACGCCATTCGTGCAGGTCGGAACTTACCCGACAAGGAATTTCGCTACCTTAGGATGGTTATAGTTACCACCGCCGTTTACTGGCGCTTAAGTTCTCAGCTTCGCCGACCCGAAAGTCAGCTAACCGGTCCCCTTAACGTTCCAGCACCGGGCAGGCGTCAGTCCGTATACATCGCCTTACGGCTTCGCACGGACCTGTGTTTTTAGTAAACAGTCGCTTCTCGCTGGTCTCTGCGGCCACCCCCAGCTCATGGAGTAAATCCAATCACCAGTGATGGCCCCCTTCTCCCGAAGTTACGGGGGCATTTTGCCGAGTTCCTTAACCATAGTTCACCCGAACGCCTCGGTATTCTCTACCTGACCACCTGAGTCGGTTTAGGGTACGGGCCGCCATGAAACTCGCTAGAGGCTTTTCTCGACAGCATAGGATCATCCACTTCGCCACAATCGGCTCGGCATCAGGTCTCAGACTCATGTGTGACGGATTTACCTACCACACGCCCTACACCCTTACCCCGGGACTACCACCGCCCGGGCTGGACTACCTTCCTGCGTCACCCCATCGCTTACCTAGTACAAGTCTGGTTCGTCGGCTCCACCACTACCCTCAACTCCGAAGAGATCGGGCCGGCTTCACGGACTTAGCATCGCCTGATTCAGTATTGGGCGTTTCAAAGCGGGTACCGGAATATCAACCGGTTGTCCATCGACTACGCCTGTCGGCCTCGCCTTAGGTCCCGACTTACCCTGGGCAGATCAGCTTGACCCAGGAACCCTTAGTCAATCGGCGCACACGTTTCTCACGTGTGTATCGCTACTCATGCCTGCATTCTCACTCGTGAACCGTCCACAACTCGCTTCCGCGGCTGCTTCACCCGGCACACGACGCTCCCCTACCCATCCGTACTCCCGTTGGGGATATATGTACGAATGACACGACTTCGGCGGTACGCTTGAGCCCCGCTACATTGTCGGCGCGGAATCACTTGACCAGTGAGCTATTACGCACTCTTTCAAGGGTGGCTGCTTCTAAGCCAACCTCCTGGTTGTCTCTGCGACTCCACATCCTTTCCCACTTAGCGTACGCTTAGGGGCCTTAGTCGATGCTCTGGGCTGTTTCCCTCTCGACCATGGAGCTTATCCCCCACAGTCTCACTGCCGTGCTCTCACTTACCGGCATTCGGAGTTTGGCTAAGGTCAGTAACCCGGTAGGGCCCATCGCCTATCCAGTGCTCTACCTCCGGCAAGAAACACACGACGCTGCACCTAAATGCATTTCGGGGAGAACCAGCTATCACGGAGTTTGATTGGCCTTTCACCCCTAACCACAGGTCATCCCCCAGGTTTTCAACCCTGGTGGGTTCGGTCCTCCACGAAGTCTTACCTCCGCTTCAACCTGCCCATGGCTAGATCACTCCGCTTCGGGTCTTGAGCGTGCTACTAAAACGCCCTATTCGGACTCGCTTTCGCTACGGCTTCCCCACACGGGTTAACCTCGCAACACACCGCAAACTCGCAGGCTCATTCTTCAAAAGGCACGCAGTCACGACGCACCGAGCAAGCTCGATGCGCGACGCTCCCACGGCTTGTAGGCACACGGTTTCAGGTACTATTTCACTCCGCTCCCGCGGTACTTTTCACCATTCCCTCACGGTACTATCCGCTATCGGTCACCAGGGAATATTTAGGCTTAGCGGGTGGTCCCGCCAGATTCACACGGGATTTCTCGGGCCCCGTGCTACTTGGGTGTCTCTCAAACGAGCCGTCAATGTTTCAGCTACGGGGGTCTTACCCTCTACGCCGGACCTTTCGCATGTCCTTCGCCTACATCAACGGTTTCTGACTCGTCTCACGGCCGGCAGACCGCAAAAGAGAGATCCCACAACCCCGCATGCGCAACCCCTGCCGGGTATCACACGCATACGGTTTGGCCTCATCCAGTTTCGCTCGCCACTACTCCCGGAATCACGGTTGTTTTCTCTTCCTGAGGGTACTGAGATGTTTCACTTCCCCTCGTTCCCTCCACACTGCCTATGTGTTCAGCAGCGGGTGACAGCCCATGACGACTGCCGGGTTTCCCCATTCGGACACCCCCGGATCAAAGCTCGGTTGACAGCTCCCCGGGGCCTATCGTGGCCTCCCACGTCCTTCATCGGTTCCTGGTGCCAAGGCATCCACCGTGCGCCCTTAAAAACTTGGCCACAGATGCTCGCGTCCACTGTGCAGTTCTCAAACAACGACCAACCACCCGTCACACACCGCCGAAACGATGCTTTACCGGGGCCGGCAACTGAAGGCGACCAGACGGCCGTACCCTCAGATACCCAACAACGTGCCCGACACGACCCCTCACGATTCACGTTCCACGCCGAAGCAGTACTAGTGATCCCGAAGAACCATGCCGAATAGTCAACGTTCCACCCATGAGCAACCACCGTCGAACATTTGCCGACGTAGTGGCCTCTGACCAAGCAAGCTTGGTAAGAAGTGCTCCTTAGAAAGGAGGTGATCCAGCCGCACCTTCCGGTACGGCTACCTTGTTACGACTTCGTCCCAATCGCCAGTCCCACCTTCGACAGCTCCCTCCCACAAGGGGTTGGGCCACCGGCTTCGGGTGTTACCGACTTTCGTGACGTGACGGGCGGTGTGTACAAGGCCCGGGAACGTATTCACCGCAGCAATGCTGATCTGCGATTACTAGCAACTCCGACTTCATGGGGTCGAGTTGCAGACCCCAATCCGAACTGAGACCGGCTTTTTGAGATTCGCTCCGCCTCGCGGCATCGCAGCTCATTGTACCGGCCATTGTAGCACGTGTGCAGCCCAAGACATAAGGGGCATGATGACTTGACGTCGTCCCCACCTTCCTCCGAGTTGACCCCGGCAGTCTCCTGTGAGTCCCCATCACCCCGAAGGGCATGCTGGCAACACAGAACAAGGGTTGCGCTCGTTGCGGGACTTAACCCAACATCTCACGACACGAGCTGACGACAGCCATGCACCACCTGTATACCGACCACAAGGGGGGCACCATCTCTGATGCTTTCCGGTATATGTCAAGCCTTGGTAAGGTTCTTCGCGTTGCGTCGAATTAAGCCACATGCTCCGCTGCTTGTGCGGGCCCCCGTCAATTCCTTTGAGTTTTAGCCTTGCGGCCGTACTCCCCAGGCGGGGAACTTAATGCGTTAGCTGCGGCACCGACGACGTGGAATGTCGCCAACACCTAGTTCCCAACGTTTACGGCGTGGACTACCAGGGTATCTAATCCTGTTCGCTCCCCACGCTTTCGCTCCTCAGCGTCAGTAATGGCCCAGAGATCCGCCTTCGCCACCGGTGTTCCTCCTGATATCTGCGCATTTCACCGCTACACCAGGAATTCCGATCTCCCCTACCACACTCTAGCCTGCCCGTATCGACTGCAGACCCGGGGTTAAGCCCCGGGCTTTCACAACCGACGCAACAAGCCGCCTACGAGCTCTTTACGCCCAATAATTCCGGACAACGCTTGCGCCCTACGTATTACCGCGGCTGCTGGCACGTAGTTAGCCGGCGCTTCTTCTGCAGGTACCGTCACTCTCGCTTCTTCCCTGCTGAAAGAGGTTTACAACCCGAAGGCCGTCATCCCTCACGCGGCGTCGCTGCATCAGGCTTTCGCCCATTGTGCAATATTCCCCACTGCTGCCTCCCGTAGGAGTCTGGGCCGTGTCTCAGTCCCAGTGTGGCCGGTCGCCCTCTCAGGCCGGCTACCCGTCGTCGCCTTGGTAGGCCATCACCCCACCAACAAGCTGATAGGCCGCGGGCTCATCCTTCACCGCCGGAGCTTTCAACCCCGTCCCATGCGGGACAGAGTGTTATCCGGTATTAGACCCCGTTTCCAGGGCTTGTCCCAGAGTGAAGGGCAGATTGCCCACGTGTTACTCACCCGTTCGCCACTAATCCACCCCGAAAGGCTTCATCGTTCGACTTGCATGTGTTAAGCACGCCGCCAGCGTTCGTCCTGAGCCAGGATCAAACTCTCCGTGAATGTTTTCCCGTAATCGGGACGACACACACGAGAGCGGAACAACCGGTCGGAATAGGACCGGTCGTCCACAGCGTCCTCGCTGTGTAAATTGCCCACCGGAACCACAAGGGCCCGGCAGGACTTTCAAAGGAACCACCAACCTGCCGAAACAGGCCGGGGTATCAACATATCTGGCGTTGACTTTTGGCACGCTGTTGAGTTCTCAAGGAACGGACGCTTCCTTCGTACTCACCCTCGCGGGCTTTCCTCCGGGCTTTTCCCTTCGGTCTTGCGTTTCCGACTCTATCAGACTCTTTCGTGTCCGATTCCCGGTCGAAGCGGGTTTCGCTTTCCAGGTTTCCGCTTTCGCGTTTCCCTTTCCGGCGAGTCCGACTCTATCAGGCCTATTCCGTTTCCCTTGACCACCCCTGCAGGCATGCAGAAGCTGAATTGAGATTAGGGTTTGGACTGAATAGTCGCCGCCGACCCCGGACTCAACGTCGCACTGGGGCCAGGCAGGAGCACGACAGTACAGGCCGCTGGGAGTCGAGGCAAATCGTTCGCGGTGCTCCCCTAGGTCTGCGAACCCGCTGGACTCGGGCGGAACCGGGACTTCTTATGACTTACGCTGCTCAGCAGTACGCCGTCCCCTTACAAGCCGCGGCGGCCCCAATTGAAGCTCCACCCTGGGAGGCTCCCCATGACCACTGTGACGTCCCCGCTCGACGGACGCGCCATCGGACTCGCTGCGGTACCCGACCCGGTCTTCTCCGGCGCGATGGTCGGTCCCGGAACGGCCATCGACCCCGTGCGGGAGCCGTCGGAAGCCGTTTCACCGGTGGACGGGATCGTGGTCTCCCTTCACCCGCATGCCTTCGTCGTCGTGGACGCGGACGGGCACGGGGTGCTGGTGCACCTGGGTATCGACACTGTTCAGCTCAATGGCGAGGGCTTCGAACTGCTTGTCAACAAGGGTGACACGGTGACGCGTGGCCAGAACATCGTCCGGTGGAACCCCGCTGCCGTCGAGGCGGCCGGCAAGTCCCCGATCTGCCCGGTCGTGGCGCTGGAGGCCACCGCCGACTCCCTCTCCGACCTCCGCGAGGACGGCGATGTCAAGGTCGGCGACACCCTGTTCGGCTGGCAGTGACGCGTTCGGCGCAGTGACGCCGGCTGTACATCCACCGCGGTGGCACGGGCCACCGCACAAACGGAGACGGTGAAATGGAGACAACGCTGCGAGGCGTCGGCGTGAGCCACGGTGTGGCGATCGGCGAGGTTCGGCACATGGGTACGGCTGTGCTCGAGCCGCCTGCCAAACAGATCCCCGCAGAGGAGGCGGAGCGCGAGCAGGGGCGTGCTCGCCAGGCCGTGGACGCTGTTGCGGCCGACCTGATCGCGCGAGGCAATCTGGCCGGCGGCGAGGCGCAGGCGGTGCTCGAGGCGCAGGCCATGATGGCCCAGGACCCCGAGCTCATGGCCGACGTGGATCGGCGTATCGCCGTCGGCAGCAGCGCCGAGCGCGCGGTGTACGACGCGCTCGCCGCCTACCGGGCTCTGCTGGCGGGTGCCGGGGAGTACCTGGCGGGGCGGGTCGCGGACCTCGACGATGTGCGCAATCGGATCGTCGCGCGGCTGCTGGGTGTGCCGATGCCGGGCGTGCCGGACAGCGATGAGCCGTACGTCCTCATTGCGCGGGACCTGGCGCCTGCCGACACGGCGCTGCTCGACCCCACGCTGGTGCTCGGGTTCGTCACGGAGGAGGGCGGGCCGACCAGTCACAGTGCGATTCTGGCGCGGGCGCTCGGTGTGCCGGCCGTGGTTGCTCTGCCCGGTGCCGGTGAGCTGGCGGAGGGCACGGTGATCGCGGTGGACGGCAGCACCGGCGAGATCTTCGTCGAGCCGAGCGAGGAGAAGCGCGCGGAGCTGGAGAGCGCCGCGGTGGCCCGCAAGGCGGCGCTGTCCGCTTCGACCGGTCCGGGCGCGACGTCCGACGGTCACAAGGTGCCGCTGCTCGCCAATGTGGGCGGACCCGGCGATGTGCCGGCGGCGGTCGAGGCCGGCGCCGAGGGCGTGGGCCTGTTCCGTACGGAGTTCCTGTTCCTGGACGACAGCAAGCAGGCGCCGTCCGAGGAGAAGCAGGTCGCGGCGTACCGGGCGGTGCTGGAGGCGTTCCCCGAGGGACGCGTCGTTGTGCGGGTGCTGGATGCCGGTGCGGACAAGCCGCTCGACTTCCTGACGCCTGCGGACGAGCCGAATCCGGCTCTGGGGGTGCGGGGGCTCCGTACCCTGCTGGACCACCCCGAGGTGCTGCGGACCCAGTTGACCGCGCTGGCGAAGGCGGCCGAGGGCCTCCCGGTCCATCTCGAGGTCATGGCACCGATGGTGGCGGACCGCACGGATGCGAAGGCGTTCGCCGACGCGTGCCGGGCGGCCGGGCTGCAGGCGAAGTTCGGCGCGATGGTGGAGATTCCGTCCGCTGCTCTTCGGGCCCGCTCGATCCTGCAGGAGGTCGAGTTCCTCTCGCTGGGCACCAATGACCTGGCGCAGTACACCTTCGCCGCCGACCGTCAGGTGGGTGCGGTGTCGCGGCTGCAGGATCCGTGGCAGCCCGCGCTCCTCGATCTGGTGGCCCTGTCGGCCGATGCCGCCAAGGCCGAGGGCAAGAGCTGCGGTGTCTGCGGTGAGGCTGCCGCCGATCCCCTGCTCGCCTGTGTGCTGACCGGGCTGGGTGTCACCTCTCTGTCGATGGGTGCCGCGTCCCTTCCTTATGTCCGCGCCACGCTGGCGAAGCACACGCTCGCGCAGTGCCAGCGGGCTGCGGCCGCCGCGCGTGCGGCGGACTCGGCCGACGAGGCACGGCTCGCGGCTCAGGCGGTGCTGTCGGGCGAGTAGCCCGCAGAGCTGGTCGTGAAGGGGCTTCCCGCCGGACATGGCGGGAAGCCCCTTCGACGTGTCAATGGTGTTCCTCCGGCTGGTCCGCGCCGATGTCGAAGCCCGAGCAGTACTCCACGCCGGACTCCGGCGAGACCGGATCACCGGTGTCCGCGTCGGTGCAGTAGGCGCTGAAGACCTCGCCCGCGGTGAGCGGTAGGAGGCTGCCTCGGGTCAGGCGCCAGCCGTGGACCCGGTCGGGCATCCCGGGGTTGCTCGTACGGAGCACGAGTCCGCCCGGGCTCTCGAGAGCGACGCCGACGGCGAGGACGGTGACGAACTCCGTTCCTTCCGCCGTCTCGAAGCGGGCCGGTCCCGTGGTGTCCCGTTCGGTGTGGAGGACGGCAAGGAGGTGTTCGCTCTCCACGGGGGTGCTGCAGACCAGATGGTGCATGCCGGGGCCCGCGGTCTCCAGCGTGCGCATCAGGAGGTGGGAGGCCCGGTCGAAAGCGGCACGGCCGATGTCCTGGCCGCAGTCGGCACAGTCCCCGAGGCCGGCCAGGAGCATCGTGGCGTGCTCCCACGTGGCCTGCCGGGCCGCTCGGCCGACAAGGAGCGGGATCAGGGTGTCGAGGGGCTGCCCGGCGTACGCGACGGTCGCTCCGGTCGCGGCGACTTCCGCGGTGAAGCGGCTGCGGCTGGTGGTGGCGTCCGGGGCGAGGCCGGTCTCTGCACAGAACTCCGCGTACTCCTCCGGGTCGAAGAGGGCCACAGTGGTGTGCATGCCCTGGGCCGCGAGCGTTTTGAGCAGGCCCTCGACCTGCTGCAGATAGACGGTGTGGTCGTCGAACGTGAAGGTGCGGTAGCGCCGCATGGCCGCGAAGTCCTGCTCGTCGGCCAGGAGGCCGATGGTGCTGGGTGCTTCGCGGCGCAGCATGCGTCGCATCGATGTGCCGGTCCGCCGGTGGCCGGCGTTCCTTGCGGTGTGGGTGTTCCTGGTATGCGCCATGACTCCCCCGGTGCGCGATCGAACATTGCTCACTCAGAGTAATCGCGGGCACTGACAGTGCCGTCCGTCAGCGGCGTGTGCGAGCCAGGTCCTCGTAGAAGTGGAGCAGTTCGAGGTTGTCGATCGAGCCGGGGTTGACCGCCTTGGCCAGAGCTGTGCCCTGGAGGAGGCGCTTGACCGGAACCTCGATGCGCTTGCCGGTGAGGGTGTGCGGGATGCCGGGCACCTCGATGATCTCGTCCGGGACATGGCGCGGTGACAGGTTCTCGCGGATGGTCCGTTTGATGCGGTCGCGCAGGCCGTCGTCGAGGGCGGCGCCGTCGGCGAGGTGGACGAAGAGGGGCATCCAGTAGCCGCCGTCGGGCTCTTCGAGGCCGATGACCAGCGATTCACGGATCTCGGGGAGGCGTTCGACGGCTTCGTAGATGTCGGCGGAACCCATCCGTACGCCCTGGCGGTTGAGCGTGGAGTCCGAGCGGCCGTGGATGATCACCGAACCGTGGTCGGTGAGGGTGATCCAGTCGCCGTGGCGCCAGACGCCCGGGTACATCTCGAAGTAGCTGTCGCGGTAGCGGCTGCCGTCGGGGTCGTTCCAGAAGTGGATCGGCATGGACGGCAGCGGGTTGGTGACGACGAGTTCGCCGACCTCCCCGATGAGCGGCTTGCCCGCAGGGTCCCAGGACTGGAGGTCCGTACCGAGGCACGGGGCCTGGAGTTCGCCGATGTGGACGGGGAGGGTGGGGACGGCTCCGGCGAAGCAGCTGCAGACGTCCGTGCCGCCGCTGACGGAGGCGATCCAGAGGTCCTCGGCGACTTCGTCGTGGAGCCAGCGGAAGCCATCGGGCGGAAGCGGGGAACCTGTGGTGGCCACGCACTGGATGCGGGAGAGGTCGAGGTCGCGGCCCGGGTGGATCCCGGCCTTGCGGCACGCCATGACGTAGGCGGCGGACGTGCCGTAGAGGGTGGCGCCGGTCTGTTCGGCGACCCGCCACTGGGCGCTGACGTCGGGGTAGCCGGGGCTTCCGTCGTACAGCACGACCGTGGTGCCGGTGAGCAGGCCGGAGACGAGGAAGTTCCACATCATCCAGCCGGTGGAGGTGTACCAGAAGAAGCGGTCGGCAGGGCCGAGGTCACAGTGCAGACCGAGCTGTTTGAAGTGTTCGAGGAGGATGCCGCCCTGCGACTGGACGATCGCCTTGGGAAGACCGGTGGTGCCGGAGGAGTACAGCACCCACAGCGGGTGGTCGAAGGGGACCTGCTCGAAGACGGGTTCGGTGTCCGTGGAGGTGAGGGCGGACCATGCGAGGGTGCCCTCGGGGGCGGGGGTGCCGAGCAGCGGAATGTGAACGACGGCGCGCAGCGTGGGGAGTTCGCGGCGGAGCTCGGCGACCGTCTCCGTGCGGTCGTGTTCCTTGCCACCGTAGCGGTAGCCGTCGACGGTGAAGAGGACGACGGGCTCGACCTGCTGGAAGCGGTCGAGGACGCTGCGGGCACCGAAGTCGGGGGCGCAGGAGGTCCAGACGCCGCCGACGGCCGCGGTGGCGAGGAGCGCGACGACCGACTGCGGGATGTTGGGGAGGTAGCCGCTGACGCGGTCGCCGGGGCGGACCCCGAGGGCACGGAGTTCGGCGGCGAGGGAGCCGACCTGGCGGCGGAGCTCGGACCAGCTGACGGCGGACTGCGCATGGGTCTCGTCGACGTGGAGGAGGGCCGGGGCGCCGGCGTGCAGGGGGTCCTCCCCGGCGCGCAGGGCGTGTTCGGCGTAGTTGAGGGTGGCGCCGGGGAACCATTGGGCACCGGGCATGGTGCGGTCGCCGATGGCGGTCTCGTACGGGGTGGAGAACCGTACGTCGAACCAGTCGGCGACGGCCCGCCAGAAGGTGTCCAGCTCGTCGACGGACCAGCGGTGCAGCGCCGGATAGCCGCCCTCGGCCGGTGCTCCGTATCGCTCGGCCGCCCAGCTCTGGAAGCGGGTGACCGCTGCGGCGGCGATGCGCTCGGGGTCGGGCTGCCAGAGGGGGGCTTCGTTCGCTGCTGCTGAGGTCATGGGTCGGCTCCCTGACGGTACGGGTACGCGGGTCTGCGTGTGTCGCGCGCACGGGCGGGGATGTGCGCGTGAGGCGGCTGTCACGGACGATGCCATGTGATCGTCTTCCGCACCAGGGTTCCCCACCCATGGTTGCTTGCCCGGCCATGTGGTCCGGCCACGGGTGAACGGAAGTTGAACGAAGCCCGCAGCCGCTCCGTCAGCTGGCAGGGTGAGCTGCATGAACGGTCGTGACCTGGTGCGCTCGGTGAAGATGGTCGGTTCGGTGCAGGGGCTGCGCACGGTGCGCTCGGCCTGGCGGCGGCAGCGTGCGGATGCGCGGGCGCTGCCGTCCCGTGGTGCGGAGCGGGCCAGGGTGCCGGGTCTGCTGATGGGGGCGGAGCCCGGGCCCGGTGGTGGTGTGGTGAGGTTCGCCCGTTCGGAGTTGCGCATCCGGGTCGCGTCCGGTGGCGCCGTGTTCTGGGCGTGGGACGGGGCGGAGCCGCTGCCGTCGTACGCGCTGCCCGGTCCGGCGCCGGAACCGGATCCACGGGCCGTGCTGGAGCCGGACAAGGACGGCGGCTGGCAGGTGGTCTCGGAACGGCTGACGGTGGTGGTGTCGCGGCACGGGGCGGTGGAACTGCGTACGCCGGGTGGTGTGATGCTCCGGCGGGAACTGCCGCCGCGCTGGTGGGAGCCGGTGGCGGGTGGTCCCGCCCGGTGGGTGCAGCGGTCGGAGGTGCCGGCGGACGCCCGGTTCTTCGGGCTGGGCGGCCGGGCGGCGGGGCCGCGGCTGCGCGACGGTGCGTACGAGCTGTGGAACACCGATCCGGGCGGGCGCTTCGGGCCGGGTGACGATCCGCTGTATCTGACGATGCCGGTGCAGGTGGTGGTCTCGGACGCGGGGACGCATCTGGCGTTCCACGACAACACCTGGGCGGGGCGGGTGACGCTGCGCGAGGGCGAGGAGGGCGCGGGGTCCGGCCACGACCGTCCGGGGATGTGCGAGGTGCGGATGGACGGGGGGCCGCTGCGCTGCTGGGTGGTGGCGGGTACACCGGCCCGGGTGCTGCAGGGCTGGACGGCGCTGACGGGTGCGCCGGCGCTGCCGCCGTCCTGGGCGCTGGGTCCCCAGCACGCCCGGTGGGGGTTCGGCAGTGCGCGGGAGGTGCGGCGGATCGTCGCCGGGTACCGGGAGCGGGGTCTGCCGCTGTCCGTACTGCACCTGGACATCGATCACTACGACGGGCACAGGGTGTTCACCGTGGACCGTGACCGGTTCCCGGATCTGCCGCAGCTGGCGGAGGAGTTGAGGGAGAACAACGGGGTGCGGCTGGTGTCGATCATCGATCCGGCGGTGAAGACGGAGCCGGGATACCCGGTGTTCGATACCGGTTCGGCGGTCGGCGGGGCCGGGGCGTTCGTCCGGGACGCGCGGGGGCGGATGGTGCGTGGGGAGGTGTGGCCCGGTGAGTGCGTGTACCCGGACTTCACCGATCCGCAGGTCCGGCGGTGGTGGAGCGGTCTGTACGAGGAGCGTCTGGCACAGGGGTTCTCCGGCGTGTGGCACGACATGAACGAGCCGGTGTCGTTCGCGGCGTTCGGTGAGCCGACGTTGCCGCGTTCGGCCCGGCACGCGCTGGAGGGCCGCGGGGGCGATCACCGGGAGGCCCACAATGTGTACGGGCTGACCATGGCCCGGGCCGGGTACGAGGGGCTGTGCCGGCTGCGTCCGGACGAGCGGCCGTTCCTGTTCTCGCGCTCGGGCTGGGCGGGGATGCAGCGGTACGGGGGCACCTGGTCCGGCGATGTGACGACGGGCTGGCCGGGGTTGCGGGCCTCGCTGTCGCTGGTGCTCGGTCTCGGCCTGTGCGGGGTGCCGTACTCGGGTCCCGATGTGGGCGGATTCGACGGGTCGCCGTCCCCGGAGCTGTATCTGCGGTGGTTCCAGCTGGGTGCCTGGCTGCCGTTGTTCCGTACGCACGCGGCGAGGGACGCGGGGCGGCGGGAGCCCTGGGAGTTCGGTCCCGATGTGCTGGAGCACGCGCGGGCGGCGCTGGTGGAGCGGGAGCGGCTGCACCCGTACTTCGTGACGCTTGCGCACGTGGCCCGGCTGACGGGTGCGCCGTATGTGCGGCCGGTGTGGTGGGGGGAGCCCGGGGACCGGGCGCTGCGGGAGTGCGAGGACGCGTTCCTGCTGGGGGACGCGTTGCTGGTGGCGCCTGTGCTGGAGCGGGGGACGGACCGCCGTGCGGTGCAGTTGCCGCGGGGCCGGTGGTACGACACGGCGACCGGTGAGGCGTACGAGGGGCCGGGGCAGGTGCTGGTCGATGCACCGTTGTCGCGGGTGCCGGTCCTGGTCCGGGCGGGTTCGGTGATTCCGGTGCGCGGTGCGGACGGGGGGCTGGAACTGGAGGTGTGGGCTCCGCCCGCGGGGCACAGCGGAGGTGGTGTGGTGGTCCGTGACGGGGGTGACGGCTGGGAGCTGCCGGAGGCCGAGCGGTACACGACGCGGCTGGTGGACGGGAGGGTCGTGGTGGAGCTGGAGGGGGCCGGAGGTGAGGTCGTGCACCCGGTGCGGGTGCGAGGGGTGTGAGGCGCGTCAGCGGTGGTCGTAGCGGCCTTCGAACCAGGCGCGAGCGGCCAGGGTGTGCAGCGGGAAGGCCAGTTCGGCGGGGGCGTGGAGCAGGCTGTGGCCGGCGGTCTCGTCGGTGGGGGCGGACGGCGGGAGTTCGGCGGCCGGGCGTGGCGGGAGCAGGCCGAAGAGGAGCAGGTGGCCGTCCGGGGAGCTGAGGGCGTCGGCGAGGCGGACGTCCCGCTGGTCGGCCTCGATGCCGGTCTCCTCGCGCAGTTCCCGTACGACCGCGTGCCGCCAGTCCTCGGTGTGGTCGATGAACCCGCCGGGCAGGGCGAGGCCGCCTCGCCGGGGCTCGATGGTGCGGGTGATGACGACGAGTGCGGTGCCGTCCCGGTCGGTGACGGGGAGCAGGGCGACGGCGACGGGGAACGGGTTGCGGTAGGCGGTGGCGCCGCAGGCGGTGCAGGTGCGGGGCCAGGTGCCGGTGGACCCGGGCGAGGGGTACGGCGCTCCGCAGCTGCTGCAGTGGGAGTCCTTCATCGGTCGCTCCACCTTCTCCACCTTCTCCGCCCTCTCCTGCCCGGCCTTCTCGGACGCGGACACGCGCGGACTGTATCCGATCGTCCTGCAGGCATCTCCGCACCTGGTGGATGATGCGCGCATGACATCTCTAGTTTCCGCCGTCCGCGTCCTGGCAGCCACTGCCGCCACCCTCCTCGCCGTCACCGTCGGCACCCCTCCCGCGCAGGCCAAGGCCGAGCCGAAGGCCCCTGCGGAGTTCGTCGCGCTGCGCTCGGTCGATCCCACGATCATCCAGGAGATGCGCTACCCCACCGGTCACAACTTCATGGGCGAGCCGGTCGACGGATACCGTCAGCCGGTCTGCATCCTGACCCGGCCCGCGGCCCAGGCCCTGCACCGGGCGCAGACACAGCTGCTGCACCAGGGGTACTCGCTGAAGGTGTACGACTGCTACCGCCCGCAGCGGGCCGTCGACCACTTCGTGCGATGGGCGAAGGATCTCGACGCCCAGGCCATGAAGGGCGAGTTCTACCCCCTGGTCGACAAGACGCGGCTGTTCGCGGACGGTTACATCGCGGAGAAGTCCGGGCACAGCCGCGGCAGCACGGTGGACCTGACCCTGGTCAAGCTGCCCGCGCTGCCGACCCGGCCGTACCGGCCGGGCGAGACACTGGTGCCCTGCTACGCGCCGAAGGCCGACCGCTTCCCGGATAATTCGGTCGACATGGGGACGGGATTCGACTGCTTCGACACGCTGTCGCACACCGACGACCCGCGGATCCAGGGCGTACAGCGAGCCAACCGGCAGTTCCTGAAGAAGACGCTCACCGACGCCGGGTTCGTGAATCTGGCCGAGGAATGGTGGCACTACACCTTCAAGCCCGAGCTGTTCCCGGACACCTACTTCGACTTCCCGGTGGCCACGAGGTCCGTCGCGGGCCACTGAGACCGCACGCCGTACGCAAGGGCGGCCGGGACCGTCCCCGCGGTTCCCGGCCGCCCGTCCTTCCCCCCGGACCCTGGCCGGCCGTATCCCGTCGCCCTCCCAGCCGTTACGGTGCCCGTATGTCACAGCAGACGTTCGATTCGTACGAAGAGTTCTGGCCCTACTACGTGGCGATGCACTCCAAGGCCGCCACCCGCTGGGTCCACCTGACGGGGACCCTGACCGGTCTCGCGGTCACCGCCTACGGCCTGGCCAGGGGCCGCAAGCGGTACGCGGCCGCGCTCCCCCTGATCGGGTACGGCACGGCCTGGCCGGCGCATTTCCTGATCGAGAAGAACAATCCGGCCACCTTCGGCCATCCCGCGTGGTCACTGCGCGGCGATGTGCAGATGATCCGGATGATGCTGGCCGGACGCGACCGGGAGCTTGCGGAGACCGCAGCCAAGTGGCTCGCCGACAACGACTGACCGTGGCACACTTCTGACGTTCCGTCAGATCCAGTGCCGGGGAGGGGCTATGTCGCGCACGCGCACACCCGTGGTGGCCGGATGGTTCACCGAGGACACCGCCGGCGAGGACTTCCGGCTGCTGGGCACACGCTGTTCGGCCTGCTCGTCGGTCTTCTTCCCGCGCCAGGACGTGTTCTGCCGCAATCCCGGCTGCGCAGGCGGTGAGCTGGTCGAGGTACCTCTCTCGCGGCGCGGCACCGTCTGGTCGTACACCGACGGCCGCTACCGGCCCCCCGCCCCGTACCTCTCCGACCCGGACGCGCCCTGGGAGCCGTACACCCTGGTCGCCGTCGAGCTCGCGGCCGAGCGCATGGTGGTACTCGGGCAGGCGGCGCCGGGGGTGGGCACCCGGGACCTGGCGGTCGGAATGACCGTCGAGGTGGTTCCGGGCGTCCTCGGCGGGGACGCGCCGGCGGGTGGGGACACCGTGTGGACCACCTGGCACTGGCGACCCGTGCCCACCGTCCCGGGCGCGGCCGCGGACGGTGCCGCATGACCGGGGATGTGGCCGTCCTCGGTGCCGGGATGCATCCGTGGGGCAAGTGGGGGCGCAGTTTCGTCGAGTACGGCACGGTCGCGGCCCGGGTCGCGCTCGGCGATGCGGGGATCGGCTGGCAGGACGTGCAGTCGGTGGTCGGTGCGGACACCGTGCGCGGCGGTTATCCGGGGTATGTGGCCGGTGCGACGTTCGCCCAGGCGCTCGGCTGGCAGGGCGCCCGCGTCACCAGCGTGTACGCGGCGTGCGCGTCAGGCGCCCAGGCCATCAACAGCGCCAGGGCGCAGATCCTGGCGGGCATGGCCGATGTGGTGCTCGTGGTCGGTGCGGATGCGGCGCCCAAGGGGTTCTTCGCCCCGGCGGGCGGCGACCGGCCGGACGATCCCGACTGGCTGCGCTTCCGGGTGCTCGGGGCGACCAACCCTGCGTATTTCGCGCTGTACGCGCGCCGCCGGATGGCCCTGTACGGGGACACTCCGGACGACTTCGCCCTGGTCAAGGTGAAGAACGCGGCGGCCGGCGCGTTGAACCGCCATGCCCGCTACCGTGCGCCGGTGACGGCCGACCAGGTGGCCGCGTCCGCCGTGGTCGCCGATCCGCTGCGGCTGCTCGACATCTGCGCGACGTCCGACGGCGCGGCGGCGGTCGTCCTGTCCAGCATGGAGTTCGCACGCCGCCACGGGCACGCCGATCCGGTCCGTATCCGTGCCGTCTCCACCGTGACGCCCACCTACCCGAAGGCGGTGCTCGACCTTCCGGACATCGCGACCGATTCGGCGGTCGCCGTGGAGCCCGCTCCGGAGACCTTTCGCGCGTCGATCGCCCGGGCGGCGTACGAGGAGGCGGGCATCGGACCTGACGAGCTCTCGCTCGCCGAGGTGTACGACCTCTCCACCGCACTGGAACTGGAGTGGTACGAGGACATCGGCCTGTGCGCGGCGGGCGAGGGCGCCAAGCTCGTACGCGAAGGGGCCACGGCGCTCGGCGGACGCATCCCGGTCAACCCGAGCGGAGGGCTCGCCTCCTTCGGGGAGGCCGTGCCTGCGCAGGCCATCGCCCAGGTCTGCGAGCTGACCTGGCAGCTGCGCGGCGCCGCGGCGGAGCGGCAGGTACCCGGGGCGCGTGCGGGGATCACCGCGAATCAGGGTCTGTTCGGGCACGGTTCGGCGGTCGTCGCGGTCCGCTGAGACACGCCGGCCGCCATGGACCGCGCGCCGAGGTGCCCGGTCCGCACGCGGTGGACCGGGCCGGTCCTCATGGCGCCCGGCGATGCTCCGTACTCAGGTGGTGGCCGGCTCACGCAGGCGGTCCGCCCGGGCCATCGCGTGTTCGACGACCGCGACCAGGACGTCCCGTACCGAGTGCCGGTCGCGTGCATCGCACATCAGCAGCGCCACCTCGGGGTCGAGGTCCAGCGCTGCGCGGACCGTCTCGGCCGGGAAGCGGTCCGCGCCCTCGAAGCAGTTGACCGCGACGGTGAACGGGATCTCGCGCCGCTCGAAGTAGTCCACGGCCGCGAAGGAGTCCTCCAGACGACGGGTGTCGGCGAGCACGACGGCCCCGAGGGCACCCTGGGCCAGTTCGTCCCAGAGGAACCAGAACCGGTCCTGCCCAGGTGTGCCGAACAGATACAGCACCAGATCCTCGCGGAGCGTGATCCGCCCGAAGTCCATGGCCACCGTGGTGGTGGTCTTGGCCTCGACACCGGCCGTGTCGTCCACGGGACGGCCCGCCTCGCTCAGCCGCTCCTCCGTGCGCAGCGGTCTGATCTCGCTGACCGCGCCGACCAGCGTCGTCTTGCCCACGCCGAAGCCGCCCGCCACCAGAATCTTCAGGGCGACCGGTTCCACGGGCCGCTTGCTGCTGCTAGAGCGCCCGAAGGCCATTGATCACCTCTCGAAGAATGTTCACGTCCGGCAGCTCGGCCGGCGGAACGGGACGGGTCACGTGCACCAGCTCGTCCTCGACGAGATCGCCGACCAGCACCCGGACCACCCCCACGGGGAGGTCCAGACCGGACGCCAGCTCGGCGATCGACTGAGGCATGTCGCTGCAGAGTTCGACGATCTCCACGTGCTCCGGGGAGAGCGTCTGGTTCAGACCGGGATCGTCGGCCGCGGGCTCCGGGACGACGATGGCGATCAGGTCGAGCCGATGGCGGGACGCGCTGCTGGTACGGCCCCGGGTCATCGCGTACGGACGGACCACCGGCCCCGCCTCGGCGTCGTACCAGCGCGACGACTGAGGGTCGGTGGGAGCGGCCGGGGTTCCGGGGTGCGTTCCCCAGGAGGAGTCAGCGCTCATGCCATCCACTCACCCTCCGGCGTGCAGACCGGACGTCCGTGGGGCGTTGGCCAGGTGGGCCCCCACTCGCTTGACCATCAGCGTCATCTCGTACGCCACCTGGCCCACGTCGGAGTCGGAGTCGGCCAGCACGGCAAGACAGCTGCCGTCACCGGCGGCCGTGACGAAGAGGAACGCCTCGTCGAGTTCGACGACGGTCTGGCGGACACGGCCCGCGTCGAAGTGGAGTCCGACGCCTTTGGCGAGACTGTGGAACCCGGAGGCGACGGCTGCCAGATGTTCGGCGTCCTCCCGGGTCAGGTCCTTGGACGTGCCGGTGGGAAGGCCGTCGCTGGAGAGCACCAGCGCCTTGCGGATGGAGCCGACGCGCTCGACGAGTTCGTCGAGGAGCCAGTTGAGTTCGCCGGATCCCTGGCGTGCGGCGTGGGGTGCTGCGGCGTTCGGTGCGGTCATCGACCGTCCCCTCCCGGAGTGGTTCCTTGCGCTGTTTCACCGGAGCCGGTCACGTCCTCGGCGTTCTGCCGGCGGCCGCGCTGCCAACCGCGCTGAAGCGATGCCATGCGCGTGCGCACCTCGTCCGCGTCCCGCTCGATGTCCTCGGCGGACTCCGTGCGGGCCGGCTCGGGAACGCGGCCGCCGGAGACGTCGCGCAGCTGCGGAGCGAGGCTGGCCTGCCGGACCCGGCGGGGCAGTCCGTCCACGGTCCCCGGCTGCGAGGACGGTACGGCGGAGCGGGAGGAGGGTGCGGTCGATGGCGTCGACGCAGGCGGTGCCGGCACGGATGCGAGTGCGGACGTGGCGGGCTCGGTCGGTCTCCGGAAGCCGGTGGGCTGCCGGGGTTCGGTGGGCCGCCGGGTCTCGGCGGCGGAGTGCCGGGAGCCGGCGGCGGGCTCCCCGGGGTCGTGCGGTGACGTGCCGGATCCGGCGCGTGAGCGCTCCGGGCCGGTGGTCATGGGATGTGCGCGGCCGGTCTCGCCGGCCCGGCGGCCGCCGATCGGAGTCGGCGGCTTGCGGCGGGGCAGCGGCACCGGGCCGTCCGGGCGCATCGCACGGACGTCGGCCGTGTCATCCGTGGCCTGCTGGTGCTGGTCGCCGTCGCGGCGGACGCCGCGGGCGCGGAAGATGCCGCCGCGCTCGCTCTCCGTGTCGTCGATGTCGGACACCCCGTCGAGTACCGGGGCGAGTACGGGGTCGGTCGCGAAGTCCAGGGTCTCGACCGGGCCTTCGAGCTCGACCGGCCCGTCCAGGACGGACGGGCCGACGCGGCCGGCCGGGACCGGGGCGAGGCTCCTGGGCCCCGCGCCGGCCGTGCTCCGGTCCGCTGCACCGTCCCGTCGGTCCTTGTCGCTGCGCGGGCTCCCGTCGCCCGGCCGGCCGCTGCCGATCGCCTTGTCGGCGCGCCGGTCGAGCCTGAATCCGGAGCCGTGCGTCTCCGGCGCGTCGGTGAGCAGAGCCGCCGGCATGAAGACGACGGCGGTGGTTCCTCCGTACGGAGACGTCTGCAGGGAGACGCGGACGTTCTGCCGTTGCGCCAGTCGGCTGACCACGAAGAGGCCGAGCCGGTCGGTGTCGGAGAGCTCGAAGTCGGGGGTCTCGGCGAGCCGCAGATTGGCGTCCAGCAGGACTTCGGGGGGCATGCCGAGTCCGCGGTCGTGGATTTCGAGGGTGAAGCCGTTGGCGACCCGCTCGCCGTGCACCTGGACGGCGGTGTGCGGGGGCGAGAACACCGTGGCGTTCTCCAGGAGTTCGGCGATGAGATGGGTGAGGTCGGCGACGGCGGGACCGCCGACGCCGATCCGCGGCAGGCGGCGGACCTCGATCCGCTCGTAGTCCTCGACCTCGGCGACCGCTGCCCGCACGACGTCCATCAGCTGGATCGGTTTGCGCCACTGCCGGGACGGCGCCGCGCCGGACAGGATCACGAGTCCCTCGGCGTGCCGCCGCATGCGGGTGGTGAGGTGGTCGAGGCGGAAGAGGTCGGCGAGCTCCTCGGTGTTCTCGGTGCGGCGCTCCATCGCGTCCAGGAGCGTCAACTGACGGTGCAGGAGCACCTGGTTGCGGCGGGCGAGGTTGACGAAGACCTCGGAGACGCCGCGTCGCACGTCGGCCTGTTTGACCGCGGCCTCGACGGCGGCGCGCTGCAGGGTGTTGAGCGCCTGGCCGACCTGGCCGATCTCATCCTTCTCGTAACTGAGATGTGGGGCCTCGGTCTCCACGTCCACGTGCTCGCCCGCGGCGAGGCGGCGCATCACGCTCGGCAGCCGTACGCCGGAGACCTCGTGGGCGTCCTTGCGGAGCCGGGAGAGGTCACGGACGAGTTCGCGGCCGATGCGTACGGAGACGAAGACGGAGACGAGCAGGGCGAGGAAGCCGAGGACACCGGCGACACCGGCCTTGATGAGGACGCTGCGGCCCGCCGGCCTGCTGCGGTCCTGGAGGCGGTTGTTCATCTCGGTCGAGTCGTTGGCCAGCCGGTCGAGGACCGGCGGGGCGACCTCCTGCCAGCGTTCGGCGTCGACCGCACGGGGGGCGCCGGCCGGGCCGGCAGCAAGGATCTTGTTCTCGGCCGTGCGCAGCGGCTCGCTGTCCGGACTCGCCCAGTACTGCTCGACGCGTCGGCGCTCCGCCGGCGGGAGGACGTCGGTGTTGATCTCGTAGAGCAGCTTGCGGTTGGCGACGAGGTCGGAGATCTGCCTCAGTCCGGGGGCGTCGAACCGTCCGGCTATGAGCCCCGAGGCGACCAGTGCGTCCTCCTGGGAGAGCATTTCGCGGGCCTGGGAGATGCCGGCCAGCGCACGCACCTGCTGGTCCATCGACCCGTTCTCCGTCATGTGGAGGCCGGTGAGAAAGTGATAGCAGGGGTCGATGAGACGGTTGTAGAACTCCAGCGCCTGGCCGCGGTCGATGGTGCGCCTCTCGACCGAGTCGCGGAGTGTGCCAAGACCTTCGACCGCACCGAGGACCGCATTGAGCTGCGCCTCGGCATCGGGGCCCAGTGCGTCCCGAATGCCCTTCTGGCGAGCGCTCTCCTTGACGTCCGCCACGACCCGGTCGGTGGCGGCCCGTTGGCGGCGCAGCAGGGGAAGGGCATCGGAGGCGCGGGGGTCCGCGAGGAAGACGAGTGTCCGGCGGCGCTCGTCCTGGATGCCGCGGACGGTGTCCTCGAGGGGTCGGCCGACCTTCTCCACGACGTTGCTCGCGCCCATCAGATCGCCGGCTTCACGGCCGGTCAGGAAGGTGGCGAAGACCCACAGTGCGGTGAGGGAGACGAGCGGCACGAGCAGCAACGCCACGATCTTCCTGCGGATGGACTTTCCGCGAAAGCGCATGGCCTCCCCCAGCTCGGCCCCGCACAGCGGGGTGGTGTTCCGTCAATAAACGGCGCGAGCCTACTACTGCCGCACAGCCAACTCGAAGACACGTCCGGACTGTTTTCAGCCGCGCTCCCGATTGTTGATCACGAGTTGTCATGGCATTCCAGGAGATGAATTCCGCGAAAGCGGCAGAAGAGACCCTACGCAGTCCCGTAACCGCTCAGCCATCAGTTGGCTGGAACTATGCGTTCCATGAGGGATCGGGGGAATCTTCAGCGTCGGCCATTCGTCTGTCTGTACGAGGGATGGGGAGTGCGGAACGCACGTACGGCAGGACGGTGGGGTCCGCCCGCGTAGAAACGGCGCATGCCGGGCAGCAACCCTGAAGTCGGACAGCGGTGGGGAGTTGAGGGTCCTTGGACACGGAAGAGCGTCGGAGCCCGGTGTCGACGGGGAGCGGGGCACGGATCCCACGTCAGCCGTTGTGGGTGGAGGAGCCCGCGATTCGGTGGCGGATGCCGGATCCGGTGCGCACGGCGGCCGTGCGTGCCGTGCTCATCATGTCACTGACGATCATTCAGGCCATGGTGGCTCTGCTGTGCACGATAACGGGCTCCTGGCTGGCGTTCCCCATGCTGCTGAGCAGTGTGGGCAGCACGGTGGTCGCGACCTGGTCGGTGCTGGACGTGTGGGTGACCCGCCAGGTCTGGAATCAGCGCCATGGTGTGGTGTCCGTGCCGAGCAGTTCGGCGCGGCAGCTGCGCCGGGAGCGGCGTGCGGCGCGACGGACGGCCCGGGCGGCGGAGCGGGAGCGCGCGCGGATACGCCGCCGGGGCGCGAGCAGCCTGTCCCGGGCTTGAGCGCGCGCCCCGACGGGGAGTTGGGGTCAGTCGTCGGTCGTGGCGCCGGGAGTCCGGATGGATTCCGGGACCTGCGGGGTCGCAGGGGTCTCCTGCGTCTGCTGAGGGATCCCCGAGGTCCCGGTCACCGCTGACGTCCCGGGCGTCGTCGGGGTGCGCTTGAACATGCGGGTGGCGGTGATCTCGCCGTGCACCGTCTCACCGTTCGGGTCCTGCTGCGGCAGACCGGGGCGCAGATGCTCCTCCACGCTGATGTACTTCAGGCCCGCCCGCAGGTCCGCGTCATTGCGCAACCGGATGACCAGTGGGAATTCCGCGAGGGCCGTCGTGTCGAACAGGCCTGTGGTGTAGAGCAGTTGTACGCCGAGGGCGTCCGACACCGCGCGCTGGAGCTCCAGCAGATACGTGGCGTTGGCGCGGCCGATGGGGTTGTCGAGGAAGAGCGTGCCCGCGTGGCGGTGCTGGTGCCGGTCGCGACCCCGGTCGTTGCTGCGGAGCGCGGCCATCGTGCAGTACAGGGCGATGGCCGCGGTGAGCAGCTGACCACCGGAGAAGACATCGCCCATCTGACCGACCGGGACGCGTTCGGCGCGGAGCACCGCGTCCGGCTTGAGGATCTCCACGGCGATGCCCTTGGGCTCCAGTGCCGCCTGGACGCCGCGCAGCAGGAGGGACATGCCGTCGCGGCGCAGATCGGAGTTCTTCCTGAGAGCGGCGCGGGTGGCCTCGTCGATCACTTCGCCGAGCCGCTCGGTGAGCGTTGCCTGGTCGGGCTCCTCGAAACGGATCCGGAGGAACTCCTGACCGGACCACTCCCCCAGTCCCTCGGGGAGCTGGGAGAGCCGCTGGGCGGAGCGCAGAGTGGTGAGCGCGGACTCCACGAGCCCGCGCAGCCGGTCGACGATGGAGTCGCGGTTGCGCTCCAGCTGGACCAGCTCGTCGGTGAGGACACGGAGCCGGGGGGCGAAGGCGGCGGCCCACTTCTCGGCGTGCTCGGGCAGAGCGGCTGCCGGGAGTTCACGGATCTGCTGGCGGGCCGGGGTACGGACCTGTTCGTAGCGGGTGGAGTTGGCGTGCCGTACGAGCACGTCGCTCGCTTCGCGCACCGCGCTCTCCGCCGCGGAGAGGTCCGCGGCGCAGCCGCGCAGTGAGCGGCGGGTCTCGGCGGCGGACTGCCGTGCCTCGTCGAGGCTGCCGGGGTACGGATCCGGGGACTCGGGATCGTCGTCCGCGCCGTGGTCCCTGAGCAGGTCGCGCAGGAGGGCCGCGGTCTCGTCGAAGCCGCCGGCGGAGGCCTCGGCGGTGCGGTGGGCGTGCAGCAGCTCGCCGTGTACGGCGCGGGCGGTGTCCAGGGCGCCGGTGGCGGTGCCGAGTTCGGCGGTGGCGGTACGCAGGAGGTCCTGGGCCTGCTCGGCGTCGGCGGGGGCCAGCTCGTCGGGGAGCTCGGTGTGGTGGGTCTCGCCGTCGGCCGGGGCCAGGCGCTCGGCCTCGCCGCGCAGCCGGCCGAGCTGCTCGCTCGCCGTGGACGCCCGGGTCTCCAGGAGCTGGACCAGGGACTCGGCGCGGGCGGCGGCAGCCTGCCGGGACGGGCCGTCGGCGCCGTCGGTGCCTTCGAGGAGCTGGGCGGCCCGGCTGCGGACCTTGTTGGTGAGCCGGTCCAGCTCAGCGAGGGCGGCGCTCTCGTCGCTCTCGGCGCGGGCCTGTTCGGCGCGCAGGTCGGCGCCGACACCCACCTTCTCGTACAGCTGGGATGCGGCCCGGTACGCCTCGCGCAGGGCGGGGAGGGCGGGACGCGGGGCGTCGCCCTCGGGCTCCGGGAGGTGCTCCGGGGCACCCGCGATCTCGGCACGTTCGGCCCGCAGGGCGCGGGCGGTGCGGCGGGCGTCGTCGGCGGCGCGCTGGGCGGCCCTGCGGTCCTCGTCGGCGGCGCGGGCCCGTTCCAGGCAGACGGTGGCCCGGGCCTCGGACTCGGCTGCCTCTTCGGTCAGTTCGCGCAGCTTGGTCTGCCAGGCGGCGCGCTCGCGGAGACGGTGGGCCAGGCCGGCGAGGGCGTCGGCGGCGCGACGGGCCCGCTGGGCGGCCTCCTGGCGCTCGTCGCGGACACGGGCGGTGTCCGCGGCGGCTTCGTCGGCCTCGGCGCGCACGGTACGGGCCTCGGCGAGGGTGGCCCGGGACGTCTCGGCGGCCGTGCGGGCGGTGCGCGCGGCTTCGGCGAGCTCGGCGAGCATGCCGGGCGGGCAGTCGGCGCGCCAGGAACCGATGCGGGCGGCGAGCGACCGGTCGCCGGTGAGGCGGGCCGCGAGCGTGCGGATGTCCTCGTCGCGTGCGGCAGCCCGGCTTCTGAGCGCCTGCCGCTCCTCGTCGGCGGCGTGCTCGTCGTGCATCGCGGGGTTCGGCGGGACGAGGAACACCCCGTCCGCGTCGAAGCCGGTTCCGGCCGCCGGTACGGGGGCCAGCAGCGCGGCTGTGGTGCCGACGGCCACGGCGGAGCGCGGCAGCAGGGCGGCGCTGCCCAGGACTTCGCGGGCGCGGGCGTGCGAGTCGGTGTCGGTGATGACCACGCCGTCGACGAGCTCGGGACGGGCTGCGAGCACCGCCGCGTGGTCGGCGGGGTCGACGGCCTGGGCGAGATAGCGCCAGCCGGGCAGAGCGGGGATGCCGTGCTCGCCGAGGTATTCGACGGTGGCGAGGACGTCGGGGCCGGGCGGCAGCAGGCCGCCGTCGCCGAGCGCGCCGAGGATGCGGGAGTCGTCGGCAGCCGCGGTGCGCAGTTCGAAGAGGCGCCGTTCGGCGGCGGCGATGCCCTGATCGAGCAGGTCCCGCAGTTCGTCGGCGCTGCGGTCGAGCTCCTCGGCGGTGAGGGGCCGTTCGGTGGCGACGGCGTGAGCGGCGCCGTCGCCGTGGTCGGCCGCCGGCCGGTCGGATCGGGCGACCGTGGAGTCCTCGTGTCGGTCGCGGGATGCGTCATGAGGACCGGTGGCATGCGCTTCGGCGGTGTCCGCCGCCGTGCCCGTTTCGTTTCCGGCGGTGCCCCGGCGGGGCCGCGGTACTCCGGTGCCGTGAGACTGGGGCAGGCCCAGCAGGTCCGCGAGGCGAGGGTCGGCGGCGATCGACTCGGCGGCCCTGAACTCGGCCTCGTACGACTGTTGCGCCGCCTGCGCACCGTCGGCGGCCCGCGCCGCGGCGAGCTCGGCCCGGCTCTCGGCGGCCGCCGCTTGCCTGGCCCGGTCGGCCGCGCCGACGGCGGCTTCCCTGGCGGTGTTCCACGCGGCGACGGTGGACTTCTCGGCGTCGCTCGCCGCGAGGGCGGCGCGCGCCGGGTCGGCGTCCGGCGCGGTGTTGTCGAGCCAGCCCGCCCGTACGGCCTCGGCGGTCTCCTGCTCGACCTCGGCGAGGCGCTGGCGCAGATGCCCGGCCTCGCTGCGGGCGCGCTGGGCCTCGGTGGCGGCGGTGGTGGCGTCCCGGTGGGCCGTCTCACCTGCGGCCTGAAGGGTGTCGGAGCGCTCCTCCTCCTCGTTGGCCACCTGCTCGCCGGCTTCGGCGGCGGTGTGCAGGGCGCGTACGAGGTCGGCGGCGGCCGTGGCGCGGGCGGCGAGCGCCGGTGCGGCGTCGCGCTCGGCCTCGCGGATGGCGGCGGCGACGCGCGCGGACCGGTCGCCGGCGGCGCGGTGGCGCAGCACGGCTTCGGCTGCCTGCCAGGCGGAGTGCAGGGTGCGGGCGTCGACCAGTTCCCGGCGCTGGGCGGCGGCGCCCTTCTCGGCCGCGGCCAGCGCCAGGGACGCGTGCCGGTAGGCGAGTTCGGCGGCGATGAGCGCGCTGCGGCTGCGGGACTCCTCGGCGGCGGTGACGGTGTGTGCGGCGCCCGTCACCTGCTGGGCGAGGTCGGCGGTGCGGCCGCGCTCCTCGGCGGCGCGGGCGGAGAGCCTGCGCGCGAGGGTACGGGTGCGACGCTCGGCGCCCGCGTGGACGTCACGGGTGCGGGAACGGGTGTCCGCGGCCTCGACGATCCGGCCGAGCAGATCGACCGAGCCCGCGGTGAAGTCGCGTTCCGCGGTGAGTTCGGCCCGGCGGCCCAGCTTGTTGCCGAAGCCGCTGACGAGGTCGGCGAGGCCGTCCGTGTCGCGGGTGTCGGTGACGGCGCGGAGCAGCAGGTCGGTGAAGTCGGAGTCCTTCTTGACCGCGAAGAGACCCGCGGCCTCGCCCTCGTCGGCGTTCATCTCGCGCTGGTAGCGGAAGAGTTCGGGGTCGAGACCGAGGTCGCCGAGGTGCTCGTTCCACCGGTCGTGGATCTCTTCCCAGTACACATCGAGGTGCTGGTAGAACTTGCCCGCGTCCGTGAGGGCGTCCCGGAAGCCCTTCATGGTGCGTCGCCTGCCCTGGGCCCCGGAGGTGCCTTCGACGGGGCGGCCGACGGCGGTGGCCTCGGCGACCGGCAGCGAGTCGAGGCTGAGCCCGGGCCCGGGGCGGAAGGAGTACCAGGCTTCGGCGAACTTCCGCGGGTCGTTGGAGACCTGCCGCCCACGCCACTCACTGACCTTGCCGACGACCACGCACTCGCCGGTGAGGGTGTGCTGCCACTCCAGGGCCACATGGCCGCAGTCGTCGGCGAGCAGGAACTTGCGCAGGACGCCGGAGCTGGCGCCGCCCAGGGTGTTGCGGTGGCCCGGCAGCATCACCGAGAAGATCAGCTTCAGCAGGACGGACTTGCCGCCGCCGTTCTCCAGGAAGAGCACACCGGCGGGCGCGGGGCGGCGCGGCGGGCCGAATGGCTCCTCCTCGAAGAACTCCGCCTGGGCCGGGGCGGGGTGGGGCACGGGCTCGCCCACTCCGCGCAGGTCAAGCACGGTGTCGGCGTAGCGCGCACCGGCAGGCCCGATGGAGTAGAGGCGGACCCGGGACAGCTCGTACATGGCGGCGGACTCTCGTCGTTCGGAAAGCAGAAGTGGGGCGGCGGTGGGGCGCTCAGGCGTGGAAGGGCAGACCTGCGTCGGCCGCCAGTTCCAGGTCGTCGCCGTCGGGCGGCGGCAGCAGCGTCGCCGCGCCGTCGGTGACGGGTACGACGCCGAGCTCCAGCAGTTCGGCCATGGCGGCGGTGCCTGCCATGTCACGGACCTGCAGCTGGTAGCGGGCGGTGGTACGGAATGCGCCTCCGGCGTCGTCCCCGGTGCGCTGGAGGAAACCGGAGTCGGTGAGGAAGGCGACGGCCTTCCCGACGATGCCGGTGGTCGAACCTGCCAGCCGCCGGGCGTCCTTCGTCGCGCCGGTCGCGCTGCGCCGGGCGTAGATCCGCCAGGCCGCTTCCAGGCCGGGGGCGTCGGTCGCCGGGTCGGTGTTGTCGCCGTGCTCCTCGGCGCGCTCCTCCAGGCGGTGGCATGCCTGGCGTACGAACGCGTCGATGCCGTTGACCGTGATCCGGCCGATGTACGCGTCGTCGGCGAGGTCCTCGGGGCGTGGGAAGGCCATGGCGGCGACGGCGAGGTGGGCCAGTCCGTGCAGGAAGCGGTCGGCGGAGTCGGAGGAGGCACGGCGGGCGTAGTCGCCCATGCGGACGGCGAAGACCGAGTCCTCGCCGGCCGTCACGGCCATACCGGCCCGGGTGGACACCTCCAGGACGACGAGTCCGAGTCCGGTGGCCACGGCGTCGGCGAGCCTGGCGAAGGGGGTCTCCTCCCGGTATCGGCGCAGCAGCTCCGCGTATTCGGCGTCGCGGGCGGGCAGCAGCTTGGGCTGCAGCCCGAAGGCGACGAGCCGGGCGGCGTCGGCGGCGTCGGCCGGGGTGACGGCGGTGGGCGCCGCCGTCTCGTGGGCGGCTTCGCCGTCGGTTGCGTACCCGGCGGCCGGCTCGCCCCACGCGTCGGTGTGTTCTGCGCGGTGGTCGCTCACGACGGTCGCTCCTCGGTGCGGAAGTTCGGTGGTACGGGGTGGACGGCGCCGGCGCACGCGGGGGCGCCCGGTCGGCGGTGGGCGGGATGGGGACGCGGGCGGACCCGGCGTCCGCGCCGGGTCATGCCGCCTCCGAGCGGTCCGCGGCCATTCCGGCCGCGTCCAGCAGGGCCATGCCCACGATCAGATCGGCGCCGCCGAACTCCGGGTCGTCGAGCTCGGTCCCGTCGTCGACGGCGAACAGCAGGCGCCGCTCTCCCTGCCGGTAGGCCGTGCCGACCGGCGGGGATGCCGCGTGGACGGCCAGCAGGGCGACCAGATAGGGCAGGTCCGGATCGCGCCGCCGGGCCTCGGCGAGGAGCCCGGAGAGCCTGCGCGGTGCGTCGTGCTCCAGGTCGAGGAGGTCCATGGCGCTCGCCAGTTGCTCCTCGCTGAACCTGCTGTCGTCCGGTGTGGCGATCAGGTCCGGTTCGGGCATCTCGGCGCCCAGGTGCTCCCGCTCGACAGGCGGGGTGAGCAGCATGTCGACCAGGTCGCCCACCCGGACCGACGGGGGCGTGCGCAGCCCCGTGCCGTGGGCGAAGAACGCGTCGGTGACGCGGGTGGCCTGCTCGACGGGGAGCGGCAGCAGCGGGGCGACCAGCTGGCCGTACAGGTCGAGTCCGGTCCTGGCCGTGGGGGTGGCGAACGCCTGCCGGTCCTGCTCGGCGCGGAACAGGGGTCCGGCCTCCAGCAGGCGGGACTGGAGCTGGGTGTGGCGGCGGATGCAGTCCTTGACGATGTCGACGAGCTCGGCGGCGCGGCGCTTGTGCTCCGGGTCCTCCGCCTCGTCCCGGGCCTTGCGGATGTTGGTGAGGATCGCGTTCTCGTGGCGGTAGCGGTCGGCCACGTGGTCCAGCGCCTCGGCGATCATGTCGGGCACGGCGTTGAGCCAGTCGACGGCCCTGACGTTGCGCCGGGTCGCCTCCAGCGTCTTGCGGAGGGTCTGCGCGTACTGCACGGTGCGGTAGCGGGCCTGTTCGGCGGCGAGCTGCGCGTCGGCCAGGCGGCCCCGGCTGATCAGGACCTCCAGTTTCACCTCGGCGGCGATCTGGGCGCTGGTGACGTCCGTGTCGAGGGCTCCGACCAGGACGTTGACCGCTTCGTCGGTGGCCCGCAGATAGACGCTGCCGCCGTATCCCGGTACCTCTTCGATCAGCTTGAAGTCGTAGTCCCTGCGGACATAGACCCCGTCGGGGCCGAAAGTGCCGTACACCGCACGGAAACCGCGGTCCACACTTCCGACGTTGATCAGGTTCTCGAGCACCCAGCGGGCCACCCGCTCATGCTCCGCGGCAGGGCGGCGCGGGGCCTGCGCCGCGACGCGCGGGAGCACCCTGGTCACTATCTGTTCGTGGTCGGCGCCCGTGTCGAAGTCCATGTTGAGCGTGACCAGGTCGATGACGGCGAGCGCCACCTCCGCCATCGCGTAGACCGTGTACTCACCGGCCAGATTCGCCTTGCGCACGTCGAGGTCGTGCAGCGGCGCCGTGCAGGCGAGCGCGCGCAGCCGCCGCGCGAGCCCCTCGTCGGCGGCCGGGCCCGTGGCAGGCCGCGGCCCCGCGCTGAGCTGGGGCGCAGCGTTGTCCGTGTAGGCAGGCGAAGTCACGCTGCACAGATTAGGTCCTCACACTGACAACGGTCGAAACGGCGCAGAAGCTACCGGTTGCCCCATCGCCGGCCGGACCTCACCTCGGCCGGCCGCAGCGCGGCGGAACGTGACAGGCACCACTCCGCGGCCGTCCGGGCGTTCGCAGCCCCACGGAGGTCACGCAGGTTCCGACGCCGACGGGTCCCCGCGCCGCCGTGTCCCGTAGCCTCCACCGCCCGGTGTGCGCAGGACCAGCACATCGCCGGGGCCCAGCTCCGCCGTGTCGCACCCCTTCAGCGAGGTGACCGCCTGCCCGCCGGCACGCTCGATGTGCTGGCTGCCCAGCGCGCCCGGTTCGCCGCCCGCCATGCCGTACGGCGGGACCCGGCGATGCCCGGACAGCAGCGCCACCGTGACGGGTTCGAGGAACCGGAGTCTGCGCTCCACCCCACAGCCGCCGTGCCAGCGGCCCGCTCCCCCGCTTCCTTCGCGCACCTGGAAGCTCTCCAGCAGCACCGGGTAGCGCCATTCGAGGACTTCGGGGTCGGTGAGGCGGGAGTTGGTCATATGGGTCTGCACCGCGTCGGTGCCGTCGAAGCCGTCGCCCGCGCCCGACCCGCCGGCCACCGTCTCGTAGTACTGCACACGGTCGTTGCCGAAGGTCAGGTTGTTCATGGTGCCCGAGCCCTCGGCCTGGACGGCGAGCGCCGCGTACAGCGCGCCCGTGACGGCCTGGGAGGTCTCCACATTGCCCGCCACGGTGGCCGCGGGGTGGACGGGCGCCAGCATCGAGCCCTCCGGGATCCTGACCTCCAGGGGTTCGAGGCAGCCGCTGTTGAGCGGGATGTCGTCGGCGACCAGGGTCCGGAAGACGTACAGCACGGCGGCCATGACGACCGACTTCGGGGCGTTGAAGTTCCCCGGCTGCTGCGGTGACGTGCCGGTGAAGTCGACGACAGCGCTGCGGGTGGCACGGTCCACGGTCAGCGCGACCTCGATCACCGCACCGTTGTCGGTCTCGTAACGGTACGAACCGTCGTGCAGTTCGGTGATGATCCGGCGTACGGACTCCTCGGCGTTGTCCTGCACATGGCCCATGTACGCGTCGACGACCTCGTGGCCGAACTGGTCGACCATGCGCCGCAGTTCCGCGATGCCCTTCTCATTGGCGGCGATCTGGGCGCGCAGGTCGGCGAGATTGGTGTCCGGGTCGCGCGACGGGTACGCGGCGCCGGTGAGCAGTTCCCGGGTCTCGGCCTCACGGAACGTGCCGTCCCGCACCAGCAGCCAGTTGTCGAACAGCACCCCTTCCTCGTCGATGGTGCGGCTGAAGGCGGGCATCGACCCGGGGGTGATGCCGCCGATCTCGGCGTGATGGCCGCGTGACGCCACCAGGAACCGCAGCCCGGGGCGACCGTCGCCGGGCGTCTCGCGGCTGTCGAACACCGGCGTCACGACGGTCACATCGGGCAGATGCGTACCGCCGTGGTACGGGTCGTTGATGGCGTACACATCCCCGGGGCGCATCGTGTCGCCGTTGCGCCGCAGCACCTCCTTGATGGACTCCCCCATCGAGCCGAGGTGCACCGGAATGTGCGGGGCGTTGGCGATCAGATTGCCGGCCGCGTCGAACAGAGCGCAGGAGAAGTCGAGCCGCTCCTTGATGTTGACGGAGTGGGCGGTGTTCTCCAGGCGTACGCCCATCTGCTCGGCGATCGACATGAAGAGATTGTTGAACACCTCCAGCATGACGGGGTCCACCCGCGTCCCGATCGCGGTCCGGCCGGGGCGCGGACGGGCCCTGGTCAGCAGCAGATGGCCGGTGTCGCCGATGGTGGCCTGCCAGCCCGGATCGACGACGGTCGTGGCGTCGGCCTCGGCGATCACGGCGGGACCGGTCACGGTGTCCGACGGGTGCAGGGCCGCGCGCCGGTGGAGCGGGGTGTGCTGCCATCTGCCTTCGGCGAACATCCGTACCGTGTCGTGCGGTTGCGGTGCGCCCTCACGGGCCGACCGGTCCACCGGGTGCGGTACGTGACGGCCGGCCGCGCCGGTCGCCTCGACCGACATCGTCTCGACGAGCAGGGGCCGGTCCATGGTGAAGCCGTAGCGGGCGCGGTGTTCCGCCGTGAACGCCTCCGTCATCGCGGGCGCGGTGTCCAGGTCGACGGGCAGGCTCGCGTCCGTACCCGCATAGCGCAGGAACACCCGTGCGTGTGTACGGATCGCGCTGTCCCGGAGGCCGTCGGTGCGCAGTTCGGCGCGGGTGCGGGCGGCCAGTTCCCCGTGGAGCTCGGTCAGCCGGGTCCGTGTCCCCTCGTCGTCCAGTTCGGCCTCGACCGACTGCTCGCGCATGGCGCTGGCGTCGGCGAGACCGATGCCGTAGGCGGACAGCACCCCGGCCAGGGGCGGGACGAGGACCGTGTCGACGCCGAGTGCGTCGGCGACGGCGCAGGCGTGCTGGCCGCCCGCCCCGCCGAAGGAGGTGAGGGCGTAGCGGGTGATGTCGTGGCCGCGTTCCACGGAGATCTTCTTGACCGCGGTCGCCATGTTGAGCACGGCGATCTCCAGGAATCCGGCCGCTACCTCGGCGGCGGTACGGCGTGTTCCGGTGGCCCGGGCCACCTCGTCTGCGAGTTCGCCGAAGCGCTCGCGCACCACATCGGCGTCGAGCGGAAGATCTCCGTCCGGCCCGAAGACGGCGGGGAAGTGCGCGGGCTGGACCCGGCCGAGCATCACATTGGCGTCGGTGACGGTGAGCGGCCCGCCGCGGCGGTAGCAGGCCGGGCCGGGGACCGCGCCCGCGGAGTCCGGTCCCACCCGGTAGCGCCGGCCGTCGAAGTGCAGGACGGAGCCGCCGCCTGCCGCGACGGTGTGGATGTTCATCATGGGGGCGCGCATCCGCACCCCGGCCACCTGGGTGCCGAGCTCACGCTCGAACTCGCCCGCGTAGTGCGACACATCGGTGGACGTACCGCCCATGTCGAAGCCGATGACGCGGTCGAAACCCGCCTGTTCCGACGTACGGGCCATGCCGACGACACCGCCCGCCGGGCCGGAGAGCACGGCGTCCTTGCCGCGGAAGTGCGCAGCCTCGCGCAGTCCGCCGTTGGACTGCATGAACATCAGCCGGATGGCGTCCAGTTCACCGGCGACCTCGTCGACGTACCGGCGCAGGATCGGCGACAGGTAGGCGTCGACGACCGTGGTGTCGCCGCGCGGCACGAGCTTGATCAGCGGGCTGACCTCATGGGAGCAGCTGACCTGGGTGAAACCGGCCTCACGGGCCGCGGCGGCGACCGCCGTCTCGTGTGCGGGGTGCCGGTAGCCGTGCATCAGGACGACCGCCGCGCTGCGGAATCCGTCGGCCCACGCCGCTCTCAACTGCTCCGCCGTCGCTGCCAGGTCGAGGGGCGCGACGGTCCCGCCGTGCGCATCGATCCGCTCCGGGACCTCGATCACCCGGTCGTACACGGACTCCGGCAGCAGGATGCGGCGGTCGAAGAGGCGCGGCCTGTTCTGGTACGCAATGCGCAGGGCGTCCCGGAATCCCTCGGTGATGACCAGGACGGTCGGCTCGCCGCGCCGCTCCAGCAGCGCGTTGGTGGCGACGGTCGTACCCATCTTCACACTGCGGACACGGTCGGCGGGCACCGGGTCGGTGGGGCCGAGCCCCAGCAGCAGGCGGATCCCGGCCACGGCGGCGTCCCGGTAGCGGTCCGGGTCGTGCGAGAGAAGCTTGCGGGTGACCAGGCGACCGTCCGGATCGCGGCCCACCACGTCGGTGAACGTGCCCCCACGGTCGATCCAGAACTCCCAGCGTCCAGTCACCCCTCCATACTGACGTGCCGTACGGACGCCGGGGTGGACGGCTCGGCGGGCAGCGTCGGGAACGTGACGGTGGCGAGCGCGCTCTGCAGCGCCAGGTCGGCCCGCCGGTCCAGCTGTCCGGTCGTGCCGCGCGCCCAGTGGCGCACCTCCGCTCCTGCCAGGCACAGCAGTTGCGGCAGCAGATCGGTGCTCCGGCGCACCAGCCATCCGGTGCCGGCCGTGGCCAGCCAGAGCAGCGAGTCGGCGCGGCTCGGCGGCGGCTGCTCCGGCTCGCGCCGGGGCGGGGCGCCGTGGGCGGCGAGCAACGCGTGGAAGCCGGCTGCGACGGTGCGATGGCCGCGCTCGGCCGGATGGAGCCGGTCGGCACTCCACAGCGAACGGTCCCGGATCCATGCCCCGTCCGAGGCGTGCAGATGGACGGCGTCGTAGCGTGCGGACAGCGCGTGGACGACGGAGTTCACCGCCCGCTGCCGCCGGGCCAGCGGGCGGCCGAGCGGAGCAGGCAGCCCGAGTACGGCGCCGGGGTCGGGCAGACAGGCCGTCAGCAGCACGGCTCCGCCCTCCGTCAGGAGCGCGCAGGCCTCGTCGAGCCGCCGGGCGAGGAGCCGGATGTCGAACGACCGGCGCAGCGTGTCGTTGACGCCGACGACGACGGACGCGAGGTCGGGCCGGAATGCGGCGGCAGCCGGGGCCTGCTCGTCGCGGACATCGCCGGCGAGCGAGCCGCTGACGGCGAAATTCCGGAACTCGACGCCCCGGCGGCCGTCACCGATCCCCTCCGCGAGCAGCGCGGCCCAGCCGCGCCGGCCACCGGGGACGGGATCGCCGATTCCTTCGGTGAACGAGTCCCCGAGTGCGGCGAAGCGGATCGGCGGACGGACGGCGACGGGCCGCCCCGGTGGTGCGGACGGAGTGCCCGCTGGAGGCGGCGTGGTCCGTGCGAGCGGCACCGGACGTCCCTTCGGCGCCGGCGGTGCGGATGATGCGCGTGACACGAGCGGTGCGCAAGCACCCGGCCGCGACCTCGCGGCACCGGCCCGCCCGACGCCCTCCCCCACCGCATCCACCTCGGGAACCGCCGGCCCCGCCACACCCTCCCTCCGCACCTCCACCCCCGTCATGCCCGCACCCCCGGTATCCCGCCCCGGTCCGGCACCTCGTGGGCGGCCAGGAACGCCGCCACCGAGCGGTCCCAGCCGAAGAGTTCGGCGCGTTGTCTCGCCGCCGCGCGCCGCCCCGCTTCCGGACGCGCCAGCAACTCCTGCACGGCCGCGGCGAATGCCTCGCCGCTGTCCGCAGCGGCCACTCCCGCTTCGCCGATCACCTCGGGCAGCGCGGAGCTCGCGCTCGCCACCACCGGAGTGCCGCAGGCCAGTGCTTCCAGGGCCGAGAGGCCGAACGTCTCGGCAGGGCCGGGAGCCAGGCAGATGTCGGCCGCGGCCTGCAGATCCGCCACCCGCTCCCGGTCCCGCACATGCCCCAGGAACTCGACCGGCAGCCGCTCCGCCCGCGCCCGGCTCTCCAGCCCCGCGCGCAGCGGCCCGTCACCGGCGACCACCAGCGTCGCACGCACACCCTGGCCGTTGAGGACGGCGAGCGCGTCCAGGGCCCTGCCGGGCCGTTTCTCCACCGAGAGCCGGGAGCACAGCAGAAGCAGCACGGACCGGCCGCGGACATGCCGGGCACGCAGGGCCGTACTGCGCCGGCCGGGGCGGCAGCGGCGCAGGTCGACGCCGAGCGGGGCGCGGACCACATTGCGTGCGCCGATGCGTATGAACTCGCGCTCCGACCACTCCGTCGTGCACACGATCCGCGTGTAGGCGTGTGCGCTGAGGGTGTTGAGCCGGTCGGCGGCCCGCCCGGCCGCGACCGCCGGAACGCCCCAGGTGCGCAGCACCCCGTCCGCCGTCTCGTGGGAGACCATCACGGCGGGCACCCGGGCGCGGCGGGCCCATTCGCCGGTCCAGCGCAAGGTCGTGCGGTCGGAGACCTCCAGGCGGTCGGGCCGCAGCGTTTCCAGGAGGTGGCGGAGCCTGCGGCGGACCGTCAGGAGGCGATAGCCGCCGCTGCCGGGGAGCACCGGTCCGGGGAGGGTGATCACCCTGCCCTGCGCGGTCCGTACATCGCTCGCGCTGTCGCCGGGCACGACGAGCACCGGCTCGTGCCCGGCCGCGAGATAGCCCCGGCCGAGTTCGTCCAAGGCGGTGCGCAGTCCGCCGGAGGACGGGGTGACGAAGTTCGCCAGGCGGACGATGACCGTTCCCCGCTCGTGCCCGGTCATGCGGCCACCGCCGTCCGGCCGCGCAGCACCTCGTCGTAGTGGTCCAGCAGTTGATCGCCGACGGCTTCCCAGGTCCGGCCCTCGACCGTGGCCCTTCCTGCCCGCCCGTAGGCCGACGCCCGCGTGGGGTCCACGGCGAGCGCGCCGACGGCCGCCCGTACCGCGTCGGCGTCGTGCGGCGCCACCAGCAGTCCGGTCCGCCCGTGGTCGACGAGGTCGAGCGGCCCGCCCGCCGCCGGGGCGATCACGGGCACACCGGAGGCCATGGCCTCCTGGACCGTCTGGCAGAACGTCTCGTACGGGCCGGTGTGCACGAACATGTCGAGCGAGGCGAACAGCCGGGCCAGGTCGTCCCCGGTCCTGCGGCCGAGGAAGACGGCGCCGGGCAGGGCCGCGCGCAGCGAGGTGGCGCTGGGACCGTCCCCGACGACCACGATACGCACACCGGGCAACCGGCCGGCACCGGCGAGGAGTTCGACGTGCTTCTCCGGGGCGAGCCTGCCGACGTAACCGACGATCTTCTCGCCGCCGGGGGCGAGACGGTGGCGCAGCGCCTCGTCACGCAGGCCCGGCCGGAACCGTACGGTGTCGACGCCGCGCGGCCACAGCCGCACCCGCTCCACCCCGTGGGCGGTGAGGTCACGGATGGCCGCGGTGGAGGGCGCGAGGGTGCGGTCGGCGGCGCCGTGCACGGCGCGCATCCGGCGCCAGGCCGTGTTCTCACCGGCTCCGAGGTAGGTACGGGCGTAACCGGCCAGATCGGTCTGGTAGACGGCCACGGCCGGCAGCCCGAGCCGGGCGGCTGCCGCCATGCCGCGTACGCCGAGCACGAACGGTCCGGCGAGATGGACGAGTTCGGCCCGGTGGGCGACGAGGGCGGCCGTCAGCCGGCGGCTCGGAAGTGCCACCCGGACCTGCGAGTAACCGGGCAGGGGCAGGGAAGGGACGCGCACCACGGGGCAGGGCGCGTCCGATGCGAAGAGGTCGGGGGTGCCGGTGGCATCCGGGTGGGGGGCCGCGGAGGCCGGAGGGCCCGCGAGGTCGCCGCCGGCGGGCGCGGTCCCCGGCACACCGGAGGACCGGAAGGTGGTCGGCGCACCGGCCGTGGCCGGGGCGATGACGAGCGGCTCATGGCCACGCGCGGCAAGGTGCCGGGCGGTCTGCAGGGTGCAGTGGGCCACGCCGTTCACATCGGGCGGGAAGGATTCGGTGACGATGACGACACGCATACCCGTGTTGTCGTCGCGCCGGACGTGACGGGGCCGACTTGGATCTTTCCACCCGGGGAACGTCCCATGAGCGTTGGACGTTCCGTGGCCCGGTGGGCCGCGCTCCCCCGAAGCGCTGCGCCCTGCCGTGCGTGCCGCGGGTCAGGCGCCGGGGGTGTCGGGGCCGATCCTGCTGCGTACGGCGGTCTGTACCTCGGCCTCCTCGGCCGGGTCGGCGGCCAGTCGGCGCAGCCGTTCGGCCACCCTGATGTCACCGGTCTCCGCGTGGAGCGCGGCGACCTCCCGCGTGGTCTCCTCGCAGTCCCACAGGCATTCGACGGCGAAGCCGGTGGCGAAGGAGGGGTCGGTGGCGGCGAGTGCGCGGGCCGCCCGGCCGCGCAGCTGGGAGGAGGACGTCTCCCGGTAGATGTGGCGCAGGACGGGGGCGGCGCAGACGATGCCCAGCCGGCCGGCGCCGTCGACCAGGGTCCACAGGCGCGGTGCGTCCGGCCCTTCGCCGCGTACGGCGTCGCGCAGGGCGGCGAGGACGAGGGAGGCGTCCTGGGCTCCGCCCCGGCAGGCGAGCACTCCGGCGGCGGCGGCGCCGAGCGTGTCCGGCCGCCGGGCCCAGCGCCGGGCCCGGTCCACCGCCGCGTCGCCGCACATCCGCTCGAAGGCGGCGACGGCCGCATCGGCGACGGTGCGCGACGGGCCGGCAGCGGCGGCCTCGATCAGGTCGAGCACGGCCGGGTCCCTGGCCTCGGACAGATAGTGCAGGGCGGCGCAACGGGCGCCCTCCGGGCCGCTGCGGGCCGCCTCGATGATCACCGGCCGGTCCTCGGGACCGGCGACGGCCGTGAGACAGCGGGCAGCCGGCACGTGCAGCAGGCTGCCGCGGTCCAGCCCCTGCTGGGCCCAGTCGAAGACGGCCTGGACGCTCCAGCCGGGTCGTGGGCCGCCGGGCCGCATCTGCCGCTGCCAGCGGTCGAACGAGCCCTGTTCCGAGGCTGACCTGACCCTGGCGCCGACCGCTTCGCGCGGATCGTCCGCCCACAGCCGCCAGGGCCGGGGCTCGAATGCGTCCCGCACGGCGGCCGCGAGCTCGGCCGCGCCCTCTTCGGTGGCCGGGAATCGCGCCAGTACGGGCACGGCGAGGGCACGGAGTCCGGCGTCGTCGTCGCGCAGGGCCAGTTCGTCGAGGGCCCACGCCCAGTTGGCGCCGGTCGCCGCGTACCGCCGCAGCAGGGCCAGGGCGTCGCCGCGACCGTACGAGGCGAGGTGGCCGAGGACCGCGAGGGCCAGGCCGGTCCGTGAGTCGTCCGTGTCGACGTGGTCGTCGGGATCGCTCAGGTGCCGCTCGATCTCCTCGATGCCGCCGTCGAGGTCGAGGTACAGGCGTGCGTAGTAGAGGGAGCGGTTCTCGACCTGCCAGTCGTGCCGCGGATCGCTCAGGACGCAGTGGTTGAGGGCCGCGAGGGCCTCGGCGCGCGGGGCGGCGAGCGCGTGGAGCGTGCCGTCGCCGCGGCCCCTCTGCAGCAGGCCGAGCAGGGTGCCGCTCGGCGCTATGAACGGATCGAACATGGGAAAAGCCTCACATCAAGCTGTCGACGCAACCGGGACTGTGCAGTTCCAAGTGCCGGGGGGCACTACGCCGCGCAGCAACATGATCGGCCGACCGCCGTCTTCTGCTTGGTGTAGACCATCTTCCTCTGCCTCTCGTCGGTGGCCCGGATCGGGCCCGCGACGTCATGATGACCCAGCCATTTCGTCACCGCGACCACATTTACCGCGAACCCGCTCAGCGGGAGCCGAAGAGTTCCAGCAGGTCGGCCTTGCCGAACATGCGTGCGGTGTCCAGCGCGGACGGCGTTCCGGCCGCCGGGTCGGCGCCTGCGGCGAGCAGTGCCTCGATCACCGCGCCCTCCCCCTTGAAGACGGCTCCGGCGAGCGGTGTCTGCCCGCGGTCGTTGGCCCGGTCCGGGTCGGCGCCACGGCCGACGAGGGCGGTGACCGCCTGGGCGTGCCCGTGATAGGCGGCGAGCATCAGCAGCGAATCGCCCCGGTCGTTGGTCAGGTTCGCGGGCACACCGGCGTCCACGTACGCGGCGAGCGTCTCGGTCTCGCCGCGGCGCGCCAGGTCGAAGACCTTGGTCGCCAGCTCCACGACCTCGGGATCCGGGACTTCGCTCATCGGACGGACCGCCTTCCAAATAACAGGTTCTGTTGCCGCCGGCCAGGTGGGTGGTACGTCGTGGGGCCGTACGAGTGAACCGACAGGGTACTGCCACGCAGCGCACATGCCCCGGTCCGGCCGCGGCAAACGATCACGCCCAGTGAGCGAGGAGTGGTGCACCGTGCCGATATTCCGCCCGAGAGACGTCCCCGGTCGGCCGTTCCAGTGAAAATATCGCAGTTTCACCCGATTGCAGCTTTTATCGTATAGATACTTTTTGTGAGCCTGGAAGGACTCATGGTGACTGTCCCCCCAAACAGGAGAACCACTCATGAACCTTTCCATGTCAGGCGTCGTCATCCTCGGCATCATCGTCTTCCTGTTCTTCAGGAAGGACGGTCTGAAGGGCTCGCACGCCCTCGTCACCGCCCTGTTCGGCTTCTATCTGGCAGGCACCGCCATCGCACCGAGCATCACCGCGGGCGGCGCGAGCCTGGCCGGCCTGCTGGGCGGGATCAAGTTCTGATCCTCCGCGACCGCTCCCACCCCACCTCAGGAGACCGACGTGGCCCGGCGACCACTCCCCCGCATTCTGAGCAGCGGCAGCGCTTCGATCACTCGCGGTCGCGAGCTCGCGCGCACGGCCGCCGACAACGCCACCGACGTCCTCCACCCGCTGTTCACGGTCGCGCGTGGGCTGCGGCTGCTGGTCGGCGCAGGACGGCGGAAGTGGGCCGCGACGCCCAAGGAGCGGCGCAGTCCCGTGCTGTTCCTTGTCGCGGTCTGCGTATTCGTGGTGGCGCTCATCCCCTACGGGCCTCTGCTCGCCCTGGTCGCGGTGATGGGCGTCGCCGCCTGGAAGGGCCGCCGTCGCCCGCCGGTGAGGACCGGCCCGGACAAGGCCGAGACGGGGCGGCTGCAGGCCCTGTACGAGGCGCTCGTGCCGTACTTCTCGGTGGCCGACGACCCCAGCCCGCTGTTCGCCCACGGCGGCGAATGGAAGAAGGCCTTCAGCGGTTATGCGTTCGACGCGGACGGGCGCGTGACCCGGCTCCGGGTCGCCTACCCCGCGTACTTCACGGACGGCGAAGCAGCCTCCCGTACCCGGATCGAGCAGCTGCTGCACGCCAAGTCGGGCCGCGGCCGCGAGTACCACTTCGCCTGGGACGAGGAGGGCAATCAGCTCGTGATGAACGTGCTCGACCCGCTGCCCACCTCGATCGCCGCACAGCGCTTCGTCACCGCCCCCGGAGAGACCGTGCTGGGCTTCACCGACGGCGACGCGGTACAGCGCACCGTGCCGGTGGCCGACGGAGAGAAGACCCGGGACGCACCCCCGGTCGTCTGGCGGACCGGCGCCCGGTCCACGGAACCGCATCTGCTGATCGTGGGACAGCCGGGCAGCGGCACGACCACGCTGATGCGCTCCATCGCGGTGCAGGCGCTCCAGCACGGTGACATCGTCATCATCGAAGGCAGCGGAACCGGTGAGTACGCCTGCCTGACCGGGCGCACCGGGGTGATGGCCGTCGAGTGCGCACTGGCCGGTGCGCTGGCCACACTGGAGTGGGCGGCCCACGAGACGGAGCGGCGGCTGATCGCCGCCAACCGGGCCCGGCAGGCCGGGCACCCCGCGCCCGAGGACATCAGGCGCCCGCTCTGGATCCTGCTGGACCGGCCCAGTGTCCTCGGTCATCTCGCGGCCGTCGACGGGCGGCCCGACCCGCAGGAGCTGCTTCAGGTGCCGCTGCGGCACGGCAGGGCGGCCAATGTCACCGTGGTGACGGCCGACCAGTTCGACAGCCTGGACACACTCGGCGAGACCCTGCGGACGCACACCCGCGCCCGGGTCGCCCTCGGCTCCTGCTCACGCGGGCAGATCGAGTCCGTGCTCGGCCTCGAACCGCACACCACACCGACGCCGGACGTCCCGCTCGGCCGTGGGTACGCACGGCTCGGCACCGGTCCGGTTCTGCGGCTCCAGGTGCCGGCCACCCCGGACCCGTACGACGACGCGACGAGCGAGGCGCACCGGCAGGCCGTGCTCGATCTGCTGCCCGCGCGGGAGACGGCGGCCGAGGCGGACGTGCCCGATCCGACCGCTGCGGACGCGGCGATCCCGGACCCGTCGACCCCGGAGAACGCCCTGACCGCGCAGAACGTCCTGACGGCCGAGCAGTTGACGCTCAGCGAGTAGGTGCGCGGGGCGGCGGGGGCGGATCGCGCGGTCCGCCACCCGTCGCCCTGCCGGCTCCGGCCCTGTCCGGCGATCAGGCCACGAACGTCCGCGGCGCCTCCGCCCCCGCGCCGGCCCCCGATCCGACCAGCTGCGCCGCCGCCGCGAGCCGCACCGCCGCCTCGTCCGCCACCGGCCCGCCGACCGTGAACGGCAGCCGTACGTACCCCTCGAAGGCGCCGTCGACGCCGAACCGCGGGCCGGACGGCACCCGCACCCCCACCCGCTCACCCGCCACGGCCAGCCTCGACCCCGAGAGTCCGCCGGTACGCACCCAGAGCGTCAGCCCGCCCTGCGGCACCTGGAACTCCCACTCCGGCAGTTCCCGCCGGACCGCCGCGACGAGCGCGTCCCGGTTCTCCCGCGCCTGGCCGCGGCGGATCTCCACCGCTTCCTCCCAGCCTCCGGTCCGCATCAGCCAGTTGATCGCGAGCTGCTCCAGCACCGGCGTGCCCATGTCGGCGTAGGCCCGGGCGGACACCAGGCTGCGGATCACATCCGGCGCGGCCCGCACCCAGCCGATCCGCATGCCGGCCCAGAAGGCCTTGCTGGCCGAGCCCACGGTGAGCACGGTGCTGCCTGCCGGGTCGAAGGCACAGACCCGGCGCGGCATCTCGACGTCGTCGTCCAGGTGGAGTTCGTTCATGGTCTCGTCGACGACCAGGACCGTCCCGGCGGAGCGGGCCGCGTCCACCAGCGCACGGCGCTGGTTCTCGTCCGCCAGCGCACCGGTGGGGTTGTGGAAGTCCGCCACGACGTACGCGAGCCGAGGAGCGGCGTCCCGCAGCACGTGCCGCCAGCGGTTCATGTCCCAGCCGCCGATCCCCTCCTCCATCGCCACCGGCACCAGCCGGGCGCCCGCCTCCCGCATCAGCTGCAGGATGTTGGCGTACGAGGGGGACTCCACCGCGATCCGCTCGCCGCGCCCCGCGAAGAGATGGCAGATGGCGTCGATCGCGCCCATGGCGCCGGTGGTGACCATGATCTGTTCCGGCATGGTGGGAATGCCGCGCTCGGTGTAGCGGTCGGCGATCATCTGCCGCAGCGCGGGCAGCCCCGCCGGGTAGTCGCCGTGGGTGTGCGCGTACGGCGGCAGCTCCTCCAGGGCCCCCTGGACGGCGCGGGTCAGCCAGGGTTCGGGCGCGGGCAGCGAGGCGCAGCCCAGGTCGATCATCGAACCGAGCGATTCCGGGGGCAGCGGTTCCAGACCGCGTGCGGGCAGGGGGTTGCCCGCCGGGACCGCGGTCCAGCTGCCGGCCCCGCGCCGGGACTCCAGGAACCCCTCGGCCCGCATGGCCTCGTAGGCGGCGGCGACGGTGGTGCGGCTGACGGAGAGGGCGAGCGCCAGTTCACGTTCGGCGGGAAGCCGGGCGGCGACCGGAACCCGGCCTTCGAGGACGAGCAGCCGGATGCCGTCGGCGAGGGCGCGATAGGCGGGCGGCCTGCGGGCGCCCGGGCCCATCGGCTTCTGCTGCTGGGCCTGGAGTTGACGGGCGAGCTGCGCGGCACCGACCGCCGAAGTCCACTGCGCCATGTAAATCAGTCCACCTTCCCGGGATTGGCCATGGTTGGTAGCCAATCCACCGCCCCAGAGTGTCATGCATCGGTCCACTGCCACCACACCAGGGAGGACGTCTTGTCCCACACCGCTGTCCCGCGCCGCCGGCCGCACCTCACACGGCGGCTGGTCCAGCTCTACGTCGGCCTGGCCCTGTACGGAGTGAGTTCGGCCCTTCTCGTCCGCGCCGGGCTCGGCCTCGAGCCCTGGGGGGTGCTGCACCAGGGGCTCGCCGAGCGCACCGGGCTCTCCATCGGAGTCGTCGCGATCATCGTCGGCGCGGCGGTCCTGCTGCTGTGGATCCCGATGAGGCAGCGCCCCGGCCTCGGGACGGTCTCCAACGTCTTCGCCATCGGTCTCGCCATGGACGGCACGCTCGCTCTCGTCCCCGAGGTGCACGGCCTCGCCGCGCGAATCGCGGTGATGGCCGCGGGCATCGTGCTCAACGGTGTCGCGACGGGGCTGTACATCGCGGCGCGGTTCGGCCCCGGGCCGCGCGACGGACTGATGACCGGTCTGCACCGGCGCACCGGCCGCTCCATCCGCCTGGTCCGCACGGCGATCGAGGTGGCGGTGGTGGCGACCGGATTCCTGCTCGGCGGCTCCCTGGGCGTGGGCACGGTCCTCTACGCTGTGAGCATCGGCCCGCTCGCCCAGCTCTTCCTGCGCGTCTTCGCGGTCCCCGGGGCAGATCCCGCCGACGGGACCGTCGCCCCCGCGCCGGAGCCCGGCACCACCGCCGTCACCGCGCCGTCACCGGAGGAGGCCATACTTCCGCAGTGACCTCCCTACGCCACCCCTATCTGGACCATCCCGCGACGATCCCGTTCGCCCACCGCGGCGGAGCGGCGGACGGGATCGAGAACACGACGGCCGCCTTCCGCCGGGCCGCGGATGCCGGCTACCGGTACTTCGAGACCGATGTGCACACCACGTCGGACGGCCGCCTGGTCGCCTTCCACGACACCACCCTGGACCGGGTGACGGACGCCCGGGGCCGGATAGCCGACCTGCCGTGGAGCGAGGTACGGCAGGCCCGGGTGGCGGGCCGCGAACCGCTGCCGCTGTTCGAGGAGTTGCTGGAGGAATTCCCCGACGCCCGCTGGAACGTGGACATCAAGGCCGAGTCGGCCCTGGTCCCGCTGATCGATCTGATCCGCCGGACGGACGCCTGGGACCGGGTGTGCGTCGGCTCGTTCTCGGAGACCCGGGTGGCCAGGGCGCACCGCCTCGCGGGCCCGCGGCTCGCCACCTCGTACGGCGCCCGCGGCGTCCTCGGCCTGCGTCTGCGCTCGTACGGCATACCGGCCGCGCTGCGCGCCGGAGCGGTGTGCGCGCAGGTCCCGGAGAGCCAGAACGGGGTCAGGGTGGTCGACCGGCGCTTCGTCCGGGAGGCCCACGCGCGCGGGCTCCAGGTCCATGTCTGGACGGTGAACGAACCGGAGCGGATGGCAGCTCTCCTCGATCTCGGTGTGGATGGCATCATGACCGATCACATCGAGACGCTGCGTACGGTGCTGAGCGAGCGGGGGGCCTGGGCCTGACGCCGGCCCGGCGGCGTTCCCACGGGAACACGAGGGGGTGCGGGTTGAGCGCCGAAACCGCAGACACCGCTGAGCCGACGCCGGAACGCCCCACCGAGGGCGCCGACGCCGAGGGCCGCAGACGCGAACAACGCGGCTGGTACTTCTACGACTTCGCGTGTTCGGTCTACTCGACCAGCGTCCTCACGGTGTTCCTCGGGCCGTATCTGACGTCGGTGGCCAAGGCCGCCGCGGACGCCGACGGTTTCGTGCACCCGTTCGGCATACCGGTGCGCGCCGGTTCGCTCTTCGCCTACGCGGTCTCGGTGTCCGTCGTGGTGGCGGTGGTGATGATGCCGATCGTGGGCGCCGCCGCCGACCGTACGGGCCGCAAGAAGCCACTGCTCGCGGCCGCCGCGTACACGGGCGCGGCCGCGACGACCGGAATGTTCTTCCTGGACGGCCACCGCTATCTGCTGGGCGCGTTCCTGCTGATCGTGGCGAACGCGTCGATCTCGGTGTCGATGGTGCTCTACAACGCGTTCCTGCCGCAGATCGCCGGGCCCGACGAACGCGACGCGGTCTCCTCGCGCGGCTGGGCCTTCGGCTATACGTCGGGGGCGCTCGTCCTCGTCCTCAATCTGGTCCTCTACACGGGCCACGACTCGTTCGGCCTCTCCGAGTCCGACGCGGTACGGATCTGTCTCGCCTCGGCGGGGGTCTGGTGGGGCGCCTTCACCCTCGTCCCGCTGCGGCGGCTGCGCGACCGGCGGGTGGCGTCCGGCGGCGAGGGTGCGGTCGGCTCCGGCTGGCGGCAGTTGCGCGCCACGCTGCGCGACATGCGCCGGCACCCGCTCACGCTCTCCTTCCTGCTGGCCTACCTCGTCTACAACGACGGCATCCAGACGGTGATCTCGCAGGCCTCGGTGTACGGCTCCGAGGAGCTCGGCCTCGACCAGACGACGCTGATCACCGCCGTGCTGCTGGTGCAGGTGCTCGCGGTGGCGGGGGCACTGGGGATGGGCCGTCTGGCGCGGGCGTACGGCGCGAAGCGCACGATCCTGGCCTCGCTCGTCGTCTGGACCCTCATCCTCGTCGCCGGCTACTTCCTGCCCTCGGACGCCCCGGTCTTCTTCTACGTACTGGCCTCGGCGATCGGGCTGGTGCTCGGTGGCAGCCAGGCGCTGTCGCGCTCGTTGTTCTCGCATCTGGTGCCGCGCGGCAAGGAGGCGGAGTACTTCTCCGCGTACGAGATGAGCGACCGCGGACTGAGTTGGCTGGGGCCACTGGTGTTCGGTCTCGCGTATCAGCTGACCGGAAGCTATCGGGATGCGATCATCTCGTTGGTGATCTTCTTCGTGGTCGGTTCGGTACTGCTCGCGAGGGTGCCCGTACGGCAGGCCGTCGCGGCGGCAGGGAATCCCGTTCCGGAGCGGATTTAGACGTTGAAGTGAAAGGCCGGTAGTGTACGCCTTTGGCCTGCCCGGAGGACCGTTACTGCGAGTGGAAGAAGCCAAACCGTTGGGTGACAACTTCTACCAGATGTGACAAACCGGGCATTGGTGGGTACCCCAACCCTGAAAAAGCAGCGGCACGACGGGCGACGCATGACCGGCAACGGGAATCTTTACCGCCGACCGGACGTTGACCGGATGACGACGACAGCGACACCTGTCCTGTGGGCGACAAGCCCGGGAGGCACGATTCATGAGTGAGCGAGCTCTCCGCGGCACGCGACTCGTGGTTACCAGCTACGAGACGGACCGCGGCATCGATCTGGCCCCGCGCCAGGCGGTGGAGTACGCATGCCAGAACGGACATCGTTTTGAGATGCCGTTCTCGGTAGAGGCGGAAATTCCGCCGGAGTGGGAGTGCAAGGCGTGCGGCGCCATGGCACTCCTGGTGGACGGGGATGGCCCCGAGGAGAAGAAGGGCAAGCCTGCGCGTACGCACTGGGACATGCTCATGGAGCGGCGCACACGCGAGGAGCTGGAGGAGGTGCTGGCCGAAAGGCTGGCGGTTCTGCGCTCCGGAGCCATGAACATCGCCGTGCACCCGCGGGACAGCAGGAAGTCTGCCTGACCGCGTAACACCGCACCGAGACCGAAGCCGCGGGCCGCGGCACACCATGTGTGTGCCACGGCCCGCGGCTTCGATCTGCCCCAAAGCTTCGATCTGCGCGGGATGCCCTGGCGTCCGGCGGCCCGCTCTCCGTCCCCGAGCACCGGACGGCCCGTGGGCGGATGCGGCGAGGGGCGGGAGCAGATCGGGAGCAGGAGCGCGGGGACACCGCGCGTGCGTCAGAGATGTCCTCGATCGCCGGACGGCCTCGTTTTGGGGCCGGGCCGGCTCATTTCCGGGCTCGACGCCGCCCGAGCACGAGGGATGCGCACGACCCGACCGAGGTCAGGGAGTCAGCGGCGGGCGGGGGGTTTCGTCCCGGCCGGGGCTCTTCTCGCGAATGACCTCGCCCTGGACGACCTTTCCGTCCGGACGGTGGATCCGGGCCTGCTGGAAGGCGTCCGAGAGGCTCCCCGGCGTCGCCGCGCGCATCCGGGCATCAAGGGTCTTCTCCGCGAACCTGCCGAGCGCCTTCCGCACCGGTGGCACCAGCAGCAGAAGTCCCGCCACGTCCGAGATCAGCCCCGGGATCATGATCAGCAGCCCGCCGAGCATCAGGAACCCATTGCCCTTGCCGCCCGTGCTGCCCGCAGGGGCGGCCGGCGACGCGGCTGCGGCGCCCGGCTGCCCCGGCATCTGCTGGAGCGTCTCGGTGAGGTTGCGGAAGGCGCGGCGGCCGGCCGCCTTCATCACCACGGCGCCGAGCACGACGCCCCCGGCCAGAAGCAGCAGCACGGTGAACCCGCTCGCCACATCGGCCACCACGGTCAGCAGCCAGATCTCCAGCACCGCCCAGGCGGCGACGGCGAGGGGGATGAAGGTGCGGGCGCGCGAGCGCCGACGCGGGGCGGTCGGGGGCGGTGTGCCGGTCGTCATGGTCCCCAGTGTGCCTGGACGTACGTCCGAACGGGATAAGCGGGATGTGAGGACGTTCAGGAGGGTTTGCGGCCCAGGACCCGGTTCGCGCGGGCGGTGACGCCCCACGCCGTGACCCGCCACAGCGCCTCGACGAGGATGTCGCGGCTCATCTTGGAGTCGCCGATCTCGCGGTCCACGAAGGTGATCGGCACCTCGACGACGTGGTACCCCGCGTCGATCGCGCGCCGCGCCAGGTCGACCTGGAAGCAGTAGCCCTGGGAGGCGACCTCGTCGAGGCCGATCCCTTCCAGCGTCTGCGCCCGGAAGGCCCGGTAGCCACCGGTGACGTCCCGCGTCCGCAGCCCGAGCAGCAGCCGGGAGTACGTGCTGCCGCCACGGGAGATCATTTCGCGGGACTTGGGCCAGTTGACCACCCGCCCGCCCGGCACCCAGCGGGAGCCGAGCACGAGGTCGGCGCCCTTGAGCGCGGTGAGCAGCCGGGGCAGTTCCTCGGGCTGGTGGGAGCCGTCGGCGTCCATCTCGACGAGGACGCCGTAACCGTGTTCGATGCCCCAGCGGAACCCCGCCAGATATGCGGCTCCGAGCCCTTCCTTGCCCTGCCGGTGCAGCACCTGGACCTGGCTGTCGGCGGCGGCGAGCTCGTCGGCGACCTTGCCGGTGCCGTCGGGACTGTTGTCGTCGGCGACCAGGATGTCCGCGTCCGGCACTGCGGTGCGCACCCGGGTGACGATCGGCTTGATGTTCTCGGCCTCGTTGTAGGTCGGGATGATCACCAAGGCTCTGCCGAGCGGGCCGTATCGCCTCTGACCGCCGTCGTTCACTTACTGCCCCTCACGTCCGTACGCAGATGCACACCCTACCGATCACATCGGGGCCGTGGACCGGCCCGGTGGCCGGCGATCGGATGCCGGGCCGGACAGAAGGACGGAAGTGCGGACAGAAGCGCGGACAGAACTGCGGATCGGGGCCCGGTGTCCTTCGGGCCGACCTGGGACCCGCTGGCTGCGGGTCGACCGAGAGCCGTTGTCTACTGAACGTCCGGGCCCCACCCGGGTCACACCTGCCGTCCGGTTCGCACCTTCCCTCGCCCCCGAGGCGCGGGCGCTGAACCTGGCTGTCAAGGGTGGTGCGCCGGTGCGGCGCACCACCCCATGACCCAGCGGCGTTCGACGACTGCGTGGAGGTATAACCGGTCGGACGTCCTGTGGTGGACTCGGCCGAACCTACCGGCCCACGGGCGCTTCCTGTCAATACCCGTCTGACCTGCGACTTTTACCGAACTTGCCTGGTCAGTAGCGAGGATTCGCAGGTCGTGGGGAATCGAGGACGCCTACGATCGGCGGTACGCAATTTCCGGACGTCACTCGTTCGGCCTTACGTAGACCGTTTGCCCGAACACCACGGTTCGCAGGCAGACCGGGAGCTCGGTACCGGGCGTGAGGTCCGGCAGCCCCGGCGTCCCGGACCTCGGGTCCGTCGACCAGCGGGCGACCCGGTCGTCCGGGGCCTGGACCACGAGTTCGTCGGTGCGCCAGACCGCATAGTCGGCGGGGGCGCCGGGCACCAGTGTGCCCGCGTCGTCGCGGCCGACGGCCCGCCAGCCGCCCCGGGTGTGCGCGGTGAAGCCCGCCCGTACGGAGATCCGGTGCTCGGGCGTCCGGTGGAACGCGGCAGCCCGTACGGTCCCCCACGGGTCCAGCGGGGTCACCGGGCTGTCCGAGCCGAAGGCGAGGGGTACGCCGGCCCGCAGGAGGCCCGCGTACGGGTTCAGAGTGCGGGCCCGCTCGGCGCCGAGCCGCTGCGCGTACATGCCGTCCTCGCCGCCCCAGGCCGCATCGAAGGCGGGCTGGACGGAGGCGGTCAGACCCAGCTCGGCAAAGGCGGCGATGGTCTCGGGGGTGAGCATCTCGGCGTGCTCGATGCGGTGCCGGGCGGCCCGGACCCGGGCCAGGCCGACTGTTTCGGAGGCGGCCCGGATTCCCGCGACGACGGCGGAGACCGCCGCGTCGCCGATGGCGTGGAAGCCGGCCTGCAGCCCGGCCTCGGTGCACGCGGCGACATGCGCGGCGATCTGCACCGCGTCCAGGTGGGCGGTACCGGTGTGTCCGGCCGCACCGTCGGCGTACGACTCGTGCAGGCATGCGGTGTGCGAGCCGAGGGAGCCGTCGACGAAGAGATCCCCGGCGGCGCCGGCCGCGCCGAGTTCACGGATCCGGCGGGCGTCCTTCTCGCCGCCGACCTGCTCGGCCCAGTAGCCGAAGACCCGCGGGCCGGGCCGCCCGGCGGCGAGCTTCAGCAGCCCGGTGAAGTCCTCCTCGTCGGAGATGTGCGGTCCGCCGCACTCGTGGACGGTGCCGATGCCGAGCGAGGCGGCACGGTCCAGGGCGGCACGCTGGGCGTCCTCGCGCTGCTGCGGCGAGACCGCGTGGTGGGCCGCGGAGCGCACCGCATGGTGGGCGGCCCCGGTCAGCGGCGCGTCCGGGTGGTAGCCGGGCAGTGCGGTGACGCCGGGGACGAGATCGAGGAGGGCGGTGGTCACGACCGCGGAGTGCACATCGATCCGGGGCAGGTAGACCGGCCGGCCGCCGGCCGCCTCATCGAGTTCGCCGCGCGACGGGGGCCGCTGCTCCGGCCAGCGCGTGGCGTCCCAGCCGTGGCCGAGCACGACCCGGCCCGCGGGGTGCGCAGCCGTGTGCGCACGTACGAGACCGAGGGCCTCGGCAAGGGTGCGGGCGCCCGAGAGGTCCAGACCCGTGAGGGCCAGACCGGTCGACGTGGTGTGGACGTGGGCGTCGGTGAACGCCGGGGTGACCAGCGCCCCTTCGAGGTCGATCACTTCGTCGACGCCGCTCGCGAACGCGTCGGCGGCCCCTTCCGAGCCGACCCAGGCGACATGGCCGCGTTCGACGACCATGGCGGTGGCGAAGGGGTCGGCGGGGCTGTGGACGTCTCCACCGCGCAGCAGCACGGTGCGGTGTTCGCTCTGGGGGGCGGTGCTCTCGGTCATGGCACCAGTCTCGCGCGTACCGGGAGCGGCGTGGTCCGCGCCCCCCTCGGACGGGCGCGGGCGGGGCTCAGATCTGCGGCGGGCGCGCCTCGTACGGGGTGGACAGGACGATGGTGGTGCGGGTGGAGACTCCGGCGAGCGAGCGGATCCGGGTGAGCAGGTGCTCCAGCTCCAGCGGGGTCGCGACCCGCACCTTGAGGATGTAGTTCTCGTCGCCGGCGACGCTGTGGCACGCCTCCAGTTCCGGCACTCCGGCAAGCCGCTCGGCGATGTCGTCCGGCGCGCTCGGGTCGAACGGTTTCACCGAGATGAACGCGGTGAGGGGCAGCCCCACGGCCTCGGGGTCGACGACCGCGGCATAGCCCCGGATCACTCCGCGCTGCTCCAGCCGACGGACACGCTGATGAACGGCCGAGGTGGACAGGCCGGTGGCCTTGCCCAGGTCGGTGTAGCTCATCCGCCCGTCCTTGACGAGCAACTCCACAATCTGACGGTCCAGCTCCTCCATGCGGTCAACCTATGGCCCCGGGTCCCTCCAGGCACAGTCGCAGGGGCTCCGAACAGGGCGCCTGCGCCGTCCATGTGACGAACACCACAGGTTTACGGGTAGGTAGCCGGCAGCCTCGCGGTTACGGCCGATGCGCGACGGGAAGTGCTTGCTGTGGTCGAGGCCGTGGCGCCTTGTCGGCCCACCTGAGGGGGAGATTCTCCATGCAGAGCCTGAAGCTCACCGGACGTACCGAACCGGAGCCTGCCGAACCCGTCGAGGACGCCGCTCCCGACGCGTACGACACCTTTGAGATGTACCGGGTGATCTGCCCGGACTGTGCACAGCCGATCGCGCTGCTGGCCGACGAGGACGTGCTGCCGGAGCACGCGCTGTGCCCGACCCCGTGGAACCCGTTCGTCCTCACGGTGTGCGCCGGTACGGGCCGTGACGCCGCACAGGCGCGTCCCGCCGACGAGTCGCTCGAACTCCAGGAGCAGGAGACGGCTCTGCTGTTGACGCTCCCTCAGGGGCTCGACTGGAGGATGCAGCCCTTCTCGCACGCCGGCGGTGCCGGTTCGCGCCCGCTCCGGGTCCCGCAGATACGCCGCAACGCGGCCTGACGCGACCTGACGCCGCGTGAAGCGGCCCTCCTGCGCCGGGAGTTCCCCGGCAGCACCTGACAGCATCTGCGCTGCACCACGACGGCCGGACCGGCGTGGTGCGGGCAGCATCGGGCACGCCCGCGAGACAGGTGACCTCCGAGGCGGGGGACCCTGACGAACGGGCGCTCGAATCCCTTCGGCAGTGACCAGGCCCGGCCCTGCGGCGTTGGCCGGGCATGACCCTGCTGCACTCAACGGCCGGACCCGGTCGCCGTCGTCTCGCCGCTCCGGCCCCCGAAAAATCGGTTCCGCAGCCCGGTTCGCAGCCGGCGCCCCAGCCCGCGTCCGCCCCTTCCCCACCACGCGCGGTGCCGCACTCGACCGATCCGCCCATCTACCGGGCCATGCTGAGCCATTGGGAGTCCACCGGCCGGACCCTGCCGGGCCGCCTTGACCAGGAGTGGAACCGGATCATGACGACACCGGTGTGGTCGGACCGGCCGCTGCGGTTCAGTGCGTCTCGGGACCCGCGAGGTGGCGCGCGATGACCATGCGCTGGATCTGATTGGTGCCCTCGACGATCTGCAGCACCTTGGCCTCGCGCATCAGCCGCTCGACGGGGAAGTCGAGGGTGTAGCCGTAGCCGCCGAGGACCTGCACGGCGTCGACGGTCACCCGCATGGCCGCGTCGGTGCAGAACAGCTTGGCCATGGCGGCCTGCCGGGAGAACGGCCGGCCCGCGTCACGCAGTCTGGCCGCCTCCAGGTAGAGCGCCCGGCCCGCCTCGATCTGAGTGGCCATGTCGGCCAGCATGAACCGCAGCCCCTGGAAGTCGGCGATGGGGCGGCCGAACTGCCGCCGCCCGGTGGCATAGCCGAGGGCCTCGTCGAGGGCCGCCTGCGCGACACCGATGGCGCAGGCGGCGATACCGAGGCGCCCGGAGTCGAGCGCGGACAGGGCGATGGCGAACCCCTGGCCCTCCTCGCCGATCCGGCGCGCGTCGGACACCCGTACGCCGTCGAAGTGCAGCTGGGCGGTGGGCGAGCCCTTCATGCCCATCTTCTTCTCCGGCAGGGCCGCGTTCAGCCCCTCGGCGTCACCGGGGACCAGGAAGGCCGTGATGCCGCGGGCGCCCTCGACGCCGGTACGCGCCAGCACCGTGTAGAAGTCGGCGATTCCGCCGTGGGTGATCCACGCCTTGGTGCCGGTGATGACCCAGTCGTCGCCGTCCCGCACGGCCTTCGTGCTCAGCGATGCCGCGTCGGAGCCGGAGGCGGGCTCGGAGAGGCAGTAGGCGCCCAGCAGGCCGCCTCCCAGCATCGCAGGCAGGTGTTCCGCCTGCTGATCCTTGGTGCCGTATCCGGCGAGGGCGTGGCAGGAGAGCGAATGGACGCTGACGCCGAGGCCGACGGTGAGCCGGGCGGCCGCGAGCTCTTCGAGGACCTGGAGGTAGACCTCGTACGGCTGGTCTCCGCCGCCGTAGGCGGAGTCGTACGGCAGACCGAGCAGCCCGGACTCGGAGAGCAGGGTGAAGACTTCACGCGGGAACCGGCCGGCGTCCTCCTCCTCCGCCGCCCTCGGTGCGATCTCCCGCTGACTGATGTCGCGGACGAGCGCGACGAGCTGCCTGGATTCCTCGGTGGGCAGTCGACGCTCCACCAACTGCGGGGCACGGTCGGACATGACGGCGCTCTCCTCCCTGTCGGGCGTTGCGGCGGTCGCACGCGCGGGGTGTGGGCGGCGCCGCCGGGGGATTGTCCGGACCACGGGCCCGGACAAGCACTACTACCCAACCGATGCCGTGCCCCCGGATTACGAGAGCTGCTGGCCAGCGGCTGTGGCGGGTCGAGTATGCACGATCCGACGGTATCCGTCACGGGGTGACAGGGCAGGTGGCCGGAGGTCCGAGCGGGCCCGGATTGCCCTCGAAATGGTCCGAACCATTGACCCAACTGGTCTAGTCCATCTACGGTTCCACACCGGTCGGTCTTATCGCGTGCATGTCAAGTTCGCGTGAGATCGGCGCCTGCCCCCCACTCGTAAGCCCCCTCCCCCACGAGGAGCCACGAAGACCGGACTTCACCGTCCCCGCGCCCGGCTCCGGGCGCTCGCCTCAGCCGTCTGCACCGCAGCCCTCGCCGCCGCCCTCCTCGGCGCCGCAGGCCCGGCGTCGGCCGGCCCGGCCACGACACACGCGCCCGCCGAAGCCGCCCCCACAGCGGCCGGCAGCAAGGTGGTCGGATGACCTACGACTTCTTCGGCGCTTGGGACGCGCAGGGCCCCACGGCTCCTCACTCCCCGCTGACCTCCTACACCGGCATCCCGAAGGAGGGCTTCACCACCGACGCCGCCCTCACCGAGCTCAGGGCTCTCGGCGCCCCCGCGTCGAAGCTGCTGTTGGGGATCGGGTTCTACGGCCGCGGCTGGTCGGGGGTTGTGAGCTGCTGTCGGTCCCACGACTCACTCACGCGCACTGGCTAGGAACGGTGACGCAGGACGCGCCGGGCGGTACGGCCACCGGCGCCGCCCCGGGTACGTACGAGGCGGGCATCGAGGACTACAAGGTCCTCAGGAACCGCTGCCCGGCGAACGGCACCGTGGCGGGCACGGCGTACGCACAATGCGGGACCGACTGGTGGAGCTACGACACCCCGGCCACCATCGCCACGAAGATGTCCTACAAGAACCATCAGGGCCTGGGGGGCACGTGCTTCTGGGAGTTGAGCGGCCACACCAGCGACGGTGAGCTGATCGACGCGATCAACTGACCGCGGCAGCAGGGCGTTCGGGGCGGGGAGCCATGGAGGCTTCCCGCCCTGCCGCGGCCGTCATGCGTCTCACATGAGGCCGATCTGGGTGACGAACATGGCGATGACGACGACGAGCGTCCAGCCAAGGATGTTCTCCACCAGCTTGGACCGGTCCTCGGGACCTCCGGTCCGCGCACGGCGGCGGGCAGTGACGGTGGCTGCGCTGGTTGCGGTCATGGCATCTCGCTCGGTCGTCCGGCAGTGAACGTCCCCCCGTGACCGTCCACAGTGCCAGCCGGACGGGCTCCCGGGGTAGATGATGTCGGTCACTGTCCCCGGGAGCCCGGCCCCCGTCAGCAGATGCCGACGGCCTGCAGAGCCCGCCTCTGGGCGGGTGTCGGATGCGCCGGGAAGTACAGGTAGCAGACGCCGCCTGTGCCGGACGACACATTGCCGCTCGCGTTGTAGCGCTTGGTGCGCAGCCAGATCGTCTCCCACTCGTGACGCTTGTAGACCCGGCGCACGGCCTCGTCGTTCGGCGAAGCCGGGTCGTTGGCGATCACATCGCCGTCCTCGGTGAACCCGATCACGGTCATGAGGTGGCCGGAAGTGCCGTACCCGGCCCCGGTCAGCTCCTCCTTGAGGAAGGACTGGGACGTTATGGCCGGGATGCCGGCCCGGATCAGGGTCTCCAGGTCCGTCAGCGAGCTCAGCCTGGTCACCACCGCGCTCATGTCGTCGTACGTCGCGGCGTAGGCGGCGTTGAACGGCCAGTTGCCGCAGCCCTCGTACTGGTAGTCGTACGTGAAGCGGGCCGCATGGCAGACCTGCGGGTCGGCGATGTCCGGATTGACCCACGCAAGGTCCTCGGCGCTGGGCTTACGGCCCCAGTACTCGATGATCATCTGCGAGGAGGTGGGGCTGCACCACGCCTCGCCGCCGTTGTCGTACTCGGGGTACTGGCCCGCGTGCACGCTCTGCGAGAAGCGAGGCACGGGCAGTTCCCGGGCGAGGCCGGGGACGCTGGGCTCCACGGTGAACCGGTCGGGGATGTCCGAGGCCATCGCGCCGAGCCGCCACACGGTGGGCGTCAGCCCGCTGCCCGGGGTGCGGTACAGCGTGAGCCGCAGCCGGTACGAGACCAGCCGCAGCCCGCTCGCCGCGTCGTCCACCGAGAAGGTGTCGGTCCAGATGGAGCTCTTGCCGTCGGTCTGGTCGTCCACGGAGGTACGGCGGATGTCACCGTCGCCCGCTGCCCAGCGGCCCATCACGTACCACGGGGTGTCGGTGGCGTCCGAGTAACGGCCGCTCAGCTCGATCTGGATCCAGGTGCCGGCCGGCGTGTGCGCATTCCAGGACGCGATGACCTCGGTCGCCGGGACGGCGGACAGGTGCCGGGGCGAGGTCCAGGTGGCGTACTCCCAGGTGGCGGTCTTCCCGGTGTGCGGGTCGGTGTAATCGGTACGTCCCCGCGGGGCGGCGATCACCAGACCGGGCCGGCGGCCCGCCACGGCGCGGGTCCCGTCACCGGAACCGCTGCGCCAGTCGGTGTACGTACTCCAGGAGCGGTTGTCCACGAGAGAAGCGGCCGCCGCGGGCGCGTGCCCCGGGGCGGCGGGCCGGACGGCGGCGGCCGCGGATCCGGCGGCCGAGGCCGTTCCGGTGGCTGCGGCCGCTACCGCGAGCGCGGCGGTCAGCACGGTTCTGCGTGAGGTCGGTCGGTTCATGGGCAAGACCTCCGGTTGTCAGGGGAAAGGGGCTGCAGGTGCACGACAATGCGCCAACTATTGCGGGTCGCCGCCGGATTCGGCCAGCGATTCGCGTGCTGCCGCGAAACCAATATTGGTCTGGTCCACTGGCGTGACCTGCGGTTGCGTCGGACGGCCTCGTAGGCTGGCCCGTATGAGCGACCTCGCGCGACACGCCTCGCGGCTGCACACCCTGCCGCCGTCCTGCGGACCGGTGCGGCTGATAGCCGTCGACGGTCACGCGGGGTCGGGCAAGAGCACCCTCGCGTCCCGGCTGGCAGCCGCGCTCGGCGACGCGCCCGTGCTGCGCCTGGACGATCTGGCCACGCACGAGGAGCTGTTCGCCTGGGTGGACCGGTTGCGGGACCAGGTGATCGGACCGCTGTCGCGCGGCGAGAGCGCGCGCTACGCGCCGTACGACTGGACCACCCGGCGCTTCGGCCCGCCGCGCACGCTGGAGCCCGCGCCCGTGGTGCTGATCGAGGGGGTGGGGGCCGGCCGCCGGGCGCTGCGCCCGTTCCTCGCACGCCTGTGGTGGATGGAGCTCGGCCCCGCCGCAGCCTGGGAGCGGGGGCGCCTGCGGGACGGGCCGGCGCTCTCGGCGTTCTGGGACGGGTGGACCGCGGCCGAGGAGCGGCATTTCGCTGACGACCCCTCACGTCCGTACGCGGATGCTCTGGTACGGCAGTTGCCGGTGGGGTACGAGTGGCTGGAGGGACCCCGGGCGACAGCAGGAGCGAACCATTCCGTCACACACGGTGAACCTCCCGCAGCGACATACTGAGCAGTCGGAAAACAGCCCGGAAGTGCCTCGACTCTGCTTGACCCGGCGGCCGTACAGGTCTTACGTTCTCAATGTGCGGCTTTTCGGAGCCCTCGCAGACACGAAGCCCCCGGTTGTTCCCCCGTGACCGGGGGCTTCGTTCTGCCCGCACATCCCGGCGGGTACGACCGTGCACACACTTCCGCTCACCCTCGGTCACGGTTCCCGTTCAGCCTGCGGCGCTCTTAGTCGCGCACTCCCTGCGCAGGTACGATGCCTCTCGGTGCGGTCAATTCCCGTCCACGGCACAGTGGTTCAGCGCGCCTCGACGGGCGGTCGTGCGGCGGGACATCCTGGGGGCACGGCTTGTGGGGGACCTGATGGACATCGGCACGCAGGGCGCACAGGCCCCGGCCGACCTCGCCTGGCTGCGCGGCGTGGACGCCTACACGATGGGCGCCTATCCGCAGGCCGAAGAGGAGTTCAGAACCGCGGTGCGGCTGGATCCCGGCATGGCGGACGCCTGGCTCGGCCTTCACGCCCTGCGGATCGACACGACGACCGCATTACTGCGGATGTACCGGCACCGCGACCGGTTCGGTGAACAGCGCACCCGCCATCGACGCACACTCAACTCCTGGTACTGGCTCGGCTGGTGGGTGCAACCGGTGCTGGAGAGCCCGCGCGATCTGCTGCTCGCGCACGCATCGCACTGGCTGGACGGGCGGCATGTCGCCGAGCTGGACCGGGCGTTGGCCGGACTGCCACCGGTGGACACGGACCCGCAGGTGCGGTTCCTGCACGCCTGCCGGTCCTATCTGGTCAAGGACTGGGAACAGCTCGTACGCAATACCGAGCAGCTGGTCGACGATCCGCTGCTCGGCATCGAAGCGGGGCTGTTCGGCGGCATGGCGCGGGTGCGCCTGGAGATGTTCGGACAGGCCGAGCCACTGCTCTCGACGGCGCTGATGCGCTGCCGCAGCGAACAGCCGCAACGCAAGGAACTGCGCTACTGGCTGGCCCGCGCGCACGAGGGCACCGGCCGCAGCGCGGCCGCCCTGCCGCTCTACCGGGCGGTCCAGCGGATCGACCCCGCGTTCATGGACACCTCCGCACGGCTTGCCGCCATCGCGGACTACGACGGCCTCGAGGGCACCGACGAGGTGTCCGGTCTCGCCGCCGTGTCGCTGACCGGGTTCGGGGTGGACGGCACGGTCGCTGAAGCGCAGACGGACGGTGACTCGCTGCTCGGCACCGATCTGGTGGACGGCCGGGAGCTTCGGCCGGGCGAACCGCAGAACCTCCCGGGCGCCGGTGGGCCGCCTCCGGCCGACGGGACGGGAGCGCGGGAGAAGACGGCCGTGCCCGGCCAGTCCTCCCGGCAGCCGTTCCCCGCGGGGCCGAGCGATCCGGTGCTGCTCGCCGAGGCGCTGGCGGAACTGGAGCGAATGGTCGGCCTCGAGCCCGTCAAACGCCAGGTCAAGGCGTTGTCCGCGCAGCTGAACATGGCACGGCTGCGGGCCGGCCAGGGGCTTCCGGTACAGCCGCCGAAGCGGCACTTCATCTTCTCGGGCCCCTCCGGAACCGGGAAGACCACGGTGGCCCGGATCCTGGGCCGGGTCTTCTACGCGCTGGGTCTGCTCGGCGGGGACCATCTGGTCGAGGCCCAGCGCTCCGATCTGGTCGGCGAGTTCCTCGGCCAGACAGCGGTCAAGGCCAATGAGCTGATCGACTCGGCGCTCGGCGGGGTGCTGTTCGTCGACGAGGCGTACAGCCTCTCCAACTCCGGCTACACCAAGGGTGACGCCTACGGGGACGAGGCGCTGCAGGTGCTTCTGAAGCGGGCCGAGGACAACCGGGACCATCTCGTCGTCATCCTCGCGGGGTACCCGGAGGGCATGGACCGGCTGCTGGCCACCAACCCCGGGCTCTCCTCCCGCTTCACCACCCGGGTGGACTTCCCCAGCTACCGGCCGCTGGAGCTCACCGCGATCGGCGAGGTACTGGCCGCCGACAACGACGACGTGTGGGACGAGGAGTCCCTGGATGAGCTGCGCTCGATCAGCGGCCATGTCGTCGACCAGGGCTGGATCGACGAGCTGGGCAACGGCCGGTTTCTGCGCACGCTGTACGAGAAGAGCTGCGCGTACCGGGATCTGCGGCTGTCGGGGTACGCGGCCGTGCCCACGCGCGACGATCTGGCGACGCTGCGGCTGCCGGATCTGATGCAGGCCTACGGCGAGGTGCTGTCCGGCCGGGGGCCGGCGGACCGGGGGCTGCAGGAGCCGCCGGGGCTGTGACGGTGGGGGAGACCGCGGGTGGAGGACCGGAGCCGCCCGGCGGCCGGTTCGTCCCCGACCGCCGGGCGGGCCCGGGTGCGGCGCCCGCCCGGCGAGGGGACCGCGCCTTGTCGTCAGGCTCGTGCCGCCAGGGGCTGACGTTCGTCCGTGCCCGGGGACACCGGTGCCACCTCGACCGTACGGCGGGGTACCGAGACCCGGTGTGCCGGGTCGCGTACCTCACCCACCAGCATTTCCAGGACGTCCTCCATCGCGACCAGCCCGAGCACCCGGCCCGACGCGTCGGCGACCTGGGCCAGGTGGGTGGCCGCCCGGCGCATCACCGTCAGCGCATCGTCCAGGGGCAGTTCGGCCCGCAGTGTCACCATCGGGCGCCACACGTGCTGCGGAACGGCCCGCTCGCCGTCCTCCAGGTCGAGGACGTCCTTGACGTGGAGATAGCCCATGAACGGGCCGCCGCCCTCCGCGCAGACCGGGAACCGCGAATAGCCGGTCCGTACGGTCAGTTCCTCGATCCGGTGCGGGGTGACCGACGGGTCCACCGTCACCAGGTTGGCCCGGTCGAGCAGCACATCGGTGACGGGCCTGCTGCCCAGCTCCAGTGCGTCCTCCAGCCGTTCCTGCGCCTCGGGTTCCAGCAGCCCGGCCTGTCCGGAGTCCTCGACGAGCCGGTTGAGCTGCTCGCTGGTGAAGACGGCCTCGACCTCGTCCTTGGGCTCGACACGGAAGAGCCGGAGCACCAGCCGGGCGCAGGCGCCCAGTGCGGAGGTGACCGGGCGGCAGAGCCGGGCGAAGCCGACCAGGCCGGGGCTGAGCCAGAGCGCGGTCTTCTCCGGCGCCGCCATGGCCAGGTTCTTCGGGACCATTTCGCCGATGACGAGATGGAGGAAGACCACGAAGACCAGTGCCAGCACGTAGCCGAGCGGGTGAACGAGGCCCTCGGGCAGGTGCGCCGCGTGGAAGACCGGCTCCAGCAGATGGGCGACGGTCGGTTCGGCGACCGCGCCGAGCGTCAGTGAACAGACGGTGATGCCGAACTGGGCGGCGGCCATCATCTGCGGCAGGTTCTCCAGCCCGTACAGCACCTGGCGGGCCCGGCCGGAGCCGGCCGCCGCGAGGGGCTCGATCTGGCTGCGGCGTACCGAGACGAGCGCGAACTCGGCGCCCACGAAGAAACCGTTCGCCAGCACGAGGAGCCCGGCGAAGAGCAGTTGGACGATGCTCATCGTGCGACCTCCAGGACGCCGCGGTCCACCGACGGCACGTCGACCGCTTCGGGCTCATCGGCGGTGCGTACGAAGCGCACCTGTTCGGCACGGTAGTGACCGACCTCACGGACCGAGATCCGCCAGCCCGGCAGTTCGGCCCGATCGCCGGGGGCGGGGATCCGCCCGAGGAGGTCGGCGACCAGCCCGGCCACCGTCTCGTACGGCCCTTCGGGCACGTCGAGACCTATCCGGCGCAGGGTGAGGACCCGGCAGCTGCCTTCGGCGTCCCAGGCGGGACGGCCGTCCTCCGGAGCTGCGGCCACCAGTTCGGGCCGGTCGGCGCCTTCCGCGTCGTGCTCGTCCCTGACCTCGCCGACGAGTTCCTCGATGATGTCCTCGAGCGTGACGACTCCGGCGGTGCCGCCGTACTCGTCGACCACGACGGCTATCGGCTGCTCGTTGCGCAGGCGTTGGAGCAGTTGTTCGACAGGCAGGGTCTCGGGTACGAGGAGAGGCGGTACGGCGATCCGTCCGGCCGTGGTGCGCAGCCGCTCCTGTGCGGGTACGGCGAGCGCGTCCTTGAGGTGGATCATGCCGACGACCTCGTCGATCCGGTCCCGGTAGACCGGGAAGCGGGAGAGGCCGGTGGCGCGGGTGAGGTTGAGGACGTCGGCCGCGGTCGCGGTCGACTGCAGGGCGCTGACCCTCACGCGCGGGGTCATCACGTGCTGCGCGGTGAGTCCGGCGAGCGACAGGGTCCGTACGAAGAGGTCGGCGGTGTCCTGTTCGAGGGTGCCGGCCTCGGCGGAGTGACGGGCCAGGGAGACCAGTTCACCGGGGGTGCGGGCGGAGGCCAGCTCGTCGGTGGGCTCGACACCGAGCAGCCGTACCAGCCGGTTGGCGGCGGTGTTCAGGAGGGTGATCACGGGCCGCAGCGCACTGGCGAAGCGGTGCTGGGGGCCTGCGACGAACCGGGCGACCTGGAGCGGCCGGGAGACCGCCCAGTTCTTCGGTACGAGCTCGCCGATCACCATCTGGACCGCGGAGGCGATCAGCATCCCGATCACCACGCTGACACCCGGCACGGCCCCGCCGGGGAGTCCGGTCGCGGTGAGCGGGCCGGCCAGCAGCTGGGCGAGGGCCGGTTCGGCGAGCATGCCGACGACCAGTGAGGTGATGGTGATGCCGAGCTGGGTGCCGGAGAGCTGGAAGGAGAGCTCGCGCAGGGCGTCGACGACGGTACGGGCCCGCCGGTCGCCCTCGGCGGCGGCGCGCTCGGCGTCCGGCCGCTCGACCGTGACGAGCCCGAACTCGGCTGCCACGAAGAATCCGTTGGCGAGGATGAGAAGGAATGCCGCACTGAGGAGCAGCAGGGGGGTGGTCATGCCGCCGCCTCCTGGGAAGGGGCGGCGCAGGTACTACCGGACGATCCGTCCATTGCTGGAGGGAGTCACTCCTTGGGTCGAAGGAAAGCCCCGCCGGCCTCAAGGACCCTCGGTGCGGGGCGGGGCGCACGGGGCGCCGCCGACCTCCAGAGTAATCAAGAAGTGGCCCTGCGGGGCAGGGGGCTCAGCCGTTGTCGGTACCGGTGCCGTGGTTCTCGGCGAGCGCACGGAGCATACGGGCATCGCGGATGGCCTGTTCCTTGGCGATTCCGGGCTGGATGCCGAGGGCCGGCATGCTGGTCCCGTCGCTGAGGTCGAGGAAGACCCACGGGTCGCCGACGCGCAGGTTGACGCGGACGATCTCCGCCCAGGACAGCCGCCGGGTGCGGGTGAGATTGACCACGGTCACCCCGTGGTCGTCGGCGACGACCTTGGGGCGGCTGAGCAGCGCCAGCACGGCGAAGAAGAGCAGTGCGGTGAGGATGAAGCTGCTCCGCTCCCCCGGGCTCAGCTGCTCGAGGCTCATCGCGATGACGGTGATGACGACGAACATCGCCACTCCCACGGTCAGCAGGACGACCCGGGTACGGGTCGGCCTGAAGGTGACCGGGAGTTCGGGGAGTTCGGGCCGGGGCGCGGGGGCGGACATGGTGTTCTTCTGTCTTCCGGTGAAGTCGGGCATCCAGAGGGTCCGGGGGCCGGCTCCCCGGGTGGGTCGCCGGCCGTCCGGCCGTCAGAGGCGGCAGGCGTGGATGGCCGTCGTGAGAATGGCGCGGGCGCCGAGCTCGTACAGGTCGTCCATGATCCGCTGGGCCTCCCTGGCGGCGACCATGGAGCGGACGGCGACCCAGCCCTCGTGGTGCAGCGGGGAGATGGTCGGCGACTCCAGGCCCGGGGTGAGGGCCACGGCGCGCTCCAGGTGCTCCACGCGGCAGTCGTAGTCCATCATCACGTAACTGCGGGCGACCAGGACGCCCTGCAGGCGGCGCAGGAACTGCTGCACCTTGGGGTCGTCCTGGGGCGCACCCGTACGGCGGATGACGACGGCCTCCGACTTCATGATCGGCTCGCCGATCACTTCGAGCCCGGCGTTGCGCAGGCTGGTGCCGGTCTCCACCACGTCGGCGATGACCTGGGCGACCCCCAGCTCGATGGCGGTCTCGACCGCGCCGTCGAGGTGGACGACGGAGGCATTGACGCCCACGTCGGCGAGGTGCTTGGCGACGATGCCCTCGTAGGAGGTGGCGATCGTCATGCCGTCGAAGTCCTGCGGGCCGTGGGCCGTGCCGGGCTTGGTGGCGTAACGGAAGGTGGAGCGGGCGAAGCCGAGCTGGAGGATTTCCTCGGAGTCGGCCCCGGAGTCCAGCAGCAGGTCGCGTCCCGTGATGCCGATGTCGAGACGGCCGGAACTGACGTAGATCGCGATGTCGCGCGGCCGCAGGTAGAAGAACTCGACCTCGTTCTCGGGGTCGACGAGGACGAGTTCCTTCGACTCCTTGCGCTGCTGGTAGCCGGCCTCATGGAGCATCGCCATCGCAGGCCCGGAGAGTGAACCCTTGTTGGGGACGGCGATGCGCAGCATGAGGTCAGGTTTCCTTTGCGAGGAGGGAGTCTTGTACGGACGTGCGGATGTCAGGGCAGTGGAGAGGTCGTACTCAGAGATGGGCGTAGACGTCGTCGAGAGAGATCCCGCGGGCGACCATCATCACCTGGACGTGGTACAGCAGCTGCGAGATCTCCTCGGCGGCGGCGTCCTTGCTCTCGTGCTCGGCGGCCATCCAGACTTCGGCGGCCTCCTCGACGACCTTCTTGCCGATGGCATGGACCCCCTTGTCCACCAGCTCGGCGGTGCGGGAGGTGGAGGGGTCGCCGTTGGCGGCCTTGAGCTGCAGCTCGGCGAAGAGCTCTTCGAAGGTTTTGTTCGCCATGATGCTTCTTAGAGTACGGGGTGCCGCCCCCTCGCTCAGCGCCAGGGCTCGCTGACGGTGCGCAGCGTGGCGGCGGTGGCGACGGCCGCGGTGACCGCTTCGTGCCCCTTGTCCTCGTTGGACCCTTCGAGACCGGCCCGGTCGAGTGCCTGCTCCTCGGTGTCACACGTCAGTACGCCGAAGCCGACCGGGACCCCGGTGTCGACGGCGACCTGGGTGAGGCCGTTGGTCACGCCGTGGGACACGTACTCGAAGTGGGGAGTGCCGCCGCGGATGATCACGCCGAGAGCGACGATCGCGTCGTAGCCGCGGCCGGCCAGAACCTTGGCGACGACCGGGAGTTCGAAGCTGCCGGGGACCCGGAGCAGGGTCGGCTCGTCGATGCCGAGGTCGTGCAGGGCGCGCAGCGCGCCGTCGACGAGGCCGTCCATGACCTTCTCGTGCCACTGGGCGGCGATCACCGCCACTCGCAGGTCACCGCAGTTGCGTACGGACAGTTCGGGTGCGCCCTTGCCGCTCATGTCTCTCCTACCGTTCGTTTCCGTGCTCGTTACTGGTTGCCGCAGGTCGACACCGAGGCGGTGTCGAGCCAGGGCAGGTCGTGTCCCATGCGGTCCCGCTTGGTGCGCAGGTACCGCAGGTTGTGCTCGCCGGCCTGGACGGGCATCGGTTCGCGTCCGGTGATCGCGAGACCGTGCCGCAGGAGCGCGGCGGTCTTGTCGGGGTTGTTCGTCATCAGCCGGACGCCGTGGACGCCGAGGTCCTTGAGGATCTGGGCGCCCGCCCCGTAGTCCCGGGCGTCGGCGGGCAGGCCGAGCTCCAGGTTGGCGTCGAGGGTGTCGACGCCGCGCTCCTGGAGTTCGTACGCGCGCAGCTTGGACACCAGCCCGATGCCGCGGCCCTCGTGGCCACGCAGATAGACGACGACGCCGCGGCCCTCGTCGGTGATGCGCTGCATGGATGCGTGCAGCTGCGGGCCGCAGTCGCAGCGCTGGGACTGGAAGATGTCGCCGGTCAGGCACTCGGAGTGGACCCGGACGAGAATGTCGTCGCCGTCGCCGAGGTCGCCGTGGACGAGCGCGACATGCTCGACGCCGTCGACGGTTGAGCGGTAGCCGTACGCCGTGAAATCACCGAACGACGTCGGCAGCCGGACCTCGGCCTCACGGCGCACGGTCGGCTCGGAGGAGCGGCGGTACGCGATCAGGTCCTCGATCGAGATGATCGTGAGGCCGTGCTTGCGGGCGAACGGGACGAGCTCGGGCAGGCGCAGCATCACGCCGTCCTCGCCGGCGATCTCGACGATCGCGCCGGAAGGCCGCAGCCCGGCGAGCCGGGCCAGGTCGACGGCGGCCTCGGTGTGGCCGTTGCGGACGAGCACGCCGCCGGACCGGGCGCGCAGCGGGAAGATGTGGCCGGGGCGCACGAAGTCGGCGGGACCCGCCTGGCCGCCGGCCAGCATCCGGAGCGTGGTGGCCCGGTCGGCGGCGGAGATGCCGGTGGTCACGCCGTGCGCCGCGGAGGCGTCGACCGAGACGGTGAAGGCCGTGCGCATCGACTCGGTGTTGTGCGCGACCATCTGCGGCAGTTCGAGCCGCTCGAGCTCGTCGTTCTCCATGGGCGCGCAGATGAGGCCGCGGCACTCGCTCATCATGAAGGCCACGATCTCGGGGGTGGCCATCTCGGCCGCGATGACGAGGTCGCCCTCGTTCTCCCGGTCCTCGTCGTCGACGACGACCACGGGGCGTCCGGCCGCGATGTCACGGATCGCCTGCTCGACGGGGTCCAGCGACAGGTCCTCGGTGTTGTCGTGGCTGTACCAGGTGGGCTGGGCACTCATGCCGGGGCTCCTTCCAGAGCGGGGGTCCGCGTCCGCAGCCACCAGTCGCGCATGCCCCACAGGACGAGGGCGCCGTAGATGACGTAGACGAAGCCGGAGAACGCGAAGCCGTTCGCGAAGTTCAGCGGGACGCCGACCAGGTCGACGAGCAGCCAGGCGAACCAGAACTCGACCATGCCGCGCGCCTGGGCGTACATCGCGACGACGGTGCCGACGAAGATGTACGCGTCCGGCCAGGGGTCCCAGGAGAGCGACGGGTAGGCGGTGAACAGCCCGCCCACGGCGAGGGTGCCGAGAGCGGCGCCGCCGACCAGGTAGCCGCGCTCGCGCCAGGTGGCGAACCGTACGGCGACGGAGCCGTCCTGGGCCTGCTGCCGGCCGCGGTTCCACGACCACCAGCCCCACGCGGCCACGACGATGACCACCAGCTGCTTGCCCGCGCTGCCCGAGAGATGGGCGGAGGCGAAGGCGACCAGCAGGATGACGCCGGACAGCAGCTGGGCGGGCCAGGTCCACAGGGAGCGGCGCCAGCCGAGCGCGAGGGCGATCAGTCCGATGATATTGCCGATCATGTCGGACCACTTGATGTGCTGGCCGAAGAGGGCGAACGCCTCGGAGTTGAGCCAGTCGAAGGCGCTCACTTGGAGTCCTCCCGGCCCCGGTCGCCGAGCAGCCGCTCGACGTACTTGGCAAGGACGTCCACCTCGAGGTTGACCGGGTCACCGGCCCCCTTGATGCCGAGCGTCGTCAGCTCGAGGGTGGTGGGAATCAGGCTGATGGTGAAGTAGTCGGGTCCGGCGTCGACGACGGTCAGGCTCACGCCGTCGACGGTGATCGAGCCCTTCTCCACCACGTAGCGGGTCAGGCCGGCGGGCAGGGAGATCTTCACGAGCTCCCAGTTCTCGGAGAGCTTGCGCTCGAGGATGCGGCCCGTGCCGTCGACGTGGCCCTGGACGATGTGCCCGCCGAGCCGGCCGCCGAGCGCCATGGGGCGCTCCAGGTTGACCTTGGAGCCGGTCTCCAGCGCGCCGAGACTGGAGCGGTTGAGCGTCTCGGCCATCACATCGGCGGTGAACTCGTGCTCACCGAGCTCGACGACCGTGAGGCACACACCGTTCACGGCGATCGAGTCGCCGTGCTTGGCGCCTTCCGTGACGACGGGACCGCGCAGGCGGAATCGGGAGGCGTCGCCGAGCTTCTCGACGGCGGTGACCTCACCCAGTTCTTCGACAATTCCGGTGAACACTCAGTTTCCCTTCCGGGCAGGGCCGGGGACGGCGGTGATGCGCAGATCGGGGCCGATGCGAACGGTCTCGGTCACATCGAGGCGCAACGCCTGGGCGATGGTGGAGATTCCGGCGTCGGCGAGGGCCGCGGGGCCGGCGCCGAGGAGCACGGGAGCGAGATAGCCGACGACCTTGTCGACCGTTCCCGCCGCGACGAAGGCCCCGGCCAGGGTCGGGCCGCCTTCGAGGAGTACGGAGCGGACGCCGCGCGCGTACAGCGCGGCGAGCAGGGCCGGGATGTCCAGGCCGCGGCCGGTGGCTGCGCGCGGCAGCCGCAGGACGGTTCCCTCGGGGAGATGGCCGGTGTCGGCGTCCTCGGCGACCGCGACCAGGGTGGGCGCCGTGCCGTCGAGGACGCGGGCGCCCGGGCGTACCGCGTCGGCGCCGGTGTCGACGACCACCCGCAGCGGCTGTACGGCGCCTTCGACGCCTCGGACACCGAGCTGGGGGTCGTCGGTACGTGCGGTGCCGGAGCCGACCACGACGGCGTCGGCCTCGGCGCGCAGCCGGTGGACGTCGGCGCGCGACTCGGGAGAGGTGATCCAGCGGCTGGTGGCGTCTGCGGCGGCGATCCGGCCGTCGAGGGTCGCCGCGTACTTCCACACGACGTACGGGCGGCCGACCCGCACCGAGGTCAGCCAGGCGGCGTTGCCGGCCTCTGCCTCGTCGGCGAGGAGCCCCTGCTCGGCCTTGACACCGGCCGCGCGGAGGGTGTCCGCACCCCCGGTGGCCTGCAGGTTCGGGTCGGCGACCGCGTACACCACACGGCTGACGCCGGCCTCGATCAGCGCCTGGGCGCAGGGGCCGGTGCGACCGGTGTGGTTACAGGGTTCGAGAGTGACGTAGGCGGTCCCGCCCCGCGCCTTCTCGCCCGCTGCGCGCAGGGCGTGGATCTCGGCGTGCGGCCCGCCGGCGCGCTGGTGGAAGCCTTCGCCGGCCGGGCGTCCTTCGGCGTCGAGGATCACACAGCCGACGACCGGGTTGGGGCTGGTGGAGCCAAGTCCGCGGGCGGCGAGCGTGATCGCTCGGCGCATGGCGGTGCTGTCGGCTGCGGTGTCCACCGGGTCCTCCTGCCTCTTCGGGCACGGACTCCGGGGCCTGTCGATGACGACAGATGAAGCGGAACGCAACGAGGAACGCCGAAACCGAAGACACGGACGCGGGTGTTCCGGAGATCCGGAAGCGCGTCCGCCGACGGCGGCATACCTGTGACGGCCCGCCGCGCACTGCCTCCCATCCGGACTTTAACCGTCGGTCCAGGAATCTCACCTGGTCAACCGGCCGCTGGATGCGGACGGGTCGCGGACTGTAACCGCCGGTTCGGAATTGCACCGACCCCGGAGTGCGCTGCTGCTGGTACAGGATCAGTCTGCCATGCCCGGTCCTGGGCCAAACGGGCGAGCGGCTGTGGGGTGCCTCACAGACGGCCTCGCACGCACGCCCGACCGGTCGCCCGCCCAGGGCACCGGATCGCCGACGCCCCGCCCTGCGTGGGCCCAGTCACCCTGCATCCGGTCCCGAGCCACCTTTTCTGGCACGCCGGCCCCAGGACGAGGATTCCGGTGACCGGCGGTACGGGAACACGCGTCCGCCGGGTGACGGACAGGCTGCGCCGGTGCCCATGGGGTCCGGATCCTGAGCCGCCATGCGCAGCCGTGCGCCGCCGGTCCGTGCGACGGGCCAGGCGATGCCGGGTACCGGCGCGGCGGGCACCTGACACCCGAACGGGCCGTCGGAAAGGCCGCGTTCGAGGAGTTCCTCGCGCAGCGATTCCAGCGCCGTCCGGGGTGAACGGCCGTCCGCGTCCTCATCGGCGGCCGGCGCGGCCGTCCCGGGTCGGCGCCCGCCCGTCCCGCGGAAAGCGCCGCAGCCGGCCCCGCCGGACCGTTCAGCCGCCCGGGGCGAACAGTTCGTCCTGAGCCGCCTCGCGGGCGGCGAGAAGCGCGCCCCTGAGAACGGCCGAGCCGCCCAGCAGTCCGGCTCTGACCTCCGTACGCAGCGGGGACATCATGGCCAGCCGCTCCTCGACCCGGGAGGCCAGCGCCTCACCGCCCGCGTGGCCGACCTCGCCGGCGAGAACCACGCAGCCGGGGTCGATCACCGAGGCGACGGCGGCGGCGCCCACCGCGAGACGGTCGGCGAGGGCGGACAGGAACGCCTCGCTGTCCTCCTCCCCCGCCAGGGCCGCCCGTACGGCGAACGCGGCGGCCGGCTCCTGTTCCCCGGAGTCCATCCGCGCACGCACGTCGATGCCGTGCTCCAGGGCCAGCTCGACGACCGGTGCCGAGCCCACCAGGGAGTGGAATCCGCCGTCGCAGCTGACCGCGGAGGGGACCCCCATCGCGCCCGGTACGGGCAGGAAGCCGATCTCGCCCGCACCGCCGGACGCTCCGCGGCGCAGCCTGCCGTCCAGCATGACCGCTGCGCCGATGCCGTGACCGAGCCAGAGCAGGACGAAGGTGTCGCGGCCGCGGGCTGCGCCGGCCCGGTGCTCGGCGACGGCGGCGAGGTTGGTCTCGTTCTCGACCAGCACGGTCGCGGGCAGCCGATGCTGCAGCACCCGGACCAGACGGCGGTGCCAGGCAGGCAGTCCGCTGGTGTCGCGGAGTTCGCCGGTGACCGGGTCGATCAGGCCGGGCGCGCCGATTCCGACGCTGTGCAGCGGCGCGGCACCCGCCTCGCGCGCGGTGCGCTCCAGCAGCGCGGCGGCCTGTTCGGCGGCGGCCTCGGTGCCGGTGTCGCTGCCGATCGGCAGGGTGGCCTCGGCGAGCGTGACGCCGAGGAGATCGGCGACGACGACGGCGACGCTGTCGGTGCGCACGTCCAGGGCGGCGAGGTGGGCGCGGTCGGCGACTATCCCGTACAGCCGGGCGTTGGGGCCGCGTCGCTCGGCACCGCTCTCACCGACCACCCGGATCAGACCGGCGCCCTGCAACCGCTCCACCAGATCGGCGACGGTGGGGCGGGAGAGTCCGGTCAGGGTCTTGAGCTGGGTGGCCGTCAGGGGGCCGTCCTCCTGGAGCAGTCGAAGGGCGAGCCGGTCGTTGATGGCCCGGGCGGTGCTCGGTGATGCGGGCATGCCAGGATCCTTCCAGATCACTGCCGTGCGGTGAGAGACCTTGACGGTCTATTTATCAGGCAGGGTTCCTGATAGTTTACTGTCCGCACCGTGACGACAGGCGCGGAGATCGACCGCGACCGAGAATTCCCAGGGGAGGGCACGGCGGCATGACGACGCAATCCACAGAGACGGTCTTCGGCACGGAGCAGGTGAGGCGGGCCAGGATCGCCGTCGCCGCGGTCTTCACCGTGCACGGCGCGGTGACCGGCAGCTTCGCCACCCGCGTGCCCTGGATCCAGGACCACGCCGGTGTCAGTGCCGGGCAGTTGGGCATCGCCCTGGCCTTCCCGGCGATCGGCGCCTCGCTCGCCATGCCACTGGCCGGTGCGATCAGTCATCGCTTCGGCGCCAGAACCGCCCTGCGCGGGCTGCTGGCGCTGTGGACGCTTGCGCTGGTACTGCCCGCACTGGCACCGAACCTGCTGACCCTGTGCGCGGCACTCTTCGTCTACGGGGCGTCCGCCGGCATGTCGGACGTGGCCATGAACGCCCTCGGCGTCGAGGTGGAGAACCGCCTGGACAAGTCGATCATGTCCGGGCTGCACGGCATGTGGAGCGTGGGCGCCCTGATCGGTTCGGCGGCGGGCACCGTGGCCGCCCATGCCGGCACCGACGCCCGGCTGCACCACGTCCTCGCCGCTCTCGCGCTCACCGTGCTCGGCCTGGTCGCCTGCCAGGGCGTACTGGACCTGCGCAGCGAACGGGACCAGGAGCCGCCGCCGCGGTTCACCCTGCCCCCCAGGTCGGCGCTGATCATCGGCGCAGTGGGGTTCTGCGCGGTGTTCGCCGAAGGCGCCAGCCTGGACTGGTCGGCGGTCTACCTCCGGGACATCATGGACAGCTCCGCCGGGCTCGCGGCCGCCTCCACGACGGCGTTCGCGCTGACGATGGCCGTGGCCCGGATCGCCGGGGACAAGGTCGTCGACCGGTTCGGTGCGGTCAGGACCGTGCGAGTGGGCGGATTGCTGGCAACCGTCGGGGGTGTGCTGGTGGTCTTCGCGCCGGGCGTGGTTCCGGCGATGTGCGGTTTCGGGCTGCTGGGCCTCGGTGTCGCCGTGGTCGTCCCCCTCGCGTTCGCGGCGGCGGGGCGCAGCGGGCCGAACCCGAGCCAGGCGATCGCCGGCGTTGCCACGATCACGTACACCTCGGGGCTGATCGCCCCGTCGGCGATCGGTTCGCTGGCCGAGGCGACCTCGCTGGTCGTGTCGTTCGGCCTGGTGACGGTGTTGGCGTTCGGTCTGGTGCTGGGGGCCGGGGTGCTGCGGGCGGGCGACCGCCAGGTCGCGGCGAAGGCGGCCGGGGTACCGGAGACGGCGGCCGAGCCCCGGGCCTGATGGGCTCGTTCCGCGGGCGGGGCTCCGGGGGGAGCCCCGCCCGCGGGCTTTCAGCCGGCGATCGAGTCGAGCTGCTCGGCTGCAGGCCGCAGCGCCCAGAGGTCGCCGCCCGGCGGTGCCTCCAGTTGCGGTACGGCGGCCCGGGCCTGCCGGTCACCGGCGTCGGCGGCCGCGTGCACGATGTCGCTCGCGGCGTACCGGTAGAACTCCAGCTCCGGGTGCGGCCAGGCGACCGCCCCGGTCGCGGCGGGCAGCAGATAGTCGACCGCCTTGAACAGGCTCTGTCCCTGCGGCCCTTCGTACGCCCACAGGTCCACGCCCACCTGCCTGCCGATCGCTGCGAGCCGGGTGTAGGCGACCAGGTCGAAGGTCGAGTAGTGCCAGCTGCGGGTCCGCGCCAGCTCCTGCGGCTGGGTGCCGTCGGCGGCGATCTGCGGGTCGATCCGCAGCGCACGCGCGTCGAGGACGACCTTGCGGGCGAGGGCCTCGTCGCCGGTGGCGAGGGCGAGTCCGGCGATCTGCATGTCCTGGAAGGTGCCGTGGTTGTTCTGGGCGGCCGATTCCTGCTTGCCGAAGTCGGAGTTCACCAGCCAGTCCAGGAACGACGTGTTCCAGGCCCGCATGCCGGTCCGGTCGTTCTTCGACCAGCCGGGCGCACCGGTGTCCAGGAGCGCGATGGCGTCCAGGACCGAGGTGTACTGCTGGGAGAAGTCGATGATGCCGATGGCCCGGCCGTCGTACTTGCAGGGGATGAACTGGCCGTGGTCGAGGTTGGGGTTCATCCGGGTCGCCGGGTCGAGGAACCACGTGCGCAGGATGTCGGAGGCGTGCTCGGCGTACTGCTTCCTGCCCGTGTAGTACCAGGCGAGGCTGAGCGTGGTGACCGAGTTGAAGACCTTGCCGATGTCGGGCCGGTCGGTGCCGGTGTCGACCTCGGGGTTGCGTTCGCCGTCGCGCTGGACGTACGGGCAGCCCCACGGGTTCTCCGCGGTCTTCGGCTGGGAGGGCCACCAGTACGGGGCCTGGCTCAGATAGTCGTGCGGGTCCCCGCCCGGCGCGGGTTTCGGCTTGTCCACGACCGTCCAGGGGCCCTGGCCCAGCCAGCTGTCCGCCTTCACGGTCAGCGCGTCCACGGCCGTGCGCAGAGCCCGGTCGCCGTGGTCGAGCCGGAGTTTCGTCTGCTGAATGCGGTGGCCGTCGATGACCACGGTCCTCGGCACCCGGGGCGGCGGCCGGTGACCGTGGGCGGTGGCGGCCGCGGAGGAGGCGGCCGGCACCAGTACGGCGGTCAGGGCGACCGCGGCGGTGAGCAAAGCTCCGAGACGCCGACGAGGTGTTCCACTCATCGAGCACTCCCCTCATGAATCAGATATGTGAATGATGTTCATGGACAAGGCCGTGCGAGCGTAGAGCCGCCTGTTCGGAGTGACAATGCTTCGCGCAGGATTCATGGATGGGATTCACGGGCAGGGCTCGCGCGACGTAGCCCGGACACGGGCCGACGCCGCTGCGGCATTAACATGGCGCTGATCTTCTCCGCGGTGGCGCCGGGCCGTACGCACACGGCACCGGGCACCGCACAGACCCACACACGGACACACAGGGAGCGACCATGGGCGGCCTCGGCGTGCGCTGGACCTTGCACGGCGACGGAAAGACCCCCGCACCGGGGGCCGTGGTCCGGCCCGACGAGCGCCTCTCCTGGCCCCGGACCTTCGGGCTCGGCGCCCAGCACGTGGTCGCGATGTTCGGCGCGTCGTTCGTCGCCCCGGTGCTCATGGGCCTGGACCCGAACCTCGCGATCATGATGTCCGGTGTCGCGACGGCCATCTTCCTGTTGTCCACGCGCGGCCGGGTGCCCAGCTATCTCGGCTGTTCGCTCTCCTTCGTGGGCGTGGCCGCGACGATCCGGGCCGGTGGCGGGGACAGCGCCGTCGTCACCGGGGCGGTCTTCGTCGTCGGCGTGGCGCTCTTCCTCGCGGGTCTCGCGGTGCAGCGCTTCGGCGCCCGGATCATCCACGCGGCGATGCCGCCCGTGGTGACCGGTGCCGTCGTCATGCTCATCGGCTTCAACCTGGCGCCGGTCACCGCCTCGACGTACTGGCCGCAGGACCAGTGGACCGCGCTGCTGGTCATGCTCTTCACCGGAATGGCCGTGGTGTGCCTGCGCGGATTCTTCTCGCGCATCGCGATCTTCCTCGGCCTGGTCTTCGGCTATGTGCTGTCCTGGGTCCTCGACCGGGTCTTCGGCAAGATCCATTCACCGGCGGGCGGCGCCGAGGCGGTCGACCACTGGCGGCTCGACCTGTCGGGCGTCTCCAAGGCCGACTGGATCGGACTGCCGTCCTTCCACGCCCCGAGCTTCGAGTGGTCGGCGATCCTGGTCGCGCTGCCGGTGGTGATCGCGCTGATCGCGGAGAACGCGGGGCACGTCAAGGCCGTCGGCGAGATGACCGGTGACTCGCTCGACGACAAGCTCGGCACCGCCATCGCGGCGGACGGCGCAGCATCCATGCTCTCCACCGCCGTGGGCGGTCCGCCCAACACCACGTACTCCGAGAACATCGGCGTCATGGCCGCGACCCGGGTCTACTCCACCGCCGCGTACTGGGCCGCCGCCTGCTTCGCTCTGCTGTTCGGGCTCTGCCCCAAGTTCGGTGCGGTCGTCGCCGCGATCCCGGGCGGCGTCCTCGGCGGCATCACCGTCATCCTGTACGGGATGATCGGCCTGCTGGGCGCCCAGATCTGGATGAGCGGCAATGTCGACCTCCGCAACCCGCTGAATCTGGTGCCGGCCGCCGCGGGCATCATCATCGGCGTCGGCGGGGTCAGCCTGAAGATCACCGACGACTTCGAGCTGAGCGGCATCGCCCTCGGCACCATCGTCGTGATCACCGGCTACCACGTACTGCGCGCCTTCGCCCCGGCCCATCTGAAGCCGCAGGAGCCGCTGTTGGACGCGGGGACGTCCACGTACGACGACACGAAGCCGCCCACGCAGTAGGCGCCGGCGGGGGCACTCGTCCCCGCTGCGGGCCTCGGCCGGCAGGTGATGTGCCCGGGCCTCGCCCCATCTGCGCAGGCTCGCGGGACTCGGCCGCCCGACCGCGAACGGCCGCGCCCACCCGTCCGGAACGGCCCGGGGCCGGCCCTCGGGGCACCGATGGCTCTGCCGGCGTTCGCCCGTTCCGATGAACCCGCGGCCCGTCGGCGCCGTGGCGGGTCAACGGCTGGGACGCTGCCCCCATGGTGCAGTTCAAGCAGTGGGAGCAGTTCGCGGACCGGACCGGTCCCGTCACGGCTCCGTCGGATGTCGCCGCGGTCATCGCGCGGATGCGTGGCTTCCGGTCGGACTGGCCGCCGACGGACGGGGTGGCGGTCTTCAACCACGTCTATCTGACGGTCACCGAGACCATCGACCGGCAGATCGGCGACGGCGTGTTCCAGGACCGGCGGGCCGCCGCCGCCCTGGATGTACGGTTCGCCGAGCGTTACCTGGCGGCCGTCGACGCCGCGGCGGCGGGGCACCGGCCGCCCGACTGCTGGCGTCCGCTGTTCCAGTACCGGCGCCATCCCGGCGTACGGCCGCTGCAGTTCGCGCTGGCGGGCATCAACGCGCACATCGGCCACGATCTGGCCCTCGCCGTCGTGGACACCTGCCGTGCGCTGCAGTGCGCTCCGCCGGACCTGGAGGAGGAGTTCGACCAGGTCGGCGATCTCCTCGTGCTGCTGGAGGAGCAGATCCGGGAGGATCTGATGCCGGGCCCCGATCTGCTGGAGGTCGCGGATCCGCTCACCCATCTGCTCGGCTCGTGGAGTCTGGAGCGGGCCCGCGAGGCGGCCTGGTCGGCGGCCCGGGTGCTGTGGCGGCTGCGTGATCTCCCACTGCTCGCCGAGGAGTTCCGCCAGCGGATGGACGCGGGCGCCGGCCTGGTGGGGCGCTGCCTGCTCACCCCCTGGCGCTGACGCCCGCCCGTGCCGGGGGTCCCGGCACGGGCGCTCCCCCGGCCCGCGCAGCCCCCGCTCAGTCCTCCGGAAGTTCGACCGGGGCGATGTCGTCGAAGACGTCGCCGGGGCCGGGGTTGGTCGCATCCGTGGCGCCGCCGAACTGCGTCATCACGCCCCAGACAGCGTTGAGCGCGGTCTGCACGGCGCCCTCGGCCCAGCCGGCCGTCCAGGAGATGTCGTCGCCCGCGAGGAAGAGCCCACGCTGGTCGGCGGGCAGCCGGTCCTGCATGAAGTGGGTGAACAGCCGCCGCTGGTAGCGGTAGTGGCCCGGCAGGTTGGCCTTGAACGCCCCCATGAAGTAGGGCTCGTTCTCCCAGGAGACCGTGACCGGGTTGCCGATGATGTGCTTCCTGATGTCGACGTTCGGGTAGATCTCGCCGAGCGACTTCAGCATGACCTCCATGCGCTCGTTCGGGGAGAGCGGCAGCCACTTCAGGCTGTCGTCGCACCAGGTGTACGAGAGACAGATGACGGCCGGCTTGTCGGGTCCGTCATCGAGGAGGTACGTGCCCCGGGTCATCCGGTCGGTGAGCGTCATCGACATGACGTCGCGCCCGGTGGGAACTCCGCTGCCGTCGACGGCCCTGTCCAGCCAGAACGGCCGGTCGACGGGGACGAACAGCTTGGACGACTCCATGTAGTGGGTGCGCTCCATCGCCGTCCAGTGGTCGATGGGGAACAGCGCGTCGTCGCAGTCGATCTTGGAAAGCAGCAGCCAGGACTGGCCGGTGAAGATCGCCGCCCGGAAGGTACGGATGTCGCCGGTGGAGTCGGTGACGGTGATCCGGTTCCCGGCGGTGCGGTGCAGCCGGGTCACGGCGGGGCGGGGCTCCCCGTCGTGCAGCGAGGACAGCGACGTGCCGAGCGGCCAGTGCACGATCTTGCGCGGCTCGCGCTCCCAGAGGCGCAGCGGGAGCTGCTGGCTGCCGCCGACGATGCCGCGGTGGTGGTCGTCGGCCTCGGTGTAGACGACCCGCAGGATCTCCAGGATGGAGTTGGGGAAGTCGGTGTCCCAGCCGCCGGTGCCGAAGCCGACCTGGCCGAAGATCTCGCGGTGCCGGAACGACTTGAAGGCGTCGGAGGCACAGAGGAAGCCATAGAAGGTCTGGTTGTCGAGCTTCTCGACGAGCTTCGACCAGATCTCCCGGATCCGCGGGACGTCGCGCTCGCGCATCGCACGGTTCATGTCGGAGAAGTCGGCGCCCTCCTCGAGACAGGCGTTCCAGGCGTTCATCACATCGCGGTAGACCTGCGGCAGATCGTCGATGGTCTCCGCGTAGTGCGACTCGCCCTTGAGGTCGACGACGGTGGACGGGGTGGCGGGGGACAACGGGTTGGGGAACGGCCTGGTCTCCAGGTCCACCAGGTCGATGTAGTGCTGCAGCGCCGTGGACGACGGCGGGAAGCGCATCGCGCCCATCTCGGCGGTCAGCGAGGGGTCGCAGCCGTCGAAGCCGACGGTGCGCAGCCGCCCGCCGATCTGGTCCGCCTCGTAGACGACCGGCTTCAGGCCCATCTTCATCAGTTCGTACGCGGCCACGATGCCGGAGAGCCCACCGCCGATGACGGCCACCTCGGCCCCGTGCTCGGTCGCCGGTATCTGGCCGAGCCCCGCCGGGTGGGCCAGGAAGTCGTCGTACGCATAGGGGAAGTCCGGCCCGAACATGGTGATCGGCGGCTGCGCGTCGGTGTGCTGGACGGCGTTGGGCACCGTGGACGTCATGGGGTACGGACTCCTTGCACGGGAAACACGGGTGAGAGGAAGCGGGAGGGGCGCGGGCTTCAGACGAGGGAGCCGTACAGACCGGGGCGGCGGTCGCGCAGATACGGGTTGGCGGCGCGGCATGCGCTCAGGAACTCCGGGTCGACGTCGCCGACGACGAGCTCCTCGCCACGTCCGGCGCGGGTGCGGACGGTGCCGTCGGGGCCGGCCAGACAGCTCAGCCCGACGAACTCGAACTCGCCTTCCGGGCCTGTCCTGTTGACGTACGCGACATACATCTGGCTCTCGAAGGCGCGGACCGGCACGACGGACTCGGGTACGAACTGGAAGGGGTGCATCTGCGCGGTCGGCACGAGCAGCAGGTCGGTGCCGGCAAGGGCGTGCGCCCGTACGTTCTCCGGGAACTCGACGTCGTAACAGATCATGATCCCGATGCGCACGCCGTCCAGTTCGGCCTGGACGACGGGCTGGTCGCCCGGGGTGAACCACTGCTGCTCGAAGCAGCCGAAGAGGTGGGTCTTGCGGTACCCGGCGAGCCGGGTGCCGTCCGGGCCGATCAGCTGCGCCGCGTTGAAGATCAGTTCGCCCGCGCGCTCCGGGTAGCCGTACAGGACCGCCAGCCCGTGCCGTACGGCGATGTCGGCGACGGTCCGCGCGGACGGGCCGTCGGCGGCCTCGGCCAGCCGGGGTACGTCGTCACCGATGGCGTAGCCGGTGAGGAACAGTTCGGGGCAGACCAGCAGCCGGGCCCCGGCGGCTGCCGCGCGTCCGGCCGCCTCGTCGAGCACCTTGATGTTCTCGGCCACCGAGCCCGGACGTCCGGAGCTCTGGAGCAGGGCGGTACGCAACGACGGCATGGCAGACCTCGGCGGGTGCGGGCGGAGCGGGGACGTATAGACGGTAAGGGCCGGGAATCCAGCCGGACAAGGCGCGAGCGTTGCGCGCCGACCGTCGATCCATTGCGCGATCCACCGGTCCGGCGGTGATTCGTTGCGTAGAGCGTCGCTGCAGGTCAGAGGGGTGATTTCGGTCTCGTGCCGAAGGGTGGTCCGGAGCGCGCTGCGTGAGGCGAGGAAGGCCGGCGCCGAGCGGGCGGGAGCCCCTGGCGGCCGCCGGGCGGCCGTGGTCCTGCCGGGAGCCGGCGGATCAGCCCGGCGTCCCCGGGGAGTAACGCCGCAGCAGCGGTGAGAGCACCAGCACCGACTTGGTGCGCTCCACATAGGGCTCACCCGCGATCCGCTCCAGCACCTGCTCGAAGTGGCGCATGTCGGCGGCGAAGACCTGGACGATCGCGTCGGCCTCCCCGGTGACCGTGGAGGCCGACGCGATCTCCGGATAGCGCGCGAGACCGCTCTTGATCGCCTCCGGTGAGGTGTTGCGGCTGCAGTAGATCTCGATGAACCCCTCGGTCTCCCAGCCGAGCGCCGCCGGGTCCACCCGCACGGTGAAGCCGGTGATGGCCCCCTCCGCCCGCAACCGGTCGACGCGGCGTTTCACCGCGGGCGCGGACAGGCCGATGATCGCGCCGATGTCGGCGTAGGAGCGGCGGGCGTCCTCGGCGAGGGCGTGGACGATGCGTTCGTCGAGATCGTTCAGTCGCACTTCGGGTGGATCACTTCTCTGCGATGGGCGGTCCGGGGTGGCGGCAGCGCCGTGCCGCACCCGAAGTAGAACACGTGGTGACGGACACGGCCGCAGGGACGCCGGTGCGGCGCAGCGGGGTAGGGGTGCAATGAGCATCCCTGCCGAACGGAGACCTGATGACCTGGCTCGATCCCGACCCCTTCCTGCGCGGTGTGGCCTGGCGGGACGGTGTACGCGTGGTGCGGGCCGACCCGGCCGACCGGGCGCGGCTGCCGTGGGACACCGGCGAGCGGGCGCAACTGCCCGTCGGGGTGCGACTGGAGTTCCTGGCGCCCGGCGCGCGTGCGGTGGAGATCCGCTGCCGCACGACGGTGCCGGACCCGGGGCACGCGCTGCACGGTCCGGCACCCGTCTTCGCGCTCTGGCGGGGCGACCGGTGCGTCTCGGAGGTCTGCGCGGAGCCGGCCGAGGAGGCGGTCGTGGTGATCGGACTCCCTTCCGGGGAAGGCCCGTTCACCGTTCACCCGCCGCAGACGCAGTCCTCGCTGATTCTCGGTGTGCGGGCGGCGGGCGGCCGTCTGCTGCCCGCCCCGGAGCGGCCGCGGTGGGTGGTGCACGGCGACTCGATCACCGAGGGCTGGTGGTCGACGCGCCCCGCCCACGCCTGGCCCGCGGTGGCCGGCCGGGCGCTCGGGCTGGACCCGGTCAATCTGGGATACGCGGGGTCGGCCCGCGGGGAGCTGTGCGTCGCCCAGCAGATCGCGGCGCTTCCGGCCGATGCGCTGACCCTGGCGTTCGGTACGAACTGCTGGTCGCGGGTGCCGTTCTCGGCGCCGCTGCTGTACGAGACGGTGCGCGCGTTCGTCACCCTGGTACGCGTGGGCCACCCCGGGACGCCGTTGCTGCTCGTCTCACCGCTGCTGTGCCCGGACGCCGAGGACACCCCGAATGCCCTCGGGGCCACACTGTCCGAGCTGCGGGCGGCCCTGGAGCGGGCGGGGGCGAGTCTCGTCCGGGCGGGCGACTCGCGGCTGTCGGTGCTGCCGGGACGGGATGTACTGGGGCCGGAGCACCTTGTGGACGGCCTCCACCCCGACGACGCGGGGCATGCGCGTCTGGCGGCAGCCGTCACCGAGGCGCTCGCCCCGTTGGTGCGCGCGCCCGCCCTCCGGCCGCCGAAGGCGTCCGGGCCGCAGCAGCGGCCCGGACGTGGTCCTCGAAGCGGCAGCCCCTGAGGGACGACGCAGCGAGGTGCCGCGGCTGTCGTCGTGCGCCCGCAGGGGGCGCGGGACGGGCCTCAGGGTCTTTCGTTCGGATCAGGCCGGATCAGGGAGCGGCCCGCCGCGGAGCGAAGGGGGTCTCCCCTGCTCGAGCGAAGCCGCGAGCTCGGGGAAAACTGACGACAACGCGGCAGATGTGCGTGCCGGCGCCCGTGAGCCCGGCATGATCCGAACGAGAGGCCCTAGCTCCAGCTGGCGTGCAGCGGCTTGCCCTCGGCGTAACCGGCGGCGCTCTGCACGCCGACGACCGCCTTCTCGGCGAACTCCTCCAGGGACGCCGCACCGGCGTACGTGCAGGAGGAACGGACGCCCGCGATGATGGAGTCGATCAGATCCTCGACGCCGGGGCGGGCCGGGTCCAGGAACATCCGCGAGGTGGAGATGCCCTCCTCGAAGAGCGCCTTGCGGGCCCGGTCGTACGCCGACTCGTCCGACGTACGGTTCTTCACGGCGCGCGCGGACGCCATGCCGAACGACTCCTTGTAGAAGCGGCCGTTGGCGTCCTGCTGGAGGTCGCCCGGCGACTCGTACGTGCCGGCGAACCAGGAGCCGATCATCACGTTGGACGCACCTGCGGCAAGGGCCATGGCGACATCGCGCGGGTGGCGGACGCCGCCGTCCGCCCAGACGTGCTTGCCGTACTTCTTCGCCTCGGCGGCGCACTCCAGCACCGCCGAGAACTGGGGCCGGCCGACACCGGTCATCATCCGGGTGGTGCACATGGCGCCGGGTCCGACACCGACCTTGATGATGTCCGCGCCGGCCTCGATGAGGTCGCGTACGCCCTCCGCGGCGACGATGTTGCCCGCGACGATCGGCACCTGCGGGTCGAGCGCCCGGACCGCGCGGACCGCGCTGATCATGGACTCCTGGTGGCCGTGCGCGGTGTCCACGACGAGGGTGTCGACGCCCGCGTCGAGGAGCTGCTTGGCCTTGCCCGCGACATCGCCGTTGATCCCGACGGCGGCGGCGATCCGCAGCTTGCCCTCGGCGTCGGTGGCCGGGGTGTAGAGCGTGGCGCGCAGGGCGGCCTTGCGGGTGAGGATGCCGACGAGCCGGCCGTCCGCGTCGACCGCGGGGGCGAGCTTGCGGTTGGCCCCGTCGAGCTTGTTGAACGCGTCGCGCGGGTCGATGTCCGCGTCGAGCAGTACCAGGTCCTTGGACATGACCTCGGAGAGCTGGGTGAAGCGGTCGACGCCGGTCAGGTCGTGGTCGGTGACGACGCCGACGGGCCGCTGCTCCTCGTCGACCACGACGCCGGCGCCGTGCGCACGCTTCGGCAGCAGGGACAGGGCGTCGGCGACGGTCTGCCCCGGGGCCAGCACGATCGGCGTGTCGAGCACGAGATGGCGCGTCTTGACCCAGGAGATGACGTCGGTGACGACGTCGATCGGGATGTCCTGCGGGATGACGACCAGACCGCCGCGGCGGGCCATCGTTTCAGCCATCCGGCGGCCCGCGATCGCCGTCATGTTGGCGACGACGAGCGGGATGGTCGTGCCGGAGCCGTCGGGAGAGGAGAGGTCGACCCCCTGGCGGGAACCGACCGCTGAGCGGCCCGGAACCATGAAGACATCGTCGTACGTGAGGTCGTACGGGACCGAGGGGGACTCTGTGTAACGACCGGTGCCGGGCTCAAGAAAACGCATAAGTCTCATTTTTTCATACGAATCCGCGCAGGTCGCTGCCTCGAAGACACAGCAAACGACTCCCACGTTCGTGCGTTCCTACAAGGACGGCGTGCGGGGAGTCCCGGGCAAGTGGAACCTGCCTTGCCCACAGACCCTACCCGAGCAGCTTTCAACCATTCACGATCATCTTCCCTGGACCTGATGACAGGGGGTCAGGTAGCTTCAAACGCGCAGGTCCCGCGGGTCACCACCACGCCCCGAGGAACAGGCGGTACGGCCCCAACTTCCGTCCCACGTACGACCGGAGAGGATCCAGACCCGCCCGTGGAGAGCGAACTGCCGGACATCTACTGCCCGTTCCCCCAGCGGACGAATCCGCACGTGGCCCGCACCCGTGCGCATCTCGACGACTGGACGCGCAGCACGGGCCTGGTACACAGGGATTCAGCCAGGGAACGCTTCGAGCAAGCCGACTTCGGCGCGTTCGTCGGCATGGTCTATCCGACCGCGAACGCCGAGAATCTCGATCTCGTCGCCGACTGGTTCGTCTGGCTGTTCCTCGTCGACGACCAGCTGGACGACGGGCATCTCGGCCGCAGCCCGGACCGGGTGCGCGACGTGGTCGCGCTGATGCGGGCCGTGGTCGAGGGCGCCGTCACCGGGCCGCTGCCGAAGGAGGAGCTGCCTGCCGCCGTGGTCGCTCTGACCGACCTGTGGGAACGGACGACGCCGAATGCGGCCGCGCACTGGCTGCGCCGGTTCGCCTGGCACCTGATCACGTACCTCACCACGGCCACCACCTGGGAGGCGGGGAACCGGGCCGACGGTGTCGTGCCGTCCGAGGAGGCGTACATCACCAAGCGGCGGCACACCGGCGCCATACACGTCTGCATGGACCTGATAGAGATCGTCGCCGGCATCGAGGCGCCCGAGTCGATACACAACGATCCCCGGTTCATCGTCGCGCTGGAAGCCTCGTGCAATGTCGTGTGCTGGGCCAACGACGTGTACTCGTACGAGAAGGAGCAGGTCCTCGGCGAGATCCACAACCTCGTCCATCTGGTCCGGCACCACCGCGGATACGGCAAGCAGCAGGCGCTCGACCACGTCTGTGCGGAGATCGCCACCGAGACGGACCGCTTCCTGCAGGCCGAGTCCGAACTGATCGCGGCCTATCCGCTGCTGTCCGGGATGCTCGTCCCGTATCTGGACGGGATGCGCAGCTGGATGCGCGGCAATCTGGACTGGTCCCGGCAGACCCCGCGGTACAACCCGGCGGACGTCAGCCAGTACAAGGAGCCACAGCAGTACCTGGAGCCGACGGTCCTGGGCCTGCGGCAGAACTGACCCGGGAGCGTGCCGGATCGGTCCCGCCGGCGGCCGCAGACGCAGCAGCGGACAGGCGGCCCCGCACGGGGCACCGTCCGTCACCCGCTCCGGTCAGCCCCCGCACCGGCCACCGGCCGGCTCAGCGCCACGCCGGCCCCCCGCCCCGGTGCAGGGTGCCGTCCGCCCCCGCTCCGGCTCAGTTCCCGTCAGGGTCGGCACGCTCCAGCGCGGGCCGCTTCGGCGCGGCGGACTCCGTGAGCAGATAGTCGGCGGCGGCCGTGTCCGTCACCAGGCTGGTGACCAGACCGGACCGCAGGACCGCCCCGATCGCCGCGGCCTTGCGCTGACCGCCCGCGATCGCCACCACCTCGGGGATCCGCCGCAGCCGGTCCGCCTCGACGGTGATGCACCGCTCGCCGAGGTCGCGGCCGACCCGGCGCCCCTCCGTGTCGAAGAGGTGCGCGGACATCTCGGCGGCGACGCCGAGCGACGCGTAGTGCGCCCGCTCCTCGTCGCTGAGCATGTCGTGGACGGTGGAGATGCCCGGCTCCCAGGAGCCGATCGAAACCGCGGCGACCGTCACCTTGTCGAAGTACTCGAAGGCACGGGCGATGCCCGTCTGGTGGCGCAGCGCGGCGGCCGTCGCCGGGTCGGGCAGCAGCATCGGCGCATAGATCGGGTGGGCCTCGCCGCCGGACACCTGCGCGGCCCGCCGGACCGCCTCGACCGAGCCGCGCTCGGCGGTTCCCGCGTCGTACACGCCGGTCAGCTGCACGACCGTGCACGGCGGCAGCCGGTCGAGGGCCGCCGCCATGTGGATGGTGGACCGGCCCCAGGCCAGGCCCAGCACATCGCCTTCGTTCACCAGCTCACCGAGGAGCTCGGCTGCGACCTCGCCCAGGTTCTCCGGGTCGGCGGCGTCGTCCTGCTCCTCCGCGGGAGACTCGACGACGACCGCGTGCCGCAGCCCGTAGCGGGACCGCAGCGCGTCGGAACGCTCCGCGTCCAGCTCCGCGGGGACGCGGATCTCGATCCGGACGAGGTCACGCTCGAGCGCCGTCTCCAGAACCCGGGCCACCTTGAAGCGGCTGACGCCGAACTCCTCGGCGATCTGGATCTTCGACTTTCCCTCGAGGTAGAAGCGGCGGGCCATGGCCGCCGCCTGGACCAGCTCCGCGGGCCCCATCCGCAGGGCGGACCGTCCCGCCGACATAGCAGACACCGCGATCTCCTCACTGCTGTTCACACGCTCGATACGCCGTTCATCCTGTCAGATCCGGCGGTCCTTGATCGGTCCCGTCGGACCGCGTTCATCTGCACGTGGCCGGACCGACCGGCAACCGGTGGCCGGAGCGGGTTCGGCCCGTCACTGCCGACGCCGCAGGCGGCGTCAGTGGTTGCACGCCCAGGCCGCCGAGGCGATGGTCCCGTCCGCCTGGGCACGCAGGGCGCGTACCGCCTCGGCCGGATCCTGGGCTCCGTACACCGCCGAACCGGCGACGAAGACATCCGCACCGGCCTCGGCGCACCGCTCGATGGTGGACTCGGAGACACCGCCGTCGACCTGGAGCCACAGCTCCAGACCGTGCTTGGAGATCAGTTCCCGGGTACGGCGGATCTTCGGCAGCATGATGTCCAGGAAGGCCTGGCCGCCGAAGCCCGGCTCCACCGTCATGATCAGCAGCATGTCGAGCTCGGGGAGCAGGTCCTCGTACGGCTCGATGGGCGTCGCGGGCTTGAGCGCCATCGAGGCGCGGGCGCCCTTGGCCCGGATCTCCCGTGCCAGCCGTACGGGCGCTGCCGCGGCCTCCGCGTGGAAGGTGACCGAACCGGCTCCCGCCTCGACGTACTGCGGCGCCCAGCGGTCCGGGGCCTCGATCATCAGGTGGCAGTCCAGCGGGATATCCGTGGCCCGGCTGAGCGACTCCACGATCGGCACGCCGAGGGTCAGATTGGGCACAAAGTGGTTGTCCATGACATCGACGTGGAGCCAGTCGGCGCCTTCGACCGCCTTCGCCTCCTCGGCGAGGCGGGCGAAGTCGGCGGACAGGATGCTCGGGTTGATCTGGGCCATGTGCCAAGCCTGCCATGTTCCGCGGCGCTTCCCCGCCCCGGTGCGGACCAAAGCCTCACGGGATCATTACAGTTCGCGAAATCCAGGGGGCGGGGCTGCGTGATCCGGACGTTTCGACCCGCCCGGGGCCGTTCCGAGGCCGCACCGGCCCTGCGGCGGCGGACCCTGGTCCGCAGGGCCCACCGCACGGCCGGGGGTTCCGTCACGCAATGCCGTCGGGCCCGCGCCCGGGCACCTGCCGAGCCGCCGCCCCCGGTCTCAGGCGGTACGTCGCAGCAGGGCCAGATACATGGCGTCCGTACCGTGCAGATGCGGCCACAGCTGGACGTCGGGCCCGTCGCCCAGCGCGGGCACGCCCGGCATCAGCGGGCGCGCGTCCACCCACTCCGCCTCGACCGGCTCACCGCCGCGGCCCTTGAGCACGTCCTCGACGACCACGCGGGTCTCGGCGAGATGCGGCGAGCACGTCGCGTATCCGACGATCCCGCCGACCCGCACGGCCTTCAACGCCTCCCGCAGCAGACCACGTTGCAGCGGCGCGAAACTCTCCAGGTCCTCCGCCCGGCGGCGCCAGCGGGCCTCCGGGCGGCGGCGCAGCGCGCCCAGGCCGGAGCACGGTACGTCCATCAGGACACGGTCGAAAGACTCGGACCGCCACGGCGGGCGGGTGCCGTCGGCGGTGACGACCTGGTAGGGGCCCGGATTGCCCGCCAGCGCACGCTCGACGAGCCGGGCCCGGTGCGGCTGCTTCTCGGCGGCGAGCAGAGCGGCGCCCCGTTCGGCGGCGAGGGCGGCAAGGAGGGCGGCCTTGCCACCGGGTCCGGCGCAGCCGTCGAGCCACCGGGTGTCGCTGCCGTCGACCGGCGCGTTGGCAAGGGCGGCGGCCACCAGCTGGCTGCCCTCGTCCTGGACCCCCGCCCGGCCTTCCTGCACGGCGCTCAGGGCACCGGGCTCGCCGCCCTCGGCCATCCGTACGGCGAACGGCGACCAGCGGCCGGGCAGGCCGTTCTCGTCGCCCAGGGCCGTGAGCAGCTCATCGGTGGTGGAGCGGCCGGGGCGGGCGACGAGGGTGACCTCGGGCCGTTCGTTGTCGGCCTCGAGCAGGTCCTCGATCCCGGCGCGGCCGCTGCCCAGCGCGTCCCAGAGGGCGGAGACGATCCACCGCGGATGCGAGTGCACGACGGCAAGGTGGTCCTCGGCGTCCTCGTCGTACGACGGGGCGACGCGTGCCACCCAGCCGTCGAGGTCGTCCGCGGCGACCTTCCGCAGTACGGCGTTGACGAACTTGGCTCGCCCCTCGCCGAGCACCACCCGGGCCAGCTCCACGCTGGCGGAGACCGCCGCGTGGGTGGGGATACGGGTGCCGAGCAACTGGTGCACGCCCATGTTCAGGACGTCGAGGACCGGCGGGTCGACCTCACGCAGCGGCCGGTCGATGCAGGCCGCGACGATCGCGTCGTACGTTCCCTGGCGCCGCAGCGTCCCGTAGACCAGCTCCGTCGCCAGCGCCGCGTCCCTGGCGTCGAAGTCGCCCTTGGCCCGGGCCTTCTTCAGCAGGGGAGGCAGGACGAGGTTGGCATACGCATCCCGCTCGTCGACCGCCCGCAGCGCCTCGAAGGCGAGGAACCGGACCGGGTCCTTCTGGGGGCGGCGGTGCGGCTTGGCGGGACGGCGACGCTGCTGGTCGTTCACGTGAAAGGTGCTCCGCTGAGGGTGAGGGGACGAACCCTCCCAGCGTAACGTCGCCCACGGATCAAGCCCGCCCACCGGCCGAGGGAGGGCCGCCGGAGGCGAGTGGCCCTGCGGTCTGTCCCGTCGTCCCTGGTGGATCGGCGCACGGCGTCGGACGTGGTGCATCGCACGGCGGAGGAGCGTCCTCGTACGGCGCGTGTTCGGGCGTTCCGGCAACACGGCGAGGTGCCGCAGCTGCCGTCGTGCGCCCGCCGGGGATCACGGGACAGCCCTCAGGACCCGATCAGCTCCCCCTGAGCGATCCGCACCCCGCGCGCCCAGTCCGCGGCACGCATCGGCTTCTTGCCCTGCGGCTGGACCCAGAGCAGCTCGACGGCATGCGATCCCGTACCGACGTACACATGGTTCTTTCCGGCCGAGAGCTCGCCGGGCGCCAGGTCGGCGCGGTCCAGGACGGGCACGGCCTGAATGAGCTTGAGGCGCTCCCCCCGGAAGAGCGTCCACGCTCCGGGAGCCGGGGTGCAGCCGCGTACCACCCGGTCGACCCGCAGTGCGGGCGCCGACCACTGCACCTGGGCGTCCTCGACGGTGATCTTCGGGGCGAGCGTGACGCCCCCCTCCGACTGCGGCACGGCGTGCAGGGTGCCGTCCTCGATGCCGTCCATGGTCGCGGCGAGCAGCCCTGCGCCGGCGAACGCGAGCCGGGTGAGCAGGTCCCCGCTGGTGTCCGTGGGCCGCACCTCTTCCGTGAGGACGCCGTACACCGGTCCGGAATCGAGTCCCTCCTCGATCAGGAAGGTCGAGGCACCGGTGACCTCGTCGCCGGCCATCACCGCGTGCTGGACGGGGGCCGCGCCGCGCCAGGCGGGAAGCAGCGAGAAGTGGAGATTGACCCAGCCCCGGGCGGGGATGTCGAGTGCGGTCTTGGGCAGCAGCGCCCCGTAGGCGACGACCGGGCAGCAGTCCGGGGCGATCTCCCGCAGCCGTGCGAGGAAGCCCTCGTCGCGCGGCCGGGCGGGCTTCAGCACCTCGATCCCGGCCTCCTCGGCGCGCTCCGCGACGGGGCTGGCAACCAGTCGGCGGCCGCGCCCGGCGGGTGCGTCGGGGCGGGTGACGACGGCGGCGACTTCGTGCCGGCCGGAGGAGATCAGGGCGTCCAGTGCGGGTACGGCTACCTCGGGGGTGCCTGCGAAGACGAGCTTCATGGGTGGCTGACTGCCTCTCAGGCCGAAACGTTACGGTGACGAGCAACGCACCAGTCTAGGCGGCAACCGCCCGGGGGCGTACGCATGGCCGTGCGCCCCGCGTATATGCGCGTACGCCCCTGAAGCGTGACCACAGCCCCCGGTGACGCGTTGGTCAAGAGAGATTGACCGTAGCGGGCCGCCACGGTGCGGCCCGGCCCCTTTCCACGCCGGTTCGAGAGGCTTCTTCATGGCCGACCACGCAACCCACGACGCCCAAGCGCGGGCCAGCCTGCATCTGTTGGTGCGGGACATCGAGCGGGTCCGGCGGCAGGTGGACGCACTGCGCACGCTCACGGCCCAACTGGGCAACGTCTACCGTCCGCGCCGCTCCGGCCCCTCCACGGGCTTCGTCGTCTACGGCAGGGCCCCGGCCCCCACCGTCAGACTGGCCCAGGAACTGCGGGACAGCGTCGAGACCCTCGTGACGGCGGCAGTGGACTTCGACCGCTCACTGGGCTTCTCCTGGGATGCCGTGGGCTCCGCCCTCGGAGTCACCAAGCAGGCGGTCCACCGCCGCTACGGTGCCCGCCGCACCACCCCGCAGCCGGGGGCGGACCTGTCCGCCGAAACCGCGGTGGGGCGTCCGCTGCCCGTGACGCCCGGGTCGGGCACGGCCCCGGCGCTGCCCGCCGTACCCGCGGCGCGCTCGATGCCGCCGCAGCCCTCATCGGACCGCCCGTCCCTGCGCGAGGACCTGCGTCCCGGGGCCTTCCCCGGGCCGCGCAACGGCTGACCGATCCCCCCTCTGCCCCACCGTGCCGGGCGCACGGAGGGGCAGTCGTATGTGGCCTGCCGTTCGGGGGCGGCAGGCCACGCACCTTCAGGACGTGTACAGGCGCACCTGCAGCACCTGTACGGGCGCGGCAGCACCGACCGCTGTTCCCCTGCGTCAGCCGATGTCAGGGGGATCGATCCTGATCCGTACCGGATCGCCATTCCCCCTGGCCATCCGCGCCGCCTGCGCGGTCTTCAGCGCGGCGGCCAGCGCCGCACCGCTGCCCGGCGGCACCCGGAGCAGGACCCGCTCCCAGCTCGCCCCCACCGGTGCGTCCCACGGCCTTCGGGGCCGGCCCGGCTCGGCGGCGGGCACCGGAACGGGTCCGAGCACCTCGGCCTCCGGTGGCAGTTCGGCGGCGGCGAGGAAGGCGGCGAGCGCCTCCGGCGGACCGGTCACCGCGGCCATCCGGGAGACCGGCGGGAAGCCCAGCTCCGCACGCTCCGCCAGCTCCCGGCGGGCGTGGCCGACCGGGTCCCAGCGCACCAGCGCCTGGACCGGCCGCAGTGTCGGTTCGGCGACGATGACCACCGTGCCGCCCTCCGGCTGCCCCCTTACCAGCGAGGCGGCGGCCGTCCAGCGGCGCAGCGCCTCCTCGCCGGCCCGCAGGTCGGGGCGGCCGAGCATCGCCCAGCCGTCCAGCAGCAGTGCGGCCGCGTAACCCCCCTCGGCGACGGGCTCGGCGCCGGGGGTGCTGACCACCAGCGCGGGCACGTCCGGCACGGACTCCAGGACATGGTCGCGCCCGGAGGTGCGCACGGGCACTGCGGGGAACGCCCGCCCCAGCTCTTCGGCGGTCCTGCGGGCGCCGACGATCCGGGCCCGCAGCCGGCCCGCGCCACAGGCGGCACAGTGCCAGGCGGTTTCGGCCCGGCCGCACCAGGCGCAGTCGAGATCCTGCTGGTCCGGCGCCTCCAGGGGGCCCGCGCAGTGCCGGCACCGGGCGGGTTCGCGGCAGCGTTCGCAGGCCAGCCGCGGTGCGTACCCACGGCGCGGCACCTGCACGAGCACCGGTCCGCTGCGCAGCCCGTCCCGTACGGTCTGCCAGGCGAGGCTGGGCAGCCGCGCCGCCCGGGCCGCCCCGTCCCGTGCCAGCTCGCCGTCGCCGACGGTACGGATCAGCGGCGCCGCGATCCGCAGCTGTTCGCGATCCGCGCGCAGCGGCAGCGCCCAGCCGCTCTCCACCAGCTGGGCCGCCTCCACCGTGCAGTTCGTCCCCCCGAGCAGGAACGCGCACCGGCCGTGCGCGGCCCGCAGTTCCAGGACCTCCCGGACGTGCGGGAACGGGGCGTTGTCGTCGCTGTGGCTGGAGTCGCCGTCGTCCCACACGGCGACCAGGCCCAGGTCCGCGACCGGTGCGAACATCGCGGCCCGTGTCCCGACCACCGCCCGCACGGATCCGCGCCGTACGGCGAGCCACTCCCGGTACCGCTTCTCGGGCCCTGAATCGGCGGTCAGCAGCGCGTGGCGGCCGGCCCCCAGCACGTCCGTGAGCGCGGCGTCGACCCGCCCGGCGCTGCGCCCGTCCGGTACGACGACGAGAGCGCCCCTCCCCGAGGCCAGGGTCGCGGCGACGGCCCGGGCGATCTCCTGAGGCCAGTGCGGCCCCGGCAGTGCGGTCCACACGGCCCGGGGCGCTCCGCCCTCGGCCAGCGCCCGCAGGAACGCGGGCCCCTGCTCGTACCGCTCCCAGGTCCCGGCCGACGGCGCCGGAGGCGGCGGCAGCGGCTGCGGAGACGGCTTGGACTCGGCCCGCCCGTTCCGGGGCGGCACGGCGAGCTGGAGCACATCGGCGAGACTGCCCGCATACCGGTCGGCCACGGCCCGCGACAGGGCGAGAAGCTCGGGTCCGAGCACCGGCTCGGGCGATACGACATAGGCGAGCGCGGCGAGCGCCCCCGGGTAGTCCGACTCGGCACGCCGCTCGACGAGGAACCCGTCGATCAGCCCACCGCCCTCGCGCCGTCCGCCGCGGACGTTGCGCCCCCCGGCGCCGAACCGCACCCGCACCCGCACCCCGGGCTGTGCCTCGGCGTCGAGCTCCTCCGGCACGGCGTAGTCGAAATACTGGTCGAGATGGAGCACGCCCTTGTTGACCAGCACCCGGGCGACGGGCAGTTCCTTGGCGAGCGCGGCTCCCCGCCAGGTCCGCGGCTTGGCCCGCGGCACCTTCGCCTTCCGCACTGTCTCCCGAATGAGCGCAAGCTGCTCCGGCGCCCCGCCCTCGGGCTCCGCGGACTGCTTGTTGTCGCTGCTCACAGCCAAATTCCTACCAGACAGCACTGACAGCGGCCCGGGCGGACGGTGCGACTGCACAGTCACGCCCGAGAACCCTTCTCCGTGCCCGGCCGGGGCCGCACGCACCGGGGCCCGGACACCGCGTGCGGCGTCCGGGCCCCGGCGTACGGGCGAAGAGCGGCAGGCCTACAGACCGGCCGCCGTACGCAGTGCGTCCACGCGGTCCGTGCGCTCCCAGGTGAAGTCGGGAAGCTCGCGGCCGAAGTGGCCGTACGCCGCGGTCTGGGCGTAGATCGGACGCAGCAGGTCGAGGTCGCGGATGATCGCGGCCGGGCGCAGGTCGAAGACCTCGCCGATGGCGTGCTCGATCTTCTCGGTCTCGACCGTGGCGGTGCCGAACGTCTCGACGAACAGGCCCACCGGCTCGGCCTTGCCGATCGCGTACGCAACCTGCACCTCGCAACGGGCCGCGAGGCCCGCCGCGACGACGTTCTTGGCGACCCAGCGCATCGCGTACGCCGCCGAGCGGTCCACCTTCGACGGGTCCTTGCCCGAGAAGGCGCCACCGCCGTGGCGGGCCATGCCGCCGTAGGTGTCGATGATGATCTTGCGGCCGGTCAGACCGGCGTCGCCCATCGGGCCGCCGATCTCGAAACGGCCGGTCGGGTTGACCAGCAGCCGGTAGCCGTCGGTGTCCAGCTTGATGCCGTCCTCGATCAGCTGCGCGAGGACGTGCTCGACGACGAACTCGCGGATGTCGGGGGCGAGCAGCGAGTCCAGGTCGATGTCGCTGGCGTGCTGCGAGGAGACGACGACCGTGTCGAGACGGACGGCCTTGTCGCCGTCGTACTCGATGGTGACCTGGGTCTTGCCGTCGGGGCGCAGGTACGGGATTGTCCCGTTCTTGCGGACCTCGGACAGCCTGCGCGAGAGCCGGTGCGCGACGTAGATCGGGAGCGGCATGAGCTCCGGGGTCTCGTCGCAGGCGTAGCCGAACATCAGGCCCTGGTCGCCCGCGCCCTGCTTGTCGAGCTCGTCCTCCTCGGCCCTCCGGGAGGCACCCTCGACCCGCTTCTCGTAGGCGGTGTCGACACCCTGGGCGATGTCGGGCGACTGGGCGCCGATGGACACCGAGACACCGCAGGAGGCGCCGTCGAAGCCCTTCTTGGACGAGTCGTAGCCGATCTCCAGGATCTTGTTGCGTACCAGCGTCGGGATATCGGCGTAGGCCTTGGTCGTGACCTCACCCGCGACGTGCACCAGACCGGTGGTGATCAAGGTCTCGACGGCGACGCGCGAAGTCGGGTCCTCGCGCAGGAGGGCATCGAGAATGGTGTCGCTGATCTGGTCAGCGATCTTGTCGGGGTGACCCTCGGTGACGGATTCCGAGGTGAAGAGACGGCGGGACACATCGCTCCCTGGGGTTGCAGCGGCTGCTGGCTGATCATTGGCGGACGGCCGGGAGCTGCGCCCGGCACGGTCCGGGGCCCAGTTTATCGGTCGCTGTCGGTTGTCGGACAACGTGTCTCGCCCTTTGGGAGTTCTGTGACCAGCGGCACTGCCGGTCGCGGTGGGAAAATCACTCTCTCGGGGCGCCCCGCGTGCCCGCATTCGGCGGGTTCTGGACTCCTCACGGGTGAAACGTGAAATTTACGCGAAACGTTCCACCACAAGGTCCCAGACCGTGTCGGCGAGCCCTTCCTTGGGGCCGTACGGGACCGGCGTCTCGCCGCCGTCGGCCGCGAGCACCACCGCTTCGTTCTCCTCCGAGCCGAAGGTCTTGCGCTCCCCCACCTCGTTGACGACGAGGAGATCGCAGCCCTTGCGGCGGAGCTTCTCCCGGCCGTTGGCGAGGACGTCGTCCGTCTCGGCGGCGAAACCGACGACGATCTGGTCCGGCGCGGCCCGCTCGGCGGAGACCTCGGCAAGGATGTCCGGATTGCGGACGAGCACGATCGGGGCGGGCTCCTGGCCATCCTTCTTCTTGATCTTCCCCTCGGCGTACTCGGCCGGGCGGAAGTCGGCGACCGCGGCCGCCATCACCACGACATCGGCGTCGGCCGCGGCCTTCAGCACGGCTTCGCGCAGCTGCACCGCGGTGCCGACCCGGACGACGTCGGCACCTGACGGGTCAGGCAGCCCGGTGTTGGCCTCGACGAGCGTGACCCGGGCGCCGCGGGCGACCGCGGTGCGGGCGAGCGCGTACCCCTGCTTGCCCGAGGAGCGGTTGCCGAGGTAGCGGACCGGATCGAGCGACTCCCGGGTGCCGCCCGCGCTGATCACCACATGCCGCCCCACCAGGTCGGGTGCGACGGGCCCGCGGGCCAGCACCCGGCGGCAGACCTCGAAGATCTCACCGGGATCGGGCAGCCGGCCCTTGCCGGTGTCCACGCCGGTGAGCCGGCCGACGGCGGGCTCGATGACGACGGCGCCCCGGCGGCGGAGCGTGGCTACGTTCTCCCGGGTGGCGGGGTGCTCCCACATCTCGGTGTGCATGGCGGGCGCGAAGACCACCGGACAGCGGGCGGTGAGCAGCGTGTTGGTGAGCAGGTCGTCGGCAAGGCCGTGGGCGGCCTTGGCCAGCATGTCGGCGGTCGCGGGGGCGACCACGACGAGGTCGGCGTCCTGGCCGATGCGTACGTGCGGCACCTCGTGGACGTCGTTCCAGACCTCGGTCGACACGGGGTGGCCGGAGAGCGCCGACCAGGTGGCGGCGCCCACGAAGTGGAGCGCGGACGAGGTCGGGACGACCCGTACGTCATGACCGGATTCGGTCAGCCGCCGCAGCAGCTCGCACGCCTTGTAGGCGGCGATGCCCCCGCTGACACCCAGAACGACCTTCGGCTTGTCCACTGCGTCTCCCCGCACTCGGATACGTACGTGTACGTACTCGGATACGTACACCCCCATGCTGCCTCACGGCGTCAGGGGCGCTCCCGTGGCCCCGGACACACCACAGGCCCGACGGTGGTGACCGCCGGGCCTGTGGTGAAGTGCAGTTCCTGCTTACTGCGCGGGGCCCTCGATGGCCTCGGAGGTCAGCAGGCCCGCGTTGATCTCGCGGAGCGCGATCGACAGCGGCTTCTCGTGCACGTGGGTGTCGACGAGCGGACCGACGTACTCGAGGAGGCCCTCGCCGAGCTGCGAGTAGTACGCGTTGATCTGACGCGCACGCTTGGCGGCGTAGATCACAAGGCTGTACTTCGAGTCGGTGGCCTCGAGGAGCTCATCAATCGGCGGGTTGATGATGCCCTCGGGCGTGGTGATGGAAGAGGACACTCTCTGCCTTCCGAAGGGGGTAAAAATCAAAGAGATCTTTGACAGTGCGGATTCCGCCGGGATGCTGCTCCGGGTCGGCTGCGTCAGTCGCTGCTCTCACGGCGGGCGGAAGCCTGAAGCATCAAGGCTAGCAGCTCACGCGCCACGTCCTCGACGGAGGTGTTGACCAGCGTCGTATCGAACTCGGATTCGGCCGCGAGTTCGATCTTGGCAGCCGCGAGTCGTCGCTCGATGACCTCAGGCGCCTCGGTCCCTCGGCCGGTGAGCCGGCGCACCAGCTCGTCCCAGCTCGGCGGAGCGAGGAAGACCAGCCGGGCGTCGGACATCGACTGGCGGACCAGCCGCGCTCCCTGGAGATCGATCTCCAGGAGGACCGGCTCGCCCGCCTCAAGGCGTTCGAGCACGGCCCGGCGCGGCGTGCCGTACCGGTTGCCGGCGAACTCGGCCCACTCCAGCAGTTCGCCGTTGGCGATCAGCTTGTCGAACTCGTCGTTGTCCACGAAGAAGTAGTGGACGCCGTTGCGCTCGCCGGGGCGCGGCTTGCGGGTCGTCGCCGACACCGAGAGCCAGACCTCGGGGTGGACCTTGCGCATATGGGCGACGACCGTGCTCTTGCCGACCCCCGAGGGGCCGGAGAGCACGGTCAGCCGCGGACGTACGTCCGGGGGTACGGGGGACGTCCCCCGGGATGTTGCAGCCATGGAGCGATTATCCCCGTTCTCGGGGGTGCCTGAGAACGTCAGGCGGGAGAGCCGCCGAACTCTCGCTCCAGGGAGGCAATCTGGTTGGAGCCGAGACCCCGGACCCGGCGGCTCTCGGAGATGCCGAGCCGCTCCATGATCTGCTTGGCGCGGACCTTGCCCACGCCCGGCAGGGACTCGAGCAGGGCGGAGACCTTCATCTTCCCGATGACGTCGTTCTCCTGGCCCTGCTTGATGACCTCGTGGAGCGAGGCGCCGGAGTGCTTGAGTCGATTCTTGACCTCGGCCCGCTCCCGGCGAGCCGCGGCGGCCTTTTCGAGCGCGGCTGCGCGCTGTTCAGGGGTAAGGGGCGGAAGAGCCACGCCTACGTCACCTCGGATGTCGATCTGTCGGATACGGACCCGGTGAGGAACGTGATCGCCCCACACCTGGTGAGCAACGAACAACCTGTGCACGTGGCTCTCGACGGAGACTAGCGGCCAAGGCCGCCCGAGTCAGCGAGAACCAACGAAAAGTCCTGGTCAGCCTTGCCCGACTGGGACATTTAAGGCATAACAACCGAGATTTTTGGTCAGGATTCCACCAACACGCTGTTACGTGGCATGGTCAGCTTTCCGAGACGGCCGCACGGACCTCGTCCGTGAGCCGCTCGGCGGCTTCGCGCAGCCCTGCCGCATCCGGTCCGTGGCGCAGTACGCCGCGGCTCACGCTCGGCAGCACATTGCCCACCGCGGCGCCGAAGACACCCGGCAGATCGGCGGGGGTGGCGCCCTGTGCACCGATGCCCGGCGCCAGCAGCGGTCCGTTGACCGCAAGATTCACGCCCGCGTCGCCGAGTGTGGCGCCGATCACAACGCCGACCGAGCCAAGCGGTGCGGCGCCCTCGTTCTCGGCCGCCACGTGGTCGAGCATCAGCTGGGCCAGCGAGCGGCCGTCGGCGGAGGTGGCGCGCTGCACCTCGGCGCCCTCCGGGTTGGAGGTGAGGCCGAGGACGAAGACGCCCGCACCCGAGATGACGGCCGCGTCGAGCGCCGGGCGCAGCGATCCGAAGCCGAGGTACGGCGAGACGGTGAGCGCGTCGGAGAACAGCGGCGAGCCCTTCTCCAGATAGGTCGCCGCGTAGGCGCCCATGGTGGAGCCGATGTCCCCGCGCTTGGCGTCCATCAGAACGAGCGCGCCGGCCGCCCTCGCCTCCTGGACGGCCTTCTCCAGAACGGCGATGCCGCGCGAGCCGAACCTTTCGAAGAACGCGGACTGCGGCTTGAGGACCGCGACCCGGTCGGCCAGCGCCTCGACGACGGTACGGGTGAACCGCTCCAGGCCCGCGACGTCGTCGTTGAGACCCCAGGAGGTCAGCAGCGAGGCATGCGGGTCGATGCCGACACAGAGCGGCCCGCGGGTGTCCATGGCGTGGCGCAGGCGCGCGCCGAATGGTTCGAGGGTCACTTCATGACCTTCCGGGTGTCGGCGCCGACGGCCTCGGCGAGGGTGGCGTACGGGGAGGCGGCGAGGCGCGCGGCCAGGCCCTTGTGGATCGCGCGGGCGTAGAACGGGCCCTCGTAGATGAAGGCGCTGTAGCCCTGGACGAGGGTGGCACCGGCGAGGATCCGCTGCCAGGCGTCCTCGGCGGTCTCGATGCCGCCGACCCCCACCAGGGTGATCCGGTCGCCCACGCGGGCGTACAGACGGCTCAGGACCGCCAGGGAGCGCGCCTTGAGGGGTGCGCCGGAGAGTCCGCCCGTCTCCTTGACCAGCGACGGCGCGGACTTCAGCCCGAGGCCGTCGCGGGCGATGGTGGTGTTGGTGGCGATGATGCCGTCCAGGCCGAGCTCGACCGCGAGGTCGGCCACCGCGTCGACGTCCTCGTCCGCGAGATCGGGGGCGATCTTGACGAGGAGCGGGACCCGGCGGTCGGTGACGGTCCGGTCGGCCGCCTCACGCACGGCGGTGAGCAGCGGGCGCAGGGCCTCGGTGGCCTGCAGGTTGCGCAGGCCGGGCGTGTTGGGCGAGGAGACGTTGACGACGAGGTAGTCGGCGTGGCGGGCGAGCCGCTCGGTGGACTTGACGTAGTCGCCGACGGCCTCGGCCTCCGGCACGACCTTGGTCTTGCCGATGTTGACGCCGACCGTCGTCCTGAAGACCGGCTTGCGGGCGGCCAGGCGCTCGGCGACGGCCGCGGAGCCCTCGTTGTTGAACCCCATGCGGTTGATCAGCGCGCGGTCCGCCACGAGGCGGAAGAGCCGCTGCTTGGGGTTGCCGGGCTGGGGTTCGCCGGTGACCGTGCCGATCTCGATGTGGTCGAAGCCGAGCATGGACATGCCGTCGATCGCGACGGCGTTCTTGTCGAAGCCCGCGGCGAGGCCGAACGGGCCGTGCATGCGCAGGCCGAGTGCCTCGGTGCGCAGCTCCTGGTAGCGGGGGGCGAGCGCCGCCGCGACGAACGTACGCAGCACGGGGATGCGGGCCGCGAGGCGGATCCACCGGAAGGCCAGGTAGTGGGCCTGCTCCGGGTCCATCCGCTTGAAGACCAGCTGGAAGAAGAACTTGTACATCGGGTGTCCTCGGTGTCCTCACAGAGAGGGGGACACCGTTTCCGGTGTCCCCCTGCTGGGCCTGCTAGTCGCGCGCCGCGGTCAGATGTTCCGCGTGTTCCTGGAGGGAACGTACGCCGACGTCTCCGTGGTTGAGTGCGTCGATGCCCTGGACGGCGGCGGCGAGCGCCTGGACCGTCGTGAGGCAGGGCACGGACCGGGCGACGGCCGCGGTACGGATCTCGTAGCCGTCGAGGCGGCCACCCGTGCCGTACGGCGTGTTGACGATGAGGTCGACCTCGCCGTCGTGGATGAGCTGGACGATGGTCCTCTCACCCTGCGGGCCGACGCCCTCGGACTGCTTGCGCACGACCGTGGCGTGGATGCCGTTGCGCTTGAGCACCTCGGCGGTGCCGGAGGTGGCCAGCAGTTCGAAGCCGTGGGCGACGAGCTCGCGCGCGGGGAAGATCATCGAGCGCTTGTCGCGGTTGGCGACGGAGATGAAGGCACGGCCCTTGGTGGGCAGCGGGCCGTACGCGCCGGCCTGCGACTTGGCGTACGCCGTGCCGAAGACCGAGTCGATGCCCATGACCTCACCGGTGGAGCGCATCTCCGGGCCGAGGACCGTGTCGACGCCCCGGCCGTGGATGTCGCGGAACCGCGACCACGGCATGACGGCCTCCTTGACGGAGATCGGCGCGTCGAGCGGCAGGGTGCCGCCGTCGCCGTTCTTCGGCAGCAGGCCCTCCTCGCGCAGCTCCGCGATGGTCGCGCCCAGCGAGATGCGGGCGGCGGCCTTGGCGAGCGGGACCGCGGTCGCCTTCGAGGTGAAGGGGACGGTGCGCGAGGCGCGCGGGTTGGCCTCCAGCACGTACAGGATGTCGCCGGAGAGCGCGAACTGGATGTTGATCAGTCCGCGGACGCCGACGCCCTTGGCGATGCCCTCGGTGGAGGCGCGCAGCCGCTTGATGTCGTAGCCGCCGAGGGTGATCGGGGGCAGCGCGCAGGCGGAGTCGCCGGAGTGGATGCCGGCCTCCTCGATGTGCTCCATGACGCCGCCGAGGTAGAGCTCGGTGCCGTCGTAGAGCGCGTCGACGTCGATCTCGATCGCGTCGTCGAGGAAGCGGTCGACCAGGACCGGCCGGGTGGGGCTGATCTCGGTGGACTCGGCGATGTACGAGGAGAGGCGCGCCTCGTCGTACACGATCTCCATGCCGCGGCCGCCGAGCACGTACGACGGGCGGACCAGGACGGGGTAGCCGATCTCGTCGGCGATGGCCTTGGCCTCGGCGAAGGTGGTGGCGGTGCCGTGCTTCGGGGCCGGCAGGCCGGCCTCGGCCAGCACGCGGCCGAAGGCGCCGCGGTCCTCGGCGGCGTGGATCGCCTCCGGGGAGGTGCCGACGACCGGCACACCGTTGTCCTTGAGCGCCTGCGACAGGCCCAGCGGGGTCTGGCCGCCGAGCTGGACGACGACACCGGCGATCGGGCCCGCGAGGGACTCGGCGTGCACGATCTCCAGCACGTCCTCGAGCGTCAGGGGCTCGAAGTACAGGCGGTCGGAGGTGTCGTAGTCGGTGGAGACCGTCTCCGGGTTGCAGTTGACCATCACGGTCTCGTAACCGGCGTCGCTCAGCGCGAAGGAGGCGTGGACGCAGGAGTAGTCGAACTCGATGCCCTGGCCGATGCGGTTGGGGCCCGAGCCGAGGATGATCACCGCGGGCTTGGTACGGGTCGCGACCTCGTTCTCCTCGTCGTACGAGGAGTAGAAGTACGGCGTGTTCGCGGCGAACTCGGCGGCGCAGGTGTCGACCGTCTTGTAGACCGGGCGGATACCGAGCGCGTGCCGCACCTCGCGGACGACGTCCTCGCGCAGATCGCGGATCTCGGCGATCTGGGCGTCGGAGAAGCCGTGCCGCTTGGCCTCGGCGAGCAGCTCGGGGTCGAGCTTGTCGGCGGCGGCCAGGTCGTCGGCGATCTCCTTGATCAGGAACAGCTGGTCGACGAACCAGGGGTCGATCTTCGTGGCGTCGAAGACCTCTTCCTGGCCGGCGCCGGCCCGGATCGCCTGCATGACCGTGTTGATGCGGCCGTCGGTCGGCCGGACCGCCTCGGCGAGCAGCTCGGCCTTGTCGCCGGGCTCGCCGGTGAAGGTGAACTGCGAGCCCTTCTTCTCCAGGGAGCGCAGCGCCTTCTGCAGCGCCTCGGTGAAGTTGCGGCCGATCGCCATGGCCTCGCCCACCGACTTCATGGTGGTGGTGAGGGTGGAGTCGGCGGACGGGAACTTCTCGAAGGCGAACCGGGGGGCCTTGACCACGACGTAGTCGAGCGTCGGCTCGAAGGAGGCCGGGGTCTTCTCGGTGATGTCGTTGGGGATCTCGTCGAGCGTGTAACCGACGGCCAGCTTGGCGGCGATCTTGGCGATCGGGAAGCCGGTGGCCTTGGACGCCAGCGCCGAGGAGCGGGAGACCCGCGGGTTCATCTCGATGACGATGATCCGGCCGTCGGTCGGATCGATGGCGAACTGGATGTTGCAGCCGCCGGTGTCGACGCCGACCTCGCGGATGATCGCGATGCCGATGTCGCGCAGCCGCTGGTACTCGCGGTCGGTGAGGGTCATCGCCGGGGCGACGGTGATCGAGTCACCGGTGTGGACGCCCATCGGGTCGAAGTTCTCGATGGAGCAGACGACCACGACGTTGTCGTTCTTGTCGCGCATCAGCTCCAGCTCGTACTCCTTCCAGCCGAGGATGGACTCCTCCAGGAGCACCTCGGTGGTCGGGGAGAGCGTGAGGCCCTGCCCGGCGATGCGGCGCAGTTCGTCCTCGTCGTGCGCGAAACCGGAACCGGCGCCGCCCATGGTGAAGGAGGGGCGCACGACGACGGGGTAGCCGCCGAGCGTGTCGACGCCCTTGAGCACGTCGTCCATGGAGTGGCAGATGACCGAGCGGGCGGACTCGCCGTAGCCGATCTTGGCCTTGACGGCCTCGACGACGCCCTTGAAGAGGTCGCGGTCCTCGCCCTTGTTGATGGCCTCGACGTTGGCACCGATGAGCTCGACGCCGTACTTCTCGAGCACACCGTTCTCGTGCATGGAGATCGCGGTGTTGAGCGCGGTCTGGCCGCCCAGCGTCGGAAGCAGCGCGTCGGGGCGCTCCTTGGCGATGATCTTCTCGACGAACTCGGGGGTGATCGGCTCGACGTACGTGGCGTCGGCGATCTCCGGGTCGGTCATGATCGTCGCCGGGTTGGAGTTCACCAGGATGACGCGCAGGCCCTCGGCCTTGAGGACGCGGCAGGCCTGGGTGCCGGAGTAGTCGAACTCGGCGGCCTGTCCGATGACGATCGGGCCGGAGCCGATGACCAGGACGGACTGGATATCGGAGCGCTTAGGCACGCTGGCCCTCCATCAGGGAAACGAAACGGTCGAACAGGTACGCGGCGTCGTGCGGGCCGGCCGCTGCCTCGGGGTGGTACTGGACGCTGAAGGCCGGCTGGTCGAGGAGCTGCAGCCCCTCGACGACCTGGTCGTTCAGGCACACGTGGGAGACCTCGGCGCGGCCGAACTTCGTGTCGGACACCTTGTCCAGCGGGGCGTCCACGGCGAAGCCGTGGTTGTGCGCGGTGACCTCGACCTTGCCGGTCGTGCGGTCCTGCACCGGCTGGTTGATGCCGCGGTGGCCGTACTTCAGCTTGTAGGTGCCGAAGCCCAGGGCGCGGCCCAGGATCTGGTTGCCGAAGCAGATGCCGAAGAGCGGGGTCTTCCGCTCAAGGACGCCCTGCATGACGGAGACCGGGTGATCGGCGGTGGCCGGGTCGCCGGGGCCGTTGGAGAAGAAGACTCCGTCGGGCTCGACCGCGTACACCTCGTCGAGTGTGGCGGTGGCGGGCAGGACGTGCACCTCGATGCCGCGCTCGGCCATCCGGTGCGGGGTCATGCCCTTGATTCCGAGGTCGATCGCGGCGACGGTGAACTTCTTGGTGCCGATGGCGGGGACGACGTACGTCTCCTTGGTCGCGACCTCGGCGGAGAGGTCGGCGCCCACCATCTCGGGGGCTTCCTTGACGCGGGCCAGCAGCGTGGCCTCGTCGGCGACGGCGTCGCCGGAGAAGATGCCGACGCGCATGGCGCCGCGCTCGCGCAGGTGGCGGGTGAGGGCGCGGGTGTCGATGCCGCTGATGCCGACGACGCCCTGGCGCTCGAGCTCCTCGTCCAGCGAGCGCTGCGAGCGCCAGTTGGAGGGCACCCGGGCGGGGTCCCGGACGACGTAGCCCGCGACCCAGATCCGCTGCGACTCGGGGTCCTCGTCGTTCACACCGGTGTTGCCGACGTGCGGGGCGGTCATCACGACGACCTGGCGGTGGTACGACGGGTCGGTCAGCGTCTCCTGGTAGCCGGTCATGCCGGTGGAGAACACCGCCTCGCCGAAGGTCTCCCCCACCGCCCCGTAGGCGCGGCCGCGGAAGGCGCGGCCGTCCTCCAGGACGAGTACGGCGGGAGCTTTGGCGGCTCCCCGAGTGGAGGTCGTCATCGTGCGATGCCTTCCGTAGTGCTGTCGGTGAGGTGGTGGATGGCGTCGACCCAGGCCGGGTGTTCGGCCGAGTGGTCGGAGCGGAAGCCGGAATCGATCAGCTTGTCGCCGTGCGCCCAGGTGATGATGAGCAGGCCGCCCTCGGGCAGGACCTTGCCCGCGATGCCCATGTCGAGCCGGGCGTCACGCAGTGCGGCGGCCGGGACGAAGAAGTCGGCCGCCCCGGGCCGTACGACGTCGAGGCCCTGCTCGGTGAGGGTCAGTTCGACCCGGCTGCGGGTGCCGAGCCCGTGGGCGACGATCCGGTCGAGCCACTGCCCGGCGGTCGTCGAGGCGTGGTAGCGACCGGTCATGGTCAGCAGCGGCCGGCCGTCCGCGTACCCCTCCGGTGTGGAGGCGAGCTCCGGCAGATCGGACTGCAGGCTCCCCCGCCACTTCCATCCCTGGCGCATCAGCCAGTAGACGAAGGCGATGAAGACGATCAGGCCGATCACCCAGCTGATGCGGGCGGACCAGTCGGTCACGTCCGCCGACTTCTGTTCGGCGGCCAGCTGGTACAAGGGGGTGAGTGATGTCACGCGAGCTTCCCGTCGACGACCGTGGCACGGCCCCGCAGGAAGGTGTGGGTGACGCGACCCGGCAGCTCGCGCCCCTCGTACGGGGTGTTGCGGCTGCGGGAGGCGAAGCCCGCGGGGTCCACGACTCCACGGTATGCCGGATCGACCAGCGTGAGGTTGGCAGGCTCACCGGCCGCGACGGGACGGCCGTGTCCGTCGAGCCGGCCGATGGCGGCCGGACGGAACGACATCCGGTCGGCGACGCCCGCCCAGTCGAGCAGGCCGGTCTCGACCATCGTCTGCTGGACGACGGAGAGTGCCGTCTCCAGACCCACCATGCCCATGGCGGCCGCGGCCCACTCGCAGTCCTTGTCCTCGTGCGGGTGCGGGGCGTGGTCGGTGGCGACGCAGTCGATCGTGCCGTCGGCGAGCGCCTCGCGCAGGGCCAGCACGTCGGTCTCGGTGCGCAGCGGCGGGTTCACCTTGTAGACCGGGTTGTACGACCGTACGAGCTCGTCGGTGAGGAGCAGGTGGTGCGGGGTGACCTCGGCGGTGACGTTCCAGCCCTTGGACTTGGCCCAGCGGACGATCTCGACCGAGCCGGCGGTCGACAGGTGGCAGATGTGCACCCGGGAGTCGACGTGGGCGGCGAGCAGCACATCGCGGGCGATGATCGACTCCTCCGCCACGGCGGGCCAGCCTCCGAGGCCGAGCTCGGCGGAGACGATGCCCTCGTTCATCTCGGCGCCCTCGGTGAGGCGGGGCTCCTGGGCGTGCTGGGCGACGACGCCGTCGAACGCCTTCACGTACTCCAGCGCACGTCGCATGATCACGGCGTCGTCGACGCACTTGCCGTCGTCGGAGAAGACCTTCACTCCAGCGGCCGAATCGTGCATCGCGCCCAGTTCGGCGAGGTGCTTGCCCTCCAGGCCGACGGTGACGGCGCCGATCGGCTGCACATCGCAGTAGCCGGACTCCTTGCCGAGCCGCCAGACCTGCTCGACGACGCCGGCGGTGTCGGCGACCGGGAAGGTGTTGGCCATGGCGTGCACGGCGGTGAAGCCGCCGACAGCCGCCGCCTTGGTGCCGGTGAGGACGGTCTCGGAGTCCTCGCGGCCGGGCTCGCGCAGGTGGGTGTGGAGGTCGACCAGGCCGGGCAGCAGGATCTGCCCCTCGGCCTCGACCACCATGGCGTCACCGGCGTCGATGCCGGTGCCGACCTGCGCGATGGTCTCGCCGTCGATCAGGACGTCCTGGGGCTCGCCACCGAGGATCTTCGCGCCGCGGATAAGGATCTTGCTCATGGTTACTTGTTCTCCTCGGTACGGGAGGGGGTGGCGGGCTCGGAGCCGCCCAGCAGCAGATACAGGACAGCCATGCGGATCGAGACGCCGTTCGCGACCTGCTCGACGACCGTGCAGCGGTCGGAGTCGGCGACCTCGGCGGTGATCTCCATGCCGCGGACCATCGGGCCGGGGTGCATGACGATGGCGTGCTCGGGCATCTTCGCCATGCGCTCACCGTCCAGACCGTAGCGGCGGGAGTACTCGCGCTCGGTCGGGAAGTACGCGGCGTTCATCCGTTCGCGCTGCACACGCAGCATCATCACCGCGTCGGACTTCGCCAGCACGTCGTCAAGGCTGTAGCTGACGTCGCACGGCCACTGCTCGACACCCACCGGGACGAGGGTCGGCGGGGCCACCAGAGTGACGTGGGCGCCGAGAGTGTGCAGCAGGTGGACGTTGGAGCGGGCGACCCGGCTGTGCAGGATGTCGCCGACGATCGTGATCCGGCGTCCGTCCAGGTCACGGCCGAGCCCGGCATCGGCCCCGACCAGCCTGCGGCGCATGGTGAAGGCGTCCAGGAGGGCCTGGGTCGGGTGCTCGTGGGTGCCGTCACCGGCGTTGACGACCGCACCGTCGATCCAGCCGGAGGTGGCGAGGCGGTACGGGGCACCGGAGGCGCCGTGCCGGATGACGACGGCGTCCGCGCCCATCGCCTCCAGCGTCAGCGCGGTGTCCTTGAGCGACTCGCCCTTGGAAACGGACGAGCCCTTCGCGGAGAAGTTGATGACATCTGCGGAGAGGCGCTTGGCGGCCGCCTCGAAGGAGATCCGGGTACGCGTCGAGTCCTCGAAGAAGAGGTTGACGACGGTACGGCCGCGCAGGGTCGGGAGTTTCTTGATCGGCCGGTCCGCGACGCGGGCCATCTCCTCGGCGGTGTCGAGGATCAGCACGGCGTCGTCGCGGGTGAGGTCGGCGGCCGAGATGAGGTGGCGCTTCATCTGGGTGTTCTCCGGGTGACTGGAGGGATCAGGCATGCAGGCGTGCGGAAGCCGCCGTACGGCCCGACGTGGGCCGTACGGGTGAAGACGGCTACTGCGCGCCTGCCGGGGCGGTCTGCTGGACACCGAGCAGCACGGCGTCGCGGCCGTCCTCCTCGGCGAGCTGGACCTTGACCGTCTCCCGCAGCGACGTGGGGAGGTTCTTGCCGACGTAGTCGGCACGGATCGGAAGTTCGCGGTGACCGCGGTCGACGAGGACCGCGAGCTGCACCGCACGGGGCCGGCCGATGTCGCCGAGCGCGTCGAGCGCGGCGCGGATCGTGCGGCCGGAGAAGAGCACGTCGTCGACCAGGACGACCAGCCGGCCCTCGATGCCCTCGCCGGGAATCTCGGTGCGGGCCAGGGCGCGCGCCGGGCGCATCCGCAGGTCGTCGCGGTACATCGTGATGTCGAGCGAGCCGACCGGCATCTTCCGGCCGGTGATCTCCTCGAGCTTGTCGGCGAGCCGGCCGGCGAGGAAAACACCTCGCGTCGGGATTCCGAGCAGCACCACGTCGTCGGCGCCCTTGGCGCGTTCGACGATTTCGTGGGCGATTCGAGTCAGTGCTCGGGCAATGTCGGGAGCCTCCAGAACGGGGCGTGCCGCATTGCCGGTGGCTTCGTGCTGTGCGTCCATAAGAAACGGACCTCCTTCTCCGCCTCACTGGACGGACCTTAAAGGACGTCGAAAATTGCGTCATCAACGTTACCAGGGTTCACCCAGAGCCCTGGTCACACCCCCCGGGAGGTGCCGGTCCGGACCATTCGGCTTGACGCATCCAAGTAACGCTGCGTAACCTCACAGTGAGTTACCAGACTTCGTCCGGGGAGCCTTATGTCCAGCGAATACGCAAAACAGCTCGGGGCCAAGCTCCGTGCCATCCGCACCCAGCAGGGCCTCTCCCTCCACGGCGTGGAGGAGAAGTCCCAGGGCCGCTGGAAGGCCGTCGTGGTCGGTTCGTACGAGCGCGGCGACCGTGCCGTGACCGTGCAGCGTCTCGCCGAGCTGGCGGACTTCTACGGTGTCCCGGTGCAGGAGCTTCTGCCCGGTACGACGCCCGGCGGCGCCGCCGAGCCGCCGCCGAAGCTTGTCCTGGACCTGGAACGCCTCGCCCATGTGCCGCCGGAGAAGGCCGGCCCGCTGCAGCGCTACGCGGCGACCATCCAGAGCCAGCGCGGCGACTACAACGGCAAGGTGCTCTCGATCCGCCAGGACGACCTGCGCACGCTGGCCGTGATCTACGACCAGTCGCCGTCCGTGCTCACGGAGCAGCTGATCAGCTGGGGTGTCCTGGACGCGGACGCGCGTCGCGCGGTCGCCCACGACGAGGGCTGACGAGCGGGTCCCAAGCCCCGAAGAAACGTAACGCCGGGTTGCCCGGGTCCCCATTCGGGCCCCGGGCACCCCGGCGTTTTTGCTGCCGCGATCCCTGCGGTGCGGGGTTCGGGGTTCGAGGTTCCGTCCTCAATCGCCGGACGGGCTTGGGTGTCCGCCCCGGGCCGTGGGGGCGCCGTCGCCCCTGCCCGGTGGTGGGGCGGGTGGTGCCCCTCCGGGGCGTCTCCTCCGGACTGGCGCGGAAGCCGGCAACGCGGACGAGCCCGGCAGCTGCGCCAGCCCCTGCGGGGACTCCCCTGCACGGCCCCACCCATGTATCACCCGCGTCTGCACCCCGGTGGTCGTAACAGGCCCCCGCCCCCGGATGTCGTAACAAGAAGACGCCGCGGAGGTCGTAACAAGAAGGCCCCCCGGTGGTCGTGACAGGAAGGCCCACCCGCCCGCAGGCGCGCACCGGCCGGTCCGGGGACGTGCAGGGGGGTCCCCGCAGGACGACGAACAAAGACCCGGGCTCCCCCGACGACGAACCCGAACGTTCGTCGTTTGAGGAGACACCCCGGAGGGGCCCCGGACCACCACCCACCGAACCAAGGCGACCGCACCCCCGGAGAACGGCGCCGGCCATCAAGCCCGTCCGGCGATTGAGGACGGAACCGCCCGCCCCGGAGGGGCCCCGGACACCACCCACCGGAGAAAGGCGACGGCAAACTCCCGACCCGGGGCGGACACCCCAAGCCCGTCCGGCGATTGAGGACGGAACCCCCCGCCCCGAGACAGGGGCACACCACCACGAACGACGACCCGACCAGGGGCCCCGCACGCCGAAGGGCCCACGGTCACGTGACCGTGGGCCCTTCGTGGGCTGAACGCCGCCGGAGGCTAGGCCTCCCGGCGAAGGTTCGGCTTGAGGTCCTTGAAACGGGCCAGCAGGCCGTTCACGAAGGACGGGGAATCGTCGGTGGAGAACTCCTTGGCGAGCTGGACCGCCTCGTCGATCACCACCGCGTCCGGCGTCCCGTCCACCCAGATCAGCTCGTACGCACCGAGCCGCAGGATGTTCCGGTCGACGACCGGCATGCGGTCGATCTCCCAGTCCACGGCATAGGTGATGATGAGGTCGTCGATCCGGTCGGCGTACTGCGCGTACCCCTCGACGAGCTCCATCGTGTACTCGGTGACGGGCGGCTGACGGGTGTCGGACCGCGAGAGCCGCACCCAGTCCGCGAGGACCGTCTGCACGGACTCACCGCGCTGGTCGGCCTCGAAGAGGATCTGGAAGGCTCGCTTGCGGGCCGTGTTCCGAGCAGCCACGGTTAGCTGTTCACCCGGCCGAGGTAGTCGCCCGTGCGGGTGTCGACCTTGATCTTCTCACCCGTGGTGATGAAGAGCGGGACGCCGATCTCGTAACCGGTCTCCAGCGTGGCGGGCTTGGTGCCGCCGGTGGAGCGGTCGCCCTGCACGCCCGGGTCGGTGTGCTGGATGGTCAGCTCGACGGCGGCCGGCAGCTCGACGTAGAGGACCTCGCCCTCGTGCTGGGCCACGGAGGCGGTGAAGCCCTCGATCAGGAAGTTGGCGGCGTCGCCGACAGCCTTGCGGTCGACCATGAGCTGGTCGTAGGTGTCCATGTCCATGAAGACGAAGTACTCGCCGTCCATGTACGAGAACTGCATGTCGCGGCGGTCGATGGTGGCCGTCTCGACCTTCACGCCGGCGTTGAACGTCTTGTCGACGACCTTGCCGGAGAGCACGTTCTTGAGCTTGGTGCGCACGAAGGCCGGGCCCTTGCCGGGCTTGACGTGCTGGAACTCGACGACGGACCAGAGCTGGCCTCCGTCGAGCTTGAGCACCAGGCCGTTCTTGAGGTCGTTCGTGGAAGCCACGGTTGCGGAATCTCCTGGACTGAAGCTGGTGGACGACCGAGGATGCGCGCTAGAGCGCGAGCAGCTCCTTGGTCGTAATGGTGAGTAGCTCGGGTCCGCCGTCCGCCTCGGGGCGCACGACGAGCGTGTCATCGATCCGGACCCCGCCCCGGCCCGGGAGGTGGACCCCCGGTTCGACGGTGACCGGCACACAAGCGTCCAGTTTACCCATGGCTGCCGGTGCCAGCTGCGGGTCCTCGTCGATTTCGAGCCCCACGCCGTGCCCGGTCCAGGGTGCGAGGCACTCGCCGTGGCCCGCGGAGTCCAGGAGATGACGGGCCGCGTGGTCCACATCGCGGTACGCGGTGCCGGGCAGCAATGCCTCGCGTCCGGCCCGCTGAGCGGCGAAAACCAGGTCGTACAGGTCGATCTGCCAGGAGGCCGGCGCGGTCCCGATGACGAACGTGCGGCCGATCTCGCACCGGTAGCCGCGGTAGTTCGCGCCGAGGCAGACGGAGAGGAAATCTCCCTCCTCCACGCGCCGGTCCGACGGCCGGTGACGGCCCTGGCCCGAGTTGGGTCCGGTGGCGACGGAGGTCGAGAAGGCGGGTCCGTCGGCGCCGTGGTCCACCAGCCGCCGTTCCAGTTCCAGGGCGAGATGCCGTTCGGTGCGGCCGACGAGGATCGACTCGAGGAGTTCCCCGAGCGCCTGGTCGGTGATCTCGGCGGCGATCCGCAGGCAGGCGATCTCCTCCTCGTCCTTGACGATGCGCAGCTGCTCCACCGTGGCGCCGAGGTCGGCCAGCTGGAGCCGCGGGGCGACCGCGTGCATGGCCCGATGACGGGACACCGTCAGATCGTGCTCCTCGACGGAGAGCGATTCCGCGCCGGAGGAGGTGGCCAGGTCGGCGGCGGCGACCACCGGATCGCCGTCGGCGGCGGGCAGCAGGGCCAGCCGCAGCTGGTCATCGGTGTGCCCCTGGACAGGATCGCCGGTCGGCGCGTGGGGGCAGAGCAGGACGTCCTCCTCGGGGCCGAGCAGCAGCACGGCGCCCGGGGGCGCGCCACCGGCGAGGTAGCGGACGTTGGCGGGGCGGGAGACGAGAGCGGCCGCGGATCCGACGGCGGCGCACCGGTCGCGCAGCAGCCCGCGGCGGACGGTGTACACCTCTGACATGCCACGAGCCTACGAGCGGGAGCCCCGGGCTGCGCGGTCAGCGCACCCGACCGGGGGGGGCCGCGGCCGCCGGGCCGCAGCGGCGGGGCGGGGCAGGGCTCAGCCGTGCGGGAGCGGCACCGTCCGCCCCGTCGTCACCATGTGGGCGGGCTGGCTATGGAGCGGGCGAGAATGTCGTCGAGGACGCGGGCCGTGGTCTCCACGTCGTACGTGGAGTTGTCGATGATCGGCAGCCCCGAGCCGTACCAGCCCGCCATCCGGCCGTGGATCCGGGCGACCTCCTCGTCCGACAGGCGGCGGTTGCCGCTGCGGGCGGCGTTGCGCTCCAGCACGATCTCCAGGCCGGGGAGGAGCACCACGGGCAGCAGACCGGGGCCCACATGGCGCTTCCAGCCGCCGAGGCCCACGACCGGACGGTCGGGGAAGACCGCGTCGTCGAGGATGCAGGAGATGCCGTTGGCCAGGAAGTTGCGGGCGGCGAAGCCGCAGGTGCGGCGGGCCAGACGGTACTGGACCTCCGAGTGGTCGTTCCATCCGGCCTGCGGGTCGGCGAAGCCGGAGCAGACCCATTCGCGGACATCGTCGAGGCTGACGTGTGCCGTCGGGACCCGGCGGCGGCTGGCCCACAGCTTGGCCACGGTGGTCTTGCCGGCGCCCGCGGGACCGATCAGAAGAACGGCGAGGGTCGCCGTGCCCGTGCCCGGTTCTGTCGGTGGTGCGGGCAGGGGGACAGGTCCGCCGGGGGGCAGCTGGATGTGCCCGGTGGTCTCCCGGGAGACGGGTGCGGGGGCGTGGTGCGGGGCGGGCCCGGCCCAGCCCTGGCCCTGGGGCGCAGGAGGGGGCGGTGGCCCCGGCGGACCGGGATGGCCGGGGTGCTGGGCCTGGTGCGTCCAGCCGGCAGGTCCGTTTCCGGGTCCTTCGGGCGGCGGCAGCGGGGCCCCCACTGCGTGCTGCATCCGGTGCCACTCCGTCTCGTACAGGCAACTGGCGCTGGTGGAACGGCAACCGTACCGTCCCCGGCCGCCGTGGAGACAACGGCCGGGGACGGTACGGAGTGCCCCGTCGACCCGTGGGCCGACCGGTGCGCCCGTCTGTCAGTCGGTCAGTTCGTCCGCGAGGGCGCGGAGTGCGAGCCGGTAGGAGCCGATCCCGAATCCGGCCACGGTGCCCGTGGCGACCGGCGCGACCACGGAGTGGTGGCGGAATTCCTCCCGTGCGTACGGGTTCGAGATGTGCACCTCGATCAGCGGGGCGGTGCGCTGGGCGGCCGCGTCCCGCATTCCGTACGAGTAGTGGGTGAACGCCCCCGGGTTGAGAACGACCGGAACCGAACCGTCCGCGGCCTCGTGCAGCCAGCGGATCAGCTCGCCCTCGTCGTTGGTCTCCCGGACGTCGACGTCGAAGCCGAGCTCCTTGCCGAGCGCCTGACAGGCATCGACGAGTCCGGCGTACGACGTCGCTCCGTACACGTCGGGCTCGCGGGAGCCGAGCCGGCCGAGGTTCGGCCCGTTCAGCACGAAGACCCTGCGGGTCATGCCGACACCTCCCCGTACGCGGCGAGCAGCACGGCCGGGTCGGGGCCCTCCAGGACGGTGGGCTTGCCCAGTCCGTCGAGGACGACGAAGCGCAGCAGGTCGCCGCGGGACTTCTTGTCGACCTTCATGTTCTCCAGCAGCTTGGGCCACTGGTCGCCGCGGTAGGTGAGGGGCAGCCCGACGGACTCCAGGACCGCGCGGTGCCGGTCGGCGGTGGCGTCGTCGAGTCGGCCGGCCAGCCGGCCCAGCTCGGCGGCGAAGACCATCCCGATGGAGACGGCCGCACCGTGGCGCCACTTGTAGCGCTCGTTCTTCTCGATGGCGTGGCCGAGGGTGTGACCGTAGTTGAGGATCTCGCGGAGCCCCGACTCCTTGAGGTCGCTGGAGACGACCTCGGCCTTGACCCGGATGGAGCGCTCGATCAGCTCGGCCGTGTGCGGTCCGGCGGGCGTACGGGCGCCTTCCGGGTCGGCCTCGATCAGGTCGAGGATCGCCGGGTCGGCGATGAAGCCGGCCTTGATGATCTCGGCCATGCCGCTGACGTAGTCGTTCACGGGCAGCGAGTCGAGGGCGGCGAGGTCGCAGAGCACCCCGGCCGGCGGGTGGAAGGCGCCGACGAGGTTCTTGCCCTCGGCGGTGTTGATGCCGGTCTTCCCGCCGACTGCCGCGTCGACCATGGCGAGCACGGTCGTCGGCACGGCGATCCAGCGCACTCCGCGCAGCCAGGTGGCCGCGACGAACCCGGCCACATCGGTGGTGGCGCCCCCGCCGACACCGACGATGACATCGGTGCGCGTGAAGCCGGTCTGGCCGAGTGCCTTCCAGCAGTACGCCGCGACCTCGACGGTCTTGGCCTCCTCGGCGTTCGGCAGCTGGATGGCGATGGCCTCGTAGCCCTGGTCTGCGAGGTCCTGACGGACCGCGTCACCGGTCTCGGCGAGGGCTTCGGGGTGCAGGACTGCGACGCGCCGGGCGCGGTCGCCGATGAGCGAGGGCAGCTCGCCGAGCAGCTGCCGGCCGACCAGCACCTCGTACGGGTCGGTGCCCGCGCTTCCGGCGATCTGGATGCGCGTGGGTGCCTGGTCCGTCATGTGTGTGTTCTCCCGGCCGGGCGCGGCGGGGTCGCCCGCGCGCTCCGGCAGTTCCAGTGCGTCGAGGACCGCCTGGGCGACCTCTTCGGGGGTGCGCCCGTCGGTGGCGACGGTCGCCCGCGCCACTTCGGTGTACAGATGGCGGCGCGCGTCCATCAGTTCACGCCACTGCCGGCGCGGGTTGACGGCGAGCAGCGGGCGCGCCGTGTTCAGCCCGACCCGCTTGACGGCCTCCTCCACGTCCATCGACAGATAGGCGACGGGGTGGCCGGTGAGCAGGACGCGGGTCGTCTCGTCGAGTACGGCTCCGCCGCCGAGGGAGAGGACGCCCGTGTGCTCGGCGAGTGCGGTGTGTACCGCCTGTCGCTCCAGCTCGCGGAAGTGCTCCTCGCCCTCGTCGTAGAAGATCTCCGAGATCGGCTTGCCCGCCGTGGCCACCACGTCCGCGTCGGTGTCCCGGTAGGTGCTGCCAAGGCGGTCGGCGAGCAGCTCGCCGACCGTGGACTTGCCGACGCCCATCGGGCCGACGAGGACGATCAGCGGGCCGCTCATCGGATCTGGAGGTGGTCGAGGTACGACTGCACGTTGCGGTGCGTCTCGGGGACGCTGTCGCCGCCGAACTTCTCCGCGACGGCGTCGGCCAGGACCAGCGCGACCATCGCCTCGGCGACGATCCCGGCGGCCGGCACGGCACAGACATCGGAGCGCTGGTGGTGGGCCTTGGCGGGCTCACCCGTGACGACGTCGACGGTGGCGAGCGCGCGGGGCACGGTCGCGATGGGCTTCATCGCGGCGCGGACCCGCAGCAGCTCACCGGTGGTCAGACCGCCTTCGGTACCGCCGGACCTGCCGGACGCACGCTTGATGCCGTCCTCGGTGACCAGGATCTCGTCGTGCGCCTTCGAGCCGGGGACCCGGGCCAGGTCGAAGCCGTCGCCGACCTCGACACCCTTGATGGCCTGGATGCCCATGAGGGCGGCAGCGAGGCGGGCGTCGAGACGGCGGTCCCAGTGCACGTGCGAGCCGAGGCCGACCGGCACCCCGTACGCCAGCACCTCGACCACACCGCCGAGGGTGTCGCCGTCCTTGTGGGCCTGGTCGATCTCGGCGACCATCTCCTTGCTCGCCGCGGCATCGAGGCAGCGCACCGGGTCGGCGTCGAGCTTCTCGACATCGGCGGGCGTGGGATAGACACCGTAGGGCGCCTTGGCCGCGGCCAGCTCGACCACATGGCTGACGATTTCGATGCCCGCGGTCTCCTTGAGGTACGACCGCGCGACGGCGCCGAGCGCCACCCGGGCCGCGGTCTCCCGGGCGCTGGCGCGCTCCAGGACGGGCCGGGCCTCGTCGAAGCCATACTTCTGCATCCCCGCGAGGTCGGCGTGACCGGGGCGGGGACGGGTCAGCGGGGCGTTACGGGCCAGCGCGGCCAGCTCGTCGGGGTCGACCGGGTCGGCCGACATGACCTGCTCCCACTTCGGCCATTCGGTGTTGCCCACCATCACGGCGACCGGGGACCCCATGGTGAGCCCGTGGCGCACCCCGCCCAGGAAGGTGACCTCGTCCTTCTCGAACTTCATACGCGCCCCGCGGCCATAGCCGAGCCGCCGCCGGGCGAGTGCGTCCGCCACCATCTCCGTGGTGATCGGGACACCGGCGGGAAGACCCTCCAGCGTCGCCACGAGTGCGGGGCCGTGCGACTCCCCCGCGGTCAGCCAGCGCAACCTGCTCAACGGTGCTCCTCATGCTCGCGCCTGGAACTGCAACGGCGCGACCGGGTGCGCGGCCCTGGCCCGCCGCCTCGATCCTCCCACGCCCGGGCCCCCGACCAGGCCGCCGGTCCAGCTGACGGACGGATCGGTGCCCCTCGGGGTGTGGGGTCAGCGGGTGGCGAGTGCCGCTTCGCCGGCCTGGCGCATGGCTGCGAGAGGGGCGGGCGAGCACCCTGTCATCTGCTCGACCTGGAGAACGGCCTGGTGAACCAGAAGGTCGAGACCTCCGACGACTGCGCCGCTCCGGGCCGACCAGGCCGCGGCAAGTCCGGTCGGCCAGGGCTCGTACAGCACATCGAAGAGCGTGCCGGGAGTCGCCGGCACCGCACCGGTGAGCGCGTCCGTGGTGCCGGCCGGCGTGGTGGCGATCACCAGGGGTGCGTGCAGCGCCTGCTGCGCGTCCGCCCAGTCGGCGATCCGTACGTCGACGCCGAGCCGCTCGCCCCAGCCGCGCATCTCGTCGCCGCGCTCGCGGCTGCGTACATAGGCGGTGACCGGTCCCGTGCAGATCTCCGACAGTGCGGCGAGCGCGGAGGACGCGGTGGCTCCGGCGCCGAGGACGGCGGCGGATTCGGTCTTCTCGACGCCGCGCTCACGCAGCGCGGCGACCATGCCGGGGATGTCGGTGTTATCGCCGACACGGCGGCCGTCCTCGGTGAAGACCACAGTGTTGACGGCCTCGACGGAGGACGCGGTCGCGCTGACCGAGTCGAGCAGCGGGATGATCGCGCGCTTCAGCGGCATGGTCAGTGACAGGCCGGCCCAGGAGGCGTCGAGCCCTTCGACGAAGCCGGGAAGCCCGGCCTCGTCCACGTCGAAGCGGTCGTACGACCAGTGGGAGAGGCCGAGTTCCGCGTATGCGGCACGGTGCAGGACCGGGGAGAGCGAGTGGGCGATGGGCGAGCCGAGTACGGCTGCCCGGCGGATGGTGCTCACTGCCCCGACTTCTCCTGTTCGTACTTCTTGCGATTGCGCTCGTGCTCTTCGTTGGTCGTCGCGAACAGCGTCTTGTCCTCGGTGACGGAGACGAAGTAGTACCAGGGCCCGGGCGTGGGGTTGATCGCCGAGTGGAGAGCGGCCGCGCCGGGGTTGTTGATGGGACCGGGCGGCAGACCGTGGACGTAGTACGTGTTGTACGGGTCCTTGAACTTCCGCAGGTCCGACACCGGGCCCGTGTCCAGCGTGCTCTGCGCCTTGGCGTAGTTCACCGTGGAGTCGAAGTCGAGCAGCCCGTAGGTCTCGGTGTTGTTGGGCTTGAGCCGGTTGTAGACGACCCGCGCGACCTTGTCGAAGTCCCGCTTGTACTTGCCCTCTGCCTGCACGAGGCTGGCGACCGTGATCAGCTGCCAGGGGCTCTTGAGGCCCAGCTTCTTGGCGTTCGGCTCGAGGTCGGCCTTGTCGTACTCCTCGTTGGCCCGGGAGACCATCTTCTTGAGGACGGCCTCGGGCTTCATCTCGTTGGTGACCGGGTAGGCCGCCGGGTAGAGGAAGCCCTCCAGCCGGTCGTCGACGACCGGGTCGTCCTCGGCCCAGTCCGGCAGCCCGAGACTGCCGGCGTTCTTCTTGGCGACGTCGCCGGTGGTGCCGGCCTTGAGGCCGAGCTTCTTGTCGATCAGCTTGTAGACGTTCCTGTTGGTCGTGCCCTCAGGAATGATCAGCAGATTCTGGCTCTTGGGGTCGACCATCATCTTCACGGCCTCGGCCGCGGACATCTGCTTCTTGAGCAGATAGACGCCCGCCTGGATCGAGTTCCCCTTGGGGTTCTCGACCTGCGCCGAGATGAAGGCGTCGACGCTCTTGACGACGCCCTTCTCCTTCAGGATGTTGCCGATCTCGTTGCCCAGAGCGCCCTTCGGGATCTCGACCTCGACCGTGCCGGAGCCCTGGCCCGAGTAGTCGGGCGCGGGGCCGAACTGGTTCTGGTAGTACGTGTATCCGGCATAGCCGGCCGCGCCGAGTCCGCCGACGAGGACCAGGGAGACGACGAGGCAGGCACAGCCGTTGCGGCCCTTCTTCTTCCCCTTGCCCCGGCGCTCGCTGCCACCGTCCCTGCGCGGATCGCGCGGGTCGTCGTCGTACTCGTCATCGTCGTCGCGGGGGCTCCGGCCGGCCCGGTCGTCGTCGACGCCCGTGAAGAACGGGTGCGTCTCCTCCTCCGGCACGTCCGGGTCCCAGTCGGGGTTCCGTGGCGGGGCCTGCTCCGCCACGGCCTCGCGCCGGCCCGGGGGCTGCGGCGGCGGGTACGCCTCGGGGGTGCCGTAGTAGTCCTGCTCCGCGCCGTAGCCCGCCGACCGGTTTCCGTACGGGTCCTGCGGATGGCCGTCGTAGGGCATCGCGACGGGCTGCTGGCCGGTGCCCCAGCCGCCGTCGTACTGCGACTGCTGGGGAGCCTGCTGCGCGTACGGGTCGTGCGACTGCTGGGGGGCCTGCTGTGCATACGGGTCGTGCGACTGCTGAGGAGCCTGCTGTGCATACGGGTCATGCGGCTGCTGCGGCTGCGCATAGGGCCCCTGCGCATACGGATCCTGCGGGGAGCCGTACTGCTGCGGCTGCTGGGGGTACGTCTGCTGCGGCTGCTGCTGGGCGTAGGGGTCCTGCGGGTAGGGCTGCTGCTGGCCGCCGTACTGGTTCTGGGCAGACTGCTGGCCTCCCCATCCCTGGTCCCCGTACAGGGGATCCTCGGGATGCCACGGTTCGGAGCCGGGGCCCCGGCCATACTCAGTCATCGATCCCCTAGAGCCGCGAGACAGGTTCCGCCTCTTCGCTGTGCAGTGTTTGTTCGAACACCGCCGCATCGCGCGGAACGTTACCGTATCGCGATCAGACAACCACTTCGACGCCTTCGCCCGGAGCTTTACCTGACGCCCGCTCCGACTCCAGAGCGTTCTGGAGGATCACCACAGCGGCAGCCTGGTCGATGACAGACCGGCCCTTCTTGGACTTCACACCCGAGGCACGCAGCCCCTGGCTCGCCGTCACTGTGGTCATCCTCTCGTCCACCAATCGCACCGGAATGGGTGCGGCCGAGCGGGCGACCTCCTGGGCGAAGGCCCGGACCTTGGCCGCGGCCGGCCCCTCACCGCCGCCCAGGGATCGGGGCAGACCGATGATGATCTCGATGGGCTCGTACTCCTCGACGATCTGTCCCAGCCGCCGGTGGGCGGCCGGGACGTCGCGTCCCGGCACGGTCTCCACCGGCGTGGCGAGGATCCCGTCGGGGTCGCACGAGGCGACCCCGATCCGGGCGTCCCCGACGTCGATCGCGAGGCGACGACCGCGGCGCATGTCCGTCATCCGTCCCGTCACGCCGTCTCGGTCACGAGGCGTTCGACAGCGGCGATGGCTTCGCCGACAGCGGCCGGGTTCTGGCCGCCGCCCTGGGCGACGTCCGGCTTGCCGCCGCCACCGCCGCCGAGGGTCTTGGCTGCCGTACGGACCAGGTCGCCGGCCTTGAGACCGCGCTCGCGGGCGGCCTCGTTGGTGGCGATGACGGTCAGCGGGCGGCCGTTGGCCGTGGTGAACAGGGCCACGACGGCCGCACGGCCACCCTGGATGCGGCCCCGGACGTCGAGGACCAGCTTGCGAAGGTCGTCGGCGGAGGTGCCGTCCGGCACCTGACCGGTGACCAGGGCGACACCGCGTACGTCCTTGGCGGAATCGGTGAGCCCGGCGGCGGCCTGGAGGACCTTCTCCGCGCGGAACTTCTCGATCTCCTTCTCGGCGTCCTTCAGCTTGCCGAGCATGGACGAGATCTTCTCGGGCAGCTCCTCGGGACGGCCCTTGACCAGCTCCTGGAGCTGAGCGACGACCGTGTGCTCCTTGGCGAGGAAGTTGTACGCGTCGACGCCCACGAGGGCCTCGATACGGCGCACACCGGAGCCGATGGACGACTCGCCGAGCAGCTTCACCAGACCCAGCTGGGCGGTGTTGTGGACGTGCGTACCGCCGCACAGCTCCTTGGAGAAGTCGCCGATGGTGACGACGCGGACCCGCTCGCCGTACTTCTCGCCGAACTCGGCGATGGCGCCCTGCTTCTTGGCCTCGTCGATCGACATGACCTCGGCCTGGACGTCGAGCTCCCGCGAGAGGACCTCGTTGATCTTCTGCTCGACGTCGGTGAGGACCGTGCCGGGGACGGCGGCGGGCGATCCGAAGTCGAAGCGGAAGCGGCCCGGCGAGTTCTCCGAACCGGCCTGGGCGGCCGTCGGGCCGAGAGCGTCGCGCAGCGCCTGGTGCGTGAGGTGCGTGGCGCTGTGGGCACGGGCGATGGCGCGACGGCGGGTCAGGTCGATGGCGGCGTGGGCGGAAGCCCCCACCGTCACCTCGCCGACCTGGACGACACCCTTGTGGACATGCACGCCGGGGACGGGCTTCTGCACGTCGCGGACGTCGATCACGGCGCCGGTGTCGGTCCTGATCCGGCCCTGGTCGGCGAGCTGGCCGCCGCCCTCGGCGTAGAACGGGGTGCGGTCGAGGATGATCTCGACCTCGTCGCCCTCGGAGGCGGCGGGAGAGGGGACACCGTCGACGAGGAGGCCGACGACGGTCGACTCGCCCTCGGTCGTCGTGTAGCCGGTGAAGTCGGTGGCCCCGGCGCTGTCGGCGACCTCGCGGTAGGCCGACAGGTCGGCGTGGCCGGTCTTCTTGGCCCGGGCATCGGCCTTGGCGCGGTCCCGCTGCTCCTTCATCAGGCGGCGGAAGCCGTCCTCGTCCACGGCGAGGCCCTGTTCGGCGGCCATCTCCAGGGTGAGGTCGATCGGGAAGCCCCAGGTGTCGTGGAGCAGGAACGCCTTGTCGCCGGCGAGGACCGTGCCGCCGGCGGCCTTGGTCTCCGTGACGGCGGTGTCGAGGATGTTGGTGCCGCCCTTGAGTGCCTTGAGGAAGGCGGCCTCTTCGGCGAGGGCGACGGTCTCGATGCGCTTGCGGTCGGTGATGAGCTCCGGGTACTGCTGCCCCATCGTGTTGATCACGACGTCGACCAGGTCCTTGACGACCGTGCCCGTGGCGCCCATCAGACGCATGTTGCGGATGGCGCGGCGCATGATGCGGCGCAGCACGTAACCGCGGCCCTCGTTGCCGGGGGTGACGCCGTCGCCGATGAGCATGACGGACGTACGGATGTGGTCGGCGACGACGCGCAGCGAGACGTCCGAAGCGTGCTCGGCTCCGTAGCGGACGCCGGTGAGCTCGGTGGCGCGGTCCATGACCACGCGCATGGTGTCGGTCTCGTACATGTTCTGCACGCCCTGCAGGATCATCGCGAGGCGCTCGAGACCGAGACCGGTGTCGATGTTCTTGGACGGCAGGTCGCCGAGGATCGGGAAGTCCTCCTTGCCGTCACCGGCGCCCCGCTCGTACTGCATGAAGACGAGGTTCCAGATCTCCACGTACCGCTCGTCGTTGACGGCCGGACCGCCCTCGACGCCGAACTCGGGGCCGCGGTCGTAGTTGATCTCGGAACAGGGTCCGCACGGGCCGGGGACGCCCATGGACCAGAAGTTGTCCTTCTTGCCGAGGCGCTGGATGCGCTCGGCCGGGACGCCGATCTTGTCGCGCCAGATCTGCTCGGCCTCGTCGTCGTCGAGGTAGACCGTGATCCACAGCCGCTCGGGGTCGAGACCGAAGCCGCCGTCCGCCACGGAGGTGGTGAGAGCCTCCCAGGCGTAGCTGATGGCGCCTTCCTTGAAGTAGTCGCCGAACGAGAAGTTCCCGCACATCTGGAAGAAGGTGCCGTGCCGGGTGGTCTTGCCGACCTCTTCGATGTCCGGCGTACGCACACACTTCTGCACGCTGGTGACGCGGGCGGCGGGCGGCTTGACCTCACCGAGGAAGTACGGCTTGAAGGGGACCATGCCCGCGGGGACCAGCAGCAGAGTCGGGTCGTCCGCGATGAGCGACGCCGAAGGCACGACGGTGTGCCCGCGCTCCTCGAAGAAGCTCAGCCAGCGGCGACGAATTTCAGCCGACTCCATCAGTGGTCCTCATTCCGGTTGTACGAGTTGTAGGGGAGCTTGCGGTAGGCGGTGGCGTCGGCGGCCGGAGCGGGCTCGGCCGCTTCGACCGCACGGGAACGCCGTACGGGGAGTGCGGGGTCGACCGGTGCCTCCAGGCCGAGCGCCTCGCCCAGTTCGGCCTCGCGGCGGACCATGCCGTCGCGGACGTCGAGGGCGAAGTCCTTGAGCCGGTGACCGCTCTCGATCGCCTTGTCCGCGGCGCGCGCGGCGAGGCTCTCGGGGGTCAGCTGCCTGAGCTTTCGGTTGACCTTGGTGGTGGCCCAGACACCGGCGGCTGCGCCGGCGGTGAACCAGAACGTACGGCGGAACATCGCTGCGTCAGTCCTTCGATCCGCGGGAGCTTCTGCCGCCCTGCTTCTTGGCTCGCGCGGACGGCACCGTGCGGCCGACGATCACCGTGCGACGGGGCGCCCGGCGGGCCGGTTCGGCTTCCGGAGCGGTCCGGCGGCCGATGGCCTGACGCACTCCGTATCCGAATGCGGCGACCTTGACGAGCGGTCCGCCGAAGGCCGATGCGACAGTGGTGGAGAGCGCCGAGGCGTTGGAGGTGACCTCCTGGACGTCCGCCGCGATCGCGTCGACCTTGTCGAGCTGGGTCTGCGCGGAGCGCACGGTCGCGGAGGCGTCGGCGAGCAGCGGAACGGCCTGCTCGGTCACTTCCGCCACGAGCTTGGTGGTCGCCCTGAGCGTCTGGGCCAGCCTCACCAGTACGACGGCGAGGAACGACACCAGGATCGCCCAGAAGACGGCCACCAGGATCCCGGCCACCTCTCCACCGGACACGTTGCACCGCTCCCCAGCTGTCGAAAGATTGTCGAATCGTCGTCTCCCGACCCTATCGCGCCAGGGGGCACGCCCCCTACCGCATTACTGGTGGGCGGGGCGGTAGTTGCACAAAGGAGATTGTACGGAGAGCTTCCGGACCAGTACTCTGCGTGTTTCATGCGACGCTCCCAGCGCCCCTGCCCCTCCCCCGACGACTCCCCCGAGGATTCCGCGGACGACTCCCCTCACCATCCGGGCTCCGGCACCACGGCCCGCGGCAATCTCCCGGCGGAACTGAACAGATTCGTGGGGCGCGACGAGCAGCTGGCCGATCTGGGCCGGCTGCTGGCGGAGTCGAGGCTGGTCACCGTGGTCGGGGTGGGCGGCGTCGGAAAGACCCGGTGTGCCACCAGGGCTGCAGCACTTCTGGAGAAACGGTACTGCGACGGGGTCTGGCTGGTGGAGCTGTCCACCGTCCACGACCCCGGCCTGCTGGAACACTCCATGATCGACGCGCTGGGACTCACTGATCACACCAGCCGCCCGCCCCGCACGACGCTCCTCGAACATCTCACCGAGCGTCAACTCCTTCTGGTACTGGACGGTTTCGAGCATCTCGTCGACGCCTGCGCCGAGTTGGTGTGCGCGCTGCTGCGTCGCGCGCCGCGGCTGCAGGTGCTGGCCGCCGGACGGCTGCCCCTGGAGCTGGACGGCGAGCGGACCTACCCGCTCGCGCCGATGGACGACGAGGACGCGATGACGCTGTTCGCGGAGCGGGCCGTGGCGGTGCGGCCGGATTTCCGGCTGACCGAGGAGAACCGCGGACCGGCGCAGGAACTGTGCCGCCGGCTGGACGGGATCCCGCTCGCGCTGGAGCTGGCCGCCGGACGGCTGCGCGCCCTGTCCACGGAACAGGTGGTGCAGCGCCTGGACGACCGCTTCCGGCTGCTGACCGGCAGCAGCCGCAGTGCACTGGCGCGTCATCAGACACTCCGTACGGCCATCGGCTGGAGCCATGAGCTGTGCGCCCCGGAGCAGCGGCTGCTGTGGGCCCGGCTGTCGGTCTTCGCCGGGCAGTTCGACCTGGAGGCCGTCGAGTACATCTGCAGCGGGCCCGAGTTGCCGGCCGAGTCGGTGCTCGATGTGCTGACCGGGCTGCTGGCGCAGTCCGTCGTCCTGCGCGAGGACTCGGCCGTGGGCACCCGCTACCGGATGCTGGACACGGTGCGCGAGTACGGCGCCGACTGGCTGGCGGCCACCGGCGACACGGACCGGCTGCGGCGTCGGCACCGTGACTGGTACCTGGGGCTCGCCACCTGGTGCGAGCTCGACTGGTTCAGCCCGCGGCAGGGCGAGGTGGCGGCCCGGGCGGAGTGCGAACTGCCCAATCTCCGCCGGGCGATGGAGTGTTCACTGGAAAGCCCGGAAGAGGCCCATCTCGCGCAGTACCTGGCGGGCACCCTCTGGTTCCTGTGGGTCGGCTGCGGGCGCCTCTCGGAGGGGCGGCACTGGCTGAACCACGTCCTGGAGGAGGAGACGCCGTACGAGCCCTCCCGGCTCAAGGCACTGTGGGTGCTCGGGCACGTGGCGGTGCTGCAGGGGGACCCGATCGGGGCGATCTCCGCGCTGCAGGAGTGCCGGGAGGAGGCGGACCGGACCGGCGACCGGGCGGCGCAGGCGTACGCGGTGCACCGCACGGGCTGCCTGGCGCTCGTCACGGACGACATGGTCCGCGCGGAGGAACTGCTGCAGGACGCGCTGGACCGCTACCGCGATCTGGGCGAGCTGAACAGCAATGTGCTGATGGCCCAGATCGAACTGGCGATGGCGGTCGGGTTCCGCGGGGACCTGGCCGCCGCGGCGGCGATCTGCGAGGAGGTCAGGGAGGTCTGCGAGGACCGCGGAGAGCGCTGGGCCCTCTCGTACGCGCTCTATGTGCTGGCGTACGCGGAGCTGCAGCAGGGGCGGCCGGACGGTGCCCGGGAACTGCTCAGGGAGTCCCTGGCGATCGGCCACGCCTTCCACGACCTGCTCGGCTCCGTGCTCACGATGGAGCTGCTGGCCCTGGTCACGGCGATCGAGGGGGATGCGGCGGAGGCGGCGGTGCTGCAAGGGGCAGCCGAGCGCATCTGGCCGTCGGTGGGGCTGCCGCTCTTCGGCTCGGCGTACTACGGAAGACCCCGGGCCGAGTGCGAGGCGCTGGCGCGGCGGGCACTGGGCGACGCACCGTACGAGTCGGGGCGGCTGGCGGGTGCGCGACTGGATCCGGACACTGCCGTGACCAGGGCGCTGGCGAGCCGGCCGGTGGGCCGCCCGGGTGTGCAGGGGCAGCGGCCCGGTCCCGGTCCGGTACCCGCCCGGGACGACAGAACGCGGAAGCCCGCCGCCTCCCCGACGACGGGGAGGGGCGGGCCTGAGCGCTGGTGAGAGCGGCTACGCCTGGATCAGCGGGCGTAGTACTCGACGACGAGCTGCTCGTCGCAGATCACCGGGATCTCCTTGCGGTTCGGGTCCCGGTCAAGGCGGAAGGCCAGGGCCTTCAGGTTCACCTGCAGGTAGCGCGGGGTCTCGCCGTCGGGGGCGTAACCACCCTCGCGGGCCACCTGGAAGGGGTGCTTGTCGCGGCTGCGCTCGCGGACCGTCACGACGTTGTCGGGACGGACGCGGAAGGACGGCTTGTCGACCTTGCGGCCGTCGACCTCGATGTGGCCGTGGACGACCATCTGGCGGGCCTGGTAGATCGTGCGGGCGATGCCCGAACGCAGGACCAGCGCGTCGAGACGGCGCTCGAGCTCGACGACGAGCGCCTCGCCCGTCTTGCCCTCGGCCTTCTTGGCACGGTCGTATGCACGCGCCATCTGGCGCTCGCTGATGTCGTACTGGGCGCGCAGACGCTGCTTCTCGAGCAGACGGACCTTGTAGTCCGAGTTCTGCTTGCGGCCACGGCCGTGCTCGCCCGGCGGGTAGGGGCGGGCCTCGAAGTACTTGACGGCCTTCGGCGTCAGCGCGATACCGAGCGCACGAGACTTCTTGACCTTGGGACGCGACTGATTAGGCACGTTCTCCAGACCTCCGTTGTGGGTTAGGTTAGGCTCACCTTACTCAAGGAGATCGCATGTCTCGCCCTGGGAACACCACACACGTCACGGACAGCACTGACAGCGTCGACGCCAACGAAGGCGCCGATACGACGGAGGACCGATCAGATCGTGGTCAGCCGCGTCCCAGCGGGCTTGAAAACACTCGGATGCCGTCAGCAGCCGAGCGCACACGAACTCTCGTACAGAGTACCTGTTCGGCGGTGCTGCTCATCCCCGGGCTCACCACAACCGGTTTCGACCAGCTGGTGCCGCTCGACCGGAGCGTCGGTCCCGAGGGGGATGTGTTCCTCGAATTCCCCGCCGACTCCCCCGCCGTACGGGCCGCGACGCACGCCCAGGACGACGAGCTCACCGCCGTGCTGGAGATCACGGACGTCGCACCGGTCTCCGTGCCGCACCGCATCCGCGGCCGCGGCCGGGTCTCCGGCCAGCTCACCAGCGTACCGGGCATGGCCGGGCCCGGCCGGATGATGCTGCGGCTGGAGACCGGCGAGGCGTACGTCGACGATCTGTGGGGCGCCCAGCACGTCGAGCCGGAGGAGTTCCGGGACGCGGCCGCCGACCCGCTCGTCGCCCACGAGGCGGAGCTGCTGCAGCATCTGCACGCGGCGCACGGCGAACAGCTGGCGATGCTCAGCGGCCTGCTGGGCGAACGGACCGCCGGCGGCTGCGCCGGTCACCGGCCCGCCGTCGTGCCGGTCGCGCTCGACCGGCACGGGCTGCGGGTGCGCCTCTGCGAGGCCGACGGGCGGTGCTTCGACGCACGCTTCGAGTTCCCCGATCCGGTGCGCGACATCACCGAGCTGCGCCACGCGATGCACACCCTCTTCGATGCTGCCGCCCGCTGAACGTACGCCGGCGAGCCCTACGGCTCCGTCGCACCGTCCGAACCGTCGCGGTCCTCGCGGCCGAGCCGGTCGCGGACTCGGTCCACCACGTCCGCGTACCGCGCCTCGGCGCCGTAGCGCGTGGGCCGGTAGTAGCGCCTGCCGCGGACCGCGTCCGGGGCGTACTGCTGGGCGGCGATACCGCCGGGGACGTCGTGGGGATAGACGTAGCCCTGGGCATGTCCCAGCTTGGCGGCCCCCTTGTAGTGGCCGTCGCGCAGATGGGCCGGGACCGGGCCTGCGAGGCCGCCCCGCACGTCCGCCTGGGCCGCGGAGATCGCCAGCGTCGCCGCATTGGACTTGGGGGCGAGCGCCAGCGCGATCGTGGCATGGCTGAGGGTGAGCGCCGCCTCGGGGAAACCGATCATCGCGACGGCCTGCGCGGCGGCGACCGCCGTGGGCAGCGCCGTCGGGTCGGCGAGGCCGATGTCCTCGCTGGCGGAGATCATCAGCCTGCGGGCGATGAACCGCGGGTCCTCCCCCGCCTCGATCATCCGGGCCAGATAGTGCAGCGCCGCATCCACGTCGGAGCCGCGGATCGACTTGATCAGCGCGCTCGCCACGTCGTAGTGCTGGTCGCCGTCCCGGTCGTACTTCACGGCCGCCCGGTCGACGGTCGCCTCGACCGTGGCGAGGGTGATCTCCTTCTCCTGCGTGGCGAGGGCCGCGCCGGCCGCGGCCTCCAGCGCCGTCAGCGCGCGCCGCGCGTCGCCGCCCGCGATGCGCAGCAGATGCGCCTCCGCGTCCTCGGGGAGCGTGACCGCACCGGCGAGACCGCGCTCGTCGGTCAGGGCGCGGTGCATCAGGGCGCGCAGATCGTCGTCGGTGAGCGATTCGAGGGTCAGGAGCAGCGAGCGCGACAGAAGCGGCGAGATGATCGAGAAGTACGGGTTCTCGGTCGTCGCGGCGATCAGCGTCACCCAGCGGTTCTCCACGGCCGGCAGCAGTGAGTCCTGCTGGGCCTTGGAGAAGCGGTGGATCTCGTCGAGGAAGAGGACGGTCTCCTTGCCGTAGCCACCGGTGGCACGGCGGGCGCCCTCGATGACGGCCCGTACCTCCTTGACGCCCGCGGTGATCGCGGAGAGCTCGACGAAGCGCTTGTTGGTGGCCTTGCTGACCACGTACGCCAGCGTCGTCTTGCCGATACCGGGCGGACCCCAGAGGATCACCGACGACGGGCCGGCGGGTCCGCCGCTCCCTTCGCCGACGAGGCGGCGCAGCGGGGAGCCCGGCTTCAGCAGATGCTGCTGTCCGACGACCTCGTCGAGGCTACGGGGACGCATCCGGACAGCGAGGGGGCTGCTGGACGGGTCCTTCTCCTGGCGGTCTTCGGCAGCTGCGGTAAAGAGGTCGGGCTCCACGTTTTGAAGCCTATGTCACGGCACTGACAGCGCCGCCGGGCCGGTCCCCGCTCCCGGCCCGTCCGGTCAGCTGGTCCAGAAGTCCCACCAGCGGGTCAGGATCAGCATGCCGATGATGCCGACCCAGAGGACCGGCGGTACCCAGTGGAACTCCGTCAGTCCGTTGCGCAGCCAGTTCGGCGCGGGCACGATCCGGTGCTTGATGTTGTGCGTGGTGACGTAGCAGAACATGAAGATCGTCGCGACCCAGGCCAGGCAGCACCACAGGCAGAGCGAGTTGATGTTGTACAGCGACTGGTACTGCAGCCAGGTGCAGAAGCCGACGCCGAAGAGCGTGCCCGCGTTGAGGCCGAGCCAGTACCAGCTGCGGAAACGAGCGCCGGCGAGCAGGGCCAGACCGATCCCGATGACGACGGAGTACGTGGCGAGTCCCAGCATCGGGTTCGGGAACCCGAAGACGGACGCCTGCGCGCTCTTCATGATGTTGCCGCACGAGACGACGGGGTTGAGACTGCAGCCCGGCGTGAAGGTGGGGTCCTCGAGCAGCTTGAACTTGTCGATCGTGATGACCCAGGCGGCGAGGAGGCCGGCGGCACCGGTGATCACCAGCAGCAGCGCGAACGCTCGACCGCCGCCGATGGTCCTCTTCCCGCTGACCTCGTCCTGGTCGGGTGAGGGGTGGTCAACCGCTGCAGTCGTCATATCGCCGTTCCATCAGTGAGTGGCCTGCTGGGCATGGTCATTGTGCCGCACCACCCCACCAGTCATCCGTTCGATGAACATAAAGGTGTGCAGACGAAGCGGCGTCCACGCATTCTCCGCGCCCGGCCCGCCCCCGGCCGTACGGGGCTGCGCAGGCGTTACGGACGACGATCCGGCGCGCCACGGACGCCGCCCCCGCGCCCCGGCCGCGACGGACCTTCCCGGTCCGTTCATGCGCAGGGGTGAAACCCGGCTCGTGAGGTTGACGACACCCGCGACGGAGACGCACTGTGCCCGCCCGGCGGGACCGGGCGGGCACAGGCACAGACGGTGGATCAGGCCAGCTTCTGCTGGATCTCGGCGACCAGCGCGTCGAGCGCGACCGGCTGCTGCTCACCCGACTCCATGTCCTTGAGCTGGACCACGCCCTCGGCAAGATCACGCTCGCCGGCGACGACGGTGAAACGCGCGCCGGAACGGTTGGCGCTCTTCATCGCGCCCTTGAGGCCGCGGCCGCCGAACGCGAAGTCGGTGGCGACGCCCAGCCGGCGCAGCTCCGTCACCTTGGCGAACAGGACCCGTCGGGCCTCCTCGCCGAGCGGCACCGCGAAGACGCTGGTGGACGCGGGCAGTTCGAGCTCGATGCCCTCGGCCTCCAGCGCGAGCACCGTGCGGTCCACGCCGAGTGCCCAGCCGACCGACGGGAGTGCCGGGCCGCCGATCATCTCGGAGAGGCCGTCGTAACGGCCGCCGCCGCCGACCGCGGACTGCGAGCCGAGTCCGTCGTGGACGAACTCGAAGGTGGTCCGGGTGTAGTAGTCGAGGCCACGGACGAGCTTCTCGTCGTCCTCGTACACGACGCCCGCCGCGGTCAGCAGGTCGCGGACCTCCTCGTGGTACGCCTTGCAGGCGTCGCACAGGTAGTCACGCAGCACCGGTGCGCCCACCAGCTGTTTCTGGACCTCGGGGCGCTTGTCGTCGAGGACGCGCAGCGGGTTGAGCTCGATGCGGCGGCGGGTCTCGTCGTCCAGGTCGAGCTCGCGCAGGAACTCCTGGAGCGCGTCCCGGTAGACGGGGCGGCACTCCTTGTCACCCAGCGAGTTCAGCAGGATCCGGAAGTTCCGCAGGCCCAGGGTGCGGTACGCCTGGTCGGCCAGGATGATCAGCTCGGCGTCCAGCGCCGGGTCCTCGGCGCCGATCGCCTCGGCGCCGACCTGCGAGAAGTGCCTGTAGCGGCCCTTCTGCGGGCGCTCGTAGCGGTAGTACGAGCCGGAGTACCAGAGCTTCACCGGCAGGTTGCCGAGCTTGTGGAGGTTGGCCTCCAGCGCGGCGCGCAGCACGGACGCGGTGCCCTCGGGGCGCAGCGCCAGTTCGGAGCCGCCCTTGGTGGTGAGGGTGTACATCTCCTTGGAGACGATGTCGGTGGACTCACCGACCCCGCGCGAGAAGAGCGCGACGTCCTCGAAGCCGGGCGTCTCGATGTAGCCGTAGCCGGAGTTCTTCAGCGGTGCGGCAATCGCCTCGCGCACCGCGAGGTACTTGGCGGAGTCGGGCGGGGTCAGGTCGTACGTGCCCTTGGGGGCCTTGAAGGTGCTCACGGTTCTAACTCTCGTCACATTCCTCGTCGGGGCGCGTCCGCACCCTGCAGATACGGGTTCGAGGCGCGCTCGCGGCCGATGGTCGTCTGGGGGCCGTGGCCGGACAGCACCACGGTCGAGTCGTCGAGCGGCAGGCACACACGGGCCAGCGACTCGAGCAGCTCGGCGTGGTCGCCGCCGGGCAGGTCGGTACGTCCGACGGAGCCGGCGAAGAGCAGGTCGCCCGAGAAGAGGATCTGCGGTACGTCCGCGACCTCGGGCATCCTGAACGTCACCGACCCCTTGGTATGGCCGGGCGCATGCGCGACGCGGAAATCCAGACCGGCCAGCGACAACTGCGCACCGTCGCTCAGCTCCTTGAGGTCGTCCGGCTCCCCCACCGTCAGCTCGCCCATGAGCGGCATCCCGATGGAGCGGCCGAGGGCCTTCTCCGGGTCGCTCATCATGTACCGGTCCTCGGGGTGGATCCAGGCGGGGACGCCGTGCGCGCCGCACACCGGCACGACCGAGGCGACATGGTCGATGTGTCCGTGGGTGAGGACGACGGCGACGGGCTTCAGCCGATGCTTCTTGAGCGCGTCCTCGACTCCCTGGGTGGCCTGGTGGCCCGGGTCGATGATGACGCACTCCTCGCCTGCGGCGGGGGCGACCACGTAGCAATTGGTCCCCCAGGCCCCGGCGGGGAACCCGGCAATGAGCACGATCGTCCTTAATGTTCGTCCGGCGGAGGGATGCCGCGGACTGCATTCGAGAGGGTCGCGGCAGTTCAGAGCCTACCGGCGCTCCTCATTCCACAGCTAACCCATATACGGTACGGGGCAACCCAGGCCCGATCACACGACGTACAAGGAGATCACCCGGTGGTCAGCAGCGATCAGCGGCGGCGGCAGCTCGCCAGGGAGAAGTTCGAGCGGCAGCAGCAGCGCCGGGAGGAGGCCCGCCGCAGGACCAGGCGACTCACCGCCGTCATCGCGTCCGCGCTGGCCGTGGTGGTGGTCGGCGGTGCTGCCACGTACGTCTCGCTCAGCGGGGACGACAAGGGCAAGAGCGACGCGGCGGCAAGCGCGGCCCCGTCCGCGTCCCCGTCGCCCTCGGCGAGCGAGAGCAGCGCACCCGAGCCGGCGATGGAGATCGACAAGAAGGCGAAGTACACGTTCTCGCTGAAGACGAACCAGGGCGCCATAGCGTTCACGATGGACGCGGCGAAGACCCCGCACACGGCGAACTCGTTCAAGTCGCTCGCGGACAAGGGCTTCTTCGACGGCACGAAGTGTCACCGGCTCACCACGCAGGGCATTTTCGTCCTGCAGTGCGGTGACCCGAAGGGCGACGGCACGGGCGGCCCCGGCTACACGATCCCGGACGAGAACCTGACCGCGCTGGGCAAGGCGGGCGCGGACGGTACCGTCACGTACCCGGCGGGCACCGTGGCGATGGCCAACACCGGTCAGCCGCACAGCGGCGGCAGCCAGTTCTTCCTGGTGTACAAGGACAGCAAGCTGCCGCCGACCTACACGCCGTTCGGCACGATGGACGCCGCCTCGCTGAAGGCCGTGAAGGCGGTCGGGACCGCGGGTGTCACCGGCGGTGCGGCCGACGGTGCTCCGAAGAAGGCCGTCACCATCTCGAAGGCGACCGTCGGCAAGGCCTGAGGCGACCGCGGCGGCCGGCCCGGCGTCGCCGGGCCGGCTCGCGGCGCGGGCCGGAGAATTCGCCCGCGCTGAGTGCGGACAGCCGGGTGGCCGGTCGCCTAGATTGGCGTTGTGCAGGGCGGGCGCGCAGCCCGCCCCAGGAAACTGTGGACGATGCCAGGGGGGCGAACCCCCTCACAGGCATCAGGTGGAGGAGGCGCTGTGAGCAGCGACCCGTGGGGCCGCGTCGATGAGACGGGCACCGTGTACGTGCGTACAGCCGATGGCGAGCAGGTCGTCGGATCGTGGCAGGCCGGATCTCCCGAGGAGGCTCTGGCCTACTTCGAGCGCAAGTACGAGGGCATCGTGGTCGAGATCGGCCTCCTCGAGCGGCGGGTGAAAACCACCGACCTGTCGGCGAAGGACGCGACGACCGCCATCGAACATCTGCGTCAGCAGGTCGACGAGCATCACGCGGTCGGTGACCTCGCTGCGCTGCGCGTGCGGCTGGACGCACTGGTCGCGACGGTCGAGTCCCGTCGCGAGGAGCGCAAGGTCCAGAAGGCGAAGCAGACCGACGAGGCGAAGCACGCCAAGGAGGCGCTGGTCGTCGAGGCCGAGGAGCTGGCGCAGAGCGAGCAGTGGCGCTCGGCGGGCGAGCGGCTGCGGGCGCTCGTCGACACGTGGAAGGGCCTGCCGCGGCTCGACCGCAAGTCGGACGACGAGCTGTGGCACCGCTTCTCGCACGCGCGCTCGGCGTTCTCCAAGCGACGCAAGGCCCACTTCGCCTCGCTGGACGCCCAGCGTGAGGACGCCCGCAAGGTCAAGGAGAGACTGGTCGTCGAGGCCGAGTCGCTCTCCGGTTCCACGGACTGGGGGACGACGGCCGCGCGCTACCGCGACCTGATGACGGAGTGGAAGGCGGCGGGCCGCGCCCAGCGCGAGGCCGAGGACGATCTGTGGAACCGCTTCCGCGGTGCGCAGGACATCTTCTTCGCCGCCCGCAGCGAGGTCTTCGCCGAGCGGGACGCGGAGCAGGGCGAGAACCTCAAGCTGAAGGAAGAGCTCGCGGCCGAGGCCGAGAAGCTGGTGCCGGTGACGGACCTGAAGGCGGCCAGGGCCGCGTTCCGTGCCCTCAACGAGCGCTGGGAGGCCATCGGCCACGTGCCGCGTGACGCCCGCCCGAAGGTCGAGGGGCGGATGCAGGCGGTGGAGCGGGCGCTCCAGGAGGCCGAGGAGTCGGAGTGGCGCCGGACGAACCCTGAGGCGCGTGCGCGCGCCGCGGGTCTGACCGGTCAGCTGCAGGCGGCCGTGGACAAGCTGCGCACGCAGATCGACACGGCGCGCGCCGCGGGCAACAACGCCCGGGCCGACAAGCTGGCCCGTGAGCTGGAGGGCCGCCAGGCGCTGCTGGACCAGGCGCTGAAGGGCCTGGAGGAGTTCGGCGGCTGAAACCGGTCACCGCATGAGGAAGGGGCTCCTGTACGTGGCGTACAGGAGCCCATTCCTCGTGTGCACGGTGCGCGTTGCCGCCCCGGTGGGTGCGCGTTACGGCCGGCGGGCCGAGGTGACGCGGTAGACGTCGTAGACGCCCTCCACGCCCCGTACGGCCTTCAGGACGTGTCCGAGGTGCTTCGGGTCGCCCATCTCGAAGGTGAAGCGCGAGGTGGCCACCCGGTCGCGCGAGGTCTGCACCGCCGCCGACAGGATGTTGACGTGCTGGTCGGACAGGACGCGCGTGACGTCGGAGAGCAGACGCGACCGGTCAAGGGCCTCGACCTGGATGGCGACCAGGAAGACCGAGGACTGGGTGGGTGCCCATTCGACCTCGAGGATCCGCTCCGGCTGCTGCGACAGCGAGTCGACGTTGACGCAGTCGGCGCGGTGCACGGAGACACCGCTGCCGCGGGTGACGAACCCGATGATCGGGTCGCCGGGGACGGGGGTGCAACAGCGGGCCAGCTTGACCCAGACGTCCTCGACGCCCTTGACGACCACACCCGGATCGGCGTTGGAACGCCGCTTGCCCCGGCTGCGGGACGGCGGTGAACTCTCGGCGAGGTCCTCGTTGGCCGCGTCCTCGCCGCCGAGCGCCTGCACCAGCTTCTGCACGACGCCCGCGGCGGCGACATGGCCTTCACCGATCGCCGCGTACAGCGACGAGATGTCGGGGTAGCGCATCTCGTGGGCGAGTGTGACCAGGGAGTCGCCGGTCAGGATCCGCTGGATCGGCAGGTTCTGCTTGCGCATGGCGCGCGCGATGGCGTCCTTGCCCTGCTCGATCGCCTCGTCGCGGCGCTCCTTGGAGAACCAGCCGCGGATCTTGTTCCGGGCGCGCGGCGACTTGACGAAGCCGAGCCAGTCGCGGGACGGCCCTGCGCCGGCCGCCTTGGAGGTGAAGACCTCCACCAGGTCGCCGTTGTCGAGGGTCGATTCGAGCGGTACGAGCCGCCCGTTGACGCGTGCTCCTATGGTCCGGTGGCCGACCTCCGTGTGCACGGCATACGCGAAGTCGACCGGTGTGGCGCCCGCGGGCAGCGCTATGACGTCGCCCTTGGGCGTGAAGACGAAGACCTCGTTGCGCGACAGGTCGAAGCGCAGCGAGTCCAGGAACTCGCTGGGGTCCTCGGTCTCCTTCTGCCAGTCCAGGAGCTGGCGCAGCCACGCCATGTCGTTGACGGTGTCCTGCCGCGCCCCCTTGCCGGGGCTCCTGGGGACGTCGGTGCGCACCTTCGAGGCGCCCGCGACGGCCTCCTGCTTGTACTTCCAGTGCGCGGCGATGCCGTACTCGGCGCGGCGGTGCATGTCGAAGGTGCGGATCTGCAGCTCGACGGGCTTGCCGCTGGGACCGATCACCGTGGTGTGCAGCGACTGGTACATGTTGAACTTGGGCATCGCGATGTAGTCCTTGAACCGGCCGGGGACCGGATTCCATCGCGCGTGCACGGTGCCGAGCGCCGCGTAGCAGTCGCGCACGGTGTCGACGAGGACCCTGATGCCCACCAGGTCGTAGATCTCGGCGAAGTCCCGGCCCCGCACGATCATCTTCTGGTAGACGCTGTAGTAGTGCTTCGGGCGTCCGGTGACGGTGGCCTTGATCCGGGCGGCCCGCAGATCGGCCTGGACCTCGTCGGTCACTATGGCGAGGTACTCGTCACGCTTGGGCGCACGCTCCGCGACGAGGCGGACGATCTCGTCGTACATCTTGGGGTAGAGGATCGCGAAGGCGAGGTCCTCCAGCTCCCACTTGATGGTGTTCATGCCCAGGCGGTGGGCCAGGGGCGCGTAGATCTCGAGCGTCTCGCGGGCCTTCTTCTCCTGCTTCTCCCGCTTGAGATAACGCATCGTGCGCATGTTGTGCAGCCGGTCGGCGAGCTTGATGACGAGGACCCGCGGGTCCTTGGCCATCGCGACGACCATCTTGCGTACGGTCTCGGCCTGCGCGGCCTCGCCGAACTTGACCTTGTCGAGCTTGGTGACGCCGTCGACCAGCAGGGCGACCTGGTCGCCGAAGTCGCGGCGCAGTGTGTCCAGGCCGTACTCGGTGTCCTCGACCGTGTCGTGCAGCAGCCCCGCCATCAGCGTCGCCGGGTCCATGCCGAGCTCGGCGAGGATCGTCGTGACGGCCAGCGGGTGGGTGATGTACGGGTCGCCGCTCTTGCGCTTCTGGCCGCGGTGCCAGCGCTCCGCGACCTGGTAGGCGCGCTCGATCTGGCGCAGCGTGGCGGTCTCGATCTTCGGGTCGTTGCTGCGGACGGCCCGCAGCAGCGGTTCGAGCACCGGGTTGTACGGGCTGGAGCGCTGCACCCCGAGGCGGGCGAGTCTGGCCCGCACCCGGTTGGAGGAACCGCCTGAGCGCGCCACGGCGCCGGCCGGGGCCACCGGCCTCGCGACGGGCTTGGCCGGGGGCTTCTCGGCGGCCGGCGACGGAGCGGCGGGGGCAGGCCGGCCGACGGCCCCGTTCGCCTTGATGGCCGCCTGCGCCGGACCACTGACGGGTTCGGGGGCCGGGGGCTTCGGCTTCTCCTTCGCCACGGGCTGCTTCTTTTCGGGCGTGGCTGGGACCGCCGCGGGCTTGTCGGGCTGCGGGGCGGCGACTGGCTGGGCCTCGTCTGGCAAGAGCACTCCTCGTGCGGATCCGGACACCCGGAAAGGCCATGGTATCGACCCTGCGGCCGGACCTCCCCCGGGGACGGTGGGACCCGTCACAACGCGGGACGGGCACCCGGCTGTTCCCGGGTGCCCGTCCTGTGTGAGCAGGTGTGCCGTCCGCGTACGGACCGTTACGTTCCGCTGCCGGGGGCGGCGCTCAGATGGTGATCAGAGCCTCCAGCGGGACACCGCCGAGCCCTTCCTCGAGCCGGACGCGGCCGCCGAGGAAGCCGAGCTCCATGAGGACCGCGACGCCCGCGACCTGGGCACCGGCCCGCCGGATCAGCTCCAGCGAGGCCTCGGCGGTGCCGCCGGTGGCGAGGACGTCGTCGATGACCATGACCCGGTCGCCGGGGACGAGGTCCTCGGCGTGGATCTCGATCTCCGCGGTGCCGTACTCGAGCTCGTACGCCTGGCTGAGCGTGGCTCCGGGGAGCTTCCCCGCCTTGCGGACGGGTACGAAGCCGAGCCCGGCCCGGACCGCGACCGGTGCGGCCAGGATGAAGCCGCGCGCCTCCAGTCCGACGATCTTCGTGGCGCCGTGCCGGACGCACAGCTCGGCGAGGGCGTCGGTCAGGGCCGTGAACGCGACCGGGTCCGCGAGCAGCGGGGTGATGTCCTTGAACATCACGCCCGGCTTCGGGTAGTCCGCCACGTCACGGATCCGGCTGAGCAGCAGTTCCCTGATGCTCCCGGTGGTGCTGGTCATCAACGCTTCCCCGGAGTCCGGCCGTGGCCCCTGGGCTGCTGACGCTGACCGACCACCGCAGCGGCGGGTGCGGCGTCCGCGGGGACGTCGTCGTCGTACGACTGCTCGTCCTCGGCGGACTCGCCCTTGGCGGCGGCTGCCGCGCGCTTGGCGAGAATCCGCTTCTTCAGGGCCTTCATCTGCGGCTCGCGTTCCTTGAGGTCGGCGACCAGCGGGGTGGCGATGAAGATCGAGGAGTACGCACCGGCGGCGAGGCCGACGAACAGCGACAGCGAGATGTCGTTCAGCATGCCTGCGCCGAGGACACCGCCACCGATGAACAGCAGGCCGGCGACGGGCAGCAGCGCCACGACGGTGGTGTTGATGGAGCGGACCAGGGTGCCGTTGATCGACCGGTTGGCGATCTCGCTGTACGTCCAGCGGGTCTGCTTGGTGATCCCCTTCGTGCCCTCCTTGAGGCTGTCGAAGACGACGACCGTGTCGTACAGGGAGTAACCGAGGATCGTCAGCAGACCGATCACGGTGCCCGGGGTGACCTCGAAGCCGACCAGGGCGTAGATACCCACCGTGATCGTGATGTCGTGGATCAGCGCGACCAGGGCCGCGATCGCCATGCGCCACTCGAACGCGATGGCCAGGTAGATCACCACGAGGATCATGAAGACGCCGAGGCCGGTCCAGGCCTTGTTGGCGATCTGCTCACCCCAGCTGGGGCCGACCAGGTCGGCGGCGATCTTCTCCTCGGGGACCCCGAGGTCCTCGGAGAGCTGCGCCTTGATCTGGTCGGACTTGGCGGTGTCCACCTCGCTGATCTGAATGCGCAGGCCGCCGTTGCCGAGCTTCTGGACGATCGCCTGGTGACCGGAGGCGGCCACCGCGTCCTCCTCCGCCTGAGCGATGGAGACGCTGGTCTTCGGCGTGGTGAAGACCGCGCCGCCCTTGAACTCGATGCCCATGTTGAGGCCACTGACTGCCAGGCCGAGGATGGCCGTGATGGTGATCAGGATCGAGACGCCGTACCAGATCTTGCGCTTGCCGATGAAGTCGTAACCGACATCGCCGCGGTAGAGCCGGGCGCCGAGACTGCCGAGTCGCGACATCTCACGCCTCCTTCGGGTCGGTGGGGGCGTGGACACGGCGCGAGCGGCGCAGCGGCGGCTTGGCGCCGAGCCGCTTCGGGTCCAGACCGGACCACGGGTGGCCGCTGGAGAAGAACTTCGTGCGGGCCATCAGCGTCATGACGGGCTTGGTGAAGAGGAACACCACGACCACGTCGAGCAGAGTGGTGAGACCCAGCGTGAACGCGAAGCCCTGGACCTTGCCGACGGTGACGATGAAGAGCACCGCGGCGGCGAGGAACGACACGAAGTCGGAGACCAGGATCGTGCGCCGGGCGCGCGGCCAGGCCCGCTCGACGGCGGGACGCAGGGTGCGGCCCTCACGGATCTCGTCGCGGATGCGTTCGAAGTACACGATGAACGAGTCCGCTGTGATACCGATCGCGACGATGGCGCCGCAGACCGCGGGAAGGTTGAGCGCGAAGCCGATGGCCGGGCCGAGCAGCGCCATGAGCGTGTAGGTCAGGATGCCGGAGACCAGGAGGCTCAGGAGCGCGATGAGGGCCAGACCGCGGTAGTACGCGACCAGGTAGATGACGACCAGGGCCAGGCCGATGGCGCCGGCGATCAGGCCCGCCCGCAGCTGCTCGCCGCCGAGCGCCGCGGTGACCGTGGTGACGGTCTCCTCGTTGAACGAGAGCGGGAGCGCACCGTAGGACAGCACGTTGGCCAGGTCCTGGGCGGACTGCTGGGTGAAGCTGCCGGAGATCTCGGCACTGCCGCTGAGCGTCTCGTTCACCTGGGGCGCGGAGACGACTTCGCCGTCGAGCGCGATGGCGAACTGGTTCATCGGCGACTGCTGCGTGGACAGCTTCGAGGTGATCTCCTGGAACTTCTTCGAGCCCTTGCTCGTGAAGTCCATCTGCACGATCCACATGCCGCGCTGCTGGTCGATCGTGGCCTTGGCGCTGTCGACGTCCGTACCGGAGACGGCGGCCGGGCCGAGGACGTACTTGGCGTCACCCTCGGAGCTGCACGCGATCGTGGTGTCGGTGGGCTTCGCGTTGGCACCGGCCTTCGCGCGGCCGGCCTTCGTGGAGCAGTCCAGGGCGGCGAACCGCTTCTGGAGGTCGGCGGTGGCCGCGTCGACCGAGGCCGACGGGCTCGCGGACGCCTTCGGCGCCGAGGCGCTCGGGCTGGGCGAGGTGTCCTTCTTCAGGGCGCCGGTGACTGCGCGGCCCTGCGTCGTGGCGCTCGCCGAGGGAGTGGCCTTCGAGCCGGAGGTCGTCGCCTTCGCGCTGGGCGAGGCGCTCGGCGCGGGCGAGCCGGAGGCCGAGGGACTGGCGGTGTCCGTGGGCGTCGCCTGGCCTGCGGTCACGGCGAGCACGGGCCGGAAGTAGAGCTGGGCGGTCGTACCGACCTGTTCCCGGGCCTGCTTCGAGTTCGTCCCCTTGGGGATGTTGACGATGATGTTGTCCCGGCCCTGGGTCTGGACCTCGGCCTCGGAGACACCCAGACCATTGACACGGCGTTCGATGATGCTGACCGCGGTGTCCATGTTGGTCTGGTTGATCGCGTCCGGCTTACCGGGCTGGCTCTTCGCCTTGAGCGTGATCGACGTGCCGCCCGCCAGGTCGATACCCAGCCGAGGCGTGGTGTGACCGGACAAGAACATCCCGCCGGTGAGCGCGACCAGCGCGATCAGGATCAGAGCCAGGGCACGCCCTGGCTTGCCCTGACCGCCGGACGGCCCTCGGCCCTTCTTCGGTGCTGCCACCTTCTCGTTTCTCCCTGTCCAACCGCCCCGCGCCGGGTACGCGCCCGAGCGGCCACGAAGTGTTGTGGGGACCTGCCCCCGCAGAAGATCGCACGTTCCGGGGGATGCCGGATGCCGGTCGGCTCACAGCATCCCCCAGGTCGTGACCTACTTGGCGTCGGCCTCGCCGTCGGCCTTGTCCTTGGACTTCTCGTCGGCCTCGGCGTCCTTCGGCTCGACGTCGTCGGCCTCGGCCTTCTTGCCCAGGTCGATCTTGGCGTTGTCCGAGGAGTCCTCGTCGGCCTCGGCCGCCTCGGTCAGCGACGAGGCGTCGTCCGGCACGATCGCGCCGTCGATGTCGTCGCCGTCACCGTGGACGATCCGGTTGTACTCCGCGTCGTCGAGGACGGCGCCGATGGAGTTCTTGGCGTAGATGGCGTGGACGCCGGGTGCGACCTCGAGGACAACCGTGTCGTCGTGCAGCTCCTTGACGGTGGCGTACATGCCCCCGATCGTCCGGACGCCGGTGCCGGGCTGCATCTCGTTGCGCATCTGCGCGGCGGCAGCCTGCTTCTTCTTGGCGGACCGGGTCATCAGGAACATGGCCCCGATGAGCACGATGAAGGGGAGGAGAGTCACGGGATTCACGGGACGAGTTTCCTTCGCACGACCGCGCTGAAATGCGGCCTGATCTACGGGGGTGGGTATGCCGCCCTGTACGGACGGCATCGGCGGAGTCTAAGCGAGTCCGCATCGATGGAACAACGCCCAGCATGGCACCGTGGTTCCTGATGTGGGCCAACCTGTGACGCATCACGCCCCAAAAAGGTCCTGTTGTCCCTTTCCGCCGTGAGGCGGGGGGACGAGGCCCAGATGAGTCCAGGCCGCGGGGGTGGCGACCCGGCCCCTCGGTGTCCTGGCCAGCAGACCTTCCCGCACCAGGAAGGGCTCCGCGACCTCCTCGACGGTCTCGCGCTCCTCCCCCACGGCGACCGCGAGGGTGGACAGGCCGACTGGGCCGCCGCCGAAGAGCTTCAGCAGCGCGCCGAGCACCGCCCGGTCCAGCCGGTCCAGGCCCCTGGCGTCGACCTCGTACACCCCGAGCGCCGCGGCGGCCACGGTGCGGTCGATCCGGCCGTCCGCCTTGACCTGGGCGTAGTCGCGGACGCGGCGCAGCAGCCGGTTGGCGATACGGGGCGTGCCACGGGAGCGGCCGGCGATCTCGGCGGCGCCGTCGGCGTCTATCGCCACGTCGAGGAGCCGTGCGGAACGGTGGATGACACGTTCCAGCTCGGCGGGGGCGTAGAACTCCATGTGGCCGGTGAAGCCGAAGCGGTCGCGCAGCGGGGGCGGCAGGAGTCCGGCCCGGGTGGTGGCGCCGACCAGGGTGAAGGGCGGCAGCTCCAGCGGGATGGCGGTGGCGCCGGGGCCCTTGCCGACGATGACGTCGACCCGGAAGTCCTCCATCGCCATGTAGAGCATCTCTTCGGCGGGCCGTGACATGCGGTGGATCTCGTCGAGGAAGAGGACCTCGCCCTCCTGGAGGGAGGAGAGGATCGCGGCGAGATCGCCCGCGTGCTGGATGGCGGGACCGGAGGTGATCCGGATCGGGGCGCCCATCTCGGCCGCGATGATCATGGAAAGGGTGGTCTTGCCGAGGCCGGGAGCGCCGGAGAGCAGGACGTGGTCGGCGGTCGCGCCGCGGGCGCGGGCCGCCTTCAGTACCAGGTCGAGCTGCTCGCGCACCTTCTCCTGACCGACGAACTCGTCGAGGTCCTTCGGCCGCAGTGCGGCCTCGACCGCGGTGTCCTCGCCGTCCGCTCCGGCGTCCACGAGGCGCTCGTCGAGCCGCTCGTCGGTGTCGGGTCCGGTCTCGTCCCAGTTCATTCGGTCAGTCCCGCCTCGGGTGTTTCGGTGCCGGGCCGTGCGCTGCCCGTGCGTCAGGGTGTCGCGTCGGGTCAGCGTGCGCGGTTGAGGGTCTGCAGTGCGGCGCGCAGCAGCTGCGGTACGGGCGGCTGAGCCCCCTCGGCGAGGGCGGCCTCGGCCTGCGGGGCAACGGCGGCGAGCGCTTCGTCGGCCTCACGTGTCGCGTAGCCGAGGCCGATCAGGGCGGCCTGCAGCTGGTCGCGCCAGGAAGCGGAGACGGCGGTGCCGTTGGCCTGGCGGCCGATATGGGTGCCGACCGGCTCGCCGAGCCTGTCCTTCAGTTCGAGGAGGAGCTTCTGCGCGCCCTTCTTGCCGATACCGGGCACGGCGGTGAGCGTCTTCTCGTCGCCGGTGGACACGGCGAGACGCAGGGCGTCCGGGCTGTGCACGGCCAGCATCGCCTGGGCGAGCCGGGGGCCGACGCCGCTGGCGGTCTGCAGCAGCTCGAAGACCTGGCGCTGGTCGTCGTCGGCGAAGCCGTAGAGGGTGAGCGAGTCCTCCCGTACGACGAGGGAGGTGGCCAGCCGGGCCTCCTGGCCGATCCGCAGGCCGGCCAGGGTCTGGGGGCTGCACTGGACGGCCATGCCGATGCCGCCGACCTCGATCACGGCCGTGGTCGGGGCGAGTGCGGCGACGGGGCCGCTGACGAAGGCGATCATCGGGGGACCTTCCGGACGGGAGCTGCGGGTGTACGGGGAACACGCGGGGCGCGGGCCGCCGCGGCGGCCGCATGCGCCTGCTGGAGGCGGTTGACCGCGGGCGCCCGCCAGATGTGGCAGATGGCCAGCGCCAGGGCGTCGGCGGCGTCGGCGGGCTTCGGCGGGGCGTCGAGCCTCAGCAGCCGGGTGACCATGGCTCCCACCTGCGCCTTGTCGGCACGGCCGCTGCCGGTGACGGCGGCCTTCACCTCGCTGGGGGTGTGCAGGGCAACGGGGATGCCGCGGCGGGACGCGCAGAGCATGGCGACCGCGCTGGCCTGGGCGGTGCCCATCACCGTACGGACGTTGTGCTGGCTGAACACCCGCTCCACGGCGACGAATTCGGGCCGGTGCTCGTCGAGCCACTCCTCGATGCCGCGCTCGATGGCGACCAGCCGGTGGCCGAGCTCCGCGTCGGACGGGGTGCGCACGACACCGACGCCGAGCATCGTCAGCGGGCGGCCCGCGACGCCTTCGACGACGCCGACGCCGCACCGGGTCAGCCCCGGGTCCACGCCCAGTACCCGCATGAAGCGCGCCCCCTCTGCCGATCGGTCAACTGTTCCCGCAGGCTATCGGCTCGCACTGACAATGCGACGGGCCGACGGGGTGTGTCCCCGTCGGCCCGTCGGCTCCGCCTGCGCGGAGGGTGCCATCTGTACGGCGGCCGGACGCCGCCCGTGTCCGGGTCGTCCCCGCCGGGCGGGGAGGCGTCGTCCTCCGACTCAGGCGTCGACCTTCTCCATGACCTCGTCCGAGACGTCGAAGTTGGCGAAGACGTTCTGCACGTCGTCGCTGTCCTCCAGCGCGTCGATCAGCTTGAAGATCTTGCGCGCGCCCTCTTCGTCCAGGTCGACCTGCATGGTGGGCAGGAAGTTGGCCTCGGCCGAGTCGTAGTCGATACCGGCCTCCTGGAGCGCGGTACGGACCGCGACCATGTCGGTGGCCTCGCTGACGACCTCGTAGGACTCACCGAGGTCGTTGACCTCCTCGGCGCCCGCGTCGAGCACCGCTCCGAGGACGTCGTCCTCGGTCAGCTCGCCCTTGGGGACGATGACGACGCCCTTGCGGTTGAAGAGGTACGAGACCGATCCCGGGTCGGCCATCGAGCCGCCGTTGCGGGTCATCGCGACCCGTACGTCGGAGGCGGCACGGTTGCGGTTGTCGGTGAGGCACTCGATGAGCACCGCGACGCCGTTCGGGCCGTAACCCTCGTACATGATCGTCTGATAGTCGACGCCGCCCGCTTCGAGACCGCCACCGCGCTTGACCGCGGAGTCGATGTTCTTGTTCGGGACGGAGCTCTTCTTCGCCTTCTGGATCGCATCGACGAGGGTCGGGTTGCCCTCGGGGTCCACACCGCCGGTGCGGGCAGCGACCTCGATGTTCTTGATCAGCTTCGCGAAGAGCTTGCCGCGCTTGGCGTCAATCACGGCCTTCTTGTGCTTCGTCGTAGCCCATTTAGAGTGGCCGGACATCTGCCTGTCTCCTTCGCGTCACCAATTTCTTAACGAACCCGAGAGATCCTACCGGGATCGAGTCAGCTGACTGCGCGCACCATGTCGACGAAGAGCGCGTGAACTCGGTGGTCCCCGGTCAGTTCCGGGTGAAATGACGTCGCCAGGGCGTTTCCCTGCCGTACGGCGACGATGTGACCACCGTGCTCGGCCACGACCCGGGCCTGTGCGCCGACCGACTCCACCCAGGGGGCCCGGATGAAGACGCCTTCGACCGGACCGCCCTCGATCCCGGTGACCTCGACGGCCGCCTCGAAGGACTCGTTCTGCCGCCCGAAGGCGTTCCGGCGCACGATCATGTCGATGCCGCCGATGGTCTCCTGGCCCGAGCGCGGGTCGAGGATCTTGTCGGCCAGCAGGATCATTCCTGCGCAGGTGCCGTAGACCGGCATTCCGGCGCGTACCCGCTCGCGCAGGGGCTCCAGCATGCCGAACAGGACGGCCAGCTTGGACATCGTGGTGGACTCGCCGCCGGGTATGACGAGACCGTCGACCTCGGCGAGTTCCTCGGGGCGCCGGACCGGCCTGGCCAGGGCGTCCGCCGAGGCCAGGGCGATCAGGTGCTCCCGTACGTCGCCCTGGAGAGCCAGGACTCCGATCACAGGGGTGTCGCTCATCAGTGACTACCAGCCGCGGTTGGCGTAGCGCTCGGTCTCGGGCAGGGTGTCGCAGTTGATGCCGACCATGGCCTCGCCCAGGTTGCGGGAGGCGTCCGCGATGATCTTCGGGTCGTCGTAGAAGGTGGTGGCCTTCACGATGGCGGCGGCGCGCTTGGCCGGGTCGCCGGACTTGAAGATGCCGGAGCCGACGAAGACGCCCTCGGCACCGAGCTGGCGCATCAGCGCGGCGTCGGCCGGCGTGGCGACGCCACCCGCGGAGAAGAGCACGACGGGCAGCTTGCCGAGCTCGGCGACCTCCTTGACCAGCTCGTACGGGGCGCGGAGCTCCTTGGCGGCGGCGTACAGCTCGTTGTTGTCGTAGCCGCGCAGCCGGGCGATCTCGTTCTTGATCTGGCGCAGGTGGCGGACGGCCTCGACGACGTTGCCGGTGCCCGCCTCGCCCTTCGAGCGGATCATGGCCGCACCCTCGGCGATCCGGCGCAGCGCCTCGCCCAGGTTGGTGGCGCCGCAGACGAACGGCGTGGTGAAGGCGAACTTGTCGCTGTGGTTGACCTCGTCGGCCGGGGTGAGGACCTCGGACTCGTCGATGTAGTCGACACCGAGGGACTGCAGGACCTGGGCCTCGACGAAGTGGCCGATGCGGGACTTCGCCATCACCGGGATGGAGACGGCCTCGATGATCTCTTCGATCATGTTCGGGTCCGACATCCGGGCCACGCCGCCGTCCTTGCGGATGTCGGCGGGCACCCGCTCCAGGGCCATGACGGCCACGGCGCCCGCGTCCTCGGCAATCTTCGCCTGCTCGGCGTTGACGACGTCCATGATCACGCCGCCCTTGAGCTGCTCGGCCATGCCGCGCTTGACGCGGGCGGTGCCGGTCGCCGGGGAGTCGGTGGACTGCGGGGTGGTGGGAAGCGTGGACACGGATCGACCTCACTCGGAGAAAAGATGCTGAACGTGCTGATTGATGCGCTGCTCAGCAAACTCTGCGCAACCAGTCCACAGCAAGGGCCAATGGCAGGCCGGTGGATCGTTTTGGCCGTCCAGGGGCGTGCAGGGCCGTGCACGGGACGCACGGTGGGCCGTCCGGGGGAATGGGCGGCTGCCGTCTCGTGCGCGACGGGCGGCCCTCCGGAGGCGCGCGGCGGGGCAGCCGTGTTCGGGCGCCGGCTGCCCGTGCGAGGTCAGCTGACCGGGCGGTCCGCCAGCGCGACCGGCGGCTCGTCGTCCATCTCGAAGGCCAGCGGGAACGGCGCGTGCCCGGCCAGCCGGAACAAGCGCACCGTACGGTGCCGGCGCAGCGCACGCGCCGCGCGCACCGCGTCGTTGTGGAACCGCCGCGCCATCGGGACCCGGCGCACGGCTGCGGCCAGCTCGGACGCCGCTTCCTCGCCGCCGGGGATCTCCTTCACGGCCTCCACCTGTGCCGGCTCGCCGAACACTGCGCGCAGCGCGGTGCTGAGCTCGCTCTCCGCGACCTCGCGGTGTTCCTCCTCGGACTGCCTGGCCGCGTGCGCGGCCTCGTACAGCACGATGGAGGCGGCCGGGTCGAGGACTCCGGATGTGGCCAGTTCCTGGGTGACCGAGGCGCGGCGCAGCAGTTGGGCGTCGAGGGCGGCACGGGCGGCGTCGATCCGCGTGTGCAGCCGGTCCAGCCGTCCGGCGGTCCAGCTGAGGTACAGGCCGATCGCGACGAGCGCGACGACGATCCAGATGAGGGTTTCGGTCACGGGCGGCAAGGCTACCGTCGGGCGCGGTCCGTCCGGCCCTGAGGCCCGCGGCCCCCGGGGACTCAGCCGCCGGCCGGTTCCGGGCGGTCTGCCCTGAGCGGCGCCGAGAGGGACCCGAGGCAGCCTTGGGACGGCTTCTGACAGCTCGGTGACACCAGCGGACCCCCCGCGGCCGAGGCAGTCGGAGAACGCCCCTCAGGCGGCCCCGAGAAGGGCCTCGGCGTCACCGGGGCGAGCCCCGCAGGACCCCCGGCGCCGACCACGTCAGGAGCGGGCCAGCCCGAACCGGGCCCGCAGCCCCGTGCGTTCGTCCGTCGCCACCGATGCGGCCCCGTCCGTCACCGTCTCGTACACCGCGAGGATGTCCGCCCCCACCGTCGACCAGTCGAACCGTCGCACATGCGCGCGGCCCCGCGCACTCAGCTCCGCGCGCCGCCCCGGATCGCCGAGCAGCCGGGTCGCCGCCTCCGCCAGCGCGTCCGCGTCCTCGTTGGCGAACAGTTCGCCCGCCGCGCCCTGGTCCAGCACCTGGGCGAACGCGTCGAGATCGCTGGCGAGGACCGGTGCGCCCGCCGACAGTGCCTCGACCAGGATGATCCCGAAGCTCTCGCCGCCCGTGTTGGGCGCGACGTACACATCCACGCTGCGCAGCAGCCGCGCCTTGTCCTCGTCGCTCACCATGCCGAGGAATTCGACGCGTTCGCGCATCTCCCCGGGCAGCGAGGCGACCGCCTCCTCCTCGTCGCCCCGGCCCGCCACCAGGAGCCTGGTGTCCGGGCGGGCCGCGAGGATCGCGGGCAGTGCCCTCATCAGGACGGGCAGGCCCTTGCGCGGCTCGTCGATGCGCCCGATGAAGCCGATCGTCCCGCCCTGCCATTCGGGCTTGGGCTCGGCCTTGTCGAAGAAGCCGACATCGACCCCGTTCGGAATGACCACCGCGTCACCGCCGAGATGCTCGACCAGGGTCCGGCGCGCGTACTCGCTCACCGCGATGCGCGCGCTGATCTTCTCGAGTGCGGGCTGCAGGATCGGGTACGCGGCGATCATCGCCCGCGAGCGCGGGTTGGAGGTGTGGAACGTGGCGACGATCGGCCCCTGCGCGGCCCAGCAGGCCAGCAGCCCCAGCGACGGCGAGGTGGGCTCATGGATGTGGATCACGTCGAAGGTGCCGTCGTGCAGCCAGCGGCGCACCCGCGCCGCGGACAGGAATCCGAAGTTCAGCCGGGCGACGGAGCCGTTGTACGGGACGGGCACGGCCCGGCCCGCCGACACCACGTACGGCGGCAGCGGCGTCTCGTCGTCGGCGGGCGCGAGGACCGACACCTGGTGACCGAGGCGGATCAGATGTTCCGCCAGGTCCCGGATGTGGAACTGCACACCGCCCGGTACGTCCCAGGAGTACGGGCAGACGATGCCGATCTTCACGGCTGCTCCCCACGGGGTTCGAGGTCGGCGAGCCAGAGCCGCTGCAGCATGTGCCAGTCCTCCGGGTGCTCGGCGATTCCGGTGGCGAAGGCATCGGCCAGCGCCTGTGTCATCACAGACGTCTTCTCGGCGCGGGTACCTGACGCGGGTACCTCGACGGCCGGGTGGATCCGCGCCTTCATCACGGGCGTCTCGTCGTACCCGAGCGTCACGGGCAGCAACAGCGCGCCGGTCTGCTGGGCCAGCAGCGCGGGCCCGGCGGGCATCCGGGCCGTGTCGCCGAAGAACGTCACCTCCACCCCCGAGGCGGAGAGATCGCGGTCGGAGACCAGGCAGACCAGGCCCCCGTCACGCAGCCGCCGCGCCAGTGTGCCGAAGGCGGAGCCGCCGGTGTGCGGCAGGACCTCCATGCCGAGCCCCTCGCGGTACGCGACGAACCGGTCGTACAGCGACTCGGGCTTCAGCCGCTCGGCGACGGTGGTGAACGGCACCTTCACATCGGTGGTGACCCAGGCTCCCGCCAGGTCCCAGTTGGCCAGGTGCGGCAGGGCGAGGATCACCCCGCGTCCGGCGTCGAGGCCCTCGATCAGCCGGTGGGCGTCCTTCACCTCTATGCCGGCCTTGATCCGCTCCGGGCTCCATGTCGGCAGCCGGAAGGACTCCATCCAGTAGCGCATGTACGAGCGCATCCCGGCCTTGGAGAGCTCGGCGAGCCGGGCCGGGCTCGCGTCCGGCACCACCCTCGCCAGATTCGACTCCAGTCGCAGCACACTCTTGCCGCGCCGCTTCCACACCTGGTCGGCAAGGGTGCGGAAGAGGGCACGGGCGACCGGCTCGGGGAGCTTCTTGACCGCGCCCCAGCCGAGCCCGTACAGCGTGTCGGTCAGCCGGTCGGTCAGCCCGGCGCTCGACTCCCCCCGGTCGCCGCTCACTGTGCGGCCTCGCTCCCCCGGTCCGCCGCGGCGGCGGCCGCGTCGGCCTCCGCGGATTCGCGGCGCACCGTCACCACCCGCTGCACGAGCGTCACCAGGCTGCCGGCGGCGACGATCCACAGCGCGATCGGCAGCAGGATGTCGATGCCCGGCACACCGAACCTGTGGAGACCGGCCAGCCCGGCCGCCACCAACGAGATCACCAGCCGTTCGGCACGCTCGACCAGACCGTTGACCGCGACCGGCAGGCCGATCGATTCGCCGCGTGCCTTCGTGTACGACACCACCTGGCCGCTCGCCAGGCAGAAGATCGCCACGGCGCACAGCACGTTGTCGTCCCCGTTGCCCGCGTACCAGAGCGCGAACCCGCCGAAGATCGCCCCGTCGGCCACCCGGTCCAGGGTCGAGTCCAGGAACGCGCCCCAGCGGCTGGAGATACCGGCCTGCCGGGCCATGTTCCCGTCGACGAGGTCGGAGAAGACGAAGACCGTGATGACGATCGTGCCCCAGAAGAACTCCCCCATGGGGAAGAAGACCAGCGCACCTGCCATCACTCCGGCCGTACCGATGAGCGTGACCGCGTCGGGGCTCACGCCGAGACGGAGCAGCAGTGCGGCGAACGGTGTGAGGACACGCGTAAAAAATGCACGCGCGTACTTGTTCAGCATGGCCTTCCCGAGGGGTCGCTGGGCCGCGCGACCCCTTCGGCCACCGGCGGGCCCATCGTAGTCACGCCCGTGACGGTCCATCCTCCGGGCACCCGTCCGGGTGCCTCGGCGTACGACGTATGGACGCAACCCGACGTGAGTGGAAAGCTCGAATTACCGCGGGCGTCGCGAAGCCGCCGCGGCGGCTCCACGTTCCCGTGCCCTTCCATCTCCCCCTCCACGCGCCAGGCAAGCTCCCCGCACAGCGCACACCACCGGGAGGCACATCATGGGCGACAAGGCTCACGCACACACCGGGGCCGCCGGCAGAGCAGCGACGGCCGACCGGCCCTCCGCCATACGGAATGTGGTGCTGGTCGGCCACAGCGGATCAGGCAAGACCACCCTCGTCGAAGCCCTCGCACAGACCGCCGGAGCGGTCAACCGGGCCGGCCGGGTCGAGGACGGCGCCACGGTCTCCGACTACGACGAGATCGAGCACCGCCAGCAACGCTCCGTACAGCTCTCCCTCGTCCCCGTCGAATGGGGTGGCTGCAAGATCAATGTGCTGGACACCCCCGGATACGCCGATTTCGTCGGGGAACTCAGGGCCGGTCTGCGAGCAGCGGATGCGGCCCTCTTCGTTGTCTCGGCGGCCCAGGAGGCCGACTCCGTGGCGGGCACCACCCGCGCCGTGTGGGAGGAGTGCGCCGCCGTCGGCATGCCGCGCGCGATCGTCGTCACGCACCTCGACACCGCACGCACCTCCTTCGACGGGATGACCCGGGTCTGCGCCGAGATCTTCGGCGGCGACGACCCCGACGCCGTCCTGCCGCTCTATCTCCCGGTGCTCGGCCCCGAGGGCCCGGACGGGCACGCCCCGCTGACCGGGCTCACCGGACTCCTCTCGCAGCGGATCTTCGACTACTCCTCCGGCGAGCGGAAGGAGACCCCGCCCGCCGACGACCAGCACACCCCGCTCCAGGACGCCCGCAACCGGCTGATCGAGGGGATCATCGCCGAGAGCGAGGACGAGACGCTCATGGACCGCTACCTCGGTGGCGAGGACATCGACGTCAAGACCCTCATCGACGATCTGGAGCGCGCCGTCGCCCGCGGCTCGTTCCACCCCGTCCTCGCCGCGGCACCCGCCACCGACGGCGCGCGCCAGGGCATCGGCACCGTCGAACTCCTGGATCTGATCACCGGCGGCTTCCCGACCCCGCTGGAACGCCCGATGCCCGACGTCACCACCCCGCAGGGCGCTCTGCTCCCCGCCCCGGTCTGCGACCCGGAAGGACCGCTGGTCGCAGAGGTGGTCAAGACCGCCTCCGACCCGTACGTCGGACGTGTCTCGCTCGTCCGCGTCTTCTCGGGCACCCTGCGTCCCGACGAGACCGTCCACGTCCTCGGACACGGCCTCACCGACCCCGGTCACGAGCCCCGCCCCTTCCATGACGCGGAGGTCCGCGTCGGCGCGCTCTCCGCCCCGTTCGGTAAACAGCAGCGCGCGCTGACCAGTTGCATCGCCGGGGACCTGGCCTGCGTCGCCAAGCTGGGCAGCGCCGAGACCGGCGACACCCTCTCGGCCCCGGAGGATCCGCTGCTGATGGAGCCCTGGACCATGCCCGACCCGCTGCTGCCCCTCGCCATCGAGGCGCACAGCAAGGCGGACGAGGACAAGCTCTCCCAGGGGCTCGCACGGCTCGTCGCCGAGGACCCGACCATGCGCCTCGAACAGAACCAGGACACCCACCAGGTCGTTCTGTGGTGCCTCGGCGAAGCCCATCAGGACGTGGCGCTGGACCGGTTGCGCACCCGGTACGGGGTGCAGGTCGACGCGGTACCGCACCGGGTGCCCCTGCGCGAGACGTTCGCCGGCCCGTCGGCCGGCCGCGGCCGGCACGTCAAACAGTCCGGCGGACACGGCCAGTACGCCATCTGCGAGATCGACGTGGAGCCGCTGCCCCCGGGTTCGGGCATCGAGTTCGTCGACAAGGTGGTCGGCGGTGCGGTGCCGCGCCAGTTCATCCCGTCCGTGGAGAAGGGCATACGCGCCCAGGCCGCCCGCGGAGTGGCGGCCGGCCATCCGCTCGTCGACGTACGGATCACCCTCCGGGACGGGAAGGCGCACTCCGTGGACTCGTCCGACGCCGCGTTCCAGGCAGCGGGCGCACTGGCCCTGCGGGAAGCGGCCGCCGACACCCGCATCCAGCTCCTCGAACCCGTCTGCGAGGTCCAGGTGCTGGTCCCCGACGACTACGTGGGACCGGTGATGAGCGATCTCTCGGGGCGGCGCGGGCGCGTGGTCGGCACCGAGCAGTCGGGGCCGGGACGCACGCTCGTACGGGCCGAGGTGCCCGAGCTGGAAATCGGCCGGTACGCGGTCGACCTGCGCTCCCTGTCGCACGGCACCGGCCGCTTCGACCGGTCGTACGCCCGGCACGAGCCGATGCCCCCACAGCTCGCCGAGCGCATACGTGGCGAACAGGAAACCACCTCGATCGGCGCGTAGCCGGTGGCGCCGCCCGCTCCTGTCCACAGGGGCGGGCGGAGTCACGATCCGGACGATACGCTGTGGTCCCAGCTCAGAAGGTGTGCCGGGCACGGCAGTTGGGAAAACAGCCGCAGGAGCAGATCCTTGGCGGCGAGTGGGGGCGACAGTGGCCAACGACGGATTCGATTTCTCCCCCGGAGCGCAGATCCCGCTCCAGGGGGCGGCCGGACAGGCGGTGGCGACGAACGCCCTCGCCTCCGCCGCATACCGCGACAGCCCGGTGGAAGACATACTCAAAGCCAACAGCGAGTGGCACATCTCCAAGATCCAGGAAGGCCGCTCCAAGCTCTTCAAGAGCAGGTACTTCACCCCCAACCTCGGCGAAGCGTTCTCCCGCGCCGTCCAGGAACGCATGCTGGGCGGGGCCCGCAAGGCCCTCATCCAGTCCTTCGGCACGGACCCGCAGACCGTCGTCGAGCACTGCCTGTCCGCGACCCGGCTCCGTAAGGCGCGGGACACCAGACTCACCCTGGTGACCGCGCTCTTCGGCTTCGTCTTCCTGCCGGGACTGCTGCTGTGGGTGCTCGCCTTCCGGCTGCGCGACGGCCTGAACGGCACCAAGGACAAGGCTCTCGGCGCCCTCGGCACCGCGCTGCTCCCGCTCATCGGCATCGTGGCCCTGGTCTTCCTGGTCAAACTGCCCGTCACCGGTCTTCTCGCGCTGTACCTGCGCGCGATGATCGTCGCCCCCGTCATCGGCTGGCTGATCGCCAAGCGGATCGCCGAGAGCTCCGCCAAGGACATGCGCGCCCGCTGGGAGGGGCTGCTCTCGGGCGGCGGCGTCATCGCCAAGATCCCCGAGGCGGTGCCGAAGAACCCGAACGAGACCGCCCGCGAGGCGCTCCGTCAGGGCCTGGAGAAGCTGGCGGCCGAGCAGCAGTCCAACTCCGTGTTCTACGCGGGCCCCAAGGGGATCCTCGGCATGGGCACCCGCTGGGGCAGCTGGCAGCTCGCCGAAGAACTCGTCTCCAAGGAGCCCGGCAAGGAGTTCCACCAGTTCCGCAGCTGGGACCTGATACGCGTCATCCACGACCAGCTCAAGATGCTGGAACGCGGCCCGCTGCACACGGGCGGCTTCCCCACGCCGTCGGTCACGCACTGGATCGTCTCGCCCGTCGGCGAGAACGCCGACGAGGTCTCCCGGCCGGACGGCGAGGACGTCGCCACCTTCCAGATCAAGCCGCACGAGATACAGCGGATCTGCAACCACCAGCAGTTCGGCGGCGGTGACCGGCACTACCTGGGCGTCCAGTTCACCCTCTGGGACGGCCAGCTGGTGATCACCATGATGATCACTGTCACGGTGCTCCACGAAACGCTGCGGATCGAGGTCACCGGGCACGCCCTGGGCCCCGTCCACTCGCTCTTCACGAGCAAGCCGAAAGCCAAGGAGAAGACGGTCAACAAGACCGTCAGGTTCTGGGAGACCCGCAAGGTCACGCTCCCGCTGGTGGAGCCCAAGGAGGTCGTCCGTCTGGCTCTGCGCGCACCCTTCACCTGGTATCCGCCCCTGCTCGACTACCTGGGCGGCAAGATCACTCTCCCGGAGCCGTTCGGTCTGCGCCACGCCTGGGCCGAGAAGCCGTGGCGCCACCGCTTCATGGCGGACGACGCCATACGCGCCGCAACCCCCGTGCTGCGGACCGTGCACAGCGCCGCACTGCGCGTCCTCGACGAGCACGGCGTCGACACGGAGCGTTTCGACAACCGCTCCACGATTCTCAGCGGGTTCGTGCAGGACCCCACACCGAAGAAGGCCGACATGTACGACGCATGAAGATGCACCGGATGCGCGTGTGGGGCGTCCCGGACCGGTCCGGGACGCCCCACACGCCTACCACTCGGCTCAGACCGCGGGCCATGCGTCGGCCAGCATCTTCCGGGTGTCCGCGAGCAGCTGCGGCAGCACCTTCGTGTGGCCGACCACCGGCATGAAGTTCGTGTCGCCACCCCAGCGCGGCACCAGGTGCTGATGCAGATGGGCAGCGATGCCCGCGCCCGCCACCGACCCCTGGTTCATCCCGATGTTGAAGCCGTGCGCCCCCGAGGCCGCCCGCAGCGCCGACATCGCCCGCTTGGTGAAATCGGCCAGCTCGAGCGTCTCCGGACCGTCCAGCTCCGTGTAGTCCGCGACGTGCCGGTACGGCACCACCATGAGGTGCCCGCCGTTGTACGGATACAGATTCAGCACGGCATAGACCTTCTCGCCGCGGGCCACGACCAGTCCGTCCTCGTCCGACTTGGCCGGGATCGCACAGAACGGACAACCGTCGCCGGCCTCCGGGCCGGTCGGCTTGTTCTCACCCTGGATGTACGCCATCCGGTGAGGCGTCCACAGGCGCTGGAACGCGTCGGGCGTCCCCACTCCGATCTGCTGCTCCGGCTCAGTCGTCATGCCGATCAGCATATTGCTTCACTCCCGCGGAGCGTGTCGCCGGGGCGGCACCGGCCGGCGGACGGCGATGCTGAGGCGATGAGCGACCGGCCCAGTGCCTCCACCCCCCTCCGGTTCAGGCGCTGGGAGCAGCGCACCGAAGGACCGCTCTTCGCCGCGTCGCTGGTCTTCCTCCTGGGGTACGCGGGCCGGGTCCTCGCCCCCCATGACGCCCAGCCCTGGCGCGACCTCGCCCTGGCCCTGGTCTGGCTCACCTGGCTGCTCTTCGCCGTGGATTTCGTCGTACGGATCCGGCTCAGCGGCCAGGGTCTGCGGTTCCTCCGCACCCACTGGCTGGACACGGTGGTGCTGGTGCTCCCACTGTTGCGGCCGTTGCGCCTGATCGAGGTCTACACGGCGATCCAGCGGCGCAGGGCGCAGCCGAGGCTGAGCCTGCACGCCCGGGTGATCGCCTACGCCGGTATGACAGCGGCGCTGCTCGGCTTCTCGGCCGCGCTGGCCGTGTACCACCAGGAGCGCGATGCTCCGGGCGCCACGATCCGTACGTTCGGCGACTCGGTGTGGTGGGCGAGCGCGACGCTGACCACGGTCGGCTACGGGGATGTGACGCCGGTCACGCCGAGCGGCAGGACCATCGCGGTGGGGCTGATGGTCTGCGGCCTGGCGCTGCTGGGGGCGGTGACGGGTTCGTTCTCCTCGTGGCTGGTGCAGGTGTTCACCCGGGAGGACGAGCAGGGGCCCCCGCAGAGCGGCTAGGGCCCCTCGTTCGGATCATGCCGGGCTCGCATGATCCGAACGAAAGACCCTGGCTCTGCGGGGGCCCCGGTGGCCTTGCGGCCGGTCAGACCTGGACGCGGTCCTCGACGGCCTTCTGGATCTTGGCGATGGCCTCGTCGACCGGGATGCCGTTCTCCTGCGATCCGTCGCGGTAACGGAAGGAGACGGCGCCGTTGGCCATGTCCTCGTCACCCGCGATGATCATGAAGGGCACCTTGGCCTTCTGCTGGTTGCGGATCTTCTTCTGCATGCGGTCGGACGAGGCGTCCACCTCGACCCGCAGCCCCTTCTTCCTGGCCGCCGCCGCGAACTCCTGGAGGTACGGGATGTGCGCGTCGCCGATCGGGATGCCGACCGCCTGGACCGGGGCCAGCCACACCGGGAACGCACCCGCGTAGTGCTCCAGCAGCACGGCGAAGAACCGCTCGATGGAGCCGAACAGTGCGCGGTGGATCATGACCGGGCGCTGCTTGGTCCCGTCCGGGCCGGTGTACTCCAGGTCGAAGCGCTCCGGCAGGTTGAAGTCGAGCTGCACGGTCGACATCTGCCAGGTGCGGCCGATGGCGTCCTTGCACTGGACCGAGATCTTCGGGCCGTAGAACGCGGCGCCGCCCGGGTCCGGAACCAGGGGCAGGCCCTGCTTCTCGGCGACCTGGCGCAGCGTCTCGGTGGCCTCTTCCCAGATCTCGTCCGAGCCGACGAACTTCTCCGGGTCCTTGGTGGAGAGCTCCAGGTAGAAGTCGGTCAGACCGTAGTCGCGCAGCAGGTTCAGGACGAAGGTGAGCGTCTTGTCGAGCTCCTCCGCCATCTGCTCCTTGGTGCAGTAGATGTGCGCGTCGTCCTGGGTGAAGCCGCGCGAGCGGGTCAGGCCGTGCACGACGCCCGACTTCTCGTACCGGTACACCGTGCCGAACTCGAAGAGGCGCAGCGGCAGTTCACGGTAGGAGCGGCCGCGCGCGTCGAAGATCAGGTTGTGCATCGGGCAGTTCATCGGCTTGAGGTAGTAGTCCACCCCGTCGTCGAGCTGCATGGGCGGGTACATGCCCTCGGAGTACCAGTCCAGGTGGCCGGACTTCTCGAACAGCTTGCCCTTGGTGGCGTGCGGGGAGTAGACGAACTCGTAGCCCTCCTCCTCGTGCCGCTTGCGCGAGTAGTCCTCCATGGCCCGGCGGATGATGCCGCCCTTGGGGTGGAAGACGGCGAGGCCGGGGCCGATCTCGTCGGGGAAGGAGAAGAGGTCCAGCTCGTTGCCGAGCTTGCGGTGGTCGCGCTTGGCGGCCTCCTCCAGGAACTCCAGGTGCGCCTTGAGCTCGTCCTTGGTGGGCCACGCGGTGCCGTAGATGCGCTGGAGCATCGGGTTCTTCTCGCTGCCCCGCCAGTACGCCGCGGCGTTCCGCATCAGCTTGAACGCCGGGATGTTCCGGGTGGTCGGCAGGTGCGGACCACGGCAGAGGTCCTTCCAGCACAGGTCACCGGTCTTGGCGTCCAGGTTGTCGTAGATGGTCAGCTCGCCGCCGCCCACCTCGACGTCCGCACCGTCGTCCGTGGAGGCCGCGCCCTTGATGCCGATGAGCTCCAGCTTGTACGGCTCGCCGGCCAGCTCCTCGCGGGCGGCCTCGTCGGTGACGACCCGGCGGGAGAACCGCTGCCCCCGCTTCTGGATCTCCTGCATCTTCTTCTCGATGGCCTTGAGGTCCTCGGGCGTGAACGGCTTCTCGACGTCGAAGTCGTAGTAGAAGCCGTCCTTGACCGGCGGGCCGATGCCGAGCTTGGCCTCGGGGAAGAGTTCCTGCACGGCCTGCGCCATGACGTGCGCGGTGGAGTGCCGGAGGATGTTCAGCCCGTCCTCGGAGGAGATCTCGACGGGCTCGAAGACCTCGCCGTCGGCGACGACGTACGCGAGGTCCTTCAGCTCACCGGCCACCCGCGCGGCGACGACGGTGCGCTCGCCGGGGAAGAGCTCGGCAGCCGTAGTGCCCGTCGTCACCACGCGCTCTTCCCGCTCGGAATCGCGTTGGATGATCACACGGACGTCTGACACCGGTCTCTCCTGACTGAAGGGGGGTGCGCGCCATATTCCACTGCGCACGCAAGACGAATCGTACCGAGCCGGTGGCCCCCTTCGCGAAAGGGTTCGCTCCGGCCGCCCGGCTGCCCGGTACGGTGCGTCTATTCGCCCGTGCAGGCCTCCTCGAAGAAGTCGAGGTTCTCCTGCAGCGACTTCATCAGCCGGTCCCGTTCCGCCTCGTCGACCTGTACGGGCACCACCTGCGAGGCCCCGGTCAGCCGCCGGAAGCCGTCCCGGCTCTCCAGCCGCCCCTCCACCCGGATCGGCAGTCCGACCAGATGGGCGTGGCCGGCGATCCGGTACGCCTCCTCGTCGAGCTCCAGTCTCACGTGCGGGACCTCCGCGCCCGCCAGGACCCGCAGCCGTACGATCCCGGCGCCGCGCGGTCCTGAGCGGCGCATCCGGACGACAGCCCCGGTGATCCGTACGGTGACGGCCGGTTCGTCCTCGATGTAACGGGCTCCCGCCAGCCGCAGGGCCGGCAGGTCGCCGGGGGAGAACTCCACCGGTTCGGGGCGGGCGGGGCAGCCTTCGGGGGTTCCCGCGGCGGGTGCCCAGGCGAGGGCGATCCTTGTTCCTTCCGAACCGCGGACCAGAGCGATGACGGCCTGGGTCAGCTCCCGGCTGACACCGGCCTCGACGGCGCTGTCGAAGGCTTCCATGCCACCGGTGGCGCGCTGGAAGTCGATGGCCTCGCGGGTGGCGTGCAGGGCGTGGTAGAGCCGTACGGCGACGGCCCGGCCCGGGGCGACCGGGAGGTACGCCGTGAGGTCGCGGCCACCCGGGGCGGGTCCGACGAGGACGCCTTCGAGCGCGGCGAGGGCCCTTCTGCGGTGGCGTGCGCCGTGGAAGCCGGCGCGCCCCCGTACGGCGAGCGCCCCGGCGAGGAGGACCTGCCGGGCTCCGGCGCGCAGCTGGTCGGCGCCGCTCCAGCTGGCGGCTCCGGCGGCGCCCGCGGGGCCGGCCGTACCGTCGGGGACATCGCGCCACCAGCGGATCTCGTCGCTGGGCACGGCGAGGGAGACCAGGACGTCACGGGCCGAGGGCGCGGCGCTGCGGGCGAGCGCGGTGAGCGCCTCGGCGAGGAGGTCCTCGCTGTCGGGGAAGGCCGTGGTGTCGGGTACGAGAAGGCTCGTGCCGCCGGAGGGCGTCGCACTTCCCGGTGGGGTCCACCGGCTGTACCGTCCCGCCGCGCCGCCACGGCGGCGCCAGCCGTGCCGGTCCAGCAGGGCGCCGAGGACCGCGGGGTCGACGCGGGCGGGATCGGGGATGTCCCCGACGGGCGGCACCACGGTGGGCCAGTGGCCCATGGTCTCGCTGGGGTGTGGTCGCGTGCCCGACGGCATGACTGCGTCGACGGGCTCGTCCATCGGCCGGTGCATCAGGGTCTCCCTCCCGCCCCGACCCGCGTCATGATCTCGCAGAGCGCGCGGTCGTCGAATATGCGCGTGGTCGGGATCCGCACAGTGGTCCTGTGCCGGCCCGTCACCGCGTGGCCGGCCAGGTTGGTCCAGTAGCAGCAGTGCCGCAGGTCGAGCCGGTCGTGGCCGGCCCGCAGCCAGTCGTCCTGGCTGCGCGGCACGATCATCACGACCAGGATCTTGTGCACCGACACGGGCGTCCGGGCGAGCTTCACGAGGTGGGCGTTGTCCAGCGTGAAGGCGAACGACGGTCCGGGTGGGTGCGGGGGTATCTGATAGGTGCATTTCAGCTGCACCTTTATGGTCACCTCGTCGTCGACGGTGTGGCCGGGGGCGCCGTGGCTGACATGCCAGTCGATGCCGTTGTCGGGAAAAGGCTGCGACAGGGAACACCCCGCCGCGGCCGCGACCGCGTGCAGGTAGCCCACCTGGAGGGTCTCCATGCAGGCGGTGGTGGCGAGTGTGCCGCGCAGCGGTGCGATCCGCTGGGGCAGCAGCCCGCTCGGGTCGGGCTGCGCGAGCGCCATGGCTCCGTATGCCTTCCGGGCTGTGCCGATCGGTTCGTTCGTGTGGCGAGTTCTCAGGGTCGGCGAGTCCTCGGGGCAAATTCCTTGCCCGTCACCTGTGTTGTCACCGCACAGAGGGGCCCGCAAACGGCGTATCAGGCAAAGGGCCCGGGTATCACCGAATCGGGCAGGGGAATCACGCCATCTGCCGGTCGGGCGCGAGGAGTTCGGGGATGACGCACTGGTATGAGGGGCCGCTGGCCGCTTTTGACACCGAGACAACAGGCGTGGACGTCGAGCAGGACCGGATCGTTTCGGCCGCTCTGGTGATCCAGGACGCGACCGGCGGGCGTATGCGCGTCACCCGCTGGCTGGTGAATCCGGGGGTGCCGGTGCCCGTGGGGGCCACCGAGATCCACGGCCTGACCGACGACCACCTCCAGCGCAACGGCCGGTGGCCCGCACCGGTGGTGGAGGAGATAGCCCGGGCGCTGGCCGAGCAGTGCGCGGCCGGCCGGCCGCTCGTCGTGATGAACGCGCCTTTCGATCTGACGCTGCTGGACCGGGAGCTGAAGCGGCACCGGGCGTCGTCGCTGGCCGGGTATCTGGGGAACACGCCGCTGTGCGTGCTGGATCCACGCGTCCTCGACAAGCATCTGGACCGTTACCGCAAGGGCCGGCGCACCCTGACCGACCTCTGTGCGCTGTACGAGGTGGTGCTGGACGGCGCCCATGACGCGGCGGCCGATGCGGCGGCTTCGCTGGAGCTGGTGCGGGCGGTGGGACGCCGGTTCTCGTCCCGCTTGGAGCGGCTCTCCCCGGCGGAGCTGCATGCGTTGCAGGCGGTGTGGCATGCGGCACAGGCGCGCGGCCTGCAGGCGTGGTTCGCGAAGAGCGGGACGCCGGAGGCGGTGGATCCGGCCTGGCCGCTGCGCCCGGAGCTGCCCGCGGCGGCATGAGCCCGGGGATGCGGTGACCGTTGCGTGAGCGCGATCCCGACGTGCGGCGGCCGGTTCCGTGGACGCTGCCCGCACACGCAGAGGCCGGTCCGTCGGTGCTGCTGACGGACCGGCCTCTCCCGGGGTGGGCGATACTGGGTTCGAACCAGTGACCTCTTCGGTGTGAACGAAGCGCTCTCCCACTGAGCTAATCGCCCGGGAACGGACTGAACCATACAGGCCTCGGCGGGTGTCGTTCAAACTCCTTCGAGACGGGCCACCAGTCCACGGCGTCCGGCACGCATCATCAGGGCGTGATTCGCCCGGAACACCGCACGTCCCGGCACCGCGAGGAGCCGCATCACCGTCCGGCGCACCTGGACCTCCTGCTCGTACGTGGCACGGGTCCCGGTGCCGTGTGCGGTGACGGTCCAGCGGGCCCAGCCGTCGAGGTCACCGCCGAGGATCGCCTCGAGCACCCCGGCCGCGGGGTCGCGGCGGCTCTCGCGGACGGTCATGACGAGGTCGTACGGGAGGAAGGAGCGGATCCGCATGGTGCCCGTGGTGTCGTCGACGCCGGCGACCTGGCGGATCTGGGGCCACCATTGCGGGTAGTCCTCGGCGCGTTCGAGGACCGCGTACACGGCAGCGGGCGGGGCGGATACGTCCCAGACGCTCACGAAGCGGTAGTGGCTCCAGTCCATGGGTCCCAGTCTGCGCGTACTCAGTCCCACAGCTGAGTATCCGCGCGCATGTCCGCACGTGTGGGCCGCGCCACACTCCCGGTTATGACACATGTGCCGTCGCCCGCGGAGGAATTGGCGCTCCTCGATCGCGAACTGGTCCGGCTGGACGCCCGCCGGATGCAGCTGCTGACCCGTCGCGCCTGGTTGCTGAGTGTTCTGCAGCCGCCGGCCGCACTGCCTGCCGTTCCACCGGCCGCGGCTCCATTCGCACCGCCGTCGCCGGCGGCATCCGCCGCGGCGGCCCCGGTGGCCCGGCGCAGTGCGCAGAATGTGCTTCTGACCCTGGGCGGTCTGCTCCTGACGATCGCGGCGATCGCCTTCACCCTGGTCAGCTGGGGTCACATGGGGATCGGCGGCCGCTCTGCGGTGCTCGCCCTGGTCACGGTCGTCGCGCTGGCCGCACCCGCCGTGCTGCTGCGTCGTGGGCTGTCGTCGACGGCCGAGGCGCTGGGCGCGCTCGCGCTGGTGCTGATGGTGCTGGACGCGTATGCACTGCACCGGGTGGCGGCGCCGGACGCCGGCGGACTCGGATTCGCCGCGGCCGCTTCGGCGGTGCTGGCCGTTCTGTGGGCGGTGTACGGGCTGGCGCTCGGCCGGCTGCGACTGCCACGCCCGGCAGCGGTGGTGAGCGTGCAGTTCACGCTGGTGCTCTGGGCGTGGTCGGCGGACGCCCAGGCGTCGGCCTTCGGCTGGGCACTGGTGCTGACGGCGGCGCTCGACTGTGTGATCGCCCTGTGGGGCAGGGGCGTTGGGGTGCGGACGACCGCGGCCGTCGGTGGTTGTGTGACGGGACTGGCCGGATCCCTGGTGGCTCTGGTGCAGTCGGTGACGGCCGGGACACCGGCGGCGGCGGTGGCACCCGGGGTGCTGCTGCTGACCGGGGCGGCGGTCGCGCTGCTCGGAGCGTGGCGGGCGCCGAAGGGGTTCGCGGTGGCCGGCGGGCTGATCGCAGGGTTTGCCGTGGTGGCCGGGGTGGGCGGTGTACTGCGTGCGGGGGCGTCGGCGGACTGGACGGTTCCGGCGTATCTGCTGTGCGGTCTGCTGCTGTTGGCGTCGGTACGGGCTCCGCTGCCGCGGCCGGCCGGGCAGGGAGTGCTGTGGGCGTCTCTGGTGGTGGTCGCGGGGTCGATGCTCGCCGCGGCGCCGGCGGTCGGGGTGACGCTGGCGGGTCCGGTGTCGCGGCTGTCCGCGGTGTGGGCGGGTGCGCCCGAGGGCGGCGTTCGCGGTGCGCTGGGGATGGCGGGAATGGAGTGGTCTCAGCTCTCCACGGTGCCCGTGGTGCTGTTGGTGCCGGCCGGCCTGGCGGGAGCGGCGTACCGCCGGTGGGCGTGGTGCACGCGGATGGCCGGGCCGGTGGTCGCCCCGGGAGAGGCGTGGCGGAGCGTGGTGGGTGCGAGTGCGCTGGTGCTCGGGTGGGCGGGGCTGCTGGTGCTGCCGGTCGTGCTGGACGCCGCGTACCCGGCCGCGGTGGCGGTGCAGTCGGTGCTCGTCGCGGCGCTGCTCGCCCTGGCGGTACGGGGCATGCGCCGCGGGGCGGACCCGGTCGCATGGGCCGCGCTGGTGTGCGGTGTGGCCGGGGCGGTGAGTGCGGGAGTGCTGTCGCTGGCCGCGGAGCCCGCCACGTATGCGGTGTTCGGAACGCTGCTGGTGCTGTTCGGGGCGGCGTCGGCGGGAACGCGTGCCGAGTCGTCGCCGGCGGCGCGGGCGACCCGGGTGGTGCAGGCGCTGCAGGCGTGTGCGGCCGTGGTCTGCGCCATGGTGCTCGCCGGTGCGGTGGGGGCGTCGCTGGAGCTTGCGACGTACCGGGCCGCGCCGGTCATGCTGGTGGTCCCGGCGGCGACGGTCCTGATCGGGACACGGCTGCGGGGCGGTCCTTCGGCGTTGCCGGTCGAGCTGACCGGCGCCTTCGCGGGCGCGGTGGCGGTGGTGATGGCCGTGCCGGACGGTCGGTTCCTCGCCCTGGTTCTCGCCCTGTGCGGTGTGCTGGCGGCGGGCACGGCGGTGCGTGCGGAACGGCGGCCGGTGGCCGGGTATGTGGCGGTGGCGCTGTTCGTCCTGGCGACATGGGTGCGGCTGTCGGCTTCGGACGTGTCGGCCCCGGAGGCGTACTCCCTGCCGGTGACGATCCCCGCGCTGGCGGTCGGTGCGCTGCGACGGCGCCGCGATCCGGCGGCGTCCTCGTGGACGGCGTACGGGGCGGGCCTGGCGGCGACGCTGGTTCCGAGTCTCTTCGCGGCCTGGGTCGACCCGTCGTGGGTGCGGCCGCTGCTGCTGGGTGTGGCGGCGCTGGTGCTCACGCTGGCCGGCGCGCGGGTGCGACTGCAGGCCCTGCTGCTGCTCGGTGGTGCGGTGCTCGCTCTGGACGCTCTGCACGAACTGGCGCCGTACGTGGTCCAGGTGGCCGGTGTGCTGCCGCGCTGGCTGCCGCCCGCGCTGGCCGGTGCACTGCTGCTGGTGGTCGGGGCGACGTACGAGCAGCGGCTGCGCGATGCGCGGCGGCTGAAGGACGCACTGCGGCGGATGCACTGACCCGGGTCCGGTCTGCGGGCCGGCCCGGGCGTTCCTCATAGGTTACGGGCCGGGATCCGGTCACCGGCCAGGGCGCCTGCCCCATGGCGTCCGCCTGCCGACTCGGGTACGGACGATTCTCCGTGCGGGGAATTACGGACTCGGCCCGGGAATTGGCGTGGCCCGAGGACGTCCAGGTAATACCTGGCGCGCACGAGGCCAGCTGAGGCAGCTCACCGCATTGCCGGAACGCCCGAATACGCCCCGCATCAGGACGCCCCTCCGCCGTGCGATGCACCGCATCCGACGCCGCGCGCTGATCCACCGGGGATGACGGGACAGCCCTTGGGACGCACCTGTCGTCGCACCTGCGCTGAATTGCGGCCGAGTTGTGGAAACCGCAGGACGAATTGCCCACGACGGTCACGGTGTTGAACGTCTCCCCGGAATGCGCCGACCGGGAGCCGGGGAAGCACATCCTGCCCTTGATGCGCACGCGGACGCTGCTTCCCGGACGGTGCGATCGTCCCGTCGGCCGGCGGGGCCCGCCGTGACGACCGCCCCGCCCCTTCACTCCGGCCGAAGCGTCTCGCCCGTCCGCGGCGGCACACAGCGGGCCCGGGCGCCACGCGCGGAACATGCAGAGGGCCCGTGAGACTGTCCTGTCTCACGGGCCCTCTGTCCGGGTGGGCGATACTGGTTTCGAACCAGTGACCTCTTCGGTGTGAACGAAGCGCTCTCCCACTGAGCTAATCGCCCGGACGCACCGCAAACATTACCGCATGTCAGCGGTGCTCTACGACCGCCCCCGGGTCACTCGCGGATCTTCCAGGGCATCGTGATGCCGAACTTCCACACATAGATCCCGACCAGCACCGCGACGATCACCAGCCCGACGGCGGTGAGGATGATGTTCCGCCGCCGGACCTTGGGATCGAGCGCCTTCTGGGCCGCCTCGGTGACCTTCCGGCGGGTCCACCGCAGCACCAGCTGCGCCCAGACGAACTCGGTCGCCCAGATCGCCATGCCGCCGAAGATCACCAGCCAGCCCGGCCCGGGCAGCGGCAGCATGATGATGCCCGCCACGACCACGGCGAGGCCGGCCACGAAGACACCGACCTGCCAGCTCAGGTGGAGCGCCCTGGACGCCTTGATGAATCCGGGCGCCCGCGATCCGAGCTCCCGTTCCGCCGCGGCGTCGTCCTTCGTCACACCCTCCGTGACGTCAGGCGTCACGCCCCCTGTCACGTCCCCCGTAGCGGGTGCCGGGGCCGCCGCGTCGGCAGCCTCGTCCCGCGCGTCACTCTCCGCATTCATGTGGCCCAACTTACCGGAACAGGCTTTGTCACCGAAATGGGCGAATGACCCAAAGTTACACACCGCTGTACGAGCTATCCGAAGGATCACAAAAAGGTCAGAGGGGTTTACAACGCCACCGTAGGTGGCATGTCGATTTCGCCGACGTGCGAATCCCCGAGCGCACACTGAGCGAAAGGCCCTGGCGCTTATGAACACCACGGTCAGCTGCGAGCTGCACCTGCGCCTCGTTGTGTCGAGCGAGTCCTCACTGCCTGTACCCGCGGGCCTGCGGTATGACACGGCCGATCCGTATGCCGTGCACGCCACCTTCCACACCGGAGCGGAGGAGACGGTCGAATGGGTATTCGCCCGCGACCTCCTTGCCGAGGGGCTGCATAGGCCCACCGGCACCGGAGACGTACGTGTCTGGCCATCTCGTAGTCACGGCCAGGGCGTCGTCTGCATCGCGCTGAGCTCTCCAGAGGGCGAAGCCTTGCTCGAAGCCCCGGCGAGGGCCCTGGAGTCGTTCCTGAAGCGGACCGACGCCGCGGTGCCACCAGGCACCGAGCATCGCCACTTCGACCTCGACACGGAGCTCTCACACATCCTGGCCGAGAGCTGAGCCAGGTCGAGAGCTGCACAGCGCCGTCCGACTCGGGGCGACGGCGCCGCGCAGACAACCACATAGGGCAGACACCGACGCCGTGACCACGGAATCCACCGTGGTGACGGCGTCGGCACATGTTCCACCGCGCATACCGGCGCACACCCGGTCCATGGATACGCGCGCAGCGGGCCCAGCGCGCCCTCCTGCGCCCCTGTACGCCTCCCAGGGCCCCCTGGCGCCCCCCGTAGCCGGCAAGCACTCCTCGCGGGCCCCACGCCCCTCTCGTACCGATGTGCGACTTTGCCGAGCCAGTAGAGTCAGCCCGCATCGGCGGGCGCCCCGCTCGCCGGAGGCCAGGGAGCGAAAGCGTGCTGATCCCCCACGACACCCGGATCGCCCTCGAAACGGTGGTCGATCTGGTGAACACCGCACAGACGACCGACCAGCAGGAGGCCGGACAGAGCGACCGTCTCGCCGACATCGAAGCGCTGTACGAATTCACCCGGCGGCATCGCATCAGCGGCGTCGGCGACCTCAGCGAGAAGGACCTGCGGGCTGTACAGGATGTACGGACCCGGTTCGCGGAGATCTTCGCGACGCACGATGCCGAAATCGCCGCCGGTCTCGTCAACAGTCTCGTGGCCGCCGCGGGCACCACACCGCAGCTCAGCAATCACGACGGCTACGACTGGCATGTCCATTACTTCGCGCCGGACGCCTCTGTCGCCGACCATCTCGCCGCCGACTGCGGCATGGCGCTGGCCTTCATCGTCGTCGCGGGCGAGCAGGAGCGGCTGCGGCGCTGCGAGGCGCCGGACTGCCGGGACGCGTTCGTGGATCTGTCCCGCAACCGCTCCCGCAGGTACTGCTCCAGCCGCACCTGCGGTAATCGACTGCATGTCGCCGCGTACCGGGCACGCCGCAGGGAGGCGGCCGGCTGACCGCTCGCCGCCGGTCTCATCGCCCGCTCACAGCAGGAAGAGATCATGCAACGCGGCCATCAGCAGCAGGCCGCCGACCACCGTGAGGAAGATCATCAGAGGGGGCTGGGACAGCGCGAAGAGGCAGCCACGCGGCTCTTCGGCAGGGGGTGCGGGGGTATCGCCCCGGGAGGTGTCCACCATCTCGGGACGATCATGGCGCAGAACGGACTCCGTCGGCGATCAACACGCCTTTTTATGACGGGAGTTCACTCTTCACGTGGCCGGGAGGATTCGCTCCGGCGTCCGACCCGCCGTCACACATTCGGGACCACGCCCGGTTTCCCCCGCCGCTCCCCCTGTTCCGCACCGCTCAGCCGAGATCGCGCAACATGCGCAGCTGGACTGCCCGGTGGGCCGATGCGCCGCCCTCGTGATTGTTCCAGGGGTAGACCTCGATCTCCTTCGGACCCGCCCAGTGGTTGTAGGCGGCGAAGACCGTGGACGGCGGGCAGACGGTGTCCATCAGCGCCACCGAGTAGAGCGCCGGGACAGTGGCCCGGGCGGCGAAGCTGATGCCGTCGAAGTAGGACAGCGTACGGAACACCTGCTCGGCTTCGCCGCGTTGCGTGGCGAGGAAGCGCACGATCTCCTGGTACGGATCCTTCTCGGTGATCTCGACGGCCCGCCGGAAGTGGGACAGGAACGGTACGTCTATCAGCGCGGCCTTCACATGCGGGCTGAGCCCGGCCACCGCCTGGGCGATGCCGCCGCCCTGGCTGCCGCCGTGCACGACGATGCGGTCCGGGTCGACGGACGGGTGGGTGCGGGCCACCTCCACGGCGCGGACCGCGTCGGTGAAGACGCGCCGGTAGTAGTACTCCTCGGGGTCGAGGATGCCGCGGGTCATGAAGCCGGGCGACTGCGGATTGGCACCGCCGTGCGGGTCGGGGGTGGAACCCGCCGAGTGGCTGTTGACGGCGCCCTGGCCACGGGTGTCGACGAGCAGGGTGGCCCAGCCGGCCGCGGGCCACACCAGGTGGTCGTGCGGAAGTCCGCGGCCACCGCCGTAACCGAGGTAGTGGACGACGCACGGGAGGGGGCCCTCGGCACCCGCCGGAACGTTCAGCCACGCGCGGATACGGTGACCACCCCAGCCGGAGAAGGTCACATCGTGCACGTCGACGTTGTTCAACGCGGCGTCGTACGGCCGGAATTCGGGATCGAGCGGGAATCCGGAGGACTCGTCGAGGGTGCGCTTCCAGAAGGCGTCGAAGTCGACGGGCTCGCCGGACTCGGGGCGGTAGTCGCGGAGTTGGTCCAGGGGCAGATCGAACAGGGGCACGGGTTCTCCGTTTCGGTCATGTGGAAGAAAGGACGGAAGGCGGGGACGGACGGGGAGCGAATCCCGGGAGCGAGCCGGAGGAACCGGGCGTCTTCGGCAGGTGGGTACGGCGCCGTGCCGGGGCGCGCGAGGCCCGCTCCGGCTGGAGCACCCCGCCGCGGTGGCCGTGCATGCCGTTCCCGTCGCCCACCTCCGTCAGCAGGAGTTCCACGGGTGGACGGGGAGCGAGCCCGAGCAGTCCCCCCACGACGGCACTGCGACGCCTCGCGGACGCACGCACCGGACCCGGCGGGCCCGGGTCTGCGACGGCCCTGCTTCGGATCGGCCGGTCACATGCGACACGGCGCCCGCGCAGGCTCCGGCCTGCCGGGCCACGTCCTCGATCCTTGCCACACGCGCCACTCGCCCTGCCCCAGCCCGATTCGTTCCCCCAACCCGTCGGGGACGCTAGCCCCGCTCCCGTGGAGCGTCAAGGATCAGGCGTGGACCGGTTCACCTGCGATTTCGCGGCGACTCACGTTGCCTCACCGTCGATGGCCGCTCGCGGTCCTGGGTTCAGATGCCGTGCTTCTTCAGGATGGCCTCGATGTCGCTGAAGTCCTCGCCCGGGGCGCCGGCCTCCTGCTTCTGTTTCGGCTTCGTCTGCGGCCGGTCCGCGGGCACACCGCTCCCGAGTGAGGGCACCGACGCTGCCGGTGCGACGGCACCGCTCTGCGCCGCCTGCGCGGCGGCCTTGCGCTCCTTGCGGGTACCGACGCCGCGCCGTTCGATGGCACGCGTGGTCATGAAGAGCAGCCAGGCCACCCCGAGCAGCCCGAAGCCGAGCCAGACGCTGGGCTGGAACGCGATATCGGTGACCCACTGGACCACACCGGTCAGCACCAGGCCGATCGGGATCAGGGAGTAGGCGGCGATCCGCGTCGCGGTGAGGAATCGCTTCCGGTACGCGGTCACGGCGGCGATGCCCAAGCCCGCCGCGGACACCGCGGAGCAAATGGTCTCGGCAAGCATCGGGGCCTCCAGGCGCACGGGGAAACGTCCCTTCCATCCTGCACCGCCCACCCGCCCCGCGGCCATGATCCAGGACCGCATCAGGGACATTTCAGGGCCGGAGTCCTCCCCAGGTGCCGATGGGTGGCCGGTCACCCACCGCCCCGGGGCCGAGGCGGATGCCGGTTGGGATGGGTGTGCGGGCCCTGGGAGACTGGTCCCATGAGCGATTCCACTCCCGCCGCCCCGGTCGTCCTCGATGTCTGGTGCGAGCTCCAGTGCCCCGACTGCCACCGCGCCCTCACCGATGTGCACGCCCTGCGCGCCCGGTACGGCGACCGGCTCGACGTGCGACTGCGGCACTTCCCGCTGGAGAAGCACAAGCACGCCTATGCCGCCGCCCAGGCGGCCGAGGAGGCCGCGGAACAGGGCATGGACTGGCCGTACATCGAGGCCGTACTCGCCAGGACCGACGAGCTCGGCCGCTCGGGCGAGCCGGTGCTGATCGAGGTGGCGCGCGAACTCGGCCTGGACGCCGAGGAGTTCGACACCGCCCTGATCGACGGACGGCACATGCTGATCGTCGACGCCGACCAGGCCGAGGGCAAGGCCATCGGCGTGACCGGCACCCCCACGTATGTGATCGGCGGCGAGCGGCTGGACGGCGGCACGAGCCAGGACGGGCTGCGCGAGCGGATCGAGGAGATCGCCGACCGCCTGATCGCGGGGCAGGGCTGACCGTGACCACGGACCGGTGACCGTCCCGCTGCGCCGCCGGGCCGGGCCCGGCGGGGCTACAGCGGCGTGACGAGGTTGTACTGGGTCACCGTGTAACCGAGCGACTCGTACAGCCGGACCGCCGGAGTGTTGGACGAGAGGACGTGCAGCCCGATGCGTTCGTGCCCGGCGGCGAGCGCGATGCGTTCCGCCTCCAGCATCAGCGCCCGGCCGTACCCCCGGCCGCGGAACGTCTCCTCCACCTCGACGTCGAAGACGTACCCGACCAGCGTCCCCGGGTGCATCTCGAAACCCGACACCCAGACATGTCCCACCACACCGTCGCCCTCATGGACCAGGGTGTGCAGATGGGCGCCCTCCGTGGCGAGTCCGTGCGGCAGATGCGTCCGGTGGGAGATCTCGGCCTTGCGCAGAGCCTCGTCCGCCGGGACGCCGCGCTCGATCCATGTCTGCGCGTAGCCCGTGACGGCGGTGGTCGCCCACTGTTCGAACTCCGCCTCCGTCATCGGCCGCCCGGTGACACGGTCGGGCAGGACAGGGGGGTTGCGCGGCAGGTCCTTGATCATGTTCCTGCTGCGCTCGGTGCAGCCGAGCGCGGCGGCGAGCCGCTGTCCGGCCGTGTTGTCCGACCCGACCGAGAGCTCCAGCCGGGAGCACCCCCAGCCGCGCAGCACCTCCTCGGCGGCCAGTACGGCGATGGTGCCGCGGCCGCGCCTGCGGTGGGGTTCGTCGATCCGCAGGGAGCGCAGCACCCCTGCCGTCGCCCCGAACTCCGGATCGGTGCCGATCTCGACGGCGCCGACCGGCCGTCCGTTGTCGCACACGTCGTACGCGCGGCTCCGCGCGCCGTCGGCGCCTTGCTGGATCGGCCCGGTCGGCCGGAGGGTCGTGGTCATCACCGGTGTTCTATCCGCTGCGCCCCGGACCGTCACCCGATTTTGCGGATCCGGGCCGGGCACGGACCCGGGCTCACGGATCGAGGTCGTTCCCCGCACGCTCGTCGAAGATCCGCATGGCCTTCGCCGTCACGGGTCCGGGTGTGCCGGGCAGCTCCCGGCCGTCGATCCGGTGGACGGCCTGGACGTCCCGGAGGCTGGAGGTCAGGAAGACCTCCTCGGCAAGATCCAGGACTTCCATGGACAGGTCGGTCTCGCGCGCCCCGGTCCATGCCACGACCAGTGCGCGGGTGATCCCGGCGAGGCAGCCGGAGGCGACCGGCGGGGTGTACAGCTGTCCGTCGAGCACGACGAAGACGTTGGATCCGGTGCCTTCGCAGAGCTGCCCGACCGTGTTGGCGAAGAGCGCCTCCGAGGCGCCCTGCTCATGGGCGCGGGCGAGAGCGACCACGTTCTCCGCGTACGACGTGGTCTTGAGCCCGACGAGCGCGCCGCGTTCGTTGCGCGTCCAGGAGACGGTGATCACCGCGGTGGTGTCGGGGCGCCGTGCTGCCTCGCCGAGTGCGACGACGAGGCCGGTGCCTTCGTTGCCGCGGTCGGAACCGAGCGGGGAGACCCCGCCGGTGTACGTGATGCGCAGCCGGCCGAGCTCCATGGGATTGGCGTCGATGACGGCGGCGCAGGCCCGGCGCACCTCGTCGAGGTCGGGGTCGGGCAGTCCGAGGCCGCGGGCCGAGCGGGTCAGCCGGTCGAGGTGCCGGGTGAGGGCGAAGGGCCGGCCGGCGGTCGTCCTCACCGTCTCGAAGATGCCGTCGCCCACGGTCAGTCCGTGGTCGAACACGGACACCTGGGCGTCGGCGGCGTCGTGCAGTGCGCCGTTGACCCAAATCCTCATCACGCGGTCCTTCCCGTCGCTTGCTGGGCGCCCGACGCTACAGCGAGCAGCCGGTGCGCCTTGAGCTCGGTCTCGTCCCACTCGCGCTCCGGGTCGGAGCCCCAGGTGATACCGGCCCCGGTGCCGAACCGGAGAACCGGGGCGGCTCCGGTCCGGTCGACCCAGAAGGTCCGGATGCCCACGGCGAGGCCGGCGGTGGAGCGATCGGCATCGACCCACCCGATGCCGCCGCAGTAGGGGCCCCGGGGTGCGGTCTCCAGTGAGTCGATGATCCGCAGGGCGCTGGACTTGGGTGCCCCGGTGACGGAACCGGGCGGGAAGGCGGCGGCGAGCAGCTCGGGCCAGCCGACGCCGTCGGCGAGGCGGCCCCGCACGGTGGAGACGAGGTGGACGAGTCCCGGGTGCTTCTCCACCACACAGAGGTCGGGGACCGTGACCGTTCCGGTGGCGCAGACGCGGCCCAGGTCGTTGCGGACCAGGTCGACGATCATCACGTTCTCGGCGTGGTCCTTCTCCAGCAGGTCGTCCTCGGTGCGGCCGGTGCCCTTGATCGGTCCTGACTCGATCGTGCGGCCGTCCCGCTTCAGGAAGAGCTCGGGTGACGCGGTGGCGATCTCCACGCCGTGCGCAGGCAGCCGAATCGTTCCTGCGTACGGGGCGGGGTTGCCGCGCGCCAGCAGCGCGGTGAGGGCGTCGACGTCCGCGGCGGCCGGGTCCGGCAGCACCGCGGTCATCACCCGGCAGAGGTTGGCCTGGTAGACCTCGCCGGCCGCTATGCACGCGCGGATGTGGCGTACGCCGGCGGTGTACGCGGCGCGGTCCAGGGACGAGGTCCAGTCACCGGCCCCCGGCCCGCGCCAGGCTCCGGGCACGGGCGCGGGCACCGGCGCGGTCCGTACGGTGCCGAAGCGGGCGCAGACGAGGCCGCCCTCGAAATCGGCGCATACGGCCCAGAAGCCGGACGAGTCGAGGGCTGCGGGATCACTGGTCACGTCCTGCAGATCGGACGCGACGAGGCCGCCGAAGCGGGCCATTGGAGCGAGGTCGTGCACGCTGCTGAGTCTAGGACGGCACACGGTGACCTGCGCCGGGGCGCAGCCACCGCAGCACGCTGCACAAACGCGTTTTTGTACTGGCCCGGGAATCCGCTAGAGTTCAACACGTCGCCGGGACACGCAAGTGAAACGGAACCGACAAGCGGACGTGGCTCAGTTGGTAGAGCATCACCTTGCCAAGGTGAGGGTCGCGAGTTCGAATCTCGTCGTCCGCTCGAAGTGGGGGATCTTTTCCCGAACCCCTGCACTCCTGGTGGAGTGGCCGAGAGGCGAGGCAACGGCCTGCAAAGCCGTCTACACGGGTTCAAATCCCGTCTCCACCTCCAAGGACGATTAGCTCAGCGGGAGAGCGCTTCCCTGACACGGAAGAGGTCACTGGTTCAATCCCAGTATCGTCCACTGGTCCGCAAGGATCCCCGCGCGATTAGCTCAGCGGGAGAGCGCTTCCCTGACACGGAAGAGGTCACTGGTTCAATCCCAGTATCGCGCACGCAGTACACGCAGGTTCACCCTGCGCGATTAGCTCAGCGGGAGAGCGCTTCCCTGACACGGAAGAGGTCACTGGTTCAATCCCAGTATCGCGCACCAGCCGAAGCCCCGGTCGTCTCCACGACCGGGGCTTCGTCGTTGCTGCGGAACTCCGGCGCCGTCCGCTCCGGCCGGCCGGCTGGGGTCAGTCGGTGAAGAGCTGGGTGGCCTTGAGGATCAGTTCGTACAGCCCGTAGGCGAACGGCACGGCGACCCAGAGCCAGACCACGGCGGTGAGTGTTCTACGACTCTTGGTGGGCACGGGACTTCCTCTCCGCTGCCTCGTGGAAGCGTGGATGGACGGGGCGTACGAACTCGTTGGCGACGAAGCCGACGATCAGCAGCCCGATCATGATCGTCAGTGATGTTGTGTAGAGGCCGGATCCGCTCCGTCCCGCCCGCTCCCCCGCGTCCGCCACCCAGTTGACGATCAGCGGACCGAGGACACCGGCGGTCGACCAGGCGGTCAGCAGCCGGCCGTGGATGGCGCCCACCTGGTACGTACCGAAGAGGTCCTGCAGATAGGCGGGGACCGTGGCGAATCCGCCTCCGTAGAAGGAGAGGATCACCAGCGCACAGCAGACGAAGAGCGGCTTGGAGCTGCCGAATTCGACGATCGCGAGATACATCAGGGCGCCGACGCCGAGATAGACGCGGTACATGTTCTTGCGGCCGATGAGGTCCGAGGTGGAGGACCACAGGAGCCGTCCGGTCATGTTGGCCAGGGAGAGCAGGGCGACGAAGCCCGCCGCGGCGGAGGCCGTGACCGGAGCGGAGGAGTCCGCGAAGAAGTCCGAGATCATCGGGGCGGCCTTCTCCAGAATGCCGATGCCTGCGGTGACGTTCATGCAGAGCACCACCCACAGACACCAGAACTGCGGTGTGCGCAGCGCGTTGCGTGCGGAGACCTGGGCCGTGGTGACGAGACGACGGGTCTCCTCCTTCGGTTGCCAGCCGGCCGGCAGCCAGCCGTCCGGGGGCACCCGGACGAGGAAGACTCCGAGCGCCATGAAACCGGCGTAGGCGAGACCGTGGACCAGGAAGGTGGTCGCGATTCCCGCCCTGTCGGTGCCGAAGCCGTCGAGCATCGCGGTCGACCAGGGCGAGGCGATCAGCGCGCCGCCGCCGAAGCCCATGATGGCGATACCGGTGGCCATGCCGGGGCGGTCGGGGAACCACTTGATGAGCGTGGAGACCGGCGAGATGTAACCGATGCCGAGGCCGATACCGCCGATCCCGCCGTAGCCGAGGACGACCAGCCAGAACTGACCGGTGGCCACGCCGAGGGCGCCGACGAGAAAGCCCGAGGAGAAGCAGACGAGGGACACGAACATCGCCCAGCGCGGTCCGTTGCGTTCGACGAGGGTGCCGCCGAAGGCCGCGGAGAGGCCGAGCATGACGATGGCGAGCTGGAAGGGGAGGGCGCTGGCGGTGCCGGAAAGGTCGAGTGCTGATTCGAGCGGGGGCTTGAACACGCTCCAGGCGTAGGCCTGCCCGATCGAGAGATGCACGGCGAGCGCGGCAGGCGGAACCAGCCAGCGGCTCCAGCCGGGTGGCGCGACGGTCCGGGACCGATGGAGGAAGGTCATGGGCCGGAACTTTAAGGATCAACCATGCCGGTGCCTAGATGCCGGACAAAGAAATTGTCGACGGTATTCACAGCGGACGGGGGCGGGTTGCATCCGCGGCGGCCCGGCCGTGCACGGAGCGGGCCCCGGACACACGGTGTCCGGGGCCCGCTCCGTGTCCGCTCGGTCAGGAGGAGAAGAGCATGTGACCGAAGCTCTTGTGCCGGTAGTGACCGCCGTGGTGGCCGCCGTGGTGCTGCGGGGCACCCCAGGCGGGGGCCGGCGCTGCCGGGTAGGCCTGGGGGGCGGGCGGCGCGGGCGGGGCCTGCTGGGTCCACTGCGCCTCGATGCGGGTCAGGGTCTCCAGCTCGCCGTAGTCGAGGAATATCCCCCGGCAGCCGCTGCACTGCTCGATCTGGATGCCGTTGCGGTTGTACGTCTGCATCTGCGCGTGGCACTTGGGACACTGCATGGTCGGCTCAGCTCCTCGCCGTCGGTTCGCCGTCCCCGGAATTCATGCCCGGAGACGATCGGTTCACCCTACGACGAGTGTTCGGCGGTCAACTCGGGCGGGAGGGAGGCAATTCGGGCACAGGCATCGATCATCGTCTGTTCCACCTCGTCCGGAGTTCGCCGCTGCGCGGCGGACTTGACGAACGCCAGCGCGGCGGTCTGCACCGTCAGGGCACGGGCGGGCACGTCAAGTTCGGGCCAGGGGTCGCCCTCGGCGCGTATCGCGGGCCCGCCGGCCGCTCGGTAGGCGTCCAGGAAGCGCAGCCAGACCTCGGGGGGCAGCAGCCCGGCCGCGTACCAGGCGGCGGGGCGTGCGAGGTCCCAGGCGGGGTCGCCGAGGCCCAGGTCGTCGACGTCGATGAGCAGCCAGGGGCCGTGCGGGGCGGGATGGCGGACGAGCTGGCCGAGATGCAGATCGCCGTGGCAGAGGAAACGCGACCGGTGCGGGGGCGTGGCGGCCTCGTCTCGGGCCCAGGCGGGCAGGCGCCGCCATGCCTCGCGTACGGGGGCGGTGGCCGGGTCGTCGGGCCGGGCCGCGTGCATCCGGGCCACGGCGCGTGCGGCCTTCGCGGGGCCGCGCATCGTGGGGAGCGCCGGGACGGGCGGGCCCGTGGGCGTGGACGCGGCCACGGGCGAGGTGCGGTGGAGCCTGGCCAGGAGGCCGGCGGCCTCCTCCCAGGGGGCGGCGTCGGGGTCGGCCGGGTCGACGGGGTCGCCGTGGGGCCAGAGGGTCACGGTGCGGCCGTGCACCGTGACGGTGGGGGTGGCGGGCCCGGACGGCCGGGACACGGGTGGCAGGAGGACGCCGGCCAGGGCGGCGGACGAGGCCAGTGCCAGCCGGGCGGTCAGGGCCGCGGTGTCGGTCCCCGGGGCGTGGGCCTTCGCGACCACCGGGCCGCTGCGGACGACGGTGCCGTCGGCACGGTCCGCGAGCACCGCCGGTGCGGGGCAGGCGCAGGGGCCCCCGGCGTCGGCGGACGGGTGCACCGCGTCATGGGCGAGGGCACCCAGCGCGCGGACGACTGCGGTGGTCACGGTCTCCCCCGGTGGCAACAGGTCCGACCCGGTCCACCCGGGCCGCCGCCCAGCGTACGGGCCACCGCGCAGGCCGCGGGACGGCGCCCAAGGGCTGTCCCGTCACCCCTGGTGGATCAGCGTGCGGCGTCGGATGTGGTGCATCGCACGGCGGAGGAGCGTCCTCGTGCGGGGCCGTATTCGGGCGTTCCGGCAACGCAGCGAGGTGCCGCAACTGCCGTCGTGCGCCCACCAGGGGTGACGGGACAGCCCTTGGCGCGACGTGAAAGCCCCCGGACAGCGCGATGTCCGGTCAGCTCCCCAGCTGACCGGACAAACGCTGCCGTCCGCCGCACCCCCGTCCCCACGGGGTTGTTGGCCGGATGTCCCGGTCCGGACCGCTCTTCCGGACCCGCGGAGCGCCGCTCAGCGCCCCAGCATCACGCCCACGGACGACGCCTGTGTGACCACTGCGTCCCAGCCGCCGAAGACGACTACGAGCAGGGCCGCCAGAGGAAGAACCATGGCCGTCGCCACCAGCGGGTGGCGCGTACCGGACGACGGGCGGCTGCCGAACGCGGCTTGTGCCCTGCGTCCCTGCGTGCGGATCACCGTCCGCGCTGCCGTGTCCGCCATGGTTCCTCTCCTGACCTGTTGTGGGAGCGGCGGGCGTTTGACCTCGGGGGACGAGTGCTACGCCCACCGCTTGACCTCAACACTAGGGACCCCGGTGGCGCGGGACATCATGCCCGCGTACCGATTGCCGGGCCTCCCGGAGGATGAGCCGTCGGTAGTCGGCGTACTCCCCTGGGTGGAGATCGGGGGTCAGGCCTTGGGGTCATCCCTCAGGGGGCTCTCGGATGCGTCCTCCCGGGGAATCGGATGTTCGACGAGGGCGAGCACCCTGTTCGCCATGAAGCGGGCGGTGCGGACGACAGAGCCGCTCCGCGTGACTTCGCTCACTTCGACCACCCCTCGGCTGATGGCCGTCTCGACCCTGCGGCCCGCCCTGCCGGCCACCACTTCGTAGGTACGCGTCGTGTCTCCGGCATCCACGACTATCTCGACTCGATCGCCCTTCATTGATCCAATCCCCCTTCTGCGACGGTCCTTTGAGATCTCGCACGGGCCAGGCAGCGTGGATCCGCAGCTCCCTGACCACCCTTCAAGTTTCCCATCCGGCACTGACAATCGATGGGCGGACGAGGGCGCGGCCTCTGAGCGCGCCGGGCCACGGGTACGTAAGCTGTGCCACGTCAGGCGGACCAGGCAGCGGGGATGGGCAGACGATGGCGATGATGCGGCTCCGGCGCGAGGACCCGCGTGTCGTCGGCTCGTTCAGACTGCACCGGCGACTCGGGGCGGGCGGCATGGGGGTCGTCTACCTGGGTTCGGACCGGCGTGGCCAGCGGGTGGCCCTCAAGGTGATCCGCCCGGATCTCGCCGAGGACCAGGAGTTCCGTTCGCGTTTCGCGCGCGAGGTGTCGGCGGCGCGACGGATCCGCGGCGGCTGCACGGCGCGGCTGGTGGCGGCCGATCTGGAGGCGGACCGCCCGTGGTTCGCCACGCAGTACGTCCCCGGCCCCTCGTTGCACGACAAGGTGGCCGAGGAGGGCCCGCTGTCGGCGGCCGAGGTGGCGTCGATCGGGGCGGCTCTCTCCGAGGGGCTGGTGGCGGTGCACGAGGCCGGTGTCGTCCACCGTGATCTGAAGCCGTCGAACATCCTTCTCTCCCCCAAGGGCCCCCGGATCATCGACTTCGGGATCGCCTGGGCGACCGGGGCGAGCACACTCACGCATGTCGGCACGGCGGTGGGATCGCCCGGGTTCCTGGCGCCCGAGCAGGTGCGGGGCGCGGCGGTCACACCCGCGACGGACGTGTTCTCGCTGGGTGCCACGCTGGCGTACGCGGCAACAGCCGATTCGCCTTTCGGGCACGGCAGTTCCGAGGTGATGCTGTACCGCGTGGTGCACGAGGAACCTCAGTTGTTCGACGTGCACGACGCGTTGGCGCCCCTGGTGAGCGCCTGTCTGGCGAAGGACCCGGAGGAGCGGCCGAGCACGCTTCAACTCTCCATGCGGCTCAAGGAGATCGCGGCCCGTGAGGCGCAGGGGCTGCACGAGAGCCGGCCGCCCGTACAGCGCTCGGCCCAGGAGCTGGAACGGCCGACCGGCCGGCTCGACGGCCCGTACACCGAACAGCAGACCCGGCGCGCGGGGAGCCCTCCGGCGCCCCGTCCGCAGAGCCGGCAGACCGCGCCCGCACGCGCCGCTTCGCCGCGTACCGGCGGTTCGCGGCCGCAGCAGCCGCGCAACACCACGCGCTCCGGCAAGCGTCCCCAGACCACCAACGGAACGAACGGCACGAAGGGGCGGCCGGGCACCCGGCCCGGGACCCGTACGACTTCGACGGGCCGCCGGCCGGCCAACCCGCGGCTGCTGCGGCAGCGTCTCGTCGTCTTCGTCGTGGTGACGCTACTGGTGGCGCTGGGGATCGCGGCGGCGCAGGGGTGCCAGGGACCGGCCCGTGGGCTCGGCGCCTCACAGAACCCGGGACTGCATGAGCAGCACGAGCAGCACGAGCGACAACTGTTGCCGCGGCAGCAGTAACGGGCGCCGGCCGGCGCCCGGTCAGTCCTGCGGGCGGCCTGTCGCCACGGCGTAGAACGCCACGGCGGCGGCCGCGCCCACGTTCAGCGAATCGACGCCGTGCGCCATCGGGATGCGTACCCATTCATCGGCCGCGACCAGCGCCTGGGTGGACAGTCCGTCGCCCTCGGCGCCGAGCATCAGCGCCACCTTGTCCATCCGGTGCGGCGCCGCCTCGTCGATGCTGCTGGCCTTGTCGTCGGGGGTGAGCGCCAGGAGCTTGAAGCCCGCCTCCCGTACGGTCTCGAGGGCCTTGGGCCAAGTGTCGAGACGGGCGTACGGGACGGAGAAGACCGCACCCATGGACACCTTGACGGAGCGCCGGTAGAGCGGATCGGCGCAGTCCGGAGAGAGCAGCACCGCATCCATGCCGAGGGCGGCGGCGCTGCGGAAGATGGCCCCGATGTTGGTGTGGTCGTTGACCGACTCCATGACGACGACCCGGCGGGTCCTCGTCAGCAGGTCGTCGGCCGTCGGCAGCGGTTTGCGCTGCATGGAGGCGAGAGCGCCGCGGTGCACGTGGTAGCCGGTGACGCGTTCGGCGAGCTCCGGGCTGACCGCGTAGACCGGTGCCGGGACCTCGTCGATGACGTCGCGCATGACATCGACCCACTTCGCCGAGAGCAGCATGGACCGCATCTCGTACCCGGCGTGCCTGGCGCGTCTGATCACCTTCTCGCCCTCGGCGATGAAGAGGCCTTCGGCGGGCTCCCGCCTGCGCCGCAGTTCGACGTCTGTGAGGCCCGTGTAGTCGCGCAGGCGCGGGTCGTCGGGGTCGTCGACGGTGATGAGATCAGCCACAGGTTCGATACTGCCTTGTCCGGTGTGTGGTGCCAACGGCTTGGAAGAAGATCTGTTACCGCTGGTTACTCGGCGGGGTTCGGGAGGGTGTCCGTACCGACCGCGACGACGTCGCCGATGACGATCACGGCCGGGGGGCGTACCTCTTCGGCGGCGGCCCGTTCGGCGACGGTGGCAAGGGTCGCGTCGACCCGGCGCTGCGCCGCGGTGGTGCCCTCCTGGACGAGGGCGACCGGGGTGTCGGGGGACTTGCCGTGGCCGATGAGGGCCTGGGCGATGGCGCCGATCTTGTCGACGGCCATCAGCAGCACGAGGGTACCGCGCAGCTGTGCGAGGGCCGCCCAGTCGACCAGCGAACGCTCGTCGTCGGGGGCGACATGGCCGCTGACGACGGTGAACTCGTGAGCGACGCCGCGGTGGGTGACGGGGATGCCGGCCGCACCCGGCACGGAGATCGAGCTGGAGATGCCGGGGACGACCGTGCAGGAAATGCCCTCGGCGGCGAGGGCCTGCGCCTCCTCCATGCCCCGGCCGAAGACGAACGGGTCGCCGCCCTTGAGCCGGACGACGGCCTTGCCCGCCTTGGCGTGCTCGATGAGTGCCTGGTTGATCGCCTCCTGGGCCATGAAGCGGCCGTACGGAATCTTCGCGGCGTCGATCACCTCGACGTGCGGCGGCAGTTCATCGAGCAGGTCGCGCGGGCCGAGCCGGTCGGCGATGACGACATCGGCCTCGGCAAGGAGGCGCCGCCCGCGGACAGTGATCAGGTCGGGGTCGCCGGGGCCGCCACCGACCAGGGAGACGCCGGGGACGGGTCGGGTGCGGTGGTGCGGCGCGGCGAGCGTGCCGTCGCGCAGGCCCTCGACGATGGCGTCGCGGACGGCGGCGGAGTGGCGCGGGTCACGGCCCTGCGCGTCGGTGGAGAGGACGGCGACGGTCACTCCCTCGCTGCGGCCGGTGGCCGGAGTCCAGGCGGTGGCGGCATCGGCGTTGTCGCTGCGCACGCACCAGGTGCGGGTGCGCTCGGCCTCGGCCGACGCCGCGTCGTTGGCTGCGGCGTCGTCGGAGGCGATGAGCGCGTACCAGGTGTCGGCCAGATCGCCGTCCGCGTACCGCCGGCGCTCCCAGCGGATCTCGCCGGCGTCGGCCATCGCCTCGACGGACGGGGTCGCGGACGGCGATACGAGGGTGATGTCGGCGCCCGCCGCGATGAGCGCGGGGAGGCGGCGCTGAGCGACCTGGCCGCCGCCGACGACGACGACGCGGCGCCCGCTCAGGCGCAGTCCGACGGGGTACGCGGGGTGATCGGCGTGCTCGGCCATGCGGTGCAGGCTCCTCGAACAGTGCGGGGTGCGGGCCGCTGCGGCGGTGGAGCGGCTGTGACGTGCGGGTTTGTGGAGGCGTGGGTCCACGATACGGGGTGGAGCATGGCCCGTTGCAGGGCCGAGTGCGGTGCGGGTGGGTGGCCCGGGACGGGGCGGGTGGGGGACGGCTGCGCGCAGCTGTCCCCCACCCGCCCCGTCCCGAAACCGCGGCTCCGGACGGTCCGGACCGACGCCCGGACGGTCCGGAGGAACCACCCGGGCCGGACCGATGCCCGGGCGGGCCGGCGGAGCCGGCCGGGCTACTTCTCCGTGACACCCGCCGAGTCGAACGTCGCCACCTCGTGCATCGCCCGCGCCGCGCTCTGCACGATCGGCAGCGCCAGCAGTGCGCCCGTCCCTTCGCCGAGGCGGAGGTCGAGGTCGATCAGCGGGCGCAGGCCCAGCTTGTTGAGCGCCGCGACATGGCCGGGCTCCGCGCTGCGGTGACCGGCGATGCATGCGGCGAGGGCCTCGGGGGCGATCGCCCGGGCGACCAGGGCCGCGGCGCCCGCGCTCACCCCGTCCAGGACGACGGGCGTACGCAGCGACGCACCGCCCAGCAGGAAGCCGGCCATCGCGGCATGCTCCAGGCCGCCGACCGCGGCGAGCACGCCGATCGGGTCGGCGGGATCGGGCTGGTGCAGTTCGAGGGCCCGGCGGACCACGTCGACCTTGCGGGCGTGCATCTCGTCATTGATGCCGGTGCCACGACCGGTCACCTCGGCCGGGTCCATGCCGGTGTACACACAGATCAGTGCGGCGGACGCGGTGGTGTTGGCGATGCCCATCTCACCGGTGAGCAGGCCCTTGTTGCCCGCCGCGACCAGGTCGCGGGCGGTCTCGATGCCGACCTCGATGGCCGAGAGGACCTCCTCGCGGGTGAGGGCGGGGCCGGTGGTGAAGTCGGCCGTGCCGGCGCGCACCTTGCGGGGCAGCAGGCCGGGTGTCGCGGGCAGCTCCGTGGCGACGCCGACATCGACCACACACACTTCGGCGCCGACCTGGGACGCGAACGCGTTGCAGACCGCGCCGCCGCCGAGGAAGTTGGCGACCATCTGGCCGGTGACCTCCTGCGGCCACGCGGTGACGCCCTGGGCGTGCACCCCGTGGTCCCCCGCGAAGATCGCGACGGCCGCGGGCTCCGGGATCGGCGGCGGGCACATCCGGGAAAGGCCGGACAGCTGTGCGGAGATGATCTCCAGCATGCCGAGCGCACCGGCCGGCTTGGTCATCCGCTTCTGGCGTTCCCAGGCCTCACCGAGCGCCTTGGCGTCCAGCGGACGGATGTTGGAGATGGTCTCCTGCAGCAGGTCGTGCGGCTCCTCGCCGGGCAGGGCGCGACGGCCGTACGTCTCCTCGTGGACGACCCAGGACAGCGGGCGCCGCTTGGACCAGCCCGCCTGCATCAGTTCGGGCTCCTCGGGGAACTCGTCGACGTAACCGACACAGAGGTACGCGACGACTTCGAGGTGCTCGGGCAGACCCAGGGCGCGGACCATCTCGCGCTCGTCGAAGAAGCTGACCCAGCCGACGCCGAGGCCCTCGGCGCGGGCGGCGAGCCACAGGTTCTCGACGGCGAGCGCCGAGGAGTACGGGGCCATCTGCGGCTGGGTGTGCCGGCCGAGGGTGTGGCGGCCGCCGCGGGTGGGATCGGCGGTGACGACGATGTTCACCGGGGTGTCGAGGATGGCCTCGATCTTCAGTTCCTTGAACTGCTTGGCCCGGCCCTTGGGCAGCGATTTGGCGTATGCGTCGCGCTGACGCTGCGCCAGTTCGTGCATGGAGCGGCGGGTCTCCGCCGACCGGATCACGACGAAGTCCCAGGGCTGCGAGTGGCCGACACTGGGCGCCGTGTGCGCGGCTTCGAGGACGCGGAGCAGGACCTCGTGCGGGATGGGGTCGCTGCGGAAGCCGTTGCGGATGTCGCGGCGCTCGCGCATCACGCGGAGCACGGCTTCGCGCTCGGCGTCGTCGTAGCCGGGGGCCGGTGCCGAGGCCGGGGCGGCGTCGCGGTCGGCGGGCTGCGGTGCCTCGGCCGGCGGGGCGGCCGCGGCAGGGGGCTCGACGGGCTCGGTGGGCTCCGGGTCCGGTGCGGGCGCGTCGGTGACCGTGAGGTCCGGCGTCTCGATGACCTCGGGGCCGGTCTCGGGCTCCAGCACGAGAACCGGCTCGGGGGCGGCCTCGGCGGCAGGCGTGAGGACGGAGTCCTGCGGGGCCGCGACCGGCTCGGGAACGGATACGGGCTCGGGGGCGGCCACCGGTTCAGGGACGGCCACCGCCTCGGGCGCGGGCGCATCGGCCACCACAGGCACGGCTTCGAGGGACTCGGGGGTCTCGACGACCGGATCCGGTACGGGCTCGACGGCGATGGCCACCGGCTCGGGTACGGATACGGGCTCGACGACGGCTTCCGGCTGCGCGGCCTGCTCCGCGACGGGGTGCTCGATGACGGCCTGCTCGGTGACGGGCTGCTCCGCGACAGGGTGCTCGGCGAAGGCCTGCTCCGCGACAGGCTCCTCGATGACGGCCTGCTCGGCGACGGGCTGCTCCGCAAGGGCCGGCTCCACGAGGACCTGTTCCACGACCGGCGTCGGGGCGAGGTGGGGGGTGGTCGGCACGGATCCCTCCACGGGCACGAACTGCCCCACGGGCGCGGCGTCCACGAGAGCCCCGGCAGCGACGGGCACGGCTTCCGGCGCGGCGACCGGTGCGGCCCCGACCTGCTCGGCGACCAGCAGCGGTTCGGCAGCCGGCTCCGGGACGACGGCCTCCGGCACGACCGTTTCTGCGGCGGTGTGTGCCGTCACGGCTTCGGCAGCCACTGCCACGGGCACGGGTGCCGCGGCCTGCTCCGGTGCCTGGGCCACCCACGGGCTCGCAGGCTGCGACGGGATCTCTCCGAGCTGCGGGCCCGGCAGGTCGAGGTACTCGGGACCGGTGGTGGGCGGTCCCGAGTGCCGCGCGGCCATCGGGGTCTGCGGCGCCTCCGCGGGACCGCGGTCGGCGAGCGAGCGGACCACGCCGCCGGTCGGCGTCCCGCCGTACGACGGAGTCGGGTCGCCCGAGGCCGGGCCGCGGTGCAGCGGCCGACGCACGGGGGCGGCGGGCTGCGCGACCGCGACCGCCGCGGGGGGCGCTGCCGGCATACGTACGCCGTTGAGGTCGACGGCGCCCGAGTCACGGCCGCCGGACTCGTGGGTGCCCTGTCCGGTCTCGGTCATCGCCCCGGCGACGGCCTGCTGCACGGCGTACACCGCGGGGTCCGGGACTTCCTGGACCTGTACGGGACCCTGCGCGTGCGCAGCGTGCATGCTGCCCATGTGCACCTGCGGTTGCGTCCGGTACGCCGCCTGCTCGCCCTGCGGAGCCGGTGTGTGCACGGCCCCGTTGTCGACCGGCTGACCGGCCGGTGCGCCATGCGGTTCGCTCCAGGCGCCCTGGGCGCTCGGCATCAGCAGGAGGTCGTCGTCCTCGGACGCATGCTCGGAGGGATCGAGGTAGGTGTACGCACCCGGGGCGGGGACGCCCGGCTGCTCCACCATGCCTGCGTTCTCCGGCAGTCCCTCGCCCGGGATCTGGCCGGTGTCACTCATGCGTACCCCTCGCCCATCGTCAGTGCTCCTTCGGCCCTTCGCCCGGGACGCCCGACCACGGCACGCCGGTGCTCGTCATGAAGAACGAGCGGGCTCGCCGCGCGGCACGAATCGGTCGCGGACATCCAACATTCTCGCGGCCGTTCGCCGCCGCGGCAGGCAGTTCCGCCACGGCTCGATGTGGACTGCGCCACGTTGCGCACCCCCCGGGTCCGCTGTACCACAACGGGGTCCAAAACGGTCCCCTTTTCCGGACATTGACGAACGAAGCGACGAACGAACGGGTGCGGTACAACGATCGGCCAGCCTACCCCGCGCCGTATGCCGACCGGGTCACGGGGCGAGGTCCGAGCGCAGCGCCGAGAGCAGAAACACGACCGAGCGTTCGCGCTCCGACCATGCGGCCGTGTCGAGTTCGACGGACTGGAGGAGCGAGCACTCGACGGTGTACCCGTTCCCGGAGAGTGCCGCGCCGAGGGCCTCGGCCTCGTCCCGGGTCGACGCGTGGGTGACGATGCGCTCCGGCCGGCGGTCGGCGACGGCCGTGACGACGGGGACTCCGCCCCCTCCGATGCGTACGACATCGGGCTCGGGCAGCCGCTCCAGCACATGGGGAGCACGGCCCTGGACGACCTGGACCTGTACGCCGAAGGCCCGGGCCGCGGCTGCCGTACGGGCGCAGGCGCCGGGGTCGCTGTCGACGGCCAGGACCGCCGCGCCGAACCGTGCCGCCTCGACGGCCAGGGCCCCGCCGCCGGAGCCGACATCCCAGACGAGGTCGCCGGTGCGCGGGCCGAGGCGGGCGAGTTGAGCGGCCCGCAGCCCTGCGGACTCGCCTTCGCCGCACTCCCCGTCAGGGTCCGCGGCGCCCCCGGAGTACGCCGCGGGGGGCAGCGCCCAGCCGCGTACGCCATGGGGATGGCGTCCGGCGATCCAGGATCCGGTCGATTGCTGTTCGGGGCCGCTCCCGATGACGATCACGACATTCGGGTCGCGCCAGACGTGGTCGGCGGCCTTGTCCGAGGTGAGGACGGTGACCTGCTCGCGTGCGGTGCCGAGTTCCTCGCAGATGACGAAGGTCCGGTGGACGCCTTCGAGGAGCAGGGCGAGCTCGGCGGGGCCCGCGCCGGGCGACGTGAGGACGGCGACCTTGTGGTGGGCGCGGCAGACGTTGACGGCGCGGCGCAGGGTGCGGGGGTGGGCGACGACGATCTGGGCGTCCTCCCAGGGCATTCCCGCGCGGGCGAACGCGGTGGCGACGGCGGACACCGCCGGCACGACTTCGACTTCGAGGCCGTGTTCGGGTGCGCGGAGATTGCGTACGACTCCGAAGAAGCCGGGGTCGCCGTCGGCGAGGACCACGGCGCTGCCGCGATGGCCGGCGATCCTGCGGGCGGCCAGGTCGATGGAGCCGAGGCGGATCCGTTCGGCGGTCGCCGGGACTTCGGGGAGTGCGAGGTGGTGTGCGGCGCCCGCGACGAGGGTGGCGGCCGAGAGAGCGGCCGTGGCCGCTGCGGTCAGCGGCGAGCCGTCCCAGCCGATCACCGTGACCCGATCGGCCATCTGTCGTCAGTCTCCTGGAGTCGTCGCAGGTGGGAATGCCCACGAGGCGGCGGGCAGGGTGAGAGTACCTGGTCCCCCACAGGTCCGGACCAGCGCGGTCCCCGGCGCCGGCTCCGGCCTCAGTTCCAGTCGTTGTAGCCGCCGTAGCCGCCCGCGTCGGCCAGCTGCTCGGCGACGCCCTCGAGGTCCTCGGGAAGCAGGCCCCAGACGATCAGATCGGTCCTGAAGTCGGTCCAGCCGCCGTCCTCGGTCTGGGTGCGCGCTATCCGGGCGTTGCGCAGGACACCCTCGCTGATGCAGCCGAGCTTCTGGGCCACCTGCTGGGAGGCGGTGTTGTCGGCGGCGGTGCGCAGCTCGATGCGTTCGAAGCCCTGGTCACGGAAGAGCCATTGGGCGAGCGCCAGCACGGACTCGGTGGCGTAACCCTCACCGCGGGCCCAGGGGGCGGTGATGTACGCGGCCTCGGTCGCGAGGGTGCGCCAGTCGGTGTGCTGGAGGCGGACCGAGCCGACGAGCCGCTGGGTCAGGAATTCGGTCACGGCGAAGACGATGCCGTCGCCGCCGGTGCGCTGTGCGGGAGCGATCCTGCGCACCCACCGTTCCGCGTCGACCTCGGTGTAGGGGTGGGGCACATCGGTCCAGGCGGTGACGAGTTCGTCGTTCATCATCTCGATGTACGCGGGGACGTCCGTCATGTCGAACGGGCGCAGCACCAACCGATCCGTGCTGATGGAGATGGACGGAAAGGTGGAAGTCATGCGCAGCTCCATGCCGAAGACCGTGTAAAGGCACAGCATGCAGCATCGGGCGGACGTTGTGCATGGCCGGGTGCGCACGGCCGAGCCCCGCGCACCCCGGTGGGGTGCGCGGGGCTCGGCCACGCTCGTACGGTTCGGGTGTCAGGAGGCGGCGAGGGGGCCGAAGTCGGGGATGACCGAGCCCTGGTAGGTGTCCTCGATGAACTTCTTGACCTCGTCGGAGTGGAGGAGCTTCACGAGCTTCTGGACGCGGGGGTCCTTCTCGTTGCCCTTCTTCACGGCGAGCAGGTTGGCGTACGGGTTGCCTTCCGCCTTCTCCAGCACGATGGCGTCCTTGGCGGGCTTGAGCTTGGCCTGGATGGCGTAGTTGCCGTTGATGACGGCGGCGTCGACATCGTTCAGGGCGCGGGGCACGGTTGCGGCCTCCAGCTCCTTGAACTCCAGGCCCTTCTTGTCCGTGATGTCACTGATCTTGGCGTTGGTGCCGACGCCGTCCTTGACAGTGATCAGTCCGTTCGCGGCGAGCAGCTGGAGGGCGCGGCCCTCGTCCGTGGTGTCGTTCGGCACGGCGATCGTCTGGCCGGGCTTGATGTCCCCCAGGCCCTTGACCTTGTTGGAGTAGAGGCCGAGCGGCTCCAGGTGCACATTGGCGACCGGGACGATGTGGGTGTTGTTCTTCTTGTTGAAGTCGTCGAGGTACGGCCGGTGCTGGAAGTAGTTGGCGTCGACCTGGCCGGTCTCGGTGGCGGTGTTCGGCAGGACGTAGTCCGTGAACTCCTTGACCTCCAGCTTGAGGCCCGCCTTGGCGGCCAGGTTCTTCTTGATGTAGTTCAGGATGTCGGCGTGCGGCGTCGGGGACGCGGCGACGACGAGCGCCTCGGATGTGTCGGCGTTGGCACCGGTCTCGCTCTTGGAGGCCGGGTCGGACGACGTGCCGCAGGCGGTGAGGCCGAAGGCGAGAGCGGCGGTGGCAGCGGCAGCTGCGGTGATCTTGATGTTCTTACGCACGAAAAGTGCCTCTTTCTGGTGGTGAAGGTGGTGCGCCCGGACAAGGAGTTCGGGCCTGTGAGCGGAGAGAAAGTCTCAGGAGGCGGTGCGGCCCCGGCGTGCCAGCAGGCGCACGGCCACGTCACCGATCAGCTGGATCACGGTCACGATCACGATCAGCAGGGCGACCGTGATGAGCATGAACTGGTTGTCGAAGCGCTGGAATCCGTAGGTGACGGCCTTGGCGCCGAGCCCTTCGCCGCCGACCGCACCGGCCATCGCGGAGTAACCGATGAGCGCGATCACGGTGGTGGTGACGCCGGAGACGAGCGACGGAAGGGCCTGCGGGAGCAGGACCTTGCGGACGATCGTCGGAATGGATCCGCCCATCGACTGGACGGCCTCGACGAGCCCGTGGTCGACCTCGCGGACCGACGTCTCGACGAGCCGGGCGAAGAACGGGATGGCGCCGACGGCCAGCGGCACGATCATCGCGGTCGGTCCGATGAAGGTGCCGACGACCCAGGTGGTGAAGGGGATCAGGGCGATGAGCAGGATGATGAACGGCAGCGAACGGCCGATGTTCACGATCACGCCGATGACCTTGTTCACCACGGTGTTCTGGAGCAGTCCGCCCCTGTCGGTGAGGACGAGCAGCACACCGAGCGGCAGGCCGACGAGGACGGTGACGACCGCGGACCACAGCACCATGTACAGGGTGTCGAAGGTTCCCTGGGACAGCAGCGGCTGCATTTCGGACCAGGTCACTTGGCCACCTCCTTGGCGAGCGGGGTCTGGGTGAGTACGGCGGGGGTCTGTACGGGGACGGACGCGGCGACGGCCGTGTCCACGATCTCGGCCTGCAGGCCCTGCTCGCGCAGGAAGCCGATCGGCACGACGTTCTCCTCGAAGCGGCCGGGCAGCTCGATGCGCATCCGGCCGATCTGCTTGCCGCCGACGGTGTCCATCGCGGCGCCCAGGATCGAGATGTCGATGTTGTACGTACGGGCGAGCTGGGAGATCACCGGCTGGGTCGCGGCTTCGCCGTGGAAGGTGACGTCGACGACCGTGCGGTCGGGGCCGGAGGCCGTACCGCCGACCGGGAACAGCTCGTGGGCCAGCTGGGAGCCGGGGGTGGCGAGCAGTTCCGCGACGGTGCCGGACTCGACGATGCGCCCCTTCTGCATGAGGGCGGCCGAGTCGCAGATCGTCTTGACGACGTCCATCTCGTGCGTGATCAGCAGAACGGTCAGGCCGAGCTGCTGGTTGAGATCGCGCAGCAGCTGGAGGATGGACCGGGTGGTCTCGGGGTCGAGGGCGGACGTCGCCTCGTCGGAGAGCAGCACCTTGGGGTCACCGGCCAGTGCGCGGGCGATGCCGACGCGCTGCTTCTGACCGCCGGAGAGCTGGCCGGGGTACGCCTTCGCCTTGTCGGCGAGGCCGACCAGGTCGAGAAGTTCGAGCGCCTTGCGGGTCCGGTCGCGGCCGGAGACGCCGAGGATCTCCAGCGGGAGCTCGATGTTGTCCTGGACCGTGCGCGAGGCCAGCAGGTTGAAGTGCTGGAAGACCATGCCGATCCGGCTGCGCGCCTCGCGGAGCTCCTTGCCGGCGCGGCGGCCCCGGCCCGCGAGAGCGGTGAGGTCCTGGCCGGCCACGGTCACGGTGCCCGAGGTGGGGCGCTCCAGCAGGTTGATGCAGCGGATCAGGGAGGACTTGCCGGCGCCGCTCTGTCCGATGACGCCGTGCACCTCGCCTTCGCGGACATGCAGGTCGACGCCGTCGAGGGCGGTGACCTCACGGCCGCGCGCCTGGTAGACCTTCGTGAGGCCCGTCGTGGTGATCACAGGGGTTTCCGTCACTGTCGAGTGCGCGGCGCGGTGTCCGCCGGGCACGGGGCATTCGTCTGAAGAGACTGTTCGGACTCGGGTGTTCGGGCCGGTGTGTCTCGGCACTGCTGCGGGCGGCGGATGGCCGGGGGCAGCACATGCTCGGGCAGGCTCGTTCCGCTCGGTACGGACGGCGTGGAGCTCGATCTCGCTTCGGGGCGCGAGACTCAGGCGGGGGCCCTCAGAAGGCGCGCATTCGACACATACAACGAGCACCGGGCGTGGTGATCGCCTCGGTCGCAAGGATGCGTTCGCTCGTCGTGGTCATGCGGCAAGTAAAACAGAAGCGATGATCCGCCAGGCCCACCCGTCCGAATAGCGGACAGGCGTGGATGGTCGCGCCATCCGGTTCAGTTCGCGGTGGAGATCTCCAGTCCTACGGCTGTGACCTGCACCGATATGGCGGAGAGGTCGGCGACGACCGCGTCCGCCGCCAGCTCTTCGCGGTCGTGTGTTGTGGTCAAGGCCACGGTCCTCATCCCTGCGGCCCGTGCGGCCCGCAGCCCTGCGGGGGCGTCCTCGAAGACCACGCAGCGGGCCGGGTCGATGCCGAGGCGACGGGCCGCGAGCAGATAGGGCTCGGGGTCCGGCTTGCCACGGGTGACGTCCTCGGCGGCGATCATCACAGGAAAGTCGATCCCGGCCTCGCGCAGCCGTGCCTCGCCGAGCGGCCGGGTCGCGGAGGTGACGACGGCCCAGCGGTCCGCGGGCAGCGAACCGAGCAGTTCCTTGGTGCCCGGGAGCACCTCGACCCCGCCGGGGACGTCCTCGATCTCCAGCTGCTCGATACGGGCCAGGGCACCGTCGACCCGGTCCTCGGGCAGCAGATCGGCGATGATCTCGACGGCCGTGCGGCCGTGCAGCTCGACGCCGGTGAAGTCCTCCGCCGTGACGCCGTACTCCTGGGCCCATCGGATCCAGCAGCGGAACACCGACTCGATGGAGGAGAGCAGCGTTCCGTCGTTGTCGAACAGCAGGGCCTCGGCGTGGATCTTCATGGTCGCCGACCCTAGTCCCCGGGCCCGGGGGCGCACGCAGCGGGCCATTTGGTCCGTAATACCCTCAGCTCATGCTTGACGCCCTGACGATCGCGGTCGCCGTGACCGCGCTCGCCCTCGCCGCCTGGTGCGGATTCGCCGCCTACCGGGACCAGCCGACCAAGGACTGGCACTTCATCGGAATGGCCGTGGTGTCGCTGCTGGCGCTGGCCCAGCTGGTGGTGGGGATCGTGCTGCTGGCCGGGGGCCACCGGCCGGAGCAGGGCATGACGATCTTCATCTGCTACCTGATCGGGGCCTTCGCAGCCGTGCCCGCGGCAGGTTTTCTGTCGCTGACCGAGCGGACCCGGTGGGGTTCGGTGACGGTGGCGGCCGGCGCGGTCGTGCTGGCTGTTCTGGAAGTACGGCTCTACGACATCTGGGGAAGCTGACCGTGACCGAGACCGACACCACCTCCGGTTCCGCACAGAAGGCCCGGTTCGAGCTGAGCGCCGGCCCCGGCCGCGTACTGGTCTGGTTCTACGGGGTGTTCACCGTGGCGGCCGCCTCCCGTTCGATCGTCCAGATGATCCTGGACTTCGGCAAGGCGCCGCTCGCGTACGTGCTGTCTGCCGTCGCCGCCCTGGTGTACGGCTTCATCACGTACTCGCTGGTGCGCGGCGGCGAAAGGGCCCGCAGGACGGCGCTGGTGTGCTGCGCCGCCGAGCTCGCGGGCGTGCTGATCGTCGGTACGTGGACGCTGGTCGAGCCGTCGGCCTTCACGGACGCCACCGTCTGGTCGTACCTGGGCAGGGACTACCTGTTCATCCCGGTGATCCTGCCGGTCACCGGGATGATCTGGCTGCGCCGCTCGAAGAACGGGTGACGTCCGGGCCCGTCGCCGCTCAGGCGCTGGCCACGTAGGCCGGTGCGGCGGCGTCCTTCTCCAACTGGACCAGCCGGACGCCGTCCTGACCGGTGGTGTTGCCCACGGGTGCGTAACCCGCCCTCCGGTAGAGCCGCAGATTGACCTCGCTGCGGTGCCCCGTGTGCAGCCGGAAGCGGGTGGCCGACCGCTCGTCCGCGAGTGCGGACTCCGCGGCCTTCAGCAGCCGGGCGCCGAGGCCGTGCCGCTGGAGCCGGGGGTGGACACAGAGCCGCGCTATCTCGCCGGTGCCGTCCGGGTCGGTGGACCCGCACACCGCACCGACGACCTCGTCGCCGAGCCGCGCCACGAACACGAGATGCGCGGTCAGTTGGCTGCGGACCGATTCGAGGGTCTGCACCAGCGGGTCGATCCGGTAGTTCCCGTACAGCTCCGCCTCGCTCTGGAAGCAGAGGTACTGGAGTTTCAAGATCTGTTCGGCGTCCTCCGCCGTAGCCGCCGAGATGATCACGCTCATGCCCATGTGTGCATGCCTCCCGCTCAACTGATCCACCGGTTGTCTAACGCTCCTATCCCCGCACTTCAGGAACGACAACCTCCGCCGCGAGCATTCTGCGCAGACATCCAAGGCATCGGGAACGGATCGGGCCCAAACTGCCTTGTGACATACCCAACTTCCCTGCGATCTCCCGGTAGGTGGGATCGCCCGGGGAGAGCATCTCCGCCAGCAGCCGGGCACACCGTCCGGGCAGCCGTTCCACCGCGGCGTGCAGCGCCCTGCGTTCGTCGGCACCGACCGCCGACCGCTCGGGGCAGCGGGCGGGATCCGCGGTGGTCCCGTCGGTGTACGGACGTTCGCGCCGGGCGGCACGGCGGGCGCGGCGCGCCTCCGCCCGTACGGTGTCGCGGACCCAGCGGGCCGGGTCGGCCGGCGGCCCCTGATCCGCGAGCAGCTCCAGCAGCCGCAGCCAGACCGCCTGTTCGAGATCGGCGGGTTCGACGGCTGCGCCCGCCGCCGCGTCGCTCGCCTCGGCCGTCGCCTCGGCGCTGACGAGGGGGTGCAGGGCGTGGACGACGGACGCGGGGGCCGCGGCGGGGGCGGCTGCGAGAAGTGTCATGCCCCACCCGACGCGGACCCGCGGCGGCCGGTTGCCGTCCGCGGGACGCACCACCCGACCGGGGCATGCCCCGGTCGGGTGCTGACGCGGGGGATGCGTCAGGTCCTGGTGGCGCTCCGGGCTACCGGTTCCTGGTGAAGTCCGCCGCGGCGAGCAGAGCCGTGTCCGGGTTGTCGGAGAAGATCCCGTCGATGCCCGACGCGAAGTACGCCCGGAACGCACCGAATGCGTCGCCGTAGGCATTGGGGTCCGTACCGCGCCGGAAGTCGGCCGGCAGGAAGGTGTTCTCGTTGCGCATGGTGTACGGGTGCAGGATCAGGCCCTGCGCATGCGCGTCCTTCACCAGAGTGGTCGGAGTGGCGAGCCGGCCCGACGCATCCTTGGGGATGATCAGGTCCAGGGTGGGGCCGATGCCCTGCGCGAAGGACGCCATCCACGCCAGCCCGGAGGGCTTCACGAGGTCGTCGACCGTACGCGGGTCGCCGGTCGCCACGAAGTCCCAGGGACGCGATCCCGCTCCGGAGAGCAGAACGACACGCGGGGTGGCGACGAGCTTCGACAGCCGCTGGATGCTGCTGGGCTCGAACGACTGGAGGATGAGCGGCGACTGCGCACGGTGGCGGTTGTAGCGCCGCAGCAGCTTGGCGAGCGGCTCCTCCAGACCGAGGCCGAGGCCGCGGAAGTAGGTGGGGTGCTTGGTCTCGACGTACAGCCAGACCTGCTTTCCGCGCCGGTGGCCCTCGCGGTCGGCCCACTGCAGTACCTCTTCGAAGGTGGGGACCTCCCAGCGGCCGTCGTAGAGCGTGTTCTTCTGGCGGTTGCCCGGGATACGCTCCTTGGCGCGGAGCGTCTTCAGCTCGGCGAGGGTGAAGTCCTCGGTGAACCAGCCGGTGAGGGAGACACCGTCGACGCTCTTCGTCGTCCTGCGGCTCGCGAACTCCGGGTGGTCGGCGACATCGGTGGTGGCGGTGATGTCGTTCTCGTGACGGCAGACGAGATGGCCGTCCTTGGTGGGTACCAGGTCCTGCTCGATGATGTGTGCGCCCATGTCGAGGGCCAGCTGGTACGAGCCCAGTGTGTGCTCGGGGCGGTAGCCGCTGGTCCCGCGGTGTCCGATCACCGTGGGCACCGGCAGGTCCAGACGGTGGCCGTGGCCGCCGGACAGTTCCGCGGGGGCCCCGGCCGTGTTCCCGGCGGCGCTCGCCGTGCCGGACAGGGAGAGGGCGGCCGTTCCGAGTACGGCCGCCCCCGCTCCCAGGACGGTCCGACGACCGGGGTTCGCCTGCGCGCGCTCTGTCATGATTGCTCCCTCGCATGTGATGTGTGGCACCGTCGAGCGAGGCCCGAGCGTAGGGAGCTGCGCCATCCGGGTGGCATCCCGTGGACGAACACAGCCGAAACACACGTCAACAGTGCGTATCCACTGGATGAACCCGATGTGCGATCGGCGAGTACCCGCGAGTATCGTCCTCACCTGCATATACCGTCACGATCCCGCACCTCGGCCGGCCCTGGCCCCTGCACCGGAGGAACCGTTGTCCCGACACGCACTCATCAAGGCAGTGCTCGGACCGCTCTTGCGCCTGATGTTCCGCCCCCAGGTGGAGGGCGTGGAGAACATCCCCGGGGACGGTCCGGTGATCCTCGCGGGCAACCACCTGACGTTCATCGACTCGATGATCATGCCGATCTGCTGCGACCGGCCGGTGTTCTACATCGGCAAGGACGAGTACGTGACGGGCAAGGGGCTGAAGGGCCGGCTGATGGCCTGGTTCTTCACGGGCTGCGGCATGATCCCGGTGGACCGGGACGGCGGGCGCGGCGGTGTCGCGGCGCTGATGACGGGCCGTCGGGTGCTGGAGGAGGGCAAGGCGTTCGCCATCTACCCCGAGGGCACTCGCTCCCCCGACGGCCGGCTCTACCGGGGCCGTACGGGCATCGCACGGCTGACGCTGATGACGGGTGCGCCGGTGGTTCCGTTCGCCATGATCGGCACGGACAAGCTGCAGCCCGGCGGTGCGGGACTCCCCCGGCCCGGCAAGGTGACGGTCCGCTTCGGCGAGCAGATGGAGTTCTCCCGCTACGAGGGCATGGACCGCGACCGCTATGTGCTGCGGGCGGTGACCGACTCCGTGATGGCCGAGGTGATGCGGCTGTCCGGCCAGGAGTACGTCGACATGTATGCGACGAAGGCGAAGGCCGCCTGACCCGGCGGATCCCCGGAACATCCGAAGGGCCCGTACCCCCGCTCGGCGGTACGGGCCCTTCCGCATCCCCTGACCACTCCTACGGCCGAAGGCGCGCACGGCCGGCCGGGCTCTGCGCCGGACGGGCCCTACGGGTGCTCGATCTCCTCGTCCAGCGCCTGGCCGCGCAGCAGGAACCATGCGGCCGCCGCCGTCGCCAGCAGGACCGCCGCACCGATTCCCGCGGCGATGTGCAGCCCGTCGACGAACGACTCCTGCGCCGCCGAGACCAGGGCGTGCCCCTGCCCGGCCGGGAGACCCTGGGCCGCTTCGACGGCGCCGCCCAGTGAGTCGTGGGCTGCCGCCGCGGCCCCGGCCGGGACGCCGGGCGGGGTGACGAAGTCCTGGTAGACGCCGGTGACGATGGAGCCGAGCAGAGCGATGCCGAGGGCCGCGCCGAGTTCGTACGCCGTCTCGGAGACCGCCGAGGCGGACCCCGCGTGCTCCTTCGGGACGCTGGAGAGGATCACGTCGGAGGTGACGGTGAAGGCGAATCCCGCGCCGATGCCGACGACCAGCAGCAGAAGCCCGATCAGCGGATAGCCGGTCTCCTTGTGGACCAGGGTGACCGCGGCGAGCGAGACGCCGACCGCCGCGAGCCCGGCGGACACCACGAACCGCACCGAGAAGCGGCGGGCGGCCCGGCCGGCGATCAGCCCGCAGGTCACCGCGCCGACGGCGGCCGGCAGCTCGGCGAGTCCTGCCTCCAGCGGACCGCGCCCCTGGACCAGTTGGAGGAACTGGGAGAGGAAGAAGACCAGCCCGGACAGGCCGAGGATGGTCAGCAGGTCGGCGAGGACCGCGCCCGAGAAGCCGCGGTGACGGAAGAGCCGCATGTCCAGCAGTGGATCGGCCAGCGTGAGCTGCCTGCGCACGAACCAGCAGAGCAGGGCCGTACCGCCGACACCGGCGACGGCGACCTCCCAGCTCCCGCCGTGCGCGGCCAGCTCCTTGATGGCGTACACGACGCCGACCATGCCGACCAGGGAGAGCCCCACACTGATCAGGTCCCAGGGGCCCGGCGCCGGGTTCTTGGACTCGGGGATCAACCTGATGCCGACGACCACGAGGACCGCCATCACCGGCAGGTTGATCAGGAAGACCGACCCCCACCAGAAGTGCTCCAGCAGGAACCCTCCGACGACCGGGCCGACGGCCGCGCCCGCGGAGGCCATGGCGCCCCAGACACCGATCGCGAAGGAGCGCTCGCGCGGGTCGTTGAAGAGATTCCGGATCAGGGCGAGGGTGGACGGCATCAGGGTGGCGCCCGCGACACCGAGCAGTGCCCGCGCCAGGATCATCATCTCGGGGCTGCTCGCGTACGCGTTGAGCACGGAGACCGCGCCGAACGCGGCGGCACCGCTCAGCAACAGCTTCTTGCGGCCGATGCGGTCTCCGAGGCTGCCCATGGAGACCAGGAGCCCGGCGATGACGAACGAGTAGACGTCGCCGATCCAGAGCAGCTGGGTGCCGGTCGGCTCGAGATCCTCGGTGAGGAACGGTGTGGCCAGGCCCAGCACGGTGGCATCGATCGCCACCAGCAGTACGGCGAGTACGAGCACGGCCAGCGCGATCCACCGACCGGGGCGGCGCAGCTCGTCGGTGGTCCGTGCCTGCTGGTCGATGCCGGTCATTGCTCCACGCTCCGGCGTGCTCCGCCGAGCAGCAACTCGACGATCATGTACGCGAAGTCCTGTCCTGCCACCCGGCCCGCCTGAACGGCCCATGCGCCGGTGGAAACGAGCCCGTACAGGGCCTCGGTCAGCCAGGCGGGGGTCAGGTCGATGCGGAACTCGCCGCGCTCCTGGCCGCGCCGGAAGAAGGCGGAGACCCGCGCGTCCAGCCGGTCCCAGCCCTCGTTCACCTGGTCGCCCTCGAAGAGCTGGTTCTCGGTGACGAGGAAGGACAGCAGTCCGGCGCTCGGCTGCACGGCCGCGATCAGCCGGCGCAGCGCCTCCTCCGAGGTCCCCTCGTCGAGCGCGGCGGCGTCGAGAGCCGCTTCGAACTCCTGGATCCCCAACTCCTCCAGCGCCCTGACCAGGGCGTCCCGTCCGGCGAAGTGCCGGTGCAGGGTGGCGCGTCCGATGCCCGCGGCCCTGGCGACCTCGTCCATGGTGGCGGTCGATTTCCGGGTCAGGAGTGAGGCGGCGCTGCGCAACACCTGCGCACGGTCGAGAGTCATGAGACGACAGTAACCCAGATGAGACATATTTGTCTCATTGAATAATCCATCGCCCCCCTCTCCGGGAGAGGGGACCATGGCGCCATGAAGCCGCTGCTGCTGATCGACATCGACGGTCCGCTCAATCCGTACGCGGCGCTGTCACTCCGCCGGCCGCCGGACGGATACCTGGTCCATCGGATGCGGCCGACGGGGTGGACCGACGGCCCCGCCCTGCCCGTCCTGCTCAATCCGGACCACGGCACCGCACTGCTGGCGCTAGCCGACCGGTACACCCTGGTCTGGGCGACGACGTGGAAGGACGAGGCCAACGAGTGGGTCGCCCCGCATCTCGGGCTGCCGCCGCTGCCGTACATCGACTGGCCGACGATGCACGGCGGGGCACCCGACGGAACGTTCTGGAAGACGCAGTACGTCGTGGAGTACGCGGCCGGACGGCCGTTCGCCTGGGTCGACGACGAGATCACCGAGCGGGACCGGGCGTGGATCACCGGGCAGGGACAGCGCGACGCGCTGCTGCGCCGGATAGACCCCTGGACCGGTCTGGAGCAGGCGGACTTCGACGCGCTGGCGCAGTGGGCGGCGGACCGGGACGGGTAAGGCACGCCGTCCGTCCCGGTCCTTGCGGGAACTCCGCCGTCAGTCGTTCAGAACGACCAGGTCCAGCTCGGGAAGGCGGGCCGGATCGTTGATCACATACAGCTCGACGACCCTGCTCCGCTCGATCGTGAAGCGCATGACGGAGAACCTCTGCCCCTCGGTGATCGAGATGACCGCCGGGGCCCCGTCGACGAGCGCCGGCTGCGCCGACCGGGCGAACGGCGCGAACATGATCGCCTGGCGGGCGACCGAAACGGCCCCGCGCACCACCGTGGGAGCGCCGGCACCGCCGTCCGACCGCGCCACCACGTCCGGGTCCAGCACGGCCACCAGCGCATCGAAGTCGCCGCCCCGGGCAGCGGCCAGGAACGCGTCGACGACCTCCCGTTTCCGGATGAGATCGGGGTCCGGCAGCCGGTCCACACCCTGGACGCGGCGGCGGGCCCTGCTGGCGAGCTGCCGGGCCGCGGCCGGAGTCCGGTCCACGATGCGGCCGATCTCGTCGAACGGCACCGCGAACATGTCGTGGAGCACGAAGGCGAGCCGTTCGGCCGGGTCCAGCGTCTCCAGCACCACCAGCAGCGCCAGCCCGACCGAATCGGCCACCAGCGCCTGCTGTTCGGGGTCGCTGCCGGGCTGAGGGCCGAGGACCGGAGCGGGGGCGTCGTCGCCGGGCACCCGTGCCTCCAGGGACTCCTCGCGCCGCGACCGGCGCGAGCGCAGCATGTCCAGACAGACCCGGCCGACCACCGTGGTCAGCCAGCCGCCCAGGTTCTCGATCTGCCGGCCGTCGGTGCGGCTGAGCCGGATCCAGGCTTCCTGGACGGCGTCGTCCGCGTCGGCGGACGAGCCGAGCATCCGGTAGGCCACGGCCTGCAGATGGGCCCGGCTCTCCTCGAAGCGTTCCGCCAGAAACTCGTGCTCGTCCACAGGCCCATTCCTCCGTAGCGTTCCGTCACAGCATTGACGTTGCGCAGCGGGCAGATGTGACAGGACCGGGGTTCACCGGCTCGTGGTGCGTTGCGCCGGTCAGCTCCAGGGCAGCCCGGCGCGGTGGCGCCAATACGCCTCGGGGTCCTCCACCAGCGTGTCCAGCTGGGTCAGCCGCTGCTCGTCGAGGTCGAGGAGCGGCGCGTGGAGGTTGCCGGCGAGCTGCAGGACGGTCGTCGCGCCGGAGAGGACGACACCGGCCCACGGCTGGCGCAGGACGAACGCGAGCGCGGCCGCGTCACTGCCGAGTTCCGCGGTGGCAGCGATCTCCTGGACGACGGCGGGAGCTTCCGTCCCGGCAAGCCGGCCGTTGGCCAGCGCCTCCTTGACGATCACGGTGAGCCCGGCGTCGTGCGCCTCGGCGAGCGCCGGTCCGGCCGATGTCTCCAGGACGTTGAAGGTGGCCTGGACGGTACGGAAGAGGGGTTCGCCGTCGACCGTCACGGCGAGGGCCCTCCGGATCGCGTCCGCCTGGGCGGGGCCGCTGGTGGAGAGGCCGACGGTGACGCCGTCGGCGGCGAGTGCAGCGAGCCGCTCGTGCAGTTCCTTGTCGGTGAGGGCCGGGCTGTCGGGCGTCACCGAGTGGATCTGGTAGAGGTCGAGCCGGTCACCGAGCAGCGCCTCGGTCTCGGCGCGCTGGCGTGCGAAGGCGGCCGGACTGTGGTCCTTGACCTCGTGCTCCTCGGCGTCGACGGTCCAGTCGGCGGTGTAGGTGTAGCCCCATTTGCTGCCGACGACGACATCGCTCACGTCAGGGCGGAGGGTCAGCCAGTCACCGAGGAACTCCTCGGCGCGGCCGTAGGAGCGGGCGGCGTCGAAGTAGCGGACGCCCTGCGCGTAGGCGGCGTCGAGCAGCTCGAGGGTGAGCTCGCGCAGTGCGTCGACACTGCGGGTCCCGGGCAGGTCCCGGTCGCGGTGGAGATTGATGTAGCCGGGCCTGCCGACCGCGGCCAGGCCGAGCCCGATGTGGGCGGTCGGGGTCGTCGCTGAAGCCAGGCGGCTGAAGGGCATCGCGGGCTCCTCGTGGGTCGGGTTCCGTCTTTCCTTCCCGACCAACGTAGCCCGCGATGCCGTTCGCGCACCTACCGGCGGGCCGTCGCCCAGGCGTGCTGCGCCGCCAGGTCGTGCTTGACCTCGGCGAGCTGCACGGCGACGGCCGACGGGGCCGTACCGCCGCGGCCGTCACGGGAGGCGAGCGCGCCCGGCACGTCGAGGACCGTGCGGACCTCGGGGGTGAGGTGGGGGGAGATCTTCGCGAACTGCTCGTCGGTGAGCTCGTCGAGCTCGATGCCGTGCTGCTCGCACTCCTTGACGCACTCGCCCGCGACCTCGTGCGCGACACGGAACGGCACGCCCTGCTTGACCAGCCACTCGGCGATGTCGGTGGCCAGCGAGAAGCCGGCCGGGGCCAGCTCCTCCATCCGCTCGCGGTTGACGGTCAGCGTGGCCATCATGCCGGTGAAGGCGGGCAGCAGGATCTCGAGCTGGTCGCAGGAGTCGAAGACCGGCTCCTTGTCCTCCTGGAGGTCGCGGTTGTACGCGAGCGGGAGGGCCTTCAGTGTGGCCATCAGGCCCGTCAGGTTGCCGATCAGGCGCCCGGACTTGCCGCGGGCCAGCTCGGCGATGTCCGGGTTCTTCTTCTGCGGCATGATCGAGGAGCCGGTGGAGAAGGCGTCGTGCAGGGTGACGAAGGAGAACTCCTTCGTGTTCCAGATGATGATCTCCTCCGCGATCCGGGACAGGTTCACGCCGATCATCGCGGTGATGAACACGAACTCGGCGACGAAGTCGCGGGAGGCCGTGCCGTCGATGGAGTTGGCGACGGAACCGTGCTCGAAGCCGAGGTCCGCAGCGACCGCCTCCGGGTCGAGCCCGAGCGAGGAGCCGGCCAGCGCGCCGGAGCCGTACGGGGACACGGCCGTCCGCTCGTCCCACTGCCGCAGCCGCTCGGCGTCCCGGGACAGGGACTGCACGTGGGCCAGGACGTGGTGGGCGAAGAGGACGGGCTGGGCGTGCTGGAGGTGCGTCCGGCCCGGCATGGCGACGTCCGGGTGGGCCTCGGCGAGGCCGACCAGCGCGTCCTGGAGCTCGGCGATCAGACCGCCGATGATCCGGGCGTGGTCACGCAGGTACATCCGGAAGAGCGTGGCGACCTGGTCGTTGCGCGACCGGCCCGCGCGCAGCTTGCCGCCGAGGTCCGGGCCGAGACGCTCCAGCAGGCCGCGCTCCAGCGCGGTGTGGACGTCCTCGTCGGCGATGGTGCCGGTGAACGACCCGTCGGCGACATCGGCCTCCAGCTGGTCGAGACCGGCGGTCATCCGGGTCAGCTCGTCCTCGGTGAGCAGCCCCGCCTTGTTGAGGACGCGCGCGTGGGCGCGGGAGCCGGCGATGTCGTACGGCGCGAGCCGCCAGTCGAAGTGGACGGAGGCGGACAGCTTCGCCAGCGCCTCGGCCGGACCGTCGGCGAAGCGGGCGCCCCAGAGGCGTACGTCGCCGTTGCCGTTGCCATTGCTCACTGCGTGCTCCTCAAGAGACAAGAGGGTGGATGTGCGAGCGCCTCCCCGCCGCGGAGCAACGGGGAGGCGGTGACGTAAACGGGGTGGCGTCAGGCCAGGTCACGCTTGGCGGCGATCTTCGACGAGAGGCCGAAGATCTCGATGAAGCCCTGCGCCTTGGACTGGTCGAACGTGTCGCCCGAGTCGTAGGTGGCGAGGTTGAAGTCGTACAGCGATTCGCTGGACTTCCGGCCGGTGACGACGGCGCGGCCGGCGTGCAGCGTCATCCGGATGTCGCCGGTGACGTGCTGGTTGGCCTCGTTGATGAAGCCGTCCAGGGCGCGCTTGAGCGGGGAGAACCACAGGCCGTCGTAGACCATCTCGCCCCAGCGCTGCTCGACCTGCCGCTTGTAGCGGGCCAGTTCGCGCTCGACGGTGACGTTCTCCAGCTCCTGGTGGGCGGTGATCAGTGCGATCGCGCCCGGGGCCTCGTACACCTCGCGGGACTTGATGCCGACGAGCCGGTCCTCGACCATGTCGATCCGGCCGATGCCCTGGGCGCCGGCCCGCTCGTTGAGCTGCTGGATGGCCTGGAGGACGGTGACGGGCTTGCCGTCGACGGCGACCGGGACGCCCTCCTTGAAGGAGATGACGACCTCGTCGGCCTCGCGCGGGGTGGCCGGGTTCTCGGTGTACTCGTAGATGTCCTCGATCGGCGCGTTCCAGATGTCCTCCAGGAAGCCCGTCTCGACGGCGCGCCCGAAGACGTTCTGGTCGATGGAGTACGGGGACTTCTTGGTGGTCGCGATCGGGAGGTTCTTCTCCTCGCAGAAGGCGATCGCCTTGTCCCGGGTCATCGCGTAGTCACGGACCGGGGCGATGCACTTCAGGTCGGGGCCGAGCGCGGAGATGCCGGCCTCGAAGCGGACCTGGTCGTTGCCCTTGCCGGTGCAGCCGTGGGCGACGATGCCGGCGTTGTGCTTGTTGGCGGCGGCGACGAGGTGCTTGACGATGGTCGGCCGGGAGAGCGCCGACACCAGCGGGTAGCGGTCCATGTAGAGGGCGTTGGCCTTGATCGCCGGGAGGCAGTACTCCTCGGCGAACTCGTCCTTGGCGTCCGCGACCTCGGCCTCGACGGCACCGCAGGCGAGCGCACGCTTACGGATGACGTCCAGGTCCTCGCCGCCCTGGCCGACGTCCACGGCAACGGCGATGACCTCGGCGCCCGTCTCCTCGGCGATCCAGCCGATGGCGACGGAGGTGTCCAGGCCGCCCGAGTAGGCGAGTACGACGCGCTCGGTCACGGGTTTCTCCTTACGGTGCAATCACTGATGGGTATAACTATGCAGTCCTCCGTATTATTTGTCAAAGCTGCTGGTGAACGGCTCACCCGAACGCCCGAACCGGGCCGTCTCCTCGCCCCGGCCGCGCCGGCTCGCACCGCAGCCGCCGCCTCGGACGATGGGCCCGTCCAGACACTGTGCGCGGAGGCCGCGATCGCGGGAATGCGGGACGGGGCGTACGACGAGGTGCTGGACCCGCTGCTGTCCGCGCGGTCGCCCCGGGTGCGGGCCGTCGGTGTCACCGCGCTGCGGCGGGCCGGGCGGCATGACGAGGCCGCGGTGTTCCTCGCCGACCGGTCCGGGGTCGTAGGGGCCTGTGCCCGCTATGTACTGCGGCAGGGCGGCATCGATCCGCTCCCTCTCTACCGGTCGATGTGCACCGACCCGGCCGCCCGTCCCGCGGCCCTCGCCGGGCTCGGCGAGTGCGGCACCAGGAAGGACGCCCCGGCGCTGTGGTCCCTGGTGACGCATCCTGCAGCCGCAGTCCGCGTCCACGCCGTCACCGGTCTGCGCGCGCTCGACGCGGTGCGGCACGAAAGGCTGCGGCCCCTCCTCGGCGACCCGTCACCCGCCGTTGTCCGGGCGGTGACACAGGCTCTGCTGCCGGACGCCGACCGGATACCGCACGAGTGACTGCTCGTCAGGACCGGGGCGACCGGCCGTGTGCGCTCCGTGCGGCGGCGGCGCGGCTGTTGCGCGCCCATGTCCGCGCGGTTGGTCCGGCAGCAGCGTCCCACCGGTTGAAATGCCTCCGCCGGGCGCCGCATGGGTGCCGATAATCGCCGCATGGGAAAGCTGTATGAACGTATCGACGGACGCATCCGCACATTCATCGAGGAACAGCCGGTCTTCTTCACCGCGACCGCCCCGCTGGCCGGGGACGGGCATGTGAATGTGTCCCCCAAGGGGCGGGCGGGAACCCTGGTCGTGATCGATGAACTGACGCTCGCCTACCTGGACTTCGGCGGGAGCGGCGCCGAGACCATCGCGCATGTGCGGGAGAACGGGCGGATCACACTGATGTGGTGTGCCTTCAGCGGGCCGCCGAAGGTGCTGCGGGTGCACGGCGAGGGCGAGGTGGTCCTCCGGGACGACCCGCGCTGGTCCGAGTACATCGCGCACTTCGCGAAGGAGGCGGCCACCGGGCAGGGGGCCCGCGCGATCATCGTGGTGCGGGCCCGGCGGGTCAGCGACGCCTGCGGTTTCGCTGTGCCGTTCATGGACTACCGCGAGGAGCGGACCATGCATGCCGAGCATTTCAACCGCCAGTCGGACGACGAGTTCAACGCGTACTGCGAACGCAAGGAGCATGTGGCCCAGAGCCTGGACGGGCTGCCCGCCCTGCCGTTGCCGCTCCCCGTGCGGACGGATTGACCGTTCTCGTCCTCCCGGGCGGCCGGTCGGTACGGCACGTTCACGGAGCGGACCCGAAGCCGCCGGGTGCTTCCGGCCGGAGCAGTCCCCGGCCTGCCCGTCGCAGAACGCCTCGGGCCACGCCTCGTCGGAGTCCACCCCCGTTCGGCTCCGCCCCGGCGGCGGAACGCCCCTGGCCCGCATACGGTCGGACAGCATGCGCCCCGCTCTCGCACTCGCCTCCGCCGCGCTGGCCCTGTCCACCGCCACGCTCACGGCCGCCGCTCCCTTCCCCGGGCGCCCGCTCGCCGACCGCATGGCCGACACGGGTGGCGGCGCCCAGTTGATCACCGCCGAGGCCGCGCACACCACGTCCACGACAGGCACGGTCACCTGGTGGGACCTGCGAGGCGGTCGCTGGGTGGCGGCCGGGTCGGCGCGCGCCCGGTTCGGCGCGAAGGGGCTGGCCGAGGGGGCGACGCGCAGGCAGAGCACCGACACCACGCCCGCCGGCCTGTACGACCTTCCGTACGCCTTCGGGGTCGAGGCGGCGCCGGGCGGAACCCGCTATCCGTACCGCCGGGTCAGCGACCGCTCCTGGTGGTGCCAGGACAACAAGGCCCGCGCCTGCAACCGCTGGGTGGAACCGCGGCCCGCGGACTGCCGGGCGGGCGAGGCCGAACACCTGATCACGTACCCGGTGCAGTACGCCCGCGCCCTGGTCGTCGGGTTCAACTACCACCGGCCGGTCCGCCGGCGGGGTGCGGGGATATTTCTGCACGTGAACGGGGACGGTGCGACCGCCGGCTGTGTCTCCGTACCGGCGGGCGCGATGGACCGGATCCTGGCCTGGGCGGATCCGGCCCGGCGTCCGCACATCGCGATCGGGACCCGTTCGGGCCCGACCGCGATCACCCGCTACTGAGCCGGGCCGGCGTGGCTCACCGCTCGTTCTGCGCCAGCCGCAGCAGGTGGTCGGCGAGCGCCTGACCACCCGCCGGGTCGCGGCTGATCAGCATAAGCGTGTCGTCGCCCGCAATGGTGCCGAGGACGTCGTGCAGTTCGGCCTGGTCGATGGCCGAGGCGAGGAACTGGGCCGCGCCCGGAGGCGTACGCAGCACCACGAGGTTGGCCGAGGCCTCCGCCGAGATGAGCAGTTCGCTGGAGAGACGCCGCATCCGCTCCTCCTTGGCGGACTCGCCGAGCGGTGCCTGCGGGGTGCGGAAGCCACCCTCGCTCGGCACCGCGTAGATCAGCTCGCCGCCGGTGTTGCGGATCTTCACCGCGCCGAGTTCGTCCAGATCGCGGGAGAGCGTCGCCTGGGTGACGCTCAGTCCGTCATCGGCCAGCAGCTTCGCCAGCTGGCTCTGCGAGCGCACCGGCAGCCGGTTCAGGATGTCCACGATCCGGCGGTGGCGTGCCGTGCGGGTCTGCGGTACGGACGGCCCGCCGAACTCGGATTCCTGCGCCTCGGTCATCGTCGTCGCCTCATTCTCCGGAGCTCTTCTCTCCCGATCGTCCGTCCCCGTGTGCCGCGTCGAGAGCGCCGGGCAGTGCCTCGAGGAACGCGTCCACCTCCGCGTCACCGATGATCAGCGGCGGCATGAGCCGCACGACATCGGGGGCGGGTGCGTTCACCAGAAGTCCGGCTCCCTGAGCCGCCTGTTGCACCTGAGGCGCGAGGGGCTCGGTGAGCACGATACCCAGCAGCAGGCCGGAGCCACGGACGTGGGAGACCAATGGGTGCCCCAGCCCCTCGACGCCGTCCCGGATCTTCTCGCCGAGCCGCTTCACCCGGTCCAGTGCACCGTCGGCGGCGAGGGTGTCCAGGACCGCGAGACCGGCGGCGCAGGCGATCGGGTTGCCGCCGAACGTCGTGCCGTGCTGGCCGGGCTTGAGCAGGTCGGCCGTCGCACCGAAGGCGACGGTGGCGCCGATCGGAAGTCCGCCGCCGAGCCCCTTGGCGAGGGTGACGATGTCGGGCTCGACGCCCTGGTGGGCCTGGTGCTCGAACCACTGGCCACACCGTCCGACACCGGTCTGCACCTCGTCGAGGACGAGCAGGGTGCCGGTGGCCCGGGTGATCTCCCGGGCGGCCTCCAGGTAGCCCTTGGGCGGGACGACCACACCGTTCTCGCCCTGGACGGGCTCGATGATCACCAGCGCGGTGTCGTTGGTCACCGCGGCCCGGAGGGCGTCCACATCGCCGTACGGCACATGCGTGACATCGCCGGGCAGCGGGAGGAAGGGCTCCCGCTTCTTCGGCTGGCCGGTGAGCGCGAGGGCGCCCATGGTCCGGCCGTGGAAGCCGCCGTCGGTCGCGACCATATGGGACCGGCCGGTGAGCCGGCCGATCTTGAAGGCGGCCTCGTTGGCCTCGGCGCCCGAGTTGGAGAAGTAGACGCGTCCGGTCCGGCCGAAGAGCTGCAGGAGCCGTTCGGCGAGCGCGACGGGCGGTTCGGCGATGAAGAGGTTGGAGACATGGCCGAGGGAGGCGATCTGGGTGGAGACGGCCTCGACGACGGCGGGGTGGGCGTGGCCCAGCGCGTTCACCGCGATACCGCCGACGAAGTCGAGGTACTCGGTGCCGTCGGCGTCCCACACATGGGCGCCCTCGCCGCGGACCAGAGGGAGCCGCGGGGTGCCGTAGTTGTCCATGAGCGAGCCCTGCCAGCGCTGCGAAAGCTCGGCGTTGGTCATGCTTCCCCCTGTGCGTCGGGTGCTTCGGGTGAGTCGGGTGCGTCGGGCACGACCATCGTGCCGACACCTTCGTCGGTGAAGATCTCCAGCAGGATCGAGTGCTGGACCCGGCCGTCGATGACACGGGCGGTCTCGACACCGTTGCGTACGGCGTGCAGGCAGCCCTGCATCTTCGGGACCATGCCGCTGGACAGGTCCGGCAGCAGCTTCTCCAGCTCGCCGGCGGTGAGCCTGCTGATCACGTCGTCGCTGTTGGGCCAGTCCTCGTAGAGACCCTCGACGTCGGTGAGGACCATCAGCGTCTCGGCGTTCAGCGCGGCGGCGAGTGCGGCGGCCGCCGTGTCGGCGTTGACGTTGTAGACGTGATTGTCGTCGGCGGAGCGCGCGATGGAGGAGACGACCGGGATCCGGCCGTCGTCCAGCAGCGCCTGGATGGCCCCGGTGTCGATCGCGGTGATCTCACCGACCCGGCCGATGTCGACGAGTTCACCGTCTATGAGAGGCCGGTGCTGGGTGGCCGTGATGGTCCGGGCGTCCTCACCGGTCATGCCGACGGCGAGCGGGCCGTGCTGGTTGAGCAGGCCGACGAGCTCGCGCTGGACCTGTCCGGCCAGCACCATCCGTACGACGTCCATCGCTTCCGGCGTGGTGACGCGCAGCCCGGCCTTGAACTCGCTGACCAGGCCCTGCTTGTCGAGCTGGGCGTTGATCTGCGGCCCGCCGCCGTGCACGACGACGGGCTTGAGGCCGGCCTGCCGCAGGAAGACGACGTCCTGGGCGAAGGCCGCCTTCAACTCGTCGTCGACCATGGCGTTTCCGCCGAACTTGATGACGACGGTCTTCCCGTTGTGCCGGGTCAGCCACGGCAGCGCCTCGATGAGGATCTGCGCCTTCGGGAGTGCGGTGTGCTTCCGCGCCGTGCTCATGAGCTGTACGCGCTGTTCTCGTGGACGTAGTCCGCGGTGAGGTCGTTGGCCCAGATGACGGCCGACTCGGAACCGGCGGCGAGGTCGGCGGTGATCTTCACCTCGCGGTAGCGCATGTCGACGAGGCCGCGGTCCTCGCCGACACTGCCGTTCTTGCAGACCCAGACGTCGTTGATCGCGACATTGAGCTGGTCGGGTTCGAAAACGGCCTTCGTCGTGCCGATCGCGGAGAGGACCCGGCCCCAGTTGGGGTCCTCGCCGTGGATGGCGCACTTGAGGAGGTTGTTGCGGGCGATGGAACGGCCCACCTCGACGGCGTCTTCCTCGGTCGCGGCGTTGACGACCTCGATCCGGATGTCCTTGGAGGCGCCCTCCGCGTCGCCGATCAGCTGCCGGGCCAGATCGGCGCAGACGGCCCGTACGGCCTCGGCGAACTCGTCCTGCCCAGGGGTGATCCCACTCGCGCCGGAGGCCAGCAGCAGCACGGTGTCGTTGGTCGACATGCAGCCGTCGGAGTCGACCCGGTCGAAGGTGGTGCGGGTCGCGGCGCGCAGCGCGGAGTCGAGTCCGGCCGCGTCCACATCGGCGTCGGTGGTGAGGACGACCAGCATGGTGGCAAGTCCCGGCGCGAGCATGCCCGCGCCCTTGGCCATACCGCCGACGGTCCACCCCTCGCCGCCCGCGACGGCGGTCTTGTGGACGGTGTCCGTAGTCTTGATCGCGATGGCGGCCCTCTCGCCGCCGTGCTCGCTCAGCTCCGCGGCGGCCTTCTCGATGCCGGGCAGCAGCTTGTCCATCGGGAGCAGTGTGCCGATCAGCCCGGTCGAGGCGACGGCGATCTCACCGGCGCTGTGACCGATGAGGACCTCGGCGGCCTTCTCGGCGGTGGCGTGGGTGTCCTGGAATCCCTGCGGGCCCGTGCAGGCGTTGGCGCCACCGGAGTTGAGTACGACGGCGGTGACTTCGCCCCCCTTGAGGACCTGCTCCGACCAGAGGACGGGGGCGGCCTTGACGCGGTTGGAGGTGAAGACGCCCGCGGCGGCGCGACGCGGGCCGCGGTTGACCACGAGGGCCAGGTCCGGGTTGCCGCTCTCCTTGATCCCCGCGGCGATGCCCGCCGCCGAGAATCCCTGTGCTGCCGTGACGCTCACTGCATCTCCTCGTTCGCTTCTCCGGCCGCGCGCCTCAGCGGCGCGGCCTTCGTCGTTGTCCGCAGCCCGGCGGCTGCGCGTGCATCGCTCACGGAGCCACTCCGATCGTGGAAAGTCCCGTGTCCTCGGCGAGTCCGAGAGCGATGTTCATGCTCTGCAGGGCGCCGCCCGCAGTGCCCTTGGCGAGGTTGTCGATGGCGCTGATCGCAATGATCCGGCCCGCCGCGACGTCGTGGGCGACCTGGATCTGTACGGCGTTGGAACCGTAGACGGACGCTGTGGCGGGCCACTGCCCCTCGGGCAGGAGATCCACGAACGGCTCGTCGGCGAACGCCTTCTCGTACGCCGCGCGCACCGCGTCGGCACTCACGCCGGGCTTCGCCTTCGCACTGCACGTGGCGAGGATGCCTCGGGGCATGGGCGCGAGGGTCGGCGTGAACGAGACGCTGACCGGCTCACCGGCCGCGGCGCTGAGGTTCTGGATCATCTCGGGGGTGTGCCGGTGCACGCCGCCGACGCCGTACGGGGACATGTTGCCCATCACCTCGGAGCCGAGCAGGTGCGGCTTGGCCGCCTTGCCCGCCCCGGACGTACCGGACGCGGCGACGATCACGGCCTCGGGCTCGGCGAGCTGTGCCGCGTACACCGGGAAGAGCGCGAGGGAGACGGCCGTCGGGTAGCAGCCGGGCACCGCGATCCGCTTCGACCCCGCCAGCGCGGCGCGGGCCCCGGGCAGTTCGGGCAGACCGTAGGGCCAGGTCCCGGCGTGCGGCGATCCGTAGAACTTCTCCCAGTCGGCGGCGTCGTTCAGCCGGAAGTCGGCGCCCATGTCGACGACGAGCACCTCGTCACCGAGCTGCTCCGCGACGGCGGCGGACTGCCCGTGCGGCAGTGCGAGAAAGACGACGTCGTGCCCGGCGAGGACCTCGGGGGTGGTCGGCTGCAGCACCCGCCCGGCGAGGGGCCGCAGATGCGGCTGCAGGGATCCGAGCGTCTGGCCCGCGTTGGTATTCCCGGTGAGAGCACCGATCTCGACCTCGGGATGAACCAGCAGCAGACGGAGCAGCTCCCCGCCGGCGTATCCGCTTGCCCCTGCTACCGCTGCACGTACCGCCACCGAAATCCTCCTCGTCGATGGCATGACTATACGCAAAGCCGCACGTTTATGCAACGCCCCTCGCGCGCGCACAGCGTCCCGCTGAGACTGGGTTTTTGTGCCGGCCCGTGGGCGGCCGAGTTGGCCCGGGTAAGCGTTGGGGGTGGCCCGCAGGGTAGCGGTCGCTGCTCTCACCTGCGCAGTTTTCGTAGTAAGTGGCACGCGGGGCCGTTCGGGCGGGTTGTTCTGGGGGCATGGAGGTATCGGTCCGTACGCTGCCAGTCGAGGCGGGGCCGGTGTGGTCGCACGAGTGCACCCTTGATGATCTCGTCGTGCCGTACGCCGTCGCCGCTGAGGCGGCTGCGCGGCTGGAGAAGGGGCGCGGGTGGGCGCGTCGGTGGACAACGGTGTGGAAGGCGTCCCGAGCGAAAGTGGTCTGCCCGGTTCAGGACCTGGCGGGCTTTCGCGCGCTCGCCTCGGCACCGGTGCGTGGTTTCACCTGGAGGGCCAGTCAGCGGCATCGGCCGGGGTTGAAGTTCGTGCTGACCACGGGCCGGATGCACGGATTCGAGAGCTTGGAAGAGCGGCGCTCACCGCTGGCCCTGGACTTCACGAACGGTATGAGCGAGGTGTTGCTGATGGGCATCGCCGGCAAGCTGCTGTTCGCCGACAACACCCAGCAGCGGATCACCGGCCTGTTCGACGCCGCTTTCCACACCCGGGAAAGCCGCACCTCCTGGGCACGGTTCTTCGCACATCACGCACGCACCTGCCCAACCCGGCTCCGGGACATCACGCGTCCATCTTCATCTGGCCGCGCATCATCGCCGGGGAGCACCTCTTCGCTCCCCGGCCCCTCGAACAGGCCCAGCCCGAGCAGATCCGCCGGGCATGGGCGGCGCGGCGTCCGACCACCTGGCATCAACTCGCCGGACGCCTGAATCCGGGCCCTCACTATGCGGCTCTGCGGCGACACCTTACTGAGTACGCAGACAAGCCGGCCCAGGAGATCGACGGCGGAGACCCGCTCACCAAGTGATCGGCACCCTCGTCCTGAAGGTCGAATCGAGTACCAACATGTCAATCCGCTAGGTGTCGGCGTACGCGTCCTGCTCCCCGGCCGGGTACAGACGAACGTGCTCAGTTCGCCGGACGCCACAGCGCGCAGGGCACCCGGTGACCCACGACGTCATCGATCTCGACGAGCGCCACCGGATCGACGATCCGGCCATCCGCACCCCGGCCGCCGGACAAGGTCGCCCACCGCCAGGATCAGACGCCTTCGCGCAGGTACAGGTCGCGCAGCAGGCCGATCTCGCCGCCGTGATGTGTGACCTCTTTCAGAGCGTGCAGCGCGAGCTTCAGATAGGTCTCATCGGCCCAACCGCCTGGGCCCATGCCGATCGGCGCCAGGAGGCGCTTGTCGCCGAGGGCTGCGATACGGGAGATGAAGTGGTCCCAGTCCTCGGCCAGCGCCTGGACGCCCTCTTTCGCGGTGCCCGGCCACTCGTGGCGGTCGCCGAGCTCGGGAACGTCCTCGAAGAAGTGGATCACATAGCCGCGCAGGCAGAGGCTGCCGATGTGCCAGATGCGCCAGGCGATCGTCGTGAAGGGGTCCGGTGCCTCCGGACTCGATTCCGGAAACAGCGTGGCGACGCGGAAGACACCGTCGTCGCCGGGGCGGATGCTGATGCAGTCGCTGACCGGCTCCCAGTGGTACTCGGCGTCGGTCAAGTCCTCCAGGCGCTCGAACAGCCGGAATCGCACGTTTTCGAAGATCGCGAGAATGTCGCGCGTGACGGGGTCGGGCACGATCACGTCAGCCATGTCAGCTCCAGGGCACAGTGGTTCCGGGGCGGTCGGGATGATCAGGATGGACAGGTCGGTCGGCTCGGTCAACTGCCGCCGCCTCGTCGGCGTCACCGCGCAGCCCAGCGTTTTCACATGGAACACAGCACGCCGACGTCACTGTCACCACCTCACCGTCGGACCGACCGCCACACAGACCGCGCCCGCAACCGGCCCACGGGCCAGGCGCCACCTTCGCAGGCCTACCCGTCCTGCAGTCAGAGGCGGTCACCCGCCACGGGTTCCACTGACATCCCTGCCGCGCCCGGTATCGCCTTCGGCTCCGGCAGGCGCACGGCCCCGCCCCGGGTGGACCGCGGGTGGATCGAATCCGCGTCGGCCTGCGGGCCGGAACACCCTCCGTTTTGGACTTGCAGGTCCATTTTTGTCGTCGCACAGTGGCACTGCGCCCTGGCTCTCCAGGGCCGCCCCGTCCGGTCGAAGGCTGCATGCGGCCCGGCCGTTCGGGTTCACGGTGGAGAACCAATCAACGGAGTGAACCATGTCCATGCGGCTTGAGGGCAAGACCGCCCTGGTGACCGGAGCGACCAGCAACATCGGGCGGGCGATCGCGGAGGCTTTCGCCGCCGAGGGGGCGTACGTCGCCGTCTCGGGCCGCAGCGCCGAGCGCGGCAAGGAGGTCGTCGACGGGATCCGCGCACGCGGCGGGCGCGCCGGCTTCGTGCAGGCCAACCTCGATGGAAGCGCCGCCGCCTCGCAGGCGCTGGCCGAGGAGGCGACGCAACTCCTCGGCGGCCGTATCGACGTCCTCGTCAACAACGCCGGTATCTACCCCGGCGACACCACGGCGACCACCGACGAGAAGACCTTCGACCGGGTCTACGCGGTCAACGTGAAGGCCCCGTTCTTCCTGACCGCTGCCGTCGCACCCGCCATGGTGGAGGCCGGCGGCGGGGTGATCATCAACCTGGGCTCCTGGATTGCGCGCCTGGGCATTCCGATTGGCGCCCTCTACAGCTCCACCAAGGGAGCCGTGGAGACGCTGACCCGGGCCTGGGCGGCGGAGTTCGGGGAGCGGGGCGTTCGGGTGAACGCGATCTCCCCGGGTGTGGTGCAGACGTCCGCACCGGGAGAGGTCCACCCCGGCGAGATCATGATGAAGGGCACCCCCGCGGGCCGGATGGGCACCCCCGACGCTATCGCGAACGCCGCCGTGTACCTGGCCGGTGACGAGTCCTCATTCGTGCACGGCATCGTGCTCGACGTCGACGGCGGCCGCACCACCGTCGCCGTCATCGCCGGTTGACGCATGACACCGCCCCCGGAGGCGGGTGGTTTCTGTGAAGCCGCCCCCACCCGTGCACAACCACCGCGCAGGTCACGCCACGGCGCGGCCTGCGCGGCGCAGGTCCGCGATCCCTTGATCGAGAGCAGCGCGCAGGTGCGTGGACCGGCCCGTCGACAGCAGGATCGACACGCCTCCTTGAATCCCGGCCAGAAGCGCCGCGGCCCTCGCGTCGACATCGAGCTCGGCGGGAAGCGTGCCGGCCGCTTGCAGCGCCCGGATGCCCACCGCGAGGCTCTCCTCCCAGCGGCGCAGCAGCTCGATCACGATCGCCCGCGCCCCGGGAGTCGAACGCCCAACCTGAAGGAACAGCGACCCGAGCGGACACTGGTCCCCCTGCGCTTCGTAGCGCTTGACCACCACGTCCCGCCACTGCTCCCAAGCCTCCCACGAGTCGAGGCGACCCAGATAGGGTTGCTGGTCCTCCAGGACCTGGTCCGCCTCGAACTGGGCCACCGCGACGAGCAGTTCGTCCTTGCCTGCTGGAAAGTAGTGGAACAGCTGGCTCTTGCTGGTGCTTGTCCGCGCCATGATGTCGTCCAGCGTCGCCGAGGCGACACCTTTCTCCCGCAGCACCGCCGCGGCCCCCTCGACGATCCGGCTCCGCGTCGCCTTCCCCTTCGCCGTCAGCTCCCCCGGCACGACCCACCTCCTTATAATGGACTGAGTAGTCCATTATAGTCGTGCGGCATCGATCTACGGGGCATCCGCGCCATGAACGCGGAGGCTGACCCCCGGACGCGGTCCTGCGACACCCGACTCCGACGGACTCCTCTTCTCACACGGCACTCATGGTTGGACGGGCACGTGCCGTCGGGCCCGGATCCGGCGGCGATCCGCCGGGCGCAGGCCCGACGTTCGTGCGCCGCCCGGCGCTGACCGTGACGGGCGGGCCTATCGGGGTTCGTGGGCTGCCAATCGGCAGGCGCCGTTCGCAGCGCCGCCCGGCACTCCGGCCGCGGTCAGCCCGTTCACACAGCCCTGCAGGTCGCCGCTCACGCCACGGTGGCACGCCGTCGTGACGGCGTCGGTGACGCCGACACCCGACTGGGCGGCCATGTTCGTGCAGGCGGGGATGTCCGCCTGGGCGGCAGGGGTGGCGAGAGCTGTGGCGCCGAGCATGAGGGTCAGGCCGGTGAGGACACCGGCGACGCGGGTCGACGTGCGCATGGGACGCACCTGCTTTCCGGGATTGTCACGCGGCCCGGCCACGGCGGTGCCCGAACCGTGTGGGAACGGCGCCGAGCGGTGCTCGACGAGGGCTTCTCCTCTCCTACGGTGCTTAAGCAGCGGCGCGGCCGCCTCGACCTGACGGGAGCTCGACGGCGTACTGGCCGTTCGTACCGATCCCGGCTTCCTTGAACTCGCACGTCAGGATGGCACGCAGGACGGTTCCCCTCCGGTGAGAAGCGTTGGGGAGCCGCTCACTGCATCCGGCCCCGGGGCGGCCGATGGGAACGGCCGCAGAATGGTGCGCCGCCCGTGGCGAGACGGACACCACCGCAGAGTGCTGCGGAGGCGCGCCACCTGCTGCTTCCACCGTACGACGGGGGGCGCCTCGCCACGAGCCGATCAGATCCGATGGCGGCCGGGCACGCCGTGTGCACAGCCGGGCCACGCAGTCGCCGGAGGCCGCGACACCGGCCGAGCGAGGTGAGAGCTCGGGCGGCGGGCGGGGCTGTCGCGCGCAGCCGGCACCTGAGGCCCCGTCACCGGGGCGCCCTCCGGCCCGTCCAGGTTCCGGACGACCATGGGTGAGCGGTGATCGAGTGGGGCGAACACATCAGCCCGGTCCTGCCGCGAGAAGTTCGTGCTCCGGCCCGGACTCCGCGATCGATTCAGCCCATTGTGCCCAGCGCTCGCGCGGCGATCGATCCACGAGAACGGCCACGCTCTCGACGACGTTCTGATCTGCCTTGCCAAAGAGGCGAAGAGGCGAAGAAAGAACGTCTACAGCGGACGACAAAAAACAAAGGCAAGGAGGTTGCCCACTCCTTGCCACTATCAAGATATAGCGCACAGGGGGCCTTGCGGCAAGGCCGGGGTCGTGTTGCAGAATCTCCAGCCGAAGCCAGAACCTGCGGAAATCAGGGATGAGCGAAGTACGCACACCTCTGGCGATGCTCAGGTCTCGCGGAAGGTCGAACCGCCGGCGGGAATCGCGGTGCAATTGCGGGGACTCGGCGCGCAGGTGCAGGTGTGCGCGCCACCGGAATGCAGAGAGCAGCCGGCCGAAATCCAATCTCGTTGAATGGGCGTTTTCATGATTGACGTGATCGTGGTCGGCGGCGGACCGACCGGCCTGATGCTGGCCGGCGAGTTGCGGCTGCACGGTGTGCACACGGTCGTGCTGGAGAAGCTGACCGAGCCGACCAAGGAGTCCCGCGGACAGGGGCTGCACGCGCGCAGCGTCGAGATGATGGATCAGCGAGGTCTGCTGGACCGGTTCCTCGCGGTCAGTGAGAAGTTCCAGGTCGGCGGTCTCTTCGGCGGCATCCTGAAGTCGTGGCCCGACCGGCTGGACACGGCTCACCCGTACGGCGTCGCCGCCTCCCAGCCGGTCACCGAGCAGCTGCTCAACGAGCGTGCCCTCGAGCTCGGTACCGAGATCCGGCGCGGCTGCGAAGTGGTCGGGCTGAGCCAGGACGAGGGCGGGGTGACCGTCGAGCTGGCGGACGGCACGCAGCTGCGCTCGCGCTACCTCGTCGCCTGCGACGGCGGCCGCAGCACGGTGCGCAGGCAACTCGGCGTCGGCTTCCCCGGCGAGCCGGCCACGGTCGAGACGCTGCTGGGCGAGATGGAGCTGACCGAGGATCCGGCGACGGTTGCCGCCGTCGTCGAGGAAGTCCGCAGGACCCAACTGCGTTTCGGCGCCGCCTCCCTCGGAGAAGGGACGTACCGCCTCGTCGTGCCCGCCGAGGGGGTGTCCGAGGACCGCACGGCCCCGACGACCCTCGAGGAGTTCAAGCGGCAGCTGCGGGCCACCGCGGGCACCGACTTCGGCGTGCACTCGCCGCGCTGGCTGTCCCGGTTCGGCGATGCCACCCGGCAGGCCGAGCGCTACCGGGTCGGCCGGGTGCTGCTGGCCGGCGACGCGGCACACATTCACCCGCCGACCGGCGGGCAGGGGCTCAACCTCGGCGTGCAGGACGCGTTCAACCTCGGCTGGAAACTGGCCGCCGCGGTCGACGGCTGGGCACCGGAGGGGCTGCTCGACAGCTACCACGCCGAACGGCACCCGGTGGGCGCCCGCGTGCTGGACAACACCCGCGCGCAGATCGCGCTGATGGGGACCGATCCGGGTGCGACAGCGCTGCGGGAGCTGTTCTCGAAGCTGATGGACTTCGAGGAGGTGAACCGGTACGTGACCGGGATCATCACCGCGGTCGGGGTCCGCTACGACTTCGGCGAGGGCCACGAACTGCTCGGCCGGCGGCTGCGGGACGTGAAGCTGAAGCGGGGTCGCCTCTACGAGCTGATGCACGGCGGCCGCGGACTGCTGCTCGACCGGACCGGTCGGCTCTCGGTGGCGGGCTGGGCGGACCGGGTCGACCACGTCGTCGACGTCAGCGAGGAACAGGACGTGCCCGCGGCGCTGCTGCGGCCGGACGGCCACGTGGCGTGGGTCGGGGAAGACCAGCAGGATCTGCTCGGTCATCTGCCCAGATGGTTCGGCGCTGCCGTCGGCTGAGCGCGCAGTCGTGGCTCGCAAGGGCGGGGCCCGTCTCCGGCCGGGTTCGGCGCGGCACGGTGCCCTACCCCGTCGGCTCGAAGCCCCCCGCGAAGAACACCGATCCCGGCCGAGGGCCGCGTCACCGGACCGGCCCGACCACGGCGGGGCGGAGTCGAGCGCCGACGGGCCGGCCGAATCGCTGGATCACACCGGCAGCGGACATCACGTCCGGCATGCCTGCCCTGGCCCGTCGTCATTCAGCCGGCGACGTCGCGGGGTGCTTCCGTGGGATGCAGAAGAGCGCGAGGGCGGCGGCCGTCAGGTACGCGGCCGCGCCGACGGCCATGCCGGTGCGCAGCCCGGTGGTGAAACTGGCTGCGGAAGCCAGCAGCGAGCCTCCCAGCGCGACGCCTGCGGCGCTGCCGATCTGCCGGGCGGTGTTGAACAGGGCTGAGGCGGTGCCGGAGTACGTGTCCGGCGCGGCCGACATCACGGTGGCCGTCGATCCGGTGAGGGCGAAGGACGTGCCGAAGCCCGCAGCCATCATCGGCGCCACGAGGAGCAGGTAGTCCGGGTTACGTCCTGCGGCGGCCCAGCCGGCCAGACCTGCCGCTCCCACGAACATGCCCGTGACCACGAGCGGACGGTGTCCGGTGCGGCGGGCCAGTCGCCCGGACAGGACGGAGGCGAACATCGTCATCGCCACGGCCGGGAAGAGGGCGACCCCGGTGCGCAGCGCGCTCAGGCCGCGGTGGTGCTGGAAGTACAGGCTGGCGGTGAAGATCATGCCGTAGAAGGCGAAGTTGAACAGCAGGCCGATGGCCGATCCCCCGCTCATCGGGCGTGAGCGCAGCAGTCGCAGGGGCAGCACGGGGTTGCGGGCCAGGCGCTCGCGAAGGACGAACGCGACGGCTGCCAGCAGGCACAGACCGGCGCCGGCGAGGATCAGCGGGTCCGTCCAGCCACGCCGCCCGGCTTCGTTGAGGACGGAGATCAGCAGGGCCACCATCGCGATCAGGGCGCACTGGGCCGGCCAGTCCACGGGGCGGTCAGCGCGACGCGCCGACGCCGGTACATGGCGCAGCGTCAGCAACAGGCAGGCACATCCGACGGGCAGGTTGATGAAGAACACCCAGCGCCAGCCCACGGTGGAGACCAGGAGGCCGCCCAGAAGGGGCCCGGCGGAAGCTGCGATGCCGGCCATGGACCCCCACAGGCCGAAGGCCCGGGAGCGCTCGGCAGGTGAGGGATAGGCCTGTTGGAGGAGGGCGAGGGAGCCGGGCACGATCAGTGCCGCGCCGAGTCCTTCCAGCAGCCGGGCGGTGACCAGGATCCCGGCGCTCCGTGCCAGTCCGCAGCCGACCGAGGCGACGATGAACACCACCACCCCGGTACAGAAGAGCCGGCGGTTGCCCAACCGGTCCCCCAGTGCGCCGCCGGTGAGCAGCAGGCCGGCGAAGACCAGGGTGTAGCCGTCCGTGATCCATTGGATCCCGGTGAGCGACGCAGACAGTTCCCGTCCCACCACCGGAACGGCGACGTTGATGACGGTCACGTCCAGGATGACCATGAAGTAGCCCGCGCAGACCGCGAGAAGCGGTGCCAGGGACCGGCCCGAAGCCGCAGGCCCGTCCGGCCGCTCGGCCTGGGTACCACCGGCGTGCACCATGACGACACGGTATGTCCGGGACGAACGCCTGCCGTGACTTGAGCAGTCCGGCGGCGTGCCGGGCTCGCACGCCGAACCGCCTCGTCAACCGTGCGACGGGGGATGCCGGTTGCCGAGCACCGCACTCGGCCGGTCCGGCCGGGCACGGTGCTCGGTCTCACCGGTCGGGGCGCCCGCCGCCGCACCGGTCAGCGCAGCGCCTCGGGCAGTTCCTCCCGGTGGACGATGCCCAGGCGCTGCGTCGCCCGGGTCAGCGCCACGTACAGGTCACTGGCTCCGAACCGCCCCGGTTCCACGACCAGGACATGGTCGAATTCGAGCCCCTTGGCCTCACGCGGGCCGAGCAGAACCACGGGACGGGTGAGGTCGGGTTCGGCGCCGGCCGTGACTCCGTCGAGCGGGGCCGCGATCTCCTCGTGCAGCGCACGCGGTGCGATCACTGCGAGGCGCCCCTCCTCGGGCGTCAGCTCCGCGACGGCCCGCGCCACCGCGCCCGCCAGATCCGCACCGGCATCCCGCGTCCACGGCGTCTCACCGGTGGACCGCACCGACCCGGGCGGCTCGAACGAGGGGTCCTGGGCCCGTACGACCCTCGCGGCCAGCTCCATGATCTCCGCGGGCGTACGGTAGTTGACCCCCAGCCTCACATGCTCGAAACGGTCACCGACGTACGGCTCCAGGATCCTCTCCCACGAACCGACGCCCGCCTCCTCGGAGGTCTGCGCCGGATCGCCGACCAGGGTCAGCGAGCGGGTCGGTGACCGGCGCATCAGCAGCCGCCACGCCATTGGTGACAGTTCCTGCGCCTCGTCGACGATGATGTGCCCGAACGCCCAGGTCCGGTCGGCGGCGGCCCGCTCGGCCGCGCTCCGGTGATCGGCCTCCTCCTGCCGCTCGGCCATCCGCTCGGCGTCGATGATGTCGTGGGCGGCCAGGCGCTCGGACTCCTCGTCCTCGAACTCGTACGTCTCCGAACCCCGGGACAGTTCCAGGACGCCCTGCGCATAGGCGACCCGCTCCTGGCGCTCGGCCTCGGCGGCGGCCCGCTCGGCACTGTCGTCGGCCCCGAGCAGCTCGGCCGCCTCGTCGAGGAGCGGCACATCGGCCGGGGTCCACTCCCCGTCACCGGGAACGCGCCGGATGGCCTCGGCGTCCTCCTGCGGTACGTACACCGGTTCGGCCAGATAACCGGCGAGGAACTCCTCGGGGGTGAGCAGCGGCCACAGCTCTCCGACGGCCGCATGCACCGCCTCGCTCGCGGCGACGCTCTTGCCGAGCTGGGCGATGTCGTCCGCACCGAGGAAGTTCGGGCCGCCGTACGGGTCCGCGCCGATGCGTTCGGTGAGCTGTGCGGTGAGGGCGTCGACGACGTGGAACGCGAAGTACGGACGGGCGAGGTTGTGCGGCAGACGGGTCTCACGGGCCGCCTGCCTGGCCTGGTAGGCGATCTCCCAGTCCAGGACGAGTTCCCCGTCGTCGTGCGGGATGACCATCGGCGCGCCGGGCTCGGGCAGCCCCTGCCGGTCGCTTACGGCGAGGGCGAGCGCCTCCGCCATCCCCGCGCCGCCCTTGACGGCTGCCGCGCGGGCGGTATCGGTGCCGCGGGCGTGGACACCGGGGAAGAGCTCGGCCTGCGTGGCCAGCATGACGCCGGTCTCGCCGAGGGCGGGCAGCACCTCGCCGATGTAGCGCAGGAAGGCCGCATTGGGGCCCACCACCAGCACCGCGCGCTTGGCCAGTAGCTCACGGTGCTCGTACAGCAGGAAGGCCGCACGGTGCAGCGCGACCGCCGTCTTGCCGGTGCCGGGGCCACCCTCGACGACGAGGACACCACGGTGCGGAGCACGGATGATGCGGTCCTGCTCCGCCTGGATGGTCCGCACGATGTCGCCCATGCGACCGGTGCGGGCCGAGCCGAGCGCGGCGAGCAGCACGGCGTCGCCGCTCGGGTCCTCGAAACCGGTGCGTTCGCGGTCGCCGAGATCGAGGATCTCGTCGTGCAGCTCGGTCACCGTGCGGCCCTCGGTGGTGATGTGCCTGCGCCGGCGCAGCCCCATGGGCGTATGTCCGGTGGCGAGATAGAAGGGCCGGGCGACCGGTGCCCGCCAGTCGATCAGCAGAGGAGTGTGTGCGGTGTCGTCCTCACGAATTCCGATACGGCCGATATGGTGCGCGGCACCGTCGCGGAGGTCGATGCGGCCGAAGCACAGCGAGCCGTCCACCGCGTTCAGGGCTGCCAGCAGACCGGAGCGCTCGGCGACAAGCACATCGCGTTCGAGACGGGCCTGCAGGCCGTTCCCCACCGGGGTCAACGCCTCCTCGACATGCTGCGCGGTGACCCCGCGCAGTGTGTCGACACGGTCGTAGACCCGGTCGATGAATTCCTGCTCCTTCTGCAATTCGACGTTTTCGCGAGTTGACAAAATCGCTCCCTGCCGGATATGGTGTTTCTAGTGGCCCCGGGTGAGGGGCTTTTTCTGTGGGTACACAGAACCACTCAATATACGTGAGGTAATCCCCGTTCCGCAATTGCGGAACGGGGATTTCCTGTGCTCGGGGAGCAGGGCCTCGGCCCCGGGGTCACGGCGGACGCAGCCGCGCGCGCTCCCCGCGTACCCTCTTTTCCGTGTCAGCCTCCCGCCTGCATCGCGTCGCCGTCCTTGTGCTCGAGGGTGCGAAGCCGCTCGATGTCGGCATTCCTGCGCAGGTCTTCACGACCCGCGCGAGCATGCCGTACGAGGTGCGGGTGTGCGGCGCGGCACCCGGCCTCGTGACCGGCGGCGACGGCCTGTCGTACCACGTCACCCACGGGCTCGACGCGCTTGTGTGGGCCGACATCGTCTTCGTCCCCGGCTACCGGTTCCCGGACCGCGACGACCCGCCGCAGGCCGTGATCGACGCGCTGATCGCCGCCCACGACAGGGGGGCGCGGCTCGCCGCCATCTCGACGGGCGCGTTCGCGCTCGCCGCCACGGGCCTGCTCGACGGCAAGCGCGCCACGACCCACTGGCATTACACGCGGGCGCTCGTGGCGAAGCATCCGCTCGTCCAGGTCGACGAGAACGTCCTGTTCGTCGACGAGGGCAGCGTGCTGACGTCGGCCGGCGCCGCCTCGGGCATCGACCTGTGCCTGCACATTCTCCGCCGTGACCTCGGCGTGGCCGCGTCGAACTACGCGGCCCGGCGCCTGGTCGCGGCCCCCTACCGCAGTGGCGGCCAAGCGCAGTATGTGCCGCGCAGCGTGCCCGAGCCGCTCGGCGAGCGGTTCGCCGTCACCCGCGAGTGGGTGCTGCACCGGCTCGCCGAGCCCCTCACCCTCGATGTGCTCGCCCAGCATGCGGCGGTGTCGCCCCGCACGTTCTCGCGACGCTTTGTCGAGGACACGGGGTACACGCCGATGCAATGGGTCATGCGGGCCCGGATCGACGTGGCCCGTGAGCTGCTCGAGCGTTCGGAGCGGAGCGTCGAGCAGATCGCCGCCGACGTCGGTCTCGGCACGGGTGCGAATCTGCGGTTGCACTTCCAGCGCATTCTCGGCACCACCCCGAGCGAGTACCGGCGCACCTTCACCCAGGGCGAATAGCCCGCCCTCGCGTGGCGAGATCCTTTTGGACCGTGGCGTTCACGCCGCTGTCGCGGGAGGATTCCGGGCGCGAATCTAGTGGCGAACCGAAGGGACATCGCTCATGACTCGCATCGCCATCAACGGATTCGGCCGCATCGGACGCAATGTGCTGCGCGCATTGCTCGCACGCGACAGCGACCTCGAGATCGTCGCCGTCAACGACCTCACGGAGCCCGCCACTCTCGCGCGGCTGCTCGCCTTCGACAGCACGGCCGGCCGGCTCGGCCGCCCGGTGACCGTCGACGGGAACACCCTCGTCGTCGACGGCCGTCGCATCACGGTGCTCGCCGAGCGGGAACCGAAGCAGCTGCCGTGGGCCGAACTCGGCGTCGACATCGTGCTCGAGGCGACGGGCCGCTTCACGTCGGCTGCGGCCGCCCGCGCCCACCTCGACGCGGGCGCGAAGAAGGTGCTCGTCAGTGCGCCGTCGGACGGCGCCGACGTCACCCTCGCGTACGGGGTCAACAACGACGCGTACGACCCCGACCTGCACACGATCGTCTCGAACGCGTCGTGCACGACCAACGCCCTTGCGCCGCTCGCCGCGGTACTCGACGAACTCGCCGGCATCGAGCACGGCTTCATGACGACGGTGCACGCCTACACGCAGGAGCAGAACCTGCAGGACGGTCCGCACCGCGACGCCCGCCGCGCCCGCAACGCCGCGGTCAATATCGTGCCGACCACGACGGGCGCCGCCAAGGCGATAGGCCTCGTGCTGCCGAACCTCGAGGGCAAGCTGTCGGGCGACTCGATCCGCGTGCCGGTTCCGGTGGGCTCGATCGTCGAGCTCAATACGAGCGTTGCCCGCGACGTGACGCGCGACGACGTACTGGCGGCGTACCGCGCTGCAGCGCAGGGGCCGCTGGCCGGCGTGCTCGAGTACTCGGACGACCCGCTCGTGTCTTCCGACATCACGGGCAATCCGGCCTCGTCGATCTTCGACTCCGCCCTCACCCGCGTCGAAGGCCGCCACATCAAGGTGGTGGCCTGGTACGACAACGAGTGGGGCTTCTCGAACCGCGTGATCGACACGCTCACGCTCCTCGCCAGTCGCTGAACGGACCCCGGGCGGTACTCACCGCCGGAGACCGGCTGCCCAGTACCTCCCGCCGGATTCGGTCACAGGCATCGGACGTCATGTCCGCCTGCTCCTCCCCCGTCTCGGCCGAGTCGGACGAAACCGCAGCACGCATCGCACCACAGCCGCGACGCGCCGTGCCGGACCGGGAAGGGGGGCGACTGCGCGTCACTCGGCCCGACGGCCGCTGAAAAATCCCGGCCCGCCACAGCCGGGATTTTTTTCGGCACCCCGTATTGAGCGACTGCTCAAACACGCGTATGTTCGCGTTGAGCAGTCGCTCAAGGGGGGATTGTGGGGATCTACGTCGAGGCACACCTGCGCGTGGACCTGGAGACGCTCTGGCAGCGGACCCAGGACCCGGCCCAGCACCGGCGGTGGGATCTGCGGTTCACCGAGATCGACCACCTCCCGTGCGCACCGGGCGAGCCGCAGCGCTTCCGGTACGCCACCCGCGTACTGCCCTTCCTGACCGTCGCCGGCACCGGTGTCTCCGCGGGGGAGCGCCACCAGGCCGGCGGCGAGCGGGTCTCCGCGCTCCGGTTCGCCTCGCCGCACCCGCTCTCGCTCCTCGCGAGGGGCAGCGGCTACTGGCGCTATGTCCCCGTGGCCGACGGCGTCCGCTTCCTGACCGGATACCACTACCGACCGCGCTGGGGGCGCTTCGGCGCCCTCGCCGACCGGCTGGTGTTCCGGCCGCTGATGGGCTGGGCGACCGCGTGGTCCTTCGACCGGTTGCGCCTGTGGTGCGAACGCGGGATCAGCCCGGCGCGCTCTCTGGCCCACGCGGTACTCGAACTGACGGCCAGGGCCCTGGCCGTCGCCACAGCGGCGACCGTCTGTCTGTGGCTGATCCGCCCGACCGGACCGGGTGACACGCCGCCCCTGACGGCCATGACGGGAGACGGCCCGGACCTGCTCGGCGGTGTCGTCGGGCCGGCGATCGCCCTCGGGGCCTTCGCGCTCGCCGCGGTCGCACTGCTTGCCCCGCCCTTCGCCGGTACACCCGCCGCGCGGCGTTGTCTGCGCACCCCGCCCGCGCGCAGCACCGTGCCCGGTCTTCTCACCACCTTGGAGCTCCCATGACCTCGATCTTCCGCCGCGTCATGGGGGACGACTTCGACCGGCTCCACCCTCATCTGCAGCGGCGCTTCTCGGTCGGTCTCGACAGCGGCGAGGCGTGCGTGGGCCGTGGGGTGATGAAGCGGATCTGGCACGGGCGGGCCTTCGTCAAGCCGTTCCTCGCCCTCGGCGCGAGCCGCAACATCCTCGTCCCGCGCACCGGCCGCCACGTCCCGTTCACCATCGAGAACGTTCCCTACCTCGACTCGTACGGCCGGGAGACCGTCACCTTCGTGCGGACGTTCGCGCTGCCCGGCGGGACACGGCGGTTCGACGCCACGATGATTCACAGTCCTGAGCGCAACTGTGTCCTCGACTACCTCGGCACCCACCAGCACTTGGCCAGCGATCTGCATCCGACCGCCCGGCCCGACGGGTCGCTGCTCATCCGGTCCGGGGAACACCGCTTCCGGGAAGGCCCGGTGGACGTGCGCGTGCCCGGGTTCCTCGGCGGCGACGCGGAGGTGCACGAGTCGTACGACGACGCGGCCGGGTGCTTCCGCATCCGAGTACGGGTGACCAATCGGCGCTTCGGCCCGCTCTTCGGGTACGACGGGTCGTTCACCGCCGAGTACACCGACATACGCTCCCACGGGGTGCGCGCCGGGCTGCGCCCGGTACGTGAGGAGATACGCGTATGAGCGCGGACACCAAGGCCAAACTGCTGGAGGGAGCCTTGCGTACGCTCGCCGAGCAGGGCATCGCCAAGACGTCCGCCCGCTCCATCGCCGCCGCCGCCGGTGTCAACCAGGCCTTGGTCTTCTATCACTTCGGCTCGGTCGACGAGCTCCTTGCCGCCGCCTGCCGCCACGGCGCCGAGCAGCGCGTGGCCCGCTACCGCGACCGGCTCCACAGCATTTCCAGCCTCGCCGAACTCCTCACCTTCGGCCGTGAGATGCACATCGAGGAGCGGGAGGCCGGCCATGTCGCCTTCCTGGGCCAGCTGCTCGCCGGCGCCCAGACGCAGCCGCGGCTCGCGCCCGCCACCGCCGCCGGACTCGAACTGTGGATGGACGAGATCGAGGGGGTTCTGCGTCGGGTGCTGACCGGTACGCCGATCGCCGAGTTCACCGACTCCGCGGGCCTGGCCCGTGCCCTCGCCGCCTCTTTCGTCGGCCTGGAGCTGTACGAGGGTGTCGACCGGGAGGGCGCCGGGCGCGCCCTCGACGCGCTGGCCCAGCTTGCCGTGTTCGTCACCGCGCTGGAGGAACTCGGGCCGGTCGCCCAACGCGCGGTCCGCCACCGGCTGCGCCGCACCGCACGCTGAGCGGTAATCCGCCTGGGGCGGATCCAGGATTCGAGCGGCAGGCAGACGCGCGGCGGCGCATCGCGTCATGAGCCGGACGGCGGCCCGGACGGCCCAGGACCCAGGGCAGGCCCATGGCGACATCGCGGTGCGCCCGGCGCGCTCCCACCGGGCGGGGACGCGCCGGACGGGAGCGGGCTCGCCGGGTCAGACATCCCATGCCGTTTTGGTGTCAAGTGGTGGCCGAGAGGGTCGCGTGGTGTGACCACCCGGTGGACTCGTCGTAGGGGGTGCGTGTCTTGAGGCATCCGTGGAGGATGCCGACGAGGCGGTTGCCGAGCTGACGCAGGGCGGGGTTGTAGCCCGCGTCGCGGGCGCGCTGTTTGTCGTAGTAGCGCCGGGCTCCGGGCGAGGTGTTCAGCGCCGAGAACGCCTGCCGGTGCAGGGCGTCAGCGAGGCGGTTGTTGCGTGCGTAGCGGGCCTGAACGGCGTGTGTTCGGCCGGAGGCACGGGTGATCGGGCTGGTGCCGGCGTAGTTCTTGCGGGCCTTCGCGGAGGCATAGCGGGTGGGGTCGTCCCCGAACTCGGCCAGCACCCGGGCGCCGGTGATCGCGCCGATGCCGGGCATCGACAGGTAGATCTCAGCGTCCGGGTGCTCACGAAAATGCGCGCTCACCTGCTCTTCCATCATGGCTATCTGCTCGTTCAGGGCGATCAGGAGCCTGGCGTGCGCGGTCGCGGCGGCGCCGTAGGCGGCCGCGACCGGGGTGGCGACGCCGAGCTGGGGCTCGCGGAGTGCGGCCTGGATCGCGCCGGCCTTCTGGTCGCGGTGGTGGCGTCGGTGCCGGGCCAGGACCGCGGTGATCTGCGGCTTCGTGAGCTTCGCCGCCTGCTCCGGGGTGGGCGCCTTGACCAGCAGTTCCAGGGCATCGGTGCTGGTCAGCTCCAGGGACGCGTAGGCAGTCAGCGCGCCCGGGAAGTACTCGCGCAGTGTGTTGCGCAGCCGCTGGAAGGTGCGGGTGCGTTCCCAGATCAGGGTCTGGTGGGCGCGGGCGACCACGCGGACGGCCTGGGCTTGGTCGCTGTCGCCTGCGACGGGTCGCAGCTGGGGGCCGTCGATGCGGACCATATCGGCGAGCGCGTGTGCGTCGCCCTTGTCGCTCTTGGCCCCGGAGGTGCCGTACCGTTCCTTGAACCGCGCGGCCTGGCGCGGGTTGATCGCGTAGACGCGGTAGCCGGCTGCGATCAGCGCCTGCACCCAAGGGCCGCGGTCGGTCTCGATCCCGACCGCTACCTTCTCGGACTCCAGGTCCTCGCCGCCGTGCCGGGCTATAAGCGTGTGCAGCTTGGCGATGCCCTCCACACCCTCGGGCAGCTGGGCTGAGGCCAGTTTCCGGCCTGTCTCGTCCTGCAGCTCGACATCGTGGTGGTCCTCGGCCCAGTCATCGCCTATGAACAGCAACAACACTCAACTCCTTGCCCTCGTCCGGTACTTGCCTGCAGCCGACGGAAGGCACGGCTCGCGCCCTAATGGATCCAGTGCTCACGCCCAACCGCCCGGCGGGCACGCCATCCCATCAGCAGTCAGGCCTCCCGGCCGACCAGCAGGGGCACGGTCTGACCACAGAGCTCGAATGGCTCCGGCATGGAGAGTGCTCACCTGCTGGCGGCTACGGACCGTAGTCTCTCTCACGGCCCGATGAATCCCATTAGGCAGGTGTGATGGACCGGGCGGGGCGCAGCCGGGACTTGACGGCCACGAGGAGTGCGGACAACACGGCCCAGAGGGCGAGGGTGAGGAGCGGCAGTCCTGCGTGGGCGCCGTCGAAGTAGCTCAGATCGCTCACCGCCCGCACCGCCGCGCCGGGCGGCAGCAGTGCGGAGACGGCTCGGGCCACGGCCGGGAGCAGGTCGGAGCTGATGGTGGCGCCGCTGGTGGAGTTGCCCACCGTGAGCAGGAGCAGCGTCGCCACCGGGACTCCGACGGGGCCGAGGTAGGTGCCCAGCAGCTTGGTGGTGAACGCCGCTGCGGCCGCCAGCAGCGCGAGGGTGGCCGCCAGGGGGAGGAACGGGGCAGGCACCGCGTCCAGGACGGGACCCGCAATGGTCGCCGCGACCGTGCCGATCGCCACCGAGACGCCTGTGAGCAGCCAGAACCGGTGCCGCAGGTGCAGTAGGTTCGCCATGCCGAGCGCGTTCTGGGCCAGGACGAATCCGGCGAGCGTGACGCCGAACGACACGTAGAACCCGGCGAGACCTCGCGCGTCGAAGTGAGCGAGCGGCACCACGTCCGTCGTGGTGACGTGCCGGCCGGATCCGGCGGCGTACGCGGACACCACGCTCTCGACCGCGCCCGTGGTGGACTTGCCGGTCGCTCCGGCGACCTCCAGATTCAGCCGGTCTGCGCCGTCGGAACTCAGCGCGGCCACCACGTCGTGTCCTTCCACGGCATGGCGGGCCGTGGCCGCATTCGCCACCGGGTGCACGTCGACGCTGTCGCCGAGCGACTGTTCGATCTCGTGCGCGAGGGCGCTGCCCACGACCGCCACCGGCAGCTGGTGCGGCTTCGGATCGCGCTGCAGCCCGACGTAGCAGCCGATGAAGGCCGAGACGATGACCAGGGCGATCAGCGCGGGCTGCAGCCAAGTCCGCAACGGCGGCCGTTTCCCCGGGCCCTGGCGGCGTGGCGCCGACGCCTCTGCGGGAACGGGGCCGGACGGTGCGGCTGTCTCCTGGGTGCGGGCCGAGGCAGGGCCGACGGTGGGTGTCATCAAGTAACTCCGGTGTTCCTGTAGGTGGTGGGCCGTGAGGCCGTCTGGACGCGGGACCATGCCGCGTCAGGCGGCGGGCGGCGCGGCCAGGCTCTGCTTGATCTGGCGGCTGACCTCGTCGGCGAGGATCTCGGGGAGCCCCTTCGCCAGCCCGTCCAGGGCCTGCTCGGCCACCGATGCCGGGTCGGTCTTCTGGTCGGCGGGGACCTGGGCGGCCATGTCGGTGTCCATGAAGCCGACGTACAGTCCGGACACGGTGATGCCGCGCGGAGCCAGTTCCTGGCGGACCGCGCCGGTCAGCGCCCAGGAGGCCGCCTTGGCCGCGGAGTAGGCCCCGGACGCGGGCAGGTGCAGCCAGGACAGGACCGACAGCACGTTGAGTACGGCGCCGCCGCCGTTGGCCTCGATCACCGGCGCGAAGGCCCGGGTCACCGCGAGCGGGCCGAAGTAATTCGTCTCCATCTCGAGCCGGACCGCCTCCTCCTCTCCGGCGATCAGCGCGGTGGGGGTGAAGATTCCGGCGTTGTTGACCAGCACCGTCGCATCCGACGCGATGCGTGCCGCGGCCTCGATGGACGCGGCGTCGGTCAGGTCCAGGTGCAGCGGTACCGCCCCGTCCACGTTCACGCTCTGCGGACGGCGCGTCGCCGCGTACACCTTCGCGCCGCGCTCGAGGAGCTGCGTGGTCAGCCGGCGTCCCAGGCCCCGGTTGGCGCCGGTGACGACGGCTACAGAGTCCTTCAGTTCCATGATTCCCCTTGTGCCGGTCGCGGCAGCCACTCGTCGCGCGGGCCGCGGCCGAAAATAGATTTCGCTAATAATCTAAACAGAGCACTAGGATAGATTGCAACCGACATCCAATCGAAGGGGGTGCCCAGTGGGCCGCGTTTCCCAGGCACAGGCACAGGAGAACCGGGAGCGCGTGGTCACCACGGCGTCCCGGCTGTTCCGCGAGAAGGGAACCGGCGTCAGCGTGGCGGACCTGATGAAGTCGGCCGGACTGACCCAGGGCGGCTTCTACAAACAGTTCGCATCCAAGGAGGCCCTGATCGGCGAGGCGGCCGCGCACGCCTTCACCGAACTGACTGCACGCCGCGCCACGGAGCTCGACGAGCACCACGGACAGCAGGATGACGCCCGCCAGTCGCTGATCGACTACTACCTGTCCGCCCACCACCGTGACAACGCCGCCGGCGGCTGCCCCGCCGCCGCACTCGCCGCCGATGTGTCCCGCGACACGGGCGACGCCGCCCGCGAGATCTATACCGAGGGTGTGCGCGAGTTCGCCGAGTGGCTCTCCACCGACGACGAAGACGGCCTGGCCCGCCTGGCCACCATGGTCGGCGCCCTCCTGCTGGCTCGCGCCACCCACGGCTCCCCGCTGTCCGACGAGATCCTCCATGCCGCCCACACGGCCCTGTCGGACGACAGCTGACCGGTAACCCCGCCCCGGGTACCGGTGAAAGTTCCCCCTCTCCGCAGCTGTCGCACCGACCGCGGGCGAAGTTCTGCTCGCGGTCGGAGGTACGCTGCCGCCGGTCACGGATTCGCCTGCTGGGCAGGTACATCGGCCGCCGGGCGGCGAGCGGGAAACGGGGGGTCTTGTGCCGACGGGCGCGACGGGGCATCCAGCGGCCGTCGGCACGGGGAGGCTCTGGGACGGCGCTCGGGTACGGACCCGTATCGCGGCCTTGGCGGAACAGGACCCCGGGCGTCGGCGTTTCGCCGCCGGCCACCACGGATACCGCCTGCGGTCTCCCCTGACGGAACAGCGGGTCCAAGCCCTCGAGCGCGAGTACGGCGTCCGGTTGCCCGGCTCCTACCGCAGCTTCCTCACGGACGTCGCTGACGGAGGAGCCGGACCCCACTACGGCGTACTCGGACTCACCGAGGAGCTGGACGAGGCGGATGCGGTGCACGGCACTCGCGAGGAGAGCCGGCTGGCCGGCTTCCTGTCCGTGCCGTTTCCGCACACGCGGGCCTGGCCGGGCCCCGGCAGGGCGGGCAGCGCCGGCTACTCGGTGCAGGGCAGTCTCGTCATCGCGGAGCAGGGATGCGGGATGTTCTCCCGCCTGGTCGTCACCGGGGAGAGCGCCGGGCAGGTGTGGTGCGACGACCCCGACTGGGGTGGTCTGAGCCCTGGCCCGGACTTTTACGACTGGTACACGGCATGGCTGGATGAGGCCGGCTGAACCGGCCTTCGCTCAGTCCAGCAGCCCGGTGGCCTCCCGGAAGTCCTCGTATGCCTCGCCGTACTGCTGCGCGGCGACGAGGAACATGGACCGGTCGGTCAGGGCCCTGCGCAGGGCGTCCCGGCCGAGGTCCGGGCCCGCAGCGGGCAGGTCGGCCAGCCGGCGCGCGAGCGTCACGCCCTCGTCGAAGACCGGACGGAGCGGTTGCAGGATGCGGTCGGTGCGCCTCGTCCAGAAGAGCGCCGTGCGGATGGTGAGCCTGCGGTGTACGGCGATCAGCTCGGCAAGACGGTGGTGCGGGTCGGTCCTGGCCGGTTCGGCCAGGGCGGCCGCCGCCGCTTCGAGGGCCGGGATGCCTTCGAAGTACGTATGCACGACGTCGGGCGACCAGAGGTGGATGTGGGAGCCGAAGGGCGGCGCCGGAGTCCGCGAGGACGCCGGCGGCTCCGCCGGACGGCCCGAGAGGGCGAGCAGGCAGGTCCACCAGTGGAGGACGTTGCTCCCGCTCTTGCGTTCGCCGGTCCGCCCCAGTTCTTCGAGGAGGACGAGTGCTTCCTTCCGGGCCGCATCCGCCTCGGACCTGAGCCCTGCGGTGTCCAGCATGTCGGAGTGGTGGACCAGCTCCCACATCAGGATGGCCGGCGGGGTGCCGTCCGCCTCGCAGTCGCGCCGGGTCAGGGCCACGAGCCTCCCGAAAGCTTCCAGCGCCTCGGTGCGCTGTCCGGCTGCGTCCAGTTCGGCCGCCCACTCGACCCTGCTCCAGAAGCCGGCGTCGTCGGGGTCCCCCGGCCGGACGGAGCTCGCGTGGATCTCGGCGGCCTCACGGTGGCGCCCCTCCTCCGCCAGCACTGCGGCCAGCCGACTGTGTCCGCGCGCAGGGCTCGTCACCTGACCCTCCTCGAATCCGCGCCGCCCCGCAGCAGCCATCTCCTCGCAGACGGCCAGGCCGTCCGCCCGCCGGCCTGCGGCGTACAGCGCGTGCTGGTACGCGTCCAGGGCATCGACGAGAAGTGCGGTCCGCTTCGGTTCGGCGGTGTCGATACGCCGGGCCGCGGAAGCCGCCTCGGCATGCAGGGCCAGCTGTATGTCCGGCCGGGACCGGAACTCGCCTGCGTAGCCACGCGAGAGCAACGCCCGGCACAGCTTGGGCAGATAGGCCCGCGGACTCACCTCCGCGAGCACTCGGTACGCCTCGAGCTGCTGTACGAGGCTCAGTTCGCCCGATCCGAGCAGCATGGTCCGTGCGCGCAGCACGGCGTCCTGATCAACTCTCCGGGTGGGATTCATGACCGTGATTCTGCGAGCCGGGGAACGGCTCGAACAAGGCTGTCCGGCTGTGCCGTTAGCCCTACGAAAACAGCCACTGAGCTGTCATGATGGACACGTATTCGCTCCTCTGCCGCATGCTTGACGGACCGTCATGGATGGCAGGGTCCGGTTCCGGGCGTCACCCCTGGACGACGGTCACACTTCGGCCGTCGGGTCTCACCGGCGCCGGAAGACGCCGCCGGAATCCTCCTCGGCCGCCGCGGCGGCATCCCCGGAGTCCGGATGGACACCCATGAGGTTCACGTGAATCGCGTGGACACCGGCCGGGACCGTGCGGAACCCACCGCCGTACGCCCGGTACGGCTCGTCGCTCCCGCGGTCACGACGGCCACGGCCGGCCGTGCGTCGAGCATCGACGTGCCGTCGGCGAGGAAGACGGCGCAGAGGTCCGCGCAGATCACGGTCCACGCACTCGCCGGGCACGTTGTGTGAGCGCAGCGCCATGTCCCCGGCACCCGCGCACGATCTGCCGTTGGGAGCTCGGCCGCTCGCTCACGCCTCGTCGGTCCCGGCGCACCGGGCCGCCACGCCGGGGCGCCCCGGCGTCACCAGGGCGAACGGGCTCTCGGGCCACCCCGTCTGCTGGTGGCCGACGGGCCGGATGTCAGGATGGAACCATGACGACCAAGGTTTTTTTCGACATCACCATCAATGACGAGCCCTCCGGGCGGATCACCTTCAACCTGTTCGACGACGTGGTCCCGAAGACGACGGAGAACTTCCGCGCGCTGGCGACCGGCGAGAAGGGTTTCGGCTACAAGGGCTCGTCCTTCCACCGCGTCATCCCGGACTTCATGCTCCAGGGCGGCGACTTCACCAGCGGCGACGGCCGGGGCGGCAAGAGCATCTACGGCGAGAAGTTCGCCGACGAGAACTTCAAGCTCACGCACAACAAGCCCGGCCTGCTCTCGATGGCGAACGCGGGCCCGAACTCCAACGGCTCCCAGTTCTTCATCACGACGATCGTGACGTCGTGGCTGGACGGCAAGCACGTCGTCTTCGGCGAGGTCGACGGCCAGGAGAGCATGGACCTGGTCAAGAAGATCGAGAGCTACGGCTCGCAGAGCGGCAAGACCCGGGCGAAGATCACCATCGCCGACTGCGGCGTCCTCTGACCGTACGAGGGACTCGCGGGCGCGCCTGAGGCGCCTGGCCCGGGATCGCCGCCATGGCTCCGGGCCCCCTCCGGACGCGACACCCGCTCCCCCGCATTGCGACCCGCATCCGAGCGCGTCGGACCGGCTTTCCGCCGGTCCGGCGCGCTCTGTGCGTCGTGGCATCCACTTTCCCTTCAAGTGTCAACTGAAGGTTGACACTGTCCGACTGTCAACCTAAGGTTGACGCATGACGAATCCCGTACGCATGACCAATCCGGTCCGGCTCGACGATTTGATCGAGGCCATCAAGAAGGTCCATTCCGACGCGCTCGAGCAGCTCTCGGACGCGGTCATCGCCGCCGACCACCTCGGTGACGTGGCCGACCACCTGATCGGCCACTTCGTCGATCAGGCCCGGCGCTCAGGGGCCTCCTGGACGGACATCGGCAAGAGCATGGGCGTCACCCGGCAGGCGGCCCAGAAGCGCTTCGTCGCCAAGGACCCGGGCGAACCGTCCGATCTCGACCCCAGCCAGGGGTTCAGCCGCTTCACCCCGCGGGCGCGGAACGTCGTGATGGCCTCGCAGAACGAGGCCCGCGCCGCGGGCAACGACGAGATCCGGCCCGAGCACCTGGCGCTGGGGCTGCTCAGCGAGCCGGAAGGACTCGCCGCGGCGTTCATCAAGGCCCAGGGCATCCCGCTGGACTCCGTCCGGCAGGCCGCGGCCGACTCGCTGCCGCCCGCCGCAAACGAGGTCCCGGAGCTCATCCCTTACGACGCCGGGTCGCGCAAGGTGCTGGAGCTGACGTTCCGGGAGGCCCTGCGGATGGGGCACAACTACATCGGCACGGAGCACATCCTGCTCGCCCTGCTGGAGCACGAGGACGGCACCGGCGTGCTGAGCGAGCTGGGCCTCGACAAGGCGGCCGCGGAGACCGCCCTCCTCGAGGCCGTCACACTCGCCGTCGCCGCACACAAGGGGGAATGACCCTCCCCGGCCCTCCCCTCGCGCGCAGAGTCCGCGCTCCCCTCCCCTGCGCGAACGGCCGCAATAGAGTGGAGGGGAGCAAGGAGGTGCCTCATGCGAAAGGTTGCCGACTCCCGGGAGTTCCCGAGCGAGACGAAATGCACCCTTGCCCTCTCCGGCGAGCCGGAGGAAGTGGTCCGCGCCACCAGCGATCTGGCCGCGCCGGTGCACGGTCATGCGGATGACCGGGAAACGCGGGAGCAGATCAGGGCCGGACTGCAGGACGAGGCCACGGAGCTTGCCTGAGCCGTATCCCGCACGAACACGGACGAACACTCACGGACACAGGGGGGTCCGCCGCGGCGCACGCCCCCCGATGGCGGATGCCCGGCGTCCCGGCCGCACCGAGGCCGGTGAGCGCCGGGAAGCCGGTCCGGCGACGGGTCAGAGTGCGTCGTACACCGCCTCGATCAGCGCCATCTTGCGCGGGTCGTCGGCGATCCGCGGGCCCATCCGGTTCATGACGTACCCCAGGGCGACGCCCGACTCGGGGTCGGCGAGGCCGCACGAGCCGCCGGCGCCGTCGTGGCCGAAGGCGCGCGGGTTGGGACCGTACGAACCCTGGGGGCCGCTCAGCCACAGTCCGAGCGCAATCTCGGTGTCGTGGTCGAAGCCGATACCGAGGACCAGGTCCCGACAGCTCCCCTGACCCTCCCTGGCCCGCTCGGCGGCCACCTCGGAGAGGATCCGCCGGTCCCCGAGCCTGCCCCGCCCGGCGAAGATCCCGTACAGCGCGGCAATGGCGCGGGCGGTGCCGTGGCCGTTGGCCGCGGGAATCTCGGCGGCCCGCCACTCGGGCGTGTTGGCGGCGGCCGCACCGCTGGGCGGGTTGAGCAGCGAGGCGACGGCCACCGGCTCCATCCGGGCGAACAGCTCCAGCTGGGCGCCCGCGGCGGACTTCGGGACGACGAGTTCCGCAACACGGTCCGCCTCCTTCTCCGGCAGGCCGATGGTGAAGTCGATGCCGAGCGGTCCGGTGACCTCCTGGCGGAGGAACTCTCCCGGCAGCAGGCCGGTGATCCGGCGCACGACCTCGCCGACCAGGAAGCCGTACGAGAGCGCGTGGTAGCCGGACCGGGTTCCGGGTTCCCACCAGGGCTCGGTGGCGGCCAGCCGGGCCGTGGTCAGGTCCCAGTCGTACAGGTCGGCCAGGCTGTGCGGCTCGCGCAGTCCGGCCACGCCCGAACGGTGCGAGAGCAGGTGGCGCACCAGAACGGCTTCCTTGCCGGCCGCGGCGAACTCCGGCCAGTACGTGGCGACGGGGGCGTCGAAGTCGAGCAGTCCCCGGTCGGCGAGGATGTGGGCGCACAGCGCGGTCGGGCCCTTGCTCGTGGACCAGACGTTGACCAGAGTCTCCCGCTCCCAGGGGCGGGTGCGGGCGCCGTCCGCCCAGCCGCCCCAGAGATCGGCCACGGGTTCGCCGTCGACCAGGACGGTGACGGCGGCGCCGAGTTCGTCACGCTCGCTGAAATTCGCTACGAATGCGGCGCGCACGCCTGAGAATCGGTCGTCGCAGTGGCCGTGGATCTGCGGCACGAAAGCCTCCCTCGTCCGGGCATGCCGGGTATGCGGGGTCGATGACGGGCAACATACCGACTGGTCGGACAGGCGGGAAGACGTCGCGCACCCGCCGGGGCCGGTTCATCACATCAGCGGGCGCCCGCTTCGAGGCGCAGGCTCCAGCGGCCCGGCAGGCCGGTGAGGGTGACCGTGGAGAGCGGGCGGACGTCGACGTTCCAGTACGTCGACGGCGGCGCCTTCAGCGCGTAGACCAGAGCGGCCCGGACGACGGCCGGTTCGGCGACGGCGACGATCGCACCCTCCTGCGCGGGGCGGGTGTCCAGCCAGCCCCCTATCCGTGCGATGAACGCGAGCAGCGGTTCGCCGCCATGCGGTGCGGAGCGCGGATCGGCGAGCCAGGCGTCCACCGCGGCCGGTTCGCGCGCCGCCACGTCGGAGAGGGTCAAGCCACGCCAGCGGCCCATGTCGCAGTCGCGCAGAGCCGGCTGGGCCATCGGGGCGTAGCCGAGCGCCTCCCCGGTGGCGCGGCTGCGTGGCGTCGGTGAGCAGTAGCGCAGTTCGGCGGCGCCCAGGGGCACCAGGGCCTGCGCGGCGAGCTGCACCTCGTGCCAGCCGGCCTGGTCGAGCGGCCGGTCGTCGTCGAAGCGCTCGGCGAGCCGAGAGGAGCTGCGCGCCGCGGCGACGAGCGAGACTCGAACACTCATGGCGGAGATCGTGGAGCTGAAACGCCGCCCAGGTCAAGAGGGCGCCGGGTCAGACGGTTCCAAGGGCGTCGAACCGCAGGTACATCCACTTCTCGGGGTTCCTCAGCGGCTTGAAGCCGACTTTCTCGTAGACCCCGTGGGCGTCGTCGGTGGCGAGTGTGAGCCTGCGGATGCCGGCCGGGGCGAGGTGGTCGCGCACAGCGGCGGCGAGCCGGGTGCCGATTCCCTGGCCGCGGGCCGGCCGGTCGACGTACACATCACAGAGCCAGGCGAAGCTGACGTGGTCGGTCACTACCCGGGCGTACCCGACCTGTTCGCCGGAAATGGTGTCGTACGCGCCGAAGTTGAGCGATCCGGCGATGGCCAGGTCCTGCTTCTCGCGGGTGCGGCCGAGAGCCCAGTAGGCGTCGGTGGAGAGCCAGTGGTGGATCCGGGCCGGGTCCAGCCGGGCCGGATCGGACGAGATCTCATACCGCTGTCGGGGGATGTCAGTCATGTCCGGAGGATAGGCGGTTGCGGTCCGGGGGCGGCGAAGAGTTCGTCGCAGGCGATGCGCATCCGCCTTACGCCCTCGGCGATCTCGCCCGCTCCTGCGACTGCGGCGAAGCTCAACCGCACCTGGGCGGCCGGGGGTTCGGCGCAGTAGTAGGGGCGGCCGGGCGCGATCGCGACGCCCGCGCGCAGGGCGGCCGAGACGAGCGCCGCTTCGTCCGGACCGGTTTCGGCGTCCGGCAGCCGCAGCCAGAGACTGCCGCCGCCCGCGGGGACGTACGGGAGCGAGAAGTCGGGCAGTTCCAGCCGCAGCGCGGCCGTCATGGCGGTCCGCCGGTTCTTCAACTCCGTCGACACGGAGCGCAGATGGTGGCCCCAGGCCGGGGAACCGACCAGTTCGAGCGCGGCTTCCTGGAGCGGGCGCGGGACGAAGAAGCTGTCGACGACCTGGATGGCCCGCAGCCGTTCCAGCACCGGGCCGCGGGCGGCCAGCGCCCCCACCCGCAGGCTGGGCGAGGTGACCTTGGTCAGCGAGCAGACGTGCACGACGACGCCGTCGGGGTCGTCGGCGGCGAGGGGTGCGGGCAGCGGGCCCGCGTCGTCGTGCACGAGACGGCGGGCGAAGTCGTCCTCGACGACGAACGCCCCCGCCTCGCGGGCGATCCGGACGACCGCCCTGCGCCGGTCCGGGGCGAGGACCGCGCCGGTCGGGTTCTGGAAGAGCGGCTGGCAGACGAAGACGCGGGCGCCGGTGACCCGGAAGGCGGCTGCGAGCAGTTCGGGCCGCACCCCGTCGGCGTCGACCGGTACCGGCACCGGGCGCAGTCCGGTGGCGCGGGCGGCCGCCAGCATGCCCGGGTAGGTGGGCGATTCGACGAGAACGGGGGCGCCGGGCGGGGCGAGCGCGCGCAGGGCCGTGGCCAGGGCGCTCTGGCCGCCCGCGGTGATGAGTACGTCGGCGGCGGTGAGTGACGGCCCGATCTCTCGGGCGAACCAGGCGCGCAGCTCGGTGAGCCCGTCGGTGGGGGGCCGGCCCCAGGCTCCGGGGCGCCGGCCGGCCCGGGCGAGAGCGGCGGCGAGGGCCCGTTCGGGCTGGAGCGAGGGGTAGAGATAGCCGCCGTTCAGTTCGATGACGCCAGGGGGCGGCGCGGCGAGCGTGACCAGGACACCGGAGGCGTCGACGGTGCGGGGCACGACCTCGGGGCCGCCGTCGCCGCTGAGGGAGACCTCCTGCCAGGAGGTGTCTCCGGGCGGGGGCACGTCGGTACGGGGCTGCGCCCGGAAGGCGCCGGAGCCGGGGCGGGTGACGACGAGCCCTTCGGCGGCGAGCTGCGCGATGGCCCGGGAGACGGTCACGGGGCTGACCCCGAAGCGCGCCACCAGGGCCCGACTGGACGGCAGCTTCTCACCCACCGAGTAGCGGTTCAGCTCACCGCGAAGGGAACTGGCCAGTTCGGCAACGCTGCTACGCTCTTGCATGACAGAACAGGATAGCGCTACCCACTCCGCATCGATAGCGGTTGCCCCTACATCAGTCAGAAGCGGCACTCTTCTCGCCGGGCTCGGCGTCGTCGCCTTCTCACTGACGTTTCCGTCGACCGTCTGGGGGCTGGAGAGCTTCGGCCCCTGGTCACTGGTGACCCTGCGCAGCCTGCTCGCGGCGCTGATCGCGGGCGGCGTGCTGCTCGCGGGACGGGTCCCGGTGCCGGACCGCCGCCACTGGAGCGGACTCGCGGTCGTCGCGGGCGGTGTCGTGCTGGGCTTTCCGCTGCTGACGTCACTGGCCCTGCAGACCTCCACGTCGTCGCACGCAGCCGTCGTGGTGGGGCTGCTGCCGCTGACCACGGCGGTGTTCTCGTCGCTGCGGACCGGAACGCGCCCGCCGCGTCCCTTCTGGATCGCGGCGCTGGCCGGGGCGGCCGTGGTGATCGTCTTCACCGTGCAGCAGAGCGGCGGGGCGCTCTCGGTCAGTGATCTCTACCTGTTCGGCGCGCTGCTGGTGTGCGCGGCGGGGTACACGGAGGGCGGCAGGCTGGCCCGGGTGATGCCGGGCTGGCAGGTGATCGGCTGGGCGCTGATCCTCGCGGCGCCGCCGATGGTGGCGGGCGCGGCGGTCGCGCTCTGCTTCGAGCCGGTGCGGCCGACCGTGCACGGGATCATCGGCCTGGTGTGGGTGGCTGCGGGGTCGGCCTTCGTCGGTCTGTACGTCTGGTACCGCGGCATGGCGGCGATCGGCGTTCCACGGGCCAGTCAGCTTCAGCTCGCGCAGCCGCTGCTGACCCTGGTGTGGTCGTTCCTGCTGCTGGGGGAGAAGGTCTCCGCGGCCGCTCCGGTGGCGGCACTTGCCGTCCTCGTCTGCATCGCGGCCACCCAGCGTGCGGGGGCCCGGCGCAGTCCGGCCGGTGCGCGAGCACATAGGGTCATAGACTTGTCGACAAGGACCGCCACCCGTGAGGAGGTCACTCCCGATGGAGGCACACCCGGGCGACCGGCTGCTGACGCACGGCAGGACCGTGGGCCAGCCCGACAAGGTCGCAGAGATCGTCGAAGTGCTCGGTGACGGGGGCGCTCCCCCTTACCGCGTCCGCGCCGACGACGGACACGAACACCTGGTTTCGCCAGGTCCCGACGCCGTCGTCCAGCACACCGTGGTCCGTCGCCGGGGCCCGGAGACCCTGTAGGGCCCCCGGGCGGACCATCCCCGACCGCGCCACCGCACGGTGCGCCCCCTCCGGCCCTCGGGTCAGCGAGGCGGGCGCACCCTGTTGCGGTAGTGGTCGGTGACCACGTGCTGCATCGCGCCGATCCGGTCGGTCACGACATCCTTGCCGGAGAAGTAGGCATGGCCGCGCACCTGGTCGTAGGCGGCCGCGAAGTCGATATGGCGGGAGAGTTCCGCCGGGTCCTGCCAGGCGGCGGGCTGGGCCGGGTCGCCCGCCTTGTAGAGCGCCTCGCCGATGAAGAGATCGACGCCCGTGCCCCGTACGACGTCGTCCCACCAGGGGAGCAGCTTCGCGTAGTCGGCGGCGGCGAAGCCGATGTTCCAGTAGATCTGCGGGCAGATGTAGTCGATCCAGCCCTTCTTGACCCAGCCGCGGGTGTCCGCGTGCAGATTGTCGTAGGTCTGCACGCCGGCCGTGGTGTCCGAGCCGAGCGGGTCGGTCGCGGCGTTGCGCCAGACACCGAACGGGCTGATGCCGAACTGGACGTTCTTCTTGATGTCCTTGATCCGCGCGGCCATCTCGCGCACCAGCTTGTCGGTGTTGTCGCGGCGCCAGGCGGCCTTGTCCGGGAAGCCCGCACCGTACTTCGCGTACGTCGCGTCGTCGTCGAAGACCTGTCCGGCGACCGGGTAGGGGTAGAAGTAGTCGTCCCAGTGGACGGCGTCGATGTCGTAGCGGCGGACCGCGTCGAGCATGGCGTCCTGGACGAAAGTGCGGACCTCGGGCACGCCCGGGTTGTAGTAGAGCTTCCCGCCGTACGGCAGGACCCATTCGGGGTGCAGGCGTGCAGGATGGGTGGGTACCAGCTTGGACAGGTCGGTGTGGTTGGCGACCCGGTACGGGTTGAACCACGCGTGCAGTTCCAGGCCGCGGCGGTGCGCCTCGCGGACGGCGGTGCCCAGCGGGTCCCAGCCGGGGTCCTGGCCCTGTACACCGGTGAGGTACTGGGCCCACGGCTCGTACGGTGAGGGCCACAGTGCGTCCGCGGTCGGCCGCACCTGGAAGATCACCGCGTTCAGCCGCCGTTCGACCGCCTCGTCGAGATAGGCGATCAGCTCCGCCTGCTGTTCCGCCGCCGAGAGGCCGGGGACCGAGGGCCAGTCGACGTTGGCCACGGTGGCGACCCACATCCCGCGCAGCTCACGCCGGGCGACGCGGCGGGAACCCTTGCCGTACTCGGGCGACGCACCCGACCGGGTCGCCGGAACTCCCCCTTCCAGCGGTGCAGCAATGGCCTCACCTGTCCCGGCGGCTCCTGCCACCACCCCTGCGACCACCCCGGCCGCACCTGCCACAAAGCCTCGTCGGGCAATTTGTCGCATTTTGTTGCCACCTGCCGTCTCTGTGCTCTCGTCCGTCACCTTGGTATCCAGGCGTAACGCAGAGCATGCCCGCCCCGGCCCGTCATGATCAATAGACCGCGGAGTAACGTCGGGGGGTCGAGGCGGGGCCCGGAATCAGACGGGACCCACCGAACGGAGATCAGCGAAAGGCACGAGGTGACGGACTCTATGGCCGACATTGCACGCGTCGGAGTGGTGGGCTGTGGCCAGATGGGCGCAGGCATCGCGGAGGTGTGCGCCCGCAGCGGCCTCGAGGTCAAGGTGGCCGAGACCACCGGCGAGGCGCTGGAGATCGGTCGCACCCGGCTCCACAACTCTCTCTCCAAGGCCGCCGAACGCGGCAAGATCACTGAGGCGGAGCGTGACGAGACACTCGGCCGCCTCAGCTTCACCACCGACCTCGGGGAATTCGCCGACCGCGATCTCGTCATCGAGGCCGTCGTGGAGAACGAGCAGGTCAAGACCGAGATCTTCCAGGTCCTCGACCAGGTGGTGACCCGGCGGGACGCGATTCTCGCCTCCAACACCTCCTCCATCCCGCTGGTGAAGCTGGCCGTCGCGACCTCCCGCCCGGATCAGGTCATCGGTATCCACTTCTTCAACCCGGCCCCGGTGCAGAAGCTCGTCGAGCTGATTCCCGCGCTGACCACCTCGGACGACACGGTGAAGCGCGCCGAGGCCCTGGTGCAGGACGTGCTCGGCAAGCACCCGATCCGCGCCCAGGACCGCTCCGGCTTCGTCGTCAACGCGCTGCTGATCCCGTATCTGCTGTCCGCGATCCGGATGTTCGAGTCGGGCATCGCCAGCCGCGAGGACATCGACAACGGCATGGAGCTCGGCTGCGCCCACCCGATGGGCCCGCTGAAGCTCGCGGACCTGATCGGTCTGGACACCGTGGCCTCGGTCGCCGACTCGATGTACGCCGAGTTCAAGGAGCCGCTGTACGCCGCTCCCCCGCTGCTCCAGCGGATGGTGGACGCGGGCCGGCTCGGCCGCAAGACGGGCTCGGGCTTCTACCCGTACGCCTGAGCCACCGAGCGAGCCCATGCGGGGCCGGCCGGGGCATCCCCCGGCCGGCCCCGCGTGCGTGGCGCGCACGCGGGGCCGGGCCCGGCGATCCGGCCTCAGCCGAGCCGTAAGTGATGGAGCATCATCAGCCCGGCCACCATGTTGGCGGCCGGGACCTCGCCCCGGACGATCATGTCGGGCACCAGTTTGAGCGGTATCCATTCCCGCCGCGACGACTCGAAGTCGTCCTGGGGTGGGCCGGTCCAGCTGGCCTCCTGCGCCCAGTAGAGGTGGTGGCGGGCGTCGGTGAGACCGTTCGACGGCTCCACGGTCAGCAGCGGCCGCAGCGGCCCGGGGCGCCAGCCGGTCTCCTCCTCCATCTCCCGGGCGGCCGCGGCAGCGATGTCCTCACCGTCCTCGACGACGCCCGCGGCGAGTTCCCAGCCCCAGCTGTCCGTGATGAACCGGTGCCGCCACAAAAGCAGCACCTCGTTGGCCTCATTGACGACGGTTGCCGCGGCGACGGGGCGCAGCCGCACGAGGTAGTGGTCGAGACGACGGCCGTCGGGGAGTGCGACATCGGCCAGATTGACCCGGAACCAGCGGTTTTCATACACCGTTTGTTCGTTCAGATTCGTCCACTGCACAGTTCTGCCACCTTCCGACACGTTGGTGACAACATCGCAGCAGGAGCGGCCCCGGAGGGGAACATCAGAGCGGCACGCGCAGCGCCCCGTCGATGAGTTCGGCGGCCCGCCCCGCGTCGGCGCAGCCGCTCGCGACCAGGTCCTCGCGCACCGCCCGCAACCGGTCCCGCAGCCGCTGGGACTCCATGCCTCCGGCCCGTTGCGCCATCTCCGTCGCCGTACCGGCCGCCCGGTCCGCCTCCCCCTGCCGCAGCTCGATATGGGTCAGCATGGCCAGCCGGTGCACGCGCCCCCGGTCGTGCGCCGGGGTGCGTACCGCCACGGCGGCGTGCTCCCGCGCACCCGACAGATCACCGAGGCGCAGCAGGGCCTCCGCCACCTGCACATTGACCAGGCCGGGCTCGACGTAACCCGTCTCGTCCGGCTCGTGCCCCGGGGTGATGCACCCGGCCTCGGACTCGGCGCACCGGATGCGCTCCATGGCGCTGTGGCCGTCGCCCAGATGCGCGTACGCCTTGGCCTGCATCGCGTACAGGTCGGCGGCCAGCGCGGGCGTGATGTCGCGCCCGGCGGCCCGCAGTGCCGCCTCCGCGAACGCGACGGACTGCCGGTACTCGCCGAGGAACAGCGACTGGTTGACCAGCAGGGCGATCACATACGCGCCGAGCCCCCGGTCCCCGCTCGCCTTGGCCAGCCGCAGCGCCTGGTGGAAGTAGCGCTGGGCGAGTCCGTGGGCGTCGGAGTCGTAGGCGCAGATGCCCGCCACGGCCACCAGCCCGCTCGTAGCCCGGTGCAGCCGGCGGCCGAGCACGTCGCTGTAACCGCCGCGCAGCAGCGGGGCGGTCTCCGCGTTGAGGAAGCCGACGATGCGGGAACGGGTCGCGACGCCGCCGGCCCTGCGGTACATCAGTTCGTAGTGGGAACGGGCCGCACGCAGCATGACGATGTCGGCCATCGAGACGCGGGTCGTACCGTCACGGGAGACATCGGCGTCCTCCGGCGGGTTCTCCCACTCCCACACGGGCATCACCGCCGACGTGCCGGTGACGGCGGCTGCAGCGTGTACGGGCGGGCGCTGCTGCTCGTCGGAGCGCCACACTGCGGTGGCCCGTTCGACGAACCCGGTGAGCGTGCAGCCCGGTACGGGCGTGCCGGTGCCGGGCGACGCCATGCCGATGTCGTCGAGCGAAACGGGCCGGTGGAGCCGGTTGCCGAGCACCTCGCAGATCAGGTCGGGCACCCGGCCACGAGGGCGCTGGCCCCTCAGCCAGCGTGCCACGGCGGTGTGTTCGTACCGCAGGGACAGCCCTCGGGCGCGCCCGGCCCGGTTGACGTGCGCGGCGAGACCCGCACGGGAGACACCCGCCTCGTCGATCAGGGCCTCGAGCAGAATGTTGGGCTCCATTGCCCCTCCTCCGCCGGACACGCCTCGTGACGTGTCGCCCCAGTGGAGCACGTTTCACACGGGGTGTGAACGGAATGCCCGAACCGTCCCGCTGCGCACGCTGTTGCGCCGGGCCGCGGATCGGTTGAATCAGTCGCCTCGCAAGAGGCGGCCGGGTCGTCTGCTCCCCCTCGTACAGTCGACGACCCGCACCCGCGCCGTTCACACTGCCGACCTGCCCGACACTCCGTGGCAGTACGGACGGCGCCGGATCGCACGACCCACTGCCCACTGATCGGAGGGTGGCTGCGGGGCCGTACCGGAACCCGGGTTCCCCCGGGCCGGGCCGGAGCCCGCGTGCGGTCCCGCCGTCGTTCGGCGAGCACAGAAGGAGGGGGCGTACCCGGTAGCCGGATACGCCCCCTCCTCACTTCTGCGGCCGGTCCGTCCCCGGCCGCCGGACGGACCTGGTTCCAGGCCCGTCCGGCCGAGGACACCGCGCGGCCCGACGGCGTCGCGGTCGGCCGCTACGCTCCGCGCAGCACCGCACCGGTCCGCTCGGCAGCCAGGGCGACCGCCGCATCGCGGGCGGCCGTGGCCTCGTCGACGGTCAGCGTGCGGTCCGGCGCCCGGAACCGCAGCGCGTACGCCAGCGACTTCCTGCCCTCGCCGATCTGCTCACCGGTGAAGACGTCGAACAGCCGCAGCGATTCGAGGAGTTCACCGGCACCCGCACGCAGCGCGTGCTCCACCTCGGCGGCCGGCACGTCCTGCGCGACGACGAGCGCGACGTCCTGGGTCGCCACCGGGAAGGTGGAGATCCGCGGCGCCTGGAGCGCACCGTCGACGGCCTGCTCCAGGAGGTCGAGGTCGATCTCCATGGCGCAGGTCCGCTCCGGCAGATGGAGCTCCTTGATGACACGCGGGTGCAGCTCACCGGCGTGCCCCACGAGGGCCTCCGCGTCGTTCGCCGTGACGAACAGTGCGGCGCAGCGGCCGGGGTGCCACGGCGCGTGCTGATCGTTGCGGACGGTGAGCTCGACACCCGCCTCGCGGGCGATGGCACGAGCGGCCTCGATGGAGTCCGCCCAGTCCACCGGGCGGCCCTTGCCCCACCAGCCGGCCTGCTCACGGGCGCCCGCGAGGACGACCGCGGCACGGCGCGGCTGCCGCGGCAGCGCCGCGTTCAGTTCGGCGATCTGCTCGTCGCTGGGCCGGTGGTCGACGGGCAGGCGCACGGCCTGGGTCTCGTCGCCCGTAGGCCTGAAGACGAGACCGGTCTCGAAGAGAGCCAGGTCGTGGCTGCCGCGGCCGTCGTTGCGCCGCAGCGCGCCGAGGAGGCCCGGCAGCAGCGTGGTGCGCAGCGCCGGCTCCTCGTCGGAGAGCGGGTTGACGAGCTTGACCGTACGGCGGCGGGCGTCGTCGGCGTCGAACCCGAGCTGGTCGAGGACGGCGTCCCCGATGAACGGGTAGTTCAGCGCCTCGACGTAGCCGGCTCCGGCGAGCGCCCGGCCGACCCTGCGGTGCAGCCGCTGGCGGTCGGTGAGCCCGCGCCCGGACGGCGGCGTCGGCAGCGTCGACGGAAGGTTCTCGTACCCCTCCAGCCGGATGACCTCTTCGGCGAGGTCGTTCGGCTCGCTCAGGTCGGGCCGCCAGGACGGGACCGTGACGAGCAGCTCGTCCTGCCCGTAGGCGTCGCAGCCGACCTCCTGGAGGCGCCGTACGACGGTCTCGCGGCCGTACACGACCCCGGCCACCCGGTCGGGGTGGTCCGCGGGCATCGCGATGGTGCGGGGCGCGGACGGAACCGCGACCTCGGTGACACCCGCCTCGGCGGTGCCGCCCGCGAGGAGCACCAGCAGGTCGACGGTGCGCTGCGCGGCGGCGGCCGCCGCCTCCGGGTCCGCGCCGCGCTCGAAGCGCTTGGACGCCTCGGAGGACAGCTTGTGACGGCGCGCGGTCCGGGCGATCGAGATCGCGTCGAAGTGCGCGGCCTCGATGACGACCTCGGTGCTGGTGTTCTCACCGTTCTGGGCGTCGGCGATCTCCGTGTTGGCGCCGCCCATGACACCCGCGAGACCGATCGGCCCGCGGTTGTCGGTGATGACCAGGTCCTCGGCGTCCAGGACGCGGACCGTGCCGTCGAGCGTGGTGAGCTTCTCGCCCTGCTGGGCGCGGCGCACCCCGATCGGCCCGTCGACACGGGTGCGGTCGTAGGCGTGCAGCGGCTGGCCGAGCTCCAGCATCACGTAGTTGGTGATGTCGACGGTGAGCGAGATCGGGCGCATCCCGGCCTTCTGCAGCCTGCGCTGCATCCAGATCGGGGAACGCGCCTCGGGGTCCAGGCCGACGACGGTGCGCGCGGTGAACCGGTCGCAGCCGGTCGGGTCGGCCACCTTCACCGGGTAGCCGAACGCGTTCGGCGCGGGCACGTCGAGGAGGGCCGGGTCGCGCAGCGGCAGCCCGTACGCGATGGCGGTCTCGCGGGCGACGCCGCGCATGGAGAGGCAGTAGCCGCGGTCGGGGGTGACCGCGATGTCGAGCACCTCGTCGACGAGCTGGAGCAGCTCGATCGCGTCGGTGCCGACCTCGTGCTCCGGCGCCAGCACGATGATGCCGTGCGTGCCGTCGTCGCCCATACCGAGTTCGTCGGTGGAGCAGATCATGCCGTGCGAGGTCCGGCCGTACGTCTTGCGTGCGGCGATCGCGAAGTCGCCGGGCAGCACGGCGCCGGGGAGGACCACGACGACCTTGTCGCCGACGGCGAAGTTACGGGCTCCGCAGACGATCTCCTGCGGCTCACCGGTGCCGTTGGCGGTGCCGACGTCGACGGTGCAGAAGCGGATGGGCTTCTTGAAGCCCTCCAGCTCCTCGATGGTCAGTACCTGTCCGACGACCAGGGGGCCCTTGAGGCCGGCGCCGATCTGCTCGACGGTCTCGACCTCGAGGCCGACGGCGACGAGCTTGGCCTGTACGTCACGGCCGGTCTCCGTCGCCGGCAGGTCGACGTACTCCCGCAGCCAGGAAAGCGGGACGCGCATCAGATCTCCATCCCGAACGGCCGGGTGAACCGGACGTCACCCTCGACCATGTCTCGCATGTCTTCGACGTTGTGGCGGAACATCAGCATCCGTTCGATGCCGAACCCGAAGGCGAATCCGCTGTACTTCCGGGGGTCGACGCCGCAGGCGATGAGCACCTTGGGGTTGACCATGCCGCAGCCGCCGAGCTCGATCCAGCCCTCGCTGCCGCAGGTGCGGCAGGGGCGGTCCGGGTTGCCGACGGACGTGCCGCGGCAGACGTAGCAGACCATGTCCATCTCGGCGGACGGCTCGGTGAACGGGAAGAAGTTCGGCCGCAGCCGGGTCTTCATCTCCGGGCCGAAGAGCGCCTGGACCATGTGGTCGAGGGTGCCCTTGAGGTCCGCCATGGTGAGGCCCTCGTCGACGGCCAGCAGCTCGATCTGGTGGAAGACCGGGGTGTGCGTCGCGTCGAGCTCGTCGGTGCGGTAGACCCGCCCAGGGCAGACGACGTAGACGGGCGGCTCGCGGTCGAGCAGGGTGCGGGCCTGGACCGGCGAGGTGTGCGTACGCAGCACGATGCCGGACTCGTCGCCCGTGGTCGGCTTCCCGTCGGGCGTGGTGCCCTGGACGAAGAAGGTGTCCTGCATCTGCCGGGCCGGGTGGTCGGGCACGAAGTTCAGTGCGTCGAAGTTGAACCACTCCGCCTCGACCTCGGGGCCCTCGGCGACCTCGTAGCCCATGGCCACGAAGACGTCCGCGACGCGCTCCATGATGGTCGTCAGCGGGTGGCGGGCGCCGGCCGGGGTGCGGTCGTACGGCAGCGTGACGTCCACCGCCTCCTCGACCAGCACACGGGCGTCCCGCTCGGCCTCCAGCTCCGTCTGACGGGCGGCGAGTGCCTTGCTCACGGCCCCGCGGGCCTGGCCCACGCGCTTGCCCGCCTCGGCCTTGGCCTGCGGCGGCAGTGCGCCGATCTCCCGGTTGGCGAGCGACAGCGGCGAGGTTCCACCGGTGTGCGCGGTCTTCGCCTGGGCGAGCGCGTCGAGGTCACCCGCGGCGGCGAAGGCGGCGAACGCCTCGTCCCGCATGCGCTCGATCTCTTCCGGTTTCAGTGCCTCGACCTCGACTGGGTCGTACGACTTGTTCGGTGCCGACATCTCTTCCCGTGCTTCCGATTGGCTGATACTGCTCTTACCGGGGGATACCCCGGACCCCCGTGGCCCCGCTCGACGACTGGAGGACACAGAGGTGCCAAAGGTCGAGTCTAAAGGTCGCTGAGGGTGGAAGAAGCCCGCGGGCGGCTCAAGCCAGGTAGGCCGGCGCCCCCACGGGCAAAATAAATCGGAACTCGGCGCCGCCGCCGGGCCCGCGGCCGACCGTGATCGTGCCGCCGTGCGCCTCCACGATGCCCTTGACGATGTAGAGGCCCAGGCCCGTCCCGCCCCGCTTGCTCCCGCGCCAGAAACGGGTGAAGACGCGGCCCATCGACTCCTCGGGGATACCGGGGCCCTCGTCGCTCACGGTGACGGCCGTTCCCTTCTCGTCGCTGGTCGCGGGTGCGACCTCAATGGTGACGGTTCCCTCGCCGTGGCGCACCGCGTTTTCCAGCAGGTTCCCCAGCACCTGATCGACCTTGTCCGGGTCGGCCCATACGGCGGGCAGCGGCTGCCGGGTGCGGACGAGGAATCGGTCGGGGGCCTGGCCGGCCGCGGTGAGGGCCTGGATGTGGCGTTCGACGGCGGCGGAGAGGTCGACCGGCTGGCGGCGCAGCTCCAGTCGTCCGGAGTCGATCCGGGAGATGTCGAGCAACTCGGCGATGAGCCGGGTGACACGGTGGGCGTCGGCGTCGACGGTCTCCAGCATCAGCCTCTTCTGGTCGTCCGTGAACCGTTCCCATTTGGCGAGCAGCGTCGCGGTGAAGCCCTTGACGGACGTCAGCGGGGAGCGCAGCTCATGGGCGACGGTCGCGATCAGTTCGGCGTGACTGCGCTCGGTGCGGCGGCGGGCCTCGGTGCCGCGCAGGCTGATCACGAGCCGGCGCACGGGTCCGGTGGGGCGCTCGCGTACGTACCGGGCGGAGACCAGGACCTCGCGGCCGCCGGGGAGCAGCAGATTCCGCTCGGGCTGGCCGACCCGGGTGGCGAGGCCGCCGTACGGATCGGTCAGGGCCCACCAGCGGCGGCCCTTCAGGTCCTCCAGCGGCAGTGCGTGGTCGAGCGGGCGGCCGAGGGCGGCAGCCCGGGGGACGGCGGTGATCCGGGTGGCGGCGGCGTTGAAGCAGATGACCCGGCCCGACTCGTCGGCGATGACGAGGCCGTCGGGCAGGTCGTCCGGATCGACGGCTGCGGCCGTGTCCGCGTGAGCGGTGACGGCCGTGGTGCTCTGCGCGCGGTCGATGTGCGTCCCGCGCGGCCCGCTCGTGCCGACAGCCATATTCCCGTTACCCCACCTCTCGCACCGGTGCAGTGGGCCCCCGAGTTCGTCACCCTACTAGTCGCCGGTGACGGAGCGACACCCTGCGGGGGCGCACTGCTGCGATGCGCCGGGGGCGGGGTAAGGGGGCGGTCAGCCGGTGGTACGACGGGGGCGCTGGGCGCGCGCGGAGGCGTACAGGCAGACGGCCGCGGCGGTGGCGAGATTGAGGCTCTCGGCCTTGCCGTGAATCGGTACGCGTACGACGGCGTCGGCGAGCGCCCGGGTCTCCTCCGGCAGGCCCCAGGCCTCGTTGCCGAAGACCCAGGCGGTCGGCCCGCCCATGGTGCCCGCGTCGAGCTCGTCGTCGAGGTCGTCGTCGCCCGCGCCGTCGGCGGCGAGGATCCGCACGCCCGCGTCCCGCAGCCGCTGGACGGCCTGTTCGACGGGGACACCGACGGCGACCGGCAGATGGAAGAGCGAACCGACCGACGCACGCACGGACTTGGGGTTGTACAGGTCCACGGAGGCGTCGGTGAGGACGACGGCGTCGGCGCCCGCGGCGTCGGCGCAGCGCAGCACCGTACCGGCGTTCCCGGGGTCGCGTACGTGGGCGAGGACGGCCACCAGCGTGGGCTTCGCGGCGACGATGGCCTCGAACGGCGTGTCGAGGAACCGGCAGACGCCGATCAGCCCCTGGGGGGTGACGGTCTGCGACACATCGGCGAGCGTGTCACCGTCGGCGAGGTGCACCCGGGCGCCGGCGGTGTGGGCGGCGGCGATGATGTCGGCGTACCTCTCGGCCGCCTCGACGGTGGCGAAGAGCTCCAGCAGGGTCGGCTCACCGTCGCTGCCGCGGTGTTCGGCGGCCTCGCGCACGGCCTGCGGCCCCTCGGCGATGAACCGTCGCTCCTTGCCGCGGAAGTTGCGCCTGGCCAGCCGTCGGGCGGCGGCGACGCGCGGCGATCGCGGGGAGATCAGTTCGGGGGTGCCCATGGTCGGCGGCGGGCCTCTCTGCGTGCGGAGGTTCGGATCGGTGCGGAGATACGGAGCACGTCGTGCAACGCACCGGACCCGCAGACGCCGAGCGCCTGCGGGTCCGGCTCAGAAGCCAAGAAGTGTGCCCTGGATCAGGCGGCCTTCGGGGCGTTGACGTCGCTCGGGAGGGCCTTCTGGGCAACCTCGACGAGGGCGGCGAACGCGTTGGCGTCGTTGACCGCGAGCTCGGCCAGGATCTTGCGGTCCACCTCGATGTTGGCGGCCTTCAGACCCTGGATGAGGCGGTTGTACGTCATGCCGTTCTGGCGGGCAGCGGCGTTGATGCGCTGGATCCACAGCTGACGGAAGTCGCCCTTGCGCTTCTTGCGGTCGTTGTAGTTGTAGACCAGGGAGTGGGTGACCTGCTCCTTGGCCTTGCGGTACAGGCGCGAGCGCTGACCGCGGTAACCGCTGGCGGCCTCGAGGATTGCCCGGCGCTTCTTGTGGGCGTTGACTGCCCGCTTGACGCGTGCCACTTGTTAACTCCTTGTAGCGGGGCTGGTGTTCACGGTATCGACTCACCCAGCCCGGAAACGAATTGGTCCCGGTGTGACAGAGGTCGCGCCCCCGGATTCACCGGGGGCCGGGCCTCACTTGCCGAGAAGCTTCTTGATCTTCTTGGCGTCGGCCGGAGCCACGACGACCGTGCCGGTCAGCGAGCGGGTCTTCTTGGACGACTTGTGCTCGAGCAGGTGGCGCTTGCCGGCCTTCTCACGGAGCACCTTGCCGGAGCCGGTGATCTTGAAGCGCTTGCTGGCACCGCTGTGCGTCTTGTTCTTCGGCATCGCGCCGTTCTCTCCTCGTCAGTGGCGCCCCTCTCGGTGCGGGCACCGGACAGCAGGGGCGTCAGATCTTGGTGGGGATCCCGAGGGGACCCGGGGCCGCCTGGATGGCGCCCCCTGAGGTCACGCCTCGGAAGGTGTTTCGCCCGGAGCCTCGGGCTGCGCTTCGGCGGGAGCCTCGGCAGCCTCGGCGTCGGGGGTGGAACCCTGACGCCCCGCCTTGCGGGCGGCCTGGGCCTCACGGGCCTCGGCCATGGCTTCGGTCTTCTTCTTGTGCGGGCCCAGAACCATGATCATGTTCCGGCCGTCCTGCTTCGGGTTCGACTCGATGAAGCCGAGCTCCTCGACATCCGAAGCGAGACGCTGAAGCAGTCGGAAGCCAAGTTCGGGGCGGGACTGCTCACGACCACGGAACATGATCGTGATCTTGACCTTGTCGCCCTGCTTGAGGAACCGGACGACGTGACCCTTCTTGGTGTCATAGTCGTGCGGGTCGATCTTCGGCCGGAGCTTCATCTCCTTGATGACCGTGTGCGCCTGGTTCTTGCGCGCCTCACGGGCCTTCATGGCCGACTCGTACTTGAACTTCCCGTAGTCCATGAGCTTGCACACGGGCGGACGGGCGGTCGCCGCCACCTCGACCAGGTCGAGGTCGTACTCCTGTGCGAGTTCCAGGGCCTTGGCAAGCGGAACAATCCCGACCTGCTCGCCGCTGGGACCGACAAGTCGCACCTCGGGAACGCGAATCCGGTCGTTGATGCGGGGCTCGGCGCTGATGGATCCTCCTCGGTAGCACCACGCGGCCGTCTGGCGGACAGCCACGCAACGTCTGTTTCGTGAGACCAACCGCACCAGCGCATCAAAAATGCCCCGGACGGGACACAGGCGGGGCTCCTGGCAAACCGGAACACCGCCGCGGTCAACCGCGGGGCGCATCGGGCGGCTCCATCGTCCGTACGGAACGATGGGCGCCACCTGACCGGTGACCCGCCGTCCTACAGGACGGCCAGGTGGGAGATCGGAGCCTCCACTTGTGGGCCGGGCACATAGCTGCCCAGCCGGTCGTTACACAAGGTTAGCAGCTCCCCCGGGGTGGTGCGAACCCGTGCGCAGGGTCACAGCTGCCGTCGGCACTCCCGCGGGCGGGGGCGCAGGGGCATGCGCCTATCGTATGGCGCATGAGTGACGCGACCCCCAGCAGTGAAACCCCCGACTTCGACGACATGGCCCGCGACATCGCGGAGGTCCCCGCGGTCGAGGTGATCGTGACGGTCGCCGTCAATCTGATGAGCGCCGCCGCCGTGAAGCTCGGGCTGACCGAGGACGGCGACAAGCACAAGGACCTCGACGAGGCCCGCAAGCTGGTCCACGCGCTGGCCGGCCTGCTCGACGCGAGCACCACCGAGATCAGCTCGTTCCACGCGGCGCCGCTGCGGGACGGTCTGAAGTCGCTGCAGCTCGCGTTCCGCGAGGCGTCGCTCGTTCCGGACGAGCCGGGTCAGGGCCCCGGCGAGAAGTACACCGGTCCCGTCTTCGGCTGAGCACCCGCCGCCCGTCCGTTTCCCCATTCCACGAACGTGAGCCCCCTGCCCGGCCGGGCAGGGGGCTCACCGCGTACGCGGGCCGGTCGGGAGATCAGCGTGCGAAAAGCGGCTCACCGGGCATGTTCGCGCCGTCCGGAAGCAGCGCCAGGTCCAGGCCCCGCACCAGCCGGGCGCGCAGCACCTCGTCGGCGGCCAGCGACTGCGCAACGCGCTGGGCCGCCTCGGCCGGGACCGCGTCGGGCGCCAGGAACAGGGCGAGGGTGCCGCCGGACGGGCCCGGGACGAGATGGGCACGGACCACTGCGGGCTCGGCGGCGACCGCCTCCCGTACCGCGGAGGTGACCGCCGGATCGTCCAGCGGGTCGGCGCTGGTACGGCCCTCGGCGAGGGCGAGCAGCGCGGAGCCGGTCAGCTCGAAGGCGACGGGGCCGGCCAGGTCGAGCACCACGGTGTCCGCCTTCTCGTGCGCGGCGGCCTGCAGCGCCTGGTGCAGAGGGACGGCGACAGGGCGGGCCTGCGGGTCCCAGCGGGCCAGGGACGCGGTCGAGGTGAAGGCGGGCAGGGCACGGCGGTCGCCCGCCTGGAGGGTGGGCACGGCCATGTCGCTGGTCTTCTCCCGGCGCAGCCCGCTCTCCTCGTCCTCCTCCACCTCCCCGAGGACGGCGACGACGGGGACCAGGAGCCGGGCCCCCCTGAGCGCTTCGAGCACTGGGCCGATGGCCGTACGGTCATCGGCCCAGGCGGCGAGTGCCGCGGTCAATACGGGGTCGGCCGTGCCATCGTCGTCGGAGTAACCGGAGTCCGGAATGTTCTTCTGCGCCACAGGGCGAGCGTAGTCGGTGCGGTTTTTCACGAGGCCCTCAGGTGGACCACGGCCCGCTGTCAGGCGCTCTTCGTGGCGTCCGGTTCCCTACCCCTGCCGATATCGAAGACAAGTACGAAAATGCGTACGTCCGCACTGTCCGCTTCCGTGACGACCGTGTTGCTGCTGGCCGGTTCCGTCGCGGGCAGCATGTATCTGGTGGGCCTGGTGTCGGATCCGGGGCCCGGCCCCGTCGCGTCCGCGTCGTCGGCCGCGGCGGCGCCGGCTCCGGGCCCGCCCGCCCAGGCGGTGACGAGCGAGGAGCCCGGGGTGGATCTGGACGCGGAGCTGGCCGCGGCGGTGTCGCCGCTCGCCGGCGGGTCCACCGGCGGGTCCAGGGGACTCAACGGTGGGTCCAGGGTGTCGGTCGCCGTGCTGGACGCCCTCGACGGGCCCGGTGCGGTGTACGGGAGCCGGATGTACGCCACCGCGAGCATCGTCAAGGTCGACATCCTCGCGGCGCTGCTGCTCCAGGCCCAGGACCACGGGCGGGACCTCACCGCCCACGAACGCAGCCGTGCCGTCACCATGATCGAGCACAGCGACAACGACGCCGCGACCGCACTGATGCAGACGATCGGCGGGGCGGCCGGGCTCGACGCGGCGAACAGGCGCTTCGGCCTGACCATGACGACCGCGGCGCCCCGGTGGGGACTGACGCAGACCACGGCGGCGGATCAGCTGGTGCTGCTGAGGACCGTGTTCGGCACGGACTCGAAGCTGACCGAGGACTCCCGTTCGTATCTGCAGGGGCTGATGCGGAACGTCTCGGCCGATCAGCACTGGGGGGTGTCCGCGGCAGGCAGCCGATGGGCGCTGAAGAACGGGTGGATGCCGCGCAGCGCCACCGGGCTGTGGGACATCAACAGCATCGGGCAGGTGACGGCCCACGGGCACACGTACCTGATGGCGGTGCTGTCCACGGGGCAGCGGACGATGGCCACGGGGATCGCGCGCGTCGAGTCGGTCGCGAAGGCCGCCGTGGGCGTACTGGAACGGGCGCGATGAGCGCGTCATGAACCGGCCCGCGGGGTGGCGGCTGTCCGGAGGGGCCGGGAGCCCGGGGGTCGCCGGGGCGGGCCCGGGCCGCTTCAGCGGCGTGCGGAAGGGTTCCTGCTGCGCCACAGCAGCACGGCCAGCGCCAGCAGCACGGCGCCGAGGCCGCCCGCGGCCGGGGCGAGCCAGCCTGCGGGGCCGCCGTCCTCGTGCCGCGCGGTGGGGCCCGGCCCGAAGTACTGCTTGCGGTAACCGGCCTTCACGGAGTCGTCTGCCTCGGCCGACTCCGCCCGCAGACCGGCCGGCCGGAGCTTGCCGCCCGCGTCGATCGCCGCGGCCGGATCGACGATGCCGTACCCCCGCGAGTCGTCACGGCCGCCCTCCGGGGAGTTGCGGGCGGTGTCCGTGAGGAGCTTCTTCACCTGGGCGGGCGACAGCCCCGGATGGGCGGCCCGGACCAGCGCGACGGCCCCGGAGACGAATGCGGAGGCGGCCGATGTGCCCCACTCGATGTAGTAGTGGCGGTCGGGAGCAGGGACGACGATGTCGACGCCGGGGGCGCTGACGGTGGCGTACCAGTGGCGGGTGGAGAACGCCGCGTGGGTGCCGTAGCGGTCGACGGCGGCGACCGCTATCACGCCCGGGTAGGCGGCGGGGTACGAGATGTGGTCGCCCTTCTCGCCCCCGTTGCCCGCCGACGCGACGACGACGGCGCCCTTCCTCAGCGCGTACTGGATGGCGGCGTCCTCACCGCCCTCCGGGTGCGCGGACGCGCTGTCGTCGCCGAGGGAGAGGTTGATGACGTCCGCTCCGTGGTCGGCGGCCCAGCGGATGCCGTCGGCCAGGGCCGTGCCGCGGGACTCGCGGGCCTTGGCGCGGGACGGGTCGGAAGCTTCCAGGATCACCCGGACCGGGAGGATCTTCGCCTCCGGGGCGATGCCGAGCACACCGTCGGCGCGCCCGACGCCGTGACCGCGGCCGGCGATGATCCCGGCCATCGCGGTGCCGTGCCGGGCCCAGGCCCGGTCACCGGGCTCGGCGCCGAAGCCGATCATGTCCTTGCCGGGCAGCACCTGGCCCGCGAGGTCGGGGAGGCTGTCGTCGACCCCGGTGTCGACGACGGCGACGGTGATGCCCTTGCCCTTGGTGGTCTGCCAGGCCCGGTCGGTGTGGAGCGCCTGCAGTCCCCACTGCTGCGGCCTGATGGTGTCCGCATGGGCGGGGGCGGCCGGGAGCAGGGTGAACGCCGTGGCGGCGCAGAGCGCGCCGAGGGCGCGACGACGGCGTCGGGGGCTGCTCATTGCTGATTCTCCGAGAGGTCGGTGACGGTCCGGCGCAGCCCGCGCTCGATCCGGTCGGCGATGCCCTTGGCCTCATGGCCGAGGCCGGCCTGTGCGGCGGCCGTGGTCGCGTCCGCGGCCAGCGCCTTCTCGGCCGGCTGCGGGTCGGTCACCGCGCGCCCGTCCGCGAACCCGGAGACGGCGAACACGACGACCGGCACCTCGGTCAGCACATGGACGGTCCAGCTGGCGCGCTGCCGGTCGCCGAACCCTGCGGCAACGGTGTCCTCGACCGCGTAGGTACGGGGCATCAGGTCGGTGCGCGCGTCGAGATGCTGGTCGGAGAACCGGGTGCTCAGCGCTCGCATGGCCTCCGTGTCGCCCTCGGTGAAGATCATTCCGACCGTGGTGACGCTGCTGGAGGTGGCGTCCCTGTACGTGGCGCGCAGCAGCCGCTCGCAGCCGACCGGGCGGAGCGTCTTGAGCAGCAGCGGGTCGAGGGCCGTCGTGCAGCCGCCGTCCGGGGCGACGGCCATCCGGGTCCAGACCCGGTCCGCGCCGCCGGGCCCGGCACCGTCCCCCTTGAGGGTGCGGGGGAACAGGGTGTCCACGGGGGCGTTGTGCCAGGCGGTGCGGGCCGTGGCGTAGGAGTTGCGCGCGTCGCCGTCGGCCGAGGAGTCGCTGGTGAGCCAGCTCCCGGTGGCCGCTCCGCCGATCAGTCCGAGCCCGAGCACGACGCAGGCCGCCGCGGCGGCGGCCCGTGCGGGGTGGCGGGTGCGGACCGGGCGCAGCCGGGTGGTGGTCTCGGCGGGCGTCTCGGGCCGGGGGTACGGGTGGGAGTGGACCTGCGGGACGTGGCCACCGGGGTGCGGCGGGGTCGCGCCGGGCCGCGGGGTGAGATCCACCGCACCGACGGGCCGGCGCCGGGTCGCCGCGGACGGCGGCGTCCCGGGCCTGGGCGGGGCGGTTGGGGCCGAGGGCACGACACGGAGCCTGGTGGTCGTCTCCACCGGGTTCGGTCCGGGCTCCTGCGAAGGCGCCGGGACCGGCCCCTGCGTGTGCGGGAAGGCGGGGGCTGCGGCCGGGGGCGCCGGTGCGAGGGCGGCGGGCGCAGTGCGCTCGGCTGCGGGGGCGGCCGGAGCCGGGCCGTGGCCGGCGCGTGACGTCTGCTGCGGTTCGTCCGGCGGTGCAGCCGGACGTGGTGGCGTCGTCGGTCGGGGCGGGACGGGAGCGCGCTGCGCCTCGGTACTCATCCGCCCCCCTGGTCCACGTTCCGTACCGCCCACGGATCACCTTCGCAGGCAGGTCCGTTGGTCACCGCATGCCGTAACTCTACGGGTTGCGGCGGGCCCGGTGGGAGTCGGGCGCCGCACCCCGGGGGATCTGCCCCGATCGTCCCCCTACCCAGTGGTAGAGGTGTCTGGCAAGCTGCGGCCATGACTGCGCGTGCCGCTGACCGGACCCGTTACGACCGGGCCACCGCCCATCTCGACGCCCCGATCGCCGTGGTCGATCTGGATGCCTTCGATGCGAACGCCGATGACCTCGTCCGCAGGGCGGCGGGGAAACCGGTCCGGGTCGCGAGCAAGTCGGTGCGCTGCCGGGCGCTGCTGGAGCGGGTGCTCGCACGGCCGGGGTTCGCCGGGATCATGTCCTTCACGCTGGCCGAGTCGCTGTGGCTGGCCCGGGCCGGTTTCGACGACGTACTGCTGGCCTATCCGTCGGCCGACCGGGCCGCCTTCGCCGAACTGGCCGGTGACCCCAAGCTGGCCGCCGCGGTGACGGTGATGGTGGACGACCATGCGCAGCTGGAGCTGATCGACGCGGCACGGGCCGGCGGCCGGGAGGAGATCCGGGTCTGTCTGGAACTGGACACGTCGCTGCAGCTGCTCGGCGGCCGGGTCAGGATCGGAGCGCTGCGTTCGCCGCTGCGCTCCCCCGCGCAGCTCGCGGAACTGGCCCGCTCGGTGGTGCGCAGGCCGGGTTTCCGGCTGGTCGGCCTGATGGCGTACGAGGGACATATCGCCGGGGTCGGGGATGCGGTCGCGGGACGGCCGCTGCGTTCCCGGGCGATCCGGCTGATGCAGGCCGCGGGCCGCAAGGAACTGGCGGCCCGGCGGGCCGAGGTGGTCCGGGCGGTGCGGGCGGTGGCACCGGACCTGGAGTTCGTGAACGGCGGTGGCACCGGCAGCGTGCAGCACACGGCGGCGGAGGCGGCGGTGACCGAGATCGCGGCCGGGTCGGGGCTCTACGTACCGCGGCTGTTCGACAACTACACGTCGTTCACGGCCCGCCCGGCGGCGCTGTTCGCGCAGCCCGTGGTGCGGCGGCCCGGAGTGGGCGTGGTGACGGTGCTCGGCGGCGGCTACCCGGCGTCCGGGGCCGCGGGCGCGGACCGGCTGCCCGTTCCGTATCTGCCCGAGGGGCTGCGCTACGACCCGCAGGAAGGTCCCGGCGAGGTGCAGACGCCGCTGCTCGGCGCCCCGGCCGACGATCTGCTGATCGGTGACAAGGTGTGGTTCCGGCACGCGAAGGCCGGGGAGCTGTGCGAGCGTTTCAACGAGCTGCAGCTGATCGAGGGCGACCGGGTGACGGCGACCGTGCCGACGTACCGGGGCGAGGGACAGACGTTCCTCTGACTTTCCTCCCGACCGGTATCAGGGGGCCACGGAGCTGCCGACGCCGCCGCTCGTCGCACTGTCGTCGATCGGCCGGATGGCCCGGGTGAGGGTGTCCATGAGGGCGAGCGGCGGACCGTCCGGTGCCGCGTCGAAGGCGTAGCGCACGACGACCGGTGACTCGCTGCCGACCGTCGACGGGAAGACGAGCGACTGCACATAGCCGCCGGGGCCCTTGGCCGTGTGGACCCGCCAGCGCACCTCGTAGCCCGTGCGGCCCGCCACGCTGACCGATGCGGATCTCAGCTGCTCGTGGGACGTGATGCCGCCGTGGATCCGGACGCCGACGATGTTCTCCTCGTACGCGCTGTCGGCCGCGTCGGCGATGTCCCGTTCGGCCAGGACCTCGGGGGACGTCGTGTCCGTCTCGTTCGCGGTCCGGGTGGTCACCGTGCCGTGGTAGCAGAAGGCCGAGGACGCGCCGGGGCAGGTGTAGGAGTCGACCGTGCGCATGGTGAGCGCCTTCTCGACGGTGCTCTCCGGCTTCTCCCAGCCGTCCGGGATCGGCAGGGTGACGCCGTTGAGCTGGTCGACGAGCAGCTTCGGGTCGGACGCCGGCCCTTCCCCTCCGGTCGTGGCGGTGGCGCTGGGGAGCGGGGCGGAACCTGTCGGCCCGGACGCCTTGGGCTCCGCACCGCTGTCGCCCCTGCCCAGCAGGACGGCCCCGGTGACGGCCGCGCCGACGACGACCAGGGCGGCCAGCACGATCGCCACGGTCCGGGCACCGCCCCCGCCACCGCTGCCTCCGCTCGCGTACGGGGGTGGGACCGGCTGCTGCTGTGCCGGGGTGTTCGGGCGGGTGTGCGCGGTCCATGCCGAGCCGTCCCACCACCGGTCGGTGCCCGGGGCGGATGTGTCCGGGTACCAGCCGGGTGGTGTCGCGTTGCTCATCCCTCCACTCTAGGGTTCGCCGCCGACACCGGTCCGGGGGTGGGCTGTTGGGGATGAGCGGTCGCGGGATCCCGGGCGGTCCCGCGACCGGGCCCGATCAGACGGGCGTGACGTACGCGCCGGAAATGCCGCCGTCCACAACGAAGTCGGAGGCGTTGACGAACGAGGAGTCGTCGCTCGCGAGGAAGGCGACCGCAGCAGCGATCTCGGTCGCCTCGGCGAACCGCCCGACCGGGATGTGCACGAGCCGGCGGGCCGCGCGCTCCGGGTCCTTGGCGAACAGCTCCTGAAGCAGAGGGGTGTTGACCGGCCCCGGGCAGAGCGCGTTGACCCGGATGCCTTCGCGGGCGAACTGGACACCGAGCTCGCGGGACATGGCGAGCACGCCGCCCTTGGAGGCGGTGTACGAGATCTGACTGGTGGCCGCCCCCATGATCGCCACGAACGAAGCGGTGTTGATGATCGAGCCGCGCCCCTGGCGGCGCATGTAGGGAAGGGCCGCCTTGCAGCAGAGGTAGACGGAGGTGAGGTTGACGTCCTGGACGCGCTTCCATGCCTCCAGTCCGGTGGTGAGGATGGAGTCGTCGTCGGGCGGCGAGATGCCCGCGTTGTTGAAGGCGATGTCGACGGACCCGTAGGTGTCGTGGGCGGCCTTGAAGAGCGCCTCGACCTGTTCGGGGTCGGTGACATCGGTCCGTACGAAAAGTCCGCCGACCTCGTCGGCCGCGGCCTTGCCCGCGGTCTCGTCGATGTCCGCGCAGACGATGTGGGCGCCCTCGGACGCCAGACGGCGCGCGGTCGCGAGGCCGATGCCGCTGCCGGCACCGGTGATGACGGCGGTGCGGCCGACCAGGCGGCGGCAGATGTTCTCGGTGTCGGTCGTCATGCTGGTTCAGGCCTCCGTGCTGAGGAAGACGTTCTTGGTTTCGGTGAAGGCGGTCAGGGCGTCGGGGCCCAGTTCCCGGCCGAGACCGGACTGCTTGTAGCCGCCGAACGGGGTCCAGTAGCGGACGCTGGAGTGCGAGTTGACGGACAGGTTCCCGGCCTGGACCGCCTGAGAGACGCGCAGCGCGCGGCCGACGTCACGGGTCCAGATGGAGCCGGCGAGACCGTACTCGGTCGCGTTCGCGAGCCGGACGGCGTCGGCTTCGTCCTCGAACGGCAGGACGACGGCGACCGGCCCGAAGACCTCTTCGGTGGCCACGGGCGAATCGGGGCGTACATCGGTCAGCACGGTGGGCGGGAACCAGAAGCCTGGGCCCTCGGGAGCAGAGCCCCGGATCGCGGACGCGCCCTCGGGGACGTAGGACCCCACGCGGTCCAGCTGGGCCCGGGAGATCAGCGGCCCCATCCGGGTCTTCTCATCGGCCGGGTCACCGACGACGACCGAGGCGACGGCCGGGGCGAGGAGATCGAGGAAGCGGTCGTAGGCGGCGCGCTGGACGAGGATGCGGGTGCGGGCGCAGCAGTCCTGGCCCGCGTTGTCGAGGAACGCCATGGGGGCGGCGGCCGCGGCTGCCTCGATGTCGGCGTCGGCGAAGACGATGTTGGGGCTCTTGCCGCCGAGTTCGAGGGTGAGCCGCTTCACGCGCTCGGCGCACCTGGCCATGATCTGCTTGCCGACCCGGGTCGAGCCGGTGAAGACGATTTTGGCGACACCGGGGTGTTCGACGAGGGCGTTGCCCGTTTCGGCACCGGCTCCGGGCAGTACCTGGAAGAGATGCCCGGGCAGGCCCGCTTCCAGGGCGAGTTGGGCGAGTCGCAGTGCGGTGAGCGGGGTGGTCTCGGCGGGCTTGAGGAGGACGGCGTTGCCTGCCGCGAGGGCGGGGGCGACGCCCCAGGCGGCGATCGGCATCGGGAAGTTCCACGGGGCGATCACGCCCACGACGCCGAGGGGTTCGAGCAGGGTGAGGTCGATGCCGCCCGGGACCGGGATCTGCCGGCCGCTGAGCCGCTCGACACCCCCGGCGGCGAATTCGAGCAGATCGCGGACGTTGCCGGCTTCCCAGCGGGCGTTGCCGAGCGTGTGGCCGGCCTCGCGGACCTCCAGCCGGGCCAGCTCCTCACGGTGTTCGTCGACGGCCGCGGCGAAGCGGCGCAGCAGGCGGGCGCGGTCGGCGGGGGCCATCGCCGCCCAGGTGCGCTGGGCGGCCGCGGCGCGGCGCACGGCGGTGCCGGCTTCGGCCGCGGTGGTGGCGGGGACGATCGCGACGACCTCTTCGGTCGCCGGGTTGAGTACCTGGTGCTCGGTGGTCACGGAGTGCCTCACAGACGTTCAAAGGAGCGGCGGAGCTCCCAGTCGGTCACCGCGGCGTCGAAGGCCTCGAGTTCGACGCGCGCCATGTTGCGGTAGTGCGCGACCACGTCCTCACCGAAGGCCGCCCTGGCCAGGTCGCTCTTCTCCCAGAGTTCGGCGGCCTCGCGCAGTGTGGTGGGGACGTGGTCGTATGCGGCGGTGTAGGCGTTGCCCTCGCAGGGGTCGGGGAGTTCGAGCTTCTGCTCGATGCCGTGCAGGCCGGCGGCGATCAGTCCGGCGACGGCGAGGTGCGGGTTGACGTCACCGCCGGGCAGCCGGTTCTCGAACCGGGTCGAGCGGCCGTGGCCGACGACGCGGAGCGCACAGGTGCGGTTGTCGTGGCCCCAGGCGACCGCGGTCGGGGCGAACGAGCCGGGCTGGAAGCGTTTGTACGAGTTGATGTTCGGTGCGTAGAGGAGGGAGAACTCGCGCAGCGCGGCGAGCTGTCCGGCGAGGAAGTGGCGCATCAGCGGTGACATGCCGCCCTCTTCGCCTGCCATGACGTTGCGCCCGTCCACGTCCTCGAGGGAGAGGTGGACGTGGCAGGAGTTGCCCTCGCGCTCGTTGAACTTGGCCATGAAGGTGAGTGCGACGCCCTCCTGGGCGGCGATCTCCTTGGAGCCGGTCTTGTAGACGGCGTGCTGGTCGCAGGTGACCAGGGCCTCGTCGTACCGGAAGACGATCTCGTGCTGGCCGGGGTTGCACTCGCCCTTCGCGGACTCGACGGTCAGGCCCGCGGCCGCCATCTCGTTGCGGATGCGGCGCAGCAGGGGCTCGATACGGCCGGTGCCGAGGACCGAGTAGTCGATGTTGTACTGGTTGGCCGGGGTCAGGCCGCGGTAGTTGCGGTCCCACGCCTGTTCGTAGGTGTCCTTGAAGACGATGAATTCGAGCTCGGTGCCGACGTGCGCGGTGAAGCCGTGCCCGGCGAGGCGCTCCAGTTGACGGCGCAGGATCTGGCGGGGCGCGGCGACGACGGGCGAGCCGTCCTCCCAGGCGAGGTCGGCGATGACCATGACCGTGCCGTCGTTCCACGGGACGCGGCGCAGGGTGGTGAGGTCGGGGTGCATGGCGAAGTCGCCGTATCCGCGCTCCCAGGAGGACATGGCGTAGCCGTCGACGGTGTTCATGTCGGTGTCGACGGCGAGCAGATAGTTGCAGCCCTCGGTGCCGTGTTCCAGGACCTCGTCGAGGAAGAAGCCGGCGGCGAACCGCTTGCCCTGCAGCCTTCCCTGCATGTCGGGGAAGGCCAGGACCACGGTGTCGATCTCACCGTTTCCGACAAGGACACGCAGTTCCTCGACGGCGAGCGGGGCTGTTCGGTCGGACACGGGCGGATCCTCTCCTCGCAGGCCGGAAGATGATCCAAACCTATGGGTAGCGCAAGGGATTTGGATACGGTGCCGATGCGTTCCGCGTGCCGTGCGAGAGAGGGATCGGATGAACCGTCCGCTGATCGGAATCAGCGCTTATCTGGAGGCTTCGGCGCGCTGGGGCGTGTGGGACCTGCCCGCGACGCTGCTGCCGGCGGGCTACGCACGTCTGGTCCGCGAGTCGGGCGGTCTGGCTGCAGTTCTCCCGCCGGACGATCCGGACCTCGCGGCTTCGGTGGTGGCCCGGCTCGACGCGGTGGTGATCGCGGGCGGGCCCGATGTGGACCCCGTACGGTACGGGGCGGACCGACATCCGCGGACCGGGCCGCCCGCGCCGGAGCGCGATGCCTGGGAGCTGGCCCTGATCGGAGCCGCCCTGGACTCCGGTACGCCGGTGCTGGGCATCTGCCGCGGCATGCAGCTGATGAATGTGGCGTTCGGCGGCACGCTCGTTCAGCACCTGGACGGGCACACCAGCCCGCTGGGCGCGGTCGGGGCCTTCGGCGAGCACGTCGTGACGCCGGTCCCGGGGACGCGCTACGCGTCGATCGTGCCCGAGGATTCCCCCGTGCCGACCTACCACCACCAGGCCGTGGACCGGCTTGCTCCGGGCCTCGTGGCGTCGGCGCACGCGGCGGACGGAACGGTGGAGGCCGTCGAGTCCCCGGGGCCGCAGTGGGCGCTGGGGGTGCAGTGGCATCCGGAGATGGGTGACGACCTGCGGGTGATGCGGGCGCTGGTGGCGGAGGCGGCGCGCGGCTGACCGTTCGCCGGCCGATGGCTACGGCGTGCGCCGTCCGAGCCTGCCGCGCAGCCATGACAGCGCCGCCGTCCCTTGCACGCCCTGGAACGCCCGCAGGGTCGGCAGCCCCGGCGGGTGCGGCATCAGCGAGTGCGCGACGAAGTAGCCGGCGAGCGCGGCCAGCACCGCGTTCACACCTTCCGGGTCGGCGGCGCGTCCCAGAGGGTGGGTGGTGAACACGGTGTCCGGGTCGGGGCCGCCCTGGGCCGCCACGCTCGGCAGCATCAGCAGCAGATCGAACCAGGGCGCGGCCCGCAGCGCGTGGGGCCAGTCGACGAACACGACCCTGTCGTCGGTGAGCAGGATGTTGTCGGCGCGCAGATCGCCGTGGGCGAGGCTGTCGCCGGTGGCGGGCCCGGCCCAGCCGGACTCCAGTTCCGCGAGCACGTCGAGGTGGCGTACCGCCCATGGGTCGAGCCGGCCGGTCGGCGGCTGTCCGGCGTCGCGCGCGGCGCGCAGGGTGCGCCAGCCGGTGAACGACTCGGCCTCGCTGTCGGCCACGGCGGGCGCGTCGATGGGGGCCGGGGTCAGAGTCCGGTTCAGTTCGCCGATTGCGGACAGGACGCGGTCGAGCTCGGCGGGGATCCAGGGGATGCGGGGCTGGCGGCCGTCGATGTCCTGGAGGACGAGGGCGACGCTGGTTCCGTCGTCGTACGAGCCCAGCAGTCGTGGTGCGGGAACGCCGGTCGGGAGAGCCGCGGTGTTGCGGGCCTCGGCGCGGTGCAGAGGGGGGCTGGTGGGGTTCGTCTCGGCGCTGACGACCTTCACGAACGCTCGCCGGCCGTCGGCGAGGCGGACCCGGGCTGCGACGCCCGGCGAGAAGCCGCCGCTCTGGCTCCGTGCGTCGACGACGCGGGCGCCGAGGATCGTCTCGACGGCGCTGCGCACGGAGTCCGGAAGGTCGGCCCATCGGTGGCGTACGCCGGTCGCGGGCGGCGCGGTGACATCCATCTGCGCATCTTCGGCCCCCGGACGGGGCCCGGCCAACCGGTTTGGCGGGCGCGGGGCGTCACGCCTCCCCGGTGTTCCTGACGGCCCGCCCTCCAGCCAGTGCTGTGACCGGAGAGGTTCACCGGCTCGCGCCGCCCGGCACGGCACCTCGCCGCGCTGTCGCAACACCCGAGTACATCCAGTACGCGGGCGATGCTCCGCCTTGCGATGCACCGCACCGGACGCCGCGAGCCTCCCGGCAGACCCTTCCGGTCACAGCACTAGCCACCGCCCGCCGTCAGTGACAGCAGGTCGCGCGCCGGCCCCGTGGGGCGGTGGCCCGAGGGCCACACCGCGCGCAGCTGGCGTCGCAACCGCACTCCCGCCACGGGGATCTTCACGAGTCGGCGCGACGACAGTTCCTCCCCCAGGGCCAGTTCGCTCAGTACGCACGGCCCCGCGCCGCTCTCCGCCGCTCCCTTCACCGCGGTCGTCGACGACAGTTCCAGCAGGGGCTGCGCCAGACCGCCGTGCACGGCGAGCGCCGCGTCCAGGACCTGCCGGGTGCCGGAGCCGCGCTCGCGCAGGATCAGTGGGGTCCCGGCCAGCTCCTGCGGGGTCAGCGGGCTGCGGCGGGCGGCCCAGGCATGCGACGGGGCGACCACGACGACGAGCCGGTCGTGGGCGATGACCGTGCCGTCGAGGCCTTCCGGCACGGACAGGCCCTCCACGAATCCGAGATCGGCCTCCCCGGCGCGCAGCCGCTGCGCGACCGCCGTCGAGTTGCCGGCGAGCAGCGAGACCGCGGTGTCCGGCCGTCCGGTGCGCAGCGCGATCAGCCAGCCGGGCAGCAGATACTCGGCGATGGTCATGGAGGCGGCGACCCGGAGCCGGGAGTCGCGCCGGTCGCGCAACGCCTGTGCCCCCACGTCGAATGCCTCGGCGGCCTCGACGATCCGACGCGCCCAGTCGGTGACGAGCGCGCCCGCGTCGGTGAGCCGGGAGCCGCGCGGCGAGCGGTCGAGGAGGGCCACGCCGAGCTGCCGCTCCATCGACCGGATGCGGCTGCTGGCGGCGGGCTGGCTGATGCCGACGTCCCGCGCGGCCCGCCCGAGGCTGCCGTGCCGGGCCACGGCGAGCAGCAGCTCCAGGGCTCCGAGATCGGGAACCCGGTGGGAGAGAGGGACCGGTGCCGGTGCGTCGCTGGGCATAAAGCCAGCTTATGACCTCATAGAGACGAGATCCCTGGTGGGAGGGGGCACCCGGAAACAGGATCGTGGCATGGCCATCCTTCCGCGCGTCCTCACCCCGTACTCCACCGCTCTGCGGTTCCCGTCCCTGAGGTACCTGGGCCCCAACTGGTACGCCGCGGTGATGGGCACCTCGATCGTCGCGAGCGCCGGTGCGGCGCTGCCCGTGCACATCCCCGGACTGCGTACGGCCTGCGTGCTGGTGTGGATGCTGGCGGCGGTGCTTCTCGTCGCCGTTCTCGCCGGCCGCACCGGACACTGGATCGCCCACCGCGACCAGGCCCGCGCCCATCTCCTCGACCCGGCCGTCGCCCCGTTCTACGGCTGCCTCTCGATGGCGCTGCTGGCCGTCGGCGGCTCCACGATGGTGGTCGGCGGGGACGTCGTCGGGCATCGGGCGGCCCTCGCCGTGGACGTGGTGCTCTACACCGCGGGCACGGCCGTCGGCCTGGTCGCCGCGGTCGCGATCCCGTATCTGATGGTCGTGCGCCACCGGCCGGCGCCCGGGACCGCGTCGCCGGTGTGGCTGCTGCCGGTGGTGGCGCCGATGGTCTCCGCGGCGCTCGGCCCGCTGCTGGTGCCGGAACTGCCTGCAGGTCAGTGGCGGGAGGCGATGCTGCTCGCCTGCTACGCGATGTTCGGGCTGAGCCTGCTGGCGACGCTGGTGATGCTGCCGCTGATCTTCGCGCGGCTGGTCCACCACGGGCCGCTGCCGCTCGCCCTGGCCCCCACGCTGTTCCTGGTCCTCGGTCCGCTGGGGCAGTCGACGACCGCGGTCAATCAGCTCGCCGATGTGGCGCCGGGCGCGATCCGGGCGCCGTACGTCTCCGCGCTCGGGGCGTTCGCGGTGCTGTACGGGGTGCCGGTGATGGGGTTCGCGCTGCTGTGGCTGGCGCTGGCCGCGGCGATGGTGGTGCGGGCCGCACGGGACGGCATGACGTTCGGCATGACCTGGTGGGGCTTCACCTTCCCGGTCGGTACGTGCGTCACGGGCGCGGCGGGGCTGGCCCGGCACACCGGTCTGACGGCGTTCACCTGGCTGGCCGTCGCACTGTATGTACTGCTGGTGGCGGCCTGGGCGACAGCCGGGCTGCGCACGGTGCGCGGGCTGTTCAGCGGAGCGCTGCTCGCAGCACCGCAGGCGCCCCGGCCAGTGACGGCCCGTACCACGTGAGACAGCGCCCGTCGACGAGCGCGGCGGGCAGTGCGGGGAAGGCCTCCGGTCCGTCGGTCGCGGTGAAGCGGTACGGCTCGTCGGGCAGTACGACCAGGTCGGCACCTGTCGCGTTCAGCTCGTCGAGCGGGATGCGGGGGTAGCGCTCGGGGTGGTCCGCGTACACGTTCCGGACGCCGAGCCGGGCCAGCAGATCGCCCGCGAACGTGTCGCGGCCGAGCACCATCCAGGGTCTGCGCCAGATCGGCACGATCGCGCGGCGCGGTGCGCCCGGCGGCGGGAGCGCCGCCCAGGCGGTCTCGGACTCGTCGAGCCAGCGGGGCCTGGCCAGACCGCAGCCGGACACCAGGACCCGGTCCAGTTCGGCGAAGGCCTGGTCGAGGGTGCGGATCTCGGTGGTGAGGACCTCGATGCCCGCGGTGCGGAGTGCGGCGAGGTCGGGCGGACGGTTCTCCTCCTCGTTGGCGAGGACGAGATCGGGGCGGAGCGCGACGACGGCGGCCACGTCGGGGTTCTTGGTGCCGCCGATACGCGCGGCGGTCAGGCCGGCGGGGTGGGTGCACCAGTCGGTGACACCGACGAGGAGGCCGGGGGCGGTGGCGGCGACGGCCTCGGTGAGCGAGGGGACCAGGGAGACGACGCGGAGCGCGGGCACGGGAACGGACACCGGTGCGGGCCTCAGCGTCTCGGGTCGTTCGTGGCGTCGACGTGTTCGGCGACCGCGACGAGCAGCAGTCGGGTCCCCGGCACCGTGGCCCGCCAGCGGTGCCGCACCCCGCCCGACAGGAACAGCGTGTCGCCGCGCTCCAGCCGGTAGGCCTGCCCCTCCGCCTCCACCTCCGCGGCACCGTCCACCACGTACATCACCTCGTCGTTGCGGTGCTGGAACTCGCGGCCGAGGTCGATCTCCCCGGTGAACTCCAGCGCGCTGAGCTGGTGCCGTCCGCGCACCACTCGGCGCACCCCGTCCCCCGCACCCGCCCGGACCACCTCGACGGCACGCGCCGAGTCGGCAGCGGCGCACAGCCGTGCCGTGGTGGTCTCCAGGGCGTCTGCCACCCGGTCCAGCGACCGGGCGCTTGGCCGGGCCCGCTCGTTCTCGATCTGGCTGAGGAACGGCACGGACAGGCCGCTGCGGCTCGCGACCGCGGCCAGTGTGAGCCCCAGGGATCTGCGCCGCCGGCGGACCGCGGCGCCCACGCGGATTGATTCCTTGTCGTCCATGTCCAGCTCCCTCCCGACTCGTCATCCTTCCGGCTGCCAGCACCTTACGCACACGGTTACGCAAGGACGGCCGGTAAATGAACATCGCGACAGCCGGAAGGGGTGGACCCGCCCTCATGGCGGCGCCCACCCCTTCCGGCTGTTCCGGTTCCCTACTGGGGAGCCATCGTGTCGGCGATGCCCGGATTCTTGTCCATCCAGGCCTTCACGGCTTCCTCCTCGTGACCCGTACCGCGCTGCTGGATCTCGTTCTCCAGTCCGGCCAGCTGCTGCTCGCTGAGCTTGAAGTCCTTGAACCACTTGGTCAGCTGCGGGTAGTTCTTCGGGAAGTCCTTGCTCGCGATCGTCCGGATCGTGTCGCCGTTGCCGAAGGCCTTCTTCGGGTCCTTCAGCTTCGTGAGGTCGTACTCGTTGTACGCCCAGTGCGGCGTCCAGAGCATGACCGCGATCGGCTCCTTCTTGGCGTACGCACGCTTCAGCTCGGCGAGCATCGACGGCGTGGAGCTGTCGACGACCTTGTACTCCTTGTCGAGGCCGTAGGCAGGCAGCACGTTGTTCTTCAGGTTGGCCATGGTCGCGGTGCCGGGCTCGATGCCGATGATGCGGTTCTTGAACTCGTCACCGCGGCCCTTGAGGTCCTTGTACGACGTGATGCCCTTGACGTACGAGGGGACGGCGATCTCCAGCGAGGTCGGCCCGTACCACGATCCGAGGTCGGTGAGCCGGGAGCCGTACGTGTTCCAGTAGTTCTTCTGGGTGTACGGCAGCCAGCCGTCGAACTGCACGTCGAGCTGGCCGCGGGACATCGCGGCATACATCGGGCCGACCTCGAACTGCTTCAGGTCGATCTTGTAGCCGCGCTCCTCCAGGACGGCCTTCCACAGGTACGTGGCGGCGATGTCCTCCTCCCAGGGGAACCAGGCCATCTCGACGGTGCGGTCGCGCTCGTCCTTGCCGCTCGCGCCCTTCGCCGCCCTGGCCACGGGCGTCCACTTGTCGGCGACGCCAGGGTTGTCCTTCAGCCAGGCGCGGACAGCGTCCTGCTCCTTGCCCTTGCCGGTCGTCTGGATCTTCGCCTCAAGACTCGTGAGCTGGTCCTCGCTCATCTTGAAGTTCTTGAGCCACTTGCCGACCTCGGGGTTGTCGTCGGCGAAGCCCGTGCGGGTCAGGGTGTGGATGCCGTCACCCTTGCCCCAGAGGTTCTTGGGGTCCTTGAGCTTGGTGAGGTCGTACTGGTTGTACGCCCAGTGCGGCGACCACAGCGGGACGACGATCGGTTCCTTCTTGGCGTACGCGCGCTTCAGCTCGGCGAGCATCGACGGCGTCGAGCCGTCGACGACCTTGTACTCCTTGTCGAGGCCGTAGCCCGGCAGGATCTTGTCCTTGAGCAGGCCCGTCTCACCGGCGCTCGGCTCGATGCCGACGATCCGTCCCTTGAAGTCGGACGACTTGCCCTTGAGGTCGTCGAGCGAGTCGACGCCCTTCACGTACGAGGGGACGGCCAGCTCCAGGGAGGTGGGGCCGTACCAGGAACCCATGTCCTCCAGGCGGTCCTTGTACTTCTTCCAGTACGTGGCGTGGGTGACCGGGAGCCAGGAGTCGGTCTCGAAGTCGATCTGGCCGCCCGCCATACCGGTGTAGAGCGCGCCTGCTTCGTACTGCTTGACGTCGACCTCGAAGCCGCGCTGCTCCAGCAGTTCCTTCCACAGGAAGGTGGAGGCGATGCCCTCGTCCCACGGGATGTATCCCATGGTGATCTTCTTGCCCTTGCCGATGTCCGTGGCCGCGGTGGCCGCACCGGTGTCCTGCTTCGCCGTACCGAACATGCCCATGCCGCCTGCGACGAGGGCGAGGACGACGACGCCGACGACCGCGACGGCGGGCTGCGGGCGGTAGTTCCAGATCTTCAGTCCGCCGGCCACCGACTGGGCCCTGGCGAGCGCGCGGCGGGCCAGCGGGGAGACCTCGCGGCCGAGCGCGCCGGTCATCCGGTCCAGGTACATGGCGAGGATGACGATGGAGACACCCGCCTCGAAGCCGAGGCCGACGTCGACGTTGCCGATGGCGCGGTACACGGAGCCGCCGAGGCCGCCGCCGCCGACCATGCCGGCGATGACCACCATGGACAGGCCCAGCATGATGACCTGGTTGATGCCCGCCATGATCGTGGGCAGGGCGAGCGGCAGCTGCACCCGCAGCAGGGTGTTGCGCGAGGTGGTGCCGAAGGCCTCGGCCGCCTCGACGAGTTCGCCGTCGACCTGACGGATGCCGAGCTCGGTCATCCGGACGCCCGGGGGCAGGGCGAAGATGATGGTGGCGATGATGCCGGGGACGACGCCGACGCCGAAGAAGATGACGCCGGGAATCAGATAGACCATGGCGGGCATGGTCTGCATGAAGTCGAGGACGGGCCGGGTCACCGCGGAGACGGTCTTCGAGCGTGCCGCCCAGATGCCGAGCGGCACGGCCAGCACCAGTGTGACGAGGGTGGCGACGAGCACCAGGGTGAGGGTGTCCATCGCTTCGTCCCACAACTCGATCGAGTCGATGAGTGCGAAGCCCACGAAGGCCAGTACGCCCGCGAGGAGACCGCGCAGCCACCAGGCGACGACGGCGAGGATGCCCGCGAAGAGCAGCGGGGAGGGGGCGGAGAGTACGGCGGCTATGCCGTCGAACATGCCGCTGACGACCGAGCTGATCGCGTCGAAGAGCCAGGCCAGGTGGGTCTGCAGCCAGTCGACCGCACTGTCCACCCATGCACCGAGCGGGATCCTAGGCATCGGCGGCCACCTTCTTCGCGGTGGTGGCGGCAGCCGGCGGGACCTCGATGGGGCTCATCGGCTCGCCGAGGACGGCGAGCAGCCGGGACCGGGGGACGACCCCGACGAGCTTGCCGTCGGCGTCGGTGACGGCGACCGCGACTCCGCTGCGCGAGCAGGGCGTGAACAGCTCGATGATCGGGGTGGACTCGGAGACCGTGGCCGGCGCCGACCGGAGGATGTCCGCGGGGGTACGGAGCTCCGTGCCGTCATCCGCCTCGGTGCCCAGGACGGTGTGCGGCTCGGCCATGACGGCGCCCGCGGTCAGCACCCGGGAGCGGTCGACGTCCTGGGTGAAGGAGGCGACGTAGTCGTTGGCCGGGGTGACGAGGATGTCCTCGGCCGTGCCGAGCTGGACGATCTTTCCGTCCCGCATCACGGCGATCCGGTCACCGAGGCGCATGGCCTCGTTGAGGTCGTGCGTGATGAAGACGATGGTCTTCTTGAGCCTCTTCTGCAGTTCGAGCAGCTGGTCCTGCATGTCGCGGCGGATCAGTGGGTCGAGCGCGCTGAAGGACTCGTCCATCAGCAGCAGATCGGCGTCTGTGGCGAGCGCGCGGGCCAGGCCGACACGCTGCTGCATGCCGCCGGAGAGCTCGTCGGGCCAGGACTTCTCCCAGCCGGCGAGGCCGGTCAGCTCCAGCGCCTCGGCGGCGCGCTGCTCGCGCTCGGCGCGCGGCACACCCTGCACCTCCAGGCCGTACGCGGCGTTCTCCAGGACGCTGCGGTGCGGGAAGAGGGCGAAGTGCTGGAAGACCATGCTGATCTTCGAGGAGCGGACGTGGCGGAGTTCGCGGGGGCTCAGGGCGGTCAGGTCCTGGCCGTCGAACAGTACGCGTCCGGCTGTGGGGTCCAGCAGTCCGTTGAGCATCCGCAGCAACGTGGACTTGCCGGATCCGGACAGACCCATCACGACGAAGATCTGCCCCGGTTCGACGGTGAACGAGGCGTCGATCACCGCTGCGGTCGTTCCGTCGGCGCGCAGCTCGTCGCGGTCCGTGCCGCTCTCGAGTTTCCGCACGGCTTGATCGGGTCGTCTGCCGAACACCTTGTACAGGTGGTCGGCTTGCAGCCTTGACACATACACCTCACGCGTTGAACCGAAAACGGTCTGCCACCCCCTCCGGCAGACCGTGGAGCGGTGCGGAATCGGTCCGCTTGGCACATGCAGTAGTTGAAACTGCGACGTGATCCGCTCCGGTGGCGCGCCTGCCCGCACCGAAACAAGCCAAACGGAAGAGTGACCCAGTTCACCTTCCGGTCGGTGTCAGTGGGGTGCGGCATGATCGGGGTGTGACGCGACGCCTGATGCTCCTCGACACCGCCTCCCTCTACTACCGCGCCTACTTCGGCGTCCCCGATTCGGTGCGCGCACCGGACGGCACGCCCGTCAACGCCGTGCGCGGACTGCTCGACTTCATCGCGCGGCTCGTCCAGGACCACCGGCCGGACGAACTGGTGGCCTGCATGGACGCGGACTGGCGGCCGCACTGGCGGGTCGAGCTGATCCCCTCGTACAAGGCGCACCGCGTCGCCGTGGAGACCGCCGAAGGGCTGCCCGACGAGGAGGAGACCCCCGACACGCTGGCCCCGCAGGTTCCGGTCATCGAGGACGTCCTCGACGCGCTCGGTATCGCCCGGGTCGGTGTCGCGCACTACGAGGCGGACGACGTGATCGGCACGCTCACCCGCCTCGCCACCGGCCCGGTGGACATCGTCACCGGCGACCGGGATCTCTACCAGCTGGTCGACGACGCCCGCGGGGTGCGGGTGCTCTACCCGCTGAAGGGCGTCGGGTCGCTGCAGCTGACGGACGAGGCGTGGCTGCGTGAGAAGTACGGGGTGGACGGCTCCGGCTATGCCGATCTGGCGCTGCTGCGCGGCGACCCGAGCGACGGCCTGCCGGGCGTCCCCGGCATCGGCGAGAAGACGGCGGCGAAGCTGCTGGACGCCTTCGGTGATCTCGCCGGGATCATGGCCGCGGTGGACGATCCGGCGGCCCGGCTGACCCCCTCGCAGCGCAAGCGGCTCGACGAGGCGCGCGACTATGTGGCCGTCGCACCGACGGTGGTCCGGGTCGCCGGTGACGTACCGCTGCCCGCGTTCGATCCGGCGCTGCCCACCGAGCCGCGCGATCCCGCCGCCCTCGAGGCTCTGGCCGACCGGTGGGGGCTCGGCGGGGCCCTGCAGCGCCTGCTGTCCACGCTCCGGGCATGAAGTGCTAGCTTAGGTAAGCCTAAGCATTCGGACCAGGGAGAACCTCGTGGCAGAACGACCGGCGCGGCAGGCACCCACGGCGCAGGGGGCCCAGGTCGTGCGCACCGAGCGGATCACGCCGCACATGATGCGCGTGGTGCTCGGCGGTGACGGCCTGGCCGGCTTCGCGCTGTCCGGGTTCTCCGACCACTACGTCAAGCTCTGCTTCGCCCCCGAGGGTGCCGACTATGCGCACCCCTTCGACATGGCCCGCATCCGCGAGGAGTACCCGCGCGAGCTGTGGCCCACCACCCGCACCTACACGGTCCGGTTCTGGGACCCGGCCGCCCGCGAGCTGACGATCGACTTCGTGGTGCACGGCGACGAGGGCCTGGCAGGCCCGTGGGCACTGCGGGCGGCCCCCGGCGACCCGGTGACGTTCCTGGGCCCCGGCGGCGGCTACGGGCCGGACGCATCGGCGGACTGGCATCTCCTGGCCGGCGACGAGAGCGCCCTGCCGGCGATCGCCGCGGCGCTCGAGCAGATGCCCGCGGGCGCGGTGGCGCACGCGTACATCGAGGTGGCGGACGCCTCCGAGGAGCAGGAGGTCGGGACGGCCGACGGGGTGCGGCTCACCTGGCTGCACCGCGGTGACCGGCCGGTCGGCGAGGCCCTGACCGCGGCGGTGAAGTCGCTGGACTTCCCGGCGGGCGAGGTGCAGGCGTTCGTGCACGGCGAGGCGGGCTTCGTGAAGGAGATCCGCCGCCATCTGCGCCTCGACCGGAAGATACCGCTGTCGCAGCTGTCGATCTCCGGCTACTGGCGCCTCGGCCAGAACGACGACGCGTGGCGCTCGGTGAAGCGGGAGTGGAACGCGCAGGTGGAGCGCGAGCAGGAGATCGCCGCGTAGGTTCCGGCGACCCGTGGGGCCGCTGCCGGCCTGTACGGCCGAGCCGGTCCGGGACGAGGTTCCCGGACCGGCTCGACGCCGTGGCGCTCGCGTCACTCCCGCCGCGGCGTCCGCCGTCAGACGGACTTCTGGTACGAGCGGAAGGTGCGGGTCGACAGCCACACCGCCGCCACCGAGAGGGCCAGCAGCGCTCCCCCGCGGCTGAGCACCAGGCCCCGGTCGGGGTCGGCGGTGAGTGCGGAACGGCCCGCCACCATCGCCCAGTTGACCGGGTTGAAGTCGGCGATGTTCCGCATCCAGGACGGCATCTGGCTGGGCGCCATGAACGAGGACGAGAGGAAGGTCAGCGGCAGCAGCAGGAAGGTGTTGATGCCGATGATCGACTCACGCTGGCGGACCAGCATCCCCAGGGCGTTGGAGAGCGCGCCGAAGACGGTGCCGAGCAGGATCGACGCGACGAGGAGAATCAGCAGGCCACCGGCGCCGCCGGGATACCTGGCGCCGGCAGCCCAGCCGAGCAGCACGATGATCACCGACTGCACGGCGGTGCTGATGCCGTTCTGCACGACGTTGGCGTTCATCAGCGCGTTCCGGCTGACCGGAGTGGTCAGGAAACGGTTGAGCGTGCCCCGCTCGATCTCCTCCAGGGTCCCCATCCCGGCCCACATGCTCGATCCGAGCGCGCTCATCACCACGATGCCCGGGATCAGGTAGTCCAGATAGGACGTGGTGCCGAAGCCGCCGAGCTCGACGACCTTCTTGAAGAGGTTGCCGAACAGGAACAGCCAGATCACCGGCTGGATCAGGGAGATGGCCAGGAAGACCGGCTGCCTGACGATCGCCATCAGCTGACGCTGAGTCATGTACCAGGTCTGAGCGAGGGTCCGACCGGTCATCGGGCGCCTCCTGCGGCGATCGGAGCGAGGGCCTGCCCGTCACCTGCGGCCTCGGCCTCGGAGAAGCGGCGTCCGGCGTAGCGCAGATAGACGTCGTCGAGGGAGGGGCGGGCGACGGTGGCGGCGACGACCGAGGCTCCGGCCCGCTCCAGGGTGGTCAGCAGGACAGGGACGGCGGCTGCGCCGTCCTCGGCGCGGACGCTCACCCGGCGGCCGTCGGCCAGTACCTCGTACACCCCGGGCACCGCGGCGAGGGCGGCGGCGATCGCCGTACGGTCACCCTCGGCGCACAGCTCCATGTGCACGGCATCGCCCCGGAGTTCGCCCTTGAGCTCGTCGGGGGTGCCCTCGACGACGATCCGGCCGCGGTCGACGATCGCGATGCGTTCGGCCAGCCGGTCGGCCTCCTCCAGGTAGTGCGTGGTGAGCACGATGGTGAGGCCCTCGTCGCCGGCCAGTCGGGAGATCTCGTCCCACATGGCCGCACGGGCCTCGGGGTCGAGTCCGGTGGTGGGCTCGTCGAGGAACAGCACCTCGGGCCGGTGGACCAGACCGAGGGCCACGTCGAGACGGCGCTGCATCCCCCCGGAGTACCCCTTGACCTGGCGCTTGGCGGCGTCGGCGAGATCGAAGCGGTCCAGCAGCTCGTCGGCGCGGCGCTGCACCGCGGCGCCCCGCATCCCGTAGAGCCTGCCCTGCAGCAGCAGGTTCTCCCGGCCGGTGGCGACCGGGTCGGCGCCGGACCTCTGGGCGACGACGCCGATCGCGCGGCGGACCCGGTCGGGGTGGCGCAGGACGTCGTGTCCGGCGACCGTCGCAGCGCCGGAGTCAGGGCGGGCGAGGGTGGTGAGGATCTTCACGGTGGTGGACTTGCCGGCGCCGTTGGGGCCGAGGAGTCCGAAGACCGTGCCGGCACCGACGGTGAGGTCCATGCCGTTCAGTGCGGTGACTTCGCCGGGATAGGTCTTGATCAGTTGTCGCGCCTCTACTGCGGGCGCACGGGTGCTCATGACAGAGCTCTCCTGTGGTCAGCGGGGTGTTCGGGCATGCCGAACCGATCCGCGCGAAGAGCGCCGGGCTATCCTGGGTGTGCCGCACCTCGATCGCCCGGCTCGCCCTCACGGCGTGGCCGGTCCGGGGTTCGAGACCCTGGCGGGCGCTGCTCCAACAGCCTCCGTCAGGGTCTTTCCTCGTCTCCGGTACTTTTTCTCCGGTAGTGCTCCTGCTGCTTGTGAGGTACTGCGCTACGTCTTCCGCTCCGGGTCGAGGACGATCTCCTGTTCGTCCAGGTCCTGCCAGTCCTGCGGCACTTCACCGGTCTCGTGGAAGGACTTCCACTCCTCGATGCCGCTGATCGTGGCGTCGTCGAGCTCCGTGCGGAATTTCTTGATCCACCCCAGCTGCGCGTCGATCATGTGGAGCTGGTACTCGGTCTCCACGACGAACACCCGGGGCAGTTTCTCCGTCAGCCGGCCGAGGACACCCCGGAGTGCCGCGGACTGGAGCTCCAGTGCCGCTTCCCGGGTCTCCAGCAGATCCGCCACGTCCTCCGGCGGCAGGACCGGCAGCAGCGAGAGCGCGGTCTCGAAGACCGGGTACTCGGCGGCCGGCGCAGCCAGCAGATCGGAGAGCCAGTCGACCATTTCGGCGCGCCCCGACTCGGTGAGGCCGTAGAGCGTGCGCTCGGGACGGTTGCCCTGACGCTGCACACCGGCGACCTCGACGTAGCCGTGCTTCTCCAGGTTCTGGACGACGGTGTACAGCGAGCCGAAATTGATCTTGACGCTGTGTTCCTTGCCTCGCCGGCGAAGCGTCTGGGCGATCTCGTACGGATGCATGGACCGCTCCGCGAGCAGAACCATCACCGTCAGCGCCAGTGGGTTGCTGAGCTTGCGGCGCTTGGCCACTTTCCCCACCGCCCTTCACTTCGCCGTCGAATACTCGTTCACGAACATATCGCGATCACTCTTACGCGTCAACCGCGATGTATCGCGAATTCGGCGCGGCGTGGAAGGATTTCGCCCACCGACCAATCCGCGCTGACGTCGGCTCCGAATCACCCCACTCAACCGATGCGCGTACACGGTCGTGGTCTCGCGGAGCGAGAACCGGGCCGTGTTCGTGGCCTCGCGGATGGAGCCGCCGCCCCGTGGCACGGTGTACCAGTTGTGGTTCGACGACCACGGACCATGCGGTCCGCAGGGCTGATGAACCGGGCGGCGACGAGCGGCACCGTGCTGCTGGACGGACCGGTCGACGGAGCGTCGGCCATAGGAATCACCGTCGAGCCGGCCGGCGGCTCCGCGCAGCCGACCTCCGCGCCGCTGGCGCTGCTGACCTTCCCGACCGTATGAGAGGCCCCTGCCATGACCGTCTCGGTGGCGCTGTTCACCTCCGATCTGCGGCTGCACGACAACCCCGTACTGTCCGCGGCAGTGCGCGAGACGGATGCCGTCGTCCCCCTCTTCGTCGAGGACGACGGCATCCGCCGGGCCGGTTTCGACGTGCCGAACCGGCGGGCGTTCCTCGCCGACTGCCTCGTCGACCTCGACGCGGGGCTGCGCCGCCGCGGCGGCCGGCTCGTCGTCCGCAGTGCCGACGTGGTCGCCGCGGCCTGCGCCGTGGTCGGGGAGACGGGTGCGCAAAGTCTGCACATCGCGGCCGGGGTGAGCGGGTACGCGAGGGAACGCGAGGAGCGGCTGCGTACGGCTCTCGGCGCCGTCGGCTGCACGCTGCACGTCCATGACGCAGTGATCACCGCGCTCGCCCCGGGCCGGGTCCTCCCGGCGGGCCGTGACCATTTCGCCGTGTTCACCCCGTACTTCCGCCGCTGGGAGGAGGCGGGGGTGAGGGGCACCCTGGCGAGTCCGCGGACGGTACGGGTGCCGGACGCCGCGAAGTCCGCGCCGCTGCCGGCGCGAGCGGAGGTGACGGGCGTCTCCCCGGGAGTTGCCGAGGGCGGCGAGGCGGCAGGGCGCAGGCTGCTGACCTCCTGGCTGCACGGCCCGATGGCCGACTACGGGACCGGCCACGACGACCTCGGCGGGGACGCGACGTCCCGGCTGTCGCCGTATCTGCACTTCGGCTGCCTCTCCGCGGCCGAACTGGTGCACCGGGCGCGCGAGAAGGGCGGACCGGGCGCCGACGCCTTCGTGCGGCAGCTGGCGTGGCGGGATTTCCACCACCAGGTGCTCGCCGCCCGGCCGGATGCCGCGTGGGCCGACTACCGTCCGCGGGGCGACCGGTGGCGGTCCGACCCCGACGAGATCGAGGCCTGGCGAGCCGGACTCACCGGCTATCCGCTGGTCGACGCGGCGATGCGACAGCTGGCGCACGAGGGCTGGATGCACAATCGGGGCCGGATGCTGGTCGCGAGCTTTCTCACGAAGACGCTGTACGTGGACTGGCGCATCGGTGCCCGGCACTTTCTGGATCTCCTGGTCGACGGGGATCTGGCCAACAATCAGCTCAACTGGCAGTGGGTGGCGGGCACCGGTACGGACACCCGCCCCAACCGGGTGCTCAATCCGGTGGTCCAGGGCAGGCGGTTCGATCCACGCGGCACGTACGTACGGCGCTGGGTGCCGGAACTGGCAGGCATGGAGGGCGCGGCGGTCCACGAGCCGTGGAAACTCGCCGGCCCGGACCGGGCGCGGCTCGGCTACCCGGACCCTGTGGTGAAGCTGACCGAGGCCCGCGCCCGCTTCGAACGGGCGCGCGGCCTCGACTGACCGCCGACTGCCGACGTCACCCCCTCCTCGGCGGCCGCGGGAAGAACCCGCTGGTCCGGGCGGTGCACTCGGCACAGCCCGGCCGCCCCGCCATATGCCGCTCCAGCAGCGCCTTCCCGCTGCCCCGGATCAGCAGGAAACTCATCGCCAGCGGCGAGACGAGCGCGACCGCCGCCACGGCCGGCTCCGCGCAGACGATCAGGAACTGTCCCCACCAGACGCAGAAGTCACCGAAGTAGTTGGGGTGGCGGGTCCACGACCACAGGCCGCGGTCCACGATCCGCCCCCGGTGGGCAGGATCGGCCTTGAGACGGGCCAGTTGCCGGTCGCCGACCGCTCGGCCATGACGTACACGGTGAATGACACCTCGAAGGTCGTCTGCGGCAACGTCCCGACCGCCAACGCCACGGTGTACATCGTCGACACCGTCCTGATGCCCCCGCAGTAGCGTCACAGGGACACCACCGGCCGGCCGGGGGCTGCTTCACCGCCCCGGCCGGTCACTGCCGTGCACGACCGCAGTGAGCACTTCGGCGCCGCACGGACACGGCCGTGTCATTCGGCGGAAACAGGCTCTCCCTAATTTCTGTCATCCGACAGGAATGCGGCTCCGGCCGCTGCGCCGCAAGGGGCCGCCATGTCCGCGAAGCCGCACACCCTCCCGCCCTCCGTCCCCGAACTGACCGGTGTCTGGCGCCGTTCGCTGCTCGTCGACGCGGACGGACGCCGGGACACCACCACCGGCGTGACCTGGGTACAGGGCCCCGCCCGGTACGCGGATCTGCGGCAGCCCGCGAACCATCCTCGCCACACCGGCGTCACCTCCCTGTCCGGCCTGCGCTTCGAAGAGCTGCTCGCGCTCACCCGTCAGGAGGCCTTCGCGGGACGGCTGCGGCAGCGCTCCGATGTGTTCCACTGGGCCCGCACGCTCGACTTCGCGCCCGTCGCGCTCCCGGACGCCGGGCGGCTGCGCCGCGAGGGCGCCGTGCTCGTCGAGACGGGCGTGCACGTCCCGTACCTCGAACACTGGCGCCCGGTGCGCACCGCCGGCCCGTCCGCCGCCGTCGAGATGTTCGATCCGGAGACCGGCTGTGCGGGCCTGCTGGTCCGGGCCGGTGACCGGTTCGCCCTGGTGCGCGACCGGCCCGAAGCGGTGCCCACCGATACCTCGCCGGCCGAACTGGTACAAGGCGCCGCCGACATCGGCAGGGCCCGGGCCGTCCTCGACTTCGAGCTCTCCCTCGGGCGCATCGACCACGGCAGGTGGGCCGTCGAGCGCTCGACGCTGCCGCACCGGGTGGGCGCCGTACCGGCCCCGACGCTCGACGGCTGTGCGGGACTGCTGGTGAGCGACGCGCGGGCCGATGGCACCCCGTACACCCGGGCCTTCGAGATCACCGCCGCCGAGGGACTCCTCGCCGCGCTCCACTCCGCCGGATCCACTGCCCTCACCGCGTCTGCGCCCGTACCGGAAGGCAACCGCTGATGTCCCCGACCTCCTTCACCGAGCTCCCGGTCGTGGACATCACGGCCCTGCGCACCGGCCACCCCGAAGAACGCGCCCGCACAGTCGCCCAGTTGGGGCGCGCCGCGCGCGAGACCGGCTTCCTCTACCTCTCGGGTCACGGAATCGACCCCGCGCTCTTCGACCGGCTGCTCGATGCCGCGAAGGCGTTCTTCGCCCAGCCCGTCGAGGAGAAGATGGCCTGCTGGATCGGGAAGTCGTCCAACCATCGCGGTTACGTCCCCGAGGGCGAGGAAGTCTTCGCAGGCGCCACCGCCGACCGCAAGGAAGCCTTCGATCTCTCCCTCGAACTCCCCGACACCACCGGTCCGTTGCTCGGATCCAACCAGTGGCCGGCGCTGTCCGGGTTCCGTGGGCCGGTCACCGCCTGGTACGACGCCGCCCTCGCCCTGGGCCACACCCTGTTCGGGGGTTTCGCCGAGGCGCTCGGCCTGCCGCGGAACGCGTTCGCCCCGTATCTCACCCGCCCCACCAGTCAGCTCCGGCTGATCCACTACCCGTACGACCCGACGGCGGAGGACCGCCCCGGCATCGGCGCCCACACCGACTACGAATGCTTCACCCTGCTGCGCCCCACCGCCCCCGGCCTGGAGGTGATGAACGGGGCCGGCGAGTGGATCGACGCACCGCCGCTCGACGACTGCTTCGTCGTCAACACCGGTGACCTGCTGGAGCTCTGGACCAACGGCGAGTTCGCCGCCACCTCGCACCGCGTCCGCAGGGTCACCGAGGAGCGCTACTCCTTCCCGCTGTTCTGCACGGTCGACTACGACACCCCCATCGCCCCGCTGCCCGGCTCCACCGGCCCCGGCCGGCCCGCGCGCCCCGGTGTCGTCGCCGGCGAACACCTCTACGCGCAGACCGTCCAGACCTTCGGTTATCTCCGGCAACGGCTGGCCGCCGGCGAGATCACCCTGCCCGCGGGCGCCCTGCCCCTCTCCTCCTTCGGCCAGGAAGCACGCCACGCCCCTCGCGCCTGAACGGCGCTCCCCTCCCCTCCCCTCCCCGTCCCTGAGAGCAGGTGCTGCCATGTCCGTCACCGCCCCCACCGACGTACTCCCCGATCCGCCCGTCCCCGCCGAATCCGGCTCTCCCCTCCAGGAGTTCGGCTACCGCCAGGAGCTCCACCGCAGCCTCGGCCGCTACGCCTCGTTCGCCGCCGGCTTCTCCTTCATCTCGGTCCTGACGACGGTCTTCCAGTTCTTCGCCGTCGGCTACTCCTTCGGCGGCCCCGTCTTCTTCTGGGCCTGGCCCGCAGTGCTGATCGGCCAGCTGCTGGTCGCCGCCTGTTTCGCCGAACTCGCCGCCCGTTACCCGATATCCGGCGCGATCTACCAGTGGTCGTCGCGCCTGTCCAACCTCACCTTCGGCTGGTTCGCGGGCTGGATCATGGTCATCGGCCAGATCGTGGTGGTCGCCGCGGCCGCGCTGGCCCTGCAGATGGTGATGCCGCCCATCTGGTCGGGATTCCAGCTGATCGGCGGCGACCCCGCCCCGCTGTCGCCGACGGGTGCCACGAACGCGGCGCTGCTCGGCACCGCCCTGCTGGTCCTGACCACGCTGGTGAACATCGTCGACAACCGCGTGATGTCGGCGATCAACCGGGTCGGTGTCACCGCCGAGATCATCGGCGCCGTCCTGATCGTCGTCCTGCTGCTGACCCACTCCGAACGCACCCCGTCCGTCACCTTCCACACCGACGGCGCCGGGACGGGGGTGTTCGGCGCGCTGCTGGTGGGTTCGTTCACGGCCGCGTACGTCATGATCGGTTTCGACAGCGCGGGCGAGATGAGCGAGGAGACCCGCAATCCGCGCCGTACCGCCCCGCGCACGATCCTCTCCGCCCTGGGCGCTGCCGGTCTCCTCGGCGGGCTGCTGGTGCTGGGCGGGCTGCTGGCGGCGCCCAGTCTGACCGACGGTCGTCTCGCGGTCGACGGCATGAGTTATGTGCTGACCAGCAGCCTCGGTGACGGAGTCGGCCGGGTGCTCCTGGTGGACGTCGTGATCGCAATCGCCGTGGCCACCCTCGCGGTGCAGACGGCGGCCTGCCGGATGCTGTTCTCGATGGCCCGCGACGGTCAGCTGCCGTGCTCCGGCCTGCTGTCGAAGGTCAATGCGCGCACCGGGATGCCGACCGCCCCCGCGGTGGTCGTGGGCGTGCTCTCGGCGGTCCTGCTGCTGCTCAACTTCGCTTCGCCCGACGCATTCCTGGCCCTCGGCACCACCTGCATCGTGATGCTGTACCTCGCGTACTCGATGGTGACGGGCCCCCTGCTGGTCCGCCGGCTGCGCGGTACGTTCGCCGCGCGGACGGATGCCGTGGACGAGACGGGACGGCCGCTGTTCTCGCTGGGGCGCTGGGGCATCACGGTCAATGCGCTCGCGCTGCTCTACGGGCTGGCGATGACCGTCAACCTGGCCTGGCCGCGGGCAGCGGTGTACGACCCCGCGGGCGGGCACTGGTACTTCCAGTGGTTCACGGTCCTGTTCTTGCTGGTCACGGTGGTACTCGGTGCTGTCTGGCGTGGCTGGAGGGCACATCGGGGGCACGTTGCGGTCAAGGGCGCGCCCTCGGCATTGCTGTCGGAAGGCGCCTGACCGCCCTCGCAGCCATGTCCTCGCCGACCGGCGGGGGCACGAGCTGTGCGCTCGATCCGGCGGCCCGGTGCGCCACGCTGCGCACGGCGACCGAGCCGCCTGGGAGGGCACCGCCGTCCTCCATGACCTGATCCGCGTGGCGCTGAACGGCGACGACCCGCTCACCGCCGTCCCGGGCGCGCTGGCCGCCGTCTGTGACGACCAGCGCGAACGCTGGGCGACCGTCCTCGCACCCGACTGGCACCCCGGCATGGCGACGGAGTTCAACGGCGCGGTATGGCCGTGCCTGGGCACCGCTGTCTGGGCGCTGCGTACGACACACCTTCGAGGCCGCGATGGCGGCCGCCATCGACGCGGGCGGGGACACCGACACGGTCGCGGCCGTCACCGGTGGCCTGGCCGGAGCGGTGCACGGAAGCGGTGCGATCCCCTCGCGCTGGACGGAGCCGCTGCATGTGCCGCTGCCGGGGTACGGGGGCCGGGTCCTGCGAGCGGCCCAGCTGACGGCCCTGGCCCGCCGCCTGGATTCGCACATTCCATAGTGGCTGAAATGTGCACATAAGGCCCAGATAAGCGCAGAATGGTGGAAGGAGGCGCCCACCGCACTTCACCCTCCGCGGTCGGGCCTTCAGGATCGAAGGAGACGACTCTCATGTCCAACGTCTCGCACACCCGCGCTGACATAACCAGTCACCCGGATGTCTCCGAAATGCGGGAACGATATGACCGCGTGCTCGGCGGTCGCGATGTGGCACTCGTGGACGCACCGGTGTTCCTCGTCGGTCTCTACTGCGCCATCTCACCGTGGGTGCTGCACTTCACCGCAAGCCAGCCCACACTCGTGCAGCACAACCTGATCATGGGGATCGCGATCGCGGTACTGGGACTCGGGTTCACCGTGATGCCGGCCCGGATGTACGGCCTGAGCTGGGCCATCTGCGCCATGGGCATCTGGATGATCCTGTCGACGTGGATCGTCGGCAACAGCCCCGACCTGGGCGTCATCCTCAACAACGTCATCATCGGGGGTCTGACTCTCCTGCTCGGGCTGGTCTGCGTCGGCGCCTCGATGAAGAGCGGTCGGACCGGTCGGACCGGTCGGACCTAGGGTCCTGCGTCCGGATCAGGCGCGCCCTGCGTGATCTGGGACGAGAGGCCCTCAGCACATGCCCGGCGGATCGCCGCCGGGACGGACGGAGGACGGATGGCCGTCGGCCGGTCCGCATCGTGCGGGCCGGCCGAGGCATGCCCCGTCCGCACCACGTGGGCCGGCCGCAACATGACCCGTCCTCACCACGCGCGCCGGCCGCAGCATGGCCCGGCCCCGAAGGCACACCGCTCCCGGCAGGGTCAGCCGGTCAGCCGGGCACCGTCCCCACGACTCTCAACGCCGCATCGGCCGTCGCCGCCGCGAACGCGGCCACCGGACGTTCCGGCCGCGAGCGACGGACCAGGATCACACCCTCGATCAGCCCGAAGACCAGATCGGTACGGAGCGCCAGCTCCCCCTCGTCCAGCGCCGCCCCCGCCCGGGTCGCCTCCAACAGCGTTCCGTACGCCTCCTTCAGCTCGCCCCGTACCCGGTGGAAGCCGGCGAACCGCTCGGCCCGCACCTCGGGCAGCACGTACAGGGCACCCAGGTTGTACGGCCCGCCGCACAGCAGCGCCACGTCCGAGCGGCAGAGCTCCCACAGCCGGTCCTCGGCGGGCCTCGCCTCGTCGGCGAGCAGTCTCCCGGCCAGGGCCAGTGACGGCGTGACCGTGGATTCCAGGAGCTCCGCGAGAAGGTCCTCCTTGCCCGCCACGTAGTGGTACATCGTCGCCTGGCGCATGCCGGCCCGTTCGGCGACGGCCCGGGTGGTGGTCGCCGCGTATCCGCGGGTGGTGAACAGCTCGGCGGCGGCGGTCAGCAGTTCCTCGCGCGCGGACAGCCCGCTGTCCGGCCGCTGCTGCGCGCGCGGACGGCCGACCCTTCTCCCGGTGGTGGACATGGGCCGATCGTCGCACATCCACGCCCGTTCCGATCTTGGTGAGCAGTCGGTAACTCCCGTGCAACCGACGGGCAATGACCCCGACTCGACCGCGCCCTAATTTCTGTCGTGCGACAGAAATGCGTGATCGACACAGCACGCCGAGCCGGAGGTCCAGCCATGGCGACAGCGACGACACAGGGAGCACGGGACCACGCCCGCGCCCAGCACGGCACCCGCACCGCGACCATGCCGGTGGTGCCCGCGAGCGACTGGCCCGCGGCCGCCCCCGGCGCGCCCGTGTGGGCGGAGACCGTGGCAGGGGGCAACTACACCCACCGCGTGCTCGCCCGCGGCACCGAGCTCCGGCTCACCGATCTCGCGGGCGACGCCTGCGCCCATCTGCTGCTGTACGTGGACGGGCGGCCCTGGGAACGCCTCAACGCCGCGGACACGGTCAAGGTCCAGTGGAACGCCTACCTGGGCGCGGACCGGCTGCTCCTCTCCGACCAGGGGCGGGTCCTCGCCTCCGTCATCGCCGACAGCTCGGGCCGGCACGACGCGCTGTGCGGCACCTCGACCCTGGTCCGCAACACCGCGCGGTACGGCGACGGCACCCCGCAGTCGCCGTCCCCGGCAGGCCGCGAGCTGCTGAAGCTGGCCGCCGCGAAGAACGGTCTCGGGCCGCGCGATCTGCCGCCGTCGCTCTCCTTCTTCCAGGGGGTCGAGGTACGTGAGGACGGCGCCCTCGACTTCACCGGTTCCGCCGGGCCCGGCGCAGCGGTGACGCTCCGCACCGAGCAGGACCTGACCGTGCTCATCGCCAACGTCCCGCATCCGCTGGACCCGCGCCCCGGCTACGTCTGCACCCCGCTGGAGGTGCTGGCCTGGCGCGCCCGCCCGACGGCGCCCGGGGACCCGCTCTGGGACTCCACCCCGGAGGGCCACCGGGCCTTCCTCAACACGCTCGACCACCTCACCGCCAGGGGGCTCGCATGACCGTCGCCGCCACCGTCCGCCGCTCGGACGTGATTCCCGCGCGGGCCGCCTGGTCCGCCGTCGTCCGCGCCGGTGAACAGCTCACGCTGACCGATCTGCACGGCAACCAGGCCGTGGACTTCCTGGTGTACGACGCCCACGACACCGCCGTCCGCTACAGCGCGCCGGACACCGTCCACGCGCAGGGCAGCATCTTCCTGACCACCGGCAGCGTGCTGCTGTCCAACGAGCACACCCCGCTGATGACGGTCACCGAGGACACCTGCGGCCGGCACGACACGGTCGGCGGCGCCTGCTCCAAGGAGTCCAACACCCTGCGCTACGGGCACCACACCTGGTCGCAGCACGCCTGCGTGGACAACTTCCTCGCGGAAGGGGCCAGGCACGGGCTCGGCAAGCGCGATCTCGTCTCCAACATCAACTGGTACATGAACGTCCCCGTGGAGAAGGACGGCACGCTCGGCATCGTCGACGGCATCTCCGCCCCCGGTCTGCGGGTCACCCTGCGCGCCGAACGGGACGTCCTGGTCCTGGTCTCCAACTGCCCCCAGATCAACAACCCCTGCAACGGCTTCGAGCCGACGGCCGTCGAAGCCACCATCAGCGAGGCCACCGCATGACGAATTTCGACACCCTCCTGGTGGCCAACCGGGGCGAGATCGCCGTACGGATCATCCGTACCGCCCGCCGCCTCGGACTGCGCACGGTCGCGGTCTTCTCCGACCCCGACCGCTCCGCGCCCCATGTGCGCCTCGCCGACACGGCGGTACGCCTGGGACCCGCGCCCGCCAAGGAGTCGTACCTCGACGCCGACCTGGTCCTGAAGGCCGCGAAGGACACCGGGGCCGGGGCCATCCACCCCGGCTACGGATTCCTCTCCGAGGACGCCGGGTTCGCCCGGCGCTGCGAGGACGCGGGAATCGTCTTCGTCGGCCCGACCGCCGAGCAGCTGGAGCTGTTCGGCGCCAAGCACACCGCGCGCGCGGCCGCCGAGGCCGCGGGCGTACCGCTCGCGCCGGGCACGGGACTGCTCCCCGATCTGCCGTCGGCGCTGGCGGCGGCCGGCCGCATCGGCTATCCCGTGATGCTCAAGGCGACCGGCGGCGGCGGCGGTATCGGGATGTCGGCCTGCCGGTCCGCCGACGAACTCGCCGACGCCTGGGAGCGGGTGCAGCGGGTCGCCGCCGCGTCCTTCTCCTCCGCCGGTGTCTTCCTCGAACGTCTCGTCGAGGACGCCCGCCATGTGGAGGTGCAGGTCTTCGGCGACGGCCGGGGCCGGGTGGTGACCTTCGGCGACCGTGACTGCTCGCTCCAGCGCCGCAACCAGAAGGTCCTCGAGGAGGCGCCCGCCCCGGGACTCCCGCCGCACGTCCGCAAGCAACTCGCCGCCTCCGCACAGGATCTGTGTGCGACGGTCGGCTACCGCTCGGCGGGCACTGTGGAGTTCGTGTACGACGCGGCGCGCGCGGAGGCGTACTTCCTTGAGGTCAACACCCGCCTCCAGGTGGAACACCCGGTCACCGAGGAGATCCACGGCGTCGACCTCGTCGAGTGGATGCTGCGCCTCGCCCAGGGCGACACGGATGTCGTACGCGACCCGGATGCGCCGCGCGGCCATGCCGTCGAGGCCCGGATCTACGCGGAGGACCCGAGCCGCGACCACCGCCCCGGGGCGGGCCTGCTGACCCGGGTGGCGTTCCCCGAGGGAGTCCGTGTCGACACCTGGGTCGAGACGGGGACGGAGGTGACGACGTCGTACGACCCGATGCTGGCGAAGGTCGTCGCCTACGGTGCCGACCGCGCCGAGGCCCTCGCCCGGCTGGACACGGCACTCGCCGCCACCCGGATCGACGGCATAGAGACCAACCTCGGCCTGGTGCGGGCCGCGCTCGCCGACGACCGGGTGCGTACCGCCGCCCACTCCACGGCCACGCTCGCCACCGTCACCGACCCGACCCCGCGCATCGAGGTGGTCTCCGGCGGCACCCTCACCACCGTGCAGGACTGGCCGGGCCGCACCGGCTACTGGCAGGTCGGGGTCCCGCCATCGGGCCCGATGGACGATCTGTCGTTCCGGCTCGGCAACACCGCGCTCGGCAATGACGCGGGCGCACCCGGCCTCGAATGCACGCTTCAGGGACCGGCTCTGCGGTTCACCCACCCGACCACGGTCTGCGTGACGGGCGCGCCCGCTCCCGTCACGGTCGACGGCGAACCGGTCGCCCTGTGGGACCCCTTCACCGTGCCGGCAGGCGCCACACTCGCGGTCGGCGCGCCAGACGGGCACGGTCTGCGTACGTACGTCCTCTTCGCCGGCGGCGGGCTGGACGTGCCCGGCTTCCTCGGCAGCGCGGCGACGTTCACCCTGGGCGGCTTCGGCGGACACGGCGGCCGCGCCCTGCGCACGGGAGACGTCCTGCACGGCGGCGCAGTGCGGCCGTCGAGCACCTCCGTGCCGGACGCCGACCGTCCGCACATCGGCGGCACCTGGCACATCGGCGCGGCCGAAGGCCCGCACGCCGCACCCGAGTTCTTCACCGAGGAGGACATCCACGACTTCTACGCCGCCGACTGGAAGGTCCACTTCAACTCGGCCCGCACCGGTGTCCGGCTGGTCGGCCCCAAGCCGCGCTGGGCCCGCACCGACGGCGGCGAGGCCGGACTCCATCCGTCCAACATCCATGACACGCCGTACTCCGTGGGCGCCGTCGACTACACGGGCGACATGCCGGTGCTGCTCGGTCCCGACGGGCCGTCGCTCGGTGGTTTCGTCTGCCCGGCGACGGTGGTGACGGGCGAGCGCTGGAAGCTGGGTCAGCTGCGGCCCGGCGACACGGTCCGCTTCACACCGGTCACGATCACCGGCGAGCGGCGCCCGGACATCGTCGACGGCGGAATCCTGTACCGGGACGACGACGTCACGTACCGCCGCAGCGGCGACGACAACGTGCTGGTCGAGTACGGCCCGATGCAGCTGGATCTCGCCCTGCGGATGCGGGTGCACGCACTGATGGCGGCGCTGACCGCAGCGGCCGTACCCGGCATCACCGGTCTCACCCCCGGCATCCGCTCGCTCCAGATCCAGACGGACCCCGAGCTCCTGCCCCAGCAGCGGCTCCTGGAACTCCTCCACGCCACCGAGTCGGCGCTCCCGCCCACCGACGCCCTGACCGTCCCGTCGCGGACCGTGCATCTGCCGTTGTCCTGGGACGATCCGGCGACACGCGAAGCCATCGCCCGGTACATGGCGGGGGTACGGGACGACGCCCCCTGGTGCCCGTGGAACATCGAGTTCATCCGCCGGGTCAACGGCCTGGACTCCGTCGACGACGTGTACCGCACGGTCTTCGACGCGGAGTACCTGGTACTGGGCCTCGGCGACGTCTATCTCGGCGCACCGGTCGCCACCCCGCTCGACCCGCGCCACCGCCTGGTCACCACCAAGTACAACCCGGCCCGCACCTGGACGGCGGAGAACTCGGTCGGCATCGGCGGCGCCTACCTCTGCATCTACGGGATGGAGGGGCCGGGCGGCTACCAGTTCGTCGGGCGCACCACTCAGGTGTGGTCGGGATGGCAGCAGCGCGGGGCGTTCGAGCCCGGCTCACCGTGGCTGCTGAGGTTCTTCGACCGCATCAAGTGGTATCCGGTGGAGGCGGACGAGCTCCTGGAGCTCCGCGCGGACATCGCATCCGGCCGGTTCGTACCGCGGATCGAGGAGGGCGAGTTCTCCCTGGCGCGGTACGAGGGGTTCCTGGCCGACAACGCCGCATCGATCGCCGAGTTCCGCACCCGCCAAGGCGCGGCGTTCTCCGCCGAACGCCACGCCTGGGAGGAGGCGGGCGAGTTCGCGCGGGCCGAGGCCGCCACGGAGCCGGCGCCACCGGACGCCGAGGTGACCGTGCCCCCGGGCGGCCGGCTCGTGGAGGCCGAATTCGCCGCGTCGGTCTGGCAGCTGAACGTCGCCGCGGGCGACGCGGTGACGGCGGGGCAGCCGCTTCTCGCCCTGGAGGCGATGAAGATGGAGTCCCGGGTCCACGCCCCGGCGGACGGCGTCGTCGTGGAGGTCCTCACCCGTCCGGGCGCCCAGGTGGAACCGGGCACGGCCCTGCTGGTCCTGGCCCCGTCCGCCGCGAACTGAGGAGCACACATGACCACGCCCGCATCCGTCCTGGCCCGTGTCCGCGCCGCCCATGCCCGGATCGAGGCCGTCGACCGCCCCGAGATCTGGATCGACCTGCGCCCCCTTCCCGAGGTGGAGGCCGAGGCCCGAACCCTCGACGCCCGCGTGGCCGCAGGTGAACACCTGCCCCTCGCCGGCCGCTTGCTGGCCGTCAAGGGCAACATCGATGTCGCCGGCCTCCCCACCACTGCGGGCTGCCCCTCGTACGCGTACAAGCCGACGGCCGACGCCCCGGCGGTGGCCCGCCTGCGCGCGGCCGGCGCCCTGGTGATCGGCACGACCAACCTCGACCAGTTCGCCACGGGTCTGGTCGGTACCCGCTCCCCGTACGGAGCGGTCCGGAGCGCGCACGATCCGTCCCGCATCAGCGGCGGATCCAGCTCCGGTTCCGCGGTCGCCGTGGCCCTCGGCATCGCCGACCTGTCGCTCGGTACGGACACGGCGGGCTCCGGCCGGGTCCCGGCCGCGTTCAACGGCATCGTCGGCCTGAAGCCGACCCGCGGCCTGGTCCCGGCCGACGGCGTGGTCCCGGCCTGCGCAAGCCTGGACTGCGTCACCGTCTTCGCGCGTACGCTCCCCGAGGCCGAGCAGGCACTCGCCCTGACGGCCACGGCCGCACCGCACCCCGTCCCCGCCCGGACACCGGGCCCCTGGCGGATCGCGGTCCCGGCCACCGAGCAGCTGGGGGAACTGGACCCCGGCTGGGCGCAGGCGTACGAGGCAGCGGCCGACCGCCTCCGCGCGGCGGGCGCACACCTCCAGCCGGTGGACCTGACCCCGTTCCTCGAAGCCGCCGCGATGCTGTACGAGGGAGCGTTCGTGGCCGAGCGGTACACGGCGGTCGGCGCCTTCATCGACACCGCCCCCGCCGACGACCTCGACCCCACCGTCGCCGGGATCATCACGGCGGCCCGGTCCGTCCCGGCCCACCGCCTGTTCGCCGACCGGGAGCGGCTGGCGGTCCTGCGCGAAGCCGCCATGGCGGCCCTCTCCGACGCCGACGCCCTCCTCCTGCCCACCGCACCGGGTCACCCCACGTTCACGGAGGTGGCAGCGGACCCGCTGGGCGCCAATGCGCGCCTGGGCCGGTTCACCAACTCCACGAACCTCTTCGACCTGTGCGCGGTGGCGGCCCCCGCCGGCGACGCGGCCGGACGTCCCTTCGGCGTGATGCTGATCGGCCCGGCTCACACGGACGAACGTCTGGCCCGCATCACCGCGCTCCTCACCGCGCCCACCAGGCTCGCGGTCGCGGGCGCCCATCTGACGGGCCAGCCACTGAACCCCCAGCTCCTGTCCCTGGGCGCGCGTTTGCTCCACACGACGACGACGGCCCCGGTCTACCGCCTGCACGCCCTGCGCACCGATCCGCCCAAGCCGGGCCTGGAACGGGTGGGCGAGGGCGGCGCCGCGATCGAGGTGGAGGTCTGGCAGCTGCCCGCCGAGGGACTGGGGCGCCTCACGGCGGAGCTCCCGTCGCCCATGACCCTGGGCCGAGTGGACCTGGCCGACGGCACCACGGCCCCCGGCTTCCTCTGCGAGCCGTACGCACTGGCCGCGGGAACGGATATCACGCAGTACGGCAGCTGGCGTGCCTACCTGGCCCGGCCAGGGTCCACCGCCCCCTGACCTCCCGCTCCCCCGGCCCGCAGCCCCCTGACCGCCCGGCGTTCCAGGGCGTCATTCGGCCTGTCCGGTGCCTGGGGACCGGGACCCAGGACAGCACCCGGTCTCCGGGAAGGGCAGGCAGGAGAACAGGCTCCCGCAGGCGCCACCCCCGCCCGGCTCCCGTCACCCCACCGAGCTGTAGGCCACAACGCCCCGCAGCACGGCATCCACGGCCTTGCGCGCATTCCGGGCCACGGAACTGCTCCCGTCCGCCGCCCCGGCCGACGGCGCCGCCGCCGCGATCTGCCCCAGCACGTCGATCACCTGCTTGCACCACCGCACGAAGTCCCCCGCCGGCATGTCCGCCTCGCGCAGCACCTCGTCCAGCGTCCGCCCCGACGCCCACATGTAGACCGCCCAGGCGAACCCGAGATCGGGCTCCCGCTGTCCGACCCCCTCCGCCTGGTTGATCTTGAAGTCCTCCTCCAGGGCGTCCAACCGCCCCCAGATGCGGACCATCTCGCCCATCGCCGTCTTGGCCGGCCCGGACGGCAGCTTCGGTGCCACCGCGTCGTCCGCCTGCCGCGCCTCGTACACCAGCGCCGAGACACATGCGGCGAGCTCCGCCGGGTTCAGCCCCTCCCAGACGCCGGCCCGCAGGCACTCGCTCGCCAGCAGGTCCAGCTCGCCGTAGAGCCGGGCGAGCCGCCGCCCGTGGTCGGTGACCTCGTTGCCCCGCAAATAGTCCAGTTCGGTGAGGAGCGCGACGATGCGGTCGAACGTGCGGGCGATCGTGTTGGTCCGCCCCTCGATCCGCCGCTCCAGCTGCTTCGTGTCCCGCTGCAGACGGTGGTACCGCTCCGCCCACCGCGCGTGGTCCTCGCGCTCGGCGCACCCGTGGCACGGATGCGCCCGCAACTCGGCCCGGTAGCGGGCGATCACCTGGTCGTCCGCGGCCTCGGCCCGTCCCCTGCGGTGCCGTTCGGGCACGATGTGCCCTGCCTTCGTCCGCAGCGCCGACGCCAGGTCGCGCCTGGACTGCGGCGACCGCGGGTTGAACGACTTCGGCACCCGCATCCGCTCGACCGCTTCGACCGGCACGGGAAAGTCGATCGAGGCGAGCCGCTTGACCTGCCGCTCGACGGTCAGCACCAACGGCCGCGGCCCGTCGTAGTACTCGAGCCCCCGGTGCCCGTTGACCCGCCCGGCCGGCAGCCCCGGGTCCAGCACGAGCGCCAGCCCGGCGAACTTCCCGGTCGGAACGTGGATGACATCGCCCGGCTTCAGCTTCTCCAGGGACGCCGCAGCCGCCGCCCGCCGCTGCGAGGCGCCGTGCTTGGCGAGCTCCGTCTCCCGGTCCTTGAGCTCGCGGCGCAGCCGCGCGTACTCCTCGAAGTCACCGAGGTGGCAGGTCATGCCCTCCCGGTAGCCCTCCAGGCCCTCCTCGTTCTTCTGCACCTGCCGGGAGATCCCGACGACCGACCGGTCGGCCTGGAACTGTGCGAACGAGGTCTCCAGCAGCTCGCGCGACCGGTGCCGCCCGAACTGCTGCACCAGGTTGACGGCCATGTTGTACGAAGGCCGGAAGCTGGACCGCAGCGGATAGGTACGCGTACCGGCGAGTCCGGCCAGCGCGCCCGGGTCCATGCCGCGCTGCCACAGCACCACCGCATGGCCCTCGATGTCGATCCCGCGCCGCCCGGCGCGGCCGGTCAGCTGGGTGTACTCGCCGGGGGTGATGTCGGCGTGCTGCTCGCCGTTCCACTTGACGAGCTTCTCCAACACCACGGAGCGGGCGGGCATGTTGATGCCGAGGGCGAGGGTCTCCGTCGCGAAGACCGCCTTGACCAGTCCGCGGACGAACAGCTCCTCGACGACCTCCTTGAACGTCGGCAGCATGCCCGCGTGGTGCGCGGCGATGCCCCGCTCCAGCCCTTCGAGCCATTCGTAGTAGCCGAGGACGTGCAGGTCCTCGGTGGGAATGGACGCGGTCCGCTCCTCGACGATCTCCCGGACCCGCCGGCGCCGGGCATCGTCGTTGAGCCGCAGTCCGGCATGCAGACACTGCTGCACGGCAGCCTCGCAGCCGGCCCGGCTGAAGATGAACGTGATCGCGGGCAGAAGCCCTTCCGCGTCCAGCCGGTCGATGACCTCGGGCCTGGACGGCGTCCAGATCCGGCTGCGCTGGCGCCGCTCGCGCTCGCGGTCCGCCTCGCGCACCATCTTTCCGCGGCGGCGCTCACGCGGGTTGTACCCGCGCTGATTCTCCATGCGGGCGAGCCGGACGAGGTCGGGGTTGACCTCGCGGCGGCCGGCGCCACGGCCGCCATGGTCGGTCTCCTCCTCGAAGAGGTCGTACATCCGGCGGCCGGCCAGGACGTGCTGCCAGAGCGGCACGGGCCGGCTCTCGGCGACGATCACTTCGGTGTCACCGCGGACGGTGTCCAGCCAGTCGCCGAACTCCTCGGCGTTGGACACGGTCGCCGACAGCGACACCAGCGTCACCGAGTCCGGCAGATGAATGATCACCTCTTCCCACACCGCGCCGCGGAAGCGGTCGGAGAGGTAGTGCACCTCGTCCATCACCACATAGCCGAGGCCGGCGAGCGCCTGCGAGCCTGCGTACAGCATGTTCCGCAGCACTTCGGTGGTCATGACGACCACCGGGGCGTCGCCGTTGACACTGTTGTCGCCGGTCAGCAGGCCGACCTTGTCCGCGCCGTAGCGCTTGACCAGATCGGTGTACTTCTGGTTGGAAAGGGCCTTGATCGGCGTGGTGTAGAAGCATTTGCGGCCCTGACGGAGCGCGAGATGCACGGCGAACTCACCGACGATCGTCTTGCCCGATCCGGTGGGGGCCGCGACCAGCACCCCCTTACCCGCTTCCAGGGCCTTGCAGGCCTCGATCTGGAAGGGGTCCAGACCGAACTCGTACATCTCGCGGAAGGGCGCCAGAGCCGTGGCCTGCTCGGCGGCGCGGATCCGGAAGGCCTGGTATCGCTCAGCTGGTGAGAGGTCCTCTGTCATCTTGCTTACGAGCCTACCCGTCACCCCTGACAGTCAGCGCGATCTTTATTTCACTGTGCAAGAACCCTGACAGCGCCCGGCACGCACGTCGCGGTGAGCGGCAGCGCGCCCAGAGGTTCGCCGTCCGCGTAGGCCGTGACGGAGGCGGCGGCCAACTCGATCGACGAGACCCGGTGCACGGTGACCACGGGGTGGTCGAGGTGCGTTCCCTTGTAGACCCGGGGGAACACCTTGAGCAGCGTCGTCCGGCTGCAGTCCCCGACGACCGTCACGTCGAAGAGCCCGTCGTCCATGACGGCGTCCGCACAGATCCGCATCCCGCCGCCGTAGGTGGAGCCGTTGCCGACGGCGATGAGCGTCGCCTCGATCTCCTGGACCGGTCCGCCGTCCAGCCTGATGCGGTACGGGATCGCCTTGAACGCGGCGAGTTCGGCAAGGATCGCGAGGTCGTACTTGAACCGGCCGCCGACCCAGCGCATCCGGTTGCCCCGGTCGTTGACCCGGGAGTCGAAGCCGGAGGCGAGCACGGTCCCGAACCACCGGTCGCCGGCCCGGCCGAGGTCGATGGTCCTGATCGCCCCGCTCTTGAGCGCCTCGGCGGCGAGCCGTCCCGCGGCGGCGGGCTCCCGTATCGGCAGGCCGAGAGCACGGGCGAAGTCGTTTCCGGTGCCGACGGCGATCACGCCGAGCGGAGTCCTGGTCCCGGCGACGGCCTGCAGGGCGAGGGACATCATGCCGTCCCCGCCCACGGCTATCAGTGCCCCGGTGCCGCCGGCCACGGCCTCACGGGCCCGCCGCAACGCGTCGTCGGCGTCCTCGCCCAGGACCGTTCGTACGGAGAATCCGGCGTCCCGCAACGCGGAAGCGGCCGGCTGCGCGGCGTGCGCGCCCCGGCCGCGTCCCGCGGTGGGATTGACGAAGAGGGTGATCTCGCTGGTCACCCGGGGGACCTTACAAGATCAGGTGATGTCGTCGTAACCGTTCACCCGGTCACGGTCCGGACCCGACTGTGCGGGCAGCGACCTGACCGACGAGACCGGTTCGATCTCACCGATGTCCTCGGGCGTGAGGTCCAGCTCCGACGCCTCGTCGTCATCGGGCCCCTCGGCCTCACGCAACGCCTTGCGGCGGTCGTTGAGGAGCGAGAGCGCCGTCGCGCAGAAGTACAGGATCCAGATCGGCCCGGCGAGGGCGAGCATGGTGAGCGGATCCGTGCTGGGTGTGGCCAGCGCGGCGAAGACGGTGATACCCATGATCATTCCGCGCCACCAGCCGAGCATCCGCTTGCCGGTGATGACCCCGCCGAGGTTCAGCATGACGAGCAGCAGCGGCAGTTCGAACGAGAGCCCGAAGACCACCACCATGCGTGTGATCAGGTCCAGCAGGTCGTCGAGCGGCAGCTGGTTGTCCAGGCCGGCCGGCGAGAAGTCCAGCAGGACCTTGGCCATCGTAGGCAGCGTCTTGTACGCGAAGAAGCCGCCGGCGAGGAAGAGCGGGAAGCCAGCGCCCACGAAGGCGAGCGAGTACTTCTTCTCGTGCTTGTGCAGACCCGGGGCGATGAACGCCCACAGCTGGTAGAGCCAGATCGGCGACGAAAGGACGACGCCGGCCATCAGGGAGACCTTGAGCGCAAGGGTGAACGGCGTCAGCAGGCCGTTCAGGACGATGCGCGCACAGGTGCCGTCCTCCTTCTTGGCGAGTTCCGCGAAACTCGCGTCGCAACCGACCGCCTTCAGCACCGGGTTGGTGAAGAACTCGATGATCCCCTTGTAGAAGAAGGCAGCGACGATCGTGACGACGACGATCGCCAGCAGCGCCTTCGCCAGCCGGTTGCGCAGCTCACGCAGGTGCTCCACCAAGGGCATGCGGCCCTCGGGGTCCGTCTCCTGTTTGCGGGCAGACTTGAGCAACCCACGTCCTCATCTCGTGCAGCAGGCCGTCACCGTTTCACGGTGCCTGCGTCGGCCCGGTTGTCAGCGGTTGGTCGAGTCGGTCGGCTCGGCGACCGGCCGCGAACTCGTCACATCGCCGGGCGCGGCCTTGATCGTGCGCGGGGCCGTGTGGTCCTGGGCGGCGTCGTTCGCCGGCTCCGCGGGGGTGGCCGACGGGTTGCCCTCGGACTTCATGGCCTTGGCCTCGCTCTTGAGGATGCGGGCCGACTTGCCGAGCGAGCGAGCCATGTCAGGAAGCTTCTTCGCGCCGAACAGCAGAACAATGACGACGAGGATCAGGATGATCTCGGGTGCGCCGAGCCTTCCGAACATATGCGTGTACCTTCTCACCGAGGCAGCAGGGGTGGGGCTGATCGAGCGTCGGACAGACGTCCGATCTTCGTACTGTCAGCGATCGTATCCCGCAGGAGTAAACGCAGGGCAATACCCATGCATCCTTGCGATTACGGCCCACGCCTCGCTCTCAGGGCCGCCAGAGCAGCGTACCCCCCGAACCCGGGAAACTGGAGGCCGTGTCTGACCGGTGGACCGAGCCGGTCCACCGACCGGCCCCTACCGCAGGGCTTCGCCGGTGGCGGCGAGATCGGTGGCGGCACGTTCGAGATCCTCGGCGGCCCTGTTGATGCGCTGAGTGGTGCGGGTCACCTGGTGTCCCAGGCGCTGGGCCTCGACGAAGACCTTGACGGCCAGCACGCCGAGGACGGCGATGCCGAGGAATCCCAGTGCGATGGCGAGCATGGGCCAGAACATGCGCAGAGCCTCTGTATGTCTAGGTGGACCGGGCGCGGAGTACTACGGCCCGGCGTGGAGGCGGAGTGTCCGCACCCCGCCTCCGGTCAGGAGCTCGATGATCCGCTCCCCGGCCGGCTTGCGGACAGCAGCCCCGCACTCGGGACAGGTGAAGGAGTAGAAGGTCGTACGGCGGCTGCCGCCGATCGCCAGGCGCAGCGCACCCGCGGCGAGCTCGAAGCGCCCGCGGCAGTCCGGGCAGGCGGCCTTGAACCGGACGGACTCGGGCACCACGACCGTCGAGATACCTGACATCACAGACATACTGCTCATATCTCCTCAGGTATCCGCTCAGGCCGGGCCGTCGTAGGCGGCGAGCGCCGCGCGGGCCGCACTCTGCGCGCTCCGCGCCAGGTCGTGCGGGGCGACGATGCGTCCTTCCCCGCCGAGCCGGAGCGCCAGCCTGCGCAACGAAGCCGGATCGGGCGTGCGCAGCGTGATCCGCAGTCCGCCGTCGGCCAGTTCCTCCGCGCTGTCGTGCGGGTAGTACTCGGCGACCCACCGGCCACCGGGTCCCACCTCGATCACGACCTCGGGGTCCTCGGCCGCCGGCTGCACCAGCCCTTCGGACAGATCCCGCAGCTCCAGCTCCGGCGGCGCGGACGGCTCGTCCAGCAGCCGGATCTCCGCGACCCGGTCAAGCCGGAACGTACGCCGGTCCTCGGAGAGCCTGCACCAGGCCTCCATGTACGTGTGCCCCACGGCGAAGAGCCGGATCGGGTCCACCTCGCGCTCGGTGAGCTCGTCGCGCGCGGGCGAGTAGTAGCGCAGCCACAGCCTGCGCCGCTCGGAGATCGCCCGGTCGACGTCGGCGAAGACACCGCCCTCCGACTCGAAGGTCACCGAGAGCCGGGAGCTCGCCGCCGCCGCTTCACCGGCCGCCGTCTCCAGCTTGGCGGTGGCCCTCAGCAGCGCCTGCCGGTCGCTCTCCCGCAGCCCCGGCAGCGTGGCCACGGCCCGCGCGGCGACCAGCAGCGCCGTCGACTCGTCCGCCGCGAACCGCAGGGGCTCGGCCACGTCGTCCGGGTTGTGCCACCAGATCCGGTCGCCGTCCGTGTCGATGTCCAGGAGGTCGCCGCCGCGGAAGCTCGTCCCGCACATGGGCAGCACATCGAGGTCCGAGATCAGCTCGTCCTCGGTGATCCCGAACGCACGGGCGACGTCCTGCACATGGGCGCCGGGGCGCTCCCGCAGATACGTCACCAGGGACAGCATCCGGCGCGTCTGGTCGATCGCGTTCGTCGCCATGAATACGGTCCCTCCTCAGTCCTTGGCCACGGCACGCAGCCGGTCCACCACATCGGCCCGCAGATCGGCGGGTTCCTCCACGACGACATCCGGTCCGAACTCGACGAGCCAGGCGTCCAGGCCGTGTCCGTACGGAATCTCCAACTCGTCCCAGCCGTCGCCGAGTTCCCGCACCGATATCGCGCGCGAGCGCAGCGGGTAACCGGACCCGGACCGCAGCCGGATCCGGGCGGTCCGGGTCGCCGTCTCCCCGGCCCAGCTCTCCACGGTCTCCCGGACGGTCACCACATCCGGCACCTCGGCCGTGAACGCCCCGGCCCGTGAGCGGACCCTGCCGGTGATCCGGGACAGCCGGAACACCCGCTCGGCGCCACGTTCGCGGTCGAAGCCCGCCAGGTACCAGTGCCCGCGCCAGCACTCCAGCGTCCAGGGCTCGACCTGGCGCTGCTCGGGCCGGGCGGCGTTGGCCTTGCGGTAGTCGAAGGTGACCGGACGACGGTCCCGGCACGCCAGCATCAGCGGCTCGAAGGCGGCCTCGTGCACCGGGATGCGCGGTTCGAGCGCGCTGTGCACCTCGTACGCGTCCTCGGCCTCCGGCATCCCCGCGGCGCGCAGCTTCTGCAGCGCACCGCTGGCCGCGCCGGCGAGCCGCGCCTGCTGCCAGACCTTCGCGGCCAGGCCGAGCGCCGCGGCCTCCTCCGCGTCCAGCGTGATCGGCGGCAGCCGGTTGCTGTCCCGGCGGGCCAGGTAGCCCGTGTCGCCGTCCAGGTTGTCCACGGTCTCGATGACCAGACCGAGCTCGCGCAGATCGTCCTTGTCGCGCTCGAACATCCGGTTGAAAGCGTCGTCGGAGGCCGCTTCCAGATAGGCCTCGATGGAACCGCGCAGCTCGCGCTTGCTGAGCGGGCGCCGGGTCCCCAGCAGGCACAGCGCCAGGTTCATCAGCCGCTCGGCCTTGGCAATGGCCATCGACGCCCCTTCTTTCCTTGCTCTACGACGATCGACCGTACCGCTCCGAGGTGCCCGGACAAAAGCGAGGGCCCGTGCTTACGGAACGAGGGCCCGTGCAGTTCAGCACAGGCCCTCGTGATGCGTCCGGGGACGGATCAGACGGCGACCAGGTCGCAGACGAAGATCAGCGTCTCGCCGGGGGCGATCCGGCCGCCGGCGCCGCGGTCACCGTAGGCGAGGTGCGCGGGGATGGTCAGCTGACGACGGCCACCGACCTTCATGCCCTGCACGCCCTGGTCCCAGCCGGAGATGACCTGACCGACACCGAGCTGGAACTGCAGCGGGGTGCCGCGGTTCCACGAAGCGTCGAACTCCTCGCCGGTGGAGAAGGCCACGCCCACGTAGTGGACCTTGACCATGTCGCCGGCCTTGGCGACCTCGCCGTCGCCCTCCCAGATGTCCTTGATCTCCAGGTCGACCGGCGGCTCGCCACCCGGGAAGTCGATCTCGGGCTTCTCGATGCTCACTGAACTGCTCCTCAAAAAGATGAACTGGGCAACCGGGACAGTCTTACATCTTTGCGAGCAGGTCCACCGCGAACACCAGGGTGGAGTTGGCGGGGATGGACTGCTGCGCCTTGTCGCCGAAGGCCTGGTCCGGCGGGATGACCAGCAGCACACGGCTGCCGATCTTCTTGCCGATCAGACCGTTCTTCAGCCCCTTGAGGGTGACCTGCGCCAGCGGGAAGGTCTGGGTCTTGCCCGTGGTGTACGTGCTGTCGAACGTCTTTCCGTCCTTCCACAGCAGGCCCACGTAGTTCACGACGACGCTGTCGGTCTCCTTGATGACCTCGCCCTTGGACTCCAGGATGTAGTTGGAGACCAGCTTCTTCGGCGGGTCGGTCTTCTCGGGGATCTTGACGGTCGGTGCCTTGCCGTCGGTGTTGGTGCCCACCTTCGGCAGGCCGGTGTTGTCCTGGGCGACCGGGGTGCCCTCGGCAGAGGCCGGGATCGTCGTCGCCTTCAGGATGTCCACGACGAAGACGAGGGTTGCGTTCGGCTTGATGTCGCCCTGGCCCTGCGCGCCGTAACCGAGGTCCGGCGGGATGACCAGCTCGACCCGGCTGCCGACCTTCTGGCCGACGAGCCCCTGGTCCCAGCCCTTGATGACCATGCCCGCACCGAGCGTCAGATCGAACGGCTGCTTGCGGTCGAAGCTGTTGTCGAACGGCTTCGTGGAGTCCCACGCCTGCCCGAGATAGTTGACCTGGATCGCGTCGCCGTTCTTCAGCTTCGCGCCGGTCCCCTCGCTGATGACAGTCGTCTTCAGCTCCTTGGGCGGATCACCCTCTCCCTTGGAGAGGGTGGGCTTCTCGCCGAACTTCGCACCCGCGGTGATCGCGGGGAATCCGTTCTTCGAAGCGGTGGCGGAATCGGAGTCGGAGCCCTTGTCGCTCCCGCACGCCGCCGTCAAAAGCAGCAGGGGGACAACGAGAAGGCCGGCAAGTCGGCGCACTGGTTCCTCAGATCTCAGACGACACAGATGGTTCAGTCCCCGACACTCTAGGGCGTGCGCAGGGCCCCGCACGAGGAACGTACGGGGCCCGAGTCGCGCACGTGCCGTAGCGCGTCCTGTGCCGGCTCACATGCCCGCGATCAGCTTCTCCACCCGGTCGTCCACCGAACGGAACGGGTCCTTGCACAACACCGTGCGCTGCGCCTGGTCGTTGAGCTTGAGATGGACCCAGTCGACGGTGAAGTCCCGCCGCTGCTCCTGCGCCCTTCGGATGAAGTCGCCGCGCAGCCGCGCACGGGTGGTCTGCGGGGGCACCGACTTGCCCTCGAAGATCTTCAGGTCGTTGCAGATGCGGGCGGCCTGCCCCTTGCGCTCCAGGAGGTAGTACAGCCCGCGCCGGCGGTGGATGTCGTGATAGGCGAGGTCTATCTGCGCGACGCGCGGATGCGACATCGTCATGTTGTGCTTGGCCCGGTACCGCTCGATGAGCTTGTACTTCATCACCCAGTCGATCTCGGTGGCGATCCGGTCGAGGTCCTCGGCCTCGATCGCGTCGAGCGTACGGCCCCACAGCTCCAGGACCTGGGCGACGGTGCCGGTGCGGATGCCCCGGCGGTCGACGAAGTCCACGGCCTTCTCGTAGTACTCGCGCTGCACCTCGATGGCCGACGCCTCACGGCCGCTGGCCAGGCGCACCTTGCGCTGCCCGGTGGTGTCGTGGCTGACCTCGCGGATCGCCCGGATCGGGTTCTCCAGCGTCAGATCGCGCATCACCGTGCCCGCCTCGATCATGCGGAGCACCAGATCCGTCGCGCCGACCTTGAGCAGCATCGTCGTCTCGGACATGTTCGAGTCGCCGACGATGACGTGGAGGCGGCGGTACCGCTCCGCGTCGGCGTGCGGTTCGTCGCGCGTGTTGATGATCGGACGGGAGCGCGTCGTCGCGGAGCTGACGCCCTCCCAGATGTGCTCGGCACGCTGGCTGACGCAGTAGACCGCGCCACGCGGGGTCTGCAGCACCTTGCCCGCCCCGCAGAGCAGCTGCCTCGTGACGAGGAAGGGAATGAGGATGTCCGCGAGCCGGGAGAATTCTCCGTGCCGTGCCACGAGGTAGTTCTCGTGGCACCCGTAGGAGTTTCCCGCCGAATCGGTGTTGTTCTTGAAGAGATAGACGTCGCCCGCGATTCCCTCCTCGTGCAGGCGGCGTTCGGCATCGACGAGCAGGCCTTCGAGAATGCGCTCGCCTGCCTTGTCGTGGGTGACCAGCTCGGTCAGGTTGTCGCATTCGGGGGTTGCATATTCCGGATGCGATCCCACGTCGAGGTAGAGGCGGGCGCCGTTCCGCAGAAAGACGTTGCTACTGCGGCCCCATGACACAACACGGCGGAAGAGGTAGCGCGCCACTTCGTCAGGAGACAGTCGGCGCTGTCCCCTGAACGTGCACGTGACGCCGTACTCGTTCTCCAGCCCGAAAATGCGGCGGTCCATGACTGAACATTACGCCTGATGGCCCGAGCTGAAACCGGGTTCGATAGCACCGTTTCGATCATTTTCCGATACCCGCACAGCAACTGGCGTACGCCCGGGAGCTGCGAGGACCTTTCCCGTGGCCAGCAGGACCAGCAGCGCGGCCACCCCACCGGCACCCGCGACGGCGAAGCTCCACGCGGTCCCGCCCAGCTCCACGGCGGGGCCCGCCACGGCGGTTCCCGCCGCCGCGCCGACCCCGAACGTCGTCACGAGCCAGGAGAACGCCTCCGTCACCGTCCCCTGCGGAGCATGACGGTCCACCACGAGGAACGAGCAGGCGATCGCGGGTGCCAGGAACACCCCGGCCAGCGCGGCCAGCGCCGTCATCGCCCCCACGCCGGGCGTCAGCATCAGCGGCAGATAGCCGAGGGCCAGCAGCGCGACGATGACCCGCAGCCGGCGCTCCGGCGGCCCGGCCCACTGCCGCGCCCCGTACACCGAACCGCCGATCAGCGCGCCCAGTCCGAGCGCGGCCATCAGCCAGCCGTACACCGACTCCCGGCCGTGGTCGTCGGCGTACGCGACACCCGCGACCGTGATCGAACCCAGGGCGAGCCCGACGAAGAAGAACGAACCGAGCAGCGCCAGCAGGCCCGGCGAGCGCAGAGCGCCCAGCCAGTGCGCCTCGCGAGACGCCGAACGCCAGGTGCGGGACGGCTCCGAGACGACCACGGAGAGCGCCCCGAGCACCCCGATCGCGTTGATGACGAGCAGGGCGGCGGCGGGCGACCACAGTGCGACGAGCACCGTCACCAGCAGCGGCCCCAACGTGAACATGACCTCCTGGGCCACCGCGTCCATGGCGTAGGCGCGGTGCACCCGGTCCTCACGCCCGAGGACCGTCGGCCACAGCGCTCGCAGGCCGCCCTCCAGCGGCGGGGTGCAGACTCCGGCGACGATCACGGCCCCGTACGCGAGCGGCAGCGATCCGAGGCCCACCAGGGCCAGCACGGCCATGCCCAGCGCGGACAGCACGGCAGCGGGGAGCTGGACGCGCGGCTGGCCGTACAGGTCCACGGCCCGGCCCAGCAGCGGCTGCCCCGCCGCCGTGGCGAGGCCGTACACCGCCGCGAGCGCCCCCGCGAGGGTGTAGCTGCCGCCCTCGGCGCGGGTGAACAGGACGATCGCGATGTGCGCGGTGCCGCTCGGCAGCCGGCCCACCAGCGTGCCGACCAGCAGCCGCGCGGCATGCCTCGCCCGGAGGATGTCCAGAAATCCCGCGGCCATGTCCCGCTCCTTCTCCCTCGGACGTTGTTCCGACGCCGAGGTTTTACGTATAACGTCGAGGTTCATACGTACCATGTGCCCAGTCCACAGTCCACCTCGCCGCACGCACCAGCGCCCCACCCGACCAGTCCGGAGGTCTGCGTGACCAGCGCACCCCAGCCCGCCCCGGCCCGGCCCACCAGTCGCGACGTCGCGCGGGCCGCAGGCGTCTCGCAGGCGACCGTCTCCCTCGTCCTGGGCGGCAAATGGCGCGGCAGGGTCTCCGAGGCCACGGCCGAGCGCGTCCGCAGCGCCACCCAGGACCTCGGGTACCGGCCGAACCTCGCCGCCCGCAGCCTCCGCCTGGGGCACACGAGGACGGCGCTGCTGGTCGTTCCCGCCCTCACCAGCGAGTTCTTCGCCCGCGTCTACACCGGTGCGGCCGCGGTCGCCGCCGAGCACGACTTCGGGGTCGTCCTGTACCCCTCCCCCGAGGGCATGGGCCCGGCCCGCGACCCCTTCGCCTCCGCCCGCGCCGCACTCGACGGGGTCATCGCCTCCTCGATGGCCGCCGACGCCCTCGGCGCCCTGCGCGGCGCCGACCTCCCCCTGGTCATGCTGGACAGCGATCCCGCGGACCCGGGCGTCGCGGCCCGGGTCAACCTCGACATCGCGGACGGCATACGGCAGGTGACGGAGCATCTGCTGACGCTCGGCCACCGCCGCTTCCTCCACCTGGCGTCGGCCATCGACTCCTGGACCTTCGCCGTCCGCGCCCGGGCCGTCCGCGACGCCGTGCGGCAGGCGCCCGGCGCCGACGTACGGACCGTGGGGGCGGCGCTCGACGTGCGGGCCGGCCGGGAGGCCGCGGAGCACGCGCTGGCCGCTCCCGGACCCCGGCCGACCGCGATCATCTGCGACGACGACATCCTGGCCGCCGGCGCCTGCAAGGCGGCCCGTCGGCTCGGGCTGCGGGTCCCCGACGACGTCTCCGTCACCGGCTTCGACGACCTGGCCCTGGCGACCGCCGTCGAACCCGAACTCACCACCGTGCGGCTCCCCGCGGAACAGGTCGGCGAGCGCGGCATGAACGCCCTGCTGGCCGTCCTGGACGGCCGCCCGGCCGAACCCGGCAGCCTGCCCGTGCACCTGGTCGTGCGCGGCTCCTCCGCACCCCCGCCGCCCGGGTCATGACCGTGCCCCGGCCCACCGGGGACGGCGGACCGGGGCACAGGGACAGGCGGACGTGCTACTCCTCGGACGACTCCGGCGACTCGCCGGTCCCGGAGGGCTTCGTGACGTCGGTGGGGGCGTCGCCCCCGTCGCCGTCCTCGATGTCCGACGGGGCGTCCGTCGGCGTGGCCCCTCCGTCGGCCTCCAGCAGCCGCGCGAGCTGCCGGCCGACGATCCGCTTGAACTTCCGCTGCTGAGGCCTCGTACGGTCCAGGACCGCCACCTCGAGACGCTCGGCGGGGATCTCCCGCTCACTCCCGTTGGGATCACGGGACAGCGCCTGTACGGCCAGCTTGAGCGCCTCGGCCAGCGTCATCCCGTCACGGTGGCGCTGGTCCAGGAACGTACTGATCTGCTCCGCGTTGCCGCCGACCGCGACGGAACCGTGCTCGTCCACGATCGAGCCGTCGTGCGGCAGCCGGTAGATCTGGTCGCCCTCGGGCCTGGCACCCACTTCGGCCACCACCAGTTCCACCTCGTACGGCTTCTCGGCCGCACTGGAGAAAATGGTGCCCAGTGTCTGCGCATAGACGTTGGCCAGCCCACGGGCCGTCACATCGTCACGGTCGTAGGTATATCCGCGCAGGTCGGCATAGCGGACGCCGCCGATGCGCAGATTCTCGTACTCGTTGTACTTACCGGCGGCGGCAAAACCGATCCGGTCGTAGATCTCGCTGAACTTGTGCAGCGCACGGGACGGGTTCTCGCCGACGAACACAATGCCGTCGGCGTACTGCAGCACAACCAGGCTGCGACCACGGGCGATGCCCTTCCGGGCGTATTCCGCCCGGTCGGCCATGGCTTGCTGAGGTGAGACATAGAACGGCGTCGACACCGGCTATCCGTCCCTTTCTGTCAGTGACGAGTACATCGGAGGAAGCCCGGGAACCGGGATCAGAGCAGCGCGGCGCGCGGGCCGTCGGGCTGTTCCATCCGGCGCTCCAGGATCTGCCGGGCGACCTCCGAGGATTCCGTCTCGGTGAGCTTCCGGAAGCCCTCGTCGGTGATGACGGTGACGATCGGGTAGATCCGCCGGGCCACGTCCGGACCGCCGGTCGCCGAGTCGTCGTCCGCGGCGTCGTACAACGCCTGGACAACCAGGGTGAGCGCCTGCTCCTCCGTCAGGTCCTCGCGGTAGAGCTTCTTCATCGAGCCGCGGGCGAAGATCGACCCGGAGCCGGTGGCCGCGTAGCCGAGCTCCTCGGAGCGGCCGCCGGTGACGTCGTACGAGAAGATCCGGCCCTTCTCGCGGTCGAGGTCGAAGCCGGCGAAGATCGGGACCACGGCGAGGCCCTGCATGGCCATGGCCAGATTGCTGCGGATCATCGTGGAGAGCCGGTTCGCCTTGCCCTCCAGGGAGAGCTGGGCGCCCTCGACCTTCTCGAAGTGCTCCAGCTCCAGCTGGAAGAGCTTCACCATCTCCACCGCGAGACCGGCCGTGCCCGCGATGCCCACCGCCGAGTACTCGTCGGCCGGGAAGACCTTCTCGATGTCACGCTGCGCGATCATGTTGCCCATGGTCGCGCGCCGGTCACCGGCGAGCACCACGCCGCCGGGGAACGTCGTGGCGACGATGGTCGTCCCGTGCGGCGCCTCGATGGCTCCCTGCAGGGGCGGCAGGTGCCGGTTGCCGGGAAGCGTCTCGGGCGACTGCGCGGACAGGAAGTCCATGAACGAAGAGGATCCCGGCGTCAGGAAGGCAGCTGGTAGACGCCCGGTGCTACGAGTGTTGGCTTCCACGCGTTTCCCTCCAGGTAAGCGATGGCCCTGCGCAAGGTGTCAGGATCATCTCCCAACGTGCCGATGGCCGAATTGCAGTTGAAGCACAGTACGCCACGGACCCTACCCGTCCCGTAGCCGTGATCCACATGAACTTCGGGGCAACCGCGGGCTCCGCGGTGCCGGTTGTGGCCGCGCGGTACGGGCCGCCCTCGCCCGTACCGCGCGCACCACCTCGCACCCCGTGTTCACATGGGTGGACTACTGTCCACCCTTCTGAACGAAGGAACGCACAAAGTCCTCCGCGTTCTCTTCAAGCACGTCATCGATCTCGTCCAGAACCGAGTCGACATCGTCGCTCAGCTTCTCCTGTCGCTCCTTGAGGTCGTCGGCAGCCTGCGCGTCCTGCGCCTGCTCCTCGACCTCCTCGGTGGAGCGCGTCGCCTTCTGCTGTCCGCCGCCGGTGTCCTTGGTCGCCATGTAGCTCACCCCGCTCGGTTCGAAGCACTTGATCAGACCCTACCTACGAGGTCCGACATTGGCCCGGTAGTTCTCTCAACGCCCGGGGACCATCTCGATGATTCCCAGTCGGCGCCTGTTTCAGCCGCCGGACAGCACCCGCACGAGCTCTTCCGCCGTGCGGCAGCGGTCCAGGAGCTCCTTGACGTGGTTACGGGTCCCGCGCAGGGGTTCCAGGGTCGGTACCCGCTGCAACGAGTCATGGCCCGGCAGATCGAAGATGACCGAGTCCCAGGAGGCCGCGGCGACGTCGTCCGCGTACTGTTCGAGACAGCGGCCTCGGAAGTACGCTCTGGTGTCCTCCGGGGGCTTCGTACGGGCCTGCTCGACCTCGTTCTCGTCCAGCAGGCGCTTCATCTTCCCGCGGGCCGCCAGACGGTTGTAGAGGCCCTTCTCGGCCCTCACGTCGGCGTACTGCAGGTCCACCAGGTGCAGCCGGGCCGCGTCCCAGTCCAGGCTGTCGCGGCGGCGGTAGCCCTCCATGAGCTCCCGCTTGGCGATCCAGTCGAGCTCGCCGGAGAGGCTCATCGGATCGTTCTCCAGCCGGTTGAGGGTGTCCTCCCAGCGGATCAGGATGTCCTTGGTCTGCTCGTCGGCGTCCGCCCCGTACCGCTCCTCGACGTACTTGCGGCCGAGCTCGAAGTACTCCATCTGGAGCTGCACCGCGGTGAGTGTCCGGCCGCTGCGGAGTGTGATCAGGTGCTGCAGCGAGGGGTCGTGGGAGACGTGGTGCAGGGTGCGCACCGGCTGGTCGACGGCGAGGTCGACGTTGATGAAGCCGTCCTCGATCATCGACAGCACGAGCGCCGTGGTGCCGAGCTTCAGATAGGTGGAGATCTCCGACAGGTTCGCGTCGCCGATGATCACATGGAGGCGGCGGTACTTCTCGGCGTCGGAGTGGGGCTCGTCGCGGGTGTTGATGATGGGGCGCTTGAGTGTGGTCTCGAGGCCGACCTCGACCTCGAAATAGTCCGCGCGCTGGCTGATCTGGAAGCCGTGCTCATGGCCGTCCTGGCCGATTCCTACGCGGCCGGCGCCGGTGACGACCTGGCGGGACACGAAGAACGGGGTCAGGTGCCGCACGATGTCGGAGAACGGGGTCTCCCGCTTCATCAGGTAGTTCTCGTGCGTGCCGTAGGAGGCGCCCTTGTTGTCGGTGTTGTTCTTGTAGAGGTGGATCGGCTGGGCGCCGGGGAGCTGGGCCGCGCGTTCGGCGGCTTCGGCCATGATGCGTTCGCCGGCCTTGTCCCAGAGGACGGCGTCACGCGGGTTGGTGATCTCCGGCGAGCTGTACTCGGGGTGCGCATGGTCGACGTAGAGCCGGGCACCATTGGTGAGGATGACGTTGGCGAGGCCGATGTCCTCGTCGGTCAGCTGGCTGGCGTCGGCGGTCTCGCGGGCGAGGTCGAAGCCTCGCGCGTCTCGCAGCGGATTCTCCTCCTCGAAGTCCCAGCGGGCGCGTCGCGCCCGGTGCATCGCCGCCGCGTAGGCGTTGACGATCTGGGACGAGGTGAGCATGGCATTGGCGTTGGGGTGGCCGGGCACGGAGATCCCGTACTCCGTCTCGATGCCCATTACTCGCCGTACGGTCATGCGGCCCTCCTTGCCCGGCGGCGTTCCCTTCCGGGATCGGCGCTCAAGTACCGCTGCTTGTCCGGTGCGTGTGCGGTGCCCGCCCCCGCACTGCGCGACTGGGCGGTACGGAAGAGCCTAGAGCGCCTCTGCGCTGGTGGGGAGATCAATTACGTCATTGCTCCGGTGTCGTGGGAGCTGTCCGGAAAGCAACCGGCTGCGGATGCCCGGCCGGGCATCCGCAGCCGGTCTGCGTTCTACAGGTACTGCCCGGTGTTTGCCACCGTGTCGATGGAGCGACCGGTGTCTGCGCCCTGTTTTCCGGTGACGAGCGTGCGGATGAAGACGATCCGCTCGCCCTTCTTGCCGGAGATCCTGGCCCAGTCGTCGGGGTTGGTGGTGTTGGGAAGGTCCTCGTTCTCCTTGAACTCGTCCACGCATGCCTGGAGGAGATGGGAGACGCGAAGGCCCTTCTGGCCCTGGTCGAGGAAGGCCTTGATGGCCATCTTCTTGGCCCGGTCGACGATGTTCTGGATCATCGCGCCGGAGTTGAAGTCCTTGAAGTACAGGACTTCCTTGTCGCCGTTGGCGTACGTGACTTCGAGGAAGCGGTTCTCCTCGGACTCGGTGTACATCCGCTCGACGACGGACTGGATCATGGCGTGCGCCGCAGCTTCCTTGGAGCCGGAGTGCTCGGAGAGGTCGTCCGCGTGCAGAGGCAGCGAGGCCGTGAGGTACTTCGCGAAGATGTCCTTGGCGGCCTCCGCGTCCGGACGCTCGATCTTGATCTTCACATCGAGGCGGCCCGGGCGCAGGATCGCCGGGTCGATCATGTCCTCGCGGTTGGAGGCGCCGATCACGATGACGTTCTCCAGGCCCTCCACACCGTCGATCTCGGCGAGCAGCTGCGGGACGATGGTGTTCTCCACGTCCGAGCTGACGCCGGATCCGCGGGTGCGGAAGAGGGACTCCATCTCGTCGAAGAAGACGATGACGGGGGTGCCCTCGCTCGCCTTCTCCCGGGCACGCTGGAAGACGAGGCGGATGTGCCGCTCGGTCTCGCCGACGTACTTGTTGAGGAGCTCGGGGCCCTTGATGTTGAGGAAGTAGCTCTTGCCGGCCGGCTGCCCGGTGACCTCGGCGACCTTCTTGGCCAGGGAGTTGGCGACGGCCTTCGCAATGAGGGTCTTGCCGCATCCGGGCGGACCGTAGAGCAGGATGCCCTTCGGCGGCCGCAGTTCGTGCTCCTTGAAGAGGTCGGGGTGGAGGTAGGGGAGTTCGACCGCGTCCCGGATCAGCTCGATCTGCTCTCCCAGACCGCCGATCTTGTTGTAGTCGATGTCCGGCACCTCTTCGAGGACGAGCTCCTCGACCTCGCTCTTCGGCACCACTTCGTAGACATAGCCGGACCTGGGTTCGAGCAGCAGTGCGTCGCCGGGCCGGATGTTGATGTCGAGGAGCGGTTCGGCGAGCCGTACCACCCGTTCCTCGTCCGTGTGCCCGAGAACCAGGGCCCGCTCGCCGTCCTCGAGGATCTCCTTGAGAGTGACGATGTCCCCTGCCCGCTCGAATTCCATGGCTTCGACCACGTTGAGCGCTTCGTTGAGCATGACCTCCTGGCCGCGCCGGAGGTCGTCCAGCTCGACACTGGGACTGACGTTCACCCGGAGCTTGCGGCCCCCGGTGAAGATGTCGCAGGTGCCGTCCTCGTTGCCCTGCAGGAAGACTCCGAAGCCGGCCGGCGGCTGCGCGAGCCGGTCGACCTCCTCCTTGAGGGCCACGATCTGGTCGCGGGCCTCGCGCAGGGTGTTGGCGAGCCGCTCGTTCTGTGCCGATACGCCTGCGAGGTTGGTCTGCAACTCGACGATCCGCTCTTCGAGAATCCTCGTATGGCGCGGAGAGTCGGCGAGCTTACGTCGCAGGACGGCGATTTCCTGCTCGAGATAGGCGACCTGGCCGGCTGGGTCATCGGACCCCCGCCCGGGCCGGATGCCGCGGTTGATGTCGTCGTCGTGGGCTGCCACGGTCCTCACCTCCTCCAAGGGGAGCTGGACGCTTCCTGACCCTACCTGGGTGGGTGATGATTGAAACCCCTAGATCACAAAGACTCCGGAGTGTGTCCGATCTTCACCCTTGCGCTCTCCCTCACGCCAGGGGAATACCCACCCTTCAACATCGGAAAGCGGCCGGTTGTATCGTCGAACCGTTCAACACCCGTCAGGGCTGGCCATTTTTGGTTCGGATACGCAGGGAACGGCAGGAGAAATGACCGTGCAGCAGGACACTCCGACCGGGGGCGATGCGCAGGATCTCGAGGTCTGGATCGACCAGGACCTCTGCACGGGAGACGGCATCTGTGTGCAGTACGCACCTGAGGTCTTCGAGCTGGACATCGACGGTCTTGCCTACGTGAAGAGCAGCGCGGACGAGCTGCTGCAGGACAAGGGAGCGACGACGCCGGTACCGCTGCCGCTCCTCCAGGACGTGGTCGACTCGGCGAAGGAGTGCCCCGGCGACTGTATTCATGTACGGCGCGTTTCGGACAGGGTCGAGATCTACGGACCCGAGGCCGCCTGATACCGCCGGTCCGGTCGGCCGGCTGCAGCGCGTGACCGGTCAGATGCTGTTCGCACCGCTCTGCCCGGCACGGACGAAGGCGCCGTTCCGCCACTGCCAGGTGACCTTCTCCTGCTGGTCGGGGCAGCAGCGCGGAACATTGGCCGAGGAGTAGCCGAGGAGCGTGGCGGAGATGATCCCGTCACGCACGGTGAGATCGTCGACGCTCATTCTCCGGGCGGGGTCCACCAGGGTCGCGACGACCCGGGGTGCGGCCCCGCTTCCTTGTGTGAGGACGTAGACGCCGCTCGGCGGGGTACCGGATCCCGCGTCGCAGTGGACCACCGCGACGGTCTCGGGCCGGCCGTCGCCGTCGAGGTCGCCCGGCACCTGGTCGGCGACGGTGGTGTCCACCGTCCCGCACTCCAGCGGGAAGGTCGCGCGGGCCGGATCGGGGGCCGCGGCAGACGCGGTGCCGTGCTCCGCGGTCGTGCGGTGGGAGGTCGAGGCCGAGGCGGTGGCGGCGTCGGGCTGGAGCATGCCCGCTGCGGCGATGACGGCGGCCATGGCGGTCGCGGTGGCCAGCCAGTGCATCGGCGTGGTGTCGGTGTGCGCGAGGTCCGGGAGGTCGGAGGTCTGCACGCGGGATGTCTCCTGTGGTTCCTGGTTCGGCGATGCCTGTGGACGGCGGGACCGGTGGGGCGTCGGCCGTGGGTGGGGGTGGCCAGCATCGTGCCACACCTCACAGGACAGTGGAACGGTGGGGTGGGTACGGATCGCACTCCGGGGCGGGCGGTCCTCTGCCGGCGGCGTCCGGACCCGCAACGAAATGGCGCCGCCGCCGAGTTCCCGGGTCGGTCCGTGGAACTCGGCGGCGGCGCCGGTGCGTTGTGCGGGATCAGCCGCGGGACGAGCCGCTCTGGCTGCCGGGACCGTCGTAGTCCTCGCCGTACGCGCCCTTGGCGGGCCTGCGGCGGCGCAGCGGGGCCTCCACGCCGTCCGCGAGGCGGCGGGCGGTCACGAGGAAGCCGGTGTGGCCGATCATGCGGTGGTCCGGGCGGACGGCCAGGCCCTCGACGTGCCAGTTGCGGATCATCGATTCCCAGGGCTGCGGTTCGGCGAAGCAGCCCATCTCGCGGATGGACTCGACGGTCCGCGCGAGCTGGGTGGTGGTCGCGACGTACGCGCAGAGGATGCCGCCGGGCACGAGCGCCTTGGCGACTGCGTCCAGGCACTCCCAGGGGGCGAGCATGTCGAGGATGACGCGGTCGACGTCGGTGTCGGAGAGGTTGTCCTGCAGGTCACCCACGGTGAGCTGCCAGGCCGGGTGCGGTTCGCCGAAGTAGCGCTCGACGTTCTGCTGGGCGATCTCGGCGAAGTCCTCGCGGCGCTCGTACGAGTGCAGCATGCCCTGGTCGCCGATGGCGCGGAGCAGGAAGGTGGAGAGCGAGCCGGAGCCGACACCGGCCTCCACGACGCGGGCGCCGGGGAAGATGTCGGCGAACGCCAGGATCTGCCCCGCGTCCTTGGGGTAGACCACGGCGGCGCCGCGGGGCATGGACAGGACGTAGTCGGGGAGCAAGGGGCGCAGCGCGAGGTAGGCGACGTTTCCCGTGGTTCGGACCACACTGCCCTCGGGCGCACCGATCAGCTCGTCGTGCGGGAAAGAACCCTTGTGGGTGTGGAAGTTCTTTCCGGCTTCGAGCGTGAAGGTGTAGTGGCGTCCCTTGGGGTCGGTGAGCTGGACCTGGTCCCCGACCTTGAAGGGCCCGCGTCGGCGGGCGGCACCGGTCGGTTCAGACATGTGACCAGCGTACCGGTGTTTCCCGGGGCTCCGACCGCCCGCCCGGACAGCCCCCGGCGGCCTCTCTTCCGGATCATGCCGGGCTCGCCCTGATCCCGCCCGGTCCGGACAGCCCTCAGGCCGCGGGCCGGGCCATCGCGGCGACGAAGGCCCGTTCGACGTCGGCGGTGGACAGGACACCGTAGATCTCGCCGGTCTCCTCCAGGACGAGGTATTCGGTGGCGGGGCTGCTCCTGAGGGTGTCCAGGAGCGACTCGCCGGACAGCTCGGCGGAGATCTTCATGCCGTCGGTGAGGTCCTGGGCGAGGGAGCCGACCGCGACCCAGGGGCGGCGGTGTTCGGGGACGGAGACGATGGCGGTCTCCCGGACGACGGCCTTCGGATCGCCGTGCCCGTCGACGACGACGAGGGCGCGGGCGCCCGCCTCGTTGGCGCGGCGCAGTGCTTCGGAGAGCGGGGTGTCGGCCTCGACGGGGACGGCTCGCCGGGTGAGGGCGCGGGCGCGCAGCTCGGGCAGGTGCTCGCGCAGCCGGGCCATGCGCAGGCTGTTGCCGGCCCCGGTCCAGATGATGGCGCAGAGGATCGCGGCGAGCAGGGCGTCGGTGACGGTGTCCATGCCGCTGATCTCGTCGGTGTTGTTCCCGAATCCCCCGGTGTGGGTGAGGAGCGGGAGTCCGATGAGGACGGTGACGGCGAGGGCGCGGCCGACCCAGGCCGCCGCGACGGTGCCGCTCATGGGGCGTCCGGTGATCTTCCAGACGACGGCGCGGAGCATGCGGCCGCCGTCGAGCGGCAGTCCCGGCAGCAGGTTGAAGGCGGCGACGATCAGGTTGGAAATCATCAGGCCGGCGAGCAGGACACCGGGGACGGTGCCGGGTTCGACGAACTTCATGCCGACGTAGAAGACGCCGGCGAGGACCAGCGAGAGCAGCGGGCCGACGAAGGCGAGGACGAATTCGCGGCCGGGGGTCTCGGACTCCTTCTCGATCTCGGAGACGCCGCCGAAGAACTGCAGCTGGATGCGGCGCACGGGGAGCTTGTAGCGCAGCGCCACCACGGTGTGGGCGAGTTCGTGGACGAGCACGGAGGCGTAGAACGCGATCGCGAAGAAGAGGGAGACCAGATAGCGGGCCCCGCCGAGCTCGGGCAGCACGCGGTCGAGCTGGCCGCCGAAGACCCAGGTGATGAGAGCCGCGACGAGGAACCAGCTGGGCGCGACGTACACCGGCACACCGAAGGGCCGGCCCATCAGCAGGCCGCCGCCCGGCTCTCGGGGGCGCTGCGGTTTGCCGTTCTCGGGCGCGGGGTCGGTTCCCCCGGCGCCGGGCTGCGGCTGCCCGCTGTCGCCGCTCTCGTCCACGGGGTCCCTTCGGTCGGTGCCGTCCGGCACGATCATGCAGTGTGCGAGGGTCTGTGGTCGATGGTATGCCGCGGAGTGTCAGTGGGGGGCCGTAGGGTCTTCGTCATGACTTCCGTGCCCCGGCCGTCGCAGCCGCCCTCGTCCCTGTCGCCGTCGCGGGCGAGTGACTTCATGCAGTGTCCTCTGCTGTACCGGTTCCGGGTCATCGACAGGCTGCCGGAGAAGCCCAGCGAGGCGGCTACCCGGGGGACGCTGGTCCATGCGGTCCTGGAGCGGCTGTTCGACAATCCGGCGGCGGAGCGCACGGCCGGCCGGGCGACGGCGCTGATCCCCGGCCAGTGGGACAGGCTGCTGGAGTCGAAGCCGGAGCTGTCGGAGCTGTTCGCCGAGGATCCGCAGGGCGAGCGGCTCTCGGGATGGCTGGCGGAGGCGGAGCGGCTGGTGGAGCGGTGGTTCTCGCTGGAGGATCCCACGCGCCTGGAGCCGGCCGAGCGGGAGCTGTTCGTCGAGACGGAGCTGGAGTCGGGGCTGCGGCTGCGCGGGGTGATCGACCGGATCGACGTGGCGCCCACGGGCGAGGTCCGGATCGTGGACTACAAGACGGGGAAGGCACCGCGGCCGGAGTATGCGGAGGGCGCCCTGTTCCAGATGAAGTTCTACGCCCTGGTCATCTGGCGGCTGAAGGGCGTGGTGCCGCGCCGGCTGCAGCTGGTCTATCTGGGCAGCGGCGACATCATGACGTACGACCCGGTCGTGGCGGATCTGGAGCGGGTGGAGCGGAAGCTGCTGGCCCTGTGGGACGCGATCAGGCTGGCCACGGAGACGGGCGAGTGGCGGCCGCGGCCGACGAAGCTCTGCGGCTGGTGCGACCACCAGGCGGTCTGTCCGGAATTCGGCGGGACTCCCCCGGTATACCCGCTGTCGGTACGCCCGGCGGAGTCGGGGCAAGGTGTCCAGGGCACAATGGGCCCGGCCCGCGCCGAGGCCGGTCGGCCGGCGGCCGTCGAAGGACATTGAGGAGATCTGGTGGCAATCCGCGTCCTACTGGTCGATGACCAGCCGCTGCTGCGCACCGGCTTCCGGATGATTCTGGAGGCCGAGGGAGATCTCGCGGTGGTGGGTGAGGCCGGTGACGGTCTCCAGGCTCTCGATCAGGTGCGGGCACTGCAGCCCGACGTGGTGCTGATGGACATCCGCATGCCGCGGATGGACGGTGTCGAGGCGACGCGTCAGATCACGGGCCCGGGCCGGGACGGTCCGGCGAAGGTGCTCGTGCTGACCACGTTCGATCTCGACGAGTACGTGGTGGAGGCGCTGCGCGCCGGGGCCAGCGGCTTCCTGCTGAAGGACGCTCCGGCCAACGAACTGGTGCAGGCGATCCGGGTGGTCGCGGCGGGCGAGGCGATGCTGGCCCCGAGCATCACGCGCAGGCTGCTGGACAAGTACGCCGACCATCTGCCGTCGGGCGAGGACTCCGTGCCGGACACGCTGCACACGCTGACGGAGCGCGAGGTGGAGGTCCTGAAGCTGGTGGCACGCGGGCTGTCGAATGCGGAGATCGCCGCCGATCTGTTCGTCAGCGAGACGACAGTCAAGACGCATGTGGGCCATGTGCTGACGAAGCTGGGGCTGCGTGACCGGGTGCAGGCCGCGGTGTACGCGTACGAGAGCGGGCTGGTGCGCCCCGGCGCCCAGTGATCCGGCCGGTGCGGCCGGGACGGGGCGCCGGGGTGGCGCCGTGGTTCAGACGGTGCCGCGGCCGAGCTCCCAGAGCTGCAGGTCGGCCGAGGAGTTGACCGACCACTCGACGCCGGTGAGGCCGTCGCGGGAGGCGACGTACTGCTTGCCCTGCCAGATCGGGAGTACCGGGACGTCGTCGGCGACGATGTCCTGGAGCTTCTCGAAGGTCTTGCCGGCGGAGGCCCGGTCGGCTTCCCGGCGGGACTGCGGGATCAGCGTCTTCTGGGCCTCGGTGGACTCGTAGGGCGAGTTCAGGAAGTTGTTCTTGTCGAGGAACGGCGCCGTGTAGTTGTCCGGGTCCGGGAAGTCCGGGAACCAGCCCATGCCGTAGACGGCGTAGTCGCCGCGCTTCTGGGCAGGGCGGTACTTCGCCCAGGGGGTGCCCTCGACCGTTACGTCGAACAGCCCGGTGTCGTTGAGCTGCTTCTGCAGGGCCTTGAACTCGGTGGCGGTGGCGGGGCCGTAGTGGTCGGTCGTGTAGTGCAGGGTGAACTTCACCGGCGTGTCGATACCCGCGGCCTGCAGGATGGCGGCGGCTTTGGTCGCGCTGGGCTCGCCGTACTTGTTGTAGAACGAGTTGGTGTGCCCGGTGATGCTGGACGGGATCAGCGAGTACAGCGGCTCCGCGGTGGTGCCGTACACCTGGCCCGCGATCTGGCCGCGGTCGACGACCTGGGCGATGGCCTGACGCACGGCCCGGTCCTTCATCGCGGGATCGGTGGTGTCGAACGCGAGGTAGCTGATGGCGAGGCCGGGCATCTCCGTGAGCTTGATGCCCTCCTTCGGCTTCTCCAGCATCTGCTGGGCCTGCTCGGGCGACATGGTGCGGGTCATCATGTCGATCTTCTGGTCGTCGAGCGCCTTGCCCATGGCGGCGGCGTCGGGGAAGAGGTCCAGTTCGACCTTGTCGTTGAGGACCTTCAGATCACCCTTGTAGCGCGGGTTCTTGGTGAAGACGACCTTGACGACCTGATCGTTCTTGATTTCCGGCTTCATCGTGTACGGGCCGGAGCCGTCGACCTGGAAGCCGTTGCGCGGGGAAGTCGCCGGGTACTTGCTCTTCTGCACGATGCCTGCGGCCGGCGTGGCGAGCTTGTACGGGAAGGTCGCGTCCGGCGTGCTCAGGTGGAAGACGACCTCGTCGTCGCCGTTCGTCTCGATCGTGTCGATGTTGGCGAGCAGACCGACGGGTCCGTTGTCGGACTTGATGTCGATGACCCGGTTGATCGAGTACTTGACGTCCTCGGCGGTCACGGCCGTGCCGTCGGCGAACGTGAGGCCGGAGCGCAGCTTGCAGCGGTAGCTCTCGTTCTCCCGGTCGGTGAAGGTACAGCTGCTGGCGGCCTCGGGGACGGGTTCACCGCCGCCGCGCGGGACGTGGGTCAGGGTCTGCACGGTCTGCCGCAGGACGTTCCACACGCCTGCTTCGTAGCCTATGGCGGGGTCGAGCGGCGCGGGGTTGTCATCGGTGGCGACGAACTGGTCCGTGGTGCCGACAACGATGGCGGCCTTGCCATCGCTCCCGCCTTCCGTCCCGCCGCACGCAGCGAGTACGGGCGCGAGCAGGCCGACGACGGCCGGCAGCACCAGAGTCTTGCGGTTCATCTTGGACGTTCTCCCTCATCCGGCCGGTGAGAAAACGACATTAGTGCGCGCCGCCGCTAATGCCGGACCGGTGTTCTCCGATGCGTAATCGAATGGTGAAGGAAAGAGACGTCGAGTCGATTTCCCGGGTGAGGAAGGTTCTGTACAGGGCAGAACGAATCAGGACAGTTGGGTGGATCAAAACGGTCAACCGGGTCGATCTTGAGAGAGCCGACTGGCCTTCGACGTGACAAAGGTCACGCCCGGACCACTTCTCTTCCGTGGAGTGCACCCGCCGCACACACACGTACGTGCGACGAAATACGCACACCGCAGCGCCGAGAGTTTTGCTGTTTATTCACAGAAATACTCTCGGTAGATGAATCAATGCCTTCCGGTGACCAGTCCCCGCAGAAAGGCGAGATCGACTTCTTCGAGCGAACCCACCACGACCCGGCCGGAGGCGGGTGCGATCGGCGCCACGGACGGCACGGCGACGACCCAGCAGCCGGCGGCCTCCGCCGCGGCGACTCCGGTCGCGGTGTCCTCGATCACCGCACAGCGCTCCGGGGCGGCCCCGAAGCCGAGGGCGGCGGTGAGATAGGGCTCCGGGTGCGGCTTGGTCCGGGTGACCTCGTCGCCTGCGACGGTGAGCGAGAAGTGGTGGTGGCCGACCGAGTCCAGCACCCGGTCGATGATGCGCCGGTGCGAGGCGGAGACCAGGGCCGTCGGCACCTCGTGGGCCGCCAGCTCGGCGAGCAGCCGGGCGGCGCCCGGCATCAGCGGCACACCGTGGTCAATGCGCGCCTCGAAGCGGTCGTTGAGCAGCACGGTCAGCTCGGCAAGAGTGATGTCCGCGCCGGTGACATCGATGAGATAGCCGGCGCTGCGGGTCATCGGGCCGCCGACCACCACGTCCCGCCACGCCTCGTCCAGCCGGTGGCCGAGTTCGGAGAAGACCTCGACCTCGGTGTCCCACCAGAAACCCTCGGTGTCGACCAGGGTGCCGTCCATGTCGAGAAAGACGGCCTGAAGGGCGGCGCCTTCGGCCGTACGGGTCAAGGACGCGGAGACCGTACTTGTCATGCGGCACACCTTCCACGAGGGACGAGAAGGCCGGTCACCATTTCCGGAGGAAAAGGCGACCGGCCTGCACTGGACCGACCAGTGTACGACTCGACCCGCGTCCGTGCGTCGGACGTGTGGTCACCGCGCGTTGAAGTACTTCGCCTCCGGGTGATGGATGACGATCGCGTCGGTGGACTGCTCCGGATGCAGCTGGAACTCCTCGGAGAGGTGGACCCCGATCCGCTCGGGCCGGAGCAGGTCGGCGATCTTGGCCCGGTCCTCGAGATCGGGGCAGGCGCCGTAGCCGAGGGAGAAGCGCGCCCCGCGGTACTTCAGCGCGAACATGTCCTCGACGTCGGCGGGGTCCTCGCCGCCGAAGCCGAGCTCCGAGCGGACCCGGGCGTGCCAGTACTCGGCGAGGGCCTCGGCCAGCTGGACGGAGAGGCCGTGCAGCTCCAGGTAGTCGCGGTAGGAGTTGGCCTCGAAAAGCTTGGCGGTCTCCTCGCCGATCTTCGAACCGACGGTGACGACCTGGAGGCCGATCACATCCCTCTCACCGGACTCCTCGGGACGGAAGAAGTCGGCGAGGCAGAGGCGGCGGCCGCGGCGCTGGCGCGGGAAGGTGAAGCGGGTGCGCTCGGAGCCGTCCTCGTGGAGCAGGATCAGGTCGTCGCCCTTGGAGACGCAGGGGAAGTAGCCGTAGACCACGGCGGCTTCCAGCAGGTTCTCGGTGTGCAGCTTGTCGAGCCAGCCGCGCAGGTGCGGGCGGCCCTCGGTCTCCACGAGTTCCTCGTACGTCGGTCCGTCACCGGCGCGGGACTGCTTGAGGCCCCACTGGCCCTTGAAGAGCGCGCCTTCGTCGAGCCAGGAGGCGTACTCCTTGAGCTGGATGCCCTTGACGACACGGGTGCCCCAGAAGGGCGGCTCGGGGACGGGGTTGTCGGTGGCGACGTCGGAGCGTGCCGGGCCCTCGAGCTCGTCGACCTCGAGCACCGCGCCGTCCCGCTTGGGGACGCGGCGCTGCTTGAGTTCGGGGAGCACGGCGCCGGGAACGCCGCGCTTGACCGCGATCAGGGCGTCCATCAGGCGCAGCCCCTCGAACGCGTCGCGGGCGTAGCGGACCTCGCCCTCGTAGATCTCGTGAAGGTCCTGTTCGACATAGGCCCTGGTGAGAGCCGCGCCCCCGAGGATCACCGGATACTCGGCGGCCAGCTTGCGCTGGTTCAGCTCCTCCAGGTTCTCCTTCATGATCACGGTGGACTTCACCAGGAGGCCGGACATGCCGATGACGTCGGCGCGGTGCTCCTCGGCGGCTTCCAGGATCGCGGAGACCGGCTGCTTGATGCCGATGTTGACGACGTTGTAGCCGTTGTTGGACAGGATGATGTCGACGAGGTTCTTGCCGATGTCGTGGACGTCACCGCGGACGGTGGCCAGCACGATGGTGCCCTTGCCCTCCGCGTCGGACTTCTCCATGTGCGGTTCCAGGTACGCCACCGCGGACTTCATGACCTCGGCGGACTGGAGCACGAACGGCAGCTGCATCTGGCCGGAGCCGAAGAGCTCGCCGACGACCTTCATGCCTTCGAGCAGCGTGTCGTTGACGATGTCGAGCGCCGGCCGGGTCTGCAGTGCCTCGTCGAGGTCGGTCTCCAGGCCGTTCTTCTCGCCGTCGATGATGCGGCGCTGGAGGCGCTCGTCGAGCGGAAGGGCGAGAAGCTCCTCGGCCTTGCCCGCCTTCATGGACTTCGTGCTCACGCCCTCGAAGAGCTCCATGAGCTTCTGGAGGGGGTCGTAGCCCTCGGCGCGGCGGTCGTGGATGAGGTCGAGGGCGACCTTGACCTGCTCCTCGTCCAGGCGCGCGATGGGCAGAATCTTGGAGGCGTGCACGATCGCGGAGTCGAGACCGGCCTTGACGCACTCGTCGAGGAAGACGGAGTTCAGCACGACACGGGCGGCCGGGTTGAGCCCGAAGGAGATGTTGGACAGGCCGAGCGTGGTCTGTACGTCGGGGTGGCGCTTCTTCAGTTCGCGGATGGCCCCGATGGTGGCGATGCCGTCGCCCCGGGACTCCTCCTGACCGGTACAGATGGTGAAGGTCAGGGCGTCGATCAGGATGTCCGACTCCTTGATGCCCCAGTTTCCGGTCAGGTCCGCGATGAGCCGCTCGGCGACGGCGACCTTGTGCTCGACGGTACGGGCCTGGCCCTCCTCGTCGATGGTCAGGGCGATCAGCGCGGCGCCGTGCTCGGCGGCCAGCGCGGTGACCTTGGCGAAGCGCGACTCGGGTCCGTCCCCGTCCTCGTAGTTGACGGAGTTGAGGACGGCCCGGCCGCCGAGCTTCTCCAGGCCGGCCCGCAGGACGGGCAGCTCGGTGGAGTCGAGCACGATCGGGAGGGTGGAGGCGGTGGCGAAGCGGCCGGCCAGCTCCTCCATGTCCGCGACCCCGTCGCGGCCGACGTAGTCGACGCAGAGGTCGAGCATGTGGGCGCCCTCGCGGATCTGGTCGCGGGCCATCTCCACGCAGTCGTCCCAGCGGGCCTCCAGCATGGCCTCGCGGAACTTCTTGGATCCGTTGGCGTTCGTACGTTCGCCGATCGCGAGGTACGAGGTGTCCTGGCGGAACGGGACCGTCTGGTACAGGGACGCGGCGCCCGGTTCGGGGTGCGGGGTGCGGGGGGTGACGGCGACGCCGCGCACCCGCTCGACGACCTGGCGCAGATGCTCCGGGGTGGTGCCGCAGCAGCCTCCGACCAGGGAGAGGCCGTACTCGCGGACGAAGGTCTCCTGGGCGTCGGCCAGCTCGGCCGGGGACAGCGGGTAGTGCGCGCCGTCCTTGCCGAGGACGGGGAGGCCCGCGTTGGGCATGCAGGACAGCGGGATGCGCGAGTGACGGGCGAGGTAGCGCAGGTGCTCGCTCATCTCGGCGGGGCCGGTTGCGCAGTTCAGGCCGATCAGATCGATGCCGAGGGGTTCCAGGGCGGTCAGCGCCGCGCCGATCTCGGAGCCGAGCAGCATCGTGCCGGTCGTCTCGACGGTGACGGAACAGATCACCGGCAGGTTCACGCCGGTGGCCGCCAGGGCGCGGCGGGCGCCGATGATCGAGGCCTTGGTCTGCAGCAGGTCCTGGGTGGTCTCGATCAGGAGGGCGTCGGCGCCTCCGGCGATCATGCCTTCGGCGTTCTGCTGGTAGGCGTCGCGGAGCTTGCCGTACGGGGCGTGGCCCAGCGTCGGCAGCTTCGTACCCGGGCCCATGGAGCCGAGCACCCAGCGCTGCTGACCGGTGGAGGCGGTGAACTCGTCGGCGACCTCGCGGGCGATGCGCGCGCCGGCCTCGGAGAGTTCGTGGACCCGCTCGGGAATGTCGTACTCGCCCAGGGCGGCGAGGTTGGCACCGAACGTGTTCGTCTCGACGCAGTCCACGCCGACCGCGAAGTACTCCTCGTGCACGGCCCGCACGATGTCCGGGCGGGTGACGTTGAGGATCTCGTTGCAGCCTTCGAGGTTCTGGAAGTCCTCGAGGGTGGGGTCCTGTGCCTGGAGCATGGTGCCCATGGCACCGTCGGCTACCACCACTCGGGTGGCGAGCGCCTCGCGGAGGGCTTCGGCTCGGTTCCGGCTGTCAGCGGAAAGGGGCGGTGACGAGGCCATGGATGTGCTCCCTGGGATGCGACGGCTGTCGGCTTTGCGGCTTTCGGAAGAAGCCGCACGTCGCCAGAGTAGCCGGGCGGCGCCTCGGAGCGTCACTGTGTCCCACGGAACGGACTGCACGCTGTGCGGGGGATGTCCGGGTCGGGACAGCGAAGCGTGTTGTTCGCGCGGCCGAGCATCGGTCGACATCGGCCGATAGTGTTCAGCATTGTCGAATCATAGTGGAGGAGTACGGCGCCATGGCCAAGAACATCCAGTCGCTCGAGCGGGCGGCGGCGATGCTGCGTCTGCTGGCAGGCGGCGAACGTCGGCTGGGCCTCTCCGACATCGCCTCCTCCCTGGACCTGGCCAAGGGCACCGCGCACGGCATCCTGCGCACGCTTCAGCACGAGGGCTTCGTCGAGCAGGACCCGGCATCCGGGCGCTACCAGCTGGGCGCCGAGTTGCTGCGGCTCGGCAACAGCTATCTGGACGTCCACGAGCTGCGGGCCCGCGCCCTGGTCTGGACGGACGACCTGGCCCGCTCCAGCGGCGAGAGCGCGCACCTCGGCGTCCTGCACCAGCAGGGCGTCCTCATCGTGCACCACGTGTTCCGGCCGGACGACAGCCGGCAGGTCCTGGAGGTCGGGGCGATGCAGCCGCTGCACTCCACGGCGCTGGGCAAGGTACTGGCGGCGTACGACCCGGTGGCACACACCGAGGCCCTCGAGACCGAGCGCCGGCCCTTCACCCCGCGGACCGTCACCGACCTGGAGGAGTTCGAATCGGTGCTCGATCTGACCCGGGCCCGCGGCTGGGCGGCCGACATAGAGGAGACCTGGGAGGGCGTGGCCGCGGTGGCCGCGCCGATCCACGACCGGCGCCGGATGCCGGTGGGCGCGGTGGCCGTGACCGGCGCGGTGGAACGGGTCTGCTCCGGCGGCGAGCTGCGGCCCGAGCTGGTGGCGGCCGTCCGGGACTGTGCACGGGCCGTCTCCCGGGATCTCGGCGCCGGGCGCTTCTGACCGTTCTGGCGGATCATCGGTAACGATCGCGTTATACGACACACAACCCTTGACGCCTCATTCACTCGGGGGAAACACTGCCGTTCATCGGTCGGCATTGTCGAACACCTACCGGAAATACGCGTTAGGGTGTGACAGCGCCAGGGCCGGTGAAGCCCTCACCTGAGGGTGCGAACCACCGGAGGGACCCGGGGTTCGGCTTCCCTGGACGAACGACAAAGGAGTCGCGGGTGTCCAGCTCCGACATCTTCATCGGCGAGACCATCGGTACCGCCGTGCTCATCCTGCTCGGCGGCGGTGTCTGTGCCGCCGTCACCCTCAAGCACTCCAAGGCCCAGAACGCCGGCTGGCTCTCGATCACCTTCGGCTGGGGTTTCGCGGTGCTGACGGCCGCGTATCTGGCCGGCGGCGTGTCGGGGGCGCACCTCAACCCCGCGGTCACGATCGGCCTCGCGATCAAGGGCGGCACCGCGTGGAGCGACGTACCCCTGTATCTCGGCTCCCAGCTCCTCGGCGCAATGATCGGCGCGGTGCTGGTCTGGCTGACGTACTACGGACAGTTCCGGGCCCATCTGACCGATCCGGAGACGCTGCACAGCGCGCCCAGTGAAGAGGGCATGGTCGATCAGACCGCCGCCCCGAAGGCCGGTCCGGTGCTCGGCATCTTCTCGACCGGTCCGGAGATCCGCAATGCCGTGCAGAACGTGGTCACCGAGGTCATCGCCACCGTCGTGCTGGTCCTGGCGATCCTCACCCAGGGTCTGAACAACGACGGCAACGGACTCGGCACGCTCGGCGCGCTGATCACCTCCCTGGTCGTCGTCAGCATCGGTCTCTCGCTCGGCGGCCCGACCGGTTACGCAATCAACCCGGTTCGCGACCTCGGTCCGCGTATCGTGCACGCGCTGCTGCCGCTGCCGAACAAGGGCGGTTCCGACTGGGGTTACGCGTGGATCCCGGTCGTCGGCCCCCTCCTCGGCGGTGCGATCGCGGGCGGTCTGTACAACCTCGCGTTCGCGTGAGACGTACAGCCTGCAGCCGTACCCCTCAGACCTCACAGATCTCCAGGAGCACACCGTGACCGACGCACACACCACCGGACCGTTCATCGCGGCCATCGACCAGGGCACCACGTCCAGCCGGTGCATCATCTTCGACAAGGACGGCCGGATCGTCTCCGTCGACCAGAAGGAGCACGAGCAGATCTTCCCGAAGCCGGGCTGGGTCGAGCACAACGCGACCGAGATCTGGGAGAACGTCCAGGAGGTCGTGGCCGGCGCGGTCGCCAAGGCGGGCATCACCCCCGCCGACGTGAAGGCGATCGGTATCACCAACCAGCGCGAGACCACGCTGCTCTGGGACAAGAACACCGGTGAGCCCGTCCACAACGCGATCGTCTGGCAGGACACCCGCACCGACGCGCTCTGCAAGGAGCTCGGCCGCAACGTCGGGCAGGACCGCTTCCGCCGCGAGACCGGGCTGCCGCTCGCCTCGTACTTCGCCGGCCCCAAGGTCCGCTGGCTGCTCGACAACGTGGCGGGGCTGCGCGAGCGCGCCGAGCGCGGCGACATCCTCTTCGGCACGATGGACTCCTGGGTCATCTGGAACCTGACCGGTGGCACCGACGGCGGCGTCCACGTCACGGACGTCACCAACGCCTCGCGCACGCTTCTGATGAACCTGCACGACATGAAGTGGGACGAGCGGATCCTCCAGTCGATGGACGTCCCCGCCGCCGTGCTGCCCGAGATCCGTTCCTCCGCCGAGGTGTACGGCACCGCCAAGGGCGGCGCCCTGGCCGGTGTCCCGGTCGCGTCCGCGCTCGGTGACCAGCAGGCGGCCCTCTTCGGCCAGACCTGTTTCTCCGAGGGCGAGGCCAAGTCCACGTACGGCACCGGCACCTTCATGCTGATGAACACCGGCGAGACCCCCGTCAACTCGTACAACGGGCTGCTGACGACCGTCGGATACCGGATCGGCGACGAGAAGCCGGTCTACGCCCTGGAAGGCTCCATCGCCGTCACCGGCTCGCTGGTGCAGTGGATGCGCGACCAGATGGGCCTGATCAACTCCGCGGCCGAGATCGAGACCCTGGCCCTGTCGGTCGAGGACAACGGCGGCGCGTACTTCGTGCCCGCCTTCTCCGGACTGTTCGCCCCGTACTGGCGCTCCGACGCCCGCGGCGTCATCGCCGGTCTGACCAGGTACGTCACCAAGGCGCACATCGCCCGTGCCGTCCTGGAGGCCACCGCCTGGCAGACCCGCGAGATCACCGATGCCATGACCAAGGACTCCGGTGTCGAACTGACCGCCCTCAAGGTCGACGGCGGAATGACCTCCAACAACCTGCTGATGCAGACGCTCGCCGACTTCCTGGACGCACCCGTGGTGCGCCCCATGGTCGCCGAGACGACCTGCCTCGGCGCCGCCTACGCCGCCGGTCTCGCCGTCGGCTTCTGGCCGGACACCGACGCGCTGCGCGCCAACTGGCGCCGGGCCGCCGAATGGACCCCCCGCATGGCCGCGGACGCCCGCGACCGCGAGTACAAGAGCTGGCTCAAGGCCGTGGAACGGACCATGGGCTGGATCGAAGACGAGGAGTAATCGACATGACCACCCTGCAGAGCGTCCCCGCACTCGGGACGCACCCGGCCCACGGCTCCCTTCCGAGCCGCGCCGAGACCCGGGAGCAGCTCTCCAAGGCGACGTACGACCTCCTGGTGATCGGTGGCGGCATCCTGGGCATCTCGACCGCCTGGCACGCCGCGCAGTCCGGGCTGCGGGTGGCCCTGGTGGACGCCGGCGACTTCGCCGGCGCCACCTCCTCCGCCTCCTCCAAGCTGCTCCACGGCGGCCTGCGCTACCTGCAGACCGGCGCGGTGAAGCTGGTCGCGGAGAACCATTTCGAGCGGCGTGCGGTGTCCCGTCAGGTGGCCCCGCACCTGGCCAACCCGCTCACCTTCTACCTGCCCGTCTACAAGGGCGGGCCGCACGGCGCGGCCAAGCTGGGTGCGGGTGTGTTCGCGTACTCGGCGCTGTCCGCGTTCGGTGACGGCGTCGGCCATGTGATCAGCCCGGCGAAGGCGCAGCGCGATGTGCCGGAGTTGCGCACGAACGATCTGAAGGCCGTCGCGGTCTACGGCGACGACCAGATGAACGACGCCCGGATGGCGCTGATGACGGTTCGCGCGGCCGTCGACGCGGGCGCGGTCGTCCTCAACCACGCCGCGGTGACCGGGCTGCGGTTCACCAGGGGCCGGGTGACGGGTGCCGAGCTGGAGGACCGCACGGACGGCACGGAGTTCGGCGTCACCGCCCGGCTCGTGCTGAACGCCACCGGACCGTGGGTCGACCACCTGCGGAAGATGGAGGACCCGAACGCGGCGCCTTCGATACGTCTGTCCAAGGGCGCGCACCTCGTCCTGAAGCGCACCCGCCCCTGGAAGGCCGCGCTGGCCACCCCGATCGACAAGTACCGCATCACGTTCGCCCTGCCGTGGGAGGACATGCTGCTGCTCGGTACGACGGACGAGGAGTACGAGGGCGATCCGGCGGACGTCGCGGTCAACGAGAAGGACATCGCGCAGATCCTGGACGAGGCGGCGTTCTCGATCAGGGACCAGCAGCTGTCGCGCGATCTGATCACGTACTCCTTCGCGGGTCTGCGGGTGCTGCCGGGCGGTCCCGGCGACACCTCCAAGGCCAAGCGCGAGACGGTCGTGACGGAGGGCCGCGGCGGGATGCTCTCGGTCGCGGGCGGCAAGTGGACGACGTTCCGCCACATCGGCCGCACGGTGATGAACAAGCTGGCCGCGCTTCCCGGGCACCCGCTGGCCGACGACATGGAGCCGATGGCGCATCTGCCGAAGAAGCTCCCGCTGCCCGGTATCGCCAACCCGAACGCGGTCGCGCACCGGCTGCTGATCGACGGCGGAACACCCGGACCGCGGATGTCCGCCGACACCGCACGGCACCTCGCCACCCACTACGGCTCGCTCTCCTTCGACATCGCGCGGCTGGCGAACGAGAACCCGGCGCTGGCCGAGCGCATCCACCCGGACGCGCCGGAGATCTGGGCTCAGGTCGCCTACGCGCGCGACCACGAGTGGGCGGAGACGGCCGACGACGTGCTGCGCCGCCGGACGACGCTGACGATCCGCGGCCTGGCCACGGACGAGATCCGGGGCAGGGTCGAGGACCTGCTGGCCGACAGGGGCTGAGACACACGGCGTGCGCGGGCGGGGGTGGCTTCCACGGGGGGAGCCGCCCCCGCCCCCGCATGTCCTCCCTGACGGCCGGGAGGGCGAGTTCCTGCCCGCGCCGAAGGGGCGGCGACGGCGCAGCGACCGTACGCCGGTCCGCCGCGCGTCCGGCACGGCCCGGCGCGTGGCGGACCGGCGCTCCGCGACTGAGCGATCCGTCACGTCCTGCCGCAGACCCGGTTCATCCACCTGTTTCGGACCCCATAATGATGAGAGACATCGGATGTCTTGTTCCGGGGTCCGATGCTGCCCGAATCCAGGAGGACCGTCATGGCTGTCACCGACGAGGCGATCGAGAAGATCAAAGGAATGATCGTCTCGGGTGCGCTACGGCCCGGCGACCGCCTGCCCAAGGAGAGCGAACTCGCGGCGGAGCTCGGGCTGTCCCGCAACTCACTGCGCGAGGCGGTCCGCGCCCTGTCGCTGATCCGCATTCTCGACGTCCGCCAGGGCGACGGCACGTACGTCACCAGTCTCGACCCGCAGTTGCTGCTGGAGGCGCTGAGCTTCGTGGTGGACTTCCACCGCGACGACACGGTGCTGGAGTTCCTGGCGGTCCGCCGGATCCTGGAGCCGGCGGCGACGGCGATGGCCGCGACCCGGATCAGCGAGGCACAACTGGATGCGCTGAGCGAACAGCTGGACGCGCTGGGCGCGCAGCCCTCGGTGGAGGAGCTGGTCGCCAGCGACCTCGAATTCCACCGCGGCATCGTGCAGTCGTCCGGGAACTCGGTGCTCTGCTCACTGCTCGACGGTCTCTCCGGCCCGACGACACGGGCCCGCGTCTGGCGCGGGCTGACGCAGGAGGACGCGGTCAGCCGCACGCTGCAGGAACACCGGGCGATCGTCTCGGCCCTGCGGGACCGGGACACGGAGGCTGCGCGGTCCTGGGCGACAGTGCATGTGGCGAGCGTGGAGCAGTGGCTGCGGTCGACGCTCTGACACGGATACGGGCCGGTGCGCGCAGAACCCCGCGCACCGGCCCGTACGGAACCCGGATCAGTCCTGCTTCTCACCGCTCGCGAAGCGCGAGATGACCAGCGCGACGATGATGATCGCGCCGTTGAGGAACTGGTTCCACAGGGCCGGGACGCCGCCCAGGGTCATCACATTGACCACCAGTTGCAGCGTCAGTACGCCGGTCAGCGCGCCGAACAGCGTGCCTCGCCCGCCCTTGAGGCTGATGCCGCCGATGACCGCCGCGGCGAACACCTGGAAGATCCAGCCGTTGCCCTGCGTCGCGGCGACGGCCCCGTAGTGGCCGGTGTAGAGAATGCCCGCGAAGGCCGCCAGCAGGCTGCCGACGGCGAGCACGATCCAGGTGATCCGGTCGACCCGGATGCCCGCGGCCCGCGCCGCTTCCGGATTGCCGCCGATCGCGTACAGCGAGCGTCCGTGGCGCAGCCAGGCCAGCGCCGCGCCGCCGATCGCGAAGAGCACCAGGCAGATCCAGACCGCGGCCGGTGCGCCGAGCCACTGACTCTTGCCGAGGTAGCGGAACGACTCCGGGACGTCGGTGATGGACTTGCCCTCGGTGATGCCGATGTGGAGTCCGCGCAGCATGGTGAGCATGCCGAGCGTGGCGATGAATCCGTTGACCCGCAGCTTCAGCATCAGAAAGCCGTTGATCGCGCCGATCGCGAGGCCCACCAGCAGACAGAGCGGGATCGCCGACCACGTGGGCAGCAGGCCGAGTCCGGCGAATCGGCCGCCCTCGGTGGGCAGGACCAGCCACATCGCGACGACCGGCGCGATGCCGATCGTCGACTCCAGCGACAGGTCCATCCGTCCGCAGATGAGGATGAGTGCCTGGCCGAGGACCAGCAGGCTGAGTTCGGAGGACTGCTGGACGACACCTATCAGGTTGTCGGAGGTGAGGAACACCGGCGAGACGATGAACCCGATCACCATCAGCACCAGAATCACCGGCACCAGCGAGAAGTCGCTCCACCGGATCAGCCTGAGCCGGCTCAGCGGGCTGTCGCCGCCGAGCCCGCCCTTGAGCCCGCCGTCGATGTCGTCGGCCGCCGACGGCCGTATCGTGCCGGTCATTCCCTTTCCCCCACACCTTCCATGGCGGCGACGAGTTCCCCGTCGGCCCACCCGCTTGCGTACGTTGCCACCACACGCCCGTGGAACAGGACGAGCACCCGGTCGCAGACCCGCAGATCGTCCAGCTCGTCCGAGACGACCACGGCGGCGTTGCCCTCGTCGGCGACCCGCCGCACGACTCCGAGCAGCGAGTCCTTGGACTTGACGTCGACACCCGCGGTGGGCCGGACCGCGACCAGCACGCTCGGCCTGCGGGCCAGCGCCCGGGCCACCACCACCTTCTGCTGGTTGCCGCCCGACAGCCCGGCGACGGGCTGTTCGGGTCCCTGTGTCTTGATGTCCAGCGACTCGATCATCGACTGTGCGAACTCCCGGGTCCGGGAGGGCAGTACGGTCCCCCACGGCCCGAGCTGGTCCGTGACCGTGAGCGTGGCGTTCTCGGCGACGCTGCGCCCCAGGACGAGTCCCTGGTCGTGCCGGTCCTCGGGGATGTAGCCGATTCCGGCGTCCAGCGCGTGCGGCACGCTCCCCGGCCGCACGGCTCTTCCCTGTACACGGACCGTGCCACCACCGGCCCTGCGCATCCCGGCGAGCGTCTCGCCGAGCGCGGTGTTGCCACTGGCCGCGGATCCTGCGAGGCCGAGCACCTCGCCGGGGCGGACCTCGAGGTCAAGCGGTTCGAACTGGCCCTCCAGGGTGAGCCCTTCGGCGCGCAGTACGGGCTCCGCCGACTCGACCCGTGCCGCAGCCGTACCGCCGCCCGCGTGCCAGGCGGCGGATGCGGCGCCCTGCTCGCCGGTCATCGCCGCGACCAGTTCGGTCTTGCCGAGCTCGGCGACCGGAGCGGTCAGGACATGGCGGGCGTCTCGGTAGACGGTCACCGCGGTGCACAGTTCGTACACCTCCTGCAGATGGTGGGAGATGAACAGGAACGCCACTCCCTCGCTCTGCAGTTCCCTCAGCTTGTCGAAGAGCCGCCCGATGCCACGGGCGTCGAGCTGGGCGGTCGGTTCGTCGAGGATGATCAGCCGGGCGCCGAAGGACAGCGCCCGGGCGATCTCGACGAACTGCCGCTGCTCGACGGCGAGATCCCTGGCCCGGGTACGGGGGTCGACCTGTACCCCGTACTCGGCGAGGAGCTGCTCCGCGCGCCTGCGGAGCCTGCCCCAGCTGATCCACCGTGCGCCCTCGTCCAGCCGGCCGAGGAAGAGGTTCTCGGCGACGGTCAGCTCGGGGACGACCATGGATTTCTGGTAGACGCAGGCGACCTTCGACTGCCAGGCAGCGGTGTCCCCGAAGGCGGGTGCGGGCTCACCGCCGAAGCGGACCGTCCCCGCATCCGCCTTGTGGAGTCCCGTCAGGACGCTGACCAGGGTCGACTTGCCCGCGCCGTTGCGTCCGACGAGCGCATGGGACTCGCCGGGCCGCACGGTGAGCCGCACACCGTCGAGCGCCACGGTGGGCCCGAAGCGCTTGACGACGCCTTCCGCCTCTACGGCAGGTGGTGGTGCCTGGTCGCTCATGGCTAGTTCTTCTTCTCCAGCTGGTTGGCCCACAGCTTCGGGTCGTCGACGTTGTCCTTGGTCACCAGGGGCGCGGGGAGCTGGTCCTCGAACCCGTTCGGGATCTTGATGATGGTGGAGTCGTGGTCGGTCGGGCCTTCCTTGAAGGTCTTCCCGTCCAGCGCCGCCTTGGCGTAGTACAGCGCGTACTTCGCGTACAGGTCGGCGGGCTGGGAGATCGTCGCGTCGATCTTGCCCGCCCTGATGGCGTCGAACTCCTCCGGGATGCCGTCGTTCGAGATGATCGTGATGTGACCCGCCGTGCCGGCCGGCTTCAGCAGCTTCTTCTGCTCCAGCAGCGCGAGCGTCGGCTGCAGGAAGACACCGCCGGCCTGCATGTAGATGCCGTTGATGTCGGGGTGCGCGGCGAGCGTCGACTGGAGCTTGGCGGATGCGACGTCGCCCTTCCAGTCGGTGGCCAGCTCGAAGACCTCGATGTCCGGGTAGTCCTTGTCCATGCAGGACTTGAACGCCTCGGACCGGTCGCGGCCGTTGATCGAGGAGAGGTCGCCCTGGAATTCGACGACCTTGCCCTTGCCCTTCAGCTGTTCGCCGAGGTACTTGCAGGCGTTGGTGCCGTACGCCTTGTTGTCGGCCCGGACCACCATGTAGACGTTGCCCTCGTCGGGGCGGGTGTCGACGCTGACGACGGGGATCTTCTTGTCGTTCAGCGTGTTCAGCGACTCGGCGATGGCGCCGGTGTCCTGCGGGGCCATCACGATGGCCTTGGCACCCTGGTCGGTGAAGGTCTGGACGTTGGCGACCAGCTTGCCTATGTCGTTCTGGGAGTTGGTCAGCGGCAGCGCCTTGACCTCGCCGGCCTTCACTCCGCTCTCGATGTAGCTCTGGTAGGAGTTCCAGAAGTCGCTGTCGCTGCGCGGCAGGTCGATGCCGACCTTCCCGGCGCCCGCGCCGTCGTCGGTGGACTCCCGGTTGCAGCCCGCGAGGGCCGTCACAGCCAGCAGTACGGCGCAGGCGGCCGCACTCGTCGTACGCACTCTCATTGGTGTCCCGTCCTTTGTGGAGTACTGACTCGGTGGTCGGTCGGCAAAGACTGGTGCATGGTGCGGCTCAGGAGCTGGTGGAGCGGGGTCAGTCGGCGGCGGGCCGCAGCCGCAGCCCCTGCATGCCGCCGTCGACGGCAAGTGCCGTGCCCGTGACGGAGGCGGCGGCGGGGCTCGCGAGGTAGACGATCGCGGCGGCCACCTCGTCGGCCGACACCAGCCGTCCCAGCGGCTGGCGGGCGTTGAGGGCGGCGCGTTCGGCGACCGGATCGTCGGCCTGGCCGAGGAGCCGGCCGATCCACGGGGTGTCCGCGGTGCCGGGGTTGACGCAGTTGACGCGGACGCCCTCGCGGACGTGGTCGGCGGCCATGGCGAGGGTCAGCGACAGGACCGCGCCCTTGCTGGCGCTGTACAGCGCGCGCTGCGGCAGTCCGGCGGTCGCGGCGATGGAACAGGTCTGGGTGATGGAGACGGCGCCGGGCCGGTCGGCCGCCGCGCGCCGCAGATGGGGCAGGGCGTGCCGGGCGGTGCGGACCATGCCGAGGACGTTGATGTCGAGGACACGGGTCCACTCGTCGTCGGAGTTGTCCTCGACGGTGCCGATGGAACCGATGCCCGCGTTGGAGACCAGGGTGTGCAGACCGCCGAGTTCGGCGGCGGCCCGGTCGACCGCGTCCCGCACGGCGCCGTCGTCGGTGACGTCCGCCTTGAGGGCGAGCGTGCCCTCGGGGGCGCCTGCCGTCTCCCGGTCGAGCACGGCGACGCGTGCGCCGCGCTCCAGCAGCAGGGTCGCGACGGCGGCCCCGATGCCCGATGCGCCACCCGTCACCAGGGCGGACATCCCTTCGAAGTCCCTTGTACCGCTCATCGGCCGGCCTCCTCGGGTGTGCGGCGGGCCTGCCATACGGGGCCCTCCGGGTAATGGTGTGCGGCGATCGACGCGGGGAGCATCCGGGCGGAGAAGCCCGGCGAACGGGGGGCGACATAGCGCCCTCTTTCGATCACGGTGGGGTCGGCGAAGTGTTCGTGCAGATGGTCGACGTACTCGATCACGCGGTTCTCCCAGCTGCCGGAGACGGCGACGTAGTCGAACATCGACAGGTGCTGCACCAGCTCGCACAGTCCGACGCCGCCCGCGTGCGGGCAGACCGGCACGCCGAACTTGGCGGCGAGCAGCAGGATCGCCAGGTTCTCGTTGACGCCGGCGACGCGCGCGGCGTCGATCTGGACGAAGTCGACGGCGCCGGCCTGGAGCATCTGCTTGAACACGACGCGGTTGGCGACGTGTTCACCGGTGGCGACCTTGACCGGCTGGCCGGCCCGTACGGCGGCGTGGCCGAGGATGTCGTCGGGGCTGGTCGGCTCCTCGATCCAGTGCGGGTCGTAAGGTGCGAGCGCGGTCATCCACTCCACCGCGTCGGCGACGTCCCAGCGCTGGTTGGCGTCGACGGCGATCCGGACCTCGGGCCCGACGGCCTCGCGGGCCAGGGCGAGCCTGCGGACGTCGTCACCGAGGTCTCCGCCGACCTTCAGCTTGATCTGGGTGAAGCCGTCGGCGACTGCCTCCTTCGCCAGTCGGACCAGCTTGTCGTCGGAGTAGCCGAGCCAGCCGGGCGAGGTGGTGTACGCGGGATAGCCCTCGGCACGCAGCCGTGCGGCGCGCTCGGCGCGGCCCGGTTCGGCGGCCCGCAGGATGTCGAGTGCTTCGCCGGGGGTGAGGACGTCGGTGAGGTAGCGGAAGTCGACGAGGGAGACGAGTTCCTGCGGTGTCATCTCGGCGAGGAACTGCCAGACGGGCCTGCCCGCCTGTTTGGCGGCCAGGTCCCAGGCGGCGTTGACGACGGCGCCGGCCGCCATGTGCATCACGCCCTTCTCGGGGCCGAGCCAGCGCAGTTGCGAGTCATGGGTGAGTTCGCGGTGCAGCTCCCCGAGGTCGGCCGCGGTACGGGGCGCCGGGCGCCCGATCACGTACGGGCGCAGCGCCTCGATGGCGGCTGCCATGACCTCGTTGCCGCGTCCGATGGTGAAGCAGAAGCCATGGCCCTCGGTGGCGGCTCCGGAACGGTCCGGGCCCTCCGGGGTGCCGGTACGCAGCACGACATAGGCGGCGGAGTAGTCGGGATCGGGGTTCATGGCGTCCGAGCCGTCCAGTTGCTCCGAGGTCGGAAAGCGGATGTCGTGGACCTCGAAGTCCGTGACGGTCTGACTCATGTGCACCCCCAGGGGAATAACATCGGACCTCTGTTTCGGTCATCCGATGTATAGCGGTGCGAGAGCCTCAAAGTCCAGGGTCGGGACGAAATCTCCCCGTCACAGCTCGGATGAATCCAGGAACCTCTGCCCCGGTTGGGCCGGTGATGCACCTCTTGAGGCCAGGTTCACCCGGCCGTGCACAGGGACTGCGGCCCGAGAGGCCGGAAGCCTTAAGGTTGGTGCGTACGCAAGGGAACTTCGGAAGGAGGCCTGGGTGATCGAGCTCGAGGGGGTACCCGAGCTGATCGACCCGGTCATGGTGGCCGCGTTCGAGGGGTGGAACGACGCAGGTGACGCCGCCTCCTCGGCGGTCGCACACCTGGACCGGGAATGGAAGGGCGAGGTGTTCGCGGCGCTCGACGCCGAGGACTACTACGACTTCCAGGTCAACCGCCCGACGGTCTGGCTGGACGGCGGGGTGCGCAAGATCACCTGGCCCACCACCCGGCTCTCCGTGGTCCGCATCGGCGGGGACAAGCCCCGTGATCTCGTCCTGGTCCGCGGTATCGAGCCGTCGATGCGCTGGCGCTCGTTCTGCAACGAGCTCCTGGGCTTCGCCCATGAGCTGGGTGTGGAGATGGTGGTGGTGCTGGGCGCGCTGCTCGGCGACACCCCGCACACCCGCCCGGTGCCGGTCAGCGGAGTCACCTCCGATCCGGATCTGGCGCGGACCATGGACCTGGAGGAGACCCGGTACGAGGGGCCGACGGGCATCGTCGGCATCCTCCAGGAGGCCTGCACGCACGCGGGTGTGCCCGCGGTGAGCCTGTGGGCCGCGGTGCCGCACTATGTGTCGCAACCACCCAACCCGAAGGCGACCATGGCGCTGCTGAACCGCCTGGAGGACCTGATCGGGGTGCGCATCCCGCTGGGCGAACTGCCCGAGGACGCGCGGGCCTGGCAGCTCGGGGTCGACCAACTGGCCGCCGAGGACAGCGAAGTGGCCGAGTACGTGCAGACGCTGGAGGAGGCCCGGGACACCGCGGAGCTTCCGGAGGCATCGGGCGAGGCCATCGCCCGGGAGTTCGAGCGGTATCTGCGGCGCCGGGACATCGCGCCCGGCCAGGGGCCGGGAGGCCATGCGACGGAGAGCGGCGACGGGTCGTATCTGCGCGACACGTCGAGCGGCCGCACCAGGCCGCCGAAGCCGCCGAAGCCGGAGGCGGGGCCACCGCCCGGGACCGACCAGGGGGCCACCGGCAGGGGATCAGCCGGCCAGGGGCCCGCCGGAGAGCAGTCCTCCGAGGAGGACACCGGCCCCGAGGATTCGTCGGAGGACTGACCGTACGGTCGGTGGACACGGCCGCAGGAGTGCCGGGCGGGCAGAACCCGCCCGGCACTGCGCTGTCAGGAGCAGCTGAAGCGCGCCGCGGCCCAGTCCCCGTGGTCACCGGTCTTGGAACCATTGGTGTCGGTGACCTTCAGGTGCACATGGCGCGCACCCGCGACGTCCACTTCGACCGGCACGGTCGCCGACGCCCCGGTCACCTTCGGCGACGTCCACAGCACCTTGCCGTCCGCCTCGACGGAGAACGCCACTTCGCCGTAGCCGTTGATCTCGTCGTCGATCCCCGCATCCGCGGTGAACCTGGTGCAGCGCCCGCCGAGGTAGACCTCGATGTCGGAGTCGGCGTGGACCCCGATCCCCTTCTCGTAGGTCTTCCCGGCGAGGGTGAGGGTGTGCCCGTCGGCCGCGCCCGACTCACCGTTGCTGCGGTCGCGTTGGGCCGGCCCGTAGCCGTTGACGGACGTCAGCCACACCAGATCGCTCGCCCAGGCGTCCGCCGTCGGCGGCTGGGGCATCACCGCGGCTGCGAACCGCTGGACGGTGGTGCGGGTCTCACCCGCCGCCCGGTAGCGGGCGACCGCAGTGATCCGGGCCTCCCCCGCTGCGGCGTCCTTCGCCGGGGTGACCGCCACCACGACCCGCCGGGTGGTGCCCGCCGGGATCCGGTCCACGGCCGCGGCCGGGGTGACCTGCCAGCCCTCGGGAACGTCCAGGGTGACCGCGGCGTCCGTCACATCCTCGCTGCCCGCGGTGACGTCGACGGCGACGGTGCCCGTGACTCCCGCCCCGGCCTCCTGCCCGTCCGGCGCGGAGACGACGGCCGTGGCGGACGCCTTCTTCCCGCCGACGGCACTGGTGTTCTCCAGCCTCAGCCTGAACTTCTTGCCGGTGCTGAGCGACGCGGTCTTGATCTTCACCACACCGCCCCGGTCGTCCTGGTCGTACCACCAGCCCTGCTTCGCGGCCTTGTACGCGGCCGCCGAGCTCAGCCGGGGCAGCTTGCCGGTCAGCTTGACGGCACTCGGAGCCGATCCGGTGTGCACCGTGAACTCGTAGGGGCGCATGCTCTGCTTGCCGGCGAAGTTCCCCTTGCTCTCACCGATGTCCACGGTGATGTCGCCCGGTCCCCGGACCGGCGCCTCGACGTCGGCCCGCTGGGTGGCGTACTGCCCGTCGCGGTGCCGACGGGTGACGCCGTCGTCCTCGTACAGCGTGAAGGACGAGCGGCCCTGCGGGTAGATGTCCCAGGCCAGCGGGGAGTCCGCGGTGCGGTCCTGGTACGAGCGGATGCCCGGCCACATCGGCACACTGGCGCCGGCCTTCACGAACAGCGGCAGGGTGTCGAGCGGAGCGCTGTAGTGGTCGACGGTGGTCGGCCCCTCGTACGTGCGGCCGCTCCAGTAGTCGATCCAGGTGCCCTTCGGCAGATAGATCCCGTCGCGCCGGGTGCTGTCCTGGTAGACGGGCGCGACAAGGAAGTCCTCACCGGACATGAACTCGTACTTCGCCGCGTCCGTCGCCGCTCTGGGGTCGTCCGGGTATTCGAGGACGAGCGGGCGGACCATGCCGACGCCGGTCTCGGTCGCCTGGTGTGCGTACGAGTACTGGTAGGGCAGCAGCGACTCCTTGAGCTTGAGGTAGTCGCGGTTGATGGAGGTGTAGGGCTCGCCGTACCGGTAGGGCTGCTTGTCGCTGGCCGCCCAGCCGTCCATGGTCATCGTGGTGCCCAGGAACATCTTCCACTGGAGATCACGGGTGTACGTCTTGGCGCTGCCGCCGAAGATGCCGTCGACGTCACCGGTGGTGTAGGCGAGTCCGGACATCGTGGCGCCCGCGTAGGTCGGGATCTGCCAGCGGATGTAGTCCCAGGTGCCGTACTGGTCGCCGGACCACTGGACGCCGCAGCGCTGTGCGCCGGACCAGCTCTCGGGGGCGTACGTGAAGCCACGGGCGTCGCTGTTGTCCTCGATGCCCTGGTAGGCGTCCTTGCAGCCGTCGAGGGCGAACTTGTAGCCCGAGCCGACCCAGGCGACATCGAGCTTGGCGACCCGCTGACCGGCCTTCACCTGGTCGGCGATCTTGTCGATGCCGTCCTCGGTCCACAGCCCGAGCTGCATGCCACGGTCCTGGAGGCCCTTGGCGGCCTCGGCGAGATCCTCGTAACCGCAGCCGTAGCCGTCGTTGACGAGCATCCAGCCGTTCGGCATGTCGTTCTCGACGTAACCGTCGGCGGTCTTCAGCGCGTCCAGGGTGCGGCGTTCGCCGCGGTTGGCGTTGTGCAGGTAGCAGTCCGCGTCGCCGATCTCCATCCCGTACACGGGGGGCAGGAAGGGCTTGCCGGTGAGCTTCGTGTACTGCCCGATGACGTCCTTGGCATCGCCCGCGAAGTAGTAGGCGTCGAAGCGCTGTTCCTGTGCACTGGTGGTCACCGGGTCGGTGAACGCATAGGTGTTGGGTGCGTACGTGTTGCGGAAGACGCCGTATCCGGCCGAGGAGAGGTAGAACGGCACGGAGTTGGGGTGGCCCCCGTCGTCCCAGTCGTAGTCGACGCCGACCTCGACGGTCTTGTCGCGGTGCGAGGTGTTGCCGCGCCCGTTCTGCATCCCGGCGCCGTAGAACTGCTCGTCGGCGCCGCGGGCCAGGGTCTGGGTGGTCCGCTCCCCGTCCCAGCTCAGCCCCTTGGCCTCGGACCAGACGAGGCTGCCGTCGGCCCGGTGGAGCTCGAAGCGCAGCGGCGACTTGTAGGCGCGCAGCGTGACGCGGTCCGTCGACAGTTCGTAACGGTCGCTCCTCTCCTTCCACCGGGTGCGCGGCGGGGCGCCCTGCGGCAGGACTATGTCGTCGCCGGTCGGGTCGGAGAACGTGCCGTCCGGGGCGAGTTCGATACGGAAGGTCTCGTCAGAGACGAAGCTGACCCGGGCCTCGGCGGAACCGGCCGTGAGGTGGTAGACGGACCCGTCCGCGGAGAATCCGCTCAGATCACCGACCGTCGTGGCCTCGGGCGCGGCGGTTTCGGCCTGGGCGCTGCCGGGTCCCGCGAACACGGCGACCAGTCCCAGCAGAGCTGCAACTGCCGCCACTCTGATGCGCGTTGATGATTGCATAGAGAGCTTTTAGCGCATGACCAAGCATTTGACCATGGACAAAACGGGACCGGCCCTGAACTTCATGACGAAGTCCAGGGCCGGTCAACAGGCAGAAGTGAGCAGGTTCTTACAGCGCGACGCCCAGCAGCGCGTCGACGGTGCGCGAGACGAGACCCGGTGCACCCTCGTCCGTACCGCCCTCGGCGATCTGGCGCTCGGCCCAGCGGTCCACGGCGGCCAGGGCCGCCGGTGCGTCCAGGTCGTCGGCGAGGGCCTCGCGGACCTCCTCGACCAGCGCGTCGGCGGAGAGCCCGTCGGGCCGGGAGACGGCGGAACGCCACCGCCCGAGCCGCTCGACGGCGTCGGCGAGCACCTGATCGGTCCACTCCCAGTCCGACCGGTAGTGGTGCGAGAGCAGGGCCAGCCGGATCGCGGCCGGGTCGACACCGTCGCGGCGCAGCGCCGATACGAAGACCAGGTTGCCCCGGGACTTGGACATCTTCTCGCCGTCCAGGGCGACCATGCCGGCATGCACGTACGCCTGGGCGAAGGGGTGCTCGCCGGTCAGCACCTGGGCGTGCGAGGCACCCATCTCGTGGTGCGGGAAGGCGAGGTCGGACCCGCCCCCCTGGACGTCGAAGCCCATGCCGAGGTGGTCGAGGGCGATGGCCACGCACTCGATGTGCCAGCCGGGCCGGCCGCGGCCGAGCGAGGCCCCGTCCCAGCTCGGCTCGCCCTCGCGGGCGGCCATCCACAGCATCGGGTCGAGCGGGTTCTTCTTCCCCGGGCGCTCGGGGTCGCCACCGCGCTCAGCGGAGAGCAGTCGCATCGCTTCGGCGTCCAGGTTGGACACCTCGCCGAAGTGCGGGTCGGCCTCGACGGAGAAGTACACATCGCCGTCGAGCTCATAGGCGGCACCGGCGTCCCGGAGCCGTTCGACGAGCGGGACGATGCCGGGTATCGCCTCCACCGCTCCGATGTAGTGCTTCGGCGGGAGCATGCGCAGGGCGGTCATGTCCTCACGGAAGAGGGCCGTCTCGCGTTCGGCGAGCTCGGTCCAGTCCTGCCCGTCGCGCACGGCCCGCTCCAGCAGCGGATCGTCCACGTCGGTCACGTTCTGGACATAGTGAACCTGCCGCTTGGTGTCGAGCCACACGCGCTGAACGAGGTCGAACGCGTTGTAGGTCGCCGCATGACCCATGTGGGTCGCGTCGTACGGCGTGATGCCGCAGACGTAGATGCGGGCGACGGGACCGGGGTCAAGGGTGATCCGTCCGCCGGTCGCGGTGTCGTGGATCCGAAGGTCGCGGCCCTTGCCAGGCAGGGCGGGGACCTCAGAAGCGGGCCAGGCATGCATGTCATGAGCGTAACCGGACGATGCTTCCGGATACGAACCGGAGGGGGATCCTGGCCGGAGAGACGGTCTTGCGCGTGCGGGACGATCTCTCCCCGCCCCTCCCGATTCCGGCCCGGGGCACGGTCCCTGGGCCCCTCAAAGAGGCCGTCGAACGCCCGGCGGGCCGAAGGACGGCCTCGATCGCCGGACGGACTCGATCCGGCCACCCCAGGGGCGGAGCCCCTGGAAGGCGGTCCGGGAGGCCGCGGAGGGGCAGCGGGGCCCCTGACCGGGCCCGGTCAGGGAAAGGGGCGGTCAGGGGAACCTCATCCCCTCACACCGGCGGCCACGGTATGGACGGCCACCCCCCGCTCGGTTCCGGATGCCGCCCCGCCGACCGCAAGCCCTCCACCCTCCCCCGCAGCGCCTCGATCTCCTCCGGAGTGATCAGCTCCGCCAACCGGGTGACCAGCGCCGTCCCCGGCATCAGCTCGGCCGCCAGCCGGCCCAGCACCTCGACGGCCTCGGCCGTCAACGGCTCGCCGGCCCAGCCCCACAGCAGCGTCCGCAGCTTGTCGTCCGCGTTGAACGTCACACCGTGGTCGATGCCGTACAGACGGCCGCCCGGCGCGGGCAGCAGATGCCCGCCCTTGCGGTCACCGTTGTTGATCACCGCGTCGAGCACCGCGAGCCTCCGCAGCCGGGGATCGTCCGCGTGCACCAGCAGGGCCGTCCTCCCCTCGCCCACCTCGGCGAGAGCAACGGCCTTCCACCCCTCCGCCGGCTCCTCGTCCTCGACGAGCGCCAGCAGCGCAGGCTCACCGTCGGCCGATTCCTCGGGCGGCCCGTCGATCCACAGCTGGCACATTCCCTCCCCGTACGGCCCGTCCCGCAGTACGGTCGGCGGCACCAGCCCCCATCCCGTCACCTCCGAGATCTCGTACGCGGCCACCTCCCGCTGGGCGAGCGTGCCGTCGGGGAAGTCCCACAGCGGCTGTTCCCCGGCGATGGGCTTGTACACGCAGGTGCGCTCCTCGCCCTCGTACGCGACCGTGCAGTAGAGCACCGCGTTGGACGCACCGCGGATCCGACCGCGCACGGTGAGCCGGCCCTTGGTGAGCAGGGTGATCAGCTCGGGGTGCGTCAGGCCCCCCGGCGATATCCGTTCTGGCGCGGGCATACGTGTCCTTCCGGGTCGAGCGGCAGGCTGCACAGCGGGCACGGCGGGCGCCCGGCGTTGACGACGTCCAGGGCGCGCTTGGCGAACGCGCGGGCCTGCGCCCCGCTGAGCCGGACCCGGAGCATCGGCGGACCGTTCTCCTCGTCCTGCAGCATGCGTTCCTCGGCCGCCGCGAGATCGTCGTCGGAGTCCACGTCCAGCTCGACCAGGGCCTGCGCCTCGACGATCATGCGCTGTTCCTCGCCGTCCCAGGCGAGCGCCATCGTGCCGACCCGGAACTCCTCCTCGACGGGCACGTCGAGGGGCGCGGTGTCGGTGACATCCATCGGCGCCACGGCGGGCACCGGCGAGTTCCCGCCGGTGCGCCGCACCACCTCGTCGAGGAGTTCGTCGATCCGCTCGGCGAGCGCGGCCACCTGGGTCTTCTCCAGGGCCACGCTGGTGACACGTCCGCCTGAGGAGGCCTGCAGGAAGAACGTACGACGTCCAGGCAGCCCGACCGTACCGGCCACGAAACGGTCCGGGGGGTCGTAGAGGAACACCTGACGGGACACGTCCTGTCTCCCTTGAGTATTGACGGCGATGAGGCGGCGGCCGGTGTCCGGGGGGAGGGGGTCCCCGGAGAGGCGCCTACGGCGCGTCCACCCTACTGCGCGAACTGATCACGGCGCCCCAGCGCCGCCGCCGACCGCCGCATCCGTATCCGCATCGGCGCCGGCGCTCTGCTCACGCGGCTCCAGCGAGGCGAAGTCGCCGGTGTCGCCCAGCCGCAGCAGGAAGGGCCGCAGCCGGGTGTAGCGGATCGCGGTGACCGAGCAGGGTTCGGCCTGGATCCGCTGGAAGAGGTCGAGATGCATCCCGAGCGCGTCGGCCACGAGGGACTTGATGATGTCGCCGTGCGAGCACATCACGTACACGGCCCCTTCGCCGTGCTCGGCCTCGATCCGGGCGTTCCAGTCCCGCACGGCGTCGACCGCCCGCGCCTGCATGGCGCGCATCGACTCACCGCCGGGGAAGGCCGCGGCCGAGGGGTGCTGCTGCACGACGGCCATCAGCGGCTCGTCGGTGAGTTCCGCCAGTTTGCGCCCCGCCCAGTCGCCGTAGTCGCATTCGCTGATCCGCTCCTCGGTGTGCAGCGGCAGCCCCGGCCGGGCGTCGAGCAGCGGCTGCAGGGTCTCCCGGCAACGCTGCAGGGGGCTGCTGACGGCGGCGGCGAGCGGCAGTGAGGCGAGTCGCCCGGGCAGTGCGGCGGCCTGGGCGACGCCGCGCTCGTCGAGGGAGACTCCGGGGGTACGGCCCGCGAGCACCCCGGCCGTGTTGGCCGTGGAGCGTCCGTGCCGTACGAGGATCAGGGTGGGCATACGAGCCAGCGTAGGCCCGACGTCCCCCAGGAGATGCGTCAGGGACCGGAGCAAGGAAGAATGCGCGCCGTGATCGTGGACTGTGCCATCTACCGGGACGGGCGTCGTACCGACGGACCCGCCGACTTCTCCGATGCCCTCGACCAGGCACGGGCCACCGGGGACGCGTTTCTCTGGATCGGGCTGCACGAGCCCACGCAGAAGGAGTTCGACCTGGTCAGCAGCGAGTTCGGGCTGCACCGGCTGGCTGTCGAGGACGCGCTGTGCGCACACCAGCGGCCCAAGCTGGAGGTCTACGACGACTCGCTCTTCGCAGTCATCAAACCGGTGGTGTACGAGCCCGAGAGCGACACGGTGACCACCGACGAGCTGATGATCTTCATAGGTGATTCCTTCGTCGTGACGGTCCGGCACGGGGAGGGTGCGCCGCTCGCCCAGGTACGCCGTCGGCTGGAGGCCGAACCGGAGGTGCTCAGGCACGGGCCGACCGCGGTGCTGTACGCGGTCAGCGACGCCGTCGTCGACCACTACATCGATGTGGCCGCCGAGCTCCAGGTCGACCTGGAGGAGCTGGAGGCCGAGGTGTTCGCACCGAGCGCCTCCGTGGACACCAAGAACACCGCCTCGCGCATCTACACCTTTAAGCGGCAGGTGCTCGAGTTCCGCCGGGCCACCGGCCCGCTGAGCGCGCCCATGATCCGACTGGCGGGCGCCACCGTGCCGTTCGTCGACGAGCACTCGCAGCCGTTCTTCCGGGACGTGAACGACCATCTGACGCGCGCCAACGAGCATGTGGAGGGTCTGGACCGGCTGCTCTCGGACATCCTTTCCGCGCATCTGGCGCAGACGGGGCTGCGGCAGAACGACGACATGCGGAAGATCTCGGCCTGGGCTGCCATGGCAGCCGTTCCGACCATGGTGGCGGGGATCTACGGCATGAACTTCGACCACATGCCCGAGCTGCACTGGGTGTGGACCTACCCGGCGGTCATCGTGCTGATGATCTGTGCGGTCGTCGGTCTGCACCGCGGGTTCAAGCGCCGCGGCTGGCTCTGACGGGGGCAGCGGACCCGGCGTCCGCGGCAGCGCTCAGGCGTACTCGGGGGCCGGCACCGGCGGGCCGCCCAGCGCATCGCGCCGCTCGGGCGGTGCCAGGCTGACCATGCGCCGCCAGCCGACGAGGCGTTCGTACGCGTACACGCCATGGATCCCGGCGGCCAGCACCGCCGCCCTGGCCCGGGACCAGCCCAGGATGCGTCCCATGTGGCCCATCACGGCGAGGCTGACATCGCGGTACACCCGGATCTCGGTGAGCGCGCACTCCCGCAGGATGCGCTGGATCGAGCGGCCGTGTCCGGACCGGGCGAGGCGGAGCAACTCCTCGTGGCAGTACGCGAGGTGGTTGTCCTCGTCGTTGGAGATCAGCTTCACCGCGCGGCCCAGGTCGGGGTGGTGGGCAAAGTGCTTGCGGAGCATGGCCATCTGCTCGGAGGCACGCTGCTCGGTGACACGGCTGTGCGCGAGATACGTGATGATGTCCTGCTCGGTGAGCGGTTCGTCGCCGTTCAGCTGCTCGTGCGCGAGGCCGATGCCGTACCGCTCCAGGAGCATCGTGTAGTTGGTCTCGTGCGGCACGTCGGCCGGCCGCAGCCCGCGCTTCCTCAGCAGAGCGTTGAAGATCCGGCCGTGCTTGTCCTCGTCGGCGCCGTGTCTGGCGATCTTGGGGACCAGGGCACGCTGGCTCACGGGGGCGAGGGCTGCGATCCGGCCGTTCTCCCAGCCTCCCTGGGACTCGCCGCCGGCAGCGATGGAGCAGAAGAGCCGGAACGACTCGTCGTTGTCGAGGATCTCCTGGAACAGCGTCTTTACCGAGAGCATCGCTGGTGCCTCCGTACCGGTGTCCGCGGAAGGAAAGTCAAGTGCGGTACGGGGAGGTCGGCAACAGGAGCCCCGCGCGACAGGGCCGAACGGGCGATGCGTAACCGATGGCGGCGTGGCGCGTTGTGCTGGGAGACGGCCGTGGCGGGGAAGACCCCCGAGCCCCCACCACGGCCGCAGTGCTGTCTCCTTGTGGATCCGCGCAGACGGTTACGCCAGGCCGGACCGCTCCAGGGCGTCCGTACCTGCGCGCAGGGCGGCCAGCCGCTCGTCGAGCGTGAAACCGGCCGGGGCGAGGGTCAGCGTGGTGACACCGGCGGCGGCGTACGCCTGCATCCGCTCGGCGATCCGCTCGACCGGGCCGAGCAGGGTGGTCTGGTCGATGAGCTGGTGCGGTACGGCGACCGCGGCACCGCTCTTGTCGCCGGACAGGTACTTGTCCTGGATCTCGGCGGCTTCCTTCTCGTACCCCATGCGCTGGGCGAGCTGGTTGTAGAAGTTCTGCTTGCGGCTGCCCATGCCGCCCACGTACAGCGCGGTGTAGGGGCGGAACATGTCGGCGAGACCGTTGACGTCGTCACCGACGGCCAGCGGCAGCGTCGGGCAGACGTCAAAGCCCTCCATGGTCTTCCCGGCCTTCTCGCGGCCCGCCCGCAGGTGCCTGACGGCGGTGTCCTCGAGGTGTTCGGCGGACGGGAAGATCAGCAGCGCGCCGTCGGCGATCTCGCCGGTCTGCTCCAGGTTCTTCGGGCCGATCGCAGCGATGTAGAGCGGGATGTGCTCGCGCTGCGGGTGGACGGTGAGCTTGATGGGCTTGCCCGGGCCGTCCGGCAGGGGGAGCGTCCAGTGCTCGCCCTCGTACGAGAGCCGCTCGCGGGACATCGCCCGGCGGACGATCTCGACGTACTCACGGGTGCGGGCCAGCGGCTTGTCGAACTTGACGCCGTACCAGCCCTCGGAGACCTGCGGCCCCGATACGCCGAGGCCGAGGCGGAACCGGCCGCCGGAGAGCGAGTCCAGGGTGGCGGCGGTCATCGCCGTCATGGCCGGCTGGCGGGCCGGGATCTGCATGATGGCCGAGCCGACGTCGATGGACTCGGTCTGGGCGGCGACCCAGGTCAGCACGGTCGGGGCGTCGGAGCCGTACGCCTCGGCCGCCCAGCAGACGTCGTAACCGAGCCGGTCGGCCTCCTGGGCGACGGCGAGGTTGTCGCCGTCCATTCCCGCGCCCCAGTAACCGAGATTGATGCCGAGCCGCATAGCCGCTCCCTTTACTGATCAGTAACGTCCCTGTGCCGGGGACTCTAGCGCGCGTCCGTGGGATCCGGCAGGGGCGGCCGCGTGCCGGGTTGTCCACAGGCCTCCGCCGAGTGGGGCCATGGCCAGTAATCTCAGCGCCCATGGAGCAGAGGCATCTCGGCCGCACCGGCCTTCGCGTGTCCCGGATCGGGCTCGGCACCCTCACCTGGGGCCGGGACACCGATGAGCACGACGCCGCCGAACAGCTGAAAGTCTTCTGGGAGGCGGGTGGCACCCTGGTCGACACGGCCGATGTGTACGGCGGTGGTGAGGCCGAATATCTGCTGGGGCGGCTCGTCGAGGGACTGGTGCCGCGGCAGGATCTGGTGATCGCCACGAAGGCGGGCAGCGTGGCCGATCCGTACCGCCGCTTCGACGGCTCGCGCGGGCATCTGCTGGACGCGCTGGACGCCTCGCTGGCCCGTCTCGGTACGGATCATGTGGACCTGTGGCAGCTCCACGCCTTCGACCCGGTGACTCCGCTGGAGGAGACCCTTCAGGCGGTGGACTGGGCGGTGTCCACCGGCCGCGCCCGGTACGCGGGGGTGTCCAACTTCTGCGGCTGGCAGCTGGCGAAGGCCGCGACGTGGCAGCTCGCCTCGTCCGGCGTGCGCACCCGGCTGGCCAGTACGCAGATGGAGTACTCGCTGCTGCAGCGGGGCGTGGAGCGCGAGGTGCTGCCGGCCGCCCTCGATCTGGGCATGGGGCTGCTGCCGTCGTCCCCGCTGGGCCGCGGAGTGCTGACCGGGAAGTACCGGACGGGCACCCCGGCGGACTCGCGCGGCGCCTCGGAGCTGCTGGCCCCGTTCGTCGAGCCGTATCTCGACGACCCGGCCAGCCGCATCGTGGACGCGGTGGCGACAGCGGCCGACGGCCTGGCCACGACGGCCCTGCAGGTGGCGCTCGCGTGGGTCCGGGACCGGCCCGGGGTGGTGGCCCCGATCGTCGGCGCGCGCAACGCGCAGCAGCTCACGGAGGCATTGTCAGTGGAGGCGCTTAGTCTTCCTGACGAGATCTGCCAGGCGCTCGACGATGTGTCGGCGCCCGTGCACCGCTATCCCGACCAGGACTGGAGCACGCTGTGACTGCGCTTCCCCGGGGGGAAACCCCCGGTCCCCCGGCCGCCACCGACGACACCGACGTCGTGGACCCTGCTGCCGCCGCCGCACCCGGCCCTTCCGCAGAGGATGCGGCGGCCGACGTGAGCGGGGCGGCGACGGCCGCCGAGGCCGTGGAGCCGGACGGGACGGAGGAGTCCGGCGGAGCGGACGCGGCCGGCGCATCCGACGCCGGCGAGGCGGCCGACGGCGAGTCCGCTGCCGCGCTCTCCGAGGCCGAGGCCGAACTCGCTGCACAGCGTGAGCTGCGGGAGAAGATCGAGAAGCGCAAGGCCGAGAAGGACGGTCCCATCGCGGCGGGCACCAAGCTGAGCGGACAGGCCGCCGATCTGCTGGCGGCGGTACGGGCGGTGGAGAGCGGCGAGAAGTCCGGCACGGCGTTCTTCGACTCGCCCGCGCCCGCCCCCCGCCGGGCGGTTGCCGCTCCCGCGCCGGTGCGCCCCCGCGCACCCGAGCCGGTCCGCGTGCCGCAGGGCGCCTCCGCGGAGGCCGTCGCCGACGTCGCGGTCGTCCTGGCCGACGGCGGGGCCCCGGAGGCGCTGGCAGCCCCCGCGGCGGAATCGCTGGGCGCGCAGGCGGCCGATGTGCTGCGTGAGGACCCGTGGCAGCTGCTGGCCGTCCCCGGTGTCCGGCCGGAGCAGGCCGACGGCTTCGCCCGGGCGCTGCTGGGCGCCGCCTGCGGTCCGGACGACGAACGGCGGACGGCGGCGCTGGTCGGCTGGCTGCTGGAGCGCGCGGCGCTGCAGGGCCACACCGCGCTGGACGCCTCCGCGGTCCGTGCCGCGCTCGCCGAGCGTGCGGTGACCGACCCCGAGGCAGCCGTGCAGAACGCCGTCGCCGAGGGTGTCGTGCTGGTCTTCCAGGAAGGTCCGGACGAGCAGGACGACGAGGACGCCGAAGGACTGGCGGAGTCCGGTGAGCAGACCGGGGCGGGCGCCGTGACCGGGCAGGAGCCCCCACAGGTGCTGCTCGGCCTCGACCGGTATGCGCTCGCCGAGGAGAGTCTCGCCGACGGTCTGGCCCGGCTGGTCAACGCCGCTGAGAAGGACGCCGACTGGTCGCAGCAGGCCGCGGCCGCCGGTTCCCCGTCGGCGGCCGAGCTGATCCGCACGGTGGCAGCCGGTGGACTCGTCGTGCACACCGGCGGCGAGGCGGCCAGGGCCGAGCCCGCCGCACTGATCGCCGCTGCCCGCTCCCTGGGGCTGCGGGCCCTCGGCGCCACCCACAGCGTGGACGGCAGGCGGCGGCTGGCCGAGGCGCTCGACGACCCGTCGGCGGCCGTCACACTCGCCGGAGTCCTGGCGGGCACGGAGGGCCCCGGCCGGGACGAGGACGGGGCGATCGCCGTCGACCTGCTGGTCGTGCTGGACGCCCCGCAGCTGGACGTCGAGACGGCCGCGATCCTGGTGGAGTCCCTCGCCGACGGCACCCGGCTGGTGCTGAGCGGCGATCCCGGGGTGCTGGGGTCGGCAGGCGCGGGCCGGGTGTTCGCGGATGTGCTGGCCGCCCGGGCATGCCCGCAGGTCGTGTCCCGCACGCCGGATCCCGGTCCCATCGGCGAGCTGGTCTCCGGCATCGGGATCGGCGAGCTCAACCAGGTGGCGGCACCCGGCAAGGAAGTGGTGATCGTCCCCGTGCACGACGCGGGCGAGGCGGTGCACCGCACCGTGCAGCTGGTCGCCGACTCGGTCCCGCGCGCCATCGGCGTACCGCCGGCGGACACCCAGGTGATCACCGTCGGACACGGCGGCCCGGCGGGCACCCGGGCGCTCAACGCGGCGCTCAAGCAGCGGCTGAACCCCGGCCCCGGGCGGTTCGGCGGCTTCGACCCGGGCGACCGGGCCGTGCACATCCCGACGCCCGGCAGGACCGTCCCCGGTGTGGTCGTCTCGGCCGACGCCGAGGGCCTGCACCTGGACTGTGCGGGCACGCCGGTCGTCGTGCCCCAGGAGCGGGTCGAGTCGTCCGTACGCCACGGCTGGGCCCTCAGCGCCCACCAGGCGGCCGGGATGCGCTGGCCCGCGGTGGTCGTCGTGCTGCCCGGTGACGCCGCGCAGGGGCTGAGCCGGGCGTGGGTGTACACCGCGTTCAGCCGTGCGGAGCGGCATCTGTCCGTGGTGCACGGGGTGGACCAGGCGCTGCCGCACGCGGTGGCCCAGTCTCCGTCCCAGGACCGCACGACCCGGCTGCGCGCCCTGCTGGAGGCATGGCCGCCGGCCGCCGTCTGACTGCCGGAGGGGGCCGGCGCCCGGCACAGGGCGCCGGCCCCCTCGATCCGGCTCCGTACGGGACGGGACGCGGTCAGGAGCTGTTGTTCGCCAGGTCGTCCAGCTCCTCGTCGAGTTCGTCCTCATCGAAGACGGAGCTGATGTCGAAGCGGCAGACCACCCTCTGAGGGTCGGCGTCGTCGAAGGGGGCACTGAGCCACTCCCCCGCCTCCGGAAGCTCCTCGGCCGCCGCGACCCAGAGTGTGGAGTCGCCCTCCTCCAGGCCGAACTCCTGATGCCGGGAGGCGATCTCGTCCGGTTCGTACTCGCCGAAGAGCACCCCGAGCGCCGCATGGACGCTGCTGCCGACCACGGCGCCGGTCCGCTTGTCGCGGTCGTCCGGGTCCGCGTCCGCGATGCGCTGCGCCTGTGCGAGCAGCCGGGGCGGCTCCACCACCGCGTAGTCACGGCGGATCAGCACGCTGAGCGCATTCGGCTCCTCGGGGCCGGTGTACGGCGGCAGGGAGTCGCCCGCACCGGGGATCTCGAAGGGAGTGACCTCGTCATAGCGGTCGTAGAGGAGTTCGTCGTAGACCTCGGCCGCAGCGGCCAGTGCGTTGAACGCGTCGTAGACGGCCGGGTCGTCGTCCCCCGACCGGCGCTCGACCGCCTCGAGGTGCTGGTCGAGCGCGGCTTTGACGGCTTCGGCGGCGGCGCGTACCTCGGCAGCGGTGGGCTGCGCAGCATCAGACATAGTGCAGACGCTATCCGTACACAGCCTCTGCCCGCACAATAGATGCGATGCCGGAATACGAATTTGTCGACGTGTACGTGCCGCGCGGGGTGTCCCGGAAGGAGACAGCCCGCCTGCTGACCGACCATGCCGAGTACGGGCACTGGGAGTTGGACCGACTGACGCTGCGCCATGACGGCAGCCGCAGGGTGCGGCTGCGCCGACGGATCATCCGCCAGCTACGGGCCACCTGGTGAAAACGAGCGGGCCCCGCATCCGCGGGGCCCGCTCGGTCCGTACCGCCTGTGCCGGTTCCGACGTGTACCGCTACGCGGCCGTGCGGGAGCGGCGGTAGAGCACCGTTCCTGCACCAGCCAGCAGCAGACCCGCGCTCGCCGGGATGAGCAGGTCGAGCCCGCCCGCCCCGGTGTGTGCGAGCTGGACGGTCTGGGGCTCCGGCGTGTTGGGAGCGGGGACCGGTTCGGGCTCGTCCGGAGTGACCGGGGTCTCGGGAGCGACCGGGGTCTCAGGCGTGACCGGGGTCTCGGGCGTGACCGGGGTGTCGTCGTCCGTCCCGTTCTCGCACTCGTTGCCGCCGACAGGGTTGAGGAGTCCGCCGATGGTGATGCTGTTGCCGCAGGCGTTCACAGGGATGTCGATGGGTACCTGGACGTCGTTGCCCGAGAGGATGCCGTGCGAGCCGCTCGTGTACCCCTCCGCGTTCGCCCCACCGCCGTGACCGTGGCCCCCGTAGCCGTGGCCCTTGTGGCCCTCGTGGCCATCGGCCCGGTGCTTGCCCGTACCCACTCCGTGGTCCGCCCAGTGCTCCGGATCCGACAGGCCCGGGGGCCGGTGGTCCGATTCCTGGCTGCCGGATCCGTGGGTGCCCGATGCGTGGGCGTCGGAATCATGCCGGCCCGGCACCGCATGTCCCGAACCGTTTCGGCAGGAATTTCCGGCCGCCGGATTGAGGAGTCCGACGACACTCACGGAATTTCCGCAGATGTTGACCGGTACATGCACCGGGATCTGTACCGAATTCCCTGACAGCACCCCCGAGGAATTCGATGCGCCGCCGTCCGCTCCCGCGTCGGCGTGCGCATAGCCACCACCCAGCGCGAGCACTCCGCCCGCGGCCGCCATGGTGATCAGGCCTTTACGCGTGACCTGTCGCATAGGTTGTTCCTGCCTTCTACCTTCCGGAAATACCCCCGGACCTGACCGTGCGGGGGCGGAGTGCCCGGTCGCCCCGGCGTGCATGGCGTGCACTCCGGGGCGACCGGACTCAAACCCTTACGGGTTGACGCTCAGGCTCAGCGGATGACGCAGGCGTTGCCGAAGGCGGGGTTCAGCAGCCCGATCACGGAGATCGTGTTGCCGCACACGTTCACCGGCACGTGCACGGGGGCCTGGATCAGGTTGCCCGACAGCAAGCCGTGGCTGCCGATGGCGGCGGCCTGGCCGCCCGAGTCGGCGACGGCCATGCCCGCACCGGCCAGCACCAGACCACTGGTGACTGCTGCAGCGGCGACGATCTTCTTGATCATTATTCCTCCTAGTTGGCAATACGGCCCCAGCCGCGGACCGCATCACCTGTAACGAGGAAAAAGTAATGGAGCTACGAGCGCATGGATCCTTTCACTCGTTCCGGTCACGTACGCACACGCTGGCGATTACCGCGGGATAATTCAGCAGTTGTCGATGAACCGGTCGAGCACACGTACACCGAACTTCAGGCCATCGACCGGAACGCGCTCGTCCACACCGTGGAACATGCCCGCGAAGTCGAGCTCCGGCGGCAGCTTCAGCGGAGCAAAACCGAAGCAGCGGATGCCGAGGTCGTCGAAGGACTTGGCGTCGGTGCCACCGGAGAGCATGTACGGGACGGCCCGGGCGATCGGGTCCTCCGCCTTCAACGCGACCTGCATCGCATCGACCAGCGAGCCGTCGAAGGTGGTCTCCAGCGCCTTGTCGCCGTGCACGTCCTCGCGCCTGACCCGCGGGCCGAGGATCCGGTCCAGGTCGGCCAGGAACTCGTCCTCGAAGCCGGGCAGGAAGCGGCCGTCGACATGGGCGACGGCCTGTCCCGGGATCACGTTCACCTTGTAGCCGGCACCCAGCATGGTCGGGGCGGCGGAGTTGCGCAGGGTGGCGCCGATCATCTTGGCGATGCCGCCCAGCTTGGCGAGCGTGGCGTCCATGTCCTCGGGGTCGAGCGGGGTGCCGAGCGCGTCGGACAGCTCGTCGAGGAAGGACCGTACGGTCTTGGTCACCCTGACCGGCCACTTGTGCCGCCCGAGTCGCCCGACGGCCTCGCAGAGCTCGGTGATCGCGTTGTCGTCGTTGGTCATCGAACCGTGCCCGGCGGTGCCGTCCACGGTGAGCCTCATCCAGTGCATGCCCTTCTGGGCCGTCTCGACGAGATAGAGCCGCAGCTTCTCGTTGACGGTGAAGGAGAAGCCGCCGACCTCGCCGATCGCCTCGCTGACGCCGTCGAAGAGGTCGCGATGGTTGTCGACGAGATGCCGCGCCCCGTACGTACCACCGGCCTCCTCGTCGGCGAGGAAGGCCAGCACGATGTCGCGCGGGGGCTTGCGGCCGCTGCGCATCCGGTCACGGACGACGGCGAGGGTCATCGCGTCCATGTCCTTCATGTCGACCGCGCCGCGTCCCCAGACGCAGCCGTCCGCGATCTCGCCCGAGAACGGGTGGTGCGTCCAGTCATGGGCATTGGCCGGCACCACATCGGTGTGGCCATGGATGAGCAGCGCGGGCCTCGACGGGTCCTCGCCCTCGATCCGGGCCACGGTCGAGGCGCGGCCCTTGTGCGATTCGAAGATCTTCGGCTCGAGCCCGACCTCGGCGAGCTTCTCGGCGACGTACTCGGCGGCCACCCGTTCGCCCGGGCCCGAGTGGTCTCCGTAGTTGCTGGTGTCGATCCGGATCAGCTCGCGGCAGAGGTCCACGACCTCGTCCTCGCCGGCGGGGCCGCCGACCGTATGCGTCTCGCTCACACTGCTTCCTTCCACTGTCACCCAGGTGCTCCCCCTCATCCTCCCGCGCCCCGCCCGCCGGCCCAAGGCCGCCCATGCCTCGTCATGCGCCGTTCACGCGGCCAGTGGCGTGATCGAGCACCCCCGAATGTTTGCTATTGTTTTCCACGTCGGAACGGGCACGGCCCGCGAGACAGACACCTTGTCCGGGTGGCGGAATGGCAGACGCGCTAGCTTGAGGTGCTAGTGCCCTTTATCGGGCGTGGGGGTTCAAGTCCCCCCTCGGACACCAGAAGGAACGTTCGCAAGATCGTTTCTCTTTCTCTCACACGATGTGGCTCCAGTGCTTGCACTGGAGCCACATCGCGTTGTGCGGCAAGATGCCGGGGCCGGACGGCGCGGATGTGCGGCGGAACCCGTCAGCCGGTGACGGTGGCGGCGCCGGTCTCGATGTGGCCGGTGAACCTCTGCGACCAGCCCGCATCGGTGGTCACGGTGATCGTGAAGTCGTACCGGCCCTCTCGCCGGCGGCACACGGCCGAAGTACCCGTCGTCTTCGTCGGGGTCGAGTAACAGCACCGTGGAGTCGAGGACGTCCGGGTCGGCGGCGAGCGCCTGGAGGACCTGGCTGACGACATGCCCACCGTCGCCGGGGTGGCGTATGTCCCCCCAGGGCTGTCGGCTTCGGACCGGATGCTTCCGCCGGTGTCACGGCCCGGCCGCGAGGTGAGCGGACCGGCCGCCGGCCGCGGCGGGAGTCAGGAGGACGGCGACGTCGCCCGGCCGGGGCAGCGGGCGGCTCGCCTCGGTGACCGGTGTGAGCCGCCCGTCGCCCCGGACCAGGAACAGCAGGTCCCAGTCGGCCGGCGCGGCCCGGTCCGCCGGCCGGGTCACGATGGACGCCCCTTCCTCGTACCTGCGGGTCAGCGCCGCCCCGGTCAGTTCCGCACCGAAGAGGATCTCGCCGCCGGTGAACGGGGTCACGACCCCCAGGCTCTCGCGCGGGGACCCGACGCGATGGACGGATCCCTCGATGCTGCCGCGCAGGACGGTGGCCGCCAGCACGTTGAAATCGTCCTCGGCGGTCAGGAAGAACACCGCTGTGATGCCTTCCACCTCGGCCTCTTCCCCCGTGGCGGCAGCCAGCAGTTCACCCGGGGCCAGTTCGAGCCCGGCCCGGCCGATGCGCTCCCGTTGGCGATCCGGGCCGGCCCACATCAGTACCTCCAGCCCCGCCGTCCGCAGGGCCATCGCGAGGTCCACCACCCATGGCTCGCCGCCGACCAGCAGCGGACGCGAGCGGGACGGCCGTACGACGCCCAGGCGCCGGGCGACGGCCGATGCCGTCAGCCCGTACAGCGTCACCGTGGCCACGATGACGACGAAGGTGGCCGGCAGGATCTTCGAGGCCCCGCCGATCCCCTTCGCGACCAGGGTGGCGGAGAACGTCGAGGCGGTCGCCGCCGCGACGATGCCGCGGGGCGCCATCCAGCCGATGAAGCCCCGCTCGCCCCTGGTCAGGTCCGTGCCGAGCGTCGACACGAACGCCACCAGCGGCCTGACCAGGAGTACGAGCACAGCGGTGAGCCCCAGCGCGGGAAGTACCACGTGCCGCAGCGACTGCGGGGTGACGGTGGCCGAGATCGAGATGAAGAGCAGACCGAGGATCAGACTGACCAGGGTCTCGAAGAAGGGCCGGCGTGCCGGGACGTCGAACTGCGGGAGGTTGGCGACGGCCAGACCCATCATCACGGCGGCGATGAGCCCGGAGTCCTCACGGACGACGTCGCAGAACGCCGCCACCGCGATCACTGCGGCGAGCTGGGCCGTGGTCCCGAGGATCTCGCCGAGCCGGAGCCCGCGCAGCAGCACCCACAGCAGCCCGGCTCCGGCGACGCCTCCCGCCAGTCCGACCCCCACGCTCGCGATGAACTCGACGGCTCCACTGCCGACATGACGCTGAGTGCTCGCGCTGACCAGGTGGAAGACGAGGGCGCCCAGGATGCCGCCGACCGGGTCGATGAGGGAGCCCTCCCAGACCAGGATGTGCTGCAGCCGTTCCTTCGGCCGGACGAAGCCGAGCAGCGGCCCGACCACCGTCGGCCCGGAGACCACGAGAATCGCGCCCAGCATGAGGGCCGCCCGCCGGTCCATGCCGAGCAGCGGCACGGCGAGCAGCGTGCCGAGGACCCAGGTGATCAGGGCTCCGACCCAGATCAGCCTGACGACGACGCGGCGGGTGTGGCCCTTGAGCCTTCTGAGATCGAGCCCGAGGCCGGCGTCGTAGAGGATCACCGCGACGGCGAGCGACACAAGGGGGGAGAACGCCGGGCCGAGCAGCCGCTGCGGATCGAGCTCGTCCACCAGCGCGCCGGCGGCGAACCCGACCGGCAGCAGCACGATGAGTGCCGGGATACGCAGCCGGCCCGCCAGGATCTGCGACCCGACGGCAAGCACCAGGGTCAGCCCCACGCCGATGAGGACCTGATTCGTCGTCATGCAGTACCTCCGTGGTGCCGGGTCCTCCGAGGAACCGGTGGATGCTCCGGCCGGCGGTCCGGGGACCGGGCGGGACCGAGCACCACGGCGCGACCGTCATTCCTGCCACGGGGTGATCCCCCAGCGGACCGTGTGCTCCTCACCGGGCCCCAGAACGACGAGTCCCGTACCGCTGCGGAACGCATCCGGCGGGCATGACATCGGCTCGATGGCAACGGACCGGCGCCGCTCCCCTTCGGGGAGGGTGTCGCCGGTGAACAGCTGAACGTGATCGGTTCCCTCGCCCAGCCATACGTCGGTACCCCACGCGCCGGAGGAATGGGCGAGGCTCACCACGGCCCGCCCGCGCGCATCCCGGTCGAGTTCCGCGAACGGGGTGTCCAGCTGCTGGCTCCCGATGGTGCGTGGCGTACGGAAGTCGTAGGGCGTGCCCTCGACCGGTTCGGCGGCCACCGGCAGCCCCCGCTCGTCGGTGCGCAGCCATGTCCGCGCCGGTACGGTCAGCAGCGCGTCGTCCACGGTCCCGGTGCCGACCCTGAGGTAGGGGTGCTGGCCGACCCCGTAGGGAGCGGCGTCGTCGCCGAGGTTGCGTGCGGTGACGGCCACGGCGAGGCCGTCGTCACCCAGGGTGTACTCGGCACGGACCAGGAGGTGGAAGGGGTAGCCGGGCTGGGGCCACACGGAGACGTCGAGCACCGCCCGGTCGTCCTGCGCCTCGACGGTCCGCCACGATGTCCAGCGGAGCAGGCCGTGGATGGCATTGGCGTTCTTCGGTTCGGTCAGTGGCAGTTGCTGGTCCTGCCCGTCCCAGCGGTAGCGGCCGTCCCGGATCCGGTTGGGCCACGGCGCGAGGATCTGACCGCGCCCGCCGGTGATCCGGTCGTCCGGTGCGAAGCCGTCGAGTACGAGCCGGTCGCCGACGGCGTAATGACGCAGGGCCGCGCCGAGTTCGACGACGACGGCCCTCCGGTCCCCATGGCGGAGAGTCAGCTGCCGCCCGGTCCGGCTCTCGTGCACGCGTGGCCTCCTCGGTATACCCGAAGGCGGACGGCCCGCACGCCCGGGCTGGGTGGTGGCCGGTCCGTCGGCCGCCTCTCGGGAGCGTGCGGACAACGATCTGCCGAGTCAAGCGGGACACGGGCGCCCTGCCCCCAATGGCCAGGCAGGTTCGCCCACCGGGGGCATGCGTGGCGGTACACGGTCCGGCTGCCCCACTCCCTGCGCGGGGACCGCAGAGCGGTCGAGCGGGTCATGCCCCGAAGCCCGCCGGAGGGGCGGTGGACGGCCTGACGGGGCAGGCGCCGGTGGACCGTGCAGCCCAGGCGCCGGGATCCGATCTGCCGGATAGTGGGGTCGGGGGCTTCCTACCCGCCGGAGACACGATGGACGAACGTTATCCACCGATCGCCGAGCACGGGCTGGTCGGCGATCTGCAGACTGCCGCGCTCGTCTCGTCCCGGGGGGTCATCGACTGGTTCGCCGCCCCCCGGTTCGATTCGCCCAGCGTCTTCGCCGCACTGCTCGACGCCGAGCGCGGTGGGTATTTCCAGCTGGCGCCGGAGCATTCCGACATCAGTTGCAAGCAGCTCTACTACCCCGACACGGCGGTCCTGGTGACCCGGTTCATGTCGCCGGAGGGGGTGGGCGAAGTGATCGACTACATGCCGCCCGACCGGACGGGTGTCGCCACCGACCGGCACACCCTCGTCCGTGTGGTGCGGGCCGTACGGGGCACGGTCGGTTTCACGCTCCGGTGCCGGCCGCGATTCGACTACGGCCGGGCCGAGCACGAGCTCGATGTCGGCCCGGGGGGCGCGCTCTTCCGGGCCCCCGGCATCAGCGCTCATCTGCAGAGCACCTTCCCGCTGGAGCGCGACGGCCGGGACGTGCGGGGCACGGTGACGCTGACGGCGGGCGAGACCGGCAGCGCCGTGTTCACTGTCTGCGCTCCGGGCGGCGAGGCTCCCCCGCCCCTGACCGTCGAGGGGATCACCGCCCAGAGCTGGGACGTCATCCACTTCTGGAAGAAGTGGCTGCGCACATCGCGCTACCGGGGCCGGTGGCCCGAGCTCGTGCACCGCTCGGCCATCACACTGAAACTGCTCATCCACGCCCCCACCGGAGCCATGGTCGCCGCGGCGACGATGGGCCTGCCGGAGCAGGTGGGCGGAGAACGCAACTGGGACTACCGCTACACGTGGATCCGCGACGGTTCGCTGTCCGTTCGGGCGCTGCTGGACCTCGGCTTCGTCGAGGAGGCGACGGCGTTCGTCCACTGGCTGGTCGCCCGGCTGCATGAACGCGAAGGCGCCGGTGGGGAGCCGCTGCAGACCATGTACCGGGTGGACGGTGACCCGAACCTGCCCGAGGAGACCCTGGAGCACTTCGAGGGCTATCGGGGCTCGTATCCCGTCCGTGCGGGCAACGGCGCCGCGGACCAGCTCCAGCTGGACATCTACGGCGAGGCCGTCTACGCACTGTCCCAGGGGCGCGAAATCGTCCGGCAGTCCACCTACGCGGGGTGGAAGGCGCTCACCAGGACGCTCGACTGGCTCGCCGGCGCCTGGGACCGGCCGGACGAGGGCATCTGGGAGACCCGCGGCGGCCGCAAGGACTTCACATACAGCCGGGTGATGTCGTGGGTCGCCTTCGACCACGGGCTCCGCCTGGCGGACGTCTTCCGCAGGCCCGCCGACACCGTCGGGTGGACCAAGGCCAGGGACGCCATCTTCGACCAGGTCATGGAACGCGGCTGGAGCGAATCGGAGAAGGCCTTCGTCCAGCAGTACGGCGGCGGTGTACTGGACGCCTCGCTGCTGCTGATGCCGAGAGTCGAGTTCATCGCCCCCAAGGACCCGGCCTGGCTGTCCACGCTGGACGCCATCGACCGCACACTCGTCTCGGACAGCCTCGTCTACCGCTACGACCCGGCGGCCTCACCCGACGGACTGCGCGGCTCCGAGGGCACGTTCAGCCTCTGCACCTTCCTGTACGTCGACGCGCTGGTGCGCGCGGGCCGGCTCGCCCAGGCGAGATACGCCTTCGAGAAGATGCAGACCTACGCCAACCACGTCGGGCTCTTCGCCGAGGAGATCGGCCCGAGCGGGGAGCAACTCGGCAATTTCCCCCAGGCGTTCACGCACCTGTCCCTGATCATGGCCGCCACCACGCTCGACGAGGCGCTCGACCGCGAGGAGGGCCGCTGACCCTGGCGTCCCGCCGGCCGCCGGAAGACCGCTCGCCCGGGCAGCCGGCCCTCCGGGACGATCACGGCACATGGCCGCACAGCCGCGCGCGTCCGCCGGCCCCGGGCACTTCCGGCCGTGGTGCCCTGGACAGCCTCCATGTCGTCGGCACCGGCTTCTTCCCGGGCATCGGCGCGGCAAATCCGTCCCTGACCGCCATGGCCGACGCCCTGAGGGACGGCGGCCACATCGCCGAACCGGCTCCGCCGACGTGCGGCGGGAGGTCTACAACGGGTCGCCGGGTGCCCGGCCGGCCCGTGTGTCGGCGTCGGTGGGAGAGTCCAGTTCGCCGTGCGTGTCCATCCAGTAGAGCAGGACCAGGGCGGGCCCGATCAGCACGATCGCGACGACCGTCACGATCACCAGCCACTGCAGCGTGTGCTGCGCGCCGGCCGCGTCGGCCACCGTCAGGGATGTGGGCAGCACATAGGGACGCTGCGCGAAGCCCCACGCGAGGACGGTCAGGGCCACGCTCGCCACGGAGGTGTACCGGCACCACCGGTAGGAGCGGCGCACGAGGAGAGCGGCGGTGACGAGGCCGCACACCGCGGCCAGCAGGACCAGCAGCAGGCCGAGCCCTCCGGTGAGGCCCTCCCAGACGAAGTGGGCATCGCTGTGGGTGACGGGCAGGCCGATCAGGGCGAGCACCACGATGGCTCCGAGGGCGGTCAGTGCGCGGCGACGGAAGTACCCCACCAGGTCGTCGGCGCCGAACCGGCGGGCGTCGGAGCAGAGGAACACGGCACCGAGGAACGCTGCGGCGGCGACCGCGAGCAGGCCGGCGATGACGGAGGTGGGGTTGGCCCAGGCCTCGGCGGAGGCCGTGGTCCCGACCGCGACCCGGCCGGACGCGATGCCGCCGAGCACGGCGCCGAGGGAGAAGGGGGTGACGAGCGAGGAGACGGCGAACGCCGCGCCGTAGAGGCGCCTTCGAGTGAGCCGGCGGGCGGGCTTGCGCAGGGCGAAGCCCGCGCCGCGCAGCACGAGGCCGACGGCGGCGAGGGCCAGGGGCAGCCACATGGCCTCGAAGACGGCCTGGAACAGGGTGGGAAACCCGGTCCACATGACGACCAGGACGAAGATCAGCCAGACGTTGTTGGCTTCCCAGACGGGCCCCATGGCGTGGTCGATCAGCCGGCGGGGGCGCTCGCCACGCTCCGCTCCCCCGGCCAGCAGGTCCCAGAATCCGGCCCCGTAGTCCGTGCCGCCTGCGCACGCATAGGCGGCGACGGCGAGCACGAGAACCCAGGCGATGAGGTCCGGCATCATGACGCACCGCCGGGAGTCCGGCCCTGGCCCTCGCCGGGCGCGGCGCCGGTGACCGTGGGCAGGGGCTCGCCCCGTGGCCCGTAGGGGGTGTCCGTTTCCGGTGTCTGCGGCGCGGTGGCGGGGGTCGCGCTCGCGTCGGCGATGCGCCATCGGGTCCGCATCTTCAGCAGCACGGCGAGGAAGGCGGCGAAGACGGCCACGTACACGACCACGACGACGGCGAGCATCGTCCACAGCGAGCCCGCCCGGGTGGCGGTCACCGCCTCCGAGACCCGCATGTGCTGGTAGACGATCCAGGGCTGACGGCCGACCTCGGTGGTGATCCAGCCGCATTCCACGCTGATCAGGCAGGCGACCCCGGCGACCGCGGCGCACCGGTAGAACCAGCGCGAGTGCGGCAGGTCACGATGGCGCCACCAGCACCAGGCGTACCAGAGCGCGAGCAGGATCAGCAGGCTGCCGATGGCGACCATGATGTCGAAGGCCCAGTGGACGACGGTGGCCTGAAGGGCCGTCGGACGGTCCTCGGGCGGCACGGAGCTCAGGCCGGTGACGCGGGTGCTGGGCCTGAACCCGGCGAGGATCGAGTCGAGTTGGGGGATCTTCAGGCCGCCGGAGACCGTGCCGTCGGAATGGAGCCGCCCGAACACGTACTCCGGCACATGGGTGTCCGTCTTCCAGACGAGTTCGGTGGCGGCGAACTTGACCGGCTGTTTGTGGAAGACGGACCGGGCGATGGCGTCCCCCAGCAGCAACTGGATCGGGGTGAGGATCGCGGCGACCGTGAACGGCAGTGCGAAGCCGAGCCGGTGGTACCGGTCCCGGCGCCCGCGCAGCAGGCCGACCGCATAGACGCCGGCGACCACGTATCCGGCGGTCAGGAACATGGCCACCGCGAAGTGCCAGTACTCGGGGCCGAACATCGGTGTGAAGACGGCCTGCCGGACGCTGACGTCGACGGGTCTGCCCGCGGCGTCGAGGGTGAAGCCCTGCGGGGTGTTCATCCATGCGTTGGCCGCGATGATGCCGAACGCGCCCAGGAGGGCGGCCAGCGGCAGCGGCACGCCGAGCAGGAAGTGTGTCCACGGCTTCAGCCGGCGCCAGCCGTAGAGGTAGATCGCGATCAGGACGGCCTCCAGGAAGAACGCCCACGCCTCGACGCCGAATCCAAGGCCGAAGACGTCTCCCCAGCGGCCCATCATGCCGGGCCAGAGCAGGCCGAACTCGAAGGAGAGCACGGTGCCGGTGACGACCCCGATGGCGAACTGCACGGCCATCACGGCGGACCACCGCCGGGCGAGTCCGAGGGCGACGTCGTCGCCCCGGCGGAGCCCGCGGTAGTGCATCAGCAGGGTGATGAACGGCAGCGCGACCCCGAACGGCACGAGCAGGATGTGCGAGGCCAGGGTGAAGGCCATCAGCTGACGGGCCGGCAGGAGCTGCGGCGGGACGGCGTTCGCCAGAAGGGCCGTTGTTGTGTGCATGTGCGCCTCGATGGTTCGCGCCCGGAGGCGTCGGACGGGAGGGATACGGATGCGCGGCGCTCCCGGTGTCGACCGGCGGCCGCGGCGGGTGGCCGGCCGGTGCTCCTGCGGTGAGGTCTTCCCAGCGCCCGGGCCGTGGCGGACCGGCGACGCCCCCGCCGGGTCCACTCCTGGGCGGGGCGCGGCCCGGGCTGCCGGCCGGGTGTCAGCCTCCGGTGGCGAAGCCGGGGAAGAGTGTCATTCCACCGTCCACGTACAGCGTGGCGCCCACGACGTAGTCGAGCAGATCGGACGCCACCGCGACGACGGCGTTGGCGATGTCGTCCGGCTCCCCGACCCGGCGGTACGGGATCAGTCGCAGGAGGTCGGCCTCGGCCTCGGGGGTGTCCCAGGCGCTCCTGTTGATGGGGGTGCGGATGGCGCCGGGCGCGATGGCGTTCACACGGATTCCCCGGGGGGCCAGTTCCTGTGCGAGGGTCTCCATCATCATGCCGACGCCGCCTTTGGAGGAGGCGTAGTTCACATGGCCCGCCCAGGGGACGATCTGGTGGACCGAGCTCATGCAGATGATCTTCCCGGCGGACCGGGAGACCTCCGGTACGACGCCGCGCCGCAGGAACTCCTTGGTGGCCTCCCGCGCGCAGAGGAACTGGCCGGTGAGGTTGACGTCGATGACCTTCTGCCACTGGGCGAGCGTCATCTCCACACTCGGCGCATCCCGCTGGAGGCCCGCGTTGGCCACCATGATGTCGATGGTGCCGAACTCCTCGACCATGCGGGTGACCATGCCGACGACCTGGTCCTCGTCGGAGACATCGGCCCGGTGGGCGTAGGCGCGGACCCCGAATCCCCTGATCTCCGCGGCGACCTTCTCGGCCTCGTCCTCGCCGACGACGTAGTTGACCACGACATCCGCACCGGCCCGCCCGAGTGCGATCGCGGTCGCCCTGCCGATGCCCGAACCGGCCCCGGTCACCAGCGCTTTCTGCCCTGCCACGAGCCGCGCGGACAGTGCGGCCCGGACCTCACCGGTACTTCCAGCCACCACGGCTTCTCCTTCGGCACTCGGGGCGGCCCGCCGGCCGGCGGACATCGCCGCCGGACGGGCCGCTGGACCGGCAGTCGCTCACGGGAAGGGCGACGCGGGGTCACCGCACCGTCCCGCCAGGACCGGAGCGAGCCTTTCCGCACCGCGCCACCTTCTTCAGGAAGGGAACACCGAACGCGACGGGCAGCCCGGACCCGGCACGCAGGGCGGTCCCGACGGGACGGGAATGTCACGCAACCGGGCCAATGCCCCGCCCAGGCCCCCCGGCGTTCCGCACCGCACGTCGTCTCCCCCGTCGGCGCCCGGCCCGGCGCCCCCCGCGCGCTCTCCGGCTCCACCGGGGCCCGGCGCCCGCTGCTGCACATCGTGGTCCTGGTCCCGGTGGGGAGGCTCACGCTCAGGACCCGGCGGGCACTGCGGCGCGGGGCCGGTCCGCGCAAGGACCGCACGCTCACGGCACGGGCCCGCGCCGTGTGGCCGCGACGTCCGCGAGGCGGCCGCACCACAGGGGCCACGGAGATCCGGCGCCCGCCCTTCGGCCCTCTGTCGAAGCGCTCCGAGCGTGGCTAACGTCCAGCAGCGACGCAGGTGTTGCCGAGCAAGGAGCATCATGAGCCGTACACCGAGCTACTCCCTCCCCTGGCACGTGGACGTGGCCCCCGGATCGGGCGGGCTGCCGCCCCGGTCCTGGTATGCCGGTTCGGACGCCCCGCGGATGTCGTTGAACGGGGAGTGGCGCTTCCGGCTCTCGCCGACCGCGACCGCCGAGGACACGTCGTTCGCCCGGTCCGGGTTCGACGCGTCCGGGTGGCGAACGGTCGCGGTGCCCGGGCACTGGGTGCTGCAGGGGGCCGGCGGAGCGCCCGCGTACACCAATGTCGTCTACCCGTTCCCGGTCGACCCGCCGCACGTACCGACCGAGAACCCGACCGGGGACCATCTGCGCACCTTCGACCTGCCCGACGGGTGGCCTGCGGGCGGCGACGCCGTGCTGCGGTTCGACGGGGTGGAGTCCGCCGCCCGGGTCTGGCTCAACGGCGAGGAGCTGGGGGACTTCAAGGGGTCGCGGCTGCCCCACGAGTTCGCGGTCGGCGGCATCGTGCGGGCCGAGGGCAACGTCCTGGCCGTCCGCGTGCATCAGTGGTCGTCCGGGAGCTATCTGGAGGACCAGGACCAGTGGTGGCTGCCCGGGATCTTCCGGGACGTCACACTCCTGCACCGGCCCCAGCACGCGCCCCGGGACTTCTTCGTGCACGCCGGCTACGACCACGGCGCCGGGGCCGGGACCCTGCGGGTGGAGTGCGAGGGGACCAGGGGCCGGGTCGTCGTGCCCGAGCTGGGGGTCGACGTCGCGACGGGTGAGGCGGTGACCGTGCCGGTCGAGCCGTGGACCGCCGAGACGCCACGGCTGTACGACGGCGAGCTGGTGACCGCCGGCGAGCGCGTCCCGCTGCGGATCGGCTTCCGTACCGTCGTCGTCGAGGACGGGGTCGTCAAGATCAACGGTCGGCGCGTGCTGTTCCGTGGGGTGAACCGGCACGAGTTCCACCCGGAGACGGGGCGGGCCGTGGACGCGGAGACGATGCGGCGCGATCTGGTGCTGATGAAGCGGCACCACATCAATGCCGTACGGACCAGCCACTATCCGCCGCATCCGGCGTTCCTGGATCTCTGCGACGAGCTCGGGCTCTGGGTGATCGACGAGTGCGATCTGGAGACTCATGGCTTTGTCGACCTGGAGTGGCGCAACAACCCGGTCGACGACGAACGGTGGACCCCGGCGCTCCTCGACCGGGCCGCGCGGATGGTCGAGCGCGACAAGAACCACGCGTCGGTGATCATCTGGTCGCTGGGCAACGAGTGCGGGACGGGGCGCGGGCTGACCGCCATGGCCGAGTGGATCAAGGGCCGGGACCCGGACCGCCTGGTGCACTACGAGGGCGACCTGTCCTGCAAGGACGTCGACGTCTATTCGCGGATGTATCCGACGCACGCGGAGGTCGAGCTGATCGGGAAGCGGGCCGAGGACCCATGGGGCGACCCGGAACTGGACGCCCGGCGGCGCGCCATGCCGTTCATCATGTGCGAGTACGGGCACGCGATGGGCAACGGCCCCGGCGGGCTGAGCGAATACCAGCGGCTCTTCGAGCAGTACGAGCGCTGCCAGGGCGGGTTCGTCTGGGAGTGGATCGACCACGGTCTCGCCCACCCGGAGCACGGCTTCGCCTATGGCGGGGACTTCGGCGAGGAACTCCACGACGGCAACTTCGTCTGCGACGGGCTGCTCTTCCCCGACCGCACCCCCTCCCCCGGGCTGATCGAGTACAAGAAGGTCATCGAGCCGGTACGGATCGAGGCCGGGACGACGGCGGGCACGGTCAGGATCGGCAACGGGTACGACTTCGCAGGGCTGGACCGTCTGGAGTTCGTCTGGTCGCACGAGGTGGACGGCGAGCTCCGCGGTTCGGGTCCGCTCACCGTGCCCGCCCTGACCCCCGGAGCCCACGCCGAGGTGCGGCTTCCCGGGAACGGCGCGGGTGTGTGGACCGTACGGGCGCTGCTCGCCGAGGACACCGCATGGGCCGGGCGCGGGCATGTGATGGCGTGGGGGCAGGTGGAGGTCGATGCGGCGGTCCCGGCCGCGGCCGTGGTGGGGTCGCGGCCGGAGGCGGGCGCGGGGGTGATCACGCTCGGCAGCGGGGTCTTCGACGCGGCGACCGGGGCGCCGGTGCGGCTCGGCGGCGTGCCGGTGCAGGGGCTGCGGCTGGATGTGTGGCGGGCGCCCACCGACAACGACAACGGTGCGGCCTGGCAGCCGGACGAGCGGTACGGGCTGCGCTGGCGGGAATCGGGGCTGCACCGGATGCGGCACCGGATCGACGCCGTCGAGGTGGACGAGGAGTCGTTGACCGTACGGACACGGGTGGCGCCCGCCGGGGTGGACCTGGGGTTGCGTACGGCGTACCGGTGGACCGCCGACGGGGCGCGGCTCGGGCTCACCGTGTCCGTGGTGCCGGAGGGCGAGTGGCGGGTGCCGCTGCCCCGGCTCGGGATCCGGTTCGGGCTGCCTGCCGCGTACGGCCGGGCGCGCTGGTTCGGCGGCGGGCCCGGCGAGGCGTACCCGGACACCCGGGCGGCGTCGGTGCTCGGGTGGTGGGAGATGCCCGTGGACGCGATGCAGACCCCGTACGTCCGGCCGCAGGAGAACGGTGCGCGGGCCGATGTCCGGTGGGCGGAGCTGACGCACGGCGACGGTGCGGGACTGCGGGCCGAAGGGGGTGTGCCGTTCTGGTTCACCGCGCGGCGGTGGACGAGCGAGCAACTGGATGCGGCGGAGCACGGACCGGAACTGATGGCCGGTGAGACCGTCTGGGTCAACCTGGACCATGCGGTGCAGGGCATCGGGTCGCAGTCGTGCGGGCCGGGAGTGCTTCCGCAGTTCCGGCTCGACGCGGCGGCCGCGGAGTTCTCGTTCGTGTTCTCGGCGGTGGGGTCGGACAGGGGCCGCGGACGGTGACGGCACCGCGTGGCCGTCCGGCTGCCGGTGGGGCGTGACCGGTACCGGTGGGGTGTGACCGTACAGCCGTCGGTGACCTGCGGCGACGCGTGACAGGATGGTCGGCACCATGACCATCAGCACCGTCAGCCGCAGCGCCCCGGGCGCCGACGCACCGGCAGGGCCGCCGCGATGAGAGGCCGCGCCAAGCCTCCGCCGGCGCCCCTGCCGCAGCGGGACGGGATCGATCCGGTCCGGCTGCGGCTCCCGGAGGATCCGGACGGTGAGTGGGCGACGGTCCGCGATCATCTGCTGGCGCGGTTCGCCGGTGCGATCGGGGCGGACCGGGTGGACGGCATGCTCGCCGGGGGCAGGTTCGTCTCGTTGCAGGGGCCCGTGGCCCCCGACGAGCCGTACACGGCGGGCCGGTATCTCTGGTTCCACCGGGACTTCGCTCCCGAGGAGCCGGTTCCGTTCCCGGTCGGCGTCGTGTACCGCGACGCGCATCTCGTCATCGCCGACAAGCCGCACTTCCTCGCGACGACACCACGCGGCCGCCACATCACCGAGACCGCCGTGGCGCGGCTCCGCCGGGAGCTGGGGCTGTCGTCGCTGCAGCCCGCGCACCGGCTGGACCGGCTCACCGCGGGCCTCGTGCTCTTCGTCGTCCGGCCCGAGGACCGGGGGGCGTACCAGACGCTGTTCCGGGACAAGCGGGTGCGCAAGGAGTACGAGGCGGTGGCACCGTACGACCCCTCGATCGCCTTCCCGCGTACGGTACGCAGCCGGATCGTCAAGGAGCGCGGAGTGATCGCCGCCCGGGAGGAGCCGGGCGAGGCGAACAGCGAGAGCCGGATCGAGCTGCTGGAACACCGTGAGGGACTGGGCCGTTACCGGCTGGTGCCCGCCACCGGGCGGACCCACCAGCTGCGCGTGCACATGAACAGCCTGGGGCTGCCGCTCGTCCACGATCCGGTCTATCCGGTGGTGGAGCCGGAGGGCGCCGCGGACGACTGGACCCGTCCGCTGCAACTCCTGGCGCGGGTACTGGAGTTCACCGATCCGGTCACGGGTGGGCCGCGCCGCTTCGAAAGCGGGCTGCGGCTCTCGGCGTGGCCGGACCGGTGAGTCCCGGCGGTCAGTGACCGCGGGCGATCCACTCGTCGAGGTGCGGGGCCTCCGCGCCGATCGTCGTGGAGTCGCCGTGTCCGGTACGGACGGTGGTCCCGGCCGGCAGGGCGAGCAGCCGGCTCCTGATCGACGCGACGATTGTCGGGAAGTGCGAAAACGACCGCCCGGTGGCGCCGGGCCCGCCCTGGAAGAGCGTGTCCCCGGTGAAGACGGTGGCCAGCTCGGGGGCGTACAGGCAGACCGCTCCCGGGGCATGACCGGGCGTGTGCAGGACCTGGAGCGCGGTCCCCGCGATCTCCAGCTCCTGCCCCTCGGCCAGTTCGGCGTCGGGGGTGCGGTCCGGGTGGGTCTGCTTCCACAGCGGCAGATCGTCGGGGTGCAGCAGGATCGGTGCACCGGTGGCGTCGGCGAGGGCCGGAGCCGCGTCGATGTGGTCGCTGTGGGCGTGCGTGCAGACGATGGCGCGCAGCGTGCGGCCCGCGAGCGCAGCCTCGATGGCGGCGGCGTCATGGGCGGCGTCGATGACGATCGCCTCGGCGCCGTCGCCGACGATCCAGACGTTGTTGTCGACGTCCCACTCGCCGCCGTCGAGGGCGAACGTGCCGGAGGTGACGAGGTGGTCGATGCGGGCGGCCATCAGAAGACCACCACCGAGCGCAGCACGTCGCCTTCGTGCATCCGGGTGAAGGCCTGCTCGATGTCGCCGAGTCCGATGGTCTCGGTGACGAATGCGCCGAGGTCGATCCGGCCCTGCTGGTGCAGGTCGATGAGCATCGGGAAGTCGCGCGAGGGCAGACAGTCGCCGTACCAGGAGGACTTGAGCGAGCCGCCGCGGCCGAACACGTCGAGGAGCGGCAGTTCGAGCTGCATCTCGGGGGTGGGGACGCCGACCAGGACGACGGTGCCGGCGAGGTCGCGGGCGTAGAAGGCCTGCTTGTACGTCTCCGGGCGGCCGACCGCCTCGATGACGACGTCGGCTCCGTTGCCGCCGGTCAGGGAGCGGATCGCCTCGACCGGGTCGGTGGAGCGGGAGTTGACGGTGTGGGTGGCGCCCATCTTCTTCGCCGTGTCCAGCTTGCGGTCGTCGATGTCCACCGCGATGATCTTCGCCGCTCCGGCCAGCCGCGCGCCGACGACGGCCGCGTCGCCGACCCCGCCGCACCCGATGACGGCGACCGAGTCGCCGCGGCCGACCGCGCCGGTGTTGATGGCGGCGCCGATGCCCGCCATGACGCCGCAGCCGAGCAGCCCGGCGACGGCCGGGGAGACCTCGGGGTCGACCTTGGTGCACTGGCCCGCGGCGACCAGGGTCTTCTCCGCGAACGCACCGATGCCGAGCGCGGGCGACAGCTCGGTGCCGTCCAGCAGCGTCATCTTCTGCTGGGCGTTGTGGGTGTTGAAGCAGTACCAGGGGCGGCCGCGCAGACACGCCCGGCACTGCCCGCAGACCGCACGCCAGTTGAGGATGACGAAGTCGCCGGGCTCGACGTCGGTGACGCCGTCGCCGACGGACTCGACGATGCCCGCGGCCTCATGGCCGAGCAGGAACGGGAAGTCATCGTTGATGCCGCCCTGCTTGTAGTGCAGGTCGGTGTGGCAGACGCCGCACGCCTGGATCTTCACGACGGCCTCACCGGGGCCGGGGTCCGGGATCACGATCGTCTCGACGCGTACCGGCTCGTTCTTCCCCGGTGCAATGACCCCTTGTACCTGCTGCGCCATACCGCGGTCTCCTTCGTGACGGTCCCGGCTTCTGAGATGTCCGACCGATAGCCGATGATCGAACGCGAACAACCGTACGCGCTGTGCGGGTGTCCCGGCAGCGATGGCGCGTTGGCGCGCGTCGGGCGGCCCCACCGGAGGTTCCGCGGGAGCCGCCCACCGTGTGTCAGGCCTCGGTGTCGTGGACCCGGCGTCCGCCGACGTACGTCTGGAGGACGCGGGTGGCGCCGATCTCCTCGGGCGGGCCCGCATACACGTCGCGGTCCAGGACCACCAGGTCGGCGAGGGCTCCGGTACGGATGGAGCCGGTGTCATCCAGGTGGTTCACATGGGCCGATCCCGCCGTGTACGCGGCGATGGCAGCCGTGAGTCCGATGCGCTCGCCTGCCAGGAAGACCGGACCTTCGCCGTCCGGGGCGATCCGGTTGACCGCGGTGTGGATGCCGTGCAGCGGCTCGGCGCTGCTGACCGGCCAGTCGCTGCCCGCCGCGACTGTCGCACCGGACCGCAGCAGCGCGCCGAACGGATACTGCAGCGCCGCGCGTTCGTCGCCGAGGAAGGGGATGGTCAGCTCGTCCATCTGCGGCTCATGGGCGGCCCAGAGCGGCTGGATGTTGGCTGTGGCACCGAGCTCACGGAACCGCGGGATGTCGTCGGGGTGGACGATCTGGAGGTGGGCGAGGTGGGGCCGGGTGTCGGTGCGGCCGTTGACGGTGCGGGCGGCCTCGACGGCGTCGAGTGCCTCGCGCACCGCGCGGTCACCGAGGGCGTGGAAGTGGGTCTGGAAGCCGAGGGCGTCCAGTTCGGTGACGTACCGGCGCAGCTCGACGGGGTCGACGAAACTGGTGCCGCTGTTGGCGGTGGCGCAGCCGCAGGCGTCGAGGTACGGAGTGAGCAGGGCGGCGGTGCCCGTCTCGGCGACCCCGTCCTGCATGATCTTCACCGAGCCGGCCCGGTACCGGCCGCCCGTCAGCTCCCGCCTCCTGGCGACGAGTTCGGGTATCTGCTCGGAGCCACGCTCGCGGTCCCACCAGAGGGCGCCGACGACCCGGGCGGTGAGCGAGCCGTCGCGGGCTGCGGTCAGATAGGCGTCGGAGGCGTCGTCCATCGAGCCGTAGACGCCGACGATCGCGTCCTGCCAGGCGGTGATCCCGTACGAGTGGAGGAGACGCTGGGCACGGAGCAGAGCGGCGAGCCGGTCGGCGGGGGTGGAACGCGGGGTGTGCCGGGCGACCAGGTCCATGGCGCCCTCCTGGAGGAGTCCGGTGGGCTCGCCCCGGTCGTCGCGTTCGACACGGCCGTCGGCCGGGTCGGGGGTGTCGCGGGTGATGCCGGCGAGCATGAGGGCACGGGTGTTGACCCAGGCGCCGTGGTGGTCGCGGTTGACCAGGAAGACGGGGCGGTCGGGTACGGCGGTGTCGAGCCGGTCCCGGGTCGGGCTGCCGCCGTCGAAGGCCTCCATGGACCAGCCGCCGCCGGTGATCCACTCCTGGTCCGGGTGGCTGTCGGCGTAGGCCCGAACCGCGGCGAGGGTGTCCGCCGCCGTCCGGGAGTCCGTGAGGTTGCACTGTGCGAGTTCGAGGCCTGCGGTGACGGGGTGGATGTGCGCGTCCTGGAAGCCGGGAACGAGCAGCCGCCCGGCGAGGTCGACGACTTCGGTCTTCGGGCCGATCAGTCCACGCACCTCGTCGTGGCCGACCGCGGTGATGCGGTCGCCGGTGACGGCCACAGTCGTGGCGCGGCTGCGGGCCGAGTCGATGGTGAGGACGGGGCCGCCGGTGAGAACGAGATCGGCGGGGGTGTGGTGCATCAGTGGTTCCGTTTCCGTGGGAGTCGTGGGGTGGCGCGCTTCGGGTTCAGGCCGCTTCGGTGACCGCGGGTTCGGCAGGGGCGAGGGAGCGGCCCGTGACGAAATACGGTGACTTCCTTATCCACTTGGCCCAGGCTGCCGCGCCCACGCCGGTCACCAGCATGGCCGCCGGGCAGAAGAGCATGAACCAGCCGTTGTCCGGACTGATCGCGAAGTGGTCGGCGGAGATGTAGAAGGTCCAGCAGAGATAGCCGCCGAGGCCGAGCAGTACGACGGCGCCGAGCACCGGAAGCACGACGGCGCGCAGCGCCTCGGACGGGCTCTCTCGCAGCAGGCCGCGGAAGCGGGCGGCCGCGGCCAGCGCGGTGAGCGCGTAGTAGACCGAGACGACGACGCCGATCGCGTTGACGGACGCCAGGATCAGGTCACCGACCTTCGGGATGACCAGCGACAGAACGGCGATGACGGCGGCGACACAGCCGATCGCGACCGTTCCCGCCGCCGGTGTGCCGAACCGCGGGCTGACCTTGGTCCAGAGCGGGCCGAGCGTGCGGTCCCGGCTCATCGCGAACATGCCGCGCACGGTCGGGATCACGCCGGACTGGAGGGAGGCCACGGCGGAGAAGGTGAGGGCGATCAGCGGGAGCGCGGCGAGCGGCTGATCGGCGAGCCGGTCTCCGAAGTACGTGAGCCCCTGCGCACCGTGCCCGGTCAATTCGTCCAGCGAGAGGACGCGTTGGAAGGCGAAGGAGCCGAGGAGGAAGAGGCCGAGCATGGTGAAGAGGGTGGTGAGCCCGGCCCTGGAGGCGTCCTGCGGGTCGCGGACCTCCTCGTTGACGCTGAACGAGGACTCGAACCCCCAGTAGCAGAAGACCGAGAGGAGAAGCCCCTGGGCGAGCTGCTGTCCGGAGGGGATGGTGAACGGGTTGATCCAGTCCAGGCTGAACGGGTGCGGGCCGACGAACAGTCCGTACCCGCAGAACCCGAGCAGTACGACGTACTCGAAGACGAGAAGGTACTTCTGCAGGTTCGCGGCGGACCGGGTGCCGGTGATCGCGGTGAGGGTGACGGCGATCAGGACGGCGATGCCGAGGGCGGTCGACTGGGCGGTGGAGTCCGGGTCGAGGCGGAGCCCGGCGAGGGTGTGCAGCCCGCCCTCGCCCGCGAGTTGGAGCAGGGCGGATCCGGTGACCGTCGTGGTGTACGAGAGGAAGACGACCGTGGAGACGATGCCGATCCAGCCGACGAGGAAGCCGAGCCAGGGGCTGAGCGAGCGGCCGACCCAGACATAGCCGCTGCCCATGTTCGGCTCGACCCTGTTGAGCCGGGAGTAGGCGCTCGCGATGGCCAGGACGGGCAGGAATCCGAGCAGCATGATGATCGGCAGATGGAGGCCGACGGCGCCCGCGGTGACGCCGAGACCGATGCCGATGCTGGTGGTCGCGGCGGTGGAGGACGCGGCGATGGCGAATCCGTCGACGACTCCGAGACTCTTCCTGAGGGACACGGCTCCCGGTGGATCGCTGCCGTAGGGGGTGGGTGAGTCCGTCACGGTGGCTCCTTCGCCGAGGGGCACTCTTCGGCCCCGATGGCGGCACATCGAACTCCTCGGGGGTTCCGCACGTCAACGCTGTTGTCATAAGGTGCGCCGCATGAGCGCGAGCGAGCGGGTGGTGGCGGAGGGGGCGCGGCGCCGCAGGCGTCCCACCAAGCAGGGCACGGTGCTGTCGGAACAGCTGATCGTGGAGACGGCGCTGCGGCTGATCGGTGAGCACGGAGCGGCGGCGCTCACCGTGCGCCGGCTCGGCGCCGCCCTGGGGTGCGATCCGAGCGCGATCTACCGGTACTTCCGGGACACGGACGAGCTGCTGCTCGCGGTGGCCGACGAGCTGATCGGCCGTACGCTGTCCGGCTGGCGGGCGACCGGGGACTGGCGGGCCGACCTGCGTGACCTGGGGCTGCGGATGCACGCCGACTATCTGGCCCATCCGCAGGCGGCCCTGCTGACGTGCGCCCGGGTCACCGGCCGCACGCACGAGATCCAGGCGGTGGAGACCATCCTCGGGATTCTGCGCGGGGCGGGCTTCCCGGACGGCGAGGCGGTGCGGATCTACCACGTGTTCGTCGACCAGACGCTGTCGTTCGCAGCGCTGGACGCGTCGACGCTGGTGCTGTCGGAGCGGGCCCGCGCGCTGGAGGTGCAGACGTGGCCGCAGACGTACGCACGACTGGAGCGGACCACGCATCCGCATATCGCGGCGACCGCGTCGGTGCTGGTGGCGGAGATGGGCCGCAGCGGCTATCCGGCGGCACTGGAGATGATGCTCGCGGCGGCGGCGGCGCGGCTGCAGCATGTGACAGCGGACCCGTCCGCCGTGTGAGGCCGCGGGCCCACCGGGGCTCAGGGGCGCGAGGACGTCCAGCCCCCGCAGGACCTCCGGGGCGCGAGCTCCGGCCGCCGGGGACACCCCAAGTCGTGCAGGACGCCTTGAGGCACGAGCTCAGGGAGCGAGGACGTCCAGCTCGTGCAGGGCGCCCACCGCGATCTCCTTCGTCAGCCGCTCCGACATCGCCGCATGCCCCTCGCGTACCGCCTCCGCGAGCCGTACGTGAAGCGTGACCGCGGCCGGGTCGGGGTCCTCGAACATCACCTGGTGGTGGGTGCGCCCCGCCAGTACCTCGGCGACGACGTCCCCGAGCCGGGCGAACATCTCGTTGCCGGAGGCGTTGAGCACGATCCGGTGGAACGCGATGTCGTGTTCCAGATACCGCTCCAGCTGCTGGCCGCGTGAGGTCGCGACCATGCCGAGCGCGCATTCGGTGAGGGCCGCGCACTGCTCCGGCGTGGCGTTCCGGGCGGCGAGCCCGGCGGCGACCGGTTCGATCGCCGAACGCAGCACGGTCAGGGAGCGCAGCTGGCGCGGCCGGTCGGCGCCGGCCAGGCGCCACCGGATGACCTGCGGATCGTAGACGTTCCAGGCCTCGGTCGGCTGCACGGTCACACCGACCCTGCGCCGGGACTCGACCAGGTGCATGGACTCCAGGACCCGGATCACTTCGCGTACGACCGTGCGCGAGACGTCGAAGCGCTGGGCCAGCTCGTCGGTGCGCAGCACCTGGCCCGGCGGGAAGTCCCCCGCGGCGATCTCCAGGCCCAGGGTGTCCAGCACGTGTGTATGCAGCCCGGGGCCCTGTGTGGTCATGGACAAAGCCTACGGGGCGCCTCTCGGGAACAAAAAGTACGACGTTTATGTCACACCATCTTGAATAAGTCGTACGTATGGGTTTCAGTAGCGCGACGGACCGATGTCGAGGAAGACGTCGACGGAGACAGCGAGGCACCATCAATGAGCACCCCCCACGTCGTCGTGGTGATGGGCGTAGCAGGGACCGGAAAGACCACGATCGGTCCCCTGCTCGCCGCCGAACTCGGCGTTCCGTACGCCGAGGGCGATGACTTCCACCCCGCGGCGAACATCGCCAAGATGTCGGCCGGCACCCCGCTGGACGACGCCGACCGGTGGCCCTGGCTCGACGCGATCGGGCAGTGGGCGCACGGCCGGGCCGGGCTCGGCGGCGTCGTCAGCAGCTCGGCGCTCAAGCGGGTCTACCGCGACCGGCTGCGGGCCGAGGCCCCCGGTGCCGTCTTCCTCCATCTGACCGGCGACCGCGCCCTCATCGAGGGACGGATGGCGGAGCGCAAGGGCCACTTCATGCCGACCACCCTGCTCGATTCGCAGTTCGCCACCCTGCAGCCGCTGCAGGAGGACGAGGCCGGCGTCGCCGTCGACGTGTCCGGCACCCCCGAAGAAATCACCCAGCGAGCCGTCGCCGCGCTGCGCCGGCTCGGAGCCTAAGGACCATCACCGTGACCAGTCTCAGCGTCGAGACGCTGGCAGCGGATGCCGTCGAACCGATCACTTCCGCCGGCAATGCGCAGTTGGGCATTGCCGTCCTGGCCGGCATCGCCGTCATCGTTCTGCTCATCACCAAGTTCAAGTTGCACGCGTTCCTGGCGCTGACCATCGGCTCGCTGGCGCTCGGCTCCTTCGCCGGTGCCGCGCCCGCCAAGACGATCGCCAGCTTCACCGCCGGCCTCGGCTCGACGGTCGCGGGCGTCGGCGTCCTCATCGCGCTCGGCGCGATTCTGGGCAAGCTGCTCGCCGACTCCGGCGGCGCGGACCAGATCGTCGACACGATCCTTGCGAAGGCGAGCGGGCGCGCCATGCCGTGGGCGATGGTCCTCATCGCCTCGATCATCGGTCTGCCGCTCTTCTTCGAGGTCGGCATCGTGCTGCTGATCCCGGTGGTGCTGCTCGTCGCCAAGCGCGGCAACTACTCCCTGATGCGGATCGGCATCCCGGCCCTCGCCGGTCTCTCCGTGATGCACGGGCTGATCCCGCCGCACCCCGGCCCGCTGGTCGCGATCGACGCCCTCGGCGCCAACCTGGGTGTCACCCTGGCGCTCGGTGTGCTGGTCGCCATCCCGACGGTGATCATCGCCGGTCCGGTCTTCTCCCGCTATGCGGCCCGCTGGGTGGACATCAAGGCGCCGGAGAAGATGGTCCCGCAGCGTCCGTCCGAGGAGCTGGAGCACCGCCCCAGCTTCGGCGCCACCCTGGCGACCATCCTGCTGCCGGTCGTGCTGATGCTGGCCAAGGCCCTCGTCGCCATCGTCGTGGACAACCCGGAGAACCACGTCCAGCGGGTCACCGACGTGATCGGCTCGCCGCTGATCGCGCTCCTCGCGGCCGTCATAGTCGGCATGTTCACGCTGGGCCGGGCGGCCGGTTTCACCAAGGCGCGGCTCTCGACCACCGTCGAGAAGTCCCTCGCCCCGATCGCGGGTGTGCTGCTGATCGTCGGTGCCGGCGGTGGCTTCAAGCAGACCCTCATCGACGCCGGTGTGGGCCAGATGATCCTGGACTTCTCCAAGGACTGGTCGATCCCGGCGCTGCTGCTGGGCTGGCTGATCGCCGTCGCGATCCGGCTCGCGACGGGTTCCGCGACCGTGGCCACGATCTCGGCGGCCGGTCTGGTCGCCCCGCTCGCCGCCGACATGTCGACGTCGCACGCGGCGCTGCTGGTCCTCGCCGTCGGCGCGGGCTCGCTCTTCTTCAGCCACGTCAACGACGCGGGGTTCTGGCTGGTGAAGGAGTACTTCGGGATGAGCGTCGGCCAGACGGTGAAGACCTGGTCGGTGATGGAGACCATCATCTCCGTGGTCTCGCTGGCCTTCATCCTGCTGCTGTCGCTGATCCTCTAGCGCTTCGGATCCTCCGGCCTCTCGGTGGATTCCTCCCACAGCGGGTGTTCGGCCCGCGCCCAAGGGCGCTCGACCGACCCGGTGCGCATGCCACGGCGTGCCTCCGGGTCGGCGAGCGCCTTCGCCATGTGTCCGGCCAGCACGATCCCGATGGCGAGCGCCAGCCAGTCGTGGACGAAGGTGGCGCCGGTGCGCCACATCAGCGGGGCCAGACCGGTGAACCACATCAGCAGTCCGGTGCCGGTCATGACCGGCACGGCTCCGGCGATCCAGGCCGCGTACAGCTTCTGTCCCGCGTTGAACTTCCCGGCCGGCCGCGATCCCGGCCGGTGATCGCGGCGGCGCACGGCCCGTAGCCACTGCCGGTCGTGCGGCCCGAACCGGTTGAGCCGGGACAGGTCGGCGCGCAGCGCCCGGGAGGCGAGACCGGCCAGCAGCGGCACGGGGATCAGCAGCCCGGACCATTCGTGCACGGTGACGACGAGATGGCGGCGGCCGACGAGTTCGGCGAGCTGGGGCACGTACAGGCAGGCCGCGGTCGCCACGCACAGCAGCATCAGCCAGGCGGTGGTGCGGTGCACCCAGCGCTCGGCCCGGCTGAAGCGGCGGATCCGGCCGGCGGCCTCAGCCGGTGGGGGCGTCGTCGCGGCCGTTGGACCGCCCGACCCAGGCATCGACGTCATACCCGAGCTCCTCCCAGTAACCGGGCTTCACGGAGTCGGTGACGGTGATCCCGGAGAGCCATTTCGCCGACTTGTAGAAGTACATCGGGGCGACATAGAGGCGGACCGGGCCGCCATGCGCATGGGCCACCGGTTTGTCCTGCATGCGCAGCGCGACCATCACATCGGGGCGCCTGGCCTGGTCGAGGGTGAGGCTCTCGGTGTACGCACCGTCGAAGCAGGTGAAGCGGATCGCCTTCGCCCCGGGCCGTACCCCGGCCGCGTCCAGCAGCGCGGAGAGCCGGACGCCCTCGAACGGGGTCTCGGGCACCCGCCAGCCGGTGACGCACTGGACATCGCGGACCATCCGGGTCTGCGGCAGGGCCCCGAGCTGTTCCAGGGTGTACGTGGCGGGCCGGTCGACCAGGCCGTCGATCGTCAGCCGGTAGTCGGCGGCGCTCTTCCTCGGCACGGAGGACGCGACGGAGTAGTAGCGGAAGCCGCCGCCGTTGGGCAGCAGCCCGGTCAGGCCGGTGGGGTCCTTGTCGGCGACCGCGCCCAGCCCTGATTCCATCACTCGCTGCAGGGCGGGCGCCGCCACGACGCCGGCGGCGCCGAGACCGAGCATGGTGAGGACGAGGCGGCGGCCGACGGGTGCGCCTTCGGCATCGGGAGGACGACTGTTCACCCGTCCATTCGAGCACCCGCGGCCGCCCGCCACCAGGGGCGGCGGGCCTCCGTCATATTTCGGTAAGGCGACCGGGCTCAGGCGTGGACCGAACCGCTCCCGGCCGCCTTCTCCAGCTGGAACGCCTCGTTGCCGAGCCCGATCCTGGCGTGCACCTCCGGCTTCGTCGAGCGCAGCACCGCCCCGTACACCAGGCCGATGACGAGCGAGGCCACGATGACGCCGGGCAGCAGCCAGTTGAGCACCGAGCCGGGACCGGATCCGACGAGTACGTCGAAGTCCCTGACCGTGAAGACGGCGATGGCCACCATCGCCGTACCGGCCAGACCGGAGGCGATCAGCCGCCACAGCTGCGCCCGGCCCGCACCGCGCTTGACGAAGAACGCGATCACGGCGAACGAGGCTGCGGCCATCAGCACGATGACACCGAGCGCGCCGACGTTGCCCATCCAGGTGAACAGGTGCAGCACCGGGGCGGTCGGGTCACCGACCGGCATGTCGTCCGTGACCGCGAAGGCCAGCACGATGACCAGGGAGACGACGGACTGGAGCAGCGAGCCGGTGCCCGGGGCGCCGCTGGACCTGTTCGTACGGGCGAACGCGGCGGGCAGCAGTCTCTCGCGGCCCATCGCGAACGCGTAGCGGGCGACGACGTTGTGGAAGCTGAGCAGCGCGGCGAACATGCCGGTGACGAAGAGGACGTGCAGCACGTCGGTGAAGGTCGTGCCGAGCCGTTCCCCGGTGAGCCCGAACAGCAGGGCGGGGCCCTCCTTCAGCGAGGAGTCCGCGATGAAGCCGGGGCCTGCGGCGACGGTCAGCGCCCAGGAGCTGAGCGCGAGGAACAGTGCGGCGTAGCCGACGGCGAGGAACATCACCCGGGAGACGACGATCTGCGGACGGCTGGTCTCCTCCGCGTACACCGGGGCCTGCTCGAAGCCGACGAACGCGGCGATGCAGAAACAGAGTGCGGTGCCGAGCCCCGCGCCGGTGAGGGTGCCGGGATCGAAGGCGTGCAGGGACAGGCCCTCCGGACCCGGCTTGGAGACCGCGGCGATGTCGAAGATCACGACGAGGGCGCACTCGACGACCAGCAGCACCCCGAGGACCTTGGCATTGAGGTCGATCTTCAGCCAGCCGAGGACACCGACGATCAGTACGGCGACGACGGCCGGGATCCACCAGGCCAGTTCGATCTCGAGGTAGGTGGCGAAGAGCCCGGAGACCTCGAAGCCGAGGATGCCGTAGATGCCGACCTGCATGGCGCTGTACGCGACGAGGGCGACGAGCGAGGCACCGGCGCCCGCGGTCGGGCCGAGCCCGCGGGCTATGTACGCGTAGAAGGCACCGGCGTTGTGGACGTGCCGGCTCATCTCCGCGTACCCGACGCTGAACAGCATCAGGACGATGCCGAGGATGACGTACAGCAGCGGCTGGCCGACGATGCCCATCACGCCGAAGACGGTGGGCATCACCCCGGCCACGACCATCAGGGGCGCGCTGGCGGCGAGGACCGAGAGCAGCAGACCCGCGGTGCCGAGGCGGTCCGCGCGCAGGGCCCGCTCCTCGCCCTTGTAGGTGCTGATGCCGCCCGGATCCCCGGCCACGCCGGTCTCACTCGTTCTCGAACTGCCCGTCGACATGGCGGGGGTCGTCCCTTCGTTGAGGAGAAACAGGGGAGAAACACTGAGAGGTGCACAGCAGCGGGTGGCTCTGCGACGGGTGGCTCCTCACGGCGTACCGAGCGCGGTGGCCCGCGCCGTGAGGAAGGCCTGGTACGGGTCCCGGCCCGCGTACGACCAGGGTGCGGCCGTGGCGTGGGGCCCGATGCGGAGGAAGAGGGCGGCGGCCTCGGCGGGCCTGCCCTCGCAGAATTTGGCGTGGGCCAGGAAGTTGAGGTCGGCGCGGTTGCGCGGGTGGTCCTCGCGCTCCCATTCCAGCCACCAGTCGAACGCGGCCTTCATCACCTGCCGGGCCCTTCGCCCCGACCAGTGCCCGGAGCTCACCGGGTCGCCGGATTCGCTGCCGGCGGCGACCAGGACGCGGTAGCGCTCGGCGTGCGCCACGACCGGGAGGACGGCGAGCGGCGAGTCGGCGGGCGCCTGTTCGGCGGCCCAGGCGGCGAAGTCGTAGACCTCGTGCAGCGGGTCCTGACCGCTGTCGGGATGGTTCTCGGCCAGCCGGGCCGTCATCAGATGGTGCGCGTGGTGGTGGTCGGCGTGACGGATGCGGACCGCGTCGAAGAGCTTCCCCGCCTCCTCCTGGGTGCCGTGCACACGGGCCAGCATCAGCTGCCCCAGCCAGGGCGTGGGGTCGTCGGGGGCCAGTCGCGCGGCGTGCAGGCAGGCCTCGCGGGCCGCCTCGGGCGTCTCCTTGCCCTGCAGGGCGCGGACCACGACGGCGCAGGCGAGCAGGGTGGCGGCGTCGGTGCTGTCGGGTTCGGCGAGCAGCCAGTCGCGGGCCCAGCCGGCGGCGGACGGTGTCTCGGCGAGGGCGACGACGCGATGGCCGCGACGGTCCCAGTCGCTGCCGGTCCCGGCCAGGAGGAAACGGGCCCGGGCCCACCGTCCCTGGGCGAACTGCCCTCGCACCTCGACGAGTTCGGTGTCGTCGAGCGCCGGGTCGAAGAGGTGGCCGGGATGCCCGCCCCGTCTTCGGGAGCGGCCCAGGGGCGGCGGGGGCGGGGACACCGCTGGCTTCCTTTACGACACGGGACGAGCAGGGACGGACGGGGAGGTCACAGCTGTGACGAGAACGGGGTGCGCGTAGCGGCACACATGGAGCGCGCGCATTTTCGAACGCGGCCAGCCAAGCGGTAGGCGCGGCTCCGCGTCAAGAGTCGGCTTGGATCAACTCCAGTAATTTTCAGCTGAGTTGGCCGGAACTCGACGTTCCTGAGCCGTCGTCACGCACACGACGCGACATGCCAGACTTGCGCCATGTCGAACCGTGAGCCTCTCAAGCCCTTTCTCCTCGCCTTTCCCGGGCCGCTGCGCGACCGGCTCGTCGCCGCGGTGCTCTCCGGCGCGAAGGTGTCGACGACGGGGCTGCTGGCGGAGTACGAGGCGGAGAGGGAGGAGCTGCCCCCGGTGGGCGAGCGGTCGGCAGTGATCGACTCGGCCGGCCGCGAGATCGCGGTCGTCGAGGTGACCGAGGTACGGATCCTGCGGCTCGGGGACGTCGACCTCCAGCACGCGATCGACGAGGGCGAGGGCGACACCTCGGTGGCCGAATGGCGCGCGACCCACGAGCGGTTCTGGCAGGGCGAGGAGATGCGGGAGGCCCTCGGCGACCTGGCTTTCACGGTCGACGACGACACGCTGATCGTCGCCGAACGGTTCCGGGTCGTCGAACTGCTCGATCCCGTCGTCGGCGCCCAGGGCTGACGGGCGCCGACGACCGCAGCCCTCAGCTGCCGACCGCCTCGGCCGCGGCTCGGCCCGCCGCCCGGCCCGAGAAGATGCAGCCGCCGAGGAACGTCCCTTCGAGCGAGCGGTATCCGTGCACCCCGCCACCGCCGAAACCGGCCGCCTCTCCCGCCGCGTACACCCCGGCGAGCGGCGTGCCGTCCGCCGTGAGCACCCGGGACGAGAGGTCCGTCTCCAGGCCGCCGAGCGACTTGCGGGTGAGAATGTTCAGCCGGACGGCGATCAGCGGACCGGCCGCGGGGTCCAGGATCCGGTGCGGCGCCGCCGTACGGATCAGCTTGTCGCCCAGATAGGCGCGGGCCCCGCGGATCGCGGTGATCTGGAGATCCTTGGTGAACGGGTTGGCGATCTCGCGGTCCCGCGCGGTGATCTCGCGGCGCAGCTCCTCCGCGTCGATCAGAGGTTCGCCGGTGAGCGCGTTCATGCCGCGGACCAGCGCGTCGAGGTCCTTCTCGACGACGAAGTCCACCCCGTGGTCCATGAACGCCTTCACCGGGCCCGGCACGTCCGCGCGCGCCCGGCCGATCACGCCGCGGACGGACTTCCCGGTCAGGTCGGGATTCTGCTCGGAGCCGGAGAGCGCGAACTCCTTGCCGATGATCTTCTGGTCGAGCACGAACCAGGTGTAGTCGTAGCCGGTCCTCGTGATGTGTTCGAGGGTGCCGAGCGTGTCGAAGCCGGGGAAGAGCGGGACCGGCAGCCGCTTCCCGCGGGCGTCCAGCCAGAGCGAGGAGGGTCCGGGCAGGATCCGGATGCCGTGCTTGGCCCAGATCGGGTTCCAGTTCTCGATGCCCTCGGTGTAGTGCCACATCCGGTCGCGGTTGATGTGGTGGGCACCGGCCTCCTCGGTGATGCCGAGCATCAGTCCGTCGACGTGGGCAGGGACCCCGGAGAGCATTTTCGCCGGCGGGGTGCCGAGCCGCTCGGGCCACTGGGCGCGGACGAGGTCGTGGTTGCCGCCGATGCCGCCGGAGGTCACGATCACCGCCTGGGCCCTCAGCTCGAAGGCACCCGTCGCCTCGCGGCTGCTCGCGGTGCCGCGCTGGGCGCCGCTCGGTTCGAGTGTCTCGCCGGTCACGGTGTCGACGGCGCCCGCGGTGCGGCCGAGGCCGGTGACCCGGTGGCGGAACTTCAGCTGGACGAGCCCCTTGGCGACGCCCTCGCGCACCCGGCGTTCGAAGGGGGCCACGACACCGGGCCCGGTGCCCCAGGTGATGTGGAAGCGGGGTACGGAGTTGCCGTGGCCGTTGGCGTCGTAGCCACCGCGTTCGGCCCAGCCGACGACGGGAAAGAACCGCAGCCCCTGGGCGTGCAGCCAGGACCGCTTCTCACCGGCCGCGAAGTCGACGTACGCCTCGGCCCACTTCCGCGGCCAGTCGTCCTCCTTGCGGTCGAAGCCGGCCGTGCCGAGCCAGTCCTGCAGGGCCAGCTCGTGGCTGTCCTTGATCCGCATGCGGCGCTGTTCGGGTGAGTCGACGAGGAAGAGACCGCCGAAGGACCAGTGCGCCTGGCCGCCGATCGACTGCTCGGGCTCCTGGTCGAGCAGGATCACCGTACGGCCCGCGTCGACGAGCTCGGCCGTGGCCACAAGACCGGCGAGCCCTGCCCCGATCACGATCACATCAGCGTCGTACGCCATGGAGTTCCATCCTTGTCGGGGCGAGTCGGGGACAGTCGGGGTGGCCGAAGAGCATGCCGGTCCGGGCACCAGAAGTTACTGGTGCGTCAGATCTTCGGCATCGGTCGCCGCCCCGTCAACCGCCCGGTCGGCCGCGCTCAGGCCGCGTCCTCCGCCCGGAAGCGCTATCGTCGAAACAAATCACCCTCTCCTGGCCGGACTTGAGGTAGAGAAGCGTGTCGGTCCTGGTGCTCGTACTCGCCGTGAGCGCCGCCTGCTGTCTGGGATTCGGCTTTGTCCTGCAACAGGCCGCCGCCCGGCACGCCCCGAGAAGGGACTATCTCTCCCCCAGGCTGCTGCTCGACCTGATGGCCGTGCCGAGCTGGCTGGCCGGGGTCGGCCTCATGGTCTGCGGCATGGCCCTGGGGGCGCTGGCCCTGGGAAAGGGTGAGGTCTCCGTCGTCGAACCTCTCCTCGCGACCAATCTGCTCTTCGCCATGGCCCTGTCGCGACATCGCACCGGGCAGCGGCTCGGCAGACAGGGCTGGGCCGGGCTCTGGCTGCTGGCCGGAGGGGTCACCGCCTTCCTGCTGGGGGGACGGCCGCAGGGCGGCGAGATGATCACGAACCCGCTCCGGCACTGGCTGGTGGTCGGCGTGGTCGTCGGCACAGCCCTGATACTCACCGCGTTCGCCAAGCGCTCGGGGCACGTTGCGGCCCCCGCCCTGCTCGCGGTGGCGGCCGGGCTGCTGTACGGCCTCCAGGACGCGCTGACCCGGATGAGCGGGCAGCGGCTGTCGGACGGCGGATGGGCGACGCTGGTGACGAGCTGGCAGCCGTACGCGGTGGTGGTGCTGGGTGTGACGGGTCTGATCCTGGTACAGAGCGCGTTCGAAACGGCGCCGTTGCGGATGTCACTGCCGGCGCTGACGGCCTCCCAGCCGCTGGCGGGGATCGCCTGCGGGATCGGTTTCCTCGGCGACCAGGTGCGCACCGATGCGGGCGCGCTGGCCTGGCAGGCGGCCGGGCTGGCGGCGATCGTCGTCGGAATCGTGCTGCTGGGGCTGCATCCGGCGATGCCGGAGGGACACGGTCACCAACGCCACAAGCGCAGCCTCCTGCCGCAGTGAACCGGTCGCCGGCGTCCCCCCTGGGTCCCGGACCTGGGGTTGGATGGGCTCATGACTGCTGCTGACGAAATCCTGGACATCGTCGACGAGAACGACGAGGTCGTCGGACAGGCCCCGCGCGGTGAGGCGACCGCGCGGGGCCTGCGCCATCGCTGCGTCTTCATCGAGGCCCGGGACGCCGAGAGCCGGCTCTTCGTGCACCGCAGGACCTCGACCAAGCTGGTCTTCCCCTCGCACTACGACATGTTCGTCGGCGGGGTGGTCGGCGCCGGCGAGTCGTACGACGAGGCGGCGCTGCGCGAGGCCGAGGAGGAGCTCGGTGTCAGCGGGCTCCCCCGCCCCGAGCCGCTCTTCAAGTTCCTCTACGCGGGCGCGGGGCACACCTGGTGGTCGTACATCTACCAGGTGCGGTGCGCATTGCCTGTGAACCCCCAGGTGGAGGAGGTCGCCTGGCACACCTTCCTCACCGATGACGAGCTGACGGAGCGGCTCGGCAAGTGGCAGTGGGTACCGGACGGTCTGGACGCGTACCACCGGCTGCGGGAGTTCCGGGCAGGCCGGGCCCCGGCGGGCGATCGGCGACAAAGCGCTGGTTAGGGTTCGGACGTGAACGACTTCGTGCAAGGCCTTCGGCTCTGGTTCGCACCCGAGCGGATCCGGGAAGAGGGCGACACCCCCGACTACCGCTTCTCGCTCGCCAACGAGCGCACCTTCCTCGCCTGGATCCGGACGGCCCTCGCACTGATCGGCGGCGGTTTCGCCGTCGATCAGTTCCTGCCGGAGCTGGTCTGGGGGGTCAGGGCGGGGCTGGCGCTCGCGCTGCTCGCGGCCGGTGTGCTGTGCGCGCTGCGGGCGGTCAACCACTGGGTGCGGTGCGAGCGGGCGATGCGGCGCGGCGAGGACCTGCCGGTCTCCCGCTTCCCGACTCTGCTGGGTCTCGCGGTCGCCGTCGTCGCCCTCGCGATGGTGGTGGTGGTCGTCTTCGGCTGGGAGGGCCGGTGACCGCCGTCGAGCGGGACCCCGGGCTGCAGCCGGAACGGACCCGGCTGGCGTGGCGGCGTACCACCCTGTCCTGCACGGTGGTCGCCCTGCTGGCGGGCAAGCAGGCCCTGCACGCCGGTGCGACCCCGGCCGGCGTCGTCGCCCTGTCGCTGAGCGTGCTGGCCTGGCTGGGCTTTCTGTACGTGGCGCACCGGCGGGTGCTCGGGATGGGGACTGCCCGGCCGCAGCCGCTGTCGCCGCGCGGGGCGCTGACCGCAGCAGCGTGCACAGTAGCCCTCGCGGTGTTCGCCACGGCGATGCTCTTCTGAAGGGGCCGCTACCGCGGCGATGGCCGCCTGCCGGGCCGTCGGGCCGTCTGCCGGGGATTTCCGCCCGGGGCCGTCAGCCGTCCCAGGGGACGGTCACGACGATCTTCCCCCGGGTACGCCCCTCCTCATTGAGCCGGTAGGCGTCCGCGGCCTGTTCCAGCGGGAAGGTCCGGTCGACGTGGACCGAGACGACGCCCTGCTCGGCCAGTTCGCCCAGCTGGGCGAGGTCCGTCGCGTCCGGCCGTACGAAGGCGTAGCGGCCACCGTACGAGAAGACCTCGCCGTCCGTGATGGACGTCAGCCGGCCCCCGGGTTTCAGTACGTCCGCGGATACGCGCAGGGCCTCGCCGCCGACGGTGTCGAAGGCGGCGTCGACCCCGTCGGGGGCCAGGGCCCTGATCCGGTCGGCGAGCCCTTCGCCGTACTCCACCGGCTCGCCGCCGAGCTGTCGCACGTGGTCGTGGTTGTGTGCGCCGGCGGTGCCGATGACGCGGGCGCCCGCGTGCCGGGCGAGCTGCACGGCCAGCGAGCCCACTCCGCCCGCGGCCGCGTGGACGAGCACGGTCTCCCCGTCCTGGATCTTCAGCCAACGGTGCAGCACCTGGTACGCGGTGAGGCCGGCCAGCGGCAGCCCCGCCGCCTCCTCGAAGCTCAGGTTCAGCGGCTTGCGGGCGAGGGTGCGCACGGGGGCGGCGACATACTCGGCAAAGGTGCCGCGGGACAGGAAGTCCTCACGCACATAGCCGATGACCTCGTCACCGACCGCGAATTCGTCGACGGCGATGCCCGGCTGTACGACGACGCCGGAGACATCCCAGCCGGGGATCACCGGAAAGACGGCCTCCAGCTGCGACTGGAGATGCCCCTCCCTGGCCTTCCAGTCGACCGGGTTGACGGCCGCGGCCCGCACCTTCACCAGCACGCTGTCCGGGCCGACCTTCGGGTCGGGCCGCTCGCCGTACTCCAGGACGTCGGCACCGCCGTACGCGCTGTAGCTGATCGCCTTCATCATCCGACCATCCGGGCTGCTCAGGCCGCCCGCAACTCAGGCAAGCACGCGTTCGTGACGGCCCAGGTCCGAGCATCCGAACCCCGGCCCCGGGCCGCCCCGCCTCACCAGCGCGGGATCGTCGGCGTCACCCACTCCGGCTCGGCCTTGCGCATGGCCGCCGCGTCGTCGCGCTCGCGCATCGTGCCGTCGTCGGCGAGCCAGCGCCGGTGCAGTACGGCCAGCCGCTCCCGGTCGAGTTCCACGCCGAGCCCGGGGGCGTCGGAAACGGTCAGCCGGCCGTCCTCGAAGACATGGCGGGCAATGATGACGTCCTCGGTCTGCCACGGGTAGTGGCTGTCGCAGGCGTAGTCGAGGTTGGGGACGGTGGCCGCGACATGGGTCATCGCGGCCAGGCTGATCCCGAGGTGGGTGTTGGAGTGCATGGAGAGCCCGACCCCGAAGGTGCGGCAGATCCCGGCCAGCTCACGGGTGCGGTGCAGGCCGCCCCAGTAGTGGTGGTCGGAGAGCACGACCTGGACGGCGCCACGGGCGAAGGCCTCCGGGACCTCGGCGAGGGTCGTGACGCACATGTTGGTGGCGAGCGGCACGTCGGTGCCCGCGGCGACGGCGGCCATCAGCTCCGTGCCGCTCGCCGGGTCCTCCAGGTATTCGAGTACGTCCTTCAGCTGCTCGGCGACGTACAGCGACGTCTCGACGGACCAGGCGCCGTTCGGGTCGAGTCGCAGCGGCTGTCCGGGGAACGCCTCGGCGAGGGCGCGGACCGCGGCGATCTCCTGGTCGGGTTCGAGGACGCCGCCCTTGAGCTTGAAGGAGGAGAAACCGTTCTCGCGGGCGAACCGCCGCGCCTGGGCCACGACTCCGGCCGGGTCGAGGGCGGCGCCCCAGTCGTCCTGCTCGCCGCCCTCGGGGTGGGCGGCCCAGCGGTAGAAGAGGTACGCGCTGTACTCGACGCTGTCGCGGACCTTGCCCCCGAGCAGGGCGTGCACAGGCAGGCCGAGAGACTTGCCCAGGGCGTCCAGGCAGGCGACCTCGAAGCCCGAGACGACGGAGAGCCGGAGCTTGTCGGCGGTCTGGACGCCGCGCAGCCCGCCCGCGTCGACCCGCGCATCGGCGGCGCGTGAATCACCGCACACCTCCTCGGCGAGGGCGAAGAGTCCGTTCAGATCGCTGACCGAGCGGCCGACCAGGGCCTGGGCGAGCGGTGCGGCGAGTTCGAGGTACTTGCCGTCGCCGTAGGTCTCCCCGATGCCGGTGGTCCCGTCCCGCGTGATGACTTCCACGATGAGCCGCGGGGTGTAGGGCTGGTGGACGCCCTGGGTGTTGAGCAGGGGCGGATCGGCTATGAGGATCGGGATCAGCCGGACTTCGTCGATCAGCAGCGCGGCATTCATACGTGAACCCTATTCAGGGATACGACTCGACGCCAGGGTGCGGGGTCGCTCGGGCCCGAGACCGCGTACCGGATTCCGGGAACCCACTGGACGACATACCGACTGGTCGGCATCATGAACACCGACGTCTTTTCACCCCGGAGGTGCGCACGATGAGCTCAGTCCACCCGCCAGGTCTCGACCTGGACCGGCTCCGCGGACATCTCGACCGCGAGCGGCCGGGGCTGGTGAACGGACCGCTCGAGGCACGGCTCGTCGAGGGCGGCCGCTCCAACCTGACGTACCTCGTCACGGACGGCACCGCTCGCTGGGTCGTCCGCCGGCCGCCGCTCGGCCATGTCCTCGCCACCGCACACGACATGAAGCGCGAGCACCGGGTGATCAGTGCGCTGCACCCGACCGCCGTGCCGGTGCCCGAGCCCGTGCTGCTCTGCGAGGACGACACCGTCATCGGATCGCCCTTCTACGTCATGGAGCACGTCGACGGCACCCCGTACCGCACCGCCGAACAACTCGTCCCGCTCGGCGCCGAGCGCACCCGGGCGGCCGTCCTCGGCCTGGTCGACACACTGGTGGATCTGCACGCGGTGGACCCCGGGGCCGTGGGGCTCGGGGACTTCGGGCGCCCCGAGGGCTTCCTCGACCGGCAGCTGCGCCGCTGGGGCAAGCAGCTGGACGCCTCCCGCAACCGCGAGCTGCCCGGCATCGACGAGCTGCACGCGTCCCTGGGCCGCGAGCTGCCCGTCTCCCCCGTGGCGGCCGTCGTCCACGGCGACTACCGCCTGGACAACGTCCTGATCGGCCCGGACGACGAGATCAAGGCAGTCCTCGACTGGGAGATGTCCACGCTCGGCGACCCTCTGACCGACGTCGGACTGCTGGCGATGTACAGCGCGGATCTCGGTCTGTCGGGGTCCCCGGTCTCCACCACCAGCGGCGCGCCCGGCCACCCCACCCCCGCCGAACTGATCGAGCGCTACGCCGCCCGCTCCGGGCGGGACACCTCCTCCCTCTCCTGGTACACGGCGTTCGCGTGGTTCAAGCTCGCCGTGATCCTGGAGGGCATCCACTACCGCTACACCCTCGGCCAGACCGTCGGCGCCGGGTTCGACCGCATCGGCGAGCTCGTCCCCGTCTTCATCGAGCACGGTCTCACCACCCTCCAGGAAGGCTGATCACCCCCATGGACTTCGCATTCGACGCCCGTACGGAGGAGCTGCGCGGCAAGCTGCTCGCCTTCATGGACGAGCACGTGTACCCGGCCGAGCAGATCGCGCACGAGCAGCGTGCGCTGCTCGCCTCCCCGTGGGACACCCCGCAGATCGTCGAGGATCTGAAGGCCGAGGCGCGCAAGCAGGGCCTGTGGAACCTCTTCCTGCCCGACGCGGAGTACGGTGCCGGGCTGACCAACCTCCAGTACGCGCCGCTCGCCGAAATCACCGGCCGCTCACCGCAGTTGGCGCCGACGGCGCTGAACTGCGCGGCGCCGGACACCGGGAACATGGAGGTGCTGTTCCAGTTCGGCACGGACGAGCAGAAGAAGCAGTGGCTGGAGCCGCTGCTGGCCGGGGAGATCCGGTCGGCGTTCGCCATGACGGAGCCGGAGGTGGCGTCGTCGGACGCGACCAACATCGAGACCCGGATCGTGCGCGATGGTGACGACTACGTCATCAACGGCCGCAAATGGTACATCTCCGGGGCGATGAACCCGGACTGCCGGATCTTCATCGTGATGGGCAAGACCGACCCGGACGGCGACGACATCCGCCGCCAGCAGTCGATGATCCTCGTCCCGCGTGACACGCCCGGCCTCGAAGTGCGGCGCGCGATGCAGGTGTACGGGTACGAGGACCACTACCACGGCGGTCACGCGGAGGTCGTGTTCAGCGATGTGCGGGTGCCCGCCGCGAACCTGATCGGCGAGGAGGGCGGCGGCTTCGCGATCGCGCAGGCCCGGCTGGGCCCCGGCCGGATCCACCACTGCATGCGGCTGATCGGGATGGCCGAGCGGGCCATCGAGCTGATGTGCAGGCGGGCGGTGTCCCGTACGGCGTTCGGCAAGCCGCTCGCCCAGCAGGGCGTCGTGCAGAACTGGATCGCGGACGCGCGGGTCACGGTGGAGCAGCTGCGGCTGCTGGTGCTGAAGACGGCATGGCTGATGGACACGGTGGGCAACCGCGGGGCTCACACGGAGATCCAGTCCATCAAGATCGCCACCCCGCGGGCGGTGGTCGACATCCTCGACCAGGCGGTGCAGCTGCACGGCGCAGGCGGCGTCAGCCAGGACTTCCCGCTGGCGGAACTGTGGGCGGGAGCGCGGACGCTGAGGCTGGCGGACGGGCCGGACGAGGTGCACCAGCGGTCGCTGGCGCGGCGCGAGCTGAAGAAGTACCTGTAGTAGCGGGCGGGACGGCGGGCTGCAGCCGCGCCCTGCCCCCGGGCCGGACGGGCTGGGATTCCGCCCGTCCGGCCCGCGGGTGGAGAGATTCAGCTCTGGCGCAGCGCAGGCATCGGCAGCGCAATGCCGTACGTGGTGGCGCCGACGCCCACGCCGCCCTCGCAGGTGTTGGGCGGCTGGGTGCCGGTGCCGCGCGTGGAGGGCCGCTCTGCGGCCCAGAACATGTAGCCGAGCATGCCGGAGGTCGTCCCGGCCCCGTTCGGCACGACACTCTGTTCGAACGTACCCGTCGATTTCTGCAGCGAGTTCGCGAAGTCGGTGCACTCCGGCAGCGACTTGGTCTGGTCACTGATGTAGACCGCTCCGGTGAACTTGGCCGGAGCGAGCGGCGGAACGGGCGGCGCGTAGGTGGGCTTGCCGTCCACGTGCTCCTGCCAGTTGGCGATCGCCGTACTCGCCGACGGCTGGCGCGCGGACACCATCGCGTTGGCGTAGTCCAGGACCGGGGTGTCGGTGCGCAGCCAGTCGGCGGTCGCCTTCCGGTTGATGCCGATCAGCCAGCGGTCGCCGGCGGCCGTATCGATGGTGAGCCGGGCGGCCGGATCGCTGCCCGACGCATCGTAGGGGTGGACGGAGCGGTAGGCGTCGACGAAGGACTGAAGTCCGGTGAGGTCGGGGTCGGTGTTCTGCTCGTAATCGATCTCGATGCCGACACCGAGGTCGCTCGCCACGACGGCGGCGTTCAGGCCGAGTTGAGTGGCGTTTTCGGCGAGCGCCGCGTCCCATGCGTCGGTGTAGGTGATGCCGCCGATGGAGAGCATTACGCGGATGCCGTGCGAGGTGAAGTACTGCACGACCTCGCGGGTCATACCTTTGGGCAGCCCGCCCGCAGTGGTCGCGTCGTCCGTACGGTGGAGCAGTCGCTGCGGCTCCACGAAGCTGAGCACCACCAGGTTGACCGAGGGGCGCCCGTCGCCGCGGTCGATCAGCCAGTGGTTCTTGGAGTCGAAGTCGGCGGCGCTGCGCACGGTGCCCCAGGTACAGGCATCGTCGCTGCAGTGCCAGGCTCCGTAGATCTGCGGCGGTGTGACGGTGGCGGCCGAGGCCGTGGGGGACTGCGGAACGAGCACGGCGAGGAGCAGGCTCAGGACGGCAAGCAGGGGCCGGCGGAGCGGCCTGGGGCGGAGTCTGCTGAAGCGGGGCACGTGGGGGCGCATCCGAACCTCCGGGGGAGGAAGTGGCCGACGGGACGCGGGGGGCGGCGCAGGCAGCGTGGCAGGTACAGACCAAGTCGGCAAGAGTGCGTACCGGGGCAAGGCGCAGCGGTCGGTGGCCGTGGGGCCTTGGACCTCGCTCGGGGAGCCGGAGCCGGACGGTCGCCGCTCCCGTCCTCGGCAGCCGGACAGGCCGAATGACGTCCTCGAACGCCGGACGGGCTCGATGGTGCCGTGCGGGCACGATCAGGCCCGCGGCCCGCGTCCCGGACTCGCAACGGACACGGCCGCGCCACGGCCGGCCCTCGCGCCCGTCCGGCGATCGAGGACGGAACGGGTCGCCCGGACGCACTCACAGCCACGGACGGGCGGGGGAACTCAAGCCCGTCCGGCGATGGAGGACGAGGCGGCGACCACCGCCCCGGTGCCTACGGTCGCAGCGCGCGCAGCAGCAGATCCGCCAGATGGTCGGCGACCTCCTGCTGGCTGAGCGGGCCGTCCGGGCGGTACCACGTCGACAGGTGGTGCACCGAGCCGAAGTGGTAGTCCACCACCAGATCCGCCGGGGTGGCCGTCGAGAACACCCCGCTCTGCTGGCCCTCTTCCACCAGCGCCCGGAACCGCTCGTGGTAGCCGCGCCGCTCCACCCGCACCTGCTTGTTCTTCTCCGGGCTCAGATGGTGCATGGACCGGAAGAAGATCGACGCGTCGTCGAGGTTCTCGATCGTCGTGACGACGACGTCCGCCGCCGCGTCCCGCAGTCGCTGCTCGACCGGCGCATCGGCGTCGGCGAAGGCGTCGAGCCGCTCCTGCTGGAGGCGCAGCACCCGGGCGTAGACCTCCTGGAGGAGATCCTCCTTGGACCCGAAGTAGTGGTAGAGCGCACCCTTGGTGACGCCCGCCGCCTCGACGATCTCCTGGACCGACGTGCGGTCGTAGCCCCGCTCGGCGAAGAGCCTGGTGGCGGCGGCCAGCAGCCGCTGCGGAACCGGGGCATCGTTCCCGTCCGTCGTTCTGGCCATTGCCGCCACCTGCCTTCCGTCCGATCCGTGCATACGCTGCGCTACTGCGCCGAACGCAGTTCCCGCCTGAGGATCTTCCCACTAGCCGTCTTCGGGAGTTCGGCCAGGATCTCGACCTCGCGCGGATACTTGTACGCCGCCAGCCGCTCCTTGCAGTACGCACCCAGCTCACCGGGCTCGATCACCGCTCCGGGCCGCAGGCTGACGTACGCCCGGACCGTCTCGCCGCGGTACGCGTCGGGGACGCCGACGACGGCCGCTTCCCGCACGGCCGGGTGGGTGTACAGGACATCTTCCACCTCGCGCGGCCAGACCTTGAAGCCGGAGGCATTGATCATGTCCTTCTTGCGGTCGACGACGTACAGCCAGCCGTCGCGGTCCATGAAGCCGATGTCGCCCGTCCGCAGCTCACCGTCGGGGAAGGCGGCAGCGGTCGCCTCGGGCAGCCGCCAGTAGCCGGAGACGACCTGGGGGCCTCGGACGGCGATCTCGCCCTGCTCACCGAACGGCACCTCGTCGCCGTTCTCGTCGAGGATCCGGACGACCGTGTCAGGGCCCGGAACACCGACGGAGAGCGTCCCGGAGACCGGGTCGACGGGGGCTTCCCGCTCGGGCGGTACGGACGCACAGGGCGCCGTGCACTCGGTGAGGCCGTAACCGTTGCGGATGTACGGGCCGAAGCCGTCCCGGAACTTCTCCACGAGCGCGGGCGGCAGCGGTGCGCCGCCGGAGGAGAGCATCCGGAACGAGGCGAAGTGCTCGGGTGTCACGCCCGGGGTGGCGGCGAGCGCCATGAAGGCCGTCGACGGACCGACGGTGTACGCGGGACGGTGCTCGGCGAACGCGTCGAGGACGACACCGGGGTGGAAACGGTACGCGAGGACGAGCGTGCCGGCGTTGGTGAGACAGGCCGCCAGCTGGCACACCATGCCGGTGATGTGGAAGAGCGGGGCGAGCGCGAAGTACGCGGAGCCCTCGGCGACCGGGTGTCCGGTGCGCTGGCGCTCGGCGTTGACCATGATGTTGCCGTGGGAGTTCATGGCGCCCTTGGGGGTGCCGCTGGTCCCCGAGGTGTAGCTGATCAGCGCCACATCGGCGGAGTCGAGTTCACGGCCGTCGGGGGCGGCGAGCCCGCTGCGGGCGACGGCCACCAGGTCGTCGGTGTCGCCGGGGACGGGCAGCCGCTCGAAATCCAGGACCCGTTCGTCGTTCCGGCTCTGCAGGTCGAGCTCGCAGGCGGTGAGCGCGAACCGCACGGACGGGGCGTCCGCAGCGGTGTCCCGCAGATACGCCTCCCACGCCCGGTCCGCGCAGATCAGCGCGGTGACCTCGGCGTCCTTCAGTACATGGCCGACCTCGCCGGACTTGTACATCGGGTTGAGCGGGACCACGGTCGCGCCGGCCTTCCAGGCACCGAGCAGGGCGAGCACGAACTGCGGGGAGTTCTGCAGCATGATCGCGACCCGGTCGCCGCGCTCCACACCCTTCGCGGCGAGATGCCCGGCCACGGAGTCGGAGAGCACGTCGGTCTCGCGGTAACCGAGCCGTCCGTCGAAGTAGGCGAGCGCCGGGTGCTCGGGAGCACGGGCGACGGAGGCGCGGAAGGCGTGCACCAGGGTCGGGGCGGGGCTGACAGGGGCCCGCTGGGCCTCGCTGAGCAGGGAGATCCAGGGCTTCGCCGTGTAGACGGACCCTGTGTCGGTGTCGGACTCGGTCATGCGCCGGTCTCCTCCCACTTCTGCTGAAGGTGGTTCATACTGCCGAGCCAGTGGTCGGTGTCCTTGGTGCGGGCCCGGTAGTACCCGGCGACCTCGGGGTGCGGCAGGACGAGGAAGCGGTCCTCGGCCATGGCGTCGAAGAGCGCGTCGGCGACGGCCTCCGGTTCGATGGCACTGGGGGCGAGCACGAGCTCGCCGGCCGAACCCGCGGCGGTGAGCATGTCCGTACGCACGCCCTGCGGGCAGATCGCGTGGACCTTGATGCCGCGGTGGCGGTAGGTCAGCGAGAGCCATTCGGCGAAGGCGACGACCCCGTGCTTGGTGACGCTGTACGGCGCCGCGCCGATCATCGTCAGCAGCCCGGCGGCGGACGCGGTGGAGACGAACCTGCCGCTGCCGCGCTCGAGCCAGTCCGGCAGCAGGGCCCTGGCCGCGCGGACATGGGCCATCACATTGACGTCCCAGGCCGCCGCCCAGACCTCCTCGTCGGCGAAGACGTCACCGGGCGAGGCGAGGCCCGCGTTGGCGCAGTAGATGTCGACGGTGCCGTCCAGCGCGTCCCGGGCCGCGTCCACGATCCGTGAGGCGTCACCGGCGACGGCGGTGCCGCCGATCTCCTCGGCCAGCGCCTTGATCCGGGCCTCGTCGAGGTCGTTGACGACGACCCTCGCACCCTCCGCGGCGAATCTGCGGGCCAGAGCGGCGCCGATGCCGCCTCCGGCTCCGGTGACCACCACGCCCGCGCCCTGCACCGTACTCATCGGGTTCCACCTCTCTCAGCCGACGTCCCCAGCAGACTAACCAGTCGGTATGTCGTCGGGGAAGGGCTTGGCCCAGGTTGTCGCCACTCCTGTCACAGCAGTAGCGTCCGGCACGTTCCGCGGAGCGCTTCCGCGCGCTAGCGTGCGTGACCATGACAGTTGAAGCGATCATGGAGGTAGCCGAATGAGCCTGTCCAGACGCGGTTTGCTGGCCGCCGGTGGTGCAGTGGGAGCCGTCGCAGCGACGGCTGCAGGAACCGGAACGGCGGCAGCGGGACCCGTGCCCGGCAAGGGACAGGGCGCCGGGCGGAACCAGCTCCGCACCGGCTTCGACCGGCTGGCCGCGGACGGTTACGCGCTGCTGAAGGGACAGAAGGTCGGGGTCGTCACCAACCCGACCGGGATCACCTCCGATGTCCGCCACATCGTCGATGTGATGCACCCGGACGAGCGGGTGAACCTGGTCGCGGTCTTCGGGCCCGAGCACGGCTTCCGCGGCACCGCGCAGGCGGGTGGCTCCGAGGGGCGGTACGACGACCCGGCGACCGGGCTCCCTGTCTACGACACGTATTTGAAGAGCGGGCAGCCGCTCGCCGATGTCTTCACCGCGTCCGGCGTGGACACGATCGTCTTCGACATCCAGGACGCGGGCGCGCGCTTCTACACATACATCTGGACGCTGTACGACTGCATGGAGGCGGCGGCCCTCGCGGGCAAGCGGTTCGTCGTGCTGGACCGGCCGAACCCGGTGACCGGGCGGGCGGCACTCGGGCCGGTCCTCGACCCGGCGTTCTCGACGTTCGTGGGGCGCCGGGAGATCGCACAAGCGCACGGCATGACGGTCACCGAGCTGGCGCTGCTCTTCAACGCGGAGTTCCTGGCCGAGCGGCCGGTCGAGCTGGACATCGTGAAGATGTCGGGGTGGCGGCGCTCGGACTTCTTCGACGAGACCGGGCTGCCGTGGGTACCGCCGAGCCCGAACATGCCGACGCCCGACACCGCACTGGTGTACTCCGGAACCTGCCTCTTCGAGGGCACGAACCTCTCCGAGGGGCGCGGCACGACGCGGCCGTTCGAACTCCTCGGCGCGGAGGGCATCGACCACCGGTGGGCCGAGGCCGCCAACGCGCTGGACCTGCCCGGAGTCGCGTTCCGTGAGGCGTACTTCGCGCCGACGTTCTCCAAGTTCCAGGGAAAGACGGTCGGCGGGGTGCAGCTGCACGTGCAGGACCGGGAGGTGTTCGACCCGGTACACACGGGGATCGCACTGCTGATAACGGCGAAGCAGTCGTGGAGCGGGTTCGCGTGGCGCTCGGACAACTGGATCGACAAGCTCACCGGGAACACGCGGGTCCGCACGATGATCGACGCGGGCGCGGACACGGATGAGGTGGTGGGGGCTTGGGCGGCGGATCTCGCCGCGTTCCGGGCGATGCGGAAGAAGTACTTGCAGTACCGGTGAGCCCGGGGCGTCCGGCGGCCGGCCCTTCCGTCGCCGGACGCGCTGCGGTGGTTCGCCGGGCGGGCCCGGAGGCCCGGGCCCGCCCGGCGTGCGCTTCCGTCCTCGGACGCCGCACGGGATGCGGTGAACCGCCTTGCGGGCCGGGGTGGTTCACTGCGCGCTGCGGTCGGCCGCCGGACGGGCCCGAGGAGTGAGCCCGCCCGGCGATCGAGGGCGCGCGGCCCGTGGCCACGCTCTATCGGTGGGCGGGGAACTCCACCACCTGCTGGTACGTCGGGCGGTTCTGCCAGTGGATCGCCTTCTGGCTGATTCCGCCCAGCGCCCGGTGGACGATCGAGTCCGTGCACCACTGCTCGCCGGCCTTGCAGGTGTCATCACCGGGGTAGACCTCGGTGGCCGGTTCGGCGGCCGCCTGCTTCAGGGAGGCGAGCAGGGTGTCGCGGCAGCCGCTCAGGTCGCCGTTCCCGCAGTACGTCCTGGCGAGCGGCCCCTTGACCGGCTGACCGAGGACCTGGCGCAGGTCCTTGTCCACGAAGCCCCACCAGCCGTACTGGAACGCCGAGCCGCTGTGCGCACCACTCGGGCCGTGGCTGGCGGCCGGGGACTCGTCGGTGGCGAGGGCGGCGGTCAGCGCCCCGTACAGGTCGGCGCCGAGACCAGGCCCGAACTCTGCCTGGACCAGCTTCGGCCACCACGCGTCCATGATCCGTACCGCGTCCGCGTCGGTGTACGTGTGCGAGCCGGGGCTCGTCTCCTTGCGCTGCGAGCCCGAAGCCCGCCAGGACTCCAGTTTCTGGATCGCCGCGTTCAGTTCCGGGTCGGTGACCGGCTGGGAGCGGAGCACCTTCAGCAGTTCGGGCAGGAGCTGCTCGCCGCGCAGATCGGTGAGGGCGGCGTCCGCCATGGCCCGGGTGAGCGAGGCGCGGGTGACGCCGCCCTGCTCCACCAGCTTCGCCACCCGCTCGTCGAGCAGATCCGCCCGGTGCACCGCACTGAGGCCGAAGCCCGCGGAGGCGTACCCCTCGGCCTGCTTGTTGTTCCAGGAGACGTAGTAGTCCTGGCCGCTGGAGTGCGGATGCGCGGCGAACGGGGTGTAGTCGGCGGTGTTGGCGACCGGGTCGTAGCCCTGCCATTCGTACGCCTTCTCGGCCTTGACGGGCAGGGCCGGGTCCACGCCCGCGGCGCGCAGCGGGTTCATGCCGCTGTTGTAGTAGGCGGCCGTGCGGGAGTCGGCGTAGAACCAGTTGAAGGCGTAGTCGATGTTGCTCACCGCCTGCTGGAAGGAGGCGGCGTCGGTCACGTACGCCGGGTCGTTGAGCAGCTGGAAGCCGATGATCGAGTCGGCCTCGTGGCGGTAGGTGGTGCGCAGCGAGGTGTACGCGACGGGTTTGCCGCCCACGGTGGCGCGGTGGGTGACGATGCCGTACGCGGTCCGCCGGACCTGCATCCGGTAGGAACCCTTCGCCGTGGAGTCGGCCACGGTCGGCGTCCACGAGTTGGTGCGCTCCAGTGTCTCCATCGCGGTGCAGGTGCCGTGGTGGAGGTAGTGCGTGGAGTCCTTGGTGGGCGTGGAGCCGTCCGGCTCGCACAGCTCGACGGCGTACGTGTCGGTGATGTCCTGGCCCGCCGAGGTGGCGCTCCACGCGTAGTCCTGGCCGCGGCCCATCTGGATGTACATGCCGACGCCGGCGAACGAGACACCACGCGCGCTGATGCCGGGACCCTGGAGCTCCTGAAGCATCATCAGCTGGGGTGCGAAGTAGCCGGTCTGCGGGCCGAACACGGCGATCGGGTTTCCGCTCGCGGTGTGCCGGCCGGAGACCAGCAGGGCGTTGGACATGCCGCGCCGCTGCGCGCCGGAGCCGGAGCCGGGCAGCGATCCCTCGGGGATGACGCCGTCGTCGTAGATGCCCTGGGCCTGCTTGAGCGCAGCCGGCGCCCTGACGGGGGCCTTCGCGTTCGTGCCGGCGGAGCCGGTGCGGTCGTGGACGAGCGGCTCGGCGGTGACGGAGCCCGGGTCGGGAAGAGCGGTGCCGCGCGCCTCGGCGGGTTTGCCCGCGTAGGGGAACGACGTCCCGTCGTGGATCGTCAGCACGGCCTCGGGGTCGTTGCGCTGCCGGAACGACTCCCAGACCTCGGTGCCTTCGGCGACCCCGTACTTCTGCTGTGCGGACAGCAGCGAGAGCGCCGCCTGTACTTCGCCGCCACCACCGCCGCCGAACTGGCCGCCGACGACGGAGGCGATCGAGATCAGGTCGGTCAGCTTGAACGGCTGTATCTCACCGATGTTGGTGATCGCGTCGATCTTGCCGGTGAGAACGTACTCGCCGGGGAAGTAGCGGCCCTTCTTGGACTTCTCGCGGTATGCGTTGATGCCGTCGACGTACGCCTGGGCGTCGGCCATGGCCTGTTCGCCCGGGGCGCCCTCGTGGGTCCTGATGTGGTCGACCTGGGCTTCGAGATCGGACTCGGTGTACGGAGCCTGGGGCCAGAACTGCTGCTCCAGACCCTGGTTGGCGAGGGCGCCGCCGGCGAAGGAGGTCAACTCCCCGCGCCCGATGTGCCGGAAGAGGTCCATCAGCCAGAGCCGGTCCTGCCCGGCCGCGAACCCGGCGCCGAACTCGGTGCCGTAACGGGTGGTGCCCTTGACGTGCGGCACACCGGACGCCTTGTCGCGGGTGATGGTCACGTCCGCGCGGGGCGAGACGACGGACTCGACCTGGTCCTTCGGGACGCCGAACGAGGCGTCGTTGAAGAAGTCGGTCAGCTTCTGGTCGGTGAGACCGGTGTGCCCGGCCACCAGGCCGTTGTACCGGTCGAGTTGGTCGTCGCTGTGCGCGGGGTGCGTACCGAACGCCTGGTTGCCGAGGATCTCGACGAGCGTGGCGTTGCCGTTCTCGCCGGGCGGCAGGATGTCGTCGCACTGCCCCTGGCAGTAGTCGGCGACGGGGACGGGTTCCGCTGCCTCGGCGCCGGACTGCGGCGAGGCCGTGAGCAGGGTGGTACCGAGGGCTACGACCGCCGCGATGGCCGCGGCTCTGGACGTGACGGTGCGTGGGGGCATGCGCGCTCCTCCGGAAGGCCTGTGCGCCGGAGGTTACTGACGGTATGACTCGTCGGTAAGGTGAGCATCGGTCACCTCTTCCGAATCATCACACGTCGCCTCGCCCCGGCCCGGCATGAGACCGGCCGGCCTCCTGTGACGAGGGCCGTCTCAGTCGATGGACGCGCATCAGCCATCGATGGAGCCGGATCGGGTAGTCGTACGTCCATTCCTTGACGTCGAAGTACGAGCGACGGAGGTGGCAGTGCAATGGCCGGTTTCCGGAGTCTTGCGAGACAGGTCCGCGATCCGCGGGTCGACCTGGCGCTGCGGCGGTACTCGCTGCGCAAGTGCCTGGAGAGGTTTGCCCCTTACGGTCACCGGGCGACCTGGAACCATCTGTGCACCCGGCACCGGATCGAGCCCGAGGACCGGGCTCCCGACCCCGTGCGACTGGTGTACGCCCTGGAGGAGTTGGAGGAGGCCCGGGCCGTCTGGCTGGGGTACGAGGCGGGGTTCGCCGAGCGCCGCAGGCGCGAGAAGCACGACGGACTGCGCCGGCCGGGCGCATTCGACGACTGGCACCGGCGCATCTGGGGCGGGAACGGGGTGGCGCGCTGCGGTGATCCGGCGGTCCATCCGACCGCACCGCTGGGCGAGGTGCTGGGCCGGCTGATCGCCGCCCTCGAGTCGGAGCCGGGCACGGCCTGCCCGGTGTGTGCGGCCACCGGGATCGTCTGGCGTCATGACCTCGGCCACGAGCCGCGGTCGGGGCCGGTCTGCACGGGCTGCGGGATCGTGGTCCCGCAGCCCGTGCTCACGCCGGGGGCGCTGGCGAGGGCGCGGCGGCTGCGGCGGACGGGCCTGGCGTCCGCGGCATGAGGGAGCGCCGGGGCGGCGGCCCGGGCCGCCGCTATCGGCAGTCCGCGGACCTGCGCTCCGGCATGAGACGGGAGCCGCTGATCGTGTCGCCGGTGATGTCGTTCGGGTTGGAGAGCACACACGTCTCCAGCGACAGGCAGCCGCAGCCGATGCAGTCGGTCAGGTGGTCGCGCAGCCGGCCCAGCTGCTTGATCCGCTCGTCCAGTTCGGAGCGCCACGCCCCGGAGAGCCGCGCCCAGTCGTCGCGGGTCGGGGTGCGCTCCTCCGGGAGCTCGGCCAGCGCGTCGCGGATCGTGGCCAGCGGTATGCCGACGCGTTGGGCCGCGCGGACGAACGCGACCCGGCGCAGCGCGTCCCGGCTGTAGCGGCGCTGGTTGCCACTGGTGCGGCGGCTGCTGATCAGGCCCTTGCTCTCGTAGAAGTGCAGGGCCGAAACGGCGGCGCCGCTGCGCGCGGAAAGCTGGCCGACCGTGAGTTCCTGGAGTGTCTGTGGGATCTGGGGCACCCCTCGAACCCTACGTGCACTCCTCGGGAAGGGTCCGTCGTTGACAGGAACGCACTGCCCAACCATGCTGAGCAAGCGCTTAGACAGTAGGCGATGAATGACCACGCATGACGACGGACGGTCAAGAGCGGGAAGGCAGGACCAGGGACATGGCAGAGCCGAGGATCTTCACGTCCGCGCAGGAGCTGCGCGACGGGGTGGGCGAGCAGCTGGGTCACAGCGACTGGCTGGAGATCGACCAGAAGAGGGTCGATCTCTTCGCCGACGCCACCGGTGACCACCAGTGGATCCACGTCGATCCGGAGCGGGCCGCGGCCGGCCCGTTCGGCACGACGATCGCGCACGGCTATCTCACGCTCTCGCTGCTGCCGGCGCTCGTCCCGCAGATCATGCGGGTCGAGGGCATGAAGATGGGCATCAACTACGGCACCAACAAGGTCCGCTTCCCGTCCACCGTGCCGGTGGGCTCGCGGCTGCGGGCGACGGCCGCCCTCAAGAGCGTCGAGGAGGCCGGCGGCGGCGTCCAGGTCACGGCCGTCGTCACGGTCGAGCGCGAGGGCGGCGACAAGCCGGTCTGCGTCGCCGAGTCGGTGTCGCGCTACTACTTCTGAGCCCGCGGACCGGGCTGCCGGGCCCGCGGGCCCGGCCCCGCCCTACCGCTGGACCGCGACCATGCGCAGGACGAGGTCGGCGTACAGTGCGCCGACCTCGTCCGGCGTCCGGCTCCCCTGCGCGCTGAACCAGCGCGCCACATCGATGCACAGCGAGAGCACGGCGAGCGTGGTGCCCGGGATGTCCGGGACGTCGAACTCCCCCGCCTGCACGCCCTCGCTGATGATCCGGCGGATCACCGCATCGCTCCTGCGGCGCAGCGCGACGATCTCGGTGCGGTGCTCCGCGCCGAGGGCGTCGAGTTCGTACTGGACCACGCGGGCGGTGGTGTGCCCTTCGGCGTGCCAGCGGACGAAGGAGCGCACGGCGTCGGCGAGCCGCTCGGACGCCGTGCCGTCACCGTCCGCGGCCGTCTCCAGGATCAGCAGGGCCCGGTCGTGACCGATCCTGCTGATCCGGTGGAGCAGCTCTTCCTTCGTCTTGTAGTGGATGTAGAGCGCCGCGGGACTCATCCCGGCGCGGCTCGCGATGTCACGGGTGGTGGTCGCGTGGTACCCGCGCTCGGCGAAGGCGTCGACGGCCGCGACGAGGAGCCGCCTGGCCGCCTCCGGCGTCACTTCGCCCCACGGCGCGCTGTCGCCGCCGGTCTCCTCCGCCGTGCTCATCGTCACCGACCCCTTCCCTTCAGCAGGACGCACACCATACCCCGAACCTGAGCAAGCGCTTAGGGAATGTCCGCGGGTTCCGGTGACCGGGAGCGTCAGAGCTTCTGGAAGGGATCGTGCTCGGCAAGGATCTTCTCGAGCCGGGCCTGGTCCACCCGGCTGACGATCTGCCCCGCCTCCTGGCGGTCCCGGATGACCTTGGCCAGGGTGAAGCAGGACGTGACGAGGTAGAGGACGCCGATGGCGAGGAAGCCCCGCACCCAGGCGTTCGCATCGAGGAAGTAGATGCCGAGGGCCACCGCGCCCATCGCCACGCCGAAGGATGCGACGGCCTGCCCGTAGAAGGCCGCGGTGCTCTGCTGCTTGACCGTTGTCGTCTCACTCATGGTGGACAGCATCGGCCGCTGTGGCGCCCGCCACATCCGCCCCCGTACTCAGTTCGGTACTCAGTCGCCCGTTCGGGTGATCGGAGCTCGGCGCAGGCGTCGGGGCGGTAGGTGCTGCCAAGCTTCTTCCATGACCGGGAAGAGCGGTGCGGTAGACGGAGAACGTGTCCGTGACGGGAAGTACGCGCGGGTCGAACGGGAGAGGCGGTTCCTGCTCGCGGGGCCGCCGAGCCCGTCGTCCGCCGTCGCCGTCCGGTCGCTCACCGATCGCTATCTGGTGGGCACACGTCTGCGGTTGAGGTGCGTGGAGAGTCCGGACCTCGATGCCCGTACGTACAAGCTCACCCAGAAGGTGCCCACCGGCCTGCCGGGACCCGTTCAGGGCCTGACGACGAACATGTACCTGTCCCTGGACGAATATCGGCTGCTCGCCTCCCTGCCGGCCGCGGTGCTGGTCAAGACGCGCTTCAGCATCCCTCCCCTGGGCGTCGACGTATTCGGCCCTCCGCTGCACGGCCTGGTCATGGCGGAGGCGGAGTTCACCGACGACGCGGAGGCGGAAGCATTTGCGCCTCCCCCGGAGTGCGTCGCCGAGGTCACCGACGACGCGCGCTTCACCGGGGGCAGCCTCGTCCGCGCGTCCCGGAGCGAGGTTCTGGCCTGGCTCGCCGCGTACGGGATCCGGCCGGACTCCCCGACCGGGTAGGACGCACCCCGTACGGACACCGCGCCCCGGGCCCGGGTCCCGCTCAGAAGGCGGAGACCCCCGTGAGCGCCCGCCCGATGATCAGCTTCTGAATCTGGCTGGTGCCCTCGTAGAGCGTCATCACGCGGGCGTCGCGCAGCAGCTTGCCGACCGGGTACTCATCGATGTAGCCGTAGCCGCCGAAGACCTGGAGGGCGTTGTTGGCCGCACGGACGGCGGCCTCGGAGGCGAAGAGCTTCGCCTTGGACGCGGCCGTGGCGAACTCCTCGCCGCGGTCGATCAGGTCGGCGACCCGCCAGGTCAGCAGCCGTGCGGCGTCGACGTCCACCGCGATGTCACTGATCAGTTCCTGGACGAGCTGATAGCCCGCGATGGGCTTGCCGAACTGCTCGCGCTCGCCCGCGTACCCCACGGCGGCGTCGAGGGCGGCCCGGGCGATCCCGACGCAGCCTGCCGCGACCGACATCCTCCCCTTGGCCAGGGCCGACATGGCGATCGAGAAGCCCTTGCCCTCGGGGCCCATGAGCGCGGTGGCGGGGATGCGGACGTCCTCCAGCACCACCTCGGCGGTGGCCTGGCCGCGCAGGCCGAGCTTGCCGTGGATGGTGCGGCGAGTGAGTCCGGGGGTGCCGGTGGGCACCAGGAAGGCGGATATGCCCTTGTGGCCGGGGGTGTCGCCGGTGCGGGCGAAGAGCAGCACGACATCGGCCCAGGTGCCGTTGGTGATGAACATCTTGGTGCCGTTGATGACATAGACGTCACCGTCGCGGACGGCCTTCGTCGTCAGGTTCCCGGCATCGGAGCCGGTGCCCGGCTCGGTGAGTCCGAAGCAGCCGATCGCCTCCCCCGCGGTGAGCCGGGGCAGCCACCGCCGCTTCTGCTCCTCGTCACCCCACGCGGCGATCGTCTTGGCGACCAGGCCGAGGGAGACCGAGACGATGCCGCGGACCGAGGAGTCACCGCGGCCGAGCTCCTCGGTGACCAGGCAGTAGGCCAGGTGATCGCCGCCCGAGCCGCCGTACTCCTCGGGAACGGTCAGCCCGAGGAAGCCGACGGAACCCAGCTTCTTGACGATCGACCTGTCGACATTCTCGGCACGGTCCCACTCGACGACATGCGGGGCGATCTCGCGGGCGACGAAGTCCTCGGCCAGCCGGCGGACGGCCTCCTGCTCCTCGCTGAGCTCCAGGTTCATCCTCGGTCCTCCCGCTTTTAATTAGCACTGCTAGTTTTTCGTTGGCAGGCCCTACTATGTGCCGCATGGCCCGACCGCGCAAGCCCCTCCTCAGCAGAGACCGCATCGTCGAGGCGGCGAGCGCACTCGTGGACGCCGAGGGGCTCGACGCCGTCTCCACCCGCCGGCTCGCGGCCGAACTCGGGGTCAGCGGACCCTCGCTGTACAACCACTTCCGCAACAAGGACGAGATCCTGGACGCGGTCGCGGACGCCGTGTCGGCACAGGTCGATCTGTCGATGTTCGACGAGTCCGACGGCCGCGACTGGCGTGCCGCCCTGCACGACTGGGCGGTCTCCTATCGTGCGGCGCTGACCGCGCACCCGCACATCGTCCCCGTACTGGCCCAGGGCCCCGGCCGCCGTCCGGCCGGGCTGCGGGTCGCCGACGCGGCCTTCGGCGCCATGGTCCGCGCGGGATGGCCGCCCGCCCAGGCCACGTACATCGGCGCACTGATGCGGTACTTCATCACCGGCTCGGCACTGGGCTCGTTCGCGCGCGGCTTCGTCGACGACGAGACGGCGTACGACCCCGCCGACTATCCGCACCTCGGCCAGGCGCACCTGCTGGCCGAACGCCGCCAGCAGGTCGACGAGGGTGCGTTCGAGACCGGGCTGCGGGCCCTGCTCGACGGCCTCGCCCTGCAGTACCGGCCGCCCCGCACCCCGGATGCGGCCCGGCCGGCACCGAAGCATTCCTGACGTCTCCCGAGCGGATATCCTCCGGCTCACCCCGCTCAACAATTCGGCGAGAGTCGAACCGTTGTTCGTTTAGAGTCGAGCGCATGACGACGACACCCGCACCGGCCTCCACACAAGCAGGCCCCGACCGGCGGGCGACCGCCGCGGCCTGCACCACCGTGGCGCTGTGGGCCTCCGCCTTCGTCTCCATCCGGAGCGCGGGCGACGCCTACTCCCCCGGTGCGCTCGCACTCGGCCGGCTGCTGGCGGGTTCACTCACGCTCGGCGTGATCCTTCTCGTACGCCGCGAGGGGCTGCCGGCCAGGGCGGCGTGGCCGGGCATCGTGGCGTCCGGACTGCTCTGGTTCGGGCTCTACATGGTGGTGCTCAACTGGGGCGAGCAGCAGGTCGACGCGGGCACGGCGGCCATGGTCGTGAACATCGGCCCGATCCTGATCGCCCTGCTCGGCGCCCGGCTGCTGGGCGAGGGTCTGCCGCGCATGCTGCTGGTGGGAATGGCCGTGTCGTTCGCGGGCGCCGTGGTGGTCGGCCTCTCCATGTCGGGACACGGGGTTTCCTCGGTGCTCGGCGTGGCACTCTGCCTGCTGGCGGCGGTGGCGTACGCGGCCGGGGTCGTCGCCCAGAAGCCGGCACTGCGGCACGGCTCGGCACTGCAGATCACCGCGTTCGGCTGCCTGGTCGGTACGGTCGCCTGTCTGCCCTTCTCCGGCGTGCTGGTCTCCGAGGCGGCCGACGCGCCGGTGTCCGCCACGCTGAACATGATCTATCTGGGCGTCTTCCCCACCGCCCTGGCCTTCACCACCTGGGCCTATGCACTCGCCCGCACCACGGCCGGCCGGATGGGCGCCACCACCTATGCGGTGCCCGCACTGGTGGTGCTGATGTCGTGGCTGCTGCTCGACGAGGTGCCCGCGCTGTTCACGGTCGGTGGCGGCCTGCTCTGTCTGGCAGGGGTGGCGGTGTCCCGGATGCGTCCGCAGACTGGACGGACCCGAAATAGTCCGGCACAGCCGGTGGAGGGACCCCGTCATGACCCGGAGCGCCAGGGATCCGAGCAGCCGCAGGAAAGTGAAGAAAAAGAAGAAGGCGGCCGACGACGCTGACCACAGGGAGGCCGCTCTCGCTTGGGCGGCCCGGCACGGCGGCGCCGAGCTGGAAGCCTTGGGCGTGACCGACAGCGGGGACGACGAGCCGGTCCTGGTGATGCCCGACGGCCGGGCGCGCGACGCCTGGCGCGAGGACTATCCGTACGACTACAAGCTGGGCCGGAAGGCATACGAGAAGGACAAGCGCGCGCTGCAGATCGAGCTGCTCAAGTTCCAGCACTGGGTGAAGGAGCACAACGAGCGGCTCATCATTCTCTTCGAGGGGCGCGACGCGGCCGGCAAGGGCGGCACGATCAGCCGCTTCACCGAGCACCTCAACCCCCGTGGCGCTCGAGTCGTGGCGCTGGAGAAGCCCACCGAACGCGAACGGACCCAGTGGTACTTCCAGCGGTACACGGCGCACCTGCCGAGCGCCGGGGAGATCGTGCTCTTCGACCGCTCCTGGTACAACCGGGCGGGTGTGGAGCGGGTGATGGGGTTCTGCACGAGCCGCGAGTACCTCGAATTCATGCACCAGGCACCGGGCTTCGAGCGGATGCTCGCCCGGGACGGCATCCACCTGGTGAAGTTCTGGTTCTCCGTCTCCCGCAACGAGCAGCGCAACCGGTTCATGATCCGCCAGATCGATCCGGTACGGCAGTGGAAGCTGAGCCCGGTCGACCTCGCCTCGCTGGACAAGTGGGACGCGTACACGGAGGCCAAGGAGACGATGCTGTTCCACACGGACACGGCGGACGCGCCCTGGACCGTGGTGAAGAGCAACGACAAGAAGCGGGCCAGGCTGGAGGCGATCCGGCATGTGCTGCACCGCTTCGACTACCCGGACAAGGACACAAGCGTGGTCCGCGAGCCGGACCCGCTGATCGTGGGCCCGGCCTCCCGGCTCTTCGAGCAGGGAGAGATGGATGCCCGGCTACTCACCACGCACCGGGCGGAGGCCGGGCGGACGGCGTGAGCCCGGTGCCGCAACAGCACGAGGGCGTGGCCGCCCTTGCCCGCGATCACGGCTCCGGCACCGGTGGGGGAGGCACCGGTGCCGGGGCCGGACCGGGTCCGGGAGTCGCGATCAGCGTGAACTCGCCCGTCCTGCAAGGACCTTGATGGAGATCAGGGCGATGACAGCCAGGCCGATGATGTAGGCCGCCACCGCCATCGACGTGCCCGTCGCCTCCAGCAGCAGCACCATCACGAACGGGGCGAGGCCGCCGCCGAACACCGCCGCGATCTGGTAGCCGAGCGAGGCGCCGGTGTAGCGCATCTCGGCCGTGAACAGCTCGGCGAACAACGCCGCCTGCGGCCCGTACATGATGCTGAGGAAGCAGCTGGTGACGAAGGTGGCAACGGCCAGCCAGAGCAACGACCTGGTGTCGATGAGCAGGAACATCGGCACCGCCCACACAGCGAGCCCGGCCGCCCCGAGCGCGTAGATCCGCAGCCGTCCGATGCGGTCGGACAGCGCGGCCGAAGCCGGTATGAGGACGAGCTGGGTGAGGCTGATGCAGAGCGAGACCGCGAGGACGGCCTCGCGCTTCATGCCGAGCTCCCGGGTCGTGTAGTCCAGGACGCCCGTGATGATGATGTAGAAGGTCGCGGTGTTCACCGCGAATGAGCCGCCCGCGAGGAAGACCGTGCCGAGGTGCTCCCGGACGATGGTGCGCAGCGGGGAGCGTGCGGAGCGGCTCGCCTCCTGCTCGGCCAGCTTCCTCTCGGCCTCGCGGAACTCGGGGGTCTCCTCGACGCGCGTGTGGATGTACCAGGCGAGGACCAGGACCAGCAGGCCGATCAGGAACGGCAGCCGCCAGCCCCAGGCGGCGAACTCACTGTCGCTGGTGACGGCGCCCGCAACGAGGAAGACGGTGTTGGCGGTCACCACACCGATGGGGACGCCGAGTTGGACGAGGCTTCCGTAGACGCCGCGCTTGCCCTCGGGGGCGTACTCGGTGGCCATCAGCATGGCGCCGCCCCACTGGGCACCGACCGCGATGCCCTGGACGACGCGCAGGGTGACGAGCAGCACCGGAGCGGCGATGCCGATCGTCTCGTACGTGGGGAGCAGGCCGATGCCCGTGGTGGCCAGGCCCATCAGGGTGAGCGCGAGGACGAGCATGGGCTTGCGACCGCGCTTGTCGCCGAGCTGGCCCGCGATGATGCCGCCGAGCGGACGGGCCAGGAAGCCCACGGCGAAGGTCGCGAACGCGGCGAGGACACCGGCCGATCCGTTGCCCGCGGGGAAGTAGAGGTCCCCCAGGACCAGGGCGGCGGCGATGCCGAAAACGAAGTAGTCGTACCACTCCACGGCGGAGGCGAGCGCCGCGGCGGTTGCCACCTTGCGGCGGGCCCGCGTTTCGGTGGCGGCCGGGACAGTGTCGGTGGTGCCTGGGCGAGCGGTTGGCGGTGTGTCCATGCGTGCACACTCCGGTGGGTGCGGGGACGGGGTCCGGCGGGGCTGATCCGCCGGTCCGGGGACCGTACTGACCGGACGGTATGGAGGTCAACGGGTCGTGCAGCAGCAGTTTTTACCTGCATATGACATTCAGGCGACCGCGACGAGGAAGGCGGGGCACGCCGAAATCCCCGGCCGCCGCCGAGGCGGCCGGGGTCGCTTCCCGGCATCGGCGAGAGGTCCTAGAAGACCACCAGGGCCCGTCCGCCCTTGCCCGCGATCATGTTGTCGAACGCGGCCGGGATGCCGTCGAGAGTGATGTGCTCCGTCACCAGGGCGCTGAGGTCGAACCGTTCCGCGCGGATGTGGTCCGCCAGGACGGGCAGGTCCCGCGCGGGGTCCGCGTTGCCGTAGACACAGCCCGAGAGGGTGCGCCCCCAGTGGAAGATCTCCAGGGCGTTGAAGGTCACCTGCTGGTCCTTGCCGCCGATGCCGACGACGGTGGTGCGACCGCCGCGCCGGGTGGAGTCCCAGGCACCGCGGATGGTCGCGGGCCGGCCGACGCACTCGACGGCGACGTCCGCGCCCTGCCCTCCGGTGAGCCTGCGGATCGCGCGCGGCGTGGTGTCGGAGGCGATGACGTAGTCGGTTGCACCCGCCCGGCGGGCGAGCTCCTCCTTCTCCGGGGAGACGTCGACGGCGATGATCTTCGAGGCTCCGGCGATCCGGGCGGACTGGAGCACGGCGAGACCGACGCCACCGATACCGAAGACGACGACCGTCTCGCCGGCCCGGACCCGGGCGCTGTGGTGGACCGCGCCGTATCCGGTGAGGACCGCGCAGCCGAGCAGCGCGGCGTCGGTCAGCGGGATGCCGTCGGGGGCGGGAAGCGCACAGTTCGCGGCGACCACCGTCTCCTCGGCGAACGCCGCGACGTTCAGGCCGGGGTGGAGTTCGGTGCCGTCGGCAGTACGGGCGTGGATGTTGCCCGCACCCGTCAGCGCGTCGGCGCACAGCCAGACCTCGCCGAGCCCGCAGTGGTGGCAGGTGCCGCAGGACGGCGCCCAGTTGAGGACGACACCGTCGCCCGGCCCGACATGGGTGACGCCCTCGCCCACGGAGAGGACGGTGCCCGCTCCCTCATGACCGAGGACGGCGGGGACGGGCACCCTCATCGTGCCGTTGGACAGGGACAGGTCGGAGTGACAGACCCCGGCGGCGGCGAGACGGATCCTCACCTGTCCGGGGCCGGGCTCCGGGAGTTCGATGTCGGTGACCTCCAGGGGGGCTCCGACGGCGGGCAGTACGGCGGCGCGGACCACGGACCGGCTCCTTGCTGATCGGGAGTGCATCGGGGGTGGTTCAGAACTGGAGGGACTTGGTCTGGAGGTACTCGCCCAGGCCGTGCGAGCCGAGTTCGCGGCCGACGCCGGACTGCTTGTAGCCGCCGAACGGGGCGAGCGGGTTGAACCGGCCGCCGTTGATGTCGACCTGTCCGGTGTCCATCCGGCGGGCGAAGGCGAGGGCCTCCGCGTCGTCGGCGGCCCATACGGCGCCCGCGAGCCCGTACACCGTGCCATTGGCGATCCGGAGCGCGTCGTCCTCGTCCTCGTACTTCAGGATCGAGACGACCGGGCCGAAGATCTCCTCCTGGGCGATGGTCATCTCCGGGGTGACGTCGGCGAACACGGTGGGGCTGACGTAGTACCCGGCCGGGAGCGGGGCCTCGGGGCCTCCGGCGACGAGCCGGGCGCCCTCCTGGATGCCCTTCTCGATGTAACCGCGCACCCGGGCCTGCTGCTTGGCGTTGACGACGGGGCCGACCCGCTCCCCCGGTACGTACTTGGCGACGGCCGCGGCGGCGAGAGCGACGGCTTCCTCGTAGCGCTCGCCGTCGACGAGCATCCGGGTCCAGGCGCTGCACGTCTGGCCGGAATTGGACATCACGTTGGCGACGCCCACGTTGACAGCCTTGGCCAGATCGGCCGAGGGCAGGATGACGTTGGCGGACTTGCCGCCGAGCTCCAGCGCGACGCGCTTGACCGCGCCGCCCGCGGTGGCGCCGATCTGCTTCCCGACGGCGGTGGAGCCGGTGAACGACACCAGGTCGACGTCCTCGTGCGCGGCGAGGGCCTGTCCGGCGACCGGGCCGAGACCGGTGACCAGGTTGAAGACACCGGCGGGCAGGCCGGCCTCCTCGGTGGCCTCGGCGAAGAGCTGCGCGGTCAGCGGGGTGTCCTCGGCGGGCTTGAGCACGATCGTGCAGCCGGCCGCGAGCGCCGGAGCCACCTTGGCGACGATCTGGTGCAGCGGGTAGTTCCACGGGGTGATCGCCCCGACGACACCGACGGGCTCCAGCAGGACGGTGGAGTTGCCGTGCTTCTCCTCGAAGGGGTACGAGGCGGCGAGTTCGGCGTACGAACCGGCGACCAGGATCGGCACACCCGCATGCACCGCCTGCGACAGCGGGAGCGGTGCGCCCAGTTCGGCGGTGACGGTGGCGGCGATCTCGTCCTGGCGGGCCACCAGGACATCGCGCAGGGCGGCGATCCGTGCGGCGCGTTCGGCGGGCGGGGTGGCGGCCCAGCCGGGGAACGCGGCGCGGGCGGCCCGTACCGCGGCGTCGACGTCCTCGGCCGTTCCGGCCGGGACATGGGCGATGACCTGCTCGTCCACCGGGTTCACGACCGCGATCGTGTCCCGTCCTGCGGCGGGCCGCCACTCCCCGCCGATGTACATGCCGTCGTGGGCCTTCATGGCTGTTCCTCCCGGGCCTGGGTACGGACGATGTCGTCCGCGCCCAAACTAGCGCCGTTAGTTTTCACATGCCAGAGACGCCGGTCACGCCTGGTCCGGCAATCCGTCCGGCAATCCGTCCGGCAGTCTGTCCGCCGGTGCCCCGGCGGTCCGTGCGACGTTCCGCCGCTGTTCGTCCGCCGGCGCTTCCGAGCTCCAGTAATTCGCCAGTAACGGCCTCCTCCTAGCGTCCGGGATCAGCCCGCCTCCTCCGCACTCCCCCGTAGTCGCGGTCCGGTGCGGGCTCCCCCGTACCACCCAGGAGGAGCACTCCCATGCAACTGCCCCTATCTCCCCGGCGCAGAACCGCCGCGTGGGCGGCGGCCGCGATCACGGCGGCGGCCGTCCTCATCGGTCCTGCCCCCGCCTTCGCCCAAACGGGCACCGATGCCGCTGCCGGGTCCGGCAGCGGCATCGGTGCCGGCAAGATCGACTCCGCTCTGCGCGACGCCGTCGCGAAGGGCAAGGAGTCGACCTTCTTCGTCGTACTGAAGCAGCAGGCAGACCTGTCGGCCGCCAAGGGCAAGCACTCGCACAAGGAGAAGGCGCAGGCCGCCTACACCGCGCTGCGCGCCGAGGCGAACAGCTCGCAGAAGTCGCTCTCCGCCTTCCTCGACAAGGAGAAGGTCGGCTACGAGTCGTTCTGGATCACCAACGCCGTCAAGGTGACCGGTGACCAGAAGCTCGTCGACGAGCTGGCCAAGCGGGCGGACGTCGCGAGCCTCGTCAAGGAGCGGTCCTACCAGCTCGACAAGCTCGAGGCGACCACGACTCCGGGCACCGAGATCGACGCCGACTCCGGTGCGACGGCGGTCACCCCCGAGTGGGGCGTCAAGGACATCAAGGCCGACCAGGTCTGGGACCAGTACAACGACCGCGGCGAGGGCATCGTCATCGCCAGCGTCGACTCGGGTGTGCAGTTCGACCACCCGAGCCTGGTGGGCAACTACCGGGGCAACCTGGGGGACGGCACCTTCAACCACGACTACAACTGGTACGACCCGACGGGCCAGTGCCCGACCAGCGCGCCCTGTGACAACAACGGTCACGGCACCCACACCATGGGCACCATGGTGGGCCAGGGCGGGGTCGGTGTCGCACCCGGAGCCAAGTGGATAGCCGCCAAGGGCTGCGAGACCGACCGGTGCGCGGACGACAATCTGCTCGCCGCCGGTCAGTGGATCCTGGCGCCGACCGACCACAACGGTCAGAACCCGCGCCCCGACCTCGCCCCCGACATCGTCAACAACTCCTGGGGCGGCGGCGACACGAACTTCTACCAGGACATCGTCCAGGCCTGGAACGCCGCCGGGATCTTCGAGGCCTTCGCCTCGGGCAACGACGGTGACGGCACCACCTGCTCGACCGGGCACGCTCCGGGCTCGCAGGCCGACTCGTACGGTGTCGGTGCGTACGACTCCACCGGGAAGATCGCCCGCTTCTCGGGCTTCGGCCCCTCCGCCTTCGACGGTTCGATGAAGCCGAACATCTCCGCGCCGGGCGTCAGCATCCGCTCGACGTGGCCGGGCAGCTCGTACAACACCATCTCCGGTACGTCCATGGCCACCCCGCACGTCGCGGGCGCCGTCGCGCTCCTGTGGTCCGCGGCCCCGTCGCTGATCGGGAACATCGACGAGACCCGGGCGCTCCTCGACGAGGGTTCCGTCGACGTCGACGACACGCACTGCGGTGGCACCGCGGCCATGAACAACGTCTGGGGCAGCGGAAAGCTGGACATCCTGGCGTCGATCGCCGACTCCCCGCGCTCCGCCGGCACCCTTTCCGGCACCGTGACGGACCAGGCCACGGGCGCGGCGCCGAACGCCACCGTGACCGCGCAGAACGCCGACTTCCAGCGGTCGGTCGTCACCGACACCAAGGGTGCGTACAGGCTGCACCTGCCCGCCGGTGAGTACACCGTCACCACCACCAGCTACGGCTTCGCCACCCGCACGGACACGGTCACCATCACCGTCGGCGAGACGATGACGCTCGACCTGCCGCTGACCGCCGTCGCGCACCACTCCGTCTCCGGTACGGTCCTCGACGTCTCGGGCAAGCCCCTCAAGGGCGCCACGGTGAAGTTCACGGACGCGCCCCTCGCCCCGGTCACCACCGGCGCCGACGGCACGTACACCTTCCCGTCCGTCGCCGAGGGCTCCTTCCACCTGTCGGCCATGCCCGCCGCCCCGGTGATGTGCAACGGCACCTGGTCCGGCGCGCTGACCGTCGACGGCAACGAGACCGTCACGGCCTCCCTGCCGCCGCGCACCGACGCGGCCGGCACGTACTCCTGCACCCCCGGTGCGTACAGCTGGATCAGCGGCCAGACCAAGGTCGACCTGTCCGGTGACGAGAACGCCAAGTCCGTCGCCCTGCCGTTCGCGGTGACGTACTACGGAGTCTCGTACACCAGCGCCGGTGTCACCACCAACGGACTGGTGAACTTCCTGGCGCCGCGACTCGGCGACTACGCCAACACCGCGCTGCCCCTGGCCGATCAGCCCGACGGCATCGTGGCCGCGTTCTGGGACGACCTGACGCTCGACAAGAAGTCGAGTGTCCAGACGGCCACCACGGGCACCACGGGCAACCGCAGGTTCGCGATCGTCTGGAACAACGCCGCGCTCGTCTCCGACACGTCGGTACGCCTCACCTTCGAGGCTGTCTTCGACGAGGCGACCGGGGCCATCACTCTCCAGTACAAGGCCCTTGGAAGCACCGGTGGTTCGGCCACCGTCGGCATCGAGAACCAGGCCGGCACGGACGCCCTCCAGTACTCCCTCAACGAGTCCGTCCTCACGGACGCCTCCGCGATCCGCTTCTCCCCGAAGGCCGCGTGATGAAGAACATCAACCGTAGAGGCGTACGCCTCGCCTCCGCCCTGGTGGCAGCCGGACTGGTACTGAGTGCCGCGCCGACCGTCGCGTTCGCCGACGACGGTGACAGCGGGCTGCTGACGCTCACCGACAGCCAGGCCGCCGACCTGTCGGTCAACGCCCAGCTCAACCCGTACGGCGACGCGCCCGACCAGGCGTACGACCCGCAGGGCGTCGGCACCCGTGAGGACGCCGCCACGGCGCCCACCACGGACGCGACCACGGACCCCAGCGGCACGGGCACCACCGCCGACGCGACCGCAGGCTCCTATGCCATCAACCCGAAGTCGTCCATCGAGGGCGACTACGCCATGGTCGACACCACCCCGGTGGCCGGCACCGACGGTGACTACTTCGCGCTCGACGCGCTCGGCATCGTCCAGCGCTTCACCGCCGACGGCAAGCAGGTCTGGAAGCGCGACAACGCGTCGCTCTACACGGACTGGAAGGTCACCAACGTCCGTCCCTGGCAGAGCGAGCCGTACCCGGCGCGCATCTCCATGGGGTACAACGCGGTCGGCCCCTCCACGCTGTCCGCCGACGACGGCTACGCCACCGGTGACCTGACCGGTGACGGCGTGGACGACGTGGTCTTCACCGCGAGCGTCGGCGCCTACCCCTACCGTCCGTTCACCTCTCCCGGCTCCACGCTGCCCACCGGCACCTTCGTGACGGTCCTGGACGGCAAGACCGGCAAGACGCTGTGGTCCAAGCTGTACACGGGTGCGTACAACATCAAGCTGGTCGGCAAGACGCTGATCGTCGCGGACTCGCCGTACTGGAACCTGAACGCGCCCAAGACCTCCACGACCACGCTGAGCGGCATCCGCTTCTCGTACGCCGACGGAGCGCTCACCCCCTCCGACACCTGGTCGTACGACACCGGCGCCTTCCTCGGCTCGGGCTGGGCGAGCCTGGAGCCGCTGGGCGACTCCGGCCTGTTCGCCGCCTCGTGGGACCAGCGCAAGCTGAGCGCCACCGCTGCCCCGTTCGGCACCACCATGGTGTTCGACTCGAAGGACGGCAGCGTCAAGTGGAAGCAGACCAACCGCCTCTACTCGCGCCAGCTGCACTACGACGCCGCCCGCAAGACCATCGTCGCGCTGGAGCAGTCGGACCCGACCGACGGCCTCGTCTACGAGATCGCCTCGTACGCGCTCGCCGACGGCACCCGCACCACCGTCGACCGGCGCATCAACGCGGTGCCGCTCGACCTGGTCATCGGTGACCTCAAGGGCGGCTCCAAGCCCGAGTACACGGTCAGCGAGGCCACGCTGGACTACACCGGCAGGTACCTGAACACCAACTCCGTGCGCGCCCTGGACGGCGACACGGGCAGCGAGCTGTGGTCGCGTACCGTCAAGCGCGATCCGGCCAACTCGCACAACACGGGCGCCGCTTGGGGCCTGAAGGTGGTCGACCACAAGGTCATCGCCTCCTACCAGGACGACAAGGACAGCGAGACCGCCTTCAACCGCAGCTCCGGGCGCTACGGCCGTCTCGCCGTACTGGCGGGCAATGACGGCTCGGTGCGCTGGGAGCAGCGCGGTGCGACCGTCTCGCAGATGTGGTCGCAGCCGTTCTACAAGAACAACGGCTGGCACCTGCGCACGGTGGACACGAACGAGAACGTCCGCACGTACAACATGGGCAGCGGCAAGCAGGAGAACCTTCTCCCGCTGCGCTCCGCGGTCTATGCCTCCGTCTCCACGGACATCAACGGCGACAAGAAGCAGGACCTGATCCTCGGCGGCCTCTCCAACGGCGTCTTCGCCTACGACGGCCCCTCGATGGTGTCCAGCACGCCGAAGCTGCTGTGGACGGCCACCGTCCCCGGCCAGGTGCACGAGCTGGTGAAGGCCGACGTCAACGGTGACGGCCGCGACGAGACGATCGTTGCCGCGGACTCGGCTGCCGCGGTGCTCGACTCCCGTACGGGCAAGGTCCTCACCAAGATCGACGGCGGCGGCCAGTTCGTCCGCACCGTCGCCGCCGCCGACATCAACGGCGACGGCAAGGCCGAGATCGTCGTGGCCACCGACAAGGTGCGCGTCTACGACGCCTCCGGCAAGAAGCTCTGGGAGTACGCCGCGCCCGCGTCCGCGGGCGACGTCGTCTTCGCGGACGTGTCGTTCGCCGACGGCAAGGTGTACGCGCAGTACGCCAGCAAGATCACCGGGGACAGCATGCTCACCAGCGTGGTGGGTGGTGTCGCCCTGGATGGCAGGACCGGTGCAGTCGACTGGTCGTTCACCCCGCAGCCGGGCTCCGGCACGGACGGCAAGCTCTACGGGGCTCCGCTGCAGGCCGGCACGTTCGCCTCGTCGGGCATTCCGTACGCCGACGGGCACGCGGTTGTCTTCACCTCCTTCACCAGGGATTCCTCCATTGGCGCGCTGGTGACGCTGGTGCAGATCCGGGACGGCCGCACCGGCGAGCTGCTCCACGAAGGCATCGGCGGCGGCCCCTGGGGTCTCGGCAACTGGCTGACCGGGCCGGACGGCCTGACCATGGCCAGCCAGGTGGCGTTGCGCACGTTCGGTCCCAACGGCAAGGACTCGCGGGTGTACACCTGGGGTGACTCGCAGAAGGCGTCCTTCGCGACAGGACCCGGTGGCCGGCGCATCCTCGTCTCGGGTGAGCAGGGCGGCCTGAGCACGTACGACCCGTCGATCCTCACCGCAGGCGTGGACTACCCGGTACCCCCGGTCCACCTCGGCGCGCTGGGCGGGAAGGACGTCTTCACCGGCGACCTGACCGGTGACGGCGTCGACGAGATCGTCTCGCTCAACTCCGACGAGTTCGGTATCGACCGCACGGCGGGGCTCGAGGGCGGCGGCCTCACCGCGCCGTTCACCGCGATGCGCCAGACGATCACGGCGACGATCGACCCGTCCTGATCCGTAGCCCCTGACCCCGCCGGGGTCACCGCAGGCCCCCGAGTCCTCGACCCGGGGGCCTGCAGCCGTTCACAGCCGCAGCGATTACAGTTACTGCCCCTATGGCCAGGGCATTCACACACGACGCAGGTTCCACCGGGGAACCCCCTTTGCTTCGTGTGTACCTTTTCGGCGGCTTCAAGGTGGAACGTGATGGCGGTGCGCCACTCGCCGACAAGTGGCCCCGCCCCAGCGCCCGCGCCCTCGTCAAGCTCCTCGCCATCTCGCCCGGCCACAGCCTCCACCGCGAACAGGCCATGGACATCTGCTGGCCCGACGCCGACCCGTCGTCCGCGCTCGGCAGCCTGCGCGTGGCCCTGCACGCCGCCCGCCGCGCCCTGGAACCGGAGCTGGCCCCCCGCGCCTCCTCTTCCTATCTGACCGGCGAGGGCACACTGCTGCGGCTCGATCCGCAGACCGTGATGATCGACGCCGACGAGGCCGAAACCCTGGCCGAGCGCGCCCTGGCCGACGGTACGGCCGAGGCGCTGGCCGCCGCGCTCGCCGCGTTCACCGGCGAGCTGCTGCCCGAGGACCGGTACGCACCCTGGGCCGAGGCCCGGCGCGAGGAGCTCTCCGCGATGTGCGACCGGGTACGGCTGGCGCTCGCCGAGGCCCATCTCGCGGACGGCGAGACCGAATTGGCCACCGAGGTGGCGTTGCGTGCCGTGGCCGCCGCGCCGGCCGAGGAGCGTGCCCACCGGGTGCTGATGGACGCCTATCTGCGCCAGGGGCTCCGCCGGCAGGTCGTGCGCCAGTACCACCTGTGCCGGGAGGCGCTCGACGCGGAGCTCGGCGTACGCCCGGGCCCAGCCACCGAACAGCTGCATCTGCTCGCGCTGGACGCGTCCACGACCCTGCTTCCCGCCGTGTCCGCTCCCGTGCTGCCGGCCGCGATACGCACCCCGCCGGGCCCGCCGCTGCGGGGCCGGGCCGATGAACTCGGCGTGCTGCTGGCCGCCGACGGGCCCCCGGTGCGCCTCGTCGGCGGTGAGGCCGGGGTGGGCAAGACCCGGCTGGCGGCGGAGGCGGCCCGGCGGGCGGCCGAGGACGGGACGACCGTGCTGTGGGGCGCGGGCCATGACGCCGAGGGCCACACGCCGTACGGCGCCTTCGTCGAGGCACTGGACGCCTGGATGGCCGACCGGCCGTCCGCCGAACGGGCCAGGATCGGTGGCGAGTACCCCGAACTCGCCTCGTTGCTGCCCTCGTTGGGCCAGATCGATGCGGGGGCGGAACGCAGCCCGGAGGAACAGCGCGACCGGCTGTTCCGGGCGACGGCCGGGCTGCTGGGCGATCTGGCGGCCACCGCGCCGGTGCTGCTCGTGCTGGACGATCTGCACGCCGCCGACGCGGGGACGTACCAGCTGCTCAGTCATCTGGCCCGGCGGGCGGTGGCCACCGGCGCGGACTGGCGGTTCGCCGTGACGTACCGGGCCGAGGAGTTCGCGGCGGTGGACCCCAGGCGCACCGCGCTGGACGGGCTGGTGCGTCAAGGACTGGCCCGCACGCTGGAGTTGGGGCGGCTCGACCGTGCGCAGTGTCTGGCGATCGCGGCGGACGCAGGTGCCAGGACCGGGCTCGACCGGGTCTGGGAGCTGTCGCTGGGCAACCCCCTCTTCGCCCTGGAACTGGCCCGGACCGTCCACGAGGGTGCGGACCCCGCCGCGCTCAGCGCGCCGGAGGGCGTGCGGCAGCTGGTGGCCGCCCGGCTGGCACGGCTGGGACCGGCGGCGCGCCGGGTCGTGGAGGCCGTCTCCGTGGCAGGCGGCGGCGCCGCGCTGTCCGAGGTGCTCGACATGGCCGAGCACGGGCTCCATCCGCCCCTGTCGTCCGCCGAAGCGACGGACGCCGTTGACGCGGCGGTCGCGGCGTCGGTGGTGGCGGAGCGGACCGTGGTGGTCGGCGGCCGGCCCATGCCCGGTCTCGCGTTCCGGCATCCGCTGGTGCGGCTGACCTGTTACGACGGCCTGTCCGCGGCCCGTCGCCGGCAGCTGCACTCGGCGTACGCGGAGGCGGTGCTGCGGCGCAGGCCGGACGCCGTCGACACCCTGGCCTCGCATCTGGCCCGCGCCGACGACCCGCGGGCCACCCACTATCTGCGGCAGGCCGCCGAGCGTGCGGCCGCCCTGTGCGCCAATGACACTGCGGACCGCTACTACGCCGAACTGACCGCCCGGCTCGACGCGTTGGCCTCAGACGCGGCGCAGGCACGGATCGACCGCGCCGTCGTGCTGCGCCGGATGGCCCGCTACCAGGAGGCGGCGGCGGTGCTGCGCGAGGCGCTGGACGACATGGTCCGGCGCGGCGACGAGGACGGTCAGGTGCTGGCCGCCGCCCGGCTGACCGAGGTGCTGGTGAAGTACCGCGGCACCGACGAGGGCGAGGAGCTGCTGCGCACCTACCCGCCCGGTCCGCGCACCCTGCCGCTGGCCGCCGCGACCCACCATCTGGCGGCGGCGGTCCTGCGGTTCGTGACCGGCCGGTATGCGTCGGCGCACACCGCCGCCCGTACCGCGCAGGACGCCGCGGACGCCATCGCGGGCAGCGAACGCCGGGGGCTGCTGGCCCGGGCCCTGGGGATGCAGGCGACCTCGCTCGGTCTCGCGGGCCGGTTCGCGCAGGCCCGCGAGGCGGCCGATCTGGCCCTGCCGCATGCCGAGGCGTACGGCGACCAGGAGTTGCTGGCCACCGTCGTCTCCGTACTACGCGAGCATGCCCGGCGATCGGGCCGGCTGGCCGAGGCGGTCTCCTTCGGCCGGCGGGCCCAGCGGCTCGCCGAGCACACCGGCGACCCGACCGCGGTCGCCTTCGAGCGGGCCAACCTCGCGGAACTCCATTTGCTGCTACGGGAGTTCACGGAGGCGCGGGAGCATGCGGAGGCCGCGGCACGGGAGACCGACGGGCAGCCCGCATGGTGCACGCCGTACGCGCTGGCCGCACTGGCCCGGTTCCGGATGAGGACGGATGAACCGGGCGCCGCGGAGCTGCTGGCCCGCGCCGCGGAAGTGGCCGAGGCGCAGGGCGACCGGCAGGCGGTGTACGAGGTACGGACGGCGCAGGCCGAACTCCTGGTGCGCGCGGGCCGCCCGCGGGAGGCTCTGGCCCTGCCGGCCGACGACAGCGGTCCCGGCTCGGCCGCACTGCTGGCGTGGGCGGAGCTGCTGTCGGGACGCCCCGAGCGTGCGGTGCGACTGGCGGCGGATGAGGCCGCACGCGCCGAAAGGGCAGGCGAGCAGCTGTCGTCGACCGACGCCCGCACGGTTCACGCGGCGGCCCTCGCCACACTGGGCCGGGCCCGGGAGGCGCGCGAGGAGTTCGGCCGGGCTGCCGCCCTCGCGGCGGAACTCCCCTATCCGGCAGGGGCGTTCGCGGTGGAGCAGGCCGCCGGGGCAGACTGGGCCACCCGTCCGGGATTCCCCGGCTGACCCTCGGCACCGGCGGCCCCGCCTGTCAGCCGAGCTCCGCCGGCTCCGCGCCCGGACGCTCGAACTGGGTGCGGTAGAGCTCCTCGTACCGGCCTCCTTCGGTAAGGAGTTCGTCGTGGGTACCCCGCTCCACGATCTGCCCGTTCTCCACGACGAGGATGAGGTCCGCGGCCCGTACGGTGGAGAGCCGGTGGGCGATCACCACCGCGGTGCGTCCCTGGAGCGCCTCGGCCAGGGCCTCCTGGACGGCCGCCTCGGAAGTGTTGTCCAGGTGGGCGGTGGCCTCGTCGAGGATCACAACACGCTGGCGGGCCAGCAGCAGCCGGGCGATGGTGAGCCGCTGGCGTTCGCCGCCGGAGAGCCGGTAGCCGCGTTCGCCGACGACGGTGTCGAGGCCGTCGGGCAGCGCGGCGACCAGGCCGTCCAGCCGCGAGCGGCGCAGTGCGTCCCAGAGGTCCTCCTCGGTGGCCCCGGGGCGGGCGAGGAGGAGGTTGGCGCGGACCGACTCGTGGAAGAGGTGGCCGTCCTGGGTGACCATGCCGAGCGTGTCGCGCAGGGTGTCGGCGGTCAGGTCGCGTACGTCGATGCCGCCGATGCGTACGGAACCCTCGTCCGTGTCGTACAGCCGGGGCAGCAGCTGGGCGATGGTCGACTTGCCCGCGCCGGACGATCCGACCAGGGCCACCGTCTGGCCGGGTCCGGCGCGGAAGGAGATCCCGCGCAGCACCTCGGTACCGCCCCGGGTGTCCAGGGTGGCGACGTCCTCGAGCGAGGCGAGGGAGACCTTGTCGGCGGACGGGTAGCCGAAGCGCACGTTGTCGAACTCCACGGACACCGGCCCCTCCGGTACCGCCCGCGCATCCGGCTTCTGCTCGATGAGCGGCTTGAGGTCGAGGACCTCGAAGACCCTCTCGAAGCTGACGAGCGCGCTCATCACCTCGACGCGTGCTCCGGCGAGAGCGGTGAGGGGCGCGTACAGCCGGGTCAGCAGAAGGGCGAGCGCGACGACCTCTCCGGCATCCAGTCGGCCGCGCAGCGTGTAGTACCCGCCGAGCCCGTAGACCAGGGCGAGTGCCAGCGCCGACACCAGGGTGAGCGCCGTGATGAACGCGGACTGGGCCATGGCCGTGCGGACCCCGATGTCCCGTACGCGGCCCGCCCTGGCGGCGAATTCGGCAGACTCGTCGGCGGGCCGGCCGAAGAGTTTGACCAGGGTCGCGCCGGGCGCGGAGAAGCGCTCGGTCATCCGGGTGCCCATCGCGGCGTTGTGGGCCGCGGCTTCGCGCTGGAGTCTCGCCATCCGCGTTCCCATCCGGCGTGCGGGCAGCACGAACACCGGCAGCAGGACCAGCGCGAGTACGGTGATCTGCCAGGAGATGCTGAGCATCACGCCGAGGGTGAGAAGCAGTGTGACCACGTTGCTGACGACGCCCGACAGGGTGTTGCTGAAGGCGCGCTGGGCCCCGATGACGTCGTTGTTGAGGCGGCTGACGAGCGCGCCGGTGCGGGTACGGGTGAAGAACGCGATCGGCATGCGCTGCACATGGTCGAAGACGGCGGTCCGCAGGTCGAGGATCAGCCCTTCACCGAGGGTCGCCGACAGCCAGCGGCCGGCCAGCCCGAGTCCCGCCTCCGCGACGGCGATCACGGCGATGAGCACGGCCAGCCGCGTGACGGTCCCCGCCTCCTTGCCGGTCACGATCGCGTTCACGACGTGCCCGGCAAGGACGGGGGTGGCGACCGCGAGCAGCGCGGTCGCCACGCTCAGCGCCAGGAACAGGGCGACCCGGCGCCGGTGCGGGCGGGCGAACGCGGCGATGCGCCGCAAGGTGGTGCGGTCGAAGGGGCGGCGGTCCTGCTGCGCGGTCATGACGTTGTGGAGCTGCGTCCACGCGGTGGCTTCCATACTCATGGAAGGAACGTACGACCTCCAGCGGACTTGAGGTCAACCGTCCCGGTCCGCGCGGACCGGTCCTGCGGAGACGGGCTACACGTCGAGGCCCGGAATGTCCTTGGGCAGGGGGCAGATCCGGCGGCCGTAGTGGTCGAAGACGTACAGATGCGCGAGGTCGACCAGGAGCGGGACCTGTCCGCCGATGCGCAGCCGCATGTCGGGGCCGGTACGGACGACGAGGTCGCTGGACGTGATCGCGGGGCGGTCGGGGCTGCGGGTGGCGGGCTGCTCGAAATCGGGGACCGGATCGTCGAGGGTGACGACGGGGCCGCTGATGTGGCCGGTGGCGCGTTCCCTCAGCCGTTCCAGGACGCCGACTCCACCGCGCGATCCGGCACCACCGGCGGCGCGGCGGCGGCGCGGGGCGGCCCGGCCCGGGCGGGCCGATTCGAGGTCGGGCACCACGGTGGGCTGTGACCCGGTGTTGAGGTGGACCAGCGCTTCGTGGCCCTGGTACTCGACGTGCTCGACGATGCCGCTCAGTGCGACCTCGCCGGGGCGGGCCTGGCTGGGCGCGGCGATTCTGGCCGCCTCCGAGCGCAGTCCGACGATGATCTGGCGACCCTGCTGGATGCGGAGCAACTGGTGGTCGGGGCTGAGCGGTTCGGGCAGCGGCAGCCGTTGGCGGCCGAGGTCGATCGACATGCGCCCTTCGAGGGGGGCGTGGACGACGGCCTGGAGGAGGTTGATGCGCGGGGTGCCGATGAACGCGGCGACGAAGACGTTCTCCGGCAGGGCGTAGACCTCGCGCGGCGGGCTGACCTGCTGCAGCCGTCCGCCACGCATCACGGCGACCCGGTCGCCGAGGGACATCGCCTCGGACTGATCATGCGTCACATAGACGGTGGTGACGCCCAACTCCCTGGTGAGCTGCGATATTTCGGCCCGCAGATGGTTGCGCAGCTTCGCGTCGAGGTTGGAGAGCGGCTCGTCCATCAGGAACGCGGAGGGCTGGCGCGAGATGGCCCGCCCCATGGCGACGCGCTGGCGCTCACCGCCGGAGAGCTGGCCGGGGTAGCGGTCGAGGACGCTTTCGATGCCGAGCAGCCTGGCCGTGTTCTCGATGCGCTCCCTGTTGTCCTGGCGCGGGTTCTCCAGCTTCAGCGGAAAACCGATGTTGGCCCGGTTGGTCATGGTCGGGTAGAGCGCGAAATTCTGGAAAACCATGGCCATGCCGCGTTCGCGGGGCTCTATGTCGTTGGCCGGTTCGCCGTCGAGCAGGAGCTCGCCCTCGGTGATCTCCTCCAGGCCGGCGATCATGCGGAGCACGGTCGACTTGCCGCACCCCGACGGGCCCAGCAGGACGACGAATTCGCCGGGGTCGATGGAGAGCGAGAAGCGGTCGACGGCACGTGGGGACCGTCCGTACGCCTTGCTGACGTTGTGCAGGGAGATCGCGCGAGTCATGTGGTTCCGCCCGGGTGGCTGGTGAAGTGGCGCGGTGGGGAGCGGCTGCAGTGCGCTGAAATTAGCCCACCGGTCGGGGTGGTGGGAATGACTCGTGCAAAGGTTGTGCAGTACTGGGGTGGATGAGCCGGAAGTGTCAGGCGCGATTCCGGTTCAACGAGGGATTTCCGGGCCGTGACCCGGACACGACCGGGGCCGCGCCGGCCGTACGGGCACGCCCTCCGCGGATCCCCAGCCCCGCCGCCGCGAGGAGAAGCGCACCCAGCATCACGAACGGCGCGGCGGTGCCCGCGACGCCCGCGATCGCACCGGCGGACGCGGGGGCCGCGACCTGGCCGAGCCGGTTGCCGGTCAGCCGGAGGGCCAGCGCGGTGGAGCGTGCCTCCGCCGGGGCCGCCTGGACGACGGTGGTCATCGACAGCGGCTGGCCGACGCCGAGACAGAAGCCGAGCACGGCCAGCATCGTGGCGAGCGCCCAGACGGGGACCGGCAGGGCGATGCCCGCGCAGAGCAGACCGGCCAGCAGACAGGTCGCCGTGAGCAGCGTCGTACGGCCCAGGACGCGCAGCATCGGCGTCATCACCAGACGGCAGGCGATGGTGGCGGCGGCCCGCAGGCTGAGCAGCAGGCCGATGGTGGCGGGGGCGATGGAGCGGTGCTCGCCGACGACCGGCAGATAGGCGGTGAGGATGTCGGTCGCGGAGAGCACGGCGAGGCTGATGAAGATGCCGGCCGGAACACCGCGGGTACGCAGGATGCGGCCGACGGGCACCTTGTCGGCCCGGGCCGCCGCGCGGGCGCCGGGCGCGGTGCGGTGCTCGATGCGCCGGAGCGAGACGAACGACGCGGCGGCGACGGCCGCCGAGACGACCAGGGCGAGTGCGCTCGTACGGGCCAGGGCACCGTCCCGTTCGGAGATGACGTACCCCGCGGCGATCGGCCCGATGAGCTGGCCGAGGGAGGCACCGATGGTGAAGTGGCCGAAGTTGCGGTCCTGTTCGGCCGCGGAGGACTGCCGCGCGACGATCGACTGGGCGCCGATGACGAAGCAGAGGTGGCCGAGCCCCATCACACCGCTCCACGCCGCGAGCGCCGGGAGGGAGCCCGACGTACCGCTGAGGGCGCAGCCGCCCGCGATCAGGACGACACCGAGGGGCAGCAGAGGTGCGCACCTGCCATGGTCCGTCCGGCGTCCGAGCGGGACGGCGGCGAAGAGCGGCAGCAGCGCGTACACCCCGGTGATCACGCCGATGGCGCGCTCGTCCGCGCCGAGCGAGAGAGCCCGGTAGGAGACGGCGGGCCGCGCCATCGACACCGCCCCCTGCGCGAAGGCGAAGGCGATGACGAGGCGCAGCAGCCAGCTCCTGCCGGGCTCGGTCGTGTCGGTCATGATCAGATGATGCCGAAGAGGAGGCCGGCGCAGAGCACCACCAGGGAGGTGACCGCGGCCCATTTGACGGTGAACCTGGTGTGGTCGCCGAATTCGACCTTCGCCATGCCGACGAGCACGTAGACCGCGGGGACCAGCGGGGACGACATGTGCAGCGGCTGGCCGACCAGGGAGGCGCGGGCGATCTCCAGCGGGGAGACACCGTGGGCGGCACCGGCCTCGGCGAGCACGGGGACGACGCCGAAGTAGAAGCCGTCGTTGGACATGAAGTAGGTGAGCGGAATGCTCAGGATGCCGGTGACGAGCGCCATGTGCGGGCCCATGCCGTCCGGGATCGCGCCGACGAGCCAGTCCGCCATGTGCTCGACCATGCCGGTACCGGAGAGCACACCGGTGAAGACTGCGGCGGCGAAGACCATGCCGGAGACGTTGAGGACGTTGTCGGCGTGGGCCGCGATGCGGGCCCGCTGGTCGGACATGTGGGGGAAGTTGACGGTGAGGGCGAGCGCGGCACCGAGCAGGAAGAGCACCGGGATCGGCATCAGTTCCATGATCATCGCGGTGAGGAGGGCGACAGTGAGCCCGGCGTTGAACCAGTAGAGCTTGGGCCGCAGGGTGGCACGGTTCGGGTCGAGACCCTTGAAGCCCTCGTCGTCGTCCGCATCGCCGTCGTGGGCCACCGTGGTGCGCTCGGCATCGGCGCCCGTACCCGCTCCGCCGGACGCCTTGCGGGTGCGGTCGCCGCCGCCGGCTCCCGCGCCGACGAGGACGGTCTCGGGCTCCTGGGCCACGGCCTCGTCGAGGGTGAGGATGCCCAGCCGCTTGCGCTCGCGCCGGCCGAGGACGACCGCGAGGGCGATGACCGCGAGCAGTCCGACGCCGAGCGCGGGGATCATCGGGACGAAGATGTCGCCCGCGTCCAGCTTGAGCGCGGTGGCGGCGCGGGCGGTGGGACCGCCCCAGGGCAGGGTGTTCATCACACCGTTGGCCGTGGCGGCGACACCGGTCATCACGACCAGGCTCATCTTGAGGCGCTTGTAGAGCGGGTACATCGCCGAGACGGTGATCATGAAGGTGGTGGAGCCGTCGCCGTCCAGCGAGACGATCGCGGCGAGAACCGCCGTACCGACGACGATCCGCATCGGGTCGGCCTTGCAGAAGCGCAGGATGCCCCGGACGATCGGATCGAAGAGACCGACGTCGATCATCACACCGAAGTAGACGATGGCGAACATCAGCATCGCGGCGGTCGGCGCGAGATTGCCCACGCCGTCGATCACGTAGTCGCCGAGCTCGGCCCCCTTCCCGACGGCGACACAGAACAGTGCGGGGATCAGGACCAGCGCCGCGATCGGCGACATCTTCTTCATCATGATCAGGACCAGAAAGGTCGCAATCATGGCAAAGCCGAGGATTGTCAGCATGTGGGATACCTATCGTTCACCCTTGAACTCCCACCGGAGTCGGCGGTCCGGATGACGTTAGGTCGCCCCTCGTAGCGTTAACAAGACGTTGACACGTGAGCAATACGAGCAAAACCCCAGGTCAGCGACTTGGTGCGGCACTGGGGGCCACCGCGACGGGGATGCCGTTGAGAACGGCGGTGCCGGACAGCGGGTCGAGCAGAGTGCCGTCGAGGAGCTGGTTGACGTTGACGCCGGGGACCACGGAGGCGACGGACATCCGGGTGCCGGGCCGGTCGTGTCCCCATCCGTGCGGGAGGCTCACCACACCGGCCCGTACGCCCTCGGTGATCTCCACGGGTGCGGTCAGTGCGCCGCCGGCCGCAGTGATCGTGGCGGCGGCGCCGTCCGCGAGGCCGAGCCGGGCCGCGTCGGCCGGGTGCATCTGGAGGGTGCAGACGTTCGTACCGCCGCCCAGCGCGGCGACGTTGTGCATCCAGCTGTTGTTGGAGCGCAGATGGCGGCGGCCGACGAGGACGAGCGCGTCGGCTCCCGGCCGGTGGGCGAGGGCGCTGCGGAGCCGCGGCAGGTCGGCGGCGATCGGCGCGGGGAGGAGTTCGATGCGGCCGCTGCGGGTGGTCAGGACCTGTGGGATGCGGGGCCGGAGCGGGCCGAGGTCGATGCCGTGCGGGTGGGCGAGCAGCCGGTCCAGGGTGAGGCCGTCGGGGTCGGCACCGAAGCCTTCACCGTACGGGCCGAGGCGGAGCATCAGGTCGAGCCGGCGTTCCGGTCCGGTGCGGCCGGTGAGCGCGGCGGCCAGTTCGGCGGGGACTCGGCCGTGCACGGGTGAGAGCGGATCGGCGACGGCCTTGGACAGCACCCGGTCGATGATCGTCGCGTCGACGGCGGACGCGTCCGTTCCGTGCATCCCGGAGACGGCGAGGACGAGCCGCGCGAGGATCTCGCTCTCGTCCATCAGGCCGTCGCCGAGCGGGACGGCGGGACGGGTGTAGCGGACCTGGTTGCGCACGGCGAGCGCGTTGAACGCGAAGTCGAAGTGGGCGCTCTGCGAGGGCGGCGGCGGGGGCAGCACCACATGGGCGTGGCGCGAGGTCTCGTTGAGGTAGGGGTCGACGCTCACCATGAAGTCCAGCTCGCCGAGCGCCCGGTCCAGGCGGTCGCCGTCGGGTGCGGAGAGTACGGGGTTGGCGGCGAGGACGATCAGGGCGCGGATCCGTCCCTCCCCCGGGGTCTCGATCTCCTCGGCCAGGGCGGCGAGGGGCAGTTCGCCCTTGGCCTCGGGATGTCCGGAGACGCGGCTCGCCCACCGTCCGAGGGTGAAGCCCTTGCCGGGAGCGGCGGGCCGGGGAGCGCGGGAGGTGGCGGAGAGCGGGAAGAGGGCGCCACCGGGGCGGTCGAGGTTGCCGGTGAGGATGTTGAGGACGTCGACGAGCCAGCTGGCGAGGGTGCCGTGCGCGACGGTGGAACTGCCGATGCGCCCGTAGACGGCGGCCGTGGGGGCGGCGGCCAGCTCGCGGGCGATCGTACGGATGGTCGCGGCGTCCACGTCACACGCCCCGGCAACCGCCTCTGGCGTGAACTCCCGGACGGCCTCGGCTACTTCGTCGATTCCTGCGAGATGGTCGGCGAGCGCGCCGGGGTCGGTGAGCTTCTCCTCGAAGAGCACGTGGGTGAGTGCCGCGAGCAGGAGGGCGTCGGCTCCGGGGCGGATGGCGACATGCCGGTCGGCGAGGCGGGCGGTGCGGGTGCGGCGCGGGTCGACGACGGTGAGGGTGCCGCCACGACGCCGCAGCGCCTTGAGCTTGCCCGGGAAGTCGGGTGCCGTGCAGAGACTGCCGTTGGATTCCAGCGGGTTGGCGCCGAGGAGCAGCAGATGGCCGGTGCGGTCGAGGTCCGGCACCGCGATGGCGTTCGGGTCGCCGAAGAGCAGTCCGCTGGAGACGTGCTTGGGCATCTGGTCGAGGGTGCTCGCGGTGAAGAAGGCCCGGGTGCGGAGCGCGGCGAGCAGGGCGGGCGGGTAGAGCGCGCCGGCCATGGTGTGCACGTTCGGGTTGCCGAGGACGAGCCCGACGGCCTGCTGCCCGTGCTGCGCGCTCAGTGCGGGGAGGGCGGCGGCGATCGCGTCGAACGCCTCGCTCCAACTGGCTTCCTGCAGCACGCCGTTCCTACGGACGAGAGGGGTGCGGAGCCGGTCGGGGTCGGCGTCCAGCCCACCGAAGGAGGCGCCCTTGGGGCAGATGAAGCCCTGGCTGAGGATGTCGTCCCGGTCGCCGCGGGCGCCGGTGACCCGTGTCCCCTCGATGGTGAGGGTGAGCCCGCAGGTGGCTTCGCACAGGGGACAGACGCGCAGGGCGGTACGGGACTCGCCGGAACTGCTGGAGTCGTGCGGCATGGGCCCTCCCCGGGGCGGCAACGGCGGTGGCACGCGAACGTGGGCAAGCACGGCCGAGCATACCGACCGGTACGCATGATGGGGAGGTGTTGTCGCGGCGATGTTGCCGGGCAGGGGCCGCCGGATGCCGGCGTAGCGGGGTGCGATGCGGTGACGTACTCGTGGGACGAGGTGCCGTGCGGGGCCGGGTTCAGTCCAGGACCCGCGCCAGGTACGCCTGGATCAGGACACGCGTCTCGCCGACGATCGCCTGATCGCCCGACGGGTCCGTGCGGAAAGCGAGTCGCAGGAGCGCGTCGGCGGCTTCGACGCAGACCAGGATCGACCGGAGCAGATCCTCGTCAGGGGTGCGCCCCAGATGGCCGGAGAGCAGCTGGGCGAGCCGGTCCGCAACCCGGTGGTTGGCGTCGGAGGCCGGGTCGTCCACGGGGGCCGGGGCGCCGAAGTCGACGAGGGCGAAGCCGGGGACGGAGCGCTTCATCTCCAGGTATTCGTCGAGCACGGCGTCGATGGCGCTGCGCCAGTCGGCGGCCGGGATGGTGGCCAGGCGGCCGGTGATGCGCTCCGCGTAGCTGTCCAGGTTGCGCCGGGCCAGGGCGTCGGCGAGGGCGCGCTTGTTGGAGAAGAACCGGTAGACGGATCCGATCGGGACTTCCGCGCGGGCGGCGACGGCCCGGGTGGAGAGCATCTCGTAACCGGTCTCGTCGAGGAGTTCGGCGCACGCGTCGAGTATCCGGGCGAGGCGTTCGGCGCTTCGCTGCTGCACGGGGGCACGGCGGAGGTTCGTATTCGCATGGGGCACGGGCTCCATGATGCCGTGGCTCTCCTCTGCGGGAGGTGCGGGTGCGCGCCTGCGGTCAGGCGAGGAGCAGGGTCAGCCCGCCGATGGTGTACGCGATCATCAGGGCCAGCAGGGGGAGTTGCCCCGCGACGGCGCGGGCGGGCGGGAAGAGACGGACGGACCGGTCGTGGGCGGCGACCACGCCGAGGACGTGCCCGATGACGATCGCGGCGACCTGGAGCGTGGCGAGGCCGCCGGGGGCCAGGGGCGGTTCGGGCGGCACCGGGTTGTCAGTGCCGAGCGCCATCATGACCGTACGTGGTCCTTCGATGACGAAGAGTGTGAAGTAGTGGGCGACGAGATAGCCGAGGGCGATCGGGACGAGCGAGTGCGCGAAGGCGGTGAGGGGGTGGCGGAGTTGACCGGAGATCAGACGGGTGGCACCGGCGCAGAGGGCATACAGGGCGGCGACGAGGGTGACGGCGGCGAGCAGTCCGAGCGTGGCCGCCGTGGTGCGGCCCAGGGGTGAGGTCTGGACGGTGGTGATCCACGAGGGGGCGTCGGAGAAGCCGTCGTAGGCGGTGGAGCCCAGCATGACGCAGACGGTGGCGACGAGACCGGCGGTCTGCGGGACGGCGTCGAGTCCGTTGAACGGGGAGCGCAGGACGAGTCGGCGGTCGGCGGGCCGGCGGCCGAGGGGCGAGAGCCGGGCGAGCAGGCCGGAGTAGACCTCGAAGGCGTCGGCGTGCTCGAACCAGCGGGCGCCGTGGCGGGCCGCGCCCGCGAGGTGGACCACGCCGTGGAGCCCGAAGAAGAGGAGGAGGGCGGTGGACGACGCGGGGTCGGGGGCGACGAGTTCGAGCCAGGTGAAGGCGAGGAGTCCGGCCGCGGCGGGCCACAGACCGAGGTGTACGAGGAGGGGGCGGCCCGCATCCGGGTCCCGGCCGAGTGCGCGGCAGACGAGAAGGTGGAGCGTGCGCAGGGGGTTGAGGAGTCGCCAGACGGGACCGAGGAGGAGCGAGGCGGGGACGAGCCCGACCCAGAGGAGCACATAGACGGCGCCCGGGGCCGGGTTGCGCTCCGGCCCGTCCGGCCCGAGGAGGAGATGGAGGAGGACGAACAGGGCGGCGGCCAGGCCGAGGACGCGCGCGACCGCACGGGCGGGGCGGGCGTCGGCAAGGCGCTGGAGGGCGACCGGAAGCGGACGGCCCGCCCGGTCGCCGCGGAACCGGGAGCCGGACCAGAGCAGGCCGAGGGCGAGAAAGGAGACGAAGAGGGCGGCGAAAGCACCGGCGAATGCGTAGAAGGGGGACAGTGGCAGGTCGTGCTGGGAGCCGATGCCGTGCGCGAGGACCCTCACCGCACGACGAGCTGGGTCAGGAGCAGATCGGACTCATGGGTCTCGACCTCGAAGAGTCCGGTGCGGTCGGCGGTGAGGGTGAGGGTGGTGGTCCGCCCGGCGGGCAGACGCGCTTCCTTGTCGTAGCCGTGGACGTGGAGGGTGTCCGCGCGGTCGGTGCGGATGCGCAACTCGATGCGCTGCCCCTTCTTGAGCTCGGTGCGGCCGGGAGCGGGGCTGACCTTGCCGTGCGAGATGGCGATCTCCAGAGTCCGGTCGGGACGGGGCTCGGCGGGCGTGCCGACGGAAGCCGTGGCGGTGAGTGGGGTGGTGGCCTGAATCGGTGTGGAGTGCACGGCCCAGGCGGTGTGGTCGTCGGCGTACAGCCGGGCCGTGAGGGTGCGGCCGCCGCCCGCAGCGCGGACGAGGGAGCTCGGGAGGTGGTACCAGGGGCCGTACAGCCGGGCCAGTGGGTGACCGTCCAGGAGGAGTCGGGCGTGGCCGCGTCCGAGGAGCGCCGCGCCTCCGACGCTGTCCGGGGTGAACCTGAAGTTCCGTACGGAGAGATGGACGTTCCATCCGTCCTCGGAGTCCGGCCGTACGGCGACGGTCACCGCGGGGGCGCCCTCGGCGCCGATCTGCCGGAGCCGGTGGCCTGATCCGTCGTCGGCGGTGAGGAGCCGGCCGACGCTGCCGACGGCCTGCTCATGGCTGGTGCCGGGCCGGTGGTGGGTGGTCGCCCGTCCGCCGCAGGCAGTCGCACCGAACGCGAGGGTGCCCGCGGTGAGGAGGGCGACGGCGATGCGGGGGAAAGCCGCGCGCCTGTTGAGCGTGTTGAGCCGCAGGGGGCTGGGGAAGCGCTTCATGACCGGCCCCCGTCCGGCCCCGCGCGCCGGTCGGACCCGGAATCCGTGCCCGGCCCGGAATCCGCCGGTCCGGACCGTGCACCCGCACCGGCCCCCGTCCCGCCGCCGTCCCGTGTGCCTGCCGCACGGGCGTCCGCGTCCGGCCCCCGGTCCGCTCCCTCTCCGGCCGCCCTTTCGCTGTGCCGCGCCGAAGCCGCCACCGCCCACACCACCCAGACGACGCCGACGAGGCCGCGTACCCAGGCCGGGCCGACCGGGATCCACGGGATCATCAGGACAGCCTTGTCGAAGGCGTCGAGCAGTGTCAGGGCGCCCAGCACCATCGTGGTCCAGCCCAGTCCGGGCCGCTCGCCGCGCAGCACGAGCCCGATGCCGGTCCACCACGCCCCGGTCAGCAGCAGCGCCACCGCAGGCAGATAGGAGGAGGCGAGGCCCGTCGTCGCACCGGCCACATCCAGCCCGAGGCCGATCCCGCCGAGCAGCGTGGCCGCTGTGGCGAGCCGGCTGTGCCGCAGCAGCCGCCACCACAGCACCCCGCCGACCAGTACGAGCACCAGGGCGGCACTCAGCGCGATCTGCACCTCGATGCGCTCGATGCCGTGCGCGCCGTACCAGTCGCAGCCGGCCGGCAGCCGACGCGCCTGCACGTTGTAGTCGGCGCAGACCAGCAACTGGGCGATCTTGACCGGTTCGCCCATGAGCCGATCGGTGCGGCCCGAGACCGCGCCGCGCGCCGCCCCGCACTCGGGCAGCGAGCGCGGTGTGGAGGGTCCGGTGTCCGACTGCCAGCAGTTGCCGTCGCCCTGGCCGTCCCACCACACATCGGCGCGGTTGGGCCGGGAGCGGCCCGCCTTGTCCGTGCCGAGGTGGTTGCCCGCGTACCGGTTGTGGTGCGAGGTGTCGGTCTGTTTCGCGAGGGCGTTCTCGCCGCGGATGAAGGCGGGGACGGCGCTCAGGAAGAAGGCGGCGCGCCGCTGTCCGTAGATCCAGTTGTTCTCGTAGATGTTCCAGTTGCCGCCCGCGGTGATGATGCCGGTGCCCGGCGGCATGGAGATCTGCGGGCAGACGACGCCGTCCTCGTAGCCTCGCTCCACGGGCGGTTTGGCGCAGGTGCCGTCGGCGACGTACGGGTAGTAGTCGGCGTTGTTGTCGTGGATCAGGTTGCGTTCGAAGCGCGCATGGTTCTGCGGGAGTCCCGGGTGGCCCGGGAAGGCGCTGTCCATCGAGGCGCCGCCCATGTTGTGGTCGAACTCGTTGTCGTGGACGTGGACGGAGTCGCCCGCGGTGCCGGAGTAGCCGACCATGTTGTGGTGGCTGCGGCAGCCGGTGATCTCGATCGAGTAGCGCGGTACGTCATAGCCGTAACCGTCGTTGATGTCCGACGCGCTGCCGGGATAGATGCCGGAGTCGCCGTTGCCGTACGACTCGCAGTTCTTGTACAGCCCGTGGTCACTGGCGAAGGTGAGGAAGCCGTACTCGTCGTTCCACCGGGTGAGGACGTCGTCGATGACGAAGCCGTCCTGCGCGAGCACGTACAGCGAGTTGAACGTGGTGCGCTGGGCGGTGAAGTTCTTGAAGTAGATGCCGTCGGAGCCGTCCGCGCGGATCGCGTTGAGCTTCTGGTACTTGGCGTCGATGACGACGTCGGTGCGCTCGGCCCCGGTCCCCTCGATCTGCAGCTGCTTCTTGCCGAGGATCGCCACCAGGTTCTGGTTGTGCGGACACTGCTTCTGCTGTGCGTACGACAGGATCTGGTAGCCGAGCTGCGAGTTGGGCGCCTTGAGCCTCGCGCACTCCCCCGTCGGCCCGGGCAGCGAGGGCTCCTCCTCGTACAGGCCGGGCAGGATCGCGATGCTCATGCCGGGTCTGTCGACCGTGTCGACGGCCTGTTGCAGATGCCGGTAGCCGGACTTCTGGCACCGGTCGAAGAGTCCGAGGTTGCGGGTCCGGAGCTCGGCCGGGAAGCCGGATATCCGTCGTTCGAAGTCGGCCCGGTCGCTCTTGCAGACCAGCAGATCGGGTTCGCCGGCGCGGTGCACAGGGACGCTGCCGGAGCCGTCGGGGAGGGTGACCGGCCGTTCCTCGTGCGCCTGGGCGGCCGGGGCCGCGAGGAGTGCGGCGGCCAGCGCCACCAGGACCACCAGAAGTCTTCGTGTCCACGACATGTGCGGGAGAGTAGAGCATTGTTCAGCTTTTGGAACCCCCTGCGCACGGCGGACCGAGAGATTTCCGGCACGGCCCCGCCAGGAATCCGCGACGCGCCACCGCCCCGCCCCGTTGACGTGCCACGATCTGATTCCTACGGTGGTCCATAGGATTTCTTCGGCACCGGGAGCGCGGCATGGGCGGCACCAGCGGCATCGAGCAGGCGAGGAAGACGGCGGAAGCGCTTGCGCACTCCGCGGGTTTCGGCAACGAGCACAGCTCCGAGGCGGTCCCGGGGGCGTTGCCGCACGGCCGCAACTCGCCGCAGCGAGCGCCCCTCGGGCTCTACGCCGAGCAGCTGAGCGGTTCGGCCTTCACCGAACCGCGCGCCCACAACCGCCGTTCGTGGCTCTACCGGATCCGCCCCTCGGCCGCCCACCCGCCGTTCGTCCGGGTCGACAACGGCGCGGTGCGTACCGCCCCCTTCACCGAATCCGTCCCCGATCCGAACCGGCTGCGCTGGGACCCGCTGCCCGAACCCGCTCCCGGAACGGACTTCCTGGCAGGCCTGTGGACCCTCGGCGGCAACGGCGACGCCGCCCAGCGCACCGGCATGGCGGTGCACCTCTACCACGCCAACACGGCCATGACGGACCGGGTGTTCAGCGACTCCGACGGCGAACTGCTGATCGTCCCGGAGCGCGGCGGCCTGCTGCTCCGTACCGAACTGGGCCTGCTGCGCGCCGAACCCGGCCACGTCGCGCTGATCCCCCGCGGCGTGCGCTTCCGCGTGGAGCTCCTCGACGACTCGGCCCGCGGCTATGTCTGCGAGAACTACGGCAGGCCGTTCACCCTCCCCGACCTCGGGCCGATCGGCGCCAACGGCCTGGCCAATGCCCGTGACTTCCTCGCCCCCGTAGCGGCGTACGAGGACGGGGACCGCCCGGTCGAGGTGGTCAACAAGTTCTGCGGCAACCTCTGGTCCGCGACGTACGACCATTCCCCGCTCGACGTCGTCGCCTGGCACGGCAACCACACCCCGTACGTCTACGACCTGCACCGCTTCAATGTCATCGGCTCCATCAGCTACGACCACCCCGACCCGTCGATCTTCACGGTGCTGACCTCACCGTCCGACACCCCCGGTCTGGCCGGTGTGGACTTCGTCGTCTTCGCGCCGCGCTGGCTGGTCGGCGAGGACACGTTCCGGCCGCCGTACTTCCACCGCAATGTGATGAGCGAGTACATGGGACTGATCGAGGGCGCGTACGACGCGAAGACGGCGGGCAAGGGCGGCTTCGTGCCGGGCGGCGGCTCGCTCCACAACATGATGTCGGCGCACGGCCCGGACCGGGAGACCTTCGACCGGGCGAGCGCGGCGGAGCTGAAGCCACAGAAGATCGACGACGGTCTTGCCTTCATGTTCGAGACCCGCTGGCCGGTCACGGCGACCGGGCAGGCGGCAGCCGCCGACCATCTGCAGCGCGGGTACGACGACGTGTGGCAGGGTCTCGAACGCAACTTCCGGCCATAGGTGAAGCCCGCGCTTCCCGGCCTCCGCCCGCTCGTCGCGTCCGCAGTGTCGCAGTACGGAGAGTCCAGGTGACCCAGGTGCCTCAGCTGCCCCAGAGCCCACAGGCGACGGCCTTCGCCCCCGACTCGCTGATCCTGAACCGCAAACTGCCGCTGTGGTACCAGGTCTCGCAGTCGCTGCGCGCCTCCATACTCGGCCGCACCCAGGACGCCTCGCTGCGGTTGCCGACCGAGGAACAGCTTGCCGCGCACTACGGCGTCAGCGTCCTCACGATGCGGCAGGCGCTCAAGGAACTGGAGACGGAGGGGCTGATCAGCCGGCACCGACGGCGTGGCACCTTCATCGAGCCGCGTGCCAGGCGGGTGTCACCGGTGCGGCTGCTCGGCTCCGTCGATGCGATCGTCGCCCAGCAGTCGGGCGAGCGGACCACGGTGCTCGACCACGGTCCGCTGGCGCTGCCGGGCGATCTCGCGGAGTACTTCCCGGACTGCGCGGAAGTGATGGGCTACCGGCGGCTGCGCTGCGACGGCGACAGCGGCGAGCCCACCAACTGGGCGGAGAACGCCGTGCATCCCGAGGTCGCGGCCCGGCTCGATGCCGCGGATCTCGAGCGGTGGCCGATGACCAAGGTGCTGCGCGACCGCGTCGGTGTCCGGATCGCGCGGATCACGGACACCGTCGAGGCGCGGCTCGCCGACCCGGCGACCGCCGAGCTCCTCCAGGTGCCGCTGCTGAGCCCGATCCTGTTCTACACGGGGGTCACGTACGACGAGAACGGCCGAGTGGTCGATGTGGCACAGATCCGGTACCGGGGGGACCGGTTCTCGTTCTCGGTGACGGTCGAGGCCCACTGACCGGCCGCCCTCGCGCCGCGCCGTTACGATGCCGGGGGCGGGCAGACGTGGCGACGGGGAGGACGACACGGTGGCAGCACGGACGGGCGCCGGAGCCGGCGGGGACGACGACATCCCGCTGCTCGACGACCTCATGCCATGGTCGGTACGGCCCCTGCGCACCGGGCGCACCTGGGTGACCGCCCCGGATGCCGGTTCTCTCAGGGCCCGTTGGGATCGGCTGGTCCGCGCAGAAGGTGCCGAGCGCGACCGGCTGTTCCGTCCCACGCGGTCCCGCACGCCGCAGACCGCGGTCGGCGCTCTGCCCGGTCGGGCCACCTCCACCGGCCGGTTCGCCCGGGAGTCCGGGCCGTGCCCGGAGCCGGTGCGGATCCTGCACGGCCCGTTCGACGAACAGTGGCTGATCCCCGACCACCGGCTGATCGACGCCGCCCGCCCCGAGCTGTGGCGGGTCGCCGACGGCCACCAGCTTTTCGCCGTCGAGCACGGGTTCGTACCACAGGACACCGGACCCGCCCTGTCCGTGACGGCGCTGCTGCCCGACGGGCACTCCCCGGCCGGACGGCCAGGCCGGATCCGGCCGCTCTACCGGCGGCCGGACGGCATCGAACCGAATCTGGCGCCCGGTCTGCTCGCCCTGCTGCGCACCCGCCACGGGGACGCGGTCACCGCCGAGTCCGTGCTGGCCTGGACGGTCGCGGCCGCCCGCCACTCCCCCGCCGGCTGTGCGGTGCCGCTGCCCGCCGACACCGCGCGCTGGTCGGCCGGGGTGGAGCTGGGCAGGGAGCTCATACGGCTGCAGCTGCGCGGCGCCCGCGGCGGGGAACGCCCACGGCTGCCCGGTGGGCGGCGCCCCTATGTGCGGGCCGCGGTACCGGCCGCGCCGGGCACGCTGGAGTACGACCCCGACGACGAGGCGCTTCTGCTGGGCATGGGACGCATCTCGCCCGTACCTGCGGGGGCCTGGGAGTTCCGGGTGGGCGGGGTGCGGATGCTGGAGCTGTGGTTCGAGCGGCGGACGGCCGCGGACGGGGCGGACGGTCTGGAAGCGATACGGCCCCGGGGCTGGCCCCAGGAGTGGACCTCGGAGCTGCTGGAACTGATCACCTTGCTGGCTCTGCTCGCCGAACTCCGGCCCCGGCAGCAGGCGTTGACCGGCGGCCCGCAGCTCACCACCGGTGACCTGCGGGCGGCAGGTGTGCTGCCGGTCGCGGCGACGGCCCGGCGGCCCGCGTCGGTGCTCGATCACCAGGAGGAAGGGCCGGAAGGGCAGTTCGCGCTGCTGTGACGGCATCGGGGCACACCCGCGCTACCGGTCGAACGAGTCCAGTACCCGGTGCAATGCCCGGTCGAAGACCCCGTCCAGATCGATCGGCCCGGGGTCTTCGGCGAATCCCGCCGCCATCCGCGGATACTTCCCGGTCGCGATCTGGCTGATCAGATAGCCGGTGCGCGCGGCGTGCTCCTGCTCCTCGGACCAGGGCAGCGACCGGCTGCGCTCCGCCGTGGCGATCTCGTTGGCCACATAGGTGGTCACCACGCCGTTGACCATGGCGATGAGTTCCATCTTCTCGCCGAACCGTGCGTCGACCCCGTCCAGGCAGCTGAGCGTGTACTCCAGATACCGCAGCGCGTTCGGGCTGAAGCCGTACACGGGTGACATGAGCCGCGGCACCCAGGTGTGGCGGTGCATCATCGCGCGGGCCTGATGGGCCAGCGCGATGAGATCGGCACGCCAGTCGCCGGACGGCTCCGGGAACTCGTACCCGCCGCTGACCGCGTCGAGCATCAGCTCGTACAGGTCCTCCTTGCGTGGCACGTAGTTGTACAGCGACATCGTGCCGCAGCCGAGCTCCGCCGCGACCTTCCGCATGGACACCGCGTCGAAGCCCTCCGCATCGGCGATGCGGACGGCGGCCGCCGCGATGTCGGCGCGGCTGAACGCAGGCCTGGGGCCGCGGCCCGCACGCTCGGGGCGCGCCCAGATCACTTCGGGTACAGCGGGTCGCCCCACCATCGGTCATCACCTCGCTCCCCATCCTAGTTACGTACACCGTACGTAGTGCGATACGGTGGGCCGCATGACAACTACGTACGCTGTACTTAGTGAAGGTCTGGAGAAGCATTACGGCACTGTCCATGCCCTGCGCGGACTCGATCTCGCTGTCGCCGAGGGCGCCGTCTGCGGGGTGCTGGGGCCGAACGGCGCGGGCAAGACCACCGCTGTCCGGGTGCTCACCACCTTGACGGCCCCGGACGGCGGCAGCGCCAGGGTCGCGGGGCACGACGTGGTGCGCGAAGCGGGCTCGGTCCGCGCGGCGATCGGTGTCACCGGGCAGAACGCCTCGGTCGACGGCGAGCTCACCGGCCGGCAGAACCTGCGGCTCTTCGCCAGGCTGCTGCGGTTCCGCGGCGAGGCCGCGCGCATCCGCGCCGACGAGCTCCTGGAACGCTTCGAGCTGACCGACGCCGCCGACCGCCCGGCCCGTACCTACTCGGGCGGCATGCACCGCCGCCTCGACCTCGCCGCCAGCCTGCTCACCCGGCCGAAGGTGCTCTTCCTGGACGAGCCGACCACCGGACTCGACCCGCACAGCCGTAACCAGATCTGGGCGGCGGTACGCGAACTGGCCGGCCGGGGCACGACCGTCCTGCTGACCACGCAGTATCTGGAGGAGGCCGATCAGCTGGCCGACGACATCGTGCTGATCGACCGCGGCCGGACCGCCCACCGCGGCACCCCCGCCGAACTGAAGGCTCTCATCGGTTCGTACGCCGAGGTGGTCGTCCCCCAGGTATCGGCGCTGATCCCGGCGGCGGCCGTCCTCGACCAGCTCACCGGCGCCGAACCGGTGCTCGACCAGGAACGCCGCACCGTGGGCGCCGTCGCGACCGACGCCACGCTCACCCTCCCCCGTATCGTCCGCGAACTCGACGCGGCCGGCGTACCGCTGATCGATGCGACCCTGCGCCCGCCGACGCTCGACGAGGTCTTCCTCCGCCTGACCGGCCGCGGCGACGGCCGCACCTCCCCGCCCCTGAAGGAGACGGCAGCATGAGCAGCACCGTACTGGCCCATGAACGGCGCACCGGACCCGCCACGAGCACCCCGGTCGCCGACAGCCTGGCCGTGCTGGCCCGCCATCTGCAGCGGATCAAAGCAGCCCCGGGCGTGGTGATCCTGACCCAGACCATGCCGATCACAATGCTGCTGTTCTTCGGCTACGTGTTCGGCAGCGCCCTGGCCGTGCCCGGCCAGGAGTACCGCGCGTTCCTGGTGCCGGGACTGCTCGCGGCAACGGCGGCGAACGGCATCATGACCGGGATGTTCCAGTCCGCGCAGGACTGCCACCGCGGGGTGATGGACCGGTTCCGCACACTGCCGATGAGCCGGTCCGCCGTCCCGCTCGGCCAGACCGCGGCCGATCTGCTGACCACGGCGGTCGGCACGGTGCCACTGGTCCTCGTCGGGCTCGCGGTGGGCTGGCGGATCGAGGGCGGTCCGACGGCGGCGCTCGGCGCGTTCGGGCTGCTGCTGCTCTTCCGGTTCGCGACGTCATGGGCCGGCTGCTGGCTGGGCCTGCTCATCCGGAACGAGGAGGCTGCGGGCCAGCTGGGCAGCGCCACGTTCATCCTGCCCCTGCTGTCCAGTGCGTACATCCCGACCGACAACCTGCCGGGCTGGCTGCGGACGGTCGCGGAGTGGAACCCGATCAGTGCCATGGCCGGCGCCACCCGCGACCTGTTCGGCAACGCATCAGCGCCCGCCGACGCCGCCTGGCCGGTCACCCACCCGGTGGCGGGCACGCTCGCCTGGTCGGCGGTGCTGCTCGCGGTCTTCGTCCCACTGACCGTACGGCGCCATGCGCGCGGCGGCGAGTGACCCGGGCCGGCTCCGGCGGCCGCGAGCGCCGTTCCCGCCGCCGGGCAGGCGTCACCCGGTGCCGGGGCATGCCGCACACACGCCCCGGCGCCCGCCCTCTACTTCTGCGGTGTCAGCTCCGGTCCCAGCGAGGAGAACTTCTCGTGCGACACGACCCGCTTCGGCGGCCAGGTGATGTTGTTCGGCGGCCACTTCTGTCCGGTCCTCTTCAGGAACCAGGCCGGCGGCTCGTACATCGGCGGCTCATAACCTTCCGGCAGCGCCGTCTTCCACTCCAGCCCCTTGGTGCGTTCCGCGAACTCGGCCTTGATCGCCTTCAGCCGCTCCGGCTGCGTGAGCAGATCGACCGCGGTCGCCGCCAGATACTTCGCCGCCGCGAGCACCGCCGCCTGACCGGGAGCGGCGGCCGCGCACGCGGCCGTGGACCAGGTGTGCATCTTGGTGCCGATCGGGGCCAGGGCCGCGCCCATCGACACGGTCGGCACATTCCAGCTGATGTCCGCGACATCGGTCGAACCGCCACCCATGAAGACCGGGTTGGGCGGGGTGAGCGCGCCGACCTTGTCGTGCATGCCGGCGGCCGGCAGTCCGAGTGACTCCTGGAGTTCCTTCGCCAGCGCGTGCGCCTCGTCGGTGAACGCGGGAGGACCGATCTGCGTCATGTTCTCGTGCAGCAGTTCGGCGAAGGACTTCGACGGCAGCTGGTTCCAGCAGGCCGAGGTGATCCGGTGTCCGACCGTGGTCTGGCTGGCCTTCGCCGCCGCTTCGGAGACCGCGATCACCTTGTCGAGCAGCACCTGGACGCGGGCCGGGCTGCCTTCGCGTACGTAGTAGGAGATCTCGGCGATCTCCGGGGTGACATTGGGGATGTCACCACCGTTGTTGATCACCCAGTGGAGCCGGCCCGACGGGGCGAGGTTCTCCTCGCGCAGGAACTCCGACATCGTCGCCATCATCACGGCGGCGTCCAGCGCGCTCTTGTTGCCGAGCGGGGTGCCGCCGTGTCCGGCGACCCCGAGGAAGGTGAACGTCACCGCCGTCATCGCGGTGGTGGTGCCCCAGCCGGTGGCGTTGGCCGTGGAGGGATGCCAGTCCAGGAACGCGTCCAGGCCGTCGTAGACGCCCTTGCTGACGGCGTACGTCTTGCCGATCAGTGCCTCCTCGGCCGTCGAGCCGAAGAACTTCACGGTGACCGGGAGCCGGTGCTTCTTCGCGGACTGGGCGACGGCTGCCGCGGCGGCCGCCGCGGCCGTTCCCAGCGCACTGTGCCCGCAGCCGTGTCCGGGGCCGTAGCCGGGCGCGAACGGGTCGTGGATGTACTCGCGCGGGTCGTGGCGGCCGACGCCCTTGTTCTGCGAGAGGCCGGGCAGCGCGTCGTACTCCCCGCTGAAGCCGAGGACCGGGCCGCCGCTGCCGTAGCGGAACGTGGCGGTGAACGCGGTCGGGAAGCCCGCGGTGCCGAACTCGACGTCGAAGCCCGCCTTCTCCAGGAACCCGGCCTCGGCCAGTGAGGAGTTCCACTCGCGCAGGCTGAGCTCGGCGTGGTCCCAGATCTCCGCGTTGAGCCCGGTGATCCGACCGCTGTTGCCGTCGATCCAGCCGATCGCCGCCTGCTTGGCCGGGCTGTCCTGCGCCAGTCCCTGCGGAGCCTCGTAACCGTCGTCCGTCGCGGCGTCGGCCGCCTCGGAGGCCGCGGCCATCGCCGGGTCGGTGTCGGCCGCCATCACTGCCGTGGTCACCCCTGCCGCGCCGAGCATCTGCATGATCCGTCTCCGGCTGAGGACCGGACCGGCCGCCATGGCTGCTTCGTGCGCATGCTCGTGCTGATCGTGCAGGTCACACATGTACGCCTCCGGAGGTGAGGTGCCGTGTACGTGCCAAACGATCAGCACCCTGGCCCCGGAAGTTTTCGACGTCAACATCTCGCGATGAAAAAGTTGTTACGTACACGGGCTCACCCACCCAGCCGCCGCCCGCACGACGGACGGCCGAAGGCGGCAACGATCCGGCGAACAGGCCTCGGGGCAGCCGGAATTGGCGGCTGCCCGGCAGGGGCACCGCAGGCTTTTCCGCCGCCCGATCGCGCATGCAGCCGGGCGGGGCAGGGCGGCACCGGGCCGGGAGCCGGGGATGGGGGCCGTATCGGGGTCAGGCGAGCACACCGAAGCACTGCTGCGGGCCGTGGGGATGACGGACAAGCAGGCAGCAGTGCCGGGCCGGGACGGTGTGATCGCCTGAGCGGCCCGAGCGGTGGGCCGGATCGGTCAGGGACGAGCGATCGGGTCGGGGGCCGGATCAGCGGTGACGGGCCGTCGGGTCAGTGGCGGCCGCCGAAGAGCGAGCGTCGCAGTCGCCGCAGCGGCGCGAAGAGCGAGACACGCGCGCTCCTGCTCCGGCGGGTGTGCGCCGCGTCGCGCGAGGTGAGCTCGAGCATCAGCAGCGTCGCTTCCGCGGTCTCGCGCTGCGGGACGGCGGGGCCGCCGAGCACTGCGAGATGGCGGTCGAGGCGCGAGCTGGTCGCACTGCTCCCGCAAGTGATGGCAGGCACACGCGGCCTGCTGCGCACCGTTATCTGTTCCATGTCACTCCCCACCCGTACGAGGGCACCCGGCCCGGGCAGATTAACCCTATCCCCCCGCGACGACACTCGTGTATCCCGGTCGCCGGATTGAGCACACATATACGGAGGTTGACGATCGGCATCATAATTCGCTCGATTCCAGGGCGAGTTGGACAGATCGGGAGCGGTTGGCCCGCAGCGGGGGATTGCTGCGCAAGGGGGTCGGGAACGGTTCGGTCTGAGCTAGCGTGGAGAGGTTTCCGCCGTGCTGCCGCCACTTCTTCGGATGGGGGTCACCGTGAGTGAAGTGCCGGGCGACGACCGACTGATCGCGGGCCGATACCGCCTGCTGGGCCCGCTGGGCCAGGGCGGCATGGGGGTCGTGTGGCGGGCGCGCGACGAGCTGCTGGGGCGCGAGGTGGCCGTGAAGGAGGTCCGTGCCCCGTCGGGGCTCGCCACCTCCGACGTGCAGCGGCTGTACGCACGCCTGGAGCGGGAGGCGTGGGCGGCGGCCCGGGTCTCGCACCGCAATGTGGTCACCGTCTACGACGTGGCGACCGAGGACTCCCGTCCCTGGATCGTGATGGAACTGATCCGCGGGCTCGCCCTCTCCGACGTGCTGGACGCCGAGGGGCCGTTGACCCCTCAGCGAGCCGCGCGCATCGGCGCGGAGGTACTGGCCGCGCTGCGCAGCGCCCATGCGGCGGGGGTACTGCACCGCGATGTGAAGCCCGGCAATGTGCTGCTCGCCAACGACGGGCGGGTGGTGCTGACGGATTTCGGTATCGCCATGGTCGAGGGGACGTCCGCGCTCACCATGACGGGTGAGCTGGTCGGCTCGCCGGAGTTCCTCGCACCGGAGCGCGCACTCGGGCGCACACCGGGACCCGAATCGGATCTGTGGTCGCTCGGTGTCCTTCTGTACGCCGCGACCGAGGGCAATTCGCCGTTCCGTCAGAACACCCCGCTGAACACGCTCCGGGCCGTGGTCGACGAGGAACTGCCGCCGCCCCGGCGGGCCGGCCCGCTCGCCCCGGTCGTCAGGGAGCTGCTGCGCAAGGATCCCGCCGAACGGCTCTCCGCCGAGCAGGCCGAGCATCAGCTGCGGATCATCGCGGCGGGCGGAGCACCGCGCACCGCGGGCGCCGGCGCGGGCCCAGGTCCGGGCCCCGGCGTGCCGGATCCGTACGGACCGACGGTCTCTGCCCGCACCTCCACACCGCAGACCCCCCTGCCCACGCCCCCGCCGCCCTTCCCGGGCCCGTCCACGACGGCCGGGACCACGGCGGACGGACCGTCACGCCGGGCGGTCGCGCTGCTCGCCGCCGGTGTAGCGGCACTGCTGCTGGCCGTCGGCGGAATCGTCTGGACCCTCGCGCACCCGGGCAAGGACGACGGCACTGGGGTCGTCACCGGCAGCGGCGCGCACGCGACCAGCAGTGCTCCGCGCACGCCGTCCGCCACACCGGATCCGTCCGTCGTCGCAGGAACGCAGGGCGGCAGCGGCGCCACCGACGAGGGCGGCACCACGGCCGGCAAGGGCGGAAGCACCGGAGGCGGCCACACCTCCACGAGCAAACCGCCGCCGCAGACCGTGACCGTTTATCTCACCCCGGTGCGCGGCAGTTACGACGGCGGTTGCCCTCCCCCGCACGCCGAGGCACCGGCGGTCGAGGCGACCGTCACGGTGGGGCGCACACCGGCGAAGGTCGAGTACCGGTGGGTGCTCAAGGACGGTACGAGCACCGATCCGGGCTGGCAGTGGCTGTCCTTCGGTTCCGGCGACGGGCGCACCAAGCAGGTGTCGCACACGGAGCTGACGTACCAGCAGGACAGCACGTACCACGGGACGCTCACCCTGGAGGTGAGGAGTCCGGTGGCCGTCACGTCGAACGGGGTGGAGTTCTCGGTGACCTGCCGTACGGAGACCCCGTCGGCCGGGGTCTCCAACCCGGAGGAGGGCTGACCGGGGCGGTGCGCCCGGTCAGGCGGCCGAACTGAGGGCGGGCAGGTAGCCGCCCGACTGTCCGGCGGCCGTGGGGTGGTACGACTCACCGAGGTTGAGCCAGTTGACGCTGTGCAGCCACTCGCTTCCCGAGCAGATCTCGTGCCCGGTGAACCGTCCTGCGACGTCGGCGAACGTGAAGCCGTGGTCAGCCGCACGCTTGGCGGTCGCTGCGTTGAGGTAGTCGGATGCGCTGTTGATGGCGGAGCGTTCGGTCTCGCTCAGACCGGCGAGGCAGCTGCCGCCGAGCTTGTAGAAACGGGGGTAGCCGAGGACGACGACATGGGCGGCCGGCGCCTTGTTCCTTATCGCGGTGTACACCGAGTCGAGCTTGCCGGGCAGGGTGGTGTCGACGTAACTGCGGGCGGTCGCGATCCGGCTGAGGCAGGTGGACTCCGACTGGAGCACACAGGTGGTCATGACATCGGCGAATCCCGCGTCGTTGCCGCCGATGGAGAGGGAGACGAGGTCGGTCGAGGAGTTGAGCGGCCCGAGCTGTCCTGCGGTCACATCGCCGGTGACCGCACCCGAGCAGGCGGTGAAGGCGAACGAGGCGGGTGCGTTGGCGTTCTTCCAGAGGACCGGGTAGGCCTTGGTGCTGCGCTTGCAGGCACCGCTTGCACTGTCGTAGCTGCCGGAACCGACCCCCGAGGAGTACGAGTCACCGAGGGCCACGTAGTCGACGGCCAGGACGGACGAGGCGGCGTTCGCGGTGGCTGCCCCGGTCAGAGCGAGTACGGCACCGAGCAGGAGCGAGGACGAGAACGCCACAAGTCTGGACATTTTCATGGAACCTCCCTTGGACCGACCAGCAGGATCTCTGCCTACTCAGTGGTAGCAGTCACACCCGCACTGCGGAAGTGTCCATGCCAAGTCGATCGAATGACGCGTTCCCGAAGGCTCCTGAAGACACGTCAGCTCGAAATCCGGTATCCGGTCCGTCCGTGCACGGGGCCCGCGCCGTCAGCTGGACAACGGTGTTCGGCCCGGCCGACGGAAGGTGGCGAAACCTGGGTGCGCCGGGTGCCCCCGTGCCGGATCATGGGCGCATGTCTGCCAACCCTGAGGCCGCTCTGCCGATCCGGCTGACCGTCGACGACAGCGATTCCCCGTCCGACGTCGTCGACGCGCTGTTCCTCGGCCGCTTCGCGACGGGCGAGCAGCCGTACTCGCACAGTTCCTCCCTCGACCGGGTGAAGTCCGGGGCGACGCTCCTGCCTCCGGCTGCCAAGGTGCTGCGCGCCGCCCGCGACGACGACCGCAGCGCCACGCTCGCCGAGGGCGACGGCTGGACGCTCCTCATCTCCCGGTGGAACCGGGGCGCCGACGTCACCGTCACCGCGACCAGCCCCGAACTGGCGCAGAAGGTCCTCGACCAGGCGACCGACGGCGCCCAGGACGAACCGGAACCGCAGCCCGAGAACGTGACGATGGGCTTCTGGTACGTCTCCCCGCGCCGCGGCCCGCACCGCACCACCCGGCAGATCGCCGCAGGCACATGGGACGAGGTGCGCAGCAACTACACGGCGCCGGTGGCCGATGCGATGGACCGGCTGATGAAGGTGACACCGGACGACATCGCGGGCCGGCTGCTCCTGCTGCACGGCCCGCCCGGCACCGGCAAGACATCGGCGCTGCGCACACTGGCGCGGTCCTGGCGCGACTGGTGCCAGGTCGACTGCGTACTCGATCCGGAACGGCTCTTCAACGACGTCGGCTATCTGATGGACATCGCGATCGGCGAGGACGACGGCACGGCCAAGGGCCGGTGGCGGCTGCTGCTCCTGGAGGACTGCGACGAACTGATCCGCGGCGAGGCCAAGCACACGGCGGGCCAGGCACTGTCCCGGCTGCTGAACCTCACCGACGGGCTGCTGGGCCAGGGCCGCAATGTGCTGGTGGGCGTGACGACCAACGAGGATCTGGAACGGCTCCACCCCGCGGTGGTCAGACCCGGTCGTTGCCTGGCCCGTATCGAGGTGGGCTCACTGACCCAGCGGGAGGCGGCGGCCTGGCTGGGCACGGAGGAGGGGCTCGGCCGGGAGGGCGCGACGCTGGCCGAACTGTACGCACTGCGACGGGGCACCGGCCCCGCATCGGTCCCGAAGCAGGACACGGGGGCGGACGCGGGCCTGTACCTCTGAGCCCCCGCGCACGGGCCCCGCCGGCGGCGGAATCGAACGTGGAGGAGGCCTCCCCTGCCCTTGGGGCCATGGGGAGACGGAGGGCGGAACGGCCCACCGGGCGGCCCCGGTCCCCTCGTGTCAGTCCTCGTACGCCACCCGCACCGCGTCCTCCACCAACGAGGCCGCCCGCGCACGGGACAACCCCAGCCGCACCGCCAGCTCCGCATACTCCCGCGCGGCCGCAGCCGCCTTGCGGTCCGCCGCATCGCCCGCGGCGGCGATGAACGTGCCGTTGCGCCCGCGGGTCTCGATCACCCCGTCCGCCTCCAGCGCCCGGTACGCCTTGGCGACGGTGTTCGCAGCCAGGCCGAGCTCCTCGGCGAAGCCGCGTACGGTCGGAAGCCGGTGGCCGACGGGCAGTTCGCCGGAGCGGGCCAGTTCGGAGATCTGCGTGCGCAGTTGCTCGTACGGGGCGGTGCCGGCGTCCGGATCGAGCGAGATCTTCAAGGTCACGCCCCGATTCTCCCCCACCACCGGAAATTCGGAGGCGACCGGGCCGGAACTCCACGTACCGTCCGGCGCATGACTGTCATCGTTCGCGACTTTCTGCCCGCCGATGCCGAGGACTGGGTGCGGGTGCGGCGGGCCGCACTTCCCTACATGGTGACGACACCCGACCAGGTCGGCTTCGAGCTGGCCAACGCCCACCCCGACCGGCGGTACCGGCTGCTGGTCGCGGAGGAGGACGGGGAGATCATCGGCACCGCGCAGGTCGGTATCGCCCATGAGAGCCCGGAGCCCGGCCAGGGCTTCTGCAACCCGTACACGCTCCCCGGCCGGACGGGCCGCGGCGCCGGCTCGCTGCTGGTGCGCACCGCCGAGGAGCATCTGGCCGCGGTGGGGGCCGTCGCCGTCTACACCTGGGTGCTCGACGAACCGGCCAGCCGGGCCTTCGCCGAGAAGCGCGGCTACACACCGAGCCGCTCGGCGCACTTCCTCCACCTCGACCTGGCACACGGCACCCTGCCGTCCCGCCAGGACCCGCCGGCCGGTGTGGAACTGCGTACGGCCGCCGACTTCGCCGACGACCCGCGGCCACTGTTCGAAGCGGACGCCGAGTCCACGGCGGACGAGCCGAGCGACACCCCGGCCGAGCTCACGGACTACGAGGACTGGCTGCAGCACACCTGGAACCACCCCGGTCTGGACCGGGAGCTCACCTCGGTGGCGGTGGTGGACGGCGAGGTCGCGGCGTTCAGCGCGGCGAACACCGACGGTCTGACCCGCTACTGGTCGGGGATGACGGGCACCCGCAGGGCGTACCGCAACCGGGGCCTGGCGAAGCTCGCCAAGAGCGACTCGCTGCACCGGGCCCGCACGGCCGGCTACACGGACGCGTACACCGGCAATGACACGGACAACGGTCCGATGCTGGCGATCAACACCTGGTTCGGCTACGAGATCTGCGCCACGGAGGTACGGCATGTCCGCACGCTCGGTTGAGGTGGCGCTGGTCAAGGCGGGCCGGACGAAGATCAGGTATCCGGCGGACGTCGTGCGCGACGACGGGACCCGGGTGACGGTGACGGCCCCGTGGGCCGCTCCGGGTGTGCGCGACTTCGGCTTCGTACGGTTCGAGCCGGGCGATGTCTTCACCGAGCACTACTGGCGCAACCGGTGGTTCGCGGTGAAGGAGGTCCGTACCGGTGCGGGGACGCTGAAGGGCTGGTACTGCGACATCACCCGGCCCGCCGTACTGCGCGACGGGCACCTGCTCGTCGAGGACCTGGATCTCGATCTGTGGGTGTCGGCGGACGGTTCCTCCGTACTGCGGCTGGACGAGGACGAGTTCGAGGAGAGCGGCCTGGCAGATCGTGATCCGGAGGCGGCCGACGCGGCCCGCCGCGCGCTGGACGAGCTGGAACGTCTGGCCCTGGCGGGCGGACTCGCGGGGCTGCTGGCACCGTCGGACCCGCACGGCGACGACAGCTCGCGCTAACGCACCACCAGCTCCACCTCGTACCCCGCCGCGTCCTCCAGATACGCCGCGCAGTGCCCCTCGCCGCCCGCGTACGGATGACGGTCCGGGAACAGCAGCCGCCAGCCGTGGTCCGGGGCCCGCGCCACCAGCGCGTCCAGCGTGGCCCGGTCCCCGACATGGAACGCCAGGTGGTTCAGGCCCGGGCGGAGCCGGTCGTGCGGCCCCGGGGTCAGGTCGGCGGACTGCTCGATCACCAGATAGCTGTCGCCGCGCCGCCAGCTGCGGCCGCGCTCCCAGCTCTGGTACGGCACATGGCCCAGCTCGCCGAGCAGCCAGCCCCACCCCGCCTCGGCCGCCGCGAGGTCGGGCACCCACAGCTCGATGTGGTGCACCCCGCCGGTACGCTCCCCGGCGGACGGCAGCGGCACCGCGCGGCGGGTGCCGTGCGGCTGGTAGGCCACGGTGTCGCCGTCCTCGTGCCAGTGGATCAGGAAGCGCTCCCCCGCCCGGTATCCGTCGAGCCCGGCACGGCAGTACGCGACGATGTCGTCGGGCAGGGAGTCCAGCGGGAACCACGCGAGTCCGGAGCACTTCTCCGGTTCACGGTTGTACGGCGGGCGGGCCGGATCGTACTCCGCCTCGAAGAACCAGCCGGTCCGCGGAGCCCCGCCGGGACCGCGGTGCTGCATGACCAGCGCGACCCGCAGCTCGTCCGGGTCCAGTTCGACGCCGATCTCCTCGGCGGCCTCGCGGATCATCGCCTCGCGGACGTCCTCGCCGTCCTCCACGTGCCCGGACGGCCCGTTGTACAGCCCGTCCGCGTACCCCGTGCCCGCACGGCGGGCGAGCAGGACGTCGGGGCCGCGCCGGAGGATCAGATGCACATCGACGACCTCGGTGTGCCGGTGCGGCGGTTCGGCACGGGCCACCAGCGCGTAGCGGTCGTCGTCGACCTGTCTGCCCCACAGGTTCGGGTCGTCGGAGAGACGCTCGTGGTGGATGCGCTCGGTGAACGGGGCGAGCAGCCCGGTCAGCTGCTGGGCGGAGAGCCCCACCCCGCCCCACGCCCCTTCGATCAGCAGCAGCCGCCCGCCGGGGCGCAGCAGCCCGAACCAGTGGCGCAGGGCCGCCGCCGGGTCGGGCAGCAGCCACACCACATGGCGGACCATGATCACGTCGAACTGCTGCTTCCCGACCGGCGGTCGGGCCGCGTCTCCGACCAGCACCTCGGCGCCCGTCCCGGCGAGCTTGGCGCGCGCCTGCTCGACCATGCGCGGCGACCGGTCGACGGCGGTGACCCGGTGCCCCTGCCCGGTGACGAGCAGGGCCAGACTTCCGGTGCCGCAGCCCAGGTCGAGAACGTCGGAGCGTCCACCGGGCAGCCAGTTCTCCAACCGCTGCGCCCACGCGTGCCGGACCGCAGGATCGAGCAGTCCGTGGTCGGGCTCGTCGTCGAAGGAGTCGGCGGCGGAGTCCCAGTCGATCGTCGTCATCCGTCGATCCTCGCAGCCACCGCTGACACAGTCGATCAGCCGGACAGCCGGTGGCCGGTCAGCCGCTTGCGGTAGTGGAACCGGTCGTACACGCCCTCCACACGCCGCTCCGTCAGCTCGTATCCGTAGCGCGGATAGATCTTCCGGTTCTCCCACATCAGGGCATTCGTGTAGAGCCGGATCTCGGGAAGGCCGAGGCTGCCGGCGTGCGCGTCGACGAAGGCGAGCAGCCGCCGGCCGACTCCCTGGCCGGCGGCGTCCGGGCGGACGGCGACGGACTCCAGGAACAAGTGGTCCTCGTGCGGAACGAGGACCAGGACGCCGACGACATCCGGATCCCCTGTCACATACACCCGCCCCGCCGCGACATCCGCCGCATGGTCCGCCCGCATCGGTGCGGGGACGACGCCGATGCGCTCGATGTAGTGCCGGTACGCGGCGTCGGTGACGGCTCGCACAGCGGGGACGTCGGCCGGGGTGGCGACGCGGATCTCGTCGGACGTGTCAGCAGTCATGGACGCACGGTACGAGGAACCCGCCCCGGCCCCCTGAGCGGGTCCCTCGTATCCGATCGGCGAGGGCCTTCCTTGACCGGCGCCGGCGTGCACGGGACGGCGCCGTGCCTGGTGCGCGGCCGGTGCACCGCCCAGCCGCAGACTGCGGCCGCCCGGTCCGGGGCCGTGGTGAGGCCGGCCCGGTGGCCGTGTGGTCAAGCGACCCCGCGTGGTGCCTGATCACCCTGGCCGTGCGCACTTTGGACGAATCCAGTGCGCAAGGGATGGGGAAAGTGGCGGTCCCTGAGCACTGGTTGAGCCTCGGAACCCACAGACGTACTACCGGGCGCCACCGCACCAGCCGGTTCGTGCCCGGCGGCGGAGGGGAAAGCGACCGGTGAGGACTCGGCCCCGTACGCCTCTCGCTCCTCCTGCTTCAGGCAGCGGTCGTGTTTCCGGCTCTGACAGCGGGACAGTGGCTCGACCCCGAAGTCGTGGCGCAGGCCGGACACGATACGGTCGCGCACACCCTCGCGGCTGAGCTCTATCGCATGGACGCCTCGCGCCAAAACCCGCTGTACTCGACGTCGAGGAGAGCGCCCGCCACCGGCCGGCGGTCCAGACGTCGCCGATGTCCGGACGAAGCGTCGCCAGGCAGTTCGGCCGCGCCGGTCAGACGGAGGCGAGGAACGCCCGCACCCGCTCCATTAGCAGCGCGGACGCCTCCGGGTCGTACGCGTCGAGCGAGGAGTCGGCGAAGAGGTGCTGGTCGCCGGGATAGACGAAAAGCTCGGCGGACGCCGCGGAGCCGGCGAGCTCGCGAGCGGCCGGCAGATCCTCGTCGAAGAACTCGTCGCCCTCTTTGCCGTGGATCTGCACCGGCACCCCTTCCGGCCACGCCTCCCCGAACTCCGCGACCGGGATACAGGAGTGCATGAGCAGTGCCCCGCGGGCACCGGGCCGGGTCTGTGCGAGCCGCTGGGCGATCGTCACGCCGAAGGAGAATCCCGCGTAGACGAGCTCGGGACCGAGCTCGGCGGCCGCGGCGGCGCCGCGCTCCCGGATTGCGTCGAACCCCGTATCACGCGCGAATCCGAAACCCTTCTCGATGCTGCCGAACGTACGGCCCTCGAACAGGTCGGGGGTGTGCACGGTATGCCCGGCCTGCCGCAGGCCGTCGGCGAAGGCTCGCACTCCGTCGGTCAGACCCTGGATGTGGTGGTACAGCAGCACCTCGGCCATGTCAGCGGCTCCCCTCCCTCATTGATCGACTTTTTTGGAACATTCCGCGATGCTAGTCTGTTCCGCGATGGCACACAATCCCCCGGGCTACGAGCTAGCCGATCGGATGGCGCTGACCGGGCCGGCCCAGGTGAAGGCCATCGGCCACCCGCTCCGCACCACGATCCTGCAGCTCCTCCACGAGCGGGCCGCAACCGTCACCGAGCTCGCGGCCGCGGTCGAGCGACCCAAGAGCACCGTCGCGCACCACGTGGACGTGCTCACCCGCAACGGTCTGCTCCAGGTGGTGCGCACGCGGAAGGTGCGGGCGATCGAAGAGCGGTTCTACGGGCGCACCGCGCGCATGTTCTACGTGGCAGCGGAGCCATCACCCGCTGGCGAAGAGATGCCTGGCGACTTCAACGACTTCGAGGTGGCTGCACGTGAGTCCGCGACGGCGTTCGAGCAGGGAAAGCTCTGGGGGTTCCTCCGGCATGCGCGCATCTCGGAGGATCAGGCCTCTCAGTTCTGGGACCGGATGGCCGAGCTGGTTGATGAGTTCGACCGGATGCCGAGGTCCGGCGAAACCATGTACGGGTTCGCGATCGGCGTCTATCCCACCGACCACCCGACCCTGCCGACAGCGGAGTAACCTGCCCCGGACAGTGGATCTTCAGCACGCCGATGCGGGCGGCGACCATCTACGAGTAATCCGGGCTCCGACGGCAGATGTGCACGCCTTCGGGAGGCGCCCCGCCCGGGCCGTGGTCGATGTTCACGAGAACGGGAGGCACCTCGTCGTCGCTCCCGCCGCCCGGGGTGGAGCCAGCTAGTGCCGTGTCAGGCAGGCAACGTTCGCCCTGTGGATCGGCCCGGATCTCCAAGCGCAGCCCCGTATGTGCCTTCGTCCTGGATGACCTCATCCGACGCCACGGCCGTGCCGCCCTCATGGTGCGCGGCCACAACGCGCCGGCCATTACCACCTACGAACGTCTCGGCATGACCAAACGTCTGTTCGGGGCAGCCCACATCGCGTCTCGGTGACGGCTGACGACCCGCTCCTCCCTGGCGACGGTCCGGTACCTCTACGGGTGCTCCGCAGCAGTCGCCAACCCTCGTCGTCTTCGATCGCACGAACCCATGCCCGCCACGCCACGGGGTAGCTTGACGGCCCGCGGTCGCCTGAGCGATCACCCAGGCGGCACGTCACGTCGCAACAGCGCAACGTTGCCTGAGGCGGCACTAGCGGCTGGACCGCGCCGACTTCAGCGCGCCTCGTATGGTGGTCCGATGTTCGATCGTTTGGAGATCAGGGTGCTGCCGCCGGGGCCCCGGTTCCCTGCCCAGTTGCGGCTCTGGGTCAACGGCGAGGACGTGGTCGAAGGGGCGGTCTACGACGGCGGCCGTGGGCCGTTCGCGGCTGACGTACTGCCTGCGGGCCGGCCCAGCCTCCTGCGGGCGACCAGCGAGGCGCGCCGCCTGGAGCTGGGCGAACCGGAGTGCACTGGCGGTTGCTGCGGCTTCCTGTCCGTTGTCGTGCAGCGGTTCGGGGACATCGTGCAGTGGTCGGACTGGGAGGTTCCGCACGCCCCCACGCCCCCGCCGCCAGAGTTCCACTTTGACGCCGGCCAGTACGACGCCGAAGTGACTCGCGCTGAGGCAGACCGGTGGTGGCAGGTCCACACGTCCCGCTGGGTCGCTCCCGGGGAGCCAGATGGGGAGCCACCCAGCACGACATCAGACGGTCTTCCCCGGACAACCACGGACAGCCCATGCAGCATCAGGGCTGCTGGCAGGGGCCCACCGGTGGACTTTCCTGAGCCCCCTCTTAGATGCTCCTTAAGCGGCCCATAACGATCGCCATGTGCCTCTTCCTGCAGCCTTTTCGGGGCCGATGAGCGGCTAGCTTCTCCCTACCCCGACCGGGATCGCCAAGGAGAGACGCCACCATGACCGTGATCAGGACCGCCCGCCGCAGGACCGCCTCGATCGTCGCGCTCGGCGTGACGCCGCTCGCGCTGACCGGTCTCTGCGCGGTTCCGGCGGCCGCACACGGCTCGCTGACGGATCCCGTCAGCCGGGTCTCCGCCTGCTACGCGGAAGGGCCGGAGCAGCCGAAGTCGGCGGCATGTGCGGCTGCGGTCGCTGCGGGCGGGACGCAGGCGCTGTACGACTGGAACGGGGTCAACATAGCGAATGCTGCAGGGAATCACCGGCAGTTGATCCCGGACGGCAAGCTGTGCAGCGCGGGCAACGACAAGTTCAAGGGGCTCGACCTGCCGCGCGCCGACTGGCCGTCGACGACGATGGCGGCGGGCGCGCACACGTTCCGCTTCCGGGCCACGGCGCCGCACAAGGGCTCCTTCGAGCTCTATCTCACCAAGGCCGGCTACGATCCGACGCAGCCCCTGAAGTGGTCGGATCTGGAGGCGAAGCCCTTCGCCACGGCCACCGAACCGAAGCTGGAGAACGGCTCGTACGTGTTCGGCGGCACCGTGCCGGAGCGTGCGGGGCGCCAGTTGATCTACACCATCTGGCAGCGTTCGGACTCCCCCGAGGCGTTCTACGCCTGCTCCGACGTGGTCTTCGGGGGTACGAACAGCGGTGCCGGTGACGGTGGTTCAGCCGGCGCGTCGCCGGCCCCGACCGCGTCCGCCCCGTCCGAGCAGGAGATCGCGGAGGGTGCGGACAAGTCGTCCGTGGAGCACGGCGGCCACAGTGACGACGACGCCGCCACGGGCGCCGAGGTCACCGCGGCGGCTCCGGCCGCCGGGTCCGCGGCCGGTGCACCGGAAGCGAACGTGTCCGAGCCGGACAGCGCCACCGGCCCGGCCCCGGCGGGCGAGAGCCTCGCCGAGACGGGTGGCGACGGCAGTACTCGGTACCTGGCGATGGGCGGTGCGGCCGCGCTCGCCATGGGCGCGGCCGCACTGTTCGCCTCGGTCCGTCGCCGGGCCGACGGCCCGGCCCGGCGGGGACACCGAGCAGCCTCCTAGCCGAGGACCGAGGCGCAGGTGGTCGGGGTGGCGTGCGCCGGGTCCAGGGCGTTCGCCACCTCGTGGTAGGCGATCAGGTCCACGGTCCCGATCGCCACATGTTCGGACAGGTCGACCGGGCACAGGTCCTGGAGCAGGACGTTGCGCACGTTCGGCCCGCTCAGGTACTGCGTGCGGTACGGGGTCACGACCTCGTCGTACCTGGTCGCGATGACCGTGTACCGCACCCCGGGCACGGTGTCGCCGCCCGCGTTGAGCTTGGTGATGAACGGGGATCCGGCTATCTGGTCGGCGAGGCCGGGCGTGTGGGCGTTCAGCAGGTCTCCGGCGCCCGGGAAGTAGGGCAGCAGGTTCGCCAGCCCGAGGAGGGTGGTGCCGTGATTGTCCGGGGCGAGCCCGACCAGGGCGTTCACCTTGGCCGCGCCACCGAGGAACTTCAGGTAGTAGTTGGGCATCATGCCGCCCTGGGAGTGACCGACGATGTCGGCCTTGGGCGCTCCGGTGGCGGCGAGCACCTGGTCGACGAAGGTGGCGAGCTGGCCGGCGGATTCGTCGATCGGACCGAGGCCGTTGAAGAACGGCACGCCCGGCAACTGCCCGTAGTCGAGCGAGTAGACGCAGTAGCCCCGGCCGACCAGGTACGGGGCGAGGACGAGCCAGTTGTCGATCGAGTTCCCGAAGGTTCCGTGGACCAGGACGACGGGGCGGGGGTGGGCGGCGGAGGGTTTGCAGGAGTAGTCGTTCCAGCCACGGGAGGGAGCTGTGGCGGCGGTGGGGGTGGCTGCGGTGGCGGTCGCCGTGGGGGTGGCGAACGCTGCGACGGCGAGGAGCAGTGCGGCGAGGGTTCTCCACGCACGTGGGGTGCGCGGCGCACGTGTCCGGGGCAGCATCGTGTGGTCTCCTTGCGGCTCAAGGGAGTTGCGATGTCCATGCACCCTGCGGCCCGGACCACAAGTTCTGTACCGACGTTCTATGTGCTCATGCCAAATTACGCGCGAGTAAGGTGGCGAGGGAAGTTACGCGTCGGTAAAAACTGACGCAGCATCACCCAAGATCCTTGACGTCCCGCATGACGGCAGGTCAGGCAGCGAGCCGGCCCGGCATCACGGCCTGCGGACCGAACCTGTCCCGCAGTCGGTCCGCCACCGCCTCGATCCGCCGCGCCCGCTCGTCCACCGGGTCGAACGTCAGCTGATGCGCGGCACGTCCGCGGTCCGTCAGCCCCTCGGCGCGCAGCCCGATCCCCCGTACCCGGGCCCGCTGCAGCCCGAACGAATCATGGATCCGGTACGCGAGTTCGGTGAGCTCCGCGGAGTGGGCGGTGGGCTCGCGGAGCGTACGGCTGCGGGTCAGCGTCGCGTAGCCGGTCCGGTCGGCGTAACGCACGGAGACCGCGAGCGCCCGGCACACCTGCCCGTCCCCGCGCATCCGGGCCCCCAGCTCCTCGGTGAGCGACATGAGTGCACGGCGCTGCCGTTCCGGGTCCAGCTCGTCGCGTGGGAAGGACCGCTCGGCGGCGACCGACCGGGCGGCGGCGTTCGGTACGACCGCCGTACGGTCGATGCCCTGCGCCCGCTCCCACAGTTCGCGCCCGGCCCGTACGCCGGTGATCCGTTGCAGGGTGGCGAGCGGCGCCGCCGCGATCCGGCCGACGGAGTCGAGCCCGTATCCGCACAGGGTACGGGCGGTCGCCGCCCCGACACCGTCCAGTGCGGTGACCGGCTTCGCCGCGAGGAAGGCGGCACCCCCGCCACGGGGCACCACGAAAGTCGTCCCGGGTGCGGCCTGCCGCGCCGCCATCCGGGCCAGCATCGGGTTCTCGGCGGCCCCGATCGCGCAGTCCACCCCGTGCAGGGCGAGCGCACGGACCCGGATCACCGCCGCCAGTCCCGCAACGTCCCGCCCGAAGTAGCGCAGCGCACCGCGCACATCGGCGAGCGCCCCGTCCGGCGGAGCCGCCTCGGCGACCGGGGTGAACGCACCGAGGAGGGCGAGCAGCCCGGTGTAACCGGCACTGTCCGGCAGGCCGCCGCCGACCTTGCGGAACCGCAGGTACAGGATCCCCGGCTCCTCATGCGTATCGCTCATCCCGCGCTCCCCGGGGACTGGTGCCACAACTTCCTTCCGGTGGGGACCCCTTCGCCGGGCGGCTGGAGGTCGGACCAGGGGTTCATCTCGTACCCGGTCGACAGGTGGATACGGCGGCCGTTGTCGGCCGCCCGGCCGTCCGGGGACTCCTCCTGCGCGGCGCTCTCCGACGGGACCTCGGCCAGCCGGGCGGAGACCGCGTCGAGTCCGCCGGTGCTCCGCAGCTCGGCCAGTTCCGCCAGGTTCCAGGCTGCCTCGCCGACCACACTGAGGCTCTGCGGTCCGCGCCGCTGCACCACACCGCGTACCAGCAGCAGCCAGGAGTGGAAGACGGTGTGCGCGCAGGCGGCGTGGCTGTCGTCGAAGAAGGCCAGGTCGACCAGGCCCGTACCGTCGTCCAGGGTGGTGAAGATGACCCGGCGGCCGGACCGGATCGGCGGGGTCTGGGTGGCCGCCTTGGCACCCGCGACCAGCACGGTCTCCCCGTGCCGCGCCTCCCGCAGGCGCTTGGCCGGGACCGCGCCGAGCTCCTTGAGGAACGCGTGGTGATCTCCCATCAGGTGACGGGAGACATCCATGCTCAGTACACCCAGCTCGGCGCTGAGGCGTTCCGCGTCGTTGAGGTCGGGCAGACCGAGGGAACCGGTCTTCCGCCCCTCGCCGAGCGGGAGTTGTGCACCACCGGATCCGGACCTCGTCCCGGTTCCCCGCTGGGCGCGGTGGAGTTCGGTCAGATGCAGCAGCAGATCACGGCGGTTCGTACCGAAGGCGTCCAACGCCCCGACCTGGGCCAGCCGTTCGGCAGCCGGTTTGCCCGGCCGGGCCCGCTGCCAGAAGTCCAGCAGCGAGGTGTAGGGCTGTCCCGCCTCGATCCGGGCGACCTCGGCCTCACTGATGCCGTGGACGTCCGAGAGCGCCAGCCGCAGCCCCCACACTCCGGAACCCTCCCCCTTACCGGACACCAGTTCGATTCGATGGGCTGCCGCCGACCGGTTCACATCCAGCGGCAGCACCGGCACACCGCGCCGGCGCGCGTCCGCGAGCAGCAGCCGTTTCGGATACATCCCCGGGTCGTGCGTGAGCAGCCCGGCGTAGAAGGCCGCCGGGTGGTGCGCCTTGAGCCACGCCGACTGATACGTCGGTACGGCGAAGGCGACCGCGTGCGCCTTGCAGAAGCCGTACGAGCCGAACGCCTCGATGATCTCCCAGGCCCGGCCGACGACTTCGGCGGTGTACCCCTTCCGTGTCGCCCGCTGGGCGAACTCCGCCTTGATCCGGCCCTGCAGTTCGGGGTCGGAGAGCCCGCGCCGCACCCGGTCGGCCTCGTCCCGGCCGCAGCCTGTCATGATGTGGACCATCTCGATGATCTGCTCATGGAAGACGACCACCCCGTACGTCTCGCGCAGCGGTCCCTCCAGGTCGGGGTGAGGGTAACGGACGGGCGCCCGGCCGTGCCGGGCCTCGATGAACGGCCGCACCATGTCGGCGGCGACCGGCCCCGGCCGGAACAGCGAGATGTCGACCACCAGATCGTGGAAGGTGGCGGGCTGCAGCCTGCCGACCAGATCGCGCTGACCGGGCGACTCGATCTGGAAGCAGCCCAGCGTCTCGGCGGACCTGATCAGCCGGTACGTCTCCGGGTCGCCGGGCGGCACGGCGTCCAGGTCCACCTCCTGACCCGAGGCCCGCTTCACCTCCCTGACCGCGTGCGCCATCGCCGACTGCATCCGTACACCCAGCACATCGAGCTTGAGCAGCCCGAGATCCTCCACGTCCTCCTTGTCGAACTGCGCCATCGGAAAGCCCTCGCCGCTGGTGGGCACGACGGGCGTACGGCGCAGCAGTGAGGCGTCCGAGAGGAGCACCCCGCACGGGTGCATGGCGATGCCGCGCGGCAGGGCGTCCAGCGCCTCCACCAGCTCCCAGAGCCTTCCGTACTTCTCCTTCTCCCGTGCCACCTCGCGCAGTTCGGGCAGTTCTTCCATGGCGGCGCGGGCGTCACGGGCCCGGATGTGCGGGAATGCCTTGGCGAGCCGGTCGGTCTCGGCGGGGTTCATGGAGAGCGCGGCGCCGACGTCCCTGATGGCGTGGCGCACCCGGTAGGTCTCGGGCATGGCGACGGTCGCCACCCGCTCGGTGCCGAAGCGTCCGATGATCGCGCGGTAGACGTCGAGGCGGCGGGCGGACTCGACGTCGATGTCGATGTCGGGCAGCACGAAGCGGCGCTTGGAGAGGAAGCGCTCCATCAGCAGTCCGTGCTCGACGGGGTCGGCGTGGGCGATGCCCAGGAGGTGGTTGACCAGGGAGCCGGCCCCGGAGCCACGCGCAGCCACCCTCACCTTCATCTCCCTCACATCGTCGACGACTTGAGCGACCGTCAGGAAGTAGGTGGCGAAGCCGTGGTAGTCGATGATGTCCAGCTCGTGGTGCATCCGCTCCCAGTAGTCGCGCCTGCGGTCGTAGCCGCGCAGCACCATGCCGGCGGCAGCGCGGGAGGCCAGCACGCGCTGGGCGGTGCGGTGGCTCGCGCCGACGAGATGCGGTTCGGGGAAGTGGACGGCGCCGAGGCCGAGGTCGCGCTCGGGCTCGACGATGCAGGCGTCGGCGGTGCGCCGGGTCTCCGCGAGCAGCCGCGCTCCGCCGTCGCGGCCGAGTCCGGCGGCGGAGGCGATCCGCCCGGCCGCCTCCCGCATCGCGCGGTCGTCCTTGAGCCAGCGCTCACCGCTGTCGAACGGGGCACGGCGCGGATCGACGGGGACGAGCCTGCGGGCCGCGTCGAGCACATCGGCGACCGGGCCCTGCCCGGCGTCGGCGTACCGGACGGCGTTGGTCAGCACGGCCCGAACCCCCTGTTCGGCGGCGAAGCCGACGGTACGTGCGGCGAGCCGCAGCGACCCGGGTCCGGTGCCCTCGCGGCCGTGGTGGACGGCTTCGAGGCGCAGGTCGTCGCCGTAGATCTCCCGCCAGGGCGCGAGCAGCGCGGCCGCCCGGTCGGGGCGGCCTGCGGCCAGCGCCCTGCCGACCTCGGAGGCCGGACCGAGCAGCACGGTGAGCCCTTCGGCGGGCAGCGCGGACCGGTCGACCAGGGGCTGCCCGGTACCGGTCCGCAGGTCGCCGGTCACGGCATGCGCGGCGGTGACGAGCCGGCACAGCTCCGCCCAGCCGCGTGCGCCGTCCCGGGCGAGGAAGGTGACCCGGGGCGCCGATTCATCGACAAAGGCACCGCCACGGACCGGGGTCCGCAGCCGATGCGTACGCCCGCTCCCCCGCGGACGCTCCGCACCCTCCGCCTCCACCGCGAGCCCCACACCGAAGAGCGGCCGGACCCCGGCCCTGCCGCAGGCCTTGGCGAAGCGGACCGCGCCCGCGAGGGTGTCGCGGTCGGTCAGCGCGAGGGCATCCATCCCCCGCTCGGCGGCGCGTTCCACCAGCCGTTCCGGGTGCGAGGCCCCGTAGCGCAGGGAGAACCCGGAAACGGTGTGCAGATGCGTGAACCCGGGCACCCGCACCTCCTGGACCGATCCGTACTCACCACCCCCTCACCTCCACCATAGACCAAGTTTCGAACATTCGTACGATACTCGGAGTGCGGGTCATCTCCCCCCGGCCTCGCTCGGTCACCCCGGTCATGCCTGTCGGCCGGGCCCGAATCCGGACCCGGCCGACGAGTGGGGGCGGCGCCCCCGGAACCTGCCCGGTCAGCCGATTTCGGCCCCGAACGCCGCCAGCGCCTCCGGCACCGGCTGGAAGAAGGTCTCCCCGCCCGAGGTGCAGTCGCCGCTGCCGCCGGAGGTCAGGCCGATCGCCTTGTCGCCCGCGAAGAGCGAGCCGCCGCTGTCGCCCGGCTCGGCGCAGACCGTCGTCTGGATGAGGCCTTCGACGATGTCACCGTTGCCGTAGTTCACCGTGGCGTCGAGAGCGGTGACCTGGCCGTCGTGCACCTGGGTGGTGGAACCGCTGCGGGTCACCGTCATGCCGACGGTCGCTTCGGCCGCTCCGGTGATCGGCTGGGTGGACCCGTTGTAGAGGTCGACCTCACTGGGGTGCGGCGTGTCGGAGGTGTACTTCACCAGCCCGAAGTCGTTGCCCGGGAAGTCGGAGCCCGCGTTCGTACCGATCTCCGCGCCGCCCTGCGCGTCGGACCAGCTGCTGATCGCCTCGGTGCAGTGCCCCGCGGTCAGGAAGTACGGCTCACCGTCCTTGACCACGTTGAAGCCGAGCGAACAGCGTCCGCCGTTGCCCCAGATCGCGTCACCGCCCGCGATGAACGGCTTGAACTCCCCGGCGGACTTCTTGAGTTCGGCCTTGCCGCCCAGCGCGTCGACGACCGCACCGAGTCTGTCCCAGGCCGCGCCGTCGACCGTACGGTCGGCGGTGACGATCACCTTGTTGCTGACCGGGTCGACGGCCCATGAGGTGCCGGGGATCGTGGCCTTGGCGGTGAGGGTCTGCCGGACCGACGTCAGCTCGGCGAGCGAGTTCGTCACGACCCTGGCCCTGCCGCCCGCCTGCCGCACCTGCTCGGCGGCGGCCTGGTCGACCACGTTCACGACCAGGTTCTTCGACGTGGCGTCGTAGTACGAGCCGGCCGCGTCGTTGCCCAGATCCCGCCCGAGAGCGGTGGCGAGCTTTCCGGCCGCGTTCGCTGTCAGGGTCCGGACCGTGAACTGCGGTACGTCGTCACTGGCGTTCGCACTCTGGAACGTGATTCCCGCTGCGACCAGGGCGACAACGGCCGATCCGGCCATCACCGCACGCTTCCTGGATATGCGTCGATGCTTCAACTTCAACCTCCTGTGGGGCCGCATACAGGCAAGTGGGGTGCCTGGATACGGAGGATGGAGCCGCCCACTATTCCGACCGGAAAGATCGCACACAAGGTCGACTTCAGGACGCACACACGACATCACCGTTTCACCCCGCCCCGTTCACCTCCCCGAAGTCACACCATGTCGGTTCCTTTTGCGAACACCCCGTGCAATCGATCGGTCGGCAATGGGTGAGGACTGGACCTGTCCGGTACTCGCTGTTGATTTACCTCAATTGACGTTCCCCATAGCGACTTTGATGGGTCATCATCGAATCAGCAGGAAAAGTCGGGCACTCGGTGCCCGCACGAAGCGAAGGAGGCGCGGAGTGCGCAATCGGGTGCGCGCAAAGGACGGGCGGCATCTGATGGTGGAGCGTCTGGGCGACCCACGCGGCAGACCGGTCTTCCTGCTCCACGGAACTCCCGGCAGCCGGCTCGGTCCGGCCCCGCGCGGCATGGTGCTGTACCAGCGCAAGACACAACTCATCACCTACGACCGGCCGGGCTACGGCGGCTCCGACCGGCTGCCGGGCCGCTCCGTCGCCGATGTCGTCGAGGACGTACGGGCCATCGCGGACCACATCGGGCTGGACCGGTTCGCCGTGGTGGGCCGCTCCGGCGGCGCCTCGCACGCCCTGGCATGCGCCGCGTTGATGCCCGAGCGGGTGACCCGTACCGCCGCACTGGTCGCCCTGGCACCCTGGGACGCGGACGGCCTCGACTGGTTCGACGGGATGGCCGCCTCCAATGTGCTGGCGTACACCACGGCGGCGGCCGACCCGGACGGGCTCGCGGAGTCGTTCATCTCCCGGTCCGCGGTCATCAGACAGAATCCGGTGCGGCTCATCGACGATCTGCGCCGGGAGCTGACCGATTCCGACAGGATGGTGGTGAACGATGCCGGGGTCCGCTCTCTGCTGCTGAACAACTACCGTGAGGGGCTGCGTACTTCCGCATACGGCTGGATCGACGACGCCATCGCGTTCAGTCATCCGTGGGGGTTCGACCCGGCGGACATCAAGGGTCCGGTCATGCTCTGGCACGGCGAGAAGGACGTGTTCTCGCCGGTCGGCCACTCGCGCTGGCTGGCTGAACGCATCCCGAACGCCACCGTCGTGCTGGAGCCGGCGGCCGCGCACTTCGACGCGTTGCACGCACTCCCCCGGATTCTCAACTGGCTGCTGGACACACCCGCCGGCTGAGAGGCGGGGCCGGGAGCGTCCGGTGGTGGCCGGACGCTCCGCGGCGCCTCCTGTTCGGGCAGGAACCGCTCCCGCGGCTCACACCGCGAGCGGCTCCAGCTCGCGCTGGAACCGGCTCTCCTCCCTGGCGATCCGGGTCAGCGGATGATCGTCGCCGAGCTGCCCGGACAGTTCCTCGACCGCCTCCGTCCTGACCCTCAGCGCCTCGCTCTTGCGCCCCATCGCATCGAGCGTGACCGATACGTTCGCCATCACCGCCAGGGTCTCCGGATGATGCGCGCCGAGAACCTCCCGGAGCTGTCCGGCCACGCGTCGTTCGGTCGTCAGCACGATCTCGAGATCGCCGTCCTGCTCGGCGGTGGCGTTGGCCAGATTCATCACACTGAAGAGCGTGTTGGGGTGCTCGGGGCCGTACACCTCCCGCATCGTTGCGACCACCCGGGTCAGTACCGCCACCGACTCCTCCGCCGCTCCCGCTCCCGAGTGGTAGACGCCGAGGTTGTTCAGGGCGGCCAGCGTGTACGGGTGCCGTTCGCCCGGCACCTTCATGTACTGGTCGACGACCTCCTGCGCGGCGTCCCTGGCTTCGGTCGGCTCACCCGCCGCGAACAGGTCGGCCGCCATATTGAGGTCGCAGGCCAGCGACTCGGGGTTCGCCGAGGTGTATTTGGCCCGGTACCTGGCACGGGTGGCCACGGTGAGCCTCCGGGCGTCCTCCAGTCTGCCCGCCCTGCGCAGTGACACCGCGAGGCTCTTCGCCGCGCTCAGTGTGCCGGGGAAGGCCCGCCCCAGCGTCGCCTTGTAGCTGTCGTACGTGCGGCTGAGGATGGAGACGGAGTCCTCGTACCGCCCGACGTCACGCAGGTCGCGGGCCAGGTTCATGGCCGAGGACAGGCTGTACGGATGCTCCGGACCGAGCACCTCGACACGCCGGTCGTACACGTCCTGGTCGATCTCGCGGGCCCTGGCGTACTGGCCGACGACCCGCAGGGTGAAGGCCAGGTTGTTGGCCGCTGCCAGCGTCCTCGGGTGGGAGTCGTGGAAGATCTGGCTGAACCCGTCGGTGGCTTCCGTCGCCAGCTCGATCGCCTTGCTGTACTCCCCCAGCGTGCCGAGGTCCGTCGCGAGGCTGCTGGTGCTCATGTACGTGTGCGGATGCTCCGGGCCCAGTATCTCCCGCTGCCGGCTGAGAGTGATCTCGTCGAGCTCCCTCGCCTCGACGTAACGGCCGCGCGAGCGGTAGATGTTGGAGAGGTGGAAGCAGAGGTACAGGTACTGGATGTCCCGCTCCCCCAGCGTCTCCTTCCAGATGGCGCGCAGTTCCTCGCAGAGCGTGGTGGCCGTCCTGAAGTCACCGCGCTTCCAGAGATAGCGGACCCGGTCGATCAGGAGCCTGCGGGCCTCCGGCTCCTTGCAGTTGCGTGCGTCGGACGGGCCGAGGTGCGGCCAGATGGTGGCGAACTGCGGCCAGGTCGAAGGGTTGTCGATCGGCTCGTCGTCATCGGGCCGGGCGCCGGCCAGAATGCGGTGCACGACATGCCGGGCGTCCTGCTGCTCCTCCTCGCTGAGCTGTGCCCGGATGACGGCCTGGACGAGCCGGTGCACCTGGATGGAGTTGGAGACCTGGTCGACCTTGGCGAGGGCGAACCGGCCGATCTCCCGGATGACCCGGCCCAGCACCAGCTTCTCCTGGAGCGAGGCGTCGTACGGCTTCAGCGCCTCGATCATCTCCTTGCTGTACAGGAGGTTCCCCGAGATCGGCTCGGGGGCGAAGAAGGCACAGAGCTGCAGCAGCCGCACCGCGGCGGGCGAACGCTCCTTGAGGCGTTCGATGGAGATGTTCCAGGTCGCGGCGACCGGTTCCGGGTAGCCGGCGGGCTGGTTGAGCGCCAGGACCTCGGGGGCCTGCTGGGCCAGCTGCTCCAGGTAGGTGTCGATCGGGGTGGCGGTCTCCGCGATCCAGGCCGCCGCCTGTTCGACGGCGAGCGGCAGGTCACCGACGGCGGTGGCCACCTGAGCGGCGTCCTCGTCGCTCAGCCCCGGGGCGCGGCGCTGGAGGTGTTCGATCGACTCCTCGCGCAGGAAGACGTCGACGGGCAGCGCGTCGCCGTGCTGGGACCATGCCTGGTTCCGGGAGGTGACCAGGATGTGGCCGGAACCGCCCTGCGGGAAGTAGCGCCTGAGCCGTTCGGGGTCGTCGGCGTTGTCGAAGACCAGCAGCCAGCGGTCCGAGGGCACACCCCGCCGCAGCAGGTCCACGGCCTCCTGGGAGGCTGCCGCCATGTCGTCGCCGCCCTGCGCACCGAGCCGGACGGCCAGCTCGGCGAGTCCGGCCACCACGTCGTCGATCTGCTCGGAGGATATCCACCACACGAGGTCGTAGTCGGCCATGAAGCGGTGCACGTACTCCAGGGCCACCTGGGTCTTGCCGACGCCGCCGAGCCCGTACAGCGTCTGCGGCTGGGGCAGCACCACGGCCATGCCGCCGCCGAGCTGGTCGCGCATCCGCTCCAGAACGAGGGAGCGGCCGGTGAAGCCGGGGTTGCGCGGCGGTGCGTTCCAGATCCTCGGGACAGTGCCGGGGAAACGCGGTCCGGGCGAAACACCGTCGGTGAGCTGGACGGGCCGGTCCAGGGCGCGCAGCAGTGCGGTGGTGGCGTGCACCTCGTCGAGCCGGAAGAGGTCGACCGGATTGCGGTCGATGTACGGCGCGGACAGCCGTACGTCGCCGACCCTCAGCGGCAGCAGTTGGCGTCGGCCGGCGCCCGGGTCCTCGGCGACGGCCCGGTCCCACAGGTTCACCGCGCGCTGGGACTTGAGGTAGGCGCTGGAGAGCAGCACCACGGTGCGGGCCGCGTTCTCGGCGACGGCGGTGACCGGTTCCCGGGTCTCCCGTTCGGCGGATACATCGCGCGGCACGACCCGGAATCCGGCCCGGGTGAGGACGGATTCGATCCAGTCGGCCCACATCCGGTTCTCCGCCACATAGCTGAGGAAGAGATCGGCGGGCAGTGCGGGCCTGCGCCGGGTGAACGCGTCGCGGATGCGCAGCCGGACCTCTTCGGCGACCGGGGGCATCGAGGTGATCTGCTGGTCGGTGATGACGGAGGTGAGCCGTTCGAAGGCGGAGAGCAGCGAGTTGGTGAGACCGGCCTCGTCGCCGAAGGTGGCGAGGGTCTCCTCGTAGGCGTAGTAGGGGCGGTACGGAATCTCCACCGCGCCCCAGTAGGCAGTGAGTTCGTCACCGGACAGGTCCCGTGGCAGCCGGTCGAACTTCAGCCGGGCCAGCGCCCGTCCGGCGTCGGCCTTCTCCTTCTCGCCCTCGTCGATGCGCATCGGGACGGGGAAGATGGAGATGGGGCGGCCGGTGTAGCGCTCGGAGATCTGCCGCGCGACGGAGGCGGCACCGTCGATCGACTGATCGCTGAGCGTGAAGCAGTCGACGAGCACATCGGGCAGATGAACGGTGCAGATGTCGGCGATGTCGCTGAGGCCGGTCCGGCTGTCGATGAGGACGTAGTCGTAGTTGGCCTTCATGTCGTCGCGCAGGGCGTCGAAGAAGTGGCCGCCGCCGAGCCGGTCGTAGAAGTTGTCCCAGTCGAACGTGGAGACGGTCGCGGAGTACTCACGGTTCTGCCGTCCGGCGGAGACGAAGTCGAGCGTTCCGCCCTGCGGGAACTCCCAGCCGAGTGCCTCGGGGGTGAGCGAGACCGCGTGCGGCTGGATGCGCGCGTAGTCGCGGTGCCAGTCGTCGGCGCGCTGGACCGGGCTGGTCGCGGCCCAGGCGTACTCGGTGATCAGGTCGATGACACCGGTGGTGGCGCCGAGTGTCGACGGGTCGAGGAACGGGTGGAAGAACCGGTGGAGTCCGGGTGCCTCCAGGTCCCAGTCGACGGCCAGCACCCGTTTGCCGTTGGCGGCGAGAATCCAGGCGGTGTTGGCCAGGGCCATGGTGCGCCCCGTGCCGCCCTTGTACGAGTAGAAGGTGACGATGCGTCCGTCACGACTGGCCGTCATCCGTGTCCTCCGCATCCGTCGCAGGGTGGTGTGTCTCCGGTATGAAGTGCGTCTGCGCCATCGGGCCCATGAGCCGGGTCCGTTCGGTGTGTCCGCCGCCTGTCGCAGGTGGGTAGACCGCCGCGTGTCTCAGGTACTGCTGGGCTGCCACTTCGACCACTTGCGGCAGGATCTGGCCGAAGGCCTCCATGCTCGGTACGCCTCTGGCGGCGGCGCGGCAGTAGGCCCGCCCCTGGCGCATCTTGGTCGGCATGGTCTGCTCGAGTTTCTCGGTCAGTTCGGCCTCCGCAGCCCGGCTCTGGGGGTCCTCACGGTTCCACGGCACGACCATCGTCACCCAGGGGCGGTTCTCGGCGTCGAAGGCGGCGAGCCGCCGGCGCCGGTCCTCGTCCTGCAGGGCCCAGCGGTCGACGAGCAGGATCTCCGGTCTGCTGGGGGGCTGTTTCCCCTCCGGATGTCCGGGCTCCTCGTCGAAGGAGGCGATGGTGGCCTGGTAGTTGAGGGAGCGTACGAGGTCCTCGGCGACATAGGCCAGCGGCCGTGCCGAGGCCGGGTGGTAGGGGTTCCAGTCCTGCGGGGTGTCGCCGTAGTAGTCGGCGCTGCGCCCTTCGGGGAGGTCGTGGCGGGTGGCCGCCGCGATGGTCACCTGCATGGGGCGGGGGCCGGCCACTCCGCTGCTCGGTGAGCCGAAGGCGCTGGGGGCGAGTCGGTAGTCGACGGGTCGGCCGGTGCCGATCCGCATGGTGTCGGCGACGTTGACGATGCGCTTGGCGAGTTCGTAGACCGCGCGCTCGTACTCCTCGGCGAAGAGCCTGAGCTTGATCAGTCCGTACAGTCCGTCGCTGACGTACCGATCGCCGAAATCACGGTGGTTGAACTGTAACCGCTCGGCCGGGCCCGGTAGTTGACTGGGCGGAACCGGCACCCACAGGGCCGGGACGATGGCCTCGGCGGGCTGGTTGTGGCGCGCCCGGTAGTGGATGGCGCGCTGGGCGAACGCGTACCACTCCTTGCCGCACATCTCGCTGGCGAAGTAGCGCGGCGAGAACAGCGGGACGAACACCCGGCAGGTGGCGAGCACCTCGCCGAGCCGTTCCGACCAGCCCTCGCCGGAGCGTATCTCGCGGTCGATGAACCCGGCGGGCGCGCCCGCGGGCAGGTCGGTCATGGCCATCACATGGCCGCAGAGATCCTGGAAGAGCCGCTCGACCCACATATCGGGGTCCGTTCCACCGCCGTACCCCGGTGTATGTGCATAACTCAAGAAGAAGTACGGCCGATGGTCCGCCGCTCGCTGCTGCGTTGTTGCGTGCACACGACCCCCGTCCTGTGTGAGCACCCGCACCCGAGGCGTGAAAGGAATGCGAGCGAATTCATCATTCCGGAGCGGACCTTGCTCCACCCCCATGACGTTCGGTCATTCAACGCCACTTTTCGGTCATCCGTTCCCTGACGCAGTGGATCGCGTCCTTGATCCCATTCGCTCGCGCTTCGTTCCCTCCCAGTTGTCCCGTACGTGCCGGAGTCCGGGCCGGACCGGATCCTGCGTCAGATCTCCTTTCGCATCAGGTCCAGCACCTGCTTTCCGCTGACGGTGAGCTCGGCCGCACGCTCCAGCGTTTCGAGGGCCTGCGGCACACCGTCGAGATAGTGCGACTCGAATGCCCCGAGCGCCACCCGTTCGTACGTTTCGGCCAGCAGCCGGGAAAGCGGAACCGGCTCTTCCCTCCAGGGCATTCGATGCTCCCAGGAGCCGTCCGCCGCGTAAAGATCCGTGACGTCCAGAAGCGCCCGCAGCTTGGCCCGGCGGAAGCCGCGCACCAGCGTGAGCGGCCACTGGCCGGCGCTTTCGTCCGGCCGGATGCCCAGTGCGCCGTATCCGTGCCGCCCCACCGAGGGCTCCCCCGGCGGCAGGCCGGTCAGCGGCGTCAGGGTGGTGAGGCCGTCCGCCATCTCGGCCGCGTACCGCGGTGCGCGCCGCACGATCCGGGCCCAGGCGCTGCCGAGCGCGGCGCTCAGCCGTCCGGCCTCGTCCGGCCGCAGCCCGGCGGCCGGGCGTGCGGTGAAGCAGCCGCGGTACGGGTCCAGGTCGTCGAGCACCCAGTCGGGTGCGGAACCGGGTGCGGGACCCGGCCCCGAGTCGCCTGCCGAGCCGGGCGCGCCGCCGCCGAGCCGGCGCACCGGCAGCCAGCCCCGGCCGGCCTCCCCGCCCCGCACGATCCGCCGTTCGAAGGAACTGTGCCCGCCGTCACCCGCACGGCGCACCAGAAAGCCGTCCTCGGTGGCCCGCACCCCGACTGTGCCGGCCTCCGGCCCGTCGATCCGCAGCGCACCGAGGCCGGGAAGGGCGAGCGTGCCGTCCCGGTACGCCACCGGTACGGCCAGATCGAGCCCGGCCAGGACCGCGGCGGCCGCGACGTACGACGAGAGGCGCCAGGCGATCCTTCCGGCGCCCGGCCGCTCCTCGTGCACGGCGGACAGCGCGTCATGCAGCCAGCTGCGGGCGTAGGGGTGGGCGAGCGCCTCGTCCAGGCCCCGCGACCCCTCCTCGGAGCCCTCGAACGTGGCCGCCAGCTCCCAGGCGGCCGCCCAGTGGTCGCCGCCGCGTCCGTCGAGGTCGCTGTGGAGCAGGGCGAGCATGGTGCGTGTGAGGTCCTGCTGAGCGACGGCCAGCTCTACGGGCTCCGCCACCGCGGGCGGTACGACGGAGGCCGCCGTGCGCTCCTCGATGCCGAGCACCAGGGCCTTGAGATCGTCGCAGTAGACGGACGGGTGATCGAACAGCAGGGTGGGATCGACGGCGCCCACCGACTTGTAGCGGTGCGTGTAGAGACCGCCGCCGCACGAACGTACGACGGGGCAGCTGCGGCAGGTCTCGCTGACACCGTCCAGACCGAGCTGCCGGGCCCGGACCCCGGGATGGGCCGCGACCTCGTCGAAGGCGTGTGTGAAGACGTCGAACCCGGTGGCCGCCGCACCCTCGTAGGCGCTCTTGAGCGAGTCGACCTGCTCCAGCTGGCCATCGGTCTCGACGACGACGAGGTCGGTGGGGGCGAGTCCGAGGGACTCGGTGAGACTGGGACCACCGCTCAGGGTGGACAGGACCGAGGAGAAGAGCCTCACCGGTACCGGACGCCCCTGCTCCTGCCAGCGGTCGAAGACCGCGAGGAGCCAGTCGGCATAGGCGGTGCGGGAGCCGTCCGGACGCGACGGCGGCTCGTCCCAGGTGGCGTGCGGCAGGAGGAAGTCGATGAGCGGCGGATCGAGCTCGACGAGGGCGTCGAGGACCGCACGCGGGTCGTTCTCGATGTCGATCGTGCACAGGAGCCCGAGGTTGAGATGGCGGTAGCGCTCCTGACGGAGCAGCTCGACGGCCTTGAGGACCAGGGGATGGCTGCTGCGTCCGTCGGCGAACCGGCGGTGCCGGTCGTTGGCCTCGCGGTCGCCGTCGAGGGAGATGCCCACCTTGACGTCGTACTCGCTGAAGAGGTCGAGATAGCGGGGGCTGAGCTGCAGACCATTGGTATGGATGCGGAGATCGAGCTCGGCGACGCCCTCGAAGGCTGCGGTGAGTTCTTCGCAGATGCGCCGCAGTCGCGCGGGGCCCGCCAGTAGTGGCTCCCCTCCGTGCAGGATCACTGACACGGAGGGCAGTGCATGTGTCTTGGCATGCTCAGCCAGGCGCCGAGCAGTCCGGAAGATGACTTCGTCAGAGATTGTTTTCGGACGGGTACGCCAGCTCTGATCTGCATGTTCATAGACATAGCAATGGTCGCAGGCAAGATCGCACCTGCTGTGAACCTTGAGAACGATTTCGCGGAATGGGACCAGGGGTCCAGTCATTCCACCAGTCTAGCCAGCCCGAAGGGGTGACCAGCTCTTACGGGCCCAAAGGGGTGACCCGTCCGGTCAGCCCGAAGAGGGTGCCTAGAGAGCCGAGTTGAAGGTCGATGCCTGGGTCGCGCGACCGGTGGGAGCGGCGGACACCCGTCCGAGCTTCCTGGTGGCTTCTTTACCGCGCGCGTCGATCTCGGCGAGCGGCACACGGCTCTTCTTCGCGACGGCGAAGGAGAGGGAGGATTCAGAGGTCTTCACGGCCGTCCTTGATGGGATTGATCCGGACACGGAAACTGCACCGGCCAGCTGCACCATTGCAGTGTCCGGCGGCACGACTTTACTCTCATGGCCTCGGTTGGCAACTGAGGACGTCCTCTTGCAACGCGAGCGTCACGTGAGACTGCCCGAGACGCAACGGAACCAGCCATTCCGCCATTTGGGCGAAGACAAAACCGCAGACGGGAGTGAACATGACGGCGATTCCCGGACCACTGCAGAGCCTGGTCTTCCGGAACGCTGATCTGCCGGCGCTCTTTCACCACACGGATGCCATCGCGATCGCACGCCAGCGGGAGGCCGTGAATACCACCCGCTGGCAGCTGATCCTGCTGGTCGTGGGGGCATTACCGGCGGCGGTTCCGTGGCACTGGGAGGTCGTTGACACGTTCCAACTGACCGATGCCGTCGGCTCGTTGGCCTACCTCGGTGTCCTGATCACGATGTACCTCACCTCGCGGCGCAAAGCAAAGTCGCATTGGCAACTCAATCGTTCGGCGGCAGAGTTCATCAAATCGATGTGCTGGCGCTACTCGGTGCACGGCTCACCTTTCGACACCGGCACCCAGCATCCGGAAGCGGTGTTCGCCAACCGCTTGGAAGAGGGACTGCAGGAGCTCAGAAAGGTCGGCTGGGCGGACCCGCGCGACCGGTCGGCCGATTCGGGCGGACTCATCACGGATTCTATGCGCGCTTTGCGGGACAAGGCCTTCACCGTACGCAAGGAGACATATGTACGGGACCGGCTGATCGAACAGCGCAGTTGGTACCGCCGCCGCCAGGAGGTGTCCCGGCGGGCCACCCGGGTCTGGTCGACCACGATCGCGGCGCTGACCGCCTTCGCCCTGGTCCTCGGCCTGCTGAGAACGTTCTCCGTCGCCCAGTCCTTCACCGCGACCGGAATGCTGTCCGCTGCTGCGGCGGCCTGTCTGGCCTGGAGCGAGATGCGCCGTCACCATCCCCTGATCTCCGCCCACTCGCTGGTGGAGAAGGATCTGGAGTCGATGCAGGTGGCGATGGAGACCACGCTGACCGAACGGCAGTGGCCGCGGGCGGTCTTCGAGACCGAGCGCATCGTCTCCCCGCAGCACACCGACTGGCTGGCCCGGCACCAGATGTGAGGAACGGTCAGCAGTCCGGCACCTGAGCAGCCGTACGCGAGCGGTCGCAGGAGCGGACACCCGTGCACGGCTCACCCCGCCTCCCTGTTGTATACGAACGGCACGCGCGGTTCCGGTCAGGTGCGCTCGACCCCGTCGCGCCAGATCACCGTGACCGGGCGGCCGAGCGTGCGGGCGTACGTCACGATGTCGCCCGTGCCGCCGAAACCGCGGGCCGGCCGGCCGTCCCACACCGCGAGCAGCCGGTCGCAGTGGTCTGCGATGTAGGCACCCGCCGCGTAGTACGCCTCGTCGGTGGAGTGCGGGAAGTCCAGCCGGATCTCCCTGGCCGCACGGCCCTTGAGGCTCCGGTAGCGGGCCAGTTCGGGCCCGTCGGCGAAGCAGGCCTCGTAGTCACCGCTGGGGATGACCACGGTCAGTTCCGCCCCGCAGGCGAGTGCCAGGTCGGCGAAGAGCTGGTCCGCGCCCACGGCCAGACTGGAGAGGGCCTCCAGGGAGCCGTCGAAGCCGCAGAGCGCCGCGCGCATTCCGGCCAGGACATGGGCGTGCGCCTCTTCGGGAATGCTGCGATGGCCGGTCACTCCGATGCGTTGCACGGACTGGAACCCCCTGGAGTGTCAGCCGGGGGTTCCCGGAGGGCATCCCTCCGGAAGGCACAGCATCCGCCCCCGTCGTTCCTGCGCGACCGTCCTTCCCCACATCCTCTCAAAAGCCGCGGGGTGAACGGGAGCCCCCGCCCGGAATTCGGGCAGGGGCTCCGTCCGTCGCGCTGTGACCAGCGAGTCGGTACGTCAGTGCGGCGGTGTGTCAGTAGACGCTGACGCCGTATGCGCTGAGCGCCTCGGTGACGGGCTGGAAGTACGTCGTACCGCCCGAGGAGCAGTTGCCGCTGCCGCCCGAGGTGAGTCCGATCGCCCGGGTGCCGGAGTAGAGCGAGCCGCCGGAGTCGCCGGGCTCCGCACAGACATTCGTCTTGATCATGCCGTAGACGATGTCTCCGCCGCCGTAGTTGACGGTGGCGTTGAGACCGGTGACGGTCCCGCTGTGGATTCCGGTGGTGGAGCCGCGCCGGGTGACGGACATGCCGACCGTGGCGTTGGCCGCGCTGGTGATGTCCTGACTGCCGACGGTGCCCGCGTGGGCGACCGCGGCGTTGTCGTACCGCACGATGCCGTAGTCGTTGGTCGGGAAGCTGGATCCGACCGTGGGGCCGATGTACGTCGAGTTCGACGAGTTCGTGTACCACGGCGGGTTGCCGTCGGTGCAGTGACCGGCGGTCAGGAAGTAGTAGGTGCTGCCGCTGCGGACGTTGAATCCCAGGGAGCAGCGCCACCCGGGGGCGTAGATGGCGTCGCCGCCGGCGATCAGCTTGCTGAACGTGCCGGAGGTGTGTTCGATCCGCAGGGCGCCGGCGTTGGCTCCGGCGGACTGCTTGATCTGCTGGATCTCGGCCTTGGAGACCGTGCTGTCGACAGTGACCACGAGGCTCTTGGTCGCCGGGTCGATGTTCCAGGCGGTACCGGCGATGTCGGCGCCGAGCACGGCGTCGCTTGCGGCCGAGAGCTGGTTGGCACTGAACGTGCCGGTGGCGTCGGCATGGGCGCTGGGGACGGCGAGCGCGGCAACGGCGACAAGGCCTGCGGAGATCGCGACGAATCTGCTTCGTCTCGCCAGACCGCTGAGGGGGATGGTGCGCTTGATCCTCACTTCTGATTCCTCCCGAGGGGAAACGGGGGCCCGCCTGTGGGGTGGTCGGACCCGTGAGGCGCAGTCGGGGGCACGGCCGCACATCGCATTCCGGAAGCGCAAAATACGACGTGCTCCTGACAAGCGCTGCTCGGGAGTATTCAAGGCCGCAACTTCTTGCGCAAGAGTGCCTTTTGGCCGGAGCTCACCGGTCTGCGCAAGGGATGCCCGACGACCGCGCATGGGATGCCCGGCGCCTGCGCATGGGGATGCCCGGCACCCGCGCACACGCACCGGCCCCCGGCAGCACGCGGCTGCCGGGGCCGGAATCGAGCGGTCGCGACGGCGAGAAGCGCCGGGTCAGTTGTCGATGCGGTTGCGCTCCCCCGCCTCGACGGCGACCGGGAGGGTGTTGCCCGGCGGCGGGAAGGGGCAGATGAAGTGATCGGCGAAGGCGCACGGCGGCAACAGGGCGCGGTTGAGGTCGACCGTCACGCTGCCGTCCTCGGCCGGGGCGGCGGGGCGCAGGAAGCGGAAGCGGTAACTACCTTTTCCGCTGGTGGTGTCGGCGAAGACCGCCCAGAGCGACCCGTCGGGCTCGACCGCGGCCTGGAGCGTGTGCTCCGTACCGTCCACCACGAAGGCGATCTCGCCGCCGAGGCCGAGCCCACGCTCGACTCCATCGGCGTTCTCGACCCGGACCGTACGGGCGGTGTCGTAGGCGCGGAAGGTGCCCGGCAGCGCCCAGCGGGCGTCGTACGGCGTCGCCTCGATGGCCCGGAAGGCGCGCCGCGCCGCTGAGCCCGGGTCGAAGTCCCGTACCGCCCAGAGTCCTTCGCGGCTCAGCACGACCAGCCGCCGCTCGCCGCACGTGACGCGGGAGGCCTCGATCGGGCCGCGGTCCGCGGTGAGCCGCACCTCACCGGCAAAGGGCTTCTCGTCGACGGTGAGCCCTTCCTCGGCGGCCGCCGTGAGCACCAGTTCGTCGCCGTCCTCCCGCCACTGCCCGGGAACGGCCGGAATTCGCCCCCCCCGGGAAGTCGGAGATCCAGTGGGTGCCGGTGAGGGAGAGCGGGCCGTAGGGCGCCGCGACCGTGGCGGTGCGCTCCTCGTGCCAGAGGTTCCAGTCCTGCTCCGCCTGCTGCTCTGTATGCGTGCTCATACGATCAACCTTTCCATACCGGTTCGGCCAGGCCGAGATGGGACCGCAGAGTGGAACCGGTGTATTCGGAGCGGAAGGCTCCGCGTTCCTGGAGGAGCGGGACGACCCGGTCGACGAAGTCGTCGAGGCCGCCCGGGGTGAGATGCGGTACGAGGATGAAACCGTCGGCCGCGTCCGTCGCGACGAACTCGATGAGTTCGGCCGCCACCGTCTCCGGGCTGCCGATGAACGACTGCCGCCCGGTCGTCTCGATCACCGTCTGCCGGATGGACAGCCCCTTGGCCTCCGACAGTGCGCGCCAGCGGGCCGCGACGGCCAGCGGGTCGCCGACCTTGACCCGGCCCTGGACCAGCCCGGAGTCGGGGTCCGGGTCGGTCTCGGGGAGCGGCCCGTCGGGATCGTACGAGGAGAGGTCGCGGCCCCAGATCTGTTCCAGGGCGAGGATCGCGTTCTGCGGGGAGACCTGCTGAAGGCGGATCTCGGCTGCCCGCTCCTGCGCCTCGGCATCGCTGTCGCCGAGGACGAAGGTGACCCCGGGCATGATCTTCAGCTCGTCGGGCTGCCGGCCGTACGTCGCCAGCCGCCCCTTGACGTCGGCGTAGAAGGTGCGGCCCGCCTCCAGGGTGCCGTGCCGGGTGAAGATGACATCGGCGGCGGACGCGGCGAACTCGCGGCCCTCCGGGGAGTCCCCGGCCTGGATGACGACGGGGTGGCCCTGCGGGGAGCGCGGGACGGTGAACTCGCCCTCGATGGAGAAGTGCTGCCCCTGGTGACGGAAGGGGCGCGGGGTCCCGTCAGGGGTCCAGGTGTCCCACAGTTCGCGGGCGGTGGCGACGAACTCGGCGGCCCGGGTGTAGCGGTCGGTCCGGTCGAGATAGCCGCCGCGCCGGAAGTTCTCCCCGGTGAAGGCGTCGGAGGAGGTGACGACGTTCCAGGCGGCCCGGCCGTCGCTGAGGTGGTCGAGGGTGGCGAGCCGGCGGGCCAGTTCGTACGGCTCGTTGAAGGTCGCGTTGACGGTGGCGGCGAGCCCGAGCCGGTCGGTGACTGCGGCCAGGGCGCTCAGCACCGTGAGGGATTCGGGGCGGCCGACCACGTCCAGGTCGTGGATCCGGCCGTTGTGCTCGCGCAGCCGGAGCCCCTCCGCGAGGAAGAAGAAGTCGAACCTGCCGCGTTCCGCCGTGCGGGCGAGGTGCTCGAAGGAGGAGAAGTCGATCTGGCTCTTCGAGCGGGGGTCGGTCCAGACGGTGGTGTTGTTCACGCCGGGGAAGTGGGCGGCGAGATGCATCTGCTTCTGCTTCGGTGCGGTCATGCTCGTCCCTCCGCGAGGGCGTATCGGTTGGCCGGGCGTGTCAGTCCCAGGTGCTCGCGGAGCGTGCCTCCCGGGTAGAAGGTGCGGAACAGGCTGCGGTGCTGAAGCAGGGCGACGGTTCCGTTGACGATCCGTTCGAGATCGCGCTCCGGTGTGATGGGCGTGAGGTGGAAGCCGTCGACCGCTCCTGCCCGGTGCCACCGGGCGATCAGTTCGGCGAGGTCGACCGGGCCGCCCCGGTAGTACGAGCCGCCGGCGGCGAGCGGCGGTCCGCTCTCCAGACCGGGTTCCGGCGCGGTCTCGGCGTCCCCCAGGTCGACGGTGAGCGCCACCAGCACCCGCAGGGTGCCGGGGTCGCGGCCGTACGCCGCGGCGCGGCGCCGTACGTCCGCCCGGATGCCCGCGGCCTGCTCGGGCCCGGTGGCCCGGACGAGTACGACATCGGCGTGGCGTGCGGCAGCCTCCTGGCTCGGTCCGCCCGTCCCGTCGATCACGGTGACCGGGTGGCCCTGCGGGGGCCTCGGCACGATGGCCGGGCCGCGGACGGTGAACGTGGCGCCCTCGAAGTCGACGTAGTGCAGCTTGTCGCGGTCGATGAAGCGGCCGGTGGCGACATCCCGGATCTCCGCGTCGTCCTCCCAGCTGTCCCACAGCCGGGCCCCGACATCGGCGGTCTCGCCCGCCTCGCGCCACAGCTCGGCGGCGGGCGCGGCGGACCGCCGGCCGAACAGCCGGGCCTCGGCCTCGGTCGTCGACACCTCGGCGCTCCAGCCCGCCCGGCCGCGGCTCACCCAGTCCAGGGTGGCCACGGCGGACGAGACATGGAACGGCTCGGTGTGGGTGGTGGTGACGGTCGGCACCAGCCCGATCCTGCGGGTGGCGGGCGCGACCCGGGAGAGCACGGCGAGCGCGTCGAGTCCGGGGCGGGCGAACGAGTCGCCGAGGGTCACGAAGTCGAGTGTCCCGCGCTCGGCGAGCCGGGCGAGCTCGACGTGGTGCCGGGCGTCGTAGTGGGGCGGGCCGCCGATCTCGGCGGCCAGATGAAGCGCGGTGGTGGCAGACATTGCTGTGCGTACCTCTCGGGCTCAGTTCTTGGGCTTGGGAAGGCCGGGCGGGTTGATCTCGGACTTCTCGACGGCCTCGTCGGAGAGCCCCCAGCGCTTCAGCACCTTGGCGTACGAGCCGTCCTCGATGATGTGGTCGATGGCGGCCGCGTACGCCTCGACCAGGCCGCTGTCCTTCTTCGTGGTGGCGGCGATCTTCCCCTGGAGGCCGTCGCCGCCGCCCGACAGCGTGCCGACGACCTCGGACTGGCCCGCCGACGCCACGTGATAGTTGACCGACGGGCTGGGGCCGAGATAGCCGTCGATCCGGCCGGACTGCAGGGCCAGGTAGTAGTCGGTGTCCTTCTGGAAGTACTTGATGTCCACGGGCTTGCGCCCGGCCTCGACGTTCTGCTCGCTCCAGTCGACGAGGATCTTCTCCTGGTTGGTGCCGGACGCGACGGCGATGGTCTTCCCCGCCACGTCCTCGGCGTCCTTCACCTTCCAGCCGGAGCCCTTCTTGGCCTCGAAGGCGATGTTGTCGAGCCGGTAGGTAGCGAAGTCGTACTTCTCCTTGCGTTCCTCGGTGACCGTGACGTTCGACAGGACGCCGTCGAACTTGGAGCTGTCGAGGCCGACGAAGAGGTTCTCCCAGGAGACCTCCTCGAACTCGGGCTTCAGCCCGAGTGTGTCGGCGATCAGGGTTGCCAGGTCGATCTCGGAGCCGATCCGGGTCCTGTCGTCGGTGGCGTAGAAGCCGAGCGGCGGCGAGGCGTCGGCGCTCGCGCCGAGCCGTAGCGTGCCGCGTTCGCGGACGGCCGCCGGCACCTCGGCCGCGATCGCGTCGACCTTCTCGCCTCTGATCCGGTGCTGGTCGGGTCCGATGTTGATGCCGGTGTCCTTCTGCCCCTTCGGTTTGATCTCGTCGGTCGCGGCGTCGCTCGCACCGCAGGCGGTGAGGAGTCCGGCAGCGGTGAGGGTGGCGACGGCAGTGGCGAGGGTGCGGCGGGCGGACACGTGGGTGCTCCTTGCGACATGGGCGGGAGAGGACATGGGAGGGGTCACAGGACCTTGGAGAGGAAGGCGCGGGTGCGCGGGTGCTGCGGACGGTCGAGTACGTCGGCGGGGGCGCCCTGCTCGACGATCCGCCCCTCGTCCATGAAGACGACGGTGTCGGCGACCTCGCGGGCGAAGCCGATCTCGTGCGTGACGACGATCATCGTGGTACCCCCGTGCGCCAGGTCCTTGATGACGTCGAGGACTTCGCCGACCAGCTCGGGGTCGAGTGCCGAGGTCGGCTCGTCGAAAAGCAGCAGCTTCGGTTCGAGAGCGAGCGCGCGGGCGATGGCGACGCGCTGCTGCTGCCCGCCGGAGAGCTGCTTCGGGTACGCCCCCGCCTTGTCCGCCAGTCCGACCCGGGCGAGGAGCTTCTCGGCTGCGGCGACCGCGTCCTTGCGGGGGCGACGCAGGGCGGAGACCGGCGCCTCGGTGATGTTCTCCAGGACAGTGAGGTGCGGGAAGAGATTGAAGTTCTGGAAGACGAAGCCGATCCGGGTGCGCTGGCGCAGGACCTCGCGCTCGCGCAGCTCGTAGAGCTTGTTGCCGTCCCTGCGGTAGCCGACCAGGGTGCCGTCGACGCTGATCCAGCCGTTGTCGACCTTCTCCAGGTGGTTGATGGTGCGCAGCAGCGTCGACTTGCCGGACCCGGACGGGCCGAGGACGACGGTGACCTCTCCCGCGCGTACGGACAGATCGATGCCGCGCAGAACCTCGAGGGTGCCGAAGCTCTTGTGCACGGACCGGATCTCGACCATGGCATCCGACCGGGCATCCGACGGACCGGTGGTGGCGCTCATCGCACAGCCCCCTTGGCGTAGTGACGTTCGACGTAGTACTGGAGGACGGAGAGCGCGGTGGTCAGGAGGATGTACCAGACGGTGGCGACCATCAGCAGCGGCACGACCCTGCCGTTGCGTCCGTAGACGACCTGGACCTGGTAGAAGAGTTCGCCGATCGCCATCACGGAGACGATCGAGGTGCCCTTGAAGAGCGAGACGATCTCGTTGGCGGCGTTCGGCAGGATGGAACGCATCGCCTGCGGCAGCACGATCCGCCACAGCTGCCGGTGCCGAGGGATCCCGAGGGCGGCAGCCGCCTCCAACTGACCGCTGTCCACGGCGAGTACACCGCCGCGGACGATCTCCGCCGCGTAGGCCGCCTGGTGCAGTGCAAGGCCGAGGACGGCCGCGCTCATGGCGCCGACGAGGTTCATCGTGTCGAAGGAGAGGAAGCCGGGTCCGAACGGGATGCCGAACTGCAACTCCTTGTACAGATATGCGAGGTTGAACCAGAAGAGCAGCTGGACGATGAGCGGGATGGAGCGGAACGCCCAGATGTAGGCGTAGGCGACCGAGCTGAGGAACGGGCTGGCCGACAACCGCATGAAGGCGAGCACGATACCGAGCGCGAAGCCGAGAACCGTTCCGTAGAAGGTCAGTTGGAGGGTGATCCAGACAGCCTTGAGGATGGTCCCGGCAGTGAAGAAGCGGGCGAAGACGTCCCACTCCCAGCCGGGTTGGTGACCAGACCGTGCAGGAACTGGGCGAGCAGGACGGCGGTGACTGCGACGGCGACCCAGCGCCAGGGGTGGCGTACGGGAACGACGGTGAGCGCATCGGCGTCGACGCCGGCAGCCGTCTGTGGACCGGCCGCTCTGTCGAGTGGCGGATCGCTGGTGAGCGACATGAGGGTTCCTCGGACTAGGGGCTACGGGGGCAAGGGGATACGGATGCTGGACGGCACCGCGGTCAGGCGCTGAGGCGGTCGTTGCCGTCCGTTGCGTCGCTGCGGCCGTCGCCGTCGCTACAGAGCACGTCGCGCAGGAACGCCAGCGCCGTCCGCGCGGTGGCGTCGTTCTGCCGGAACGCGGGACCGCCGGTGCGGGGCCGGGTGAAGGCGCCGCTCGCCCGTGCGGTGGTGTGCGGGCCGAGGGCGAAGCGTCGCGGGTGCGGGCGGCCGTCCCGGTCCAGGATCCGTCCGTCGTCGGGGTCGACGCAGAGCAGTCCGGTGCCGGTGGCGGCGGCCCCGTCCTCGCAGAGCCCCCGGAGCAGCGGGCTGCGGGTACGTTCCAGCGACGGTTCCGGCAGCCGGGCCTCGACCAGCGCGCGGGCCTCGACCCACTTCCCCGGCACCGTGGCGCTGCCGGCCCGGAAGACGCCCCGCTCCTCGTCCGCCTCGACCGTCATTCCCGCACCGAGGAAGCGGACGACACCGGCCCGGGAGAGGGCGAGCAGCTGGTGCAGTCGTGGTCCCGGCGGGCCGGAGGCGAGGTAGCTGAAGAAGCCGTGCCACCGGTCTCCGATGTCGCCGAGCCGGACCAACTGCCCGTAGACCGAGAGCAGTCCGAGAAAGACCGCGAGATCCTCGCTGTGGGCGGGGTCGTGACGGCGGTCGAGGTCGGCGGTGATGTAGTCGCGCAGTCCGTCCTGGAGTGCGTCGTACGAGGGGTGGCGCACCCCGTCCAGCGGGTGGTCGAGCGCTTCGAGGTCGAGCCGGTCGGCGGGGTCGGGGACGGCGGCGCGGACGAGGGCATGCAGTTCGGGGCTGCCCGGGTCGGCGGCCGCGTACTTCTCCTCGAAGACGGCCCGGTCGACTGCCGTACGCCCGGCATGGGCGGTGAAGAGCCGGTGGTAGTGGGCGTACCCGAGCTCCTTGTCGACAAGGGGCCGCACATCGCGCCGGAAGTCGGCCGGCTCGGACCGGCTCAGCAGTTCCTCGATCCGGTCCGGGCCGAGGAATCGGGGCAGCGGCGGCCGGTCGCCCTGCCAGCCGTAGCCGATCTTGGAGTGGTACGGGACACCGCGCCGCGATCCGACGTGCAGTACGGGCTCGTTGCCGGAGGGCACGTACTCGCCGTTCTCGTACCGTCCGCCGCGTCCCTCGGTGAGCAGCACCATCAGGTCGATGAACGCGAGCCCGAAGCCCCGGACGATGACCGGTTCGCCGGCGGGCACGGCGGTCAGATCGCTGTCGGCGGTGAAGTCGGGCGGCAGGTGGACGAGTCCGTGCCGGTCCGCGAACTCGGCCAACCGGACGTGTTCAGGGGCTGGTTCGGAGTCGAGGTGGCCGATGGTGAGCACCACGAGGTCGGCGGACAGCGGTTCGTCGCGGCCCTCCAGCCAGACGCGCTGACGGCCACCGCGGGGGCCGGTGACACGCACGGCGTGCCCGCGGTGCTCGTGCACGGAGATACCTGCCGGGAGTGCGGCCAGCGCCTGCTCGTACACCCATCCCAGGTAGACGCTCTGCAGTCGCCTGCTCGGGAAGTCCTGACCTTCCAACGCCTTTATCTCAGCAAGGATTTCAGGATCGACCGCGAGCTCGATGCGGCCTTCACGGACATCCGCGGCCCAGGTGTGCAGCGCAGGTCCCGGACGTATCGGTCCCTCCTGCTGGACGGTGTCGTCGGTGAACATGGTGACGTCCTCGGCCATGGAGTTCATCCAGAGCAGCGGGGACTGGTCGTGCCGCCAGATCCGGCCGCCGCCCGGTGGGTACGGGTCGACGACATGGATGTCCAGCCGCAGGCCCCCGTACAGCTCCGGGGCACTGGCGGCGATGCGCTCGATGAGACCGGTGCCGCGCGGTCCGGCGCCGATGACGACAAGAGCCGGTACGCCGCTCATCGGGTATCCGCCGAGCCGCGGGCGTAGTGCCGCTCGACGCAGTGCTGGCCGATGCTGAGCAGCGAGGTGACCACCGCGTACCAGACAGTGGCGACCAGCAGCAACGGGATGACCTGGTAGGTGCGGTGGTACACGAGCTGCACCGAGTACAGCAGGTCCTGCACGGCGATGATGCTGACGATCGAGGTGCCCTTGAGGGTGCCGATCAGCATGTTCCCGGCGGGCGGGACGATGGAGCGCATCGCCTGCGGCAGCACGATACGGCGGAACCGCCGCCAGGAGCCGAGGCCCAGCGACTGGGCGGCCTCGATCTGTCCGCGCTCGACGGAGAGGATGCCGCCGCGGACCACTTCGGCCGCGTATGCGGCCTCGTGCAGGGTGAGGCCGACGACGGCGACCGTGACCGGCCCCAGGAGGTTCACCGTACGGACGCCGAGGATCTCCGGGTAGAGCGCGCCGATGTTGAACCAGAAGAGCAGCTGCACCAGGATCGGGGTCGACCTGAAGAGCCACACATAGCCCCAGCTGACAGCCTGCAGCACGTGGTTGGTGGAGAGCCGGAGTACGGCCAACAGCGTGCCGAGGGCGAAGCCGAGGACCATGACGAGCGCGGTGAGCCAGAGGGTGAGGCCGAGGCCGCGCAGGACGGCGGCGGTGGTGAAGTAGTCGCCGACGACGTCCCACTGGAAGGCGTCGTTTCGGATGACGGAGTTCAGCGCCAGGGCGAGAAGCACCAGTACCGCAACGGCCGCCGCCCACTGGCCTGTTCGGCGCACCGGGACGATCCGCAGACGGCCGGCGCCGGGACCCCTGTCGCTGTTCTTGGAGAGCGGGGCCGGGGGTGATTGTGGGAAGGCATCTGTCTGCGCAGACATGCGAAGGCTCCGTGGATGCAGAGATCGAACACGGGACGTGCCTTCACGGAAAACACAACGCGGACCGGGCCCCTCAGCGCGATCCGCTTCTGAGAGAAGCGCTGTTCACAACACATTGTCAAGCCTGTCCACACTGTGAGCCATATGTATCGGGTCAGTTGACGGACCGCGGGATCGCCTGTTCCACTGAGGCCATGCATTCGCAGCAGTGGCTGGTCAAGCGCTCCCACATCGACTTCGGTCGCGTGTGGTCCTCCTCCTGTTGAGCTGACCCCCTGCGGTTCTTCGCGTCCGTGCCTCGCACCCTCTCCGGTGCCTGAGCGCCTTTTCCTGCGCGTCTTCACGTACACAACATCGCTGCACCCTCCCCTCAGCCCGTTCGCCGTTCCGCGCTTCTTCCGCTCTTCCTTCGCCCCGCCCGTGGCCGTGCTGCCGTGGCGCGCCGCCCGGCGCCGCCCTGCCGCCTGCGCACGGTCGACGAACCTGGAGAACCACGCCCCATGCCCCGTATCCGGCACACTGCCGCCTTCGCGCTGATCACCGTCGCCGCCTTCGCTCTCACTGCGTGCGGGGCCGGCGATCCAGCAGCCGCTCCGGCCGGCGCAGCCGGCCCGGCCGCCTCCGCCAAGGGGAACATCCCGACGCAGGACGTCGTGTCGCCGGTGAAGAAGAACGAGGCCGCGGCCGCGCTGCTGCCCGCAGATGTCCGCGCCTCCGGCACGCTGACCATCGCCTCCAGCATCGGCGCACCGCCCGGCGCCACCTATCTGCCGGACGGGAAGACCGTGGCAGGCACCGACATCGACATCGCGGACGCCGCGGCCAGGGCGCTGGGGCTGGAGCTGAAGCGCGAAACGGCCGCCTTCGAGGCGATCCTGCCCGCGCTGGACAGCGGGAAGTACGACCTGGGGACCGGTAACTTCGGCGTCACCGACGAGCGCCGCAAGACGATCGACTTCGTCACGTACCTCAATGACGGGCAGGGTTTCGCGGTCCGGGACGACAGCAGGCTGACGAAGGTCACCGATCTCTCTCAGCTCTGCGGCCTGACCGTGGGCACCGCAGCGGGCACCACCTTCGAGGTGACGCTGGAGGAGAACAAGCACCTGTGCACCGAGACGGGCAGGAAGCCGTACGACGTGAAGACCTACTCCGAGCCGGGCGCCATCTGGGCCTCGCTCCAGCAGGGCCGCAGCGATGTGGTGATGTCGACCATCAACGGGCTGCGCTACGCAGTGAGGCAGCAGGAGGGCGTGCGTTTCCTCAACGAGTTCAAGCGGCTCGATGTCGGCTTCGCGTTCAGGAAGGGCACCCCGCTGGCGCCCGCCTTCCGGGCCGCGGTCAACGGGCTCAAGGCGGACGGGACGTACGACCGCATCCTGCAGAAGTGGGGCATCGGCGCGTCGGCGATCGAGACCTCGCGGATCTCACCGCCCGAGATCAAGTGACCCCGGGACTGGTGAACCGCTAGCCCGGAGCGTGGCTTCAGCAGTCGCACCCGCAGTCGCAGCAGTCACAGTTGCTGCAGCAGTCCCCGCAGTTGCTGCAGCAGTCGCATGCGTCGCAGCAGCTCCCGCAGTCGCAGTCGCACTGGCTGCACAATCCTTCGCGCCGCTGCCGGCTCCACGGGTCCTCGAAGGTCCCGCAGCACATCTGGCAGGTGCAGGCGAGGCCCGCCCAGACCAGGCAGCCCGTGATCAGCCCGCGCCGGTCGCGTGGCGGCTCCGGCGGGGGCTGCGGCGGGCCGAACGGGCTGCCGGGACTGTTCGGCGCGTACGGATTGCCCGGCGGAGGTCCGAAGGACCCCGTCTGCCGCAGACCCTCCGGACCACCCGGCGGCACCGGTCCGGCGGGCCCCGGCTGCTGCCTGCCCGTCAGCTCGCCGCCCGGCGACTGCGCTTGGGCCTGGTGCGAGCAGGTCGTGGTGGCGAACGCCCGGTCCACCGAGCGGCGCAGTTCGTGCACGAGCAGCACATGCGTCAGCTTGTCGTCGGTGAAGTCGGCGTCGCGCAGCGCCAGACGTACGCCGCGCAGCGCGTCGTCGCACAGCCGCCGAGCCTCGGCGCGCGAGGTTCCGGTGGCGGTGAGCGGGTTCCAGGAACCCGACGCCGCGTCAGCCTCCTGGTCCTCCACGGCATCCAGCAGGTGTGCTAGCCGTCCGAAGAGTCGGCCGGCCTCGGCGAGCGGTTCGGCGTTCCGTGGTCGGCCCGCGAGTACGGCGGTGTGGGCGAAGGCCGCCGCGGTGGCCGTCTCGGTGGGCTCGGTGACCGTCAGCAGCGGGGTACCGGGACCCGCGAGCCGTTCGATGCCGGTCTGCCGGTCGACGGCGTCGACGAGGACCGCGGTGTCGAACCCCAGCTGTGCGCCGGCACGCGCCCCTGCCCTGTCCCAGCCCGCTGCGACCCGGCGGGCGGCCGCGGCGACCGGGCGGCGCTTCAACAGCCCGTCCCGGTCGGCGACGTGGTCCCGTACCTTCGCCGAGGCGAGCACCAGCGAGACGGCGGCGGCGAGCCTGGCCCCTTCACCGCGGGCGACCGGAGCGGTCCTCATGGAGCGCAGCGGGCAGGGCCCCGCGGTGCGCCGCCGTCCGGTGGTGGACTCCGCCTGAGCCTCCGTCAGGACCGAGACGATCAGGCCGTCATAGTTCGTGACGATCCGGGCGAACTGCCCGTGGTCCGAGCGAAGTGCGAGACAGAGCCCGCAGAGATGGGCCATCCACTCGGTCCTGAGACCTTCCGACAGCCGGTGGGCACAGGGCCTGACTATTCCGAACACGACGATCCCCCGAGAGTCGTTCCGCCTGTGCGCCGCGCTCGTGCGTGTGCGCGACGGGCATCGTATCGAGTGACCCGTTCACCCGTACGCCCCCAAGGTCACCCATACGGGCCGGAGCATCATATTTTCTTTTTGCCAGGGGTCGCATGCAGGAGGAACCTTGACGAATCGCCACATCTTCTGCACCAGTACCGTCACGAATCCCCTGCGCGCCGACTATCCACTTGGCGCACGATCCGCATCATGGTCGACCATAGGGATACGAAAGAGATGCGGAACACCAACGAACCGCGGTGAGAGGAGGCGTCCATGGGATCGGTGCGCAAGGCGAGTGCCTGGCTGGGCCTCGTAGAGGACAACGACGAGCGCTACTACGACGACGACGAGTACGCCGAGGGTGCACGGACCGGGACGGGCAGTGCCTGGGTGACCGACCCACGGGTGCAGGTGGCCTCCGAGGCGGCCGAGGTGACGGGCCGCCGGATCGCCACCGTCACCCCGGACAGCTTCCGGGACGCACGCGCCATCGGTGAGCTCTTCCGGGACGGCGTCCCGGTGATCATGAACCTCACGGCCATGGACCCCTCCGACGCGAAGCGTGTCGTGGACTTCGCCGCGGGGCTGATCTTCGGACTGCGCGGGTCGATCGACCGCGTGGCCACCCGGGTGTTCCTGCTGACTCCGGCCGACACCCAGGTGGTCAGCGGCGAGGCCGCCGGCCGACCGGCCGACGGCTTCTTCAACCAGAGCTGAGCAGGGCGCTCGCCGGATCGGTCCGGCCTGCGTCCCGCCCTACCGGAATGCGTCCAGACCGGTGAGCGCCTTGCCCAGCACCAGCTGGTGCATCTCCACGGTGCCCTCGTAGGTGAGCACCGACTCCAGATTCGTCGCATGCCGCATCACCGGATATTCGAGCGAGATCCCGTTGGCACCGAGGATCGTGCGCGCGGTGCGGCAGATCTCGATCGCCTCTCGCACATTGTTGAGCTTTCCGAAACTGACCTGTTCGGGGCGGAGCCTGCCGGCGTCCATCCGACGGCCCAGATGGTGGGCGAGCAGGATGCCCTTGTGCAGCTCCACGGCCATGTCCGCGAGTTTGGCCTGGGTGAGCTGGAAGCCGCCGATCGGCTTGCCGAACTGCTCCCGGGTCTTCGCGTAGTCGACGGCCGACTCGAAGCTGGCGCGCGCCGCGCCCATGGCTCCCCAGACGATGCCGTAACGGGCGTGGCCGAGGCAGCTGAGCGGGCCGCGCAGGCCGGTGACCCCGGGGAGTACGGCATCGGCGGGCAGCCGCACCTCGTCGAGGACCAGCTCGCTGGTGACGGAGGCGCGCAGCGACCACTTGTGCTTGATCTCGGGTGCCGAGAAGCCGGGGGTACCGGTCGGCACGACGAAGCCGCGGATGCCGCTGCCGCCGCTGCCCTCGTCGGTCTGCGCCCAGACGACGGCCACCCCGGCCACGGAGCCGTTGGTGATCCACATCTTGCGGCCGCTGAGGATCCAGTCGTCGCCGTCGCGCTTGGCATAGGTCCGCATCCCTGCCGGGTCGGATCCGTGGTCCGGCTCGGTGAGTCCGAAGCAGCCGATGATCTCGCCTGCCGCCATGCCCGGCAGCCACTGCTGCCTCTGCTCCTCGGAGCCGAAGCGGTGGATGGCGTACATGGCGAGAGAGCCCTGGACGGAGACGAGCGAGCGGATCCCGGAGTCGGCCGCTTCGAGCTCCAGGCAGGCCAGTCCGTACTGGACGGCCGTGGCGCCCGCGCAGCCGTATCCCTGGAGGGACATGCCGAGGGCTCCGATCGAACCGAGCTCACGGGCCAGCTCGCGAATGCCGGGGAGTTCGCCGTTCTCGTACCACTCGGCGATGTGCGGCAGGACCCGGTCGGCGGCCCAGGCACGGACGGTGGAGCGGATCGCGAGGTCCTCGGGGCCGAGCAGATCGTCGATACCGATCGGGTCGGCGGGGTCGAAGGGCGGCAGCTTGGACGGCTTCGCGGACTCAGCGGACTCGGTGGTGGACATGAGAGTTGCCTCCGGCGGCTCGCACGGTACTAAAACTAGCAGTGTTAGTTATGGCGTCGTGCTGACGTTACGGCCCAGTGTGCCGCCCGTCCAGAGCCGGTGGCCGTGTCGGGTCACTGCCGTGCGGGCAGCGAAAGAGGCCGCTTCTGGCCCGGCGCCCCGTGGGGGCCGTGCGGCTTGCGGGACTCATGGGAATCCTGATGCGGCGGCTCCCAGGACTCACCGGCGCCGACGGCCGTATGGGCCCCGTCGGACTCTCGGATCCCATCGGTCTCGCGGGCATCTCGCGCCTCACGGGGTTCGCCGGCTTCCAGCGGCGGGCACTCCATCACCCGCGGCAGCCGCAGCGCGGCGAGCGCGCCGAGCAGCAGCAGCCCCGCGCTGACGAGCAGCGTGACGTGCAGCCCGTTGACGAACGCGTGCCGCGCCGTGTCCCGCAGCATCGCGCCCAGCGGGCCGCCCAGCCGGGACGCCACCTGATAGGCCTCGCCCAGCGAATGAGAGGCGGCGGTGGACGCCCCGGCGGGAACGCCGGCCCCGGAGAGCCTGGCCAGCCCGGGGGTGTAGGCGGCGTTCATGACACTGCCGAGCAGCGCGATCCCCATCCCCGCACCCAACTGGTACGAGGTCTCGCCGATGGCCGCCGCACCACCGGCCCGGTCGGCAGGGGCCTCGCTCAGCATCGACTCGTACGCCCCGAAGAGCGTGGACTGGAGCCCGAGACCGAGCACGACGAACGCCGCGGTCAGCAGGCCCGGCCGGTCCTGCTGACCCATCAGGGTCAGGATCAGCACCGCAGCCGCCGTGAGCACGAAACCCCAGCCGACCATCCGGCGCGGGCCGACCCTGCGCAGGGTGTACGAGCCGGTGGCGCCCGCGGCCATTGCGGCGAAGGTGAGCGGCAGCATCCGCAGACCGGTCTCCAGCGGGCTGAGGCCGAGGACCAGCTGGAGGTACTGGACGGCGATCAGTTCCAGACCGACCAGGGCCAGCATGGCGAGGACGATGCAGCCCACCGCGGTGGAGAAGGCGGGCCTGGCGAACATGCCTATGTCGATCAGTGGATGCGTGCGGCGCTTCTGTCGCCGCACGAACGCGACGATCAGCGCGCCGCCCAGCAGCAGCGGCACGAGGGTGGCGGGACCGAGGACGCCCTCGCCGGTGCCCGCGCGCTTCACACCGAGGACCACGCCGAGCACGCCGGCCGCTGCCATGAGCGCGCCCAACACGTCCCAGGGCCCGTCGTTGCTGCCCCGCGACTCGGGGAGCAGCAGACGGCCGACCGGAAGTATCAGGGCCATCAGCGGAATGTTGATCAGGAAGACCGAGCCCCACCAGAAGTGCTCGACGAGGAAACCGCCGATGACCGGTCCGGTGGCGGCGCCGACGGCGGCGACCGCGCTCCACACCCCGATGGCGACGGCCCGCTCACGACGGTCGGGAAAGACCTGCCGGAGTATCGACAGCGTCGCCGGCATGATCATTGCGCCGCCGACGCCGAGCAGGGCGCGCGCAGCTATGAGTACGCCGGGGCTGTCGGCCATCGCCGCGACCGCGGAGGCCGAGCCGAAGAGCGCGTAGCCGAGCAGCAGTATGCGGCGGCGGCCGACCCGGTCACCGAGGGTGCCGAAGAGGATCAGCAGCGACGCGCAGACCAGCGGATAGGCGTCCACGATCCACAGCAGACCGACGGCGCTCGGCCGCAGATCCTCGGTGACGGCGGGGACGGCGACATGGAGCACAGTGGCATCGAGCGCCACCAGCAGCAGGCTGAGACAGAGGACGACCAGAACGACCCAGCGATTGGCACCGTCGGCGGCTGCACGCAGCCGCCGACGGGCTGTGGTCGTCCCGGACATGCATGTACCTCCCAAAGGTCCTCGCGCTCGGCAGGCCAACCGGGGATGCAGTGTGTGCTGCCCCTCCAGGCCCGGCATCGGCGGGCGAGTGATGCGTCAGCGTACGCGAGTTCGACGCAGCCACACGTGGCCCATCTCATACCCCGGCGAGCCGTGGAGTGTGGCGTACGCCACGCCGCACCTCCGCCGCCACCGGCCCGGCCCCTCCGTGCAGGGTGCGCCGGATCCGCCCCGTGACCGGACCGCCACCGTCCGTCCATCCGCCACGAGGGCCGGTGAAATACATGCTGACACCATGCGCATATTTTCACCGACACCCAAACACCCTTCCGAAATAAGTGTCGGATAAATAGAGCAGAGGGTCTCCGGGATTCGCCGACGGGCCCGAAATAAGTGGCCGGCTGAGACATAGTCCACATCACATCGTCATCACAAAGCGGCCGGATGGACCGGAGCGCACACTCACTCGCTGTAACGTCGATTGGGTGCGTACCGACATCTTTGCCCGGTTGGACCGGGAGCCGGAACCGCCGAAGATAGAGCCACCGCGGATGAGTCGTCACCGCATCGCTCTCTTCGGCGGGACGTTGGCGTTCTATCTCGCCATCGTCGTTGCCGTGCTCATCGGCTCCTGGCTGGTGACCCTGGACTGGAAGGTCATGCTGTTCCGGCCGTACCAGCAGTGGCCCGGGATCCATGCCTTCCTCGACTACTACGTCGTGCTCGGCCAGCGCGGCCCCACGGCCGTGATGGTCGCCTGCTGGCTCGGCTGGCGCTCCTGGCGGCAGCACACACTGCGGCCCCTGCTGACGCTGGGCGCCTCACTGCTGCTGCTCAATCTGACGGTGGGTGCGGTCAAGCTCGGCCTGGGCCGGCTCGGGCCGCACTACGCGACCCGGATCGGCTCCGCGGAGCTCTTCGCCGGCGGCGATATATTTCCGTCCGGACACACCGCCAACGCAGTCGTGACCTGGGGAATCCTCGCCTACCTGGCCACCACGCCGAGGGCCAGGCGCTATCTGTCGGCCATATCGGCAGTGGTCTCGCTCGGGGTCGGGCTCACGACCGTCTATCTCGGTACGCACTGGCTCAGCGATGTGCTGCTGGGCTGGGCCGCGGGGCTGCTGATCCTGCTGGGCCTGCCGTGGGTCGAACCGCTGATCACTCGTGCCGAGGACCTGATCTTCGCTGTGCGCGAGCAGTGGCGCGCGCGGGGCAGGGCGGTGCCCTCGGTGCCTGTCGCGGCCGGTGGACCCCGGCCCGTGGTGGTGCCGCAACTGGACGGCAGTGACGCCATGGACTCGGACCCGGCGCTCGAACCGGTCGCCGCGGGAAGCCGGCCGACGGCCGCGGTCCCGGCGCCGGGCACCCGGCAGCGGGCCCACACCCCGCACACGGTGCGGTCGGAGCGGACCCCGCTCACCCCGGCCGGCAGCCGCCGCCCGCCACACGCGGACCGCACGCCGCGCGGCGGCACCAGCCCGGCCCGTCCCATGACGGGCGGCTGACGACCCGCACTCCCACCCGGCGGGCAACAGGTACGCACAGCCTCACCCCGCATGAGCAGGGCCCCGGCCTCGGCCGGGGCCCTGCTCACGTCACGGGCCGGGGCGCCGGCCACGGCTCGGGGCGTGCACGCGCCGGGGCCGTCTCAGCCCACCCAGCAGCGGGTCACGACCGCGTCGTCGACTTCGAAATTGATGCGTCCGGCCTGGTATTCCATGGTGATGATCGCGCCCGGCGGCAGGGCCCTCACGCTGGTCCAGCCGCGTGCGCGGGCCTGCCGCTCGGCGGCTTCGGCAGCGAGACCGACATACGCGCCGGGCGTGTCGTCGGGCTGTGCGGGAGAGGTCGGTATGGATGCCATGCCTCTCACCGTAGGCGGACGCGGACAGGTACGGAAGCCGGGCCCCGGGCTGTGGCGCGGCATCCTCACGTACGTCACCTGTCACGCTTGTGTCACAGGATCACCACACACGTTTACTTCGAACTACGTCACTCGATCGTGCAACAAGCGAACCGACGCACAGTAATCGCAGCCGCCGGAAAATCGTCATGGAACAGGCTGGACGCGAAACTTAATACTGCATATCAGGCAGCCGGAAAATTCCGCCCCGGGACGATGCCCAGTAAATGGAGCGACCACCAGGAATTCACGCTTCCTTACGGTGGCCTTATCTTTTGGTCACGATATCCACACCATCGGACCGGGACGGCCACATCCGCCCGTATACCGGACACGGCGAACAGACGGACGAAAGAGCGTGGCGCCGATCAGTCGAGCGCCCGGGACAGCCGGTCCCGGGCCGTCCTGATCGCGTCGATGAGCTCCCGCGGTTCGACGACCTCGAAGTCGAAGCCCGTGAGCATCACATGGATCACCAGGACATCCAGATCGGCCGCCCCGGTGCGCAGCAGGCAGCTGTCCGCGTCGATCCGTTCCAGCACGCCGGAGGACGGCGAGATCCGTTCGGCCGCCTGCTCGACGGGCACCTTCAGCCGGATCACCGCATGCGCCGCGTACACGGTGGTGGAGACGCCCTTGGAGACATACGCGGCCAGGTCCTCCGCGGGCGGGCGGCGCGGGACGAAGCGGGGACCGTGCGGCGGCGTGGGGGTGATCCGGTCCGCCCGGAAGGTTCGCCAGTCCGCGCGGTCCAGGTCCCAGGCGACGAGATACCAGCGGCGCTCGGTGCACACCAGCCGGTGCGGTTCGACGGTCCGGCGCGAGACGGAGCCGTCGTGCGCACGGTACGTGAAGCGCAGCCGTTCGCTGTCCCGGCAGGCCCCGGCCAGCTCGGTGAGCACTCCCGGGTCGACGGCCGACGCATCGGATCCGCGGAGCATGGGCACGGTGAAGGCGCTCAGCGCGCTCACCCGGCGGCGGAGCCGCTTCGGCAGCACCTGTTCGAGCTTGGCGAGGGCGCGCACGGACGTCTCCCCGATGCCCTCCACGCCCTGGCCGGCCGCCGTGCGCAGCCCGACCGCCACCGCAACGGCCTCCTCGTCGTCCAGGAGCAGCGGCGGCAACTGCGCCCCGGCTCCGAGCTGATAGCCGCCCCCGGTACCGGGGCTGGCATGGACGGGATAGCCGAGCTCGCGCAGCTTGTCGACGTCGCGCCGGACGGTGCGGGGGGTGACGCCGAGCCGTCCGGCGAGATCGGCGCCGGACCAGTCCCGGTGGGTCTGCAGCAGCGAGAGCAGACGCAGCAGTCGTGCCGAGGTCTCCAACATGGGGCGAGTCTGCCAGCGACCGCGGTCGGTTACGGTCCGCAATGGCTGCGGCAGTCGCACCACCCCGTCCGCACGACCGTCCTTGCGCAGTCGAGTTTCAGCCACTTCCCACGTGCGCTGATTTCCTGATTTGTCTACCTGTCGCCGGACTGCTCCCTTACTCGTCCGGTCCCGCCCGACCGCGTCCGATCAGCGGGTATTGACCGGGACGAAACCCATCGCTCCCCCGATTCACCCTCTGTGCCGGATGGTTCGATTCCGTTCCCTTTCCCGCGTGACCCCGGCCGCGGATCGCCCGTTGTCTCTTCATGAGCCGGGAAGCGCCCGGCGCACGCACCGAGTCCGAGGAGCCAACCGTGCCGCGCATGCTCGACGTCAGCGAGGACGTACGCGCCGAGATCGGCGATGCCGAAGCCGATCGGCTGCTCGTCGGTGACGACGCCCCAGGCAGCTACGACTGCACCTCCTGCCGCACCCCCGGCGACTCGGAGCAGGAGCGCACCAGCACGGTGCTGTTCGTCGGCGACGAGACCGCCGTGCTCGCCTTCGCCCACGCGACGTGCATCCCCTCCCAGGTCGTCCAGGTCTCCGAGGAGCAGCTGCAGGGTGCCGTGCGCAGCATCACCGGCAGCGAGCCGCAGGTCCCGGGGGGCCTGATGCCCGAACAGGCGGTGCTGGGCATCACCAGCGGTCTCGTCCTGCTCGAGGACGAACTCCACCCGGCGCTGGTCGTCGAACCGACCGGCGCGATCGCCCGCCCCGGCACGGACGGCAGCAGTGGCGACGAGTTCCTGCAGCTCCTGCTGGAGCAGGGCTTCCACCCGGTCCACCGGATGGGCGAGGTGCCCGCCGTGCTGCACGGCTGGTCGATCCTGCTCGCCATGGGCCAGCTGCACGCCGTGCTCCAGCCGGGGACGGGCGGCGGCGCCCCGGTCGCCTGGTGGCAGGCGCATGCCCCGCTGCAGGTCACCGAGGGCTGGCGGACCGCGGCCAACAAATCGCAGACCGTACTCGTCTACGCCGCCCCGGCCGGGACGATCGGTCAGCAGCCCCGCGAGGACCTGCTGCGCGACGCTCTGGAGAAGGCCGCGGCCCGCGGTCTCCTGGTCGGGGCCGCGATGCCGCTGGCCGGCACCTGATCATGTCCGCACGCCCCTCGCACCCCGGGCGAACAGCGATTTCTCCGCCCGGCCCGCATCCGACGGCCGGTGGGGTCGTTGGCACATACGTGCACTCATACGACCCCTCCCACCAGCGCCCGAGCCCGATCCCTGCCATGCGCCCGTCGCGGGACCCCTCGGGCGATCAGTCCCACACCCCGATCTACGACGCGCTGTACTCCGAGTACCGCCGGTCGTTCCGGGCGCTGCCAGGTGATCGGAGCGGCGAGGAGAACCTGGCCTTCGTGACGTTCGGTACCAGCCTGTTCGGCAGCCGCGCCCCCCTGAGCGGCCACTCGGGCCACTCGGGCCACTCCGGCCTGTCGGGCCACGCCTCGGGCCATTCCGGCCCGGGCACGCACACCGCAGGCCTCGGCTCCTGGCAGCGGGTCGGCCGGCACGCCGGGCGCCCTCAGCCGGCGGCGCTGCCTCCCGGGCCCCGGAGCGCCTGACACACGGCGAAGTCCCGCACCGTTCACAGCAGGAACGGTGCGGGACTTCGTCATGTCCTGGCTTCGCCGTGGCCGTGACCACGTCGAGCCCGTGTCACTTCTTGCGGCCGCGCTTCTCGCGGACCCGCACCGAGATGTGGATCGGGGTTCCGTCGAAGCCGAACTCCTCGCGCAGCCGGCGCTCGACGAAGCGGCGGTAGCCGTGCTCCAGGAAACCGGAGGAGAAGAGCACGAAGCGCGGCGGCTTGGTGCCGGCCTGGGTGCCGAAGAGGATCCGGGGCTGCTTGCCGCCGCGGACCGGGTGCGGGTGGGAGGCGACGATCTCGCCGAGGAAGGCGTTCAGCCGGCCGGTCGGGACGCGGGTCTCCCAGCCTGCGATCGCGGTCTCGATCGCCGGGACCAGCTTCTCCATGTGGCGTCCGGTGACGGCCGAGACGTTGACCCGCGGAGCCCACGCGACCTGCGCGAGCTCGGTCTCGATCTCGCGCTCCAGGTAGTAGCGGCGCTCCTCGTCGAGCGTGTCCCACTTGTTGTACGCGATCACCAGCGCGCGCCCGGCCTCCACGGCCATGGTGATGATGCGCTGGTCCTGGACGCTGATGGACTCGCTGGCGTCGATCAGGACGACGGCGACCTCGGCCTTCTCCACGGCGGCCGCGGTACGCAGCGAGGCGTAGTAGTCCGCGCCCTCCTGGAGGTGGACACGGCGGCGGATACCCGCCGTGTCGATGAACTTCCAGGTGATGCCGCCGAGTTCGATCAGCTCGTCGACCGGGTCACGGGTGGTTCCGGCCAGTTCGTTGACGACGACCCTGTCCTCGTTCGCCACCTTGTTCAGCAGCGAGGACTTGCCGACGTTCGGACGGCCGATGAGGGCGATGCGGCGCGGTCCGCCGAGGGCGGTGCCGAAGCGCTGGGCCGGGGCCTCGGGCAGTGCTTCGAGGACGGCGTCGAGCAGGTCGCCGGTGCCGCGGCCGTGCAGCGAGGAGACCGGGTGCGGCTCGCCGAGACCGAGCGACCAGAGCGCGGTGGCGTCCGCCTCACCGCTCTGGCCGTCGACCTTGTTGGCGCACAGCACGACGGGCTTGCCGGCCCGGCGCAGCAGCTTGACGACGGCCTCGTCGGTGTCGGTCGCACCGACGGTCGAGTCGACTACGAAGACGACCGCGTCGGCGGCCTCGATCGCGTACTCGGCCTGCGCGGCGACGGAGGCGTCGATGCCCAGCACGTCCTGCTCCCAGCCGCCCGTGTCGACGACCTTGAAGCGCCGGCCGGCCCATTCGGCCTCGTACGTGACACGGTCCCGGGTGACTCCGGGCTTGTCCTCGACGACCGCCTCACGGCGGCCGATGATCCGGTTCACCAGGGTCGACTTGCCCACGTTGGGACGGCCGACGACGGCGAGGACGGGCAGCGGGCCGTGACCGGCCTCGTCGATCGCGCCCTCGACGTCCTCGACGTCGAAGCCCTCCTGCGCGGCGAGCTCCATGAACTCCGCGTACTCGGCGTCGCCAAGCGCTCCGTGCTCGTGGTCCGAGCCGTCGGAGTGAATCTGGTCGTTCATGAAGTCCGTTCCTCTTTGCATCATCATCGATGGACCGCGATCACGCGGCCCACTACTCAAGTCTTACCTGGCGCCCGGTGAAACGCCTGGCGTTCTCCAGGTGCGCGGTCAGCCGCGCCTGGATCCGCACGGTCGCCTCGTCCAGTGCCGTCCGGGTCCGCCGGCCACTCCCGTCGCCGGCTTCGAAGGCGTCTCCGAAGACGACATCGACGCGGCTGCGCAGCGGCGGCAGTGCCGATATCAGCCGACCGCGGCGCTCGGTGCTGCCCAGGACGGCCACGGGCACGATCGGCGCCCCGCTGCGTACCGCGAAGTACGCGAGCCCGGCCCGCAGCGAGGCGAAGTCTCCTTCGCCCCGGGTGCCCTCCGGGAAGATCCCGAGCACCCCGCCGTTCTCCAGCACACCGAGTGCCTGGGTGATGGCGGTGCGGTCGGCACTCGTACGGTCCACCTTCAGCTGACCGATTCCACGCAGGAACGGGTCGAGCGGACCGACGAACGCCTCCTTCTTGATCAGGAAGTGCACGGGCCGGGGCGCGGTGCCCATCAGCATCGGCCCGTCGATGTTGTGGGAGTGGTTCACCGCGAGTATGACGGGTCCGGAGGCGGGTACCCGCCACGCACCGAGGACGCGGGGCTTCCACAGCCCGTACATCAGGCCGATGCCGATCCCGCGCCCGACTGCGGCTCCGCGCAGTGTGGGCTCGCCCGTGGCTGCGGTCACTTCGCGGCCCGCTTCTCCTCGACCAGGGTGACGACGCACTCGATGACCTGCTGGAGGGTCAGCTCGGTGGTGTCCACCTCGACCGCGTCGTCCGCCTTGGCCAGCGGCGAGGTCTTCCTGCTGGAGTCCGCGGTGTCCCGCTTGATCAGCGCCTCCTTGGTGGCGACGAGATCGGAGCCCTTCAGCTCTCCGCTGCGGCGGGCCGCGCGGGCCTCCGGGGAGGCGGTCAGGAAGATCTTGAGGTCGGCGTCGGGCAGCACGGTGGTGCCGATGTCACGGCCCTCGACGACGATGCCGATCTCGGCGGCCGTGGCAATGGACCGCTGCAGCTCGGTGATCCGGGCACGCACCTCGGGGACCGCGCTGACGGCGCTGACCTTGGAGGTGACCTCCTGCGTACGGATCGGGCCCGCGGCGTCCTCGCCGTCGACCGTGATCGTCGGGGCGGACGGGTCCGTGCCGGAGACGATGACGGGCTTCGCCGCGGCGGTCGCGACCTCCGCGGCGTCCTGCACGTCGATGCCGTTGTTCAGCATCCACCAGGTGATGGCCCGGTACTGGGCGCCGGTGTCCAGGTAGCTCAGGCCGAGCTTGGCGGCGACGGCCTTCGACGTGCTGGACTTACCGGTGCCGGAGGGCCCGTCGATGGCGACGATCACTGCGGCCGGGGCCGTCCGGGCGGCGGCGCTTACGGTTTCCACGGTGGTGGTCACCTTCCTGGTACACGGGGTGGGCGGGACGGGGGCGCGCGCTAACCCGCCCCGCACAAGGTTACCGAGTGTCGGGACGGTCCTTTGCACCCCTGTGGACAACCGCCTCCGGCCCCGGCTACGGACGGATCGACCAGCCCCGCTCGCGCAGCGCCGCGGCCAGTGCCGGGGCCGCGCTCGGCTCGACCATCAGCTGGACCAGGCCGGCCTGCTGTCCGGTGGCGTGCTCGATACGGACGTCCTCCACGTTGATTCCGGCCTTGCCGGCGTCGGCGAAGATCCCGGCCAGCTCGCCCGGCCGGTCGCTGATGAGCACGGCCACGACCTCGTACGCCGTCGGGGCCGCCCCGTGCTTCCCGGGCACCCTGACCCGGCCCGCGTTGCCGCGGCGCAGGACGTCCTCGATGGAGTCGGTGCCCTCGCGGCGCTTGTCGTCGTCGCCGGACTCGAGGCTGCGCAGCGCCCGTACCGTCCCGTCGAGGTCGGCGGCGACCCCGGCGAGCACGTCGGCGACCGGCCCGGGGTTGGCGGAGAGGATCTCCACCCACATCCGGGGGTCGGAGGCCGCGATCCGGGTGACGTCCCTGATGCCCTGGCCGCAGAGGCGTACGGCCGTCTCGTCGGCCTCCTCCAGGCGGGCGGCGACCATCGACGAGATCAGCTGCGGGGTGTGCGAGACGAGAGCGACCGCCCGGTCGTGGGCATCGGCGTCCATGACGACCGGGACGGCACGGCAGAGCGCGACCAGTTCCAGGGCGAGGTTGAGGACCTCGGTGTCGGTGTCACGGGTCGGTGTGAGGACCCAGGGGCGGCCCTCGAAGAGGTCGGCGGAGGCGGCAAGGGGGCCGGACCGCTCCTTGCCGGCCATCGGGTGCGTACCGATGTACGGCGTGAGGTCGACGCCGAGGGCCTCCAGCTCGCGGCGCGGACCGCCCTTGACGCTGGCGACGTCCAGGTAGCCGCGGGCGACGCCGTCCCGCATGGCGGTCGCGAGCACCGAGGCCACATGGGCGGGCGGTACGGCGATGATCGCCAGGTCGACGCGGCCCTCCGGCGTCTCGTCCGTACCGGCGCCGAGTGCGGCCGCCGTGCGGGCCGATGCCGGGTCGTGGTCGACGAGGTGGACGCGGATGCCGCGCCCGGCGAGGGCGAGGGCTGCGGAGGTGCCGACCAGGCCGGTTCCGATGACGACGGCGGTTCTCACTGGGCGATGTCCTTGCGAAGAGCGGCGGTGGCGCCGAGGTAGACGTGCTGGATCTCGGCCTTGGCAAGGTACGTCTCGACATGGGCGAGGATGCGTACCACCCGGGGCATCGCCCCGTCGATGTCGAGCTCCTGGGCGCAGATCAGCGGTACGTCGACGATGCCGATGCCACGGGCGGCGGCGGCCGGGAAGTCGCTGTGCAGATCGGGGGTGGCCGTGAACCAGATGCTGATCAGGTCGTCCGCGACGAGACCGTTGCGCTCCAGGACGGCGGTGAGCAGAGCGCGGACCTGCTCGTCCATGTGTCCTGCGTCGTCCCGCTCCAGCTGGACAGCTCCACGGACCGCTCGTACCGCCACGTCGGGCTCCTCACTTCTTCGTGCGCTTCTTCGTGCCGCTTCCCGGGTTCGCGTCCTGCTCCGCGCCCACCTGCACGGATTCAGCCTAGAGGGGCGCGGCGACGGACGGCCGGGGTGCCCTGTGGGTGAGACGCGGAGGTCAGCCGGGTGCGGCGGCGTGCACCGCGCGCAGCATCCGCCAGATCCCTGCCGCCAGCTGCGCCGGGGCGGCGTCGGTCCGGTCGTGCACCCAGTCGGCGAGGACACCGGTGAACAGTCCGGCGACGGCACTCGCGATCAGGTCCTCGCCGGAGACCTCCGGGCGCCGACGGCGGAGCTCGCTGATGCTGCGCTGCCGCAGCTCTTCGTGCAGGAGCTCACCGAGCGGTCCGCCACCGCCCGCACGCAGCAGGCTCCGGTGGATCCCGGCGCGGGCACGGACGGCCTCCAGCAGGGCGACGAGCTCGGCGGGTGGCGCGTCGGGGCCGGGCGGCGCGTCGTCCCAGGCGTGCAGGGCGTCGACGGCCTGCCGGACGGTCTCCGCGCAGGCGTCCACGGCCAGGGCGCGCAGATCGTCGTAGTGCAGATAGAAGGTGGCCCGGCCGACTCCGGCCCTGCGGACCACGTCGGAGACGCTGACCTGGTCGAGTGGCTGCTGCTCGCAGGCCGCGAGGAGCGCCTCGCGGAGCTTGCCGCGGGTGCGTGCGGTACGGGGGTCACCGCTGTCTGCCGCCGCTGCGGGTGTCACGGGCTCAGCCGGCGAGCAGGACGAGGACGAGGGCCACGGCGGCGGGGGCCGCCTGGACGGACAGGATCCTGCGGTTCACGGTGGCCGCCCCGTACACCCCGGCGACGATCAGGCAGCCGAGGAAGAAGATCTGCGCCTGGTGGGCGACAGGGTCGCCCACGATGAGGCTCCAGACGAGTCCGGCGGCCATGAACCCGTTGTAGAGGCCCTGGTTCGCGGCGAGCGGCGCGCTCTCCCGGGAGAACTCCGGGGTGGTGGCGAAGACCTTCCGCCCGCGCGGGGTGTCCCACAGGAACATCTCGAGGACCAGGAAATACGCGTGGATCAGCGCGACCAGTGCGACCAGTGCCTGGGCTGCGATGTGCATGGTGGGCGGCCTCCCGTATCGACTTTCTGGACAACTGTACAGGAAGTCGATACGGACTCCGGCCGCTCCGCAGCGCTCAGAGCGCCTGCGCCCGGATCAGGTCCTCGAGCGAGCCGCCCTTCGGGACCTCGCCCGCCGGGGTCAGCTTGTCGACGGCCTCGGGCAGCGACCTCGCGATGTGGTCGGCCGCCTGCTCCGTGGACACACCCGCCTCCTGGGCGACCGTCTGCAGGGTCTCGTCCGGCAGTGCCTGCGCGATCTGGGCACCGCTCACCGGCTGGTTCTCGCCGGTGCCGACCCAGGACTGGGCCTGGTCGAGGAGGCCGGACTTGGTGAGCATCCCGATCAGGCCCTCAAGAGCGTTCGCACCGCCCCCGGATCCGCCGCTCGCGTTGCCGCCCAGCGCACCCAGCAGCGCACCGAGGATGTTCCCGGCACCGGAGGAGCCCCCGCTCCGACTCCCGCCGCCCAGCAAGCTGCCCAGCAGACCGCCGAGGTCGTTTCCTGCCATGGTTCTGCCTTTCCGAAGGGGATGGATTATCGACAATGTCGACCAGAACCAGGGCTTTTGCCACTCGGGGTCCGACGCGGCGAACGGCCGCCGTCAGACCAACGGCCCACGGACGTCCGCCAGCAACGCGGCCTCGGCGACATCCGCGTACGCACTGCCCCGCAGCGCGGCCAGCTCGGCCGGCCACGGCTGCGCCCAGCGCGTGCTGTCCCCCGCCCGGACGACGAGGCACACGGCGGCGAGGCCGGCAGCGGCCGAGGCCTGCACGCGCAGCGCCGCAACCACGGAACGGATCGCCGCAACGGGCACCGCTCCCCCCGGCCCCCGCCACGGCAGCTCCAGCGCGTCGAGACAGCCCGGCCGGTCCCCGGCGAGCTCGAGCCACCGCTCCCACCGGTCCCACACGCCGTCCGTCCCCTCCACCGCCTCCAACGACGAGACGGCCGCGCGCAGAGCCACCTCGGAGGCCGAGTGCACGAGCCCCGCCGCCCTGAGAGCCTCGGCGACGGCGTCCAGGGCGCCGATCGGGCGCGGCCCGCCGTGCCGGCGGTTCAGGGAGTCGAGCACCCGCAGAGCCGTCCACCGCCGGCGCTGCTCCCCGTCCGTCGAACGGGCCTGGCCGACCACCTCGTCGAGCGCGGTCACCAGCGACGACCGCCCTTCCACCGTGGTCGCCCAGTCGCACAGCAGCTCCGCCGCGGCGGAGCGGACCCCGTGCGGGCGGTCGGCGTCGGACACCACGGCCACGACGGCCGCGCGCAGCCGGTCGGTGGCGTGGGCCGGTCCGCGCAGCGCGCGGGCGGCGGCGTGTGCGATGTCCGCCTCGGCGGTGGCCAGGGTGCGCGCGAGGAAGCGACGCAGGGCGTCGGCGGCCGGTGCCCGCTCCGGCCGGGCCGCCATCACCCGTTCCCGGACTGCCGGATGGTGCAGCTGCCCGGCCAGCCGCTCCGCGACACCGGGTACATCCATCCGGACAGCGAGTACGTCGGTCATCGTGGCGTGGACATCGCGGTGCTGGCCAGGCGCGTCCCAACCGGCCAGCACGGCGGTGAACGCGTCCGGCGAGGACACGGCCGCCAGCCCGTGCACCGCCGCCTTCCGGCTGCCGACGGAGCCGGTGACGTCCAGGACGACGGAGGCGAACCGGGCCACGGCCTCGCTGTCCGGAACCGTACCGAGCAGGGTCCGGACCCCCGCCATCGCGGCCCTCCCCCGCACCCCGCCCGTCCCGGCGCGGCCCAGCAGGAAGTCCAGGGTCCGGGGATGGGCGCGGACCCCACCGCTCTCGGCGGCACGCTCACCCAGCGCGGCGAGGGCTGCCGCGGCCACGGGCTGCGGCGCGGCGTCGGCCAGAGCACGCAGACCGGCGCTGTCCCCCAACAGACCGGCGGCGTCCGTCCGTTCCCGCAGCGGCACCTCGTCGTCGAGGGTCATACATGCCAGATGGGCGTCGAACAGGGCCCGCTGACGCGGCAGCCAGCGCCCGAGGACGCTCCGCCGCATCCGCGGCGCCCACTGCGGCGGCAGCCCGGTGCCGAGGGCCGTATCGAGCAGATCGGTACGGCGACGGGCGACGGTGTCCCAGACGGCCGGCACGACGGCCACCGCCGGATCGGCGGCCAAGAGCCGGGCGCAGCGCTCCTCCCGGGTGGCCGGATCGGCCAGCCACAGGGCCGCGGCTCGTTCGGCCGGCTCCCCACGCGGACCCTCCAGTGCCGCCCGGCCGATCTCCACGTCGAGAGCGGGAAGGTGCGGCAGCTGACGAACGAGCAGGGCGCCGATCAGTCCGTGGGACCGGGCGGAACCGGTGAACTGCGCACGGTAGTGCTCCCACACGCCGATGGCGGCGTCCCGGCCCAGTGGCAGCGGCCGGACGGATCCTGACCCGCGCGGGTCGGCGAGGACCTGGGTCAGCAGTCCGATGACCGCGGCGGCCCGCTCCGGGTCACCGGCGCGCGCGGCATCCACCGCGGTGCGCCGCAGCCAGTCTTCGGCGGCGGCAAGGGTTGCCGCGTTCGAGTCGCGGGACTGGACGGTCGTCATCGCGGCGTCCCGCAGAGCCGCGACCGGCGCCGCACCCAGCAGCGCGTCCGGGACGGAGCCCGCCGCTCCGAGTGCCGCACGGCGCACCACCTCCTGGTCGTGCCAGGCCCGTTCGCAGGAGGTGAGGATCCGGGCGTATGTCTCCGGATCGCCGTGCAGTGCGGCGCATGCGAGCAATGCGGGCCAGGCGAAGGCCCGCTCGAAGGGCCGGTGCGCACCGGCGCTCTCCCGCAGCAATGGTTCCGCTTCGGCCAGTGGCAGCAGCGCCGCGATCATGTTCCGTCGACCGGCCCTGCGCCGCGCGCGGCCCGCCAGCCACCCCGCGGCGATCTCTGCCCGGTCGGCGGGTGCCAGGGCTGCAATCGCACCGGTCTCGCCCAGCGACACGTCCGAGACGTCGCCCAGCCGGAGCTCGACCGCACGCCGCCGCTCGGCCGGCGGCAGCAGGGCGAGCAGCGGTTCCGGTGTGGCGGGCGATGCCGTCGGGCCGGTCCAGCGGCTTTCGACGCGCAGGACGCGGGCGAGCAGCGCGATGTCTTCCCGGTCACAGGCCGCGAGGGCATTCAGCACCCGTCGCGGCAAGGGCTCCGGGGACAGCGGGATCCGTTCGGTGCCGGTGCGGCGCAGCGCCGCCAGCAGCGCGCCCGGGTCCCGGAGGAGGAGGACCGCCGCTTCGCCGGTGACGAGGTGCGGAGCCCGTTCGAGGAGCAGAATCCCGGCTGTCGGGTCGCGCTCGGTGAGGCGGTTGACGAGGTACGGGCTACGGCGGCGCAGACCACGCGGTTCGGGCCGGCCGGAAGGGTCTGCCGGCAGCCGGTCGGCAAGATGGGCGGCGACCGCGGCGGGGGCGGTGCGGGCGAGGGCGTGCAGGATGCCCGTCGGCACCCGGGACAGCCGCGGCAGCCACTGGCCGGCCGTCTGCGGTGTGCAGGCGGGGAGCAGTCGGGCAGTGTCCTCGTCGCCGAGGCGTTCATGGACCTCGGAGACCAGCCGGTCGGCGAGCGCGGACCGTCGGGACAGCCGAAGGATCCGGTACGCGTGGCGGCGTACGGAACCGGTCTCGCTCAACACCAGGCCGGTCAGGACCTGTTCGTCGACCGGAAGCCTGATCGCGGCGGCCAGCGCCCTGGGGCGCAGCAGCGGGTCGGCAAGAGCCCGGGTGACCATGTCGAGATCGCGACGGGCAACGGCCAGGAACAGGGCGAGACGGCGTTCATCGGGATCCCCGGCGTCCAGAGCGGCGTGCGCGGCACGATAGCCGGCGCCGTCCAGGGAGCGCGTGTGTTCGGCGATGGCCCGCATGCGGGCCGGATGCGGCAGGTGATCGAACCTGGAGTACAGAACGGCTGCTTCTTCTCTGCGGTGCGAAGGTGTCGTCATCGCGCTCACCGGAGGGTGGCGCGCCGAGCCTTTCGGATCATCATGCGGACGATGCTGGCACCGGGGCTCCCCTGCCGCAACGCGTTTTCCCCGATGCCCCTCACGTACCCTCGCCCGATGACCACCCCCGATGCCGAGGCTCTCGTACGCGACCACACGGTCTACTCCTGTGTGATGGGCTCGCGCGCGTTCGGACTGGCCACGGACGCGAGCGACATCGACCGCCGCGGTGTGTTCCTGGCCCCGACGCCGCTGTTCTGGCGGTTCGAGAAGCCGCCGACCCATGTCGAGGGCCCCGCCGACGAGCAGTTCTCCTGGGAGCTGGAACGCTTCTGCGAGCTGGCTCTGCGCGCCAACCCCAACGTCCTGGAGTGCCTGCACTCGCCCCTGGTGGAACGGGTCGACCCGGTCGGCCGTGAACTCCTGTCGCTGCGTGGCGCGTTCCTGTCCCGGCTCGCCCATGAGACCTTCGTCCGCTACGCGTGGGGGCAGCGCAGGAAGCTGGAGGCGGATGTCCGGCAGTACGGTGCGCCGCGCTGGAAGCACGCCATGCATCTGCTGCGGCTGCTGGCGAGCGGCCGGGACCTGCTGCGCACGGGTGAGCTGACGGTCGACGTGGGCGAGGCCAGAGAGGACCTGCTGGCGGTGAAGCGGGGCGAGGTGCCGTGGCCGGAGGTGGAGCGCCGCATGACGCGCCTGGCCGAGGAGAACGACGAGGCGGCACCGGGCTCCCCGCTCCCGGCGGAGCCGGACCGGGCCCGGGTGGAGGACTTCCTGATCCGCACCCGCCGGGCGTCGGCGCTGTCCCCCCGCACCGGTTGAACGGCCCCGCCCGCGGTCACCACCGGGCCGGCTGCCGCACGACGGCCGGTACGGGGCCGCGCAGGAAGGTCCCCGCAGGGAGACGGACACGGGCCGCTTGCACCCGCGTCGCACCCGAAACGCCCGTCGCCCGAGGAGACGCCCCGGAAGGGTCCCGGACCAGCCCCGGCGGGGTCACCCCGGGGGGCGACACCTCGCGGACGAGCACCGCTCAAGCCCGTCCGGAGGCCCGGGCGCGGACCCCTCAGGCCCCCAACCGCGCACGCACCACGAGCTCATGCAGCCCGTCGAAGCCCTCGCGTCCGGCCGCCTCCGGCAGCCCCGACGCCGCCTGCGCCTCGTCGAGCACCCCGTGCAGCGCCTCCACGTCCGCCCGCGCCACCGCCCCGCCCGGAACCTCCGCAGCCGCGTGCTCCGCCTCCGCCTTGGCCGCGATCAGATCCGGCAGGTATCCCGGTGCGCCCACCTCCGCCAGCAGCGTCGGCAGATGCGCCCGCACCTCACCGCTGCCCATCAGATGAATGCCGGTGAGCAGCGCCCGGAACGTGTAGAGCAGCGGCTTCAGTTCACCGGTCTTCTCGAACAGCCGCCACTGCGTGTTCGCGAATCCCCGGTAGTGGTGCGCGTGGTTGCGCGTCACCACCGCGGGCGCCAGCTCGACCAGCTGCGCGTGCAGCTCACTCGTGTGCACCACCAGTGGCGACAACAGCTGTTCCAGCACATAGCCGTTCGGCTTCAGCATCAACCGGACGAACTTCCGCAGATCATGGGTGACGAGGTCCATCTCGACCCCTTCCCGGTCCCACATCCGCGAGCGCGTCTCGTCCTGCTCGCGCAGCCCGACGAGATCCTCCGCGGGCAGGAGGTGGACCCCCCGCAGGTCCACGTCCGAGTCCCGGGACGGGAACCCGTACAGATGCGCCCCGGAGACCGTGGCGAACAGCAGCGGGCCGGGCTCCTCGGCGAGTACCGGGCCGAAATCCGTGACCGGCAGCCCGGCCTCGTGCAGGTGCATCGTGTTCGTACGCATGGATCAAGAATCCCAGAGCGCCCCCAGCGACAGCAGATCGCTCCGGTACTCGATGCGCTCCGACCATTCCTTGGGCCACGCCTGCGCCCCCAGGTGCGCCCCGGCCAGCGCCCCGGTCAGGCAGCCGATCGAGTCCGAGTCGCCGCGGGTGCAGGCGGCCCGGCGCAGCGCGGTGACCGGTTCGTCGGGAAAGAGCAGGAAGCAGTGCAGGGCCGTGGCGAGGGCGTCCTCGGCGATCCAGCCGTCGCCGGTCGTCTCGCACGGGTCGTCCTCCGGTGACGGGTTGCGCAGGGCGTCCTGGACCCTCGCCAGTGCGGTCAGGCACTCGTCCCAGCCGCGCCGGATATAGCTCTCGCCCGACTCGTCGCCCGCGTACCGCCACAGGTCGCCGAGCCAGCGCGCGAGGTAGCGGTTGCTGTTCCCGTACGCGTACGAGCGCAGCTGGCCGATCAGCCCCGCCGGTTCCGCACCCTGTGCCAGCAGGTGCACCGCGCGCGCCATGAGGTCGGAGGCGGCGAGCGCCGTGGGGTGGCCGTGGGTGAGGGCGGCCTGCAACTGGGCCGAGCCGGAGCGCTGTTCCTCGCTCAGCCCGGGTGCGAGTCCGACCGGCGCCACCCGCATATTGGCGCCGCACCCCTTGGAGCCGGTCTGGCTGGCCTCCTGCCAGGGCCGCTCGCTGTCGAGCAGCCGGCAGGCGGTCATGCAGGTGCGGCCGGGCGCCCGGTTGTTGTCGGGTGAGTGGTACCAGTCGACGAACTCCTCGCGCACCGGCCGGACCAGCCGCAGCGGGGTGAGCAGTCCGCGGTCCATGGCGGTGCGGATGCCGCGCGCGAGGGCCAGCGTCATCTGGGTGTCGTCGCTGACGTATGCGGGGTTCGGCAGCCGCATCTGCCGCCACGGCCCGCACTTGGCGAGGATGGACGGCACGTTGTTGAACTCGGTCGGGAAGCCCAGCGCGTCACCGAGCGCGAGCCCGGTCAGCGCGCCGGTGGCGGCGCCCTTGGTCACGGTCCTGGTCACGATCACGTGCTTCGTCCTTCCGGTCGCAGGAGTGGAGGGTGCAGGGCGGTGGCGGCACCCGCCCGGTACAGAGCGGCCGGTTTTCCCCGTCCGCCGGTGCGGCGCGGCGATCCCGCCACGGCCTGGACGAAGCCGGGCGTGGTGAGGACCTTGCGCCGGAAGTTGGGCCGGTCGAGCTCGACGCCCCAGACCGTCTCGTACACCTGCTGGAGCTCGCCCAGGGTGAACTCGGCCGGGCAGAAGGCGGTGGCCAGGCAGGTGTACTCGAGCTTGGCGCCGATCCGGTCGTGCGCATCGGTGAGGATCCGGTCGTGGTCGAAGGCGAGCGCGCCGACCGCCCCGGCCTCCCACCAGCGGGCGGTGGCCGCATCCCCGCCGCCGCGCGGCTCCGGGAGGTCGGGGACGAGTGCGGTGTACGCGACGGAGACGACCCGCATCCTGGGGTCGCGGTCCGGCTCGCTGTAGGTGCGCAGCTGTTCCAGGTGCAGGGCGGAGGCGGTGGCCTCGGTCAGCCCGGTCTCCTCGGCGAGCTCGCGACGGGCGGCGGACTCGGCGGACTCGCGGGGCAGGACGAAGCCGCCGGGCAGCGCCCAGTGGCCCTTGTACGGGTCCTCACCGCGTTCGACGAGCAGCACGTGCAGGCGGCCGTCGCGGACCGTGAAGACGGCGAGGTCGACGGTGACCGCGAACGGTTCGAAGGCGTACGGGTCGTAGCCCGCGGGGGCGCCGGTACTCATCGTCTCTCCGGGAGGGGTGCGGCGAAGTTCCAGCCCGCGGCGAGCACGGCGTCGACGGCGGCGACCGCGGTCTCCAGGCGTTCCTCATGAGCCCCGGTCAGCTCGACGAACTCTCTTCCCGTCCGGGTGAGTTCGGCCCGGAACCGGTCGGTCATCCAGGGGCGCAGCTCCTCGCCGTCGCGCAGCCCGTCGTCCTCGAAGGCGACGCCTTCGTGGTCGGTGAGCAGCCACAGGTCGTGGGCGACCAGGTCTGCGGTCTCTTCGACGCGCGGATTGCGGCCGCCGACGTACCGCTCGTGCCAGACGGTGGTGGCGAAGGAGTCGGTGTCGCAGAAGAGCACCGGGGACCCGGTCCGGGCGGCCGCTTCCTCCTCGGCGTTCTGGGCCGCGGCGATCAGCGGGAAGTCGTCGGTGGTGAAGGTGACGTCCTCCCACTGGGCCCGGGGCCGGCGGGCGCGCAGCGCGGCCAGTTTCCGTTCACTGAACTCCCGCCCGTACTCGGCGACGTACCGGGTCTGCGCCCAGACGCCACCGCGCCGCCGGAAGTGGTCGGCGAGGGCCAGGGCCATCGTGGTGGTGCCGGTGGATTCGGCGCCGAGGACGACGACGCGGCGGGTGAGCGAGGCCCGGACCGGCGGTTCGAGGAAGTCCCAGCAGCCGACCGGGTCCTTGCGGACCGCGGTGCCGGAGACCGGGAAGACCGTACGGTCGGGATCGACGCAGACGGATTCGGCGCCGAACCGGCGGGCCAGTTCGTCCCCGTACGACTCCGAGGTGAAGACGGCGTCCACCGGCTCCGGGACGGCCGCGGTGAAGACGGCCATATGGGCGTCCCAGACCGCCGGGTCGTGGAGATCCATCCGGGTGTCGTCGACGGCGCCGACGACGCGTACGTCCGGGTGCACCTCCCGCATCCAGGCGACCCGGTCGGCGAGCGGGATCGACTCGACGGAGGCGGCGCAGACCAGAACGGTCAGCCGCTCGCAGCGGTCCTGGGCAGTGCGGACGAGGTGGTGATGGCCGGCGTGCGGCGGATAGAACTTCCCGAGCACCAGCCCGTGCCTGAACCGGATCACCCCGTCACCTCCGCCAACTCCCGCCGCGGGACGAAGAGATCACGCTTCCAGTTGCGCAGTCCGATCAGGCACAGCGTCAGGAAGCCTGCGTACAGCAGGGATGTCGGATAGAGCTCCTTGTACGCGTAGAGCGGGATGTACACCACGTCGGCGGCGATCCACAGCCACCACGACTCGACGAGCTTCCGGCACTGCCCGTACGTCGCCGCCAGGGAGAGCGCGGTCGTCAGGGCGTCCCAGAACGGCACGGTGGAGTCGGTGGCGTGACCGAGGAGGACGGTCAGCGCGGCGGTCCCCACCACCCCTGCCGCGCACAGCCGCACCCATTCGGTGCGGGTGGTGCTCCGCACCGGCAGGTCCGGGGAACCCGGTCCACCCCCGTGGGTCCAGGTCCACCATCCGTACGCGGCAAGGGCGATGAAGACGATCTGCAGGCCGGCGTCGGCGTACAGACCGGACTGGGTGAACAGCAGGATGAAGAAGAGGTTGTTGGCGATGCCGATCGGCCAGTTGGCGAGGTGCTGGCGGGCCACGAGCCAGACGCACAGCGCTCCGCTGCCGAAGCCGAGCACCTCGGTCCAGCTGACCGGGGTGTCCAGCACGGTCGCCAGGGGCTGCTGCAGGGGATCGAGGATGTCCGCGAGACTCACACCCACCTCCTTAATAGTCATCCTGACTATAAAGGTGATCCGGTGGCAGCAAAAGGCCCGCGGCCGGTTTCCTGTCCGAAAATCGAAACCAGGAACCGGCCGCGGGCCGAAGAGCGGACGCCGTCGCGGGCTACAGACCGACCTCGCGCATCAGCATGCCCACCTCGGTGTTGGTGAGCCGGCGCAGCCAGCCGGACTTCTGGTCGCCCAGCGGGATCGGCCCGAAGGACGTCCGCACGAGGCGCTCGACCGGGAAGCCGGCCTCGGCCAGCATCCGGCGGACGATGTGCTTGCGGCCCTCGTGGAGGGTCACCTCGACCAGGTAGTTCTTGCCGGTGTTCTCGACGACCCGGAAGTGGTCGGCGCGGGCGTACCCGTCCTCCAGCTGGATGCCGTCCTTGAGCTGCTTGCCCAGGTCGCGCGGGAGCGGTCCCTGGATGGCCGCCAGGTAGGTCTTCTTCACGCCGTACTTCGGGTGGGTCAGCCGGTGGGCGAGCTCGCCGTGGTTGGTGAGCAGGATGATGCCCTCCGTCTCGGTGTCCAGCCGGCCGACGTGGAAGAGCCGCGTCTCACGGTTGGTGACGTAGTCGCCGAGGCACTGACGGCCGTCCGGGTCCTCCATCGAGGAGACGACACCGGCGGGCTTGTTCAGCGCGAAGAAGAGGTACGACTGCGCGGCGACGGTCAGACCGTCGACCTTGATCTCGTCCTTGTGCACATCGACGCGCATGCCCTGCTCGACGACGATCTCGCCGTTGACCTCGACACGGGACTGCTCGATCAGCTCCTCGCACGCACGGCGCGAGCCCATACCGGCCCTGGCCAGCACCTTCTGCAGACGCTCGCCCTCCTGCTCGGCGCCGGGGTGCGTCTTGGGCGTCCTGATGTCGGGCTTGTTCGCGTACCGGTCCCGGTTGCGCTGCTCGATCTTGGCGTCGAGCTCGCGCGGGCGGGACGGGGCGCCCTGCGGTCCACGCCGCGGGCCGCCGCTCCTGGCGCCGCCGCCCTGCGGGGGCTTCGGGCCGCCCTTGGCGCCACCGCGGGCGGCGGCGCCACGGCCCTTGCGGGGGCCTTCACCGCTCTTCTCGCCGGCGCCGGTGCCGCCCACGTCGTAGCGGCGCTCCTCGGGGCGGGGCCGGCGGGGGCGCTTGTCCTGCCTGTCGTCGCGTCCGGCGCCGCCACCCCGGGGGTTCCGGTTGCCGCCGCTCTTGCCGCTGCCGCTGCCGCTGTTCCTGCCACTGCTTCGCATCAAAATTCCGTCTTGTCGTCTGCGTGAGTATCCGGGGTGTCCGGTGCGTCCGGATCGAACGACGGCACACCCTCTAGCGTCTCAGCCTCGATCGCGTCCGCCTCGGGGAGGAAGGGCGCGAGCTCCGGGAGCTCTTCCAGGCCGCGCAGGCCCATCCGCTCCAGAAAGTAGTTCGTCGTCCTGTACAGGATCGCACCTGTTTCGGGTTCCGCGCCCGCTTCCTCGACCAGGCCCCTCTGCAGGAGGGTCCGCATCACGCCGTCACAGTTCACACCGCGCACCGCGGAGACCCTCGACCGGCTGACCGGCTGGCGGTACGCGACCACCGCGAGGGTCTCCAGCGCCGCCTGGGTGAGCCGGGCCTGCTGGCCGTCCAGTACGAAGCCCTCGACGGCCTCCGCGTACTCGGGGCGGGTGTAGAAACGCCAGCCGCCCGCGACCAGCCGGAGATCGAATCCCCGTCGCTGCACGGTGTACTCGTCGGCCAGCTCCCGCAGCGCATCGGCGACGGCCCGCCGGGGCCGCTCCAGCACCTTGGCCAGGTGCTCCTCGGTGGCGGGTTCGTCGACGACCATGAGGACGGCCTCCAGCGCGGGCTTGAGCTCGAGATCCGCGACGGTGCCCGCACCGGTGGGGCGCTGCTCGCTCATGCCTGCACATCCTCTTGTACGTCCATGTCCTGCACCTCTTGATCGAACTCGTCCGTCACCGCGGGCTCCGCCCCTTCGCCCCCGGTCCAGCGCACCCTGAGCTCGCCGAGCGCCTCCTCCTGGTCGAGGATGACGGCCTTCTCCCGGTACAGCTCCAGCAGCGCGAGGAACCGGGCGACGACGGTGAGGGTGTCCGGGGCGTCCTCGGTGAGCCCCCGGAAACTCATCTCCCCCGCCTCCCGCAGCCGCGCCACGACGATCTCGGCCTGCTCGCGCACGCTGACCAGCGGGGCGTGGATGTGGTCGACGTACACCTGCGGCTTGGGCTTCGGCTGCATCGCCTTCACGGCGAGCCTGGCGAACCCCTCGGCGCCGATGCTGATCACCACTTCGGGCAGCAGCTCGGCATGGTGCGGCTCCAGCCCCACGGTCCGGGGAAAGCGCCGCCCCTCGGACTCCAGGCGAGCGCTGAAGATCTCCGCGATGCGCTTGTAGGCGCGGTACTGCAGGAGCCGCGCGAAGAGCAGGTCCCGCGCTTCGAGCAGCGCGAGATCGCCCTCGTCCTCGACCTCGGCGGCAGGCAGCAGCCGGGCGGCCTTGAGATCGAGCAGCGTCGCGGCGACGACGAGGAACTCCGTCGTCTGGTCGAGGTCCCAGTCCGCGCCCATGGCCCGGATGTGGGCCATGAACTCGTCGGTGACCTTGGAGAGTGCGACTTCGGTCACATCGAGCTTGTGTTTCGAGATCAGCTGCAGAAGAAGATCGAACGGCCCCTCGAAGTTGGCGAGCCGGACGGTGAACCGCCCGTCGTCGGCAGGAGCGGCGCGGCCGGCCGCGGGGTCGGGCGCTGCGGCGTCCGCATCGGCGGCCGAGGGGGCCGGGCCGACGGCCGCGGCGCCCGCGTCGGCGGACGAGGCGCCCGGCCCGACGGCCAAAGCGTCCGCGTCGGCAGTGAGCGCATCCTCGGCGGCGACCGGGATCTGTACACCGGCGCCCGAGGGCTCCGGGTCGATGGCTGGGACGCCCGTGTCGGCGGTGAGCGGGTCCTCGACGGCGACCGGGACCTCCGCACCGGCGGCCGACGGGTCCCCCGTCGCGACCGGGACGCCCGCATCTCCGGCCGGGACGTCCGCATCGGACGCCGAGGGTTCCACGGCGTCCGGGGCCACCGCCGCGCCTTCGGGAAGGGGGGTGACGGGGGACGCCGCACCGGCGGCGCCCCGCTCTCCCGCGGCAGGGTCCGCGGACGGCGCCCCCGCTCCCGGCGCAGGCCTGCCCCCCGGACCGCGCCCCAGGGGGCGCCGGGGCGTGCGGGCGGGCTCGTCGGTCGTCGGCATGGGGGTCCAGGGTGCGGCGCGGATACGGGCGGGCGATGGGCCCTGCGGAGAGGGCCGGGCCGCTCGGCGGCGGCCCTCCGGGGCAGGCTACCGGGCCGCCGCGCCGGTCAGCGGCCGCGCAGCCGTCGTACGAGGATGCTCGCGTCGCCCCGCGACTCCAGGTCCGCGAGGACCACCGCGACCGCCTCGCGGACGATCCGCCCGCGGTCGACGGCGAGTCCGTGCTCGCCGCGCAGCACCAGCCGCGCATGCTCGAGATCCATCAGTTCCTCGGCCGAGACATAGACGGTGATCTTCTCGTCGTGGCGTTCCCGGCCGCTGGGCCTGCGGTTCGCCCCGCGCCCGCCGCCGCGCCTGCGCTGCTGCTGGACGGCGGCAGCCGCCTCCTGCTGCGTGGCGGACGGTGTCACGCCCGGGGGCTGGGGCCGGCGGCCCGTCTCGGCGACTGCCGCCCGGTCGTTCTCCCCGCCGCGGCTGCGCGAGTCCCCCGCGTCGGCGTCCGCCGCCGAGTGCTCCTCCCCGGACCGTGCGCCGCCGGCTCCACCGGCTTCGGCGCCACCGGATCCGTCCGCCGCGGAATCGCTCTCACCGGCCGGAGCCGGCACCCGCGGCTCGCCGTTCGCCTTGCGCCGCCGGTCCGCGGGGGACGAGGACTGCAGCCCCATCCCCCCGGTGGTACGGAACAGTTCGTCGGCCCCGGGCAGACTCACTCGGCGTGACACCGGGCGAGCACCTCCCTGGCGAGCTGGCGATAGGCGGCGGCACCGACCGAGTTGGAGGCGTACGTCGTGATGGGCTCACCGGCGACCGTGGTCTCCGGGAAGCGCACCGTTCGCCCGATCACCGTGTGGTAGACGTGCTCGTCGAAGGCCTCGACGACCCGCGCGAGGACCTCACGGCTGTGCACCGTACGGGAGTCGTACATGGTGGCGAGGATGCCGTCGAGCTCCAGGTCCGGGTTGAGCCGCTCCTGGACCTTCTCGATGGTCTCGGTGAGCAGCGCGACACCGCGCAGTGCGAAGAACTCGCACTCGAGCGGCACTATCACCTTGTGAGCCGCCGTCAGGGCGTTCACCGTGAGCAGGCCCAGCGACGGCTGACAGTCGATCACGATGTAGTCGTAGTCGGCCATCAGCGGCTTCAGGGCGCGCTGCAGCGTGGACTCCCGGGCCACCTCGCTGACCAGCTGCACCTCGGCGGCCGACAGGTCGATGTTGCTCGGCAGCAGGTCCATGTTGGGCACGGCGGTCTTCAGGAGGACCTCGTCGGCCGCCATGCCCCGCTCCATGAGCAGGTTGTAGACGGTGAGGTCGAGCTCCATCGGGTTGACGCCGAGACCGACCGACAGGGCTCCCTGCGGGTCGAAGTCGACGAGCAGGACACGGCGTCCGTACTCCGCGAGTGCGGCACCCAGGTTGATGGTGGACGTGGTCTTGCCCACGCCGCCCTTCTGGTTGCACATCGCGATGATCTTCGCGGGCCCGTGATCGGTGAGCGGGCCCGGGATGGGGAAGTAGGGCAGGGGCCGACCGGTCGGGCCGATCCGCTCGCGGCGCTGACGGGCAGCGTCGGGCGCGAGGGTGGCCGCGTACTCCGGATCGGGCTCGTACTCGGCGTCGGGGTCGTAGAAGTGCCCCTGGGACACTTCCTCGAAGTCGGCGAAGTGGGCGGTCTCCCGGCCACTCTCGTTGCCGGCCATGGCGTTCACGTGTAGGCCGTCCATCATCTGGGGGGCTGTCGTCATGTGCTGGTGGGTGGCGAAGGTGCGGACAGCGACGGAGCCGACAGCCTCCAGCCCGATCGGGCTCTGGCCCCGTGCAGGCATCCCTGGTTGAACACCCCCGGGAGTAAATGTCGACTCATTCACAAGTCGTCTTACCTCCTTGGACGTGACCAGGAAACTTATCGATAGGTCAGCGTGACACCATGCCGACGATTGGCGACTCTATGGCGTGTCACCGGTTCGCAGCAACACAATCCGCCGGACCCGGCCCGATGTGTCGGCAATCGAACACCCCTCTGTCAAGGGCGCACGGTCACTCCGGCGCACCTTTCGCCGGTGCGCGAAACGGGTAAACGGTTACGTTCGACGCGAGTTGGACGGGCCGCTCGCAGGGGCCCGACATGCGTCCGGCCGGACCTTGCTCGGCAAGGTCCGGCCGGACGCATGAGGTTGACGAAAGATGTTGACTCGTCAGCCGAGAAGCGTGCTCAGCTCGACGTGGTCCAGCCCGTGCGCCTGCGCCACCTCGGGGTAAACGACCTGGCCCTCATGGGTGTTGAGGCCCTTGGCGAGTGCGGCGTCACGGCGCAGCGCCTCGACCCAGCCGCGGTTGGCGAGCTCCAGGATGTACGGCAGCGTGGCGTTGGTGAGCGCGTACGTGGAGGTGTTGGGCACCGCACCCGGCATGTTGGCGACGCAGTAGAAGACCGAGTTGTGGACCATGAAGGTCGGCTCGGCGTGCGTCGTCGGGTGCGAGTCCTCGAAGCAGCCACCCTGGTCGATCGCAATGTCGACAAGTACACTTCCGGGCTTCATCTTGGCGACGAGCTCGTTGGTGACCAGCTTCGGGGCCTTCGCGCCGGGGATCAGCACGGCACCGATGACGAGGTCGGCCTCGATGACGGCCTTCTCCAGCTCGAAGGAGTTGGAGACGACGGTCTTCACCTTGGTGCCGAAGACCTTGTCGGCCTCGCGCAGCTTGTTGATGTCCCGGTCGAGCAGCGTGACGTGGAAGCCGAGACCGACGGCGATCTGCGTGGCGTTCCAGCCGGAGACACCGCCGCCGATGACGACCGCCTCGGCGGGCGCGGTGCCCGGAACGCCGCCCGGCAGCACACCGCGGCCGCCGACCGAGCGCATCAGGTGGTAGGCGCCGACCTGCGGGGCCAGCCGGCCCGCGACCTCGGACATCGGGGCGAGCAGCGGCAGGGCGCGGTTCGCGGTCTCGACGGTCTCGTACGCGATGGCGGTGGTGCCGGACTCCAGCAGCGCATCCGTGCACTCGCGGGAGGCGGCGAGGTGCAGGTAGGTGAAGAGCGTCTGGTCCTTGCGGAGGCGGTGGTACTCCTCGGCGACCGGCTCCTTGACCTTCAGGAGCAGCTCGGCGGTGGCCCAGACCTCGTCGGCGGTGGGGAGGATCTGCGCCCCTGCGGCGATGTACTCCTCGTCCGTGATCGAGGATCCTGCGCCGGCGTTCTGCTCGACGACGACCTGGTGGCCGTTGCGGACGAGCTCATGCACACCGGCAGGCGTGATGGCCACGCGGAACTCGTTGTTCTTGACTTCGCGGGGGATGCCGACCTTCACGTCGATCACGGTCCTTGGCTCAGAGGGTTACTCCAGGCATAGCGGTACATACCTGGATACACACAGTGTAAGTGGAGACACCGCGAACCAACGCGGCAGAGCCAGTTTAATGAAGGACTTCACACTGTCTAGCCTTACAAAGCCTTAATTTTCAGTCGACCCACTGCGGATTTCGCAGGCTGGGCCTTCCTTGGCCAGGAGTCTCTCCGCCACACCCCGGTGCAACCGGGCCGCGGCCGGGTCGCCGAGCCTGTCGAGCGTGTCGGCCAGCCGGAGCTCCAGCGCGGCCTGCAGCCGTACGTCCTTGGCCTGGCGGGCCCATTCGACGGCCTCCTGGCAGGTGTGCAGCGACTCCTGCGGCCGCCCCGCGTACTCCTGCACCCGCGCGGCCTCGCTGAGCGCCCGCGCCTGGGCGGGCAGGTCGCCGAGCCTGCGGTACCCGGCCGCCGCGGCCCGCCAGTTCCGCAGCGCCTCGCCGTACTGCCCGGCGTAGGTGTGGACCGCGCCGAGCCGCCCGTACAGCCGCGCCTCTTCGGCACGCTCGCCCTGGGTGAGCCGCTGGGCGAGCGCCCGGCCGTACCAGTCGGAGGCCCGGTGGAAGTCCCCCAGCTCGGCGTAGGCGCCCCCTACGGATTCCATCGCCCTGCCGGTCGCGTACGGGTCCTTCGCGGCCCGTCCGGCGTCCAGCGCGGCCCGGTAGCGGGCCAGCGCCTCCCGGGTGCGGCCGGTCCTGGCGTCCAGATCGGCGAGATTGAGCAGCGCTGCCGCCCGCTCACGGTGCAGCTCGCGCCGTTCGGCGACTGCCAGCACCAGTCCGTGCAGCCCGTACAGATCGGGTGCGGCGGCCTCGGTGCCCTGGTGCACGGCCAGCGCCCGCACCAGCGCGGCCACCAACCGTCGTGCCAGGGTGTCGAGTTCACCGTCCTCGACAGCCATCCGGGCGGAGGCGAGCAGGGCCGGCCGACGGGTCCTCAGCCAGGCGGCGGCCGCCTCCGGGTGCGGAAAGCGCAGCGAGCGCGGCAGCCCGGCGAGCTTGCCGCGGGCCGGGGAACCCTCCGGTTCGGTGACCGCCCGGCAGGACTGGAGCTGCCGCACGGTCCGCTCCAGCATCCGGGCCCTGGCCAGCTGGATCTCGGCCGGCCGGTCCCGGTCGGCCAGCAGGGCGCTCAGCAGCGGGGCGAGGCAGCCCGGCACCTCGTACTGCGGCAGCTCCGCGCCATTGGTCCGCAGCAGGCCGAGGCCGACGAAGTCGTCGAGGGTCGACTGGGCGGCCGAGACCGAGCAGCCGGCCAGCGCGGACGCGGTGTGGGCGTCGGCGAGCCCGGCGGGAGCGAGCGCGAGCAGTCGCAGTATCCGGGCGGCGGGCTGCGGCAGGGACTCCTGGACGAGCCGGAAGGCCCGGACCAGCGGGCGGGCGCCGGTGGACTGCTCGGCGTCGTCTGGCAGCTCGCGCAGCTGCTTGGCGGCGTCGGCGACCGACACCAGGGGGCGGGCGGCGAGCCAGCCGCCGATCATGACCAGGGCGGCGGGCTGTCCGCCGCACTCCTCGGCGAGGCTCTCGGCGGTCCGGGGGTCCACCGTGATCCTGACCTGGCCGATGATGCGGGCCAGCAGCTGGACGGCGGATTCCGCGTCGAGGCCGCCGAGGGTGCACGGGCGGACGCCGGGGATGCCGGTGAGCGGGCCCTGGGCGGTGGCGACGACCAGGCAGTCCGGGCTGTCCGGCAGCAGCGGGTCGACCTGTTCGGCGTCGGCCGCGTCGTCGAGCAGCAGCAGGACCCGGCGGTCGGCGAGGGCCTCGCGGAGCGACTCGGCCAGTTCGTCCCCGTCCGCGCCGGGTGGGCCGGTGACCTCCAGCTGGTCGAGGAGGTCCCGGGCGGTGCGTTCGGTGGGGACGGGGGTGCCGCCGAGGTCGGTGAGGCGGGCCCGGAGCAGCCCGTCGGGGTAGTCGCCGGTGCCCAGCAGGGCGCGGGTGAGTTCCTCGGCGAGCGCGGTGCGCCCGGAGCCGGGGCGTCCGGCGATCAGCAGCACCCGGGCACGGGCCGCTTTGCGGCCGGCCAGGGTGTCCAGTCCGGCCCGTTCGACATCGGCCTTGAGCTCCTTCAACTCGCGTGCGCGGCCGAAGAATTGGGGTGGGGTGACGCCGGACGGCCCCTCGGTCCCCGCTGCCGTCGCCGGGCCGCTGGCGTCCACCACCTGATCCGTCACGGGCCACGCTCCACTTCGCTGCACGCGTTGCCCACCGGGACTCCGGTCAGGGCATTCCGAGCGTAGTTCAGGCGGGTACGTGGTCACGGTGGAGCGCGGCGGGGACATCCCCCGATCGGATCAGCAGATTGTCCGATCGGAGGACTTCTCATCGCCCAGGGGACCGTCGGGCCGACGGACCGTCACGCCGACGGACCATCGGGCCGATGCGCCGTCAGACCTCGAACGGCCTGGCCGGCCAAGGCGCCTGCGCCGGCCGCAGGGAGTCGATCCCGTCGCCCGCAAGCGTCGCCGCGAGCGAGAGGACGCCCACCACGAGGCAGTTGTTGTGCAGCTCCCCGGCGAGCGCCCCCCGCACCAGCTCCTTCAGCTCCACCCGGGCCAGCTCCATGTCGGCCTCCTCCTCGGAGACCGCGAAGCGCTCGCCGTCGGCCTCGGAGAGATTCCGGGCGAGGAAGATCCGCACCGCCTCGTCGCAGCCGCCGGGCGTGGTGTACACATCGGTCAGCACCCGCCAGTCCTCGGCCTTGACGTACGCCTCCTCGTAGAGCTCCCGCTGCGCCGCGTGCAGCGGGTTCTCCCCGGGGACGTCGAGCAGTCCGGCCGGGATCTCCCAGAGCTTGTGCCGCACGGGGTGCCGGTACTGCCGCAGCACGAGGACCCGGCCCGCATCGTCGAGCGCGAGCACGGCGACCGACCCGGGGTGGACCTGGTAGTCGCGGCGCACGACGGAGCCGTCGGGCATCACCACGTCGTCCGTGCGGACGCTGGTCTTGTTGCCCGTGAAGGGGGTCTCGGTCGCGGTGACCGGCCACTCCTCGGGCGTGTCCTGGATACCCATCTACGTCCTCCCACAAAAAACGAAACCGGGGTACGGATCCTCAGTGGATCCGTACCCCGGTCAACGGTAACGCCTGCGTACGGTCGGACTACTTGCCAGACGCGGTGCCCTGCTCGCCGCCGGTCTTGCGCTCCACGGCCGCCTTCACCAGGCCCGCGAAGAGCGGGTGGGGGCGGGTCGGGCGGGACCGGAGCTCCGGGTGCGCCTGGGTGGCGACCAGGTAGGGGTGGATCTCGCGCGGGTACTCGACGTACTCGACGAGCTTGTTGTCCGGGGAGGTGCCGGAGAAGACCAGGCCCGCCTTCTTCTCCAGCTCGGCGCGGTAGGCGTTGTTGACCTCGTAGCGGTGGCGGTGACGCTCCTCCACGTACGGCTGGCCGTCGTACGCCTCACGGACCAGCGAGCCCTCGGCGAGCTTCGCCGGGTACAGGCCGAGCCGCATGGTGCCGCCCAGGTCGCCGGCGCCCTCGACGTACGCGAGCTGCTCCTCCATCGTCGAGATGACGGGGTGGGCGGTGGCGGCGTCGAACTCGGTGGAGTTGGCGTCGGGGATCTCGGCGAGGTTGCGCGCCGCCTCGATCACGATGCACTGCAGGCCGAGGCAGAGGCCGAGCAGCGGCACCTTGTTCTCGCGGGCGTACTGGATGGCGCCGATCTTGCCGTTGACACCGCGGTCGCCGAACCCGCCGGGGACGCAGATCGCGTCGACGTCGGAGAGCTGCTTGGCGGCGCCGGCCGGGGTCTTGCAGTCGTCGGAGGCGACCCACTTGACCTTGACGCGGGCCTTGTTCGCGAAGCCGCCGGCCCGGATGGCCTCGGTGACCGAGAGATACGCGTCGGGCAGGTCGATGTACTTGCCGACGAGCGCGACGGTGACCTCGTGGTCGGGGTTGTGGACGCGGTCCAGCAGGTCGTCCCAGGTGGTCCAGTCGACATCGCGGAACGACAGGTCGAGCTTGCGCACGACGTACGCGTCCAGGCCCTCGGTGTGCAGCACCTTGGGGATGTCGTAGATCGACTTGGCGTCCACGCAGGCCACCACGGCGGCCTCGTCGACGTCGCACATCAGCGAGATCTTGCGCTTGATCGCGGTCGGTACGTCGCGGTCGGCGCGCAGCACGATGGCGTCCGGCTGAATACCGATGTTCCGCAGCGCCGCGACCGAGTGCTGGGTGGGCTTGGTCTTCAGCTCGCCGGACGGGCCGATGTACGGCAGCAGCGAGATGTGCACGACGAAGACGTTGTCCCGGCCGACCTCGTGGCGGACCTGGCGGACCGTCTCCAGGAACGGCAGCGACTCGATGTCGCCGACCGTGCCGCCGACCTCGGTGATGACGACGTCGACGTCGTCGGTCGCCATGCGGCGGATGCGGTGCTTGATCTCGTTGGTGATGTGCGGGATGACCTGGACGGTGTCGCCGAGGTACTCGCCGCGCCGCTCCTTGGCGATGACCTGCGAGTACACCTGGCCGGTCGTGACGTTGGCGGAACCGTCGAGGTCGACGTCGAGGAAGCGCTCGTAGTGGCCGATGTCCAGGTCGGTCTCGGCGCCGTCGTTGGTGACGAACACCTCGCCGTGCTGGAACGGGTTCATCGTGCCCGGGTCGACGTTCAGGTAGGGGTCGAGCTTCTGCATCGTGACCCGAAGGCCCCGCGCCTTGAGCAGGGCACCCAGGCTGGAGGCAGTCAGACCCTTGCCGAGGGAGGAGGCGACACCCCCGGTGACGAAGATGTGCTTGGTCGTCGTGGATGTGGGCTGCATAGCCAAAGGGGGCTCCCGTGGTCGCGGATCTTGAGGTGCGTACCGGCGTTGCCGTCCGGAAGACTCCGGAGGTGCCGTCGCTGCGGTTCGGGGGCCTCGTCCGCGGTTGCTGACGACCACCGGTCCACGGGCTACCAGGGTATCAGCGACTGGGAGGGGCTGCTTCCGGCCACACCCGGCACGGCTGCCCCGCAAGATCACTGCACCGTGTTCGAGCCCCACCCGTTCGGCTCAGACGTGTTGCCTGGACCGTCGCGCGGATCATGGACGTGCGTCGTATCCTGCTCGGACACTCGCAGCCGGGCGACCCACCGAGCCCTCGGCTCCCCACAACAACCCCTTGCAGCGACCTATTTACCCGCGGTAAGCGCCCCACGGGGCGACGTGGCCGTTCGACTGGAGATGCACGTGGCCGGGCGCATCGAGGATTACGCACTCATCGGAGACATGCAGACCGCCGCCCTGGTCTGCCGGGACGGTACGGCGGACTGGCTGTGCCTGCCCCGCTTCGATTCGCATGCCATCTTCGCGGGACTGCTGGGTACCGAGGAGCACGGCTTCTGGCGCCTGGGCCCCGCGCAGGCGGCCGGTGCCGAGCCGCCGGCGGCGGACCGGCGGCGTTACCGGGGCGACTCCCTGATTCTGGAGTCGGAGTGGGACACGCCGCGCGGCACCGTCCGGGTGACCGACTTCATGCCCCCGCGTGACGGCGCGCCGCAGCTGATCCGGATCGTGGAGGGGATCAGCGGCCGGGTGCCGATGCGCTCCGAGCTGCGCATGCGGTTCAGCTACGGACGGGTGACCCCGTGGGTGCACAAGGTCGACGGCCGTACGGTCGCGATGGCCGGCCCGGACTCCGTCTGGCTGGACACGCCCGCCGACACCTTCGGCGAGAACCTGACGACGTACTCCGACTTCATCGTCGCCCCGGGCGACCGGATCGCCTTCACCATCAGCTGGCAGCCCTCGCACCAGGAGCCGCCCGCGCTGCCGGACCCCGAGGGCTCGCTGGACGCGACCGAGGAATTCTGGCGCGAGTGGGTCGAGCACTGCACGTACCACGGCCCCTACCGTGAGGCGGTCGTCCGCTCGCTGATCACGCTGAAGGCCCTGACGTACGCCCCGACCGGCGGCATCGTCGCCGCACCGACCACCTCCCTGCCGGAGGACATCGGCGGCTCACGCAACTGGGACTACCGCTACACCTGGCTGCGCGACGCCGCGATCACCCTCTCCTCGCTGCTGCGCACCGGCTACCGCGAGGAAGCCCGCGCCTGGCGCGAGTGGCTGCTGCGGGCCGTGGCCGGCGACCCGGAGAACCTGCAGATCATGTACGGCATCGCAGGGGAGCGCGAGCTCGGCGAGGCCGAGCTGGACTGGCTGCCCGGTTACGAGAACTCCGCCCCGGTCCGGGTCGGCAACGGCGCGGCGGGACAGCTCCAGCTCGATGTGTACGGCGAGGTCACCGAGGCACTGCACCTCGCGCACATGACGGGCCTGACCCGCAACGACTACGCGACAGGGCTCCAGCTCAAGCTGATCAGCTATCTGGAGAAGCACTGGGACGAGCCGGACGAGGGCATCTGGGAGGTGCGCGGACCGCGCCGTCACTTCGTGCACTCCAAGGTGATGGCCTGGGTCGCCGTCGACCGCACCATCAAGCTGATCGAGTCCGGCGACACCGACGGGCCGCTGGAGCGTTGGCGGGAGCTGCGCGACGACATCCACCGCGACGTCTGCGACCGGGGCTACGACAAGGAGCGCAACACCTTCACCCAGTCGTACGGGTCGAAGGAACTGGACGCGTCGCTGCTGCTGATCCCGCAGATGGGCTTCCTGCCGCCGGACGACAAGCGGGTCATCGGCACGATCGAGGCGATCCAGCGGGAGCTGTCCACGGAGGACGGGTTCGTGCTGCGCTACCCCACCGCGGGCGAGGAGGCGGGCGTCGACGGCCTGGAGGGCGACGAGGGCGCGTTCCTGGCCTGTTCGTTCTGGCTTGCGGACGACCTGGCGATGATCGGACGGGTCGACGAGGCCCGGCAGCTGTTCGAGCGGCTGCTGTCGCTGCGCAACGATCTGGGACTGCTGGCGGAGGAGTGGGACGCGAGGCTGCAGCGCCAGGTGGGGAACTTCCCGCAGGCGTTCAGCCACGTCCCGCTGATCGACACGGCGCTGCGGCTGACCGCGAGCGGGGCGTACGTCGGCTGACCGGCGTACGGCATCCCCCGCCCGCGAGACCGCAACGACACGCCGGCGGATGGCGTGGCAGGGCCGTGTTCGCCGCCCTGCCCGGGCCGGGCAGGGCGAGACCTTGCGACGCTGCCTACGATGGAAGCGACCTGTCACGCCCTCGGAAGGGGGCATCATGACACCCCGCACCACCGGCATCAGCAGCACGACGGACGCCCTGGACGGTCTGCGCCGGGACTTCACCGGTGCGGTCTTCGCCCCCGGTGACTCCGGATACGACGAGGCGCGCACGGTCTTCAACAGCATGATCGACCGGCGTCCCGCGGTGGTCGCCCAGTGCGCGTCGCAGACCGACGTGGCACGGTCCGTGCGCTTCGCACGTGAGCACGGTCTGGAGATCGCGGTCCGTGGCGGCGGCCACAGCGTCGCGGGCATGTCGTCCACCGACGGCGGACTGGTGGTCGACCTGCGCCGCATGAACGGCGTCACCGTGGCACCGGCCGACCAGGCGGCACGTATCGGCGGCGGCGCCCTCATGAGGGATCTGGACCGGGCCACCCAGCCGTACGGTCTGGCGACCACCGGCGGCCGGGTCTCCACCACCGGCGTGGGCGGCTTCGTGCTCGGCGGCGGCTCCGGCTGGCTGGAGCGCAGCTTCGGCCTGGCCTGCGACAACCTGCTGGCCGCCGAACTGGTGACGGCGGACGGCAGCACCGTCCACGCGAGCCTCGACGAGAATCCGGAACTGTTCTGGGCACTGCACGGCGGTGGCGGGAACTTCGGCGTCGTCACGGCCCTCACGCTGAATCTGTACGAGCTGCCCGCCATGTCCTACGTGATGCTGCTGTACCGCCCCGAGGCCGGGCCCGAAGTCATGCGTACCTACCGCGACTTGATGGCCTCCGCGCCGGACGGGGCCGGCGGCGCCTTCCTCTACCTCACCGGACCGCCGGAGGACTTCGTACCGGAGCGCCTGGTCTCCACGCTCGTCTGCGCGGTCCTGATCACCTGGACGGGCCCGCTGGCCGAGGCCCTCGACGTGGCACGTCCGGTCCTCGCCATCGGCCACGAGGCGGAGGCGATCTCCGGCATTCCCTACGCGGAGCTGCAGTGCATGCTCGACGACCCGCCGGGACTGCGGAACTACTGGTCCGCCGAGCATCTCGACAGCCTCCCGGACGAGGCGGTGGACCTGTTCTGCGCCCGCGCCCCCGGCATGCCGGTCCCGTCCCGCTCGCAGCACGTCCTCTTCCCGATGGGCGGCGCGGTGGCCCGGGGCCCCGCCGACTACCCGCTGCCGTGGCGCGCCGCCCCCTGGGCGGTGCACCCCTTCGGCATCTGGGAGAGCCCGTCCGACGACGAGCGCGGCAGGCAGTGGGTACGCCACGTGCGCGCCGACGTCCGTCCCTGGTCCGGCGGCGCCGTCTACCTCAACTTCATCGGACGCGAGGGCGAGGACCGCGTCGTCGCCGGACTCGGCGCCGAGAACTACGCCCGCCTCGCCGCGGTCAAGGCCGCGTACGACCCCGACAACGTGTTCCGCCTCAACCACAACGTCGCGCCGGCCGCCGCCGGTCCGTGAACTCCCCCGACGGCGCCCGCCCGCCGTCCGGCCGGTACCTTCCTGGTCAGGGCGACAGCCCGGCCGAGCCGAACGGAAGCACGAGGCCTGAACCAGTGGAGAACCAAGGCGGAATCACCGTGCAGCGCGCCCTGGAGCTGCCGGGACTGCGCAGCGGACTCCCCGAGGTCATGGCGGGCGCGGACCGGCTCAGCCGTACGGTGCGCTGGGTGCACGCGGGCGAGGTCCCGAACATCGCCTCGCTGCTCAAGGGCGGTGAACTGCTGCTCACCACCGGCCTGGGGCTCGGCACGCGGCCCGCCGAGCAGCGCGCCTTCGTCCGCAGGCTCGCGGACCGCGGCATCGCCGCCCTGGTGGTGGAGCTCGGGCCGCGCTTCAGCAGGCTGCCCGCCTCGATCGTGGACGCCGCGCGGGCGGCCGGTCTGCCGCTCGTCCAGCTGCACCGCGAGGTGCCGTTCGTGACGGTGACCGAGGAGATCCACACCGAGATCGTCAATGGCCACTACGCCCTGCTGCGGCAGGCCGAGGACGTGCACCGGCGGTGCACGGAGGCGCTGCTCGGCGGTGGCGGGGTCCCGCAGGTCCTCGGCATCCTGGCGGACTTCACCGCGAACCCGGTCTTCCTGGAGACGGCGGACGGCCAGCTGCTGTACGCGGCGGGCACCGGCGCCGCCTCGGCCGATCCGCTCCAGATCTGGGACGGGATGCGCGGCGGCCGGGAGGCCCGCGCGACGCCGCCCGCGGGCGCGGTGCTGGTGGATGTGCCGGGTGGCGGGGCGGGGTCCGGTTCGGTACGCGCCAGGCTGGTGCTGCTCGCCGTGTCCGGACCGCTGGTGACCGTGCACCGGATGGCGGCGGAGCGGGCGGCGGGCATTCTCGCCGTGGTGCTGATGCAGGCCCGCCAGGAGGAGGAGCTCGCCGCTCGTGGCCGCGGCGACTTCCTGACGGACCTTGCGGAGGGAAGGATCACACCGGAGGACGCGCCGGCGCAGGCCCGCGTACTGGGTTTCAGACCGGGCGAGGCACCCTTGCTGCCCGTGGTGATGCGGCTGGCTCCCGAGCTGTCCTCGTCGGGCAACTGGGCGCTGCTCGCACGGGCGGTCCTGGAGGAGCTGTCGTCGGTGGGGGTGCCGGTACTGCTCGGTGTGCGGCCCGTGGAGGGCCGGGTGCCGCTGCTGCTGGGCCTGCGGTCCGGGACGGAGCGCACGGCAGTGGCCGACCGGGTCGCCGCGGCGCTGCGGGCGGGCGTGGAACGGGCCGGACTGGAACGGGCCGGCTCGTATCCGCCGGTCGTGGTCGTCGGCGTCGCGGGCAGCTGGGCGGCGGCCGGAGCGGGCCTGCGGCACGCGGCGGAGACGGCGACGGCCGCGCAGGGGCTCGGCGACCGGCCCTGGTACGACGCCCGGCGCCTGGACATCGACCTGTTGCTCTGGCGGCTGCGGGACCATCCGGACCTGGCGGCGTTCGTGGACCGGGCGATCGGCCCGCTCCGCGAGCACGACCGCACCGCGCGCCCCCCGCTTCTGCCCACCCTGGAGTCGTACCTCGCCCACGCGGGCCGCAAGGCGGAGACGGCACGCGAACTGCACCTGAACCGCCAGACGCTCTACAACCGCCTGGCCCGCATAGGCGAGCTGCTGGGCACGGACCTGGACGACCCGCAGACGGTCCTGGCCCTGAGCCTGGCCCTGAGAGCCCGCCGCCACATCCCGTAGACCCGGCGCCGCCGAGCCGGTCCGGCGGGTGAGAACGGATCATCCACCGGCCGCGCCCGGCGTCGCCTCGCGGTCACCGCCCCCGCACCGCCGCCAACGGCTGAACCAACTCGTCGTACACACTGAGCACGTGCGCGATCGTGTCGTCCTCCGAAGGCCAGCCCGCCGCCTGCACCCGCCCCGCGGCGGCCAGCCGCTCCCGTGCCTTCGGATCCGCCAGCAGCCGCACGACGACCCGCGCCGTCGCCTCCGCGTTCCCGTACGGCACGAGTTCCGCCGCGTCCCCGACGAGTTCGGGCACCCCGCCCACCGCGGTGGCGACCAACGGCACCCCCAGCCGCAGCGCCTCCTGCGCAAGCACCGACCGCGCCTCCCAGCGGCTCGCCAGTACGGCCAGGTCGGCGACGGCGAGGAGTTCGGCGACGTCGTCACGGCTGCCGATCAGCCTGACGGGCAGATCCTCGTCCCGGATCCGCCGCTGCAGAGCGCCACGCTCGCGCCCCTCCCCCGCGATGACCAGCAGGGGCACGGGGTCGAGTTGACGCCACATCCGTGCCGCGTCGAGCAGTGTGCCGTACCCGTGGTGCGGTACGAGACTGCCGACGGAGACGATTAACGGCCGTTCCACCACACCGAGTTCGGCACGCACCTTGCCGTCGTGGAGCAGAACGGGACTCCCCGGCGCGGGAACGGCGACCGGCGCGAGACGAGCGTCACGTGCCCCCCGGCGCCGGGCCCGGTCGACCAGATCCGACGACGCGCCCAGCACAACGGCCGCTGCCCGGGCAGCCCTTCGCTCCAGCAGATGGAGCAACCGGCGGCGGGCACCCTCGGCGTGCGCCCGGGTGTGCCAGGTGAGGACCAGCGGTGTGCGCTGCCCGCCGAGCGCAAGACCGCTGCGTACGGCGGCGTGCAGTCCGTGCGCATGCACCACGTCCGCCCCCGCGCACGCGGCCCGCAGCGCGGCGACGGCGGCCGGGTCGCTGCGTCGCGGCACGGGGACGAAGCGGGCTCCCGTACCGGCGAAGTCGTACGCGTGGTCCAGTTCCGCCGGGGCGCAGACGGTGACCTGCACCCCTCGCGCCACCAGCCCTGCGGCCAGCGAACCGACGTGAGCGCTGCTGCCCGCGCTGCCGCCGCCCAGGACTTGGACCGTACGCAGCTGTGACACGTTGAATGGCTCCCGGAGCTCCGGACTCGGCGGTGTGTGCACCGCCAAGGATGCCAGTCCGTACGCACGTTCCGGGACGGTCGAGCCGTTGGACCGGTGTGCGCGGGGACAACCGGACACGCGCCATCACCCGGACGGGTGAGGACAACGGTGCGATATTGCCGCGTCAACGCCCCGACAGCACCCGGGCGAGCCCACTGACCCGTTCCCCGTACACGGCTGCCGCCACCAACCCCGCGGCGTGGGCGACGAGTCCGGCCCGGCCGCTGCCCGCGACGATCGCGACACCGACGGCCGCGCCCAGGGCGTGCGCCCCGGTGTCGCCGATCATGGTGCGTTCCGCACGCTCGTCCGCGGCGAGGGCCGCCACGGCTCCCATCGGCGCGGCCGCGAGTGCGCCCCGGGCCAGCCCCGGAGCCCCGAGCGCGAGCACGGTGGCGGTCGCGGCTCCGGGCCGTACGTCGGTGAGGTTGACGAGATGGGCGGCTCCGGCGATCACGACACCGGCGAGGACGCGGTCGACGGGCCTGTCCTCGAGCAGCGCACCGGCGGCGAGCCCGGCAGCCCCGATCCCGAAGAGTTTCACTGCGCCGCTTGTCACCTCGCCGTGGCGCAACGCGGTCAGATGGGCGCGGAACCCGCGGCGCGGATCGCCGGCCCCGGCGAAGTCGTCGTACGCGCCGCAGCCCCCGGCGGCCAGCACGGCGAGCGCGACGGCGGCCCGGGTCCGGGGCGGCAACGGGAGAACGGCGGTTCCGGCGACCGCACCGGCCACGGCGGCCGGGCCGGCGTACAGATCGACGGTGCGGCCCGCGTGGTTGGTGCGCTGCCACTGCGGTTGCGGCCGGGCCCGAAGCATCCGGTAGGCCGCACCGGCGATCCCCGCGGCGACAACGCCGGCGGCGGTCCTGCTGATCACTGCTCGCATGGGGGCCAGGCTACGAACCCGGCCCCGGACCGCAGCACGGGGGGCACAGGGGCCCGGCGCTGCAGCAGGCCCGCGCCGTCCCTACCCGTCCGCCCGCGCCGCGGCCAGCAGCTCCTCCGCATGGGCCCGGGCCGTCTCCGAGTCCTCCTGGCCCGCGAGCATCCGGGACAGCTCCCGTACCCGGTCCTCGCCCTCCAGGACCGTGACACCACTGCTGGTCACCGATCCGTCGACCGTCTTCTCCACCAGCAGCTGCCGGTCGGCGAACGCCGCCACCTGCGGCAGGTGCGTGACGACGACGACCTGCGCGGACCTGGCCAGCTTCGCCAGCCGCCGGCCGACCTCGACGGCCGCCTTGCCGCCGACACCCGCGTCGACCTCGTCGAAGAGGTACGTGGGTACGGGGTCGGAGCCGGCGAAGACCACCTCGACGGCGAGCATCACCCGGGACAGCTCACCGCCCGAGGCGCCCTTGGCGATCGGCCGGGGCTGGGCGCCGGGGTGCGGGGCCAGCAGCAGTTCGACCTCATCGGCTCCGGACGGCCCGTAGACCACACTCCGCCCGCCGATGTCGATGCCGGACGCCTCGTCGGCCGCGTCGGTCTGCCGGATGTCGAAGGAGACCCGGGCGTGCGGCATGGCGAGCGAGGCCAGTTCCGCGGTCACCGCCTCGGCGAAGAGCGCCGCCGCCGCACTCCGCGCGTCGGTCAGAGCCTGCCCGAGCCCGGAGAGTTCGGCCCGCAACGCGTCCCGCTCGGCCGTCAGCTCGCCGATCCGGTCGTCGTCGCCCTCCAGCTCGGTGAGCCGGGCGGCCCCGTCCTCGGCCCAGGCAAGCACGGCGGCGATGTCCTCGCCGTACTTGCGGGTGAGCCCGGTGAGCGCGGCGCGCCGCTCCTCGACCGCGGCCAGCCGCAGCGGGTCGGCGTCCAGCTGGTCGGCGTATCCGGCGAGTTCCCCCGCCACGTCGGCGAGCAGGATGGAGATCTCACCGATCCGGTCGGCGAGTGCGGCGAGCGCCGGGTCGTGGGCGCGGACGGCGTCCAGCGACCGCCCGGCGGCCGCGACGACGGTCGTGGCGTCGACGTCCTCCTGGTCCTCCGGATTGCCCGCGAGCGCGGCGTGCGCGAGGGCGGCGGCGGAGGCGAGCGCTTCCGCGTGGCCGAGCCGTTCGGCTTCTGCGGCCAGGTCGGTGTCCTCGCCGGGGAGCGGTTCGACCGCGGCGATCTCGCCGAGCCCGAAACGCAGCAGATCCGCTTCCTGGGCACGCTCCCGGGCGCGCGTGGTCAGCTCGTCGAGCTCCGTGACCACGGTCCGCAGCCGCCGGTACGCCGCCGCGTACTTGGCGTGCGGCACGGCGACGCCGTCGCCCGCGTACCGGTCCAGGGCCTGCCGCTGCCGGGCGGGCTTGAGCAGGCCCTGCTGGTCGGTCTGGCCGTGCACGGCGACGAGCTCGTCCGCAAGTTCGGCGAGCACACCCACCGGCACGGATCTGCCGCCGAGATGGGCACGTGAGCGTCCCTCGGCGGAAACGGTACGGCTGATCAGCAGCGCTCCGTCGTCCAGCTCGGCGCCGGCCTCCTCCGCCCGTACGGCAGCCGCGTCACCGGCGGACACCGTGATCCGCCCCTCGACGACGGCAGCCTTGGCGCCGATCCGCACCAGCGCGGGGTCGGCGCGCCCGCCGAGCAGCAGTCCCAGGCTGGTGACGACCATGGTCTTGCCCGCACCGGTCTCACCCGTCACCGCGGTGAAACCCGGTGACAGCTCCACCACCGCGTCGTCGATGACCCCGAGCGACCGTATCCGCATCTCCTCCAACACGGACACGACCTTACGAGGTCCGGGCCCCGGTGTGCGACGGGCCCCGGCCGCGAATTCACTCTCCCGTGCGCGGCACGGCCACGAGCCGGCGTCCCGGCGCGCTCGCCGGCCCCCACCGCGGTCAGTGCGGCGCGCCCCGCCACCCCGACACCGGCAGCGCGAACTTCGCCACCAGCCGGTCCGTGAACGAGGCATGGTGCAGCCGGGCCAGCCGCACGGGCACCGCCCCGCGCCGCACCTCGACCCGTGCACCGGCCGGCAGTTCCACCGTCCTGCGCCCGTCGCACCACAGCACACCGTGCGGCGTGTGCGGCTGGACCTCGACGGCGAGCACCGAGGTCGGCGACGTCACGAGCGGCTTGGCGAACAGGGCATGGGCGCTGATCGGGACCATCAGCAGCGCCTCGACCTCCGGCCAGACGACCGGTCCGCCGGCCGAGAAGGCGTACGCCGTCGAGCCGGTCGGCGTCGCACAGACGATCCCGTCACAGCCGAAGCCGGTGACCGGCCGGCCGTCGATCTCCAGGACGACCTCGAGCATCCGCTCGGGCGACACCTTCTGCACGGCCGCTTCGTTGAGCGCCCAGTCGGTGTGGACGACGTCGCCGTTGCTGTGCACGAGGACATCGATCGTCATGCGCTCCTCGACCGCGTACGCGCGGGTGACGACCCGGTCGACCACCTTGTCCAGGTCGTCGCGCTCGGCCTCGGCGAGGAAGCCGACCCGGCCGAGGTTGACGCCGAGCATCGGCACCCCGGAGGCACGGGAGATCTCGGCGCCGCGCAGCAGCGTCCCGTCCCCGCCGAGCACGACCAGCAGCTCACAGCCGTCCACGGCCCCGGGCGTGGCGTCCTCCACCGTCTCCACGGACGGCGGGAGCGGCAGATCGGCGGCCTCCGCGGCAAGAACCCGTACACCGAGTCCGCTGCGCAGCAGCCCCTGCACGACGAGTTCCGCGCTGCGGATCGCGGCCGGCCGGCCGGTGTGTGCCAAAAGAAAGACAGTTCGTGCCGCATTCGTCGTCAACGAGGCCCCTCCGCCACTGCACGGTCGACATCCGCGGGATCCAGCTCAGGTGCTCCGGCCCGCAGCCACAGAAAATACTCGACGTTGCCGGACGGCCCGGGCAGCGGGCTCGCGGTCACCCCGCGCACTCCCAGCCCCAGCGCCCAGGCCCGGCGCGCCACCTCCCGTACCGCTTCGGCCCGCAGCTCCGGGCTGCGCACCACACCACCGCTGCCGAGCCGCTCCTTGCCGACCTCGAACTGCGGCTTGACCATCAGGACCAGGTCCGCGTCGGGGGCGGCGCAGCGCGCCAGAGCGGGCAGCACGAGACCCAGCGGGATGAACGACAGATCGCCGACCACCAGGTCCACCGCCTTCCCGTCGATCTCCTCCAGGGTCAGTTCCCGCACGTTGGTACGGTCCTTGACGGTGACGCGTTCATCGGACTGCAGTGACCAGGCGAGTTGCCCGTAGCCGACGTCGACGGCGAGGACATGGCCGGCTCCGGCCCGCAGCAGTACGTCGGTGAAGCCTCCAGTCGACGCTCCTGCGTCCAGCGCCCGCCGCCCCTCGACCTTCAGCCCGAGGGGTACGAAGGCGGCGAGGGCGCCCGCGAGCTTGTGACCGCCGCGTGAGACGTACTCGGGGTCGCTGTCGTCCTTGATGACGACGACCGCGGCGCTGGTCTCGACCTGGGTGGCGGGTTTGGTCGCGGTGTTGCCGCCGACGGTCACCCGCCCCGCGGCGATCAGCTGGCTCGCGTGCTCGCGCGAGCGGGCGAGATTACGGCGTACCAGCTCGGCGTCGAGGCGGCGACGTGCCACTCCTGCCACGTTCGGTTCAGCTCCTGTTGTTGTACGAGGGCATCGGTGCGGGTACCGGTGCGGGTGCGGGCCGGGTGTCCAGCGCGGTCAGCGCATCGCGCAGCCCGCGGTGTACATCCTCGTACACCTCGATGTGCCCGTCCGCCGGGAGGTGGTCCGCATCGGCCAGCCGCTCCAGGCGGGCGTCCACCTCGGCGTTCCCGGTGGGGGTGCGCGCGACGCCGAGGGGTGCGGGCGCGGCGGGGTCGGGGGCGGGCGCGGACGTCCCCTCCTGCTCCCCGGGCACCGTCCCGGGCTCCGGCATCATGTCGCTCATGCGGAAACGCTACCGCGAAGGGCTGAGGTACCGTCGATCACGATGGCGACCATGGCGGAGTGCCGCAGCGCACTCGACAGACTTTCCGACAACCTCATGACGGCCGGGGGCGACGTGCGCAGCGCTGCTGCCCTGGACCGCTCGCTGAGCTGTCACATCAAGGACCTCGGGATCACCTTCACCGGCAGGCTCAGCGAGGGCCGGATCCAGGTACTGGACACGGTCCAGGGCCCGCCGGCGGACAAGGCCGAGATCCGTCTCGCCATGACCGGCGACGACCTGGTGGCCATGGTGAACGGCGAACTGAACTTCGCAAGGGCCTGGGGCTCGGGACGAGTGCGCCTGGAAGCGGGCTTCCGGGACCTGCTGCGCCTCAAAGCGCTGCTGTAACCACGGCCCTGGCGCTCGAGGGCACGTCACACCGACAGCAGCTCACAACCCCCGAATCAGCCCCCACGCCGAGCACACTCGAGTCCGTCGAGGGGGTTCCCCTGCCCTTGAGGCCGGGGGAGACCGAGGACGAAGCGTGCCCCCGGTGCCGCGCGACCCAACTCACGGCTACCCCGTCCCCGTTCAGGCACCCACCGAATCGGCCACCCGTGTACGGCGCGCGTCCCGCGCAGCCGGCACCACCAACGGCGTCCCCGTCTCCGGATCGTCGATCACCTGACACCGCAGCCCGAACACCCGCTCCACGAGCTCCGCCGTCACGACGTCCCCCGGCTCGCCCTCGGCAATGACCTGGCCCTCTCGCATCGCGATCAGATGCGTGGCGTAGCGCGCAGCGTGGTTCAGATCGTGCAGCACGGCGACCAGGGTGCGGCCCCGCGTCTCGTGCAGCTCCGCGCAGAGGTCGAGGACATCGATCTGGTGCTGGATGTCGAGGTACGTCGTCGGCTCGTCGAGCAGCAGCAGAGGCGTCTCCTGGGCGAGTGCCATCGCGATCCAGACACGCTGCCGCTGCCCACCGGACAATTCGTCGACATAGCGATCCGCAAGCTCGGAAACGCCGGTGGACGCCATCGACTCCTCGACAATGCGTTCGTCCTGCGGGGACCACTGGCGCAGCAGCCCCTGGTGCGGATACCTGCCGCGTGCGACAAGGTCGGCGACCGTGATGCCGTCCGGCGCGATCGAGGACTGCGGCAGCAGCCCCAGCGTCTTCGCCACCTTCTTCGCGGGCATCGCGTGGATCGACTGCCCGTCGAGCAGCACCTGCCCCCGGCTCGGCTTGAGCATCCGGGACAGCGCCCGCAACAGCGTGGACTTCCCACAGGCGTTGGGGCCGACGATCACGGTGAACGAGTTGTCGGGGATCTCGACCGAGAGGTTCTCCGCGATGACCCGCTGGTCGTAGCCGAGGGTCACCGAGTCCGCGGTGAGGCGCTGCATGGTCGTACTCCCGGAGTCGGTGGGAAGGGTCATCGATGTTCTGGCGTCATGGGGCGGATCCGCCGCCGGGCGGGTCCTCATATCCGCCCCGCCTTGCGCTCGGTGACCAGCAACCACAGCAGATAGCAGCCGCCGAGCACCCCGGTGACGATGCCGACCGGCAGCTGCCGGTCGCCGAAGGCGTCCAACGCGATCCAGTCGGCCACGAGCAGCAGCGCCGCGCCCATGAAGGCGGCCGCCAACAGGTTGGGCCCCGGCGAGCGAGTGAGCCGGCGGGCCAGTTGCGGGGCGCTCAGTGAGACGAAGGTGATGGGGCCCGCGGCGGCGGTGGCGACGGCGACGAGGAGCACGGAGCAGACCATGAGAACGAACCGGGTGCGTTCCACCCGTACACCCAGGGCGTACGCGGCGTCGTCACCCATCTCCATCATGCGAAGCGCCCGCCCGTGCCCGAGCACCAGCGGAACGAGCAGTCCGCACACCGCCAGCAGCGGCCAGACCTGCGCCCAGTCACGCCCGTCCAGCGAGCCGGTCATCCAGACGACGGCGCGGGTCGCGTCGACCAGGTTGGCCTTGGTGATCAGGTACTGGGCGGCGGCGGTGAGCATCGCGGCTGCGCCGATGCCGACGAGCACCAGCCGGTAGCCGTGCACGCCGCGCTTCCACGCCAGCAGATAGACGGCGATCCCGGTCACCAGCCCGCCGGCCACCGCACCGCCCGCGACCGCCGTGGCCCCGCCCTGGAAAAGGACGATCACCGTCAGGGCTCCGACCGTGGCGCCCTGGCCGAAGCCGAGCACATCGGGGCTGCCGAGCGGGTTGCGGGAGATGGTCTGGAACACGGCGCCGCCGATCCCGAGCGACGCTCCGACCAGCAGACCGACGAGGACCCGCGGGAGCCGCAGGTCGGTGACGATGAACTCCTGCTGGAAGGTGCCGTGCCCGAACAGCGTGCTCACGACCTCGCCGGGAGTCATCGAGTAGTCGCCGCTGCCGATGAGCACGACCCCGGCCACGGCCGCCACCGCGGCAAGCACCACGAGCACCACGGAAGCCCGGACGTCCACCCGGAGGGAGAAACCGCCGCCGGTCCGCACGGCCCGCACCGACCGAGCCGCCCCCGCACGCTTCAAAGCCTTCACAGCTGAGCCATCCTCTTGCGACGTACGAGATGGATGAAGACGGGCCCGCCGAGCAGCGCGGTCACGATGCCGACCTGCAGTTCGGCCGGCCGGGCGATCACCCGCCCCACCACGTCCGCGCCGAGCAGCAGCACCGGCGACAGCACAGCCGCGTACGGCAGGATCCACCGCAGGTCGGGCCCGGTGAGCGCGCGCACCAGGTGCGGGACCATCAGCCCGATGAAGACGATCGGCCCGCAGGCGGCGGTCGTCGCCCCGCACAGCAGGGTGACGGCGAGCATCGCGAGTGCGCGGGTGCGGACCAGGTGGGCGCCGAGTGCCCTGGCGGTGTCGTCGCCCATCTCCAGGGCGTTCAGCGGCCGGGCGATGAGCAGAGCGAGGACGACGCCGACGGCGATGAACGGCCACACCTTGCCGACCGTCTCCATGTTCGCCGAGGCCAGCGACCCGACCGTCCAGAACCGCAGCCGGTCGAGCGCCGCCGCGTCCAGCAGTTGCACGGCGTAGACGTAGCCGAACAGCGCGGCACTGGCCGCGGTCCCGGCCAGCGCGAGCCGGACCGGCGTCGCGGACCGGCTGCCGCCGAGGAAATACACCACCACCGACACGACCGCGGCGCCGAGGAACGCGAACCAGACGTACCCGGTCAGCGAGGTGACGCCGAGGAAGCTGATGGCGGACACGACGGCCGCCGAGGCACCCGCGTTGACCCCCAGCAGTCCGGGTTCGGCCAGCGGGTTGCGGGTCAGCGCCTGCATCACCGCACCGGCGAGGCCGAGCGCGCTGCCGACGATCAGCCCGAGCACGGTCCGCGGGATACGCATGTCTTGTATGAGGACATCGCCATGGGTCCCCGAGGCATGGAACAGGCCGTGCCAGACATCGGCGAGCGGCAGCGCCTTGGCGCCGATCGCGATGCTCGCGAGGCAGACCAGCGCCAACGCGAACACGGCAGCCACCAGCCCCACCGCGCGCATCGCGGGGCGCCCTGGGGACGCGGATTTCGCCGGCGCGGCTATCGGACCTGCGCTCGGCTCCGGCGGACTCTCAACCAACACGAGGTTAGGTTAGCCTACCCTCCAAAGTTACCGACCTGCCGGATCCCCCACGCACAACACAGCGCCGCTTACGCCCGATTCATCCCATGCGGATCCTCCCACCCGGCGAACTCCCGGACACGCCCGCCGAGTAGGGGATCCCGGACGCCGTCCTACAGCCCGAGCCTGGCGACCGCCTTCCCCGCATCCAGCCCACAGGCACCCTCGCCCGCGTACGACCAGGCAGCCCCGCACAGCGCCCGCAGCCCGTCGAGCACGTCTCCGTCGCCCTCCAGCACCAGCTCGTCGCCGCGCACCGCCGCCGTCCAGCCGCCGCAGCCGAACGCACCACCGGTCCCGGTCACCTCGGGCTGCCCGGTCAGCAGTCCCCGCAGGTCCGCATCGACATAGGTCGGCCGATGCCTGGGCTCGGCCGCCACCAGCTGCGCCGCGTCCGTCACCCCAGTGAGCACGAGGAGCGAATCCACGCCGCCGTTGAACGCACCCTCGATGTCCGTGTCCAGCCGGTCCCCCACCACCAGCGGCCGCTTCGCGCCGGTCCGAAGCACGGTCTCCCGGTGCATCGGAGGCAGCGGCTTCCCGGCGACCTGCGGCTCGGCACCGGTGGCGAGCCGCACGACCTCGACCGCCGCACCATTGCCCGGCGCGATCCCCCGCGCACTCGGAATCGTGAGATCGGTGTTGGACGCGAACCACGGCACCCCACGGGCAATCGCGTACGCAGCCTCCGCGAACCGTCCCCAGGTCATGTCGGGACCGCCGTACCCCTGTGCCACCGCCACCGGATCGTCGTCAGCCGACTCCACCGGCACCAGGCCGCGCTCGACCAGCGCAACCCTCAGCCCCTCTCCCCCGACCACGAGCACCCGCGCCCCGGCGGGCAGCTGATCCGCCATCAGCCGGGCCACCGCCTGAGACGAGGTGATCACATCGGCGGGCTCGGCCGGCACCCCGAGCTCGGTCAGATGCCCGGCGACCGCGGCCGGGGTGCGCAGCGCGTTGTTGGTCACGTACGCGAGATGCATCCCGCCGTGCCGCGCGGCAATCAGTGAGTCGACGGCATGGGCGATCGCAAGGCCACCCGCGTACACCACCCCGTCGAGATCGAGCAGAGCCGTGTCGTACGCCTCGCTCAGTGCGGTACTGCTCCCGCTCGGCCTGGTCCTGCTCGCCTGACTCATATTTTCTGCGCTCCTCATTGCATGCCGCTCCCCCGATCATCGCTCATCGCCGCAACGCACATACGATGCAGAAATGAACACACCAGGTCCCACTGGCCAGGGACTGCGCCTGATCCCGTTCCGTGGGCTGCGCTACGTCCCCGAGCGGGTAGGCAGCCTTGCCGCGGTGACCTCACCGCCGTATGACGTCGTCGTGCGCCCCGACGGGCTGCACCACCTGGAATCCGCGGACCCGTACAACATCGTCCGGCTGATACTGCCGCAGGCCGACACGGCCACCGCACGCAACGAGCAGGCCGCCGAGACCCTGAACCGGTGGCTCGCCGAGGGCATACTCGCTCCCGAGCCCGAGCCGGCCCTCTACGTCTACGAGCAGCGCAACGGGGAGATCCTGCAGCGCGGCATCGTCGGTGCGCTGGCGCTCTCCGCACCCGCCGACGGCATCGTCCTGCCGCACGAGGACGTGATGGCCCATGTCGTCGAGGACCGGGCGAACCTGATGCGGTCCACCGCCGCCCATCTCGAGCCGCTGCTGCTCACCTACCGCAGCGAGGGCCGTGCGACGGGTGTCACCGCCGTCATCGAACGGACCATCCACCGGCCGCCGCTGCTCGCCACCACCACGGAGGACGGCTACAGCCACCGGCTCTGGGCGGTCACCGACCCGGCCGACCGGTCCGAGATCGCATCCGATCTCGCCCGCCACCAGGCGCTCATCGCCGACGGTCACCACCGCTGGGCCACCTACCTCAGGCTCCAGCAGGAACACACCGCCCCCGGCCCCTGGGACTTCGGCCTGGTCCTCCTCGTCGACACGGCGCGCTACCCGCTCCGGGTCCGCGCCATCCACCGACTGCTGCACGGTCTCCCGGTCGCCGACGCACTGGCCGCACTGAACGGCGCCTTCCGCGTCCGGGACATCGAGGGACCGCTCCCCGCCGCCCTCGACGCCCTCGCCGGGGCGGCCGCCGAAGGCAACGCGTTCCTGCTCGCCGGCGACGGCCGTTTCCACCTCGTCGACCAACCCGACGAAGCGCTGCTGGCCCGCACGATTCCGGCCGACCGTCCACTCGCCTGGCGCACACTCGACGCGACGGTCCTGCACGCGACCCTTCTCGAGCACGTATGGCAGATCCCCGACACCCCGGAACGCATTGCGTACATACACGACACGGCGGCAGCCGTGGAACAGGCCGAGCGCAACGACGCCACCGCGGTCCTGATGCATCCGGTACGCGAAGAAGTCGTCCGGGAGCTGGCCCAACAGGGCGTCACCATGCCCCGCAAGTCGACGTCGTTCGGCCCCAAGCCTGCCACGGGCCTGGTCCTGCGCAGCCTCACTCTCGACTGAGGCCGGAGAACAAAAAGAGGGCGGCACCCCTGTCGGGATGCCGCCCTCTTCTCATGCCTTACGCCTGGTCCGCCGGACCTTCGCCGTCGACGTCACCTTCGGCAGCGTCGTCGTCGTCGAGAGCGTCGACGAACTCGACGCCGTCCAGCTCGGCGAGCCGGTCCGACGCATCGGTGGAGCCGTCCTTGTCGGCCTCGACGGTCTTCGCGAACCACTCGCGCGCCTCGTCCTCACGCCCTGCGGCCAGCAACGCATCCGCGTACGCATAGCGCAGTCGCGGCGTCCACGGGTGCACGGCGTTCGAGGCCAGCTCGGAGCTCTGCAGGGTGACGATGGCGGCATCGATCTGCCCCATGTCCCTACGGGCCCCTGCTGCCACGAGCCGCATCTCGACCTGTCCGGCCTTGTCCAGCTTCTGCACCTCGGGCTCGCCGGCCATGGCCATCGCCCGCTCGGGGCGCCCGAGCCCACGCTCGCAGTCGGCCATGACGGGCCACAGCTCCACGGAACCGGTCATCCGCTTCGCCGCCCGGAACTCGGCCAGGGCCTCCGAGTACTTCTGCGTCGCGTACGCGGCAAAACCGGCCGCCTCACGCACGGCAGCCACCCTCGAGGCCAGCCGCAGCGCGATACGCGAGTACGCATACGCCTGCTCGGGGTCCTCGTCGATGAGCCGGGCAACCATGACGAGGTTCCGGGCAACATCCTCGGCCAGGGTCTTCGGCAGGCTCAGCAGCTCCTGGCGCACGTCCTTGTCGATCTCGTCACCGGTGACGTCGTCGGGAATCGGAAGCCGCCTGATCGGCTCACGGTCCCGGTCGTCGCGCCGCTCGAAGCCACCACGGTCGTCCCGCCCGCGGTAGCCCCCGCGGTCACGGTCGTCCCGCTGCCCGCGGTATCCACCGCCGCCACGGCTGTCGTCGCGGCGGAAGCCGCCACCGCGGCTGTCGTCGTCGCGACGCGGCCCACGCGGCCGGTCCTCACGACGCTCGAAGCCACCACCGGGACGCCCACCGCGCTCGTCATCACGACGCGGGCCGCCGCGGTACCCACCACGGTCGTCGTCACGCCGCGGCGCACGATCATCACGGGGGAACCTGCCGGCACCGCCGCCACGGCTGTCGTCGCGGCGGAACCCGCCCCGGTCACCGCCACTCGAGGGCCGGCTGTCATCACGACGGAACCCACCACCGGCACCGCCGCCACGGCTGTCGTCACGGCGGAAGCCGCCACTGCGGCTGTCGTCGTCGCGACGGGGCCCACGCGGCCGGTCGTCACGGCGCTCGAAGCCACCACCGGGACGCCCACCACGGTCGTCATCACGACGCGGCGCACGATCATCCCGACGGAACCCACCACCGGAGCCACCGCCACGGCTGTCATCACGACGGAACCCACCACCGGAACCACCACGATCGTCGCGGCGGAACCCGCCGCCGGAACCGCCACCGCGGCTGTCGTCACGGCGGAACCCACCACCGGAGCCACCACGATCGTCGCGGCGGAACCCGCCCCGGTCACCGCCACTCGAGGGCCGGCTGTCATCACGACGGAACCCACCACCGGCACCGCCGCCACGGCTGTCGTCACGGCGGAAGCCGCCACTGCGGCTGTCGTCGTCGCGACGGGGCCCACGCGGCCGGTCGTCACGGCGCTCGAAGCCACCACCGGGACGCCCACCACGGTCGTCATCACGACGCGGCGCACGATCATCCCGACGGAACCCACCACCGGAGCCACCGCCACGGCTGTCATCACGACGGAACCCACCACCGGAACCACCACGATCGTCCCGGGGGAACCTGCCGCCGGAACCGCCACCGCGGCTGTCATCACGACGGAACCCACCACCGGAACCACCGCCACGGCTGTCGTCACGCCGCGGCCCGCGATCACGGTCGTCGCGACGGAAGCCACCACCGGCACCGCCGCTCGTCGGCCGGCCGTCGTCACGGCGGTTGCCACCACGGTCGTTGTCCCGACGCGGGCTTCCGGACCGGTCGTCACGACCACCCCGGAACCCGCCCCGGTCACCACCGTCCCGGCGATGCGGCTCGCGCTCCGAACGATCGTCGGGAGAGTTGGTGGACATGGGTGGAACTCCTGTCTTCGGGTACTACACACATTCTCGCGCAGTCGGCCACCCGACGCGCTTCGACAAAACAAAAAAGAACCCTTGGTCCCAGCATGAACGCTGGGACCAAGAGTCCTTGAAAGATTGTTCGGCGGCGTCCTACTCTCCCACAGGGTCCCCCCTGCAGTACCATCGGCGCTGAAAGGCTTAGCTTCCGGGTTCGAAATGTAACCGGGCGTTTCCCTAACGCAATGACCACCGAAACCCTATCGGGTTCTAGCGAACAAGCACACTTTTCAATTAAGTAGTGAAGCTGTTCAACCGGTGCGACTGTTCGCAACCCGGGAACAACACAGTGGACGCGAGCAACTGAGGACAAGCCCTCGGCCTATTAGTACCAGTCAGCTCCACCCGTTACCGGGCTTCCACATCTGGCCTATCAACCCAGTCGTCTACTGGGAGCCTTAACCCCTCAAAGGGGGTGGGAATACTCATCTCGAAGCAGGCTTCCCGCTTAGATGCTTTCAGCGGTTATCCTTTCCGAACGTAGCCAACCAGCCATGCCCTTGGCAGGACAACTGGCACACCAGAGGTTCGTCCGTCCCGGTCCTCTCGTACTAGGGACAGCCCTTCTCAATATTCCTACGCGCGCAGCGGATAGGGACCGAACTGTCTCACGACGTTCTAAACCCAGCTCGCGTACCGCTTTAATGGGCGAACAGCCCAACCCTTGGGACCGACTCCAGCCCCAGGATGCGACGAGCCGACATCGAGGTGCCAAACCATCCCGTCGATATGGACTCTTGGGGAAGATCAGCCTGTTATCCCCGGGGTACCTTTTATCCGTTGAGCGACAGCGCTTCCACAAGCCACTGCCGGATCACTAGTCCCGACTTTCGTCCCTGCTCGACCCGTCGGTCTCACAGTCAAGCTCCCTTGTGCACTTACACTCAACACCTGATTGCCAACCAGGCTGAGGGAACCTTTGGGCGCCTCCGTTACTCTTTAGGAGGCAACCGCCCCAGTTAAACTACCCATCAGACACTGTCCCTGATCCGGATCACGGACCCAGGTTAGACATCCAGCACGACCAGAGTGGTATTTCAACGGCGACTCCACAACCACTGGCGTGGCTGCTTCAAAGTCTCCCACCTATCCTACACAAGCCGAACCGAACACCAATATCAAACTGTAGTAAAGGTCCCGGGGTCTTTCCGTCCTGCTGCGCGAAACGAGCATCTTTACTCGTAGTGCAATTTCACCGGGCCTATGGTTGAGACAGTCGAGAAGTCGTTACGCCATTCGTGCAGGTCGGAACTTACCCGACAAGGAATTTCGCTACCTTAGGATGGTTATAGTTACCACCGCCGTTTACTGGCGCTTAAGTTCTCAGCTTCGCCGACCCGAAAGTCAGCTAACCGGTCCCCTTAACGTTCCAGCACCGGGCAGGCGTCAGTCCGTATACATCGCCTTACGGCTTCGCACGGACCTGTGTTTTTAGTAAACAGTCGCTTCTCGCTGGTCTCTGCGGCCACCCCCAGCTCATGGAGTAAATCCAATCACCAGTGATGGCCCCCCTTCTCCCGAAGTTACGGGGGCATTTTGCCGAGTTCCTTAACCATAGTTCACCCGAACGCCTCGGTATTCTCTACCTGACCACCTGAGTCGGTTTAGGGTACGGGCCGCCATGAAACTCGCTAGAGGCTTTTCTCGACAGCATAGGATCATCCACTTCGCCACAATCGGCTCGGCATCAGGTCTCAGACTCATGTGTGACGGATTTACCTACCACACGCCCTACACCCTTACCCCGGGACTACCACCGCCCGGGCTGGACTACCTTCCTGCGTCACCCCATCGCTTACCTAGTACAAGTCTGGTTCGTCGGCTCCACCACTACCCTCAACTCCGAAGAGATCGGGCCGGCTTCACGGACTTAGCATCGCCTGATTCAGTATTGGGCGTTTCAAAGCGGGTACCGGAATATCAACCGGTTGTCCATCGACTACGCCTGTCGGCCTCGCCTTAGGTCCCGACTTACCCTGGGCAGATCAGCTTGACCCAGGAACCCTTAGTCAATCGGCGCACACGTTTCTCACGTGTGTATCGCTACTCATGCCTGCATTCTCACTCGTGAACCGTCCACAACTCGCTTCCGCGGCTGCTTCACCCGGCACACGACGCTCCCCTACCCATCCCAGCAGGCGTTGGCCCTTAATGCTGGAATGACACGACTTCGGCGGTACGCTTGAGCCCCGCTACATTGTCGGCGCGGAATCACTTGACCAGTGAGCTATTACGCACTCTTTCAAGGGTGGCTGCTTCTAAGCCAACCTCCTGGTTGTCTCTGCGACTCCACATCCTTTCCCACTTAGCGTACGCTTAGGGGCCTTAGTCGATGCTCTGGGCTGTTTCCCTCTCGACCATGGAGCTTATCCCCCACAGTCTCACTGCCGTGCTCTCACTTACCGGCATTCGGAGTTTGGCTAAGGTCAGTAACCCGGTAGGGCCCATCGCCTATCCAGTGCTCTACCTCCGGCAAGAAACACACGACGCTGCACCTAAATGCATTTCGGGGAGAACCAGCTATCACGGAGTTTGATTGGCCTTTCACCCCTAACCACAGGTCATCCCCCAGGTTTTCAACCCTGGTGGGTTCGGTCCTCCACGAAGTCTTACCTCCGCTTCAACCTGCCCATGGCTAGATCACTCCGCTTCGGGTCTTGAGCGTGCTACTAAAACGCCCTATTCGGACTCGCTTTCGCTACGGCTTCCCCACACGGGTTAACCTCGCAACACACCGCAAACTCGCAGGCTCATTCTTCAAAAGGCACGCAGTCACGACGCACCGAGCAAGCTCGATGCGCGACGCTCCCACGGCTTGTAGGCACACGGTTTCAGGTACTATTTCACTCCGCTCCCGCGGTACTTTTCACCATTCCCTCACGGTACTATCCGCTATCGGTCACCAGGGAATATTTAGGCTTAGCGGGTGGTCCCGCCAGATTCACACGGGATTTCTCGGGCCCCGTGCTACTTGGGTGTCTCTCAAACGAGCCGTCAATGTTTCAGCTACGGGGGTCTTACCCTCTACGCCGGACCTTTCGCATGTCCTTCGCCTACATCAACGGTTTCTGACTCGTCTCACGGCCGGC